>NZ_JBWDMJ010000001.1:0-29657 GCF_056269425.1 Methylocystis sp. Se48 | reverse complement strand
GTAAGCGCTGTTCTGCTCGCACCTGTTTTGAATGAGTTGGGGCGACGATAATCGGAGCGAAAGGGGCTCCGACACATGTCGATTTCAGAGCGTAAGCATATGTCGGAGCCTGAAGCAGCTCCGATGCGGCGGATCGAGGTTTTCACGGGCGCGGGACGCCGGAGAACGTGGGGCTCCGATCAGAAGGCGGCGATCGTCGCTGAGAGCTTTGCGGAGGACGCGAGCGTTTGTGAAGTGGCGCGGCGGCACGGTCTGACGGCGCAGCAGCTTTTTACGTGGCGTCGTCAGGCGCGCAAAGAGACCGAGGCTCGCGCGGACGCAGGCGCGCCGCCATTGTTTGTTCCGGCAATCATGCAAGGGCCTGCGCCCGCGCCGCCGGCGAAGCGCAAACGCCGCGCCGTCGACCAGGAAATTGGTTCGACGCCGACGATCGAACTTGAAATTGACGGCGTTACGGTTCGGGTCGGACGCGGCGCGCAAGCGAAGACCATCGCTGCGGTGATCCGGGCGTTGAAAGTCGCCAAATGATCGGCCCGACGGGCGCGGTGCGCGTGATGGTGGCGACGAAGCCTGTCGACTTCCGCAAGGGCGCAGAGGGTCTCGCGGCGCTGGTGCGCGAGACGATGCAGTGCGATCCCTTCGACGGCGCGATCTACGTCTTTCGCGCGAAACGGACGGACCGCATCAAGCTGGTCTTCTGGGACGGCACGGGCGTGTGCCTCTTCGCCAAGCGGCTGGAGGATGGCGAGTTCCGCTGGCCGAAGATCGAAGACGGGGTGATGCGGTTGTCGGCGGCGCAATTTTCGGCGCTGCTGGAGGGGCTGGACTGGCGGCGCGTCCACAGCGTGAAGGAGACGCCGGCGCCGGCCTTGGCGGGATGATCTGCGACACAATGAATCAGGGCGTCGAAGAGCGTCGAAAGACCGCAGAAAATATGGTCTTCTGTGTCTATGGCGCAGGCGGTCGAGACGCTTCCCGACGATCCGAATGAACTGAAGGCGATGCTCCTCGCCGAGCGGGCGCGCAACGAGCGCCTCGTTCAGATCATCAAGGAGATGCAGCGTCATCGCTTCGGACGGCGCGCAGAGACGCTTCCCGATGACCAGATGCTGCTGGCGCTCGAAGAGGTCGAGCAGACGGAAGCCGGCGCAGCGGCGGAGGGGGAAGCCAAGTCCGCCGCCGAACGCGAGAAGGCGTCCAGAAAGCGCCGCACGAACCGAGGCGCGCTGCCGGCGCATCTGCCGCGCATCGAGACCGTCGTCGATGTCGAGGACTACGCCTGCCCCTGCTGCAAGGGACTGCTGCACAAGATCGGCGAAGACGTCTCCGAGCGGCTCGACATCGTCCCGGCGCAGTTCCGGGTGCTGGTGACGCGGCGTCCCAAATACGCCTGCCGCGCCTGCGAGGGCGCAATCGTGCAGGCGCCGGCCCCGCCGCGGCTGATCGAGGGTGGACTGCCGACCGAGGCGGCAATCGCCCATGTGCTCGTCTCCAAATATGCCGATCACTTGCCGCTTTATCGCCAGGCGCAGATCTACGCCCGACAGGGGATCGCCCTCGACCGTTCGACGCTCGCCGACTGGGTTGGCCGCGCCGCCTGGCATTTGCGGCCCGTTCATGAGCGGCTTCTGGAACACATCCGGTCGTCGACGAAAATCTTCGCCGACGAGACGACGGCGCCGGTGCTCGACCCCGGGCGGGGCCGCACGAAAACCGGCCAACTTTGGGCCTATGCCCGCGACGACCGGCCATGGGGCGGCGCCGATCCGCCGATCGCCGTCTATGTCTATGCGCAAAACCGAAAGTCCGAGCAGCCGCTCGCGCATCTCGCTGGCTTCACGGGCGTCGTGCAGGTCGACGGTTACGCTGGCTATCGCGCGCTGGCGCACAAGAACAGCGTGGCGCTGGCCTTCTGCTGGTCCCATGTCCGCCGGCGCTTTTACGAACTCGCCGCGGCAGGTCCTGCGCCGATCGCCAGCGAGGCGCTCGAACGCATCGGCGCGCTCTACGCCATCGAGAGCGACGTCCGCGCGCAGAACCCGGATGACCGGCGCGCGGCGCGACAGGAGAAATCCCGCCCGATCCTCGACGCCCTCGAGCCATGGCTGCGTGAAAAGCTCGCGCTGATCAGCCAGAAGACCAGGCTCGCCGAGGCGATCCGCTACGCGCTCTCGCGTTGGGACGGCCTGGCGCGCTTCATCGACGACGGGCGCATCGAGATCGACTCCAACATCGTCGAGCGCGCCATCCGCCCCATTGCCCTCAATCGCAAGAACGCGCTTTTCGCGGGCTCAGACGGCGGCGCAGAGAATTGGGCGATCGTCGCCTCGCTCATCGAGACCTGCAAGCTCAATGGCGTCGATCCGCAGGCCTATTTGGCCGACGTTCTCGTGAAGATCATCAATGGCCATCTCGCGAGCAAACTCGACGAGCTCATGCCCTGGGCCTACGCGCAGCCGGTCGCTCTCGAAGACGTGGCCTGATAACAGCGGTTACCGTCGAACTCGACCGACATCACCACAGCCAAACAATTGGCGGAGAACGGAAATATTAGTTTCCAAGGGATTGTCAAAGTCGGGGCCTTCGACGTCACGGGCGATATGGCCCGGAGTTGGTTGGCAGCCCCCCTTAATCCAAATGGCAGACCAAATTCAGACGTTCTCAAGCCTTGGGCCAATGGGGACGACATCACAAGCCGTCCATCTGGCAAATGGCTCATCGACTTTGGCGTTGATATGCCCGAGACAGACGCCGCTCTTTACGAGGCCCCGTTTGCCCATGTTTTGAAGCATGTGCGGCAGCAGCGTGCAGGCTTGCGAGAACAACGCGCTGACCGTCAATGGTGGATACATCAACGGTCTCGTCCAGCACTACGAGCGGCCATCAAAGGGTTGAACCGCTTTATTGCGACCCCACGGGTCTCAAAACACCGCGTTTTTGCGTGGTTGGATACGGCCATCCTTCCGGATTCTAGATTGGTGGTAATCGCCAAAGATGATGACGTGACGTTCGGAGTCCTGCACTCGCGCTTTCATGAGCTTTGGTCACTGATACTCGGAGGCAAACACGGGGTGGGGAACGACCCACAGTATACGCCATCCCTTGGCTTGCAGACCTTTCCTTTTCCAGCTGGCTTGGAGCTCAATCGCAAGCCATCCGCCTATAACAATCCCCATGCGGCCGCGATCGCCGCCGCGTCAAAGCGATTGAATGAGCTCCGGGAGAATTGGCTCAATCCACCCGACCTGGTGAAGCGCGTACCTGAGGTGGTTCCTGGCTACCCCGACCGCATTTTGCCCGCAGGTGTCGCCGCCAAGGCCGAACTCGCAAAACGCACGCTCACGAATCTCTACAACGCCCGACCCGCGTGGCTTGCCAATGCCCATGCCGAGATCGACACCGCCGTGGCCGCCGCCTACGGCTGGCCCGCCGATCTTTCCGACGACGAGATTTTGAAGCGGCTTCTTGCGCTCAATTTGGAACGGAGCAAGTCACAGTAGGATACGCCATGAGTTGTTTTACGCAGGACCAGTTACGGGCGATAGCGGATGCGCTAGGCGACACAAACGACGGGCTGACCGGATCAGAAATCGCGCATCTTCTCGCCACATGTTCGATCGTTGACGTTGACCCCGCGATGACCAAACGTCATCGGCTGTACAATGCCTTTGCCAATGATCAGAACCAGAGAAAAGACCGTACGCACGTCCTGGGATTCGTCCGTCATGCAATGAAGCCCGAGCGATTTATCAAATTCCCGGAACGCTTTGAGCCCATGCGCAACAACCTTAATCGGGCGCTTGCCTTTGCTGGACTCGCTATGGATTCGGCCGGGACAATTTTTGTCGTAGAGCAGGCTCGCACCTTGTCAGAGGCACAACGTCGCGCACAAGAGCTTCGCGCAGACCTGACAACACGCGGGGTCCACCCTGACGTGTTGAGATTTTGCCGGGAGGAGCTTCTTGCCGACAACTATTTCCATGCAGTGATGGAGGCGGTGAAGAGCGTGGCTGACAAAATTCGCACGCGAACCGGCCTCACGGACGACGGCGCGACCCTCGTTGATCGCGCCCTTACCGGTGACCCGCCAATGTTGGCCATCAATCCCCTGAAAACGGAAAGTGAAAAAAGCGAGCAAAAGGGCTTTGCCAACTTACTGCGCGGCACCTTCGGCATGTTCCGGAACACCACGGCCCATGAGGCTCGTATCAACTGGCCAATGACAAAGGAGGATGCTGAGGACCTTTTTTCGCTTGTTTCCTTGATCCACCGACGACTCGACGCGTCGCACATGCCGCCCAGGGTTTGAGCCTCAAGAAGAGGAAGTGAAGATGGACGCCTACCACATGTCGGCCGTCGCGCATCCTGTAGGACGAGTTCTGCATGGGAATGGACAGCTAGAGCGGTTTCTTGTCTGAATGAATCGAGAGGGATTCCCGAATCGTCTCTGGTCTGATTCAAACTGTCTGCTGGCGAAGGAGGCTGGCAGGCATGTCGAAGAAGACCCTTTCGCTTGATCTTCGGGAACGCGTGGTGGCCGCTGTTTCTGGCGGCATGTCTCGGCGGCAGGCGGCGGAACGTTTCGGCGTCTCCGCGTCCAGCGCGGTCCGATGGTGTCAACGGCAGAACGAGACCGGCAGTCCGGCCTCCTACAAGCGCGGCGGGGATCGCTGGTCGGCGCGCATCGACGCGCACAAGAGCCTGATCCTCTCGCTTATCGAGGAGACGTGCGACATCACGCTGAAGGAACTCTCCGCGCAGCTTGCCGAGCGAGGCCACAGCTTCAGCATCGGCGCGCTGTGGCGCTTCTTCGCCCGCCACAACATTACCTGGAAAAAAAGACCGCCCATGCGAGCGAGCAGGACCGGCCGGACATCCTGAAGCGTCGCCAGGCGTGGTTCGAGAACCAGCTCGATCTCGATCCGGAAAAGCTTGTCTTCATCGACGAGACCTGGGCGAGCACGAACATGGCCCGCAAGAACGGACGCGCGCCGAGAGGCGAAAGGTTGCGCGCCAGCGTTCCGCACGGACACTGGAAAACCACGACCTTCGTTGCCGGACTACGACTCACCGGCCTGACGGCGCCAATGGTTCTCGACGGCCCGATCAACGGCCAATGGTTTCAGGCCTATGTCGACCAGGTGCTCGTCCCGACGCTCTCACCAGGCGACATCGTCGTGATGGATAATCTCGGCAGCCACAAAGGCGCTGGCGTGCGCAAGGCGATCGAAGCCGCCAAAGCGACGCTGCTTTACCTGCCGCCCTATAGCCCCGACTTCAACCCGATCGAAAAGGCCTTCTCAAAGCTCAAGGCGCTTCTGCGCGCGGCCGCCGAACGCAACATCGACGCCTTGTGGAACAGGATCGGAGCCTTGCTCAACGCGTTCACGCCAACCGAATGCGCCAACTTCTTTGCCGCCGCCGGCTATGAGCCGCTTTGAGAGGAAACCGCTCTAAAAGTCGCCAAAGAGATTGAGGAGGCGTTAGAGCGCTATCGTCCACCTGATTGCTTTGATCGTTTGAACTCAGTTTATACCGTTGAGACCCCCGACTTTTCCAAGCTCGGCTTGGATGCGGGATACATCTTCAAGGTCGACATCGGAGATCAATTTCAGCGCCATGACGCGTACTGGATTGGGCGGCTGCAATTGGCCCATTTGAAGCCGAAATACGCAACCAATCCGCATGTAATCGCCAATTGGCCAGACTGGACAGAGGATTTTGTCGCGGACTGCTGCGCCAAATATTGGCGAGGCGAGGCGTCGGATCGACCATTGTGGGAGCTCCTCTCAAAAGAGGCGGAAGTTAAAGAACAGCTCTCCCCGACAATGATCGACGCAGCCTCCACATCCGGCGGTTGGCGCATTCCCGATCAAATTTCTCAAAAGTCTTGATTTCCGATGAGAATCTACCGCCTTGGAATTGGGAGGTTATCATCTCCCGAAAGTTACCTCCGCGACCAAGGAGGAATGACCGATAGAAGGCGTTTCATTCCTGAAATCTCGCGTTCCGTCGGGAGTGCACTCATCCAATCAACAACCTTCTGGAACGCCTTGTTTTCCAACAGAACAGTGCCTTGATTGGAACACTGTGCGGCTTTCAGCCTCTCTCGCGCCTCCAGGCGCAGGGCCGCCATATCGACAAGCCCAGCCGACTCGCTTGCAATGCCCGTATCCCATAGCGTTTGCAAATGCTTGATTTCTTCGTCTGACATCACCAGGCCCCTATTATTCCGTGCGAGACACCGCTTTTGCCCCGGCTTGGCGCCACCGATCGGCCAGCCGTTCGCGCAGCACCTTCATGAAACCAGGCGGCAGCATTCCGTAGGCGACACTCGACAGGTCGCCGCTGACCGCCGGGCGCAGGTCAGGTCCCGGCCAGATGAAATCATTGGCTTCCGTCAGAACCACCCACGAACGATCGGAATCCAGCCCGAGGCGCTGTTTGGTGGCGAGGGGGATTTCCAGGGCGTCCCTAGGATCAGCCGGGGCGGAATGCGTCACCGGCAAAACACGGACAATGGGCGCGTCACCATCGCGCAGCAGAACAAGCACAATGGCGCAGGGGCGATCCTTCACCCCCTCTTCCCGGCCCTCACGGGCTTCTCGCTCCCATAGATACGAATACCGGATCACCAGACCCGGTTGCGGAACCGGCCAGCTCACGGCCGCCAGTCTTTCAGCTCCTCATCGAGATGCTCATGGCCGGGCGGGACGTCCGCCTGGGCGATGAGGGCAATCTCCTCTTCCGTGAACTCTTCCAGCTTCACCACGCGCCGGTCGCGGCGTTTGAGGCGGGCGTATTCTTCAGCGGAGATCATCACCAGCCGGTCACGGCCGTTCTTCGTGATGGTCACGGGCTCCGAAAGCGCCTTGTCCGCCAGTGAGCCGTAGTTCTTGATGAATTCGGCCGTTGAGACTTTCATTTCATGCATTACTCGTATCTTTCATATCATTCATATTATGGGAAGGAGCGCGAGGGAGCGCAAGTCTTTTTCCTGACCGTCCAACAAACGACCGTTTTTCGGACGCCATGGCGCGGACCCGCGATCGGCACCCTTCCCTGCCCTTTCATTGTTCAAAAACCCGTCCGAAAATCTATTGTACAGAAAGAACGAATGTGATACGTTTTTCGGACAATGCTCATCGGATATGCCCGCGTCTCGACCACCGACCAGGACCTGGCCTTGCAGCTGGACGCCCTGAAGGCGTCCGGGTGCGAGCGCATCTATGAGGAGAAGGCCTCCGGGGCGAAGGAAGACCGTCCCGAGCTCGCCAAGCTGCTCGACCACGCCCGCAAGGGCGACGTGCTGGTGGTGTGGAAGCTGGACCGTCTGGCGCGGTCCCTGAAGCAGCTGGTTCTGGTCCTGGAGGACCTCGGGACGCGGGGTGTGGGGTTCCGTTGCCTGGCCCCAGCGATCGACACCACCACTCCCGAGGGCCGCCTACTCTACTCCATCACCGGGGCCTTTGCCGAGTTCGAGCGGGAAATCATCCGGCAGCGCACCCGCGCCGGACTCAAGGCCGCCCTTGCCCGTGGACGGAAAGGCGGACGGCCGAAGGCGCTCAATGACGCCGCCAGGGCCAAGGCGCGTGCCATGCTCCGCGATCCGGAGATTTCCGTGGCGGCCGTGGCCGAGGTTTTAGGCGTCTCCCGTTCCACCCTCTATCTGCATTTGCCCGAGGCCCGGAAGCGGCCGAAGGAGGACGCATGAGCGCCGTGGTGCTTCGCCGGATCGACGCCGAGCACAACATGGCGCGGTTTTACCGGCTGGACGTGCAGCCCGACCTGTTCGGCGGCTGGAGCTTCATCCGGGAATGGGGCCGCATCGGGCGGCCGGGGACCGTTCGCGCCCTCCCCTGCCCCACCGAGGCCGAGGCGCTCGCCGCCCTGGAGCGGCAGCGGCGGGTGAAGGAACGGCGGGGCTATCTGACAACGCCTGTTTCCTGAATTTTCAAGTCGCCCTGAAGCGACGGTTACCGCGTGACGCCCAGGGTATGGTACCCGCCAGCACTTACGCCTGTAAGGCTCACATACGTTGTCCAGCTGACCAGCTGGGGCACGGGTACAATCTCCGTGCTGCTGTTGCCGAGAATCCCAAAGTTCGGAAGATTTTGAGCACCCCAGCAATACGCCGTCTGGGTGGGACTTGTCCCCCTCACCCCGCAGGCGTGGGCATTCCCCGGACTGATGGATACCCAGTCCGTCCATCCGCCACTGACCGCGGTCGGGACATTGCGAGTCGTCGCTGAGCCGTCGCCCAATTGGCCGTAAGCGTTGTGCCCCCAGCAATAGGCGGTTCCGGACCGGATGCCGCAAACATAATGGTTAGGCCCGCCTGAAATCTGCGTCCAGTCCGTCCATCCGCCGGATACGAGGGTCGGCGTTGTCCGATTTGTATTTGTGCCGTCCCCGATCGCGCCATAGGAGTTATCTCCCCAGCAGTAAACCTGTCCCGCCCGGATGCCACACGTTCCCGTGTTGAACATGGCGACACTGCTCCAGTTCGTGAAACCTCCGGCCACCGTCGTGGGGGTTGTCCGATCTGTAGTTGTACCGTCGCCAAGCGCTCCGTAAAAATTGCTTCCCCAGCAATACAAGACTCCGGCCCGGATGCCGCATGCATTGTAATAACCGTCGTTCGCCTCAATGTTACTCCAGTTGGAAAAGCCACCGTACACCAGCGTTGGGGTGGTGCGGGTACTTGTGCTTCCATCACCTACCTGTCCCACATGGTTGCGGCCCCAGCAGTAGGCATACTGGGTCGGGCTCGCGCCTCTCAGGCCGCAGGTATGTGAACTCCCCTGGGAAATGGCGACCCAGTCACTCCATCCCCCGGAGACGACTGTCGGCGTCGTACGGGTGGTGGTGGTTCCGTCGCCAACCTGGCCGTAAGCGTTGTACCCCCAGCAATAGGCACTCTGGGCAGCGCCGGAACCCCGCAGTCCACACGCGCCATTCGCTGCAAAAGAAATCTGGGTCCAGTCACTCCAGCCCCCGGACACAAGCGTAGGTGTGGTGACAACGAATGTCTGGGTTCCATTCCCAACTTGACCATACGGATTGGCTCCCCAGCAGTAAGCCTGCCCGGACCGGATGCCGCACGCCCCATAACTTCCCGCATCCACGCGCTGCCAGGTCGTGAAACTGCCGGAGACGGTCGTCGGCGTCAGATAGGCGGGAGCCGTGCTCCCAACCCCGAGGCGTCCGCTAAAATTGCTCCCCCAGCAATAGGCCGCGCCATTGCTGCGGGTCCCGCAGGCAAAATGCGCCCCGACATCAATGCTCGTCCAGTCGGTGTATCCGCCGGTCACGAGGCTGGGGGTCACCACCGCGCTGTCGAGATCACTGCTACCCGCAGGCACGCCGGAGAAGTTATACCCCCAGCAGTAGGCATACTGGGTCGGGCTTGCCCCCCGCAGGCCACAGGTGTTGTGTATATTAGCTGAAATCTGCGTCCAGTCCGTCCACCCCCCCGAAACCAGTACAGGGGTTGTCCGGCTAATGCCCGTTCCATCGCCTACCTGGCCATATACGTTATACCCCCAGCAATAGGCGGTCCCGCCCCGTAACCCGCAGGTATGGTAGTAGCCGGGTTTGATCTGGGTCCAGTCGGTGTATCCGCCGGAAACAAGGGTTGGCGTGGTGACACCGGTCGTCGCGTCGGACGTGCCATTTCCCACACCGCCATATACGTTATACCCCCAGCAATAGGCGGTCCCGACCGCACGGAGACCGCAATATGTGCTGCTCTTCCCTGAAATCTGGGTCCAGTCCGTCCATCCGCCACTCACGGCCACCGGCGTGGAATGGGCACTGGAGTCCGCGGTTCCGTTTCCAGCCGCTCCCCAATAGTTGTAGCCCCAGCAATACGCCGTCTGTGTCGGACTCGTGCCCCGGAGCCCACATGCATTCCGTGTCCCGCTCTGGATGGCGGTCCAGTCCGTGTAACCACCCGACACCAGGGTGGGGCTGGTTCTGGTCGAGGTCGTGCCGTCCCCGACGCCGCCATAAGCATTGTTCCCCCAGCAATAGGCCTGCCCGGCCCGGATGCCGCAGTTGTTGTAATCACCAGCCCCGAAGGACGACCATCCCGCGCCACCCCATACCTGAACAGGGCGACTGTTGTCGGTCGTTGTTGAATTCCCCAGCTGGCCGTAGGCGTTGCCCCCCCAGGCATAAAGGGCCGGGCTTGTCCCGTCGCCGATGAAAAGGGGGTCCCGCAGCTGGGCATGAACCGGGATGCTGAGCCCCGTCAAAACAATGGCGACGATCCAGCGCCGGAGCATCAATAGCCGCGCCCCCAACTCACCAGAACGTCATCCTCGATGCGGAGGAAGGAATAAATCGTGGTGCTCCCTGCGAGGGTTGCTCCATGGCTTGGCGGATAATGAAACGTCAGGCCCGGAGATCGAAAGACGCACGTCCCGGGTTTCTGACCTTTCACCCATAGGGTGGAGGGCTTGCCGGGCGCAAGATTTTTGAGAAGGAATTCCCCGCAGCTGGCCTTTGTTGCCTGGGCATCGCCCTGCGCCCAATCAACGGAGCCGCCGATGTGAGGGGTATCTTCTGCCAATACCGGCAAACCAAGTATCAACATGGATAAGAAAAGGATGGACGCTATCTTTTTGGAATGGCTCATGAGGCTAAATATACGCTATTCTTTTTAAAATTAGGTACACGCTGCTGTCTTGAGAAGCATCATTATTTGAATATCACACGACACGGCGTTGAGAATTCTGAACGTGCGCCACGGCCACACCCGCGCCCATAAATCAGGCACTTGGCAAGACGGCTCCCTGCCCTCTCTGGTACCGTTCCCCGCATGGCGCGTCGCTTTGGTCGCTTGTTCGTTGCTGCCCTGCTTCTCGGGGCGAGCTTCGCCGTGCCCAGCGTTCAGGCCCAGTCCGCGACCTGGACGAACTTCGTCACCGTCAGCGACAGCATGACCCTCAATCAGGGGCGCTTGTGCCAGGCGGGCGACGATTCCTCGGAGCTTGGCTGCCCGACCTATGCCCCTTACCTGACCAGCGGCGGGCTCTTGGGCCTTGGCATCACGCCAACTGTCGCACTTGAGGTGTCCGGTACGATCAGCGCCACACGCTTTGTGGGGGATGGATCGGGGCTGACGGATGTCACGGCTGCGAACTCCGATCGCATCACCAGCGGCACCACGTCCATGGTGGCCATTTCCAGCACGGGCTTCATCAGCGTCACCCAGAGCGGCACCAACACCGCCTATTTCCACCCCAGCATGGGCCTTGTGGCCGTGGGGGTGAGCACCACGGGGCCAATTTCCGGGACGGATGGGTATTTTAGCAAATCAGTCATATCTGCCAGAGGTCACTTGGTGACCACTAATTCAAACGGCGCTTTGGTCTTGAACGCTGGAAATACGGATAATGTGCTATCAGGCATCTGGTTCCGGAGAAATAATATCCTCGGTGATACAACAAGTTACACAACCCTAGCCTTCATCAAGGCAAGCGGCCAATTTGGCATCGGCACCACCACTCCCACAGCCACCCTTCAAGTCTCCGGCACAGCTCTCACCACCAGCTGGACAGGTATCAATTTCAACGGCACCAACGTCACCCCTACCGCACCCCTCGACGTCAACGGATCTATCCGCGTGTCCAGCACAGGGGTAGAGGTCTGCAACGGGACAAGCCTTGGTATCATCCGCCGCAATCCTGCCAACGGCCACCTTCAAGTCTGCCGCTGACACTTCTCAAAATTCGTGAGTTTTGAGAAATCCCCCGCCCCGCCACCAACTCAGCGGAGCGCCCCCTCCCCCTTCGAGAAAGGGGCCAAGCCCATAACTGGGCTTGGCTATGGTAAGCCCCTGCCCGCCCCCGCATGGCCGGGTCAAGGGCTTGAGCGAAGCGCCCCTTGAGGCGGACAGGCGGGGGTGGCCCCAGTTTTCGCACGCCCCCCGCACCCAAGTCAGCGTGGCTAACGTCCTGTCATCATTTGATACAAGGATCACAGGATTGCCAGAGGACCCCGCAGGAGCGCGGCGACCAGCGCCCTGTTATCACAGGATCATGTGGCCCTGTTATCACAGCACCCTTGGATTCTTTGATTAACCCGTCGTCAACCATCCGCATGTATGAAAGGATACAAGAAGCCAAGGATCACAGCGCCCTGTGATGCAAGGATCAAAGGATGGGATTCGCGTGCGCCGCAGCCCTATGATAAAAAGATAACAGGTTCCAAGTTGCATGGTATTAAAGGATACAGGGATACAAGGATCACAGCGTCCTGTGACGCAGAAGCGAAAGACCCCCAATATGAAAGCAATTTCCTTCGTCACCCAGAAGGGTGGAAGTGGCAAGAGCACCCTTTGCGCCTCCCTTGCCGTCGCCGCGCAGGAAGCAGGTCACACGGTCTGCATTTTGGAAATGGACCGGCAGGCCACCATCACGGAATGGGCGCAGGCACGCACCGCCGAGACGCCGGAAGTCGCACAGGTGACCGCCGACAAGCTGGACGGCGTGATGAGCCGTCTCAAAAAATCCGAATACGATTTTGTCTTTATCGACACGCCCGGCGTCGATAACCCAGGCACCACGGCAGCGATCCGAACGGCGGATTTGTGCCTCATCCCATGCCGCCCCACTCCGGCGGACCTTCGCGCCTTCAAACCGACGCTTGCCGCCATTCACCGGCTGTCGAAGGAATATGCCTTCATCCTGAACCAGACCCCGCCGCGCAGCTACCGCGTCCGCGACACTGCCGAAGGGCTTGCCGTTCTCGGCGTCATTTCGGACGTAAACGTGGTCATGCGAAACGACCACCAGGACGCGATCGGAATGGGGCAGGGGGTCACGGAATTCAATCCGAGCGGTCCCGCCGCCGAAGAAATCCGCCGCCTTTGGACCTGGATCGAGAACAAGACGAAAGACATCCCCAATGTCCAAGCAGCCTAAAATGAACCTGAAAAGCTTCATCGTCGGGGATGACGCCGAGACTCAGCCCGAGCCCACGCCGGTCGCGGTCGAGGCCCAGCCCGTGGAAGAGACGCCGCCCAGCGCCCCCGTGGTGCCCTTTCAGCCTTCCGCCGAACGCACGCCGCGCCGCGTCGTGACGAAGAAGGCAGGGCAGGGGACCTTGCGCGAGCGGACGAAGCAGCAATCCCTCTACCTTGAGGAACCCGTTTATGAGCAGCTGCGCGAGCTCGCCTTCCATGAGCGCAAGGCGATGCATGGGCTGATTCTGGAAGGACTGGACCTTCTTTTCAAAAAGCGCGGCCTGAAATCCCTTTCCCAGCTGGCGAAAGAGCCTAATGGATAACAGGATCACAGTATCCTGTGATGAAAGGATGCTGTGCCGCATTGCCGTGCAGTTTCGTTGGCACGACTCGGCTGTTGCCGTAGAGTGACCCCATGGCGGCGCGTGCAACCCGGCTCAGTCTGAAAACCCGCGAGGACTTCGCGGGCCTCTCGCTGCACGACAAAAACGCCTACCTCCAGGACGTGGCGCGGCAAGTGGCCGAGGCGAGGGGTGAGGAATTCGCCCCGCTCGACAAGGACGCGCTGTCCCGCATCCGGCGGTTTTACAGCCGCCGCAGCTTCGCGGATTTGAAGCTGGAGGAGCTCCCCGACGACGGGATCAAGGAGTCCTTGAGCCGTCTGGCCGAGACGATCCGCGCCGAGGAAGTGGTGAAGGTTGTCGGGCACGAGCTCCCCGCGCCCAAGGATACGACCGCGCCGAAGAGCGTTCTGCGTGCCCCTCCGATCGATGACGCGCAGCTGATGTTCTTCGTCCCGAGCGTGCATGACGCGCCCATCAAGGACGACTTCAACCTGATGGACATTGCGCCCTTTGCCCTTTCCAAAACGGCAGGGGAGGGCGTGATCCGTTACGAGCTCAAGGATTCCATCATCACGGTGGAAGGCGGCGCGGAGGTGGGCCTTGCGACCGCCTACGACTATGACATCGTGATCAACATGATTTCTCACCTTGCCGAGGCTACGCGCCAATACAAAATCGACGAAGAGAGGGGCCGCAGACCAACCCTTCCGCCAAGGGTTTACCGGCCCGCCGCCGCCGAAATCCTGAAATTCTGCCGCCGCGACCTCGGGGGAAAGCAATACGAGGACCTTGAACGCGCCCTGGACCGCCTCCAGGCCACGCGCATCAAGATCACCAACCTTAATGCCTCCAAAGATAAAACCCGCGTCAAACGCCGCGAGACCGAATCTTTTCCGCTCATCGGCCGCTACAAGGTGGTGAGCCGCACCAGCCAAGACCGCATCGAGCGTATCGAGATCGAAATCCCCAACTGGGTCTATGACGGCGTGGTGAAACCGAACGGCAAGCCATCGATTCTCACCCTCAACCCCGATTATTTCCTGATTACGCGGCCGATCGCCAAGTTTCTCTACCGTCTCGCACGCAAGGCGGCAGGTCAAACGGAGGCCCGATATGGCCTCACCGAGCTTCACAAGCGCAGCGGCTCAAAACTCCCGCGCCACAAGTTCAAGCAGGCGATCGAGGAAATCGTACAGTCCGCCGTTCCGCTGCCGGACTATGACCTGAGCCTGGTCGACGGCGAAAATGAACCCGTTCTCCGCATGGTCAATCGCTCGCGGCAAATTGGCAAACAGCCTGTGGCCGCTGAGGTTTGACAAAACCGCCGTACTTCGGTCCGCACTGGGTTGCCAAAATTTCAGTAGCTTGGCTCGACCCTATTTTGTCAAATTGCCGTACTTTACTCCGCCTGCCTTTGACAAAACCACCGTACTTCACGCCAAATCAAATGCCAAAATCGCGGGGAAGTTCAGAATCGGCTTTTTGTCAAACCATCCGTACTTCGGTCCGCTCCATTTTGACAAAATTCGATGACTGCGGCCAAGTATCGGGGGCTGTGGATGGATTGTGGATAAGTCAAAGTCCGCCGTACTTCGGTCCGTTCCAAACCGTACATCAATCCGTCAATGCCGTACTTCGGTCCGTCAACGCCGTACTTCGGTCCGTGAAACTGCGTGGAACCCCATATTTTCTGCGGCGTTCCGAACCTAAAACTTAATTAAAACTATAAAAACTTATTTTTAAAACGCTGACGCTGACATTTTTTAAAAATTGAATTTGAGAAGAAAAAACTTCCGGGCTTCACAACTGAAATGACCGTATCGAGAAAGCCTTCCAAGGGCGCAGAGAATACGTTTCAGCTGTCCCCCCTCCGATGATCGCTAACCAAAGGAAAAGTCACTCTAAGCGGCTTAGAAACGGAGAAGCCGCCTCCAAGGAAGCGGCCTCCCAACCTTTACGGTCATCGCCGTCCCCGGCTGTACCGCGCCGATAGTGAATCACATCCTTTTCGGCCTGGCAAAGAAAAGCGCGAGCGCGGCCGTATACAAAATGCTCCCAACCTTTTCCAAATATCCTCGGGGGTGTGGGGGCAGACAGCCCCCACCGCTTACGGCGTCACGCGGCCCGGAATCGCAGCCCCAAATTCGGCGGGCCGCCTGGGGGGTGCAGGGGGGCTTGCCCCCCGCTGCGCAGCCGCCGCGCGTGTTTCACGTTCCACGACGGGGCAGACATCATGCGCGCCAAGGTAGTGGAGCGCCGCACCCGGCACATTCGGCAGAATGACGCCCGCGACGGCCAGCAGGAAGAGATGGGTGCTGGCGAAACCCGAGAACGCCCAGCCGACGACCCCGACAAGGCCCATGATGACGCCCACGGCCATGGCGAGATTGGTCACCGCAACGAGCACCGTGCAAACGACCCAGGGCGTGTCCCCGAGCCAGACTGCGACCTTATCGGCCAGCCAGGCTCCGCCGATCGCGATGACGACGAGGGCGACGAGGTTGGCGACGATCGCGCCGGTATCGAGGGTTTTGAAGCTGGATTCCATGGACGGGTTCCTTTCGGGGTGTGGCGAGACGGACAGAGGCGACAAGGACACGAGGGCAGGGGAGGAGAGCGCTGGACAGAGTAATGGCGCACTTCTACATTGCTTGCGCAACATAGGTCTCCCGCCCGCCACGGGGACGTGGCTATCCGGCGGGAAGGTGTGGCAAAGCCACAGCTTGCATGCGTTCCGCCGCAGAGAGGAAAGGCCCCGTGGCCAGCTATCATTTCCGGGTGAAACAGGTCCGGCGGTCGAAAGGCCAGAACGTGGTCGCCGCTGCCGCCTACCGGGCGGGAGAGCGGCTTCGCGTGGAAGCGAGCGGCCGGTTCGTCGACTACCGGAGCCGGGCGAACGCGGACGCGATCCTTCATTCCGAGATCATGGCCCCGGAGGGTAGCGCCGATTTTTTGCGCGACCGGCAGGCGCTCTGGAACACCGTGGAGGCTATGGAGACGCGGAAGGACGCACAACTGGCGCGCGAGGTCGAATTGGCGTTGCCGCGCGAACTGGCGCACGCCGAGCACGTCGATTTGGTCCGGCGCTTTGTCGCCGAGCATTTCGTGGCGCGCGGCATGGTGGCGGATATCGCCATCCATGCGCCGCCCGAGGGCAGCCGTGACAATCACCATGCCCATGTCCTTCTGACATTGCGGCAGGCGACGGCCGAGGGCTTGCGGCGGGTGAAGACGCGGGAATGGAATGCCCGCGAACTGGTGAACGTCTGGCGCGAAAGTTGGGCGGATTATCAGAACCTCGCCCTCGAACGCGGCGGCCATGCCGCCCGCGTTGACCACCGGACCCTGAAAGCCCAGCGCGATGACGCGCTGAAGCGCGGCGACCGCACCCAGGCCGCGACCCTGGACCGTGCGCCGGAGATTCATGTCGGGCCAAAAACGAAGGAAGCCCTGCGGGCGGGCCGGACGGTCAAGACCGAAGACCGGGTGCGCGGCGCGAAGCGGGCGCAGCCGGAAACCTTCGTCCGCCGCGAGGGCAGGGGCCGTAACGCCCGTCTTGTCGACGCCGCCAGTCAGCGCCGGGTCGTGGCATACAGCCGTCTCGATCAGGGCACGCGGCTTGATCGCAATGCCGAGCTGACCCGGTTCAACCGGGAGAAGGCGCGGGCCTACGCTGAGCGACGCGAGCGCCAGGCGGCCCGGTTCCGCCGCGCCGAGATGCTCTACACGCGCAAGATCGGCGACATCGACCGACGTCTGACGAGTCTGGGCGCGGGGAAGGGCGGCGTCATAGGCTTGCTCTTCGGCGGCAAGAGCACGGCGAGCGAGCGGACGATTCTGGAGGCGCGGCGCGCCCATTATCAGCGCCGTTCGGCGCTGGCGCGCAGCCTTCTGCGGGATATCGAGCATATTCTTGCGCGGCTTTTCTCGGCACACAGGTCGCGGGTGGATCGGCATCGGACGGTCTCGCGGGATTGGGTGACGGACCTCGGGCTGACGAACGACCGGAAATCCGGTCGCGACCGTGGGCTTTTAGGGTGACACCGGCTGGAGGCGCGGCGCGACGTGCGGCGCTTTCCGGCGCGGCTGAAACAGCCGTCGCCACAAGGACCGCTTCGGCGGACGCCGCCAGGCGTCGAAGCGTCCCCGCCAGCGTCCTTCCGTGTAATAGGTGACCTTCTTCGCCAGGACCGGGTGGCGCACGGCGTTGTTGAAGAAGATCAGCACCTGGTCACGGGGCAGGCGGAGAATTTCCGAGGCGTCGAGAAGGAGGCGGCCGGTTTCCGAGCGTCCCTCGTTAATCTGCGCCTGAATGAGATCGACGTTGCGCTGCGTCTCGCCTTGCGAGCGGCTGAGGCGCGTGGTCGCGCCGATTTCTTCGGCGAGCGCTTTCGCCGTCGCCAGGTCGTTGACCGAGAATCCGACGCGGCATCCGGCGTTTGCGACAATGGAGCCCGCCTTTGGGTAGGTGCGGCGCAGCTGGTCCAGGTCCTGAAAGACGAGGATCATGCGCGCATACCCGGCGAGATAGCCCACACCCGTCTCCAATTGCTCGATGCGGCCCATGGCGGCGCATTCGTCGAACAGGAGCAGGGTCGGGACCTCGGGCGGGGTTTCGTCCTTGGCGCGCGTCATGGCGATCATGGCGCAGCCCATGACGAGGCGGAGAAAACCCGCATAGACGGGGAGCTTTTCCTCATCGACGGAGATGAAGAGCGACGCCACGCGGCGGTTGAAGTCCATCAGGTCGAAATCCGAGCGCATGGTGACCATGCCCGCCGGGCGATCGGCGGCGAAGAGCTCCAGCGCCTTGTCGGCGTTCGACAGGATGGACTTGGCTTCGTCCGTTTCGCCGCGACCCTTGAAGGCTTCGGCGAATTCGAACAGCGACGGCACGCCGAGCGTAGCCGCGTCCTCGAGCGCCGCCTCCAATCCCTTCCATTGCGACGCGACCAGGCTGCGGGCCTTGGCGAGATTGCAGAGATCTGGCGTGTCCGCGTAGCGGTGGCGGACATACAGCAGCAGGCCTGCGATGAATTGCTTGGCGCGGTCGTCCCAATGTTTGGGACCGGCGGTTTCCGGGATCACGAGGCAATTGGCGAGGGCGAGCGCGTCGTCCGACTCATGCACCGTTCCGGCGCGGATCAGGTCGAGCGGATTAAGGACGTGGGATTGATAGGGGTCGATGACCGAGAGGTTATAGACTGGGCCGCGCCGTTCACGGTCGCGGGCCGTGATGTGAAAGTTTTCGCTCTTGGGATCGGTGACGATTACCGACCCCTTCCAGTCGAGAAGATTGGGGACGACAACACCCGTGCCTTTGCCCGCGCGCGTCGGGGCGAAAAGCAGGACATAGCCCTCGTCATTGAACCGGACGAACCGCCCGAATTTTTTGGCGACGATGACGCCCTTGCCGCCGAGGACGCCGCCGCGCAGTATTTCCCAGAACGTCGCCCAGCGCGCCGTGCCATGCGTATCGGACGCCTTCTTGCGGAGGCGGCGGAGAAAGCGGCCGGAGAGGCGCGCACCCCACCATGCGCCGCGAAAGATCATCTGGATCGTCCAGGCGATGAAGCGCAAAAGGCCGATGAGGACCTGCATGGCATTATCCTTCGAAGCGAGGAGGAAAGGCACAAGCGGCGTTGCGCGCGCGGTTCTCACATTCCGCGCGGACGACCGCGATTGTTCGAGGTGGTGTGGCTTTCTTGCCGCCGGGCGTTGAGGCGGCTGCGGTCGAGGCGATCGAGGATCGAAAAGCGCATCGCCATGAGATCGACGCGCTTGATCGAGAGCGTTTCGAAGTCGCGCAGGGCTTCGGGGATTTCGAGGAGGGATTCGCGAGCTTGCTGGCGCGATCCGCGCGCGAAGAACTCGCCGCACATGAACCCGAAATAATGGACGCGGCCGAGGGCGGTTTCGTTGTTCAGCGCCGCGACAACGAATTCAATGGATTTTTTCTGGCACATCGCCAGCGCGGTCTGCATGGCGCGCGGGCCATTTTCGAACGCCGTCCCGAAGAGACGCGAGAGACGCGCCTTCGCAAGGTCGATGCTCACCTGGACTTGCGCCAGGGCGTCGTCCGTCGTCGCCAGGGCGCGTTCATCCTGTTCTATTTGATTTGCCTGCATGGAGGTTTCCCCGTATCGTGAGGGTATGGGATTGATTGCAGAACTGATTGATTGTGTTCGAATTCATTGGGAAGTCTGGCAGCGGCGGCATAAGCCGTTCTCTTGGGACGAATATGCCGATCTCGTCTGCGAACTTCGCAAGACGCGCCCCGATGATCCCGACATTCAGCGGATCAACGCCATCGTTGAGATGGACTTGCGCCGCCTTTACGGACGCCGTCCTCACGACGCGTAGCGATAGCGGCGACGCCGACGACGGGGCTTGTTGCTGGTGCGGGAAGGGCGGCGCGTATGCGTCGCACCGTTCGCCTTCCAAAGCTCCGAAATGACCGTCGCGAGCGCGCGGCCAATGGCGACGCCGAGCTGAAAGCTCGCCTGGACGAGCAGAATCGTGAGCTTGCTGAAAAGCTGCATGAAGGTGTTGAGCAGCAGCACGGCGTCATTTCCTTGTTTGCGGCGGATAAGGAAAATGCGGGGCAGCCTGGCTGCCCCGCATCGTGGCGCTAGTTCACGCGCGCAAGCTTGAAGGGCTGGCGGTTCTTCTTGCTGATCGCCCAGAGCCATTTCTCGCCGTTGAACGGGTCGAGAAAGACCATGCCGAGCGTCCCCTCGTTCGTGCGCTGCTCGCGGACGAAGACGCCGTCTCTTTCACGGCGCGCATAGCCGTAGACGCGGAAATAGACGGGACGGTATTTCGCGAAGATTCCGCGAACATCGGCGTCACTCACCCCGAGCCATTTCACGCGTTCTTCACCGAGGGGAACGAGGTAGTTCATGTGTCGTTTCTCCTTGTTTCAGGTTGCAGAGCTTCGTTCGGCCGGGAGGTCCCGGTCGTTGTTGAGGTGATTGGGATGGGAATTCGCGGGTTTCTGCGAACTCACGACGTGTCGAAGAATCCCTGCGCGGGCGTGCTCGACTTCTTGGGGCAGCCGTTGCCGCCGGAGTCGCATTTCGCGCTGTCGGCCATCAGGCCAGGGCGCTCAACGCGGACCGGCGAAGGTTCGCTCGTCGGAGGCGCGTCCTTCGCGTCAGCGGCCTCGCCCAGGCGATCAACCGCCGTGTAGACGACGAAGACGGCCAGCGCCTTCGAATGCGTGCGGTTCGTGACCATGCGTTGCATCCTTACGAGATGCGGGGAACGGCGAGGGACGACGAAGCCGGGAAGACCGCGCAGGCGCAGTGCTCGTAGCGAATGCCGAGCGCGCGCTGGGCGGCGGTCTCGGCTTCTTTCGCCGAGGCGAAATGCCAGGCTTCGTTGATGAAGGGGGAGAGCTCGGCGACGCCGGTTTCGACGCGGGCCAGAAAACCGCCGCGAACCTTCGGCGAAACGAGCAGCCAGACCAGGAAGGCATTGCCATCTTGGCCTTTCACCAGCTTGGTATCTTGTTTGGGAGGCGCGCTCATAGTTTTCATCCGGTTTCGGCCCGGGCGGATGATTCGGCCGGGATGAACCAAGAGTGCGGCCTGTGAAGTAGATCTGCAATCGAGCCAAAGTCGAAGTTCAATGAAAAACCTTCGAATTGGCTTCGAATGAGGCTTAAAATGAAGAATTTTTCTAAACAAAGCCCACCAAATCAGGCGCAAATTCTCAGATTTGTGCATAATTATATGTCCGAGAATGGCATCACTATTGAGTCGCTCGCGACTGATATAGAAAAGTCTCCATCATCGTTACATCGGTTTATCAGCGGTGATGTAACTAAAAAGACAACATTTGATGAATACGTGGACGCTATTGCTGTATCTTGGGGTAATAAGACACTCGATGAGTTTTATGATAAGGTTGTTGCTTCAATTGGCGGGTTTCCATGGGCTCGATATTGCCTAGAAGTAGGTGAAACGAACACTCTCTGGTACACGGCTTTCCCAACGTTTTTGCGCGGCTGCGAGGGTCGCGCTGATGATTATCAGCTTCATTTAAATATTGATAATAAAATAGAAATTGACTCTGATCTATTGGAAGCAATTAATCAAACAAATGATGAAAAGGCGCGCGGCCTATACAGTTTTGATAATAGAATTGTTCTACACATGTCAAAGGCCTCTTGGTGGCCGCCTGTTGGAGAAGACGAACGATATGTGCTCAACGCCGAATTGGTACCGCATAAATATGAGTTATTCTATACATTGACCTCTACAAGGCATGGGCAACTTCTTTTAAAGAAACGACTATCTCGTTGGACGCCGGGAAAAGTTTTACCAGAATTGTTTGGTGGCATCGGCATAAACGTTGCGATTGTTGGGAAAGACAATAGTTTTATTTTAGCAAAACGAAATGAGTTCGTTGGCCCGCGTAAGGGGCAATTGGATATTGGGGCGGTCGAGGGAATTTCGATAAGGCACGATATAGAAGCAAGAGGGCTTCAGAAAATCACGGGAGCTAAGTTCGATATCGAAGCTGTAGCATTGAGAGCTTTAAATGAAGAGTATGGCATTTATAAAGAGCAAGTGACATTATTGAAGTTTCTTGGATTTGGTTACGATCTACAATACTCACAATGGAATGTACTTGCGCTTGCGCATGTGGACATTGATGGGGATGAAATAAAAAAAATAAATAAGCATGCCAAACATGGTCAGGAGTATTTGACAACATATCCGATTTTCGGTGGACCTAATGAGGTGTTTGAATTTATTGCAAATTCTAAAACTCAAACGTGGTCATGTGGAATCGCGATATCATATTTTTCAATGGCCAATCTGTACGGGGAAAAATCAGCAAGGAAAGCGATTGAAGGCCTGAATCTCCGCAGGCAAGAGCAATTAATGTAAAGACCCCGGCTGCTCAGGCCGGGGTCTTTATCAACTCTGGTGCCATGGTAGGCGTCCATAGCGTTTTGTATAGCGTGCGAGGTAGGCGCTGCCCTTTGGCTTCAGCCAATACATGTGCTGCTTGCCAAGCAGTTTGCCACAGCACACCTTCGGCATTTCCTGGATGTAACCTTGTGCAGCAAATAATGGAAGGTGCTCCTCTATTTTACCGCGAAGGATTATGCCATCCCGTGTTGAGGGTCCGATATCGTAGACAGCCCATGCCGTGATTTCGTCAACTATCGGGTCTGGCATGGGGATGATTTCTAACGCTGCCAAAGCGCGATAGCGCAGCGACCATTTCCTCGTCCGTTGCTTTATCATCGGAATTTCATCTGCCCCGCATGACGCCGAGGGGCGATGCGGAGCAGATGCTCGTTGTGAGTTGCTCTTCGGCGCGACAACCGGTTGGCTGTCGGCGAAGCGCGTCGTGATCAGGGGAGTTTCACGGCAGATCGACGCTGGCGCTGCTCAGCAGCGCGGAGTCGGCGTCCGTGACTTAAAAGCGGAACGATGTTCCTGTGTTTCACGGCCAAGGTGGGATGTGACCCAAAGCCTGTCAAGTATTCTGGCCAAGAATACTTTCGCCTGACCTGACGCATTAAGGCCGCTTCCCGCTTTTGCTGTCAGGAAGCCGCCGAAAGGGTCCGGCGCGACAGCGCGGGGCACATCCGCTTCCCTGCCTTCGGCCGCACCGTCTCGGGTCCTGGTCACGGGAAGCCGGACCTGGCCGGAGCGTGGTTCAGCCTTCCGCCCCCCCCGTGGCAGCCCGGCGCCGATCGTCCGGGCGCCGGTTTCTCCCCCTTCCCTGCACGAGGGCATGGCAAGGCGTTCGGATGCGGGCTTCTCAAGGAAAGAGCGCTCCCGGTTTCACGGTCCACGCACGCGGCCAGGAGGGTCGGGTTATGGCCCAGTCCGGTCTCCGCGCAAGGCATCCAGCCGTCTCCCCGGGGGGTCCCTCGGCCGGACCCACCGTTGCGCGTCGCCCTTGAGGCCGGAGCCAGCGGGCACCCGACCGGCCGCGAGAGGCGTGGCCGGAGAAACGAAAACGGGAGACACCCCATGAAAAACAACCGATCCAACAAACGCCCCAGCCACGCGGTTTTCGTGGTGGAAGGCGAGGGAGAAAGCGCCTTCTGGACCAAAATCGGCAGCTGCTGGCAGCACGAGGACGGCGAAGGCTTCAACATCGCCCTTACGGCGGTTCCGCTGACCGGACGCCTGGTCATCCGGAAGCGACAGCCGAAGGCCGAAGGGGAGGCGGGGCAATGAGCCCCGCGCTCTTCCGGAAATTCCGGGTTCATGTCGAGGTGTGTCGCTACTACACCCGCGCCGTCGAGGCCCCCACGGAACAGATCGCGCAGCTCCTTGCCGAGGATGCGGCCCGCGCCGAGCTCCATGGCCACCGTATCCGCGCCCGCCATTGGAAATACCTCGCGGACTGTGACGTATCCTCCGCCTATGAGGCCGAGCCCCTCGACGAGGAGGCCGCATCATGACCCGCTACACCGTCACCATCATGGCGGGCCGCACCCTCGTCCGGAGCGTCGAGACCGACACGGCCGAGAACGCCAAGGCCATCGGACGCTTCCTCTACGAGGAGTTCCGGGACCGCCAATTCCTGATCGACCAGTCCGAGCACATCGTCTTCCTGGACGCGGAGCCGGAGGAATCCGACCCGGAGGCGGTCCCATGAGGCCCCTCCCGGCGCGAACGGTGCGCAACACCGTCCGGCATGGCGACTGCGTGCAGCTCATGCGCCGCATGGACGCCGCCAGCGTGGATTTCATCCTGACGGACCCGCCGTATATCTGCCGCTACCGCGACAGCAGCGGGCGGACCGTCGCCAACGACGACAACAGCCGCTGGCTGGAGCCCGCCTTCGCGGAAATGTTCCGGCTCCTGAAGCCCGACAGCTTCGCCGTGAGCTTCTATGGCTGGAACCAGGTGGACCGCTTCGTGACCGCGTGGCGGCAAGCCGGGTTCCGGCTGGCAGGCCACATGGTCTTCCCGAAGCCGTACGCATCGTCCGAGCGGTTTCTCTCGCACCGGCACGAGCAGGCCTTCCTTCTGGCCAAGGGCGAGCCCGAGAGGCCCGCCGAGCCCCTTTCCGACGTTCGGAACTGGGCTTACACCGGCAACAGGCTTCACCCGACCCAGAAGCCGCTGGAGGCCCTTCGTCCCCTGGTCCGGACCTTCTGCCCCGAGGGCGGCCTCGTCCTCGACCCGTTCTGCGGCTCCGGTTCCAGCCTTCGCGCCGCGATCGACGAGGGCCGGGATTTTCTCGGCATCGATCTCGACCACCAGCACTACCGGACCGCCTGTCGGCGGGTGGCTTTCGAGCCCCCGAGGCGGGCCGCGTAAGACCGTCAGGCCCCGCAAGGGGCTTTTTTCATGCCTATGGCGAGGATTATGCGGCCTTGGTGGCCCGCTTGCCGTGCGCGACGACCTTGCGGCGGCGCACTTTGCCCGGCTTCTGGAGAATGCCGAGATTTTCCAATTCGATCGGGGCTTGATCCTCAAATTCCACGAGGAGGCGCATCTTGCCGCCAATCGCCGCGACATAATCGCGGAGCGTGGAAATCAGCATATCGCTGCGCTTTTCAAGGCGGGAAACGCTGTCCTGGCCAATACCAAGCTCCTTGGCGACCTTGGCCTGGGTTTTCTTGTGCGCCTCCCGTAGCTGTCTCAGGGCGTTTTCTTCGGCGATCAGTTCCGAGGTCCTGGCGGCAACGCGGGCACGCCGCGACGCCGGAAGCCCAGCGATCTTGTCTTGCAGCGTTGTCATTTGCGTTTCCCTTTCTCCTTCAGACCCCGGAGGTGGCCGTTAAACCGCTCGTCCGCCCGGGCGATCAGTCGCTTGTAAAAGCGCTTCTCGTTCGTGTCGCTTTTGTCCCCGGCGACCAGCAGGATGGCCTGCTTTTCCGGGTCAAAGGCGAAGGCCACGCGCCAAACGCCGTCCGCGGCGTCGAAGCGCAGTTCCTTCATGTTGGCGTGCGTTGAGCCGTTCAGGGTGTCGACCCGAGGTCGACCCAGACGCGGCCCGAATTCCACCAGAAGGTTGGCCTGGGCGAGCAGTTCGTCCTGCACATCCTCATCGAGCCGGTCGAATTCCGGCTCAAACTCAGGATGAAACACGACGGACCACTTCACTTTCATAGTATGGACTCCAATCCATATGGTTTCAAGTCCATATAATGCCTTGAATTTCCTGACATCCTGTCCAGGCGCCTCGTTTGGAACGGGGTTCCGGCCCGATATCCTTACAGGCGATCGGTTGACAAACACGGGAAAGGGAGTAGGTCAGCGCCCCCGCGTATGCGTAGCCTTGTTAAAGCGTTTTCTCAAATCACGAGGTCCGAAATGAGTAGGATCGGTGGAACAGACAGCATTTCGCCCATAAGCCCAAGTTCGTCGCCAGGCCACAGCACGAGCTATCCCTCGAATTCTGATAGCAGCTCGGACAAGGGTTCGAGCGATAAGGAATCCGGAGATCAAGGCGACAAATCCGGAGGTCGCAGCGACCCCGGCGATGGAAAAGGCGTTCACATCGACATTGACGTGTGACATGCATCCCAAGTTAGAAAAAGCGACACGGCTGAAGTTTTCAGCCGTGTTTTGCTGGAAAAAACGGGATAATCTTATCTACAAGTCCGAATTCGAGGGCCTCCTTGTCGTGAATAATCACGTCGTTTTTGCCTTCCATTAGTTCTTTCCAAAAATCAGCGTTTTTTTTCGTTGTCTTTTCCAATATCCAAAACGTACGGTCTGTAGAGGCTTTGAGAAGGTCTGTCTTACTTTGCCAGCGTGCAATCGTTCCGCGTTCTTTCGTAATGTCCCCGAATTCAGACACTTGTTCATGGACCATGATCAACGTGCCTTCGACGATTGTGCGTAGGCCGGGGGTCCCAGACGCGAGGATGGGAACGGCCGCGCTTCCGACCCATCCAAGACCATGTGTGGCGATCGGCTTCTTACTCGTTTGGAGACATTGGCAAATTGCGACCGATGGCGACGTATAGCCACCCATAGATGTTATGAACATATCAATGCTTTTGGTGGCGCTTGAAGCAATCATTGCATTCAGCGCAGCCATGAAGACAACGCCGTTCTCCCATGTAATGTCGCTATCTAAATGAATATTTCCAGAATCTATTGAAACATATGGCATAGTATATAACTAGCATAGTTATGCTCGCATAACTAATTAATTCACGACTATTTATCTTTGGCGTGCCCTTTGGGCCGCGCTCTCGTGAACGGGGCCGCGCCGCGTCTCCGCCCTTTCGGGCTTCGATCGCTCACGCGGGAAGCGGCTGAAGCTTTTTATGTGGGGGAGGCCACCCCCGCCTGTCCGCGTCAAGGGCCGCTCCGCTTAAACCCTTGACCCGGCCATTCGGGCGCGGCGATCGGCTCACCGTGCCAAAGTCCAGGTCTGGGCTTTGGCCCTTCTTTTGACGGGGGAGTGGGGGCGGACGGTTCTGGAAAAGCGAAAGGCCCCGGATAGTTTCTCAAACTCAACCGGCAGGCTTCACGATCGGCGATCCGTTCGGGCGAATGACGGTATCGGGGAACTGAGCGGCGGCAAGCTGACGGTCATCGACGTAAACCACGAAAGAGCCGACAGCCCTCAGGCTAGGGGATGGGATCGGGGGGCCACCCCGCCGGGCTCTACAGGGAGCGACAAGGCCGACTTGTTTTCCAACTTCCTGGGTGACGATCCGAACCGGTTCGACCAGATCGGTATCGTTCGAAAGCACCAGAGCCACATCAAAGCGGTCCTGGAGGGCATCCCGGACGAGGTGGCTGGCAAGGTTCACATCACTCCCCTTTTCCTCGACTTTGGCGACCTGAACCGTGCGGGGAGCCGGGAGATTCCAAACGTATGTCGAAGGTTTGGCGGCGGGAGGCTGGATCAGATAGGCCCATTTCTCACCGAAAAGGAACCGGCCAAAGTGCGTTTGGATGCTTGGAACCGTGCCCAAAGCCGCCAGGTAAAGCTGCTGCTTCGCGGGCGCGTGATGGTCAATCTTGGCAGAAACGCGGGCAGTATAGTAATTCACCTGCACAATATTGTGATGTGGGGCCACAAGCAAATCGGCAAGGGATTTGAGATTCAGCCAGCGATATTGGCGCTGCTTCTGAAGTCGAAGATGGTAGAAATTGAATCCGTCAACGTAAAGTATTGTTCGCATTAGGCCACTTTAGCCTAGATACGCAAAAGCCGCCAAGGGTTTTATCCCGCAGGCGGCCTTTGGACCTGCAGCACGCTGCAGGTGGGTTCACCTATACATATAGGACAAAATGTCCTTTTTTGCAAGTGAATCCTCTCTCTTAAAGGTTTTGAGAGTCCTTCCAATGGGTTCGCGGCTTTCGCTCAACTCTTTTGGTGCCACGGAAAAGCGAAAGGCCCCGGATAACCGAGGCCGCGACGCCGACCGGGAACGAACCCCAATCCACTTGATGGCAGCCTGACCTGGTTCCGATTCCGCGTCAATTCCCTGATGAAACCGCAGGCACCCGCCTCGACCGTATACGCTTCGGATGACAGCATGGGCGCATGCTGATTCGCCCATTTTCCAGGGGGCCTGAGTGACCCCCGACCAATTCATTGAAAAGTGGCACGCCTCGACGCTCAAGGAGCGTTCAGCCTCGCAATCCCACTTCAACGACCTCTGCAAGCTTCTGGGGGTGGAGAACCCCACGGACGCCGATCCGAAGGGCGAATGGTACTGTTTCGAGCGCGGCGCGTCGAAGACGGCCGGGGGCGAAGGCTGGGCGGACGTTTGGAAGCGCGGCCACTTCGGCTGGGAATACAAGGGCAAGCGCAAGGACCTGACCGCCGCCTACGCCCAGCTGCAACAGTACGCCGTCGCCCTGGAGAATCCCCCGCTCCTTGTCGTCTCCGACATGGACCGGATCATCATTCACACGAACTGGACAAACACGGTTTCCGAAGTTCACAGCCTCACGCTGGAGGAGCTCCGGGACGCCAATAAGCGCGAGCTCCTCAAGGCGGTTTTCACGGAGCCCGAGCGGCTCAAGCCCCAAAAGACGATCGACGCCCTCACCCGCGAGGTGGCGGACAAGTTCGCAGGCCTTGCCCAGCGGCTCCGCGACGAGGGACACGACCCGCAGGCCGTGGCGCACTTCGTCAATCGCCTGGTTTTCTGCATGTTCGCGGAGGACATCAATTTCCTGCCGCGTCACATCTTTTCGCAGATTCTGGACCGATCGAAGACCAAGCCCGACATCGCCACCTCCATGTTGAGCCAGCTTTTCGCGGCCATGCGGAGCGGCGGCTTGTTCGGCGTCGATGAAATCGAATGGTTCAACGGCGGGCTGTTCGACGACGACACCGCCCTGCCCCTCACGCGGGCGGACATCAAGCTCATCGGGGAAGCCGCCGCCTACGACTGGTCCGACATCGACCCCTCGATTTTCGGCACCTTGTTCGAGCGCGGCCTGGACCCCGCCAAGCGCAGCCAGCTGGGGGCGCACTACACCGACCCCGAAAAGATCATGATGATTGTGCGGCCGGTCATCATCGAGCCCCTGTGGCGCGAATGGGAGGCCGTGAAGGCGCAGATCGGCAAGCCCAAGACATCCGAGAAGAAGCGCAAGGAGCTCCTTTTCGGCTTCCTGGAGCGGTTGCGGCAGTTCCGCGTGCTGGACCCCGCCTGCGGCTCCGGAAACTTCCTCTACCTGGCCCTTCTGGCCCTCAAGGACATCGAGCACCGCGTGAACCTAGAGGCCGAAGCCATGGGCCTTGGGCGTCAGTTCCCGAGCGTCGGGCCGGAGGCCGTGCACGGCATCGAATTGAACCTCTACGCGGCGGAGCTCGCCCGCGTGACCATCTGGATTGGTGAAATCCAATGGATGCGGAAAAACGGCTTTGACGTGAGCCGTAAGCCCATCTTGAAGCCGCTGAAGAACATTGAACACCGCGATGCGGTTTTGAAGGACGACGGCACCGAGGCCGAGTGGCCCGCTGTGGACGTGACGATAGGAAATCCGCCTTTCCTTGGCGACAAAAAAATGCTGCGTCTCCTTGGCGACGACTATGTGAATAGGCTTCGTTCAGCGTACGCAACCCGCATCCCCGGCGGGGCCGATTTCGTGATGTACTGGTTCGAAAAGGCTTGGGCGAGGATTCAATCGGGGACGCAAGCTCGCGCAGGCTTTGTTGCAACCCAATCGGTGAGACGAGGAGCCAGCAACGCTATTCTCAAAGACATTGCCAACCACGGGCGTATTTTCGAGGCCTGGCAAGATGAGGAATGGACCGTTGATGGCGCAGATGTCCGCGTTTCCCTGATTTGCTTCGACAAGGGAACGGATGGCCCAACGCGGTTAGACGGAAAGTCTGTCGCGACCATCCACGCCGATCTCTCGTCGAAC
>NZ_CM149850.1:1210000-3685667 GCF_056269425.1 Methylocystis sp. Se48 | reverse complement strand
TAGGGTCTGGACTCAATTGATCCAATAGCGGAGGGCGGCAACGAGGCACAGGCCGGCGAGGAAGTTTCGAGCGGTTTTGTCGTAACGTGTGGCGATGGCTCGAAAGTCCTTCAACCGGCAGAACGTCCGCTCGATGACGTTGCGCAGGCGGTAAAGTTCCGCGTCGAACGGAAAGAGGCGCTTGCGGTTGACTTTATTGGGAATGACCGGCGTCGTGCCGCGTGCTTGCAGGAAGAGGCGCAAATGATCCGCGTCGTAGCCCTTGTCGCCGATCATTTGTTCGCTCGGCGCGGTCGCGGCGAGCAGTGTCGCCGCGCCCGTGACGTCGGCGACGCGTCCGCCCGTCAGCAGGAAGGCGTGCGGTCGTCCTTCTTCGTCGACGAGCGCGTGGATTTTCGTCGTGCGCCCGCCGCGCGAGCGGCCGATGGCTTGATTTTGCGCCCCCCTTTTCTGGCGCCGCTCGCCGAGCGATGCGCCTTGACCGCCGAACTGTCGATCATGGTGAGCGCTGGCGGGTCGCCGCTTGCGACGAGCGCCGAGAATATGCGTTGCCACAGGCCCCGCTGGCTCCAGCGATTGTATCGGTTGAAGACCGTCGTATACGGCCCATACTCGTCGGGAAGCGCGCGCCATCGGCAGCCCTCGCGCAGCCGATGGACGATGCCGCTGATGATGCGGCGATCGTCCTGGCGCTTGGGCCCGGTGTGGACCATCGGAAGATGCGGCTCGATCGCCGCCCATTGCTCATCGCTGAGCCAAAAATTGTCCGCCACGAATCAAGCCCTCCTGAAGAGCTTGAATCACGGCGCGACGTTCAGTTCAATCGGGTACAGACCCTAGAGACATGCAACGGATCGCATTCGCCGCGTTGACCTGTTTGTTTATTGCCGTTCCTGCTCGAGCGCTGGAGGGGTGGTCAACTTGCCACGCAGCCGGCACCACCGGCATCAGCATTTCTGGTCGGGACACAGCCAATGCGAAGCTACTTTCCAAAATGACTGCAGCTGATGCGCAAGAGTATTGCGACAGGGTTGGTCTTCGAGAAAACCGCAGGTATGGCGGGAAAATGAAAACTTGTATCGCAGATGTTTTAAGAACCGAGGGCCAATCAGTAGTGACTGTCGTCGCCAACTGTAAAATGGGTGCACTTAGTGTTTCAACAGGTCGCTGGTCAATGAGCTATAGACTGCCGCTTGAAGAAATATGTGGAAACGATAACATGGCCGCCATTTCTGCATTCAGACAGCTATGTCCGACCTATTCAGGTAGAATAATTAAGTGATGAATTAACTTTTATTCTGCCAAGTAGAGGTCCTTTATTTTATTGCATGGACTAATAAACTCTGCTTCCGCCGGTATTTTGAAGCATGCGGTCCCATGGCCGCAGATCGATCCATCCTTCAAATAGCCGGTCGCGGTGAAGGCTCCGTAACCCTCTCGCTTAACCCAAACAAGGCATTTCTCCTTTGGAGCGTACTTTTTGCAAGCCGAGAGAGAATGCGAGCCTCTGCACTTCTGGTAATCGTTAAGCCACTGAACGGGGAACTTAGCCGATGATGCTGATGCTGTAAGGCACATGCTAGCGAGCAGAACGATCAAATATCTCGGCATTCAAACTGCCCTTTCTTGGAGGCTTACCGCCAGGGGAATTCAGCGGCAAATCCATCCGTTTGGATCGAACGAGTGAGGTTGCCCGTGGTATTTGCACCCCGATCCCAGCAGCTTATTCCAATAGACTTGAGCTTTTAGACACGCTGCTCTGCCTCCTTCTTCAGGAAGACCGCTACAGCGGGCGGCTTGGGTTGCCCACTTATGCGTAAGTTGCGACGCAGAGGCGGCGTCGGTAAGCGCTATCGAAATGAAACCTGCCAAGACCAGCAATCTCATAGCGGCCCCTCGACTGGAGTGGATTGCCTTTATTACGTTGGAACTCCGGCTGCAAGATGCGAGAATCAAGGGATGCCCCGCGCGGTATTGGCGGGGAGGCGGTCATGCTTCAGAGTAAAGAGGGCGATTTCGCTCTCGTTGCGGTGGAGTGGCGGATGATTGCGCTCCCGCAGCCGCATTTCTTCGCTAAAGGCTAAGCTGTGAATGTTAGACAGATCAGTAGGAACGCAATGATCTTAGTTCGAGGTTAGACGACTTTCTTTTTGCCTACCACATTGATTTTATTGTCATTTTACGCAAACCGAAAATCGCAGTGTCGGTGGTTCGATTCCGCCCCTGGGCACCAGCCCCCTTACTCCCTGCCCTCCGTCTTGCCTCCCGTCGCGCTCTCTCGTGCCCATAATCTGCTGAAAAACAAGGATAAATATAGATTTCGTCGCACGTCGTCGTAGCGCCGGATAGGACGTCGTGCGTCGTCCAACGAGAGCAATTGTTGGTATTCCTGTTGGTATCGCCTATCCTCGTGTTGGTATCGGACACCAACTCGGCGGCAACGAACTATGGCCTTGTCGGACATGAAGTGCCGGAACATCCGGTCCACGGCGAAACTTCAAAAACTTTCCGATGGCGGCGGACTTCAGCTCTGGGCGCCCCCTTCGGGCGCGCGCCTGTGGCGCTTTGCCTACCGTTTTGGAGGAAAACAAAAGCTTCTCGCGCTGGGAGCTTACCTCGCAGTGTCCCTGGCCGACGCCCGGCAAGCGCGTGACGAGGCCAAACGATCTCTGGCTGCAGGGTGCGATCCGTCCGAGGAGAAAAAGCAGAAGAAGGCTCTCGCGGAACGCGCCAAGGACACCTTGATCGTGTCCCTTGGCGTGGCGTAGCTGGTTGGCGTGATCACGACGCTCGCCGGCAAGCCGGGTCGGTCAGGCGGCCACGGCGGGCAGCCCGACGATCGCATCGTCGCTGAACGGCGCGATTGTTTCCAGCGTCATGTATCGGCTGCGCTGGACGGCCCCTTCGTCGTTCTGTTCGAGCAGGATCGCGCCGACGAGGCGGATGATGGCGGCCTCGTTGGGGAAGATGCCGACGACCTCGGTGCGCCGCTTGATCTCGCCGTTCAGGCGCTCGATCGGATTCGTGCTGTGCAGCTTGGCGCGGTGCGCCGCCGGGAAGCTCATATAAGCGAGCACGTCCGCCTCGGCGTCGTCCATGAAGGTCGCGAGCTTCGGCAGCTTGGGGCGCAACTGGTCGGCGACCTTGCGCCATTGGCCTTTTGCCGCCTCGGCGTCGTCCTGCGCGACGGCGGTGGCGATGAAGGCGGAGACGACGCGCCTGCCGCTCTTGCCGGCATGGGCGAGCGCATTGCGCATGAAGTGGACGCGGCAGCGCCGCCAGGTCGATTGCAGCGCCTTGGCGACTGCGGCCTTCAGTCCTTCATGCGCGTCGGAGACGACGAGCCTGACGCCACGCAGCCCCCGGCGACGCAGCTTGCGCAGGAACTCGGTCCAGAATGTCTCGGCCTCCGAGGGACCGATGTCCATGCCGAGCGCTTCGCGCCGGCCGTCGGCGTCGACGCCCACGGCGATGATCGCCGCCAGAGAGACGATGCGGCCATTCTGCCGCGCCTTCACATAGGTCGCGTCGATCCAAAGATAGGGCCAGTCGCCTTCGATCGGCCGCTCGAGGAAGGCTTTGACGCGCTCGTCGATCTCCTCGCACAGGCGCGAGACCTGGCTCTTGGAGACGCCGCTCATGCCCATGGCCTTGACGAGATCATCGACCGAGCGCGTTGAAACGCCCTGGATATAGGCCTCCTGGATGACAGCGGTCAGCGCCTTTTCGGCCATCCGCCGCGGCTCCAGAAAGCCGGGAAAATAGCTGCCCTTGCGTAGCTTGGGGATGCGCAGCCCCACGGCGCCGGCGCGCGTCTCCCAGGTCCGCTCGCGATAGCCGTTGCGCTGAGCGAGCCGCTCGGGGTTCTTCTCGCCATAGCCGGCCCCGGTCAGGGCGCCGATCTCGATCTCCATCAGCCGCTCGGCGGCAAAACCAATCATCTCGCGCAAAATATCCGCGTCGGGGGCCTTCTCCACGAGCGCGCGCAGGTTCATCATCTCATCGGTCATCGGCGGTTCCTCGGTTGCGTTTGAGTGTCGCAACCCGATCCTATCGGCGAATCGTCAATGACCACCGCAAGCCGCCCGCTCGCTACGGCGCTATGAAAAGCGCGCGTCGCGGGCCGCTTGCTCCCATCCAGCTACACCATCACCGGGGAAACGACCTCCCGCCGGCCGAAGCCAAAGCGCGCTATTATGCGCAACTCGGGGAGCACGCCCGGCCGGCGTGACTCAAACGGATTGGCCTCCGCCAAACCAGGGGCGGTTCAGTTCAAACCTTTGGTATAATAAGTCGACGACCGGCGATTTTGCGATTTCCTCACGACAGGATTTGCGTTCTCGGTCGGTCTGAATATATTGCCGCCCAACGGAGGGGTGGCCGAGTGGTTGAAGGCGCACGCCTGGAAAGTGTGTATACGGGCAACCGTATCGCGGGTTCGAATCCCGCCCCCTCCGCCAGCTAAACCATAGCAAACCCCGAAGGCTGGCTGACCAGCGCCGGAAAACTTCGCTATTTCCGAAGGGTTTGCGGTTTCCGACCGAACCTCTGAGACTGCGGCGAAGAGCCGAATCCGGTCTCGGAAGCCCGTCCGTCTCATTCCGAGCGAACCTCGCTCGATTTGGTTCGGTCGGAAAACTGCGCCTATTTTCAATGTCTTGAAAAAGCTGCGTAGACGTCTCGTTTGAGTTGCCCCCTCCGCCCTCGGTTCGGTTAAAACCTGCGGTGGGCATGCTGGGGCGCATTTCTGCGGGGCGCAGAACCGCGCAGGATTTTAGTGGAACGTTGGCCCCGAGAAGTCGGGCGCTTTCAGCGCCTGCCGTCGCGCCCGCGTGCAGGCCAGCACGACGGCGTTGATTTCTCGCTCGATGATCGGCGTCAGTTGTTGGACGTGCTTCAGAGTGGCCGCGAACTCACCGTCAGACGCGATCTTGGTATCGTTTGTGGCAAGGGCATGAACGCCTGCGAGCATGGCGCGCAGTTCGCCAAGGACACCCATCGAGACGGTGGCCTTCTCGGGAAGATCAAGGTCCTCCCGCCCGTTGAAAAGGCCTTCGACAAATCCATCGATCTCCTGGCGACGCATCAAGGCGTAGGCGGCAAGTTCCCCTCGGGTCGTCCCGACCGGTGTTCTGACTGGGCGAAAGGGCTCGCTGCGTTTCTGGTGCCGTGTCAGGGAGTTACAAAGCCCATTTACCAGAATGCCGAGGAGTTCGTTCACCGCTTCCATGCTCTCAAACGCGGGGAATTCGCCGCCCCAGAGGCCTTTGACGACCGACATCGGCGAGGCGGACATTTCTGGCGTCGCGATGTTGCCGAGGAAGCGGGTGCGCACCTCATGATACGGCACGGGACAGCCGTATCTTTGCAACAGGTTGAGCGCCTTTTCTTCGTCCACTGGCGAGATCTTTGGCGCTTTCACCATGGGGGCCTCAAGCACATGTGCGCCCAGGGTCTTACCCGTTGATGATCAGCGCGGGCAAGCGGACTCTTCCGCCGCTTTGGAGCTCTCCATCAAACACCCTCCCCGTCTGCTCCGCCCACGGCAGATAGCTGGCCTTGATCAGGTCGTTGACCGACACGGACGGCGGCACGCGCCAGAGCAGCAGGCGTTCGAGCACGTCGGGCGAGAGATACGCCAGCCGCATGATCCGGCTGACATACCGGTCCGTCACCTTCTCGGCTTGGGCGATATCCTGGAGCGTAGTTGCTTCGCCGCTCTCGAGCCGCCGCCGCCACGCCCACGCCCGGCCGAGGGCGCGCAGGATATGCGGATCCTGCGAGCGCGCCTGAAAATCCGGCTCCCGTTCGGGCGGCAGGATTTTCGGCCGCCCGTTGCGCCGCCGGAAGGTCAGCGGGATAAAAACGCGGATGGCGTCGTCTGCGTCGGTCATTCGGCGGCTTCCTGATGGGCGTTGGCGGAAAGGTCTCTGACGAGGGCGGCGAGGCCGTTGTTGCGCAGATCGACGGCGATGCCGGCAGGGCCGACCGTGACCCTGCCGACGAGCAGCCGAACGATCCGGGCCTGCTCCGCCGGGAACAGCGCCTCCCACAGATCATTGAAGCGCCGCAGCGCCTCGACGATCGCGTTCTCATCCGCGCGGAGGCCATCCTGCCGATAGATCGCCACCACGCGCGCCGCAATCTCAGGCGCGCCGATCAGACGCCGCAGCTCGGCAATGACGGCGCCGTCCACAACCGCTGATGACAGACGCAAGGGCGCCGCCTCGTCCGCGACGGCGCGGTTCCGGATCAAATCCATCGACGTGTAATAATGATAGAGCCGCTCTCCCTTTCGCGTGAACGTCGGCGTCATGGCCGTGCCGCTCGCTGTGAATATCAGCCCCTTGAGCAGCGCCTCAGACCGACTGCGATTTCTTGGCGCGCCGTTCGCGCGGGCTCTCTCTCAGGATCGCGTGAACGCTCTCCCACAGCTCCTTGCCGATGATCGCCTCGTGCTCCCCGGGATATGACGTTCCCTTGTGAACCGCTTCGCCGAGATAGACACGGTTGCTGATCAGCTTGTAGATGAAGCCCTTGTCGATGAGCCTGCCGCGTTTGTTGGCGACGCCTTCCGCTTGCAGCGCGCGCGCCAATGTGGACGCCGATCCGAGCGCAACGAAGCGCTCGAAGATCATGCGCACTGTCGCCGCCTCAGCTTCGTTGATGACGAGCTTGCGATCCCTGACGTCATAGCCCATGGGAACGAACCCACCCATCCACATTCCGCGCTTGCGGGACGCCGCGAACTTGTCGCGGATGCGTTCGCCAATGACCTCGCGTTCGAACTGCGCGAAACTCAGCAAAATGTTCAGCGTCAATCGCCCCATTGACGTCGTCGTGTTGAAGGACTGGGTGACGGACACGAAGGTCACATTGTTGCGATCGAACGCCTCGACGAGCTTTGCGAAATCCATGAGGGAGCGTGACAGGCGGTCGATCTTGTAGACGACGATCACGTCGATTAGGCCGGCCTCGACGTCGCTCAGCAGCTGCTGCAATCCCGGGCGATCCAGAGTGCCGCCGGAAAAGCCGCCATCATCGTAGCGATCTCGGACGGCGACCCATCCCTCGGCCCTTTGGCTTGCGACATAGGCTTCGCACGCGTCGCGCTGCGCGTCGAGGCTGCTGAATTCCTGTTCGAGTCCTTCCTCGCTCGATTTTCGCGTGTAGATCGCACAGCGTAGGCGTTTGGCTGCGGGGACTGAGGCTCTGCTCATTTGCCGCTCCTGCTCTTGCCGAGGAGGCCAAAGAACCTGAAGCCGTTCCAGCTGGTGCCGGTGATGTCTTTGGCGATGGCCGAGAGCGAGCGGAACTTGCGGCCATTCCATTCGTAACCGTCGGCATGGACGGTGACGACATGCTCGGCGCCATCCCATTCCCGTATGAGCTTCGTGCCCGGGCTCGGATTGCGGCCGTCGTCGGCCATTCGCTTCCGATCGATCTTGCCCTCGATCTCGTCAGCAAGAACATCAAGCGCGCGCCGGGTCTCGCGCGACAGTCCGCCGTAGGTCAGTTCCTGAATCCTTGCGGCGAGGCGGCTCTCCAAAAACTCGCGACTGTTGTTCGGCGCCGCCGCGCCGAAGAGCGACTCCCACTTTGCCTTCAGCTCATTCACCGACCTGCAATGCAGCGCCGCGAGCTGCGCCAACACGGCCCCGTCCGTCGCACTGTCCTCCCCCGGCCGCGGCGCGGCTTGCGGCCTGGATTTTGCGGCGTTCCTGCTCATAATCACATCCTCCTCTCGCGAAGTTTGCGACGTCGAACACCGCTCTTCAGGGGCGAGAAGTCGACCAAACTTTCTCCGTCGGCTGGCGATAAAGAACTGGACTGTTCTGGCTGAATACGCCTGAGCCCGGCGACAAGGAGTCGGGCCAATTCGTCGAGGCGCTCAGAAGCCGTCATCTGCTCGGGCGGCGTCCAATTCGGCGGAGTAGGAACCGTGCTCATCGAGACCGTTCGAAATTGATGGCGATGAGCGAGGGATGCGGGACGAATTAGAGATAAGCAAGCATTTTCCGTATCTTGTGAAACAGCGCGAGTTCATTCGCAGCCGCAGGAAATCGTGCGGAGCGCCGGAAGTAGTGACGCCCGAGGCGGTTTCCAACGATCCGAACCGAATCACGCGATGCGCCAGCCGCTCGTAGTTGTGGACGAACTGATCATCAGCCTTCCCCCGCGCCGCTGTTCTTGTTACGTTCCCGCCCTTCCCCTCGCGTTCGCCGCCCCGAAGAAGGACTCAGATGGCGTCAATCACCACCTTTTTGAGAAAGACCCCGGCAGCGAGCCTCAAGGCTTATTTTCAGACGAAGCCTTTCTCCCTGCCTCCTTCCGTCGATTGGACGGCTAAAGAAAGCGACATCGCATCTGCGCTTGTCGACGCTCTCGCCGCTCTTACCGAAGAAGAACGCGACGATCTCGTGCTTGAGGTGGATCGCATCATCGCATTAGCCGATGAGCCGGGACAAAGTGCATTATACGACGTCATCTCCGACAGAGTAAAATTCGACGCCGTCGCCGGAGCTCACAATAAGGCGCTCTGGGCTTTTATGAACGAAAACGACAATTTTCGTTTGGCCGAAGAGGTTCGGTTTAATGACGAAAAACGTCACGGACGCATGTGGAGCGGTTTTGTCGCGGAAAAGAAAAAGCACGTAGTGAAGGATCAAGCGTCGAGAGACGCCTTCACTGACGCAATCAGAAATAAATTCAACACCTCCCGTGTGCATGTCGATATCTTTGATCGGCATCGCGTAGCCTTCGACGGAACAACTCATCAATTGGCGCAAGTCGCCGTATACCGCGAAGGGCCCGCCGACGACACCCTTGGGTTCGACGGCGCCGGCGCACTGAAACGAAAGTTGATCAAGCCGGTCTACGAAGCCTCCTTGACTTACGAACCGGCCGAAGGCGTGATCGAGGTCGTGGCCAGCGACAAGGACATTCGCGAGGCGTTGGCAGGCTACATGGGCCGCCATCTGCTTGGCATCGATTTCAAGAGCGAAAAGCTGCCTACACGCCAATACGACCTCAGCGTGCTAATGGATCCTTTCGACTTCCCGTCCGATCCGAATGCGTCCCCCGGCCAATCGATCGAACATGTATTCGTCAGGGAATTGCGTTTTCAACCGCTCGATGAATCGGATCAGCGCGTCACGCTCGAATATCGTGGTTCGTCCACGCACACGATCTGGGATATGGCCGATCATCATATCGGGCCCAGCGCCGAACGACATGCAGACTGGACAATCACTCGCGCGCGTCTGACAATTCGTTTTCGACCGGAAGGCAAATCCCGCCGTCCCAAGAATCTCAACCTGACCATTACAACGCCTCATGGATGCAATCTGAAAGGCATGACCGAACGCGAGCGACTCATCGGCGAGAAACTCCTTCGCGCATGGGGCATTCGCAAAGACGGGTCCTTGCCCGATGGCCCTTAAAAATAGCGGAGCCGTCGATCTGTTGCTAAAGATCCTCGAAACCAGATCCGGAAGGTTATCCGGATCTCTGCTCTGCTCCAACTATACGACGGCGAGCGACGCCCTGCTCAAGGCGGGATTACTCACACAGGTTGGTTCTACAGACGTTGTCCCGTCTATGGACGACTATGAAGACGAGCCAACCACCGTCGTCTGGTCGCCAGAGCATGGGTCGCATGGCTACTTCACCAGCAAGGGACGATGGACGCCTGTCGCTGCCGAAGAGATAACCCTCTATGGCGTTAAGATGGAAACGTTCTTTGCGAAGACGTTGGTGAATTGTGAGCGCGTTTCCTCGCTGATGAATGCGCCGTTGGTCAGGGATATGCTCTGGGATATGGGTTTCGTTAAAATGCAAGGGCATCGAAAGCCCGTTTCAGTCGTAAGCGCTGTTCTGCTCGCACCTGTTTTGAATGAGTTGGGGCGACGATAATCGGAGCGAAAGGGGCTCCGACACATGTCGATTTCAGAGCGTAAGCATATGTCGGAGCCTGAAGCAGCTCCGATGCGGCGGATCGAGGTTTTCACGGGCGCGGGACGCCGGAGAACGTGGGGCTCCGATCAGAAGGCGGCGATCGTCGCTGAGAGCTTTGCGGAGGACGCGAGCGTTTGTGAAGTGGCGCGGCGGCACGGTCTGACGGCGCAGCAGCTTTTTACGTGGCGTCGTCAGGCGCGCAAAGAGACCGAGGCTCGCGCGGACGCAGGCGCGCCGCCATTGTTTGTTCCGGCAATCATGCAAGGGCCTGCGCCCGCGCCGCCGGCGAAGCGCAAACGCCGCGCCGTCGACCAGGAAATTGGTTCGACGCCGACGATCGAACTTGAAATTGACGGCGTTACGGTTCGGGTCGGACGCGGCGCGCAAGCGAAGACCATCGCTGCGGTGATCCGGGCGTTGAAAGTCGCCAAATGATCGGCCCGACGGGCGCGGTGCGCGTGATGGTGGCGACGAAGCCTGTCGACTTCCGCAAGGGCGCAGAGGGTCTCGCGGCGCTGGTGCGCGAGACGATGCAGTGCGATCCCTTCGACGGCGCGATCTACGTCTTTCGCGCGAAACGGACGGACCGCATCAAGCTGGTCTTCTGGGACGGCACGGGCGTGTGCCTCTTCGCCAAGCGGCTGGAGGATGGCGAGTTCCGCTGGCCGAAGATCGAAGACGGGGTGATGCGGTTGTCGGCGGCGCAATTTTCGGCGCTGCTGGAGGGGCTGGACTGGCGGCGCGTCCACAGCGTGAAGGAGACGCCGGCGCCGGCCTTGGCGGGATGATCTGCGACACAATGAATCAGGGCGTCGAAGAGCGTCGAAAGACCGCAGAAAATATGGTCTTCTGTGTCTATGGCGCAGGCGGTCGAGACGCTTCCCGACGATCCGAATGAACTGAAGGCGATGCTCCTCGCCGAGCGGGCGCGCAACGAGCGCCTCGTTCAGATCATCAAGGAGATGCAGCGTCATCGCTTCGGACGGCGCGCAGAGACGCTTCCCGATGACCAGATGCTGCTGGCGCTCGAAGAGGTCGAGCAGACGGAAGCCGGCGCAGCGGCGGAGGGGGAAGCCAAGTCCGCCGCCGAACGCGAGAAGGCGTCCAGAAAGCGCCGCACGAACCGAGGCGCGCTGCCGGCGCATCTGCCGCGCATCGAGACCGTCGTCGATGTCGAGGACTACGCCTGCCCCTGCTGCAAGGGACTGCTGCACAAGATCGGCGAAGACGTCTCCGAGCGGCTCGACATCGTCCCGGCGCAGTTCCGGGTGCTGGTGACGCGGCGTCCCAAATACGCCTGCCGCGCCTGCGAGGGCGCAATCGTGCAGGCGCCGGCCCCGCCGCGGCTGATCGAGGGTGGACTGCCGACCGAGGCGGCAATCGCCCATGTGCTCGTCTCCAAATATGCCGATCACTTGCCGCTTTATCGCCAGGCGCAGATCTACGCCCGACAGGGGATCGCCCTCGACCGTTCGACGCTCGCCGACTGGGTTGGCCGCGCCGCCTGGCATTTGCGGCCCGTTCATGAGCGGCTTCTGGAACACATCCGGTCGTCGACGAAAATCTTCGCCGACGAGACGACGGCGCCGGTGCTCGACCCCGGGCGGGGCCGCACGAAAACCGGCCAACTTTGGGCCTATGCCCGCGACGACCGGCCATGGGGCGGCGCCGATCCGCCGATCGCCGTCTATGTCTATGCGCAAAACCGAAAGTCCGAGCAGCCGCTCGCGCATCTCGCTGGCTTCACGGGCGTCGTGCAGGTCGACGGTTACGCTGGCTATCGCGCGCTGGCGCACAAGAACAGCGTGGCGCTGGCCTTCTGCTGGTCCCATGTCCGCCGGCGCTTTTACGAACTCGCCGCGGCAGGTCCTGCGCCGATCGCCAGCGAGGCGCTCGAACGCATCGGCGCGCTCTACGCCATCGAGAGCGACGTCCGCGCGCAGAACCCGGATGACCGGCGCGCGGCGCGACAGGAGAAATCCCGCCCGATCCTCGACGCCCTCGAGCCATGGCTGCGTGAAAAGCTCGCGCTGATCAGCCAGAAGACCAGGCTCGCCGAGGCGATCCGCTACGCGCTCTCGCGTTGGGACGGCCTGGCGCGCTTCATCGACGACGGGCGCATCGAGATCGACTCCAACATCGTCGAGCGCGCCATCCGCCCCATTGCCCTCAATCGCAAGAACGCGCTTTTCGCGGGCTCAGACGGCGGCGCAGAGAATTGGGCGATCGTCGCCTCGCTCATCGAGACCTGCAAGCTCAATGGCGTCGATCCGCAGGCCTATTTGGCCGACGTTCTCGTGAAGATCATCAATGGCCATCTCGCGAGCAAACTCGACGAGCTCATGCCCTGGGCCTACGCGCAGCCGGTCGCTCTCGAAGACGTGGCCTGATAACAGCGGTTACTTTCAGTCTGGTTCTGCCGAAGACTCTTCGACCCTGGCCACCGTGCGGCCCTTGAGGAGATGATGAGCAAGCGTCCTCCCGCCGACGCGCGAGTCGTCCTTACATCGAACGCGGCAGGACTTGATGCGCAATTGGCGGGACAGGTCGTTGTTGGCATCAAGGATGTCCTGGCGAAACCGGACGATATCGCGATCGATCCGGCCATCGTTTCAAAAAGGCTGCTTGTCGCGCCAGCATCAGCGCACAAGCCGATCAGGCACTCGGTCGACTACGGCCAAATCTACATCGGCGAAGAAGCATATAGCTTCCCCGGCGTCCAGCACCGCGCGATTCTTAAGATTTTGGTGGACGCCTATAATCGCAACGATCCGGTTTGTCTCACCGCCAAAGTGCTCGAAGAGGTGGGGGCCGGCCCAAAGACAACAAATCTCGCGAGAGCTTTCAGCAAGAACAAGCACTGGAGCAAGTTCATCAAGGAAGAAGCGGGGCAGTGCTGGATAGAATTCTGATCTTTGACCCGGCCTGAAAACGAAGCCGCCCCCGCCCCGGGCGGCTTTTTCGTTTTTGTCGCCCTCCTTCCATTTCTCCTTCCTTCCTCCTTCCCATCTCCTTCCGCGCCCTCAGGCAAGGTCCTCCCCACGGTTTCGAACGAACCGACGGAGAACCGAATGACCACGCGGCATTTGAACCAGACCGAGCTCGCTGCTCGCTGGACGATATCGCCCCGCACTTTGGAGCGGTGGCGGTTTACGGGCGAAGGCCCGAAATTCATCAAGATCGGCGGGCGCGTCGCGTACCGCCTCGAAGACATCGAGGCGTATGAGATGGAGCAGATCCGTCAGGCGACCCCCGGCGTCCGTCGCGGCTCCAAAGCCGGGGCCCATGCGTGACGCCTCTCGCCGCCTCCCTCTCCCTCCCGAACCACTCTCAGACGCAGTGAAAGGCCAATCAATGGCTATCTCGATCGCTTCTCTCAAGAAGTCCACATCGCTGTCGCCGCCGCGCATCCTGATCCACGGCGTCGCCGGCGTCGGCAAATCGACTTTCGCGGCGGGCGCAGACAGGCCCGCCTTCATTCTCACCGAGGACGGCCTCGGCACGCTGCAGGTCACGCACTTCCCGCTCGCCAGGACCTACACCGATGTCGTCGAGGCGCTCGACGCGTTGCGCTACGAGGAGCACGACATCAATACGGCCGTTGTCGACAGCGTCGATTGGCTTGAGCCGCTGATCTGGGCCGAGACCTGCCGCCTCAACAAGTGGGACAATATCGAGCAGCCCGGCTACGGCAAGGGCTACGCGGCGGCGCTCGACATCTGGCGCGATTATGTCGATCGCCTCAACGCGCTGCGCGACGAGCGCGGCATCGCCATCGTTCAGATTGCGCACACTGACATCAAGCGGTTCGACAGCCCCGAGCACGAACCTTTCGATCGCTATGTGATCAAGCTGCAGGCGCGCGCCGCCGCGCTGCTGCAGGAACATTCCGACGTCGTGCTGTTCGCGAATTATCGCGTCAGCGTCGTCAAATCGGAAGTCGGCTTCAACAAGAAAGTCGCTCGCGCGCTCGGGAGCGGCGAGCGCGTCATGCACACTGCCGAGCGCCCGGCCTTCCTCGCCAAGAACCGTTACGGCCTCCCCGACACTCTTCCCCTCAGCTGGCAGGCGTTCGTCGACGCAATGCCGAAGTAACGATTTCGACTCTTCAGGAGAAAATAGAATGGCACGTTTGGATGGCGCCTTCGACGCCCATGAGGTCGAGCCGCTGAAGCCCTTCGAGGTCTTGCCGGCCGGAACCTATCGCGCGCAGATCGTCGAGAGCGAGATGCGCGTCACGCGCGACGGCATGGGCCAGTTCCTCTGGCTGATGCTCGATATTCTGGAGGGACCGTATCAGGGCCGCAAAGTCTTCGATCAGCTCAATCTCGTCAACGCCAATCCGAAGACGGTCGAGATCGCCAAACGCACGCTCTCGGCAATCTGCCACGCGACCGATCGGATGGAAATCTCCGACTCGGAAGAGCTGCATCTCATTCCGATGACAATCTCCGTCACGGTCGAGCCGCCGAAGAACGGCTACGGCGAACGCAATCGCATTCGCTACCTTTCGCCCAAGAAAGACGCCGCGTCGCCGCGCGCGCCGCGTCAGGCCGCCCCTGTCGCCGCTCCGGCGTCCGCTCCCGTGACGCAGCCGCAGGGCGGAACGCCCTGGCGACGCAACGTGTAGCGACAGGCGTTGATCAGCGCCGCCTGGACTGAGCCAGACGGCGTACTCTTTCTTCTCCCTTCGGAGTATCCAGATGTCCATGATGACCGACGCGGCCGCGAGGCCCGCGAATGGCGCCGGCTTGCCTGACGACAAGCAGCGCCTCCTGCAAATCGACGACGCCATCGCCCGCATACGCACCCAGATCGCCACGGCTGATCTCAAGCGGCAGGCGGGCGGCCAACAGATCGACCCCAGCTGGTTCCACCGCGCCAAGACGGCGCTGCGCCACCTCCAGAAAGAGCGCGCCGAGGTCGCCGCCAATCTGGCCGCGGCGTCGAGGAAGATCACGTTCAAGGACGCGATCATCGCCGTGCTGCGCGAGCGGCATGACGCGGAAAGCTGGGCCCGCGTGCTGGACGCCGCGCGCCTGCGCCACGCTGGGGAGACGCGCTGATGGCGCCGCTCCCTTCCTCTCCGACGCTGACCCTGTCGGCCATCTACAGCGCCTACGAAGCCCAGCAGGGCGACGGCTTTCGCGACCATCTCGGCGCGTCGCTGATCGGCAAGCCCTGCGCGCGGGAGCTCTGGTTCGATTTCCGCTGGGCGACGCCGGCGCGCTTCGAGGGCCGCATGTTGCGCCTCTTCGAAACCGGCCAACTCGAGGAAGCGCGGCTCGTTCGCAATCTGCGCGCAACCGGCGCGACGGTGCTCGAAGTGGATCCCGCGACCGGCAAGCAGTTTCGCGTGTCTGCCCATGGCGGCCATTTCGGCGGGTCGCTGGACGCCGCCGCCATCGGCCTCCTTGAAGCGCCGAAAACCTGGCACGTCGTCGAGTTCAAGACCCATTCGGTCAAGAGCTTCGCCGATCTGACCGGCAAAGGCGTGCAGGCGTCGAAGCCGCGGCACTTCGCGCAGATGCAGGTTTACATGCATCTGACCGGCATGACGCGCGCGATGTATGTCGCGGTCTGCAAGGACACCGACCACCTCCACATCGAGCGTGTCGAGGCCGACACGGCCGAGGGCGAGCGGCTGATCGCAAAGGCCGGCCGCATCATCGACGCGCCGCGTCCGCCCGCGCGCATCAGCGAAGACCGGACGTGGTTCGAGTGCCGTTTCTGCGAGCACTTCCGTGTCTGCCACGAAGGCGAGTCCCCGGCGCTGAACTGCCGCACTTGTCTCCACTCGACGCCCGTCGATGGGGGCTGGCGCTGCGCGCGCTTCGATCAACCCATCGGTCCGCAGGCGCAGCGCGCCGGCTGCCCGAAACATCTCTTCATTCCCGACTTCGTTCCCGGCGAGGTCGTCGTCGCCGGCGACGACTTCGTCGCCTACCGACTCTTCGAAGGCCCGCTGTGGATCAACGACGCCCGCGACAAGGAGGCTTCGCATGCTTGAACTGCGCCCCTATCAGCAAGAAGCGATCACCGCGATCTACAAATACTTCGGGGCGCACAAAGGTCACCCGATCGTCGTGATTCCGACGGCTGGCGGCAAGAGCCTGGTCATGGCCTCCTTCATCGAGGGCGTGCTGAAGGCGTGGCCAGATCAACGCATCTTGATCGTCACGCATGTGCGTGAGCTGATCGCGCAGAATCACGCCGAGATGATTGGCCTGTGGCCAGAGGCGCCGGCCGGCGTCTATTCGGCCGGCCTCGGCCGTCGCGAGGCCGACGCGCGGATCCTCTTCGCCGGCATCCAGTCGATCCACCGGCGCGCCGCCGAGATCGGCTTTTGCGATCTCGTCCTGGTCGACGAGGCGCATCTGATCCCGGGCGATTCCAGCACGATGTATCGCAAGCTGATCGGCGAGCTCACCGCGATCAATCCGCTGCTCAAGGTCATTGGATTCACGGCGACCCCGTTCCGCCTAGACTGCGGCATGTTGCACGAGGGCGACAACGCGCTGTTCACCGACATCGCCTTCGACGTGTCGGTTCGCGACCTGATCGACCAGGGGTATCTCTGCCCGCTGATCAGCAAGCGCCCGAAGACCCGGCTCGACGTCACCGGCGTCGGCACGCGCGGCGGCGAATACATCGCCAGCGAGCTGCAGGCCGCCGTCGACAAGGAGGCGATCACGCGCGCCGCCATCGACGAGGTCGTCTCCTACGGCGCGGATCGCAAGTCCTGGCTGTTGTTCTGCTCGGGCGTGGATCACGCGACCCACGTCGCCGAGGAGGTCCGCCGGCGCGGGGTGACCTGCGCGACGATCTTCGGGTCGACGCCCAAGGATGAGCGCGACGAGATCATTGCCGCCTTCAAAAGGCGCGAGGTTCGCGCCCTGGCGTCGATGGGCGTGCTGACCACCGGCTTCAATGCCCCCGGCGTCGATCTCATCGCCATGCTGCGGCCGACAAAGTCGGCGGGGCTTTACGTGCAGATGGCCGGGCGCGGCACGCGTCTCGCGCCGGGCAAGGAAAATTGTCTGGTGCTGGACTTCGCGGGCAATGTTTCGCGGCACGGCCCCATCGATCTGGTGAAGCCCAAAAAGCCGGCCGAGCCGGGCGCTGGCGAGGCGCCGACCAAGGTCTGCCCGGAGTGCGACACGATCTTGCCGATCGCGCTCGCGGAATGCCCCGAGTGCGGCTTCGAGTTCCCCGGCCGCGAAGTGAAAATCCAGCCGACGGCGTCGACCCTCGCCGTCATCTCGACCCGCTCCGTGACGCCGCAATGGGTCAACGTCTCAGACGTCACCTATTCACGACACGACAAGGTTGGCGGCCGCTCCTCGCTGAAGGTCCATTATCGTACCGGGCTGATCGGCTACGACGAATGGATCTGCCTGGAGCACGACGGGCTCGCGCGGCGCAAGGCTGAGGCGTGGTGGCGTCGCCGTGGTCCGACGTTGCCGATGCCGTCGCGCATCGACGACGCGCTGAGTCTCGTCTCGCGCCTCGAGAAGCCCACGCAGATCCTGGTGCGGCTTGGCGGGCGCTATCCGGAAATCCTCGATTACAGGTTCGCTCCATGCGCATCGCCCATGGCGGGCTCTGTCCCGTCTGCCATCGCGAGGCCCGCGGCTTCGGCTGGTTCAGCATCAATTATTCGATTTCCAACCCGCGCCGGTTCGAGAGCCTGCGATGGCTCTGCGGCCGGGCCTGTCAGGACATCCTCCACGGGAGAAAAGGCGTGATCGATCAAACGGCGAATGAAAAGCAAGCGATGCTCGCCGGCGGCGACGCCGGTGGCGCCTATCTCGACGGGCTCGGCAAGACCGATCTCGCGCTGCTGACGGTCCAGGAATGGGAAACCTTCCTCGCCAAAGTCGTCGGCGGCTACTGCGACGCGCTGCGCCAGTCGGCGCAGCCCCTTTCCGCGGAAATCGACGACGGGATTCCTTTCTGATGAAAGACTTTAGCTTCATGTCTCGCTATGGCGACAAGCTCGTCGCCAACGGTTATTCCATTCTGCCTTTGCAGCCGGGCGCAAAGAAGCCTGGCCGTTTCATCCGCGGCAAGTGGGTCGACTACGCCGACTGGACGCGTCACGCCGACCGGGGCACGACCGAGTTCGAGGTCTCGCTCTGGGAGAAGTGGCCCGATGCCGGCGTCGGCGTCCTCGGCGGCGCCGTCGCCGCCGTCGACATCGACATCAGGGAGGACGCGGAACTGGCGCAGCGCATCGAGGATCTTGCGCGCGAGCGCCTCGGCGACACGCCGGCTGTCCGCATCGGCAAGGCGCCGAAGCGCATGCTGATCTATCGCACCACGGCCCCCTTCAAGGGGCTGAAGCGGCATCCGCTCGAGATCCTGTGCCTCGGCCAGCAGTTCGTCGCCTATGCGCAGCATCCCGAAACCGGCCGCCCGTACGAGTGGCCGGAGGCGTCGCTCGCCGATCTCGACATCGACAAGCTGCCGGCGATCGACGAGGCGGCCGCGCGCGCCTTTCTCGACGAAGCTGTCACGCTGCTCCCGGAGTCGCTGCGCCCGGCGCGCCTTGCCGCCAACGCGGGTGAGAGCCACCCGTCGCATGCGCAAGCCGGCACATTGCCCGCTATCCGCGCCGCGCTGGCGTTCCTGCCCAACGCCGAGGTCGATTACGACAGCTGGGTGCGCATCGGCCTCGCGCTGAAGGGCGCGCTGGGCGATGCGGGCGAGGAGCTGTTCGCCTCATGGTCGGCGCAGGCGGCAAAGAACGACGCAGCCTTCACGGCAAAGACATGGGCCGGGTTCAAGCCAAACCGCATCGGCGCCGGCACGATCTATCATCTCGCCATGGAGCGTGGCTGGAAGCCCGACGCGGGGCTCGTCCTCGACGGCAGCGCGCCGGTCGAGGAGCGGCATCCGGCGGAAGGCCTGCTGGCGAAGCTGACAGGCCCCGACGAGAATGTTGCGCCGTCGAAAGCGGCGCCGGCATTCGACCTCGTGATTCCAGCCGGCGTCGTCGGCGAGCTCACCGACTACATGGTGCGCACGGCGCGGCGTCCGCAGCCGCTCTTGTCGCTGGGCGCGAGCCTGTGCGCCATCGGCGCGCTGATGGGGCGCAAATACCGCACCGAGAGCAATCTGCGCTCCAACCTCTATGTGGTGGGCGTGGCCGACTCCGGCTCGGGCAAGAACCACAGCCGGGAGATCATCAACGAGCTCTTCGTTCAGGCCGGGCTCGCCAATTATCTCGGCGGCAACAAGATCGCGTCCGGCGCAGGCCTGCTGACCGCCGTCCACCGCCAGCCGGCGATCCTGTTCCAGATCGACGAGTTCGGCATGTTCCTGTCGGCCGCGGCGGACCGCCGCCGCAGTCCGCGCCACATCACCGACATTCTGGACAACATGACCGAGCTCTACACCTCGGCCGGTGGCATCTTCCTGGGCGCGGAATACGCCAACCGGGATGGCCTCAACGAACGGCGCGACGTCAACCAACCCTGCCTCTGTGTCTATGGCACGACGACCCCTCTGCACTTCTGGAATGCGCTGCAGGGGTCGAATGTCGTCGATGGATCGCTGGCGCGCTTCATCATCCTTCCGACGGCGGACGACTACCCGGAGGAGAACCTCGCCGCCGGCACGCGCCGGGCGCCACAGCAGTTGATCGACAGCCTGAATCTGATCGCTGAAGGCGGCTATTCAGCGGGCAACCTCGTTGGCCTCCTGCCGGGCCTCGAGACCGCCGTCGTTCCGATGGTGGTTCCGATGCTTACGGAGGCCCGTGACGCGTTTCGCGCGCTCAGCGCGGAAAACACCCACGAGCTGCGAAAGGCGCGTGGTACGGCGTTCACGTCGATCCTGGCGCGTATCGGCGAGAACGCCCAGAAGCTGGCGCTCATCGTCGCCGTCGGGCGCGATCCCGTCCGGCCCGAGATCACCGGGGAGGACGCCGAGTGGGCGATCGCCTTCGTGCGCCACTTCGCGGGCCGCACGATGGACCAGGTGGAACGGCATGTCGCGGACAACGACACCGACCGCAGTCACAAGCGGGTGCGCGACATCATTCGTTCGGCCGGCGCGCAGGGGCTGACCAAGACCGACCTCATCCGCCGCACGCAGTGGCTCGATCTGCGCAAGCGCAACGAAGTGATCGCCACGCTGGTCGAAGGCGGCCTGATCAAAACGGAGATGCGGCCGTCGGCGACGCGCTCGGCGATGGTGTTCAAGTGCACGGACACCGGCGAGCGAAGCTGATCCTTCATCGCGCCGCAATTCCTCCAAACACCACAAATGGAGTCAACTCAATGTTTTCACGCGATAAAAACCGTAAGCGTCAATTCCTCAATCTTTCAGCAGAGACCCCTCTCGCGTGTGTAGGGGGAGTGGGGAGAGGAGTACAGAGCACTCTCTCTCATCATTATTTGAATAATATAATTATATATAAAAGCCCACACGCCCCAACGGCTTAGCGCCGCCAATCCTTCAAGAGGCTCGTGTGAGCCTTTGAACAAATCGCCGCCGCAGATCGTGGCGGCGAACACTGACCTGACCAGACCCCTCTTCGGGTCCGGGCGAGATCGCTCCTTCGCCGGCCAGCGCCTTCGCCCCGACCGCCCTCCTGAACAGGAGTCTGCATGTCTACGACAGTCGCGCACGAACCCACGCCGCAGCCGGCAGCCGCGCCCGGAGACACGGCGCGCGCCATCATCGCGCTCGATCTCGGAACCACCACCGGCTGGGCCATGCTCAGCGACGGCGCCATCACCAGCGGCACGGCGACGTTCCGGCCCAGCCGCTACGACGGCGGCGGGATGCGTTACCTGCGCTTCCGGGACTGGCTCGAACAGCTGCGGCGCTACGCCGGGCTGATCGACTCGGTCCATTTCGAGGAAGTGCGACGTCACGCGGGCGTCGACGCCGCGCACATCTACGGCGGCTTTCTCGCCACGCTCACCGGCTGGTGCGAGCACCGGGTCATTCCCTACCAGGGCGTACCCGTCGGCACGATCAAGAAGTTCATCGCGGGCAAGGGCAACGCCGACAAGGAGGCGGTGATCGCCGCCGTTCGCGCGCGGGGGTTCAACCCGGCCGATGACAACGAGGCCGACGCGCTGGCCATCCTGCTGTGGACGATGGAGTCGAAGGGGGAGCTGCAATGAGCGCCGCCGCCATTCTCGACGAAGCCGAAGCCATCCTGGCGCAGCGCGAGGCCGCCTACGGCGACGCGGCCGCATCGATGGCCGTCATTGCCGCGCGCTGGTCGATCACGCTCGGCCAGCCCGTCTCGGCCGCACAGGTCGTGCTCTGCATGATCGACGTCAAGCTGGCCCGCCTCGCCCACGACCCAACCCACCGCGACAGCACGGTGGACGTCATCGGCTACGCCGCCCTGCTTCCCGAGGTGATCCAATGAAAACCGGACGCAAACGCAAACCCGGGCTTCGCTATCCGTGCGGCCGTCTCAAGAAGCAGGAAACCGAGCGCGACGCCATGGCCACGGCGCTCGCCGCGCGGCAGCGCCACTATGGGGTCACCGCGGCGCAGGCCCGCGACGCGCGCTTGGGATCGTCGCTGGGTCGCCTGAACATCCAGGAGCTGATCAGCGACCAGCAATACGATGCGGGCGTCAGGTTCGCGCGCCTCTACTACGCACATCACGTGATCTCCGGGCTGCCGACGCCGACGCCGCAGTCGGTCTCCGGCCTGATGATCTACGTGGGCCTGCTGGAGGGCTACGGGTCCATCGAGGCCGACGACGACTACGTGCGGAAATTGCGCAGGCAGTTCGACGCCGCGACCGACATCCTCGATCAATGCGACCGCGATCAGCGCATGTGGGCGGGCCGAAAGCCGTCGCTTCTGCTCTATCGCGTCGTATGCACGGACGAAGACACGACGCTGTGGCCCGAAAACGATCTGGGAAACCTGCGCGTTGCGCTCAATCATCTCGCGCGTGTTTTCCGTTGTTGACAGGATTCTGCGACGCGCGTAGATTTGCAAATGAGAGTGCTAATCACTGCGCCCGGAGCCAACCGCTCCGGGCGTTTTCGTTAGCGGCGCGCGTTCGGTAGTGTAATTCGCCAGGCATGGACTTCGAGGCGCAACTTGCACATCGTCGTCACCTTCCGCGACCAGATGCTCTCGCGCTACGCTGCGCGGCTCGAGGCGCTCGCAGGCGGCGCTGGGCGCGGTGTTCTTGCTCAGGCGCTGAACGCGGGCGGCCAGGCCGTGCGCTCGGCCACCGTCGCTGCTGAAACCGCGCAGACGGGCCTGCCAGGCGACACGCTGGAGCGTGCGCAGCAAACGATCGAGGCGAGCGCGGGTTCGCTCAGCTACACGATCTGGTCGGAAGGCGGAAACGTCAGGCTGAAATATTTCGGCGCGAAGGAGGGCGGCGGCGGGGTGACGGCGCATCCGTGGAACAGGTCCACCTACTACGACCGCGCCTTCATCACCTCGGGCCCACGCGGACGACGTGCGCCGTCGCCGAAACTGGGCGGGCAAGTCTATCGCGGCGCCAGCAGGCGCTGGGGCGGGCCGATCTCGCTGGCGCGCTCGGGCCTGTTCATTCCGACCGAAATGACGAAGGGCCAGACCGCGGCGGCGTTCGACAAGGGCGCGGCCAGCGTGCTGGCGACGACGGTGGTGTCGAGACTCGGCGCGATGCTGCCGTGACGTCACCAGCCGCCAGCTGCACACGCAAACCGCCAATGGTTCCTTTTGGGCGACAGCAGCACGCTGCGGCGCGACGGCCCGATTGATCCGGATATTTCCGAATTTCGTTTTTGCGGTTTGGTTGCCACAGCCCTCACAGGAACAGCCCGTAGATGACGACGCCAGAAGTCGTGATGCGCCCGGTTTCGCAACTGAAACCCTACGCGCACAATGCGCGCACGCACTCGCCGGAACAGATCAATCAGCTGGCGGCGTCGATCCGTGAGTTCGGCTTCACCAACCCGGTTCTGGTGACGGCTGATGGAATGATTGTCGCCGGTCATGGCCGGGTCGAAGCGGCGAAGGCGGCGGAGATTTCGCTGGTGCCCACCATCGCCGTCGGCGCCGATTGGACGCCGGCGCAGTTGCGCGCCTATGTGCTGGCCGATAATCAACTGGCGCTCAACGCCGGGTGGGATGACGATCTCCTGAAACAGGAGCTCGCCGATCTTTCCGCGGAAAGTTTCGATGTTGGCTTGGTCGGCTTCGACGCCGAGCTGGTCGCGGGCCTGCTCGCGGCGGAGCCCACGGGCGGTCTGACCGACGAGGACGAAATCCCCGACCCGCCGAAAAAGCCCGCGACGCGACGCGGCGATCTGTGGCTCCTCGGCAATCACCGGCTGCTCTGCGGCGACTCGACCAACCCGGACGACGTGACCCGGCTGATGGACGGCAAGCGAGCGGCATTGTTCGCAACCGATCCCCCATACCTCGTGGATTACGACGGCACGAACCATCCGACGAGGAAGGGAGCGACGGCTTGGGCGAAGAAGATCGCCAACAAGGACTGGTCCGAGGATTACATCGAGCAGCCACATTGGGACGACTCGTCTCAGGGGCCGCAGTTCTACGAAGCCTTCATGCGGGTCGCGATCGACTGCGCCATCGCCGAGGACGCCGCCTGGTATTGCTGGCACGCCTCGCGCCGACAGGCGATGCTGGAGGCGTGCTGGAAAAAGTTCGACGTCCTGCACCATCAACAGATCATCTGGGCCAAGTCCCGCCCCGTCCTGACCCGCTCGATCATGCTGTGGGCGCATGAGCCCTGCCTCTTCGGCTGGCGGTCTGGCAAGAAGCCGCGCGTCAATCGTGAGGGCTTCGACAGCTGGCCGACGACGGTGTGGAACATCCCCTCGAGCGAGATCGAGACGCGGGAGCACCCGACCAGCAAGCCGGTGCGGGTGTTTTCGCTCCCGATGGAGCTTCATACGCTGCCGGGCGACATCTGCTACGAACCTTTCTCGGGCTCTGGCTCGCAACACATCGCAGGTGAGAAGACCGGACGCCGCGTCTATGGGATGGAGCTGTCAGAGGCGTTCTGCGACGTGATCATAAACCGCTGGCAGGCGTTCTCTGGCAAGACGGCGGTCCTCGATGGCGAGGGCGCGACTTACACTGAGATTCGTGGTCAACGCCTTGACGAGGCGAAGGAAGCCGCCTGATGCAGTCGCGCGCCATGTCGCTCGTCGAGGCGGTTGCGAATGTGATCGTGGGCTACGGCGTCGCTGTGGCCACGCAGATGACGATTTTTCCGTGGTTCGGCCTGCATGCCACTCTCGACCAGAATCTGACGATGGGGCTGATCTTCACGGTCGTTTCGCTCGTTCGTAGTTACGCACTCCGACGACTGTTCTGCAATTTTCAACATTCGGACGAGGACAGGTGACAGCCCGCCTCACGACGGGCTGTTCGGCGCCTGATTTACGGGGCCTCAAGCGAGGCGATACACGCGCCCGCGTCCGTCGACTTTCTCGGAGACGATGGTGAGCCCGAGCTTTTTCTTCAGAGCCCCGGCGAAGGCCCCGCGGACGGTGTGCTGCTGCCAACCGGTCGCCTCGACGATCTCGGCGATTGTCGCGCCGTCCTTGCGCTGGAGCATGGCGATCATGGTCGCCTGTTTCGTGCCTTCGCGCGGCGTCCGCTCTGTGGCGCCAGCCGGCGCTTTGGGCGCGGCTTTGGGGGACGGCGCGGCGGTCGTTGCGGCCTTCGCCTTCTTGGCGCCCGGGGCCGCCTGTGGGGCTTTTGCGGGCGTCTTGCTGGCCGCCGCCTTTGGCGCGCCTTTCGGCCTCTTCGCCGACTCGGGTTCCACGCCGATGGCGGCGAGCCCGGCGTCGGTGATGGCGAGCGTCACGCCGTGACCGTCCCCGGTCTCGCGCCACACCGCTTCGCCGCCGCGAACCTTGGCGTCGACCTCTTCGAGCAGGCCCCTCTTGATGAGGCTGCCGACGACGATCTTGACCGCGCCGCCCTTGAGGCGAGCCGGCAGCGGCAGCGCGATGCGCTCGGGATGTTCGGCTGCTTTCGAGAGGATGACCAGCTGGGTGTCGGAAAGTTGGGTCATGATGGGCTCCTTCAGCCGGAGATGGCGAGGATCGCCACCTTCTACGGGCTGAAGCCCGCAATCTTTGCGGGCGGGAGCCGGAGTGTTGGAAGGGCGTGCTATTCTGCGAATTCGCCTTCGTTGAAGGCGGAGTCCGTGATCTGCTTCAGCAGGCTCGCATAGTTCGCCAGCGTGCCGACATGCCCCCAGTTGATCTCCTCGGGCGCGGAGTGGAAATGATCGTCGCTGAGCGCCGCCAATCGCGCCAGCATGGCGTCGATCTCGGCCTTCCTGGCGATGAAGGCGCTCAGCGCGGCCTCGTTCTGCTTGCTGTTCGTCATGTTCGCCTCCGTTTCGATGGCGACATACAGGCGTAGATCGGGCGGGAAGTGAAGGCGATTTCTCCATCATTTGGGGCAATGATCTGCGACAATTCAACAAGCAGGCGATGATGATCCAATGAGCGATGCGCAGGCGCAGAACTCGGCCGGATTGATCACCGTCGCCAAGGCGGCCGCGCTGTTGATGGTCTCCGACCAGTGGGTGCGCGATCTTGGCAAGAAGGGCTACATCCCCAAGCCTGTCGGCGGCATGGTGCCGCTCGTCGCCGCCGTGCAGGGCTACATCCGCTGGCTGAAGGACGAGGAGCGGCGCACGTCGAAGACGGCCGCCGCCTCTCAGGTTCAGCAGGAGCGCGCCCTCGAGATCCGCATGCGTCGTGAGCGCGAGGCCGGCAATCTGATCGAGATGCGCACGGTCGAGACGATCTTCGCCGATGTCTGGGGCGCGTTCCGCTCCGAGCTCGCCGGCGTGCCGGCGGCGGCGACCCGCGACCTGAGCCTGCGCGCCGATATCGAGACGAGGCTGAATGACGCGCTTGATCGCGCCCGCGGCAGATTTGAAAAATCGAGCGCGACTCTACGAGCAGGTCGCGATCTCAACATGGCCGGCGAAACGCCAGCCTCCTGACGAATGGGCCTTCGAGAATATCGTCTACGGTCCGGAGACGGGCTGGCCCGGACCACGCAACCCGGGGCTCACGCCCTATATGCGGGCCTTCTCCCGCGCCTTCGGCGATCACCGCTGGAAGCGCATCGTCGGAGTGACCGCGGCGCAGAGCGGCAAGACGGCGACGGTGCTCGACGTCATCGGCGAGCGGCTCGATAACCGGCCCGCGCCGATCCTCTATGTGGGGCCGAACAAGGAGTTTCTGACCGATCAGCTGGAGCCGCGCATCGAGGAGATGTTCCGGCAGGCTGAGTCGCTCGGCGCGAAGGTCATCGGCGGCATCGAGAGCAAGGAGCAGAAGAAGACCCTGAAGCGAGTCGCGGGCGTCCGCTTGAGGCTCGCGCATGCCGGCTCCTCGGCGGCGCTCAAATCAGACGCCGCAGCGCTCGCCCTCGTCGATGAATACGACGAGATGATGCGCAACATCCGCGGCCAGGGCGATCCGCTCGGGCTCGTCGAAGCGCGCGGCGACACCTACGCCGACTTTCAGGTAGGCGTAACCTCGACGCCGACGCTGGGGATGGTCGAGATCGTGCATGATGATGCGAGCGGCCTCGACTTCTGGAAACCGGGCGAAGAAGACGACATTTCCTCGCCGATCTGGCGCTTGTGGCAGGAAGGCACGCGCCATCATTTCTGCTGGCCGTGCCCCGACTGCGGCAAATATTTCGTGCCGCGCTCGAAACTGCTGCACTATCCGAAGAACGCAACGCCGTCGCAGGCGCTCGTCAATTCCTGGCTCGAATGCCCGCACTGCGGCTTCGAAATTCGCGAAGAGCACAAGGCTTTCTGCAACGCCAATGGCGCCTTCGTCGCGCCGGGCGAGAGGATTGACGCTGAGGGGGCAGTTTCGGGGGCGCCGGCGGAGACGACCACGCTGTCGTTCTGGATCTCCGGCTTTTGCTCGCCCTTCAAGACCATTGGCGAGCGGGCCGAGCGTTATCTGCGCGCGCTGGCCTCGGGCGAGCAGGACAAGATCCAGACGGCGGTCAACGCCGGCTTCGGCGAGCTCTACCTTGCAGGCGGTGGCGAAGTCCCGGAGTGGACCCAGGTCGTGAAAATGCGCGAGAGTTTCGCGCAACGCGTGCCGGACGGCGTGCTGTTCCTCGTCGCGGCGATCGATGTGCAGGGCAACAGGCTCCCCTATGTCATCCGGGGATTCGGCGCAGGCGGCACGTCCTGGCTGGTCGAGCATGGCTACATCTGGGGTCCGACCAAGGATCAGGAGGTGTGGCGGCGGCTGTCAGAAAAGCTGACGACGCCGATCGAAGGCCGGCCGATCAAGATCGCCTTCGTCGACTCCGGGTTTCGCCCCGGCAAGAAGGAATCGCTGCCGATCCACCGGGTCTATGAGTTCTGCCGCAAGCACAAGCGGTTCGTCTTCGCGACCAAGGGCTCGTCGACGCCGATGGCGCGGCCGCTGATCGAGTCGGCGATCGAAGTCACGGGTATCGACGGCAAGGCGAAGAAATACGGGCTGCATCTCCTGCGCCTCGACACGGATCACTGGAAAGCCGTCGTCCACGAGCGGCTGTCTTTCGACCGCGACGCGCCCGGCGCGCTGCGCCTGAACGACGCCGCAGACGACGATTACTGCCAACAACTCGTCGCGGAGGCCAGGGTGAAGGGGCCCTCCGGTCGCTGGATCTGGGTGTCGCGCTATCGGGAAAACCATTTCCTCGATTGCGAGGCGATGGCGGCCGCTGCGGCGTGGCGCGTCGGATCTGATCGACAGAAGGCCATCAAGGCGGAAACCAGGTCTTCGACGCCGGTAGGCATTGATCAGCCCGACCTCGAGGCGGCCCCTCAGACCAAAGCCCCGGAACCCATCGTCGCGACGGCAGTGGCGCAGAAAGCCATTCGCGCGCGCTTCGCCAGCTTTGCGCACCGTCTGAACCGATAGCGATCAGTGTAAATCGAAAGGTAAAGGCATTGCGGAGCCGATGAGAGATCGGCTCCGCAAGGTCAGATCAATTCTGTGGGAAGCCGAAACAATCCTCAGCACACCCAAACGCGGCGACCGTTCCACCAGCGCCAGCAACCGCCGCCGTGCCATCCCCAGCCGCCGCCGTGCCAGCCGTGGCCGCCATGCCATCTGTGACCACCATGCCAGCCATGGCCGCCGTGCCATCGATGTCCGCCATGCCAGCCGCGGTGGCCGTGCCACCCGTGATGACCCCCATGCCAGCCGCGATGGTGACCGCCGCCATGTCGACCGCCATGGTGACCCCGGGCCTCGGCCGCTGACGCGAATGGCAGGGAAAGAGCCGCGATCAGGGCGGCGGCCTTGAAAAATTTCCAGATCATCATGCGTCGCCTCTCGAATTCCGCCTGCGGCTGTCTGACTTTCGAAAAAGTTTAGGGCAGCGCGACCAGAACGACCGGACTGAACAAGATCAATCTCGGCCTATTTCTGACCTCTGACAAGCCGGCCGGCAGGAATCCACGCATGGGGTTAATCAATCGTCTCGGCGCGCTGTTTGGCAGCGCCCGGGCGCCGGCGCGCGGTCGACCGGGCGCGGCCTATATGCGCAACGAGCGCCATGCGCTGTTCGAGAACTGGTATCCGATCCTGCGCGACCCGCGCGAGGATGTGCGCGCAGCCTATTGGCGCGCGGCCGCGCGCACGATCGATCTGCTGCACAATTCGGGGTGGATCGCAGGGGTAGTGAACAAAGGCTGCGCCTCGATCATGGGGACAGGCCTGCGGCTCGCGTCGAAACCCGATTATGGCGCCCTGGGGTGGGAGCAGAAAGCGTCAGACAGCTGGGCGCGAGAAGTCGAACGGCGATGGGAGCTCTGGGCGAATACGCCGCTCGAATGCGACGCCGCCGGAAAACACGATGTCCATCAGCTTTGCAAGGCGGCGCTCAGGAGTTACTTCGCCCATGGCGAATGGATCGCCTGGTATCGTTGGTTGCCGAGGCCGGAATCACGGACGGCGACCAAGATCCATCTGATCCCGGCGCATCGGCTCGTTCAAAACTCCAATGGCCAGGATCTGTTCCAGGGCGTGAGGGTCAATAAGACGGGTCTGCCCAAGGCCTATCTGCTGCGCCTGACCAGCCCGATCATGGAGACGGGGCAGATCCTCGAAGTTGCCGCGCGCGACGCCGGCAATCGGCCTGTGATCAAGCATTGCTTCGACGGCGACGTCGGGCAGATGCGGGGCATTTCGGTGTTTGCGCCGGTGCTTCAGGTTCTGCGCCAATATGATCAGCTCTCCAACGCCACTCTCTTCACGGCGCTGGCGCAGGCGATCGTTGCGGCGACGATCGAGAGCCCGTCGCCGACGCAGGAAGTACTGCAAGCTTTCGAGAGCTTGGAGGAGCAAGGTGTTGGCGGCAGTCTCGACAGCTATCTCGACGCCCGCGCCGGCTGGTACGACAAGACGAGTTTCGATCTCGGCGGCCTGGCGAGGATCGTCCACCTGTTCTCCGGCGAGAAGCTGAATTTCCAGCGCAGCGAGACGCCCAATTCGAACTATGAGCCCTTCGTCCGCTTCCTGCTGCGGGAGACCGCGGCCTGCGGCGGCTTCACATTCGAGGACGTGACCGGCGACTACACAGGCGCGACCTATTCCTCGATCAAGATGTCGACCACGACGAATTGGCCGATCCAGATGTGGCGGCGTTCGCACATCGCAGCGCCCTTCTACCAGTCGGCCTTCGAGTGCTGGCTCGAAGAAGGCATCGAGCGCGGCGACATTGCGTTCCCGGGTGGCGTCGAGGCCTTCCTCGCCAATCGCATGGCGGCCTGTCGCGCCGACTGGCGCGGGCCCGCAAAGCCGGTGCCGGACGAGGTCAAATTCGCGGCGGCGCATGAGAAGCTTTACGGCATGGGCGTGATCACCGCGGAATATATCGCCGCGGAGCTCGGCCAGGACATCGAGGACAACTACGACCAGCTGGCGCGTGAGATGGCGATGCGCCAGGAGCGCGGGCTTCCTGAGCCCACGATCATCACGCCCGAGCCAATCATCGACAAGGAGTCGGCCGATGAGTGACGCCGTCGACTGGACCAACCCTTGCGAGCGCTTCGCAGCATTGAGCAAGGCCTATTACGCCCTCATCACCGGCGCGCTGGAAACCGAGATCCGCACGCGCAACCTCGACGCCGAGGAAATGGTGCGGTTCAGCCGGGCCGATCTGAACACGCTCCGAAACGAGATGCGCGCAGCCGAGACGACCTGCTGTGCTCTTACTGGCGCGCCGAATCCGAACCGACGCTTTGCAATGCCGCTGACCTATCGACCGGCGCGGGCGCCGTCGAGCTACGATCCGAGCGACCCGCGAGGTTGATGTGTCGAATACGCTTCTCCTGCGGATCGCAGACCGGATTCTCAACCGCCCGCTGCTGATCCTCCCGGAGAAGCTCGCCGTCGTCACGGAGGTCCTCGCCGGCCGGATCGGGGTCGACGCTGCTCTCGCGCCTGACGCGTCCCGCTTCGTTGGTGACGCCACCGAGACGGACCCGAGCGGCCGGCCGGTCGGCAAGTTGCCATATCGCCGCACGGCCGAGGGAACCGGGATCGTCACCATCACCGGTTCGCTGGTGAACCGCGGGGCCTGGATTGGCGCCCAGTCGGGCATGACGAGTTACGAAGGTATCGCGCATCAAATCGAGAGCGCGGTCAGGGATCCGAAAGTCCGGAACGTCATCCTCGACATCGACTCGCCGGGCGGCGAGGCGGTGGGCGCGATGGAAACGGCGGCCCTCGTGCGCAAGGCCAATGAGGCCAAACCCGTCTACGCCATGGTCAACGGCATGGCGGCCTCGGCGGCCTATGCGTTGGCGTCGGGCGCCAAGGCGGTCATTTCGACGGAGTCCGGCGTCTCCGGCTCGATCGGCGTGGTGCTCATGCATGCCGACTACTCGCGCGCCGTGGATCGGGCCGGAATCACGCCGACCCTGATCCACGCCGGCGCCCACAAGGTCGACGGAAATCCCTACACGCCGCTGTCGGGCGACGTGAAGGCCGATCTGCAGGCCGAGGTCGATCGCTACTACGCGCTCTTCATCGACGCGGTGGCTGCCGGCCGCGGTCGCCGTTTATCGGCCAGGGCTGCGCGGGCGACGGAGGCCCGGACCTTCATCGGCGCCGCCGCAAAAGGCGCGGGCCTCGTCGACGATATCGGCTCCTTTGCCGAACTTCTCGGCCAGCTCTCGAAAGCTGGATCCCGCGGCATGAAAGGAACACGAATGAACATGCATTCTGATGAAGACCTCGCGCGCGCCCGCGCCGAGGGGAAAGCCGAAGGCTTCTCTGAGGGCCGTGATGCCGGCCAAGCAGCGGGGTTGGCCGCCGGCAAGACCGAGGGCGCGAAGGAAGGCTATGAGGCCGGCGCCGCCGAGGGCCGCCGGATGGGGGCCGAAGACGAGCGCGCGCGCATCAAGGCGATCCTTTCCCATCCGGAAGCCGCGGGCCGCGAGGCCTCGGCGCGGCACCTCGCGCTCAATACCTCGATGAGCGTCGAGGACGCCGCGGGCGTGCTGGCGGGTGTGGCGAAATCGACCGGCATCGCAGCCCGCGCCGTCGAGACGGTGACGGGCGCCTCTCATGTCGGCGATGCTCCGAACGAGAACATGCAGCCCGGCGCCGCCTCATGGGCATCGATCGCCGATGAGCTCAACGCCGAAATCGGCCGCCGCGCCGGCGCAGCTCGCTAATCCACGGAGTTCTCACCCATGACCGCCAAGGGCATCACGCTCTATGAAGCGAAGCACGCCTTCACCTTCGTCGTCTCGGAGGATTCCGATGGCGCCGGCTATCTCTCCCGTGACACTTTCGTCGCCGACGGCGGGGTCTCCGGCGTCGACTTCCTCGTCGGCGAGATTTTCGCCGTCGTCGACGGCAAGGCCGTCAAGCTGAACCCATCGGCGACCGACGGCTCCGAGAAATTCGCCGCCATCGCCGGCTATCGCGCCAAAGTTCCCGCGGGCCAGACACTGGAGTTCGTCGGGATCAACCGGCACGCCACCGTGCGCGGCGCTGATCTCACCTGGCCCGCCGGCATCTCCGACCCGGACAAGGCCGAGATCGTCGCGCAGATGGACGCGGCGTTGATCAAGGTCCGCTGAGCCGCTCCCTAACCATCAGGATTCCCCTTCATGGCCATCATGGACGTCTTTCTGGGCGACGCCTTCTCGGCGCGCTCGCTCACCGCGGCCGTCGACCGCTACAGCTATGTTCCAAACTTCCTCGAAACGCTGCCGGGCCTCTTTACGCCGAAGCCGGTCCGCACGGCGGAAGTCTGGATCGAGGAGCGCGACTTTGCGCCCGTGCTCATCCAGACCTCGCCCCGCGGCGCGGCTCCCTCTCAGCGCGGCGGCGAGCAGCGCAAGGCCCGGGCTTTCATGACGACGCGTATCGCCGACGCCTCGCGCATCTGGGCCTATGAGATCCAGAACGTCCGCGCCTTCGGGGACGAGGCCGCCGTCAAGGACATTCAAATAGAGGTCGCCCGCCGTCAGATGAAGATGAAGGCGGACTTCGCGCTGACCAAAGAGAACATGCGCCTCGGCTGCATCCAGGGCGTCGTCGTCGACGCCGACGGCACGGTGATCTACGACTGGTTCGAGGAATTCGGCCAGACGAAGCCGACCGAGCGCGTGTTCGACTTCTCGACGAGCGCGACCGAGGGCGACATTCGCAAGGCCACCAACGCCATCAAGCGCCGCATGGTGCGCAATCTGAAAGGCCTCGGCGGCGCCGGCGTCGCCATCCACGCGCTTTGCGGCGACGATTTCTGGGACGCCTTCATCACCTGCCCAGAGATTCGCCACACCTATCAGGCGCAGATGGCGCTCGCTCTTCAGAACGACATCGGCAATGCGTGGGAAAGCTTCAAATTCGCCGGCGTGACCTGGCACAACTACCGCGGCACTGACGACAATTCGACGGTGGCGATCCCGGCAAAGAAGGTGAAATTCTTCCCCGTTGGCGCGCCGATCTTCCAGATTGCCCATGCGCCGGCGGAGCGTTTCGAATTCGTGAACACCCCCGGCCAGGAGACCTATTCCTGGATCGTGCCTGATCGCGACCGCGACTCATGGGCGGACGTCGAGCAATATTCCTACCCGCTTCACGTCTGCCTCATGCCGCAGGCGCTCGACGCCGGGAAGATCAGCTGATGATGGTGACGTTCTTTGAAAAACAAGTCTATATTCCCTAATAGGATCTTGGCTAGAGTTGCTCGAGGTTAGGATGTCATCTGACTTTCTCCGAGGAACAATCGATGAAGACGACGCTTTTGAGCTCGTGCGCGCCGGAGAAGCACTCTATGACGTTGATCTTGATAAGCTGCTTTCCGAGACGGTAGAAGAATTGCTTGCATCTCAGCGACGTACGCCGACTGATACTGAAGGCTTTCTTGGATATTGGAGCGAGTGCCGGGCTGGTTTTTTGGCCGCGTTGGAGAGTGAATTTGAAAGGAAAAACATAAAATATCGTGATCATCAGATCATGAATCAGGAAATACGGATCAGGCCCCATACTATCTTCTGCATAAATAAGGCTTCAACCGAAGCGGCTCTGGGCATTGCCGCGCTCGTCGCTTCTGTGGCGACAGCTGATAAATCCTGGTGGGGCATTTTCGGGATGGGTATTTCCGTCGTGGATATCATCCGAAAGGTAAGTGCTCATTACGTAAAGCTTTCAGATCCAGTAGAAAAGGCCGTTTTTGAAAAAGTGTGGTTTCTCTCGCAGAGACTTGACGTTCATAATTATGACGCGCTTGAGGATAAACGCTTCGAGGAAGCCTATACGATCAAATATCCGACCGACGACGAAGTTGTAAAAGAACTCAATCAAATCTCTCCGAGCGACTGCAGCAGGGCTATAGCCGACCTTGTTAATCGTGAAATTCTTCTCAGAGATTCGTTGGGCGCACTTCGAGTTGCTTTTTAGCCTCAAAGAAAAGACCCGTTTTACGCCTCAAACTGCTACGGTTGCTCTTCGGCGAAAAGTTGCCGCTGCACGAATTCGTAGGGCTCGGATTGATGAGACAGTCCCGCCTCATGCGCCTGCATGCGGCGACGGACGGTCAACTCGGCCAGCGGGTGCTGATCAAGCCGCAGAGCAGCGGCGGCTATGTCGTCCGAGGAGCCGACCCCGAGCGGCCCGAGATGGAAATCCTCGCCTATGTCGCGCGAGGCTCTAGCGTGGTGAACGCCTCCGGCGCGACGCCGGGCGACGTCAATGCGCGTCTGCGGTTCTCAGCGGACACGGCAAAGATCGAAACCTCGGCGCTCCCTTACGCCGTCGAGGAGGGTGATCTCGTGCAACTGCTCGAAACTGACGGCGCGCCGACGCTCCGGGTCAGTCGCACGGCGCCGTTGGGAACAAATCGGACGCTGCTCTTTCTGGTGGGAACCGCGCGATGAGCCTCGTGCCTTTCGCCCTTCGGGTCTGCGCCACGCGCGCGCTGCAGGCGGCGCTGCCGGTCAACGTCGTCGTGGTGGACAGTCCGCAGGAGCCGCTCGATCTTCTGGACAAGGCGGCGCCTCAACCGATTGTCGCTGTCTATACCGGGTCGGCGATGACCAAACTGGAGGGGCGCAACCTGCTTGGCGGCGCGCCCGTCGTGCTTCTGACGCTGCAAATTTTCCTGCCGGAGACCTTCGCTTTCGAGACGTCGCCCGGCCGCATCATCACCGTCGACACGAGGCGGCAGGGCGCCGAAACGGCGCTGGACATTCTCTGGCGCGACGCCCTGCTGGCGCTGAACGCTTCGCCCGAACCATGGGCGGCGCTGTGGCGCGAGTTTGCGCCGGCCGTCGCCAGCATCGCCAATCGACATTATCTCCTCGAAAGGAACAGCGTGAAGGTGACGGCGCGCGAGGCGACGCTCGAATGCGAGCCGGTCCATGAGCCGGTTCCAGGCGCGGAGCCTGCGGACGCGTGGGCGGCGCTCATTGCCCTGATGCGCGCCGACACGCGCGGCGACGGCCTCGCGACGTTGGCGGATTGGGTCGAGGCGTCGATCCGCAGCGCGACCCTGTCGCCGGCGGGGCGTGACGCGGCTTACCTCGGCCTGTCAGCCTATGTCGCTGGCTCGCTCATCATCGAGGATGGCGTCAAGGACACTGACCCTTGCGGCCCGCGCGAGCCCGCCGTCGAGTTTCCACAATGAACCTTGCCGACGCGATCATGGATTTGCAGCGCAGCCTCGCCGGCGCGATCCGCGAATTGCAGCTCGGCCTCGTCGAGGCGCAGAAGGAGATCGAGTGGCTCCGGAGCGCCAAAGACAACTCCGTCATCGACGGGCGGGTGACGGATCGGGATCCAAAGAAGCATCGCATCCGCATCGAGATTGGTCTCGACGACGAGGGCAAGAGCGTCAAGTCGCCGTGGATCCCGTATTCGCAGATCGCCGGGGCGCGGAAAGTTCATAGCGTGCCGAGTATCGGCCAGCAGATGCGCATCGTCTGCCCCAATGGCGATCCCTGTCAGGCGCTGGCGGTTCCGCTCACCTGGTGGAATGACAATCCTTCGCCGAGCGAAGATGGGGACGAGGATATCGACCTGCGCGGTAAGACGAAGCGAACGCAAAAAGACGCCGCCGTCAGGCAGGAAGTCGACGGCGTGACTGTCCTTCACACCAAGCAATCCAGCAAGATGACGATCCACAAGGATCCGGAAACCGAGCAGGAAGGCAAGGACGAGGAAGTCTCCGACAAGAAGCCCTGGAAAGGGAACCGCGCCAAGGCGAAGCACTCCCGGACCTTCGACAAGGACGGCGGCTACATGGTCGTCATCAATGAGGGCGACGACGAGAAGGAGCACAAGATTATGGTCCATCCGGACAACGCCGTCGAAGTGTCCGCCTTCAAGGGGAAGCACAAAATTTCGCTGACGCGAGACGAGATGAAGCTGTCGTTCGACGGACAGCATGAGACGACCTATTCCTCGGAAGGCATCCGGCATAAGTCCTCGACGAAAGTGCAGATCGAAAGCCCTCAGATCGAACATGCCGGCGATCTCAAGATCACTGGAACTTTGCTCGCCCTCAAACAGATCCAGAGCCTGATCGGCGTGAAGGCGCCATTGCTCGGCGGTCTGCCCGGCGACGGCGGCGACGCAACCAACTGGTGAGCCATGGCTGCTTCGACGGGAATCGACCGCGAGACAGGAAAGCCGCTTAACGATTGGGAGCACACGGTCCAATCCATCCTGGTGATCCTGTCGACGCATTTCGGAGAGCGGGTGATGCGGCGGGTGTTCGGCTCAGCCGTCCCGCGCGTGCTCGGCAAGAACCTCGTCCCGGAGACGATGCTCAAATTCTACATGGCGGTCGCGATCGCCATCGAGCTGTGGGAGCCACGGTTCCGGGTGCGGCGTTTCGATTATCCGGGCGCCGAGAACGGCCCCGACAATATGAGACAGGGAAAGATCGGCGTCCGCATGATCGGGGACTACATGCCCCGCGCGCTCGACAAGGACTACACCGTCGAGGCGGTCAGAACGGTGGCGCTTTAAATGTCCCGCTTTCCCTTCGCCAACCTCGACCTGTCGCTGATCCCGGCGCCGCAGGCGATCCATCCCGTCGACTATGAGCTGATCCGCGCCGCGCGCCTTTCCGACCTGACCGCGCGCTTCGTCGCCAAAGGCATCCCCTTCAATGTCGCCGCGCTCGAAAGCGACCCGAGCGTCATCCATCAGGAGGAAGACGCCTATCGCGAGATGCTCGACCTGCAGGCGATCAATGACGCTGTGCAGGCGGTGCTGCTCGCATTCGCGGTCGGGAGCGATCTCGACAATCTTGGGGCGCTGCTGGGGGTACGGCGGCTGACGGTCACGGAGGCGAACGACAGCGCCCCGGCAGTCATGGAAAGCGACACGGATTTCCGCGGTCGTATCCGGATCGCTCTCGACGCGACGGCGGTCGGGCTGACCGGGAACGGCTACCGCACCATCGCGCTGCAGGCGGCGCCGGCGGTGAAGGCCGTCTCATTCATCAAGCATGGCGGCGGACAGATCGACGTCATTCTGTTGGGCCGCGGCGAGGATGGCGCGGTGGACGAGGCGTCGGTGAAAGCTGTCCGCGACCGGCTCGCCGCCGACGACGGCGGGCAGCTGACGGATATTGTCACCGTGCGCTCGGCGCGCCCGCTGCCCTACGACATCGTCGCCGAGGCCATCATTCCGCCCGGGCCAACGCCCTCGGTGATCCAGAACGCGTCCATTTCCGCCATCACATCAGCCATGAAAGGTTTGAAGGTCATCGGCGGTCGCGTTCCGACCGACGCCATCATCGCCGCCGGCCGCGTGCCGCCCATGAACAAATTCCGGCTCATCGCGCCGGCGGAGGACATTCTGCCCGGCGCTGACGAGGCGCCTTACCTGAGCTCCGTGTCCGTCACTCTCACGGTGGCGGCGTGAGCGCGGAGACGCTGCTCCCGCCCAACTCGACCCCATGGGAGCTTGCGCAATCGCTGACCTCGGCCGCGCGCCGGCCGCTGCCGACCGACTTCCCGCGGCTGGTCTGGGACCCGGATCTCTGCGCCGAGGCGTTTCTGCCCTATCTCGCGTGGGGCCTCGGGCTCGAGATCTGGAAGGACGAGTGGCCCGAGGAAAAGAAGCGGGCCGTCATCAAGCGCATCTGGCTCCTGAAGCGCCGCAAGACAACGCTGCAGGGGATCAGGGACTATGTCGAGCTTGCCGGCGGTGAGATCGTCAAGGCGGTCCGCCCGAAGGATCGGATGTGGTGGGTCCCGGCGATGTCGCCCGAAGAGCGCGCCGCCATCGACGCGCGCCTGCCGGAGATCCGCATCTTCCCGACTCCGCCGGCAAAGGAGGCCGGGGCCGATCAGATTTTCTTCAACGTCTCCTTCTGGGGAGACGGCGCACGCTATCCCGACGACGCGAGGCGGCGCTGGCTCGATCGGGCGGTCTATGTCGATGAGGACGGCGAGCGTCCTGTCACCATCACCGGCCTGAATGGCAATGCGGTCGACGACAGCTATGTCATCCAGCTGCGGGCGAGCGCGACCGCCAAGGCGTTCTATGGACGGGCGCAATTTGCCGGGTTCCGCATCCCGTCCGACGCTGACCGCCATGTCATCGCCATCTCGCCTACTGAGGGAGCGCTGACCTTCTCGGTGCCGCCCGGACTCATTCCCACCGCCGTGCGCCCGGAGCCGAAGGCGGAGATCGTGGCGGCGCCCGTCTACAAGGCCTTCCACTGGCCGAGCTTCTTCAACGCGTCGTTCCGGATTCCCTCCGACGCCCGCGACCATCTCTACGACAGCCTGAGGTTCATGGATCCGAAAAAAATCGGCGCCCATGGGCGGCCCATGTCCTTCTGGAGCTGGTCGCGCTCAGGGATCCCGGCTTTTTCAGCGGAACTGACCCTGCGGGCGCCGACGCCGAAGCCCCTGTGGCAGTTCGGCTCGTTCTGGGGCCAGGGCTTCTGGGCCGCGACGGACCTCTCGCTGCTCTGGGACGCGTTAGAGGCCATCCGGGTGTCTCAGGCGGCGCGCGACGACATCTCAGTGTCCCTGCAACTCTTTCGGGAAATCACCTTCTCGGGCGGGCTTCGCTTCGGCGAGTTCGCTTTCGGCGACTATCAAAAGGCGGCTTGAATGGAAAACCGGGTCAATTTCATTGCCTATGCCGAAAACGTGCCCGAGGACGTCAATAATCTGCAATCTTACGTCTCGGACTCGCTCGACCATATCGTCGTCGATACGCTCGTGCAGGGCTCGAAATTCTCGGGATTCCTGACCGCCAAGAGCGGCCCGGCGCAGGTCGTCGTGACGGCCGGCCGGCTTTACAGGAACGGCGTCGTCTATGCGCGCGCCACGCCGACGACCTTCGACTTCACGACGCAGCTCCCCGTGGCGGCGAAGAAGAAGGTCCTCATCACCGCATGGGGGACCGAGGTCGACACCGGCGCGACGCCGCGCAACGTGCTGATCGCCGCGCAGTCCACCCCGCAGAACCCCGTCTACCAGCCCCAGATCCTGGAGATCACTCATTCCCGGATCGTCAATCTCGGAACCTCGGTCGGCGCGGAGGCGCCGGATCCGGCCGCCCCGGTGATCGACGCCGCGCTGCTCTTGCTCGCCACCGTGGTGCTCTCGCCCACAGGCGTCGAGAGCGTCACGGTCGCGAACGAGAACGAGGTCGGCAATCTCGAAGATCTGAGCGACCGGGTGACCGACATCGAGACGTGGGAGGCGGTGGCGGCGCCCATGATCCTGTCGCTTGCTTCCGACATCGCCCGCATCTCCAACGACCGCAAGAACGACCAGAGCGCCGATCTGACCGGGCGCATCCTCGGCCGCCTCGCGGTGCTCGAGTCGCGCGACGGCATTCCCTCCAACGCCGCCGACAGCCTCGCCGATTTTTTCCTCGATCCGGCGACGTCGGACCTCGGCCACGTCGCCTCGAACTGCAAGGTCGACGAAGGCGTGCGCTTCGCCGACGATGGCGTCAACGAGACGGCGCTGCAGCTCTTCAACCCGCTCAATCCGCAGGTGAGCGTCGCCAATGGCGTGCTGTTCCCGGCCTATGAGACGGCGCTGCGCATCAGCGTCGGGCTCCAGACCGGCTCGGTCAGTCTCGCGAGCTACACCTATCAGACCGTCGAATTCCTCAAGAAGCAGATGTCGCGCACGCGCATCCGCTGGGGCAACCCCTTCTTCGTCTGCACCAACTCGGCGTTCTGGTCCTCCGGCCGATACGACCCGGTGACGCATGTCTTCGCGCGCAACGGAGAGACCTTCCAGATCGACCCCGCCTATGCTCAGGCGGCGCTCATTCCGCACGTGTTCATCCGGCTGACCCAGTTCTGGACCGATGCCTATTCGGAAGCCTATTGGGACATCAACAAGGAAGCCTTCACCGTTTCCGGGTCCTCGGTCGAGGAGACATTCCCGGTCGGCCAGGACATGTGGCTGCATTCGATCGCGCTGAAGTTCACCCAGCTCGACTCCTCCGGCGCGGTCACCCTGGTGGTCTGCGAATGCACCTCGACCGGCGAGATCGATCCGACCCGCGTGATCGGCAAGGCCGTCGTCGCCCATGGATCGCTGACCACGACCGGCAAGACTGCCTTCGTGTTTCCGACGCCGATCTTCCTCAAGGCCGGCAGCCGCTATGGCTTTCGGATCGTCAGCGGCGCGAACCATTACATCGCCACGGCCAACGGCCCGGCCTTTCCGAACGGCATGTTCTTCACGATGATCGGAGGCTACGCCATCGCCGATCCGCAAAAGCACATCGTCTTCGACCTTTACGCCTGCCGATTCCAGCAGAGCGTCGTCACCGTCGACCTGCAGGGCCTGCAACTCTCCGGCGGCATTGTCGGCATCGACATTCTGGCGGAATCGGTCGTCCCCTCGTCGGTGAGCCTGACTTACGCAGTCCAGGTCAACGGCGCCTGGGTCCCGTTGGACCGCGTCAACGCGGGCGTGCTCAACGCCGGCGGCGCGCTGCCGCCATTGCTGCCATTCCGGGCCGTGTTTCAGGGGACGCCGGACATGATGCCCTGCGTCGGCCTGCTGAACTCGCGCGTGCGCGTGGAGCGGCCCAAGACGGCCTTTGCGCATTACTGGCCCGCGGGCGGACGCACGCCGCCGGCGTCGACTGCGCAAATCCGGCTGACGGTTCGCTATGAGAATTTCGACCCGCTGATCCATGCCGCGAGCGTGAAGCTGCTCACCGGAGCGAGCTTCGCGACGGAGACAGCCGCCTCGTCATATAGCGACGTCGCGCCTGAACCCGGCGTGATCGAACGTACCTATGTGTGGAACCTCGGCGCGGCGGTTTCCGCCTTCAAGTTTCTGGCGACCGGCTCGTCGTCGACGCCGCTCAACGTATTCCACATCGCCTGGTTCAAGGACTGGGTCCTGTAACGGAGAGAAATGATGGCGAAAACTCCGACCAAGACTGAAACGGCCCTCCCGGAGCCGGCCTATACGGAAGTGACCCTGTCCAGGATGGTGGAATTGCAGGGCCACGCCTATCGACCGGGCGTGAAGCATGTCGTCGACGCGGCGACGTTGGCTGCGCTCGGTGACGCCGTGGCGACGAAGAGGCCGCTCAACGCATGAGCATCCTCCCGCCCGAGATCGACTTCAAGGTCGACAAGGCCGCTTCGCCCGACCGGATGAATCGCGCAACGGCGCATATCGACGCGCGGCTGCGGGCGCTGGAGGCCTACAAGCCGAGCTTCGATCAGCTGTTCGCCGAGCTTCAAATCTTCGGCCTGCAGCGCGTCAATGAGGCGGTCGCGCCGCTCCTGCAGGAATTGGGTCGCGTTCAGGCGCTGGGGTTCCTCAACGCGCCGATCCAGCCCGGAACGACCGCCTATTTTGCGCTCGGGCCCATGAGCGTGACGATCTCGGAAGATAGGCGCAACGTCTTCACGCCGTCGCCTTGGATCATGCTCGTCAGCGACAGCGTGCCTGACGCGTATGTCCTCGGCCGAAAACTCTCCTACGACCATGAGACGGGCGAACTCCACATCAACGTCACCAACCAATGGGGCGCAAATTCCCTGCTGGCCGATGTGACGGTTTGGGGCGTCGCCGGCGGCGCGCTGTCGGCGCTGGAAAGCGCCACGAAAGCCGTCGACGCGAAGGTCACGGCGCAGGCGGCGAGCGCCGCGGCCGTGTCGGCGGCCGCCACAATTTCTGGCTCCACGTCCACCGCCGTGTCGGCGGCGCAGACCGCCTCGACGGCGGCGAACAACGCCGCGGCCAGCGCCGCGCAGGCGGCGGCCTCGGCGGCGTCGATCTCCAGCGGGCCGGTGCTGTCCGTCAATATGAAGACCGGCGCCGTGTCGCTGACCGCCGCGGACGTCGGCGCCTATTCCACGGCGGAGATGGACAGCAAGCTCGCTGTGATCGACTCCGGTACTTTCTGAGCGACCTGCGCAGCGATCATCGCCATCGGTCACCTCTTACCTCAACATTGTCTCGCGGGGCATTTCGATGGCCAATGTCGTTAAGCTGCTCCGTTCAATCACCCCGGGACAGACGCCGTCGTCTTTGGTCAGCGGCCAGATCGCGATCAACGAGGCCGACGGCAAGATCTTCTGGCTGAGCGCGGACGGCGTCACCATCAAGAGCGCCACGCTGTCGAACCTCGACGCCGCGCTCTCTGGGAAACTGACGGCGTCCAACAATCTCTCCGATCTGACGAGCGTTGCGACCGCCCGCGCCAATCTCGGCCTCGGCTCGGCCGCGACGCTGACAGTGGGAACCGCCGCCAATAACGCGGTGCAGCTCGACGCCAGCGCGCGGCTGCCCGCCCTCAATGGTTCGCTGCTGACGAACGTCGCCGCGGTTTCCGCAACCTCAGCCGCCTCGGCGACGCTCGCGACGAAGGCCTCGACGCTCGCTCAGGGCGGCGGCAATGGATCCGCAATGACCTTCAATTGGTCGGGTCAAAACGGGCAGCCGTCATGGCTTTGGGGCGGCAATGACGGCGTCAATCACTATGTCTGGAACCCCGCGAATTTCAGCGTCAACAACGCCGCCAATCTCGGCGGCGTCGCAGCGTCATCCTACGCGTTGAAAAGCGACGTTCCCGTCCTCATCGCAACGCTCTCAGGGAGCGCCGTCGGGTCTCTCGCACATTCAAGCTGCTTTTCTTCCGCCTACAAATTCTACGAAGTCGTCCTCGAAAACGTCTATGGCTCCGTTAACGCCGCCGCCCTTTACATGCAGTTGTATGTCGGAGGCTATCAAGCGTCGGGATATTCGGCTTACACGGCGATATGGAATCCCGGCGGCGCCGCCGGTTATCATTACACAGCCTATATCGACCTGCTGGGCGGGGGACGGCTGGTGAATAACGCGACATGGGGCGGCGTCAGTGGCGTCCTCTGGTTCGTGAATCCAACATCGACGACCTATGCGCCAAACACGGTCGGCCGCACTTCATTTGCTGACGCCACATACGGCCCTTACGCCGCCTGGACCCACATCTCGGCGATGCGAACAGCGCTCGGAGCCGTGACGGGATTTCAGATCTATCCCTCATCCGGAACGATCACGGGAACGATCCGAATCTACGGAAGGGCGTAAATGTATAGAAGAAGGAGCGAAACCGACGCCGTCCTCAGGCTGTCGGACAACGCCATTTTCGGACCCGAACGCGAAGAGGATTGGCAGACTTATCAGGCGTGGCTTGCTGCAGGAAACGAGCCAGAGCCGGCAGATGAATTGACGTCAACCCAGGCAATTCCATTCGAGATTGCGCTCTGGCAGGCGCGCGCTATCCTTGCGCAACGCGGTCTTCTCGATCAGGCGAACGCCGCCGTCGAAGCCGCAAACGACCCGACCCTGAGCGCCATTTGGGAATATGGCAACAACATCCGGCGCGCGTCGCCGGCGCTCATGAGACTCGCCGCGGGATTGAAGCTCGGCGATCCCGAAGTGGACGCGCTTTTTGTCGCGGCCTCTGAACTGACCGCCTGAACCAGCGCCAGGCACAACACAGCCAGAGCCTTCGTCTCCGACAGTCGTGACGCTCAACCGAGCGCCGCGCCGTCTGCGCACGCTCTGACGCAAGCTTTTCTCATAGGGACAAGCATGATCAACAGTCGTGCAATCGACGACCTCAACCCGGTCGTCGCAAAGAAATGTCGCGCCTTCATCGCCGCCTGCAAGAAGGAGGGGATCGAGGTGCTGATCACTTCGACCTACCGCGACATGGAGAGCCAGGCGGAGATCTACGCGCAAGGCCGGACGAAGCCCGGGCGCATCGTCACCCACGCCAAGCCCGGTCAGTCCTGGCACAACTTCCGGCTCGCCTTCGATTTCGTGCCGATCAAGGGTGGCAAGGCGATGTGGAACGACGCCCGCACCTTCAGGCGCTGCCGGCAGATCGGCGAAAGCCTCGGTCTCGAGGGACTCGACTTCGAGATGGCGCATCTGCAGTTCCGCGGCGGCCTGACGCTGGCGCAGGCGCGCGCCGGCAAGGAGCCGAGGATTCCGGCGTGATGCTCGCCCGGCTGCTCGCGTCTTTCGTCGTCGCGCTTTTCGTCATCCTTGGCGGCAATCCAAACGCCTGGCCGAACGAGGCGCGCGTCTCGGCGATCCTTCGGCTCATCGGCGGTGCCGTCCTGCTCGCCGTCATCTGGGCGCCCCTCACGGGCTGCCCGGCGACTCGCACACTCATCCATGCGTGCAGGGACGGTCTCTGCCGCTAACAAGGAGAAACCTAGAATGAACCTCGCAATCAATTCCCTTGCGTCCTGGCGCACGACGTTTCTGGGCCTTGCCGGCGTCATCGCCATCCTCGCCAAATGGGTCCAGTCGGGCGTCATCGACTGGAGCGATATGCCGGCGATCATGGCGTCGCTCGGCCTCGTCGCCGCCAAGGACGCCAACGTCACCGGCGTCAAGTGATGTGGGCCGCCATCGCGGCCATCGTCCAGTCGGTTCTCGGGGCGCTGTTTTCAGCGCTCCGCGTTCGCCGGCTGGACCGGGAATATGACGCCGCCCTGCGCGGGCAGGCGATCGACGACGCGGCCCTCGAAACGAACGAGGCAATCCATGACATTGCCGAGGCGCGCGCGGGCGTGCCGGATTCTCCCGTTGATCCCGACGCTCTGGCTCGCGAGTTGCGCGATGAACGACGAGACGCCCGCCCGGGCCGTGTTCCTGCCGCGCGTCGGCGCCGTCCTTTCTGAATCGACGCCGGCCGCACGAAAGGCGGCGATCCGCGCGCAGCTCGCCTTGGTCTGCCCGACGCCGCTTTCTGACGACGAGCTGGGATGGGCGGCTGAATTCGTGGAGGCGAACCAGAGCAAGGGCGCGGCGTGGATCGCCGGCCGACTGCTCAGGATGCATCGGGAAGTTCGAATCTGTCGGGGCCAATAGATGCTGACGAAAATTGTCGATGCGCTGCAGGATTCTCCTGTGGCGAAGACCGCCGACGTCGTGGTGGCGACCGGAGCGATCACCTTTCCGCTGTGGCGCGCGCGGCTGCAGGAATGGAGCGCCGTCGCCGGAGAGGTCACGCCCTTCGTCGCGATTACGTGGATGCTGATCCAGAGCGTCTGCCTGATCTTGAGGACGCTGCGTTCCGAACACGCCGACGACTGACGCGCCGCGCCCAGACCTCGCTACCCCCTTGGCCGCCTCCGCGCGGCCGTTCGTTTTTGGAGAGACCTCAATGACCACCCCGGCTTACGGGCTCGTCTTCAACCGCGACAATACGGATCCGCGCCCGGCGCAGGCCTCCGACCTCTCCGTCATCGGCCTCGTGCTGCCGAGCGAGGACGCCGACGCAACCGCCTTTCCATTGAACGAGCCGGTCGTCTTCGATTCCGGCGACCCAGCCGGGCTGCCGAAGCTCGGGACCGGCGACCTCGCCAGGGCGGTTGTCGCGATCGACGATCAGCTCGCCGACCTGCAAACGAGCGCCCGCATCGTCGCCGTGCGCGTCGAGAAAGGCGCCGATGACGACGAGACCATCGCCAACATCATTGGCTCGCGAACGGCGACGACGGCCGCTAACAATGTCGGGACGGGCCTTTATGCGCTGCTGCGCGCCGGGAACCAATGCGGCGTCATTCCGCGCGTCCTCGGCGCGCCGGGCTATACGTGGCAGACGACCATCGTGGACGGCCAGATTCAGGCCAACCCGATCTGCGCGGCGCTGCCGTCGATCTGCGCGTCGCTTCTCGCCCACGCCGTCGTCGGCGGGCCGGGCGCCGGGCTCGCCGCCGCGACGGACTGGTTCGAGACGCTCGGCTCCGGGCGGCTGATCGCCATCGACGCCTGGCGGCGCGTGGCGGATGGCCAGTCCACCCGGCTCGAAGATGGCGTCGCCGCCGTGCTCGGCCTGTTCGTGCGCGTCGATTTCCGGCACGGCGGCTATCCCTTCTGGTCGGTTTCCGGCCAGCAGGTGCAGGGGACGATCGGCCTGAAGAACTATTATCCCTTCTCGCTCGTCGACGGCGCAACGACGGGTCAGGAATTGCTCGCCACCCATATCGGCGTCATCGAGCGCGGGGAGGTCGGAGTCGAGACCGCGATCGCTGCCAACGGCTTCGTGTTCGCCGGCGTGTGGAACGCCGATACCGACCCGCTCTGGTGGATGTATAACAAGACCCGTGGCCGCGACTGGGCGCATCTCGCTTTGCTCAAATCCATCCGCCTGCGGCTCGGCGTCGAAAACATCACGCCGCATGGCGTGCAGGCCGTCCTCAACGACATGGTCGCTATCGGCCAGAACCTGATCCAGAACCAGTGCTCGGTCGGCTTCAAGGTCGGGTTCGAAGCGAGCAAGAACAGCCCGAATGATCTACGGCAGGGCAAGTTCCGCGTCTTCTTCGCGACCGAAGAGCCCGCGCCGATCACGCAGGTCACGATCGACTCGCGGCCCAATTACGACGCCCTCGTCGCCGAGCTCGGCGCGCTCGTGGCGCAGGCCGCGACGCTTCCCGCGCAATATCTCCAGTAAAGGAAACGCCACATGGCCGCGTCCGTCATCATCTGGGAGGCCGCGAACCTGTTCGCCGGCGACGACTCTCCCACGAACTCGAAGCACCTCACGCTGCAGAACATCCAGCTCTGGCAGCCGAAGGAAAAGACGCAGGAGCATCATCCGGGCGGCGCCATCGGCGCCATCACCATCGGCGGACTCGGCTTCGAGCCGCCGGAGGTGACCTTCAAGCTCGTCGGCGCCGACGCCCAGACCAAAGCTCTGTTCGGCCTTGGCGCGAATGGCGTGCGGCCCTACACCATCTATGGCGCGCTGCGCGACAAGAACGGCGGCCGGCTCATCGAGCGCAAGGTCGTGGTGTTCGGTCGTCTCGTCGAAGTCGGCGAGAGCGAATTCAAGCGCGGCGAGCTCATCGAGCAGGACCACAAGATCGCGGAGATCACCCACTATGAGCTCTGGGAGAATAAGGCCGAGGTCTATTACTACGACTGGTTCGGCTCGGTGTGGCGGGTCAACGGCATGAACCAGCTGGCGGACATCAATGCCATGCTGCGAATCTCGTGAGGCGGAGCGTCGACATGACCGATGACAGCAACCTTGCGCGCATTGTTTCCGAACGCCCGCGTTTCAAGACGATCGACCTCGAATGGCCCGTCGCGTTCGGCGGAAATGACTATCGCGCAATCACCGTCTCGCGGCTGACCGCCGCCGAGGTGGCGCGGTTTCAAAGCGAGATCGAGCAGCTGCTCAGGAGCGATCCGGACGCGAAGGTCCGCCTGCCGCTGTTCCGCGACGAGCGCGGCGCGCCCATCCCCGACGAGGTGATGGACGCCCTCGACGACGATGACCGTCTCGCCCTGGACGAAGCCGCCGCAAATTTTTTGCCCCGCCGGTTCCGGGGGCTGGCGGAGCGAGATTCTGGCCCGGACATTGGCGCGACTACCGCGGCTTCATCCTGAAATCTCTGGGCGGGACGCGCGCGGAGCTCGACGCCATGTTCTGGGACGAACTGCTGGAAGAGCTTCAAGTCGCGCGAAGGCTGAGCGGGTGACATGGCCAATCTGACGAGCTCCCTCACCATCAAGCTGATCGATGAGGTCAGCAAGCCCGCGCGCTCGGTGGCGCAGGCGCTGAAAGATGCAGAGAAGGCTGCCGAGGCCGTCGCCAAGGGCATGGGCAGGACCGCCGGCTCTGATCCGTTCCGGCGCCAGCTCGCGAGCCTGAAGCTGACGGCTAGCGAACTTCGCGACGTCCGTAGAGAGTGGCTGCTCTACGCCCGCGCCTCGAGACAGGCCATGGGCGCGGAGTGGGCTTTGAGGGGCGCGGCGCAGATGCGCGCCTGGGAGCGGCAGACGATCGCCTCCATCCGCGCCGCCAAACGCGAGCAGATGGCCTTCGGCAAATCCATCGGCATGGCGGCTGCGGCGCGCGGCGGCCGTCTCGGAGCCCTGGGCGGCGCGGCGTCTGACTTCGCCTCCTTCGCGCTGCCGGGCGCTGCCGGCATGGCCATGGGTCTGGGCGCCGGCGCAGTCGGCGGCATGGCCGTCGGAGGCGCTACGGCCTACAGCGTGAAAAAGGCGATCGACTTCGACAAGGCGATGGCCGAGGTCCGCAAGAAGGTCAATCTCGACGCGGGGGCGAGCTTCGCCGACGTCGAGACCATGATCAACGCCAGCGCGCGGCGGATCGGCATTGCGCGCGAAGAGGTGGCTGGGCTCGTGGCGCAGGCCGGACAGGCCGGCGTCGAATTCAGAGACCTCGCCGGCTTCATGGATCTGACGACCAAGGGCGCTGTCGCCTTCGACGTTCCGGCGCGCGAGATGGCGCAGAAGCTCGCCGAGATCAGGGCCGCGACCGGCTGGACGAACGTCGAGCTCGGGGACTTCGTCGACAAGGTCAACATGCTCGGCGACACGGGCGCCTCGGCCGAGCGCGACATCGTCGAGATGTTCGGCCGCTCCGCCGCGGCGGCGAAGGCGGCGAATGTCCCGCTCGACACCACGCTCGCGGTGACGACGGCGCTGAACACCATCGGCATGCAGCCAGAAGTGGCGTCGCGCTTCTGGAACGCCTTCTCCTCCAAGCTGCGCACCTTCGATGGGAAGGAGGCGGCGAAGAACCTCAAGGAGCTCGGACTCTCCCTGAAAGAGGTTCAGAACGGCATGAAGTCCGACGTGACCGCGACTCCGACGATTCTCAAGCTGCTGGAGGCGCTCGACAAAAGCGCGGAAAAGGCGCGCATCGGTCAGAGCCTGTTCGGGCGGGAATGGTGGGACGAGGCGGCGCGCTCCGGTCAGGCGTTACCGGAGATCGTCAAGAACCTGCGCAACCTCATGGACACGGCCAAATGGAAAGGCTCGTCCGATCAGGCGCTGAACCTTCAGCTGGAAACGACCGCGAACCACCTCGAACGCATCAAGGCGCTGGCCTCCGAGGTGGGCGACGCCCTCGGGCGCTGGGCCATGCCGGGGATAAACAAGGCGATCGACTCGACCATCCGGACGGTCGAGGAGTGGATGCATCCCAAGGGTCCGTCGACGGCGCCTGGCTCCTTAGCGAATTACGAAGCCCGCCTTGGCTTGCAGGAAAAGCCGAAAGAGCCGGCGCCGGCGTCTTTCCTCGGCCTGTCGGGCGCGCTCCGCGTCGCCACCGCCAGCAAGGCGAAGGGCGGCCCGTCATGGGCGGCAAGTCAGCAGGCAGGCCCCCTGGGCGTCACGGGCGGCGTCAGCGCCAACTATTTGCCGGCCTTCCAGCGCATGCAGGGCGCGCCGTCGTTGGACCTAAGCTCGCTCAATGCGGCGAAGGCGGCGATCGACATCGCCGGCACGGCGCTGCAGTCCCTGAACACGACGGTCACGCCGCGTGTCGACGCGTCCTCGGTTGAGGCCGTGAAAGGGAGCGCCGAGGGCGCGCACATGGCGATCGAGAGTCTCAACATGACGGCGTCGCCCACCGTCAACACCGCTTCGATCGACGCCGCCATCGCCAAGGCGACTGAGCTGCGGTCGCTACTCTCCGGCATCGGGGCGCAGGCGGCGGCCGCGGGGAACGCCGCGGCCAGCGCCGCGGCGCAGGCGTCGAGAGCGGCAGCGGCCATCGGCTCGGCGGCCAGCGCCGCGCGCAGCAACTATGTCGTTCCCTCCATTCCGGGCCGAACCTGATGGCGATCCTTTATCAGCTTGGCGCATTCACCTTCGACGTGTTCCCGGTCAACGTGCATGAAGTCGAGCGGCAGATGGGGCCGACTATGCCGCCAAGGACATTGTCGGCGCGATGCGACCGCGGGAGTTTACGGGCGAGGCGGATGATCGCGTGAAACTCTCCGGGCGCCTGTTTCCGCAGAGGCTCGGCGGCGTCGCCAGCGTCGGCGCGCTACAGGCGCTGGCCCGAACCGGCGAGCCACAATTGCTGATCCGCGGCGATGGCGAGGTGCTCGGCTGGTATCTGATCGAACAGGTCACCGACAAGCATACCTTTCTTGATGTCGCCGGCGTGGGTCGGATGATCGAGCTTGAAACGGAGCTTGTCAAAACGCCTCTGCGCGCGTCGGCCGGCGGCATGATCGCGACCATCGCCAGCCTGTTTGGATAAGACCATGATCGAGACGCTCACCGCCGTGGCCGAACAGACGACCCTCGACCTGCTGCTCTGGCGGCGGTTTCGGCGCGAAGTCCCGGGCCTCGTGGAGGACACCCTGCGGCGTAATCCAGGACTCGCGAAAATTGGCCTGTTTCTGCCGGTCGGCATGACGATCGATGTGCAGACGCCGGCGCCCGAGCCCCGCGGCCGCACGGCGGTCCAGGTCGTCTCTCTTTACGACTGATCCAGATGCGCCGCGCCATCTATTTCATCTCTGTCGACGGCCAGGACTTCACCAGCAATTTTGAACCATACCTCATCCGCCTGCAGATCAGGTTGACCGACGGAGGCGAAAGCGACACGTGTGAAATCACTCTGGATGACAGCGCCGGCCAGCTGAAAATGCCCCGCGACGATGCCGACATTGAGGTTCGACTGCAATGGAGCGACGGCGGCAGCGCTGTGACCTTCAAGGGCAAGACTGATGAACCCGAGAGCCAGGGCTCGCGCGGCGGCGGCATGGTCATGAATATCACCGCCCGCGCCACGGACATGAAGGGCAAGCCGAAAGAGAAAAAGACAAAGCACAAGGACGATGCGACCTTCGAGGAGACGGCGAAGGAGTTCGGCAAGCTCGCGGGACTGAGCGTCAAGGTGTCTGGCGCCCTCGCCCAAAAGACACGCGACTACTGCGCGATGCAGAACGAATCCTTCATGGCTTGGGGCACGCGCATCGCCTCGGAACTCGGCGCGACGTTCAAAATCCGCGGCAATGAAGCGATCTTTGTCGCGCGCAACGCCGATCACTCGGTGAGCGGGCGGCAACTGCCAACCGTGCAAGCGACCTATGGCCAAAACATCATCGACTGGCAGATCCGTCCGACGCAAAATCGCCCGCGCTACAATCGCTCCGTCGTGCGCTGGTACGACAACAAGGAAGCGAAATGGAAGCAGGAAACGGTCCAGGTTAGCGATCAGACGGCGCGTGTCCCGCTGGTGGAGACGCGAAAATTCGCCGATCTGGACCGCGCCAAGGATCGAGCAAACAGCAACGCGAAAGAAGTCGAACGCCGCAATGGCGGCGGGCAAATCACGGTTGATGGCGAGCCGGCAGCTGTAGCGCAGGCTAGGTGTATGGTTTCAGGGGTGCGGGGTGGGATCGACGGCGAGTATCGTATTAAAGAGGCCAACCACGCCTTCTCGCGCGATAGTGGCTGGCTTACGACATGCGATCTGGAGCAGACAGGCGGGATGCGAAACGATGATTGACGAGACAGGGGCTCGGCCCGCACCAAGCGCCCGATGCCCCTTTAAAGTATTGTTCAGGAACTCATTCCCTCTGGCAAGCGACACAACGACCAATGTCTCGGCATTATTCCGCGAGAACATGTCTCGCTGACGCACGCTCGAGATGGGCGCGGCGCGCGGTCCGTTTTTTCCACCAGATGTAGACGCCGGTCACGGAGAGCATTGCGATCAGCAGGCCGAGGAGGCAGACAAAAATCCGGTAGGGCAAGCCGAAAATGTTCGCCGTATGCAACTCGACGAGCCATGTCGTGATCGTCGTTCCGCTGCGATGGCCGGTCGGCAGACTCACATCCTTCGTCTCGCCGGACCGTGAGTCGAAATAGACGGCGGTCGACCCCGCCTTGTCGCCGATATCACGCGACGAGCGCACACGGTATTCATAGAGACCCTGCTGACGGTGATGATAGAGCGCGAGCGGCCGCTCTACGACGAAGCCATGCTGATGCGCCTGCTCGCCCATGCGGCGGGCGCCAGTCGCCAGCGCCTCCTCCCACCCCATCGGCGGTCGCGTCTCGTCCTGCTGGACCGCAGCGCGCGCCCAGATCGGCTGTTCGACATCGGAGACCAGATTCATCGCGCGCGTGTAAAAGGAAGGCAAGGTGAAGTAGACGCTCGACCAGGCGTAGAGGAGCAGAATGAGCCACAGCCAGAGGCCGCCAGCCCGATGCAGATCGAAATTGACGCGATAAAACGAGCTTTTCAGCTTGACGAGCCAGGAAGACTTCCAGCGCGCGAAAAAGCCCTTGCGCGAGCGCGCGGTCGGGGTGGGAAGCGTCAGATAGAAGCCGACAAAACAGTCGATCGTCCAGACGAGCGCGACAACGCCGAGTATCCAGTCGCCGATCCCGCTCATCGCGAGATACATGTGCAGCGCATAGACGAAGGGCATGATGTCGGTCTTGCGTCTCGGCAGTCCATGCCAGGTCGCGCGACCGCGCTCATGTCCATCGATTGGATCGAGGTGGATGAACTCGAAATCGAGCGCGGGCGCGCCGTCCTTCGCCTCCATGCCGATCATCGCGGAGCCGGGATAGCCGAGATAGACGGTCGTCGCGCGCGCCTCCGGAACAAGCGCCTCGGCCCGGCGCGCGAGCGTCGCCGCGTCGAGCGCAACGCCGGGCCGCTCGCCCGAATACATTTCGGGCGTCAGCCAGTGATTGAGTGCGAGCCAAAACGCGAGCAGGCTTCCCGTCAATCCGACGACGATCAGGAAGCCCGCCATGGCGAGGCCCGCCCAGCGGTGGAGCCAGACCCAGAAAGTGCGGGTCATTTTTGCCTCCGCGCTTGCCATCGCGGCCCGCGCCCGTTCGGGAATGAGGGCCGCGACGACAGTGCATTCAGTCGCGCCTGCCAGCGCGCCGCCAAGTGGACCTCACGCGCAGGAGATCAGAACTCCGCGCGCAGCGAGGCGAGGAACGAGCGCGGCGCGCCCGGGACGATGTTGAACCGGTTCGTTGAGCTTTCGTAATAGGTCGTGCCGAACAGGTTCCGTATATTCAACTGGAACGTCATGTTCGGCGCGTTGGCCATCAGCCAAGTCGGCTTGAAATTATAGGACGCCATGCCGTCGACACGCGCATAGGCGGGCATGAAACAGGTATTGATGTCGTCGCAGGGCCGCCGATCGACATAGGAGACGCCGCCGGCGACGCTCAAACCCCGGAAGGCTCCGTCGGCGTCATATTTTACCCAGAGATTGCCCTGATTACGGGGTACCGCCGCAAGACGCTTGCCGACGAGATAATTCGTGTAGAAATCGTTTCCGATATTGAAGACATTCTGAAGTTTTTCAGGATCGTCCTTTGTGAACCGGACGTCGATATGACTGTAATTGGCGATGATGCTCCAATTGTCGTCGATGCGGCCGTTGAGGTCGAACTCGACGCCCCTGCTTTCGGCCTCTCCGACAAGCTGCGTAAATTGCGTTCCCGGCACGACCCTGGCGATATTCTTCTTGAAAATATCGAAATAGGCGAAGGTTGCGACAACCCGCTTGTCGAACAATTCCGCCTTGACGCCGCCCTCATATTGCACGCCGATCTGCGGCGGGAGCGGGCTGTTGCCCTGGGTCTGCACATTGCTTTGGCCATAAGAGCGCGTGTAGTTGCCGTAAATCGATAGCCACGGCAATGGCTGGATCAAAACGCCGGCCATCGGGCTGTTGACGCTGAGCGGCGTAACCACGCGCTGAAATTCGGTCAGCGCGAAAGGTTCGTCATAGGCGAACCGGGCGCCATCCTCGGCCCAGTCATGCCGGCCGCTGAGCAGGACATGAACCCTGTCGTCCCAGAACGAAATCTGGTCCTGCGCATAAAGGCCCTTCCACTGGTCTTTTCTCAGACCAGTGAAGTTGTTCGTGGCGGTCAGAAAAGTCGCGAGATTTGCCGGATTATAGATTGGCGCAAATATGTTGATCGGCGAAATTTCGAAAAAATCGGAGCCGATGGCCGGCGAGTTATGATTGAAGTAATCGAATCCGGCGAGCAGCTTGTGGGTGAATGGACCGGTGACGACCTTGCCCTTCACGTCCACATTGGTGGAGTGCGTGCGGCGGTAAAATGGATTGTTTCCATGAATTCCGGGCATGATCCACAGCGCGCGGAAGAGATCGCCGGTCGTCTCGTCGAAGCCGAAGCCGTAGGGAATTCGCTGGCGGTAGTCCGTGTTCTGATAGCTGAAGCGGTTCGTGATGCTCCAGTCGTCCAGGAACTGGAAGGTCCAGTCATAGGCGAATAGCGCGCGCTCGTTTGCGTTGCGGAATTTGGTGGTGATATTGGGTTCGCCCAGGTAGCGGGTGATCGGAATGGGTGCCGGCGCCCGTCCAATCGCCGGAATGGCGAGATCGCCGAGATCGTCCACCCAATAGCTGGCGTTATATTCTCCGTCGACATTCAGGGTGAAGCGGTCGGTCGGCTTCCAGGTGATCGTCGGCGCGATCATATAGGTTTCCCTGTTGCCGAAATCCCGGAACGTATTCGTTCTGAAATAAGAGAAATTGGCGCGGTAAAGCAGGGTCTTGTCTTCGGTGAGCGGGCCGGTGGCGTCGAGCGTCGAGCGCGCAGTGCCGAAACTGCCGCCCTGCTGCTGGAAGGAGTAATAGGGAACGGGCGACGGACGTTTTGGCACGAGATTGACGATGCCGCCCGGCTCCACGCGGCCGAAGAGCATCGCGGCGGGCCCTTTTAGAATCTCGATCGACTGAAGATTGACCGTCTCAATATTGGTTGAATTTGTTTGCCGCAAACCGTTGCGGAAGAAAGCGTTATCCGTATCGAAGCCGCGAATGAGAAAATTGTCGTAAAATTGATAGCCGAGCGCGACGCCGCTGACGCTCGTCATCACCGCGTCCTTGATGTCGATCGCCTGGCGGTCGTCCATGGTCTCGCGGGTGACGCTCTGCACCGAGTAAGGCGTTTGAAGGATAGGTATGTTTGTCTTCGTCGAATTGACCGGGCCGGGGACGCTGTAACCGGTCAGACGCCCGCCGAGTTGCAGGGCGCGCGGAAGCGCGGGGCTGGCGACTGTCGAAGGTCGCGCGGCGCCGATTTCGATCGTCGGCAGCGATTGCTGCGCATTTGCCGGGTTGAGTTCGACCGCATCAACCGCAAGAACGGCGGCGGCAATTGCGCTGGCGGAAACGCCGCGTGAAAGTGAGATGCGAAACATCTGAATTCTCCTGGGCGGCGGCAGGGCCCGCGCGTTTGAGACGAGTGGATGCGGCCTGTAAGTCCGCGCTCAATCGGTCAGGAGAAGAAAGGCGGCGCCCGCGACGACCAGGAGTTTACCCAGCCAATGGGCTTGGCGGCCGAATTGTCTCGGGGCGGGCGGAGGACAAAGACCTTTGCAACGGGCGCCAAGACGGCAATGGCGACAAGCGCCAGCGTAAGCGGCAAAAGCAGCGCGTCGCGGCCGCCGGCCGCGCAAAAGGCGCCGCACTCGGAGCATTCGCCGCGACCTTGGCTGGGGGCTTCGTCGCCTGCAATCCCGACGCCGGCTGCGTCTACGTCGAGGGTCGCGGCGCTGCAGCCAACATGGTGATCGGCCTTGGAAGGCCCCGCTGCGGAGGCCGCCAGCGCGTAGCCCTGAAGAGCAAGCAGACATGCGACGACGAGCTATGGCCGAATGTGGGTGACGGGCGCTGATCAAGCGGCGTGGCTTTCTCTGGCGTCGCTGCTTGCGACGCCGTCGACGAATCTGACGCCTTCGATGAGCCGAGGCAACTGATTTGCGCCTTTCAATCTGCGCCAGGTTTTTGACGCCGCTCGAATGAGGGTGAAGACCATGATCTTCACCGTCTTCTGGGACAGAGCGCCCTTGGTGCGCACCGTCCGATGCCGGACGGTGGCGAAGACGCTCTCGATTGGATTGGACGTTCGCAGGTGATCCCAGTGTTCGGCGGGGAAGTCGTAGAACGCCAGCAATGCCTCTTCATCCTTGGTCAGGCAGGCGACGGCCGGCGCGTATTTGGTCCCGTATTTTTCGTTGAAGAGGTTTATCGCCGCGCGCGCCGCCGCCTTGGTTTCTGCGTGGCGGATCTCCTGCAGGTCGGCCTTGACCGCCGCCGCCATGGACTTCGGGAACTTGCCGAGAATATTGGAGATCTTGTGGAACCAGCATCGCTGACGCCGCGCGGCTGGATAAATCTCGTCCATTGCTTTCCAGAACCCCAAAGCGCCATCGGCAACCGCAAGTTCGGGGAGATTGTCAGGCCCCGCGCCTTGAGATCGACAAGCAACTCACGCCAGCTTTGCGCGCTTTCCCGGGCGCCCACATGAAAGCCGAGAAGCTCCTTTTTGCCTTCGGGCGTGGCGCCGATGATGACAAGAATGCATTCCGCTTCCGGCTCCATCCGCGCCTGTAGATAGACGCCGTCCGCCCAGATGTGACATAGCGGCGAGCCGAGAGATCCCGACGTTGCCAGCGACCATGCTCCTCCCGCCAAGCCTCGATCAGACGAGCGATCACGCCCGGCGATAGGTTCGGGGCCTCTGGGCCGAGAAGGGCCGTCAGCGCCTCCTGAAGGTCGCCCATCGAGACGCCCCGCAGATAAAGAACCGGCAACAAGGCGTCGAGGCTGCGCGACCGGCGCGCCCATCTGGGCAGAATGTTCGAACTGAAGCGAACTTTCGCCGACGCCGGCGCATCGGCGGCGCGATCCCGGACCTTTTGCCGCTGAACGGTTATCGGCCCGATCCCGGTCTGGATGACCCGTTCTGGCCCGACGCCATGCCGCACAACACGTTGGCGGCCATCAGGCAGCCGCTCGTGGGAAAACATCTCGACGAAACTGTCCGCTTCAGCCTTCAGCGCGGCCGCAAGCATGCGTTGTGCGCCTTCTCGGGCAATCTCCGTCAGGGGATCGGAGATCAGACCCCGCTGCCGGAGATGGATGATCGTGCTATCTTCTTCCATGGCGTATCGCTCCTTTGGAGGAGCTGGCAGGATTCAGCACCCCCCACGATACGCCGCCTTTTCAGGCCCAATCACCCATTTTCAGTCATAGCTCTGCGACGACGCCCGCGACGATCGCGCGGGCGGAACGCCTCCGTGCTGTCTGTCCTGATTCCATTTTTGAATTCTTTCACAGTCGATTCGACATTCAAGCTCCCAGATCAGGGTCGCGAAGAAATTTCTCGACTGTTGCAGTAATTCAACAGTCGTTGCTATCAATCGACATGCGAGCTCCCCCGAGCGTAGCGCTCATTTTGATATTGTTCTTCGCGAATTCGGCCGCCAATTCCCTCTCAAAGGCCGCTTCCGCAAGATTCCGCCAACCCAGCGGCCGCAACAGGGGCGCGGCGCCTGCCGCTGCGAGGGTCAAAGGACGGCGTGAGAGAATGAACGGCTTGGCCTCAAAATCCGCCGTTCAGGCTCACGCTGAAACCGCGCGGCTCGCCATGGAAGAGAGCGCCGTTCGAGGTCCAGTTCGGGCGATTGGTGAGGTTGGTCGCGTTGATTTCGAGCTTGAGATTATCGTTGAAGCTATAGGCGAGCGAGGCGCCGAGCATCTGCTGGGGCGCAAGGGTGAAGCCATAGGTGTTGGGCAACGTCGCCTCGAGGCGACTGGCGTAGTAGTAGCTGGCGCCGAGTTCGAGGCCCTTGAGGTTGGCCGAGTCGAATGTGTAATTGGCGGAGAGGTTGTAGACTCGGCGCGGCGCGCCCAAAAGATCGCTGCCCTGCTGCGAGGGGATGTTGTCGTCCTTCGAGACGAGCGCGTGCAGGAAGGTGGCGACGGCGTTGATTTTCAGGTTCGGCAAGATTTCGCCGCCGAGATTGACCTCGATCCCATGGCTGTGCTGCTGGCCGGTGACGACGGAATAGAAGCCGGATGGATTGGCCGGGTTGGGAATGGCGACATTGTCGCGGGTAATGTCGAAGAGACCGACTTCGAAACTCATCTTGCGGTCGAGAAATTCGCGCCTGAAGCCGATCTCATATTGCGTGTCCTGCTGCGGCGGCGGCGCCTCGCCGCTTTGGATGCGCACGCCGGTGTTTGGGATCAGCGATTTGCCGTAAGCGGCGAAGAGCTGCGTCTCCTCGTTCGGCCGATAGAGAATGCCGGCGCGCGGCGAAAAATAGCCCTTTCTCCCCTTGCTTAAGCTCGATGTCGGCTCGCCGGTCAGCGCGCCGAAGGGATCGAAGACGCGCTCGCGCTGGGCGAGAAGATCGTAACGCCCGCCGATCAGAATGCGCCAGTTCTCGTTCAGATCGATGAGGTCCTGGCCGTAGACCGAACGGCTGATCGCGCGCGCGACGCCATTCGACCAATAGGCGCCGGCGTAATTGACGCCCGGCGAATAGACGGGGAAGAAAATGTTGACCGGCGCCGCCTCATCGCGGGCGATATCGTTGTTATAGCCGTAATAGAAATCCCAATGTTCAAGTCCGAGAAAGACCGTGTGAGAGAGGAGCCCTGTGTCGAAGCGGCCGTTGAGGCGCAATTGCGCGTCGAAACTGCGATTGGCGACGCGCGCGCGGGCCGGATTGCCGAGGACGACCGACTGGAAGCCGTCATAGCCCCAGCCGGTGAACCAGCCCCAGCGGCTCGCGGAGAGAAAATAATCGACGACCGTGGTGATGTTCCAGTCCTTGTTGAAGGCGTGCTCATAGGTGAAGGTGAGATCGTCGAAGATCGGGGTTTCATGCTCATTGGCGGGCAGGCCGGCATAGAACTCGCGCGGGACGTGCAGGAAGATCGGATCGGCGGGAACGCCATCGCGCCAGACGAGCCGGGCGCCGTTGTGCTCGGCGCGCAAGCTGGCTCTGTCGCCGTTATCCGCCGTATAGGCGAGCATGGGGGCTATGTCGAAACTGCGCGAGCCTACGAAATCGACAAAGCTCCCCAGGCTCTGCGCCGAGCCGGTGAAGCGAAACAGCAGGCTCTTGTCGTTATTGAGCGGCGTATTGACGTCGACGGTGAAACGCCGCACGGCGAAACTGGCGAGGGTCGAAACGGCGCGCGCGAAAGTCTCCTGCGTCGGGGCCTTTCGGATGTAATTCGCTGCGCCGCCATAGCCGCCGAGCGCCTTGCCGAATAGCATGGCGCTGGGCCCCTTGAAGAACTCGACGTGGTCGATGGTGGAGAGATCGACGTCCTGGGCGGTGAAGCCGTGCGAGGCGCCGTCGAAAAGCGTCACCCCCGCCGGAAAGCCGCGCATGACGAAGCTTGGCGAATAGGCCGAGTTCGTCGCCGGCGCGTTGACATAGACGCCGCTCTGGTCGCGCCCCAGCGTCTGAGCGCGCGGCGCCGGAGGATCCTCACGCATAGGGCCGACCTGCGGCGCCGTATCTGAGGGCCTGAGCGGAACCCTGAGAGGCGCCTGGCGCTTCGTGCGCGGTACGAGATTGCGCGCGTGGCGCTCCGAGGCTGCCTTCTCCTTTCGTTCGATCTCCCGCCACTCCCCGGCAAAGGCCGTCGCGCCGAACACAACGACGGCGAGCACAGAGATAAGCGGGCAGCCCTTCACGCCGCCCCGGCGCGCCGCGCACGGCAATGCATGGCGACAGCTTGCGCCGCCATATGACGGCGGTCCAGCGCAATCTGCGACAGCGGTGCGACAAAGCTGCGCGAGTCCTGATCACCGACGACAAAACGGCACATCAATCCACCCCCGGCGGCGCCCATGTCGAAAATGTCGACGACCGTAAGCCGTGGCGCACCGCCACCGCAAGCGCCTCTACTACGCAACTCAAGAAAAAGCCCGGAACGCGGATGGGCCGAGACCGGCAGCGCGCGCCGCAGACGCTCAATCTTACTGGCGAGGCTTTCATGATTCGACATTGGGCATTCCTCTCGGACACGCTCATGAGGTCGTTTCTATCGGGGTGGACGCCGCCGACTCACGAAGCCGATGCGACCTGCGCGCGGCCCGCTTCTTCCACCAGATGTAAATGCCGGTGACGGAGAGCATCGTGATGATGAGGCCGAGGAGGCAAATGAAAATTTTGTATGGGAGACCAAATAAATTTGCCATGTGCAGCTCAAATAGCCAGGTCGTGATCGTATTGCCGGCGCGCTGACCAGTCGGCGCGGCGAACCCTTTGAATTCGCCCGTTGTGACGTCAAAGAAAACGGAAGTCCCGCCCGCCTTGTCGCCAATATCGAGGGAAGAGCGAACCCGGTATTCGTAAAGCGCCCTGTCGCGGAGCCGATAAAGCGCTAAAGGACGCTCGACGTTGAACCCAATCGCTTGCGCCTGTTCGCTCATCAGTCTTTGCCCAACCGCGAGCGCATCTTCCCATTCCAGCCAATTGGGCGGCTGAGCCTCCTCGGGGAGCGCTGGAAGCGCCCAAGCCGGCTGTGCATAGTCGACAAACAAATTTGTAATGCGCGAATAAGCTCCGTTTATATTGAATCCAACTCCCGACCAAGCAAAGATGAAGAGCATCGCCCAGAGCCACAAACCTCCGGCCCTGTGAACATCGAAAGTTATTCGATATGGCGAGGCTCGCCTTTTAATTGTCCAGGCCGCTTTCCATCTCGCGAGATAGCTTTTGCGGGTACGGTCCACGGACGACGGCAACGTCAGATAGAAGGCGATGAAGCAATCGAGCGTCCATGCAAGCGCCACGATCCCGACAATCCATTCGCCGATATCCCCGGCGACGAGCTTGTAGTGCAGCGCGTAGATGAACGGCATCACGCCGGCGAGGCTGGTAGGCGCCGCGCCCCATTTGAGTCGGCCGAGTTCCGCTCCGCTTACGGCGTCCAGATAAATCCGGTCGAAGTCGAGCGGCGCGTCGGCGGAGCGCGGCTCTATACTGACAACCGCCGTGCCGCGATAGCCGACATAGACACGCGTCGCGCGCGCTTGCGGCGCGATCGCTTCCGCCCGCCGCACGAGCGCCGCGAGGTCCAGTTCCTTCCCCGCATGCGGCCCCGGGAAAAAGCGCGGCGCGAGCCAGTGGTTCAGTTCGTCGTGGAAGGACAGCAGAGAGCCAGTCAAGGCGATGACGATGAGGAACGCCGATGCGCCAAGACCGATCCAGCGATGGAGCCAAACCCAAAGCCCGCGCCGCATGGCTACCACTCGAACCTAACCGTGCCCATCGCCGTGAAGGGCTTGGCCGGCAGCACGTTATACCGAGGGTCAGTCGCATAATTATACCAAACGTCGGCGGCGTCGAAATAGCGCGCATCCGTCATGTTTTTCAGATTCAACTGCGCGGTCAACTTGTGACCTTCCAGTAGCGTCGTGTAGCTCGCAAAGCCGTCGAGGCGCGCCCAGCCAGGAAGCACGAAGGTGTTTTGAAGATCTCCCCAGACGTGAGTCTGGGCAGTCACACCGCCGCCGATCCGAAATCCAAGCCCATCATCGCCAAAATCGTAGGTCACGAATATCTTGCCCGAATGACGGGGGACATTGTTGAGATGGTTGCCAAGAAGACCACTGCCGAACGGATTGAGCGGATCATGCCAGTTATCCGAAATGACCTTCGCATTGGTGTATGCGTAATTGCCGATGAGGCTGATCCTGTCGGTCAGGCGACCGACAACATCGAATTCGACGCCCCGGCTCCGTTGCAATCCTGCGAGTTTCACAGCGCTTGGGTCGGCCGACGCGAAGTCGCGCATTTTCACGTTCTGCTTAGTGATCTGATAGAATGCGAGCGTCGCGGACAAGCCCGTGAACGCCTCCGCCTTCAACCCAGCCTCCCATTGCTGGGCCTTTTCCGGCGGAAGCGTCTGGCCCGTTGCGGTCAGCCCGTTGTTTGCGCCAAAGGATTGTGAGAAATTTGCGTAGCCGCTGATCTGTGGCGTGAAGTCGACTAGGACGCCAACCCGCGGGCTCCAGCCTGTGTCGATGCGATCGCGCGCGCGCAATCGAGCGTTGACGGCGTCTTGCGGACTCGAATTGACTCCGCGCGCGCGCCCCTCCACGACGTCGGCGACGTCGTATCGCGCGCCGATCAAAAAATGCAGACGATCAAACCACGTTACCTGGTCCTGGACATAAAAGCCTTTCTGACGCGCCAAAACTGAAGAAAGGCTCTTAAAGCCGCGTCCTGCAATGGCGTCCCAATAACCCCATTGGGGCACCGTGCCATATATGGGAGCAAAGATGTTGATCGGGTAATTCTGTGATCCTTCCGCATAAACGTAATCGCGGTAGTTATTGAAGTAGTCGAGCCCCATCAAAAAGACGTGCTTGCCGTAGAGAGCGTCAAATTTTCCCTGAAGGTCGATATTGGTCGAATATGCCTCGCCCTTGAGATTCTGGAACTGAGTGATTCGGTCCAGAACTCCTGTGCCAAGATTGTAATTTACGGCCGTGACGTTGGGCTTCCAGACCCACCCGTTGGTGTAAAGAAATCTATTCGTCACCTTCCAATCTTCAGTGAGGTTCTGGCGGAAATTATAGCCGATCAACGCCGCTTCAGAGCGGTCCCGTGGGTCGTTGGGCTCTTGAAAAGAACGATTGAGAGGGATCGGGGCGGGGTTGGCGAAAATGAAAGGGAATCCGGTGTCGCTCTGGGCCTTGTTGCCGAGATACTGTGCGTCGAACGTGAATTCCGTCCACTCGGTGGGTTTGTAGCTCACGACTGGCGCGAGGAAGACGCGGTCGCCGCCCTGGAAAGGCCGCCAGGATCCCTGATTCTGATAGGCGCCCGTAAAGCGATAGGCGAGGCCCGGAACGCTCGTGATCGGCGCCGTCAAATCCCATTCGGTTCGATAATGATCATAGGAGGCGAATTCCTGCTTTACGACATAGCGCTGCCGACCGAGGGGCTGCTTCGTCACCATATTGATCAGACCGCCGGGCTCCACACGGCCATAGAGGATCGATGACGGCCCTTTCAGCACTTCAATACGTTCGAGATTCGCCGTATCGGACATGGCGGCGTCTGCGTCGCCGGGAATGATCAGGCTGTTGCGATAGCGATTGGTGCTCTGGAAGCCACGGATGTAGTAGACGTAGGCAGATATGTCCGTCGAAAGACTGTGGACGCCCGAAACGTTTTCGACCGCCTGTTGAAGTGTGTTATCCGCCTGATCCGTTATGACCTGACGCGGCACGACGGCGATCGAAAGGGGCGTCTCCCTGATTGGCACGTCCGTTTTCGTCCCGGCGGTCGCGTTCGTCACCACATAGCCTTCCGCAGGCGTTTTGGGATCGTTCGGGTTGGATGGGCCCTGCGCGGAGCTTTGCACAGGGGCCGATGCTCCATTCCCGCGCGCGGGGCCGGCGATGCGGGGGCCGGGTCGGCTTTGTCTTTGGCCGGCGCCTACGTCAATGGTCGGCAGTTGTTGCTGGGCGGAAGCGCCGCTCGAATAGGCGATTACGATCAGAGCGCCGGCAGATACGCCGCGCAGAAGCACATGTCGGAACATAGGTATCTCCGGTCGCCGCCTGTCACGGGACTAGGTCAGCGAAGAAAAGCGTGGAAGAGTGGGGCCCGGGATCAGGTCCCGGCGGTCAATTCCGTTACGCTTTGTTCGGAGGGGATTGCGCCGACCATGCGCTCCGCCAGCCGGCGGCGGAGAGCGGGAGCGGGTCCACAAGGCGCAGGGGCCGTGCGCCACACCAAAGAGCGGCTATTCGATGCGCTTTCCCTCTGGGAGGCGGCGAGGCGTCGATGAATGAAGCGCTCGAAAGACAACAATCCGCTGAAAGGGATTGGCCGCGGCCATCGGAGGTGTCCGGCGCCTCGGAGCGGCAGATATTGCTGAAAACGGCGCCCCAGACGTTCGTCGCCTCCATGTGGGAACCGCCACTCCCGGCGGCCGCAGCGGGAAGGACAAGCGCCTTGAGAAGGAACTGGACGATCAGCAGGGTCAGGAGGATGGGACGCGCAACCCGCTCCCACCCAAATGCCGAGTATTGTGCCTCTGGCCGCCTCATGACCCGTAAACGCCGATCTATTGCCTGTGCCTGAGCCTTTTGGCGCGTCGAATCCCCGCCAGTTCGGCATGATGGGTAGTCGCGAAAAATCACGCGAGAATCACGCCTGACGATCGTGCAGACAAAAGCAATGCTTGTGGCATTTTTGTCACAGTCTGAGCGGCAAGCAAATTGTTGCCGCTTGAAAGCGTCGACGCTCTCGGCGCAGATTAGCGCTTTGCGATCGACTGGGAGCGGCGCCCATGAGAATTTTGCTGGTCGAAGACAATCGGGAACTGGGGTCCCGCATGACGCGGCGCATCAAGAATGCGGGCTTTTTCATCGATCATGTAGAAAGCATGGAGAACGCGTCGCGTGCGCTCGATGACTGTCCCTATGCGCTGGCCTTGCTCGACCGACGTCTGCCGGACGGCGACGGCCTGAGCCTCATCGCCAGCATGAGGTCGAAACAGCCCGGCATTCGCATTCTGATGCTCACCGCTTTGGACGCCGTGGACGACCGCATTGAGGGTTTGGATGCCGGAGCGGATGATTATCTCACAAAGCCCTTCAACCTCGACGAGATGATGGCGCGCATCCGCGCAAGTTTGCGACGCCCGGGTGCGGAGAACGCGCCCCCTGTCAAAGTCGGGAGCCTGTCATTTGAGTTCAGCACAAGGCTGGTGACGATCAATGAGCAGCCCGTCGTCTTGCTCAGGCGCGAATTGAGTCTACTGGAGGCGCTGATCAGACGCATGGGCCGAATAGTTACGAGAGAGGCTTTGATCAACGCGGTTTACGGGATAGACGACGACGTCCAGCCCCAGGCCCTGACGACACTGGTCTACCGCCTGCGCAGCCGACTAAAGGAACTCGGCTCCGGCGTTGATTTACATGTCGTGCGTGGCGTCGGCTACATGATCGCAGCAGAAAAGCGAAACATAAGCAAATGACCGCGGACCCGTCTCTTGCGCGTAGGGTCGTGCTGCATCTTTTCGTCGCGCAAATCGCCGCGTTCGTGATTGGCGCAATGCTGACGATGGGTTTGGAGCTCGCCAAGGTCGCGTATTTTCGTACGTCCCTTGATGAGTTCGCGACCTATCGCGTCAGCAATCTGGTCAAAAAGTCGGTGAATCAGGGGAATGGCGAACTTTTCATCGCTCCAGTTCCCGAATTGCAGTCTGAAATCGAGCGTGCGCCGGGAATGAAATTCGCTGTCTTCGACGAATTGCGGCGTCCACTGAAAGGCTCTTCGCCAGATCTTGCCGCTGCGCTCGCCAAGGCCGGCGTAATTCAGATGACGGCCGCCCATCTGCATTTCAATCTTCCGGGCGACGTCGAAGTCAATCCTCTTGGTTACATGGAGCGCCGATGGACGCCGTACGGTTGGCTGCATGTCGCGGTCTACCGCCAGAAATTCCGTTGGGACGACGTATTCGGCTACCTGCTGGACGCGGCGCAATGGATGGCAGTCTATCTGATCGCCATCGTGTTGCTCTCCGCGGTCGTCGCTTGGTACGCCGTGCGCAAAGGTCTGACGCCGCTCCGCGACGCCGCTACGCAAGTGGAAGCGATCGATTTCGATAATCTCGATCGCAACATCATCGCCCAAGTCGTCCCACTTGAAGTGCGCCCTTTTGTCAACGCGATCAACGACGCCCTCGCGCGCCTGAATGCGAGCGCCGCCAGAATGCGCCGCTACATCGCAAACGCCGCGCACGAACTTCGAACGCCGCTCGCTATCATGCGCGCGCGTCTAGAAGACACGGAGGAGCCGACTTTCAGGCAGGACCTGCTGCGCGATGCGAGCCATTTGCAGGCGATCGTCGAGCAGATGCTCATATCGACGCGACTAACGGAACGTCAAGCTTCGGTCAGCGACGAGGTGGACTTGATCGCGACCCTTCGCCAGATCGTCGCAGATTACACGCCGCTAATTATCGAATGCGATCGAAACATCGAACTTGATGCAGTCTCAGATTCGATCGTTGTTCGTGGGAATCGCAGAGCGATCGAATGCGTCGTCGGAAATCTGATCGACAACGCTCTCCGCGCAGAACCGGCCGGGGGAAAAGTTAAAGTTCAGGTAAGCGAGCCGGCGATCGTCTCGGTGGCCGATCATGGATCAGGCATCGACCCTTCGGATCGGGAATCCATCTTCGAACCGTTCTGGCGAAAGAGTGACGCAACGCCTGGAACAGGGTTGGGGCTGGCAATTTCAAAAGAGCTCATGGACAAACTCGGCGGTCGTATCTGGGTCGAGGACACGCCCGGCGGAGGGGCAACGTTCAAGCTTTCGTTTCGGCAGCCGAATTTGAGTTGAAACCCACCGGAGGGGGCGTGCGCCGACAACGCGGTTGTTCAGACGCTTTCCCGCAAAATCCCGCTCCCGGCTAAGGGATAACGAAATCGCCATGACAGCGCTGTCGCGAAGACATATTGCCCATCTTGATCGACCGTGGCGCGCCAGCCCGCTCCAACCTCGCCATGCCGGAGCTTACGAAGAAAGCCTCGCCGAGTTACGTTTGCACAGCTGCGCCAGCGTACAAAATCAAAGTGTAGCGGCGAGATATCTCAGTCCCTGGCGGGCTCCCGCGCATTCCTGCGAGCGCGCCAAAAATTTGGCCTTTCCGAAGAATCCCGCTCCCCTCCGCTACGCCCCGCCCAGACAGTTTGCTCCCAGACCCGCCCCCTCCGCCAGTCCTTGCTCCGGCTGACGTTCTCTCGGCCCTTGGGCGGTTGAAAAGCCCTAACACTTCCGGGACTTTGAGCCGACAGGCTGCTGACTGCGCGCTGCTCAATCCGGCCGAATTTTTCTCTGTTCTCGCCCTTTTTCTCCGAACCTCATGACTGCGCGGGTCGAGATACGGACTTCCGTAACCGCTGTTATCAGGCCACGTCTTCGAGAGCGACCGGCTGCGCGTAGGCCCAGGGCATGAGCTCGTCGAGTTTGCTCGCGAGATGGCCATTGATGATCTTCACGAGAACGTCGGCCAAATAGGCCTGCGGATCGACGCCATTGAGCTTGCAGGTCTCGATGAGCGAGGCGACGATCGCCCAATTCTCTGCGCCGCCGTCTGAGCCCGCGAAAAGCGCGTTCTTGCGATTGAGGGCAATGGGGCGGATGGCGCGCTCGACGATGTTGGAGTCGATCTCGATGCGCCCGTCGTCGATGAAGCGCGCCAGGCCGTCCCAACGCGAGAGCGCGTAGCGGATCGCCTCGGCGAGCCTGGTCTTCTGGCTGATCAGCGCGAGCTTTTCACGCAGCCATGGCTCGAGGGCGTCGAGGATCGGGCGGGATTTCTCCTGTCGCGCCGCGCGCCGGTCATCCGGGTTCTGCGCGCGGACGTCGCTCTCGATGGCGTAGAGCGCGCCGATGCGTTCGAGCGCCTCGCTGGCGATCGGCGCAGGACCTGCCGCGGCGAGTTCGTAAAAGCGCCGGCGGACATGGGACCAGCAGAAGGCCAGCGCCACGCTGTTCTTGTGCGCCAGCGCGCGATAGCCAGCGTAACCGTCGACCTGCACGACGCCCGTGAAGCCAGCGAGATGCGCGAGCGGCTGCTCGGACTTTCGGTTTTGCGCATAGACATAGACGGCGATCGGCGGATCGGCGCCGCCCCATGGCCGGTCGTCGCGGGCATAGGCCCAAAGTTGGCCGGTTTTCGTGCGGCCCCGCCCGGGGTCGAGCACCGGCGCCGTCGTCTCGTCGGCGAAGATTTTCGTCGACGACCGGATGTGTTCCAGAAGCCGCTCATGAACGGGCCGCAAATGCCAGGCGGCGCGGCCAACCCAGTCGGCGAGCGTCGAACGGTCGAGGGCGATCCCCTGTCGGGCGTAGATCTGCGCCTGGCGATAAAGCGGCAAGTGATCGGCATATTTGGAGACGAGCACATGGGCGATTGCCGCCTCGGTCGGCAGTCCACCCTCGATCAGCCGCGGCGGGGCCGGCGCCTGCACGATTGCGCCCTCGCAGGCGCGGCAGGCGTATTTGGGACGCCGCGTCACCAGCACCCGGAACTGCGCCGGGACGATGTCGAGCCGCTCGGAGACGTCTTCGCCGATCTTGTGCAGCAGTCCCTTGCAGCAGGGGCAGGCGTAGTCCTCGACATCGACGACGGTCTCGATGCGCGGCAGATGCGCCGGCAGCGCGCCTCGGTTCGTGCGGCGCTTTCTGGACGCCTTCTCGCGTTCGGCGGCGGACTTGGCTTCCCCCTCCGCCGCTGCGCCGGCTTCCGTCTGCTCGACCTCTTCGAGCGCCAGCAGCATCTGGTCATCGGGAAGCGTCTCTGCGCGCCGTCCGAAGCGATGACGCTGCATCTCCTTGATGATCTGAACGAGGCGCTCGTTGCGCGCCCGCTCGGCGAGGAGCATCGCCTTCAGTTCATTCGGATCGTCGGGAAGCGTCTCGACCGCCTGCGCCATAGACACAGAAGACCATATTTTCTGCGGTCTTTCGACGCTCTTCGACGCCCTGATTCATTGTGTCGCAGATCATCCCGCCAAGGCCGGCGCCGGCGTCTCCTTCACGCTGTGGACGCGCCGCCAGTCCAGCCCCTCCAGCAGCGCCGAAAATTGCGCCGCCGACAACCGCATCACCCCGTCTTCGATCTTCGGCCAGCGGAACTCGCCATCCTCCAGCCGCTTGGCGAAGAGGCACACGCCCGTGCCGTCCCAGAAGACCAGCTTGATGCGGTCCGTCCGTTTCGCGCGAAAGACGTAGATCGCGCCGTCGAAGGGATCGCACTGCATCGTCTCGCGCACCAGCGCCGCGAGACCCTCTGCGCCCTTGCGGAAGTCGACAGGCTTCGTCGCCACCATCACGCGCACCGCGCCCGTCGGGCCGATCATTTGGCGACTTTCAACGCCCGGATCACCGCAGCGATGGTCTTCGCTTGCGCGCCGCGTCCGACCCGAACCGTAACGCCGTCAATTTCAAGTTCGATCGTCGGCGTCGAACCAATTTCCTGGTCGACGGCGCGGCGTTTGCGCTTCGCCGGCGGCGCGGGCGCAGGCCCTTGCATGATTGCCGGAACAAACAATGGCGGCGCGCCTGCGTCCGCGCGAGCCTCGGTCTCTTTGCGCGCCTGACGACGCCACGTAAAAAGCTGCTGCGCCGTCAGACCGTGCCGCCGCGCCACTTCACAAACGCTCGCGTCCTCCGCAAAGCTCTCAGCGACGATCGCCGCCTTCTGATCGGAGCCCCACGTTCTCCGGCGTCCCGCGCCCGTGAAAACCTCGATCCGCCGCATCGGAGCTGCTTCAGGCTCCGACATATGCTTACGCTCTGAAATCGACATGTGTCGGAGCCCCTTTCGCTCCGATTATCGTCGCCCCAACTCATTCAAAACAGGTGCGAGCAGAACAGCGCTTACGGACTTCCTGCTCATTGAAAATATTAGCTTTTTCTCGACGCTTGGCTCCGCACCATTCGAAACCGTCGCGATGGGCCGGAAGTTCCCTGCGAAATTACGCGCTACGGGGACGCCTTCGGCATGCCCAAAACCTCGCCGGAGTCCACCACTCCTGCCCTCGATCTCCGCAAGGCGCGCGATGCGCGCCGCGCTGCTGCCGCTGACGCTGCTTCCGATTCTGCCCGGCTGCGCGACGACGACGGCTTCCGCCGGGACTGACGCAGTCGCGTGCTCGGCGTTCGAGCTGATCCGGTGGTCAAGGAAGGACACCGATGAGACTATCCGGCAGGTCAAGGCGCATAATGCGGCGTGGGCGGCGATCTGCACGTCCCCGCAGCGACGCTGAGAGCGCACGACGTGATCCAGACTACGCGTGCGTTATCACATCATCTAGCTTGGTGGCTTTGACAAAACGAGCAGGATTATCGCCAACCGCCAGCGCCCCGAAATGGGCTTCGCCGCATTTGATCTTCGCTGCTTCGCTGCTGCGGAGCGCGTCGGCAAACAGTGCCCCTTTTGTCTCGACGACGAAATAGAGCCGCTCCTTGTCGCCATCCGAGCTATGGCCGAATGTGGGTGACGGGCGCTGATCAAGCGGCGTGGCTTTCTCTGGCGTCGCTGCTTGCGACGCCGTCGACGAATTCTGACGCCTTCGATGAGCCGAGGCAACTGATTTGCGCCTTTCAATCTGCGCCAGGTTTTTGACGCCGCTCGAATGAGGGTGAAGACCATGATCTTCACCGTCTTCTGGGACAGAGCGCCCTTGGTGCGCACCGTCCGATGCCGGACGGTGGCGAAGACGCTCTCGATTGGATTGGACGTTCGCAGGTGATCCCAGTGTTCGGCGGGGAAGTCGTAGAACGCCAGCAATGCTTCTTCATCCTTGGTCAGGCAGGCGACGGCCGGCGCGTATTTGGTCCCGTATTTTTCGTTGAAGAGGTTTATCGCCGCGCGCGCCGCCGCCTTGGTTTCTGAGTGATGGATCTCCTGCAGGTCGGCCTTGACCGCCGCCGCCATGGACTTCGGGAACTTGCCGAGAATATTGGAGATCTTGTGGAACCAGCATCGCTGACGCCGCGCGGCTGGATAAATCTCGTCCATTGCTTTCCAGAACCCCAAAGCGCCATCGGCAACCGCAAGTTCGGGGGAGATTGTCAGGCCCCGCGCCTTGAGATCGACAAGCAACTCACGCCAGCTTTGCGCGCTTTCCCGGGCGCCCACATGAAAGCCGAGAAGCTCCTTTTTGCCTTCGGGCGTGGCGCCGATGATGACAAGAATGCATTCCGCTTCCGGCTCCATCCGCGCCTGTAGATAGACGCCGTCCGCCCAGATGTAGACATAGCGGCGAGCCGAGAGATCCCGACGTTGCCAGCGACCATGCTCCTCCCGCCAAGCCTCGATCAGACGAGCGATCACGCCCGGCGATAGGTTCGGGGCCTCTGGGCCGAGAAGGGCCGTCAGCGCCTCCTGAAGGTCGCCCATCGAGACGCCCCGCAGATAAAGAACCGGCAACAAGGCGTCGAGGCTGCGCGACCGGCGCGCCCATCTGGGCAGAATGTTCGAACTGAAGCGAACTTTCGCCGACGCCGGCGCATCGGCGGCGCGATCCCGGACCTTTTGCCGCTGAACGGTTATCGGCCCGATCCCGGTCTGGATGACCCGTTCTGGCCCGACGCCATGCCGCACAACACGTTGGCGGCCATCAGGCAGCCGCTCGTGGGAAAACATCTCGACGAAACTGTCCGCTTCAGCCTTCAGCGCGGCCGCAAGCATGCGTTGTGCGCCTTCTCGGGCAATCTCCGTCAGGGGATCGGAGATCAGACCCCGCTGCCGGAGATGGATGATCGTGCTATCTTCTTCCATGGCGTATCGCTCCTTTGGAGGAGCTGGCAGGATTCAGCACCCCCCACGATACGCCGCCTTTTCAGGCCCAATCACCCATTTTCAGTCATAGCTCATCAGGTCCAGGGATTCGGCTCTGAGCAGCGTGTTGAACCCCTCATCGGCCAGGAGATCCTTCAAAGCTTCAACGATGAAGAGAAGCCTGGCCTGGGTAAAGTCCGCCTTTTTCGCCACGAGCCGCTGTTTTTCCGCTTCCCGCTGATAAAGGCGCATGAGATCGTCGGCGGTCACGCGGCGTGAGCGATGTCGGCCTCCTGGCTGGTTGCCGGAAATCCCCTTGCTGCCCCTCAAACGCTGGTCAAGCAGCCTACGGATGGCGCGGAGTCCTTTTGCCTTGATCTTTCCGGATTCATAGGCCTCTACGAGAATGTTCTGCGCGTCGTTGCTTTCGGCTCTCGAAATATCCACTGCAACGCCAATTGGAATGAGGCCAGTTTCCACGGCGCAGACCAGGCGCTCCTCGCCGCGTTCGAGGAGCATCATGAGATCTTTGACCCATCCCGCTGTGCAGCCGATCTTTTGCGCGATTTCTTCCTCCGAATAGTCACGCTGGCGAAGCCTGGCGATCTCCTGGATGATATCGATCGGCCGATGCTGACGGCGGGCGATATTCTCGACGAGGCTCATTACCAGGCAATCGCTTTCTGGCGCAGCAGTAACAATGGCCGGAATCTCGGCGGCGCCTAAGATGCGGAAGGCTTCGAGCCGTCCCTCGCCGCAGATGAGATCGTAACGCGGCTTGCCGCCGTTATTCTTGCGGCTCACGGTGATCGGACGTTTCAGGCCGATTGCCTCGATATTTTCGACGAGCATTCGATGCTGACGCTTATTGCGCAAGCGTGGATTGAGCACGTCGATATCGGCGATGGCGATCATTTCGATATTCTGGGAGCGATGCGGAATGGTCATGCCGCCTCCCTGATGCGTGAGCGCGCCGCGAGCTTGTAGAGGACGTCGAGGTTCTCGAAGCGGTAGGCGTCGAGCGAAAGACCATTTTCTTCGGCGAGATGGACGCGTCCGCTGGCAACGTCGATTTCGGGAAAGAGATAAAAGTCGAAAGCCCGGTTGTTGTTGAGATCCATGCGTATCGCGAGGGTGATGTCTGGTTTGAGCCCCGTGTCGAACCGCAGCCGCCAGCGCAATGATCCACTCGGCGTTTTCCGGCAGCGAGCGATCACGACTGAAAGACGGAATTCGTCATTGACGACAATGAGACCCACGTCGGAATCTTGTCGAACCGTGGCTCCGGCTTGCGCCAGCCGAGTTACGACCGCTTCGAATATATCGGCGTGGATTTGGCGCAGCCCGCGATTGATCTCGATATAGCGATAGTCGCGGCGCGGCCTGTAGCCTACGAGGCTGTATGCGCGCAAGAGGCTGCCGAAGCGGCAGCGATAGGCGCTGCTCGACGGCATCCCTTCCTGTTCATCAATAATGAGCTCAGACAGTAACCCCTGCGTCTGAAAAAGCGCACGCAGCGCGTCGAGCATCGCTTCGTCCGAAAAGCGGGCCGACCGCGCCCGGATGATTGCTTGCGCGGCGGCGAAGAGATCGCGTTCGACGATTGCCGGGAACGCTCCTTCGGCGCGAATCCACATGTCCGGACTGTTGCGTATCCGCTTTTTCTTCAGCTTGAAGGAAATGCGATTCCAGACATTGTCGCCGACGTATTTCTCGTTGATAAGAATTTGATGAACGGCGCCTCTCGTCCATGCGCGGCCGAGGTCGGTCGGGACACCCCGCTCGTTTAATTCCTCGGCGATCTGCCGTTCGCTCCGACGGTCGAGGACGAATGCGCGGTAAATGACGCGCACGACATCAATCTCACTCTGCGGCCCGAGCGAGAGAACGACGCGGTCGGTCTGGATGCTCTTGTGCTGGCCTCGCTCCAGTTCGCCCTTCATGGCGCCGGTCTGGTCGACAAGGGCGCGGCGCAGGCCGAAGCCGGCGGGTCGACCTTGCCGGAACCCGAGTTCGATCAATCGGCACTGACCGGCAAAGACTTTCGCGGAAAGTTCACGGCTGTATTCTCCGGCCATCGCTCGCTTCACGCCCTTGACGATGGTCGAGATCGGGCTATCGTCGTTCTCAAACTGCTCGGCGCAATAGTGGATGACGATGCCCGCACGCTTGCAAATGTATTCGTCATAGGCGCTTTCGTCGGCGTCTTGGAAGCGGCACCAGCGGCTCACGTCGTAGACCAGGATCGCGTCGAAATCGGAGCGCCCGCCGATCACGTCGTCGATCAATCGCTTCAAGGCGTCGCGGCCGTCAATCCTGAGCCCGCTTTTGCCCTCGTCAGCATAGGTCCGCACAATCTCGAAGCCGCGAGCCGAAGCGTATCGTCGAATCGCATCTGCTTGGTTCTCGGTGGAATATTTCTGGTGATCGGTGGACATGCGGACGTATTGCGCCGCCCGTATGAGCTTCGACGATTCGGACGACGCCTTTGCAGAATCGTATCGATCGGAGTCGGCCACCACTTGCTCCCTCCGCAGGTGGCCGTGAGTGCGCTTGACCAACCAACGCGATTGCCGAAGCGCGACCACATCCAGCGCAAATCCTGCCGTTTCTGTCTCCTCGCCAGTCTAACCGGAGAGGGACGGACGCATGACCGCGAAAAAGGGCACAGTTTTTCACCCGGCCGAATACGCCGGCGAACCCGCCATAGATTATGCGGGCGCGGTTGCCGTCGCATTGCGCCAAGAACTCGGAACAACACATCAGGCTATCAAGTCGGTGATGCGCTGGACGGGCGCCGGCGAGCGGACAGTGAAGTACTGGTTTGCCGGAACCAGGGGGCCGAGTGGCGAGCATCTGATTTCTCTGGCGCGTCACTCTGACGCTATCGTTGAGCTGTTCCTCCGGCAGGCAGGCCGTCAGCAACATGCGAGCGCGCTCCGTCTCATGGAGGCGCGCGACAAGCTCGGCGAGCTCTTGAGAGTAATCCAAGCCATTCTCGGTGAGGATGCGGATGGATAACCCTAGGAGGTCAAATCACCTGAGCAGTTCCATGCGCCTGCATCCTCAATTCACGCGCTCGATAGGAACTGAAACGGCGCGAGAAAGGTTGGGCTGAATCGGCGCAACGCTCTGCGGCGGAAGCCGAGCCTCGTCGACGGTCGCGGAGCTCAATGCGCGGCCACTCACAGCGATTCGGCGATTCGCGCGGCTTCTTCGAAGCGAGCGCGCGCCGACTCCCGCAACCGCCCGAGCTTGAAATGGAGCGCCATTTTGCGAACCACCTCTTCGCGATCGGCGCCGTCGCCAAGAAACGTCGTCGCGAGCGAAGCAAGTTCAGGAAGCGGAATGTCGGCATGATCTCTGGCGCCGTCCGGCGATCCCCGGAACGCGGCTCCTGCAGCTAGATCAGCGCCTTCCGGCCAATAGACGACGCGATCGCCGTCCTTCGTGCGCGGGATGCGCGAAGAAACCGCGGCGAGAACGATCTCGCGGATACGATCTCCCGCGCGATTAAAGCCGTGAGCGCGCTTGATGCGTTCGATCAGCAAGTCCTCGTAAATCGGGCCCTCGATCGCGACGACATGGGCGACCATGCGACGCAGTTGCGACCGGTAAAGTGCATCATAAAATCGCTCGGGCTCCACGTCGAATCCCTCAGCGCCGAGATCGGCAAGCCTATAGATCGCAACTTGAGAGTTTGCTGGAGCTTGCTCATTCGGCGCCATCGGCGCTGCGCCTGCATAGATGCGCGTCGGTTCCTCGGCCGGGGACAGGACCGGCTGATCTGACGGGATCTCCGCGACGCGAACGGGTTTCACGGTATCAGGGGTTTGCTTTTCGGCAAGGTCGACGACGGCGTTTGCCGTATCGTGTTCTTCTTCGATCTCTGGTTCAGAGGGAGGCGCACTCGGTATGGCGCCAGCGGACTCGATCCTGGCGCGGGTGGTGCGGCTCGCTTCGACATCGGCCAACAGTTGCTGGTGCAACTTCTCACACGCCCCCTCGGAGTCGTGCCACCAGTCGGCGCTCCACACTCGGCGAATGCGCCAGCCGAGCTGCGTGAGGATGTGTTCGCGCAGTCGATCCCGGTCTCGCGCCGTGGCGGAACGGTGGTAGGTCGCGCCGTCACATTGAACGCCAGCAACGTATCGGCCCGGGGCATCCGGATCGACAACACCAAGGTCGACGCGAAAAGCCGAGACGCCGATTTGTGTATGAACAACCCACTCGCGCTTCTCCAGAGCCGCCTTGACCGCTTCCTCGAATGGCGACTCCGGGCCATTCCCCGTGGCGGCGAAGGCCTCCGCGATCGCCCGCGTTCCGCGCTCCGCGAATTCGAGGAAATGCTTGAAATCTCGAACACCTCGCGCATTCGTGCGCGAGAGATCGATTTGCTCTGGCCGCAATGTTCCGAAAACAACCATCTCATGTCGCGCGCGTGTGATGGCCACGTTGAGGCGGCGGTGCCCCCCGTTCTTATTGAGCGAGCTGATCGTCGCTATCGGCCGCCCGGTATTGTCAGGCGCAACGGCGACTGAAAAAAGGATAACGTCGCGCTCGTCGCCTTGCACATTTTCCAGGTTCTTCACGAACACTGGCTCGCGCCAACGCGCAGAATCGAAAAACACTTCAAGATCGGGATGGCTGCGGCGCTCGTGATCGAGGAGGTTCTCAATCAACCTCTGCTGCTCTCCGTTGAAAGTGACGACGCCGAGCGAAGAGCGAAGCAACGTGAATTCAGGATCCTTTAGCCGCCGGACGATTTCGGCGACCACGGCGCGCGCTTCCTCGCGATTCACGCGCCCCGAGCCGCGCTCATAGACTCCGTTTGGCACGTTGACGTACCGCACCGAGCGGTCATCCGTGACGGGCGACGGAAAGGTGACGAGCCGACCGCCGTAGTAGTGGTTATTTGAAAACGCGATAAGACTCTCGTGACGGCTCCGATAGTGCCAATCGAGCCGCCGCGACGGAATGTTGGAGGCTAGGCACTCGTCAAGGATACTCTCCTGGTCTTCGACGTCTATTCCGTCCTCGATATCGTCCACCCCACGCTCGCCGACGCTCGTCGGCGGCAGTTGCTCTGGGTCGCCAACAATAACGACCTGCTTGCCGCGCGCGATCGCGCCGATCGCATCCCAAACAGGAATCTGCGAGGCCTCATCAAAGATGACGATGTCGAAGGGCTCGCTGTCGGGGGGAAGATACTGCGCGATGGACAGCGGACTCATCAACAGACAAGGCGTCAATTTTGGCAGAATGGTGCGGGTGTTGGCGAAGAGCTGACGGAGCGGCTGATGTCTGGATCTCTTCGCGAGTTCACGCGCCAAAGTTCCCCATTCCGGATCGGCGCCGAAAGCGGTGGGCGAGGGAATGCCCCCGCTCAGCCGCGCACGCACGACGCGTTTCGTAAGCTCCGTGACGCGCTCGTCCGCCGCACGGAAGCGCGCTATAGCGTCCTCCTGGCGCGCGGCCGTGAAGGATCTGAGCACGGCGTCGTCCGTCATAAGGTGGTTCGCCCACCACCGCGCGTAAGCCGTTTCGAACGCGGCGAGTGCGTCGCCGGCGTGGATCAAGCCCTGCTCGATCGCGTCGGTCAGCGGAGCAAGCCCCGCAGTGCGCAAGCGTGACGCGGCGCCATTCCAGTGAAGCCAGCTTTGAGCGAGATGAAGATTCGCTTTCCAATTTTCCGCAATGGCGATGCTATCCTTGATCCAAGATGGGCCGTGCGCCAGTGGCGCCCCTGATTCCCCGCGTCCGGCCAGGCTCATCAACTGTTTCTGAGCTGTCTCCATCCTGTCAATTGCTTCGCTCAAGCGCTCGTGAGCCCGGCGCGCACTTCCTTCTGTGGCGAAGAGATGCACATACTCGCCGAGAAGCAGCATGATATGTTGCCGGATAACATCGGTCTCCATGCCCAGGAGGGACGCGAGCTCTTCGGACAATCGACTTGCGTCATTAGCCCATTCAACCCAGGGCAGAAAGGCTTTCAATTCCGTATCCAGGCCGGCGGCGGCGTTTCCGAAGGCGACGAGTCGATGGCTGATCGCGTCGCCGGCGTCGGCGAACTTGCGCATTTCGATAAGGATGACGAGGTCTGGCCCAATATCGTCTGAGAGCGGAGACATGGCGAAAGGCTGGAGCTTCTTCCTGACCTGCTTGAGTTTGCCGCCGCGGACGAGGAAGTTCGCCTCGCCGGCAGATCTCCACTCTGACAACAACTGCCTCAAGTCTTCGTGGAAGACGCTCGGCCGGTAGGCGGATTTCAAGTCCTTCCTCAGTCTGGCGGCTTGTTCTTGGAGTTCCCCGAGCTTGGCAAGGCCTTCCATCATGGCGGCGCCGTCAGGCGCGAGGAAGCGGGCGCCCATCGGAGCAGCTTTGTGGTTAAGAAGTCGGCCAAGCCTGCGCAGGACCTCCATCTCCGTTCGCGTTTCCTTGACGTCAAGACCGACGGTCTCGGCCAAGGCCTTCGCTTTCCCATCCAGATTTCTGGCGGCGTCTATGAAAGAAGCAGCTGCATCTTCCAGCTCAGAGCGCCAGGAAGCGCTCCATTCGGTCGCGACAATCCCCTGAAGCGGATGTTTTGCGGGGCTCCCGACTTCGCGCAGATCGACGCAGGCTTCTCGGATCAAATCACGGAACGCGGCGAGCTGTTCGGCCGTATGTTCGACGGCGCCCCATTCGAGTATGACGTCATTGAACAAGCCTTGTGCAGCGACGACGCGGCCGAAAGCTTGATGCGCTGTCATGCCGTTCTTGCGCCGACGATGCAGCGCCGAGACCAACGTATTGAGCTCGTCACGCAATTTCGCCAACTCTGAAGTCGTCGGCGCCCAGTCTTCCGCGACTGGCGCGGAGCGCTCGTGCCATGCAGTTTTCAATTGGCTAAGAACAACCGACTTCTGAGCCTTCGTCGAATGAATCTCAAGGCAGTATTCGCCGAGCCCAACTTCGTTCAGCCGACGCTGCACCACTTCTAAGGCGGCCGTCTTCTGCGAGACGAACAGCACGGATTTGCCCAGAGCCAGGCATTGCGAGATCATGTTGGCGATGGTCTGGCTCTTGCCAGCGCCGGGGGGACCGAATAGCACGAAATCCTTGCCCTCGGCCGCCGCCAACACTGCGGCGAGCTGCGAGGAATCGGCCAGCAGCGGCGCGAACAAATCCGCAGGGTGATGGTTTCGATCGATCCCGTAGGGGTCTGGAAAACTTGAATGATCTCCATAACTCTGTTTCGGCGTATCTATGAGATGTCTGACAACCGGATTGCGCTTGAGAATTTCCATTCTGTCGACCAAGTCCCTCCACATCAAGAACTTGGTGAACGAAAACGTCGACAGAACGACGTCGGGCGTCACTTCCCAACCCTTTAGATCACGAATGTGCGTCCGGATGATTTGCCAGATGCGAGAAACGTCGAGCCCGCTTGCGTCGGTCGGCAAATCCTTATCAAACTCCGGTATGTTGAGCTTATAGTCTTGCCGCAGCATTTGCAGCAATGTCGGGTTAACACGAGCGTCCTCTTCATGCGCGGCCAAACGAAAACCGCTTCGTACGCTGGCGCGATGCAAGGACACGGGGATCAAGATGAGGGGCGCACGGTAGAGTTTTGAGCCATCCTTCTGTGTCCACGTCAGAAAGCCGAGAGCAAGGAACAGAACGTTCGAGCCGCCTTCCTCGAACGCCGTCCGCACCAAGCGAAACAACTCCGTCAGCCTAGCATCGAGCTCACTCTCGGTTACGTTCGTATGGAGCTCACTTCGCTCCAACGCCTCCAATAGAAAACGACGACGGCCGTCCTCATGTCGCTGTTCTCGAAATAGCGCCGCGTCTCGCGGGTCTTCGGCGCCGAGCACATCAGCGCGCGGCAGCAACCTGAATTTGCTCCCCGACGACAGCAAGTCTTCCAGTCGAGCGGGGTCGGGACATTCGATCGAGAGGCCTTTCTTGGTGTCCTTGAAATTCAGTAGCTTGTTGCGCAACGAAAGATCGAGGAGCTTGCGTTTCCATCGTTCGAGACGATCAACGGGGCCTTCGCTCTCCTCCTTGGCGGCAACTTCCTCCAAGAATGGGGGGGCGTCTTCAATTTCAAGCTCAACGGGCCGGCCATCGTCGGCAGGGCGGATCGCGGCGGAACCATCGCCAAGTTCCAAGGGCCGAATTCCTAATGAACGGGCGCGTTGGACGTCGAGAGCAAACTCAAGAGCATCAGGCGCATCTTCGTCAACGAGGTTCGCAGCATGCTCTACCGCCTGTTTGAAACGCGCAGGCGGAGTATGCGTGAGGAGCGTCGTCTCGACAAAAATCATGTCCTCCAGATCGCGCCGCTTCCGCAGCATTTGCATGTCGTCCACTATGGCCGTGGGTAAGCCATCGTCTTTGAGCCACAGGCCAACGAATGCATGACCATTGGTCAGCACAAGCACGGGATTGAGATGGGCCTGTTCCAGGCATGCGGCGAACAGAAGTGCGCTGTCGAGGCAGGTGGCCAGTTGGCGCTCCAAAATGTCGCTTGGGCTACGCACCTTTTGCCCCGAGCGCTCGAAGCTCGCGGGCGGCAAGACATAGGCGATGCTGCGGCTTGCAATTGCCGCCCAGATTGCTCCGGCGAGTTCCCATGCTCGCTGGCGCGACCCGGATTTATACCCGTCGATCGCATTGTGTTTCCCGGCCGCGGATAGCTTTGAGGCGGCGTCGCGGAGAATAGCGTCGACGGCCGGATCGTTGGGCCGCACGAAGGCGGCGAGGAGCTCGGGCGCGGCGCCACTTCCGCCCCAATGCGAAGGCGGATAGAGCTGGATCGGCGAAGACTCCTCGGCAAGCGGGACCGCGCCCGCCACCGCCCTGATCACGAGGCTGCCTCGAACCCCTTCGTTGATCTTCCTCAAAAACGCGGCATCGAGCTGAAGACCTAGCGCGCGCACATGATGGGTTGCCCCAGCGCCGATTCGTTCAATGCGGATTATCAGCGGCGCTGCAAACGACGGTTCGGAGATAATCGAAAGCTCCACATCCGCGACGTCCGCCTCATACGAGTTGTTCAGCGCAATCTCGTGGATGACGGGAATCGCGTTTTGGTGGAACGCGACGCTTATATGGTCTGCAACGGCGCTTTTAATGGTGAAATTTGTATCGGTCATTGAGACGCCTCTCGCCCACGCGACACAGCGTGTGTATTTCGGTTTGTCGCGAGTCGGCGAGGCCGAATGGAGTCGCGACGCGGGTTCGCTTGAACCAGTCTCTCAGTTGGAAACGCGGCGGCTTCCCTCGTTCATTCCCTGCGCCGTCCTTCTCAGTAATTCGGCAACCGGATGCCGGCGGTCACCTGCAGACCCAGACTCTTGCCCGCTTTGATCATCGTTTTGTCGAGGCTGTAAATCGTTTCCGCGCCATGATTTTTTGCAATCGCCAAGTGGAAGGCCTCGCCGGCCCGCAAGCCCGTGTCACGTGATTTGAGAAACTCTCGCGCGAGGCTGAAATCTTCGACGTTCGGCAATAGGACGACGAAAGACTCATCGATGATCTCCTCAAATTGATCATCAGCCCGCATGGCCGCTTTGGCTTCGAGCCCGCCCATGCGCACCTCGCGAGCAAGCAGAGAAGAAAACTCGACCCGCGTCCAGTGGCTGACCGTCAATTTCTCCATCGGCAGACCGCCGACGAATCTCGCGATCTTCTCGCTCGTGGCCTCGGGCAGGACGAGCGGGACGAGGAAAGAGGTGTCGAAATAGAGCATTCGCAGGGCTTGGCCTTTTACAGCCCTTCATCCCGCAGCTCGCGCAAGAGCTCAGCGCTCGGCCGCCGCAACGACGGCATGGCTGCTCGAAATTCGGCCAGCTCCTTAAGGCGGAGAGGTTTCTTTGTCGGCGTGGTGGGCAAGATATGGGCCACGGCGCGGCCTCGGCGGGTGATCACCACTTCCTCGCCGGCCTCCACCTTGTCCAGCAATTCGCTCAGATGGGCCTTCGCCTGGGCCAGGTTGACCGTAACCATTGAGGCGCCTCGTCTGGTCATCAAATTGGTCATACTATAGCCTGCCGAGCGACGGTTGCCCATGGATTTCTTCTTGGCGGAATTTCGCGGCATTACGCAGGGCTGATCTGCGATTGCACAGAGAACGTTTGCTCCCGGTCCCTCTCCCTCCGCCAGCTAGGGTCTGGACTCAATTGATCCAATAGCGGAGGGCGGCAACGATGCACAGGCCGGCGAGGAAGTTTCGAGCGGTTTTGTCGTAACGTGTGGCGATGGCTCGAAAGTCCTTCAACCGGCAGAACGTCCGCTCGATGACGTTGCGCAGGCGGTAAAGTTCCGCGTCGAACGGAAAGAGGCGCTTGCGGTTGACTTTATTGGGAATGACCGGCGTCGTGCCGCGTGCTTGCAGGAAGAGGCGCAAATGATCCGCGTCGTAGCCCTTGTCGCCGATCATTTGTTCGCTCGGCGCGGTCGCGGCGAGCAGTGTCGCCGCGCCCGTGACGTCGGCGACGCGTCCGCCCGTCAGCAGGAAGGCGTGCGGTCGTCCTTCTTCGTCGACGAGCGCGTGGATTTTCGTCGTGCGCCCGCCGCGCGAGCGGCCGATGGCTTGATTTTGCGCCCCCCTTTTCTGGCGCCGCTCGCCGAGCGATGCGCCTTGACCGCCGAACTGTCGATCATGGTGAGCGCTGGCGGGTCGCCGCTTGCGACGAGCGCCGAGAATATGCGTTGCCACAGGCCCCGCTGGCTCCAGCGATTGTATCGGTTGAAGACCGTCGTATACGGCCCATACTCGTCGGGAAGCGCGCGCCATCGGCAGCCCTCGCGCAGCCGATGGACGATGCCGCTGATGATGCGGCGATCGTCCTGGCGCTTGGGCCCGGTGTGGACCATCGGAAGATGCGGCTCGATCGCCGCCCATTGCTCATCGCTGAGCCAAAAATTGTCCGCCACGAATCAAGCCCTCCTGAAGAGCTTGAATCACGGCGCGACGTTCAGTTCAATCGGGTACAGACCCTAGGAGTACCTCAACCGATAACCGACGCCGATCTCAGTTTCAATGAGCTGATTGGCATCCGGGTCAGGCTCAAGCTTCCGGCGCAGCTGGCCAATGTAGACCCGTAGATAGGCAGCGTCTTCGACATGCGCTGGGCCCCAGACGGCCTGCAATAGCTGGCGGTGCGTCACCACCTTGCCGGCACTGGCGACCAGAACAGCGAGCAGGTCATATTCCTTCCGCGTCAAGCTCAAGCGTTCGCCGTGACGCGTCACAAGCCGCTTCACCAAGTCGATCGTCAAAGGGCCGATTTGGACAACAGGTGCCGGCGCCTCGCGCGAAATGCTGTGCCGAAGCGCTGCCCGCAGCCGTGCGAGAAGCTCACCGATGCCGAATGGTTTGTTGACGTAATCGTCGGCACCGAGATCGAGCGCATCGATCTTTTCTGCTTCGCGGGCGCGCGCTGAAACGACGATGATCGGCGTTCGGCTGCCCTCGCGCAGAATGCGTACGACCTCTTTGCCGTCCATATCCGGTAGGCCGAGATCGAGCAAAATGACGTCGGGCGCTTCAGATGTGGCGCGCTTGATCGCTTCTGTGCCGGTTGTCGCTTCGATCGCCTCGTATTCGTTTGCTGTCAGGCTCGCTTTGAGGAAACGCAGGATCGGCGGCTCGTCATCAACGATCAGAATACGCCGACGTTGCGGGGTTGTGGTCATCGCATGGGCTCCCGCTCGCGCGCCAGCGACTTACCCGCTGGCAATGTGATGCTGAGCCGTGTTCCACGACCGTTCCTGATCGGGCTTTCGGCCGTGATCGTTCCACCCATCGCTTCGATAAGGCCCTTGCAGATCGAGAGACCAAGACCAGCGCCAGGCGCGGCGGCGACATCCACCGTTCGGGTAAAGCGGTCAAACACATGCGGCAGAAGTTCCGATGAGATCCCTGGCCCGTCATCCTCCACAGTCAACCGAACGTCGTGATCCTCCGCGGTTGCAACGATCCGGACCTGGGCACCCCCGTGCTTGGCGGCATTGTCGAGGATGTTAACGAGAACGCTGTCTGTCAGTACTGGATCGGCTTCGATCGGCGGCAGCCCACCAGGAAAGTCGCGTGTCACGACGAGTGAACCTTTGGTCTTGCGAACCGCCGCAATGGCGCTCTCGACCGCATCCTGCAAGTCGACCAACTCCCGTTTGGGCTTAAGCGCGCCGCCCTCAAGCCGCGTCATTTCGAGGAGATTGTTGACGAAGCGATCCAGCCGCCGCGCCTCATCCTCGATCGTATTGAGGAGTGAAACCCTGTCGTCTTCGCCAATCCTGGCGCTGTCTCGTCGCAAGCTGCTGGCAGCGCCGAGAATGGCTGTAAGCGGGGTGCGCAGATCGTGGCTGACTGACGACAAGAGCGCGGCGCGCAGCTTCTCCGTCTGCGTCAAAGCCTCGACGCGGGCAGCATCGGAGGCGAAATTGATCCGCTCCAAAGCGACGGCGCCTTGATCAAGGACAGCATCGACGGTCTGTCCCTCGTCGCCCTGCGGTGCGCGCTGGCCGGCGATGCCGAGGACCCCGAGCGTGCGGGCTGCCGTGCGCAGTGGCCGGAAATGCCAAGCTGCCGTCGGCATGGTTCCTGTCCCCGCTCCCGCCGGTTCGCTGTGCTGAAGCGACCAGCGCGCGGCCGCCAAGTCGCGCGCCGGAAGATCGTCCTCGGGCGGCCACGCATAGCGAACCCTTATATCATCGCCGTCCGGCAGGAGCAAAACCGCAGGATGGCCGGTCAAGCGGTGCAGTTGCAGCACGATGGCGTGGCACAGCTCATCGATCGAGACCTTGGCGCCAAGGCGGCGCGAGAAGTCGTAGAGCGCCTGAAGCGCCGTGATGCGGGCCCTTTCGGCGAGCGCCTGATTTCGGATGCGGGCGGCAAGCGTGCCCGTGGTGACCGCCACCGCCACGAACACGATCAGAGTGACGATATCGGCCCAGCTTGCCACCTCGAAGGTGTGGAAAGGGTCCGTAAAGAAGAAATTGTACGCCAGGAACCCGGCGGCTGACGTCGCGATCGCCGGCCCCGTTCCCGACCGAACGGCGCTCACGAGGACTGCCGCGAGGAACAGCATCGCAATGTTTGCGCCGCTGGCGAGCTCCCGGACACCAACCGCGACACCGACGACCGCACCCACGCCCGCCATGCCTTCCCCGTATCGAAGGGCCTCGGCGCGCCACGGGCCGACGGGCCGGGGCGGAAGCGGCGGCCCTTTCTCCGGCGCCTCGTTCACGACGTGGATCGCAACACCATCCGCGCGCCGGATCAGTTCGGAAACCAACGAGCGGCCCAAGACCTGGCGCCACCAGAGCGTTCGGGTGCGCCCGATGAAGATCTGGGTCACGTTCATCCGGCGGGCGTAGCCGAGGATGTCGCCAACGAGATCGGCGCTGGTGAGCCGCTCAATGCGGCCGCCCAGCCGCTCGGCGAGGGTGAGAGCCTCAGCGATGCGCGCATCGGCCTGCGGGTTCGAGAGCCGGCCTTGCGGCTCGATGGTAACTGCAAGGAACGGCGCCTTGAGCTGGTCCGCGATGCGGTTGGCGGCGCGCACGACGGCCGCGCCCAGCCCGTCGGGCCCGACCAGCGCCATGATCCGCTCGCCGGCGGGCCACGGCCCATCGATGGCGTGCGCGCGCATGTAGCCGACGAGCTGGCCATCGACCGTGTGAGCGGCCATCCGCAGAGCCAGCTCACGCAGCGCCGTCAGATTGCCGGGCTTGAAGAACGCCTCGCGCGCGCGGCCCGCCAGATGGGGCGCATAGACCTTGCCTTCGGCTAGCCGCGCCAGCAGGTCCTGTGGCGGCAGGTCGACCAGTTCGATCTCGTCGGCGCGTTCCAGCACGGCATCCGGAATGGTCTCGGCGACGCGCACGCCGGTGATGCGCGCCACCACGTCCGTCAGTGATTCCAGGTGCTGGACATTGAGGGTGGTGTGGACGTCGATGCCGGCCCGGATTAATTCCTCCACGTCCTGCCAGCGCTTGGGATGACGGCTCTCCGGCGCATTGGTGTGCGCGAGTTCATCCACCAACAGCAGGGCCGGCCGGCGAGCGAGCGCGCCATCAATGTCGAACTCGTCGAGCGTCTGGCCGCGATAAGCGACGCGGCGGCGGGGTAGAACTTCGAGGCCCTCAACGAGCTCCATCGTCTCGGCGCGCCCATGCGTCTCGATCACGCCGGCGACTACGTCCAGCCCTTGCGCCCTCAATCGTCGTGCGCCGGCCAGCATCGCGTAGGTCTTGCCCACCCCCGGCGCCATGCCGAGATAGACTTTCAGGCGGCCACGCGTCTCCCGCTCGGCTTCTGCCAGCAGAGCGTCAGGGTTTGCTCGTGTATCGACACCCTTCGCCATGGCCCATCTTACGTCATTGCGCAGGCTTCAGGCCATCGAGGGCGAGGTTGAGGGCCAGCACATTGACGCGCGGCTCGCCGATGAACCCAAGCGTCAGACCTTCCATGTGCCGTTCCACGAGCGCCAAGATTTGCGCCGGCGGCAGTCCACGCGCCACTGCAACGCGCGCGACCTGCGCGCGGGCGTTTTCCGGCGAGATATGCGGATCGAGCCCTGACGCTGAAGCCGTCACAGCATCGGCTGCGACCGGCCCACCACCGAAGCGCTGAGCCTCAGCCGTGACGCGCTCCATCAGCGCTTTCGAGGTCGGCCCGAGGTTCGCGCCGCTGGAGGATGCAGCGTCATAGCCGTCGCTGCCGGCCGCCGATGGCCGCGGCCAGAAGTAGCGTTCGGATACGAAACGTTGGCCGACGAGGGCGGAGCCGATCACTTGCCCGTCCCGCTCAAGCAGACTGCCATTGGCCTGTGTGGGCATCAGGGCTTGCGCGACGCCGGTCACCGCGAGCGGATAAGCAAGGCCAGTCAGAATGAGAAACTGGCCGAGGAGGACGACGGCAGGACGAAGAATGCTGAGCATGGCGGTCAGGCCCATCCGAGGGTTGAGACTATGACGTCGATCAGCTTGATCCCGACGAAGGGTGCGACGAGCCCGCCGAGGCCATAGATGGCGAGATTTCGCCCGAGAATGGCGGCCGCGCCTTCGGCCCGATAGCGCACGCCCTGGAGGGCGAGCGGGATCAGCACGACTATGACCAGCGCGTTGAAGATGACCGCCGAAAGGATCGCGCTTTCTGGCGTGGAAAGCCCCATGACGTTGAGCGCACTGAGCTGCGGGTAGCTGGCGATAAACAGCGCCGGCAGGATCGCGAAGTATTTCGCGACGTCGTTGGCGATCGAGAAGGTGGTGAGCGCGCCACGCGTGATCAGCATCTGTTTGCCGATCTCCACCACCTCGATCAGTTTGGTGGGGTTGCTGTCGAGATCGACCATGTTGGCGGCATCGCGCGCGGCCTGCGTGCCAGTCTGGAGCGCGACGCCGACATCCGCCTGCGCCAGCGCGGGCGCATCGTTGGTGCCGTCGCCGCACATGGCGACGAGCCGGCCGCCTTCCTGCGCCTTGCGGATATAGTCGAGCTTGTCCTGCGGTGTCGCCTCCGCGATGAAATCGTCAACGCCCGCTTCGGCCGCGATGGCGGCGGCCGTGACGCGATTGTCGCCGGTGACCATGACTGTTCGAATGCCCATGGCGCGCAGCGCGGCGAAGCGCTCCTTGATGCCTTGCTTGACCACATCCTTGAGGTGGATGACGCCGAGCAGGCGGCCGTTCTCGCTCACCGCCAGCGGGGTGCCGCCCGTGCGGGCGATGCGTTCGACCGCAGCGGTGAACTCGGCGGGAGCGATTCCACCAACGTCCTTCAAGACGCCGTCGACCGCGCCTTTGCGGATGCGCAGGTCGCCGAGATCGACGCCCGACATCCGTGTCTGCGCCGTGAAGGGCACGAACACCGCAGTCGGGTCGGCAGCGGGCTTCGCCAGTCCATAGCGCCCTGTCGCCAGATCGACGATGGAGCGGCCCTCGGGCGTCTCGTCGGCCAGCGATGAGAGCAGAGCAGCCTCCGCCAGCCTCGCCTCGCTCACGCCTGCGACCGGGACGAAGGCATCCGCCATCCTGTTGCCGAAGGTGATGGTGCCGGTCTTGTCAAGCAGCAGCGTGTCGACATCGCCCGCCGCCTCGACCGCGCGGCCGGATGTCGCGATGACGTTGAACCGCACCAGTCGATCCATTCCCGCGATGCCGATCGCCGACAGAAGTCCGCCGATCGTGGTCGGAATGAGAGTGACGAACAGAGCGATCAGCACAGGCACCGAAGGCGGCTGTCCGCCCCAGCTCGCGAGTCCGACGAGCGTCACGACCGCGATCAGGAAGATCAGCGTCATGCCGGCAAGCAGCACATCGAGCGCGATCTCGTTCGGCGTCTTCTGGCGCTTGGCGCCTTCAACGAGCGCGATCATGCGGTCAAGGAAGGTATCGCCAGGCTTTGCGGTCACCCTGACAACGATCCAATCTGAGAGGACGAGTGTGCCGCCGGTGACAGCCGAGCGATCGCCGCCGCTCTCTCGGATCACGGGCGCTGACTCGCCAGTCACCGCGCTTTCATTGACCGAGGCGACGCCCTCGATCACCTCTCCGTCGGCGGGAACGATGTCGCCGGCTTCGACCAATACGACTTCGCCTTGAAGCAGATCTTCCGCCGCCTTGTGCTCAAACAGGACACGGGTGTCGGGAGAAAGAAGCACTTTTGCTGTCACGTCACTGCGAAGCTTGCGCAGAGCGTCGGCTTGGGCGCGACCGCGGCCTTCAGCAACCGCTTCGGCGAAGGTCGCGAACAAGACCGTGAACCAGAGCCAAGCTGCAAGCTGAGCATTGAATGCGAAAGCCTGCCCCGCAAAACCGTCGCGGAGGGCGATGAAGGTCACCACGGCCGCGACGATCTCGGTGACGAAGATCACCGGATTGCGCACCAGCTTGGCGGGACTGAGCTTGGCGACCGCATCGCGCAGCGCGCGCAGCAGGAGCGAAGCATCGAAGGCGGAGGCCATTTCGGCCGATTTGGCGATCATGACAGCGGCTCCAATCAGAAGGTACGGCCTGCTTGCATCAGCAGGTGCTCGACGATCGGCCCCAGCGCGAGCGCGGGGAAGAATTGCAGGCCGCCAAGAATCAGGATCGCGCCCATGAGCAGACCGACGAACAGTGGACCCGTGGTCGGGAAGGTGCCGGCGGAGGGCGGGGACTTGACCTTGATCGCGATGGACCCCGCCAGCGCCATGACCGGCACGACATAGGCGAAGCGGCCGAGCAGCATCGCGATACCGAGCGTCGTGTTGTACCAAGGCGAGTTGGCGGTCAATCCAGCGAAAGCCGAACCGTTGTTCCCGCCCGCCGAGGTGAAGGCATAGAGGATCTCCGACAGCCCATGCGGCCCGGCGTTGAGGACTCCAGCCTTGCCGGGCTCCAGCACCGCCGAGAGCGCGGCGAAACCGAGGATCGCGACGGGCAGGATCAGGACGGCCAGCATCGCCATCTTGATCTCCTTCGCGCCGATCTTCTTGCCGAGATACTCGGGCGTACGCCCGACCATGAGCCCGGCGACGAACACCGCGAGAACGGCGAAAACGATCATGCCGTAGAGCCCTGACCCGACCCCGCCGGGCGCAACTTCACTGAGCTGGATCAGAAAGATCGGCACAAGGCCGCCCAGCGGCGTGAAGCTCGCATGCATGGCGTTGACCGAGCCGTTCGATGTGCCAGCCGTGGATGCCGCCCAGAGCGCGGACATGTCCACGCCGAAGCGCACCTCCTTGCCTTCCATGTTGCCGCCCGGAACGCCGAGACCGTGCATCATCGGATTCCCGGCGCTCTCGGCCCAATATGCCCCGGCGACGCCTGCGAGCAGGATCACCCCCATGGCGGCGAACAGCGCCCAGCCCTGGCGCTGATCTCCGACCATGCGCCCGAAGACGAGCGGCAGGGCGAAAGCGAGCGCCAGGATGGCCCATATCGAGATCAAATTCGTCCAGGCGTTCGGGTTCTCGAACGGATGGGCGGAATTCACGTTGAAGAAGCCGCCACCGTTCGTGCCGAGCTGCTTGATCGCGAGCTGCGAGGCGACAGGGCCCATGCTGAGCGTCTGCTGTGCGCCTTCGAGCGTCGTTGCCGAGACAGAGGCCTGCAAAGTCTGCGGGACGCCGAGCGCGATGAAGACAAGCGCCATCACGAGGCAGATCGGCAGGAAGACATAGAGGACTGTCCGCGTCAGATCCGCCCAGAAGTTGCCGAGGTCGGCCGTCCCTTTCGAGGCAAAGGCACGCACAACCGCGAGCGCCAGCGCAATGCCAGTCGCGGCCGAGACGAAGTTCTGCACCGTCAGTCCGGCCATCTGGCTGAACAGACTCATGGTCGTCTCGCCGCCATAGGACTGCCAGTTCGTGTTGGTCACGAAGCTGACGGCGGTGTTGAAGGCGAGGTGATCGGGCAGCGCCGGCAGGCCTGCCGGGTTCAGCGGCAAGAGGTGCTGGAGCCGCAGGATGGCGTAGAGCAGCACGAACCCTGCCGCATTGAACGCCAGCATGGCGAGCAGGTAACGCCGCCAATCCTGCCCTTTGCCGGGATCAACCCCTGCGGCGGCGTAGAAGCCGCGCTCCACGGGCGCGATCACAGGCGACAACAGCGTGGGTTCGCCAGCGAACACGCGCGCCATGTAAGCGGCGAGAAGCGGCGCGGATGCCCCGACGATTGCGAGAATGAGGGCGATCTCCGCCCAACCGGTCCAGGTCATGGGCGTGTTCCTCAGAATTTCTCGGGCGCAACCAGCGCCACAACGAGATAACTGAACAAGGCAACGGCCACGACGCCGGCGAGAACAAGATCGGCCATGGCGTCAGACTCGCGCACAGAGGGCGGCGTAGCCCGCGAACAGAGCAAAAGCGCCGATGCCGAGCGCCAGAAAGAGAATATCGCCCATGTGCAGCTCCTGAGAAGGAAGGAGCTTTTCAATACTCAACGATGGCGCAAAGGCGCGATACAGAAATTGAACGTGCCCTATAAAGAAATTGCAAAGACGTGAATGCCGCTCACCCCTGTTGAGTCGACGAAATGGCTCACCCTGTTTGCGCTATCTGCACGTTCGCGCCTGATCACGCAGGCGGGCATAGTCGAGCATCGCCTGTTCCAGCGCCGTGCCGGGTGGCAGACTGAACCGCGCCGGGTTTGGCGGAGGCCAATCCGTTTGAGTCACGCCGGCCTGGCGCGCTCCCCGAGTTGCGCATAATAGCGCGCTTTGGCTTCTGCCGGCGGGATATTCCCGACTGGTTCGAGCAGCCTGCGATTGTTGAACCAGTCGACCCATACGAGCGTGGCGAATTCGACGGCCTCGAAATTCCGCCACGGCCCGCGCCGCCAGATCGCCTCGGCCTTGTAGAGCCCGTCGATCGTCTCGGCGAGCGCATTGTCGCAAGAGTCGCCAACGCTGCCGACCGAGGGCTCGACGCCGGCCTCGGCGAGGCCGCTCGGTGTATTTTATGGCGACGTATTGAACGCCTCGATCGCTATGATGCACAAGGCCGCCGCCGTGAACCGGTCGGCGCTCATGCAACGCCTGCTCTAACGCGTCGAGGACGAAGCCCGTATGCGCCGTGCGTGAGGCGCGCCAGCCGACGATCCGCCGGGCGAAGGCGTCGATCGCGAAGGCTACGTAGACAAAGCCCTGCCAGGCGGCGACATACGTGAAGTCCGCCACCCACAGCGCATTCGGCCGCGGCGCCTGGAACTGCCGGTTCGCCCTGTCCAGGGGACAGGGCGCCTTGCGGTCGCTCAGCGTCGTCCTTGCCAGCCTGCCGCTCACGGCCCCCGTAGCCCCATCTCCCGCATCAGCCGTTCGACCGCGCATCGCGCCGCCTTCTCTCCCTCCCGGCGCATTTGCCGCCACACCTTGCGGACGCCATAGACCTTGAAGTTCGCTTCGAAAACGCGCCGGATCTTTTCCCGAAGCCCCGCATCCCGACGCGCCTGCGCTGATGCGTTCTTGGGATCGCGCCGCTGCGCCGCGTGCGCGCGATAGGTCGACGGGGCGATCGGCAGGACCTTGCAGATCGGCTCGACCCCGTGCGCCTCTCGATGCGCGTCGATGAAAGCGATCATGGTTTCGACCGGCGGTCGAGCTCCGCCGCCGCAAAATAAGCCGACGCCTTGCGCAGGATTTCATTGGCCTGCCGCAACTCGCGGTTCTCCCGCTCCAGGGCCTTCAGTCGGGCGCGCTCGTCGCTCGTCAAACCCACCCGCTGGCCGCTGTCACGCTCCGCCTGGCGAACCCAGCTCCGCAGCGTCTCTCCCGTGCAGCCGATCTTCCCCGCAATCGAAGCGATCGCCGCCCATTGCGAGGCATGGTCCCCCTGACGCTCCAGCGCCATCCGAACCGCCCGCTCGCGAACTTCACGTGAAAATCTGTTCAATGTCTTCTCTTTGCTTCCATGCCCCATCCTCTCAAGGGTTGGGGCCTCCGCCAAACCCCGCGCGGTTCAGCTCGAAAAATTTCCACGTCTTGTCGGGGAGCGGAAACTGCGAACATCCGCTGATACATTCGTGATCGGACTGGCAAAGGTTTCAGCGTTTCAGATCGTAACCGATGAAAAACCCACAGGAAACTATCAGCGCCCGAACATTCCAGACGTTGTCGCCGAGCTTGGGATGACCCCTGGAGTGCACCCCGTTTTGACCGGACAGCGGGCATTCCCGATAAGGCATAGGCGTAAGCCTATGAATACGACTATGACCAATGCCCCCGAGACGCCCGTTTCGCGCGTCGAAGTCATCACCTCTGTTCAGCGCCGCCGGCGTTGGAGCGCTGCCGAGAAGCTCCGCCTCGTCGAGGAGGCCTCCCAGCCCGGGATGAGCGTGTCCTTCGTCGCCCGCCGAGCCGGGATCGCGCCCTCTCAGCTTTTCGCCTGGAAGCGCCGCATGGCCGAGGGCGGTCAGGCCGCCGTGGCGGCGGATGAGGACGTCGTTGGCGCCTCGCAGGTCCGCGATCTCGAGAAAAAGGTCCGTGAACTGGAGCGCCTGCTCGGCAAGAAGACGATGGAGGTCGAGATCCTCCGGGAAGCTCTCGACGCGACGCGCGCAAAAAACCGATCTTGCCGCTCGTGTCGTGGAAGGCGGACGCTTCCCTTTGAGCGTCGTCGCAAAAACGCTGGGCGTCGCCCGCTCGAACCTCGCCGCGCGCAAGACGGGAAAGTCGAAGCCGCGCGGCCGCTACCGCAAGGCGGAGGACGCGGACCTCGCGGCGCTCATCCGCGCCATTGTCGACGAACGCCCGACCTATGGCTATCGCCGCGTCTGCGCGCTGGCGAACCGAAAGCTGCGGGTCGAGGGCAAGCCGCCCGTCAACATGAAACGCGTGCTGCGGATCATGCAGAACAACGGATTGACGCTCGAACGCCATACCGCGCGCCGGCTGGGCCGCACCCATGACGGCGTCGTCGTCGCGCTGCGCTCGAATTGCCGCTGGTGTTCGGATCATCTCGAAATCCGCGCTCGCAATGGCGAGGTCGTGCGTATCCTCTTCGTCATCGACGCCTGCGATCGAGAGATCATCGCCTGGTCCGCGGTCGCCAATGGCGGCGTCTCGGGCGAGATGGTCCGCGACCTGATGGTCGCCGCCGTCGAGCGCCGCTTTGGCGTCTTGAAGGTTCCGCGCCGGGTCGAGTGGCTCTCCGACAATGGCAGCGCCTACATTGCCGCCGACACAGCCGATACGGCGCGCGCGCTCGGCTTGACGCCGTTGTTCACGCCGATGCGCAGTCCCGAAAGCAACGGCATGTCGGAGAGCTTCGTGAAGACGCTCAAACGCGATTACGCCCGGCTCGCCGTTCTGCCGGACGCGGAAACGATCCTTGCCAAACTGCCCGGCTGGATCGAGGATTATTGTGAAGTTCACCCGCACTCGGGCCTGAAGCTCCGATCCCCTCGGGAGTTCAGCCGCCTCAGTGCTTAACAAGCCCCGCCCGCTGTCCGGTCAAACGGGGTTCACTCCAACCCCATGTATGGGTCTGCTTGATATGATCCGCAGTGAGAAATGGGCGATTGGATAGATTTATTCATCACGATAACCGGGTACCACTGACCAGGTCGTCCCATCGTGAATGCCCGCGCCAAACGCAGGCATGGCGCGGGGCCAGCGCTTTTTCCCTCACTTCTCCTGCGGCAGCAGCGCCAGCAGGTCCGCCATCTTCGGCGCGGCGGCGGGGTTCATCATGCCCACGACGTGATAGCCGGCGTCGACATGCAGGATTTCGCCGGAGACGCCGCGCGACATGGGGGAGAGGAGATAGGCGGCGGTCTCGCCCACTTCCTCGATCGTCACGACGCGGCGCAGCGGCGCATTATATTCGTTCCAGCGCAGAATGTAGCGGAAATCGCCGATGCCGGAGGCCGCCATGGTCTTGATCGGCCCCGCCGAAATGGCGTTGACGCGGATGTTTTTGGCGCCGAGGTCGGCGGCGAGATAGCGCACGCTCGCCTCCAAGCCCGCCTTGGCGACGCCCATGACGTTGTAATGAGGCATCCATTTCTCGGCGCCGTAATAGGAAAGGGTCAAGAGCGAGCCGCCTTCCGGCATCAGCTTCTCGGCGCGCTGGGCGATGGCCGTGAAGCTGTAGCAGGAGATGTTCATCGACATCAGGAAATTGTCGAGCGTCGTGTCGACATATCGCCCGTCGAGCTGGTCCTTGTCGGAATAGGCGAGGCAGTGGACGACGAAATCCAACTTGCCCCACAGTTTCTCGACCTCGGCGAAGATCGCGTCGATCGTCTCCGGCTCGGCGACGTCGCAGCGGCCGACGACCTGCGCGCCGAGTTCCGCCGCAAGCGGCCGCACGCGCTTCTCCAGAGCCTCGACCTGATAGGTGAGCGCGAGTTCGGCCCCCGCCTGCGCGCAGGCCTTGGCGATGCCCCAGGCGATCGAGCGATTGTTGGCGACGCCCAGAATAAGACCCTTCTTTCCGGCGAGAATTCCGGCGAACGGAGCGGCGGGCGCGGCTTGCTGAGTCATCGGAGCATCCATTTTTGAGGCGTAAACCAAGGCTGCGGCCCTTTAGCGTGGATTTCGCGCAAAGAAAACCCTGACCGGCGCCGTAGGCCTTGCATCGGAAAATCCTTCGCGGATAGAAAAATGCTATCCATGGCCCCATGGCCATTTGGGGCGGGTTGATCTATCATTCGATAGGAAACTTCGCTAGGCGGGCGGACGCGGGCCAGGACAAGCCGAGACGGGCCGTAAATGGGGAAGAAAGAGGAGATCCTGGAAGCCCTTTCCGGAACGGCGCCGGCGTTGCGCCGTTACGCGCGCGCGCTGTGCGCCGGCGCGGGATCGGCGCTTTCGGACGATCTCGTGCAGAGCGCCCTTCAAAGCGTCGGAGCCCGGATTCGCGCGCGGGAAATTCGCCCCGGCGGCCTGACCGAGGCGCGGATCGAGGCTTATGGCGCGCTCACCGCGCTCGCCGCCAAGCGTCTCGCCAACGCCCCACGGCCCGCGCCGCGCCAGCCGCCGATCGTTCACGGCCTCGCTGACCTCGCCTTCGACGACCGGGCGGCGCTGCTGCTCGTCTCGCTCGAGGGTTTCGGCTATGAGGCCGCCGCACGCGTGGTCGGCGCCCCGAGGGAGACGCTGCTCGCGCGGCTGATGCGCGCCCGGTCGACCCTGGGGGCGGAGGGGCTGCGGCCGACCGGCGCCGAGACGGGCGCTCGCCGCTCGGCCTCGCATCTTCGCATCGTGAAATAGGCGCGCCGTGCCGTCCTCGGCCTTCATAGACGAAGCGGATCTCCACGCCCTCGTCGACGGCGAACTCGACTCCGAGCGGCGCCGCAAGGTCGAGGACCATCTGCTTCAGCATCCGGAGGACGCTGCGCTCGTTGAAGGCTGGCGGCGACAGAACGCGGCGCTGCGCGCGGCCTTCGAGCCGGTGGCGCTCGAAATGCTGCCCCTCTCGTTGCGCGACGCCGCGACGCGAATCCCGGCGGCGGCGCAGGGACCGATCGAGACGGGCGCGATCCACTGGGGCCGTCCGGGCGCCTCCCGGCCCGTCCAGCGGCTCGACGAATTGCGCGCCAATCGCCGGCGTCAGGCCATTGTTTCGACGATGCTGACGCTCCTCGCAGGCGCCGCGGTGGCGGGTCTCGCGGCGCTGGTTTTCGCGGGACGCGGCGAGCCGCCGCGTCCGCCCGTCGCGACCGTGGCCGCGCAGGGCTACGCCGCGCGCGCCGGCCTGACCTACGCGACCTATGTTTCCGATGCGCGGCCCGTTGAAATCGACATTTCGCGCCGGGGCGAACTGGTCGCCTGGCTTCAGGAGCGCGTCGGCTTTTCGAAGGCTCCGGATCTCGCGGATCTCGGCCTGCGGCTCATCGGCGGGCGCGTCGCGCCGGGCGTCGCCTGGCCTGCGGGCCTGCTGATTTACGAGCGGGCGGACGGCGCCCGGGTCGGGCTCTATGTCGAACGCGCGGAGGCCCCGGGCGCGCCCCAGCCGCCGCGCCCGGGGCAGGCCGTCACGGCGGTCGAGTGGCGCGCGGCCGGCTTCGCCTTCGTGCTCGTGGGGCCGCTCGCCGCCGATGAGATGCAGGCGGCGGCCGAACGCGCCGCCGCCGCCGTCGCTGCGCCCCCGGATGACGAAAAGCGTTAACTCCCTTCGCGCCGCGCCCTAGGATCGCCCGGCGATTGATGGAATAGTCGCGGGCGTGATTCGCCGCGGCGATCGCCAGTGCGCGCAAGGAACGCGCTCAAGAGAATTCCTCGAAAGACCGGAGCTACCCGAATGCGTCTCGACGCCATTCCGATCGGCGCGAATCCCCCGCATGAAGTCAATGTCGTCGTCGAAGTGCCGCTCGGCGGCGAGCCGATCAAATATGAGCTGGACAAGGCTTCCGGCACGCTGTTCGTCGACCGTTTCCTCTATACGGCGATGCGCTACCCGGGAAATTACGGCTTTATCCCGCACACGCTCTCCGACGACGGCGATCCTTGCGACGTCCTTGTCGCCAATACGCGGCCCGTGGCGCCGGGCGCGGTGATCTCGGTGCGGCCGATCGGCGTGCTGCGCATGACCGACGAGGCCGGGGGCGACGAAAAGATCGTCGCGGTGCCGTCCAACCGCCTCACCCAGCGCTACGTCAATGTGCAGAACTACACCGATCTGCAGGAGATGACCTGGCGGCGCATCGAGCATTTCTTCGTGCACTACAAGGATCTCGAGGCCGGCAAATGGGCCAAGGTTGCGGGATGGGGCGACGCCGCCGACGCGCGCGCGCTCATCTCCGCCGCAATCGAGCGCGCTAAGGCGGAAAAGAAGTAGGGCGCGGTTCCACGCTGCGCCCAGCGCCGTAGAAGTCAAACGTCAGGGAAGCGGCGGCGTGCGCGACACGACGCCCTTCCGGAAACAGACCGGCCGATCCTTCCAGGCGACGATGCCGTTCTCGCTTTCCGAAAAGCGCAGGGCGGAGTCGATCAGATCGTCGACATGCCGGACGAGGTCGAGGTCGCCGATCACGTAAGTCCATTTCCCCGCCGCAGCCAGGGCGACGGTCGCCGGCCGCTTGCAGACCGCCATGCATTCGACTGGCTCGACCGGCATGTCGAGCGCGCGCTCCGACAGGCGCGCGCGCAGCGCGTCGAGGAAAGCCGCGCCCGGCCGGTTCTCGGGCTCGGCGGGGTCGCGACAGGCCGTGCAGACGAAAATTGTGACGCTTTTCCCGGACACGCCTGATTCTCCCGTCAATTTTGCAGACGGTTTTTCCGCGTTCGGATGATCGGGGTCAAGAACCTGCGGGCGGACTCTTCGTCAGGCCGCGTTCTCCCGGCCGGCGCTTTCCGCGCGCTCGGAAGGCAGGCGGGACTGGCGGCCGAGAAGATCGCGCAAACCCGCGAGGCGCGAGACGCTCTCGACGACGACGTCGCGCGTCTCCGTGCGCACGCCATAGTCCCGCAGCTTGGCGAAGGCGCGCGACAGCGTCTCCTGCTTCACGCCGAGACGGGCGGCGATCAGTCGTTTGTCGTAAGGCAGGCGGAAACGGCACTGCTCCGCGCCCGGCGGGCACAGCGACAGGATGAACTGCGCGAGGCGCTGGTCGGCGTTCTGCGCCTTCAGGGATTCGATCTCGCTTACGAGCGCGGCGATCCTGTTCTTGGCGTCCTGAAGCACCGCCGCGCCGAGCGCCGGCGACTCGCGCATGAGACGGGCAAAACGCGCGGCGGGGAATTTAAGCGCCGCCGTCGATCCGATCGCTTCGGCCGAGACATGATAGGTTTCGTTCGCGCCGGAGGGCGGTTCTCCGACCGTCTCGCCGTCGGAGCGGATGCCGATGAGCGTTTCGTCGCCGCAGGAGGCGATGCGCAACACTTTCACGAAGCCGTGAAGAATGACCACCACCGCTGAGACGGGATCGCCCTGGCGGAAGATCGTCGCGCCGTCCTCATAGGTTTCGACTTTTGCATCGAGGGCGAGGCGCGAGAGCGTAGCGTCGTCGACTTGGGCGAAGAGGGGCACGTCGCGCAGCGACGGCGGCTCCGCGACGGTCGCGCGCGACGGACGGCGGCCCGCCCGGCCCTTGCGCGGTTCGGCGAAGCCCAGCGCGATGTCGCTCGTCGGTGTCGCCACGCCCGCGTCTCCCCTTCCCGCGAAGACTGATCCTCGCGCGGATTCGGTCCTTGTGGAAGCTTGTTCCGATCGCGGCCGCCAGCCCAAGCGCAACGCGGATCACGCGATCGGTAAGTCGAGGCTAACGCGAATGAGGGCTTGGCGAAAGCCGGGCGTGCGGGACAAACCGTCGCACGGCGGCGCATTGTCGCGCCCGCCCTGCGTCACCTGTGCGCGGCGCCGCGCTCGAGCAGGAACACCGCCTGTTCGCCCATCAGGTTCCAGATCCACCAGGGCGCGTTGACGCGGATCCGCGCGCCGGCGCGGTCAAGGGCGACGCCGCGCGCGATATGCGCGTCGAGTTCGTCGACGAGTTCAACGAAGTCGCGGATCGTGCACAGATGGATGTTCGGCGTGTCATGCCAGCGATAGGAGAGATTTCCCGTCACCGGCATGCGTCCGCGAAAGGCGAGTTGCGCGCGCACGCGCCAGTGGCCGAAGTTCGGAAAGGACACGATTGCGCGCCGGCCGATGCGCAGCATGTTCTTCAGCGCCTCGCGCGGACGCCGCGTCGCCTGGAGCGTCTGCGAGAGAATGACGTAGTCGAACCCGTCGTCCGGATAATCCGCGAGATCCGTGTCCGCATCGCCCTGAATGACCGACAGGCCCTTGGCGACGCATTCGTTGACGCCGCGCTGCGAGAGTTCGACGCCGCGCCCGTCGACGCCGCGTTGGTCCGCGAGGAGTTGCAGCAATTGTCCGTCGCCGCAGCCGACGTCGAGCACGCGCGCGCCGGGCGTCACCATGCCGGCGATGACCGCGAGATCGACGCGCGGCGTGAGCGCAGCGTCGTTCATCGGCGCGCTCCCTTCAGCCCGCGCGCGGCGGCGGCCGATTCGAGAAAGCCGCGCGTCGTGGCGAAGAACATGGGCTCGTGGAGCAGGAAGGCGTCGTGGCCCTTGTCCGACTCGATTTCGACGAAGGAGACCGAGGCGCCGCTGGCGTTGAGCGCATGCACGATCGCGCGCGAGTCCGAAGTGGGATAGAGCCAGTCGGAGGTGAAGGACACGACGCAGAAGCGGGTTTTCGCATCCTTGAAGGCCTTGGCGAGCGAGCCGCCGTAATCCGCCGCGAGATCGAAATAGTCGCAGGCGCGCGTCACGAAGAGATAGGAATTCGCGTCGAAGCGCTCGACGAAGGCGAGGCCCTGGTAGCGCAGATAATTCTCGACCTGGAAATCCGCGTCGAAGGAGAAGGTCGGCGCTGAGCGGTCTTGCAGCTTGCGGCCGAATTTGCGCTGGAGCGCGGCCTCCGAGAGATAGGTGATATGCGCCGACATGCGGGCAACCGCGAGACCCTTCTCGGGCCGCACGCCGAATTCGAGATAGCGCCCGCCGCGCCAGTCGGGATCGGCCATCACCGCCTGCCGGCCCACTTCGTTGAAGCCGATATTCTGCGCGGAATGCTTGGCGGCCGTCGCGATCGGCATGGCGGAGAAGACCCGATCCGGATAGCTCGCCGCCCATTGCAGAACCTGCATGCCGCCCATCGAACCGCCGGCGACGCAAAAGAGCGTCTCAATGCCCAGATGGTCGATCAGCATCGCCTGCGCGCGCACCATGTCGCGAATGGTCACGACCGGAAAATCAAGGCCGTAGGGCCGGCCCGTCGCGGGGTTGGCCGAAGAGGGCCCCGTCGTGCCCATGCAGCCGCCCACGACATTGGAGCAGATGAGAAAATAACGATCGGTGTCGAAGGGTTTGCCCGGCCCCACCATCGCCTCCCACCAACCCGGCTTGCCGGTGACCGGATTGACGCCCGCAGCGTATTGGTCGCCGGTGAGCGCGTGGCAGAGCAGGATGGCGTTGCTGCGCTCGGCGTTCAGTTCGCCATAGGTCTCGTAGCCGATGGCGAGCGGCGCGATCCGGCCGCCGCCGTCGGTGACGAGCGCCCGATCCGCCGGAAAGGTCACGCTCTTGCCCGCGGGCCTGCCGCCCGTCTTGCCGTCGGTTCTGATGGCCTGGGTCTCGGCGCCGTCGTGCTGCGCCTGCGGCGAATTGCTCAAATTGTCCTCGCGTTCGATATGACGAACGAATTGTTCGGCAACATCGAGGCGCGCGAGGAGACTGTCAAGCGTCCAGAGCCTTTTCCGATCCGATTGCCTCGGATCGGGGCTGGAACTTTCTGTTTTGACGCGCGTTCCGGGCGCCCGGACTCGCGCCTGCGATGAGCCGCCGCGCCACGATATAAAAATTGGCGCGTCGCTCCGCTACTGCGCGCCCGGATAGGGCGTGATGGCGCGGGCGCTCGAGGGGCCCCGGAAGGCTTGCGCGGGCAGACCGCCGTCGACCGCCGCGCCGAAACCTGCGCCGCCGCGCGGCGCCGCGCCGCCCGGGGAAAACTGACTCGTTGCGCCGTCGACGGGGCCGAGGTAGCGCCGGCCGTCGGAACTCGGCGAGGAGGGCGTCGTCAACGGCGCCGCGGGAGCGGACGCGGCCGCGTCCGGTTGCGGCTCGGCGGCCGGCGCGGCCGCCGCCTTGCGGCCGGCCCGGCGGGCGGAACGGCGCCCGCCGCCGGGGGGCCGAGGCTCCTCCACGCCCGCGGCGCCGCCCAAAAGGCTTGACTCGAGCGAATCGACCGAGGCGGTCACACGGCCGCCGCCATAGGGTCCCGGGGCGACCGGAATGAGGGCCGATCCGTCGGCCGTTCGCGGCTGGACATTGTTTCTGACCGACTCGACGACGCGGGTCAGATTCTCCGGCGAGACGGCGAGTTGCTCGTACCAGGCCGCGAGTTCGTCGGCCGTCACGCCCCGCCGGCAGACGCGCATCCGGATCGAGGCCGGCATGTCGCCGCCGCCGAAGAGGGACGGTCTCTCACCCCGCGCGGCGGCGGGGAGGTTGTCGACCCACTGCCAGGCGAAAGCGCAGCGCATTCCGGCCGCGCCGGCGCCGATCGCGAGGCCGTAGGGACCGAGCGCATTGGCCATGGGCCGGTTCACGATACGCATGGGGACGGTGGGAAAACGGGCGAGGATCTCGCGGCGAATCCCTTCCTGCGTCGGTTTGCCCATCATGATCTCGCCGCGGCCGCCGGCGGCCGGCGCGGCCTGGATCTCGATCGACAGATCGTTCCAGTCTCCGGCTTCCTTAGCGGCGTCCAGCGAGATGCTCTGACGCCAGCCGTTGAGATATTGCTTATCCACGACGCGGCCGTTGCGCACGGCCTCCGGCGGCAGGCTGAGAATCGCGAAGCTCGCGGTTTCGTGCTTCAAATCCTTCGCCGTGATGGGGGCGGAAAGCGTCTGGCCGGCGACGAACTGGCCGGTGACGGCCGCGTTGGGGTCGGTCGCAAAGGAGCGCTCGGGCTGGCTCTGTCCGCAGGCGGCGAGGCTCGAGGCGAGGCCGGCGCAGAGCGCAGCGGCGAAGAGTCGGAGGCTGAAGGAGGGTTCCATCTCAGCGGCTCATCGGTTGCGGATATTGCCCGTAGGCGGGCCCCCGCTGCGCGGCGGGGGGAAAATAGGTCGCGCCGGCGCCGGGCGCGCCATAGCCGCGGCCCGCGGGCTGCTGGCCATAGCCAGCCGCCGGGATCTGTCCATAGCCGGCGACGGGTTGCTGGCCGTATCCAGCGACGGGCTGCTGGCCGCCCGGCGGCAGGCCGCGGGCGTTCGCCGGATTGCGCGAGTCGAACAGCGCGAGGCCCGCCCTCGCCGGATCGGCGTCCTGCTCCGCCCATTGCGTCCCGGGCGGCGCGATCTGCTGCGAATAGGGCGGCCAGGTCGCGGTTTCGATCCCGTTCCAGCCCGGCAACAGGCTGAAGCCATATCTTTCGTAAGGCATCGGACCGACGCCCGGCACGCGGCGGGCGACGAGCGGCGCGGGCTGGGTGGCGGGCTCCTTGCGCAAGGGCCCTTCGGCGGCGGGCGGGAAGGAAATCGACGGCGACCGCTGCGCGAGCAGCGCCGGGATCGGCAGCGCGCGGAAGCGGAACGGATTGTCCATCGCGACCTGAGCGGGGAATCTGCCCTTCAGGCCCTTGAGCATTTTGTCGATGCGCGCCTGCTCCCGCTCCTGCCCCTGCATGTCGACCGGGTAGGAGGCGTTTTTCTGTTCGGCGTAGTTGACCGGCTGCTGTGAATAGTTAGGGGCGGCGCCCGGGATCAGCGCTGGTCCCGGCGCCATGAAGGCGGCGTTGCGGACGCCCGCCCCGTGCAGCTTCTTCTCCGCGCCCTTCTGATCGCAAGGCGTAGGCGGATGATAGTAGCCGTCCGGGAACAGGATTTCGATGACCTTGGCGAAGAGGCCGTCATAGCGGTTCGCGACTTCGTAGAGCCCCTTGTCCTTCTTGAGGCGCTTTTGCGCGAGCGCGTAGCCGTAGACGGTCGCGTCCTTGGGGAACCAGGCGACCGCCCGCTCGAACCAGAACGCCGCCACGTCCCACTGGCAGCTGTTGTAGGCGTACCAGGCGAGCGCCTGCGCGCCTTCGCCGGAGGCCGCCTCCATCGTCACCCTGGCGTAGCGCGCGAGGCGATCCGGCTCGATATAGGGCGGAACTTCGCGCGTGAGATCCGTCTCGAGAAGATCGAGGAACAGGATGACGTTGTTGACGAGCGGCTCGTGCCACGCGTACGCGACTTCCTCCGCCTCGCGCAGCATGCCGAGGGCGCGTAACGAATGGGCGAGTCCGTGCGCGATCATGGCGTCGCCGTCGTTCTGGATGGCGAGCTTGAACCACTCGAGCGCGCTGTTGAAGTCGCGGCGCTTGTAGTCGTACCAAGCCACGAGGCCGATCTGATTCGCGTCGCGGCTGTTCTTGGCGTAGGTCTCGAACTTCCGCACGTCGGCGGCGGGCACCTCCTCCGCGCGCTCATCGTGCAGGAAAGCCGCGATGCGCGCGCGGGTAATGTCGATCGCGATCTGCTGAAATTCATTGGCTCCCTCGGACGCGCCTGGAACGGCTGCGAGCAGCGTCTCGACGTCGGCCATGCGGAGCGCGCCGAGCGCCTTCTGTATCGTCGCGACCCGGATGTGCGGATCCTTCGACGACGTCAGAATGCGCTTGAACATGTTAACGGCGTCTTCATTCTGTTTTGCGCGCGCGTAGGCCTCCGCGATCGTCCAGAGCACGTCGACCTCGTCGCCCAGGTCGCTCACGTCCTCGTTTTTCAGATAATCGACGAGATCGAGGATCTTGTCGGCTTTCCACAGCGAGGTGATCTTGAGGCGCAACTCCTTGCGGCGCGTCTTGGTGGCGAGGTCGGCCGAGGGCTTCCAGCCCGGGATTTCGCGCTCCTTGGCGGCGATGGCGGCCTTGAGCTCGTCGATCTTGTCGGCCGAGTAGAGCTGCCAGAAGGGCTCCTCGTCGATGGCGTTGGAGGCGGGCGCCTCGTAAAGATCCTGCGGCGGCTCGTAATTCGGATAGAGCGCGTGCAGTCGTGCGAGCTCGGCGTTGACGCGCGCCGTCTGCTTCATCGAGGCGTAATAGCGCAGGGCGAAATCGTCCGGCCCCACCGGCCCGCCGACGAGGGGGATCTGCTGGCGCGGGCGGGCCGCCTTCGTCGCCGGCTTGCCGTCGGCCGGGGGCGGCGCTCCATTGGCGGACGTCTTGCCGTCGGGAGCCTTCGCCGCGCCCTCCGGCCGCGGGGCCTGCGTCTTGGCGCTTTGCGGCTTCGCGTCGGAAAGCGGCGCGGCCGCGCGGGCGGCGGCGTTTGCGAACAGAGCCGCCGCACAGACGCAGAGAAGGAGGCGCGGCGTCATCGCAGACATGAGCCGTACCTCATCTGCATCGCGATGAGCGACAGGATGTGCAGCGTCGCCGGATAGTAATTGTCCGAGGGGCCGAGCATGAAGAGCTGCGAAGGCGCTTTCGAGCCCTCGACCACGCAGGCCGTCAGGGCGCCGATCGCGCCGATCCCCGAATCGCCGAACTTGCCCACCTCCACGCCATTTGTGACGTCCACGATCGCCATGGCGCCGCGCGTGCGCTTCACCAGCGCCATGAAAGGTTCGTATTGCTCGCGCTCGCCGATGCCCGCCCAGGCCATGTACAGCGGCACGCGCACCGCATTGTAGGAAAACTGCGCGGGGAATCCTTCCGCCGGCTTTGCGGTCCAGTCCTTGAGCGACATCCACTCGGGCGGCAGGGTCTCGGGTCCCGTGCGCGAGGCGTCGAGCAGCGTGAGGCCGGTCTGCGTCAGGCCCGGCCAATCCACTTCCGGCGCGACGATCTTGAGGCGCGAAAAGGCGGGATAGACATAATAGGAAAGGTTGACGACCGGTCCGTCCGGTCGGTCGTTCTCGTGGAAGCCGGAGACGGCCGGCAGGACGATCGCGCCGAGTTTGGTCTTGAAAAGCACGAGCTTGCGGGCGAACTCGACGGCGATGCGCCGGCCCGCCGTGCGATAGCTCATGTCATTCCAGAATTCTCCCGCCTCCGCCAGCGCCCAGGCGACGAGAATGTCGCCGTCCGAGGCGTTGTTCATGTCGGCGATGGCGGGGCGTTTGCCGGGCTCCCAGCGCCAGGCGAGAAGCGCGTCGTCGCGCACCATCAAATTGGCGCGCGTCCAGCCCCAGATGCGGTCGAAGGTCGGCCGGTCGTTCGCCGCGACCGCAAGCAACATCCCGTAGCCCTGGCCCTCGCTGTGGCTGATGAGATTGTTGCCCGTGTCGATGACGCGGCCCTGTTCCGTGACGAAACGGGCTTTGTAGGCCTGCCACATGCCGGGCGTCTTCAGCGCGCCGCCGAGCGGCAGCGGGCGTGCGTCCATGACAAGCCGCGGCGGCTTCTTCGGGGCGGGCGGCGGCTCGGGCGCGGCGGCCTCGCCCGCTTGCGGCGCGTCCGGCGCAACGACCTCCTGCGCGCGCGGGGCCGCCGCCGCGAACGACGCGACAAGCGACAGGGCAAGGGCGCGCAGGAACGGTCTCACGACGTTTTCCTCCCCACGTTCCTGACGAAGATGCGGGTCGTCGTCGCGAGAAGGAAACCCAGGAACAGCGCGGCGCCGACGTAATAGCGCGAGTTGAGCGACAGCCAGCCGGCTGCGATCAGCCGCGCATTGCCGACGGAGAGCGGCTGCGTGATGACGAAATGGGTGTTGGCGACGGGCGTCACGTCGATCCTCGCCTTCGAAATGTCGAGCAGCGACACGCGGCCCGCAATCTGGCGTGAAACGCGCGGATCGATCAGGCAGGCGACCGAATCGGCGAGCGCTTCCGCATTCGGCGCGGTCAGCACGGTCCAGACGTTCTCGCTCGAATCGCCGAGAATGTTCTGGCCGAGGGCGAGCATGGTCTGCGGCGACATTTCGGCGGGTTCGCCGCGATCGAAATGCCGGAACAAATGGCCGGCGTCGGTGAATTTCGCCGTGCCCCATTCGCCGGCGCGTTTGAGCCAGCCCGCGATCCAGCCGAAGCGCGTTTCGTTGCGCAGGCGAGCGTCCCATTCCTGGAACAAGTCCGCCCCGGTCTCTTCATCCTCCTCCCCGCCGGCGGGATCGGGTCCGCCGAGGCCAAGCGCCTCCTCCGGATCGTCCGTCGCGCCGGTCGTAATGGGGTCGATGTCCCGCAGCATCGCGCGGAACCCGCCGATCGACTTCGGCGGGTGGCAGGCCATGGGGAAATTGTTTTGCAGGACGAGCCTGTTGCGCGTCGCGGCGTCCACCGCGCTGTCGCCGTCCGCGTCGAGACTTCGGCTTTCCGCGCCTATCTTTTCGCGCCAAACCCGCGACAGTTCGTCGACGGGCATCTGCAACTTGCGCAGGAGGTCAAGATCCAGCGCGTCCCAGGGCGCGACGGCCAGAGTCGGACTCTTGCCGCGCAGCGGCGGATTCTGGGTGATTTCGAAATCGATCGGCCGGCCGGCGACGACGGCGAGATGGGCGACGAAAGTCGCCGCCGCGCCGATCGTCCTGGGATCGAGCCGCGGCATGTAGAGCTTCGAGCGTCGTGCGGCGCCGGCGAAGGGGAAGCCGCCCGTCGCCGTCACCGCGAGGTCGGGCATGCGTCCGACGCGGGCGATCGGCGGAATCTCGATTTCGGTCGTGTCGAGGAAGAGAAAGCGGTTGGGCGCGTCCTTGGCGGAAAGCGTGTCGCAGCTTTCGTCCGCCGGCGTGGGCACATGCGCCTCGATCTCGATGCGGTTGAGTCCCGGCCGCAGAAATCCCAGCGGCAGCGGCAGCGGATTGTCCTTGAAAACCTCGCCGGTCGATTTGAGCAGCGGCAGGCTGACGGCGGTGCGCTCGTTCACATACATCACAAGCTGCGCCTTGGAGGTGAGGCCCGGCGCATAGCCGCCGGCGACGCGCACCGTCGCGCGGCCATAGTCCGCCGGGTAGAAATCCGACGGCATGATGATGTTGAAGGCGGCGCGGAAGAGGCGTCCGTCGAATTCGGAGCTTCTGACGCCGATGTCGGCCAGCTTGATGCGCTGACCGCCCTCGACGCGATAGCCCGGGAAGGCGGCGGCGGCGCGCAGGCCGGCGGCGGCGCCCTTGGGCTGCGTCGCGACCAGGAACTGCTTGATCGCCTCGTCGACCTGCTGCGCGTCCGCGCCGGTCACGACGATCGTCGTACGCCGTCCGGGCGTGGCCGGCAACACGAAGGCGCGCGGCTTGTTGACGAGACCGACCATTTGCGCGCCCACGGTCGCGGCGAGCTCCGCCGCCGTGCCGACGAGAAGATTCGCGCCGTGAAGACCGTCGGCGAGCGGCCCGGAATCGACGACCGGCTGCTCGAAGCGGCCGATGATCGAGATGAGCTGCACGACGCGCAACATGCGCTCGACGTCGCGCGCGCCCGGGTTCGCGGGCGTCACCGCGCGAATGGGCAGGGAGCCCTGTTCGTCTGCGGGCAGGGCGCCGAGATCGGAAATGGCGTCTATGGCGGCGTCCGCCACGTCGAGGATCAGGCCCGTCTGCGTGGGGTCGATCTGCGTCCACAGCTCCTGCGTCGCCTCCAGCGAACAGTCGACGCGATGGCGCTGCTCGGCCGTGATGCGAATCGAGTTGAAGCCTGGCCGCATCAGCCCCGGCGGAATGTCGAAAACGACCGTTTTCACCGACTGCACGGCGGTGATGGGCGTCGCGCCGACCGGCTGATCGTTGATCGAAAGGGTGAGCCGCGAGAATTCCGGCATGACCGACACGGCCGAGAGATAACCGAGCTGGAATTGAAGGCGGCGGCGCGCCTGCTTGTCGGTCAGATAGATCGGCCATTCGGAGGAGCCGATTTCGCCCGCCAGACGATAGCCCTGAATATTGTTGGACAGATGCCGCAGCATTGTCGCGCGCGGTTTGACGGGCGTGCCGGGGCGCATGGGTCCGGCGGGCCCGGACGCCGCCGTCGGGGCCGCGGGCTGCGCCGTCATGGGGCCTGGCGACGCCGCGCCCGCGGGCAGTGCCTCCGGCGCCATTCGCTGGGCCGCGGTCATGACGGGCGCCGGCGTCGCGGCCTTGGGCGGCGGAAGCGGCTCTGGCAGAGGCGCGGGCGGCGTCGCGTTGACCGGCTGATGGTCGATGCGCGAAACCGTCTCCGGCGCCGTCAGGAAGATGGCCTGGGCGCCGGCGGCGGTCGCAAACAGCGTCATGGCGGCCGCAGCGGCCGCCTCGCGCAAGGTCTTCGAGATGGCAAAGCGCTCCGTCATGCCGACTTCCGCGCCGCCGGCTGCAGCGCGTCTCCCTCGGCTGGCTTTCCCGCCTCGGCCTCCCCCGCCTGCGCCACCAGTCTCTTCAACCACGCCGTCGAGGTTTCCGGCGGGGGCGGCGCGGGCGCCGCGGCCGGGGCTTCCGCCTCCGCCGGCGGCTTGGCCTTGAAGAGATAGGCGAAGGCGCGGATGGGCTCGACCACGCCCCACCAGATGAACTGACCGGTGCCGGCCCAGATGCTCTTGTGCTTGCGGCGGCTCTCGAGGAAGCGCGGCAGCGCGTCGGAGTCGCCGTACATCAGATCGGCGAGGACAAAATATTCCTCCGCCTGCATCGTATCGAACTCGCAGCCGTAAAAGGAGTCGTCGCCAATGTTCGTCGGCGTGCGGCGGAAGATGAGCGGCAGGCTGCGCTTGTGCACCATGTCGCCGTAGGGCTCGATGGTGAGGCGCGCGCGCGTGTCTTCCGCTTCGAGGAGCATCGGCGGCATTTCTTCGAGCAGACGCACGGCGCAACCGCCGGCGGAGACGTTGACGATCTCCACCGCGACGCGCTGCTCGCTGAAGTCGAGCCACCCCTTGCGTTTGATGGTGAGGCGCGGGTGGCGGTCGGGCTGCTTGCGTTCGGAGACGGCTCCGAGCGCGACGCCCGCCATGATGAGATTGAAGGTGTTCCAGAGGCCGACGATGAACATCAGATTGCTCACGCCGGGCTCGACCACATAGCGGAAGGCCGCCACGAGCGTGCCGGTGAGAAGCATGAGATAGATGGCGAAGAAGGGCCAGGCGAGTTCGGACAGATGATCGTTGTCGAGCGTCAGGCCCTTCGCCGTAACGTTGAAGGTCGGCTTTCTTGGATTCAGTACGACCGAAACGATCGCCTTGCTGAGAAAGACGCCCTGGCAATATTCATAAAGCTCCGACACCCAGGGCCAGCGCACGGTGCCGAACATGTAGTTCTGCAGCATGACGTTGGAGATCATGTAGGTCGCCGTGAAGGCCACCGCCTCGTCGACGTTCGACACGAAGATCTTGACGTCGAAAAGGATGTAGCAGAGCGGGGCCAGCATGAAGATCAGGCGCGGGAACGGAAAGAACCAGAACGTCATGCTCGAGAGGTAGCCGAGCTTCTGGATCGGCTTCAGGCCCTTCTTCAACACCGGGTTCTTCAGGATCATGATCTGCAGCATGCCCTGGCACCAGCGCACGCGCTGGCCGATGAAGGAGGCGAAGGTTTCCGGCTGCAGGCCTGCGATCAGCGGCTTGTCGACGAAAACGCTCGAATAGCCGCGCGCGTGAAGCTCGAAGGCGGTCTCGCAGTCTTCCGTGATGGTGACGCCCGAAAAGCCGCCGGCCTCCATCAGCGCCGAACGGCGCAGGAGCGCCGCGGAGCCGCAGAAAAAAGAGGCGTCCCATTTGTCCAGGCCGCGCTGCGTCATGGAGTAGAACATTTCGTTCTCCGACGGCATGCGGCTGAAGGTTCTCAGGTTCTTCTCGATTGGATCGGGGTTGAGGAAGACGTGCGGGGTCTGGACGAGAAAGACTTTTGGATCGTCGATGAAATAGCCGACGGTCTCCTGAAGGAAGGAGCGGAAGGGCGCGTGGTCCGCGTCGAAGACGAGCACGATGTCGCCCTTCACATGGGCGAGCGCGCTGTTCATGTTGCCGGCCTTGGCGTGCTCGTTCTTGGCGCGGGTGAGATAATGAGCGCCGAGGCGCTTGCACAGCTCCTGCAACGACGCGCGCCGAAGCTTGGCGGCTTCGGCCTTGGCGGGGTTCTTGTCGTTGCACTTCTGATCCGTGCCGCCGTCGTCGAGCAGCCAGACGTTCAGCTTTTCCTTGGGGTAGTCCATCGACAGCGCGGCCGCCGCGGTCGTGGCGAGGATATATTCGTCCTCGTTGTAGGTCGGGATGAAGACGTCGACGACCGGCAGCTCCTCGTCGGGCCGGCGGGAGAGCGGCTTTCGCTTCACCGGATCGGCGTTGACGATCAGGCTGATGACCAGAATGCAGACACAGTAAAGTTCGGCCGACAGCAGGATCAGGCCGAAGAAGAGGCCGACCGGATCGGAAGCCGGCGGCAAGGTATAGCTCAGGCGCCAGTAGACATAGCGGATGACGATGAAGCTCGAGAGCGCGAGATAGGCCTGGCGCGCGAGCGGGCCCCTGCCGAACCGCCAGAGCAGGAGGAGGACGACGATGATGGTGGTGCTCAGCGACAGCTGCGCCTGGACGCTCACCGGCTGCGTGAGCAACGCAACCGCGAACACCCCCGACGCAATCCACGCGAACGCACGCAACCCGGACATCAATGGCCCCGCAATGTTGTCAACGGGATTTGTAGACAGGAGGTGCTGAAAGCCGCGTTAACGTTGTTCGTCGGGCGTTTACCCAAGCGCGGCGGCCTAGAACGTCAGCCGCGTGTCGACGGTCCCGTAGAGCCCGCCGCCGCGGACGCGGTCGTTGAGGAAGCCCAGCGCCACGCCGAATTGCGCCATGCCGAGCCTCATGCCGGTGACATGGCCGCCGAGGCGCCACTGGGTGAAGAAGTTGTCGCCGAGCGCGCCGACCTCCGGACCGACGAAGACGCCTTTCGCGAAGGCCATGCCGAATTTGAGGCGCGTGTAGTAGGAGTTGAAGTTCGTCGAATAGGAGCCGACGCCCGCGATCATGGTCGAGTCGGTCGGCGTCACGTAGAAGTCGGTCGCGACCTTGAGGCCGGCGCTCGTGCCCTTCGCCTGGTTGTTCGGATCGTTGGGGCTGATCGTGGTGTTGACGATCTCGCCGCCTGCGTAAAGGGCGACGGTCGCGCGCTTGAACACCCATTCGTAACCCATCATCATCGCGCCGCCGACCAGCGTGCCGTTAACCTTGCCGACGTCCGTCGAGTTGTAGGTGTAGGTGCCAACGATCGCGCTGCCGCGCACGCGCCAGCCGCTTCGGTCCATCGGCGTGAAGGGCGCGATGGTGCCGATGAACGCGGCCGAATAGGCGGCCTGACTCGTGCCGTCGAGCGCGATGTCGAGGGTGGCGCGCGGGGCCCTGGGCACGGGCGGGCCGTCGGTCGGGACGCCCGTATACCAGTCCGCCGCCTGGGCGGCGGCGCCGAAGGTCATCGCGATCGCCGAAGCGACGATGAACGTCAGGGTACGGGACGCTCGCATCTTCTAGACAACTCATTTGTCTGTGGGGCGCCTGCCCGCCCCGACCGCATCTGGCGCCGATCATGGCGACTTCCGACGGGACCAGAGTTGCTTTACGGCTCTTAACAAAATGATGCGCTTTAGCGAGAAGGGCCTCTTATGCCTAAGGGAAATTAAATCTCTGGATCGCGCGTTAAGAGAATGCGCCGCCGCTGAAACCCTCTGCGGGAGGCCGGCGATTTCACAGCGGCAGGCGGGTTTGCGGCGCGGGCCGGCCTTGCGCGCTCATCAGTTCGACCGTTGCGCCGAGCTGGGCGAGATCCTGCGCGCGGGACAGGCGATGGTCGCCGTCGGCGATGAAGGTAAGCGTCACGGGATCGGCGGAGAGATGTTCGACGAGCGTCAGGGCGTGGCGCCAGGGGACGTCCGGGTCGGCCATGCCCTGCAGGATATGAACGGGGGCGTGTGTTCGGATGACCCCGCCGAGCAGGAGGCGCTTGCGTCCATCCTCGATCAGGCGGCGCGTGATCGGCGTGGGATCGGGCGAATATTGCGACGCGCGCCGCCACGCGCCCGTCTCCGTGATCTCGCGCCGCGCCGCTTCGTCGAGATTTTTCCATATGAGTTCCTCGGTGAAGTCGACCGCCGGGGCGAGCAGAACGAGCCCGGCGAGCCGGTCCTGCGCGCCTTTTTCGGCGAGGCGTCTCGCGAGGAGAAGCGCGATCCAGCCCCCCATGGAACTGCCGACGAGAATTTGCGGCCCTTGCGTCGAGCGTTCGAAAACCGCCTCGGTTTGGACGAGCCAGTCGCCGACGCACCCGTCCTCGAAGCGTCCGCCGGACGCCCCATGGCCGGAATAGTCGAAGCGCAGAAAAGCCCGGCCGCGCGCCCGCGCCCAGTCGTCGAGATAGCCGGCCTTGGTCGAGGCCATGTCCGAGGCGAAGCCGCCGAGCCAGACGATCCCCGGAAGGGCGGCGCCGGCGTCCGCCGCGCGCCGCAACCGCCGCGCGATGCGCCAGGGCGCGCCGCCTGCGGGGTCGGCGACGTCGAGGAAATCGAGTTCCGTTTCGCTCAAGCCGGACTCTCCCGGAAAATGCGCGCTTCAAGCCCGCGCGATTGAATTTCTTCGGATCGCTCATAGTTGGTAAATAATCTCGAAAGAGAATGCGAGCGTTCGCAAAAACGGAAAGGCCGCTCGTAAGTCTTCGCCATGTCCCATGCGCTCGCCCCTCTCGCCGCCGCCGACCAGTCACTGGCCGGCAGGACGGTGTTGCAGATCGTGCCCGACCTTCAGTCGGGCGGCGCCGAGCGCGCGACCATCGACATGGCGGAGGCGCTTGCCCAGGCCGGCGGCCGCAGTCTCGTCGCCTCGCGCGGCGGGCGCATGGTGAGCGAACTTCAGTCGAAGGGCGGCGTCTGGATTCCCTTTCCCGCCGCGACCAAAAATCCCATCGCCATGGCGCTCAATTCGGTGCAGCTCGCGCGGATCATTCGCGACGAGGGCGTCGAGATCGTCCATGCCCGCTCGCGAGCCCCCGCCTGGGTCGCCTATTTCGCCACCCGCCAGACTGGCGCAAAATTCCTCACGACCTACCACAGCGCCTATTACGGCGCGTCCGGGGTCAAGCTGCGCTACAACGGCATCATGGCGTCGGGCGACGCGGTCATCGCCATCTCCGAATTCGCCGCGCGGCGCATCCGCGAACTGCATCCCGAGGCCGCGGATCGCGTTGTGGTCATTCCCCGCGGCGCGGATTTGCGCGCCTTTTCGCCCGCCGCCGTTTCTCCGGCGCGCGTGCATCGGTTGCGGATGGAATGGGGCGTCGCGCCGCATGAGCGGATCGTGATGCTGCCCGCGCGACTGGCCGCGCGCAAGGGTCATGCGGTGATGATCGACGCCGCGAAGCGGCTTGCCGCCGGGGGGGCTGGCGACCTGCGCGTTCTTTTCGTCGGCGACGCCCATAGCGACAGTTTCCGTCGCAGCGTCGAAACGCAGATCGCGCGGGCGGGCCTCGCGGGTCTCGTGCGGAATGTCGGCCATTGCGAGGATATGCCCGCCGCCTATCTCGCCGCGGCGGTCGTCGTCGCGCCCTCCACCGAGCCCGAAGCCTTCGGACGCGCCGCGATCGAGGCGCAGGCGATGGGCGCGCCGGTCATCGTCTCGGACATCGGCGCCTCGCCCGAAATCGTGCGGACGCCGCCGGATTGTCCGCTCACTCAGGCCACCGGCTGGCGGACGCCGCCCGGCGACGCCGCCGCGCTCGCACGAGCGATCGGCGAGGCCCTTTCCCTGACGGCTTCGGCGCGCGAGGAGATGTCGCTGCGCGCCCGCGCCAACGTGCACATGCGTTTTTCCGTGGAGCAGATGCAGCGCGCGACGCTCGACGTCTACAAGCGCCTGCTCGGCCTTTGAATTGCGTCCGCATTGCGGCGAACGCCCGCGTCCGGGGCGCGGGCGCCGCGCCCTGGACGGAAGAAAGCGCGCGGTCCGTCCGGGCGGCGTTGTTTTGTGCGCGCCGCGACGGGGGTTCTTGCCCGATCGCGCTAGCAAAGGTCGTCCCGGCCTTTACATTCGTCGTGTCGAATCAGCGCGCGCCGGAGGTTTCGTGGGGGAGAATCCGTTACATCTCGAGTCGTATCGCGAGGCGCTGGTCTTTCTCGCCACGGCGGGACTCGTCGTGCCGCTCTTCCACCGGCTGCGCGTCAGCCCGGTTCTCGGATTCCTCCTCGCCGGCGCCGCGCTCGGCCCGCATGGGCTCGGGCGCTTCGCGGCTGCCGACAACTGGGTTTCGTTCTTCACGATCACCGACGTGCGGGGCGTCTCCGAACTCGCGGAGTTCGGGCTCGTCTTTTTACTGTTCATGATCGGCCTCGAACTGTCCTGGGAGCGCCTCGCGCGCCTGCGGCGGCTGGTGTTCGGTCTCGGCCTCGCGCAGGTCGTCGTCTGTTCCGCCGTCCTCGCGGCGATCGGCCATTTCCGCTTCGGCGTCGATCCCGCCCCCGCGATCCTGATGGGGATCGCGCTCGCCATGTCGTCGACGGCCGTGGTCATGCCCGTGCTGTCCGAGGGCCGGCGGGTCAACAAGACGCCGGGACGCGTCGCCTTTTCGGTCCTGCTGCTGCAGGATCTGATGGTGGCGCCGGCGCTGTTTTTCGTCTCCGTCCTCGCGAGCTCGAAGGACGGCTTCAGCGCCTTGCAGGCGGTCTCCGCGTTTCTTCCGGCCATCCTCGCGCTCGCCGGCCTCATCGTCGTCGGCCGGCTGCTGCTGCGCCCGCTGTTTCGTCTCGTCGCCTCGGTTCAGCTCACCGAACTCTTCATGGCGGCCTGCCTGCTCGTGGTGATCGGCGAGGCGCTGGTCACGGCGGCGGCCGGCCTTTCCATGGGCCTCGGCGCCTTCATCGCCGGGCTCCTGCTGGCGGAGACGGAGTTCCGCCGCGAGATCGAGGTCACGATCGAGCCCTTCAAGGGCCTGCTGCTCGGCCTGTTTTTCGTCTCGGTCGGCGCGGGGCTCGACATCGGCGCGGTCGTGGCCGACCCCGCGCCGGTTTTCCTGAACGCCTTCGGGCTCATCGCCGTAAAGGCGGCGATCATTTTCGCGCTCGCGCTTGTGTTCCGCATCGACCGGGGGCCGGCGGGGGAGGCGGCGATGCTGCTCGCGCCGGGCGGCGAATTCGCCTTCGCCCTGCTGACGTCGGCCATGGGCGCCGGCGTGCTGCCGGGCCATTTCGGCGCCGACGCCATGGTGGTGGTGACGCTCAGCATCTTCGCCATTCCCTTCCTGGGGCGTCTCGGCGCGCGTCTGTCGCGGCCGGCCGAGCGCGGGGATGAGGCGGCGCAGTTCGCCCATCTCGCGCCCGAGGGGGCCATCGCCGAGGGTCGGGTCGTCATCGTCGGATTCGGACGCATCGGCAGTCTCGTGGGCGAAATGCTGGAGCGCCACGAGGTTCCCTTCGTCGCGGTGGAGAACGTCGTTTCCATCGTCGACGCGGGCCGCGCCCGGGGCGTGGAGATCTACTGGGGCAATGCGACGCGGCGGGATTTTCTGCTGCGTTGCGGCCTGGAGCAGGCGCGCGCCCTCGTCGTCACGGTCGAGAACGCGCCCGCGGTCGAGGAGATCGTCCGTCTCGCGCACGAGATCAGGAGCGACCTCGTGATCGTGGCGCGCGCCCGCGACGCCCGCCATGCGACTGAGCTTTACCGCCTCGGCGCCAGCGATGCGATTCCTGAGACGATCGAAGCGAGCCTCCAGCTTGCCGAAACCGTGCTCGTCGATGTCGGCGTGCCCATGGGCTACGTCATCGCCTCGATTCACGAGAAGCGGGACGAATTTCGCAAAATCCTTCAGCCGACGGGCGAAGAGGCGCGGGCGCGCCAGACCGAACGCCGCAACAAAATCAAGCGGGAGCAAACCCGCCGCCGCATATCGGGGCGTCCCGGCGCGAGCGAGGCTCAAGAAGAAGCATAGCAAAGGAGCGCGCGCGACAAGGGTGTTCGCCGCCCGGGAGTTTTGCGTCCGGCTCACGGCAAAGCTGTAGCTAAACCTCAATACTTCGAATTATTTTTGGCGATTGCATCCGCTTTCCGAAGGATATATTCCTTCATGTAGGAAATATATCCATCATCCTGATTGGACTCTCATGTCGAACGCACTCTCCCATTCGCAGATCTGGGCCGCGATCGACGCGCTCGGCGAGCGCTACGGCCTCACGCCGTCGGGCCTTGCGCGCAAGGCGGGGCTCGATCCCACGACCTTCAACCGTTCCAAGCGCGAGACGCCGGAGGGGCGCCAGCGCTGGCCCTCGACTGAATCGATCGCAAAGGTGCTTCAGGCCACCGGGGCCAGCCTGGACGAATTCATGGCGCTGGTGTCCGCCAACAGCGGCGCCGCGCGGCGCCGCACGCGGCCGCTCATCGGCCTCGCGCAGGCGGGCGAAGGCGGCTTTTTCGACGATGCAGGCTTCGCGACCGGCGCGGGCTGGGACGAGATCGACGTGCTCGCGGACGCCGACGAACATTCCTATGCGCTTGAAATCGCGGGAGATTCCATGGCGCCGCTGTATCGCGACGGCGACATTGTGATCGTCTCGCCCGCGGCGCCCGTGCGGCGCGGCGACCGCGTCGTGGTCAAGACGACCGACGGGGAGATCATGGCCAAGGAGCTCAAGCGCCAAACGGCGCGCACGGTCGAATTGCGCTCGATCAATCCCGCCTATCCCGACCGCGTCATTCCGCGCGAGGAGGTGAGCTGGATCGCGCGCATTTTATGGGCGAGCCAGTGAGGCGCCGCCCAAGAGCTGTGCTATAAATCGAATCTCCTGGCCGCCATTTCCGAACGTGGGTCAAAACATGCGTCAATCCCTGATCGGTTCTCTTTTCATGTTCCTGTCGCTTGGCGCGGGCACCACTCTGGCGGCGGACGCTCTGCGAGACCAGGCGAAGGGCCTGTTCGAACCCATTCCGAAAACCGCCCCGGCGCTGCCCGACAATCCGTCTACGCCCGAAAAGCTCGCGCTCGGCAAGATGCTCTTCTTTGAACCGCGCCTCTCCGACAACCGCGATCTCTCCTGCGCCACCTGCCACAATCTGAGCATGGGCGGCGTCGACGGCGGCGCGCTCTCGGGCGGCCACAACGCCCGGCTGGCCGGGCGCGAGGTGCAGACGGTGCTCAACGCCGTCTTCAACAAGTCGCAGTATTGGGACGGCCGTGCTTCCGACCTGAAGGACCAGGTGGTGAATTCCGTCATGGCCAACCCCAAGGCCATGCTGAAAACGCGCGGCGGCCCGATGGCGATCAACCCGACCGAACTCGCCGCGACGAAACGGCGCGAGATCGAGCAGCTCAAGGCGATCCCCGGCTATGTCGAGGCATTCAGGAAGGCCTTCCCCCAGGACGCCGATCCGATGGTCTACGACAATATCGGCCGCGCCATCGCCCTGTTCGAGGCCACGCTGATCACGCCCGACGCGCCCTTCGACCGCTGGCTGACGGGCGACGACGCTGCGCTGACGGACGAGCAGAAGGCGGGCCTGAAGCTCTTCGTCGACAAGGGCTGTGCGAGCTGCCACAACGGAATCAACATTGGCGGCGCGAGCTACGCCAAATTCGGCGTCGTCGCCAGCCCCGCGCCCGAGCATCTGCCGGCGGAGGACGTCGGCCGCTACGCCGTCACCCGGTCGAACGCCGACCGCTATGCCTTCAAGACGCCGTCGCTGCGCAATGTCGAGCTGACCGCGCCCTATTTTCACTCGGGCTCGACCTTCGATCTGGACAAGGCCGTGACGGTAATGGCGGAAGCCCAGCTCGGCGCGAAGCTCACGAGCGACGAAACGGCGAAGATCGTCGCCTTCCTGAAGTCGCTCACCGGCAAGCAGCCCGAGATCGTCCTGCCGGTCCTGCCGCCGCGCACGCAATGAGGCGCGGCCCGGCAATGAAAAACGAGGGGCGGGTTCGAAAGAGCCCGCCCCTTTTTTCTTACGTCTCGCTCCAGCGCAACACGGGCTTTCTCGCCGCGAGCGTCTCGTCGACGCGCCGTCGCGGCGCATGGCGCGGCGCCTGCGTGAAGCGCGCCGTGTCGCCCGCTTTCGCGCTTTTCGCCAGATCGCGCAGCGTCGCGATGAAGAGATCAAGCGAGGCTTTCGACTCGGATTCCGTCGGCTCGATTAGCATGGCGCCATGCACGACGAGCGGGAAATACATCGTCATCGGATGATAGCCCTCGTCGATCATCGCCTTGGCGAAATCGAGCGTCGACACGCCGGAGCCTTTCAGCCAGGCGTCGTCGAACAGAACTTCATGCATGCAGACGCGGTCGCCGAAGGGCTGAGTCATCACGTCGCGCAACGAGGCGCGGATGTAATTCGCCGACAGCACGGCGTCCTTCGACGCCTGCGCCAGGCCGTCGGCGCCATGCGCGAACATGTAGGCGAGCGCGCGCACGAACATGCCCATCTGTCCGTGGAACGCCGTCATGCGGCCGAAGCTTTGCGTCCCTTCCGCATGTTCGACAAGTTCGAGCCGATCGCCCGATCTGCGGATGAAGGGCACGGGCGCGAAAGGCGCGAGACGTTCGGAGAGCACGACCGGGCCGGCGCCCGGCCCGCCGCCGCCATGGGGCGTCGAGAAGGTCTTGTGCAGATTGATGTGCATGGCGTCGACGCCGAAATCGCCGGGCCGGGCGACGCCCGCGATGGCGTTGAAATTCGCGCCGTCGCAGTAAAAATAGGCGCCTGCCTCGTGCAGCGCCTCCGCGATTTCGACGATCTCGCGCTCGAACAGACCGCAGGTGTTGGGGTTCGTGAGCATGATCGCGGCGACGTCGGGACCGAGCGCCTCGCGCGCCGCCTCGACGCGCACCGTTCCATCCGCCGCGGCCGGCACGACGCGCACGGAGAAGCCGAGCAGCGCCGCGGTCGCCGGATTGGTGCCGTGCGCGGATTGGGGAATGAGCACGACATTGCGCGTCGCGCCTTCGCCTCTTGCCGCGATCGCGGATTTGATCGCCATCATGCCGCACAATTCGCCGTGCGCGCCGGCCTTTGGCGACAGGGCCACGGCGTGCATGCCGGTGAGCGTCATGAGCCAGTCGCCGAGCGTTTGCATCAGCTCCAGCGCGCCCTGCGCCGTGGATTGCGGCTGCAAAGGATGAACGTCCGCGAAACCCTCGAAGCGCGCGATCTTCTCGTTGAGGCGCGGATTGTGTTTCATCGTGCAGGAGCCGAGCGGATAAAGGCCCGCGTCGATCGAATAATTCTTGCGCGACAGGCGCACGTAATGACGCATGGCCTCCGGCTCGGTGAGGCCGGGAAGGCCGATGGCGTCCTTCCGCGCGAGCCCGCCGAGGCGGGTTTCGACGGTCGGCGGTTCGTCGACGTCGACGCCCGTCGCGTCGGCGCGGCCGATCTCGAAGAGAAGGGGTTCTTCCTGGTCGAGCGCGCGATTGCCGGTGAAGGTGTCCGGCGCGTCGCCGATGTCGTCGAGATGATCGGGGCGGTCCAGCATCACAGCGCTCCTTCCAGCGCGGCGACGAAGGCCGCGCGATCTTCAGGCGTGTTGATCTCCGTGCTGGCGACGACGAGCAGATCGTCGAGACCCGCCTTCGGCAAGAGACGCGAGACGGGAACGCCGGCGAGCACGCCTCTCTCCGCCATCTTCTCAACGAGCGCGGCGGCGTCGCCCTTCACCTTTAGCGTGAATTCGTTGAAGAAGGTTTCGTTGAGCACCTTCGCGTTCGGAACGCGCGCCAGCAACTGCGCAAGCTCCACGGCGTTGGCGTGGTTGAGCCGCGCGAGCCGCGTCAGGCCCGCCGCGCCGAGCAACGTCAGATGAATGGTGAAGGCGAGCGCGCAGAGCCCCGAATTGGTGCAGATGTTCGACGTCGCCTTGTCGCGGCGAATGTGCTGCTCGCGCGTCGACAGCGTGAGGACGAAGGAGCGCCGTCCGTCCGCGTCGACGCTCTCGCCGGCGAGGCGACCGGGCGTCTGGCGCAGATAGTCGTGGCGCGTCGCGAAGAGGCCGACATAGGGGCCGCCGAAATTCAGCGCATTGCCGATGGATTGTCCCTCGCCGGCGACGATGTCGGCGCCCATTGCGCCCGGCGCCGTCAGCAGGCCGAGCGACACGGCCTCCGTGAAAACCGCGACGAGCAGCGCGCCATGGCGATGGCAGGCGTCGGCGATTGCCGTCAGATCGCGCAGATTGCCGAAGAAATCCGGCGTTTGCACGACGACGCAGGAAACGGTTTCGTCGATTCTTCCGATGAGATCCTCGTCGCCGGACACATCGGGCGCCATGTCGATAACGTCGTCCTCCGCGAGCCGCGACACGGTGCGAACGACATCGGCGTAGTGCGGATGCAGCCCGCCGGAGATGAGCGCCCTGCGCCGTCTCGTCAGTCGGTGCGCCATCAGTACGGCTTCGGCGGTCGCGGTCGAGCCGTCGTACATCGAGGCGTTCGCGACGTCCATGCCGGTAAGGAGGGCGACCTGCGTCTGGAATTCGAAGAGATATTGCAATGTCCCTTGCGAAATCTCCGGTTGATAGGGCGTATAGCTCGTGAGAAATTCGGAACGCTGGATCAGATGATCGACGCTCGCCGGCACATGATGCCTGTAGGCGCCGGCCCCGACGAAGAAGGGAACGCGCCCCGCGGGCGTGTTGCGCGCGGAAAGGCGGGAGAAAATGCGCTCGACCTCAAGCTCCGACTTGTGGCGCGGCAGATCGAGCGGTTCTTTCAGCAGCGTCGACGCGGGGGCGTCCGCGTAGAGATCCTCGATCGTTGCGACGCCGATCGTCGCGAGCATCGCGGCTCTGTCGGCCTCGGACAATGGATGATAGCGCATCTCTCGCCGTCCTTTCTCGACGCTACAGCGTCTTCACGAAATCCGCATAGGCGGCTTCGTCCATCAGCGTTTCAATTTCGCCGGCGTTCTCCACGCGCAGCTTCACGAGCCAGCCGCCGGCGAGCGGCGCCTCGTTGACGAGCGCGGGCTTGTCGGCGAGTTCGGCGTTCGCCTCGATCACTTCGCCCGAGACCGGCGCGTAAACTTCGCTCGCCGCCTTCACGCTCTCGATGACGGCGAGTTCGGCGCCTTTTGCGACCTTCTTGCCGACCTTCGGCAGGTCGACAAAGACGATGTCGCCGAGCTGCGCCTGCGCATAATCGGATATTCCGACGACGGCGACCTCGCCGTCGAGACGCACATATTCGTGATCCTTGGTGAAACGCGGCGCGCTCATGCGGTTTCCTTCAGTTCTGCGGTTTGAAATAGCGATGCGGGACGAAAGGCAGCGGCGCGACCGCCACTTCGATGCGGCTCCCGCGCAGCTCCGTCGCAAGAGCCGCGCCGGGCGCGGCGTGGGCGCGGGCGACATAGCCCATGGCGATCGGCCGTTGCAGCGTCGGCGCGAAGCCCCCGGAGGTCACATGGCCCACGACTTCGCCGCCTGGCGCAAAAAGCGTCGCGCCTTCGCGCACCGGCGCTTTCGATTGCGGCAGGAGCCCCACGCGCAGCCGCGCCGGGCCGTCGCGCAAGGCCGCAGCGATGCGCGCGAAGCCGGGAAAGCCGCCTTCCGCGCGCCGCCTTTTGCCGATCGACCACGCGAGCGCCGCCTCCACGGGATCGGTCGACTCGTCGAGATCGTGGCCGTAGAGCGGCAGGCCCGCCTCGAGCCGCAGCGCGTCGCGCGCGCCGAGCCCGACGGGGGCGACGTCGCCGTTTTCGAGAAGGCGCGTCACGAAGGATTCCGCGCGCTCCGTACGAAGGGAAATTTCGAAGCCGTCCTCGCCGGTGTAGCCGCTGCGTGAGACGAAGACGCTCGATGCGCCGTCGTCGAAGGCGCGCCAGCTCATGAAGGGCATGTCCTCGGCGCCGGGGAGGAGGGCGCCGAGGACGCTGGCCGCGCGCGGCCCCTGAAGGGCGATCAGCGCGCGGTCGAGAACCGCGAGATCGGCTTGCGGCAGCGCCGTCCGGATCAGCTCGAAATCGGCCGCCTTGCGCGCGGCGTTGGCGACGAGAAAGAGCCGCTCCTCGACGCCCGGCAGGCGCGTGACCATCAGATCGTCGAGAATGCCGCCGTCGGAGCCGAGAAACTGCGTGTAGCGCGTGCGGCCGGGGGCGAGGCCAGCGAGATCGGCGGGGACGAGACTCTCCAGCGCCCGCGCGGCGCCCGCGCCCGAAAGGATCGCCTGGCCCATGTGCGACACGTCGAACAACCCCGCCTTCTCGCGCGTGTGCAGCGTCTCGGCGACGATGCCCGAAGCGTATTGCACCGGCATGTCGTAGCCGGCGAAGGGCGCCATCCGCGCGCCGAGGCGGCGGTGCAGGCCGTCGAGCGGCAAAAGCGCGAGCGGCGCATGGGGAAGGTCGGGCTCAGCGGTCAAGACAGACTCTCCGGCTTTGGGCGCGATGCGCAGGCGGCGGACGTTCCGCTTCCCTGCGCGCCCCCTCTGTCCGGTGACCTGAGAGATTTCCCCGCTTCGCCGCTCAGTCGAGCCGCCTTGCGGGTTACGCCCGTCGGTGGGCGAAGCGCCAAAGGCGCCGCGCCGCTTTCCAGAGTCTCGTTCTTCTTCGCGGTCCTTTGGCCTGAGCGTTTCCGGGGCGGTTTCGCCTTCGGCGCCGGCGCGGAGGCCGAACTCTCCCGCGAAGAAGCTTGCATGTCAGAAGATGTGCCCGATTCGCCGGCGCGTCAAGCGCGCCCCACGCGACATTTGCGCCGAAAGGGCCCGCCCGGCTATTCTTTCGGCGCCTTTCCCCGGCATGGCTGCGGCGCCATGCATGTAATTCGTCAGATAAACGGGCGCTGCGGCTGATGTGGCAGGAGCAGTTCGACTATTTCTGGGACGGCCGACGGCGACTCGCCATCGGCTGTTTCGACGGCGCGGAGCGCGCCCCGGCGCCGTCGGCGCGTCCGGCGCTCACGGTCGTCTCGGCGCGCGACCCAGCCTTCGACTCCGAGGCCGCCCTCGTGGACGTCATCGACGCGGCGCGCTGGCGCGCCGGCGTCGCGCTTCTCGACGTCGCCCCGGAGCACCGTTTCGTTCGCCTCGCGGCCGAGGACGGCGCGGCCGTCACGCTCTATCTCGGCTCGGAACGCGACCAGCCGCCGGGCGGCGAGTATCGTCTTCTGATGACGCTGCTGTCGGAGTCGAATGGCGGAGAGCCCGCCGTTTTCCGGCTCGCGTCGCTTCCGGCGCGCGCCGACGTCGAGCGCCTCGCGCGCGAACAGACGGCGGCGGCGGGCGCGCGGCTCGTCTGGGCCTTCGGTCAGCCCCGCGTCTTCGAGCAGAGTCCGGGCGGCGCGCTGATCGCCCGTCTCGCGCCGGCGCGCCGAATCTTCCCGGCCTATCAGAGCCGCTTGCTGATCGAGGCGCTTCCGCTCGATATGGAGGCGTCGGCCGACACGCGCGACGCGCCTTTCGCGATCATGGCGCATTGGCTGCGCGAAAACGGCGCCCCGCGGCCGACGCTGCGCCTGCGCGTGCCGGACTCGCTCGAGGAGAGCGCGGCGCTTCTGGGCCGCTCCTCCGTGGCGATGGCGCTCAACCAGCGGCGGCGCCTGCGCGGCTGGGTGCAGGAGCAGAAGCAGTCCGGCGAACCCGCCGTCGATCCGCTGACCTTCGACGACATCAGGCAGGCGACGGGCGAGCCGGAGGAGCGTCCGGACGCGGCGGAGACGGGCGATGCGGTCGTGGTCGCCAATCTGCTCAATCTCATTCTCGATCCGGAGTCGCCGGAAGCCGATGGCGTCGCGGTGCGCCGTCTCGTCGAAAAGGCGGGGCCCGGCCTCGGCGAAACGATCGAGATCGACTTCTACGGCGCGGCGCTCGGCGACGACGTCGGGCTCGTCGCGCCGGCCGCGCGGCCCGGCGACATCGGCGTCGCGCCCGCGGACCCCGGCGGGCCGCCCTTCGCGCGGCTCTTTCGCATCGAGGCGGACGGGCTCACGCCGCGCCGCCTCGCCGACGACGATCCCCTGCTCGACGACATGCTGCGTCGCGCCTCGGGCGCGGGCGCGCGGGCGAGCTCGGGCGCCGCCGCCCGCGCCTTTGCCGAGCGCGCCGCCGGACTGAAAGGGCGGCGCGAGAAATTCGTCGCCGGCTTCAACGAGGCGCTGGCCCGCGCGGACATCCCGGCGTCTCTCTCGGCCGCCGGACTCTGGGACGTCTTCGAGCCCCTGCAACTGGCGAGCTTCGCCGCGCTCGCCGCCGCGGCTCCGGCGCCGGCGCGCGCCCTCTTGCGGCAGGCGGGCGGCTATCGGGCCTATGGCGCCGATCCGGCGCTGACGGCCGCGCTTGCGCGCGGCGGGCCATTGGTGGAGGCCTCGCCGGAGCTCCGGGTCGACGGGCGCGCCGCGCCGTCGCTCGCGGCCCGTTTTGCGGCGTCCTGCGGGGCCGAGGGCATGGCGCCGCCGGGGCTCGACGCCGGTGCGCAATTGTCGGCGCTGCGTGCGATGATGCAGGAGGGAGACGTCCTCGCGCTGCGCGCCGCGCGGGTCGGCCTCTCGCCGGACGCCGAGAGTCGCCGCGCCGCCGCTGCGGCCGCGCGTCAACTCGCCGACCAAGGCGGCGTCGAACGGGCCATCGCCCATTTCGAACGTTACCGCGACGCCGGGAGCGCGGCGGCGCTTGCCGAATATCTCGCGGCGCGCCGCGCCGGCCGCTGGATCTCCGCCCAATCGGCGCCGGCCCTTGCGGGGCTCGTCGCACGCGCGGGCGTCGAACGGGAGGAGGCGCAAACTCGCGTCGCCGCCGGCATGACCGCCGCCGCGACCGCGCCGCCGGCGCCGATGGCGTCCGCGCCGGAAAGGCCGAAAGGACTTTTCCGCCGGCTATTCGGCGGGTGAGGCGCGCGCCGACCGGGTCACCGTCGCGTGCGGCCCTTGTGAACGCGGCCCTTGCTCGCGGGCCGCGCTTTCTTGTCGACCGCTTCGCGACGTTTCGATCCGCGCGCCATCGCTTCCGTCGCGCCGGCGTGCGGCGGCCGGGCGTCGTCGAAGGCTCCTTTTCCTTTGCGTGCGTCTTTCATGGCCCGACCCGCGTCGTCAACGCCGGCGCCGCGCGATAGAGCGCCGGGAAAAGTTTCTTCAGGTTCTCGATCTTCGGCAGATCGTTATAGACGACGTAGGGCTGCCCGGGATGACGGATCAGATAGTCCTGATGATAGGCCTCGGCGGGATAGAAACGCGCGAGCGGCTCGATTTTCGTCACGATCGGCGCGTCGAAGGTTTTCGCCGCCGACAGTTGCGCGACATAGGCGCGCGCGACTTTCTCCTGCAAGGGATCGGCCGCGAAGATCGCCGAGCGATACTGGGTTCCTTCGTCGGGGCCCTGGCGGTTCATCTGCGTCGGATCGTGGACGACCGAGAAATAGATCTGCAGCAGCTGGCCGAGGCTCACCTGTTTCGGATCGTAAGCGATCTCGACCGCTTCGGCGTGTCCGGTGTCGCCTTGCGCGACGCGGTCGTAACGCGCGGTTTCCGCCGCGCCCCCTGCATAGCCCGAGACCGCGCGCGCGACGCCTTTCACATGCTGGAAGACGCCCTGCACGCCCCAGAAGCAGCCGCCCGCGACGATGAGCTTTTGTTCCCCTGCGCGCATGGGCGCGGGATCGATGGCGGGCGGCGGCAGGACGACGGCGGGTTCGGCGGCGCGCAATGGCGTCGCGAGAATGGCGAGGGCGGCGAGCGCGAGGACGACGCGTTTCATGGCCGCCGCCTCAGCGCTGTCCGCGCGCGACGAAGCGCAGCGCGACGCCGTTCATGCAATAGCGTAGTCCCGTGGGCTTCGGCCCATCGGCGAAGACATGGCCGAGATGCGCGTCACAGCGCTTGCAGGAGACGGCGACGCGGCGCATGCCGAAGGAATTGTCCGCGCGTTCGACGACGTTGAAGGTCGAGATCGGCGCGAAGAAGCTCGGCCAGCCGGTGCCAGAATCATATTTCGTCTTCGAGTCGAAGAGCGCCGTATCGCAGCAGACGCAGCGGAAGACTCCGTCGTCGTGCGCGTCCCAATAGGGGCCGGTGAAGGCCCGCTCCGTGCCCTCGCGGCGCGTGACCTCATAGGCGAGGGCGGACAGCTGCCCGCGCCAATCGGCGTCCGGCTTCGTCACTTTCTCGACGCGCGCGACGCCGAGGCTCTTGCCCGCGGCGTCGAAGGATTCGATCTCCACCTCGTCGGCGGCGCGGACGGCGCGAGGGACGAGGGAAAACGCGCCGATCGTCGTGATGAAGGTTCGTCGGTTCACCAACCGCTCCCGCCATAACGTCATCGCGGGCGAGTCGGCGCAATGACGGCGTTGTTACGCGACTTAGATAAGCGCGCGGCGCCTCCTCTCAAGCTCTATTTCCGGCCGAACAGCTTTTCGATGTCCGAGAGCTTCAGCTCCACGTAGGTCGGGCGGCCGTGATTGCATTGCGCCGCTCCCGGCGTGGTCTCCATCTCGCGCAGCAGCGCGTTCATTTCCGCCGGGCTCAGACGCCGTCCGGCGCGCACCGAATGGTGGCAGGCGCAGGTCGCGAGCACATGGTCGAGCTTGCGCGACAGGCCGCGCGCGTCGCCCTCTTCGGCGAGAAGATCGGCGATGTCTTCGACGAGTCTCTTGCAGTCGATCTCGCCCAGAATCGCGGGCGCCTCGCGCACCAGCACAGCGCCGGGGCCGAAGGGCTCGATGACGAGGCCGAGCGCCGCGAGTTCGTCGATCGCCGGCGCGAGCGCGTTCATGCGCGCCGAATCGAGATCGACGACGACGGGGATGAGCAGGATTTGCCGAGCGACCCCCGTTTCCGCGCGCTGCTTCTTCAGCTTTTCGTATACGAGCCGTTCATGCGCGGCGTGCTGGTCGACAATCACGAGTCCGTCGCGCGTCTGGGCGATGATATAGGTCTCGTGCAGCTGCGCGCGCGCGGCGCCGAGCGGCGCGTCGTCGATCGCGTCGGTCGCGGGTTCATGCGCGCGGGCCATGGGCGCGCCGGTGTGGAAGGCCGCCTGCGGACGTTCCGAAAAGCCCGGCGGCGCATAGGGCGATTGCGCGACGTCCCAATTGGCGGGCGCGGGCGCGCGATAGCCCGTTTCGCGGCGCGGGCCGTCATGGCGCTGGCCGTCCTGGCGCCGGCCGTCCTGGCGCGCGAGCATGTCGAGCGCCGCGCGCGCGTTGGCGCCGGCGCTGCGGTGGCTGTGCGCGGCGAGCGCCTGTTTCAGCGCGCCGACGACGAGGCCGCGCACGAGGCCGGGATCGGAAAAGCGCACTTCCGCCTTCGCCGGATGCACGTTCACGTCCACGATGCGCGGGTCGCAGTCGACGAACAGCGCGACGACCGGATGCCGGTCCGGGCTGAGAAAATCGAGATAGGCGGCGCGAATGGCGCCGGCGAAGAGCTTGTCGCGCACCGGACGCCCGTTGACATAGACATATTGAAGCTGGGCGTTGCCGCGATTGTAGGTGGGAAGGCCTGCGAGCCCGGCGAGCCGCACCCCCTCGCGTTCGGCGTCGATCTTGAAAGCGTTGGCGCGAAATTCCTCTCCCAGAACCTGCGCGACGCGGCGCGCCATGTCGCCGCCGCAGGCGGGATAATCGACGCGCGCGCCGCTGTCGGCGGAAAGCGAGAAGCGCACGTGCGGATGCGCCATGGCGAGGCGCTTCACGACATCGACGACGGCCGCAGTCTCGGTGCGTTCGGTTTTCAGGAATTTCAGCCGCGCCGGCGTGGCCGCGAAAAGCGCGCGCGCTTCGATCCGCGTGCCGCGCGGCCAGTTGGATGGAGCCAGCGCGCGTTTTTCGCCCGCCTCGACGCGGATCGAATAGCCGTGCGGCGCGTCTGTCGCGCGCGTGTCGATGGCGAGATCGGCGACGGCGCCGATCGAGGGCAGCGCCTCGCCGCGGAAGCCGAGCGTGGCGATATGGGTGAGGTCGCCGTCGGGAATTTTCGAGGTGGCGTGACGTTCGACGGCGAGCGCGAGATCCTGCGCGTCCATGCCGCAGCCGTCGTCGATGACGCGAATGAGCTTGCGGCCGCCTTCCTCGATCGCGACGTCGATGCGCGTCGCGCCCGCGTCGAGCGCGTTCTCGACAAGTTCCTTCACGGCCGAGGCCGGACGCTCCACCACCTCGCCGGCGGCGATGCGGTCGACGAGGATGGGATCGAGGCGGCGGACGGGCATGGGGTAGGTCTATATCGCTCGCGAACGCGCGCCGTCATGGCGCTCCATCGTGGCGAGGAGGCGCGGGCTCCAGCACGAGCGTCAGGTTCTCGATCCCCGCCACGCGCGCGCGGGCGCCGGGGGCGAGTCGGTCGACCGGGGCGTCGCGCGACAGCCGCGCCTCCCAGTCGAGCCCCGACCAGCGCACGCGCCCGCCCTCCTTCGTGACGTCGTGCGTCGTCGTCAATTCGCGGCCGATCAGGTCGCTGCTGCGGTCTTCCTCCACGTCCGCGTTCTGGAAGCGCTGCAGCGGCTTGCGGCCGAAAACCGCGACGAGGAGGCTCAAACCCGCCGCGATCGCCGCGGTTTCGAGGAGCGACGGCCGGGCGCCGGTGACATAGAGGCCGCCGCTCGCAAGGAGCGCGCCGATCGCGACGAACATCAGCGGCGACGTGCCGATCACGACGATGTCGAGCGCCAGCAGAACGAGGCCGGCGACCAGGCTGATCGTGGCCGGATCGAAAAGAAAATCGGGCTCCATGTCGTCACCGAAGTTTGCTTGCGCGACGTTTCCCCGCGATGCGGGGCGTGGTTATTCCTGTCCTCGCCACGGCTGCGGGTTGCGCGCCGCGGGCGGCGGCGCGCCCTTGTTCACGGTGTTCAGCACCGCCATCGCCCTGGCGATCCAGCCGGCGGGGTCGGCGCCGTCGCCCATCAGCACGACGGAATTGCCGGCCTTGGCGAGGCGGCCGTACTGCTCGATCGCCGATTTCGCCACTTCGAGCTGCACGGCCTGGTCGCCGCCCAATTGGGTGATCTGCTGGCGCACGAGTTCGATCGCCTTGGCCTGGCCTTCGGCGCGCAGGATCGCGGCCTGTTTTTCGCCCTCGGCGCGGTTGATCTCGGACTGTTTCACGCCCTCCGACTCCAGCACGGCCGCGCGCTTGTCGCGTTCGGCCTTCATCTGCCGCTCCATCGACTGACGCAGCGACTCCGGCATTTTGATGTCCTTGATCTCGTAGCGCGTCACATGCGCGCCCCACAGTTGCGCCGCGTCCGACACCGCGCGCACGACGCGCTCGTTGATTTCGCTTCTGTTCTCGAAGGTCTTGTCCAGCTCCATCGAGCCGATCGCCGACCGCATGGAAGTTTGCGCGAGATTGACGATGGCGCGGCGGATGTCCTCGGCGCCATAGGCGGCGTCCTTGGCGTTGAGGATCTTGTAATAGAGGATCCCGTCGATGGTGACGGTGGCGTTGTCCTTGGTGATGGCGTCCTGCGCCGGCACGTCGATCACCTGCTCGCGCAGATCGAACGCATAGGCCACGCGCTCCACGACGGGATAGACGAAATTGATGCCGGCGGTCAGCGTGCGGTTGTAGCGCCCCAGCCGCTCGATCACGAGCACGCTCTGCTGGCGCACGAACTTGACCATCGTGGACAGCGCGAGCATCGCCACATAGACGAACCAGAACAGCGGACTGTGCAACAGGCCGAGCGGCAGGCCGAGACCGAAATTGCGGTCGAGGATCAGAAGGCCGAGCGAAACGGCGCCGATCACGAAAAGCGGAAAACCCATGGATTCCTCCGTCGGGACGAATGGATGAAACCGTGCGGCGGGCTGGCGCCGCGCGCCGGGCAATTTCCTGCGCCCTAGGCGCCGCCGCCGTGCGGCGGCGCAAGCGCCGCGCCGGCGATCTCCACCGCGCCGCCGCGGACGCCCAGCTCCAGGATCGAACAGGCGACCTCAGCGTCGATCTTCGGGAGCGGCGCGCCGTTGCGCAGGGCCGCGACCGAAACCAGCGCGCCATTGCCGAGCAGACCGGCGCGGCCGAGGTCCGCGAGCACGCTGGCCGGCGCCACGAGCCGCGCCGGCCCGAGCGCGTCCAGCGTTTCTAGGAAGCGCGCCGCCTTGAACGGGGCGAGGAAATGCAGCGGCGCGCCCGCGAGAAGCGCGGCGAGAGGCCCCGCGACCAGCGCGGCGAGCGAACTCGGCGCGCAGAGCGAAAGGATCGGCGCGTCGCCAGCCGCGCGCGTCGCGCGCACGAGATCGAGCGCCGCGCCGAGCAGTGCGCCCTGGGAGGCGAAATCCACATCGCCGCCGTCGTCGAGCGCCCCGATCCGCGCGCGCTGGTCGGCGCCCCATTCGTCCGAAAGACGCGCGCGCGGCGAGACCGGCGCGTCCAGCATGGCGGGCGAGAAATCCGCCGCGCCGTCGAGCGCGCCGTCGAGGGCGCCGATGAGCCGGATCGACGGCGTCTGGGCGGCGAGCTCCAGCAGCGGAGGCTCGAAGTCGAGGCCGCAGAATTGCGCGGGCGCGAAAACGCCCGCGACGCCGAGCGCTTTCGCCGCCCGCAGGATCGCTGGTCGCCGGTAGGGCAGGGGCAGGGGCGCGAGGACGGGATCCAGTCCGGCGGCGAGCGCGGCGGCGAGCAGGACGAAACCCTGCGTTCCGGGCGGGCAGCAGACGAGAATTTTTTCGCCCGGCGCGAAGCCGAAGCCGCGCAGCCGCGTCAGACAGGCTCCGACGCGCTGATAGAGATCGGCGTAGCTCAGGTCGTCTATGGCGCCGGCGCAGTCGTCCCGGAAGGCGCGCGCGCTGGGGCGCGGCTTCGCGGCGCCGGCGACGAGCGCGTCGAAGCCGAATTGCGTCAGGGGATGCGTGCGGGCAAGCGCCGCGTCTTCGTTTTCGGAAAGGGCGGCGCGGGCGGTCACGGATTTTTTCTCCACCAGCTCTCGAGCGTCGGGCCGAACATCGGCGCCGCATAGCGCGGCAGGCGTTGCGGGCGCTCGATGTCAGTCGAATGCGCGATCCATTGCTCGGAGGCGTGAAACAAGGGAACGACGTAAAAGCCCGAGAGCAGAACGCGGTCGTAGGCGCGCACGGCGGTCACGAAATCCTCGTGCGTCTGCGCGGCGAGCATGGCCGCGATCAGCGCGTCGATGGCGGGCGAGGACGCGCCGGCGAGGTTGAAGGAGGATTCTTGCGCCGCGCTGGCCGAACCCCAGCGCATCCGCTGCTCGTTGCCGGGCGAGGCGGAAGCCAGATACTGGCCGATCATCATGTCGAAGTCGAATTTCTGGCGACGGCGCTGATATTGCACCTCGTCGACGAGCCGCACGCGCGCCTCGACGCCGATGCGGGCGAGAGACGAGGCGTAGTTGAGCGCGAGCCGCTCCTGATTGCGGTCCTTGACCATGATCTCGAAGGAAACCGGAACGCCGTCCTTCATCAGCTGGTCGCCCTCGACGCGATAGCCCGCGGAAGCCAGCAGGTCGAGCGCGCGCCGCGCCATCTCGCGGTCGCGCCCGCTGCCGTCGCTGACCGGCGGGCGCCAGGCGCCCTCCATGATGTCCGTCCGCACGGCGTTGAGATAGGGCGCAAGCAGCAGCCGCTCTTTGTCGCTCGCGGGGCGCCCCGAGGAGGACAGCTCCGACTCGTCGAAGAAACTCTTGGTGCGCGTGTAAAGACCAGCGTAGAGATTCGCGTTCACCCATTCGAAGTCGAACATCATGCCAAGCGCCTCGCGCAGGCGGATGTCCTGAAAGACCGGGCGGCGCGTATTGAAGACGAAGCCCTCGAGCCCCTTGGGAGTGTCGTTCTTGAGCGTTTCCTTGACGATCCGGCCCTCGCGCAGCGCGGGGAAGTCGTAGCCCGTGGACCAGCGCGTCGTCGACGTCTCCTCGCGATAGTCGAGCAGGCCTGCCTTGAAGGCCTCGAAGAGCGAATTGCCGTCTCGGAAATACTGGATGTCGATCTCGTCGAAATTGTAGAAGCCGCGCTGGCTCGCGACGTCCGCGCCCCAATAATTCGGGTCGCGCCGCAGCAGCAGGCGCGCGCCCGCCTTCGCGTCCTCGATGACGTAGGGGCCCGAGCCGATGGGCTTGACGAGCGTCGCGTCCGGGAAACGCTCGACGTCCGTCGCATGCTTGGGCAGCACCGGCATGATGGCGAGAATGAGCGGCAATTCGCGGTCGCCGACGCCGGCGAGGTCGTAGGTCACCGTATGCTCGTCCGGCGCCGCGATCGATTTCACCAGGCCGTAGGCGACGCGCTGCTGCGGCCGTCCCTTCGACTTCAGCAGGTCGAAGGAAAAGAGCACGTCCGCCGACGTGACCGGCTTGCCGTCGGAAAAATGCGCGCGCGGGTCGAGATGGAAGGTCACGCGCGTTCGCGCCGGATCGATGTCGAGCGACTGCGCGATCAGCGGATAGAGCGTGAAGGGCTCGTCCGCCGAGCGCGCCATGAGACCCTGGAAGACGTTGCCGACGAGGCCCTGCGCGGCGGAACCGGATTTGAGGTTGAACGGATTGAGGCTGTCGAAGGTTCCCGCGAGGCCTACGCGCAGCCGGCCGCCTTTTCTCGCCTGCGGATCGGCGTAAGGAAAATGGTCGAAGTCCCTCGGCAGCGCCGGGACGCCATGCACGGCGAGGCCATGGGTGGGCTCGCCGGCGCGCAGCGGCGCCGCAGCGACCGCCGCGGCCAGGCCGGCGGCGAGAGCGAGACTGGATAGGAGAAGCCCGGCCGGGCGCGCGCGAATCGCGAAAAGCGTCATGTCTCAACCATAATCGAACCGATGGCGGCATGAAGCCGGGCGCCGGCCTCATTCCGCCGCATTTTTGAATTTTCCGTCTCGCCGGTCCACTGACGCCTTCGGTTCGCCCAAGACCCGCTGGAATTTGCCGCTGCGACCATGTAAGAGCTTCGCCATCGACTCGGCGTTTCGACGGCGGCGAGGAGAATCAGCGTGAGGGCAAGGGTTCCACGGCGTTGGGTTCTGGCGCCGCAACGTGCGGGCGGCCCCGCGGCGTCGCGACCAAAAATTCTTTGCGCAGCCGGAAGGCGCCGGCTAGCAGACAAATCGAAAGGGACTTCCGAAATGTCGATCCTCTTCCCGCGGTCCGCCGCGGTCGCGCTGGCGGGAGCTTTCCTGCTCGCCGGCGTCTCGGCGCAGGCCCAGCAGGCTCCCGCCGCCGGCGGCGCGCCCGCCGCTCAGCCCCAACAGCAGCCGGCGCAGCCGCAGGGGCCGATCACAGCCACGCTGCAGGCGGTGCAGCCCGACTGGACCAAGGTCTGCGGCGCCGATCCGGCGACCAAAAAGGAAATCTGCTACACGACGCGCGATTTCGGCGCCGCCGCCAAGGAAGGCGACGCGCCCCAGCCGCTGCTGGCGCTCGCCGTCTACGACCCCAAGGGCGACGACACCAAGATCATCCGCCTCCTGTTGCCGCCGGGACTCATGCTGAAGCCGGGCTTCCGTTTTGCAGTCGACAAGGGCAACATGGAGTCGGGCGCGTTCGAAATCTGCTTCCCGAACGGCTGCTTCGCCGAGGCCAAGGTCAAGAAAGCGCTGGTCGACGGCATGAAGAAGGCCGAGAAGATGACGATCATCGTCAAGAACCAGGCCAACGCCGAGGTCACCTTCTATCTGCCGCTCGCCAATTTCGGCAAAGCCTTCGACGGCCCGGCGATCGACCCGAAGGTGCTTGAGGAGCAGCAGAAGAAGCTTCAGGAAGAGTTGCAGAAGAAGGCCGAGGAAGAGCGCAAGAAGCTGGAGGCCAAGGGCGCCGCGGTCCCGGAGGCCCCCAAGAAGTAAGCGCGACGTTCGCGCAAAGTCCCGACGCCCGCGCGAGGAGCGCGGGCGTTTTTTGTTGACCGCCATGGCGTTTCCTTAAGACGCCGCAAGGCGCGCGCACGAAGAGGGCGCGGGCGGGTTTTTCGAGATCAGTGCCGCTGCTGCGCGCGAATGCGGTAGACGCCGTCCTCGTCGCGCTCGAAGGTCTCCTCGACCTGCGGATGGCGGACAGGCTCGCCGGAGGTGTCGGGCACGAGGTTCTGCTCCGACACATAGGCGACATATTCGGTTTCGGCGTTCTCGGCGAAGAGGTGGTAAAACGGCTGATCCTTGCGCGGACGCACCTCCTCCGGGATCGAGAGCCACCATTCCTCCGTGTTCGCGAACACGGGATCAACGTCGTAGATGACGCCGCGGAAGGGATAGCGGCGGTGCTTCACGACCTGCCCGATCGCGAATTTTGCAATGCTCTCTCTCGGCATTCTTACGACGCCTTTAACGCGGTGTTTACCCAGCTATTTGGTAGCGCAGGGCCATCGCCGCCGTCAACGGCGTCCCGGTCCTGCGCCCGCCCTCACGCCTGCAGGGCCGCGACGCCCGGCAGCGTCTTGCCTTCGAGCCACTCCAGAAAGGCGCCGCCGGCGGTCGAGACATAGGAAAATTCCTGCGCCGCATGCGCTTGATTGAGCGCCGCGACCGTGTCGCCGCCGCCGGCGACCGAGAGGAGCTTGCCTTCGACGGTCAGTCGCGCCGCGGTCTGCGCGACGGCGTTGGTGCCCTCGTCGAAGGGCGGCAGCTCGAAAGCGCCGAAGGGGCCGTTCCAGACCAGCGTCTTGCATTTGGCGAGCAGGCTTTCGACATGGGCGACGGACTTCGGGCCCACGTCGAGTATCATGTCCTCGGCGCCGACATGGTCGACCGAGACGATGTGCGAGGGCGCGTGCGCCTCGAATTTCTGCGCGACGGTGGCGTCGACCGGCAGAACGACCGTGCAATTGGCGGCCTTCGCCTTTTCCAGAATGTCGCGCGCCGTGGCGGCGAGGTCGTGCTCGCACAGCGATTTGCCGACCGCCTTGCCCTGTGCGGCCAAAAACGTATTGGCCATGCCGCCGCCGATGACGAGGTAATCGACCCTGGAGACGAGATTGCCGAGCAGCTCGAGCTTGGTCGACACTTTTGCGCCGCCGACGACGGCCATCACCGGGCGCGCCGGATTGGTGAGCGCGGATTCGAGCGCCTCCAGCTCCGCCTGCATGGTGCGGCCCGCAATGGCCGGGAGCTTGCGGGCGAGCCCTTCCGTCGTGGCGTGGGCGCGATGGGCGGCCGAGAAGGCGTCGTTGACGAAAATGTCGCCTAGCTTCGCGACTTCATCGGCGAAGGCGGGATCGTTCTTCTCCTCGCCTTTATGGAAGCGCGTGTTTTCGAGCAGCGCCACGTCGCCGTCCGCCATCGCGGACACCACGGCGGCGGCCGCTTCGCCCACGCAGTCGTCGGCGAAGGCGACCTTGCGCTTGAGATAATGCTCCAGCGTCGGCAGCACGTGGCGCAGCGAATCCTCCTCGACGCGCTGGCCCTTGGGTCGGCCGTAATGCGAAAGCAGGATCACCTTGCCGCCCTTCTCCGCGAGCTCGTTGATCGTGGGCAGGATGCGCTCGATGCGGGTCGCGTCGGTCACGCGCCCTTCCTCCATCGGCACGTTGAGATCGACGCGCAGGAGAACGCGTTTGCCTTTGACGTCGACGTCGTCGAGGGTGCGGAAGGAGGTCATGAGTGGAAGTACTTTCCTGCTGTGAACATGAGGCCAGCGATGCCGATTAGAAGGGTTCCGATGAGGCCGAGCATCGACCAGATCGTCGGAACTTGATTGAAACGTCCCTCGACGCCGGCGATGCGCCCCTCTACTGTCCCGATCCGGCCTTCAATGCCGGCTAGGCGGCCCTTCATTTCAGCGACATCCACCTGGAGACGGACGAGGTCGGCTTGTTTCGCACCAGTCTGGAGAAGTTCGGTTACCTTGGGCTCCAGCCGGACGAGGATGCCTTCGATACGATCCATCTTCTCTTCCAGGCGGCCAACGCGTGCTTCGAGCATGGGATCCTCCGGGCCGCCGGAATCTGAGCTAGATCCCTTTCGGTTGGGTTCAAAGGGGACTATCTCGGCCATCTGATTTTACCACGGAAATAGGTTTGGGTGCTTCAACGAGGATTTTCACCAAATGTTGCTCTACGAAGCCGCATCGAGGGCATGATAATGCAACCGTCTCCAGATGTCCGCCCTCGATGCGCGCAGAGCCGTCGTCCTTTTGCGAGATCGCGCCCATAACCGATTGGCGGCTCAGAAAGAATTTCTCGCCGCCGCATCTCAGGCATTTGAGATCAGGAAAGGCGCGATTGATTTCCTGCGCAAGATCGCTGATCGATAGATCTCGGTGAGAAACCTCCGCCCTTTCCTGCTCACCAGACATAAAGCCACTCCGCCTATCTCAGATCATTGAGCCGATCAGCGCCGCCGTATCGGTCATGCGGCCGGAGAAGCCCCATTCATTGTCGTACCAGGACAGGATCGAGACGAGATTGCCGTCCATCACCTTGGTCTGGTCGAGATGGAAGGTCGAGGAGGCCGGATTGTGGTTGAAGTCGATCGAGACGAGCTTCTCGGACGTATAGGCGAGCACGCCCCTCATCGGGCCATCCGCGGCGGCCTTGATCGCCGCGTGGATCTCGTCCCTCGTCGTCGGGCGCCTGGCGACGAATTTCAGATCCACGGCCGAGACGTTCGGCGTCGGCACGCGGATGGCGTAGCCGTCGAGCTTGCCGTTGAGTTCCGGCAGCACCAGGCCCACCGCCTTGGCGGCGCCCGTCGAGGTCGGGATCATGGACAGCGCGGCCGCGCGCGCGCGGTAGAGATCCTTGTGGAAGGTGTCGAGCGTCGGCTGGTCGCCCGTATAGGAGTGGATCGTGGTCATGATCCCCTTCTCGATGCCGATCGCCTCGTGCAGGACCTTGGCGACCGGCGCCAGGCAGTTCGTGGTGCAGGAGGCGTTGGAGACGATCAGGTGATCCCTCGTGAGCTTGTCGTGGTTGACGCCATAGACGACCGTGAGGTCCGCGCCGTCGCCCGGCGCCGAGACGAGCACGCGCTTCGCGCCCGCGTCGAGCAGCAGTTTCGCCTTGTCGCGCGCCGTGAAGAGGCCGGTGCATTCCATCGCGACGTCGACGCCGAGTTCCTTGTAGGGGAGTTCGGCGGGGTTCTTGATGGCGGTGACCTTGATCTTGCCCCGACCGACGTCGATCGTGTCGCCGTCGACCTTCACCTCATGGGGAAAGCGGCCATGCACCGAGTCATAGCGCAGCAGATGGGCGTTGGTCTCGACCGGGCCCAGATCGTTGATGGCGACGACCTCGAGGTCGGTGCGGCCGGTTTCGACGATGAAGCGGAGGACGTTGCGGCCGATGCGCCCGAAGCCATTGATGGCCACTCTGACGGTCATTTGGAAATTCTCCTTGTCGCCGCGCGCTTTACGAGAAAGGCGGCTGCCGCCCGGCGGCGTCTGCGCGCCGCGCGCCGGGCTTTGGGTGTCGAGGCGAGGGTTGAATAGCACCTCGCGCCCCCCTGTCAACGCATCGCCGCGCCGCATGCGCCGCGGCGGCGCCCGGCTTCGGCGGGGCGCCTTGGGATTCGCCCGATTCATGCTACCAACGGCGCGCGGCGAATCGGCGCTTGCCCGCCGCAACCCCTTCCGCTGCGAGAAACAGGGCGCCGCCCGGCGATGACGCATTCCGAAAAGCTCGACGCCGCTCTCGAGCGCCTTCAAAAGGCGCTCGACCAGCTGGAGCGGACCGTCGCCCTGAAGCTCGAGGACGACCTCTCCAGCGCCGAGCTGGAGGAGGAACTCGCCATCATGCAGGACGATCGCGGCCGTCTGGCGCTCGAACTCGACGCCGCGCTCGCCCGCGTCAACGCGCTGGAGAAGGCGCGCGACGAGGTGCTGCGGCGTCTCGACAGCGCCGGCGCGGGCGTCGCGGCCGCGCTCGGAGCGGCGACGTCGGCCATCGCGCGCGGGGAGTAGCCATGGCGGCGGTCATCGTGAACATCGCCGGGCGCACCTACCGCCTCTCCTGCGACGACGGGCAGGAAGCGCGGCTGGAGCAGCTCGCTCGCTATGTCGAGGGGAAGATTCTTGCGATGAAAGAGGGGTTCGGCGACATCGGCGAGCAGCGCATCGTCGTCATGGCCGCCCTCTCCATCGCCGACGAGGCGACGGACGCGCGAGGCAGGGCGCAGGCCGTAGAGATGGACATCGCCGCGCTTCGGGCCGAACTCGACGCCGTGCGAAAGTCGGCCGCCGCGCTAGAGGAGCGCATGGCGAGCGCCCTGGACGACGCCGCGCGGCGGATCGAGCAGCTCAATTCCGAACTGCAGAAACCCGCGCCGCGCGACGATTTTCCGGTCTGACGATGTCTGTGAGCGTCTATGCTTTTTTAAATTAAAGTTGTCAGATCATTCGGGGTGACGTCTTTTTCAGGGTTAATCACGGCCGGTCAGAAGAGGACGGATTGCAACTTAAAGCGTCCAATCACAGTGTTTAGGGACTATCCTTCAGGGTTGCCAAAGAGGCGGATTCAGACCAAACTTAAAACTTGGCCACGATGATTTTTGCGAATTGACATTCTTTTTGGATGGCCCACGGGAGTATGCAACATGTCTGAGAATCTCACTCGTCGTAAAGTATTAACATCTCTGGCGCTGGGTTCCTTCGCGACCAGTCTATCGTTTGGTCAAGAAGCAAAGAAGCGAATTGTAATTTTGATCGATGGCACTCTAAATGACGAGTCGCTGAGGCCTGAGGATGCTGATTACATTCCAGGGGCAACAAATGTTGCTTTGCTTCATTGCCCTACCATAGCAAAAGCGCCGCTAATTCCGAGTGTTTCATCTAAAGGCGTGATTCAGGAAGTCAATTATTTTAAAGGGCCTGCATATGGAGCCACAGGACTTGATTTGATGATGTCTGTCAAAGATTCTTATGAGTGTATTGTGAAAAATTATAATGATGGGGATGAATTATATCTATTTGGATTCTCTCGTGGCGCGTATGGAGTGCGCGCGCTTGCGGAAATTATTAACAAAAGAGGTATTCGTAAGCGGCAGAGCTCGATGCCTTTTGAAACAATGTGGAAGTCTGGTGAAAATAACACAAGTTTGGATATTGACGTTCATAGCAGCCGGGAAATCGCGTGCATTGGTGTGTGGGATACAGTCAGTTCATTTGGTGTTCCAGGAGGATGGGGATTAGAGATATTCGGGAATTTATTTTCTAATTACTTCTTGGAAGGAGTGCACAGCACTAGACTGCCAGAAAATGTCAAGGTTGCTCTCCATGCGGTCGCAGTAGATGAACAGCGACGTTCTTTCATCCCCATGTTCTGGACCGCCCAAGGCGGCATCAAGCCGGATTCAGCTCTCTTTGTCGAGCAAGCTTGGTTTCCCGGCGTACATTGCGATGTCGGCGGCGGGTATCGAGAGCGTCAACTTTCCGACCTCGCGCTAATATGGATGATCGCGAGAGTCCAAGAGCATACGAACCTGGAATTTGATGTAAATGCTGTAAGAAAAGAAGTCGAATTGGCCGATATCCACGGGATGGTTCATGATACGTTAAGAAATTATCCTATCAGCAAGTTCTACAACTACGTCGAGGGTTTGTTCCATCCCCCAGGTAGGAGATTGCTTTATAGGGAAAATACAGAGAATAACATAAATGAAGTTGTGCACTGGAGTGTCAAGGAGAAATATGGTAAGCGGTGTATTATAAGTGGAAAGGCGGATGCTGAATATAGACCTCTGCACTATGATCCTGCCTCTGCACCGGAAATGGTTGTCCAGCCGTCACAACAAGAACTAAGCCTTCTTCCTCATCGGGTTAGAAGTTTGCTGCCTTCTTGAGCTTACAAAAGTTAGAGATCCGGACCGCTAACCGAGCGACCGGAGCTCTCTTGCGAAGGATGCCGCCGCCCACTCATGGCTGGACGAAACAGAAAGCAGTGTCGGCGGCGATCCCAACCGCTTTGGTGCGCCGCCCCTATTTCCCCCAGTTCTCGATGCTCGCGTCGCGCTTGGCCTTCTGGAGGTCGTCGGCGAAGGTCGAATATTGGTGATTGAGCTTCTCCGCCGTCATCGCCACGCCGCCGTCGGACATGATGGCGATCTTCATCTGCTCCGTCGCCATGCGCTCAAGCTCGTTGATCCACTGGTTGACGTTGGCGATGAGCTTGTCCTTGCGCTCTTTCTGCACCGCATGGTCAGGGGACGTGTCGGTGGCGATGGCGATCTCGGCTTTCGTATCCTCGATCATCTTGTCGAGATCCTTGGCCTTCGCCTCCAGCGCGGCGACCTGATCCGGCGCGCCTTCCCTGGCCTTTTCGAGCGCGGCGTCCGTTTCCTTCTTTGCCTTTTCGAGATTGTCGAGGCCGTTTTTCAGCCAGCTCGCCTGAATGGTCAGGAGCGAGTCGCGAGCGACGCCCGTGAGGTTGAAGCCGTTGGGGATCGGGAAATAGGGGCCGATCTTGGCGGCCTGGGCGGGCGCGGCGAGGCCAACGGCGCCGGCGACGAACGCGGCGGCCAGAGCCGTGCGGAGACTGGTGAACATCTGATTTCTCTCCCGGATTGGCGCGCCGGCTGAGATTTTTTGACGCGCGTCATTGTTGTGCGAGATCTTGGGCCATCGCCGCCCGTCTTGCAAGCCCAACCGCCGCCTTGAGGCCGACATTGCGCGCCGCCGCGGCGCTTGACGCCGACCGCGCTTTCGCGCGACCCTCGCCCGGCCGGGGGAGTCCCGCCAGGGGGGCTGAGAGGCTGCAGAGGCGTCGCGGGACGCTTGGCGCGGCGACCCTTAGAACCTGATCCAGTTCAGTGCTGGCGGAGGGATGGTGTCGAATCTTCTTTCCATAAGGGGCGGCTCATGCTTGCGCGGGTGATCGGCGCCGGCGTCGCCGGGCTCTGCGCGGCATATGCGCTGGCGCGCGCCGGCGCCGGGGTGGAGCTCGTCGAGCGCGCGGCCGCGCCCGGGCAGGGCTGTTCGCGCTATGCGGGCGGCATGATCGCGCCCTGGTGCGAATTGGAGAGCGCCGAGCCGCTCGTCGCCGAACTCGGGCGCGAGGCGCTCGAGTTCTGGACGCGCGAGATTCCGGTCGCGACGGCCGCGGGCAGTCTCGTCGTCGCGGCGCCGCGCGAAAGCGCCGAGCTGACGGATTTCGCCCGCCGCACCGAGCGTTTCGAACGGCTCGACGCCCCGGGCGTCGCCGCGCTGGAGCCGGATCTCGCGGGCCGTTTCGAGGCGGCGCTGTTCTTTCCCCAGGAGGCGCATCTCGATCCCCGCGCCGCCCTCGCGGCGCTCGCCGGACGCCTTGCTGCAATGCAAAATGTTGCGCAGCATTTCGGAGTCGAGGCCCCGAGCCTCGACACCCGGCCGGACTGGACGATCGACTGCCGGGGCTTTTCCGCCCGCGACGCCCTGCCGAGGCTGCGCGGCGTGAAGGGCGAGATGCTGATTTTGCGCAGCGACGAGATTTCGCTGTCGCGCCCCGTGCGGATGCTGCATCCGCGCCGCCCGGTCTATGTCGTGCCGCGGGGCGGCGGACTCTTCATGGTCGGCGCGACCATGATCGAGAACGAGGAGCGCGCGCGGGTGACGGCGCGTTCGGTCGTGGAGCTGGTGAATTCCGTCTTCGCGATCCATCCGGCTTTCGCGGAAGCCGAAATCGTCGAGACGGGCTCGGATGTGCGTCCGGCTTTTCCCGACAATCTCCCGCGCCTTATCAAACGCGGGCGGACCCTCTATCTCAATGGGCTCTACAGGCACGGTTTCCTGCTTGCGCCCGCGCTGGCGCGGCGGGCGGCGGAGGCCGCTTTGCGGGGCGCCTTTTTCCCGGAGGTCATGGATGCGGATTCAGGTGAACGGGCGTCCGCGTGAGGTCGCGGCCGCCACCCTCGAGGCGCTGTTGCGCGAATTGGGTTATGCGGATCAGAAGGTCGGCACCGCGCTGAACCAGGAGTTCGTGCGCGACAAGGACCGCGGGAAGACGCCGCTGCGGGAGGGCGACGCGGTGGAGATCGTGACGCCGAGGCAGGGGGGATGAACGCGCCGCTGAACATCGCCGATCCGCTGACGCTCTACGGCGCCGCGCTGCGGTCGCGCCTGCTCCTCGGCACGGCGCGCTATCCTTCGCCGGCGATCCTCGCCGCGTCGATCCGCGCCTCGGGCTGCGAGATCGTCACCGTGTCGCTGCGGCGGGAGGCGGGCGGCGGCCGGGCGGGCGAGAGTTTCTGGTCGTTGATCCGCGAGACCGGCGCGCGCGTGCTGCCCAATACGGCGGGTTGCCGCACGGCGAAGGAAGCCATTACGACCGCGCAGATGGCGCGCGAGGTGTTCGAGACCAGCTGGATCAAGCTCGAGGTCATCGGCGAGGAGGACACGCTCCAGCCCGACGTCTTTGGGCTCGTCGAGGCCGCGAAGGCGCTCGCCGCCGACGGTTTCGAGGTGTTCCCCTATACGACGGACGATCTCGTCGTCGCCGGGAAGCTCCTGGACGCGGGCTGCAAGGTTCTCATGCCCTGGGCGGCGCCGATCGGCTCGGGGCGCGGCGTCAACAATCCCTTCGGCCTGCGGGCGTTGCGCGCGCATTTCCCGGACATTCCGCTCATCGTCGATGCGGGGCTCGGGGCGCCCTCCCATGCCGTCGCGGTGATGGAGATGGGGTATGACGCCGTGCTGCTGAACACGGCCGTCTCGCGCGCGGGCGACCCCGTCGGCATGGCGCGCGCCTTCGGTCTTGCGGCGGAGGCGGGGCGGCTCGCCCATCTCGCCAGGCCGATGACCCCGCGCGACATGGCCGAGCCCTCGACGCCGGCGATCGGGCGTCCTTTCGGCGCGCTCGGCTGAGGCCTTTCCCTTCGGACGGCGGTTGTCTATGGCTGCGCGCGACAAGGAGCCGCCCGTGACTTCGACGAGCCTCGATCCCTTCTATCTCATCGTCGACCGCGCCGACTGGCTGACGCGGCTCCTGCCCCTCGGCGTGAAGCTCGTGCAATTGCGCGTCAAGGACCGCCCCGAGCCGGAGGTTCGCGAGGAAATCGCCCGCGCGCGCGATCTCTGCCGCGCGGCCGGGGCGCAGCTCGTCGTCAACGATTACTGGCGCCTTGCGATCGACGCCGGATGCGACTTCGTGCATCTCGGGCAGGAGGATCTGGCCGGGGCGGACGTTCCGGCGCTGCGCCGCCACAGGGTGCGGCTCGGCGTCTCGACCCATGACGACGCCGAGCTCGAGCGCGCCCTCTCGTTTTCCCCCGACTATGTCGCGCTCGGCCCCGTGTGGCCGACGCTGCTCAAGGAGATGAAATTCGCGCCGCAGGGTCTCGAAAAGCTCGCGGCGTGGAAAAAGCGCGCAGGCGGCGTTCCGCTCGTCGCCATCGGCGGGTTGACGCCGGCGCGCGCCTGTCTCGCGCTCGCGGCCGGCGCCGACAGCGCCTGCGTGGTCACGGATGTCTTGCGCGCCGCGGACCCAGAGTCGCGAACCGTCGAATGGGTGACGGCGACCGCGCCCTGGCGCAACGCGCCGGAACTCGTCGCGCGTTTCGCGCCCGATCATGCGCGCGCGATCGTCTTTCCCTCGCCCAATCACGGGCCGCGCGCGCGTCCGATCTCGGCCCTCGTCCTGCATTACACCGGCATGCCCACGGCGCAGAGCGCGCTGGAGCTTCTGTGTTCGCCCATCGCCGAAGTCTCGGCGCATTACGTTGTCGAGGAGGACGGCCGCGTGCTGCAGCTCGTTCCGGAGTCGCGCCGCGCCTGGCACGCGGGCGTAAGTTGCTGGGCGGGCGAGACCGATGTGAATTCGGCCTCCATCGGAATCGAGATCGTTCATCCCGGCCATATCGACCCGCGCCCCTATCCCGAAAAACAGATCGACGCCGTGATCGGGCTCTCGCGCGACATTTGCGCGCGGCGAAAAATCGCGCCCCAGCGCGTGCTCGCGCATTCGGACATTGCGCCGCGCCGCAAGATCGACCCCGGCGAGTTCTTTCCCTGGGACAGGCTGGCCGCGGCGGGCGTCGGCCTGCGTCTCGCGCCGCTCCCGCCGGGCGACGGCCCGGCGCTCGAGCGGGACGCCGCCGGCGAGAAGGTCGCGCAGCTTCAGCGCCAGCTCGCGGCTTTCGGCTACAAACTCGCCGAAACGGGGATTTACGACGAGGAGACGGCGACGGCGGTCGCGGCTTTTCAGAGGCATTTCCGGCCCGCCCGGGTCGACGGCCGCGCTGACGCCTCGACGATCGACGTTTTGACGCGCCTGCTCGCGACGGCCTGAGGAGTTTCGCATGACGAACGGGAAACGCGCCGTAGTCGTCACCGGCGCCTCGACCGGGATCGGCGCCGCCTGCGTCGACGCGCTCGTGAAAAACGGCTTCTTCGTTTTCGGATCGGTTCGCAAGACGGAGGACGCCGATCGCCTGCGGGCGCAATTCGGGCGCGACGCCGCGCCGCTCATCTTCGACGTCACGGATGGCGACGCCGTCGCGCGCGCGGCGGCGGAAGTCGAGGCCTGGCTCGCGGGCGATACGCTCGCCGGCCTCGTGAACAACGCCGGCGTCGCCGTTCCGGGGCCGCTGCTGCATTTGCCGATTGACGACTTCCGCCGGCAGATCGAGGTCAATCTCATCGGTCAGGCGCAGACGACGCAGGCCTTCGCGCCGCTGCTCGGCGCGCGCGCGCCGCAGGGCGGGACGCCGGGCCGCATCGTCAACATGAGCTCCGTCGCCGGCCGTTTCGCGACGCCGTTTTTGGGCGCCTACAACGCCTCTAAATTTGCGCTCGAGGGAATGTCCGACGCCTTGCGGCGCGAGCTGATGGTCTATGGGATCGACGTCGTCGTCATCGCGCCCGGCATGATCGCGACGCCGATCTGGGACAAGGCCGACAGCGCCGATTTCACGCATTTCGACAAAACGATCTACGGCCCGGCCGCGCGCCGCGTGCAGAAATGGGCGGTGGAGGGCGGGCGGGCCGCGCCGGGGCCCGAGCTTGTCGCGAAGGCTGTCCTGCGGGCGCTGACGGCGCGGCGTCCGCCCGTGCGCATTCCGGTCGTCACGAGTCGCCTCCTGGGCTGGACCCTGCCCGGACTGACGCCCTCCCGGCTGGTCGACTGGCTGACGGCCCGGCGGCTCGGATTCTTCGAGGCGCGCGAGAGGCTGAGGTCCGAGCCTCGCAGCAGGCTGGAGGGCAAATGACTTGGCGGCTGAGCGCCGCCCCGAAAACGCCGACGGCTTTTCCGGCGCCGTCCGCCGCGGTCCGCGCCGTCAGAGGCGCGTCGTCTCGTCGATCTCGCCCGGCCGGAAATGCTTGACGAATTCACAGGCGACGCCGTCATCGAGAATGCGCACGACTTTCGCGGGCGTGTTGCCGATGAGCACTTCCGCGCCCATGGGGATGAAGTGGTCGGTCTCGATAGAGACGCCGGAGAGGGACAGGCTGCGGATGCGCACGATATGTTCGTCGCCGCGCGTGAGGCGCAGAACCGTCAGATCCATCAGCGGAACCACGCGATCGTGCCGGCGCCGCTCCTCGACGTCGAGGGTGGAGCGGTTGGCGTACCAGGTCAGCTGATCGGCGAGACGGTCGCGCTTCTTGGGCGTGAGCTGCAGGGTCATCTCGAACCCCTGCTCCGTCGCGCGGGTCGCCGATCCGGTGAAGCGGCCAAGTTCGTTGAGGTAAAGCACGACCTTCTCGCCGGGCACCGCCGCGACCGGCGCGAAAAGCGAGACGTCGCCGGGCGACATTTCGAACGTGCGGCAGGGATATTCCTCGCTCGACTTCAGGAGCATGTATCTCCCCTGCAGGGAGAGCGGCACGCGCTGGAAGCGGTCCGTGTCGAAATGACTGATCGAGTGCAGGAGATTCACGCCCATAGCCGTCTACCGTCGTCGTTTCGCCCGCTCGCCCGCGAGATCGCCGGACGACGGGACCCGTGCCGAGACTTTCGAGCGAGCCGCCGGCGCCTCGAAAGTCGCGATAATTGGTCGCTTCCTCTTTTTGACGCGATCCCGTATTCGAAGGCTTGAGCCCTCTCGTTCAATTTTATCGGAATCGGCGCGTTGCGCTTTTTTGCCCGCCGGGCCGGCGACGCTCCGTCGCGCGCCGCGGCGCTTGCGGTTCCCGGCGCGGTCAGCGCGTCGATTAAGTCCACGAAAAGAAAGGAAAAGCTAGCGTCTCTCGATGAACTGGTCGAAATGCTTAACTATGAGCGGGGCTTTAAGCTTAACGGATTGGACGGCTGCGCCCTTTCCGCCTATGCTGAAGACCGGGTTTATTGCGGGTCCGCCGTGAGAATATCGCGCATTTCATTGACGGCGGCGTTTTGCGCCTTGTGCCTCGGCGGGGCGACGCCAGCGCGCGCCTTCGATTTCTTCGGTTTCTTTAGCGAGCCCGAAAAAGCGGAGCCGAAACCCGACGCCGTCGCCTATGACGTGACTTTCGCGGGGCTCGGCGACGACGGGGCGCTGGAACAGACGCTCAAGGACGCCTCCAACAGCTGGCGCCTGCGGCTCGACTCCCCCTCCGCCGGCGTCGGACTGACGCGCCGCGTCATCGCCGATTATCCGCGCATCACGGACGCGCTCTGGGCGAGCGGTTATTTCAACGCTACGGTGCGCGCGACCGTCGCCGGCGCGCCCGTCTCGCCCGACGGGAAAGGCGCCGAGGTTGCTGCGGCGGCGGCGGAGCGCCACCGGGGATCCTCGCTCGCGCCGGTCGTCTTCGAGGTCGAGCCGGGACCCCTGTTCAAATTGCGTCACGTCGTCGTCTATGACGCGCGCACCAACGCCCCGATCGATCCGGCGCTGTTTTCGAGCAAGGCGTTGGCGGTCAGTCCGGACGAACCCGCCCGCGCCGCCGCCGTGCGCGCCCGTCAGGCGGAATGGGTCGACGCCCTGCGCGACAAGTCCTATCCGCTCGCCAAAGTGGTGACGACGCGCCCGGTCGTCGACCATCGCGAACATGTGATGGACGTCGCCGTCACCATCGACCCCGGCCCCAAGGCGGGCATCGGCGCCGTTGAGCTGTCCGGCTCCCCCGGAATCGACCCCGACGTCATTCGCTCCTTCATCTATCTTGAGGAGGGAGAGCCCTACAGTCCGAAAAAGCTCGCCGAGACGCGCCGATCCGTCGCGCGCATCGAGTCGGTCGGCGGCGTGAGGGTCGAGGACGGAGCCCATCTCGACAAGAACGGGAATCTGCCGATCCTCGTCGAGACGACGGAACGGATGCGCCACGCGATCGGCGCCTCGGCGATGTTCTCCAACATCAACGGCCCGTCGCTGCGCAGCTATTGGGTGGACCGCAATCTGTTCGGCGGGGCCGAGCGGCTGCGCGTCGATCTCGAAGGCGGCCTCGCCTATTACAACAATTCGGCGGCCTTCCTCGCCTTCCCCGAGCTGAAGGCGAGCAATCTCGTCGGCGTCGCGCATGTCGGTTTCATCAAGCCGGCGCTCTGGGGCACGAGAAACGACCTGCTGCTCGACGGCTCGCTGATCCGTGAGCGCACGGTCTATTACTGGGCGGCCTACGGCAATTTCAACGGCGCGATCCGCCATCGCTTCAGCGACACGGCCTCGGTGCAGGCCGGCGTCGAAGTCGAGGGCGGGCAGTTCTACGACGTCTGGGGCCTCCATAATTACACGCTGCTCGGCTTCCCCGTTTCCGGCAACTACGACAGCACCGACAATGCGCTGGCGCCGACGCGCGGCGTGCGCGTCGTCGGCCGCGTCGCGCCTTATGTGAGCGCCTTCTCCAACAGCGTCGCCATGTTTGAGTCGAAAGGGCAGGCCTCCGCCTATTACGCGCTCGACGAAGACGCTTGGTATATTCTCGCGGGGCGCGTCGCGGCGGGCTCCATCGCGGGCGCGCCCATCGAGAACATTCCCGCCAACCGGCGCTTCTTCGCGGGCGGCGGCGGCTCGGTGCGCGGCTATCGGTATCGCTCGATCAGCCCGGAGAACGGCTTCGGCTTCCCCACCGGCGGCCGCAGCCTGTTCGAGGCGTCTGGCGAGGCGCGCATCAAGCTGACGCAGAACATCGGCGTCGTGCCTTTCATCGACGTCGGCGCCGCTTTTTCGGCGCCCTGGCCGGATTTCGATTCGACCCTGCGCGCCGCAGCCGGCATCGGCCTGCGCTATTACACGGGCATCGGTCCCATTCGCGTCGATCTCGCGACGCCGCTCAATCCCCGGCCGGTCGACAGCCGGCTCGCGCTCTTCATCGGCATCGGAGAAAGCTTTTGACCCGCAGGCTCTCCCGCCGGGCGACGATCGGCGCCGGCCTCGCCGGACTTGTCGCGCTGGCGATCGGCGCCGGCGTCTATTCGCTGCACAGCGCGGCCGGCGGCCGCTCCCTTGCAAGCTTCGTCTCCAACGCCGTTTCGTCTCCTGACATGAAAATCGACATCGGCGCGATCGACGACATCTTGTCGTCGCGCCCCGTCGTGACGGGCGTCGTCGTCTCTGACCGGAACGGCCCCTGGCTGAGGATCGACCGCGTGTCGGCGTCATGGTCGCGGCTTGCGCTCGTCGGGATGAAGCTCGACGTCGATCGCATCGAAGCGGGCGAGGTGGAGGTGTTGCGCCGTCCGGCGCCCGCGGCGCAGACGCCGGAGGGGAAGAAGCCGGACTCCGCATCGGCCGGGATGTCCTTTCCGCCCCGATTGCCCATCGGCGTGCGGCTCGGAGAACTGTCGGTGGGAAAGCTCGTTCTCGCCGAGCCCGTGGCCGGCGCCGCCGCGACGCTTTCCGTCAATGGGGGCGGCGAACTCACGGGCGCGGCGGCGAGCCTGAGGCTCCTGGCGCAGCGGCTCGACGCGCCGGGCTCGATCGGCGCGGACGCGGCCTATGCGTCCGGAGACGGCAGGCTCAGGATCAAATTCGCAGCGTCGGAGCCGGGCGACGGCCTCATCGCGCGCCTCGCCAAGCTCCCCGGACTGCCGCCGGTGGAGGCGTCGCTCGAGGGCGCGGGAACGCTCGACGCCTTCGAGGCGAAGCTCGCCGCCCGAGCCGGCGAGGCTGGCGCCGAGGGCGTTGGCCGGATTTCGCGGGAAGCGGCGTCGCGGCGACTCGATCTCGATCTTTCCGCCCGGCTGTCGGACGTGCTGCCCCGCGGCATCGCGCCGCTTTTCGCCGAGACGACGAAGATCGAGGCGACGGCGCATGTGCGCGACGACGGCGCCAAGACGCTCGACCGGCTCGCGCTCGCCGCTTCGGCTTTCGACCTCAGCGGCTCCGGGCGGCTCGACGCGGCGGGGGCGCTCGAGGGCAAGGCGCGGCTCACGGCGCCGGATCTTGGCCGTTTCTCTCGGCTCGCGGGACGAGTTCTTCGCGGCGCGCTCGATCTGTCGGCCGATCTGACGGGCAAGCCGTTCGACGGCGGCGTCGAGGCGGCGCTCGCGGGCGTCGCGACCGGGCTCGCGACCGGCGTCGCCGCCGCCGACGGGCTCATCGGGGAAAAGCTCACGCTGGCCGGAAAGGTCGCGACCCTTCCAGATGGGGGCGTTTCCTTTGAAAAACTCACCCTCGGCGCCGCGCATGCGATCGCCCGCGTCGACGGATCGGCGACGAAAGAGAAGGCCGCCGTCGACGCGAAGATCGACATTTCCGAATTGCGCTACGCGGGCTTGCCGCTTGCCGGCCGGGCGACGGTCGCCGCGGCCGTCACGGGCTCGCTCGACAAGCCGGACGCGACTTTCTCCGCGACGCTGGCTGACGCGACGGCGAACGGCAGGCCGATCCCCAAGCTGACGCTCGAGGGCGAGGCGCGCGACATTCTCGGCCGGCTCACGGCGCGCGCGACGCTCGACGGCGTGGTCGACCGCAAGCCGGCCAGCGGCCGCCTCTCGCTGGCGCGCGCAGACGAGGGATGGAAGCTCGACGACCTCGACGTTTCGGTGGGAAGCGCGACGGCGAAAGGCGCGCTTTCCCTCGACGGCGCCGGGCTCGCGAACGGCCGCCTCGCGGTCGCCGCGCCCGATCTCGACGATTTGTCCGCGCTGGCGCTCCAGAAGCTCGGCGGCCGCCTGAATGCGACCGTGGCGCTCGACGCGGCGGGCGGCGGGCAGAATGTTTCGGTCGACGCGTCGGGCGCCAGCGTCGCGGCGTCGGGCGTCGCGGTCGAACGGCTCGCTGCGAGATTCTCCGCGCGCGACGTCTTCCGGCGCCCCGCGCTCGACGGCGACGTTTCCGTCGACAACGCCCGCGTCGGCGGAGAGACGGTCAACCGGGCGCGGCTTCTCGCGCGCCCCGCGGGGAACGGCGCCGCGGCGCTCGATCTCACGCTCGACGCGCGCGGCTTCAATGTCGCGAGTCGCGCGACGCTGACGCCCGGCGACCGGACGCGCCTCGACGTCGCGCAGTTTTCCGCCCAGCGCGGCGGCAGGAGGATCGCGCTCACGCAGCCGGCGGTCATCACGGTTCAGGGCGGCGCGGTCGATTTCCGGGGCGTGGCGGTCGCGCTCGGCTCGGGGCGCCTCGACATCGAAGGCGCGGTCGGCGACCGTCTCGATCTGACCGCCCGGGCGCGCGCCGTGCCGCTCTCCGTCGCCGCCATCGCCGATCCCTCGCTTGGCCTCGACGGAACGCTCGACGCGGAGGCGCGCGTCACGGGGACAAAAGCCGCGCCCTCGGGCGACTGGCGCGTGAAGGTTTCCAGGGCGACGGCGCCGCAGTTGCGGGCCAACGGCCTGCCCGCGATCGATCTTTCCGCGAGCGGCCGCCTCGCCAACAAAAGAACCACGCTGGACGCCGACGTCGCGCTGGGGGCGACAAGCCGCCTCAAGATCACGGGCTCGGCGCCGCTCGGCGAGGGAGCGCTCGATCTTTCCGTCAAGGGCGCGATCGACGCCGCGCTCGCCAACACCATGCTCGCGGCGAACGGCCAGACGGCGGCGGGCAAGGCCAATGTCGACCTGCGCCTCACGGGTCCGGCGGCGAATCCGGTCATCGGCGGCGCGGTCACGATCGCGGACGGCGCCTTCAACGATCCGCTGAACGGGATCAGCCTCGCCCGGATCGCCGGACGGCTGGAGGGACGCGGACATGATCTCACGATCAACGGCCTCACCGCACAGACGAAGAATGGCGGCCAGATCGCCGTCGCAGGCAAGGTTTCCGTCGCGCCGGACGCTGGCATGCCCGGCTCGCTCCACGTCTTCGCCAACAACGCCCAGCTCGCGAGCACGGATATCGTGTCCTCGGTGGGCGACCTCGATCTCATGGTCAGCGGCCCGCTCGCCCGCGCGCCGAAAGTCGCCGGCAAGGTCAATCTCGACTCGATGGACGTGAACGTTCCCGATCGCCTGCCGGTCAATCTGAAGCCGCTGCCCAATTCGACCCATATCGACGCGCGGGGCTTCGCCGCGCAAATGCTGGCGCTGGAGCGTAAACGGAAGGCGAAGGAGGCGCGGAAGTCGACTTTCGACGCCGCGCTCGACCTTTCGCTTTCAGCGCCGAACCGGATCTTCGTGCGCGGCCGCGGCATCGACGCGGAGTTCGGCGGCGCCCTCAAGATCGGCGGCACGCTGCAAAAGCCCAATGTCATCGGCGGCTTCGATCTGCGCCGCGGCAGGATGCAGCTGCTCACGCAGCGCATCGACATCACGCGGGGGAAGCTCGCTTTCTCCGGCGGCCTCACGCCGACGCTGGATTTCACGGCGGAAACGAGGGCGGCGGACATTACCGCGAAGATCGGCGTCTCGGGCCCCGCGGCGTCGCCCGTTTTCACTTTCTCATCGTCGCCGGAACTGCCGCAGGACGAGGTGTTGTCGCGCCTTCTCTTCGCGAGGGCGTCCGGTTCGCTCACGCCCTTCCAGGCCGTGCAGCTCGCCGCCGCGCTCGCGCAATTCTCGGGGGCCGCCACCGGCGTCGACGCTTTCGAGAAGATGCGCCGGGCGCTTGGCGTTGATTCGCTCGATCTCGACGCCGGCGGCGCGAGCGGGCCGACGATCGGCGTCTCTCGCTATATCATGGAGGGGGTGAGCGTCGGCGTCCGCACCGGCGCGCGGCCGGAGCAGACCTCGGTGAACGTCGGGGTCGACGTCACGCGCGGCGTCCGCGTTCAGAGCGAAACCGCCGTCGATGGAAAGACCTCGATGGGCGTGGGCCTCGAGTATGAATATTGAGGGCGCCGCCGCCCGCGCGGCGGCGCCCGATCGCTGAGATCAGCCACAGACCCAGACCCAGCCGCCGGCGAAGCCCGGACGCCAGCACGAGCCCGAGCCGTAGGGATGCCAATGGCCGCCCCAATAGCGTCCGCCGCCCCAGCCCCAGTGCGGGCCATGGCCCCAGTAGCCGTGGCCGCCGTGCCAGCCCCCGTGCCAGTGTCCGCCCCACCCATGCGCATAGGAGGCGGAGGGAAGCGCCAGCATGGCGGCCAGCGCGGTCGTGAAAGTAAGCTTGCGCAACATGATTTCACTCCATCGATTGGGGACCGTTCGAAGTCCTTACGGTTCGCGAAATGCGAATATGCGGAGTGTGCGCCGAAACCATCCCGCCGTTCGTGCGCCGACGCACAGGCGACGCAATGGACGGCCGCCGCGCGCTGGCGAAACTTCGCCGGGCGATGTCCGGCGCCGCCTGTCGACGCGCCCTCGAGCCGGTCGGATAATGAGGGCAGCGTCGTGAAAGCGATAAGGGGGGGGTCAGATGCTGCAACGCCTGCCGCCGCCGCTGCGTAAAGCCGTCGGACTCACCTTCGGGTGGATCTTTTTCGCTTTCTCGCTGCTGGCGATCCCGCTGAGCGTCGTGACGCTCATGCGCTGGTTTCAACTCTCCTGGCTGCCGGCGCTCGTTTGCGTTTTCGTCGTTACGCTCATTCCCTACGCAGGCCGCTTCGCCTATCTCGGGCTGTCGATCATCGGCGTCTACTATGTGATCGACGCCGGGTTCAGTTTTTCCGACGCGGTCGGCGTCTTCATCGACTGACGCGACGTTCGCGGCGCGGAAAGCCGGCGCCGCGAAACCATGGCGAGGGAGAAGGGATCGCATGCAGCTCACGGCGTCCGTCGGCGACCTGTTCTCGGCGGTGTTCAATGGCGCGCCGGACGCGGAAAGCGCAGAAAAATACACCGCGCAGGTTACGGCGCTGATCTCGCTCTACATTTGTATTGTCGGGATTTTCCTCATCGGAGTCTACATCCGCGCGCAATATCGGCGGAAAGGCCTCCAGGCGGAGCGCCGGACCTTCCGGATCTGGGTCGCATTTTCGCTGCTGTTTTCCGTTCTGATGATCGCCGCCTATGTCGGAGTTTTTCTGGCGACGTCGGGTTAGGCGCGCCGGCGGAAACCCGTAATTTTGAGCGCCGCCGGGGCTTGGCTTGTCGACGGCGCGAAGCGGCGTCAAATTTGCATGAGAATTTCGCGCCGGCCTTGGAAAGGTCGCGATTGTGATTTCTCATTGAGTTGAAAGCGTTCTGCCGCGAGTCGTTCAGGCGGCGATGTCTCGTAGGAACGGCGCGCTTTCATTGGCGCGATTCGGGCGCCGAAAATGCTGCTGTTCATGTCCGACAATCTTGACGGGTGGAACGCGGCGCAATGCCGCATATCGGGCGTCGCCCCGTCGCGGCTCGCCGGCGCCGGCCCGCAACGGCGAGTTAATATCCAAAAAAGCGATAATTTGACGCGATACTTCCTATTTTAAAATGAGAGTGGTCGGCGATACGTTTTTTTCAGGTTCGTCGGCTCCTATCGGTCGATGCGAAAGCTGGAGGAGGTATCAGTGAAGCCGAAATTCGCACCTTTCACCGACCTGGCCTTCGCCAGGGCCGCGACCGCCGCCGTCGTCCAGCGTCTCCACGAACTCGAGCGCGACCTCGCGGAGAAGGAGGCCGCGCTGAAGAGAGCGGAGGCCGATCTGGAGCGTGAGCGCTTGCTCAACTATTCGCTCGCCGCCCGCCCGGATTGTGGCGAGGATCGTCACGCCTGGGGTCTGGAGCCCGGCGTCGGGCTCTGAACGTCCGCGCGGCCCTGCATTGGTCTGTCATGGAACGCGGGAGCGGCTTTGGTCTCCTGTGACGAAGTCGCGCCGTGGCGGCGCCCTCCGCTTCGGCGCAAAAGGAGTGGTTCGCCAGCGTCGTCGAGTCGGTCTGGAAAGCCAACATTCGGGATATGTGGCTCAAGGAGTTGAACGGCGCAAAGAGCAGCCGTTCGCAAAGAGCTCGGGCGCTCCTGCTTCGCACGGTGAAGGACGAAATCGCCGGATTTCGGGAAATTCCCTCGATCGAACAACTCCCGCCGGATTTCGGGGAGAAGCTGATTTCCGACCACGAGGACTGCCTGCGAGAACTGGAGAAGGAGCTTTTTCAAAACGCGCCCCTTACCGAAGAGATCTGCGACGGCCTGAAACTGCTGGCAAAATTGATGCACACGCAGCAATGGTTCCATCCCGACCATTTCAGCGGACTGGTCGTCGCCGGCTACGGCGAAGCCGAGCCGTTTCCCTCCGTATATATCTACAACATCGGGACGATCGCCTCCGGCAGATTGAGGTGGGTGAAAAGCGACGAGGCCCATGTGAATCGCAAGCATCCCGTCATCGTCATTCCTTTCGCGCAGACCGATATGATCGACCTGTTCTGCAGCGGCATTTTTCCGTCCCTGAAGGATCGGCTCGCGGAAATTATCGCCAAGTGCCTGCCGCCGCAGAAGACGGCGGGAAAGACGAAATCGAGCGTTCGGGACATCGAGAAAAATGTCCGGGAAATCATCGAGCGGGAGTTCCAGAAGGAATATACGCTGCCGCTGATCAGCGCCGTCGAGGCGCTGTCGCGCTACGATCTGGCCAGAATGGCGGAGGCGCTGGTCAGTCTGACGGCGTTCAAGGCGCGAATGTCCGTGGAACAGCAGGAGACCGTGGGCGGCCCGATCGACGTCGCCGTCATCTCCAGGGGCGAAGGTTTCGCCTGGTTGAAGCGAAAAAGCCCCATGGAAGCGGAGGACGCCGTTTCCGGCTTTTTGATTCGCTGAGAGAAGCGACGACGATCCGGTCGCGCGCGGCGGCGGCGCGCGAAAGGACCGAGCGGGCCGCGACGACGGATGGGCGCGTCGGACATGACCGAGGCGCTTTCGCGGTCGAAGGCAAATTAAAATTAAGTTGTCGTTTCAACGCTATTTTCACGGTCCCATGCGACACGCGGCGCATGGGCGCAGAGAAATTGCGATACCGGGGAGTTTCCCATGATTAAGTTTGTTCGCGCGATTGCCGCCGCCGTGGCGGCGGCCGCGCCGGGTGTCATTTCCCTGACCGGGCTGGCGGCTCCGGCCGCGGCGCAGACCGCAGCTTCCGTGAGCGTGAACGCGGCGGCCAGCCGGGCGGTGATCCCCGGTCCCGCCTGGGGACTGAACGCCGCCGTGTGGGACGGAAATCTGCTCGACGCCGCCGTGCCGGGTCTGGCGTCGCGCGCCGGCGTTGCGGCGCTGCGCTTTCCCGGCGGATCGACCTCCGACGTCTACAACTGGCAAACGAACTCCATCGTCCCCGGCCAGAGCAGCTACGCGAACCCCAACAATAATTTCGACGCCTTCATGGGTCTGGCGAACAGGCTGGGCGCGACGCCGATCATCACCGTGAATTACGGCTCCAACCCCGCAGGCAATGGCGGCGGAGACCCGAGCTTCGCGGCCTCCTGGGTGCGATACGCCAATGTCACCAAAGGCTACGGCGTCAAATATTGGGAGATCGGCAACGAAGTCTACGGAAACGGCATCTACGGCGCGGCCTGGGAGACGGATCTGCACGCCCAGCGCGATCCGGCGACCTATGGCAGAAATGTCGCGCAATTCGCCGCCGCGATGAAGGCCGTCGATCCGTCGATCAAGGTCGGCGCCGTGCTGACGGCCCCCGGCAATTGGCCGGACGGCCTGTCGCCCGACTGGAACACGAGCGTTCTGGCGCAATGCGCCTCCGCGATCGATTTCGTCATCCTGCACTGGTATCCGCAGGATCCGGGCGGGGAGTCGGACGCGAACCTGCTCGCCGCGCCCCAAAACGGAACGCCCGGCCGCTCTCCCTCGATCGCCGCCATGGCGTCGAGGGTGAAGTCGCTGCTCGCCCAATATGCGGGCGCGCGCGCTGCGACCATCCAGATTCTCGTCACCGAAACAAACTCGGTTTCATACAATCCGGGCAAGCAGACGCTCAGCATCGTCAATGCGATGTTCGTCGCCGACAGCATGCTCTCCTGGATCGAGAACGGCGTCACGAGCGTCGACCTTTGGGATCTGCACAACGGCCCCGTCTGGGGGAATAATTCGTCCGGCCTTTTCGGCACGGCGACCTATGGCGACTACGGCGTTCTCTCGAACGGACAATCGGGCGAACCCGCCGCCAATACGCCCTTCCCGGCCTATTACGGATTTCAGATGGCCACGCTTCTCGGGAAGGCCGGCGACACGCTGGTCGACGCCTCCTCGAGCAACAATTTGTTGACGGCGCACGCCGTCCGGCAGGCGAATGGAAGCCTGGCGCTCCTCCTGATCAACAAGGATCGCGACAACACCGTCAACGCCAGCGTATCGCTCTCGGGCTTCAATCCGGGCGGGACGGGTACGGTCTATTCCTACACGCCGACGAGCAGCGGCGTCACTTCGCGCAGCGTCAGCGGGCAGGGCGCGTCTTTTTCCATCGCGGCGCCGCCCTATTCGCTGACGGCGATCGTGCTCGCGGGAACCGCGACCCCGCCGTCGCCGAGCTTCACGCTCTCCGCGAATCCGTCGAGCCTGTCATTCGCGCAGGGCGCCTCCGGCGCGACGACGATTTCCGTCGCTCCCGCCGGCGGGTTCAGCGGCAATGTGACTTTCGCCGCGAGCGGCCTGCCCGCGGGCGTCACCGCGAGCTTCAATCCGCCGTCCTCCGCGACGTCGACGACGCTCACGCTCGCCGCCAGCCCCTCGGCGCCCACCGGCGTCGGCGCCTTCACCATCGCCGGCGCGAGCGGCGCGCTGAGCGCGACGACGGGCCTCGCCCTGACGATCACCGGCGCCTCGTCGGGCGCCGGTCCAGCGACCTTTGCCGGCAAGGCGTCGACCAACAGTCCATGGTTCAACGAGGAAAACGTCGTCCTTTCGACGACGGCCCCGATCACCGCGCTGACCGTGACCATCACCGTTCCGGCTACGGACGTCGCCTATAGCGGCGCCTACAACACTTTCGGCGGGCAGATCGTCAACAGCCACACAGACGGCGCGACTATCGTTTATTCCTTCAGGCTGAGCCCGGGCCAGACAATTGCGCCGGGCTCCGTCACTTTCGCGGCGCAGATGAGCGGGAACGGCGCGACGCATGACGTCTCGGGCGATTCCTGGACGGCGACCTATACGTCCGGCGGCGTGACCTATACGCGGTCGGGGACATTCACCGGGGCGGCCCCGCCGCCTCCGCCTCCTCCGCCGTCTCCGAGCTTCGCGCTCTCCGCCAATCCGGCAAGTCTGTCGATCGCGCAGGGCGCCTCGGGCCCGGCGACGATCACCGTGAACCCTGCCGGCGGATTCACCGGCGACGTGGCCTTCGCCGTGACCGGCCTGCCCTCCGGGGTCACGGCGAGCTTCGCGCCGACGTCCTCGCCGACGTCGACGACGCTTACGCTCTCCGCGAACGCGTCGGCGGCTGTTGGAACCGGCGCCCTGACCATCACGGGGACGAGCGGCGCGCTGAGCGCAACGACATCGCTTCCGCTGACGGTCACCGGGGCCTCTTCCGGATCCGGCCCGGCGACCTTTACCGGCCGGGCGTCGACCAACAGCCCGTGGTTCAACGAGGAAGACGTCATGATGTCGTCGACGGCGCCGATCACCGCGCTGACGGTGACGATCGCCGTCGCGGCCACGGATGTCGCCTACAACGGCGCCTATAATACGATCGGCGGGCAAATCGTCAGCAGTTACGCCGCCGGCGCAAACCTCGTATATACCTTCCGGCTGAGTCCCGGCCAGACGATCGGCCCGACCACGGGCCTCTTCGCGGCGCAAATGAACGGCAACGGAACCACGCACAACGTCGCAGGCGATTCGTGGACGGCGACCTATGTCTCGGGGGGCGTCGCCTATACGCAGTCGGGGAGGTTCTGAGCGGCGGACTTCCCCTCGCGATCCCGTTGAACGAATGCGCCCGCCCCCGTCGGCGGGGGCGTTTGCGGCGCGTCGCGCGTCCCGGGCCCTCGCGAAAGAGCGGCCGCCGCCGTCAGGCCGCGAGCGCCAGGTCCGACATGACGGCGGCGAGGAAGCGCCCCGCCTCTCCACCCGACACGACTCTGTGATCGAAGGTCAGGCTGAGCGGCAAGATGCGGACGACGGCGGGCGCGCCGCCTCTCCCGACGACGCCTTCGCGAATACGGCCGGCGCCGAGGATGGCGACAGTGGGCGGCAGCACGACAGGGGCCGCGTATCGCCCCGCGATCGTGCCGAAATTCGACAGGGTGATCGTCGCGCCACGCAGCTCTTCCGGCGGAATGCGCCGGGCCGCGACGTCCGCCCGCATTCGATCGAGCCCGGCCCGCAGATCCGCGACACCGCGCGTCGCAACATTGCGCAAGACGGGAACGAAGAGCCCTTCCGGCAGATCGACGGCGATGCCGAGGTCAATTTTCTTCAGCACACGGCGGGACAGCGTCGCGCTTTCGTACCAGCAATTGAGCGCCGGCTCCGCCTGACAGCCCTTCACCAAAGCGCGGATGAGGCGCATCGTGACGTCCACGCCCGGAGGCCAGGCGTCGATGACGGCGTCGTCCATGAGCGTCGCCGGCGCGACCTCGGCCTGCGCGAAGGCCATGTTCTGCGCCATGGCGCGACGCACCCCGCGCAAAGGCTCCGCGGGCTCCGCCTCGGCGAGGACGCGCGCGACGCGCCGAACGTCATCTTGCGTGACGAGGCTGTCCGCGCCCGAGGGCGTCACCAAGGACAGATCGACGTCGAGTTTGCGGGCGAGCGCGCGCACGGCCGGCGTCGCGCGGATCGCCGTTCCCGCGCGCCCCACCGCGATCGCCGCCTCGCGAACCACGCCGCCGCCCGTCTCCACCGAACCAACGACCGTTCCCGCGTCTTCCTCCGCCGGTCCCTCGAAGGCGACGAGCGGCGCTCCGACATGAATGATGTCGCCCGCGCCCGCGAACAGCCTTTCGATGCGCCCCGCGCGCGGCGATGGAATTTCGACGACGGCCTTCGCCGTCTCGACGGCTGCGAGCGGCTGATCGACGGCGACGACGTCGCCCGGCGCGACGCGCCATTCGACAAGCTCGGCTTCCTGCAACCCCTCGCCGAGATCGGGGAGCCGAAACGTTTTCATGAGCCCTCCATGACGCCGCGGACGGCGTCGACGATCCGTTCGACATTCGGAATATAATGTTTCTCGAGCCGCGACAGCGGCACGACCACGTCATAGCCCGTGACGCGCGCAACCGGCGCGAGCAGGGAGTAGAGCGCCTTTTCAGCGATCTCGGCGGCGATCTCGGCGCCGAGGCCCGCCGTGCGCGGCGCTTCGTGCGCAATCACGCAACGGCCGGTCTTTTCCACGGAGCGCAGGATCGTCTCCATATCGAGCGGCTTGACGGTCGCGACGTCGATGACCTCGACGTCGATCCCTTCCGCCTCCAGCGCGTCCGCCGCGGCGAGCGCCTCGCGCATCATCGCGCCCCAGGCGACGATCGTCGCATCGGCGCCCTCGCGCGACACGAAGCAGGCGTCGAGCGGCAAACTCTCGCCGTCGTCGACGACCTCCTGCTTGAACAGGCGATAGAGGCGCGTCGGCTCCAGAAACACCACCGGATCCGGGTCGCGCATCGCGGCGAGCAAAAGTCCGTAGGCGCGCGCCGGCGACGACGGAACGACGACCCGCAGCCCGGGGATATGCGCGAAAAAGGCCTCGGGGCTTTCGGAGTGATGTTCCGGCGCGTGAATGCCGGCGCCATAGGGCGAACGCAGCACCATGGGGCAGGTCAGGCGCCCGCGCGTGCGATTGCGCAAGCGGGCGGCGTGGTTCGCCATCTGATCCATGGTCGGATAGATAAAGCCGGTGAATTGAATTTCCGCCACAGGCTTCAATCCCATCGCCGCCATGCCGATGGCGACGCCCGCGATCGCGCCTTCCGCGAGCGGCGCATCGATCACCCGCTCGCGTCCGAAACGCGCCTGCAAACCGTTCGTCGCGCGAAACACGCCGCCATTCACGCCGATGTCCTCGCCGAGAAGCAAAACGCTCTCATCGGCGGCCATTTCATAAGCGAGCGCCCGATTCACCGCCTCCACAAGGGTCAGTTCAGCCATGACCGCCTCCTTCTCCCGACGCGAAGCGGCGCGCGAGGCTACGTTGCGCTTCCAGCGCCCGAGGAAGCGCTGCGTGGAGATGATCGAACATCGCGTCGACGGTCGGCGGTTCAACGGCGAGATAGGCGGCGACGGCGCGCTCCACCTCCCGCGCGCATTCCTCGAGCAGCGCCGTTTCCTTCTCGGCTGTCCAGGCGCCCCTGCGGACGAGATAGGCGCGCAGACGGGCGATCGGCTCGCGCTTCCATGCGCGCCGCACGATTTCCGGATCGCGATAGCGGGTCGCGTCGTCGGCGGTGGTGTGGTCTCCCAATCTGTAGGTCAGCGCCTCGATGAGGGTGGGTCCATTCCCCGCGCGCGCTTTTTCGATCGCCTCGCGCGCCATAGCATAAACGGCGGAAACGTCGTTGCCGTCGACCTGACGTCCGTCGACGCCGACGGCGACGCCCTTCTGGGCCAGCGTCTCCGCGGCGCACTCGAGCGCGCGCGGCGTCGAGATCGCCCAGCCGTTGTTGTTGATGACGATGACGACCGGCGCGTTCCAGACGCCAGCCATGTTCAGCGCTTCGTAGAAAGCGCCGTTCGCGGTCCCGCCATCGCCGATGAACGTCACCGCCACGCGATCCTCGCGCCGAAGCTTGAACGCGTAAGCGGCGCCCACGGCGTGCGCCGCCTGGGTCGCGACCGGCACGCAGTTGGGGAAATCATGCCGCGCGCGGGCGAAATCGCTGCCGCGCTCGTCGCCGCCCCAATAGAGCAGACATTCGGTCATGCTCATCCCGCGAAGGAACTGCGCGCCATGGTCGCGATAGGACGGAACGAGAACGTCCCGCTCCGCCATCGCTGCGGCGACGCCCACGCCGACGGCTTCCTGACCCAGCGCGGAGGCGAAGGTGCCCAGTTGCCCTGTGCGCTGCAGCGCGATCGCCTTGCCGTCGAAGACGCGCGTGAGCGTCATCGCGCGGTAAAGCGTCAGCAACGTCTCGTCGCTCAAAGGCGGCGGCGTCGGGCCGCAAAGCTCGCCCTCGGGCGAGAGGAATCGCAGGATGTCCGCCGGAAGCTCAACGCTCGTATGCAGGCCCATGTGAACGCTCTCGCCATCGTCTAACATCGCTTGGACCAATTCAGCGCCATTACGAAAACGCACCTAGCGCGTCATGCGCCGAAGTCACGCTGGTCCCTTCCGATTTTGGAGCCTGACTCGCGTGGCCTGACGAATCGTCCCCAGAAAGAAGCGCACTTGACGGCGAACCGCGCGCTTCCAACCTAGAATGCATGGCGAGCGACGCATCTATGGATCTTTTCGCCCTCGGCGACGCATTCGGACCCGCGAAGATCGTCCACCTGCACATGCAATCCGTCGGTTTGCGCGCCATCGTCGTCATTGACAATGTGGCGGCCGGGCCCGCCATCGGCGGGACGCGAATGGCGCCCGACGTCACGGTGACCGAATGTTTCCGGCTCGCGCGCGCCATGACGTTGAAGAACGCCGCCGCCGGCCTGCGGCATGGGGGCGCAAAATCCGTCATCGTCGGCGATCCGCGCATGCCGCCTGCCGACAAGGAGCGGCTGATACGCGCTTTCGCGACGGCGATCGCGCCGCTCGCCGAATATATTCCCGGCCCGGATATGGGGACGAATGAAACCGCGATGGCGTGGATCCACGATGAAATCGGACGCGCCGTGGGTCTGCCGGCCGAGATCGGCGGCATTCCGCTCGACGAAATTGGCGCGACAGGGTTTGGCGTATCGATTGCGGCCGAAATCGCGGCGCCTTTCGCCGGGCTCTCTCTGGAGGGCGCGCGCGTCGTGGTTCAGGGCTTCGGCGCCGTTGGCGAACACGCCGCCCGTTTTCTCGCGCGCAAAGGCGCGCGTCTCGTCGGGGTCGCCGACATCAACGGCGCCATTCTGAACCCGGACGGACTCGACATCGAGGCGCTGGCGGAGCTGAAGCGTTGCGGAAAGAGCGTCGTCGACTATCGGTCGGCGACTCCCATACCCAATGAAGCGCTCGTCTCCGCGCCCTGCGACATCTGGATCCCGGCGGCGCGGCCCGACGTCCTGCGCGCCGACAACGTCGACCGCCTCGCCTGCAAGCTCGTCGTCCAGGGCGCCAATGTTCCAGCGACGAATGAGGCGGAACGGCGCATGTTCGAACGCGGCGTCGTCAGCGTCCCCGATTTCATCGCCAACGCCGGCGGCGTGATTGCCGCCGCCGTCGAATATGGCCGCGGAGTCGAGACGACCGCCTTCGCGGCGATCGAAGAGAAAGTCGGCCGCAATACGCGTCTGATCCTCGAGCGCGCCAGGGAGTTGAACATTCCGCCGCTGGAAGCGGCGACGGCGCTCGCCATCGACCGCCTGCGAAAAATGACAAGTCTGAGGCGCTGGCGTTAGCCTCCTGCGCGAACCCGTCAGTGAAGACGCTCGATGGCGATGGCGGTCGCTTCGCCGCCGCCGATGCACAGGGCGGCGACCCCTTTTCGAAGACCGTAGCGTTTCAGCGCCGAGAGCATCGTCGCGACGATGCGCGCGCCGGATGCGCCGATCGGATGGCCGAGCGCGCAGGCGCCGCCGTGAATATTCACTTTCTCGTGCGGAAGACCGAGTTCGCGCATGGCCGCCATCACGACGACGGCGAAGGCTTCGTTGATTTCGTAAAGATCGACGTCCTCCGGGCGCCAATGCGCCCTCGCCATGAGTTTTCGGATCGCTGCGATCGGCGCCGTGGGGAATTGCGCGGGCGGCCCCGCATGCGTGACATGGCAGACGATCTTTGCGAGCGGCGCCAGTTTGCGCCGTTCCGCCTCCCGTGCGCGCGTCAGCACGAGCGCCGCCGCGCCGTCGGAAATGGCGCTGGAATTCGCCGCCGTCAATGTTCCGCCCGGACGAAAGGCCGGGCGAAGCCGGGGGATCGCCTCGACCGCCGCTTTCTGCGGCAGTTCGTCGCGCGAGATCTGCGCTTCCGTCTTCCCGCGCCCGACGCACACGGGGACGATCTCTTCAAGGAATGCGCCCTCGCGCTCAGCCCTTTGCGCGCGCGTGAGCGACGCAGCCGCGAATTCGTCCTGCATCTCGCGGGTGAACTGATAGGCGGTCGCGCAATCCTCCGCAAAGTCGCCCATCAGCCGTCCCTTTTCATAGGCGTCCTCGAGTCCGTCGAAAAACATGTGATCGAGCGCGCGTCCGTGGCCCATGCGGAATCCGGCGCGGGCGCGATCCAGCAGGTAAGGCGCATTGCTCATGCTCTCCATGCCGCCTGCGACGACGAGGTCCGCGCTTCCGGCGAGAAGCTGATCATGCGCCGACATGATCGCCTTCATGCCGGAGCCGCACATTTTGTTGAGCGTCACGCAACCCGCCGCTTCGCCCAGACCGGCGCCGCGCGCGGCCTGCCGGGCGGGCGCCTGACCGAGACCGGCGGTCAGAACGCAACCCATCGCGCATTCGTCAACGGCGCCGGCGTCGATTCCCGCGCGCGAGACGGCGGCCCGGATCGCCTGGGCTCCGAGTTCAGGCGCAGACGTATCCTTGAAATCGCCGAGAAACGCGCCGATCGGCGTCCGCGCCGCGCCGACGACGACAACCGGATCGACCGCGCTCATGACATCCGCCTTTCCGCGCAATTCACTATTTTTAACTAGCGTGCGTCGACGGAGAAGAAAGACGCACATCTCGTCGCGACCAAATCCGGAAGCCGCGCGCGCCCGTCATGCGCCCGCGTCATCCAGAAGACGCCGCGCCACGATCAGGCGCATGATCTCGTTCGTTCCCTCGAGGATTCGGTGGACGCGTAAATCCCGCATGATTTTTTCGATTCCGTAATCGGCGAGATAGCCGTAGCCGCCATGCAGCTGCAACGCGCTGTCGACAACCTCGAATCCGGCGTCGGTGGCGACGCGCTTCGCCATGGCGCACAAAGCCGTCGCGTCTTCTGCTCGAGAGTCGAGCGCGACGGCGGCGCGCCACAACAGGGCGCGGGCGGCCTCCAGCTGCGTCGCCATATCCGCGAGGCGAAACTGCAACGCCTGAAACGCGTCGAGCCGCCGGCCGAACGCTTTTCGCGTCTGGAGATAGGCCAGCGTTTTCGTCAGCGCGGCCTGTGCGCCGCCGAGCGAACAGGCGCCGATGGCGAGGCGGCCTCCGTCGAGCGCAGCCATCGCGATTTTGAATCCGCCGTCCTCGGCGCCGAGCAGATTTTCCGCCGGAATCCGGCAGTCGTCGAAAATGACCGCCCGCGTCGGCTGCGCGTTCCACCCCATCTTGCGCTCATTGGCGCCGAGCGAGAGCCCGGGCGTCCCCCCTTCCACGAGAAAGGCCGAAATGCCTGCGGCGCCCTTGCCGCCGGTGCGCGCCATCACGACATAGAGATGGGCGTCGCCGCCCGCCCCGGCGCCCGAGATGAACTGTTTCTCGCCCGACAAAACAAAAGCGTCGCCGTCGCGGCGGGCGCGCGTGCGCAATGCGGCGGCGTCCGAGCCGCAGCCCGGCTCCGTCAGGCAATAGCTCGTGAGCGTCTCCATCGACGCGAGTTTCTGCAGCCATCGTCGCCGCTGCGCCTCCGATCCATAGGCGTCGATCATCCAGGCGCACATGTTGTGTATCGAGAGATAGGCCGCGACAGCGGGACAGCCCGTCGCCAGAGCTTCGAAAATCAGCGCAGAATCCATGCGGCCAAGCCCCGCGCCGCCGTTCTCCTCGCGAACGCAAATCGCGGCCATGCCCAGAGCGGCGGCGGCGCGAAGGGTCTCCGCCGGAAAGAATTTGTCCCTGTCCCAATCCAGCGCGAAGGGGGCGAGTTCGTCCCGCGCGAAATCCATCGCGGCGGCGTAGATTGCGCGTTGTTCCACTGTGAGGCCCGATAGCGAATGGCTGGTCACCGCGCGTCCTCATCCTGTCGGCTGAGATTTGGCGTGGCGCGGGGGAACGGCAAGCCTGCGCGCCGCGCCGCATGGGCGCGGGCTACCCGGCTTTCCGGCGCGCGTCCAAGAGTTCGCGATATGAAATCGCTGGCGTCGAGCAGCCGGTCGAGATCGACGCCCGTTTCGACGTCGCAGCCGCGCAGCATGTAGACGAGATCCTCCGTCGCAAGATTGCCGGTCGCGCCGGGCGCGTAGGGGCATCCGCCGAGTCCGGCCACGGCGCTGTCAACGATTTCGACGCCGGCCTCCAGACAGGCGTAGACATTTGCGAGCGCCTGACCGCAGGTGTCGTGGAAATGAACAGCGAGCCGATCGAGCGGAATTTCTCGCGCGACCTTCTCCACGAGCCGCCGCGCGGCGAGCGGCGCGCCGACGCCAATCGTATCGCCGAGCGAAATCTCGTCGCACCCAAGCTGATTAAGACGGCGCGCGACATCGACGACCCGTGCGCTGTCGACGGCGCCTTCGTAAGGACAGCCGAGGGCGCAGGACACATAGCCGCGAACGCGAAGGCCCGCGCGCCCCCCCTCCGTCGCGACCTCGGCGTATCTCTCGATGCTCTCGTCGATTCCGCAATTGAGGTTACGGCGCGAAAAACTCTCCGAGGCCGCGGCGAAGACGGCGATCTCCGCAACCGGCGCAGCGAGCGCGGCGCGAAGCCCCTGCATATTGGGAACGAGAACGCAGAGACGCTTTTGCCGCGCGAGGCGCAGGCGGGACAGAACATCGGCCGTCCCGGCCATTTGCGGAACCGCCCGCGCGGAGACGAAACTGCCGGCCTCGATGATGCCGAGCCCCGCGCGCGCGAGAAGCTCGATGAGCCGCGCGCGCGCCTCGACCGGCAGGGCGACGGATTCGTTCTGCAGGCCGTCGCGCGGCCCGACTTCGACGATTCTCACGCGCGCGGGCAAGGTCATGACGCCTCCACAAGATCGACGAGGCGCGCGCCCTCCGCGACGGCTTGCCCTTCGTCGCACATGATCCGCTCGATTTCCGCGTCCCTCGGCGCCGTCACGGTGATTTCCATTTTCATCGCCTCGAGCGCGAGGATCGGCGCGCCTTTCCGGACATGATCGCCCGCCTTTACGAAGAGGCGGATGACGCGCGCCGGCAAGGGCGCCGACAGCGCCGCTTCATTCGTCTGCTCCTCCCGCGGCGGCGCGAGCGGGTCGATCCGCTCAAGGACATGATTGCGTCCCTTGCAGATGACGACATAGCCCGTCGCGCGCCGAACGACGCTGACGTCGCGCCGCGCGCCGTCCACAAAAAGGCTCAGCCTGTCGCCCGCCCATCGGACCCGAACGACCTTGCGCATCGCGGACATTCGGATCTCGAAGACGTCCTGCGAAATCGGAAATACGGCGCCGGACAGCGTCCGGCCGTCGCAGGCGAATGACATCTCCAGCCCGGCGCGACCGTAAATCCGCCAGCCGTCCGCTGCGTCCCAAGGCGAACAGGTTCCGCCGCCCCCCGGGGCGCAACGCACTTCCTCGAGCCGGGCGGCGGCCCCGGCCGCGAAGATCAGGCCCTCGTCCGCCTGCCCGGAGAATTGCTGTCCTTCGGTCAGACACTCGACGACCTGCGTATCGTAATCGGCGGCGATGAACCGCGCGTCGCGAGACAGTTCCCGCAGCAGTTCGAGATTGGAGGCGACGCCGACGAGTTCGACCGATTCGAGCGCGTTCCGCAATCTGGCCGCCGCCCTCTCGCGGTCTTCGCCCCAAACAATGAGCTTGGCGAGGAGCGAATCGTAAAAGGGCGATACGCGGTCTCCCTGTCGAACGCCCGCGTCGATACGCAGGTTCGGCGTCTGCTCGGGGAGCCGCAAGTGAGTGAGCGCGCCGGCGGCGGGAAGAAAGCCCCGCGCCGGATCTTCCGCGCAGATTCGCGCTTCCATGGCGCAGCCGCGCGCGTCGATTTCCTGCTGCCGTAAGGGCAGCGGTTCTCCTGCCGCGACGCGAAACTGCCATTCCACGAGATCGACGCCGGAGATCATCTCGGTGACGGGATGTTCGACCTGAAGACGCGCATTCATCTCCAGAAAATAGAAGGCGTCTTTCTCGACGAGGAATTCGACCGTTCCCGCGCCCGCGTAGCCCGCCGTCTCCGCTGCGGCGAGGGCGGCCGCGCGCATGGCCTTGCGAAGAGCCGGCGGCAGCCGCGGCGCCGGCGTCTCCTCGACGATTTTCTGGTGATTGCGCTGAAGGGAGCAGTCCCGCTCCGCGAAGGCGACGACGGCGCCGCGGCTGTCGCCGAAAATCTGAACTTCGACATGACGCGGGCGCATGACGAGTCTTTCGAGGAGCAGCCGCCCGTCGCCGAAGGCGGCGAGCGCTTCGCGCCTTGCGCTTTCCAGCGCGGACGGAAGCTCTTCCTCCCGCCGCGCGACGCGCATGCCCCGCCCGCCGCCGCCCGCCGACGCCTTGACCAGAATCGGAAAGCCGATCCACGCCGCCGCAGCAGCAAAAGTCGCGGCGTCCTGCGCGTCGCCGTGATAGCCCGGCAAGACGGGGACGCCCGCGCGCGCCATCAGATTCTTGGCCTGCGCCTTGTCGCCCATCATCCGCATCGCGGACGGCGGCGGTCCGATGAAGATCAGGCCGGCTTCCCGGCAGCGCTCCGCGAAGGACGCGTTTTCGGACAGAAAGCCATAGCCCGGATGAATGGCTGCGGCGCCGCTGCGCAGCGCGGCGTCGATGATTTTTTCCGCCGCCAGATAGCTTTCGCGCGCGGCGGCGGGGCCGATCGAATAAGCTTCGTCCGCCATTTCGACATGAAGCGCGTCCTGGTCAGCCTCCGAATAAACGGCGGCCGTCGCGATCCCCAGCCGTCGCGCGGTCCGGATGACCCGGCAGGCGATTTCGCCGCGATTGGCGATGAGGATTTTGCGGAACATCTCACCCGTTCCCGCGCCCGCGCCAGTTCGGGGCGCGTTTTTCGAGAAAACCGCCCAAACCCTCGAGACCCTCCGCTGAAGCGCGGCGCTCGGCGAGAAGCCGCGCCGTCTCCCGCGTCAGCGGCTCGCCCGGCGCGCGCTCGACGCAGAGCGAGACGAGACGCTTCGCCTGCGCCTGCGCTTCCGGCGCGCCGAGAAGCAGCGCCCCGACGACGCGTTCGCGCGCCTCCGCCAGCGCGCCGTCCGGAGAAACCTCGTGAACAAGCCCCATCCTCAGCGCGTGATCCGCGCGAAGGATTTCCCCGCCAAGAATCAGCGCGCGCGCCTGCCGCGCCCCGATCGCCCTGACGACGTAAGGGCCGATGACCGCCGGGATCAGCCCCAGTCTCACTTCGCTGAGGGAGAATTTCGCGCTTTGCGCGGCAATGGCCACGTCGCAGCAGGCGACAAGCCCGACGCCGCCGCCGAAGGCCGCTCCCTGCACGACGGCAACCGTCGGCTTCGATAGCCGATCCAGCGCGTGGAACATTTCTCCCAGCGCAAGTGCGTCCTTTTCATTGAATTCCGGCGGCGCGGCGGCGGCCCGCAGCATCCATTTCACGTCGCCGCCCGCGCAGAAATCCTCGCCGGCTCCCGTGAGCGCGACGACTCTGACGTCGCGCGCCGCGTCGAGCCGGCGCAGCGCCGCCGTAAGCGATTCGACCAGCGCGCCGTCAAGCGCGTTGCGTCGCTCGGGCCGGTCGAGCGTCAGCGTCGCTACGCCTCTGTCGTCGATCGTCTCCAGCAGATTCATGCAGCCTCACATGCGGAAAAGACCGAATCGCGTCTTCTCTTTCGGCGCGCCGCTGGCCGCAGCCAACGCCAACGCCAGGACACGGCGCGTATCCAGCGGATCGATCACCCCATCGTCCCAAAGGCGCGCGCTCGAATACAAGGGATCGCCCTGCCGTTCATACTGGGCGCGAATCTGCGCAGCGAAAGCCGTTTCGGCGTCCGCCGGCCATTCGTCGCCGCGCGCTTCGATCGATTTGCGCCGGACGCGCGACAGCACGGCGGCGGCCTGCGCGCCGCCCATGACGCTGACCCGCGCGTTCGGCCACAGCCAGAGAAAATGCGGCGAATAGGCGCGGCCGCACATGGCGTAGTTGCCTGCGCCGAAACTGCCGCCGATGACCACGGTGAATTTCGGCACGGCGGCCGTCGCGACGGCGGCGACCATTTTCGCGCCCTCTTTCGCGACGCCCGCCGCCTCAAACCTGCTCCCGACCATGAAGCCCGTCGTATTCTGCAAAAACACGATGGGCGTCTCGCGCTGGGCGCAGAGCTCGATGAAATGCGTCCCCTTCAGCGCGCTTTCCGGAAACAGGATTCCGTTGTTCGCGATGACGCCGACCGGATAGCCCCAGATGCGTGCGAAGCCGGCGACCAGCGTCGCGCCATACAACGCCCTGAACTCGTCGAAGTCGCTGCCGTCGACGAGACGCGCGATGACGTTCCTGACCTCGAATTGCTTGCGAAGATCCGTTGGCGAGATTCCATACAGTTCGCCTTCGTCATAACGCGGCGACTCCGGCGCGCAGCGGCCCGTGGACGCGGCCGCCGGCGCGGGGAGACGCGCGACGATGTTTCGCGCCAGAGCGAGCGCGTGCGCGTCATTCTCCGCCATATGGTCGGCGACCCCGGAACGGCGGCAATGAACGTCGGCCCCGCCCAGTTCTTCCGCCGAAACGATTTCTCCCGTCGCGGCCTCGACCAGCGGCGGTCCCCCGAGGAAGATCGTTCCCTGGTTTTTCACGATGATCGTCTCGTCGCACATTGCGGGCACATAGGCCCCGCCGGCCGTGCACGATCCCATGACCACTGCGATCTGCGCCACGCCGTCAGCGGACATGCGGGCCTGATTGTAGAAGATGCGGCCGAAGTGATCGCGATCGGGGAAGACCTCGTCCTGCATCGGCAGATTCGCGCCGCCGGAGTCGACGAGATAAATGCAGGGCAGCCTGTTTTGCGCCGCGATCTCCTGCGCGCGCAGGTGCTTTTTCACCGTCATGGGATAATAGGCGCCGCCCTTCACCGTGGCGTCATTCGCGACGATCATGCATTCGCGACCCTCGACGCGTCCGACGCCGGCTACCACCCCAGCGCAGGGCAGCCCGCCTTCATACATGTCGTGAGCGGCGAAGTGGCCGATCTCGAGGAAAGGCGACAGCGGATCGACCAGCGCGTCGATCCTTTGACGCGCGAGCATTTTGCCGCGAGAGAGATGCCGCGCCCGCGCCCCGTCTCCGCCGCCGTCTCTGATGGCGTTCGAGATCGCCTGCAAGCGCGCGACGAGCGCCGACATAGCCGCGCGATTGACCTCAAAATCGGCCGAGCGCGGGTCGACCGACGCGTCAATGACCGCCATCGCTTTTCCTCCGGCGACAGTCCGGGAACCGCGCCATCAGGCCGTTTCCTGATAGAGCTCCCTCCCAATCAGCATGCGTCTTATTTCGCTCGTCCCGGCGCCAATCTCGTAAAGTTTCGCGTCGCGCAGCAGGCGGCCGGCGGGATAGTCTTCCGTATAACCGTTGCCGCCAAGGCACTGAATCGCCTCCAGAGCCATCCACGTCGCCCGTTCGGCGGCGAAGAGGATCGCGGAAGCCGCGTCCTTGCGCGTGCAGCGGCCGACATCGCATGCGCGGGCGACAGCATAGACATAGGCCTTCGCGGCGCCGAGCGCGGTATACATGTCGGCGAGCTTGCCCTGCATCAATTCGAATTCGCCGATCGGCTGGCCGAACTGCCTGCGTTCATGAACGTAAGGAAGAATCACGTCCATGCAGGCGCGCATGATGCCGATGGGGCCGCCCGCCAGAACCGTGCGCTCGTAATCCAGTCCGCTCATCAGGACGGCGGCGCCCCTCTCGGGGCGGCCGAGAACATTCTCGACCGGCACGCGGCAGTCCTCGAAAACCAGTTCGCCCGTGTTCGACCCGCGCATGCCGAGCTTGCGAATCTTGCCCTCCGCGCGAACGCCTTCGAATGATTTCTCGACGATGAAAGCGGTGATGCCGCGCACGCCGGCGGCCGGATCCGTCTTCGCGTAAACGACCATGACGTCTGCGTCGGGACCGTTGGTCACCCACATTTTACGGCCGTTGAGGACATAGGCGTCGCCGCGCTTTTCCGCGCGCAGGCGCATATCGGCGACATCCGATCCCGCGCCGGGCTCGGACATCGCCAGCGCGCCGACGAAGTCGCCAGAGACGAGGCCCGGAAGGTAACGGCGCTTTTGCTCCCGCGAGCCGTTGCGGTGAATCTGATTGACGCAGAGATTCGAGTGAGCGCCATAGGACAGGCCGACCGACGCGGAGGCGCGGCTTATTTCCTCCATCGCCACCACATGTTCGAGATAACCGAGTCCCGCGCCGCCGTATTCTTCCGCGACAGTGACGCCGAGGACGCCGAGCTCTCCAAGCTTTTTCCAAAGATCGGCGGGAAAAGCGTCATTCGCGTCGATTTGCGCCGCGCGGGGCGCGATTTCGCGGGCCGCGAACCTCTCGACCTGGCGCCGCAGAATGTCGGCCGTCTCGCCAAGGTCGAAGTCCATGACCGGGGTAAAGTGGCGCATGGCGCCTCTCTCCTCTCCGCCGAACGGCGGCATAATGGCTATATTTCCTTTGGGAGGCGGGTTTCAAGCGGCGGTCCGCCACATGAACGGCCAACGAAAACTTGTCTGGTCGCAGAGTGACGCCGCGCGACTCGCGGGCGGCGCTTGTCAAATGAGACGACTGGTCATATATTAGCAAATATGAGCAGACGGGACGTGAAAGAACTTCGGGAGAAGCTCCTCGACCAGGGAGTTTCGCTCCTCATGGATCAGGGCTACCACGGGACCGGCCTGCAGGAGATCGTGCAAAGCGTCGGCGTGCCGAAAGGGTCGTTTTACAATTACTTCCCCAGCAAGGAGGCGTTCAGCGCCGCGGTCGTCAAACATTACATCGACCCGTTCATCAAGCAGCTCGACGGCTATCTTCAACGCAAAGACCTCGCCGCGGACGGCGCATTGCGCGCCTATTTCGACGAACTCATCGCAGAGACGGAACGGCGCAATTTCAAGGGCGGCTGCCTGCTCGGCAACCTCATGGGCGAAATCGGCGACACGAGCGAATTGGCCCAGACCTCCCTGCGCGAGGCCGTGCATCGGTATCGCGACAAGCTTCGCGAAGGAATCGCGCGCGGCCAGCGCGAGGGGCGTTTCCGCAAAGACATGGATGCGAAGGACATGGCGGATATCGTCGTGAATCTCTGGCAAGGCGCCTTGCTGCGCATGAAGATCGAACGGTCCGTGCGCCCCCTCACGCAATTCCGGGACATGCTGCTGAACGGCTACTTCCGGGCGTGATTTTTTTTGCCCTTAAACAAGATGACCGGTCATATCAAATGCCGCCCTAGATGAATTAAAGGAGCGAACATGCCGAAATACATCATCGAACGCGAGGCGCCCGGAGCGGGCCGGATGTCGGCCTCGGAACTGCGCGCCATGTCCCAGAAGTCCTGCTCGGTCGTCGAAAGGATCGGACCGGACCTCCAGTGGATCGAAAGCTTCGTCACCGACGACAAGCTCTACTGCATCTACATCGCCGCCAATGCCGACCTCATTCGCGAACACGCAGCGCTCGGCGGCTTCCCCGTCAACCGCATTAGCGAAATCAGAACGATCATCGACCCTGCCGCCGTTTAGGCGACGGACGCAAGAGAGGGAGGAGAAAATGAAAACCCGAACGAACCGCGCCGCATCGGGACTGTGCGCATTGAGCGCCTTGGCCATCACGGGCGCCGTCGCGTCCGCCCGGGCCGACGAGACCTGCAATTCGCCGTTCATGACCGGCCTCATCAAGGGTCAGGAACAGTTTCTTCACGTCTGGACGCTCGGCGAAAAAGGGGTTGGCGACGAGTCCGACAAGCTCGTGACGATCGACGTCATTCCCGGTTCGCCCACTTACGGCAAGGTCATCCACACGCTTTCCGTCGGCGGCCGCGGAGAGGCGCATCACATGGGCTTCACGGACGACCGCAAATATCTTTGGGCCGGCCGGCTCGACGACAGCAAGATCTTCATCTTCGACGTCGGCTCCGATCCCGCCAGGCCGAAGCTCGTCAAGACGATCGACAACCTCGCCGAGAGCACCGGCTATGTCGGCCCGCATACGTTCTACGCCCTGCCCGGCCGCATGCTCGTGCAGGCGCTGTCCAACAAGAAGGATCACGGCGGCGTGACGGGCCTGATCACCTACAACAACGCCGGCGATCTCGTCGCGACGACGCCCATGCCGCTGAACAATGGCGGCGACGGCTACGGCTACGACATCGCGATCAATCCCGGTCAGAACCGGATGCTCACCTCGAGCTTCACGGGCTGGACAAATTACATGATGGATCTGTCCCAGCTTATCCAGGACGGCTCCGCGATGAAGAATTTCGGCAACTCAATGGTGTTGTGGGATTTGAAGGCGATGAAGCCCGAAAAGATCTTCTCGGTCCCCGGCGCGCCGCTGGAAATCCGCTGGGCGCTGAAGCCCGGCGCGGATTGGGCGATCACCGCCGGCGCGCTGACCTCGAAGCTCTATCTCGTCAAGCAGGACGAGAACCATCAGTGGCAGGCGAAGCCCGTGGCCGATATCGGCGATCCGGCGAAGATTCCGCTGCCCGTTGACATCTCGATCTCCTCGGACGCCTCGTCCCTCTGGGTCAACACTTTCATGGACGGCACGGCGCGGCTCTTCGATCTCTCCAATCCCGAGGCGCCGAAGCAGGTCTATTCCAAGAAAATCGGCGCGCAGGTGAACATGGTCTCGCAAAGCTGGGACGGGAAGCGCGTCTATTTCACCACCTCGCTTCTCGCCAACTGGGACAAGAAGGGCGCCGACAATGAGCAATTCCTGAAGGCCTATTCCTGGGACGGCAAGGAGCTGAAGGAAGATTTCATGGTCGACTTCCACAAGGAGGGACTCGGACGAGCGCATCACATGAAGTTTACTGCGCGCGCGCAGAAGGCGGAATTGCCGTGACGACGCCCGGCCACAAAGCGAAGAGCGCGCATGCGCTCTTCGTTCTGCTCTGTGCGGCGATATTCGCCTGCGATACGGCGGCGGTTTCCGCTCGGGCCGCAGAATCCGCAGCCCCGGCCGTCGCCAATCTGCCCGCGCCCGGAACCTACGTGCTGCATCGCATTCAACGCGCCCCCGACGCGCAATTGCTCGATGGCGACGGACGTTCGGTCGACCTGTCCAGCCACGTGACCGGCGCGGTGACGGCGCTCGGCTTTTTTTACGGACATTGCGAAGACGCGGCCGGTTGTCCCGTCGCATGGTCGACCTTCGAGGCGGCAAGAAAGGCGGCGGCGGCCGATCCGTTGCTCGCGCGAAATTTGCGCCTCGTCTTCGTGAGCCTCGACCCGTCGCGCGATACGCCCGCCGTTCTGAAACTCTATCAATCGGCGGAAAAAGACGACGGCGCGCCGCCCTGGTTCTTCCTGACGGCGAAATCCGAAGAAAGTCTCTCGCCGCTCCTGCGAGCGATGGGGCAGGACATTGACTACGAACGCGATGGCGCGGGACGGCGAACAGGCGCGATCAATCACATGCTGAAGGTCTTCCTGATCGACCCCGACGGATGGGTTCGCGAGATCTACAGCACGGCCTTTCTCACCCCGGAAAACCTCTTGAACGACGCCCTCACGGTCGCGCTCTCATTTCCTGACGCGCGCGCCGGGCGAAAGGAGCAGTGACGCGATGGCGACGGGGCGCGGCTATCTCTTCCTCCTCCTCGCGTGCCTGTTCGCAGGGCGCGGATTCGCGGAAGCGCAAGAGATCGTCGCGCCGCGCGGCCTGCCGCCCGTTCCGGCCGCAATCGCCGGCTCTCCCGCCATGCGGGCGCTCGGCGAAAAGCTGTTCTTCGATCGCAGCCTCTCCGTCAATGGCACGCTGTCCTGCGCGATGTGTCACATACCCGCGCAGGGCTTCGCATCAAACCAGAGCGCGCTCTCCATCGGGATGGAAGGACGCTCTCTTCGGCGCAACGCGCCGTCGCTTTACAACGTCGTTTTCAAGCGCTTCCTCTTTCACGACGGACGCGAAACCGATCTCGCCGCGCAGGTCTGGGGGCCTCTCCTCGCGCCCGACGAGATGGGAAACACGGGAATCGGACCGCTCCTCGAACGGCTTCGCAAAGACCCCGATTACGGCCCCGCCTTCAGCGCCGCCTTTCCCGGAGAAGGCGTTACGATGGCGACGCTCGGCCGCGCCATCGCGGCCTATGAATCGAGCTTGTTGCGGGGCGACAGCCGTGTTGATCGCGCGCTGTTCGGCGACGACAGATCGGCGCTGACGGCGCAGGAATGGCAGGGCTACGACGTCTTCGTCACGAAGGGCGGGTGCGCCGCCTGCCACGCGATTGGCGCCGAGAGCGCGCTCTTCACGGATCAATCCTTCCACAATACCGGCGTCGCCTTCCGGGAGCGCGGCGGCTCTGAACGGATCAAGGTCGAGCTGTCTCCCGGCGTCGTCAAGGATGTGAGCCTTTTGGCGATCGGCCTCGGCCAGTCCGCGCCGCGCAACGACGTCGGACGCTTCGAGATTACGAACGACCCCGCCGACCGCTGGGCCTATGCGACGCCCATGCTGCGCGGCGTGAAGGACAGCTGGCCCTATATGCACGACGGCAGCCTGAAGACGCTCGACGAGGTCGTCGACTTCTATGATCGCGGCGGCGGCTCCAATCCCGCGCTCGATCCGAAGATCAGGCCGCTCGGCCTTTCGGAGAGCGAGAAGGCCGCGCTCGTCGCTTTTCTCAAATCGCTTTGAACCGGCAGGGCGCGCGTCGTCCGTCGCCGGTCGTCGCGCGCGTCCTGATCCGAGCGATGACATCAGCCGGGCGCTATGCGATCCGCGAGCGCGGCGGTAAAAGGAAATCCTTCCAGATCGAGCCGCGCGCGGGCGGAGCGGCGGTTCGATTTCGAGATTCGAAGGAGGCCCTATGAACGAACAGCCCCGCATCGCGCTGCCGCGCGACAACCACCCCATTCCGGAACGCGCTACAAATCGGAAGTCCCCGTTGAACGATGTGCGTCCGACGCGAAAGCGGGGGCGAAATTCGCCGCTCTATCGCTGGGCTTTCACGATTCACAAATGGGCGGGGCTGTTCGGCGCAGCCTGGCTCGCCGTGCTGGGGCTCACCGGCTTTTTCCTGAGCAACGACGGATGGCGATGGCTGCAACAGGCCAGCGCCCCTTCTTCGCTGACATCGTCGCAGCTCGCGCAAAACGCGGCCCGGAACGTCATACGCGCGCTTCAGATCGACCCGGAAAATAGCGCGTTGCGCATCGCCGCCGGTCCCCGCGGCCTCTGGCGGACGACGGATGGCGGCGCGGCATGGACCCCGACGCGGTTCGAGGACGACGCGCGCCCCCAAATATTCGCAATCGAAGCCGATCCGGCGCTCGGCTGGAGCCGGCTCTGGATCGGTTCGGACGAGGGGCTCTACGTCTCGACCGATCGCGGCGAGACCGCGACGCTAGCGGGACTCGCCGGCGAACGGGTGACCGCGCTCTCGCGCGGCGCGGCCCCGGCGGAAATGCTCGGCGTCATCGATAAGACGAAGGTCTTCCGATTCGACCCCGACGCGCCGTCGAAGGCCGAAACGCTCGCTCTCGCACCCTTGCCGGAAGAGGCGCGGCCGACGGAGATCCGTCTGCACCGATTTCTGCGCTCGCTGCATTTCGGGCGCGGCCTCTTCGAGGCCCCGACGTCGCGCCTCGTCAATGAGGCGGGCGGACTGGCGATGTTCACGCTGGCGATCACGGGGCTTCTCTATTGGGGATTTGGCAAGTGGTGGCGCATGCAGGCGAAGGCCGGCGCGCGCGGCATGACGCCGGAGGCCAAACGCACGACGACCGCCTGGCTCTATCGCACGCACGCCGCGACCATCGGGATCGTCTGTTCGCCCATCCTGCTTTATCTCGCGCTCACCGGCGTCGTAATGGATCACGACAGGGAACTCGGCGGATGGCTGCGTAGCATCGTGACGCCAAAGGCGATGCTGACGCCGGCCTTCAAACTCGCGTCGTGGGATGAGCGGATCGACGCGCTCATTGGCTATCCGGACGCGCCCGGCGCGTTCTCGGTCGGCAACATGTACGGGATGTTCACCACGGCGGATGGCGGCAAGAGCTGGGCGCGCGAGGAAGACGGACATGGAAGGCCCATCGGCGGCGCAAGCCGCATGCGTCGAATCGGCGACCGCGTCGCGATCATGGCGGGCAATGCAACGACCGCCCTCATTCGCGGCGACGACTTTTCCTTCCACGAGGCGTCGCTCGCGCCCGCCGACGGCATGGGCGCGAAGCCGATGGCGCGGGCCGGCGGCGAAGGCGCGCCTGCGGGCCCGCCCATGCGCATGATCGCGGGCGGCGGCATGGACGCCCGTCTTTTCGCGCCTTCCGACGTTTCCGCCTTTGAGGGCGGGCTGTTGTGGCGCACCGCGGCCGGTCTTGTCCTGACGGACGTCGACGGCAATCGCCTGAAGACGCTTGACGCCGCGCAACCGGACGCGCCCGGCGTTCCTATGTTCATGTGGCTGCGCGGCGTCCACACGGGGATGCTGTTCTGGTCGGAATGGCGCTGGGTGAATGACCTCTTCGCGACGCTCGCCGTGTTTCTCACATTGACGGGCGTTATTCGCTGGCAGCGCCAGAAGTGGATGTAGGCTCCTGCTTCGTTCTTGCGCCGGCATAATGCGCGCAAAGGCCAAAGGCGACGAGGATCAGCGCCGCGAGCGCCGATCCTGGCCGCATGACGACGGCGGCGACGGCGATGGCGGCCGTCGCCGCGAGAAAGATGATCGCGGCGCCGAGAAGAGTCGACCTAGGCCGCGACGGCCGCGCAAATTCCTGCTTCAGCCAGCCGACGACGACCGCCGCCGCTGAAAGGCTGAGCGTGACGCCGACGAATTCGAGCAGGTCGCGAAGCCCGGCGCTCCAGATGACGACGAGACACACGGCCGCCTGGGCGAGTATGGCGGTGCGCGGATGATCGCCATGCAGCCTGCCGAAAATCGCCGGCAAGGCGCCGTCGCGCGCCATCTGCGCATAAACGCGCGGACCGCTGATGAGCATGGAGGACGCCGAGGTGACGAGCGCGAGCGCGATGAGCGCGCTCAATCCCCGTTCCGCCTGAACGCCGCCGAGCGCCCGCGCCGCGACGGCTCCGGACTCCGCGACCCCGGCCAGGGCGTCGATGGGCGCGCTATACAGGATCGCGGCGCTGACGCCGAGATAGAGCGCAATGACGAGCACGGTCCCCGCATAAAGCGCGCGGCGCACCGCCGCGCCGCCGCCCTCGACGTCGCCGGTCACATAAACGGCGGCGTTCCAGCCCGAATAGGCGTAGGAGATCCAGACGAGGGATCCGCCGAAGGCGAGAAGCGAGAAAGGCGCGCCCCCCGGCGCCGCCGCGCCGCCGATCCCCCGCACGACATGGGGCGCGCCGAAGGCGATGAAGATCGCGATTGCGAGAACCTTGATCGCGACGGCGACATTCTGCAATTGCACGCCTGCGCGCGGCGCAAAGGCGTGCGTCAGCCCGAGGCCGACGATCAGGAGCGACGCGACCCATGGCGCAGTCGACGGCGCTGAAACGACGCGCGCGAAATAGAGCTGAGCGCCGAGCGCCGCGGCTGCGATCGGAGACGTGAAGCCGGCGACGAGAGAAACCCATCCCGCGGCAGTTCCCAGCGCGGGATGAAGCGTATGTCTGAGGAAGGCGTATTCTCCGCCCGATTGCGGGTAGCGCGCCGCAAGATCGGCGTAGATCGCGACCCCGGCGAGAGCGTAAAGCCCTCCGATCAGCCAGGCGGCCATGACGTAGGAAGGCGCGCCGAGATCGGCGAGCGCGAAACCGGAGGTGGTGAACACCCCCGTGCCGATCGTATTGGCGACGATTAGCGCGATCGCGCCGCGCTCGTCGAGCAACCGCTCGCGCGGCGCGGGTTCATGCGTCATTGCGCGCTCTTCTTGAAAATGGCGATGAACTGACGGGGCAGAAAGTCTGGCGCCGCGACGAGCGCGAAGCCGGCTTTCTGCATGATCTCCACGCATTTTTCAAACGATGGACGGCGATCCTTGGGAGGACCCATCCGCTCGTCCGGCCGGGCCAGGATGAGGGCCACGCGGCCATCCGGCTTCAGCTGTTTTTTGAGCTTCGTGAAGTAGGCGTCCGCATCCGGGAACTGGCCATAGGCGTTGACGAAAAGCGCAAGGTCCAGCGGCTCGGGAAATTGCGGATCGACGATCGTCACCGGCGTGGCGATCAAATTGGGCAGATTCTCGCGTTTCGCCCGCTCGGCCAGAAACTCGACCATTTTTGGCTCCGCGTCGGCCGCGAAAATCTTTGCCTCCGGCAGACGGCGGGCGAGGCGCACGCTGAAATAGCCCGTGCCGGCGCCGATGTCGGCGACGCGCGCGTTCTTGGGCAATTTGAGGGCGTCGATGACCTGATCCGGCTTTTGCCAGGCGTCGCGCTCCGGATTGTCGAGCGCCGCCGACCATTTCGCCGTGTCCTTGAAATCGCGCGCCGGCGCCCAGGACGGCGACTCGTTCTGCGCCTGCGTTGCAGATGCGACCAGGTTCGAGCCAAGAGCGAGGAGGATCGTTCTGCGATGAACGCGCATAGAGCCATGCTCCTTGGCCAGGGGCCGGGCGGCCAGAATTCGGGCGGCTGGATGTTTTCGGCAACGGCGCGCCGACGGCGCTACTGAAGCTCAACAGAGCGCCGTCGCTCTAGAACCATAGAGCTCGTTAGGCGCCGCTCTTCTTGAAGACGGCGAGATATTGCCGCGGAAGGAAATCCTGCGTCTCGACGAGCGAATAACCCGCGGCCTTCAATTCCTCGGTCGCCTTCTCGATCGACACGCGATGCTCCTTGGGCGGACCATCCGTGTTCTCCATGCGGAAGTCGATGATCACGAGCTTTCCGCCCGGCTTCAGCGAGCCCTGCAGCCTTTTGAAGTAATCGACGCGATTGCCGATGTGGTGATAGGCGTCGACGAGCAGGATCACGTCGACGGATTCCGGCAAATTGGCGCTGTCCGGCGCGGCCTGCACCGGGGTGATGTTGGCGAGGCCTTCCTTCTTCGCGCGCTCGCCGAGATAGCGGACCATGTCCTTCTCTATGTCCGCCGCGTAGACCTTGCCCTGCGGGACGCGCTTTGCGATGCGCACGCTGAAATAGCCCGTGCCGGCGCCGATGTCGGCGACCAACGCATTCGGCGCCAGCTTGAGCGCATCGAGCGCCTGATCGGGCTTCTGCCATTCGTCGCGCCGCGGGTTGTCGAACTGCTTGGCCCATTTGTCGGCGTCCTCGAAACGGTGATGATAGCCGCCGTCGCCGCTCATGCCCTTTTGGTCGCCCATTTTGTGGCCGCCCATCGCGCCGTGATCCATGCCGCCGTGATTCATGCCGCTATGCTCCATCTTCGGCATGGAGGGCGCCTCGGCGGGCGCCTGGGCGAGGGCCGCGCCGCCGCCCAGCGTCAGGGCGAGGACGAGGCCAGAGATCGTCTTTTTCATTCGCTTTTCCTCCTTGGCGCGAAAATTTCAGAACTTGACCTTCATGCCGGCGACGATGGCGCGCGGCTGACCGGGCAGTATATTGCCGTCCGTCACGCGCAACCCGGCAGGCGTGATGACCCCGTTGGTGACGGTGTCGTTGATGGCGAAGGAGGCCGCCGCGTAGGGCGTGTCGATGAGGTTGCGCCCTTCGACATAGGCGCTGAAGCTTTTGGCCCAGCCATAGCCCCAATCGCTGTCATAGTGCAGGTTGACATTGACGAGGCCGTAACCGGGCGACCAGATCGTATTATAAGGGTTCAGCGCATGCGCCGAGCGGAAGACATATTCCACATAGGCGCCTAGCCCCTTCATTTGCCCGGCCGGAACGTCATAACCCGCCCGCGCCGTCAAAGTGTGCGCCGGAACGTTGGGAATGCGCTTGCCCGAGCGGTCGAAGACATAGCCGCCGGTGACCGAGTCCTGGAAGTTCGTGAAGAAGTGGCTGTAATAGGTATGCGCCGCAAAGAACCGCCATCCCTCGATCGGCCGCCAGTCGATCGCCGTCTCGACGCCGCGGTGGATCGAGGCCGGGATGTTCGTCACATAGTTCTGCAGCTGCGGCGCCGGCCCAACCTGAGAGAAGTTCTCGTTCCGGTACCATTCGTTGTAGAAGGTGACGTTCGCCGTCAGGGTTTCGTTCGGCGTCCATTCGACCGAGGCGTCCGCGCCCATATTGGTCTGCGCCTTCAGGGCCGTGTTCGGCCCGGCGCCGGTGGGGGTATTGGTCAGGCTGTCGAAAGGCGGCGTCCCGTACCCCACGGCATAGCGGGCGCGGAACTGCCACTCGGGGCTATATCGCCAGGTGAGCGAGGCTTCCGGCGCCGTGTTCCAATATTCGTTGTCGACGGCGAACATGGTCGGCGGCTGCCAAAGGCCCGCGGCCGTATAGCGGTTGACGCGAATGTCGCCATAGACCCGGTTCCAGTTCGAGCTGAACCCGACGACGCCCGTCAGGCCGTGGCCGAATTCGATTTCCTGTCGCGCGCGCAGGGCGAGGTTGCGGGTATGGGCGTCGACTTCGCCCGCCCAGGCGCCGCGCACGCCGTAATGCCAAGCGTTTGGAACGCGCGCGTGCTGAATGTCCGACTGCTTGCTCTCGTTGTAGATGAAGCCGAGATAGCTCAGCGAGGGCATGCCGAAGATCGCCCCGTGATGGGTGAGGTCCAGGCGCGCGTCCCAATTGTTCGTGCCGCCCATCAGATCGACGGGCGCGCCATAATTGCCGGCCGGCGGGGGCTGGGCGCCGGCGAGAATCTCGCGCAAGTTGAACGCGCCTTGCGCCCGCACCGTCGTGCCCTGGCCGAAGTCGTGCTCGTAGCGCGCGCCGACGATGTGCTGCTGCGTGTGGCCGTGGATGCCAAGCGACTCGTAACTCTGCGGGCGCAACCCATTGGGGTTGTTCGGCTGGTTCGGTATGCCCCAAATGCCGTTTCGCGGCGCGGTGCGCAAGACGCAGAAGGGGCTGTTCAGAGCGGCCGCGAGCGGACATCCGTAGCCGTATTGATACGGGTTAGCGTAAAACTGCAGCAGGGAGAACGGGCCGTTCTGGTCGCCGAAGGTATTGTTGAACATATATTTGAGTGTGAATCGATCCGTCGCCGTCGGCGCCCATTTAGCGAGGAGATTGACCGTCTGCGCCTCGGAGTTCTGATGCGGAACAAACCCATCGGAGCGGTTGTCCGACGCAAAGAGCGAGACGTCGAATTCGCCATAGGCCGGCGTCGTGACGCGCTTTCCCGCGCGCACGAAATTCTTCACGTAGCCGAAGCTGCCGCCCTCCGAGCCGATTTCCACGCCGTCGAGCTGCGCGCCCGTGTAGGACTTGAAGTCGACGCCGCCAAAGACGGCGAAATTGCCGAGAAGCGCGGAAGACGCGCCGCGATAGACCTCGACGCCGCCGAAAGCGTGGGGATCGAGGGCGGCGGTGCGGGTAAAGCCGTCGGCCGAGGTGACGGGGAAACCATCCGACAGGACGACAATGTCCCGCAGCGCGAAGTTGCGTCCGATCGCGCGCGCGTTCGGGTTGTTGGCCGAGCCGCGGATGGAGATGATCGCTTCGCCGCCCTGGCCGAGCGTCGTCACGGCGACGCCGGGGGAGAATCGCAGCAGGTCGCCAAGCCCCGACTGCGGCGATTGGCCGATATATTTCATGAAAGGCGTGTTCAGATTCGTGACCGCCTGCCCTGTCGGCTGGTCGAAGACCGAGGCGCGCAGAATCGGGCTTCTCGGCTGCGGCGACGCGGCTGCGGGAGACGCCCCTCGAGCCTCAACCGGCCCCCGCGTCGAAGCGCGCGAGGGCGCGGACGCCTGCGTCCGGGCGCCGCCGATATCGATCGTCGGAAGGTTCTGCTGTGCATACGCCTGCGAAACGCAAAGCGCTATCGTGGCGAGGCAAACGCCTCGCATGAGGTTGGTACGGGACATAGGTTCTCTCCTGACGCGGAGACCATCCGCGCGGTTGGACACGGCTTGCGCGGCGAGCGGCCGCGCGACGCTCGATCAGGAGAGAACTGGAGGGGCTCTGGAAGCCCAGGACGTCGCCCATCCGCTGGTCGGAAAAGGATCGTCGCCCGGCGTCCTGTAAACAGCATGCGCGTCGTCGCCCGGCGTCAATTCGTCTATGACGCTCGCAAGAGCGGAGGCGATGAAAAGGAGAATCCTGCCGCTGTGACGGTCGCAACCCGCAAGGCAGCAATGCGACGCGTGGGAGTCCTTCTTGACCGGATGCTCCTCAGGCTGCGCCCCGCAATCGGCTTGCGCCTGAATCGCGCTCGCCGCCGCGGCGCCGCCGTTGCCGATCGCGCTGGAGAGATTTTGGAAAACGAACAGACAGGCGAACATGGCGACGATCGCCATGCGCAGGACGCGCCATCCCTCTGTTCGTTTGATTCTCCTCATGAACGATCTGTTAAAAGAGTGGGAGCGAGAGCGTCAACACGCTTTGCGCAAGGCCATGGGCCGATTCCGAAAAGCTGACGATCAAAAAAAGCATGTTGCAGAAATGCCACATTGAAACGACGGGCCTTTCCGGCCGCGCCCTCGCCTGTCGACGCGGCGCTATCGTTTGCGCTCGGACGGACACGCGCCAAACATTGATTTGTAATAGCGCGCAAATCTCGATGGAGAAGAAAATCCGAGCTGCGCCGACAGGGCGGCGATGTTTATCGGTTCGTCGCCGGCGGTGAGCCTGACATGCGCCAGGCGGAGACGCTCTCTCCGCTGCCATTCCATCGGCGAACAGCCAAATCGCTTGTTGAAGGCGTATTGGAGGGTCCGGCCGGACAGCCCCGTGAACTTCTCCATCTCCGTGATCGTGAGAAGGCGACCCGAACGACTCCTGATCAGCTCGCACAGGTCGTCCAGGACTGAAAATGATCGACTGTTCGGAACGCGCTCCGACGCATCCAGAAAAAGGTCGGGCCACGTCATCAGCGCGATTTGCCGATAGAGAAGATCGTCCAAACCCAAAGCGTCCAGGACGGCCGGATTGTCGAGATGCGAATCGATCACTCCGAGGACCGAGCGCATAGACGCGGCGTGATCGACCGCGCCGAACCGCAAATTGATGGCGCGCGCCGATGTCTCCTCAGGCCGCGGCGCCCCCGAGCCGGGCCTGTCCCCGCGCATGGCGCGCGCCGTTTCGCTCAGCCGCATGGGATCGAGACGCGCGACCAGGATCGATCGCGTCTCCGATTCGCCATAGCGGACCTGGCGTTCGGTGAGCAGCAACGCCTTGTGATTCGGGACAACTTCATACTTTCGCCCCTCGACCTCGGTTCGGCAGACGCCGTGAAGGGTCATGATGAAAAACAGGCCGTCCGACGGCGCCATCTCCGCTCGAACCGGCTCCGACGCATTGGCGTGAAGCGCGAGATCGCGCAGAAGAAGATTGGAAATTTTGCCGCGAAAATCGGTTTCCCCGCCTTTCGGCTCATATTTTTTCAGCGAGGAGACGGTGGCGGTCGATTGCGCCGCCGCGTCGCTGGCGCGATCCACGCGTCGCGCGACCCTCTCGCCGAACGCCAGCTGCGGCAGTCTGGTGCTTGTCATCGCTCGATCTGACCAGCCGTCCTCGATGCGCGCAACCAGCGCGGCTTCCTTGACCCGAGATCGTGACCATAGCCTCCCCGGCGCATTCGGTGAAGATGGACCAGATCCTTCCGGCCGACGCCGGGCGAGTGCGTTGCGCGCAGCGCCTCCTTCATACAACTCTTGCGCGACCCGGCGTCTCGCGCCTCCGGCGAACCCGGACGTTTCTTACGGGTCGACCGCAGCAGCGCCCTGTTGTAGACCCCCGACGGTTGGACGCCGCCGGCGGTTTGCCAGACCGCGACAACGCGCCGAGTGCTCTTATTTGCTGGATCGCTTATCCTGGGGCCGATCCACTAATGCGAAAACGCGCGAGGCTGCGACGGCGGACCCTTCGGGCCGAAGGAACGCGCAAGGCGAGCGGTCGTTCGCCAAAGCGTGGGAAAAGTCGCTTGTTTGACAGGGAGGGAGAGGAATGAAGACGGATACGCGCAATCTGCTCGCCACGACGGCGGTCATCTGGCTTGCCGGCGGGGGCCTTTATTATCTAGGCTCCTCCCTGCCGGGCGCGAAAGCCCCGCCGGCCCATGAGAAGGCCGAGGGCGGAGAGGCGTCTCCGGCCAAGACCGCCGCCGAGCCCGCTCCGGCCGCCGAAAAGGTTGCGGCGGCGCCGGCCGCTCCGGCTCCCGCGGCCGAGCCGGCGAGCCCCGCCCCGGCCTCCGCCGCGTCGGACGACGAACTTCTCGCGCTGCAAAAAGACCCCGCGCAATGGGCTTTGCCGACGGGGGACTACTGGAATCTTCGTCATTCTGGATTGAAGCAGATTACGACGGAGAATGTTGGGAAGCTTGCGCCGGCGTGGCAGTTTTCGACGGGGGTATTGCGCGGCCATGAAGGCGCGCCGCTGGTGTTGAACAATGTGCAGGTGACGGATTCGTCGGGCAAGACGATTACGACGGACGTGATGTATCTTCACACGCCGTTCCCGAACATTGTCTATGCGCTGGACGCGAAGGACCCGGCGCATCAGATTTTGTGGAAATATGAGCCCAAGCAGGACCCGTCGGTTGTTCCGGTGATGTGCTGCGACACGGTGAACCGTGGCCTCGCCTATGGCGACGGCAAGATTTTCCTGGCTCAGGCGGACACGACGCTGGTGGCGCTCGACGCGAAGACGGGCAAGGTGGTCTGGTCGGTGAAGAACGGCGATCCGTCGAAGGGCCAGACGTCGACGGCGGCTCCGCATGTGTTCAAGGACAAGGTGTTCGTGGGCATTGCCGGCGGCGAATTCGGCGTGCGCGGCCACATTACGGCCTATTCGGTGAAGGACGGCAAGCAGGTGTGGCGCGGCTATTCGATGGGCCCGGACGCCGACACGCTGATCGAGCCGGGGAAGACGACGCATCTGGGCAAGCCGGTGGAGAAGGACTCGGGGATCACGACCTGGGAAGGCAATCAGTGGGAGACGGGCGGGGGCACGACCTGGGGCTGGTATAGCTACGATCCCGAGCTGAACCTGGTTTATTACGGCTCTGGCAACCCCTCGACGTGGAACCCTGTTCAGCGTCCGGGCGACAATCGCTGGTCGATGACGATCTGGGCGCGCGACCTGGACACCGGCAAGGTGAAATGGCTGTATCAGATGACGCCCCACGACGAGTGGGACTATGACGGCATCAACGAGATGATCCTGGCCGACCAGGAGATGGGCGGCAAGAAGGTCAAGACGCTGGTCCACTTCGACCGCAACGGCTTCGCCTATACGCTGGACCGGACGAACGGCGAGCTTTTGGTGGCGGAGAAATATGATCCGGCGACCAACTGGGCGACCAAGGTCGACATGGACAAGTCGTCGAAGACCTATGGGCGTCCGCTGGTTGTCGACAAATATTCGACGCAGCACAACGGCGAGGACGTGAACACGCAGAACGTCTGCCCGGCGGCTCTTGGTTCGAAGGACCAGCAGCCGGCGTCCTATGACGCGGCGACGGGTCTGTTCCTGGTTCCGACGAACCACGTCTGCATGGACTATGAGCCGTTCCGCGTGAGCTACACGGCGGGCCAGCCCTATGTGGGCGCGACGCTGGAAATGTTCCCGGCGGGCAAGGTTCTGGGCGACGGCACGAACCACACGGGCAATTTCATCGCCTGGGACGCCAAGACGGGCAAGATCGTGTGGTCGAACAAGGAGCAGTTCTCGGCGTGGGGCGGCGCGGTGTCGACGGACGGCGGCGTGACGTTCTACGGGACGCTGGAGGGCTATCTGAAGGCGGTGGACACGAAGACCGGCAAGGAGCTGTATAAATACAAGACTCCGTCGGGCATCATCGGCAATGTGATGACCTATGAGTCGGGCGGCAAGCAGTATGTCGCGGTTCTGTCCGGCGTCGGCGGCTGGGCCGGCATCGGCCTCGCGGCCGGACTGTCCAAGTCCAACGAAGGCCTCGGCGCCGTGGGCAACTACGCCTCGCTCGCCAACTACACCGCGCTCGGCGGCGTGCTGACCGTCTTCGCCCTGCCTAACTAAACAGGACGGACAACGGCCGCCGGTCCGATCGGACAGTTCTCTGAACCAGAGAACGAGGGCTTGAAAAAAGGACGGCGAGACAAACGTTTCGCCGTCCTTTTTTCATTGCGCCGCCGTGGTTCCGCCGGTCCGGCTGTGAGTTGACGGCGCGCGGGCCCGCCCGCGCTGCAGGACCGGCGTTCCATCTGACGCGCCGATACGGGGTCGTCCGCCAGAAATCTCCTGGATCGGCGTCGTTCGCGTGCGACGCCGCCGCTCTCTTGGCGAACTGCCGTGTCATGCCCATCGTTTGTTCGGGCCTTCCCGTCTCTCAGCGCTGGCCGGGCTGAAAGCCGGGCGGCGCGTGAACCCAGGGGTAGCCCCTTGCCGCCTTGTCATAGGCAAAGCGATAGAGCGCGCGCATGTAGCCCTGGTCGAACTCTTCCGGGTGGGGCGCCTGAAAATCCTCTCCGATATAAGCGGCGTTGAAGGAGGAGCCCGCGCGCTGCGTCACGAGATACATGCGGTAGAGATCGCCGACGCCATTATAGTTGATCATGGTCGACACGGCCTTTTGCGCGATCGGCAGCGTTGTGCGGTCGACGTCGCTCCACTCGGTCGTCAGGCGCGAGTTGCGGATGATATAGGCTTCGACCGATTTCCTCTTGTAGCCCGAACGTTCTAGCGTCGCGCGCGTGTTCAGCGACGGTGGGACGAGAAAAGCCTGACTCACCGCGCCGCCGTCGACATGCAATTCCTGATAAGGCTTGCCATTGGCTTCGACGTCGAACAGCACGGGCGGGAAGGCGGCGGGAATCGACGCCGACGCCAGCAGGATGTGGCGGATCAGATCGGCCGCGCCCGGATGTTCGCTCGCGGCGATCGCGCCGATGTTCCAGATCGCCGGCCGCCCGGCGTCCAGATCGGTCGTCTGGATCAGCAGCAGGCGGCCTTTTTCATATTCTGCGGCGATGCGCGCGAGCATCTCCGCGTCGACATGACGGGAAATCGTATCGAAAAGCGGCGCCGAGTCCGAGAGCGCGTCCGCTGCGAGCGCGGCATAGGGAAGGAACCGCTTTTCATAGACTTTGGACGGATCGATATTCGTGTAGACGTCGGCGAGCGCGGAATCATATTCGGGGCCGAGGAAGGCGAAAGGCGCGATGAGCGCGCCCGTGCTGACGCCGGTGACGAGCTTGAATTTTGGACGATCGCCGTGCGCGGTCCAACCGTTGAGCAACCCGGCTCCGAAGGCGCCGTTGTCCCCGCCCCCCGAGAGCGACAGGAGATAGGCCGTCGGCAACATGCCGCCGCGCGGGATCCCCAGCGACTGCGCCTCGCGCTTCAACGCCAGAGCCTGCTCTGCGGCCATCGCCGCCGGATCGTCCACGAAGAAGCGCGCATTGGGCAGGCCGAGAACGACCGTATGCTTTCGCTCCGAGAGCGGAACCACCGCGCGCGGGCCGACGGCGGCGCAGGCGGAGAGCAGCAGAACCGCGCCGGCAAGCAGCGTTCCGAGAGCCGCGGCGCGCTTGAACGGACCTGTCGACAATTGGCGCATGACGCACTCTTCAGTTGTTTCAAAGCGCATTCTGCGAGAGCCGCCAGGCTTTTTGGGAATGCGCCGCAGTTTTCTGGCCTGGCGCGCAGAAACCACAAGCGCCGAAGTTTGACAAACGGCCCCCCTCCGAGCCGCCATGAAAAGAATTGCCCGGCGACGATCGCCGGGCTTTCTGCGTAACTTTGCGAGGCGGCGCGAGGCTGAAACGCCGCCGGCCGCGCTCAGTATTTCGCGACGACCGGAGCGGGCGAGCCCCAGTTGAAGTGATAATTCACGCCCGCGCGGACGGTGTGATAGCTGGGGGTGATGCGGTTGGTTCCCCAGGTCCAGCCGAACGCGCCCTGCGTGCCGCCGCCGGGAAGCTGGGTGTAGAGATACTCCACCTTGGCCGACCAGTTCGGCATGAACAGCCACTCGCCGCCGCCGCCGACGGTCCAACCGGTGCGGGTGTTGCTGTAGCCGTTGACGTTGGCCGAGAGGCCGGCATAGGCGAAGCCGCCCGTGGCGTAGGCGAGCAGGGTGGGCGTGAACAGATAGCCGGCGCGGCCGCGAACCGTGCCGAACCAGTTGAGGCTGACGCCGTTATTGCCGCCCGAGGTGAGCGGAACCCACAAGCTGCCCAGCGGGCCGAAAGCCGCGCCGTCGCCGGGATAGACGGCGTAATTGTTCGCGCCGCCGGAGTTCATGCTCGTGCCCTGGAAGTCGGTTTCGACGCCGAGCAGGATGGCGCCCATCTGATAGTTGTAGCCGATCTGGCCGCCGCCGCTGACGCCGCCGGCGGTGTTGCCGCCCGAGTTATTGCCTGGGAGGAAGGTGATCGCGCCGGTCACATTGTTGGCGTAGGGGGCGAGGCTGTTCGGATTGACGCTATTGGCGCTCCAGCTGCCGCCGATGTTCAAACCGGCGTAGAAACCGGTCCACATCGGAGGCGGAGGCGGCGGGGGAACGTAGACCGGCGCTTCCTTCCGAGAAGGAAGGTCCGCCGCGAGGGCGGAACCGAGAGCGGCGAGCGACACGGCCGCCGCCAGAACGAGCTTTTTCATGACAGGATCCTTACGCATCATTGGTTTCGGACGGTAGCCTGGGGTCCGAGCGGCGTTATTTCCACGCCGGGAAACTATCATTGGCGCGCCGGGGCCGATCGGCAGCGACCGTCAAAAAATCGGCATCACGAGCCAAAACTGGCTTCATCCAATAGGTTTCCTATCATTGTTGCCAAAATACAACAACAACATCCGGGTCGAAGGACATGCTGACGACTGATGTCTACTTTTCTTTACTTTTACTTGACCATAGTTACAGAGACCGCCGCCACCGCGCAGGGGTTTGGCCCGAAAATTGTTTGAACGCCCGGATGAAGGCCGAAGGATCCGAGTAACCCAGCGCGGAGGCGACGTCGGCGACGCTTTTTTCGGTGCGCAGCAGCCGTTGCGCGGCCTCGAACCGGACGCGCTGCGCCAGTTCCGAAAAGGTGACGTTCTCTGCGGCGAAGCGGCGCGACAGCGTTCTCACGCTGACGCCGAGCGACGCGGCGACCCGGTCGGGCGTCAGCGGGCCGTTGAGCGCCTGGACGCGCAGAATGGCGCAGACCTCCTCCTGAAAGCTGCGTTCGATGTCCCGCTCCATCGCCTTTTCGAGCAAAGGCGAGAGAATCCCGTGCAGAACCGGATCGCGGCCGGCGATCGTCCGATCGAGGTTCGTCTCTTCGAAGACGAGCGCGGCGGGATCGGTCTCGAACCGCACGGGCGCGTTGAAGAATTTGAGATAGGGAGCCGCGCCTTTCGCCGGACGCTTGCGCGGAAGGAAGACTTCCGTCGGACGCCATTGATCGCCGCACAGGCTTCGCATGACGTTGCACGCGATGGCGATCGCCGCGTCCTCGATCTGCTCGACGGCGTCGATCCGGGGCTCGGCGACCAGCCAGCTCAGGGTCGCGAAACCCTTGTCGAGGGCGAGGCCGAGACGCCCGCCCGTGTCGTTCAGCTTCAGCGAGGAAATGATGGTTTCGAGCGCCGCCCGCACAGTGGGGGCGTTCACGGCGACATAGCCGACAAGCCCGAGAACCGGAGACGACTGGCGCATTCCGACGAGCAGGCCGAAATGATCGCAGCCCGTCGCCTCGACGCATCCCCGCAGGAGACGTCCCAGAGCGACGTAACTGACAAGTTCCTCGGGGTTGGAAAAGAGAGTGGGAGGCATGCCCGCTCTCGCGAGCACGTCGGCGGGGGAGACGCCCATTTCGTCGAGCGCGCCGGGGACGGCGGAAAGACTGCGGACTTTGACAGAACCGGGGGGCGATCTGACGCCGTTTGCGCGCACGTCCATTGTGCTCTCGGTTGAAAAGCGTCGGCCTCGCTCTGCGCCGGAGATCCGGCGGCGCCTGCGGCGCAGCCCGGCCGGGCCGCGGCGAAGAAGAGCCCGACCGGCGGCCGGGCTCTCCGAATCAACGCGCGTTTTTTTGAATCGCCTCCATCAGCGGGGACTTCGGCCGCTTTTTGCAGTAGCGCGCGATCACCGCGGTGTTGCGCTTCACATAGCGGGACTCGATCACGGTGAGATTCCTCGAGGACATGAAGTAGCCTCTCATCCAGTTCCCGATAAAATCCTTCGTGGCGTCGTCGTATCCCGCGAAATCCTTGCAGGTGATTTGCGACATTTCGATCGTGACCTGCGCCGAGGCCGGCGCGGCGAAGGCGAAGGCGGCGGCGGCGCCGACGAAAACGAGCTTGCGGATCATGTGAGTTGCCGTCCCTTCTGGTTATTTCTGGTCGAAAGCGCGTTGCAAACCGGCCATGACGGACTCGGACGGATTGGAGGCGCACCAATCCTTCACGCTTGCGGAATTCTTCAGGAAGAGGCCCATGTCGATAAATGTGCGGCCGCGCCTTTGAGCGAACCAGCCGCTCATGAAGGCCGCGAAATCGGCCTGATCGTCCGCCGGCATCGCCAGCAGTTGGCTGCAGGTGACTCTCGACATGTCGATATTGACCTGCGCCTGCGACAGCGACGGCGCGAGGGCGCCCGCCACGGCCAGCGCGAATATTAGCTTCTTCATCAGCACTCCTCCGATAAACGTTTCAGCGACCGGGCTCGCCCCGGGAAAATCGTCCACGCGCCCGGGCCGGTCGGCAAGAGATGCAACCCTGGCGCGAGTAGAAGTCGGGAAATTAACCCTCGCGTGGCGGACATTGCCACAAATTGTATACAAGTCCAAGGTTTGCCCAGAACGTGGCAATAAACTTTTACGAGCTATTTTCTGGGCTTCGCAGAAAGCGCACGGTCTTTCAAATGGTTCGCGGCGCCGGGAAAGTCGCCGTTTCGCCGCCGCCGGCTGTGGACGCGCCCGCCGCGGCGCTCTAACTTAATTCGAGGCCCAGGCTCGGCCGCCCCCTCCGACATGACGAGCATCAAGATGGATCGGACGCGAAAGCGCGCTAATCGGCTTACCGCGCGGCTCTTCTCGACAATTGTTGCGGTTCTGGCCGCCGCCGCCCTCCCCGGCGGCGCCGAAGCGCAGGACGGCTCCCCGGCGGCGCCTGGCGTCACAGTGTCGCGGCCCCTCGCCCGGACGGTTCCCCACTGGGACGAATACACCGGCCGCTTCGTCGCCGTTCAGCGCGTCGAAGTGCGGCCGCGGGTTTCCGGCGCGATCGATAAAATTCATTTCACCGACGGCCAGATCGTCAAGGCGGGCGATCTGCTGTTCACCATCGACCCGCGGCCCTATCAGATCGCCGTCGACAGCGCCCGAGCCGAGGTCGCCCGCATGCAGGCGCAGACGACGATGCTCTCGAAAGACGTCGCGCGCGGCGAATCGCTCGTCGGCGGCGGCGCCATCACCAAGCGGGACATGGACCAGCGCCGCGGCGGCTCGGACTCCGCCCGCGCCCAGCTGATGGGCGCCGAGGCGGCGCTGCGCAACGCCGAGCTCAATCTGGAATGGACGCAGGTGCGCGCGCCGATCGCCGGACGCGTGTCGGATCGGCGCATCGACACTGGCAATCTCGTTCAGGCGGGCGCGACGCTGCTGACCACGATCGTCAAGCTCGACCCGATCCATTTCGAATTCGACGTGTCGGAATCCGATTATCTGCATTACGCGCGCACGGGCGCGGGACGGCAAAAGACGGAGCCGACGCCGGCCTTCGTGCGACTTGCCGACGAAACCGACTGGAAGCGCTCGGGAACCATCGACTTCCTCGACAACCAGCTCAATGCGCATTCGGGCACGATCCGCGCCCGCGCCGTTCTCGACAACAAGGATCTCTTCCTGACGCCGGGCGCTTTCGGCCGCGTGCGCGTCAACAGCGGCGACTTCGCGGCCCTACTCGTGCCGGACGCCGCGATCTCCTCGGACCAGACGAACAAGATCGTTCTCGTCGTCACGCCGGACAACAAGGTGGCGGCGAAGCCGGTCATTCTCGGCCCGCTCTACAAGGGACTGCGCGTCGTGATGTCCGGCCTCGATCCAAACGACCGCGTGATCACCGCCGGCCTCGCCAATCCGATGGTCCGGCCCGGCGCGACCGTGGCGCCGACGGACGGCGCGATCGCCGCTCTGGCCAACTAGTTCGAAAGCCGACATGCGCTTTCCACACTTCTTCATCGAACGGCCGATCTTCGCCGCCGTTCTCTCGCTGCTGCTTACCATCGCAGGCCTGATCGCACAGCGCTCATTGCCCGTGTCGGAAGATCCCGACATCGCGCCGCCGACCGTCACCATCGCCGCGACCTATCCCGGCGCCTCGGCGGAAGTGATTGCGCAGACGGTCGCCTCCCCCATCGAGCAGGAGGTGAACGGCGTCGACGACATGCTTTACATCGCCTCCCAATCGACGGGCGACGGGCTTCTGACGATCAACGTCGTCTTCAAGACCGGCGTCAACGTGGATCTCGCGCAGGTTCTGGTGCAGAATCGCGTCGCCATCGCCACGCCGCGCCTGCCCGAGGAAGTGCAGCGCTTCGGCGTCGTGGTGAAGAAGGCCTCGCCCGATCTGATGATGGTGGTGCATTTGCGCTCGCCCGACGGATCGCGCAGCCAGCAATATATTTCCAATTACGCGACGCTCTATTTGCGGGACTCGCTCGCGCGCCTCGACGGCGTGGGCGACGTGCGCGTCTTCGGCGCGCGCGATTATTCGATGCGCGTCTGGCTCGATCCCGACAAGGTGGCGGCGCGCGGCATGACGGCGGGCGAGGTGATCGCCGCCCTGCGCGCGGCCAATCTTCAGGTCGCCGCCGGCGCCATCAACCAGCCGCCAGCCGCCTCCCCGGGCGCCTTTCAACTCTCCGTGCGGACGGTCGGCCGCCTCTCCGATCCCGCGCAATTCGCCGACGTGGTGCTGCGCGCGGACGCCGACGGACAGGTGCGGCTGCGCGACGTGGCGCGCGTCGAGATCGGCGCGCAGGATTATACGGTCAACGCCTATCTCGATCGCGATCCCGCCACCGCCATCGTCATCTTCCAGAAGCCCGGCTCCAACGCGCTCGCGACGTCGGCCGCGGTGGAGGAGGCGATGGCGGCGGCCAGGAAGCAGTTTCCGACCGGGCTCGACTACTCGATCGTCTATAATCCGACGGAGTTCATCCAGCAGTCCGTCGACGAGGTCGTGCGCACGCTCGGCGAGGCGGTCGTTCTTGTCATTTTCGTCGTGATCCTCTTCCTCCAGACATGGCGCGCCGCGATCATCCCCGTCGTCGCCATTCCGGTCTCCCTCGTCGGCAGCTTCGCGGTGATGAAGCTCGTCGGCCTGACCTTCAACACCCTCTCGCTCTTCGGCCTCGTGCTCGCCATCGGCATCGTCGTCGACGACGCCATCGTCGTCGTCGAAAATGTCGAGCGTTATCTCGCCCAGGGCATGAGCCCGAAGGAGGCCGCGCACAAGACAATGGACGAAGTCGGCGGCGCGCTGATCGCCATCGCGCTGGTGCTTTGCGCCGTTTTCATTCCCGTCGCCTATATCACCGGCCTTCAGGGCGCATTCTACAAGCAGTTCGCCATCACGATCGCCTCGGCGACGCTCATTTCGGCCTTCGTCTCGCTCACCCTCTCTCCGGCGCTCGCCGCCATCCTGCTGAAGCCGCACGCGGCGCATGAGGAAGATCACGGTCTCGCCGCCCTGCGCTATCCGTTGCGCGCCCTCTTCGACCGCTTCAACCATCTCTTCGACCGCCTGTCGGAGCGCTACGGCGCGCTCACCGCGCGCGTGGTGCGCATGGGGCTCGTGTCGCTCGCGGTCTATGGCGCGCTCATCGGCGCGGGACTGGAGCTTTTGCGCCGCACGCCGACGGGCCTCGTGCCGACGCTCGACCGCGCCTATCTCATTGCCGCCTTCCAGTTGCCGCCCGGCGCCTCCCTCGACCGCACGGATGCGGTGATGCGTCAGGCGGCGGACATCATTTTGAAGCGCCCCGGCGTGCAGTCGAGCGTCGTCTTCACCGGCTTCGACGGCGCGACCTTCACCAACGCCCCGAACGCCGGGGTCATTTTCGTGACGCTGAAATCCTTCGAGGAGCGGCACAGAAACGGCCTGACCGCCACCGCCATCCGCGACGACGTCCGGGCCGCCCTGGCCCCGATCAAGGAGGCTTTCGTCTTCGTGCTGGAGCCGCCCGCCGTCCCCGGCATCGGCACGGGCGGCGGCCTCAAGGGTTATGTTCAGGACCGCGGCGGCATGGGCCTGCCGGCGCTTGAAGCCGCCGCCTGGTCGGTCGCCGGACCGGCCATGCGCATGCCCGGCGTCTCGCAGGCCTTCACCCTGTTCAACACGCGCACGCCGCAAATCTTCGCCGACATCGATCGCACGAAAGCCGAAATGATCGGCGTGCCGATTTCGCGCGTCTTCGAGACCATGTCGATCTATCTCGGCTCCGTCTTCGTGAACGACTTCAACATCCTCGGCCGCACCTACCGCGTGATGGCGCAGGCCGACAATCCGCACCGTCTCACGCTGCGCGATCTCTCGGAACTCAAGACGCGCAGCGCCACGGGCGAAATGACCCCGCTCGGCGCCATCGCCGCCTTCCGCGACACGACGGGAGCCTTCCGCGTGCCGCGCTACAATTTGTATCCCGCCGCAGAAGTGCAGGTGAATCTCGAGCGCGGCGTATCGTCGGGTCAGGGCATCGCCATGATCGAGGCGCTCGCCGCCCAGAACCTGCCGCAAGGCTTCGGCTTCGAGTGGACGGAGATCGCGCTTCAGGAAAAACTCGCCGGCAACACGGCGATGATCGCCTTCGGCCTCGCGGTGGTTTTCGTGTTCCTGCTGCTCGCGGCGCTCTACGAAAGCGTCGTCCTGCCGCTCGCCGTCATTCTCATCGTGCCCATGTGCATCCTCGCGGCGATGAGCGGCGTCGCGCTGCGCGGGCTCGATCGCAACATTCTCGTCGAGATCGGCCTCGTGGTTCTGATCGGCCTCGCCGCCAAGAACGCCATTCTGATCGTCGAATTCGCGCGCCAAGGCGAGGACGAGGGCAAGGACCGTTTCGCGGCGGCGATCGAGGCGGCGCGAACCCGCCTGCGGCCGATCCTGATGACCTCGCTGGCCTTCATCCTTGGCGTGCTGCCCCTCGCGATCTCTCACGGCGCCGGCGCCGAGATGCGCCAGTCTCTCGGCGTCGCCGTCTTCAGCGGAATGCTCGGCGTCACCTTCTTCGGCCTGGTCTTCACGCCGATCTTTTACGTGCTCTCGCGCGGCCTCGCGCGGAGGTTCCGGCGCTGACGCGCCCGCGACGCCGGGCGCGCCTGACTTGCGCAGGCCCGCGTTTCGGTTTCTGATCGGCGCTTCGACACTCGGGACGACGGAGACATGGCGCGGGACGTCGAGCTGTTGCGGCTCCTGTTGTTGGAGCTCGAAAGGGACCAGCGATCGCCGCCGGAGGCGTTCTTCGCGCCGGTCGGGGACTACGCCCGCACGCTGAACAGGAGCGCCCAGGAGATCGTCGCGGCGCTCGATCTTCTCGCGGAGCTCGACTTCATCGAGGGGCCCGGCGCCTATCGCGACGACTGGCTCTTTCGCAAGCTGACGCGCCGGGGCGCGCAGCTCGCCGCGGCGGTGCGGGACGCGAACGAGTGGGACAAGGTAAAGGAAGCCTACGGCGTTTTGCTGGAGCGCTGACGCGCCGCGCGGCGCGCGCGCCACCACGCTTCGAACCGGCGGCGGCGCCCGAGCATGGCCTGCCGCAACTCCGTCACGCGCAAATTGAAGCGGTCGTTGGGGGGAAGAGCCATATAGCGCTCCGCGATCTCGGTGACGAGAATATCGGGACGCGACCGCTCGACGAGCTTCCAGTCGACGTTCGCGGACCAGACGAAGTCAAGTTCGGCCACGGTCTCGGCCATCAGCGCAGTAAACAGAAACGGACTGACGCCGGAAAAGGAATCGCCGAACAGCATGACCTTGCGGGCGTTCGGCGCCGTGGGATTTTCGAAGCGCGCATGGCAGCCGACGTGAATTTCGCCCCCATATTCATGGGTCTCGAGCAGGCGCACCACCGAGTTCTGATAGATGCGGCGCGCGTCCTTCAGCCAGGCGACCTCGCGGATTTTCTCCCAGATCGGCGGTTCGAGCTTCGAGCCGAGATCCATCGGCCGCTTCACGTCGTGAAAAGGGCGGCGGACCAGCTCGGGATTCTGTTCGAGCCCCAGCGCCTCGCACAGGGTTTCATAGGCCAGCAGACAGCCCAGCGGCGTCCAATGCGTGTCCGTTCGCCAGTAGAGATCCGTCTCGTCGCGATAGGCGCGCATCGGACCCACGAGATCGACATAGCCGGCCGCGCGCGGCCCTTCTTCGAAGAGTTGCATGAGGCGGAGCGCCGGCGCGAGGTCGGGATCGACGAGCGGCTCCGCCTGCTTGTGCCCGTAGATCGTGAGCTTCTCCGGCACGACGACATGCGCATAGACCGTCCCGAGCGCATCGCAGCGCGCCTTACGCGCGAGGATCGCGTCGCGCCAGCGCAGGAGCGCGGCGTCCGGCAGATGGCCGCCCTCGCGCTGATAAAGCGTCGTGACGAAATTGGAGCCGCCCGTGAGAAAAAGCCACCCGTCCTGACCCCGGTGAACGGCGAGACTCGCCTGGCTCATGGCGCGCGCCCGGCCGGCTTGCGCGCGAAAAGGATGGTCGCGGCGGCGAGTTCGAACTGCTTCTCGACCGGCAGCTCCCGCGCCCAGGGCTGTTGCAGCATCGGGCCGGGGAAGCCCACGAGATCGGCGACGCGCAGGCGCATGAAGGATTTGCGCGCGGCGGGCGGAAGGCCCTCCCCCCAGGATCGCAATTGCCAGGCGATGGCCCAGACCGGATGCGTCGCCGGATTCACTTCCTGGCGCTCGATCGTGAGATGGGGTTCGAACAAGGCGCGCAGCCCTTCATGCGTCATGTTGAAATAATGGTGCGGGTAGCCGTGCAGGGGCTGGAGAAAGGGCACGCAGCATTTCAGCCAGCCGCCTGGTTTCAGGACGCGCGCGATCTCCCGCGCGCATTGGAACGGATCCTTGACGTGTTCGAGCACGGCGATCGAAATCACGCCTTCGAAAGAAGCGTCCCGGAACGGCAGTCGGTCGGCGGCTGCGATGACGTCCGTCGTGGGATAATCCTTCACCTCGAGATTGACGACATTGCTGTAGTAGACGGGACGAAAGCCGGCGCCGACGTCGAGAATCAGCCCGTCAGCGCAGCGCTCGACGAGGGCGACGGTCTCGTCGTCGTAGCCGTTGTCGCTGACGGGAATCTCGTCGTCGAGATTGTCGCGCGCGCGCGTCTCCGCGTCGAGGAAGGAAAACTTGCCGTTCGCCCCGAGCGGCCGCTGCGGATCGAGGAGGAGGGGCCGCAGCCGGGCGAGCTTTCGCGCGCGAATGGCCGCGAGCGGGCTCGGACGCTTCTGGCGGCGGTTCTCGAATTTTCCGAAACGCTCGAAATGCGCGCGGCCGGAGACGAACTGTCCCTCGCGCACCGCGGCGGCGACATCGGGATTCGCCGCGAGATAACGCGCTTCGTCGAGGTTTTCCTCCGTAACGTTTTCGTCCTCCGAGACTTTCTGACGGCGCCCCTCCACGCGCCCGAATTTCATGAAATGCGCCCGGCCCGACGCCAGCCGGCCGCTCCTGACCGCTTCGGCCACGTCGGGATTGGCGGCGAGATAACAGGCCTCGTCGAATGTTTCGGCGGTCGGCGTCTCCTGAAGCGACGCCGTCTCGAAGGGATTGCTCATCATGACGAAGCGTTGTTCGAGGATGGGGCAAGGCTTAGCACGACTCGCCGCCCCGGTGAAATGCGCGGCCTGCGCTTGGCCTTCGCCCCACGGAGTTATATCGTCATGGACCGCCGTCGGCCGGCTTGGCCATGTGCAGGAGCGTCATGTCCGCCGAAGAACCCATTCCAGTCGAGGTCTTCTACCGCTACGGCCACCGCGGCCGCGACATGATCGCGATTCGCGCGCCCTTCGCCATGTCGGCGGGCGGCAGGGAACTCATTGGCCGCGCCATCCGGACGCCGGAGGGGGCGCATTGGGTGCTCGGCGTTTTGCGGCAGGCTTCCGGGCCGATTCAAAAGGGCGAACCGATCGGCGTCGAGACAGGCGACGGAGAGCGACGCGCGGGCGAATGAAAATTCTCGGCCTTGGGCACAGCCACATCGTCGCCGTCGCGAAAGGCTGCTACGCGCTGCAAGACAGAGGCGTCAGGGTCGCGGGCGCCGCGCTTTCTTCGCGCTTTATATATCTTTACGACCCCGAGGTCGCGCCCGCGCTCGTCGGCGAGGGAGTAGAAACGCGTCTCAATCCGCGGCTCGTCGACATCCTCCGGCAGGAGCGTCCCGACTGCGTCCTGCTCTCGGTCCACGGGAACGAGCATGTCGCCCTCTCCATCATGCGGCCGCGCGACCCTGTCGACTTCATCCTCGGCGAGAGTCCCGACCTTCCGTTCGAGGCCGGCGCGACGCCGCTGACCGAGGCGGCGGTGCGGGAAACGTTGCGCGAGAAAATGGCGGAAACCTTTCGCATCTGCGACGCTCTGCGGCGCGTCGTCACGGTCCCGGTCTTCTGCCTGGAATCCCCGCCGCCGCTGCCGGACGCGCGGATCGTCGCCTATCCGGGGGAGTTCTTCAAAAAGGCCGTCGACGTGGCGCGTCTGTCGTCCGAGACGTTCAGATACAAGGTCTGGCGCGTGCAGAGCGGTCTCTATCGAGAAATCTGCGTCAGGCATGGCATGACCTTCGTGCCCGCGCCCGCCTGTTTCATCGTCCCGCCCGGCGTTCTGGCGGAAGAGGCCTGGGGCGCCGACGCCACGCACGCCAACCCGCTTTTCGGCGAAGCCATGGTCGACCAGACGATCCGCATCGCGCAGCGGCGGACGTGACGAGGCGCGGAAATGAAAACGACCCCCTACGCGAAGCTACCGCCCCACGCCTATTGGCGACGCGCCGTGGCGGAGGTCGCGCCGGAAGCGATCGATCCGATGACCGAGCCGCCGTTCCGTTTTGGGCTGCGTGATAAGGTCGCAACCGCCGGGAGCTGCTTCGCCCAGCATATCGGCCGCTATCTCGACCGCTGCGGCTGCAATTTTCTGGTCGCCGAAAAGCCCCATCCCTTTATCGGCGTCAAAGCCGCGGAGGCGCTCAACTACGGGGTTTATTCAGCCCGCTACGGAAATGTCTACACCAGCCGTCAGCTCCTTCAGCTCTTCGACCGCGCCTATGGCCGCTTCACGCCCAAAGAGAATTGCTGGCGCGAGGGCGCGGGCGTGGCGGTCGATCCCTTCCGCCCGCAAATCCAGCCCGGCGCCTTCAATTCCGAGCGCGAACTCGAACTCGATCGCGAAAGACATTTCGCAGCCGTGCGGGAAGCCTTCGAGACACTGGACGTCTTTATTTTCACGCTCGGGCTGACGGAGGCCTGGGCGTCGCGGGAGGACGGTGCGGTCTTTCCGCTCTGCCCGGGCGTCGCGGGCGGAGACTATTCCGAGACGCGCCACGTGTTTCTCAATCTCGGCGTCGACGACGTCGTTTCCGACATGCTGGCGTTTCTTGAGCGGCTGCGGGGCGTCAATCCGTCGGCGCGCATGATTCTCACCGTATCGCCCGTCCCGCTGGCCGCGACAGCGGAACCACGCCATGTGATGGTCTCGACGGTCTATTCAAAATCCGTGCTGCGGGTCGCCTGCGACGCAATTACGCGCCGCGCGGCGCAGACGGCCTATTTCCCCTCGTACGAAATCGTCGCAGGCGGATTTTCGGGAACGGATTATTTCGCCGCGGACCGGCGCAGCGTCACGCCGGAGGGCGTCGCCCACGTCATGCGCGTTTTCGATCGCCACTTCATTCGGCGCACGCTCATGGAGGAAGCGTTGCGCCGCGCGAGGGAAGCAGTAACGCCCGGCCACACGCCGGAAACGGAAGCGATCGCCGCCGCGATGAGGCTCATGTGCGATGAAGAGGCTCTCGATATGACGAGCAGACCCGGAGAGAGCGAGGTTTAGCCCCGATCTCCTTCGTCGAACCGAGCGGCATAGCGCGGCCGAGGCGGCTCGGACTGTCGTTGTGATTTTGCGCGGCGACGTCGGCGGCAGAAGCCGCGAAGGGAAGCGCCAGGGTTATATCGCGCTCACGAACTTTCCCCGCAGATAACGCTCCCCGACGAGCCCGATCGCGAGGCACACGGTCGCAACGCCGATGACCAGCAGTTTGTTCACCGGCTCCGCCTCATAGCCGAGGTAATAGGCCGACCGCATCCATTCGACGATAATGTAGATTGGATTGTAACGGACGTAGTCGCGCATATTTTCCGGCATCGCGCTGACGGGGAGATAGACGCCGGAGAAGAGATAAGACCCGATAATGAGAAGGTTAAAAAAGATCAGCGAAAACGCGCCAAGAACGCGCGCGAAGAGCAGGTTCAGAAAACCAAGGCCAATGCCGAGATAGGTCGCGGCGAGGATCGCTTCTGCTGCCTCTACGGGTTCAGCGGGCTCGATCGCGGTATCCGCAAGCGACAACCCGAAGAGGAAAAGCGCAAGCACCACCAGCGCATTCAATGTTTCGAGAATCGAACGGCTGACAATAATGTGCAGAGGCCGAAGCAGGGGAATGTTGAGCAGCTGAAAATTCTGCGTCATCGTCGATCCCATCATTCGCGCAGGGTAAAGCACGAGAATGTACGGAACGGCGCCCGTCGCTCCAAAAATGGTCGGGCTATCGCCGATGGGCGATATCGTGTGCCGGAGATAATAGGCGGCGACGAGGACGCTTAAATGCGTCAGAGGCCATAGAATCGCGATGATATAGCCAAGATAGCTTCCGCCGAACCGGGTGCGCATATCCTGCAGCAATACGACGCTGACCAGATGCGCGAAAAGCCGCGCCTTGGACCGCGCTACATCCAGCCTCGACCAGATGGATTGTCTGGTCGGAAATGGATTGGAGAAGGGCTCGTAAAACGCCATGGGACAACGCTCGGACCGGGGTGATCATGCGGTCGAAAGAAATCCAAAAACGACAATCGCGGCCAGACCATGGCGAAAGCGTTCTAGCATGACAGTTGCATTTTGATATGGGAGCGTCTTGCTTGGGCCTGATGGGCTCGTCTCCAGAGCGACCAGGCGATGATAAACTCGGGTCGAATGCGTTTTCTCGCCAAGGGCGTCGCCAAGCGGCGGATTTCCTGCATCGACCAATGGATCAGGGAATCTTCGACGACAAGCGACGCGCGCTTGTCTTTGTGCGGCGGATTGTTTTTGGGGGCGGCGCAACGGCATTGGCGTGAGCGCGGATCGCAGCCATCATGGCGAAGGCCAGCATGACGAGCGAAACATGACGGCGCCATCCGCGCCAGGAGCGCGTCTCGTTGTGGTCGAGGCCGAGTTCGTTCTTGGCGGTTTCAAAGCTATCTTCGATCGCCCAACGACGGCCTTCGATTTTCGTCAACCTTTCGATTGAGGTTCCGCTCGGGGCCCATGTCGTGAAAAAGGCAAGATCGCCGTCGGCGATTTTGCGACGGATCAGAAGTCCCCGCGTCCAGGAAACGCCCGCAAGCGCATCGTTGTAATCGCCCGCGTCGAGGTCGGCGAGTTCGAGATAGGCCCAGTCGCGCAGGCGCTCGCCCTTCGTCCCCGCGCCCGTCGAGAGCCGGCGCCAGGCGGAGGCCGGCAAGCCGTCCGCAATTTCTTTGGCTGCGCCCGAAATCAATTTCGACTTGCCCCAGGAGTGGAACGGCTCGTTGGATTTGACGCCCAGCACGTAGCCTTTGCCAGCGCGCCGCAAGGCCATTTCGATATCGCCGACGCCCTAGACTGTGTCGGCCGCTACGAAGGAGAATGGGACCTTCGCTTTGATCGCTCTTTCGATCATAGCGAGCGCCAGCGCCGGCTTGGTCGCAAAGCCGCCAGACGCGCTGTCGACGATCTCCTGCGGAATATGCGCCTTGGCCATGCGCGCTTTATCCTCGGTCCAGCTCTTGGGCGGATAAAGCTCGCGGTCGATGAACGCATGGCCGCGCTCTGTGGCGCAGCACGCGAAAACGCCGATCTGGCAATTCGCGATCTTCCCCGCTGAGCCTGTATATTGCCGTGCGACGCCGCAGGAGGCCTTACCCTGCTTCAGAAACCCCGTCTCGTCGACAAGGAGAACCGCATCTTCGTCCGCCAAGGCTTCGAGCGCATAATCGCGCACAATGTCGCGCAGCCCATCCGCGCTCCAGCGCGCGCGACCCAGAATTGCCTGCCGCCGCCACGGTCCCGGATCGCCCGCCGCTTCGGCGCGCATCCAGCCCGTCTTGCGCCGCTCTTCGCCCAGCAACCCGTCCAGAAAGCGCTCCGCCAATCGCGCCACGCGCTCCTGCGTGAACAGAGGCCGCATCCGACGCTTCACGTCACGCAGAGACGACGCCCACAACTCCAGCGTCGTTTCGATCGAAGCTCCCGACATCCCATGATCCCCTTGCCGAATCATGGCGTCCCATCGAGTCAGAACTCCAAATATAATGCAACTGTAATGCTAAGAAGTTTCCCGTCCATAATCAGGCCCTCAATCTATGCGCCGACCATAACACGCGGTTCCTAGGTGCATAAATAGGGTTTTGAGGACGCCAAATCGGGCGTTAAGTGGGTGTTTGATCCACGCCGCCTGCCAGGCTCTTCGCAAGTCTTTGAAAATAATGGTGCTGCAAGAGAGGATTGAACTCTCGACCTCTCCCTTACCAAGGGAGTGCTCTACCACTGAGCTACTGCAGCGCCGGTTTCATTCCCCGCGCCGTCGCGGCTGCGGAAAACGAGCGCCTTGTGCCACACTGCGGCGCAAGTCGCAAGCGGTCCTTGACGGCTGCGCGCCCCGCCGGGGCGCCCGGGGGCGCGTCGGCCCGTCTGCCTGTCGCCAGCGCCGCGCCGCGGCGGAGGCTTTCGCGAGGCCTGCGTCACGGTAAAGGTTGCGTTGCCAATTGATACAACCTTAGGTAGGATTTTTCCGCCTTGGACCGAACCGGCCGCCGCCGCGGGCGGCGCCGACGCCGGACTTCGGACCGGCGGGCGCTCGTTTCCACGGGCCAGAAGCCCGTCCTGCGCCCGGACGACATGTCGATGGAGGCTGGGGTGGGTGATCGAATTTTGAGCGACGAACTCTGGGCGGCTGTCGCGCCGTTGTTGCCGGGCAAGGCCGGCGATCCGGGGTGCAGCGGGCGCGACAACCGTCTCTTCCTGGAAGCCGTGTTCTGGATCGCCCGCACGGGGTCGCCCTGGCGGGACCTGCCGCCGGAATTCGGCAAATGGTACACGACCTATACGCGTTACCATCGCTGGGAGCAGAAGGGCGTGTGGCCGCGCGTCATCGAGACGTTGCAAAGCCGCGGCATGGCCGACCTGCTCTATGGCCGCGAAGGACTGCGCTGGGCGTCGGCGGGCGAGGAGACGACCCACGCGCCGTCGGGCAAGGCGGCGGCCTGAACCGGCCCGTCACTGCGTTTGGGATTGGCTCTGGGTCGGGGCGACGCGAACTTTGACCTCCATCGACTCGCCGCCGCCGCCGGTGCGCGCGCCGCGGATCGGCGCGGCGCTCAGATAGTCGAGCGCGACGGCGAGCCGCACATGGCGTTCGCTTGGAGAGACGCCATGCGCCGGATCGAACCCCACCCAGCCCAAATCCTCGACAAAGGCCTCCGCCCAGGCGTGGCCGGCGACCTGCTCCGGGCCGTCCGTTCTCAGATAATAGCCGCTCACATATCGCGCCGGCGCGCCGATGGATCGCGCGCAGGCGATGAAAAGATGGGCGAAGTCCTGGCAGACGCCCTTGCCCTGTTCGAAGGCTTCCGCCGCCGTCGTCGCCGCATGGGTCGCGTCGGCGTCGAAGGTCGTTTTTTCGTATAGCGCCCCGAGCAGGGCGTGAAGCGCCGCGAGCGTTCCCTTCTCGGGCGCCGTCGTCTCGCGCGCGAAGTCCAGAATGGCGGCGCTCGGCGCCGTGAGCGGCGTCTGCCGCAGATAGAGCGCGGGAGGAAAGCGCTCCAGCGCGCCGGAGACGACGCCCGCCGTGTCGAAGGTGGTGATGTCGCCCTCGACCAGCGTTGTGATCGACTCCAGAGGCCCGTCGGCCGTGAAGCGATGCACAATATTGCCGAAGGCGTCCTCGCTTTGCAGCAGCCGGCAGTCGCGGTCCACGTCGATGCGCCAGTCGGTCACATGCTGGCCGTCGTAATTGCGCGGACTGAGCCGCACCTGCTGAATCGCGAATTTGGCGGGTTCGAGATAGCGGTAGGTGGTTTCGTGACGGATGCGGATGCGCATGAGCGGTCCATCGGAAAGGAAAGCCGCCGCGCGCCGAGGGGCGGGGCGCGCGGCGGGGCCAACCCTCGCCATGCCGTCATGGGAGGGCGCGGGCGGCTAGAAAAGATATTGCTCCGAGATCAGCGTCCCGAGCCTGTTGTTCTCGCCTATGAAGCCCTGCACGAATTCGTGTAGACCGCCTTGGAAAACGCTTTCCATCGTCAGGGTCTCGAGCCTGCCATAAACGCTGCGCGCCTGCCGTTGCGCGGCGCCCTGGCGTCCATGCGCGCGGGCGAGATTGTCGAGATTGCGCACGATGCTCTCGTAGCAGGAAATGAGCGAACGCGGCATCTCCGGTCGTAGGATCAGCAGGTCGGCGACGAGCCAGGGCTTCATGCTGGTGCGATAGACCCAGTGATAGGCCGTGTGCGCCGAAACGGCGCGCAGGATCGCGGCCCACTGGAAATAGTCGAGCGAACCGCCCACGACCTCCTTCTCGGGAAGCAGCACGTGGTATTTCACGTCGAGGAGCCGCGCCGTGTTGTCCGCGCGCTCCACGAAGAGGCCGACGCGCGAGAACCAGTAGGCGTCGTTGCGCAGCATGGTGCGATAGGCGCCGCCGTCATAGGTGAGCGAAGTCTGCTTCACGAATTCGAGGAAGCGGCCGAGCTCGTCCGACGAATAGGCGCCGCGGCGGGCCTCCATCGCCTTTATTTCTAGATAGGCGCCGTTGATCGCCTCCCACATCTCCACCGTGAGCGCAGTGCGCACGGCGCGGGCGTTGGCGCGCGCAAATTCGATGCAATTGCGGATCGAGCTGGGGTTTTCCCGGGAGAAGGCGAGAAATTCGATCACGCTCGCCTCGTTGACCGGCTTGCCCGTCTGTTCGAAGGCGGCCGCCGCGCCGGCCGAGAGGAGAACGCTTTCCCATTCCGTGTCGGCGCCGCCATAGGTCCGGGGCAGGGCGGCGAGGCGGCGCGAGGCCTCGATGGCGCGGGCGAGAAAATCCGCGCGCTCCATGTAACGCGCGAGCCAGTAGAGATTGTCGGCTGTGCTTGAAAGCATGGGGCGTTCCGTCTTGGCGCGGTCGCGCCGGATATCCTGCTCGATTCTCGCGAAAGCGGCGGAAGGAGGCGCGGCGGGCTCGGCGTGGCCGCGTCGGTCGAAGTCCTCGAAGGAAGAAAGCGCGTCGAGCATCAGGCCTGCCCCATGATGGCGTCGTCGATGACCCATGTGTCCTTGGTGCCGCCGCCCTGGCTGGAGTTCACGACGAGCGATTTCTCCGTCATGGCGACGCGGGTGAGGCCGCCCGGCACGACGCGCACCCCATGCGCGCCCTGGAGCACGAAGGGACGCAGATCGACATGGCGCGGCGCGATTCCCTGCGCGACCGAAATCGGGCAGGTCGAGAGCGCCAGCGTGGGCTGGGCGATGAAATTGTCGGGATGCGCCTTCAGCTTCGCGCGGAACTCCTCGACCTGCGCTTTCGACGCGTGCGGGCCGACGAGCATGCCGTAGCCGCCCGAGCCGTTGACTTCCTTGACCACCAGATCCTCGAGATGGTCGAGAACGTAAGCAAGCGCCACCGGCTCCCGGCAGCGCCAGGTGGGAACGTTCTGCAACAGGGGTTCTTCGCCGAGATAAAAGCGGATCACGTCCGGCATGTAGGTGTACATCGCCTTGTCGTCGGCGACGCCAGTGCCCACTGCATTGGCGAGCGTCACATTGCCCGCGTGGTAGGCGCCCATTAGTCCTGCGACGCCGAGCGCGGAATCGGGCCGGAAGGTCAGCGGATCGAGGAAGTCGTCGTCGATGCGGCGGTAGATGACGTCGACGCGGCGCGGGCCCTCCGTCGTGCGCATGTAGACGACGTCGTCCTTCACGAAGAGGTCGCGCCCTTCGACGAGTTCGACGCCGAGCTTGTCGGCCAGGAAGGAGTGCTCGTAATAGGCGGAGTTGTATTGGCCGGGCGTCATCAGCGCGATCGTCGGATCGCTCGAGGCGCGCGGCGGCGCGACCGAGCGCAGCGTCGCGAGCAGCTCGTCCGGATAATCCTCGATCGGCGCCACGCGGTGCATGGAGAAGAGATCGGGGAACAGCCGCATCATCACTTCGCGGTTCTCGAGCATGTAGGAGACGCCCGAGGGCGTGCGGGCGTTGTCTTCCAGAACGTAGAAGCCGTGATCGTCCGTGCGCACGATGTCGACGCCGGCGATATGCACGAAGACGTCGTGCGGCACGCGCCGGCCCGCCATTTCCGGGCAATAGCCGGGATTTCGGTAGACGAGCTCGCTCGGGACGACGCCGGCCTTCAGGATTTCGCCCGCGCCGTAAATGTCCTTGAGAAAAAGGTTCAGCGCGGTGACGCGCTGCACGAGGCCGCGCTCCAGCGCGTTCCATTCGCTGCGCGCGATGATGCGCGGGAGGATGTCGAAGGGGATCAGTCGTTCGGTCGCCTCCTGCGCGCCATAGACGGCGAAGGTGATGCCGATGCGGCGGAAGAGCAATTCGGCTTGTTCGCGCCGCGAGTCGAGGAGTTCCGGCGGCGCGCTGGCGAGCCATTGCGAAAGCTTGGCGTAAGGAGCGCGGGTCGCGCCATTTGCGCCGCTCATTTCATCGAATTGCGTCACGCGCTGGTCCAACTGTCGACGCTCCTCTCTTCGCCGCCGCGCCCATATTTGCGAGCGTCGGGGCCTTACGCCGCAAGGAGCTACACAAAAAGCGTGCCAGCCGCGCGCGCCGAGACCGTCACAGGATTCACACATTGGCCCTTTACTCGGAGCCGAATCGGCGCGTTCACTCCCTGCGCCATGTCCCTCGTTCGAATCCTGCGCCAGAGCGCGGTCATGAAAGCTTCGCGACGACAAGCCGTATCCGCGGGCGAGGCCTGCGCCAGGGGTTTCGCGGCGGCGCTCGTCTGGGCGTCCGCCGCCGCGCCTGCCTGTGCGCAAGACCCGCCGGCTTTCGACTGGGCGGGTCTTTACGTCGGCGCGAGTTTCGGCGCTGGTTTCCCGCTCCATGGCGGGGAGCGGCTTCAGGCGGGAAGCGGCTTCGGCTCGCCGGCGTTCGACCTCTATCCGGGCTCCGTCACGCGGCCGGGCGCGCTCGCGGGCGCGCAGGCGGGCTACAACTGGCGTCGCGGTCCGTGGGTCTGGGGCGTCGAGACGGATTTCGGCCTGCTCGACGGCCGCCGCGGTCCGAGCGGCGCCTATGTCGCGTCGCCCGCCTATCCGGCGCCGGTCTTCACGATCCTTTCCAATTCGAGCGCGAATTTCTTTGCGACCATTCGCGGCCGTGCGGGCGTCGCCGTCGATCGCGCGCTCTTTTATTTCACCGGCGGCGTTGCGGCGGGCGGCGCGCGAGGACCGGCGACGCTGTCGATCGCGGGCGCGACCTTCTCGGCTCCATGGTCGCAATCCTCCCGGATGAAATTCGCCCTCGGCGCGGGCGTCGAATACGCCTTCGCCAGCGACTGGTCGGCGCGCGCGGAATATCTGTTCCTGAGCCAATCGCTGAATACGCAGACTTTCGACGATGGCGCGGGATTCACTTACGCTTCCCGCATTCGCAACGAAAATCACTTACTGCGCTTTGGCGTGAATTATCACTTCGGCGAGAGGAACCAAATCCCCGGCGCGATCCAATACGGCCAGACGGGGAACGGCGGCGCGAACCAAGGCCCGCCCAAGGAAGAGCAATACAGTATCCACGCCCAGACGACGAACGTCGTCCAGGGTTATCCTCGTTTTCCCGCCCGGTATGACGGCCCGAACAGTTTCCCGTCGGGCGGGAAAGCGAACTTCGGTTCGACGACAAATATATTCGCGGGTCTCAGGCTTTGGGACGGCGGCGCCGTCTATCTCAATCCCGAGATCGACGTGGGTTACGGACTCGCCGATTCGGTGGGCGCCGCCTCCTATGTCAACGGCGCGGTCGCCAAGGTCGGCCGCGCCGCGCCCTATATGCGGTTCCAGCGGTATTTTCTACGCCAGATCATCGGTCTCGACAGCGGCGGAGAACGCGGAAGCGACCCGGACGTGGGTTCGCGTAGCGAGGTGCTCGAATCGGTGCAGAACCAGGTGTCGGGCCTCGTTGACAAGGACCGCATCATCGTCACGCTCGGCAAATTCGCCGTGGGCGACGTTTTCGACGACAATATCTACGCGCACGATCCGACGACGGGTTTTCTAAATTTCGCGTTCAATTCCATGGGGGCTCTGGATTACGCCGCCGACTCCTGGGGATACACGCATGGCCTCGCGGTCGAGTGGAAACAGGACTGGTGGACGGCGCGCGGCGGCGTCTTTCAGCTGTCGACCATCCCCAATGGGCTCGACATCGAGCCGCAGCTGTTCCGTCAGTTCATGGGAATTGGCGAACTGGAGGCGCGCTACGATCTTTTCGGCCAGCCGGGCGCCGTCAAACTCCTTTTCTATGGCGACAATGGTTGCCTCACAAAGCTCGGCGACGCGATCGACTACTCCTTCCTGACCGGCGATTTTCCGCCGCGTTTCGACACGGCGCGCCGTCGCGCCGTGAAGATTGGCGGCGGGATCAACGTCAAGCAGCAGATCGCGCCGAACCTTGGCTTTTTCCTGCGCGCCAGCATGGCCGACGGGCGCTACGAGACGGTCGACTACACGGACGTCGATCGTCAGCTTTCCATGGGTTTCGTCGCGGCGGGCGAGTCATGGGGCCGCGAGGACGATGAAATTGGGCTCGCCGGCGCCCTGAGCGGCCTGCACGGCGATCGCGTCCGTTATTTCGCGCTCGGCGGAACGAGCGTCTATATCGGCGACGGCGCATTGAGCTACGCCGGAGAGAAGAACATAGAAGCCTATTACAAGCTCGGCTTCGGCAAGGATCTCGACGCGACCTTCGATTATCAGCTTCTCGTCAATCCCGCGCACAACGCCGCGCGCGGGCCGGTCAACGTCTTCGGCCTGAGGCTGCGCGCGGCCTTTTGAGCCTTACGCAAGATAATCGGTCAGGCGTTGTTCGAACTCCGGAAAATAAGTCGAGATGACGCTTACGTCGAAGCGGCGGAGGATCGCTTCCTTCGGCTCGCGGTCGAGCAGGAAGCGGAAGGCCGCCTCGATCGTGCCTTCCGCCGCGCCGCCCGCGCTGAGGCGGACGAAATCCGCCTGCGCGAGGGTGACGCGATGGCGCGTCTCGCCCTGTCCTTCCCGCACCGTCACCTCGAATTCGAGCGGATCCGCGTCCCTGACGCGCGCGACGTCGATCGACGCGCTCACAGCACGGCCTCGATGTCTTTTTCGAGCGACTGCGGCGTATCCGTCGGCGCATAACGCTTCACGACATTGCCGTTCCTGTCGACGAGGAATTTCGTGAAGTTCCATTTGATCGCCTCGGAGCCGAGAATGCCCGGCGCCGCTTGTTTCAGGAAGTTGTAGAGCGGATGCGCCTTGTCGCCGTTGACGTCGATCTTGGCGAACATGGGAAACGTCACGCCATAGGCCGTCGAGCAGAAAGAGGCGATCTCGCTCTCGGACCCAGGCTCCTGCGCGCCGAATTGATTGCAGGGAAAGCCGAGAACGACGAGCCCTCGCTCCGCATATTTTTTATGGAGCGATTCGAGCCCGGCGTATTGCGGCGTGAAGCCGCATTTGCTCGCGACATTGACGATGAGCAGCGCCTTGCCCGCATAATCCCGCAAGGATTTCGTTTCGCCGTCGATCGTCTTCGCCTGGATGTCGTAAAGCGTCGTCATGCGCGCCTCCATTTTTCAGGGAGGCTCGCACAATTTTCGGCGTCACGCCACCAGACTGTCTGCGCCGCCCGCTTCCGCGCCGTTTTCCTCGAGGCCATATTCCTTCATCTTGCGATAGAGCGTCGAGCGGCCGATGCCGAGCCTGCGCGCGATCTCCGACATTTGTCCGCGGTAATGCGTCAGCGCGAAGCGGATCGTCTCTCTCTCCAGTTCGTCGAGCTTGCGCATTTCGCCCGTGGCGCCGAGCAGGTGCAGGACGTTGGGATCGCGAATTTCGACGCGCACGATTTCGCGTTCGCGCGGCGCATCCGCGGCAGGCGCCGCCGTCGCGGGAACAGGCGGCACGCGTACGTCGAAGCCTGCGACATGCGCGGCGATTTGCGGAAATTCCGCCACCGTCAGCTCGTCGCCGTCGGCGAGCACCACGGCGCGAAATACGGTGTTTTCGAGTTGGCGGACATTGCCGGGCCAGTCGTAGCTCGTCAAAAGCGAAAGCGCCTCGGCGGAAATGCCGCGAATGTTGCGACCCTCTTCCGCGGCGAAGCGCGCGGCGAAGCGCCTCGCAAGATCGGCGATGTCCTCGCGGCGCGCGCGCAGCGGCGGAATGCTGATTGGAAAGACATTGAGCCGATAAAAGAGATCTTCGCGGAACTGTCCGCGCTTGACGAGTTCGATGAGGTTCTGGTTCGTCGCCGAGATGAGGCGAATGTCGACGCGGACGGGGCGCTTGGCGCCGACGGGATCGATCTCGCCCTCTTGCAGCGCGCGCAGAAGCTTCACCTGAATGTCGAGCGGCAGTTCGCCGATCTCGTCGAGAAAAAGCGTGCCGCCATTGGCCTCGACAAATTTTCCGCTGTGCTTTTCGGTCGCGCCGGTGAACGCGCCCTTCTCGTGGCCGAAAAGAATCGATTCGACGAGATTGGCCGGCAGCGCGCCGCAGTTCACGGTGACGAAGGGCTTGCCCTTGCGGTCGGAGCCGCCCTGGATCGCGCGGGCGACGAGCTCCTTGCCGACGCCCGATTCGCCTTCGATGAGCACGGGAATATTGGAGTTCGCCGCGCGTTCGCCGAGGCGGATCACGCGCGCCATGTCGGGGCTGCGCGAGACGAGATCCTTGAAGGTGAGATGACCCTGCGCACGGCGGCTGATGCGCCGGATTTCGCCCGCGAGCGCGTCCGCCGACAGGGCGTTCTTGATGGAAATCTGAAGCCGTTCCGCGCCAACGGGCTTCACGACGAAATCATGCGCGCCCGCGCGCATCGCGGAAATGACCGTTTCGATCGAGCCGTGCGCCGTCTGCACGATGACGGGCGTCGCGATCTTCGCGTCGCGCATCCGGGTCAACACGCCCATCCCGTCGAGATCGGGCATGACGAGATCGAGAATGAGCAGCGAAACGGCGGGCGCGCCGGGTTTCGTGAGACGGGCGAGCGCTTCTTCGCCGCCCTCGACCGTTTCCGCCTCATACCCGAAGCGCCGCACCATGGTTTCGAGGAGGCGGCGTTGCACCGGATCGTCGTCGGCAATCAGAATAATGGAGGTCATCTTGATCCTGAATGTTCCGGTTCCCCGATCAGCAGCGCCCGAGCCGGAACGATTTTTGTCAGCGCGCTCATCGTTGCGAAACAGTGTAAAGGCGTGGTTAATTTCAGCCCTCCGACGCGTCATTATGGAGCATAACCCCTGATGAAATTTAGAAAGTTTTTATCGTCGCAGAGCGTGGCGGGGGCGCGCGGCGGCCATCTCGCGCGGGTTGATCGCGCTTGGGCTTTGACCATATGAAGCGGGGTTCGCCCGAAGGCGTCCGCAACTCTCGATGGTTTTCGCCATGCGCTTCATTTCCGTTGTCACAGCTTCGCCGGCGGAGGCCGCGGCGGGGCTATCAGAGACCTTGCCTGAGTGGAACCTCGCCGATCTTTACGAGGGAACCGATTCGCCGCGGCTGAAAGCCGATCTCGCCCGCGCCGCGGAAGAGGTCGCCCAATTCGGCAAGGACTACCGCGGGCGACTCGCAGAACTCGCGTCCAGCGCCGACGCCAGCGTTAGGCTCGGCGAAGCGGTGGCCCGCTACGAGGCGCTGCAGGATCTTCTGGGGCGACTCATGTCATTTGCCGGATTGCTTTACAGCGGCGACACGACCGATCCGGCGCGTGCGAAGTTCTACGGCGACGTTCAGGAGAAGGTGACCAACGCCTCGGCGCAGCTTCTCTTCTTCCAGCTCGAACTCAACCGTCTCGACGACGCCGTGCTCATGGCCGCGGCGGCGAAGGAGCCGCTTTCGCGCTGGAAGCCGTGGCTCGAGGACATCCGCAAGGAAAAGCCCTACGAACTCGATGAGAAGCTGGAAGAGCTGTTCCACGAGAAATACATTTCCGGAGCGGCCGCGTGGAACCGGCTCTTCGACGAAACCATCGCGTCGCTGCGCTTCAGGGTCGGCGGCGAGGAACTGGCGATCGAGCCGGTCCTCAACCTCATGCAGGATCCGCGGGAGGAAAAACGGCGGGAGGCGGCGCTGGCGATCGGCGAAACGCTGCGCAGCAATCTCCGCGTTTTCTCGCTCATCACCAATACGCTCGCAAAGGACAAGGAAATCTCCGATCGCTGGCGCGGCTTCCGGGACGTCGCCGATTCGCGTCACCTCTCCAACAGGGTCGAGCGCGAAGTGGTGGAGGCGCTGGCGAAGGCGGTGACGGAGGCGCATCCGCGTCTGTCGCATCGTTATTACCGGCTGAAGGCCAAGTGGTTCGGCAAGGACGCCCTTGACTACTGGGACCGGAGCGCCCCGCTGCCGGCGACGCCCGGCAAGCGCTATTCGTGGGAGGAGGCGCGCAGCATCGTGCTGTCCGCCTACGACGGCTTCGCGCCGCGCATGGCGCAGATCGCCGGCGAATTTTTCGACAAGAAATGGATCGACGCGCCGGTGCGGCCGGGCAAGGCGCCGGGCGCCTTCTCGCATCCGACGGTGCCTTCGGCGCACCCCTACGTGCTGCTCAATTTCCAGGGCAAGACGCGCGACGTTATGACGCTCGCGCATGAACTCGGCCATGGCGTGCATCAGGTGCTCGCGGCGCGGCAGGGCGCGCTGATGGCGCCGACGCCGCTGACGCTTGCCGAGACGGCGTCCGTTTTCGGCGAGATGCTGACGTTCCGCGCCCTGCTGGCCCAGGCCGGGGACGCGGCGCAACGGCGCGCGCTTCTCGCCTCCAAGGTCGAGGACATGCTCAACACCGTCGTGCGGCAAATGGCCTTCTACGCCTTCGAGCGTCGGGTCCATATGGAGCGCCGCAACGGCGAACTCACGGCCGATCAGATTTGCGACATCTGGATGAGCGTGCAGGGCGACAGCCTGGGGCCCTCGATCCGGCTCGGGCCGGGATACGAGACCTTCTGGGCCTACATCCCGCATTTCATCCATTCGCCGTTCTACGTCTATGCCTACGCTTTCGGCGATTGCCTCGTGAATTCGCTCTACGGCGTCTACCAGAAAGCCCATGACGGATTCGCGGAGCGCTATTTTGCCCTGCTGGAGGCCGGGGGCGCCAAGCCCTATGACGAGCTGCTGAGGCCCTTCGGCCTCGATGCGCGCGATCCCGCCTTCTGGAGCATCGGCCTCGAGATGATCGAGGGGCTGATCGGCGAATTGGAGGCGATGGAGGAGGCTTGAGAGGCCTCTTTCCACGCTGCCTGGCAGTCAAAATTAAAACGCCGGCCTCAGGCCGGCGCTTGGTCTTTCCAAACTGCGAGCGGCTTATTGCACGCCGGCGCGGATCACGAACTTCTCGCTGCCGCAGGTGACCGGGCCTTCATAGACCTTGGCGCCTTCTTTCGCGGTGCCGGTCCAGACGCAATCCTTCTTGCCGTCGGTACGATCGTTGAGGTTCACCGTGTAAACGCCGCCTTCGATCTTGCCGTCGAGCGTGTAGGTGATGACCGTGCCGTTGTCGAGCTGCATGTCGGCCTTGCCGGTGACCTTGTCGCCTTCGGTCTTGAGCGTCCAGGTGCCATTGGCGCGCTTGATGCCCGAGGCGGCGATTTCCGTGACGGAGAAACCAGCAGCATAGGCCGAGGCGCTGAAGGCCACGACCGCAACGGCCGTCGTCAAAACAAGCTTGATCATCTGTTTCACTCCCATAAATCCCGGCTCGACGGGAGCGGCGCCGGCCACAGGAAGACTGAGGCGCGAAACATCCGGCCATCAAGCCTTCTTCGTTCCGGCGCGCGAGGCGCGCTTGAACCATCGGCACTTCGCATGAAGCGTCGATGGACGTCAAATGGTTTTGGAGAAGAAACCGTCAAGCGCAGGCTCGGAGGGGAGACAGTGACATGACGAAAGACTGGCGATCAGTGGATGATTACATCGGCGCGCGGCTGATTGTCGCGTCGGAGCGGCAGGACGCGACGCTCGAGACGAATGCGCTGGCGGGGCTGCCGGCGATCGACGTCTCGGCGCCGCAGGGCAAATTCCTGCATCTGCTCGCGTCGGCCATCGGCGCCGGGCGGATTCTCGAAATCGGCGCGCTCGGCGGCTATTCGACGATCTGGCTGGCGCGCGCGCTGCGCGACGGCGGCAAGGTGGTCACCATCGAGTGCGACCCGAAACATGCCGAAGTCGCGCGCCGGAACATCGCGCGGGAAGGGCTCGCCGAAAGGGTCGACCTGCGCGTCGGCGCCGCGCTCGACATCCTTCCGGCGATCGAAGCGGAAGGGGGCGGGCCTTTCGACTTCTCCTTCATCGACGCCGACAAGGCGAACAACGCCGCTTATTTCGGCTGGGCGCTGAGGCTCTCGCGGCCGGGCGCGCTCATCGTCGTGGACAATGTCGTGCGGGAAGGGGCGGTGGCCGATCCGGAAACGAGGGAGGATGGGGGGCTCGGGGCGCGGAAGCTCTTCGACCGCGTCGCGGCGGAGCCTCGCGTGTCGGCGACCGCCATTCAGACGGTGGGCTCCAAGGGCTGGGACGGCTTTTTGCTGGCCGCCGTGAGGTAGCGGCGGCTCTCCCGCGCGCCGGCGACGCGCGGGAGGGCGGCCGGGGTCAGATCTCGGCGGCGCGCTTGCGAAAGCTTGCCGGGCGATGGATCTGCGCCCCGTCGGCGCCAAAGAAGGCGGCTTCGATCCGGCGGCCGCTGTCGTCATATCGCCAGGCGATGCGGGCCGCGCCGACGTCCTTGGGGACGGTCGGTTTGCCTCCGGCGTTGAAATAGGCCTCCTCGACCTGATTTCCCTGTGCGTCATAGGCGCGGGCGACGCGCGCCGCGCCGAGCCCCTTGCGCTTGATCGGTCGCCCTTCCGCGTCGAAATACATCTCGACGACTTCAACGACCCGCTTCGACGGCGTTTCCGCGCCCGCCTCCGTCCCGGCGCCGATGCGGATGGCGCCTTCGACGCTGGCTGTCAGTTTGCCCTTCTGCGAGCAGCGGCGCTCACGTGACGAAATGCGTGCGACCGTTTTGACCGGCTTTCGCGCCGGCTGCGATTTCTGTTCCATGATCCGACGTCACTGAATGCGCTCCAGACGATCGTCGACGAACGATCGTTGCGGCGGGCCTACGCCCTTCGATAGCTCTGTTGCTCAAAGCTCAACTTCCGATGGAGACGCTACTAGGACAGACCCGTTCCCGAGGATGGAACGGGCGTTCGAGCCGCAGGCCGCGGCCAGCTTCAGATCAGGGCGGGGGGCGCGCGAGAGCCGAGAGGCGGGGTCGCCGCCCCGGCGTTCGGCAGGGCGTGGTCGAAGGCGAGTTTCGCCTCGACATAGGACAGGGGCGGCGGCGTTTCGCCGACGAACGGCGAGGGACTCGCCGCGCCGCCGAGGGACGCGCAATGGAAGACGCAGCAGGCGTCCGCATGACGGGAGGGCCGTATCGGCGTTCCCGGCGTATGTTCCAGCGGCCCGGCGCTCTTGCTCAGGCAGATGGCGTCGGCGAAAAGCGCCGCGCCGCGCGCGCTGGTGACGACGCCGGCGGCGATGCCTTGCAGGACAAGCAAATAGGCCACGAGCAGCGTCGCCGCCGCCGAGCCAAAATGTCTGGTCCTGTCGCTCCGAGCCGTCATGACCGCGGAAATTATTCATTGCCGGCCTGAAGGTCAATGGCGCATCCGCCCGGCCATCGGCTCAGGGACGCCACTCCTGCGGGATTTTCTCAGCGATTTCTTGCGAGAGGGACGCGTCGATGGCCGCGCCCACGGCGCGCAGCGCTTCGGTCACGCCCAGGCTGGCGGCCGCCGAGAGCGTCAGAAGCGGGCCGCGCCGTTCCGGCGGCGGGCCGGCGCTCGCAATGGCGCGCTTGAGGCGGTCCCGCTGCTTCCTCAGATGTTCGGGATCGGCGGCGTCGATCTTCGAGAGCGCCACGATTTCCGGCTTTTCGTCGAGACCGGCGCCATAGGCGGCGAGTTCGCTCCGAACGGTCTTGTAGTCCTTGCCCGCGTGCTCGCCCGTGGCGTCCACGAGGTGCAGCAGCACCCGGCAGCGCTCGACATGGCCGAGGAAGCGGTCGCCGAGGCCGTGGCCCTCGTGGGCGCCCTCGATCAGGCCAGGGATATCGGCAAGCACGAACTCCCGCCCGTCGCGGCGAACGACGCCGAGGCCGGGGTGGAGGGTGGTGAAGGGGTAATCCGCGATTTTCGGCTTCGCCGCGGTCACGCTGGCGAGAAAAGTGGATTTGCCGGCGTTGGGGAGGCCGACGAGACCGGCGTCGGCGATGAGCTTCAACCGCAGGACGATGGTGCGCTCCTCGCCCGGCTGGCCGGGATTGGCGCGGCGCGGGGCGCGGTTGGTGGACGTTGTGAAATGGGCGTTGCCGAAGCCGCCGTTGCCGCCCTTGCAGATCACGACGCGCTGACCGACCTCGGTCATGTCGGCGATCAGCGTCTCTTCGTCCTCCTCGAAGATCTGCGTGCCGACCGGCACCTTGAGCACGGCGTCGGCGCCGCGCCCGCCGGCGCGGTTCTTGCCCATGCCGTGCATACCGGTCTTGGCCTTGAAATGCTGCTGGTAGCGATAGTCGATGAGCGTGTTGAGCCCGTCGACGCATTCGGCCACGACGTCCCCGCCGCGGCCGCCGTCGCCCCCGTCCGGCCCGCCGAATTCGATGAATTTTTCCCGCCGGAACGACACGCAACCGGCGCCGCCGTCGCCGGAACGGACGTAGACCCTGGCCTGATCCAGAAATTTCATTCTATGCTCACGTCGAGGTCAGTCTGGGGCGTCGCGCCCCGAAAGCGGTGTGCGCCGCGCCGCGAGTGAGGCGGGTGCGCTCCACCGTGACCCGCCCGCCGCGCGCGGGCGCGTCTATCTCCATCGCGCCGAGACTGGCGAAGCCGAGTTTTTCCTGCACGCGGCGTGAGGCGAGATTGTCCGGCAGCGCGTCGCAGACGATCTCGCCGAGCGACGAGACGCCAAAGATGAGGTCGACGAAAGCGCGGGCGGCCTCCGTCATCAATCCTTGGCCCCAGAACTCGCGCCCGAGCCAATAGCCGAGACGGGCGGTTCCCCGAAAGGAGGAGCCATGCGCGCCAATGACGCCAATCGCCTCGTTCGGCCGCCGCTTGAAGGCCAGCGCCAGAACGAGGCCCTGTCCCGACTCGTTCTCCGCGCGGGCGCGACGGATGAACTGCTCTGCGTCGCGAATATCGTAAGGATGCGGGATGGCGGATGTCTGCTGCGCAACTTCCGGGTCGCCGGCCTGCCGGACGAAGGCGTCGACGTCGGCCATGCGGGGCCAGCGCAACCACATCCGCTCGGTTTCCAGCCTGAAAACGTCGTCGTGGGTAATTTCCGGAAACATAAAAGGCTCCAAGCGAATGACCGGCTGCGGCCCCGGCGAGGACGACTCGGGGAAAGCGTCGGCCGCATTCCCCTGGCAGCCCAGTTAGGCCATTTCCGGACTTTCGCTAGGGAGCCTTTTGCTCCTTGCGCGGGGTCAGACGACCAGTCCGCCGGGGAAGGGCCGGCGGAGGGTCGTCGACGATCCCGTCCGCCTTACTCTGCGGCCTGAGCGGCCGGAACTACGGATACGCTCGAGCGTCCGCGGGTGGACTTGAATTCCACGACGCCGTCGACGAGCGCGAAGAGCGTATGGTCCTTGCCCATGCCGATATTGCGGCCGGGATGCCACTTGGTGCCGCGCTGACGCACGATGATGTTGCCGGCCACGACGGCTTCGCCGCCGAACTTCTTGACGCCGAGGCGCCGGCCGTCCGAGTCGCGGCCGTTGCGAGACGAACCGCCTGCTTTTTTGTGAGCCATTGTCCTGCTCCGAACTGGTCCTTTAGGGCGGCTGCGGGCCGCCGCGAATTCCGATGTTTAGATCGCGAGAATCTTGACGCGCGTCAAATCCTGGCGATGACCGCGCTTGCGCTTGGAGTTCTGGCGGCGGCGCTTCTTGAAGGCGATCGACTTGGCGCTGCGCGTCTGTTCGACGATCTCGCCCGAAACCGCTGCCCCTGCGACGGTGGGAGCGCCGATCTTGGGGGAGTCGCCCCCGATCATCAGCACCTCGTCGAAGGTCACCTTGTCGCCCGGCGCGCCGTCGAGCGCCATGACGGTAATGATATCTCCGGCGGACACGCTGTATTGCTTGCCGCCGGTTCTGATGACTGCGAACATCGTTTTTTCCTGTGTTCGAGCCCGGCTCTCGCGTTTTCTGCGCATCGCGCGACACGAAAAGGCCTGCGGCTTTTCTACGCGATGCGTTGCGGGCCGGCTTTTTGGCAGTTGACCGGTTGCGCTTCGCTTCCCGAAAAGAAAAACGCGGCGATGCCGCCGCGACGAAGCAAGGACAGAGCTAACCGGCGGGGGCGCAATTGTCAATGGCGGCCCAGATCGAGGGGCGGGCGGCCGAAGCGTCGGCGTCACTGCACGCAGTTATTCTGCTGGATCGCATAGAGCCAGCGTGCGCATTCGGCCTGCTTGTTCACCGCGCGCTGGTGACGCCAGCGCCGCCGCTCGTAGGCGTAGGGATCGTCCCAGCCCTCCCAGTCGTCCCACCTGTTGGCGTAGGCGTTCCGGGCGTTGAGCCGCTGTTGCTGCAGCATGCATTGGTTGAAATTGTTCTGGAGGGCGAAGCACAGCGGCGCGTTGGGGCCGCCCGCCCGCGCTCCGGCCGCGCCGAAAAGGGCGGCGGAAAAACCGGCGGCGGCGAGGATGGTTTTCAACGTCGGCATGAAGTTCTCTCTCTGGGCTCGGACCCGCGCATCCTGCCCGCGCCGGGCTTAAGCGAAGCTGAACGCTACCAGCCCGCGACGCGACGGCAGGAGGCCGAGCCCCCGCCGAATTCATAATGATCCCCGCAGGCGAAGGCGACGGGCGGTTCGCCGGTCTGTTCAAAAAGATCATAGCCTTGCTTGAGGTTCTTCCAGAAGTCCGCCCATTGCGCATTGCCGCCGCCCCCGCCGACGAAGGCGAGCCATCCGCCGCCGACCTCCCGCGTGAGATTGTGCTCGGTCATGCGGAAGGGGAAAATATGAACGGGGACCTCCTTCTGGCCGGCCTTCAGCGCGGCCTCGACGAAGCCGTAAATCTCCTCGATGCCCTTGTCCGTCATGGCGAAGCAGCCGACCGACTTGCAGGCGCCATGCACCATCACGAGGCCGCCCGTGCGGCCGTTCTGACGGTCGAAGGCGTTGGGATAGCCGACGTTGAACGCGCGATAATAGTTCGAGTGCGGGTTCAACTGCTTGGCGGAGACGCTGTAGAAGCCTTCCGGCGATTGGTAGTCGGCCTCCTTGAGCTTCGGTCCCAGCCTGCCGGACCATTTGCAGATCGGGAACGTCTTGTAGAGCGCGTAGCGGCCGTTCTTTTTCAGCCACAGCTCGAGCTGCCCTTCCTGTTTGAAAATGCGTACGAAAACGGGATCGCCCATGCCGAATTTTGGCGGCGGGGCCTGAAAGGCGTCGTCGGGCGCCGGCCGCAGCGTGGGCTCCGGCAGCCGGGCGACCTGCTGGCCTTGCGGCGCGGCGGCGCCGGCCGCTGCTTCGGCGGGCGGAGCCGCCGGAGCCTGCTCGGGTTGCGGCTGGCGGGCGGAGAGCGCGGCAAGCTTGTCGAGATCGGCCGGCCGCGACGGCGGCAGCGGCTCGTCGACATAGACCGGCGTGACCGGCGCGGGGGTGGCCTCCGCCGTCTGGGGCGCGGCCTCCGGGGCGGTCGGCGACGCGCCGACTGGCTGATGCCAGGGCATTTGCGGGATCGACCAAGTCGATCCGGCGGACGGCGACAGCGAGGCGGGCGCCGCCGGGCCCGCCGCGGGGGGCGCAGGCTGTGGCGCCGGAGCCGGCGGCTCCGCCGGCGTCGCGAGCGTGGCAAGCTTGTCGAGATCGGCCGGCCGCGACGGCGGCAGGGGGACGCGCGCGTCGGCTGCGTCCATTTCCGTCGGACGGGCCGGCGGGGCGGGCGCGGCCGCGGGCTGCGGCGGGAAGGACACGACGCCCTCCAGCCCCATTGCTTGTTGTTCCGGCGCGGCCGCGGCGGGCCCGGGCCCCGACGTCGTCAGCGGCTGTTGCGCGAGCATCGCGGGCGGGGGCGCCTGGCGCGCCAGCGCGGCGGGAGGGGCCGGGACGACGGACGGCGCCGCCGCGCGGCGAAGACCCGGCACGATGGCGCCGCCGGCCGGATGCCCGGCCCGCACCGTCGCGACCTTGCCGGTGGCGGGGCCGGCCTGCCGTCCGCCCGCGCCGGGCATGAAGCGCAGAAATGCGACGCCGCCCCCGAGTGCGGCGAGGGCGACGGCGACGAACAGGAAATGAGAAGGACGAAGCGACATTGGAGATGCGTCGAACCCGGAACAGGCCGTCGGCTTTGCAAATTCGACTCGAACTTCGCCGATTTAATGGCCTTCGAAGGAAACGAGGGCGCGCACCGGCACGCCGAGCGCCTCGATCTTCCTCGCGCCCCCGAGGTCCGGCAGATCGATGACGAAACAGGCGGCGGCCACTTTCGCGCCCATCTTCTGGAGGAGCTTGATCGCGCCCTCGGCCGTCCCGCCCGTTGCGATCAGGTCGTCGACGAGGATCACCCGCTCGCCCGGCGCGACGGCGTCGACATGCATCTCCATCTCGTCCGTCCCATATTCCAGCGCATAGGAGACCGACACGGTCTTGTGCGGCAATTTGCCCTTCTTGCGGATCGGGATGAAGCCCGCCGAGAGCTGATGGGCGACGGCCCCGCCGAGGATGAAGCCGCGCGCCTCCATGCCCGCGATCTTATCGATCTTGGTCCCCGCCCAGGGCTGCACCAGCTCGTCCACCGCCTTGCGAAACGCCTTGGCGTCGCCGAGCAGCGTGGTGATATCGCGGAAGAGAATGCCTTTCTTGGGATAGTCCGGAATAGTGCGGATGGCGGAGCGAAGCGGCATTGGACCCCTGTGAACTTCGTGGCGATGCGCGCTCATAGCACAACTCGGGCCGGCTCGCGCCGCGTCAGTTTCGGACAATCCCGGCCGCCGAGACTCGGCGTCGATAAGGCGGCCGCCGCCGTCCGGGGATGACGCCGATCCGGGGATGACGCCGATGATTTTTCGCATCTGCCTGCTGTCGGGCGTTCTGCTCGCAATGGCCGCGCGCGCGGACGAATCCGGCGCCTGGCGCGTCGTCCCGCCGGTTCCCCCAGGCCCCGGGGGGCGGCCGCCGTTCCCGCCATTCCCGCCGTCGCCGCCGGGGTTCCCGGGCTATGGGGGCTGCATCGGCTGTAGCTATTCGGGAGATTATTACGGCGGCGGCGCCGGCGTCCGCCGCCCTGCGCCGCCCTTGCGTTTGCAGGGCCAGTGGCGGAACGGCTGGTGGTATTACTGAGCCGCGCGATTGCGCGCCGCCGGCGGGGCCCAGCGCCCGAAACGCCCCGTTAGGCGTGAGTCCCGATTAATTTTCCGCAACCGCCTTCCCTAAGATTTTCGAAAGCAGGGCGGGGCGGTAATGCGCGCATGAAAACGCTTTTTCTCTTCCCCCTTCTGCGCCTGCTTGCGCTCGTCACCCTTTTGTCGTCCGCGCTCGCCGTCGAGGAGGCCGCGCCGGCTGTCACGGAAGCGGCTCTCCAACCGGCCGTCGAAACCGCCGGCGTCTGCCCGCCGGGCGGGGTCCGGTCAGCCTGACCGGGCGTTCAGCCGCCCCATCACCGCGTCCAGCTTCTTCATCAATTCCGGGTCGCGGGCGTCGGGCGCCGTGAGGATCGCGTTGTCGAGCGCGCGGTCCGAGCCCACGGGGCAGGGTTCGTGTTCGGGCGGAAAATCCCTCAGCACGCGCGCGATCAGACGCGCGGCGGCGGCCGAGTTCTTGCGCACGATCTCGATCACCGACGCCACGTCCACATGGTCGTGCTCGGGATGCCAGCAGTCGAAATCCGTGACCATGGCGACCGTGGCGTAGGAGATCTCCGCCTCGCGCGCGAGTTTCGCCTCCGGCATTGCCGTCATCCCGATGAGATCGAAGCCGCAGGCCTTGTAGTGCAGCGATTCGGCGTAGGTGGAGAACTGCGGCCCCTCCATGCAGACGTATGTTCCGCCGACGGCGATCTCGATTCCCTCGTCGCGCGCGGCCTTCGCGATGCGCGCGGAGAGCTTCGGCGCGATCGGATGCGCCATGGAGACATGCGCCACGCAGCCGTCTCCGAAGAAAGAGGATTGCCGCGCGAAGGTGCGATCGACGAACTGGTCGACGAGCACGAAAAGGCCAGGAAAAAACTGCGATTTGAAAGAACCGCAGGCAGAGACGGAGATGATGTCCGTGACGCCGAGGCGCTTCATGGCGTCGATATTGGCGCGGTAGTTGATCGTCGACGGCGAGAGCCTGTGCCCGCGTCCGTGCCGCGGCAGGAACACCGCCCGGACGCCGCCGATCTCGCCGATGACGAACTCGTCCGACGGATCGCCCCACGGCGTCGCGACGCGCTCGCGCCGGACGTCGACGGCGCTGGGGAGATCGTAAACGCCTGAGCCGCCGATGATTCCGACGACAGCTTTGGTCATGGGCGGTTTCTCCTTCATGAAATGTCGCAGCCGTCGCTCGAAATTCGCGCGCCGCGCGGCGCCATGACGGGTTGCGCCGCAAAATCTGCTGTGTTAGGGACCGCACGCCTCGGGACTGGGGCGCTGCCGCTCCTGTTCCTTGTTCCTACAGCATCCGTCGCTCGAAGCTAACCGTTATCTGCCGCGAATGCGCGCTAGCGTCGCGGGCGGCGCTTCGAACGATGCGCATTTTGACGAGCGATCCAAGTGGCTCAAGACGGGGTTTCGCCTTCCGGCGTCGCAGGACGCTACGCCTCCGCCCTCTACGAACTGGCGTCCGAAAAGAGCGCCGCCGACGAGGTCGCCGCGGCCCTCGCCGCGTTCCAGAGTCTCGTCAACGAGAGCGCGGACCTCAAGCGCCTGGTGAGGAGCCCCGTCTTCACGGCGCAAGAGCAGGTCAAGGCGCTCGACGCCATTTTAAACAAGGCGCAGATTACCGGCATTGCGGCGAATTTCATTCGTCTCGTCGCCTCCAAGCGCCGCCTTTTCGTTCTTCCCGACATGATCGCCGCCTATCAGGCGCTCCACGACAAGGCGAAGGGCCTCGTGCGCGCCGACGTGACCGTCGCCGCCCCGCTGCGTCCCGACCATGAGTCGGCGTTGCGTCAGGCGCTCGCTGGCGTCACCGGCGGCAAGTCGATCAGCCTCAACGTCAGGACGGATCCCGCCATCGTCGGCGGCATCATCGTCAAACTCGGCTCGCGCATGGTCGACGCTAGCGTCCGCACCAAGCTCAACTCAATCCGCACACGCATGAAAGAGGTCGGCTGATGGATATCCGCGCCGCAGAAATTTCCGCGATCCTCAAGAACGAGATCGCCAACTTCGGCAATGAGGCCGAGGTCACCGAGGTCGGCCAGGTTCTGTCCGTCGGCGACGGCATCGCCCGCGTCTACGGCCTCGACAACGTCCAGGCCGGCGAGACCGTGGAGTTCGAGAACGGCGTCCGCGGCATGGCGCTGAACCTCGAAAGCGACAACGTCGGCATCGTCATTTTCGGCTCCGACCGCGACATCAAGGAAGGCCAGACGGTCAAGCGCACCGGCGCCATCGTCGACGTTCCGGTCGGCAAGGAGCTTCTCGGCCGCGTCGTCGACGCGCTTGGCAATCCGATCGACGGCAAGGGTCCGATCAAGGCGACGCAGCGCGCCCGCGTCGACGTCAAGGCGCCCGGCATCATTCCGCGCAAGTCGGTGCACGAGCCGATGGCGACCGGCCTCAAGGCCGTCGACGCGCTCATCCCGATCGGCCGCGGCCAGCGCGAGCTGATCATCGGCGACCGTCAGACCGGCAAGACCGCGATCGCGCTCGACACGATCCTCAATCAGAAGCCGCTCAACGTCGAAGGCGCGCCGGAGAGTCAGAAGCTCTATTGCGTCTACGTCGCCGTCGGCCAGAAGCGCTCCACCGTCGCCCAGTTCGTGAAGGTGCTCGAAGAGCGCGGCGCGCTCGAATATTCGATCATCGTCGCGGCGACCGCCTCGGACCCGGCCCCGATGCAGTTCCTTGCGCCCTTCGCCGGCTGCGCCATGGGCGAATATTTCCGCGACAATGGCATGCACGCCGTCATCATTTATGACGATCTGTCCAAGCAGGCCGTCGCCTACCGCCAGATGTCTCTGCTGCTGCGCCGTCCGCCGGGCCGCGAAGCCTATCCGGGCGACGTCTTCTACCTGCACTCCCGTCTTCTGGAGCGCGCGGCCAAGCTCAATGACGATCGCGGCGCCGGTTCGCTGACGGCTCTGCCGGTCATCGAGACGCAGGCCAACGACGTGTCGGCCTACATTCCGACGAACGTGATTTCGATCACCGACGGCCAGATCTTCCTTGAGACGGACCTCTTCTATCAAGGCATCCGTCCGGCCGTGAACGTCGGCCTCTCCGTGTCGCGCGTCGGCTCGTCCGCGCAGACCAAGGCCACGAAGAAGGTCGCGGGCAAGATCAAGGGCGAGCTCGCCCAGTACCGCGAAATGGCGGCCTTCGCCCAGTTCGGCTCCGACCTCGATGCGGTGACGCAGCGTCTGCTGAACCGCGGCGCGCGCCTCACCGAGCTCCTGAAGCAGCCGCAGTTCTCGCCGCTGAAGATGGAAGAGCAGACCTGCGTGATCTACGCCGGCGTCAACGGCTATCTCGATCCGCTGCCGGTCAACCGCGTCCGCGCCTTCGAGGACGGCCTTTTGGCCCTGCTGCGCTCGCAGCACGGCGACATTCTCGAGAGCATCCGTTCGACAAAGGATCTTCCCGCCGAGACGGAAGCGAAGCTCAAGAACGTCGTCGAGACCTTCGCGAAGTCCTTCGCCTGATCCGATGCTGACGGTTCGCGCGCCCATTAGCGGGCGCGCGACGGCCTCCAGACAAGAAGCACGCTCATGCCCTCGTTGAAGGATCTTCGAAACCGGATTTCTTCCGTCAAGGCGACGCAGAAGATCACCAAGGCCATGCAGATGGTCGCTGCGGCGAAGCTGCGCCGCGCGCAGACAGCGGCCGAGGCCGCGCGTCCCTACGCAGAGCGCATGGAATCCGTGCTCGCCAATCTCGCCGCCGGCGTCTCCACCGGCGGTCCGCAGCTGCTTTCGGGCAATGGCAAGGACGACGTGCATCTCCTCGTCGTCGCCACGGCCGAGCGCGGCCTTTGCGGCGCATTCAACTCCTCGATCGTTCGACTCGCCCGCGATCACGCCCAGCGCCTTCAGGGCCAGGGCAAGACGGTGAAAATTCTCTGCGTCGGCAAGAAGGGCTATGACCAGCTTCGACGCCAATACGAGAAAGAGATCGTGGAGCTCATCGAGCTGCGCGGCCTGAAGACGATCGGCTTCGAGAACGCGGACGAGATCGGCAAGAAGGTCATCGCCATGTTCGAAGCGGGCGAGTTCGACGTCGCCACGCTGTTCTTCTCGAAGTTCAAGTCGGTGATCGCGCAGATCCCGACGGCGCAGCAACTCATCCCGGCGCAGATCGCCGCGAATGAGAACGCGCCAGCGCAGGAAGGTCCGCAGCCGTCCTACGAATACGAGCCGGGCCAGGACGAGATCCTTTCCGATCTCCTGCCGCGCAACATCTCGGTGCAGGTGTTCCGCGCGCTGCTCGAAAACGCCGCCTCCGAACAGGGCGCGCGCATGAGCGCGATGGACAACGCCACGCGCAACGCCGGCGACATGATCCGCAAGCAGACGACCCTCTACAACCGGTCGCGCCAGGCGATGATCACCAAGGAACTCATCGAAATCATCTCGGGCGCCGAAGCGCTCTGATCGTTAAAATAGACGAGGACGTAAAATGGCCGCCAACAAGCCCACGGGCCGCATCACCCAAGTCATCGGCGCCGTCGTCGACGTGAAGTTCGACGGCCACCTGCCCGAGATCCTCAACGCGCTTGAGACCACGAACCAAGGCCAGCGCCTTGTTCTCGAAGTCGCCCAGCATCTCGGCGAGAATTCCGTGCGCACCATCGCCATGGACACGTCCGAGGGCCTGACCCGCGGCCAGGAAGTATTCGACACCGGCGCGCCGATCTCGGTTCCGGTCGGCGACGAGTGCCTCGGCCGCATCATCAACGTCATCGGCGAGCCGGTCGACGAAGCCGGCCCGCTCGTCACCGCCAACCGGCGCGCCATTCACCAGCCCGCCCCGTCCTATTCGGAGCAGGCCACCGAGGCGCAAATCCTCGAGACCGGCATCAAGGTCGTCGACCTCCTCGCGCCTTACGCCAAGGGCGGCAAGATCGGCCTGTTCGGCGGCGCGGGCGTCGGCAAGACCGTGCTCATCATGGAGCTCATCAACAACGTCGCCAAGGCCCACGGCGGCTACTCCGTCTTCGCCGGCGTCGGCGAGCGCACCCGCGAGGGCAACGACCTCTATCACGAGATGATCGAGGGCGGCGTCAACAAGAAGCCCGTCAACGGCTCCGCGGCTGGCTCCAAGGCCGCGCTTGTCTACGGCCAGATGAACGAGCCGCCGGGCGCCCGCGCGCGCGTCGCCCTGACGGGCCTGACCGTCGCCGAGCACTTCCGCGACCAGGGCCAGGACGTGCTCTTCTTCGTCGACAACATCTTCCGCTTCACCCAGGCGGGCTCGGAAGTGTCGGCGCTTCTCGGCCGCATTCCCTCGGCCGTGGGTTATCAGCCGACGCTCGCGACCGACATGGGCGCGCTGCAGGAGCGCATCACCACCACCACCAAGGGCTCGATCACCTCTGTGCAGGCTATTTACGTGCCGGCCGACGACCTGACCGACCCGGCGCCCGCCACCTCCTTCGCCCATCTCGACGCCACGACCGTTCTGTCGCGCTCGATCGCGGAAAAGGGCATCTATCCGGCCGTCGACCCGCTCGACTCGACCTCGCGCATGCTGTCGCCGGCGATTGTCGGCGAGGAGCATTATGAAGTCGCCCGCAAGGTGCAGTCGACCCTTCAGCGCTACAAGTCGCTGCAGGACATCATCGCGATCCTCGGCATGGACGAGCTCTCCGAAGAGGACAAGCTGGTCGTCGCCCGCGCCCGCAAGATCGAGCGCTTCCTGTCGCAGCCCTTCCACGTCGCCGAAGTCTTCACCGGCTCGCCGGGCAAGCTGGTCGCCCTTTCCGATACGATCAAGGGCTTCAAGGGACTCGTCGAGGGCGAATACGATCATCTTCCGGAGGCCGCCTTCTATATGGTGGGCTCCATCGAGGAGGCGATCGAAAAGGCCGCCAAGCTCGCCAAGGAAGCGGCCTGAGCCAATGAAACGCGCGGAGTGGGAAAGCGCCCGCTCCGCATTCGCCAAAAAACTGACGGCCGGGGGAACGCCGGCCAATCGGTTGTGACGTTCAGCGCCGCCGGAGACTGACATGGCCGCTTTCCACTTCGAACTCGTTTCCCCCGAGAAGCTCCTGTTTTCGGGCGACGTCGAAAGCGTGGCGGCGCCCGGCGCAGAGGGCCAGTTCACGGTTCTCAAAGACCATGCGCCAGTGATGACAACGCTGAAGTCCGGGGTGGTCACCGTCGCGGGCGGCGACGGAAAGGTCGAGAAGCTGTTCGTGCGCGGCGGCTTCGCGGACGTCAACGCAGACGGCTTCACGATCCTCGCCGAGCTTGCCGTCCCGCTCGCCGACATCGACCTCGCCAAGCTCGATGGCGACATCAAAGACGCCAGGGAAGATTTGGCCGACGCCAAGAGCGACGAGGCGCGCCGGGTCGCGGCGGAAAAGCTCGCCCAGCTAGAGGAAATGCGGGCCTCCGTCGCCGCCTAGTTTTCCTCTGTCGGCGCACGCGGCGGCAACGGCTCTTCGAGTTCCGCCTCGATGATGTCGCCGCGCTGCTCTTCCGGCGCCAGTTCCGATCGCGTCGCCGCGACCGTCCTGATGGCCTCGCCGATCTCCGGGTTGCGGTTGATCAACGTCTGCAAATCATAGGCGTCGAGGATCAGGAGCTTCGTCGGCTCCGTCGCGCGCACATTGGCCGTTCGCAGCGTCTTGTGTAAGATGGCGATCTCGCCGAAGAACTGTCCAGGCCCCAGCCGCACGGACTCTCCGGGCAGTTCGATCTCCACTTCGCCTTCTGCGATGAAATACATGGATTGCGCCATCTCCCCGCGGCGCACGATTAATGTGCCGGCCGGAACGGATTGCGCGCTGAGATAGCGCATGATTTCCGCAATCGCCGATGCGTTGAGCGTGCGAAAGAGGGGCACGCTTGCGACCATGCTCCAGGTAACGACGAATTCCCGCCGGTGAATTTCCTCCGCGAAGGCTGTGGCGACGATGCCGACCGGAAGGCCTAGCATCACATAGCCCGCGACCATGGTGATCGCGGCGATCATGCGTCCGGCCGGCGTCAAGGGCGTGACGTCGCCGTAACCCACCGTGGTGATCGTAACGATCGCCCACCACATAGCGGCGGGAATCGAGCCGAAATTCTTGGGCTGCGCGTCGTGTTCCGCAAGATGGATGGCGGTCGCGGAAAACAGCACGGCGCCAAATAGCAGAATCGCTGTCGCCAGCAGGGCTTTGCGTTCCGCTTCCATGACCGCCACCAGCGTTCGAATGCCTGCCGAATAGCGCGCGAGCTTGAAAAATCGCAGCAGACGCAAAATCAGCAAAACGCGGAGGTCGGCCGCGAAGAAGAAAGAGAGGTAAACCGGAAGAATCGTCAAGAGATCGACGATCGCGGAGCCGGAAGCGATGAATGCGAACCGCGCGCCTACCGGCGTTCGATCGGAATATGGCGTATGATCCGGCGCGCACCACAATCGCAGCAAATATTCCAGTGTGAAGACGCCGACGGCGAGATATTCGATCGCAAGAAAAACGCGCCGGTATTGCCGCTCATATTCCGGCACCGATTCCAGAACGACCGAAAGAACCGACAGTGCGACGAGCGCAATGAGGGCGCGGTGGAGAATGCGCGTGACGCGGTCATGCGCGCCGCCGTCCAGAACAACATGAACGCGCCGCCTCAGGCGGAAATACCAGTGCCGCCGATCGCTCGCCGTCACGGAGCCGCCTTGTCCCGCAGCGCGCTTTCGACGGCGGCGAGCGCGTCGCCGATCGCGGCTGCGTTGGGGCCGCCCGCCTGGGCGAGGTCGGGCCGACCGCCGCCGCCCTTGCCGCCGAGGGCGACGCTGGCGGCCCGGACGAAATCGACAGCGCTGAATCGTTCCGTCAAGTCCGGCGTGACGCCGACCACGATGCCCGCCTTGCCGTCCGGCGAGGCGCTGGCGATCGCAACCACTCCCGATCCGACGGTCTTCTTGGCCTCGTCGACGAGCGATTTCAAATCCTTCGCGTCGATGCCCTCGACGGCGCGAGCCAGGAGCCGGACGCCGCCAATGTCGCGGGGCTCCCCGCCGACAGAACTCCCGCCCGCGCCGCCCATGGCGAGTTTGCGTTTCGCGTCCGCAAGCTCGCGCTCGAGCTTCTTGCGTTCCTCGATGAGCTGGGCGAGTCGCCCCGGCGCTTCGTCGACCGGGGCGCGCATCAGGGCGGCGACGTCCTGAAGCGCGCGCGCCTGCGAAACGAGATAGGTTCGCGCGCCTTCCGCCGTGCGCGCTTCGATACGGCGCACGCCGGAAGCTACGGCGCTCTCCCCGACAATTGCAATCAGCCCGATGTCGCCGGTGCGCGCGACGTGAGTTCCCCCACAAAGCTCGACGGAAAAGGCGTGACCTGCGCCTGGGCCGGGCCGGCCCATCGCGACGACGCGCACCTCGTCGCCATATTTCTCGCCGAAGAGCGCGCGCGCGCCCGATTGGATCGCCTCTTCCTGCGCCATGACGCGCGTTTCGACCGGCGAATTGTCCTGCACGATCTCATTCGCCAGCGTTTCGACGCGCGCGAGTTCCTCCGCACTCAACGGCTTGGGATGCGTGAAGTCGAAGCGCAGGCGCTCCGGCGCGACGAGGGAGCCCTTCTGGGCGACATGGTCGCCGAGCACCTGCCGCAGCGCCTCATGGAGAATATGCGTCGCGGAATGATTCGCGCGCGCCGCCCGGCGGCGGCCGTGGTCGACCTCGAGCTCAAGCGCCAGTCCGGGAACGATCTCCCCTTCCTCGACCACTCCCTCGTGAACTATCACGTCCCCGAGTTTCTTAAGCGTATTCTCAACGCGAAACCGGACGCCCTTGCCGGCGATGAGGCCGACGTCGCCGACCTGTCCGCCCGACTCGCCATAGAAAGGCGTCTGGTTGAGAATGATCGCCCCGCGATCGCCTTTCTTGAGCGTGAAGGCTTCAGCGCCGTCGTGCACGAGGGCGGTGACGACGCCTTCGCTCTTTTCGCTGTCGTAGCCCAGAAACTCCGTCGCGCCGAGGCGTTCGCGCAGGGCGAACCACAGCGTCTCGGTGGCGGTTTCGCCGGAGCCGGCCCAGGCCTTTCGGGCCTCGGCGCGCTGGCGCTCCATGGCGGCGTCGAAGGCGCTTCTGTCGACGGCGATGCCGCGCGGCCGAAGCGCGTCCTCGGTGAGGTCGAGCGGGAATCCGTAAGTGTCGTAGAGTTTGAAGGCGGTTTCGCCGGAAAATTTGGCGCCGGGCGCGAGGCCGGCGGTCTCTTCGTCGAGAATGGCGAGGCCGCGGGCGAGGGTCGCGCGAAAACGGGTTTCCTCGGTCTTCAGCGTATCGACGATCAGCGCCTGGGCGCGGAGGAGTTCGGGATAGGCCTGCCCCATCTCGGCGACGAGCGTGGGGACGAGGCGCCACATGAGGGGCTCTTTCGCGCCGAGGATCTGCGCGTGGCGCATGGCGCGGCGCATGATGCGTCGCAGAACGTAGCCGCGGCCCTCGTTCGAGGGGGTCACGCCGTCCGCGACCAGGAATGAGGAGGCGCGCAGATGGTCGGCGATGACCCTGTGGCTCGCAGCCCGCGGGCCGGCGACGGGCGCGCCGGTAAATTCGGCGACGGCTCCGGTGAGCGCGCGAAAGAGATCGATGTCGTAATTCGACGTCACGCCCTGGAGCAGCGCGGCGATGCGTTCAAGGCCCATGCCCGTGTCGATCGAGGGGCGGGGCAGGGGCGCGCGCTGGCCGGGGGCGACCTGCTCATATTGCATGAAAACGAGGTTCCAGAATTCGAGGAAGCGGTCGCCGTCCTCGTCCGGACTGCCGGGCGGGCCGCCCGCGAGCGCCTCGCCCTGGTCGTAGAAGATTTCGGAACAGGGGCCGCAGGGGCCGGTGTCGCCCATGCTCCAGAAATTGTCGGAGCTGGCGATGCGAATAATACGGCTGTCGTGGAACCCGGCGATCTTCTTCCAGAGATCGAAAGCCTCGTCGTCGTCGTGATAGACCGTGACGAGGAGGCGATCGACAGGGAGCTTGAATTCGCGGGCGATCAAACCCCAGGCGAGTTCGATCGCGCCTTCCTTGAAATAATCGCCGAAGGAGAAATTCCCAAGCATTTCGAAGAAGGTGTGATGACGGGCGGTGTAGCCGACATTGTCGAGGTCATTGTGCTTGCCGCCGGCGCGCACGCATTTCTGGGCGGAAGCGGCGCGCGCCTGACGGCGCTTCTCCACGCCGGTGAAGACGTTTTTGAACTGGACCATGCCCGCATTGGTGAACATGAGGGTCGGGTCGTTGTGGGGAACGAGAGGCGAGGACGCGACCTTTTCGTGGCCGTTCTTGACGAAGTAGTCGAGGAAGGCGGAACGGATGTGGTTGACGCCACTCATCTCTTTGCGTCTCTCTGGAGCGTGATCGGCAGGTTTCCGATCATCGGGTGAAAACGGCGCCGGGCGCGCGGGCGCTGCGGCGGCGCCGAACGTCCGGGATTGCGGGCGATATGCCAGTCCCGAGGCGTTTCGGCAATGAAAAAGGCCCGGGGAACGGGCCTTTCGCATTTCGTCGCCATGGGAGCGGGTTCCGCTCACTCTGCCGCGTCGTCGTCGTTCCCGGAGTCGAGGATCTTTTCGGCGATGAGACCGGCGTTTTCGCGAATCGCCTGCTCGATGCGCGCCGCCGCTTCCGGGTTTTGGCGGAGAAAGGACTTGGCGTTCTCGCGCCCCTGGCCGAGACGCTGGTTATCGTAGGAGAACCAAGCCCCCGATTTCTCGACGACGCCGGCCTTGACGCCGAGATCGATGAGTTCGCCGACTTTCGAGACGCCCTCGCCATACATGATGTCGAATTCCACCTGCTTGAAAGGCGGCGCCACCTTGTTTTTGACGACCTTCACGCGGGTCTGGTTGCCGATCGCCTCGTCGCGGTCCTTGATCGACCCGACGCGGCGGATGTCGAGGCGCACGGAGGCGTAGAATTTGAGCGCGTTGCCGCCGGTTGTCGTCTCCGGCGAGCCGTACATCACGCCGATCTTCATGCGGATCTGGTTGATGAAGATGACGAGCGTATTGGAACGCGCGATGGAGGCGGTCAGCTTGCGCAACGCCTGGCTCATGAGGCGCGCCTGGAGTCCCGGCTGGACGTCGCCCATCTCGCCCTCGATCTCCGCCCGCGGCGTGAGCGCGGCGACCGAATCGACGACGAGGACGTCGACCGCGCCGGAGCGCACCAGCGTATCGGTGATTTCGAGCGCCTGCTCGCCGGTGTCGGGCTGAGAGATCAGCAACTCGTCGAGATTGACGCCGAGCTTGCGGGCGTAGACGGGATCAAGCGCGTGCTCGGCGTCCACGAAGGCGCAGACCCCGCCCGTCTTCTGGGCCTCCGCGATGACATGGAGCGTCAGCGTCGTCTTGCCCGAGGATTCCGGCCCGTAAATCTCGACGACGCGACCGCGCGGCAGGCCCCCGACGCCAAGCGCGATGTCGAGGCCCAGAGACCCGGTCGAAATGGTCTCGATCTCGACGGCCTTCTGATTCTTGCCGAGCCTCATGATGGACCCTTTTCCAAAGGCCCGTTCGATCTGCGACAGGGCGGCGTCCAGCGCCTTGGTCTTGTCCACGGACGATCCTTCCACGAGGCGGAGATTGGCTTGGCTCACAGCTGACATCCCTTCTGGCACGATTTGGCGGACCGGGGCAACGGCGCTGACCCGATTGTGCATGATTTGTTCTCAATGCCAAGTTCTTTTTTCGTTCTTGCCTTCGGCCTCGCCCGGGCGGCGGCGTTCAGGCCAAGAGGGGCTTCGCGCCGCAGCGCATGTGCAGGGGCGCGCGCAACGGCAGGGCGGGCGGATCGGCGCGCCAGGCCGCGTCGAGTTCCCGCTCGACGAGGCGAAGCGGATCGGCGCCGCGACGGGCCCGATATTTCGTTACGGCGGACCAGGTCGCGAGGAACCGCTTCAGATCGGCGCTCGAATGCGCGATCGGAGCCTCGAAAAGGGGCGCGTCCCGCTCGGCGAAGGGAAAGGGGAGCGTTCTGTAGCCGCCGAAATAGAGTGCGGCGTTCTCGCCCCAAAAGGGGCCGAGCACGTCGTCCTTGAGGTGACGCAAGACGGCGTCGAGCGGTGCGCGGCCGGTCCAGGGCCAGTCGTAGGTCCAGGCGGCGATGATCCCGCCGGGCTTCAGAGCCCGCGCAGCAACACGATAAAATCCGTCGAGATCGAACCAGTGAATCGAACAGGCGCAGGCGACGAGGTCGACTTCCTCCGTCAGACCGACATCGGCCTCGGCGGCGGCGAGGCGATAGTCGATATTGGCGCGCCTCGGGGCGCGAGCGAGCTGGCGGCGATCCGGGTCTGTGGCGACCACCTTGTCGAAATGGCGCGCGAGGCCCAACGCGGCCTGACCGCTGCCGGTTCCGCAATCCCACGCCAGCCCCCGCGCGGGCGCAACGCCCGCGAGCCAGTCGAACAGCGCCCCGGGATAGGGCGGGCGGAAGGCGAAATAGGCGTCCGCGTCGTCGCCGAAATAGAGTGGCGGGCTCGCATCCACGGCGGCGTGGTCTCCGTTTGCGCGACGTTTCGACGCGCGAAACTAAGGATTGGCGGCGGGCCGTCAACCGGAAGCCGGCGGGCGCCGGGGACGTCGATCCCCCGCGCCTGCGGCGTTCCTACATCCCCATGTCGAAAAGCAGCGCCTCGGACTCGCTCCCGCCTTCGCGAAGGAGTTCGCCGTCGCCCGTCGCCGCAAGCCCATCCCCCGCTTCGAGCCGTGCGCCGTTGACCAAGACGTCGCCGCGCGCGACCTGCACCCAGGCGCCGCGTCCCGGCCGCATCTCATGCGCGACGCGCTCGCCCGGCGCGAGCGCCGTCGCATAAACATCTACGTCGCGATGCACCGTGATCGAGCCGTCGCGCCCGTCGCGCGAGGCGACGAGCCGCAGCCGGCCGCGCTTTTCCGCCGGGGCGAAGCGCTTCTGCTCGTAGCCGGGCGCGAGCCCCTCGCGTTCCGGAACGATCCAGATCTGCAGAAAATGGACGGGCGCCTCGTCCGAGGCGTTGTATTCGCTGTGCGTCACGCCCGTTCCGGCGGTCATGCGCTGAACGTCGCCCGGCCGGATCACCGAAGCCGCGCCGAGACTGTCCTTGTGCGCCAGCGCGCCGTCGAGCACATAGGAGACGATCTCCATGTCGCGATGCGGATGGGTCGGGAAGCCGCCGCCGGGGGCGACGCGGTCCTCGTTGATGACGCGCAGCGGGCCGAAACCCATATGCGCCGGGTCGAAATAGCCGCCGAAGGAAAAGCTGTGGCGGCTGTCGAGCCAGCCGAGGCGCGCCGTTCCCCGATCCGCGGATTTTCTGATCGTCGTTTGCATGGCGAACGCTCCCTCTTAGTCTTCTTCCGATAGCGCGGAGATGGCGTTTCGCGCCCCGAGCCGCAAAAGGCGCCGCGTTCTCGCAGCCGAAAGGCGTCTCACAGCCCCAGTTCGGAGAGACCCGGATGGTCCGCGGGACGCGGGCCCGGCGGCCAATGATATTTGCGCTCCGAACTCTCGGATCGGCAGATCGTTGATGCTCGCATAGCGCAAGCGCATGAGGCCGTTTTCGTCGAACTCCCAATTCTCGTTGCCGTAGGACCGGAACCAGTCGCCCGCGTCGTCGCGCCATTCATAGGCGGAGCGCACGGCGATGCGATCGTCCGCAAACGTTCACAGCTCCTTGATGAGCCGGTAGTCGAGTTCGCGCGCCCATTTGCGCTTCAGAAATTCGACGATCTCTGCGCGCCCGGAAGGAAACCCCGCGCGGTTGCGCCAGCGGCTGTCCACCGTATAGGCCAGCGCGACGCGCTCGGGGTCGCGCGTGTTCCAGGCGTCTTCGGCCATGCGCACTTTCCGGATCGCGGTTTCGCGGATGAAGGGCGGCAGCGGCGGGCGTGGGATCTCGCTCATGCGTCAATTTCCTCCCTGCGCTCATGTTCCGGATTGCGAAAGGGCAGCGCGTCCAACTGTTCCCTCATCAGATCGTCGAGCGCCTTTCGCTCGCGCCGGCAGAAATCCGCGACGGCGGCTGCGAAACCCGCATCCGCGAAATCATGCGCCGACCATGTGACGACGGGGCGGTAGCCGCGCGCGAGCTTGTGCTCGCCCTGCGCGCCCGCCTCGACGCGCCTGTAGCCGTGGCGGATGGCGTAGTCGATGGCCTGATAATAACACACCTCGAAATGCAGGAACGGCCGCTCGATCAGCGCGCCCCAGTTGCGGCCGTAAACGGCGTCGTCGCCGAGGAAATTGATCGCCCCCGCGACATAATCCGCGCCCTGCTTCACCATGACGAGCAAAATGCGCTCCGCCATAGCCGCGCCGATGAGATCGAAGAAAGAGCGCGTAAGATAGGGCCGCCCCCATTTGCGCGCGCCCGTGTCCATATAGAAGGCGAAGAAAGCGTCCCAGTGATGGGGCTCGATCTCGGCGCCGATGAGACGCTCGATGGCGAGATCGTCGCCCAGGGCCTCGCGCCTTTCGCGCTTCACGCTCTTGCGCTTGCGGGAGGAGAGCGCGCGCAGGAAATCGTCGAAATTTGCGTAGCCGTCATTAATGAAATGAAACTGCTCGCCCGCGCGCAGCGTGAAGCCCGCGTCGCGCAGCGCCTCGGCGTCGCCTTTCGTCGGATAGGTGACATGAATAGAGGAGGCCTGCGCCGCCCTGCGCAAGCCGCGCAGCGCCGCGATCAAAGCCGTCCGCGCGCCCTCTGGCGCCTCAGGCGCGACGAGAAGACGCCGGCCCGTCACGGGCGTGAAAGGCGCCGCCACCTGAATTTTCGGATAATAGGCGCCGCCCGCCCGCTCATAGGCCTGCGCCCAGCTCCGGTCGAAGACATATTCCCCGAGGCTGTGCGTCTTGAGATAAGCGGGCGCGCAGGCGACGAGGCGGCCGTCATCCTCCACCAGTACATGAACCGGCGACCAGCCCGCGTCCCGCCCCACCGAGCCGGAGCGCTCCAACGCGTTCAGGAAGGCGTGCGCGACGAAGGGATTGAAGCGCTCGCCGTCTTCCTCGGAGAGTGACGCCGGATTGGCGCAGGCGTCCCATGCGGCCGCATCGACCTTGTCGAGCGACTGAACGAAGCGCGCCGTGAATTTTGGAGCCATGACCGCCGCAATTTGTGAGCCCCTAGTAAATAGGAAAAGCCCTGCACAGCGCCAGCACTTCTTCGCGCGTCGCGTCGATTGCCTGCATATCGGCCGGATTGCGCACAATGCGGCCGATCCAAGCGCCGATCCTTTCGAACTCGGTCGCGCCGAATCCCCGTGTCGTCCCGGCGTTGCTCGACAGGCGCAGGCCCGAGGGCGCCTCGGGCGGGCGCGGATCGAAGGGGATCATGTTCTTGTTGACCGCGAGCCCCGCCTGCTCCAGCGCCTTCGCCGCTGTGTCGCCCGTGACGCCGGCTGCGGAGAGATCGACCAGCATCAGACCCATGTCCGTGCCGCCCGTCACGATGCGCAGACCGCGCCGGGCGAGCGCGGCGGCGAGGGCGCGGGCGTTGTCGAGCGCGGCGGCGTTGTAGGCGCGAAACTCCGGCCGCAGCGCCTCGCCCAGGCACGCGGCCTTGCCCGCGACGGCGTGCAGCATCACCGAGCCCTGCACACCGGGGAATACGCCCGCGTTGATGCGCGACGAGAGGCTGTCGTCGTTCCACAGAACCATGCCGCCGCGCGCGCCGCGCAGAGATTTGTAAGTCGTCGTCGTCACGACATGGGCGTGTGGAAAGGGATGCGGATAAAGCCCCGTGGCGACGAGGCCGGCGAAATGCGCCATGTCGACGAGAAGCCAGGCGCCGGCCTCGTCCGCGATGGCGCGCAGCGCCGCGAAGTCGATGGCGCGCGGATAGGCCGAGCCGCCGGCGATGATCATTTTCGGCCGCGTCGCGCGGGCGAGATCGCGGACCTCGTCGAGGTCGATCCGCTCGCTGTCGCGGTTCACGCCATAATGCGTCACGCGATAGTCGCGGCCGGTGAGCGTCGCGGGATGGCCGTGGCTGATATGCCCACCCGCCGCGACATTCATGGAGAGAATGGCGTCGCCGAGTTTCAGCAGGCCCAGAAACACGCCGGCGTTGGCGTTGGAGCCCGAATGCGGCTGCACATTGGCGAAACGGCAGCCGAAGAGCTTTTTCGCCCGCTCGATCGCGAGCGCCTCGACGGCGTCGGCGAATTGCGCGCCGCCATAGTAGCGCGCGTGGGGAGCGCCTTCGACGGTCTTGTTCGTGAGCACGGACCCCTGCGCCGCGAGCACCAGCCGCGAGACGATGTTTTCGGAGGCGATGAGCTCGATCCCGTCGCGCTGGCGCGCGAGCTCGCCGTCGATGGCGACGGCGAGTTCGGGATCGGCTTCGAGGCCTGCGGTGAAATAGCCGGGAGGGGGAAGGGGCATGGGGGGTCCTCTCGGATAATGAAACTAGCTGGATTCGCGCCCCGGCGCGACGCCCGCGCTTCATTCCTCCGCCCGTGCGCCCCCGCACATCCGCCTCTCTCCCTTCGCGGTTAAGGTCTCATCAACCAAACGATGGAGGCGGAGATGCAACAGGAATTCGATCTCGAAGGCGTGGTCGTGCAGATTCTCGCAACAGCCTTGGCGATGGGGTTTTACGGAGCCATGCTCATCGCCCTGTTCCGCGTCGCCGCAGGCGCGTGAGCCGCTACCCCTCGATCTCCTCGCGCTTGATTTCGAGGTCGAGCCATTCCTCCTCGGCGGCCGCGAGGTCGCTTTCGACCGCGGCGAACATTTCGCTCGCCTTCGCGAATTTCGCGGGGTCCTTGGCGTAGAGCTCGGGGTCGTCGAGCAACGCCTGGAGTTTCGTACGCTTCGCGCGCAATTCCTCCATGCGGGCGGGCAGCGTCGCGAGCGCGTGCTGCTCCTTGAAGGAGAGCTTCGCTTTCGCGGGCGCCTTCTCGGCGGGCTTTTCCTTCGCCGCCTTCTCCTTCGGCGCGCCGGCCGGCGGCGCCCCGCGCGCCTCGACGCCGCGCCCGCGCTGCGCGACCATGTCGCTGTAGCCGCCGGCGTATTCCGCCCAGCGGCCGTCGCCCTCGCTCATCAGCACGCTCGTCGCGACGCGGTCGAGAAAATCGCGATCGTGCGAGACGACGATCAGCGTGCCGGGATAATCGGCGAGCATTTCCTCGAGCAGGTCGAGCGTTTCGAGATCGAGATCGTTGGTCGGCTCGTCGAGCACGAGAAGGTTCGACGGCTTCGCTAGAGCGCGCGCGAGCATCAGGCGGCCGCGCTCGCCGCCCGAAAGCTTGCCGATGGGCGTCCTCGCCTGTTCGGGCTTGAAGAGAAAGTCCTTCATATAGCCGACGACATGGCGCCGCTCGCCATTGATCTCGACCGTGTCGGACCCGCCGCCGGTGAGCGCGTCCTGTAAAGTCGTTTCGGGCTTGAGGCTCGCGCGGCTCTGGTCCAGCGTCGCCATTTCCAACCCCGCGCCGAGCTTCACTTTGCCGCTGTCGGGCGCCAGCGCGCCGGTCAGCAGATTGATCAGCGTCGTCTTGCCCGCGCCATTGGCGCCGACAATGCCGAGCCGGTCGCCGCGCAGGACGCGCGTCGTGAAATTGTCCACGATAACGCGCTCCCCGTAGCTCTTCCTGATCCGGAACGCTTCGATGACGAGTTTCCCGGAGACGCTCGCCTCGCTCGCCTCGAGCTTCGCCTCGCCCGTGGGCATCACGCGGTTCTTACGCTCGGCGCGCAGCGCATGGAGGCCCGCGAGGCGCTTCATGTTGCGCTTGCGGCGGCCCGAGACGCCATGGCGCAGCCAATGCTCCTCATTGGCGATCTTGCGTTCGAGCTTGTGGGCCTGCTTCTCTTCTTCCTCCAGCTCCTTGTCGCGCCAGGCCTCGAATTCCGCAAAGCCGCGCGAGAGATGCTTGGCGCGGCCGCGGTCGATCCAGATGGTCTCGCGGGTCAGGTCCTGCAAGAATCGCCGGTCGTGGCTGATGACGACCAGGGCCGAGCGCAGGCTGGCGAGCTGTTTTTCGAGCCAGAGGATCGTCGGCAGGTCGAGATGGTTGGTCGGCTCGTCGAGCAGCAGAATGTCGGGTTCAGGCGCGAGAGCGCGGGCGAGCGCCGCGCGGCGCGCCTCGCCGCCCGAGAGCCGCGCCGGGTCTTCGTCGCCGGTGAGGCCGAGTTCAAGAAGGAGCGCGCGCGCGACATGCGGATCGTCGAGCGGCCCGAGGCCCGCCTCCACATAGGCGGCTGTCGAGGCGTAACCAGAGAAATCCGGCTCCTGGGGCAGGTAACGCAGGCTCGCGCCGGGCTGGAAGAAGCGCACGCCCGCGTCGGCGTCGAGTTCGCCCGCGGCGATTCGCAGCAGCGTCGACTTGCCCGAGCCGTTGCGCCCTACGAGCGCAATGCGCGCGCCGGGCGCGACCGAAAGATCCGCGCCTTCAAGCAGCGGCTTGCCGCCGAGGGTGAGCATGACGCCCTGAAGGGCGAGAAGGGGAGGGGGAGCCATTGCGAGTCGCGAACCGGGTCTCGTCTCTGTAAGGAGACGCTTTTTCTATCGGTTCGCGGGATTTGTCACCTGTCGCGGACGCCCGCCCTCCTCGCAGCCGGCGTCCCCCGGCCCTTCGTGAGCGGCCCGCGTGACGGCTTTGAACGGTCCGCGGCAAACGCCCGGCGCGCGGCCGGGCGCCGGCCGTCAGCCCCCCAGCCCCAGCGCCTTCCGCACCCGCGCCGAATAGCCATAGAGGTCCGGCCGCTGCACGAGCCGGCCCGTCTCGTCCACATAGGCCGTGAAATAAACCACATGCACAGGCAGCGGCTTCGCGAGATTGATGTAGCGCTCGCTCGGGCCGATGAGTTTCTTCACGCGCTCCTCCGACCAGCCGCTGCCGGGGCCAAGGACGGCCTCGGCGAGCGCGAAGGGCTGATCCACGCGCATGCAGCCGTGGCTGAAGGCGCGATGGGAGGCGGCGAAGAGTCCGCGCGAGGGCGTGTCGTGCATGTAGACCGCGAAGTCGTTCGGGAAGACGAATTTGATGCGGCCCAGCGCGTTTTTCTCGCCCGGCGGCTGGCGCACGACCATCTGTCCGTTGCGGTAGGACACCTGATAGCCCGCGCCGACGCCGCCGCCCCATTCCTTCTGGATGATCGACTGCGGCACGTACCAGGACGGGTTGACGATGATTTCCCGCATCGCGTTGGAGAAGATCGGCGTCGGGGTCTCCTCCTTGCCGACGATCACGCGCGTGCGATGCGTCACCATGCCGTTGCGGATGACGGCGAGTTCGAAGTCGGGGATGTTGACCTCGATCCGCTCGTCGCCCATGTCGCGCGGCAGCCAGCGCCAGCGCTCCATATTGGCGAGGATTTCGGCCTCCAGCGCCGAGGTCGAGGGTCCGCCCAGCGTCTCCATGCGGCGGCGCTTCGTTTTCGAGGGCGGCAGCGCGTCGGTCTGGGCGACGCCTTCCTCGGCGGCGGCGACGCGCTCGTCCATCTCGGGCAGCCCGGCGCGATGCGCGCGCAGCTCGATCAGCTTCTCGCGCAGCTGCTGGTAGCCGTAATGCGGGGGATTGAAGTCCTGCAGCGTCTCGCTCGCGCGATAGCCGGCCGCCGCGACCTGCGCGACCGCCTGCGCCGGGTCCGGCGGATAGGTCCTTGCGCCGATGAGGCGCGAGAGCCGCTCGGGCTGGAGGCGGCCGCCGCGCGCCTGATGGGCGTAAGTCGCCACCGCTTCCGAAAGCGCCAGCTCGTCTGCGACAGAGGGCGCGCCCTTCTCCGTCGACGGGATCTTCACGCCGCGAAGGTCGAGTCCGTCCTCGGCCGCCGCGCGCAGGCGCGAGACGGCGGACGCCGCGCCCTCCCGCCAGCCGCCGGCGTCGCTCCAGAAGGGTTCGAAATTGCGGGCGACATAGGCGCTCGCGATCTTCGCGCGCATCGCGCGGCGGGCCGCGTTGCGGGCGAGCTCGGGCGCCGCGGTCCAGTCTTCGAGCGCCTGCGCGAGGGCGCGCTGGTCGTCGGTGAGCAGGCTCCGGGCGAGATTGAGTCGGTCCGCCTCGGGCGGCAGGACGCGCAGGCGGGCGGCGGTCAGCGCCACGACCGGCGGCGACTCGGGTTCCGCGAGCGGATCGAGGGACGCCGCCGCGGGCGCCCTGTCGAGGCCCGTGAGCGCGACGGCGGCGGGCGGCGCGAGAAGATCCGCGCGGCGGGGATCGGCGGAGGCCGGCGCGGCGGTTAGCGCCGCGACGAGCGCGGCGGCGGAAAGGGAGAATCGGGCAAAAATGTTGCGAGCCTGCATGGCTGCCTCGCACGAAACCGGGATACGGCGCGGATTCGTAAACCAAAACGGTTAAGGATATTGACGGGGCGTCGCCGTGCGCCGCGCCAAGTTCTGACACAATATCTAGCGTGCGGGCGTGGGGCTGTTAATTGGCGCACATCGCAAAGCGCGCGCTTTTGTCGCAAAAAGCGACAGTGTGGCGTGGGGGCCACATGCCGAACGGCAGAGGCTAGATGGCGTGGCGCCAGCCCGTCATGGCCGGGCTTGCCCCGGCCATCCACGCCGGGAGGCGGCGCGAGCGATGGGCGCGGATGCCCGCGACGAGCGCGGGCATGACGGGGGGTCTCCCGTCGTCGCGACGCCGTAGCGGGCTGCGGCGTCCCGCGTTATGTTGCGAGCAGAAATCAGAGGCCGTCCGATGAAGCCCTATATCGTGATCGTCCATAAGGACGAGAACAGCGCCTATGGCATGACCTTCCCCGACGCGCCGGGCTGTTTCTCCGCCGCCGATGAGATCGACGATCTCTTCGCGATGGCGAGCGAGGCGCTGGAGCTTTGGGCCGAGGGGATGCGGGAGGATGGGCTGCCGATTCCGGAGCCGCGGGATTTCGAGGCGCTGCGCGCCGATCCCAAATGGGCCGAGCAATTGAAAGCCGCCGATATCGTTATCGCGGTCGCGGCGCCGTGGACGCAAAGCCGCGAGGCGGCAGAGTAATCAGTCTTTCGCCCAGCCGGCGCCCTCATAAATGCTAGCGATTGTTTTCGGCGGCATGTCTTTTTTCGGATGAGGCACGGTTATGCGGCCGGGCTTTGCGGGATGCTTGAATTGATGGTGTGAACCTTTCGAGCGCACGAGTCGCCAGCCTTCTTTTTCGAGGCGGCGGATGATGTCGCGGCTGTTGGTGAGCATTGGGCGCCCTCAAATTTTCAAGCGCCAACTATTGATGCCCTCCTTGCTCGATTCGCAACAAGTAAACCGGGTCTCGCTGTGGATAACGGGGGGAAGGCATGCAAAAGAAGGGGGGGTTTCCACAGCCGTCTCACCCCGCCTGTAAAAAACTCTCCAGCACCATCTTCCGCCCGGCCTTGTCGAAATCCACCGTGCATTTGTTCCCGTCCACGGCCGCCACCGTGCCGGGTCCAAACTTCGTGTGGAACACGCGCGTTCCGGCGCCGTAGCGCGAGCCGGTCGAGGAGCGCGCAATGACCTGGCCTTCGATGGTCAGGGGCTGCTTCGCGCGCGAGGGGCGCGAGGCGGGTTCGCTCTTCGCCGCCTGCGCGCGCTTCCAGCCGGGGGTGGAGTAGCTCGACCCGTAAGTGTCGAGATTGGCGAAGCGCGAGACGGCGTAGCCGCCATATTGCGAGGCGCTCGGCGCCTCCACCACCTCGACATGCGTTGGCGGCAGATTGTCCACGAAGCGCGAGGGAACGGTTGGCTGCCACAGGCCGCGGATGCGGCGATTGCTCGCGAAGAAAATACGCGCGCGTTTTTTGGCGCGGGTGAGGCCGACATAAGCGAGGCGGCGTTCTTCCTCCAGCCCCGCGCGGCCCTGCTCGTCGAGCGAGCGCTGATGCGGGAAAAGCCCTTCCTCCCAGCCCGGAAGAAACACCGTCTCGAATTCGAGGCCCTTCGCGCCATGCAGCGTCATGATCGAGACGCGCTCCTGTTCCTTCGACTCGTCCGCCTCCATCACCAGCGAGACATGTTCGAGGAAGGCGGAAAGATCGGGAAACTCCTCCATCGCGCGCACGAGTTCCTTGAGGTTTTCAAGGCGGCCGGCCGCTTCGGGCGTCTTGTCGTCGCGCCACATCTGGGTGTAGCCGGATTCGTCGAGCACCATTTCGGCGAACTCGTGCTGCGGCTTCGATTCGATGAGCGCGCGCCAGCGATCGAAGTCGAAGACGAGGCTCTTCAGAGCGCTGCGCGGCTTCGGCTTCAGCTCCTCCGTCTCGGTGAGAACGCGCGCGGCCTGCATCAGCGGAATGCGCTCGCGCCGCGCATATTCATGCAGCAATTGCACCGTCGCGTCGCCCAGGCCGCGTTTCGGCGTATTGACGATGCGCTCGAAGGCGAGATCGTCGGAAGGCTGCGCCACGCAGCGCAGATAAGCGAGCGCGTCGCGGATTTCGGCGCGCTCATAAAAGCGCGGGCCGCCGATGATGCGATAGGGCAGGCCGATCTCGACGAAACGCTCCTCGAATTCGCGCATCTGGAAGGACGCCCGCACGAGAATGGCGATTTCTTCGAGCGAATGGCCCTTGCGCTGCAATTGCTCGATATCTTCGCCGATGACGCGCGCTTCCTCCTGGCTGTCCCAGACGCCCGTGAGCGTCGGCTTTTCGCCGTCCTCGCCATCGGTGAACAGCGTCTTGCCGAGACGCCCTTCATTATGCGCGATGAGATGCGAGGCGGCGGCGAGGATGTGGCCGGTCGAGCGATAGTTGCGTTCGAGCCGCACGATCTTCGCGCCGGGAAAGTCCTGCTCGAAGCGCAGAATGTTTTCGACTTCCGCGCCGCGCCAACCATAGACGCTCTGATCGTCGTCGCCGACGCAGCAGACATTGCGGCGCCCTTGAGAGATCAGGCGCAGCCACAGATATTGCGCGACATTGGTGTCCTGATATTCGTCGACGAGGATGTATTTGAAGCGCTGGTTATAATCCGCGAGCACGTCGGGGTTCTCGCGAAAGAGCCGCAGCGTTTCGAGCAGAAGATCGCCGAAATCGACGGCGTTGAGGATTTTTAGGCGCTCCTGATAGAGCGCGTAGAGCGCGCCGCCCTTGCCGTTTGCGAAGCTCTCCGCTTCGCCTGCGGGCACTTGGTTCGGCAACAGGCCCCGATTTTTCCAGCCGTCGATGCGCTGCGCCAATGCGCGGGCGGGCCAGCGCTTGTCGTCGACATTTTCCGCCTGCAGCACTTGCTTCAAGAGGCGGATCTGGTCGTCCGTGTCGAGAATGGTGAAATTGGGCTTGAGGCCGACAAGCTCGGCGTGGCGGCGCAGGATCTTGGCGCTGATGGCGTGGAAGGTGCCGAGCCATTGCATCGCCTGCGCGCCTTCGCCGACCAGCATCTCGATGCGCTCGCGCATTTCGCGCGCCGCCTTGTTGGTGAAGGTGACGGCGAGAATTTCATAGGCGCGCGCCTTGCCGAGCGCGAGGATATGCGCGATGCGCGTCGTGAGCGCGCGCGTCTTGCCCGTGCCGGCGCCGGCGAGCACCAGCACCGGCCCGTCGAGCGTCTCGACGGCGGCGCGTTGCTCCGGGTTCAGCCCGTCGAGATAGCGCGGCCGCTGCGCCGCGGCCGCCGCCCGCGCGGCGAGCCCGCCCTCCTGCGGCGCGTAATCGTCGAAACTGGACAACGGGTTGCTCCTCATGATTCCGCTGGCCAGCATATAGGAGAACGGAAGGGGAATCACGGATTTGCGTCGGGCGAGAGCGCAAATGCGGGGAGTCCCGCACGCCTCTGGAAGGGGAGGGTGGGAGTCGCGCTATTTTCCGCCGCTCGCCCGTTCCAGCGCGAACACCCTCAGCGCCGACGACAAATTCGCCTCCCCGCGCCGGGCGTCCACCTGCGCCACGAGCGCGGCGAGCGAGATCCCGTCCGTCGCCGCGATCTCCTTGAGCGCGCGCCAGAAAGGCTCCTCCAGCGAGACGCTGGTGCGGTGGCCGGCGATGACGATGGAATGTTTGACGACGCGGATGGATGAAGGCGCGTCGTTCACTCGGGCTCTTCCGGCGTCTCGCGCTTATGCGCATCGAGCTTCGCGGCGTCGAGCCGCTTCTGCGCCTCGGTCAGTCCGCGTTCGACCTTTGTGCGGCCGTAGGCGATGCGGTTCGCCTGCGCCGCCGCCTCCTTCTCGCGCCGATCGCGCCCCTTGCGGGCGCGGCGAAGATTGACGACTTCGCCCATCCGCCGTCGCCCATCAGGTCTTTTTGCGAAAGGCGTCGATCGAGACGACCTTGGCCGCGCCTTCGCCCTCGGCCGCTTCGGGCGCCGGCGTAGGTTCCGGCTTTTTCGCCTTTTCCGGCGCGGGTTTCGCCGCCTTTTCCGTTTTGGCGGGCGCCGGCTGAGGTTCCGGCTTTTCGTCCACCGCGCGCAAGGCCGGACGCGCAGGCGGCGTCTCTTCCTCTTCGGTCTCCTCTTCCTCCTCGTCGATCTCGGCGGTCTCGAAGCGCAGGCCGAACTCGACGGACGGATCGTAGAAGCCGGTGATCGCCGCGAAGGGGATGTAAAGGTGCTCTGGGATCGAGCGGAAGGAGAGAGTGACGCCGAAGCCTTCGTCGTCGACCTCGAGATTCGAATATTGATGCTGAAGAATGATCGTCAGCTCGCGCGGCCATTGTTCCGCGAGGCGGCGCGAAATCGCCACGCCCGGCGCGTCGGTGCGGAAGCTGATGGTGAAATGATGGTCTCCGGGCAGATAGCCGCTCGCGGCGACGTCCCCCAGCACCTTGCGCACGACGCCGCGCATGGCGTCCTGCACGAGAAGATCGTAACGAATAAGGTCGGTCGCCATCTTTCTGCCCCGCGCTCCGACATCCTCGCGGACGCAGCGCGAAAGTGAGAAGTGGAGGCTTCTGTTGCCAGGCGCCTCCGGGCCCCGCCTAGAAGTGCTAACCCCTAGGGCTTTGATCCCAGTACCAGCGCTGCATTACGCAGCGACGGCCACCGGAGCATAGTTGTCGTTGGCAACTATAAGGTTTGACCCGATAACGGCGGTATCATGCCGAGCGAAAAAGCACCCTTTACGCCCCCGTCGATCCTGTTTCGCCCCCGCCGCAGCCCGCGCTTACGGGCTCTGGTGGAGGCGCCGGGTACCGCCCCCGGGTCCGGATGGTTTATTACGATGTTCGTTTATCGCCATAGCCGGCGCGAACCGGCAAATCGAATATAGGGGCAGACGGCGTTTTGTGAAAGGGGCGGTTCGCGGCTCCCGCGGGAAAGCGACCCGCTCGCCGCCGAGAGGGGAGACGCGGCGCTCCCTCCCGAGCGACGCATTTCCCGATACGGTCCGGGCGCGGAACCCGTCTTGAAGCGGCCTTCCATCCCGAGTTTATTGGCCCTGCGGCGCAGCTTCCGGCGGCTCGAGGCATTTGGGCGCCGCCGGCGCGCAGGCGATCCCAGCCGTCGAGCAGGCGGGATCCTCGCCGTCCTGTTTCTGGCAGACGATGCAGGCGTCCGACCAGGCGCGGCAGTCGGGATGCGCCGCGCCATAGGCGGCGGCAGGGGCGTCGCCGGCTTCGCCCGACGGATCGCCGGCGGCGGCGGGACAGATGGGAAGGGCGGCGAGGAGCGCGACCGCGGCCGCCCTCATTTTTCGCCGACCCGTTTGACCTGGCCGAAGCCTTGCGCCTCCATTGCGAGATGCAGCTTGTTCTGCAGCCCGGCGTCGTCGCCCTTCGCGAGCAGCGCGGCGTTGTCGGCTATGGCGTCGCAGAGCGCCGCCACCCACGGCTCCTCGCTCTTGGCGAAATCGTTCAGCACATAGCCGTGCACGAGGGATTTATCGCCCGGATGGCCGATGCCCATGCGCACGCGCTTGTAGTCGTTGCCGACATGGGCGGTGATGGAGCGCAGGCCGTTGTGCCCGGCGACGCCGCCCCCGACCTTGATCCGGCATTTGGCGGGGGCGAGATCGAGTTCGTCGTGGAAAACGACGATGTCCCCCACGGGGATTTTGTGGAAACGCGCGGCCTCGCCGACCGACCGGCCGCTTTCGTTCATGTATGTCTGCGGCAGGAGCAGCAGGACTTTCTCGCCCGAGACGGCCCCTTCGCTCGCAAGGCCCTGGAAGCGCGCGCGGGCCGGGCCGAAACCGTGGCGGCGCGCGATGGCCTCAATCGCCATGAAGCCGATGTTGTGGCGGTTCTTTGCGTATTGCCGCCCCGGATTGCCGAGGCCGACGAAGAGCAGCATGGATGGATCCGAAAAGAAAATGGCCGGGAGAGCCCGGCCATTAACACAGGAAGCGGCGTCGCGCTTACTTCTTTCCGCCCTTGGCGGGGGGCGCCGCCGCGGCGGCCGCGGACGCTTCCTCGCCGCCGCCGCCAGCCGGGGGGTTGAGGCTCGCGACGGTGAAATTCTTGTCCGGATTGGTCGGCCGGCAGCCCTCGGGCAGCGGGATCTGCGAGATGTGCAGCGAATCGTTGAAGTCCATGCCCGCGAGGTCGGCGGTCACCGCCTCGGGAATGTTGTCGGCAGGCACTTTCATCTCGATCGTGTGGTAGACGATGTTGAGCGCGCCGCCCTTCTTGATGCCCGGAGCCTGTTCCTGATTGATGAAGTGCACGGGCACGTTCACCTTGAGGAAAGAGCCCGGCTTCAGGCGCAGGAAGTCGACGTGGATCGGGAAGTCGCGCACGACGTCGAGCTGGTAGTCGCGCGGAATGGCGCGCTCCTTCTTGCCGTCGATGTCGAGCTCGAAGATCGTCGTGAGGAAGTGGCCCGCGAAGATCAGCTGGGTCGTCACTTTCTTGTCGAGCGAAATCGGCAGGGGCGCTTCGCCGCCGCCATATACTACTGCTGGAATGCGGCCCTCACGGCGAACGCTGCGGGCGGCCCCCTTGCCGGTCCCGCTGCGCACCGTGGCCGCGAGCGTCTTCATCTCGGCCATTGTCGGTGTCCTTTTAGAAAAAGAAAAAGCGCCGCTCGCCTCCAGGGGTGTCGGAAACGCAGGCGCCGGGCGAAGCTTATAGGGGAGGGCGCCGTGAGAGGCAAGGCGGGCGCCTTGCGAAGGCGGCCGCCTCGCGACGCGGCGCCGCATTTCACAGAGAAGGTGGGCGTCTCTATAGTCCTCGCGCCTGCAAAGGTTGCGCGTCGGCGTTGCTTGCGTCAGGCAATCGGAAAGAACGGGCGAATCGCGCCCCGCCGCACAGCTTTGGCAATGGAGAGCAGGTCGTTATGGCGACAGATGTTTCGCGCCGCAGGGTCGTCATCACGGGCATGGGCGCGGTCTCCGCGGCGGGCGTCGGCGCGGCGGCGCTGTGGGCTGCGGCGAAAAACGGCGTTTCCTGCATCCGGCCGCTGACGCTCGCGCGCCCTTATCCCGGACGCATCAAGATCGCCGCGCAGGTTCCGGACTTCGATCCCTCGGCCCATATCGAGGCGGAACTGCTCCCTTATTGCGACCGCTTCACGCAATTCTCGATCGTCGCGGCCGACGAGGCGCTGGCGCAGGCGGGCTTTGCGCGCAAGGAGATCGGCGGGCCGCGCACGGCGGTCCTCATCGGCACCGGCATCGGCGGCGCCACGACGATCGACGACACGTCCTATGCGGAATATGCAGGGGGCGGCCGACCGGACACGCTCGCCGTGCCGCGCCTCATCCCCAGCGCCGCGCCGACGACGCTCGGCATGCGCTACGGCGCGAAGGGGCCGACCTTCGCGCTCGCCTCCGCTTGTTCCTCGGCGACGCAGGCGATCGGCGAGGCTTTCGAGATGCTGCGCGCGGGCCGCGCCGACCGCGCGGTGGCCGGCGGCGCGGAGGCCTGCGTGATCAACGGCTCAATGCGCGCCTGGGAGGCGCTGCGCGTTCTTACCCCCGACCTCTGCCGGCCCTTCTCCGCGAAGCGCAACGGCATGACACTGGGCGAGGGCGCGGCGGTCTTCGTTCTGGAGACGCTGGAGGCCGCGCAGGCGCGCGGCGCGACGCCGCTATGCGAACTCGCGGGCTATGGCACGACGAGCGACGCCTTCGATCCGCTGCGCGCCGACGTCGAGGGTCCGGCGCGCTGCATGCGCATGGCGCTCGAGAGCGCCGGGCTCGCGCCTGGCGACGTCGATTATCTGAACGCCCACGGCACGGCGACCTACGCCAACGACATCACGGAATCCGAGGCGATGCGCGCGGTCTTCGGCGACAGGCCGCCGCCGGTCTCCTCGACCAAGCCGATCCACGGCCATGCGCTCGGCGCCTCCGGCGGGCTGGAGCTCGCTGTGACCATCGCCGCCCTGCGCGACCAGATCGCGCCGCCGACGATCAATTTCGTCGAGCCCGATCCGAAATGCCCTGTCGACGCCATTCCAAACGAAGCGCGCAAGATGCCGATCCGCGTCGCGCTCTCCAATTCCTTCGCCTTCGGGGGCGTCAACGCGACGCTCGTGGCGAAGGCGCTCTGATCGGGCGGGCGCGCTTGCCACTCCTGCCGCGAAGGCCTAGGAAACGCCCGTTTTCCCGCAGGATCGACGATACGATGACGGAAGAAGGCGCGGAATCCGCCCCCGCCGCCCCAAAAGGGGCCGAATCGGGCGTGAAACCTGACGGCAAGGCCGCAGGCAAAAAGAACGCCGCGGCGCTTTCCGCCGCGTTGCGCGCCAATCTCGCGCGCCGCAAGGCCCGGGAGCGGGCGGTGCGGGCCGCCGCGCAGAAAAGCGAGAGCGAGGGATAATGGACAAGATCAGAGTCGTCGGCGGCGGACCGCTCAACGGCGTCATCCCCATTTCCGGCGCCAAGAACGCCGCCCTGCCGCTGATGATCGCCTCGCTCCTCACCAGGGAAACGCTGACGCTCGAAAACATGCCGCTGCTCGCGGATGTGACGCAGCTCGAACGGATCCTCGGCAATCACGGCGTCGATTTCACCATCTCCGGCAAGCGTAAGGGCGATTCCGAGAACGCCGGCCGCACGGTGCATTTCACCGCGCGGGAAATCGTCGACACGACGGCTCCCTATGAGCTGGTTTCGCGCATGCGCGCGAGCTTCTGGGTCTTCGCGCCGCTGCTGGCCCGCATGGGCGAATGCCGCGTGTCGCTGCCCGGCGGCTGCGCCATCGGCACGCGGCCGGTTGATCTTCTTCTGACGGCGCTCGAAAGGCTAGGCGCGAAGATCGAGATCGAGAACGGCTATGTCGTCGGCTCCGCGAAAGACGGACTCGTCGGCGGCGAGATCGATTTCGAGAAGGTCACCGTCGGCGGCACGCATACGGCCCTGATGGCGGCGACGCTCGCGCGGGGAACGACGGTGATCCGCAACGCCGCGCGCGAACCCGAAATCGTCGATCTCGCCGATTGTCTGACCAAGATGGGCGCGCGGATTTCCGGCGCGGGCACCTCCACCATCGAAATCGAGGGCGTGACGTCGCTCACCGGCGCGCGCCACGCCGTCATGCCGGACCGCATCGAGGCCGGCACTTACGCCATGGCCGTGGCGATGACGGGCGGCGACGTGCTGCTTTCCGGCGCCCGCGCCGACAGTCTGCAGGCCGCGCTCGACGCGCTGGAGCAGGCCGGCGCGACGGTCGCGGAGACCAACGAGGGTCTTCGCATCTACCGCAACGGAGCCGGCATTTCGCCGGTCGACGTGGAGACTGCGCCCTTCCCGGCTTTCCCCACCGACCTTCAGGCGCAGTTCATGGCGCTGATGACGCGGGCCAAGGGCGTCTCGCGCATTCGCGAGACGATCTTCGAGAACCGCTTCATGCATGTCCAGGAGCTTGCCCGCCTCGGCGCCCACATCAAGCTCGAGGGCGACACGGCGATCGTGACGGGCTCCGACCACCTCGACGGCGCGCCCGTGATGGCGACGGACCTTCGCGCCTCCGTCTCCCTCGTCATCGCGGCGCTCGCCGCGCGCGGAGAAACGACGATCAACCGCGTCTATCACCTCGACCGCGGCTTCGAGCGTCTGGAGAAGAAGCTCTCCGGCTGCGGCGCGCAGATCGAGCGCATCAGCGGGCAGGGGTAGCGCTCACCCCCGCGCCGCCAGCGGCACGACATTGTGCAGCTGCTGCTCCGCCGAATCGAAGAAACGGCGCAGATTGCGGGCCGCTTGCCGGATGCGCTGCTCGTTCTCGACGAGCGCGAGACGCACGAAGCCCTCGCCATGCTCGCCGAAGCCTTCGCCGGGCGCCACCGCCACGTCGGCCTTCTCGATGAGGAGCTTCGAGAATTCGAGCGTCGACATGTTGCGGAAGCGCTCGGGCGCGGGCGCCCAGGCGAACATGGAGGCTTCGGGCGCCGGGATCGGCCAGCCCGCCTGCGCGAAGCTCTCCACCATCACGTCGCGGCGCTTCTTGTAGATCGCGCGCATTTCGCGGACGCAGTCGTCCGGGCCGTTGAGCGCGGCGGCGGCCGCGACCTGAATCGGCGTGAAGGCGCCGTAGTCGAGATAGCTCTTCACGCGCGCCAGCGCCGCGCAGAGCCGCTCGTTGCCGACCGCGAAGCCCATGCGCCAGCCGGCCATGGAGAAGGTCTTGGACATGGAGGTGAATTCGACCGTCACGTCCATCGCGCCGGGCACCTGCAGGACGGAGGGCGGCGGAACCTTGTCGTCGAAGAAGACTTCGGCGTAGGCGAGATCGGAAAGAATGAAAATGTCGTGCTTCTTCGCGAAGGCGACGAGATCCTTGTAGAAGTCGAGCGAGGCGACTTCGGCCGTCGGATTGGACGGGTAGCAGACGACGACCGCGATGGGCTTGGGGATCGAATGGATCATCGCCCGCTCCAGCGCCGAGAAATAGGCTGGCGTCGGGGCGGAGGGCACGGAGCGGATGACGCCGCCCGCCATCAGGAAGCCGAAGGCGTGGATCGGATAGGAGGGGTTGGGGACGAGCACCACGTCGCCCGGCGCGGTGATCGCCTGCGCCATATTGGCGAAGCCTTCCTTGGAGCCGAGCGTCGCGACAACCTGCGTCTCGGGGTCGAGTTTCACGCCGAAGCGGCGGCCGTAATAGCCGGCCTGCGCCCGGCGCAGCCCCGCGATGCCCTTGGAGGCGGAATAGCGGTCGGTGCGCGGCTTGCCGGCGGTTTCGATCAGCTTGTCGACGACATGCTTGGGCGCGGGCAGGTCCGGGTTGCCCATGCCCAGGTCGATGATGTCGGCGCCCGCCGCGCGGGCTTTGGCCTTCAGGCGGTTCACCTGCTCGAAAACGTAGGGGGGCAGGCGCTTGATGCGATAGAAATCCGACATTGCTCGACCAGTTCCGATTCAGGAAGGCCAGGATTCTAGCGGTTCGCGCGCGCTTCGCCAAATTGCGCGCGGCGCCGTCAATCGGGAATCTTCACCCTAGCCGCGCGGCGCCTGTTCGCCGCGATGGCGCGGTCGAGCTCGGCGCCGAGGGCCTGCATCTCTGCGGGGGTTCTTTTCCGGCTCTTTTCGGGAGCCGGGACGAGCGGCGCGTAATCCAGCCCCTCGCGGCGGGAGTTCACGACGAAATCCGGGGCGGGGGGCGGCTGCTTGCGCAGGCCCAGCGCGTCGAACAGGCCGCCGATGGCCTGTCCGCCGGTCACGGGCGCCTCCTGCGCCATCGCCGCGCCGGCGAGAAGCAGGAGGGCGGAGCAGAGTGCGTTACGCAAGGACGTCATGACCCCATGGAACCCGCAAATTGCGGCGCGGGCAAGGAGGCTCAAACCCAGCCGGCGATCTCGCGCCGCGCCAGCGACTCGATGAGCGCCATGCCCTCCGCGCTGTCGTTGAGGCAGGGCAGGCGCGCGAATTTCTCGCCGCCCTTCTCGAGAAAGAGGTCGCGGATTTCGGCGCCGAGCTCCTCAATGGTTTCGAGGCAATCGGCCGAAAAGCCCGGCGCGACGATCGCGAGGCGCTTGACGCCCGAGCCCGCGAGCTCCTCCACCACGTCGCTCGTGTAGGGGCCGATCCACTGCGCCGGCCCGAAGCGGGACTGAAAGGAGAGGCGCAATTTCTCGGGCGACATGCCGAGCGCCTCGCGCAAAAGCCGCCACGTCTCCTCGCAGTGCTGGCGATAGGGATCGCCGCGATCGACCTGCGCCTGCGGCAGGCCGTGGAAGGAGGCGACGACGACTTCCGGCTCGAAATCGAGCGCGGCGAGTTCGCGCCTCACGCTCGCCGCGAGCGCGGAGATATAGGCCGGGTCGTCGTAATAGGGCGCGCCGATGCGCAGGGCCGGCTGCTTGCGCATGCGCTTCAGCGCGGCGAAAGCGTCGTCGGCGACGGAGGCGCTGGTCGAGGCGGCGTATTGCGGATAGAGCGGCAGCAGAACGATCCGCTCGCAGCCCTTCGCCATGAGCATGTTAATCTGCGCAGCGATCGAGGGAGATCCGTAGCGCAGCGCGTAATCGACGAGGACCGGCGCCTTGCCGCCGAGCGCGCCCGCCCACGCGGCAAGCTTTTCCGCCTGCCCGCGCGTAATCGTCTTGAGCGGTCCTTCCCCGATCTCGTGATTCCAGATCGAATCATAGGCGTGCGCGGATTTCTTCGGCCGCGTGTTGAGCACGATTCCATAGAGGATCGGCAGCCAGATGAAGCGCGGCAGGTCGACGACGCGGGGGTCCGAGAGGAATTGCGCGAGATAGCGGCGCACGGAGGCGACGTCCGGCGCGTCGGGCGTGCCGAGGTTGACGATGAGAAGGCCGACGGGCGTCTCGAGGGAGGGGGTCATTCTGCGCCTGTTCCGCGGGAGGGTCGTTTCGCCTGGGGCGAGAGGTTGCGCCCACATATAGACTTTTGCCGCAGCGGGAAACACCGCGCCGCCGCAGGCGTCTACGGCGAGCGAAAGAGCGGGGCGCCCGCAGCCGCCGGCGCGCCCGTTGCGGAGCGCTTCCGTCAGCGTCGGTTTCGCACGAGATTTTCGAAGGCCGCGCGTTCCTCTTCGGCCATGTGGAAAGCGTGTTCGGCCGCCGGAAAGGCGCCGGCGCGGACCTCGGCCGCATAGGCGCCGACGGCCTCCCGCAGCGCATCTGCGACGCGCCCGTAGCGCCGGTTGTGCTTGAAGTCGCGCGCCGTGATCCCGGCGAGATCGTTGACGACGAGCACCTGCCCGTCGGTGTCCGGCCCCGCGCCGATGCCGATGGTGGCGGCCCTCACCGCGCGCGTGATGCGGGCGGCGACTTCCTGCGGCACGAGTTCGAGCACGAGGAGCTTCTGGCCTGCGGCGTCGGCGGCCAGCGCGTCTTCGTAAAGCCTGAAGGCCGCCTGCGCCGTTTTGCCCTGCCGGCGCTTGACGTCCTGATGCTGGGATTCGAGCCCCAAATGTCCGCAGACGTCGAAGCCTTCCGCGACGAGCGCCGCGACCGCGTCGGGCTGCGCGCCCTCGAATTTGACGCAATCGGCGCCGGCGTCCCGCAGGACGCGCGCGCTCGCGCACGCCATCTCGGGCGTGTCGTAGGTCGCATAGGGCAGGTCGCCGATGAGATAGACGCCCGGCGCGCCGCGGCGCGCGGCGGCGATGTGATGCGCCATGTCGGCGAGCGTCACCTCGCGCTCGTGGGCGTAACCGAGAACGTTCACGCCCACGCTGTCGCCGACGAGAATGACGTCGACGCCCGCCTCGGCTTCGACGCGCGCCGTCGGCGCGTCATAGGCGGTCACGACGACGATCTTCTCGCCGCGGCGTTTCTTTTCGAGGAGCGAATCTGCCGTGGACACTCGAGGCTCCGGCTGGCGGTTTCCCGGATCAGCGCGCGGCGGCGTCCCGGCAGGCGTGCGGCTGGCCGGGCGCGCGAATTTCCTCGAAGCCGCCGCATTTGTCGCAGGCGGAGAGAATCAGCGTCAGCCCCGCGAGCCCGAAAAACAACGCCAGTCTGCGATTCATGCCGCTCCCCTTCGGGCGATTTGTGGCGGGACCATAGCCCCGCCCGGCGCCTGCGACAAGAATGGGCGCGGGCGGCCCGTCCGTCATGGGCCGTCGAGCAGACGGATGACGAGCGTCTTGCCCTGCATGCACTGGGCGTTGGGCTGCGGCTTGCTCGTCGGATATTTGCAGGCGCCCGAGGTGAACATGGGGAAGAAATAGGCCTGCAGGCAGCTCTGCGGCCCGCCAGCGCAAGTCGGCTCGTTGAAAACCGCCCCGCAGCGGGTCGGGTAACGGGCGCCGTGCGCGCCGATGGGGCCGACGGGGCCGCGGCAAGTGAAGGTCGGCGCGTCGGCGCAGGCCAGCTGGACAGGCACGTTGTAGGAGACGCCGCCGGCGTCCTTGCAGTTATCCGCCGCCCAGTCGCAATTCGTGCAGGTCTGGGGAATGACGCTGACGTCGTACCAGACGCAGCTCGACTGGGTCGCGGGATAGCAGCCGGCCCCGCTCGCGAAATTGGTCTCGATCATCGTCTGGTTGTGGCGCTGCGCCTCGAAACAGTCGGGCGTCCTGCCGGCGCGTTCCGGAGCGTCCGAGGCGCAGAATCGCGACACGCCCGCCGATATGGGCGCGAGGCCTTCGCAACGCTGTCCCGGCGCGAGCGCGATCTGGTGGTTTCGCACGGGACAGGCGGCCGACCAGCGGATCGGCCCGGGCTGGTGCGACTGCGTGGTAAAGGCGACATGGAGCGTGGAGGCGTTGAGGTTGACGACCAGCACCCGCACCAGCGACGGATCCGCGATGGTGGCGTTGTCCGCTTCGGCCGCCTGCGCCCGGGCGGGGCTCGCCGCGACGATCGCGAGGAGTGCGAAAAAAAGCGCCGCGCGCAGCTTGCTTGACAGCGTTGGAACGCGAAAACTCATCGCCGACCCCTCCCTCCAGAACGCGCCGCCCCGAACCGGCGTCCGGCCCGCGCTAGAGGATAATTCGACGAAATTGCTAAGATTTTTGCCCTGCTCGCCGCATCGGTCGCGTCGCGGCGGCCTTGCGCCCTTGCATCCTGACGAAAGCCGCGTATAAGGCGCGCATCGCGACGTTCCCGGCCGGGGGCTGAACGGAAGCGCTTGTCTTGCCGACAGGCGAGGGGCCCGCCCCGCCTTCCCGTGTCTCCGCCTTCGAACTCACTTCCTCTCGAGCCTTTCCCGGGATTCTTCCCCAGAAGCGCTCGAAGGGCTTGGCGCCGGAGCGGCTCGCGGCAAAGGAAAGGCGAAGCTCATGGCTCTTTACGAGCATGTCTATCTCGCCCGTCAGGACATTTCTCCCCAGCAGGTGGAAGCCCTGACCGGCCAGTTCAAGAACGTCGTCGCGTCTCTCGGCGGCACGGTGGCGAAGACCGAATATTGGGGCGTCAAATCGCTCGCCTATCGGATCAAGAAGAACCGGAAGGCGCATTTCACGCTCATGAACATCGACGCGCCGCCGGCGGCCATCGCCGAGCTTGAGCGTCAGCAGAGCATCAACGAAGACATTCTCCGGGTCCTGACGATCCGCGTCGAGGCGCTGGAGGAAGGCCCGTCCGCGCAGCTGCGCAAGCGCGACGACGACGAACGCGGCGAGCGCCGCGGACCCGGCGGCCCGCGCGGCGATCGCGGCGAGCGCCGCCCCCGTCGTGAAGAAGGCCGCGCTGAAGGAGAAGCCGAATGAGCGCCGCGCCCCGCCGTCCTTTCTTCCGTCGCCGCAAGTCCTGCCCCTTCTCCGGCGCCAATGCGCCGAAGATCGACTACAAGGACACGCGCCTGCTCTCGCGCTACATCTCGGAGCGCGGCAAGATCGTGCCCTCACGCATCACGGCCGTTTCGGCCAAGAAGCAGCGTGAACTGGCCCAGGCCATCAAGCGCGCCCGCTTCCTGGGCCTGCTGCCCTATGTGATCCGGTAAGAGATCCGCTTTTCGCAACCTTGGGCCGCGCTCCGATAGGGGCGCGGCGCTTTGCGCTTGCGGGTGGATGGCGGCGACGCGGATGAGTCGACGGCGTCGCTACCCCGCCCTCGCCTGCGGCGCCGTCGCCTCGTGCAACCCTTCCAGCCTCGCCGTCGGCTGGGGCGGCTCGGCCATGAATTGCGCGGCGGCGAGCGCGGCGAAGCGGCCGCCTTTTTCCACGAGCGCCTCGAAGGAGCCCATCTCGACGATCTCGCCCTGATCGAAGACGAGAATGACGTCGGCGTTGCGCACGGTGGCGAGGCGGTGGGCGATGACGAACGTCGTGCGCCCCCTGGTTGCGGCGTCCAGCGCCTTCTGGATCTGGCGCTCGGTCGTCGCGTCCAGCGCAGAGGTCGCCTCGTCGAAGACGAGGATCGGCGGGTTCTTCAGAAGCGCGCGCGCGATGGAGAGGCGCTGGCGCTCGCCGCCCGAGAGCGAGCGGCCGCGCTCGCCGATGCGGGTCTCCCGCCCGTCGCTCTGGCGCGAGACGAAATCGGAGGCCTGCGCCAGCTCCAGCGCGCGCCGGATCTCTTCCTCCGTCGCATCCGGGTTCCCGATGCGCAAATTCTCCTCGATCGTGCGGGCGAAGAGCATCGGTTCCTGAAAGACGACGCCAATGTTGCGCCTCAGCGACGCCAGCGTGAAGTCGCGAATGTCGGCGCCGTCGATCTTCACCGCGCCTTCGTCCGGGTCGAAGACGCGATGCAGAAGGCCGAGCGTCGTCGACTTGCCCGATCCCGTGGCGCCCACGAGCGCGACGGTCTGGCCGGGCTTCGCTGTGAAACTGACGTTTTTCACGGCCTTGCGGCGCCCGTCGTAGGAGAAGGTCACATTCTCGAAGGCGACCGCGCCGGCGAGACGCCCCGCGTCGCGCGCGCCGGGCCGGTCGGCCACCGCCGGCTGCGTGTCCAGAACCGCGAAAAATTCGCCGATCTTGGCGGACTGCTGAAAGAGGACGTTAACGAAGCCGACGACCTGTTCGAGGCGGCCGATGAGCATGGTTGCGAAATTCGTAAAGGTGACGATTTCGCCAACGCTCGCCATCCCCTTCAGATGCAGCCAGGTTCCGAGCAGGAAGATCGAGAGGATCGTCAGCGTCGCCGAGGCGCGGCTCGCGACAGCGACGAGGGCCCACCAGGAGAGCACCGGCATTTGCGCCGCGAGCAGGTCGTCGATGATGCGGTTGAGCGCGCGGGACTCGCTCTCGATGCGGGTAAAGCTTTGAACGACAGGAATATTCCCAAGCGTGTCGGAGGCGTGTTCGGCGAGCGAGGAATTGAAGCGCTCGACCTCGCCCTGCAAGTTTTCCGTGCGCCTCAGCACGAAACTGGTCGCGAGATAGAAGACGGCGACAAGGAGGATCAGCAACCCGCCGAGCCGCCAGTTGAGAAACAGCGTCGCCGGCAGAAGAATGAACAGCGCGACGAAGGAGGCGCAATTTTCCCGAAAAAAGGACAGCCACAGGCCGAACATGGCCGACGAGCCGTCGAGCATGGTCTTCAGCAGCCGCCCGGAATGCGCGCTGGCGTGAAACGTGAGGGGAAGATTAAGAACATGCTCGAAATAATCGGACATGACGGCAAGGCGTCGGCGATGCGCGAGCCGGTCGGCGTTGAGGCCGACAAGGATCGCGCCGCCGATCGAGAACAGGCCGAAGCCCGCCCAGGCCGAGAGCAGCGGCAGAAGGTCGCCCCAGCTTAGGGTCTGGTCCGGCGCCTGGGCCTGAGTCATGCGGTCGATGATGCGCCCGAAGAGAAGAGGTTCGGCGAATTGCGCGATGGCGAGCGACAGATTGGCGAAAGCCAGAATGACCGACAGCCGCGCCTGGGGGCGCAACTGGCCGAGGACGCGCGCATAAATCTTCAGGACCGACATCGTCTCGCCCGCTGGATGCCCCGCTTTCGCGCTTACCGCGGCGTTTCCTCGGGCGCAAGGGCCGGGCGCGCCTTCTTCCCCACATGGTCAGCGTGGCGCAGGCGCGAGCCGGTAGGGACGGAGGCCGCCGAAGCGTTCGGAGGTTGCCCCTATGTTTGACGCGCACTTGCCGGCCATCTGGTCTCGCGTGAAGCGGCTTAAGGACGCGTTCGCCTATCCCGCCGATCCCCAGACCGCCGCGCGATTGCAGCAGGAGCAGTTCGTCGCCGTCCGCCGGAACACGCCCGCCATGATGGCGGCCAATGTCTGCAACGCGCTGGTTCTCGTCGCGACGCTGATCGATACGCCGCTCGCCCCGCGCGTCCTTCTGTGGGCCAGCGCGGTTCTGTGCGTGTCGGGCTACATCTTTCTGCGCGCGCGGCGGCGCGACGGCGGCGTCCGCCGGGAGGCGCTCGAACCGACGAGCGTTTGCCGGCGGGCGCTGTTAAACGCTCTGATCCTCGGCGGGCTTTGGGGCGCCGTGCCGCCGCTGTTCTTCCTCGATGCGAGTCCCGGCGCGCGGCTCATGGTCATTTCGCTCACCGCCGGCATGTTGTTCGGCGGCGCTTTCGCGCTTTCTCGCGCGCCGCTCGCGGCAACGTTGTTCGCTGGCCTCATCACGTTGGCCGCGGTGGCGACGCTTTTGAGCAGCGGCGACTCGGATCTGTCGCGTATCGCTTTTGTCCTTGGCGTCTACGCCGCCGTGCTGTTGCGCAACGTCTTTATGGAGGCGGCGAGTTTCAGGGACCGCGTGCTGACCCAGATCGGGGTCGAGCGGGAGGCGCGGACCGATCCGCTCACCGGGCTCGCCAACCGTCTCGCCTTCACGGACGCGCTCGAACGCGAGATCGCGCGCGTGCGCCGCTATGGGGGCGGTTTCCTCCTTCTGTGCATCGACATCGACAATTTCAAGACGATCAACGATCGCTACGGCCATCCGGCGGGCGACGAGCTGCTGTCGCAGGCGGCGCGGCGCATGCGCGCCTCTTTGCGCACCTCGGATTTCATCGCCCGCCTTGGCGGCGACGAATTCGCCGTCATCGCGTCGGATGTCGTGACCCAGGACGCCGCGGAGGTGCTCTCGGAGCGGATCGTTTCCTGCTACGACGAGCCGTTCCTGCTCGAAGGCCGCGCCGTCAAGGGCGCGGCGAGCGTCGGCGGGGCGATGGCGGGCCGCGACACGGTCGATCAGCGCGAACTGTTCAAATGCGCGGACGTCGCGCTCTATCAGTCCAAACAGCGTGGCGGCGGCTGGAGCCTGTTTGGCGACGCGCGGGACGCCGCCGGGCCGGACGACAAGGCGTTCGAGCAGGATCTGCGGCGCGCGTTGGCGCTGGGCCAGTTCGAACTCTTGTTCCAGCCGGTCGCAAATCTGGAGAACGGCGAGATCGCCGGCTGCGAGGCGTTGCTTCGCTGGGCGCATCCGAACCGGGGAGAACTCGCGCCGCGCCAGTTCATGGCGCTCGCCGAGCGGCTCGGCCTCGCTCACGAGATCGGGAAATGGACGCTCGAACAGGCCGCCCTCGCGGCGGGGCGTCTGCCGTCGCGCCTGCGCGTCGCCGTCCGCGTGTCGACCAAGCAGCTCCGCCGGGCGGATTTCTGCGAAAGCCTGCTCGACGCCGTCGCCGGGGCGACGGCGTCGCCGGGGCGCATTGAGATCCTGGTCGCGGAACGGGCCCTCAGCGCGCCGCTGGAGGCGGCGGTGCTGGCTCTGTCGCGTGCGGGCTTTGGCGTTGCGCTCGACGGCTTCGGTTGCGATTCCGCGCTCAGATCTCTCAGGCGGCCGCCGCTCGACCGGATCGTCGTCGACGGCCCGCTCGTCCACGACGCGTCCGCCCGCAAGGATTGCGCCGCGATCGTCGGCGGATTGGCCCAGATGGCGAGGGAGCTGGGCGTCGGCGTCGTCGCGAGGGGAATCAAGACGACCGCACAATTGCAAAGGCTCCGGGAGCTTGGATGCGCGGAGGCCATGGGGGACGCCGTGGCCCCGCCGATGCCGCTCGCCGCTTTCGAGGCGTTCGTCTCGGCCTCGCGGCCCGGCTCCCTCGGGGAGCGGACGGCGCTCAGGACGCCCGCCTGAGCGGCGCGGCCGCTATTCCTCCTCGCCGAAGCGATTGGCGACGAGCGCCTCCAGCGCGTCGAGCGCTTCCTGGGCCTGCGGCCCGCTTGCCGTGACGGTGATCGTGGACCCTTGTCCGGCGCCGAGCGTCAAAATGCCCATGATCGAGCTGCCGCCCACGGTTTCGCCATCCTTGGCGACGGAAATCTCGGCGTCGAATTTCTCGCAGCACTGCACGAATTTCGCCGTCGCCCGGGCGTGGAGACCCTTCTTGTTGACGATCTTGAGGTCGCGGGAAACAGCGCTGTCGGACGCCCGCTCTTGCGCGTCGGTCATTGGAAAGTCACTTCGGGTTGAGCACTTTGCTCGCGATATAAACATATTTTCGGCCGGCGTCCTGCGCTTGCAGGACCGCCTGCTCGAGCGTGGCGGAGTCGCGAACCGAAGCGAGCTTGATCAGCATGGGCAGATTGACGCCGGCGACCACTTCGACATTGCCGCCGTTCATCGCGGAGATGGCGAGATTGGACGGCGTGCCGCCGAACATGTCGGTCAACAGCACGACGCCGTCGCCGCTGTCGGCCGCGTGAATGGCTTCGAGAATTTCCGCCCGGCGGCGCTCCATATCGTCCTCGGGACCAATGGAGATCGAGACGAGCTGTTTTTGCGGGCCCACCACATGCTCGAGCGCGGCGCGAAACTCCGTGGCGAGGTGGCCGTGGGTCACCAAGACCATTCCGATCATTCGACCCTACCACTCATGAAGACGTCTCGCGCTCTGCGAGGCCGGACGACGCCGTGCGATGTGACGACGTCGCGGCGCTCCCGCCCCCGGCCGGCAGCATATACGAGGACAGCCGCCACGCCCATAAACATTTTGTCCGGCCTTCGTCAGGGGCGACATTTTGTGCGTCGCCGCGAAATTGGCAAGCAAAAAGCGCGGCTGCGCGTCAAAATGTCTTAATCCCCTGTAGAAACAGTATGATTCTAGCCACTGACGCGGCATCTCCGCTCTCGACGAAGAGGCGGGGCAGGGCGATCCCCTGAATGACCGCACGCCGTTCATCGACATCAGGGTAACGCGGCGGGCGCTCTCCCGCCGCACAAATATCGACAATCGCATGCAGAACGCAGACAGGCTCGAAGGCGACCGCCGCGAGGCCAAGGCCCCGCGCCTCGATCAGTCCGGCGATGCTCGGATGCGGACGGGCGAGAAGCCGGCCGTTTCTGATTTCGAGTCCGACGCGGTCGTCGCCGACGAGACGCGCGAACGCGCCGTGCGCCTGCGTATGGGAAATCAGCGCGAGGGCGAGGGCGCTCTTGCCCGATCCGGAAGCGCCGCGGAGGAGGAGGCCGGTTTCTCCCACCGCCAGCGCCGTCGCGTGAACGAAAACGGCGTCCGCGGCTGCGGTCATCGCGCCGCCGGGAGCCAGACCACGAAGCGGGCGCCGAGCGTCCGGTCTCCCGGCTCGGGCTCGTCGGTGCCCTGCGGGTGGGCGACGGTCCGGTTGAGGGCGCGGATGCGCCCGCCATGCGCCTCGATGATCTGGCGCGAGATGGACAGGCCGAGGCCGGAATTCTGTCCGAAGCCCTGTTCGGGACGGTCGGTGTAGAAGCGCTCGAAAATGCGCTCGAAGGCGCCCTCCGGAATGCCGGGCCCGTCGTCGTCGACGATGATCTCGTAGCCATCGAGCGGAACGCCGCCCGGCCCCTTGGCGCGTTCCGGCCACAGCGACACGCGCACGCTGCCGCCCGGTTCGGAGAAAGAGCGGGCGTTGTCGATCAGATTGTTGAACACCTGTCCCAGTCGGGAATCGTGGCCGCGCACGCGCCAGTGGTTGCGCGCCGCTTCGTTCGGTCCGGGGCGGATCGTCAGGGCGACCGTGACGCCGTCGCCGCGGTCAACCGCGCGGGCGACGTCGACGACGGTGACGAGCGCTTTCGAGAGGTCCACGTCGCCCATGTCGGCGCGCGCGAGCTCGGCGTCGAGCCGCGAGGCGTCTGAAATGTCGCTGATGAGCCGGTCAAGGCGGCCCACGTCGTGCTTGATGATGGCGAGCAGCCGGTCGCGCGCCGAATCGGTCCTGGCGATCGGCAGCGTTTCGACGGCGCTGCGCAGAGAGGTCAGTGGATTCTTCAGCTCGTGGGCGACGTCGGCGGCGAAATGTTCGATGGCCTCGATGCGGTTGTAGAGCGCCGTCGTCATGTCGCGCAACGCGCCGGACAGATGGCCGATCTCGTCCTGACGATCGGAGAAATCCGGAATTTCCTGGCGCGACTTGGCGCCGCGCCGTACGCGCTCGGCGGCTTCAGCGAGCCGGCGCATGGGCTCGGTGATGGTGTTGGTGAAGAAGAGCGAGAGCAGCAGCATCACGCCCGCCGAGACGAGGAAGATGCGGATGATGCCCCAGCGCTCCGTGGCGATGATGGCGTCGATGTCGCCGCCCATGGTGGAGAGAAGCAGCGCGCCGCGCACGGAGCGGAACCGCTGCACCGGCACGGCGACGGAAATGATCGTTTCGCCCTTGGCGTTGGCGCGGACCACGGCGTGGGCGCGGCCCTCGAGCGCGCTCCCTACCTCCGGATAGTTCTTCCCGTTCGCCATGCCGATATCCTCGTAGAGCGGCAATTCCGGGCGCCGGGTCAGTCGGCGCAGCAAGTCGAGGACATGCTGCAGAAAGGACGAGGCGTCGATCCTCGTCGGCTCTCGGCCCGCCGGCGGCAGGTCGAAGCGCAGAATGTTGGATCGGCCGGAGACTGAGCGCGAATCGAGCAAAAGATAGCCGTCGCGGTCGTAGATGCGCGCGCGCAGCCGCGTCGGCGACACGAGCCGGCGCAACAGCGGCCCGATGCGCTCCGGATTGAGCGAGAACTCGATCGCCGGCTGGTCTTCCGAGGGGCTCGCGCTTTCGCCGGGGGCGAGCTTGAGGAGCTTCTCGGGATCGATGGTGATGGCGTCGGTGTCGACCGTCGCCGAGGCGGCGATGGCTGCGGCGATGATTTCGCCCTGAGTCTGGAGGCTCTGGACGCGGGCGTCGATTAGGCCTTCGCGAAACTGGTTGAGGTAAAGAAAGCCGCCGAGCAGCGCGACGAGTCCGCCGAGGTTGAGAACCACGATGCGGCGCGTCAGCGACGACGAGAAATGTGACTGAATGGCGCGCGACAAACGCCGCAGGCGGATGGACAGGGTGCGGGCGCGACGCGTCGTCGACCTCGGCGCATCCGCCGTTCGCACGTGAGCGACGGCGGGCGCAGGAGTCGGCGACGCCTTCTCCGCCGCTGCAATCTCTCCGGGCTCGGATGCGCTCATGCCCCGCGCGTCTCGCCCTTACATTTCCTTGAAGCGGTAGCCGACGCCATACAACGTCTCGATCATCTCGAAATCGGGATCGACCACCTTGAACTTCTTGCGCAGCCGTTTGATGTGGCTGTCGATCGTGCGGTCGTCCACATAGACTTGGTCGTCATAGGCGGCGTCCATCAGCGCGTTGCGGCTCTTCACCACGCCGGGACGCTGGGCGAGCGACTGGAGAATCAGAAATTCCGTGACGGTGAGTGTGACCGGATCGCCGCGCCAGGTGCAGGTGTGGCGCTCGGGGTCCATCACCAGCGCGCCGCGCTCCAGAACCTTCGCCTCGGTTTCTTTTTGCGCCGCCGCCTCCTTGGGATTGGCCCGGCGCAGGATTGCCTTCACGCGCTCGACGAGGAGGCGCTGGGAAAAGGGTTTGTGGATGAAGTCGTCGGCGCCCATTTTGAGGCCGAAGAGTTCGTCGATTTCCTCGTCCTTGGAGGTGAGGAAAATAACTGGAAGGTCGGATTTCTGCCGCAGACGCCGCAGAAGCTCCATGCCGTCCATGCGCGGCATCTTGATGTCGAAGATCGCGAGATCGGGCGGATTGGCGCGCAGACCGTCCAGCGCCTGGGCGCCGTCCGTGTAGGTCTGCACGCGATAGCCCTCGCCCTCGAGCGCGATGGAGACCGAGGTCAGGATGTTGCGATCGTCGTCGACGAGAGCGATGGTCGGCATGATCGTCCTTTGCTGTTGGCGGCGACGGGCGCTTAAGGCGACGCACGGAACCCGATCCGCGGACACGCTGGTCCCGCGCCGCATGCGGCGCCGCGCCGGTCGATGTCGCCCGGCGACTCGCAGGCGTTTGGCGGCCTGGACAAAGTCCGGGCCCATCGCGGCTGAAATGTGGCCTTACAGACGGCCAGAAACGCCCGATGCTCACAAGGGAGGCGCCGATGGCCGCGACAGCCTCCCGCCCCTTATATACATTTCTGGCCGCCAAAGCGACTCTGGCGTTTTTCTGAATTAGGAAAGCAGGCGAAATCATGACGATAACAAAAGAAGGCGCGCCGCCGCGCGATCCGCGGCAAGATCCGGGCTTCGATCCGGTGGCCGAGTCAAAGCGCCTTCTGCGCGCGATCCGCACCGCCACGCTCGCGACGTTGACCGAAACCGGGGCGCCGTTTGCGACCTTGACCGCGATCGCCACGGATTATGACGGAACCCCCATCCTTCTTCTGTCCAAACTGGCCCATCACACCGGCAATCTCGAGCGGGACGGCCGTTGTTCGCTGCTCCTCGCGCAGGGCGGGCGCGGCGACCCGATGGCCCATCCGCGACTGACGCTCGTCGCGCGCGCGGCACGCACGCAAAGCCCGCAGGCGCGCGCGCGTTTTCTGCGGCGAAATCCCAAGGCGCAGCTCTATGCGGATTTTCCCGATTTCTCCTTCTGGCGGACGGAGATCGAGGCCGTGCATCTCAACGGCGGCTTCGCCCGCGCGGCGGATTTCGGGCCGGCCGCGCTGCTCACGGACGTCGCCGGCGCGGCGGCGCTGATCGCCGCGGAGAGCGACATTCTCGACCATATGAACGCCGACCACGCCGACGCCCTGGCCCTGTATGCGGAAAAAATCGCCGGCGCGGCCCCCGGTCAATGGCGGGCGAGCGGAATAGACCCGGAGGGAATCGACCTCGTCGCGGGCGACGCCACGGCGCGGGTGACGTTTCCGAAAGTCATTCGCACGCCGGCCGAATCGCGGGAGGTTCTCGTCGAACTCGCGCGCCTCGCCCGCGCCTGAGCGCGGGGAGCGCGCGGGCGCGACGTCAAACCGCGGCGAGGAAGGTCGCGATCTCGTCCTTGAGGGAGAGGCGCTTCTTCTTCAATTCCTCGATCGTCGCGTCGTCGGCGGGTTCGACGTTCGTTTCCATTCGATGGATCGAGCGGTTGAGCACATGATATTCTTCTGCGATGCGCGCAAAATGGGCGTTGTTGGTCTTCAGCGCGTGGATCGCGGCGGCCTTCTCGGGGAACTCTTCGTGCAGTTCATGCGCAACATGGCTCATTTTTTTCTCCGAACCCTCTTCTTCGGTTTCATTCGTCGAGGCGTCCCGCCCGAAGCGGGGCCATCGGGATCATATTACCCGCGGCGGCAAGCGGCGGCATCGCTTTGCGATGCGGCCTTCCGTCGCGCGATCGTCGTGGCGCGCGACATCGGGGCGAATTTTCGCGTCGGCGTGGATTTTATCGCCTCCGGGTCGAATCTTCGCTTGACGCGCCGTTAAGCCGCGATTAGGTTCCGCCCACTTTCGACAGGCCGTAAGTTCACGCCGTCGGCGAGCGCCGCGCTCTCGACCCTTCGAACTTATACGCTGTCGCCTTGCCTGTGACCGCCAAGTCAGTTTGGTAATCAACCTGTCGCCTAGCGGCGACGGACAGGAAGGCACGACCCTGGCATTTTCCGGGGTCCTCTGCGTCAGGAGCGCCTTGGCCTTCCGGCCATCGGCGCTTCGCTCGTTTGCGCGTCTTTGAGGATGCGCCGGCGGGTCCACCCGAACATCCGCCATTCGCGAGTTGAGCGAAGCGAAGGACTATTTGATGCCGACGATCAGCCAGTTGATCCGCAAGCCGCGTCACCCGAAGACGTATCGCGAGAAGGCCCGCCATCTCGGCGCCTGCCCGCAGAAGCGCGGCGTGTGCACGCGCGTCTATACGACGACCCCGAAGAAGCCGAACTCCGCGCTTCGCAAGGTCGCCAAGGTGCGCCTGACCAACGGCTTCGAGGTCATCGGCTACATTCCGGGCGAAGGCCACAATCTTCAGGAGCACTCCGTGGTGATGATCCGCGGCGGCCGCGTGAAGGACCTTCCGGGCGTCCGTTATCACATTCTGCGCGGCGTGCTCGACACGCAGGGCGTCAAGGACCGCAAGCAGCGCCGTTCGAAATACGGCGCGAAGCGTCCGAAGTAATCCGGCCAGAGGAAGACACCAATGTCGAGACGTCACCGGGCTGAGAAGCGCGAGGTTATCGAGGACGCCAAGTATGGCGACGTCGTTCTCGCGAAGTTCATGAACTCCATCATGTACGACGGCAAGAAGTCCGTCGCCGAAGCGATCGTCTATGGCGCGCTCGACCAGGTCGAGTCCAAGGCCAAGAGCGATCCGCTCGCGATTTTCAAGCAGGCGCTGGACAATGTCGCGCCGGCCATCGAGGTGCGATCCCGCCGCGTCGGCGGCGCCACTTATCAGGTGCCGGTCGAGGTGCGCAACGAGCGCCGTCAGGCGCTGGCGATCCGCTGGATCATCTCCGCCGCCCGCGCGCGCAACGACAAGACCATGGTCGACCGGTTGTCCGCCGAGTTGCTCGACGCGTCCAACAATCGCGGCGCCGCCGTGAAGAAGCGCGAAGACACGCACCGCATGGCGGAAGCCAACCGCGCCTTCTCGCATTATCGCTGGTAAGCCGAAGCTCTCTACGAGGACATACCCATGCCCCGCTCGCATCCGATCGAGGATTATCGCAACTTCGGCATCATGGCCCACATCGACGCGGGCAAGACGACGACGACGGAGCGCATCCTCTATTACTCCGGCAAGAGCCATAAAATCGGCGAGGTGCACGAAGGCGCCGCGACGATGGACTGGATGGAGCAGGAGCAGGAGCGCGGCATCACCATCACGTCGGCCGCGACCACGACCTTCTGGAACGGCAAGCGCCTCAACATCATCGACACGCCTGGCCACGTCGACTTCACCATCGAAGTCGAGCGTTCGCTGCGCGTTCTCGACGGCGCGGTCTGCGTTCTCGACGGCAATCAGGGCGTCGAGCCGCAGACGGAGACCGTTTGGCGTCAGGCCGACAAGTACAAGGTGCCGCGCATCGTCTTCGTCAACAAGATGGACAAGATCGGCGCCGATTTCTATCGCTGCGCGGAAGAGATCAAGACCCGCGTCGGCGGCCGGCCCGTCTGCGTGCAGCTCCCGATCGGCTCGGAGAACAACTTCAAGGGCGTGGTGGACCTGATCCGCATGAAGGCGGTCGTCTGGGAGGACGAGGGCCTTGGCGCGAAATATCACGACGAAGAGATTCCGGCCGACCTGCTCGACAAGGCCAAGGAATATCGCACGGCGCTGATCGAGGCGGCTGTCGAGCTCGACGACGACGCTATGGCTGCCTATCTCGACGGCAACGAGCCGGACGAGGCGACGCTGAAGGCCCTCATCCGCAAGGCGGTGCGCGGCATCGTCTTCCATCCTGTCTTCTGCGGTTCGGCGTTCAAGAACAAGGGCGTGCAGCCTCTGCTCGACGCCGTCGTCGACTTCCTGCCCTCGCCGGTCGATCGCGAGGCCATCAAGGGCGTCGACATGGATACGGGCGCCGAGATCGTTCGCAATCCGTCGGACTCCGAGCCTTTCTCCATGCTCGCCTTCAAAATCATGGACGACCCCTTCGTCGGCACCATCACCTTCGCGCGCGTCTATTCGGGGAAGATCGAGTCGGGCACGACCGTTCTCAACTCCACGAAGGACAAGAAGGAGCGCATCGGCCGCATGCTGCTGATGCACGCCAATAACCGCGAGGACATCAAGGAAGCCTTTGCGGGCGACATCGTCGCGCTCGCCGGCCTCAAAGAAACCCGCACGGGCGACACGCTCTGCGATCAACAGAAGCCGGTCATTCTGGAGCGCATGGAGTTCCCCGAGCCGGTCATCGAGATCGCGATCGAGCCGAAGTCCAAGGCCGATCAGGAAAAGCTCGGCGTCGCGTTGCAGAAGCTCGCGGCGGAGGATCCGTCCTTCCGCGTGTCGACTGACCAGGAGAGCGGCCAGACCATCCTCAAGGGCATGGGTGAACTGCATCTCGACATCAAGGTCGACATTCTGAAGCGCACCTACAAGGTCGACGCCAATATCGGCGCGCCGCAGGTCGCCTATCGCGAGAGGCTCGGCAAGAAGATAGAGATCGACTACACGCACAAGAAACAGACCGGCGGCACCGGCCAGTTCGCGCGCGTCAAGATCATCTACGAGCCGAATGAACCTGGCGCGGGCAATGTCTTCGAGAGCCAGATCGTCGGCGGCGCCGTGCCGAAGGAATACATCCCCGGCGTGCAGAAGGGCATTGAGTCGGTCACGTCTTCGGGGGTTCTCGCTGGCTTCCCGGTCGTCGACCTTAAGGCGACGCTGATCGACGGCGCCTTTCACGACGTCGACTCGTCGGTGCTGGCCTTCGAAATCGCGACCCGCGCGGCGACGCGCGAGGCGCTTCAGAAGGGCGGCTCGGTGCTGCTTGAGCCAATCATGAAGGTCGAGGTGGTGACTCCGGAGGAATATACCGGCACGGTCATCGGCGACCTTAACTCGCGTCGTGGTCAGATCCAGGGTCAGGACATGCGCGCCAACGCCGTGGTCATCAACGCCATGGTGCCGCTCGCGAACATGTTCGGCTACGTCAACAATCTGCGCTCCGGCACGCAGGGCCGCGCGAGCTACACGATGCAGTTCGATCACTATGAACAGGTGCCCGAGGCCGAGTCGAAGAAGGTGCAGGCGAAATACGCCTGATCTCAAGGACGCTACGGGTAAACGGAACTCTCTGAAGGAGAACGGCGATGGCCAAGGAAAAGTTCACACGCACGAAGCCGCACTGCAACATTGGGACGATTGGACACGTCGACCATGGCAAGACGTCTTTGACGGCGGCGATCACCAAGGTTCTTGCGGAGACGGGCGGGGCGACGTTTACGGCCTACGACCAGATTGACAAGGCTCCGGAGGAGAAGGCGCGCGGGATCACGATTTCGACGGCGCATGTTGAGTATGAGACGGCGAACCGTCACTATGCGCATGTGGACTGTCCTGGCCACGCGGACTATGTGAAGAACATGATCACGGGCGCGGCGCAGATGGACGGGGCGATCCTCGTTGTTTCGGCGGCGGACGGTCCGATGCCGCAGACGCGCGAGCATATTCTTCTGGCGCGTCAGGTGGGCGTTCCGGCGCTGGTGGTTTTTTTGAACAAGGTCGACATGGTCGACGATCCGGAGCTTCTGGAGCTTGTTGAGCTCGAGGTTCGCGAGCTTTTGTCGAAGTATGATTTCCCTGGCGACGACATTCCGATCGTGAAGGGTTCTGCGCTGTGCGCGCTGGAGAACAAGAACCCGGAGATCGGGCATGACGCGATTTTGAAGCTGATGGCGGAGGTCGATCGTTACATTCCGCAGCCGGAGCGTCCGAAGGATCAGCCGTTCTTGATGCCGGTGGAGGACGTGTTTTCGATTTCGGGCCGCGGCACGGTGGTGACGGGGCGCATTGAGCGCGGCGTCATCAAGGTTGGCGAGGAAGTTGAGATTGTTGGGATCCGTCCGACGACGAAGACGACGGTGACGGGCGTGGAGATGTTCCGCAAGCTTCTGGACCAGGGCGAGGCGGGCGACAACGTGGGCTGCCTGCTGCGCGGGACGAAGCGCGAGGACGTCGAGCGCGGACAGGTTCTGTGCAAGCCGGGCTCGGTGAAGCCGCATACGAAGTTCAAGGCCGAGGCCTATATTCTGACGAAGGAAGAAGGCGGTCGCCATACGCCGTTTTTCACGAACTATCGTCCGCAGTTTTACTTCCGGACGACGGACGTGACGGGCGTCGTTCAGCTTCCCGAGGGCGTCGAAATGGTGATGCCGGGCGACAATGTCGCGATGGAAGTGACGCTGATCGTCCCGGTGGCGATGGAAGAGAAGCTGCGCTTCGCCATCCGCGAAGGCGGCCGCACCGTCGGCGCCGGCGTCGTCGCCAGCATCATCGAGTAAAAAGCGGATCTGGACCGCGAGTCCAACGGCTCGCTCTTGCAAAAAAAGCCGCGCGCTGAAAAGCGCGCGGCGCATGAAAGCGGGCGAAAGCGCTCACGGTCCCAAAGGACGAGACAATGAACGGTCAAAATATCCGGATTCGCTTGAAAGCGTTCGATCACCGGATTCTCGACACATCGACGAAGGAGATCGTCTCCACGGCCAAGCGCACGGGCGCCCAGGTCCGCGGGCCGATTCCGCTGCCGACGAAGATCGAGAAGTTCACGGTGAACCGTTCGCCCCACATCGACAAGAAGTCGCGCGAGCAGTTCGAGATCAGGACTCACAAACGCGTTCTCGACATCGTCGATCCCACTCCGCAGACGGTGGACGCGCTGATGAAACTCGACCTCGCCGCCGGCGTCGACGTCGAGATCAAGCTCTAAGAACGAATTGGGCGGCGCCCAAGAGTGGCGGCCGCTTCGCGAAGGATTTATGAACATGCGGTCGGGCGTCATCGCGCAAAAGGTCGGAATGACCCGCATCTTCACGGAAGCGGGCGAACATGTGCCGGTCACGGTGCTGAAGCTGGACGGCTGCCAAGTCGTCGCTCAACGGACGAAGGAGAAGAATGGCTACACCGCCGTTCAACTCGGGATCGGCCGCGCCAAGGTGAAGAACGTTTCCAAGGCCGAGCGCGCCCGCTTCGCCGCGGCCAAGGTCGAGCCGAAGATGAAGCTTGCCGAATTCCGCGTGAACGAGGACGCTTTGCTTCCGGTTGGGGCCGAAATCACCGCCGACCATTTCGTCGTCGGACAGTTCGTCGACGTGACGGGCACAACGACCGGCAAGGGCTTCGCGGGTCCGATGAAGCGTTGGGGCTTCGGCGGTCTGCGCGCCTCGCACGGCGTCTCGATCTCGCACCGTTCGCATGGTTCGACCGGCGGCCGTCAAGATCCCGGCAAGACCTTCAAGAACAAGAAGATGGCCGGCCATATGGGCGTCGAACGCGTGACCACGCAGAATTTGCGCGTCGTGCAGACTGACGTCGAGCGCGGCCTGGTGCTGGTAGAAGGCGCCGTTCCGGGGACCGCCGGCGGCTGGATTTACGTGCGGGACGCCGTCAAGCGCGCGCTCCCGAAAGATGCGCCGCAGCCGGGCAAGTTCCGTCTCGCCGGCGACGCCGCTTCCGCTCAAGTAGAAAACAAGGAGGACTGAGCCGTGAAGATCGACGTCACGTCGTTCGACGGCCAGGCGGCCGGTTCGATCGATCTTTCCGATGAAATCTTCGGCCTCGAGCCGCGCCCGGATCTGATCCACCGGATGATCCGCTGGCAGCTTGCGAAGCGCCGCGCTGGAACCCATGCGGTGAAGAACCGCGCGGACATCGCCCGCACCGGCAAGAAGATGTACAAGCAGAAGGGCACCGGCGGCGCTCGCCACGGTTCCGCCCGCGTGCCGCAGTTCCGGGGCGGCGGACGCGCCTTCGGTCCGCAGGTGCGCAGCCATGCGCACGACCTGCCGAAGAAAGTGCGCGCGCTCGCGCTGAAGCATGCGTTGTCGGCGAAGGCCAAGGACGGCGGCATCATCGTCTGGGAGAAGGCCGAGCTTGACGCGCCGAAGACGAAGATTCTCGCCTCCGGCTTCGCCAAGAGCGGCCTCGCCAACGCGATCATCATCGTCGGCGGAGCGCCGCAGGAGAACTTCGCGCTCGCAGCGCGCAACATCCCGCAGATCGACGTGCTGCCGGTCGAGGGCGTGAATGTGTACGACATCATTCGTCGCGAGAAGCTGGTCCTCACCCGCGCCGCGGTCGACGCGCTGGAGGCGCGCCTGAAATGAGCAAGGACGTCCGCCATTACGACGTGATCGTCGCCCCGGTTATCACCGAAAAGGCGACGCTCGCCTCGGAAAACAACAAGGTGGTCTTCAAGGTCGCCAGGACCGCGACCAAACCGCAGATCAAGGCGGCGGTAGAAGGCCTGTTCGACGTGAAGGTCGAGTCTGTGAACACGCTTGTCCGCAAGGGCAAGGTCAAAGCGTTCCGCGGCGTGCGCGGGCGGCAGAGCGACGTCAAAAAGGCCGTCGTCACGCTGGCCGAAGGGCACAAGATCGACGTGACGACCGGACTGTAAGAGAAGGCGTAGGGACAAGAAAATGGCGCTGAAGACATTCAAGCCGGTCACGCCGAGCCTTCGCCAGCTCGTCATCGTCGACCGCAGCGACCTCTACAAGGGCAAGCCGGTCAAGACGCTGACCGAGGGGAAGACCTCGAAGGGCGGACGTAACAATCTTGGTCGCGTCACGGTTCGTTTCCGCGGCGGCGGCCACAAGCAGGCCTATCGGCTCGTCGACTTCAAGCGTCGCAAGGTTGACGTGGTCGGCAAGGTCGAGCGTCTGGAATACGATCCGAACCGCACCGCTTTCATTGCATTGATCCGCTATGCGGACGACACGCTGGCCTACATCCTCGCGCCGCAGCGTCTGTCGGTCGGCGACGAAGTCGTGTCGGGCGAGCAGGTCGACATCAAGCCCGGCAACGCCATGCCGATCGGCAACATTCCCGTCGGCACGCTCGTCCACAACATCGAGACCAAGATCGGGAAGGGCGGCTCCATCGCACGCTCCGCCGGCTCCTATGCGCAGATCGCCGGCCGCGACCAGGGGTATGTGATTATCCGCCTGTCGTCGGGCGAACAGCGCCTCGTCCATGGCCAGTGCTTCGCCACGATCGGCGCAGTGTCGAACCCCGATCACATGAACACATCGATCGGCAAGGCCGGACGTTCGCGCTGGCTTGGCCGTCGCCCCCACAACCGCGGCGTCACCATGAACCCGATCGACCATCCGCACGGCGGCGGCGAAGGCCGCACCTCGGGCGGCCGCCACCCGGTGACCCCGTGGGGCAAGCCGACCAAGGGCAAAAAGACCCGCTCCAACAAATCCACCGATCGTTTCATTGTGTCCTCGCGACACAATCGCAAGAAGAAGGGCTGATCCATGGCTCGTTCTATTTGGAAAGGCCCGTTCGTCGACGGCTATTTGCTGAAGAAGGCGGAGGCCTCGCGCGCTTCCGGCCGCTCGGAGGTCATCAAGATCTGGAGCCGTCGCTCCACGATCCTGCCGCAGTTCGTCGGATTGACGTTCGGCGTGCACAACGGCCAAAAGCACATTCCCGTGAATGTCAGCGAAGACATGATCGGGCACAAGTTCGGCGAATTCGCGCCGACGCGCACCTTCCATGGTCACGCGGCGGACAAAAAGGCGAAGAGGGGCTAAGCAATGTCGAAGCAGGCGAATCCGCCCCGGCTCGCGGAGAATGAAGCGAAGGCCGTCGCACGCATGTTGCGCGTCTCGCCGCAGAAGCTCAATTTGCTCGCTCAGCTCATCCGCGGCAAGAAGGTTGATCGCGCGCTCGCCGATCTGGAGTTTTCCAGGAAGCGTATCGCGCACGAGGTGAAGAAGGCTCTCGAAAGCGCGATCGCGAACGCCGAGAACAATCACGGGCTCGACGTCGATGATCTGGTTGTCGCGCAGGCCTTCGTCGGGAAGGCGCTGGTGATGAAGCGGTTCCACGCCCGCGCCCGCGGCCGCGCGAACCGGATCGAGAAACCCTTCTCGAATCTCACGATCATCGTGCGCGAAGTCGAAGCGCAAGCGAACGCCTAAAGGATCAGAACCATGGGTCAAAAGGTTAATCCGATCGGGCTGCGCCTCGGCGTCAACCGCACCTGGGACTCGCGCTGGTTTGCGGGCAAGGGCGAATACGCCAAGCTCCTGCATGAGGACATGGCGATCCGCGAGGCGGTGGCGAAGACGCTGAAGCAGGCGGCGGTCTCGAAGATCGTCATCGAGCGTCCGCACAAGAAGTGCCGCGTGACGATCCATTCCGCCCGTCCGGGCGTGGTGATCGGCAAGAAGGGCGCCGACATCGACAAGATCCGCAAACTCGTCGCGAAGCTGACGGGCAGCGAGGTCGTGATCAACATTGTCGAAGTGCGCAAGCCGGAAACAGAAGCCGCGCTGGTGGCCGAGTCGATTGCGCAGCAGCTTGAGCGTCGCGTCGCTTTCCGTCGCGCCATGAAGCGCGCTGTGCAGTCGGCGATCCGTCTCGGCGCGCAGGGCATCCGCATCAATTGCTCGGGCCGTCTGGGCGGAGCGGAAATCGCCCGCCTGGAATGGTATCGCGAAGGCCGTGTGCCGCTGCATACGCTGCGCGCCGACGTGGACTACGGCACGGCGACCGCGCACACCGCTTACGGGGCCTGCGGCATCAAGGTCTGGATCTTCAAGGGCGAGATCCTCGAGCACGATCCGATGGCGCAGGAGCGTCGCGCGGCCGAGCAGGCCTCGGCGGGCGGCGAGCACGGCGAGCGTGATCGCGAACGCGGCGATCGTCGTCGTCGCGAGCCGCGCGAACCCCGCGGCGACGCGGCGTAACGCGAGAGCACATAAATTTCTAAAGAGCACCCATCATGCTGTCACCCAAACGCACCAAGTTCCGCAAGGCCTTCAAGGGCCGCATCCACGGCGCCGCGAAGGGCGGGTTCTCGCTGAACTTCGGTCAGTTCGGCCTGAAGGCGCTCGAACCCGAGCGCATTACCGCGCGGCAGATCGAGGCGGCCCGCCGCGCCATGACGCGCCACATGAAGCGCGCTGGCCGCGTCTGGATCCGCATCTTCCCGGACGTGCCGGTATCCAAGAAGCCGACCGAAGTCCGCATGGGTAAGGGCAAGGGCGCTCCTGAATTGTGGGCGGTGCGCGTCGCGCCCGGCCGCATCATGTTCGAGATCGACGGCGTTCCCGCTCCGCTCGCCCGCGAGGCGCTGACGCTCGCGGCGGCGAAGCTGCCGATCAAGACCCGTTTCATCGAGCGCATCGCCGAGTAAGTGGAGGACGACATGAAAGCCAAGCAGCGCCTCTCCGACATCAAGGCGATGACCGAGGACCAGCTCAATGAGGAAGTGCTGAAGCTCAAAAAAGAGCAGTTCAACATGCGCTTCCAGCGGGCGACCGGCCAGCTGGAGAACACCGCCCGCGCGCGCGTCATTCGCCGCGACATCGCCCGGGCCAAGACCATCGCCGCGCAGAAGCGCACGGAAAAGTAAGGTTTAGAGCGCCATGCCGAAGCGAATTCTCCAAGGCGTCGTCGTCAGCGACAAGCAGAACAAAACGGTGGTAGTCAAGGTTGAACGCCGTTTCACCCACCCGCTGTTCCAGAAGACGGTGCGCCGCACCAAGCATTATCACGCGCATGACGAAAACGGCGCGTTCAAAGTCGGCGATACGGTATTCATCGAGGAAACAGCGCCGATTTCAAAATTGAAGCGCTGGCGGGTTGTCGAAAACGGCGCGAACGCGTAAAGACACCGCTCGAGCCGGTTCGAGGTGAGGGCAAAAGCCCTTTCGCTACCGGATTTGCTCGAGCCCTGACATCAACTGGCGCGCTTCTCGATCGCATGACCCATGCGATGGGGAAGCGCGCTGGAAATTGAGAGCAAGGTTTTCCGGACGAAGTCGGCCGACGCGATACTGCGGGGCCGAAACCAGACCGGAGTGAAAGGCGGGTAAGCCATGATTCAGATGCAAACAAATCTCGACGTCGCCGATAATTCCGGCGCCCGCCGTGTGATGTGCATCAAGGTGCTGGGCGGCTCGAAGCGCAAATACGCGAGCGTCGGCGACATCATTGTCGTGTCGATCAAGGAAGCGATTCCGCGCGGACGCGTGAAGAAGGGCGACGTGCTGAAGGCGGTCGTCGTACGCACCTCGAAGGATATCAAGCGGTCGGATGGCTCGGTGATCCGGTTCGATTCGAACGCCGCAGTGCTGATCAACAATCAGCAGGAGCCGATCGGCACCCGTATCTTCGGACCCGTGCCGCGCGAATTGCGCGCGAAGAACCACATGAAGATCATCTCGCTCGCCCCGGAGGTGCTGTAATGGCCGCCAAGATCAAGAAGGGCGACAAGGTGGTGGTGATCGCCGGCCGCGACAAGGGCAAGACCGGCGAAGTTCTGCGCGTCATGCCAGACGAGGGCCGCGCCATCGTTGACGGCGTGAACATGGTCAAGCGTCATCAGCGCCAGACCAAGGATCGCGAAGCCGGCATCGTCAACAAGGCCGCTCCGATCGACCTTTCCAATCTCGCGGTCGCCGATCCCAAGGACGGCCAGGCGACCCGCGTCGGCTTCAAGATTCTCGACGACGGCCGCAAGGTCCGCGTCGCCAAGCGTTCCGGAGAATTGATCGATGGCTGAGGAAAAGAAGCCGAAAGCCGCCAAGGCTCCCAAGGCCGCCGCGAAGGAAACGCCGGGGAACGAGCGGACCGCCGCCGTCGCTCAGGCCAGCGTCGCCGGCTATACGCCCCGAATGAAGAAGCACTACGACGAGGTGGTGCGCAAGGCGCTGACTGAGCAGTTCGGCTACAAGAACCCGCTCGAAGTTCCCGCGATCGAAAAGATCGTCCTGAACATGGGCGTCGGCGAAGCGGTCAACGACTCCAAGAAGGTCACGTCGGCGGCGAACGATCTCGGTCTGATCGCCGGTCAGAAGCCGGTCGTCACGCGCGCCCGCAAGGCGATCTCGACCTTCAAGGTTCGCGAGAACATGCCGATCGGCGCGAAGGTCACGCTGCGCAAGACGCGCATGTACGAGTTTCTAGACCGGCTGATCACGGTCGCCCTGCCGCGCGTGCGCGACTTCCGCGGCCTCAATCCCAAGTCGTTCGACGGTCGTGGCAATTACGCGCTGGGGATCAAGGAGCACATCGTGTTTCCCGAGATCGATTACGACAAGGCCGAGTCGATCCTGGGCATGGACGTGATCGTCTGCACCACGGCGAAGACCGACGAAGAGGCGCGCGCCCTGCTCAAGGCGTTCAATTTCCCGTTCCGGCAGTGAGGCCATAGGGCCTCAAACGCGGATACCGAAAGGCTAAAATACTCATGGCGAAGAAAAGCGCGATTGAGAACAACAAGAAGAAGGCGAAGCTGGTCAAGGCTTACGCCGGCCGCCGCGAGCGGCTGAAGGCGAAGGCGAAGGACAAGTCGCTGTCCATCGAGGAGCAGTTCGAGGCTCGCCTGAAGCTCGCGCAGCTTCCGCGCAACTCGGCGGCGATCCGCATTCGCAACCGCTGCGAAGTGTCGGGCCGCCCGCGCGCCTTTTATCGCAAGCTGAAGATGTCGCGCATCGCGCTGCGTGAGCTCGGGTCCCGCGGCCTGATCCCGGGCCTGGTGAAGTCGAGCTGGTAAGGAGACTCTTGAGATGGCGATCAACGATCCGTTGGGAGATCTCCTCACCCGCATTCGCAACGCGCAAATGCGCCGCAAGGACAAGGTTTCGACGCCGGGCTCGAAGTTGCGGGCCCATGTCCTGGACGTGCTGAAGGAAGAAGGCTACATCCGCGGCTACACGACCACGGATTTCGGCAACGGCCGCACCGAGTTCGAAGTCGAACTGAAATATTTCGACGGCGAGCCGGTCATCAAGCAGATCGAGCGCGTCTCGCGTCCCGGTCGCCGCGTCTATGCGGCCGTCGATGCGGTGCCGCGCGTGGCTAACGGCCTCGGCGTGACGATCATGTCGACGCCCAAGGGAGTCATGGCCGATCACACGGCCCGAGAGAACAACGTCGGCGGCGAGGTGCTGTGCAAGGTCTTCTGACCTTGCGCGCCCGGCGGGGCTTCGGACGATCGCGCAGCGGTTTTCCGGCAATCGGCCCTGCTCAGACTGAACAGGATTTGCAACAATGTCTCGTATCGGCAAGAAGCCTGTGGTCGTCCCGGCCGGCGTCACCGCCAAGGTCGATGGTCAGCTTGTGACCGTCAAGGGCGCGAAGGGCCAGCTCGAATTCGTGGTGCCGGACGACGTCTCGGTCGTCTATCAGGACAACGCAATCAAGGTCGATCCGCGGAACGACACCAAGCGCGCGCGCGCGCTTTGGGGCACGTCTCGCGCACGCGTCAACAACCTTGTCATTGGCGTGACGTCGGGGTTCGAGAAGAAGCTCGAGATCACCGGCGTCGGTTATCGCGCCGCCGTCCAGGGCAAGGTGCTCCAGCTCGCGCTGGGCTATTCCCATGACGTGAACTATCCGATCCCGAACGGCATCAGCATTGCGACGCCGAAGCCGACGGAGATCATGATCAGCGGCATCGACAAGCAGCAGGTCGGCCAGGTGGCTGCGGAGATCCGCAGCCTGCGCGGCCCCGAGCCCTACAAGGGCAAGGGCGTCAAATACGCCAACGAATTCATCTTCCGCAAGGAAGGCAAGAAGAAGTAAGGACGAGCCGCCATGGCCAAGGATGTCAGCATCGAACAGCGCCGCAAGGCGCGTGTCCGCAAGGCGATCCGCGAGCGCGCCTACGGCCGCCCGCGTCTCTCCGTGTTCCGCTCGTCGAAGCAGATCTACGCTCAGATCATCGACGACGAGAAGGGCCAGACACTCGTGTCGGCTTCTTCGATCGAGAAGGCGAATCGCGAGTCGCTTAAGACCGGCGCGAATACTGACGCCGCCAAGGCCGTCGGCAAGCTCCTCGCGGAGCGCGCCACGGCGAAGGGCGTGAAGCAGGTCGTGTTCGACCGCGGCGCCTACATGTATCACGGCCGCGTCAAGGCGCTGGCCGACGGGGCCCGCGAAGGCGGTCTCGAGTTTTAATAATTCCCGTCTCCCATAAGCGGGGGAGGGCCATAACGAAGCGAGCGGCGCTTCGCGCCGCGTAAGTGACGGAAAGAGAAATGGCGCGTGAAGCTGAAGGCGGTCGCGGTCGCGACCGGGATCGAGAAGAGCGCGACAGCGAATTCGTGGATCGTCTGGTCCACATCAATCGCGTCGCGAAAGTTGTGAAGGGCGGGCGCCGTTTCGGCTTTGCCGCTCTCGTCGTCGTCGGCGACCAGAAAGGCCGCGTGGGCTATGGCCATGGCAAGGCCCGCGAGGTGCCGGAGGCGATCCGCAAGGCGACCGAAGCCGCCAAGCGCGCGCTGATCCGCGTGCCGCTTCGCGAAGGCCGCACGCTCCATCACGACGTCTACGGCCGTCATGGCGCGGGTCGCGTCGTGCTTCGCGCGGCCCCTGCCGGCACAGGCATCATCGCAGGCGGCCCGATGCGCGCCGTCTTCGAGACGCTCGGCATGCATGACGTCGTCGCAAAGAGCCAGGGATCGTCGAACCCCTACAACATGATCCGGGCGACCTTCGATGCGCTCTCCCGCGAGGACTCGCCGCGCTCGGTCGCCGCCCGGCGGTCGCTGAAGGTTTCGGCGCTGCAGGCCCGCCGCCAGGGCGTCGACGCCGACGCCGTCGACGCGTAACGGGGAGGCTTGGACATGAGCACCAAAATCATCGTCGAGCAGATCGGCAGCCCCATCGGTCGCCCCGAACGTCAGCGCAGGACGCTTCTCGGCCTCGGCCTGACGCGCATCGGTCGTCGCCGCGAACTGGCGGATACGCCCGCTGTGCGCGGCATGATCGCCAAGGTGGCGCATCTCGTCAAAATCGTCGGCGAGAAGTGAGGACGCGGCAATGAAACTCAACGATATCTCCGACAATCCGGGCTCCAGCAAGAACCGGATGCGCGTTGGCCGCGGCATCGGCTCCGGCAAGGGCAAGACCGGCGGGCGCGGCGTGAAGGGTCAGAAGGCCCGCACTGGCGTCTCGATCAAGGGCTTCGAAGGCGGTCAGATGCCCTTGCATCGCCGCCTTCCGAAGCGCGGGTTCCACAACCCCTTCTCGGTCGATTACAACGAGGTCAATATCGGCCGCATCCAGGCTGCGCTCGACGCCGGGAAGCTGGACGCCTCGGCGCCGGTCACCCTCGAGGCGCTCATCGCCGCCGGTGTGGTGGCGAAGCCCCGAGACGGCGTGAAGATCCTCGGGCAGGGCGAGATAAAAGCGAAGCTCGCTTTCGAAGTGGCGGCCGCCTCCAAGGGCGCGATCGCCGCGATCGAAGGCGTGGGCGGTTCTGTCAAGATCCTCGCGGGCGAGGGCGTATCCGCCTGAGCCATGTTTTTGGGCGGCCGCTCTCGCAAGGGCGGCCGCTTTGTCTTATAGAAGCCTCACGCAATCGCCGGGCGCGCGAACGGGCGGGCCTCCGCTCCCCGCGCCCGCCAACAAAAAGGCGCCGTAGATCCAATCGGCGCGACGAGGGAGTTCCTCCATGGCATCGGCAGCCGAGCAGCTCGCGGCCAACGTCAATCTCTCCGCCTTCGGCAAGTCCGAGGAACTCAAGAAACGCATCTGGTTCACCCTGGGCGCTTTAATCGTTTATCGGCTAGGCACTTATGTGCCTTTGCCCGGCATTGACCCTGAAGCCTTCGCGAAGAGCTTCTTCGGCCAGTCCAAGGGCATGTTGGAGCTTTTCAATATGTTCGCCGGCGGCGCCGTCCAGCGTCGCGCGATCTTCGCGCTCAACATCATGCCCTATATTTCGGCCTCCATTATCATCCAGCTTCTGACGTCGGTGTTCCCGACGCTCGAGTCGCTGAAGAAGGAGGGCGAACAGGGCCGCAAGGTTCTCAATCAGTACACCCGCTATCTCACCGTCGCGCTGGCGACCTTTCAGGCCTACGCCATGGCGATCGGCCTCGAGGGACAGCAGGGCGTGGTGACGGAACCCGGCCTGTTCTTCCGCATCACCACGGTCGTGACGCTCGTGGGCGGCACGATGTTTCTCATGTGGCTGGGCGAGCAGATCACCTCTCGCGGCATCGGCAACGGTTCGTCCCTCATCATCTTCGCGGGCATTGTCGCAGCCTTCCCGTCGGCGATCGTCTCGACCCTCGAACTCGGGCGACAGGGCGCGATTTCGACAGGGATCATACTCGGCGTGATCGCCATGTCGTTCGTCGTAATCGCCTTCATCGTTTTCATGGAGCGCGCCCAGCGTCGCCTGCTGATCACATACCCCAAGCGTCAGCATGGCAATCGCGTCTATGAAGGACAGACTTCCTTCCTGCCGCTCAAGTTGAACACGGCGGGGGTCATCCCGCCGATCTTCGCCTCTTCGCTCCTGCTGCTGCCGACGACGGTCGCGAATTTCTATCAGACGCAGGGCACGGACAATATCTTCGCGACCATTTCCGCCTATTTCGGCCACGGCCGGCCGCTTTACATGCTGGCCTATGTGGGGCTGATCGTCTTCTTCGCTTTCTTCTATACGGCCATCGTCTTCAACCCGACGGAGACTGCGGACAACCTGAAGAAGCACGGCGGCTTCCTGCCGGGCATCCGCCCGGGCGAGCGGACCGCGAAGTTCATCGACGACGTGCTGATGCGGATCACGGTGCTGGGCGCGGCCTATCTCGCCATCATCTGTCTGCTGCCGGAAGGTCTCATCGCCTACGCCAATCTGCCCTTCTATTTCGGCGGCACTTCGCTGCTCATCGTGGTGAGCGTCACCATGGACACTGTCGCGCAGATCCACGGGCACATGCAGGCCCAACAATATGAGGGCCTGATCCGCAAGACCAAGCTGAAGGGGCGCCGGAAATGAGGCTCGTCCTTCTCGGCCCTCCTGGCGCCGGCAAAGGAACTCAATCCGCGCGCCTGGTCGAAAAGCTGGGAGTTCCCCAGCTGTCGACCGGGGACATGCTTCGCGCGGCGGTGGCGGCGGGAACTCCCATCGGTCTGAAAGCCAAGGCAATCATGGACGCCGGCCAACTGGTGCCGGACGAAATGGTGATCGGCATCATCGATCAAAGGATCGACGCGCCTGACTGCGCCAACGGCTTTATTCTCGACGGCTTTCCGCGAACCGTCGCCCAGGCCGAGGCGCTCCGCGAATTGCTCGCCAGGAAGGGCCTGAAACTCGACGCGGTGCTGGAACTCGTCGTTGACGAAAATGCGCTCGTCGACCGGATGCGCAAGCGCGTCGCCGAGACGCTCGCCGCGGGCAAGGAAGTCCGCGCCGACGACAATCCAGAAAGTTTCAAGACCCGCCTCGACGCCTATCGGGCGCAAACGGCGCCGGTCTCAGCGCATTACGCCGGGCGAGGCGAACTGAAACAGATCGACGGGATGTTGTCGATCGATGACGTGACGGCCGCGATCGACAAGTCGATCGGCAGCTGATCGTCGCATCCCGGCCCGGCTCAGCCGGGCCGATCCATTTTGCCCCCTTCAAGAGTCACGCTCCGAATGGACGCATCGACCTTCTGCGGCCTCGATTTCGGCACATCCAATTCGACGGTCGCAGTTCGAAGCCCAAACGGCGTCGAACTGGCGCCGCTCGAAGGCGACAACCGAACCTTGCCCAGCGCCATTTTCTTCGATTTCTCCGACGGGACGCCTGTTTTCGGACGCGCCGCCATCGCCGCCTATGTCGATGGCGTCGAGGGCCGGCTGATGCGCAGCCTGAAATCCGTTCTGGGCACGGCGCTGATGGATGAAACAACGCGAATCCGCGCCCGGAGCTATACGTTCAAGGACATCGTCGGACTGATCGTCGGGCGGTTGAAAGAGGCCGCGGATCGCGCCGTCGGCGCGGATGTCGAGAGCGTCGTGCTGGGCCGTCCCGTCCATTTCGTCGACGACGATGCGGCCGCCGACCGCCGCGCGCAGGACGCGCTGGAGGACGTCGCCCGGGCGCAGGGCTTTCGGGAGGTCGCCTTTCAGTATGAGCCGATCGCTGCGGCGCTGGCCTATGAAGAGACCGTTCGGGACGAACAATATGCGCTGATCGCCGACATCGGCGGCGGCACGTCGGATTTTTCCGTGGTCCGCGTTTCGCCGGAGGGGCGGCGGAAGACTGACAGGGCCGAGGACGTTCTCGCCAGCAGGGGCGTGCACATCGGCGGAACCGACGTCGACCGGTTGTTCAGCATGAAATCGGTGATGCCGCACCTCGGCCTGGGGAGCGACATGCGCATGCCCTTCGGCGACAAGGCGCTGCCGGTTCCCAACGCCTTTTTCGTCGATCTCGCCACCTGGCACCGCATCAATCTGCTCTACACGCAAAGGGTTTCTCGCGAGCTCGAAGAACTGAAGCGCCTCTCGCTGGCGCCGGAAAAGATCGCGCGGCTGGCCGAGACGATCGACGCCAGGCGCGGCCATTCCATCGCCCTCGCCGTAGAGCGCGCGAAAATCGAACTGTCGAAGTCCGAGGCGGCGACGATCGACCTTTCGGAAGTCGAGCAGGGTTTTGCGGCGCGCGTCGGCGCCGGGACGCTCGAGGAGGCGATCGCCGATCAGTTGCGGTCGCTGACGCGCACCCTCGACGAAACGATCGCCGCGTCGGGGCTGACCGCGGACCGCATCGACGCGGTCTTTCTGACCGGCGGTTCGACCGCCATTCCGGCGGTCCGCGCCGCCGTGACCGGCCGGACGCCGGGAGCAAGAGTGGTCGAGGGCGACATGTTCGGCGCCGTCGGGCTCGGTCTGGGGCTGGACGCGCAGCGAAAATTCGGGTCTCATGCGGCGCATCGACGGTCGACGCTGGCTGTGGGCGAATAAAGGCGCGTCGGGCCGCATTTGCGCTTGACTCGCGCGTAAGCGCTGGTTATCGGCTCCTTACCGACGAAAATTCGAGGAAGTTCTCTTCGGAGGGCTTCCGTTTTTGCGTTCTGGAAAAGCCCAAAACCCAAACCCGCAAGGGCCGGCCTCCACCGGACGCGGGGTCATCCAGCGGCGCCCACGGCGTCGCGCCAAATGGAGAAGATCGTGGCACGTATCGCAGGCGTCAACATCCCGACCAACAAGCGCGTCGTCATCGCGCTTCAATATATTCACGGCATCGGTCCCAGGAAGGCGGCCGAAATCTGCGAGAAGGTGAACATCCCGGCCGAGCGCCGCGTGGCTCAACTCACCGACGCGGAAGTCCTGCAGATCCGTGAGACGATCGACCGCGATTATCTCGTCGAGGGCGATCTGCGCCGCGAAGTCGCCATCAACATCAAGCGCCTGATGGACCTCGGCTGCTATCGCGGCCTGCGCCATCGCCGCCAGCTGCCCGTCCGCGGCCAGCGCACCCACACCAACGCCCGCACCCGCAAGGGCAAGGCGAAGCCGATCGCCGGCAAGAAGAAATGATTGGCTGGATAGGCGGTCATCCCCGGACTCGTTCCGGGCGTCGCCTGCCGAAAGATGGCTGGGAAAAGCCCGGTCATGACGACGTGAAGATCATCCCCAGCGCCTGGCGTTACGGGCGCGCTTGAAGGACCAGGAAAAATGGCCAAGGACACTACACGCGTTCGCCGCCGTGAGCGCAAAAACATCGTCTCCGGCGTCGCGCACGTCAATTCGACGTTCAACAACACCATGATCACCATCACCGACGCGCAGGGCAACACCGTGTCCTGGTCGTCGGCCGGCTCGATGGGCTTCAAGGGTTCGCGCAAGTCGACCCCCTACGCCGCGCAGATGGCCGCAGAAGACGCAGCCCGCAAGGCCGGAGAACATGGCGTCCGCACGCTGGAAGTCGAGGTTTCGGGTCCCGGTTCGGGCCGCGAATCGGCGCTGCGCGCGCTGCAGGCGGCGGGCTTCACCGTCACCTCCATTCGCGACGTGACGCCGATCCCGCATAACGGCTGCCGTCCGCGCAAGCGCCGGCGGGTCTGACGCCGCGGCCTCCGAGCCGTTGTTTCATCCGAGCATTTTCGCGCGCGGCCCCGGCTCCTCCCCGCCGGCGCCGCGTTCAGGAGCTTCAAGGAAAGGCGTCCCAGTGAGCATCCAGAAGAACTGGCAGGAACTCATCAAGCCGAACAAGCTCGACGTGACCCCCGGCGACGATCCGCGCCGCGTGGCGACCGCCGTCGCCGAGCCGCTCGAGCGGGGCTTCGGCGTGACGCTCGGCAACGCCCTGCGCCGCATTCTTCTCTCTTCGCTGCAGGGCGCGGCGATCACCTCGATTCACATCGACGGCGTTCTGCACGAATTCTCGTCGATCCCGGGCGTGCGCGAGGACGTGACCGATATCGTCCTCAACATCAAGGACATCGCCATCAAATACCAGGGCGAGGGCATGAAGCGCCTCACCCTCAAGAAGACCGGCCCCGGCGCCGTCGTCGCCGGCGACATTCAGGCGACCGGCGACGTTCAGATTCTCAATCCCGACCTCGTAATCTGCACGCTCGACGAGGGAGCCGAGATTCGCATCGAATTCACCGTCTCGACGGGCAAGGGCTATGTTCCTGCGGACCGCAACCGCGCCGAGGACGCGCCGATCGGCCTCATTCCGGTCGACAGCCTCTATTCGCCGGTGAAGAAGGTGAGCTATCGCGTCGAGAACACGCGCGAAGGCCAGGTGCTTGACTACGACAAGCTGACGATGACCATCGAGACGAATGGCGCGATCTCGCCCGACGACGCGCTCGCATTCGCCGCGCGCATCCTGCAGGATCAGCTCAACGTCTTCGTCAATTTCGAGGAGCCGCGCCGCGAGGAGGCCGCGCCGTCGATCCCGCAGCTCGCCTTCAACCCGGCGCTGCTCAAGAAGGTCGACGAGCTGGAACTGTCGGTGCGTTCGGCGAACTGCCTGAAAAACGACAATATCGTCTATATCGGCGACCTCATCCAGAAATCGGAGGCCGAGATGCTCCGCACCCCGAATTTTGGCCGCAAGTCGCTGAACGAGATCAAGGAAGTTCTCGCCCAGATGGGCCTGCATCTGGGCATGGAAGTGCCCGGCTGGCCGCCGGAGAACATCGACGACCTCGCGAAGCGCTTCGAAGAGCACTACTGAGCCTGTCCTCTCCCCCCGCGAGGCGGCGAGAGAAAGATAATCGACGGCCGTTCCTTGGCACGGCGGCCGCATAACCAACGGAGAGCCGCATGTATCACGGTCACAAGAAGCGCCGTTTCGGCCGCACCCATGAGCACCGCAAGGCTATGTTCGCGAATATGGCGCAGGCGCTCATCAAGCATGAGCAGATCGTGACGACTCTGCCCAAGGCGAAGGATCTGCGTCCCGTGGTCGAGAAGCTCGTGACGCTCGGCAAGCGCGGCGATCTGCACGCCCGCCGTCAGGCCATCGCGCAGATCAAGGACGTCAAGCTCGTCGGCAAGCTCTTCGACGTGCTCGGCCCGCGCTACAAGGACCGCAACGGCGGCTACACCCGCGTGCTGAAGGCCGGCTTCCGCTACGGCGACAATGCGCCGATGGCGGTGATCGAATTCGTCGACCGCGACGTCGACGCGCGCGGCCAGGATTCCGGCCCCGCCGCGGGCGAGGAAGAGACGGGCTGAGGCCTTTCTCTCACGCGATGACCAACGACAAGAGGCGGCTCGCGGGGCCGCCTTTTTTCTTGTGTTTTTCCATCTCCCGGGCGTTCTCGCGCCGGCCGCCTTTCGCGCCTATATTGCTGGCGAGCGATTCTCTACCGGAGCGGCCGATGCGCCTTCATTTGCGCCATGTTCTTTTCGCGAGCCTCTGCGCGGCCGGAATTTCGGGCGGCGACCTCCGGGGCGGAACGGCGCCGGCGCCCGCCGCGGCGCAGGTCTCGACGCTCGACGGTCCCGCTGTTCCGAGGAATCGCGCCGAAATCGCCTTTTCCTTCGCGCCCGTCGTCAAAAAGGCGCAGCCGGCCGTCGTCAACGTCTTCGCCTCCCGCGTCGAGCGCATGCCGGCAAATCCCTTCCTCGACGATCCGATCTTCCGCCGCTTCTTCGGGGAAGGCGGCGCCATGCCGGGCCGGCCCAACACCGCCCAGTCGCTCGGCTCCGGCGTCATCGTCGACCCCTCCGGCCTCGTCGTCACCAACAATCACGTGATCGAGGGCATGACCGACGTGAAGGTGGCGCTCGCGGACAAGCGTGAAATCCCTGCGAAAATCCTGCTGCGCGATCCGCGCACCGACCTCGCCGTGCTGAAGCTGACGGAGGGATCTAATTTCCCCACCATGGAGCTCGGCGATTCCGACGCGCTCGAAGTCGGCGATCTCACGCTCGCCATCGGCAATCCCTTCGGCGTCGGGCAGACCGTGACGCAGGGCATCGTCTCGGCGCTGGCCCGCACCCATGTCGGCATTTCCGACTACGGCTTTTTCATCCAGACCGACGCCGCGATCAATCCGGGCAATTCCGGCGGTCCGCTCGTCGACATGAACGCGCGGGTCGTCGGCATCAATTCCGCGATTTTTTCCAAGTCCGGTGGATCGGTGGGCATCGGCTTCGCCATCCCCGTGAACATGGTCAAGAGCGTGCTCGCCGCGGCCAAGGGCGGCGGCAAGGTGGTCAAACGCCCGTGGCTCGGCGCGACGCTGCAAACTATGTCGCAGGAGATCGCGGACGGCCTTGGCCTCGAACGCCCGGCGGGCGCGCTGCTCGCCGACGTCGATCCGAAGGGACCGGCCGCCGAAGCGGGGCTCAAGCGCGGCGACGTCATCGTTTCGGTCGACGGTCAGCCCGCCGACGATCCCGAAGCCGTGGGCTTCCGTCTCGCCACCCGCCCGCTCGGCGGGCAGGCGACGCTCGGGGCGCTGCGCGCGGGCAAGAAAATCATCGCGCAGATCCGCCTCGCGCCCGCGCCAGAGACGCCGCCGCGCGATCCGTTGAAACTGAAGGGGCCGTCGCCCTTCGCCGGCGCGACGGTGATTAATATTTCGCCGGCCGTCATCGAGGAATTATCGTTGCAGGGGGCGGCGGCCGGCGTCGTCGTTTCCGAGATCGACGAGGGGTCGGTCGCCCAGCAGCTCAATTTGCAACGCGGCGACGTCGTGCTTGCCGTGAACGACCAGAAGATCGGCTCGACCCGCGATCTCGAACGCGTGGCGTCGAGTCGCGCCTATTACTGGAAGATCACCCTCGCGCGCGGCGGGCAGGTGTTTACGACGGTCGTCGGCGGCTGACGTGAGCGACGTCTCCATCCTTCTCACGACGGTCGATTCGGCCGAAAAGGCGCGAGAGATCGCCCGCGCCGCGCTCGCGGAGAGGCTCGCCGCCTGCGTGCAAATCGCACAGGTCCAGAGCCTTTACGTCTGGAAAGGCGCAGTTTGCGAGGAAGGCGAATTCCTTCTGCACCTGAAGCATCGACGCGAGGATTATTCTGCGCTCGCCGACCTGGTTCGGCGTTTTCACAGCTATGAAATTCCCGAAATCCTGCGGATCGACGCAGCGGATGCGAACGCCGCATATGCGGCCTGGCTGCTGGACGCGACGCAGCGGACCGAGGGCGGATGATGGACCCGGCGCCCCGTCACGGCTTTTCAAGCGCACGACTCCGTCTTAGGTAAGAGCGTCAAGGCGAGGAAATTACGAATGTCGGCGTCTACCGATTATCTGCTCGACCGCCGTCGGTTGCGGCGCAAATTGGGCTGGTGGCGCATGGCCGCCATCGCCGCCGGCGGACTGGCGCTGCTCGTCGGCTTTTCCAAGCTTTCGGGCGCGGACTCCACGGACAAGCTCACCCCGCATATCGCCCGCTTGTCGATCCAGGGCCTGATCACAGGCGACAAGGACACGATCGATCTCATCAAGAAGATCGGCGAATCGAACCAGGCGAAGGCGCTTCTCGTCACGATCGAGAGCCCCGGCGGCACGACGACGGGCGCTGAGAAGCTCTACGATGAATTGCGCCGGCTGAACGAAAAAAAGCCGGTCGTCGCCGTCGTCGGCACGGTCGCGGCGTCCGGCGCTTATATCGCGGCGCTGGCAGCCGACGAAATCGTCGCGCACGGCAATTCGCTCGTCGGCTCTATCGGCGTTCTGTTCCAGTTTCCGAATTTCTACAAACTGCTCGATTCGGTCGGGGTGAAGGTCGAGGAAGTGAAGTCTTCCCCGCTCAAGGCCTCGCCCAACGGCTTCGAACCGACGAACGAGGCGGCGAAGGCGGCGATCGCGAGTCTGGTGGCGGATTCCTATTCCTGGTTCAAGGATCTCGTGAAACAGCGCCGACATCTCGACGACGCCGAACTTGCGAAGGTGGCTGACGGCCGCGTCTTCACCGCCCGACAGGGCCTGCCGCTCAAACTCGTCGACATGATCGGCGGAGAGCGCGAAGCCATCGGCTGGCTCGAGACCAACAAGAATATTTCGAAGAATCTGCCGGTGCGCGAGTGGAAGAAGAAGTCGAGCCTCGAGCGGCTGGGCCTCGTGGAAGGGGCCGCCGGCGCCGCCCGCCTGTTGGGTTTCGAGTCGCTCGCGGGCGCTTTCGAGCAGGCGGCCGCCGTCGACAGAAGCAGCGGTCTTGACGGCCTTTTGGCGATTTGGCACGTTTCCGACCCGCGCTGATTTCGGCGCAAGCGACGTTGAAGACTCGAATTTTACGAAGCGGACCGGTCCATGATCAAATCCGAACTCATTCAGAGAATTGCGCGTCGCAACGGGCATCTTTATCAGCGCGACGTCGAGACCATTGTCAGCACGATTCTCGACGAAATCACTGCGGCGCTCGCGCGCGGCGACCGTGTGGAACTGCGCGGTTTCGGCGCATTTTCCGTCAAGAAGCGCGATGCGCGCACCGGTCGCAACCCGCGCACCGGCGCGCAGGTCGCCGTACAGGAAAAATGCGTGCCCTTCTTCAAGACGGGCAAAGAGATGCGCGAGCGTCTCAACGAAAACTACGACGGCTGACCGCCGATTGGCCGCGCCCGCGAAGGGCGCGGCGGAGACATGACGCCGGGCTCCCCGGCCAATGCGCTGTCGAACCAATCCGGCGCGCCGCCGACATCAGGGAGAGGTCATGAAATCCGTCCTGCGCATCATTGTCTTCGTTCCGTTGGCCCTGATTATTCTGTTTTTCGCCATGGCGAATCGCGGAACGGTGAAGATCGGCCTCGATCCCTTCGCGCCGAACGAGGCGACCTCGCCCTATTTCGAGGCGCCGATGTTTCTCGTCGTTCTGGCCTCGATGGCGATCGGCGTGCTCGCGGGAGGCGTTTCGTCCTGGCTCGGACACATGCCCGTTCGCCGCGCGGCGAAGGTCGCGCGCGCAGAAGCCAAGAAGACCCGCCTCGAGATCGAAAAGTTGCGCCAGCAGGCGCTTGCGGAACTCCCGTCGGAGACGGGCGCCAAGACTGGCCGGCGCTGAACGGGCCGTGACGCAAAATTCCCTGAAATCTCTACCGAAGGCCGCTTGAAAATCCCGGCGCGCGCCGATAAGAGAAAGCCGCGCCGTCCAATAAGCGCTTCGCCGCAATAGCTCAGCTGGTAGAGCACATCATTCGTAATGATGGGGTCGGGGGTTCGAATCCCTCTTGCGGCACCAAATCACCGTCCGATGCGGTTCGAAGTCGTCCAAAAATAAATGAAAATCAATGCATTAGGGGTAAAATGCCGTCCTAGGGCGTCCCAGTGCATCCGTTTGTGTCCATCAAATCCGCTGGTATATTTGTTGGTAGGCCCCCATCCGCCAACAAGGTCTATACCAACATGCCGCTGACCGACGCTCAGACTCGCGCGGCCAAACCCGCCGAAAAGACCGCCAAGCTCTCGGACGCGGGCGGGCTTCAATTGTGGGTGGAGCCCGACGGCGGGAAGCGTTGGCGCATGGCTTACCGCTTCGCCGGCAAGCAGAAGGTCTTGGCCATCGGCGTTTATCCCGCCGTTGGGCTTCGCGAGGCGCGCGATGCCCGAGATGAGGCCAAACGGCTTCTGAGCGACGGCCAAGACCCCGCCATCGCCAGAAAGCTGGCCAAGGCCGTTCAGCTGGCGGCGCAGGCCAATACTTTCGCCGCCCTCGCCGATGAACTTCTCGACAAGAAGCGCCGCGAGGGGAAGGCCGAACGGACCCTAAGCAAGCTCGAATGGCTGTTGAGCCTTGCGCGCCCGGCCATCGGGCCGCGTCCTATCGCGGAAATCACGGCCGCCGAGATTTTGGGCGTGCTTCGCGGCGTCGAGTCGCGGGGGCGGCGCGAAACCGCCCGGCGCCTTCGCGCCACCATCGGCGAAGTTTTCCGATACGCCGTCGCCACAGGGCGCGCTGAGAGCGATCCGACGGGCGCACTGAAAGGCGCATTGGCCGCCCCGATCGTGCAGCACCGCGCCGCGATTATAGAGCCAAAGGCGTTTGGAGGCCTCTTGAGGGCCATCGCCGCTTATGAGGGCGCACCGGAAACCCGTATCGCGCTCGAATTGCTTGCGCTGACCTTCGTCCGTCCCGGCGAGCTACGCGGGGCGGAATGGGCGGAGTTCGACCTTGAAACGGCGGTCTGGGCGATACCGACCGAAAAGATGAAGATGAAGCGCCCGCATCGCGTTCCACTCGCCCCGGCCGCGCTGGCGCTTCTGCGCGAGTTGCAGTCGCTTACCGGCCACGGGCGTTACCTCTTCCCTTCCGTCCGCTCGGCGGACCGCTCGATGAGCGAGAACACGATCAATGCGGCCTTGCGCCGGCTCGGCTACGCGCAAGACGAAATGACTGGCCACGGCTTCCGTTCGGCGGCGTCGTCCATTCTCAACGAAAGCGGCCTGTGGAACCCCGACGCCATCGAACGCCAGCTGGCCCATGTCGACAATGACTCAGTTCGCCGGGCCTATGCGCGCGCCGATTTTTGGGAAGAGCGCGTTCGGATGATGGGCTGGTGGGCGCAAAGATGCGAAGAAATGCTGCGTGGCGCGACCATCGTTCAGTTGCGGGCCTGACGTCGCCGGCCATTGCGAATCAAAGTAGAACAGATATTTTTCACTTGATTTTCTTGATGCCTTGATTCGATTGCAGTTCTTGATTGGCTCTGTGGATAAATATGGACTTGTGGATCGGTTGTGCACAGACCCTCACACCCCCTTGCAACTCCGAGCGCGTCGGCTTCTAAATCACGTTGAGCGACCGCCCCGGTCCTCAGCGAACTTCCCGCTCGGAAGTAAGACGATGAAGGCCGCGCCAACCCCTGCCAGGGTTAACGCGGCCGGTGGGTCGAAACCCGTGCTCTGCTAGAGCGGGCCAAACCTACCCGGCAAGCCGGCGACGGTCAAAAAATTTGTCACTGGCTTGCGCATCGTCCAAAAGCTTGGACGAAAGGCGAAATGGTTCACAATCCTGAACGCGGCGACGTAAAGACGCAGACGACTTCGAACTTCCCGAAAACCGGCCTTGTCCGGCTTTCTTCGATCCTCGCGCCCAACGGCCCGATTCCCGTCGCCCGCTCGACGTGGTGGTCGGGCGTCAAGGACGGGCGTTTTCCCAAACCCGTGAAGCTCGGCAACCGCGTGACCGCGTGGCGCGCCGAAGACATTCTCGCCCTCGTCGAACGCGGCAAGTGACGTATGGCCCGGCGGTATAACGCCGGCCTCGTCAAACGCCATCGCGCCTACAGCATCCCGGAAGCCGCGAAGCTTCTGGGCGTCCACAAGCACACCATAGCGCGATGGATAGACGACGGCCTGCCCGTGATCGAGCCGAAGCGCCCGCTTCTCATCCACGGGACCGAACTGCGCGACTTCATCAAGGCGCGCCAGCCCAAGAAACAACCATGCCGCCCCGGCCGAAATGTTCTGCGTGCGCTGTGGCGCGCCGAAGCGCCCGGCCTGCGACATGGCGGATTTCATCCCCACGAAACCCGGTCGCGGCCTTCTGCGCGGCCTTTGTCCTGACTGCGGCGGGCTGATTCACCGCTTCGTCACAGAGGCGAAAATCGGGGCGGTATGCGGCGATCTGAGCATTGCGCGCCCGACCGCACAATCGCGCATGTGCGATAGCCCCGCCCCTCCCTCGAATGTTGACTTCGAAAAGGACCGCACGTGACCTCGAAAAGAACACCCGCGAACGAGCGCGCCAAGCGCGCCTATCTCCACTATCTCGCCGACGTGAAGGGGCGCGACGAACATTCGCTCGATGGCGCGGCCAAGGCCATCGAACGTTTCGACGCATACAACAGGCGGCGCGACTTTCGGAAGTTCCATGTCGAGCAGGCGCGCGGCTTCAAGGCGCATCTGCTGGCCGAACGCAATGTGAGAACCGGCGCGCCGCTCTCGGCGTCGACCATCAAATCGACGCTCGCCGCGCTCAAGGCGTTTTTCATCTGGTTGGCGGACCAAGCCGCTTACCGCTCGAAAATCCGCTATGCCGACGCCGAGTATTTCAACCTCACGGAAAACGTCGCGCGCGTCGCCGGGGCGCATCGGCGCAAGGAATGCCCGACGCTCGCGCAAATCCGCGCGATGCTCGACGCCATGCCGGCCGAAACGGAAATCGAGCGGCGCGACCGGGCGCTTGTCGCCTTCACCATCCTGACGGGCGCGCGCGACGCGGCGACCGTCTCTTTCAGGCTCAAGCATATCGACTTGGACAACGGGCTATTGGAGCAAGACGCCCGCGAGGTTTGCACGAAGCGCCGCAAGACCTTCTCGACATGGTTTTTCCCGGTGGGCGAAGACTTCCGGCGCATCGTCGCCGAATGGGTCACTTATCTGCGCGAGGAACGGGGTTTCGGCCCGCAAGACCCGCTCTTCCCCAAGACCCGCGTTGCGCCGGGCGCGGACCAGTGCTTCGCGGCGAGCGGCCTCGCGCGGGAGCCGTGGGCCAACGCCCAACCCGTGCGGGCGATCTTCAAGGAGGCCTGCGCGCGGGCGGGACTGCCCTATTTTAACCCGCACAGCTTCCGTAATACCCTCGTCAAACGCGCCTACGAGTTGCGGCTCGACGCCGAGCAATTCAAGGCATGGTCGCAGAATCTCGGTCACGACCATGTGCTCACGACCTTTTGCAGCTACGGCTCGCTTCCCGACCATCGGCAGGGGGAGATTATCCGGGGGCTGGCGAGCGAAGGCGCGGGAACGGCGGAGGAATTTACCCCCGACATACTCCGAAAGCTCGCCGAGCAAATGGAGCGCTCCAAAAAGCGGGGCTAGGCCTGCCTCTTTTCGCAAAAGCCCCGGCTATGCTACCGATTCGGTCCAGCGCCCAGCGACTTGAAGCGCCGGGCGCTGGTCCCTTAGCGGCTTTGGGGCTTCGATTTCATGTTTGAGCAGACATTCAAGAACGTCGACGACGTTCTCTGGAAAGAGGCGGGGTGCACGACCGAACTCGACTACACCGAACAGACCTCTTGGATTCTGTTTCTCAAATATCTCGACGACCTCGAAAAGGAGCGCGCGCTCGCGGCCGAACTGCACGGCAAGAGCTATTCCTATATCATCGACCCGCCGCATCGCTGGTCGACATGGGCCGCGCCGAAGCGGGAAGATGGCTCGCTTGCCCATCGCAAGACGCTGACGGGGCCGGACCTCATCGACTTTGTCGACAAGAACCTCCTTCCCTACCTGAATGGCTTTAAGGACCGCGCCGAGCGCCCGGACACGATCGAATACAAGATCGGCGAGATTTTCGGCGAGATAAAGAACAAGTTCCGCAGCGGCTATTCGCTGCGCGACGCGCTGGAGCTTGTCGACCAGCTGCGCTTTCAGACGCAGGCGGAAAAGCATGAGCTTTCCCATCTGTATGAAGCGAAGATCAAGAACATGGGCAACGCCGGGCGCAATGGCGGCGAATATTACACGCCGCGCCCGCTCATTCGCGCGATGATAAAGGTCGTCAAGCTGAAGATCGGGGAGCGCATTTATGACGGCGCGTGCAGCTCGGCGGGCTTCCTATGCGAAAGCTTCGATTATCTGCGCGCGAAGAAGGGCCTCTCGACGGGGGATTTGAAGACGCTTCAAAGCCGCACCTTCTACGGCAAGGAGAAAAAGAGCCTCGCCTATGTCATTGCGATCATGAACATGATCCTTCATGGCGTAGACGCGCCGAACATTTTGCACACCAACACGCTCGCCGAGAATGTGAGCGATCTACAGGAGAAAGACCGCTTCGACGTGATCCTCGCCAATCCGCCCTTCGGCGGCAAGGAACGCGCGGAAGTGCAACAGAACTTCCCCATCAAGACCGGCGAGACGGCCTTTCTCTTTTTGCAGCATTTCATCAAGTCGCTAAAGGCGGGCGGGCGCGAGGCCATCGTCATCAAGAACACGTTTCTCTCGAACAGCGACAAGGCCAGCGTGAGCCTGCGGCGCGAGCTGTTGAAGACCTGCAATCTGCATACGGTGCTGGATATGCCGCAAGGCACGTTTCAGGGCGCGGGCGTGAAGACGGTCGTGTTGTTTTTCGAGAAAGGCGCGCCGACGCGGCGCGTCTGGTTCTACAAATGCGATCCCGGCCGCAGTCTCGGCAAGACGAATGCGCCCCACGTCCTCCGACGCCCCGCGCCCGTGAAGACCTCGATCCGCCGCACCGGAACCACGTCAGGCTCCGACATATGCTTACGCTCTGAAATCGACATGTGTCGGAGCCCCTTTCGCTCCGATTATCGTCGCCCCAACTCATTCAAAACAGGTGGGAGCAAAACAGCGTTTACAGAAAAGTCGTGAACTGGGCGATCGAAGCCAATGGCTATTCGCAGCGTCGCGCCTGCGATCTTATCGGCATTGCGCCGAAAACCTATCGCTATGCCTCATCTCGTCCCGGTGACGGGGTGTTGCGCGAGCAATTGACGACACTCGCCAATGAGCGGCGACGGTTCGGCTACCGGCGACTGCATATTCTGCTCAAGCGCGCCGGCGTCGTCGTCAATCACAAAAAGCTGTTTCGGCTCTATCGGGAAGAACGGCTGACCGTGAGGCGGCGCGGCGGACGAAAGCGAGCGATCGGAACACGCGCGCCTATGACGCTTCTGCAAGGGCGCAATCAACGTTGGAGCCTCGACTTTGTGTCCGATACGCTCAGCGACGGCCGTCGCTTTCGTGTGCTCGTCGTGGTCGACGACTTCACCCGGGAGTGCCTGGCGCTTGTCGTCGACACGTCGATCGGCGGCCGTCGCGTTGCGCGAGAGCTCGACGCGCTGATCGCCCGGCGCGGGAAGACGCTGATGATTGTCAGCGATAACGGAACGGAACTGACCTCGCACGCAATCCTGCGCTGGCAGGAGGACAACGCCGTCGATTGGCATTACATTACATTGCGCCGGGCAAGCCAACTCAAAATGCTTTCGTTGAGAGCCTGAACGGCCGCTTCCGCGACGAATGTCTCAACGAGCACATGTTCAGGAACTTGCCGGCCGCCAAGCGGATCATCGAAGCTTGGCGGATCGACTACAACGCCAACCGGCCTCACAGCAGCCTTGGCGGGCTTACGCCCGAAGCCTTCGCCGCGAGGGCGCAAAAGGGCCAGACACGGAACAGAGTCTGGTTATGAACGAGGGCATTCAGGGGGCGAGGTCAATTTTTATGCCCCGCCATTTCCGATGGACCGCGTGGCGTCAAATTGACGCTCTCGCGATGTCCATCCGAACCTCCAGGAAAATTTGAAGCATCTCTACTTCAACTTCCTCGGTCCGGTCCGGATGGACAGACTTATTTCATAAGCCTACAATTACCCGCAATGTAATGCATTCTTGACGGCATTGGCATCAGCAATCAACTTGCTGGCTTGAGCAGTCGTCAATTTTTTCCCGGATTGAGCTGAGACCTCATTGATAAATGCCCCTAGTTGATTGCAAGCCGTCGCGACGCTGTTATTGCGGGCGGCCGCGAGGGAGCTTTCGGCGGCCGAAAGCTTGACATCTAGGGAATTTTCAATCCCCATAGCGAGGTTAAGACCGTGAACGTAAGTGATAAGAGCACTCAGCAAAGAACTCGGGGAGCGCGGCAGCCGGGCGATCCACCCCGCATTGGAACCGTAAGGGGCAGGTCCGTCCCCCTTTCCTAGTATTACGGCACCATCATTCGATACCGCCAAAGCACGCTTTAGATTCCAACCATCAAGTCCTGTAACCCCGGAATCAATCAGCGACTGCTGGATTGAGCGCATACCCTCGCCGCTAGTCCATATAAAGGCTTTTCCGCAGCTGTCGCCAACAACGACATTTCCGTCAGCGCTAACACCCGCTCCGATGCTGGAAGAGCCAGCACAAAGTACACCAAGTGAAGTCATGAGGTTAGTATCGGCTGTCCATCGAAAGGCTTGCTGCGTGCTAGAGTTCCCCGGCTCGATGAAACTCGTCCCAACAACCACTCTCCCATCATCGCTGACATCGCCTGCCCAGCTATTGTTGCCAGTACCTAGGTAACCTAGCCGAGCGGCAGTAGGGGGACTTGCTTGCGTCCACATGGTGGCCTCGGCATAACCAGGAAAATCCGTATAGCCAGTCACAATTCTACCGTTACCGTTTGCAGCGGTAGCGTGGGAACGAGTTCCCCCAGAGGGAGTTGGCAGAAGTGACCAGCCACCTGACGTAAAAACAGCGGCCCCCGCGTTGGTTGGCCAACTGAAACATAAACCTGCACTTCCAACGCTGACTGTTCCATCGCCGCTTGCGCCATAGAAAATGCTGTAATTACCGCCGCTAGGATATCCAACATCTACCGGTCCACTGTCCGGCGTCCAACGGAATCCATGCGTGTTGTTGCAGCCTCCATAACCATGGTATCCAACGACAAGGGATTTATATACGAGTGTGACCTGCCCACCCCGGCATTAGCCGGAGAAGTAGGATTTCACAAACTCGCGCCCTTTGTCAGTGATGCGGAAGCCGCCTTTAATATCCTCCGCAAAGCCCTGATAAATAAAGTTTGTCTTCGCGGTCTTATGCGATTTGAGGTTCCTGACGATCTGCGAGAACTTGTTGTCATTTCGGCCAGAAAGCCCCTCTTGGCTTCCTTCGGGGACCTGGATGTAATTCGGCAATTCCGCAATCAGGTCGGTTGTCGATATGGTGCCGTCCTCCCGCGTGGCCATGATGAGAAGCGCGAACTTCCACAGATCGTGCCGTAGGCTGATTGGCTTCAGCTCGAGTGCCTCCGGTGCGACAGGTGGTTGCGGCACGGGAGCGGCTGTTGCGGGCGTTGACGCTGGTGTTGGCGCTTGCGCCGCTTTTGGAAGCGAAGGCGCGGGCGTTTTACCGTTTAGGCGCTTTTCGCAATTCTTGATGCTTTCGACGGCCGGGAGGTCCTCCGGAGCGATCTTGCTGATTTTCAGCATCGCGTCCCGAACTTGCCTGCCAACCGCATAGTGAGTGGCGTAGGCGCGCTGCTTGTTTTTTACGCCTTCTCTCCGAAGAGCTTCCTCGGTTTGGGTAACCCGGAAGAAGTTCGCGGCAAGCTCTGTGCTCCCCATCCTATCCAGTATCTCTGCGCTGGCAGGAAGGCCCTTATATTTCCTGATCTGGGCGACATTCATGCCATACATGCCCTGCCACCCCCGACCATGGAAGATCGCAAACTCCTGCGGGGTCACAACACCAGCATCCTTGGCGGCGCTCGACAGCTTGATGTTGTGCGCCTTGATCTGGTTGCGGAGGAAAACGCGCTTTTCATCTTCTGACATGGGGACAGCCGCAGTCCCCGCTTGGTCTGCCAACTCTTGTCGGCGCGTTTGGATAGCGAAATAGGTTTGGCCGAAAGCCACTGGCTTTTTTCGAGCGTCAGCGTTCTGTGTGATTAGATAGCAGGCATATCGGTCAAGGCTGAGGTCGCTCACCGCGCGAACTGCGCCTTTGCCTAATTCGATCATTTTCGTGACGTCACGAAAATGATCCTCGACAGGCTCGCCGGTGCTTGCGCAAGAAGCCTTTGCCCTTTCAATCGCAGACTGAAAGTTCTCCCACCGATCGTAGCCAAGGAGGGTTTGCAGATCGCGGGCAAACCAGAATTCCTGTCCATCTTCCGTGAAGTGTGCCGCTCGCTCAAACTCCTCTATCAGCCTTTCAATCTCAGCATCTTTCATGGAAGCGTTTGTGAGAATCGCGACCTCTTGCGGGTCTGTTTGCGTGAAACGCTGCAATGCCTCATCAAAGCTCATGCCGGGGAGCTTGTCTTCGTCATCCCGATTCGCGTTCATGCGATGAGTTCCTTGTAGGTAAGACGGCCTTCAACGCAGGCGAAAATGTCGTTCATGCGCGCGCCGACGCGCATATCACGGCGGTTGTAGCGCCACGTCATTTCGGCGACGTAGCGATGCAGGTGCTTTGGCGAAACCCAATGGTGAATGCCGATAATCTGGCGCTTCAGAAGGGCCCAGACGCTCTCAATCGTATTGGTATGGGCAAAGCCGCCCAGACGGACATACTCGCCAGCGGAATGGTTCACGCCAAGGTGGGTATAATCGTCACCAAGGCCGATAAATGCCTTGTCTTCATCCGTCAGGATGGCGGAGCCCTTGGCGACGTTCTCGCGCACCTTGCCCTGAAGCGTCTTGCCCTTGTGATCCGGCACATGTTCGGCGCGAAGCTCGCCGTCGCGCTCGACAATACCCAGAACAACCGCCTTACCGGCGCCGCCCTGCGTGCCGTCCTTGCGGTCCTTGGCGTGCTTATTCTTCTCTTTGCCGCCAACGAACGTCGTGTCCGCCTCAACATCGCCCTTGAGCGGCGCGTTGAACGATTTTGTCTGAGCGGCATAACGAAGGCGCTGGAGCACAAACCAAGCGGTTTTCTGAGTGATTTGAAGGTCCTTGGCGAGCGTCGTGGACGCGATGCCCTTGGGGTGGTTGGTGATCATCCAAATCGCCATGAACCACTTACGAAGGGGAAGCTTCGTGTCTTCGAATATGGTCCCCACCTTGATTGAGAACCGCTGGCGGCAACCCCCGCATTTGAAGGTTTTCCGATCGCTGAAGTGATAAATGCGGCCATCGCCGCAATACGGGCAGAACTCGCCATCGCGCCAGCGCATTTCGCGCAAGTGGTCTAGGCAAGCTTGTTCGTCCGGGAAGGCCGAAAACAGGTCGAAAAGGCTGTCGATCTGGGGAATCACGAATCGTCTCCGTAGCTGGAGACTACCATAGGCTCAAATCAGATTTGGGTCAAGCTCGTATATAGGTCCCAACGACAACCGTGCCATCGAGGTTGGTGCCCAGAGCTTCCGAGGCGGTCGACCCTAAGTGAATGTCTTGAAAAGTACCTGATCGCCATCGAAAAGCGTGAACATATCCACCTGCCTGATAATTCCCGACGACCGTCGAACCATCCCGGCTCATCTGAATAACATTTGTTGTGCTTCCTCCAAATAAACCAATAGGTTGAAAGCTTTGCGCGTTGGCATTAACTGCAACGCTAGCGAGAAGACCGGAAGCTCCGATCGATACCTTGAGCATGTTGCTTACAAACATTTTATCCCCCATGCGCTTTAACTGAACTATATGGGTCCGCTACTCATTGGGCTTTTGTTAACGCATGTTAGCGATTACAGGTTCCAAAATTTAGCCGGCCCCGCAAATTCGGACAGTTGCATGAGTGGAATTTCTGCCTGACGTCGGCGAGGATTCTCGCGGCGACTCAGGAGCATCCGATGACGAAGCGAAGCCGCCGGACGCATTCTCCGGCGTTCAAGGCGAAGGTGGCGTTGGCCGCGATCAGGGGCGAGAAGACGCTGGCCGGGCTGGCGCAGCAGTTCGACGTCCATCCGAACCAGATCACGACCTGGAAGGGCCAGCTTCTGGAAGGCGCGGCGGGCGTGTTCGGGCAGGAGAAGGCGGAGCCCAAAGAGGCCGTCGTGGATTTGAAGGCGCTTCACGCCAAGATCGGCGAACTGACTTTGGAGAACGATTTTTTGTCCGGCGCGCTCGGCAAGGCTGGCCTGCCAAGCGCAAAAAGATGATCGACCACGGCCATGACCTCCCGATCGCGCGGCAGGCGAAGGCGCCCGGCCTCGCCCGCAGCACGGTCTACTACATGCCTCGGCCGGTCTCGGCCGAGAGCTATGACTGAAGTTGGGTGATTGGGCCTGAAAAGGCGGCGTATCGTGGGGGGTGCTAAATCCTGCCAGCTCCTCCAAAGGAGCGATACGCCATGGAAGAAGATAGCACGATCATCCATCTCCGGCAGCGGGGTCTGATCTCCGATCCCCTGACGGAGATTGCCCGAGAAGGCGCACGACGCATGCTTGCGGCCGCGCTGAAGGCTGAAGCGGACAGTTTCGTCGAGATGTTTTCCCACGAGCGGCTGCCTGATGGCCGCCAACGTGTTGTGCGGCATGGCGTCGGGCCAGAACGGGTCATCCAGACCGGGATCGGGCCGATAACCGTTCAGCGGCAAAAGGTCCGGGATCGCGCCGCCGATGCGCCGGCGTCGGCGAAAGTTCGCTTCAGTTCGAACATTCTGCCCAGATGGGCGCGCCGGTCGCGCAGCCTCGACGCCTTGTTGCCGGTTCTTTATCTGCGGGGCGTCTCGATGGGCGACCTTCAGGAGGCGCTGACGGCCCTTCTCGGCCCAGAGGCCCCGAACCTATCGCCGGGCGTGATCGCTCGTCTGATCGAGGCTTGGCGGGAGGAGCATGGTCGCTGGCAACGTCGGGATCTCTCGGCTCGCCGCTATGTCTACATCTGGGCGGACGGCGTCTATCTACAGGCGCGGATGGAGCCGGAAGCGGAATGCATTCTCGTCATCATCGGCGCCACGCCCGAAGGCAAAAAGGAGCTTCTCGGCTTTCATGTGGGCGCCCGGGAAAGCGCGCAAAGCTGGCGTGAGTTGCTTGTCGATCTCAAGGCGCGGGGCCTGACAATCTCCCCCGAACTTGCGGTTGCCGATGGCGCTTTGGGGTTCTGGAAAGCAATGGACGAGATTTATCCAGCCGCGCGGCGTCAGCGATGCTGGTTCCACAAGATCTCCAATATTCTCGGCAAGTTCCCGAAGTCCATGGCGGCGGCGGTCAAGGCCAACCTGCAGGAGATCCATCACTCAGAAACCAAGGCGGCGGCGCGCGCGGCGATAAACCTCTTCAACGAAAAATACGGGACCAAATACGCGCCGGCCGTCGCCTGCCTGACCAAGGATGAAGAAGCATTGCTGGCGTTCTACGACTTCCCCGCCGAACACTGGGATCACCTGCGAACGTCCAATCCAATCGAGAGCGTCTTCGCCACCGTCCGGCATCGGACGGTGCGCACCAAGGGCGCTCTGTCCCAGAAGACGGTGAAGATCATGGTCTTCACCCTCATTCGAGCGGCGTCAAAAACCTGGCGCAGATTGAAAGGCGCAAATCAGTTGCCTCGGCTCATCGAAGGCGTCAGATTCGTCGACGGCGTCGCAAGCAGCGACGCCAGAGAAAGCCACGCCGCTTGATCAGCGCCCGTCACCCACATTCGGCCATAGCTCGACCAACGCTGCGCCGCCGCGTTCCGGGTTGCGGAGCCGCGCGCGGCGCATTAAGGAGAGCGGGCGCTTTGGGGCGTCGCCAAGCGGTAAGGCAGCGGATTTTGATTCCGCCATACGGAGGTTCGAATCCTCCCGCCCCAGCCAGCCACGCGATTTTATGCATATTTCCCTGTCTACCTCGGCGGCCGGAACGCCCCGAGATATCTGTCATTTACAGAGCCGGCATCGCAGTGGTTGCTCACTAGCAGGCTGTTGAAAAACTCCTCGCGCGCGCAGCGCTGATGTGATTCCCTTTGTCCTTGGACAAGGGGGAGGAGCGGATGCGGGGCGAGGATGGGCGGTCTGGCGCGCTGTTCAGCTATGTCGACCTCGAGGCGCGCGTTCCCAAATCGCATCCTCTGCGAGCCATTCGCGAGCTGGCGAACGCGGCGCTGGCTGCTTTGGCGGGGGATTTTTCGGCGCTCTACGCCGCGACGGGCCGGCCCTCGATCCCGCCGGAGAAGCTGCTGCGCGCCATGCTGCTGCAAGCCTTCTACTCGATCCGTTCGGAGCGTCAGCTCATGGAGCGGCTGAATTTCGACCTGCTGTTTCGCTGGTTCGTGGGGCTCGGGATCGACGATCCCGTCTGGGATCATTCGGTCTTCTCGAAGAACCGCGACCGGCTGCTCGACGGCGACGTCGCGGCGAAGTTTCTTTCCGCCGTGCTGGCGCAGCCGCGCGTGAAGCGGCTCCTGAGCAACGACCATTTCTCGGTCGACGGCGCGCTGATCGAAGCCTGGGCGTCGATGAAGAGCTTCACGCCGAAAGGCGCGGACGAAGGCTCGATGGACGGGACGGACGATCCGCCTCCGGGCGGCGGCGGCGTGCGCAACCGCGAAGCGGATTTCCATGGCGAGAAGCGTTCGAACGACACGCATGCCTCGACCAGCGACCCGGATGCGCGGCTTTATCGTAAGGGCGCCGGCAAGGAGGCGAAGCTGTGTTTCATCGGCCATGCGCTGATGGAGAACCGCAACGCGCTGTTCGTCGACGCCTGCCTGACGAAAGCCGACGGCCACGCCGAACGCGTCGCGGCGCTGCATATGATCGAACCGCGCGCCGATCGCGCGAGGCGGATCACGCTCGCGGCCGACAGGGGTTATGACGCGGAGGACTTCGTCAAGAGCTATGACTGAAGTTGGGTGATTGGGCCTGAAAAGGCGGCGTATCGTGGGGGGTGCTGAATCCTGCCAGCTCCTCCAAAGGAGCGATACGCCATGGAAGAAGATAGCACGATCATCCATCTCCGGCAGCGGGGTCTGATCTCCGATCCCCTGACGGAGATTGCCCGAGAAGGCGCACGACGCATGCTTGCGGCCGCGCTGAAGGCTGAAGCGGACAGTTTCGTCGAGATGTTTTCCCACGAGCGGCTGCCTGATGGCCGCCAACGTGTTGTGCGGCATGGCGTCGGGCCAGAACGGGTCATCCAGACCGGGATCGGGCCGATAACCGTTCAGCGGCAAAAGGTCCGGGATCGCGCCGCCGATGCGCCGGCGTCGGCGAAAGTTCGCTTCAGTTCGAACATTCTGCCCAGATGGGCGCGCCGGTCGCGCAGCCTCGACGCCTTGTTGCCGGTTCTTTATCTGCGGGGCGTCTCGATGGGCGACCTTCAGGAGGCGCTGACGGCCCTTCTCGGCCCAGAGGCCCCGAACCTATCGCCGGGCGTGATCGCTCGTCTGATCGAGGCTTGGCAGGAGGAGCATGGTCGCTGGCAACGTCGGGATCTCTCGGCTCGCCGCTATGTCTACATCTGGGCGGACGGCGTCTATCTACAGGCGCGGATGGAGCCGGAAGCGGAATGCATTCTTGTCATCATCGGCGCCACGCCCGAAGGCAAAAAGGAGCTTCTCGGCTTTCATGTGGGCGCCCGGGAAAGCGCGCAAAGCTGGCGTGAGTTGCTTGTCGATCTCAAGGCGCGGGGCCTGACAATCTCCCCCGAACTTGCGGTTGCCGATGGCGCTTTGGGGTTCTGGAAAGCAATGGACGAGATTTATCCAGCCGCGCGGCGTCAGCGATGCTGGTTCCACAAGATCTCCAATATTCTCGGCAAGTTCCCGAAGTCCATGGCGGCGGCGGTCAAGGCCAACCTGCAGGAGATCCGCCACGCAGAAACCAAGGCGGCGGCGCGCGCGGCGATAAACCTCTTCAACGAAAAATACGGGACCAAATACGCGCCGGCCGTCGCCTGCCTGACCAAGGATGAAGAGGCATTGCTGGCGTTCTACGACTTCCCCGCCGAACACTGGGATCACCTGCGAACGTCCAATCCAATCGAGAGCGTCTTCGCCACCGTCCGGCATCGGACGGTGCGCACCAAGGGCGCTCTGTCCCAGAAGACGGTGAAGATCATGGTCTTCACCCTCATTCGAGCGGCGTCAAAAACCTGGCGCAGATTGAAAGGCGCAAATCAGTTGCCTCGGCTCATCGAAGGCGTCAGATTCGTCGACGGCGTCGCAAGCAGCGACGCCAGAGAAAGCCACGCCGCTTGATCAGCGCCCGTCACCCACATTCGGCCATAGCTCCATTTTCATTCCTACGCGATGCTTCGAACAACAACTCCGTCACGTAAACACGTGGCATCGTGCGTTCTGGCGAACCAAGCAGCAATCAATGAAAGAATGATTGAGAAGCGCTACGGTCACGATTCAGTCGTGAGTTACTGGCGGGGATTCCTCAGATTAGGAGCGGTTTGGAATTGAATCTGGTCGCCTTGCGCCGACTCATCGTATGTATAAATTACCACACGCAGCAGCAGATGGAGGTCATTATGGGTTATGTTGACAGCGTTCTTCTCCCGGGGGAGCGAGTCGCTTATCAGAGTCCTCTCAACTGGTCGATTTATCTTCCGACAGCATATAGCGTATTTTTAGAGCGGTTTCTTGTCTGAATGAATCGAGAGGGATTCCCGAATCGTCTCTGGTCTGATTCAAACTGTCTGCTGGCGAAGGAGGCTGGCAGGCATGTCGAAGAAGACCCTTTCGCTTGATCTTCGGGAACGCGTGGTGGCCGCTGTTTCTGGCGGCATGTCTCGGCGGCAGGCGGCGGAACGTTTCGGCGTCTCCGCGTCCAGCGCGGTCCGATGGTGTCAACGGCAGAACGAGACCGGCAGTCCGGCCTCCTACAAGCGCGGCGGGGATCGCTGGTCGGCGCGCATCGACGCGCACAAGAGCCTGATCCTCTCGCTTATCGAGGAGACGTGCGACATCACGCTGAAGGAACTCTCCGCGCAGCTTGCCGAGCGAGGCCACAGCTTCAGCATCGGCGCGCTGTGGCGCTTCTTCGCCCGCCACAACATTACCTGGAAAAAAAGACCGCCCATGCGAGCGAGCAGGACCGGCCGGACATCCTGAAGCGTCGCCAGGCGTGGTTCGAGAACCAGCTCGATCTCGATCCGGAAAAGCTTGTCTTCATCGACGAGACCTGGGCGAGCACGAACATGGCCCGCAAGAACGGACGCGCGCCGAGAGGCGAAAGGTTGCGCGCCAGCGTTCCGCACGGACACTGGAAAACCACGACCTTCGTTGCCGGACTACGACTCACCGGCCTGACGGCGCCAATGGTTCTCGACGGCCCGATCAACGGCCAATGGTTTCAGGCCTATGTCGACCAGGTGCTCGTCCCGACGCTCTCACCAGGCGACATCGTCGTGATGGATAATCTCGGCAGCCACAAAGGCGCTGGCGTGCGCAAGGCGATCGAAGCCGCCAAAGCGACGCTGCTTTACCTGCCGCCCTATAGCCCCGACTTCAACCCGATCGAAAAGGCCTTCTCAAAGCTCAAGGCGCTTCTGCGCGCGGCCGCCGAACGCAACATCGACGCCTTGTGGAACAGGATCGGAGCCTTGCTCAACGCGTTCACGCCAACCGAATGCGCCAACTTCTTTGCCGCCGCCGGCTATGAGCCGCTTTGAGAGGAAACCGCTCTAGGTGCACTATTTCTATCTTTCGCTCCGCTCGTAGGAGTCACACTTATTTTATTTGGAGTCGTGCTCGGCGTATCTTCGACTATCGATTATTTTACAACTGAAATTGCAGTCACCTCCCACAGAATCATAGTGAAAAGGGGTTGGGTTGGGCGGAAGGTCATGGAAATGAATTTGAATCAGGTTGAGTCTGTAATATTGTTTCAATCTGTATTAGGGTCTGGACTCAATTGATCCAATAGCGGAGGGCGGCAACGATGCACAGGCCGGCGAGGAAGTTTCGAGCGGTTTTGTCGTAACGTGTGGCGATGGCTCGAAAGTCCTTCAACCGGCAGAACGTCCGCTCGATGACGTTGCGCAGGCGGTAGCGTTTGGCGTCGAAGGGAAAGAGCCGCTTGCGGTTGGTCTTGTTGGGAATGACCGGCGTCGTGCCGCGTGCTTGCAGGAAGAGGCGCAAATGATCCGCGTCTTAGCCCTTGTCGCCGATCATTTGTTCGCTCGGCGCGGTCGCGGCGAGCAGTGTCGCCGCGCCCGTGACGTCGGCGACGTGTCCGCCCGTCAGCAGGAAGGCGTGCGGTCGTCCTTCTTCGTCGACGAGCGCGTGGATTTTCGTCGTGCGGCCGCCGCGCGAGCGGCCGATGGCTTGATTTTGCGCCCCCCTTTTCTGGCGCCGCTCGCCGAGCGATGCGCCTTGACCGCCGAACTGTCGATCATGGTGAGCGCTGGCGGGTCGCCGCTTGCGACGAGCGCCGAGAATATGCGTTGCCACAGGCCCCGCTGGCTCCAGCGATTGTATCGGTTGAAGACCGTCGTATACGGCCCATACTCGTCGGGAAGCGCGCGCCATCGGCAGCCCTCGCGCAGCCGATGGACGATGCCGCTGATGATGCGGCGATCGTCCTGGCGCTTGGGCCCGGTGTGGACCATCGGAAGATGCGGCGCAATCGCCGCCCATTGCTCATCGCTGAGCCAAAAATTGTCCGCCACGAATCAAGCCCTCCTGAAGAGCTTGAATCACGGCGCGACGTTCAGTTCAATCGGGTACAGACCCTAGGAAGAATGTTTAATTACGGAATGATTAGTGTTTTAGGCACTGGAATGGGTATAGAGAATATAGGTCCAGTCGATTTTCCTTTGACTGTCCGCAAGCGGATCCAAGAAGCGAAAGCGGTTTACGACCGGACAAGAGGCGATACTCCCTCGTCGCAAACGCAATCAATTTATGACCGTCCGTCGCCGGGACCATAAACTTGACTTACTGGGGCAGTGTTCAGACCGCAATGGATTACATCCTGCTGCTCGCGAACACGGGTCTGCGGGGGGATGAATCGGAGACGCTGATCTGGAGAAACGTGGACTGGGAGAACAAGTCGCTGCTGCTGGAGCACGCGGGCAAAACGAAGAGCACGCGACGGGTGCTGATGCGCGAGGGCGCCGTGCTCGCGCTGAAGCGTATCTTGACGTAGCCCCCTAATTGCCCGGACACGGCCCACCCTTAAGATAAGGGTTAGGAGTATTTCCGTGTCTATGACTGGTTCTTATCCGAAAGCTGAGATCTTGACGGGGCCGGAGCGCCGCCGTCGCTGGTCCGTCGCCGAGAAACTGGAGATGGTGGCCGAAACCCGCGAGCCGGGCGTCACGGTTAGTCTCGTCGCCCGACGGCGCGGCGTTTCGCCCAACCAGCTCTTCACCTGGCGACGTCTTGCCGAGCAAGGGGCGTTGACCGCCGCTCGCGCCGAGGAGGAGGTCGTTCCGGCTTCCGCATTGCGCGCCAGCCAGGAGCAAATCCGCGAGTTGCAACGGCTCCTTGGCAAGAAAACGCTCGAGGCCGAGATTCTTAAGGAAGCGCTCGAGATCGCGACGGAGTCAAAAAAACGGGCGTTGCGGTCACTGTCGCTGCCCAAGGACGGTTCACCATGACGGCCGTCTGCGAGACGATCGGCGTGGCCCGCTCGAATATCGCCGAAAGGGCGGCCGGGCGTCCTCCGAGGCGGAGAGGCCGCCCGCCGCTGCCGGAGGACAGGCTCCTAGCCGAGATCAAGGCCGTGATTGCCGACATGCCGTCCTATGGCTACGCCCGCGTCTGGGCCGTACTCCGCCGCCAGGCGATCGTCGAGGGCCGCATTCCCGCCAACCGTAAGCGCGTCTACCGGGTTATGAGCGTCCATGGGCTTCTGCTGCAGCGCCACTCCGGCGGGCGCGATGAACGGAGACATGATGGCAAGATCGCCGTCGAGCAATCGAACCTCCGCTGGTGCTCGGACGGCTTCGAGATCGCCTGCGACAATGCCGAGAAAGTCCGCGTCGCCTTCGCGCTTGATTACTGCGATCGAGAAGCCGTGGGGCATGTCGCCACGACCGAAGGCGTCAAGGGCGGGGATGTCCGCGACCTCATGGTTGCAGCCGCCGAGCAGCGCTTTGGCCAGCTCAACCACCTCCCAGCAGCGATCGAATGGCTGAGCGACAACGGCTCATGCTACACGGCGATTGAAACGCGCAACTTCGCCAAAGACATGGGCTTTCTGCCGCTGACAACACCCGTGCAAAGCCCGCAGTCGAACGGAATGGCTGAAGCATTTGTGCGAACGTTCAAACGCGATTACGTCGCCGTGAATCCAACGCCAGACGCCGCAACCGTTATCCGCCAGCTGCCCAAATGGTTCGAGCACTATAACGAGCTTCACCCGCATCGCGCGCTTGGATAGCGTTCTCCGCGCGAGTTCATCGCCAGCAGGTCAACCGAAAAGAGCGTGGAATCCATGTCCGGAATTTAAGGGGCTAGGCCGTGTGGACGAATTTGATCAAGCAGAGGCCCGCAGCGAAACTGACGATGGACCGGAAGTTTCGGGCTGTCTTTTCGCAGCGTAGGGCGACGCGCTTGAAACGTTTGATGCGTCCCATGCCCTGCTCGATGCGGGCGCGGGCTTTGTAGAGCGTCCTGGCGAAGAATTTCGGTTTGACTTTTTCATTGGCCTTGTGCGGGATGACGGGCGCGACGCCGCGCGCCCTCGCCGCCGCGCGATTGGCCTTGCTGGCGTAGCCTTTGTCGCAAATCGCGGCGCGCGGCTGATCGGGGCCGATGTCGAGAAGCGTTTCGAAATGCGGCGCGTCGGCAGCCTCGCCGCCGGTCAGATCGAAAGCGATGATGTCGCCCGACGCGTCCGACTTGGCGTGGATTTTCGTGGTGAACCCGCCGCGCGAACGCCCGAGCGCCTGCGCTTCTTGCCCCCTTTGGCGCCTGCGGCCGATACGTGCGCGCGCACGATGGTTGAATCGAACATCTGGATGAGATGCGCCGTCGAACTCATGGAGGCGAGCGCATCCAAGAAGGCTTCGAACACGCCGGCCTTGCTCAACCGGTCGAAGCGCTTCCAGACGCTGTTCCAGTTGCCGAACCGTTCCGGCAGCGCGCGCCATCGCACGTTTTCGACCGTGAAGAAATGAAGCGCTTCGAGGAAACGGCGGTCATCCTCGCCTTTGCGTCCGCGACGCGGAAGGCAGGCACGAAACACCGCGAGCGTATGCGCCCAGTCTTCCTCATCCATCCGCGTCGACATGGCTTCTGGTCTCCGACTCAGTCGGAGCCCTATGAATCATGCCTGATTCCGCGTGGGAATCCCCAAGCAATCTTCAATCGTCAATTCGTCCACACGGCCTAGGCTTTATTGATAATTTCAGTCTCAGCTTGGTTTTAGCTAAACCTTTTGCGATTCGGCGCGCAATGGAGCGAGAGGGGATCACCTGAGCCTTGAGAATTTCGCAGCGTGAGCCCCGAGCGCATGGGACAAGGGCGTCGGCTGGGCAGCGGCGACCCGGTCGCAGACACTCGGCTTGCAATGGGTGGAGCGAGGACGGCGGCTCCTTCGCTCCCTGTCGCCCGCAAGCGCTTACCTCAACGCTTACCTTGGCGAAATATTAGGCTTCTGGCTCTCTGGCAGATGCTTGCGTAACTATTTGATTTTACTGGTGAGCGCGCCGGGGCTCGAACCCGGGACCCCCTGATTAAAAGTCAGATGCTCTACCGACTGAGCTACGCGCTCGACATCTCCGATGTTCTTCAGGAACGTCGGAGAAAATTGGCGGGCGGGTCGGTCCGCTCGCTTTCGCCGCGACTGCGGCTCGCGTTCAACTACCGGGCGCCGCTCGGCTGGTCAACCCCGTGGGGTTCCGGCCGGGAAATTATTCTCCGGCCGCGCGCCGGGTCACGGCGCCATGAATTTCGCCGCGACCGCGACGCAACCGAAAATCGCCGCCGCGATCAGGGTGGTCAGCGCGGCCTTCTTCGCGAGATGGGGCGCGACGGGCGCGCCCGGATCAGAGCCCTCGGGCCGCTCCTCGCCCGCCTCCTCCGCCGAGCGGACGCCGAGCGGCAGAACGGCGAACAGGACGATCCACCAGATCGTGACATAGATCGCCAGGGCGAGGGGCAGCGGGAAAGGCATGGCCTCACGCCTGCTCGAGTTCGACGAGCGTGCCGCAGAAATCCTTGGGATGCAAGAACAGCACGGGCTTGCCGTGAGCGCCGATCCTGGGCTCGCCGTCGCCGAGCACGCGCGCGCCGGAGGCCTTCAGCTTGTCGCGCGCGGCGATGATGTCGTCGACCTCGTAGCAGACATGGTGGATGCCGCCCGACGGGTTCTTCGCGACGAAGGCCGCGATCGGGGAATTCTCGCCATAGGGCTCCAGAAGCTCGATCTTGGTGTTCGGCAGTTCGACGAAAACCACCGTGACGCCGTGCTCGGCGACCGTCTCCGGCTCGGAGACCTTGGCGCCGAGCGCCCCGCGATAGACCGCGGAAGCCCTTTCGACGCTGTCGACGGCGATGGCGACGTGATTGAGACGACCGATCATTGCGTTCCCCTTGGCTGGCGCGGGCGGCGCGCTCCTGCTCGGGGCAATAAGGCCACGGCGGGCCGATTTCAACCGCCCGCGGTCGCCGGCGGCGCGGCCGCCCGAATTCTGGCGATGTCGTCCCGCAACGGCGCGAGGCGCGGATCGTGGCCGAAGAAGACGAACCAGGGACAACCCATGTCCCGTCCGCGCGCCAGGGCCTCGACCGCGTCGGCGCGGCGACCCAGCGCCAACATTGCAGCGGCCTCGAACAGCGGGGGCGGGGAAACCTCGTCATCCGCGCTGGCGGCGACGAGCGCGCCGTCGGCTTCGTCCTTCTGTCCGGCCGCGGCGAGGACGTAGGAAAGCACCGCCAGCAGCGTCGGATCGTCGCGGAGGACATCGAGTCCCTTGCGCGCCGTCTCGATCGCCTCGTCGTGACGGTCCCGCAGGCTCGCCGTGATGGCCGCCACGGCCCACAGCCAGCCGCCGTCGGGACGAATCTCGAGACCTCGCCGGGCCTGCTCGCCGCCGCCGTCGAGATCGCCGGCGCACATCCGCAACCAGGCGCGCACGCCGAGCGGGAATTGATCGAGCGGCGACGCGCGGAGGCCGGCTTCGGCGTCTTCAATTGCTTCCTCCAGCCGGTCCTGCGCCGCCAGCGCCCAGCTTCGATAGACGCGCGCCGTGCCGTAATGGGGATCCTGCGCCACCGCCCGGTCGAGCATGGCGAGTCCCTCCTCCGGCAGGCGCCTCAGCGCGGCGCGCGCCCAGCCAAGGGACGCCAGCGCGGCGGCGTAGTCGGGCGCGAGTTCAAGCGCGCGGCCCGCGGTCCGTTCGATCTGCGTCACGGCCCGCTCCGGCGGCATGAGGCCATACAGAACGCGACTGACGGCGAGATCGGCCGATAGCGACCAGATCGCCGGCGAGTCCGGATCGCGCGGCATTGCGGCTTCGATCGCCGCCTCGGCGCGTTCGAAACCGTCGCGCTTGCGGCTTCCCGCCAGTTCATACGCGGTCCGATAGAGATCGAAGATGCGCCCGCTAGGAGCGGCGCGTTCCCCGCATGGAGCGGAGCCGTCCAGCGCAACCGTCTCCACCCGCGCCCGCAATGACAGACCGCGACCGTAATAAGTGGCGATCAGATCGCCGAAGCCCGCGTCGCGCAGCGGCCTGCGCAAAAGATAGGCGCAGCGGTCAATGGAGTCGTCGGACGGAGGCCGCTCCGGCCAGAGCCGCGACGCGATCTCCGCTTTTGAAACGACGGCGCCGTTCGCGTCGAGCAGGAGTTCGAGCAATTGGCGCGCTTGCGGCCCGAGATGTATCGGAACGCCGTCCTTTTGCAGCCCCGTTTGAGGGTTGTAGACAAAACCAGCGAATTTTCGGATCGAACCGCTCATCGTTTTCCTCCGACGAGAGAATGATCGATTCCTGATATATCGCGCAAGTGTCTAACATCGCGATTTTTTTATATAATTCGGCGCAGGAGCCTTGACGGGGCCGTTCTTGCGAACGAAAAGGGGCCGTTACTGCAAAAGAAAACGCCGGGCGTACCTCCGGCCCGGCGTTTTCGAACCTGCGGCGAGATTGCGCCAACCGGCTCTGGCTTCGTCGATACGCTTTCGAGATGACGCCGCAATGACGGCGCAGCCCGTTATGACCTTTCCTGTCCGGGCTTTTCATTGCTTCCCCAAAGCAGCGCCAGCAGCGCGATGATCGCGGCCGCCGACAACAAATAATAGGGCGTCCGCGCGGAATAGAGACGTCCGACCGAGAAGGGAAAACGCGACACCCAATGTTCGCCGTGCGGTCCGTCGACAGTAACGATCCCGACGTAATCGCCCCTCTCCGTGAAATCATGCTCGAAGTTCAGCGTTCCGTTGGGATAGACCTTCGGCGGCAGATAGGCCACGGTGATCGCCTCGAGCTTTGCGGCCTCTGCTTCTTCGCCGACGTCGCGGACGATTCGGAAGTCGGCCGTCATATCGCGCATTTCCGGCTGCGCATAATCGAAAACGAAGATGGTGTCGCCCGTCGCGGGAATTTCCTCGCAGAACCGCTTGCGCGAAGCGCCCGGCTGATAGCCCGCGAAATACATGAAATCCGGGCCGATCTTCAAAACGCAGGCGTCTTCCGTTCCCCGGAGATTGCCGTGGGCGGAGGCCGGATCGCCGCCGGCGAGAGCGGCCGCGGCGAGCGCGCCGAGAACGACGCGTCGAAGGCTGCGCATTGAGGCTTCCTCCTTGTCGATTGCGAATGTCGCGCGCGCGCCGCCCCTTCGCGCGACGGTTTCGATTAAACTGTGCGAGCGGGCGGCGGCGATCAAGAGGCGCCGATTAGAGCGCCGGCGCGCGGGAGCGGTTCACGGTTGCGGTTCGACGCGATATCGTTTGAAAAGACAGGGAATTCGAAAGGGGAGATCGATGCGCCGCTTTGTTTCCGCTCTGTTGCTCGCGGCCGCGCCTGCGCTCGCGGCGGACATCAACGACTATCCGACCGCCGCGCGCGCGGATTACGTCTTCGGCTGCATGAAGGCCAATGGCGATTCGCGGCTCGCGCTTGAGCAATGCGCCTGTTCGATCGACGTCATCGCCAGCATCCTGCCCTACGACAGCTATGTCGCCGCCGAAACCGTGGCGAGCGTCGGCCAGCAGGCGGGCCAGATCGGCGGCATGATGCGCAATACGGGAGCGGCGCGAGACGTGCTAGAAACGCTGCGCCGCGCTCAAGCCGAGGCGCAGGTGCGGTGTTTCTGAACCACTGACGGCGGGGGAGCGCCCATGGTCATTCTCATACTCGGAATCGCGCTCTTCATCGGCGCGCATGTCTTTTCGACGTTCCGCGGCGCGCGCGCCGCCGTGATCGAGCGCTGGGGCCTTCAGGCCTACAAGGGCGCCTATTCGCTCGTCGCGGGCGCGGGGCTGCTGCTCATCATCTGGGGATTCTCGCGCTACCGCGCGGAGGGAATCATCCAGATCTGGGATCCGCCCGCAGGCATGCGCCATCTCGCCATGCCGCTCGTCTGGTTCGCCTTCGTCGCCATAGCGAGCCGACGCGCGCCGCCCTCCCGCATCCGGGGATGGCTGCGCCACCCCACGCTGGTCGCGATCAAGAGCTGGGCGGCCGCGCATCTCCTCGCCAACGGCGATCTCGGCGGCATGCTGCTCTTCGGATCGTTCCTCGCCTTCGGCGTCTACGACCGCATCGCCGTGAAAAGGCGCGGGGATCTCGGCGCGCCGCGGCTCGACGCCTTCACGAAAGGCGACGCCATCGCACTGGGCGTCGGGACGGCCGTCTTCCTGCTCGTCCTCTTCCTGCATCCCTATCTCTTCGGCGTCGCGGCGCTTCGATAGCTCAGGGGGCCCCGCCGTCGAGGAGTTCGGCGACTCGGCGGTCGATCTCCTGCGCGATTCCCGCCTGCGCGAGCGCCTCGCGCACGAGGCGCCGCGCGCGCTGGAACTTGACGCCCTCGGGCAGCGGCGTCGCGGCGGCGATCTTTTCGGCTTTCGCGGCGGCTTTGGCGAGCGCGGCGTGGACCGGGTTTTTCGGGTCGAAGCGCGGGATGGGGAGGTTGAACATAACCTTGTCGAAATGACGCGCGCCGAATTGGCCGCGCGCCTGCAGTTTTTCAATGCGCGAGCGCGCGGTCTCGCTATTCAGAATGGCAACAAGGTAGCGCCCTTCGGCTTCGCTCGCGGGCGCCGTCCAATACAGCATATGATCCAGCACCATGGTCGCGTCGCGCAGGACGCAAGCGGCGGGCAGAGTTCCCGCCTTGGCGTAAACGACCCGCAGCGGCGCCAGCGGAAATTGCGCCCCAAGTTCGTTATGGTAATTCCACCGGCCGACCAACGTCATATCGCCGCTTTCGGCGTAATCTTTCCAAACCTTCTCCGCCTTACGCATCCAGCCGTGCAGCCCGCCAATGCCGCGGTCGGCGGCCGCCTTCGCGTCCAGAACCTCGCCCTTCGGCGTCACGGGCACGACGCCCTCGAAGGGCGCGAAGACGCGATAGGGCAGGACGCTCTCGCCGAGCAGCACCGGATGGAGAAATTCCGCCTCGACCTTGTTCTCGATCCCCGGCAGCTCCTTCCAGGGTTTCTTCTCCTGCGGACTGCGGCGGCTGACGACATAGGGCGCGCTCATGTCCATGCCCAGACGCCCCATGACTTTCCGTTCGACGAGGCACAACATGCGCGGATAAAGGGTGGCTCCGTCGCGGAACATCTTGCGATAGGCCGAGCCGCCCTCGAATTGGGCCGTCTCCGGCGCCGGGGCGTTTTCGGCGACGGCGAGCCGCGCGTCGGCGACCTCCTCGGGCGCGTCGCGCATCGGCAGGGCGCCGGAATAGGCGCGCACCCTGCCGGGCATGGGTTTCGGGGTCGCGCGCCGCCGCCCGAAAACCGCGCAGGCGGGGACGGGAAAGAGCGGCTGGACGCTGTCGTCCATCGTCCAGGCCTCGTCCCACTGGATGCGGACGCTGTCGAAGGCGCCGGTGCGAAAGCGCTCATATTGCCCGCGCGTGAGCGCCGCGAGCGGCAGCACGAAGGCGAGGCGGCCGGCCGAGCGCAAATAGAGCCCGACGGCGCGGATGACGAAGAGCGCGCAAAGATCGTTCTGCGTGGCGAATTTGCCGCCGGCGAAGACGTTCTCTTCGCGCGCCAGCGCCTTGAAGCGCTTCTGCAAATCCTCGCTCATGTGCCGGTAGGCGACCCAGGGCGGATTGCCCAGGACGACATGCGCCCAGCCGCCCGCCGCCGAAAGGAAGAGCGGGCGGGAGAGATTGCGCGCGACATAGGCCCAGACCGAGTCGCGGCCCTCGCGGCGCAGGCGGTCGAAGGTGAGATAGGTCTTGCCCAGATCCTCGATGGCGCGCTGCTGTTCCTCGGTGACGTCGGCGCGGTAATGCTGCTCGGTGATGCGGTAGAGCGCCGCCTCGATCTGCGCCCGGCTCATCCCCTGTTCGGAGCCGGTGCGCATCCGCTCGATCGCCTTGTCGAACAGGCCGGGGTCGCGGCAGAATGTTTCCGGAAAGTCGAGCTGCTCGCGCCCCTGCGCGTCCCTTTCGCCGCTCTGGCTCCCGCCGGCCGGCGGGGGCGGCACGCGGATCGTCAGCTCCTTGCCCGCCATCATCTGGCTGATCGACAGCTGCATGGCGTCGCCGAGATAGACCGGGACCGAAATCGTCCCGGAGCGCTGGGCGAGCACGGGCGACAGGGCGAGGAGATAGGTGACGCGCGCAATAATGACGGCGACCGGATGGATGTCCATCCCCGCCACATGTTCGCAGACCTCGCCGGCGCGCCGCGCGGCGGGCATCCCGCCCTCTTCCGCCTCGCGCAGGAAGTTGCGGATCGCGTGAAACAGAAAGGTTCCCGACCCGCAGGCGGGATCGAGAACGCGCTGTTCGAGCGGCGCCGTGGTGGCGTGGCGCACGATCTTCGCCGCGAGCCAGTCCGGCGTGTAATATTCGCCGAGCCCGTGGCGCTCGTCGCGGTCGATGAGGCTTTCGTAGAGAACCTTGAGCACGTCGCTCTCGACCTCTGCGAGACGGAAGCGGCGCACATGGTTCATGATGCGCCGCACGAGCGCCTCGCCTTCCGCGTCCGCCGCGACCCAGTCGAAGAAATCGCTCTCGACCGCCCCGGCGATTCCCGAGGCGGCGAAGGCCTCGCCCGACAGCAGCCGCCTGGGATCGTCCTCGGGCATGCGCATGACCGCGAGCGCGATGCATTTCGCGACGACAACGAGAAAACTGTGCTGAAGCCAGAGCGCCTCGCTGTCGACGTCCCGGCCGTAGACGAGTTTGAGAAGTTCGGCCCAGAGCTGGCGCTTCAGGGCGATGGCCGGATCGCCCGAGAGCTTGCGCCAGAGGGCGCGCAGCGCCTGGTCGGCGGCGCGATAGGCGACCGACTGCCGGCCCAGTTCCTCTCGGATCGTGGCCGGGTCCGGCGGCAGGGACGCTTTCAGCGCCAGCGCGCCGTCGAGGAAGGACAGGAAGGCGCCGGGCTGCTCGGGGTCGCAACGAAAGGTTTTCAGTTCGACGAGCTTTTCGTCTTCAAGCGCGTAAAGCGTCCAGATCAGCCCGTCCGAGGCGACGCCGACGAATTTTTCGCCGGTCTCCGCCTCGCGGTTGGCGAGGTAATCCGGCATCTTGCGCAATACGTCGGCCCGTTCGGCGTCGAGATTGCGCTTGGCTTCGAACACCGTGCGGCCGATCAGCGCGTCGGTGCGGCTGCGGATTTCGATGCGCTGCTCGAATTTGATGTCGCCGAACGCGACGCCGAATTCCTCGACCAGCAGATCGCGGAAACCCGCTTTCACCTCGTCATGGCCGGGGCGGGACGCAAGGTGGCGGATGAGAGCGAGCGCTTTCGGCGAATGGCCCACGAAACAGTCCCTTGATCATTTCGGGCGCACGCCCGGCGCGTTCGATTCGGCGCCGCGTGAGCCTATCCGGTCCCGGCGCCCGGCGAAACGCCGGCCGGCTGCGCCCGCGCCAATCGCCGCGTCAGCCCGCGAGCCGCGCCGCGGCCCTGGCGCGGCCGATCAAGGGCAGGAGCGCGGCGAGTTCCGGCCCGCTTTCCGCGCCCGTCAGCGCGAGCCGCAATGGATGGAACAGCGCCTTTCCCTTGCGGCCCGTCGCAGCCTTCGCCGCGCCCGTCCAGACGGCCCATGTCGTCTCGTCCCAGGGCTCGGCGGGGAGCAGCGCCGCCGCCTGCGCCAGAAAATCCGGATCCTCGCGGACCGGCGCGATCTCGCCCTCGACCACGCGCCACCAGGTCAGAATGTCGTCGAAGCGCGAAAGATTGCCGCGCGCCGCGCGCCAGAGCGGCGCCGCCTTGCAGCCGACGACCTCATGCGCCGCGAGGCGGTCGCGCACGTCGTCGAAATCGAACAGCGCCAGCGTGCGATGGGTGAGCGTCTCGAGGTCGGCGGGATCGAAGCGCGCGGGATTGCGCGAGACATGGGCGAGGTCGAAGCTTTTCGCAAGTTCGTCGAGCGAACGCACGGCGTGCACATTGTCGGACGACCCCGTGAGCGTTGCGAGCGCGGCGACGGCCATGGCCTCATAGCCTTCCTCGCGCAGCGCGGCGATGGAGAGCGCGCCCGTGCGTTTCGACAGCCCCTCGCCGGTCGCGCCGATCAGCAGATTGTGATGGGCGAAGGCGGGCGGCGGCGCCTGCGGCGCGAGCGCCGCGAAAAGCTGCAGTTGGACCGCCGTATTCGTCACATGGTCCTCGCCGCGGATGACATGGGTGATCCTCATGTCGATGTCGTCGGCGACGGAAGGCAGCGTGTAAAGGAAACTGCCGTCCTCCCGGATCAGAACCGGGTCGGACAGCGCGCCGCAATCGATATGCGAGGGCCCGCGGACGAGGTCGTTCCATGTCACGACGCCAGGCTCGAGCTTGAAACGCCAGTGCGGACGGCGCCCTTCCGCCGCGAGCCGAGCGCGATCGGCGTCGGTGAGCTTCAGCGCCGCCCGGTCGTAAACGGGAGGGAGACCGCGCGCCTGCTGCATCTTGCGGCGCTTCTCCAGTTCCTCCGGCGTCTCGAAGCAGGGATAGAGGCGGCCCTGCGCGCGCAGCTTTTCCGCAGCGGCCTCGTAGAGCGCGACGCGCTGCGATTGCCGGAACGTCTCCTGCGCGACGACGCCGAGCCAGGCGAGATCGACCTCGATCCCCCGCGCGAATTCCTCCGTGGACCGGGCGGAATCGGTGTCATCGAACCGCAGTATGAATCGTCCATGGTGCGACGCGGCGAACAGATGATTGAACAGCGCGACCCGCGCGTTGCCGATGTGGATGCGGCCGGTCGGCGAGGGCGCGAAACGAACGATCGGAGATGTCATGAGGAAGCTTCGTCAGGAGTTTTCGCAGGAAACGCGTCGCGAAAGGATTCTCGCGCCGCAGCCCTTTTGCCAAGAGCCGGCGCCCTTGTCAGGCGGAATATTGAGCTGGCCGCGTCCCGGCCTCGTTCGCAGCGCCAGCCGCCAGACCGGCGCAGCCGCGAGCCTGCGCCGTTCATCCGCCCGTTTCGGCTCCTAAGCCCAAGTCCCCGATGATCCTCGCCTTCGTCTGCGCCGGCTGGTGCGCCTTCATCCTCGTCATGAATTTCGCCAGCATGTGGCTCATGGGCCGCAAATGCCGGGCGCGCGCGCGCAACATGCCGCCGCCGCCCGACGCGCCGCCGGTGAGCGTCGTGCGGCCCCTGCGCGGCCTCGAACCCTTCAGCGAAGAGACGCTCGGCGCGACCTTCGATCTCGACTATCCTAATTACGAGATCATTTTCTGCGTTCAGTCGCCGAACGATCCGATCATACCGCTCGTCGAGCGGCTCATCTCGCGGCATCCGGAGCGTGAAGCGAAGCTTCTCGTCGGCGACGATTACGTGAGCGCCAACCCCAAGCTCAATAATTGCGTGAAGGGCTGGGAAGCCGCGCGCCACGATTGGATCATCCTCGCGGATTCGAACGCCCTGCCGCCGCGCGATTACATCCAGACCATGCTCGCCGCCTTCCGGCCCGACACGGCGATGACCGTGTCCATGCCGATCGGCTCGCGCCCCGCAGGTTTCTGGGCGATGGTCGAATGCGCGATTCTCAACACCTTCCAGGCGCGCTGGCAATATGGCGCCGAGGCGATCGGCGCCGGCTTCGCGCAGGGCAAGAACATGATGTGGCGGCGTGAGGTTCTCGATCGGGCCGGAGGCATTCGCGCGCTCGGCGCCGAGATCGCGGAAGACGCCGCCTCGACCAAGATCATCCGCGCGCAGAATATGACGGTGCGCCTCGTCGACATGCCCTTCGAGCAACCGCTCGGCAAACGCACGGCGCGCGAGGTCTATTCCCGCCACGTGCGCTGGGCGCGGCTGCGCCGGGTCACTTTCCCCGCGCATTACGCGCCGGAATTCATGAATGGCAGTTTCGCGGCCGTGGTGCTCGGCGCCTATGCGGCGCTGGCGCTCGGCGGCGACGCAGCGACCGTCGGCCTGACCGCGGCCGCCATCGTCGGCGCGCTTCACGGCGGCGAACTGTGGCTTGCCCGCGTCTGCGGCTTTCCGCTCGACTGGCGCAAGCCCTTCGCTCTGCTGATGCGCGATCTGATGTTGCCGGTCATGTTCGTCGACGCGCTGCTCTTCGACGATTTCGTCTGGCACGGCAACGCCATGACCGTGCGCGAGCCGCAGGAAACGACGGCGGGGTGAAGGCGCGCGTCAGCGCCCGTCGCCCTTCAGGAGAGCGAGGGTCTTCGCATCTTCCCCGCCCGCGAAAAATCGCGCGAGCGCCTTGGCGAAAAGCGGATCCCCCGGCGCCGCGCAGGAAAAGAGCGTCATGGAGGAACGAAACTTCAGCGCGTCGACGTGGCCCAGCACGCTTTCCGCCGAACGGACGTTCGTCATGAGCATCGCCGCGACGCAGTCGCGCAGCCGCGGGCCGAGAATGGGATGCGCGAGATAGGCGCGGGCCTCTTCGAGGCCGGACAGGCCGTAGAACTGGCTCGCCTGGCTGAAGCCGAGCCCCTTCAGTTGCGGAAAGACATACCAGATCCAGTGGCCGGTCTTGCGGCCCGAGAGCAGCTCCGCGAGCGCGCGGGCGTAATTGCCCTGCTGCGCGTCGAGAAAACGCCGGAGGTCGAAGGGGTCATTGACCGCGCCCATGGCGCGCCTCCTGCGAAACCGCGCGAGGTTTCGGCCCGAGCGCTTTCAGGACGCCGGACCCCGCTTCGCTGTTCTCGCGCGTCGCCCGCCGCCTGCGCGCGTCATTCCGCCGCGTGCTGCTCCGGCAGGCCGCGGGCGATGCGCTCGGCCTTCAGAAGCTCCGCCACGAGGAACGCCACCTCGATCGCCTGCTCGGCGTTGAGGCGCGGGTCGCAATAGGTATGGTAGCGATCGCGCAGATCGTCTTCCGAAATCGCGCGGGCTCCGCCCGTGCATTCGGTGACGTCCTTGCCGGTCATTTCCAGATGGATGCCGCCAGCGTAGGAGCCTTCGGCCTGATGCACGGCGAAGAAGTTGCGGATCTCCGACATGATGCGGTCGAAGGGCCGCGTCTTGTAGCCCCCCGCGCTGATGGTGTTGCCGTGCATGGGGTCGCAGGACCACACGACGTTGCGGCCCTCGCGCGACGCCGTGCGCACCAACGCCGGCAGGGCGTCGCCAATCTTGTCGGCGCCGAAGCGGCAGATGAGGGTCAGCCGGCCCGGCTCGTTCTCGGGGTCGAGCGCGTCGATGAGGCGCATCAGCCCGTCGGGCGTGAGGCTCGGGCCGCATTTCAGGCCGATGGGATTTTTGATGCCGCGCATGAATTCGACATGCGCGCCGTTTTCCTGGCGCGTGCGGTCGCCGATCCACAGCATGTGGCCGGACGTCGCGTAATAATCGCCCGTCGTCGAGTCGATGCGCGTCAACGCCTGCTCGTAGCAGAGCAGCAGCGCCTCGTGCGACGTGTAGAAATCGGTCTGACGCAGCTCGGGATGGTGCTCGGGATCGAGGCCGATCGCGCGCATGAAGCTGAGCGTCTCGGTGATCTGGTCCGCGAGCTTCTGGTAGCGCTCCGATTGCGGGCTGCTCTTGACGAACCCGAGCATCCAGCGATGGGCGTTCTCGAGATTGGCGAAGCCGCCCGCCGCGAAGGCGCGGATCAGGTTCAGCGTCGCCGCCGACTGGCGATAGGCCAGCAGCTGACGCTGCGGATCGGGCTCGCGCGACTCTTCGGTGAAGTCGATGTCGTTGATGATGTCGCCGCGATAGCTCGGCAGCTCCCGGTCGCCCTTCTTCTCGACGGGCGAGGAGCGCGGCTTGGCGAACTGGCCGGCGATGCGGCCCACTTTGACCACCGGCGAGCCGGCCGCGTAGGTCAGCACGACGGCCATCTGGAGGAAGACGCGGAAGAAGTCGCGGATGTTGTCGGCGGAGTGCTCGTTGAAGCTCTCGGCGCAGTCGCCGCCCTGAAGCAGGAAAGCCTTGCCCGCGGCGACGTCGGCAAGCTGGCGCTTCAGATTGCGCGCCTCGCCGGCGAAGACGAGCGGCGGAAAGCCGGCGAGCTGATTTTCAACGTCGGCCAGCGCGGCCTGGTCGCGGTAGACCGGCGTCTGCTCGATCGGCAAATTTCTCCAACTGCCCGGCGTCCAGCGTTCCACTTTCCCAAACTCCGTGAAAATCAGCGCCCAAGCGGGCGATTCCCGACGCCGCAGCCCCGGCGCGAGAGGCGCTTATAGAGGAAAATGCGCGGCAATGCGACCTTTTCGGCGCCGGGCGGCCCTGGGGCGAACTGGCGAGGCCCGCCATCGGCGGCTATAAGCGGGGCCGGAAAGGCGCAGCCCGAACCCGACGGAGGCCGATGCCCGCATTGCTTTCGCAGCTCATTGAGGCCGCCCGCTGGCTCGGCGCCCTCGCCGTGCTGTTGCTCCATGTCAACAACATGTTCGTCAATCAGGCGGACATCATGAGCGCGCCGCATGCCGCGCCGGCCTATGTCTGGTGGTTCTTCACCGCGGCGGAAATGGGCCATCAGGCGGTCGTGGGGTTCTTTGTGCTCTCGGGCTGGCTCGTGGGCGGCGGCGCGCTGGCGGCCATCGCCCGGCGGCAGGATTTTCTGCGCGACTACTTCGCGCGTCGCATCGCCCGCATTTATGTCGTTCTCGTCCCCACTCTCCTGCTGACGCTCGCGCTCGATTCGCTCGGCCGCGCCTTTTTCGCGGATGCAGGCGTCTACGACGGGCCGATGGTTCTCGGCCATTTCTCCGCCGGGCTCTTCGCCGCGAGCCTGTTCAATCTCCAGGGCGTGGTCTTCGATCATTTCGGCACGAACGGCCCGCTGTGGTCGCTCGCCTGCGAGTTCTGGTATTATGTCTGCTTCCCGCTGCTCATGCTGCCCTTCGCGGGAAATTATTCCGCGGGCGTGCGGTTCGGCGGCCTTGCTTTGGGCCTCGGCCTCGCGGCGGCGCTTTCCGCGCCCGCGAGCTGGTTTCCCTTCGGCTTCGTCATCTGGTCGATGGGCGCCTTCGCGGCGCGCGCCCCGCGGCCGCTGATCCGCTCGCGCGGGCTCTCGCTCGCCCTTCTCGCCGCCGCGGTGATTTTGATCCGGCTCCTCGTTCGCGGGCCGCTGCTCGCCGCGCATCCGTGGCTGACGGCGGTCGCAGATCTCACGGCCGCGGCGCTATTCGCCAATCTCCTGCTCGCCTTCCGCGACGGACCGCAGGCGGGCTTTTCGGCCCTGCGCTGGAGGATGCACGCGCCGCTCGCGGGCTTTTCCTTCTCGCTCTATGCGATCCACATGCCCATCGTGATGATCGCCCGCGCCGGCGTCGGCCATGCCCTCGGGCGCGACTGGGCGCTGCGGCTCGCGACGGGGGCGAATTACGCCGTGGCGATCGCCGTCCTCTCAGCCGCCGTAGCCTGCGCCTATGGTTTCTCCCGGCTGACGGAGGCGCGGACGGGCGCGGCGCGGGGGACGCTTTGGCGCATTATCGACAAACTCATGCCCGCGCCAGGCCGACCCGCGCCTGAACGGATGACGGCGGGATCGTAGGCGCGAGGGCGAGAACCGCCATCCTCAGCCCTCCCGCCGCCACTGGCGGGTGGGCGACCGCATCGTCACGAGTTCCTCCGCCGCCGTCGGATGCACAGCCATAGTCGCGTCGAAGTCGCCCTTGGTCGCGCCCATGCCCATAGGAATCGCGACGAGCTGCGCCATCTCGCCCGCCTCAGGCCCGAAAATATGCGCCCCGACGACGCGCTGGCTCTCCGCGTCCACGACGAGCTTCATGTAAACACGTTCGGCGCGGCCGGAAAGCGTCGCGCGCATGGGCCGGAAGCTCGTCTCGTAGATGTCGAGCGCGGCGTATTTCTCCTGCGCGGCGGCTTCGGAAAGCCCGACCGCGCCAACTTCGGGCGTGGTGAAGACGGCGCTCGGCACGCAGTCGTAATTCACCGTCGTCGGACGGTCGCCGAACACCGTATCGGCGAAGGCGTGTCCCTCGCGGATCGCGACGGGCGTGAGATTGACGCGGTCGGTGACGTCGCCCACCGCATAGACCGACGCGACATTGGTGCGCGAATGGCCATCGACGATGACGGCGCCGTTCTCGCGCAACGCCACGCCCGCGCCCTCGAGCCCCAGATTCCGCGTGGCCGGCCGGCGCCCGGTTGCGACGAGCACGGCGTCGACCTCGCGCGTCTCGCCGTCGCTCATGGCGACGGCGTATCCCCTCGCGGTCTTGTCGATGCGGGTCGGCAGCGCGCCGGCGTGATGCGCGACGCCCGCGGCCGTCAGCGCCTCGGCGACGCGCCTGCGCACATCTTCGTCGAAGCCGCGCAGCGGCCAGTCGGCCCGATAGGCGAGATAGACCTGCGCGCCGAGCCGCGCGAAGACGCTCGCGAATTCGACGGCGATATAGCCGGCGCCGACGACCAGCAGCCGTTGCGGGAAGGTCGGCAGGTCGAAGATGTCGTTGGAGGAGAGACCCCATTCGAGGCCCGGCACATGCGGCGCGAGCGCCGGCGCGCCGCCTGTCGCAACGAGAATGTAGCGCGCGCGCACGCTCCGCCCGTCGGAAAAATGCACGTCGTTGGGCCCCGCGACCGTCGCGCGGGCGCGGACCAGCTCGACCCCGGCGTTCGCCAGCGTCTGCTCGTAGAGGCCGGAAAGGCGGGCGATTTCCTTTTCCTTCGCCGACACGAGAGAGGGCCAGTCGAATGAAACGTCCCCCACGCGCCAGCCGAAGCCCTTCGCGTCCTCGAAATCGTCCCTGAAGCGGCTGGCGAGCACATAGAGCTTTTTCGGCACGCAGCCGCGAATGACGCATGTGCCGCCGACCCGGAATTCTTCCGCGACGGCGACCTTCGCGCCATGGCTCGCCGCGACGCGCGCGGCGCGCACGCCGCCCGAGCCGGCTCCGATGACGACGAGATCGTAGTCGCAACCGCTCATAAACCCCCGCCCGTCACGTCCCCGATGATGCGCACGCCGCTCGCGCCCGCGACGAAAATGGCCGTCGCGAGACCGATGAACAGTCCGTGATCGACGACGCCCGGGATGGCCTCGAGCCGCCGCGCAAGCGTCTCCGGCGCGTCGATGGCCCCGAGGGCGCAGTCGAAGATATAATGGCCGCCATCGGTGAGATAGGGCTCCTGCGGCGCTGTCATGCGCAGCGTGATCGGGCCCTCGAGCCCCAGGCCGCGCGCGACGCGCTCGATATGCAGCCGAGTCGAGCGGGCGCCGAAGCGGTCGACCTCCACCGGCAGCGGGAAGGCGCCGAGCGTCGCCACTTCCTTGGTCGCGTCGGCGACGACGAACATGCGCTTCGAGGCGGCCGCGACAATTTTTTCGCGCAGAAGGGCCCCGCCGCCGCCCTTGATCAGACGCAGGGAAGAGTCGAACTCGTCCGCGCCATCCACCGTGAGGTCGAGTTCCGGCGTCTCGTCGAGCGTCGAGAGCTTGATCCCCAGCGCTTCCGCCTGTGCGCGCGTGCGTTCGGAAGTGGGCACGCCGACGACCTCGAGCCCGGCGCGCGCGCGCGCGCCGAGGAGATCGACGAAATGCGCGGCGGTGGAGCCGGTGCCGAGCCCGAGCCGCATGCCATGGGTGACGGATTCCAGCGCGGCCTCGGCGGCGGCGCGCTTCATCGCGTCGGCGGACATATTGGTCATTTTCGCGTCCAGATGGGCTGCGCCGCCGCGACGGTGGCCGGCTCCCCGCCGATAGAACTTTCGGCCCGCGAACTCAACCGCCCCCGGCGCGAACAGGCGGATCGCTCCCTCATTTCGCCGCCGGCGTGCAGACCACTGAACTCTCGTTGAGCACGAAACAGATCGACATCATGCCGGAACGCAGGTCGACGCGGAAGACGCCGCCCTCGCCCGTGTGATGCGAGGCGACGAGCGCATAGTCGCTGAAGGCTCCCGCCTTGGCCCCCTCCCCCGGAGGGTAACAGAGCGTGACGCCGATCGCCGAGCCCTCCTTCAGCCCATATTGGCAGGCGCCGACTTCCCCGGTCGCCTTGTCGAGGCGGAAAACGCGGTTCAAATCCGTCTGCGGCGCGGCGAGGAATTCGTAATTGCCGGCGCCGGAGGCCGACGACGTCGCGAGGCTCGCGGCCAGAAGGGGGGCCGCGACGCAAGTCAGGCTCCGCCAACGGAAAAAGCGCGATCGACGCATTCGTTTCTCCTTGTCCGCGAATCGGATGCAGGCAGTCTACACGCGGCGGGGAGGCGCGGGATGAGCGAATTTTCCCGCAAGGCGCTTGATCTGCGCGAGCGGGGCCTTTACCCCCGCGCCATGAACCAGCCCGCGCCCATTCTCGTTTTCGATCTCGACGGCACTTTGGCGGACACCGCCCGCGACCTCGTTGGGACGCTCAATGCGCTGCTCGCGCGCGAGGGCCTGCCGCTCGTGGAGCCCTCCTCGGCGCGCAGCCTGGTGGGGGCCGGGGCGCGGGCGCTCATCGAGCGCGGCTTCGCGCTGAACGGCGCGCCGCTCCCGGCGCCGCGCGTCGAGCCGCTGGTGCAGGATTTTCTGGCGCATTACGAGGACCATATTGCCGACGAGAGCGAACTTTTCCCAGGCGCTCTGGCGGCGCTCGACCGTTTCGCCGGCGCCGGCTTCCGCCTCGCGGTCTGCACCAACAAGCCTGAACGGCTGGCGCGTCTGCTGCTCGAAAGGCTCGGGGCCGCCAACCGCTTCGCAGCGATCTGCGGGCGCGGAACCTTTCCGATGCACAAGCCCGACCCCCGCACGCTGGCGCTGACGATCGACGCCGCGGGCGGCGATCCGCGCCGGGCGATTATGGTCGGCGATTCGAAAACAGACATCGACACCGCGCGGAACGCCGGGGCGCCGGTCGTCGCGGTCGACTTCGGCTATACGGAGATTCCCGTCCGCGATCTCGCGCCCGACCGGGTGATTTCGCATTTCGACGATCTCTGGCCCGCGGCGGAAGCAATTCTCGGCGCCTGCGCCTTCGAGCGGACTTGACGACGCGCCACTCCGTCTCTTACACGGAAGTCGTTTCGCAAAAACGCGACGGGCGGCTAGCTCAGCGGGAGAGCACTCCCTTCACACGGGAGGGGTCACAGGTTCAATCCCTGTGCCGCCCACCATCACAAAAATAACTATTTGGCTGTCTTGTCGTCCGTGAACAACTTGGAAGGCTCTGATGTGAGGGGGTTTTCGGCGCAGTCGACGTAATCGTTTTCGCAAGCTTCGCCTGTGTTTGGGTCGGTTTCCTTGCAAATTGATCGGCGGCGTTTGTTGTGAACCTGTCCTCTCCTCGATATCGGCGAGGGAGAGTCGCGATGCGGCCGAAGGAGCGGCGGGATAGCGGGCGGAAGGATGTGTTTCGCTCGCGGCTCGATCAGACTGTCGACATGGGGCGTCCGCTGCCGAAGCTCGCCGCGGCGATCGGCTGGGGTTTTCTCGAGCAGCGCTTCGACGCGGTTGATGGCCGGGCTCGCGATCTTGAAGCGCATGCGCGACCTCTCCGACGAAGCCCTGTGCGAGCGCTGGATTCGGCGTCAAGGCGTCGGCGGCGACCACGCTGCGCGCCTCGAAGGGCGGCCAGTTCGTCACGCATGTGAAGGCGCTGGCGGGCGCGCCCTATGACGGTCACACGCTGGCCGTGGCGATCCCGGAGATGGAGCGACAGATCGGCGCGACGATCAAGCGCGAACTGCGGCGACGCTCCGCCGTCGAACCGGTCATCGGTCATTTGAAGGCCGATCGCCGCATGGGCCGAAACCACCTCGCCCATACGACCGGCGACGCCGCCAGCGCCGTCCTCGCCGCAGCCGGTTACAACTTCCGGCGCCTGCTCAAATCGCTCGCGCTTTTGTGCGCCTTCCTCCTCCGCGCCTTCGCCCAGCCGGAAAAGTCAGAAAATCAAACAAGCCCGGCCTGAGCCGCGTTCTTCAGGGGGGGGGGACGAATCAGACATTCGCCGATTCGGGAATCCCCCGTGGGTCACAGCCCGCGCGGGTTGGTATAAAATCCCGGAGTGAGCTGGGTCGGATCATTTCTGAACCGCTCCGGCTCGTCCGTCCATATTTTGCAGACGTATTCATGTGGCGTGAGGCCGCGGAGCGTCATCAGCCGCGTGGGGAAGTTGTCGGCTGCGACGAAGGCGGAGAGGCGCTCGCGCAATTGGTTGTGGGTCTCGTCGTTCCAGGGTCGGCGCAATTGTCGACTTTATTGAGGAGAGTCTCGGTCCCGCCTCTCCGAATCTGTACCTTGTCGCTGGGATCCCGTTTCCGACGGGCGCTCGGTGCGGTTGTTCGTGAAGCTCCAGCCTTGGCGAGGCGCGCCGATGTCTTGCGGGTAGCTGACGTTGCCGCGGGCAATATTGTTTCGCTGTTCGCCCGGTTCGTAAAATTCGATCGATCGGCCAGAGGCCCCAATGAAGACATTTCCCTCGATCACGGAATTTCGCGTGGGGCTTGCGATCAGGATCTGCCCGTCGCGCCAGCCGCTTGGCCCGACAAATTTGTTTCCCCTGACGCGCAGAAGATCCGTCACGCCGCCGTCGCCATCATAAATCTGGATGCACCAGCCATGCCTGATGTTGAAGAAAAGATTATCTCTGATGTCCACGTCGGAAACGGATGCGAGATAAACGCCGTGGTCGAGGTTTTGATAGCCGAGCGTTCGCGGCGCGCAGCCGTTTTCTCCCGGCCCAAGTCTTCCGATATCGTGAAACACATTGTCGGACAGCGTGACGCCGGCTCCGTTATTGCCGAAAAAACCCGCAATTCCGTAGGGCGTATCGGTGCAAATGCGGCCGATGTCGTGAAACTTGTTGCCTGAAAAAAGCAGGTCGTGGTTGCCAGGATTGCTGCGAGCGCCCATCGATGTCTGACCTGATATGTCGAAGTCCTGGATGGTAACGTAGCTGGCGTTGACGTAAAATCCGACGGCGGCGTTTTCGTCGCGCCCGTCGATCCTCGCGCCCCATTTCGTTTCCGACCGGAAAGTGACCGGCTTGCCCGGCGCGCCGCTTGCGCCGATCGAGACATTGTTGCCGTTCGCCGCCGAATAGATTCCCGGTCTGACGATCACCGTGTCTCCAGCGCCGACGCTGTCGGCCGCCTTTTGCAACGTCCGCCACGGCTTCCTGATCGATCCGTCGCCTTTCGTGTCATTGCCGTCAAGCGCGACGTAATAAATGGAGGCGCGAGCGTTTCCGCACAAAATCATTGCCGCCGCAACAACTGCGCCCGGCAAGATGGTTCGACGCATGTCCCGAAGCCCCTTCTCTGCAAACGGCCGAAGGGCCGAGGCGTCGTCAGGCCCGCTCCAGCATGCTCGCGTCGCTGCTGCCCTGCGCGGCCTTCCGCAAAACGGTTCGATAGATGGCGATCATGTTCTCGGCCAGAACCTTTTCATCCAATGCGGCGACCGCTTCCCGCCCCTTAATTCGCTCTCCGCGCCGAAGAACCCGCTCCAATGCGGCGGCGACCGTCTCCGGCTTTCTGTCGGCAGTGATTTCGCAACCATCGACATCGCCAAAGCGTGCGACGGCGTCGCCTACCTCGACGGAAACGATGGGAAGGTCGCAGGCGAGCGCCTCCTTGAAGATCGTCGGCGATCCTTCCTGTTGCGACGTGACGACGAGAACGTCGCAGGCGAGCATCAGTTCAATGATTTCCTTGTGCTGTCTCCCCCATCCGAGCACGAGCCGCGCCGGCAGTCGCTTATTGAGAAGCGCGACGGCTTCCTGCGCCTGCGCGTAGCGCTTGAGGGGATTGTGCGGACTTCCCACGAAAAGGATGAGTCTTTCGTCCTGCGGCAACCCAAGGCGCTCGCGGGCTTGCGCGCGCGTCATTTGAGGCAGCGCGTCGAGGTCGACCCCCGTCGGCTGAACATAGGTTGGAACGCCGGGAGGAAGATTACGGCGCATGGCGTCCGAGACGATGACGACGGCGTCGGCGAAGCGCGCCGCGGTCCGGCCGAGCCGGATAAGCAGCCGCCCCTGGCGCGTCAGTTCGCCCTCCGGCGATAATTGACCGAGAATATCCGTGCCGTGAAACGTGATCACCAGAGGCCAACGCTTCGGCCAGGGAATGAGCGCCGCCTGCCCGAATTGCGCATGCACCAGGTCGAAGCGACTCCTGTCTCGGTATTGGCGATTGAAACGCCAGATCGCCTTCAAATAATTGAAGGGATTCTTGGCCCCGCGGAACGCGAAGATTTCTACCTCGACGCCGGCGCGACGCAGGAAAGCAACCTGTTGGACAAGAAACGGCACGAGGTAGGGGTTATCCGAGGTCGGCCATTCGCTGGTGACCATCAACACTCTAATGGGCGTCTGCATTATCGAGACTTTCCCCCTGCAATGGTGGCAATGGTGAAAGAAGTGGGTTGTCGATTTCGCCGTCCGCCCAGCGATTCCTGAACTTCACGAGCCCGACGAGGAAACCCAAACCATAAGACACATGGAGGATCGCGAAACATGCGACGAGCGCGGGGAACATGCCCCAACCGTTGCGTCCGGCGATCCGCGCGGAAGCCGTGATATTGGCGAGCGCGTAGGCGCCGGCCGTCGCCGCAAGGCCTGGGCGTCCCATCCAGTGAATGGGCGCGACCAAGACGCAGAGCGACAGCGCCGCCACGAAAATCGCCGGGACGAACTGGTGCGGCCGCATCTGCCCGGGATGCTTCTGCATCACGCGTACTTTCCAGTAACCATACTGATAATACTGGCGCCATAGCAGACGCGGGCTGCTGCGCGTGAAATATTGCGACCTGATCCTGGGGCTGAGCAGGATGCGCCCGCCGCGTTCCAGAAGTCTGTAATTGAATTCGTCGTCCTGGTTTCTGACCTGCTCCTCGTCGAAGAGACCATAACGTTCGAATACGCGGCGCGGCCAGGCGCCCATGTAGACGGTGTCGACCCACTCCTCGCGATCCGAATAATGAAACCGCGCGCCGCCGACCCCAAAAGGAGAGCTGGTCGCGAGCGACACGGCCGTGGCGAAAGCGTTTTCGCCGACTGCCTCCATGCGGCCGCCGACATTGTCTGCGCCGGATCTCTGCAACGCGGCGACGCATTGACGAACATAGTCGTGTGCGACAATCGTGTGGCCGTCCACGCGCACGATCACTTCTCCGCGCGCGCGGCGCAAAGCAAGGTTGAAGCCGGTCGGCACGATCCTTCGCGGATTGTCGAGGATCGATACGGAGACGTCCGGATGCGCGGCCGCAAGTCGCGCAATTATCTGTCGCGTCGCGTCATTCGACATGCCGTCGGCGACAAGAATTTCCAGAAGCGACGGCGGGTAATCCTGACCGATGACGGCCTCGAGACTCTTCCCGATGAAATTCGCCTCATTACGGATTGGCATGATCACTGTGACCGGAACGGGTTGAAAATCTTGCATGACATTGTCACTTTGTTCGGCGTTGCAGTCGGAATTTGATCCAGACCGCCGCCGACCTTCGCAGACGGGCATTCACCTCCTGTTTCTCGATCGTGTCCAGACTGTTGTCGATTTTTGGATGGCGAGAACAGGGCTCGTGTTTCTCACTCCAATACATCCCCCGTTCATTCGGCGCGGGCGGAAATGTCCGAGACGGACGTTTGGCGCGCCGGTGAACGTTCCTCCTCCGCTTCGCAGACTCTCCAAAGCTCGGGGACAACCCGAGTCGGCCCGAATCTCTCGATGGAGCTGCGCGCTCGCGCGCCAATGCTGCGCCTCAGTTCGCGATCTTCGACGAGCTGCAAGACATAGCCCGAAAGATCCAGGACGTCGTTCGTTCCGACGAAACCATTGACGCCTTGGACGATGAGTTCGCCGATGCCGTTCACATTGGTGGACACGCATGGCGTACCGGAGGCCATCGATTCGAGCACGACGTTCGGCATCCCTTCATGGTCGGAGGAAAGAAGAAATATGTCAGCGGCGGGCATCAGTTCCCGCGCATCCGACAGGCGGCCGAGAAACTTGATTTTGTCGGTCAGGCCCAATCGCGCGACTCGCGCCTCGAGATCCGCGAGACATCCGAAGTCCAGTCCGGCGATGGCGGCCCGCACGGACGCCTTTTTGGAGACTTCTGCGACGACATCGATGAAGCGAGCGAAATTTTTTTGGGGCGCCAGCCGCCCGGCGCCCACGATGAGGATCGAATCGTCGTCCAGTCCCAGCCGGCTTCGCCACTCCTCGCGCCAGACGCGCTCCTGCTCCGGCGAAAAAATATCGACAGCGTTCGGCACGTAAACGACCCGCTTTTTTCCGCCGTAGCGCGCCGCGATATCAGCGTAAGTCTCCCGAGAATTGCACACGATCGTGGAGACGCCCGATACGCTCAGATAGGACCAAGCTTTGCGTAGCCGCGTGGGCAGATCTGCAAAGGAAGCATTACGAAAGGACCCGACGCGACGAATGCCGAGCCCTGTCAGCGCGAGTCCGAAAGGGTTCGTGTAGGAAGACCAAGAAAAGAAGCATTTGGCGCCCTGCGCGATGCAGCCCGCGCGCAATTGCCTAAATTTATCCAACCTGCTCCCATGCAACAAAGTAATAGGGATCTCCATGTCCCGGAGTTGATCCGCCCAGTCTCCCAGGATGAGGCTCGATACGTAGACCCTGGGAGACCATCTGCTTCTATCGCAGTGTCGTAGAAAAAAATAGAGTTGCCGTTCGCTCCCGCCCGGACCAAGCTGTCCGATGACGACCGCGATGCTTTCGGGCTTTGCCGGAGTAACTGTGCTCATGATCGCTCAGGCGCTCGAAGAGTTGGCGGAAGAATGCTTCTCGAGGAAGCGGTTTGTGTGGCGGGGCGGCGCGCCATGTCCGCGCGTGTCCTCCGGCGCCGCGCGAAATTTCTTCAGATAAAACGATAGAAAGGCGGAAATCCCGGTCAGTTGAAACGCGAATTTGTCGACCGATGCGGCGTCGTCGATATAGAAGGACTTCAATCGGAAAGGATCGACGCCCGCCGAATTCCATCCGGGATCGCAGGTGCGCGCGGATCGAAAACCGGCTTCCTTCGCGTAGGCGATCTCGCGTTCGGAGTAGTCGCCATTGGGGTAGCAGAAATGATCGAAATCGCGCCCGATCGCGGATGTCAGCTCGTTTCTAGAGCCGGCGATTTCCTGGCGCGCCTCTTCGTCGTCGCAACGCGTCAAGATGGGATGAAATCTCGTATGCGCGCCCAAATCCGCCCACGCGCTGATCGCCGCGAGTTCGTCGGGCGTCAGAGCCTGGCGCGGGCTTACGCTTTGCATCTGCTCGAAACCGACTTTGCTCAGGGCGATCTTTCGCTGAGCGTTCGTCATTTTCTTCAAGCGATCTACGAACCCGCGCTCCCGGCCGATCCACCAGTAGCCGGCGCCCGTGCGGATGATCCCGGTGCACAGAAACAGCATGGGACGAACGCCGTGCTTTTTAAACACAGGCTCGAGCTTTGCATTCGTCGCCATGCCGTCGTCGATCGTGACAATTGCCCGAGGCCCCGTCGACTTCGGATTCCATAGTTCCTCGAACGGCACGATTGTCGAGACCCGTCCGAGATATTCGAGATGGCTATCCATGGCCTCGGGCGAGGGATCATGGTACATGAGGATGGAAATCTTGTTTCTCCACAAAAGCCTGCGAAGTATGAAATTCACGCCGAATTGCGAAAAGGCCCAAAGCAGACACCGAGCCGCCCGAGCTTTCGCGGACTCATTGGCGGCGCCATCATTTGATTGTTTTTGAGCCATTAAACATCCCTCGATGGAGCAGCGTTGGGCTCCCGTTCAATCAATTCCGAATGAGCCGCAGAAGAGCGTTAGCTTGTCCATTCTGGAGGGATGACGCTGAAAACCGTAAAATGACATTTTTCTTAGCTCCTGACGCCCTGCGCCTTTGCGGTCGCCATTTTAAGCGTGGTCAGTGTAGATAATGCTTAGCGAAGAGATATTGTTCCAGCCACTAACATGATGCAACGACTATGATGAACAGGCTTGACCTCTGCCATTTTCAAAATCGAGCCTGTTCACGGCGCGCCCAGATCGGACGATTGGAACATTCGGCCGCTGAAGGAGTTGAGTTTCAGCGCGCCAACATTTGTCTCAGCGCCTTTGAGTTGTTCGGATAAAGAGCGGATGTGCGGGATTGCGGGAGTTTTCGGGCGGCTTTCTGAAGAACCGGCGCGCATTTCGATCGAGCGCATGGTCGCGTCTCTGGCGCATCGCGGCCCCGACGGCCGTGGCGTCCTCATCGATGGGCCGGTTGCGCTTGGGCATGTCAGGCTGAGCATCATTGACGTCGCCGGCGGGCGGCAGCCCCTCGAAAGCGAGGGCGGCGATTTTGCGATCACCTTCAACGGCGAAATTTTCAACTATGTCGAATTGCGGGATGAGCTCGTCGCGCGCGGCCATCGCTTTCGCACTAGGTCCGATACGGAAGTCATTCTCCGCCTCTACGAGGAAAAAGGCGAAGCTTGCGTCGACTCCTTGGTCGGCGATTTCGCCTTCGCGATTTGGGATCGCGTGCGCGACTGTTTGTTTCTCGCCCGCGACCGGATGGGCGTGAGACCGCTCTATTGGACAAAAACAAAGGAGCGATTTTGTTTCGCGTCGGAAGTGAAGGCGCTGGCCACGCTTCCGGATGTCGCGGTCGAACTCGATCCGATAGGCTTCGATCAGATCTTCACCTTGTGGACGACGATTGCTCCACGAACGGTATTCAGGAACATTCAAGAGCTGCCGCCGGGTTGCACAATGGTGGCGACACGGGACTCGGTGCGAATGAGGCGCTACTGGCGTCTCGCGTTTCCGACGGCGGACGAAGACAGTCGTCGCGTCGTCGACGAGCCTTCAATGGCCGAGGAATTGCGCCATCTTTTGGCTGACGCAACGAGAATTCGCTTGCGCTCGGATGTTCCGGTCGGCGCCTATCTCAGCGGCGGGCTCGATTCCTCGATCGTGACGGCTCTGGCGATAGACGTGGCGTCCGAAAGGTTGCGAACCTTTTCGGTCACTTTCGAACCTTCGGAATTCGACGAAAGCGAATTTCAGAGGCATGTGGTCGAGGCGCTGGGGGTGGCGCATTCGTCGATGTGCTGTGGCGGGTCCGAAATTGGAGAGAGCTTTCCCGAAGTAATGTGGCATGTCGAACGGCCGATCCTGCGTACGGCGCCGGCGCCCCTGCATCGATTGTCGGCGTTCGCCCGTGACGCGGGATACAAAGTCGTTTTATCGGGGGAAGGCGCCGACGAGGTTTTTGCCGGCTACGATATTTTCAAGGAAGCAAAGGTGCGCGCATTCTGCGCTCGCCAGCCTAGTTCGTCGCGACGCGCGCTCCTGTTTCGACGGCTTTACCCCTATCTCCCGGCGGTTCAGGCGCAGAATCCAGCTTACCTCAGCGCGTTCTTCGGGATCTCGCTCGATAAGACCTCAGACCCGCTATTCTCTCATATCCCTCGTTTCAGGACGACGGCGCGTATAAAGAATTTTTTCTCGGGGGATCTGAAGGCTGCGCTCAAGGGCTACGACGCGCTGGAGGAGCTTCGCGACGACCTGCCGCCCGCCTTCTCGACATGGCGCCCGTTGGCGCAGGCGCAGTATCTTGAATCTACTTATCTGCTCCCTGGCTATATCTTGTCGGCGCAGGGCGACAGAGTGGCGATGTCCCATGGCGTCGAGGGGCGTTTCCCTTTTCTCGATCACCGTGTCGTTGAATTCGCCGCCGCGATCCCGACGCGCTCGAAGCTTCGGACGCTTCGGGAAAAGCATATTTTGCGCGAAAGCATGGCGGCCCGTCTTCCGTCGTCGATCGGCAATCGCGCCAAGCAACCCTATCGCGCCCCGGACAGCAGTTCGTTTTTCGGCGAAAACCCGCCCTCCTATGTCGCTCAGAGACTTTCCCGTCCGGCGATACTGGAGGCCGGACTCTTCGACGCGGCGGCCGTCGAGAAATTAGCGACGAAGTGCGCGGGTGGCGGCGTCGCCGGCGCGCGCGACAACATGAGTCTTGTGGGCGTTCTTTCGGGTCAGTTATGGAGCGACGTCTTCCTCGGCGCCCGTCGTACGATGATTGCCGCGCCGCCTGTATAGGCCAAGTGACAAGATAAAGGGAAATCAGAATGGCGGAAAAGGTCGAGGCCGAAATTCGGGCGTTCATCGCGGAGAATTTTCTATTCCAGGACAATGCGGATTCCGTTGCGGGCGATGAATCGCTTCTCGAGAGCGGCATCTTCGACTCGACCGCGGTGCTTGAAATGGTGCGGTTTCTCGAGGAGGGGTTCGGGCTCAGAATCGCGGATAGCGAAGTGGTTCCCGCCAACTTCGATTCGATCGACGCCCTTGTTTCATTCGTAAACCGCAAGACCGTCGCAGGAGCCGAACCAGCCGGCGCTGTGGCGGCGAATTGATCCGAAAGAGCGGGGAAAACCGCATATGCGCGTCGAACGCTTCCTGGAGGACAGCGCCAGATCTCATGGCGAGAAAACGGCGCTGGTTGTGGGAAGCGTCCGGCTGAGTTATCGCGAGCTCGACGCTATGGCGACCGCATTTGCGGGCGCGGTCCAACGGCGGGGACTGTCGCGTGGGGATCGCGTCGTGATCTTTGCGGACAACTGCTGGGAGGCGGTCGTCGGACTTTTCGGCGTCATGAAAGCTGGCGGCGTCGTGGTGATGGTCGGCGCCTCCATGAAGGCTGAAAAGCTCGCTTTCATTATCCGGGATTGCCGTGCGACGGCGTTGGTCGTGAAAGATGCGCTTCTGCCGGTCGTGCGCGAGGCCGCCGAACATGCGTCGAGCCTGAAGAGCGTCGCTGTCTCCGGCGCAGGCGGAGACATTTCGGGGATTCCGGGCGGCGGGCGCCTTTCCGAATGGCTTGCGGAAGGCGTCGGTCCCATTGCTCGGCCGGGTATCGAACTCGATCTCGCGATGTTGGTTTACACGTCCGGATCGACTGGCTCCCCGAAGGGCGTCATGATGACGCACCAGAATGTCGTCGCGGCGATCTCCTCGATTACGACATATCTCGAAAACACCTGCGACGATGTAATTCTTAGCGTGCTGCCGATTGCGTTCAATTATGGGCTCGGGCAGATATTCACATCGGTTAAAGTCGGCGCGACGCTGGTCCTCGAAAAGTCTTTTGCGTTTCCACAGACCATCTTGGAGAAGATGCGCGCCGAACGCGCAACAGGTTTTCCCCTCGTGCCAACCATCGCGGCGTTGATTTGTCAAATGCGTGATCTTGAGCCGGGCATGTTGCCGAGTTTACGTTATATCACGAACGCTGCTGCGGCTTTGCCGACGCCTCACATTTGCCGTTTGCACGAACTTTTTCCGACGGCTCGCGTCTTTTCGATGTACGGCCTGACCGAATGCATTCGTGGGGCGTACATGCCTCCGGAAGAACTTGCCGCGCGCCCTGCCTCCGTTGGCTTCGCCATTCCGGGAACGGAAGCTTACGTCGTCGATGATGACGGTTTAAGGCTTCCGCCGGGCCATGTCGGGGAACTCGTCATTCGCGGCCCGCATGTGATGAAAGGCTATTGGGAGAATCCCGAAGCGACAGCGAAAGCGCTGCGGCCCGGGCCATTTCCCTGGGAAAAGGTTCTCTATACAGGAGACCTGTTCAGAACCGACGATGAAGGCTATCTCTTCTTTGTCGCACGCAAGGACGACATCATCATCACGCGGGGCGAAAAGGTGAGCCCCAAGGAAGTTGAGAATGTCCTTTTCACGCTCCCCGGCGTGCGAGAAGCTGTGGTGACCAGCGTTCCAGACCCGATTCTCGGGAGCGCGGTAAAGGCGATTATTTCGGCCGATGAAAGCGCGGCTTTGACGGCCGCGTCAGTGATCCGTCACTGCGCTCGTCACCTCGAGGACTTCATGGTTCCCAAGCATGTCGAATTTAGAGACGAACTTCCGAAGACGGAGAGTGGAAAGGTGAGCAGGCGTGAAGCTGCGCGCCTTTAGGAGAAGGGCATGATGGACGGATTGACTGATGCGAGGTCGTCGGTTTCGGATTTCTCGAAAGAGGCTCTGCGTCTCGACGCCGCCGCCGAAACGCGCGTTATCGTGACGACCCTTCGCGATCAGCTTCGCCGGCTTCGTCGCCGTGGAATCGTCGTTGGCCTGTCCGGCGGGATCGACAGTTCCGTCACCGCCGCGCTTTCAGTCGCCGCAGTCGGCCCCGAGCGTGTGCTGGGCTTGTTCATGCCCGAATATGACTCTGACCCTGAAAGTCTGCGTCTCGGCAAACTCGTCGCCGGCGCGCTTGGCATTCAGTCTGTGCTCGAGGATATTGGCCCGATCCTGAAGGCGAGTGGTTGTTACGCACGTCGTGACGCCGCAATCCGCCGTATATTTCCGGATTTCGGCGAGGGATGGACATGCAAGGTCGTCATCGATTCCGACATGCGGGGGCAGGGGTATAATCTGTCGAGCCTCGTTGTGCGTTCTCCTGGCGGCGTCGAGGAGCGGCGGCGTCTGCCGCTCGAGGAATATCTCGCCATCATCGCTGCGGCGAATATGAAGCAACGTACGCGCAAGCAGATCGAATACTATCATGCGGATCGCCTGAACTACGCCGTCGCCGGCACGCCCAATCGGCTGGAATATGATCAGGGATTTTTCGTCAAGAACGGAGACGGAGCCGCCGACGTCAAGCCGATCGCCCATCTGTTCAAAACGCAGGTTTATCAACTGGCGGAATATCTCGGGGTTCCGGAAGAGGTGAGCCGCAGGCCGCCGACGACCGATACATGGTCGATGCCGCAAAGCCAGGAAGAATATTACTTCTCGGTCGACCATGCGACGATGGACCTGTGCCTCTATGCGCTCGATAATGGCGTCCCGGCGGCGCAACTGGCGAAGAGTTCCGGGTTGAGCGTTTCCCAGATCGAGACGGTGTGGCGAGATATTGCGGCGAAACGCAGGGTCGCGGAATATCTTCATTCTCCGCCGCTTCTTATCCGTCCGAACGACCCGCGCGGATAGGGAGGCGACGGCCGGCGATTTCGAAAACAGCTTGTCGAAGGAAGCAAGGCGATGGCGGCAGCGGTTCGTCCCTTCATGGCAGAGGACGCGCGCGCGGTTGCGAACCTCTTTTTCAAGGTTTTTCTGCGGTCGCAAGCTGCGGCGCCGGATACGCTTGTCGACTACCTCCGCGAAATCTTCTGCCGCCATCCCTGGGCGGATTCGGAATTATCGTCACTCGTCTACGCCCAAGCCGATGGTTCGATAAGCGGGTTCATCGGGATCTATCCCGTGCCCATGATCTATCGCGGCCGCAGGTTGCGGGCGGCGTTCGCCGGCAATCTGATGGCCGACCCTTCTCTTCAGGATCCTTTGGCGGGCGCGCGCCTGCTCCGCTCGTTTCTCTCCGGTCCGCAGGATCTGTCGCTCACCGAGACGACAAATCAGATCTCGATGACGATGTGGCGCAAGCTCGGCGGACAGGTCGTCGCCAATCGCAGCCTCAATTGGATCAGGGTTTTGCGGCCTATGTCATGGCTCGTCACGGCGGCTGCGCGTCGTGCGCCCTGGTTCGGCCTGCTGCGCGGGCCCGCGTCATTGTTCGACATGGTCTCGGCCCGGCGACTGGCGCCGCAATCGGCGCCGAATGCTTCGGGAGAAGACGTCGATCCTTCTGCGCTTTCTCCGATCGTGCGCGATATCGCGCAATCGTTCGCTTTGCATCCTGATTTCGACGAGGCGGCGCTCGCGTTCCTGCTGGAACATGCGGCGAGAAAAGAACGCTATGGCGAATTGATTGCCCGTATCGTCCACAGCCGGCGCGGGCAGCCGATTGGCGGTTATGTGGCGCATGGCAGGCCCAACGACACGCTGAGGGTCGTGCAGATCTTCACATCTGCGGCGAACGCCGACCCAGTCGTCGCGGACCTTTTCTCGCGGGCGGCGGCGATGGGCGCGGCGGCGGTGAACGGCCGTACGCAGCCTGAAATCATTCCGAGCTTGCTCTCCGCCCAATATCTCTTCGCGTATAGCGGCGGCGCCACATTGGTGCACGGTCGCGACCCGGAGTTGCTGGCGGCTGTTCATGGTCCCGACAATTTCCTGAACGGCCTTGCCGGCGAGACCTGGGCGCGCCTGATCGGCGGCGCATTCGACGAGGGGGTACGACTGCCCCGCAGGGAAGCCTCTCCCCTCGAAAATCTGAGCTTCGTGAAGCTGCGACGCTTGTCGCGATCCCGCTAGGATTGCCGAACTCACGTTAGCCCGTCCTATTCGCGCAGCCGCCGAGATTCGCCGAGTTTTTCCGCGGCATGATCGTGGACGCGGGTCCGCTTTGCGTTTTACCGCTGGGTAAGGTGCGGGCTTTTTGAACGCGTTGGAGTTGAAACGATGGCCTATCTGGGGCTTGCGGACGTAGGCTCTGCCCCGTCGTTCACGGTCCTGCCGACTGTAACGCGCCGGCCAAATATCGGAATAGGCCGGCTTGTGGGCAAGCGCTGGCCAGCGCAAGCCGGATGCGGCTTGCAGCCTCGACGATACGCGCGCCAATCTTGAGCAGCTTCTCGCGCAAGGTGGCAAATTCGGCGACGGCGAGCGGGTGGGGTTTTGGAATGGCGTCGCGCAGTTCGAGCATCAGCCAATAGGCGGCTGTATGAAGGAAGAGCCGCATCTGATTGGCGAGCGGCGCCCGGCAGGAGGTGCGATCCGACGCCAGCTGGCTCTTGTGCAATTTGATCAGATTTTCCATCTGGCCGCGCGCGCAATAGAGCGTGTCGTAGATATGTTCGGGCGAGCCATTTGCGATGTTGGTGACAACATAGCGAATATCGAGCCCCAGTTCCGTCGCTTCGATGCGGGCGCAGACGCGGCGCTCGGCCCGCCAAGATCTGGCGCCGTAGTTCGTTTCCGCGTAGCCACGTAGGACAGGCATCTGTTCCAACGCGCGACGGGTGCGGATATCGTCGGCCCTTTCTTCGACGGCCGCGGCGAGAAGCTTATTGCCGGACAGGCCGAAAACATAATCGAGGCCATTGTCCTCGCACCAATCCATCACCTCGCGGCGGCCATAGTGGCCGTCGCCCCGAATGGTGATCTTGGTCGTCGGCCAATGGGCGCGGATGCGACGGATGATGCGGCGCAAATGACCGCACGCTTCCTTGCCCGTCGGCGTCTTCCCCGGACGTAGAATGATGGCGACAGGGCGTCCAGTCGCGGTGTCGTAAATATGGATCGGCAGGAAGCAGCGCTCATCGTAATGCGCGTTGAACAGCGACAGTTGTTGATGACCATGCACGACGTCGCAGGTGTCGTCGATATCGAGCGTCACGGCTTCCGGAGGCGAGGCGTAGCTGGCGCAATAAAGATCGATCAGCACGCGGCCGAGCTTCACGATTTCGCGCAAGGTCGGCGCATTCTCCCAACGCGACATGGTCGGCTGCGAACACAAATCGTTCCCGGTATCGGGCAAGCGCCCGCAGGCGATCTTAAAGGCCGGATCCTTGCGGAGATGATCGAGATCGTCCGCATCCTCGTAACCGCAGGCGATAGCAAGAATGCGCGCGCGAAAAATGCTGGCGAGCGAATGGGTGATCAACAAAGGATTACGCGGATCGGCAATGACCGCGGCGAGCTTGTCCGCCAGGCCCAGACGATGCTCGGCTTGCCCCAAGAGCATCACGCCAGCATCCGAGGTGATGCGGCCACCATCGAAGGCTGCAGTGATCTTCTTGCGGCCAACGGCTGGAAACGAGAATGGGAGGAGGTTATCTTCGGTCATGGCGGGTGTGGCTGCGATGCGATGGCGTGAGGGATCAGCGTAAGCAACTAATCCATACACTAATTCAATGTCTTACGCTACGCTCGCCAACCCAAAATGACCTCATCGCTGAATAAGATGGGTTAGCGCGCTCGAAGGCTCAGTATCTTTGCAGGCTTTCCGGATTCCCGAGATCGCGTCCGGTGTGCTGAAGAACGCGACGCAAGATCCGTCGCGCCAGGCGCTCGACGCCGTTTCTGTTACGATTTGGCGTAACGCGCTCTGAGATGAAGCGCCGCTGGTCGGGCGTAAGACGCCAGTCCGACGCTCCGCAATTTTCCTCGACATGTTCGGTCTTTTCAGCTTTGAAGATGGCGGCGACCGCCGGCTGGGAGACACACCAGTTGAGGGCCACTTGCGCGCGAGTCTTGCCGAGGCTCCGGGCGACTTGGCCAATCGCATCCTCGGCGTCTGCGCGCAGAAGATCGTCGAGACCGGTCGCCAAGGGACTGTATGCGAGCAGCGTAATCCTTTGACGCTCGCAATAAGGAAGCATCTCCGCCTCTGCGGAGCGATCCAGAAGATTATAGCGAATCTGATTGGAGACGATGCGCGTCTTCGAAAGCTGGGCTTGCGCGCGCGCGAGCTCCGCAGCCGAGAAATTGCTGACGCCGATGAAGCGCACCTTTCCGTCTTGGACGAGTTTTTCCATCGCTGACATGGTTTCCGAGAGCGTGATGGTGTAGTTCGGCCAGTGGAGCTGATAAAGGTCCAGATAGTCTGTGCCGAGCCGTTTCAGACTGCATTCCGCGGCCTTGATCACGTCATTGTAACGGAAGTGACGCGGCGACACTTTGCTGGCAAGAAAGACGCGGTCACGGATTCCTTTGATTGCTTCTCCGACCAGGGCTTCGTTTCGGTAGCCCTCGGCCGTGTCGATGAAGCATGCGCCGCATTCGATCCCGAGGCGTAGCGCTTCCGGACCGCCGCGATATTGCCAGGTGCCCTGAGCCAGTTCCGGCGCTTCAACGCCGGTATCGCCAATTTCCTTGAGTAGCACTTTGGTAACCAATCTCTTCCTAGGGTTTGAAGCTCTTCTGAGATTCTCGCCGGGAGCGCAGCAAATTCAAGCTTGACTGTTTGGCGCGTTGGCGGCGTCCCGAACGGCTGGTTGGATCGCAGTATGGCGTCTCGTAGTGAAACGCCAACTCAAGTAGTCAAGTTGAAGATTGTGGGCCGACATCCTCGCCTCAGCGATCGGCGCTCTTGGAATTATTTCGTTGAGCAAGGTTCACGCGGTGAGGATGGCGGAAAATGGGATGGGGCGCATCGTTTTGTCGGATCTTATCCGAAAGCTGCGCTGTCTTGGGCAAGTTCTCGCCATGTTGGAGCTTATAGCTGGAATTCAGCCGAACGAATCATGAGCCATGGGGGCTGATTGATATTCGAGCTCAGGTTTCCGACTCCGGCTGATCTGCATGCGCATCTTTCGAGCATCCTGCAACGAGAGGGGACCATCACTGTGCGAATGATCTCGACAATCCTGCGAAAGGCGTCGCTTGTCGCGGCGCTGTGGCCGGCAAGCGGTTGGGCCGCCACTTACTATGTGTCAGTCGCGGGAAGCGACTCCAATTCGGGTCTTTCGTCGACTTCCGCATTTCGAACGATACAGAGAGCCGCGGACATAGTTGTGCCTGGAGATATCGTTCTCGTCGGGGACGGCGTCTTCACTACGACATCGGCCCAGTTGATCAACGTATGGCGGAGCGGAACGCCGGGCGCCTGGATCACCTTCCGGTCGGCGAACAAATGGGGCGCGAAGCTCAGTGGTAGAGATTATTCCACGACCTCGGGCGTCTATGTGAGTTCGAGCGTGAATTACGTCCGTTTCGAAGATTTCGAACTTTCTGGGTTCCGCACGATCGCTTTCAGTCTGCGGGGGTCCAACATCACGCTAAAGGGAAATCTCGTGCATGATATTGGCCGTTTCTGCACGGACATGTCGACGGGCATCGCCGGTTACTACAGTCAAGGTGGCGTGAATATCACTCTGGACCGCAATATCTTCCATGATATCGGCCGTCTTGGTCCGGGCGAAAACGGGTGCGCTCCTGGCAATCTCTATTACCAGAATCACGATCACGGCCTGTATGTCGACGGCACTCATAATCTCTCAGTCACGAACAACCTATTCTACAACATCAGTCACGGATGGCCGATTCAACTCTATCCAGGGACGAGCAACGGACTGAGGGTGCTCAACAATACCTTTATTGGCGCGAACAGATGGCGCGACGGGCATATCTATATCTACGCCAGTCTCAACAACGCAATCATAAAGGACAACGTCATGAAGGCTCCCCGGCGGCAGGCCGTGTCATACGGGTCGGGCAGCATGAGTAACGTCATCATCCAAAGCAACACGGTCTTCCCTGGCGTCATTACCGCGGATAGATGGCCGGGGGGCGTAACCTTCACGGGCAACCGCAGCAACACCAATCCAGGCAGTTTTCTTCCAGAGGCGTGGACGCCCTGACAACTTGTCCGGCCAGACAAAGCGGCTGTTGATTTCGTGACCGAGGAGGCCCCGCTGCGGAGGGGCCTCCTGCCCCTCGGTTTTGCCGGTTTACATCCAGCAAGGCTCGCTTCAGGGCTGTTTAAAAGCCCCTCGCGCCATACGCGCCGATGTTGTTCCCCATATTGTCGAACAGTGCGCCGACCGGCTGCCATGCGAACCATGCTCGGCGTCGACAAGCCCCATGGCGCCGCGGACGTCGTCTACCAAGCAGGGACGATGCGAGTGACGCCGCCTGTGGCGCAGAACATCCGGCGGCTGATTGTCGGCGCTCGACGCGCGGCGCGAAGGCTGCGGGCTCAGCCGGCGCATCCGCGGCGCGGATCGCGGAGGGCTTCGGCTGAATCAAGACCGACGCCGGAAAATCGAAGGGGAATTTTCCAGACAGAGAGAGGCTCGACTCGGCTTTCGCCTTCGCGGCCGCCATTAATTTGGTCCGACTGCGGAAGCTGCAGGCGGCGGCTTGAACATGGGCCGAAACATGGGCCGAACGCGAGCAAAACGCTTCGTCGCCATGGCCAAGTCGGTGGCTCGAACTGAAGCAAAACCTTGCCGCGCTCTCACCCCTCGCACAGTTTCCACAATTCCGGGACCACGATTTCCGGCCTCCTTTGCTCCATCGATCGGCGCGCGTGCGCGCCCATCTCGAGTCGCAACTCTCTATTGGCGGCCAATTCGATCAGCGGCTTCGAAATCGCAAGGGCATTGTTGTCCGCGATAAAACCGGAGGAGCCTTCGTCGATCAGATCGGCGACGCCATTCACCCTTGTCGACACGCATGGCAAACCCGCAGCCATCGCCTCGAGGATCACATTCGGCATCCCCTCGTAATCGGAGGTCAGCAGAAAAACGTCGGCGGCGCACATCACCTCCCGCGCATCAGGCGCCTGTCCAAGGAATCGCACAATCTCCTGCACACCGAGCTCGGCCGCTCTCTCGAGAAGTTCCGGCAGTGGCCCGTCGTCTCGGCCGACGATGATGGCGCTGACCGGAGCATATTTTCTTACCTCGGCGATAGCGTCGATAAATCTCCCGAAATTTTTCTGAGGCGCGATTCGGCCGACTCCGATGATCAAGACCGCGTCAGGAGGAACGCCAAGCCGCGCGCGCCACGCTTCGCGCCAGCTTCGAATCTGCTCGACGTCGAATATGTTCACCGCATTCGGCGCGTAAACGATCGTCTTGGTCTTGCCGACGCGTTTCTGGAGTTCGACCTGAGTTTCGAGGGAGTTGCAAACCACCGCGGAAACGCCCGCCAGCCCGGCCCACTCCCAGACGCCTCGAAAGCGGCTCGGAAGATCCGCGAAAGACGCATTGCGAAACGAACCGATCCTGTGCACGCCGAGGCCCGTCAAAGCGAGGCCAAAGCCGTTCGTATAAGACGACCATGAAAAGAAACTGCGCGCGCCTTGAGCGATGCAGGCGGAACGGAATTGCCGCATCTTGGCGAGCCGTCCACCATTCAGCTGCACGATCGGAACGCCCAAGGCGGCAATGGGATCGCGCCACGTCACCAGTTCGCCGAGGTCGCTGGATACATAAAGCGTCGGCGACCAGCGGCTACGGTCGCAATGGGCGAGAAACATATAGAGTTGCCGCTCGCTTCCGCCGTGGCCCAGCTGACCGATGATCACCGCGATTGGCCGTTTATTTTCTTCTTTTTCCGGCATTGTCCTGCTCTTGGTTGATAGGAAGAAGGCAGCGGAGATGTCGAGGCGGGCGTTCATGCGCTTGATTAGTCGTCGCATGCGTTTCGAGCGCGCGGCCCGAGTTCGATCAGCGCCCCCTCGATAGAGCGGCGATCCTGGCGCATAAGCGCAACCTTGGGCGAGTCGATACGCCATGGATCGAATTTATGCATTTCGTGAACCCCCAGCTACGCCGCTTCGCCGGAACGTCCGATGCTGAACGTTTTGCTGACGCTAGCAGACAAGCTCAAGCAAAGTCCGAGCGTCTTTTCCATAAATTGACTTTTCGTTTTTCGTCTGGAGCGGCTATGCTAACATGAAATCGTTCAAGCGTAGCTAAAGAGTATCGTTCCAGTGAATTGTCCTGTTGCAAACGTCGATAAAACGCAAACTGTGTCCGCCTCGCTTTTCGATCTGTTTTTTGCGTCGAGCGCGGCGAACGCCGATCGGCCCGCTCTTTGGGTCGACGGGGGCCACGTCTCCTATGCGGAGCTTCGCCGGACGGCCGCTCGACTTGCCGGCGCGATTAATGCGGCGCGCGGCGCAGGGCTTGCGCGCGTCGAGACCCAGTGCGGGGTTCTGGCGAACAGGAGCCTGACGGCCTATGCGGGCGTCCTGGCGAGCCTCATGGCGGGCAGCGCCTATGCGCCGCTCAATCCCAAATTCCCGATCGAGCGGTTGAGAGCGATTTTATCGGCGTCGATGATCGACACGCTCATCGTGGATGCGCGTTCAGCCGAGGTTGTCCTGCCGCTCGTCGAGTGCTTCGATCGCCCACTCACGGTGTTGTCGCCGGATCTTCCTGCGCCGGTCGAGTGGATCGCGCGCGCGCCGCAACATCGCTTCGTCTCAGCCCGGGACATCGAAAACTCTGACCCGGCGGCTGCGCGCCCGGAGTCTTCTGCGAATGACGGCGCATATTTGCTGTTCACCTCGGGCAGCACCGGCGCGCCAAAAGGCGTGCTGGTCAGCCACGCGAATGCGCTGACCTATATCGAAAACGTCCGCGAGCGTTTCCAGCCGACGTCCACGGACAGATTCAGCCAGCTGTTCGACTTTTCTTTCGACCTGTCCGTGCACGACATGTTTCTCGCCTGGAGCGCCGGCGCATGCGTCTGCTGCATTCCCGAAGGCGCTCTCGTCGGCATCAGCGATTTCATTCGCAAGCAAGAACTCACATTTTGGCTTTCGGTGCCCTCGACGGCGGCTTTCATGCGGCAGATGCGGATGCTCAAGCCGGGTTGTTTCCCGTCGTTGCGATGGAGTCTTTTTTGCGGCGAGGCGCTGCCTGTCGCGCTGGCGCGCAGCTGGCAGGCCGCAGCCTCCAATTCGACCGTCGAGAATCTTTACGGTCCGACCGAAGCGACGATCGCCTTCACCGCCTATCGCCTGCCGAGCGATCCCTGTGCGGAGCTCGACAATCTGGAGACCGTTCCCATCGGAACGCCTCTGCCTGGCCAGAGGACGATGTTGATCGACGACTGCGGCTATCCGGTCAGGGAAGGGGAGGCCGGAGAATTGTGTCTCGGCGGCTCGCAGGTCGCGGGCGGCTATTGGCGAAACGCGGAACTGACGGCGGCGCGTTTCAAACCGCCTCACGGCGCGGATGAACCCGGGCTTGGGTGGTACCGAACCGGGGATCTGGCGGTCGACGCCGGGGAGCTGGGGCTTGTTTTCCGCGGACGCCTCGATCGACAGACGAAGATCCGCGGCCATCGCGTGGAGCTGCTCGAAGTCGAGAACGCGATGAGATCCGCGGCGGCGACGGATTCGGTCGCCGTCATCGCCTGGCCCGTTTCCGATGGCGGCCTCGCGCTGGGCCTCGTCGGCTTCGTTTCCGGATCCGGCCGAAGCCCGGCGGACATCATCGAAAAATGCCGCGAGCGGCTGCCGCTCTACATGGTTCCGGACGAGGTGCGCGAAATTTCCCGACTGCCCCTCAACGCCAACGGAAAGACCGACTATGGAGCGTTGAAAACGCTCCTCGAAAAGTAACTCTTTGAACCAGGCGAAAGCGCAATGTTACAGACCGAAACGAAGAGCAAGATGATCCTGGACGCGATCCTCGACATGCTTGGCCCTTTTGCAGCGCGATCCCCTTCCGGAAACGGCGCCGGAATCGATCTTTCGACCCGTCTTCTGGACGTCGGCCTGGTCAGTTCGAAGGATTTGCTGGACATTATTCTCGAGGTTGAAAACCGCTGCGGCGTTCTGTTCAACCCGGAGCGTATCGACGCCGAGAAGGGAATTACGCTCGGCAGTCTCGTCGATGCTTTCGACCCTTCGTAGCGACGGCGCGATCCGCGGAGACATAGGATTGCGAAACCGCGTTTCGATGAGCTATTTCCACCGGAGACGGCGTTGAGCATCACCTTTCTTGCGCTTGCGGACGCCGATCACGCGAAAGTGCGCGACCTCCTCGTCAAATTTTCCTGGAAGCGAGATTGGACGGAGGAGACAGCGAACGGATTTTTCTCCTGGCGCTATCTGGATCGGCCGCATGGGGATGCCCTGGTCGCCTTCGATGACGGGCGATGCGTCGGCATTCTGGACTCGTTCCTTCGCCCCTATCGGATCGGCCGCGCACAGGAGACGGTTCGCGAGACCTGCGACTGGTATTGCCTGCCCGAATACCGGTCGCTCGGCCTCGGGTTGCATCTGATGCGCCGGGTGATGCGCCGGCCGGAGCCGATCGTCGTTGTCGGCGGCACGAGCGATACGCAGGAATTGTTGCCCCGACTGAAATGGATGCGGCTTCCCGATGTCGAATATTTCTTCCTCGGCGTCTCGGCGAAGACGCTTGCCGAGCTGATTGCGCGCAGACGGTCATGGGCCGCTCTGCGTCTGGCGCGATTCGTTCCGGATATTCCGCTGACATGGAACATGCCGCGCTTCCCGGCCCCCTCCAGCGGCTGTGAGGTCAAGACGCATGTGCGCGGCGAGATCGCGAACATACCCGCCGCGGCGCCCTACGGCCTCGCGCCCGAGCTCGAGGCCGACTTTCTCGATTGGCTCATGCGGGCTCCTTCGATTTTGGGGAATTTTCATGTCCTGAATTTCTTTTGCGACGGCCGGCTCGTGGGCGTCTCCATCAGCAGATTGCACGAGACGCCGAACGGCGGGCTTTTGGCGAGAATTACGCATGTGCACGCAGCGCGCTTCGACGTCGTCGACTGGATCGTGAGCGCGACTGTCCATGCGCTTGTCGAGCGCGGCGCCGGGGCGATCTACAGCCGCACCTCTTGTCCGATGACCGCGCGCGCCATGTCAGCGCTCGGCTTCTGGCGCAGAAAACAGATCCCGGCCTTCTGGTGGGGAACGGACAAGCCGCCGCTTGCCGCGGGCGTGTTCAATCTGACCGAACTACAGGGGGACGATGGCTTTCTGTTCAATTGAGCGCGACGACGCACCCTTCTGCGTCTCCGCCGCCTCGCCCTTGCAGGCGGGCGGACGGAAGTTGCGCAAAATACGCGCGCCAGCGCTCGACGGACATTGGTTGTCCATCGCAACGCGCCTTGACGATGCGCACCGCGCCGCCGTCCCCGCACATGATGAGCGGGCCCTCTTCGGAAATCTCCAGGAGAGATCCCGCCTCGCCCGTCGACGCCCGGTCTTCGCGAAGGCCGCGCAACGCCTCGACGTCGCCGCCCGCCGCTCGGTCGAGCCGCGCGGTATAGGTGGGCGAGGCGAAGGGCTCATAGTTTCCGGCCCGGATGAAATCGACGACCGCCTGCGCGTGGTTGCGCCAATCGATGCGCCCGTCCATCGCGTCCCGGCTTCGGTAGAGCCTGCGCCTGGAGAGATCTTGCGGAATGTCGGCGAGCGTCTCGCCGCGAACGATCTGTCCGACGACGCGTGCGAACAGATCCGATCCAGCGGCCAGACATCGGCTAAACAGCGACAGTCCCGTATCCTCCGGTTTGATGGGGAAGCGCAGCTGGCCGACGATCGCGCCGGTGTCGACCCCCGCCTCCATCCGGTGAATCGTCACGCCGAATTCGGTTTCGCCGTTGCGAATGGCCCATTGATGGGTATGGAGGCCGGCGTATTCCGGCAAGAGGCCCGGATGAAGATTCAGGCTGCGTCCCTGAAAGCGGGCGAGCGCGTCGGCGGGAATGATTGTCGTGCTGTTCGCATTGATCAGCCATCCGCCCGGCTGCAGGGGCAACGTCTTTGCTTCCGTCAGAAAGCGGGCGACCTCCATGACAGGCAGGCCGTGAGCTTGTGCGAAAGGGGCGAGCGGATTCGTCGGCGGATCGACGAGCGCGACGCCGTCGACCGTCGCAGCCGGCGTCTTGACCATCGCGTCGAGAACGGCTCTGGCCGGCCGGCCTTCGCCGACGACGAAAAAAGAAACCACGTCCGACCTCGCCGTGCGAGCCCCCTCGATTTCACTAAAGACCATAACAGCGGGAGGCAATGAAAATGAACATGAGAAACGCTCTTTCCGACAAGGGTGTCCAGATCTTCTCCACTTGCCCCCAGTCCAAGGACGTCGGTCGCGATCATTATCTCGCGCGCGTCGTCGAGACGGCCCAATGGAGCGAGGAGTTCGGCTGCGCCGGCATGTTGATCTATACCGACAATGGTCTGGTCGATCCCTGGCTCGTGGCTCAGGTCGTCGTCGAGAACACCGACAGGCTCATGCCGCTCGTGGCCGTTCAGCCGATCTATATGCATCCCTACACGGTCGCGAAAATGATTTCGACGATCGCCTTCCTGCACAAACGGCGCATCGCCCTCAACATGCTTGCGGGCGGTTTCGTCACCGATCTGGCGGCGCTCGGCGACGTCACGCCGCATGACGATCGCTATGTGCGCACGACGGAATACACGCAGATCATTCGGAAGCTCCTCGAAGGCGTGGAGCCCGTGGACTTCTCCGGAAAATATTACGCGGTAACGAAGCTGAAGCTCACGCCGCCGCTGCCCCCGGAGCTCTTTCCCGAGATTCTCATTTCCGGTTCTTCCCCTGCGGGAGTCGCCGCAGCGAGGGCGATCGGCGCGACGGCGATCAAATACCCGCAGCCTGCCGAGATCGAGGCCGCCGAAGGCGCTCCTGTCGACAGCGAACTCGACAGCGGCTTGCGCGTTGGAATCGTTTCTCGGTCCAGCGACGAAGAGGCGTGGCGCGTCGCGCGGGAGAGATTCCCCGAGGATCGCCGGGGGCAGGTGACGCACCAGCTCGCGATGAAAGTGAGCGACTCGGTCTGGCACAAGCAGCTCTCGGCGCTCGGCGAACAGCCGGTGCAGGGGAACTCGATCTACTGGCTCGGCCCAATGCAGAACTACAAGACGTTCTGCCCCTATCTCGTCGGCGATTATTCCCGCGTCGCCGAGGAGTTCCGGCGCTATCTCGCCTTGGGCTTCCGGACGGTGATCCTCGACATCCCTCCCAGCCGCGACGAACTGAGTCACGTGTTCGAGGTCTTCGGCAGGGCGTTGGACCCGGCCGCGCCCCTCGTCAGGTAAGCGGGCCGGGAAGTTCGATCCGCGCACGGCCCGGACCCATGGTCCTTGCCGACGCGCCGCCACGCGCAGAGACGGCGCCGGCGGCGCGCCAATCACGGGGCGTCGCGCCCGCATCTCATGCGGCCTGACGTTCCCGCGGACCTCGACGCCGCGGAGGCCGCCGAACCCCTGCGAAACGGATCGTCGAAAGAAACGGCAAGTCGTTGATTGGGATGGCGAGAGAGACGGGGCTCGAACCCGCGACCTCCGGCGTGACAGGCCGGCGCTCTAACCAACTGAGCTACTCCCCCGCGCGGCGCGTTGTTCGCGCGAGGACTGCGGGATAGGGCAGTCGCTTTCCGAAGTCAAGCGCCTCGCGCGGCGCCCGCGCCCCTGCTTTCCTTTCGCGGCATGCTGGGCTAAGCCTCTTTCCACTGCGGCCCGCGGTTTTCCGGGCCGCGCAGCCCAGATTCCTCGCATGTCCGACCATTGCCCCACCGACGGCTCCGCGCCGAGCGACAGCGACATCCGCCGCCGTCGCATCAAAATTCGCTCCTGGCGGCGCGGCATGCGGGAGCTCGACATTCTGATGGGCGGCTTCGTCGACGCCCGGCTCGACGCGCTGAGCGAGTCGGACCTCGACGAGCTGGAGACCCTGCTCGACCTGCCGGACGCGGAGCTTTTGAGCTGGCTCTCCGGCGCGGTCGCGCCGCCGCCCGAGCGCGACACCGCCCTTTACCGGGCCATCGTCGCCTTCCACACGCACGACGGACCGATCCATTGAGCAAAGCTGCGCTGAAAACGGCGGGCGCGGCGGGCGCCCTCGAAACCGCGCGGGCGCGTCTGGAAAAGGGCGAGCGTGTGCTTTTCTCCCACGCCCCCGAGGGGTTCGACGCCTTTCTCTGCGCCGACCTCGCCCGGGCGCTGGCGCGCGAATCGGAAGGCCGGCCGGCCGTCTTCGTCCATGTCGCGCGCGACGCGGCCCGTTCGGCGACGTTCCGCGAGGCGCTGCGCTTCGCAAATCCCGAGGTCGAAGTCCTCGACATTCCCGCCTGGGACTGCCAGCCCTACGACCGCGTGTCCCCCCACGCCAATGTCGTCGCGCGCCGCATGACGGCGCTCTCGCGCCTCGCCCGCGCCAGTTCTTCCGCCGACCGGCCGCGGGTCGTCACGACCACCGCCGACTGTCTGCTCCAGCGCGTGCCGCCGAGAAAGATGGTCGCGGCCGAGAGCTTCTCCGCGGCGCCTGGCAATGTTGTGAAGCTCGACGAGCTGGCGCTCTGGCTCGAGGCGAACGGCTTCCTGCGCGCGAGCACGGTCCGCGAGACCGGCGAATACGCCCAGCGCGGCGGCCTCATCGACCTTTTTCCGCCGGGACTGCCGGCACCGATCCGCCTTGATTTCTTTGGCGACACGCTCGAATCGATCCGCAGTTTCGACCCCGAGACGCAGCGCGCGACGGGGCAACTGCGCGCGCTCGATCTCACGCCTATGAGCGAATTGCGGCTCACCTCCGACACGATGCGGCGGTTCCGGCAGAATTACGCGGCGCGCTTCGGCGGGCAGACGCGCGGCGACGCCCTTTACGAGGCGGTGAGCGAGGGCCGGCGCCATCATGGCATGGAGCACTGGTTGCCGCTCTTCTACGAGCGGATGGACACGCTCTTCGACTATCTCGGCGACGCGCCGCTGATGCTCGATTCGCTGATCGCGGACGCGGCGGATGAGCGTCTGAAGCAGATCGCCGACTATTACGACGCGCGCAAGGAGGCGCACGACCTCGACCCCGGCGCGTCGAACTACAAGCCGCTGGAGCCGCGCGCGCTTTATCTCACGCGCGAGGAATGGCGCGACGCAGTCGAGGCGCGCGCCGGCGCGCAATTCACGCCTTTCGCCGCCGACGAGTCCGGCGCCATAGATTGCGGCGCGCGGCCGGGCCGCGATTTCGCCCCCGAGCGCAACGAGCCGGAGGTGAACGTCTTCCAGGCGGCTGCGGATCATGTGCAGGCGCTGCGCGCCGCGGGCAAGACCGTCATCGTCGCTGGCTGGTCGGACGGCTCCTGCGAGCGTCTCGGCCATGTGTTGCAGGAGCACGGGCTCGACGATCTCGCGCTCGTCGGCGCCCTCCCGGCCGCGCTCGCCAGGGGGCGGGGCGGCGTCGCGCTCGCGGTTCTGGGCGTCGAGCGCGGCTTCGAGACCGACGCCTATGTCGTGCTCGGCGAGCAGGACATTCTCGGCGACCGTCTCGTGCGCCGCCGGCGCAAGCGCAAGGCGACGGAAAATCTTCTCGGCGAGGTCGCCGCGCTCATGGCGGGCGATCTCGTCGTGCATGTCGACCACGGCATCGGCCGCTTCGTCGGGCTCGAAACCATCACCGCCGCGGGCGCGCCGCACGACTGTCTCGAACTGCATTACGCGGGCGGGGACAAGCTGTATCTGCCGGTCGAGAACATCGAGCTTCTGACACGCTACGGCGGCGAGGATACGGAAGCGCAGCTCGACAGACTGGGCGGCGCGGGCTGGCAGACGCGCAAGGCGCGGATGAAGAACCGCATCCGCGAAATGGCGAAGGGCCTCATCGCCATCGCCGCGCAGCGGCAGTTGCGGCAGGCGCCCAAGCTCGTTCCGCCGGAAGGGCTCTACGACGAATTTTGCGCGCGCTTTCCCTATGACGAGACGGAAGACCAGCTCGCCGCGATCGAGGCCGTGCTGGACGATCTCGCCTCGGGCCGGCCGATGGACCGGCTGGTGTGTGGCGACGTCGGCTTCGGCAAGACGGAGGTCGCTTTGCGCGCCGCTTTCACAGCGGCGATCAACGGCAAGCAGGTCGCCGTCGTCGCGCCGACGACGCTGCTCGCGCGTCAGCATTACAAAACCTTTAGCGAGCGCTTCGCGGGCCTGCCGGTGAAGATCGGGCGGCTGTCGCGCATGGTCGGCGCGGCGGAGGTTCGCGAGACGAAGAAGGAGCTCGGCGAAGGCAAAGTCGACATTCTCGTCGGCACGCACGCCCTTCTCGGCAAGGGCGTAAGCTTCAAGGATCTCGGCCTGGTCATCATCGACGAGGAGCAGCATTTCGGCGTCGGCCACAAGGAGCGCCTGAAAGAGCTGCGCGCGGAAGTGCATGTGCTGACGCTTTCCGCGACGCCCATTCCGCGCACGCTGCAACTCGCCATGACGGGCGTGCGCGAACTCTCGCTCATCACCACGCCGCCGGTGGATCGCCTCGCCGTGCGCAGCTTCATCTCGCCCTTCGATCCCCTGATCGTTCGCGAGGCGCTGTTGCGCGAGCGTTATCGCGGCGGGCAGGCTTTTTTCGTGTGCCCGCGCATCGACGATCTCGAAGAGGCCGCCGCCTTCCTGCGCGAGAATCTGCCCGAGGCGAAGTTTGTCGTTGCGCACGGGCAAATGCCGGCCAGCGAACTCGAAGAGAAAATGTCGGCCTTTTACGACGGAAAGTACGACATCCTGCTCTCGACGACGATCGTCGAATCGGGGCTCGACATTCCCTCCGCCAATACGCTCATCGTCTGGCGCGCGGACATGTTCGGCCTCGCGCAGCTTTACCAGTTGCGCGGTCGCGTCGGCCGTTCGAAGACGCGCGCCTATGCGCTCTTCACCACCCCCGCAAACCGCGCGATCACGCCGCAGGCGCAAAAGCGTCTCGAAGTGCTGCAATCGCTCGATACGCTCGGCGCGGGCTTCCAGCTCGCGAGCCACGATCTCGACATTCGCGGCGCGGGCAATCTGCTCGGCGAGGAGCAGTCGGGACACATCAAGGAAGTCGGTTACGAACTCTATCAGCAGATGCTCTCCGACGCGATCACGCTGCTGAAAGCGGGCGTCGAGGAGCCGCAGGAAGAGGCCTGGTCGCCGACCATCGCCATCGGCGCGCCGGTCACGATCCCGGAAGATTACATCCCCGATCTTACGCTGCGTCTGCAGCTCTATCGCCGTCTTTCGACGCTCGAGACCGATCAGGACATCGAGGCCTTCGCCGCCGAGATGATCGACCGCTTCGGCCCGATTCCGCCCGAAGTGGAGCAACTGTTCGAGATCGTCGCGATCAAGGCCATGTGCCGCCGCGCGCATGTCGAAAAGGTCGACGCGGGGCCGAAAGGAATCATCATATCCTTCCGCGACAATCATTTCGCGGATCCCGCCGGGCTCGTGCGCTATGTCGCGGAACAGGGCGCCTCGGCGAAGGTGCGCCCAGACATGCGCATCGTCTTCATTCGCGAATTCGACACCATGAAGCAGCGTCTCGCCGGCGCACGCCGTATTCTGCGCGCCCTGGTCGGAATCGCGGAGAAAAACAAGGCCGCCTGATTGCTGCGGCGCGACGATGTGTCGGCTCGCTTGAGAGTTTGATCTGTGACAAAGTTACGGACCTTCGCGCGATCGGCGCGCAGGTTCGCGAGTGTCGCGGGCGCATCGCCGCACGGCGCTCGTCTCGACGCCACGGCGGACAGAGAGCAATTTTTCGGGGGAGGTTCTCATGACGACGCAGAACAGATTTTTGCGCGGCAAAGCTTTCACGGCGAGCGCGGTCGCCTTGCTGCTCGCCGCCGGCCTCGCCTCGGCCCGCGCCGAAGAGCATGCAGAGATGGACCACAGCAAAATGGACCACTCGATGCACGGCGGAGCGGCGCCCGCGCCCACGCAATGGGCCGACCCAGGCAAGGCGCAGACCGCCGCGCCGGCGGCCGAGGCCGCCAAACCGGACGCCGCTCCCGCCGCGGCCGCGACGCCGGCCGATGAACATGCGGGCCATCACGGCGGCGGCATGATGGGCGGCATGGGGGGAATGGGCGGAATGAAGGGCATGGACCATGGCGGCGGCGGCATGGGCGGCATGATGGGCGGCATGAGCCACGGCGGCGGTTCGGGCGGCGGAATGAACCATGGCGGCGGCGGGATGAGCGGCATGTCGGGCGGCGGCATGGGGGGGATGTCTCATGGCGGCGGTGGAGGCATGGCCGGCATGATGCAGACCATGATGTGCGGCTTCACCGAACATCTTGAAGGACGCCTCGCCTATCTGAAGGCGGAACTGAAGCTCACCGATCAGCAGATCTCAGCATGGAACAATTTCGCCGACGCCTGGCGCGCCGCGGCGCAAAAGGCGCAGGCCAAATGCGCGCCGGCCGAGGAGCGCGCGGACCCGGCAAAGCCCGCCGTTCTGAAGAAGCTCGAGAAAATGGAGAACCACATGGCGGATCATCTCGAGATCGTACGCGCGCAGAAGGCGGCCATCGAGCCGCTCTTCACTGCGCTTTCCGACGAGCAGAAGAAGATCGCCAGCGAAACCATGACCTCCATCATGAAAGTCGGCGGGTCCATGATGGGCGGCGGCGGCGGCATGATGGGCGGCATGGGCGGTATGATGGGCGGCATGAGCCACGGCGGCGGCATGGGCGGCATGCAGCACTGATTTTTCGGCTGCGAAATGACAGGGGCCTCGCGCGTTTTGCGCGAGGCCCTTTTATTTGCTGACCTGCCGCCAATCCCGTTTCGCGGGCGGCGGCTCGGTTCACTCCACCAGAAACTCGCGCATCATGCCCATGTCCTCATGTTCGAGGTTGTGGCAGTGATACATGAAGCGGCCCTTGAAGTCGCCGAAGGGCTTGGCGATGCGGATGCGCTCGCCCGGCGCGACGAGCACCGTATCCTTGAGACCGCTGTCGACGAGCCCTTCGCGAATGGTCGCATAGGCCTCTTCGTCGCCGCCTTCATAGACGCGGCTCAGCACTTCGAAGGGTTGCCCGTGCAGGTGAATGGGATGGGCCATGTTCATCATGCCCATCATGCCCCCGCCCATCATGCCCCCGCCCATCATGCGGCCGCGCATCCCCATGCCGCCGCGCATTCCCATGCCGCCGCGCATTCCCATGCCGCCGCGCATGCCGCCATGGTCGTGGAAGATTTCGAAGAGTTGCACCGTGTCGACGGGGATGCGCTCGATCGGCAGCACGTTGTCGTGCTCGTAGCCGCGGCCATTGAGCATCATCGACATGTGCCCCATCGAAATCGCGATCGGGCGCGGATCGTCGTTGTTGGCGATGTCTTCTGGCCGGTAGCGCCGGATCGTCGCGAGTTTCTCAGGTAGCCTTACGGTCTCCGTCGCGTCGCGCGCCACATTGACCGTGAACAGCGGATAGTCGTCCCCGACGATCAGACCGCCGCCGCCCATGCGCTGCGCCATCGGCGGCACGAGACCGTCGAATTCGCCGCTGCGCATGACGAGCTTCGAGCCGACTTTCCGCCCGCTGAAATCGACGAAGAGATCGACGCGCTCCGCCGGCGCCAGCATCGCATAGGGGCGCGCTTCCGGCTTCTCCAGCAGGCCGCCGTCGACGCCGATGACCGTCAGCGGCGTCCCGTCGTCCCATTGCAGCTTGTAGATGCGCGCGTTGGAGCCGTTGAGGATGCGCAGGCGATAGGCGCGGCTCGCGACGTCGAGGCGGTAATCGGGACGTCCGTTGACGAGAATGCGTTCGCCGTAGAAGCCGAACATGTCGCGGTGCATGCCGCCCCAATAAGCGAGCTGATTGGCGTCGTCGAACGTGCGGTCCTGAATGACGAGCGGAATCTCGTATTCGCCCGACGGCAGGCCGAGCGCGCGCTCTTCCTCGTCTTCTATGACGATGCCGCCCGCGAGCCCGTGATAGACCTGCGTCGCCGTCGCCTCGTGGGTGTGCGGATGGTAGAAATTCATGCTCGCGCGATTGCGGATCTCGAACTCGTAGACATAGGTCTCGCCGGGCTCGATCGCGGCCGAGGGATGGCCGTCCATCGCCATGGGGACATGCAGCCCGTGCCAGTGGGCGATCGTCCGCTCCGGCAAATCGTTGCGCAGGCGGATGCGGACCTTCTGGCCCTTCGTGAAGCGCAGAAGCGGCCCGAGATAGGAGTCGGGCAGCGCGGTCAGCGCATTGGCCGGACCCTTCAGGAGATTGCCGACGTAACGCCAGACCTGCGTCGGCCGCCCGTCGAGAATCCGAACCGCCTCGCGCTTGCAGACCAATTCGATGTCCACGTCCGCGGCGAAGTCTTCGCTCGCCTTGCGGGGGGCGACGCGGGACATGGATTGGCCCTGGACGAAAGACGGCGTCGCCAGCGCCGCCGCCGTGAGCAGGAATCCGCGCCGCGTGAGCCCGAGCCTTTTGCGCATATGTCCGTCCCTTCGCAAAGCACGGCCGCGCCGCGCCTGTTTAATTAGCTAATCATCATATAAGCCCGGCGGGGGCCGAAATGGCTGCGGCATAAAGCGCCATTCCCGCAATGGTCGAAAAAAAGGCGGGAAAGTTTGCGAAGCGGGCGTCGCCTGTGGCAAAACTCTTCTAATTTCTTTCCTGTGCTTGGCGGGCAGGGTGCGCCATTGCGGCGACGGGTTTCTCCATCGAGATGAACGAGACGGTCAGACAGAAGCCGCGGGGCGCAGCGCTCGCCGCTGTCGCCATGGAGCGGCTGTTCGAGCCGCGCCGCGGCGGAGGCATGTCGCCGCGTCCCCGGTTCCTGGCCTTTCTGCTCCTCTGTCTCTTCCTTCATCTCGCCGTTCTGGCCTTCCTGCTGTGGGAGGACCGGCGATCGGCGCTCGTTCCGCCGGCCGTCGAGGAGATTCCGGTCGAGGTGATCACCGAGCCGCCTCCGCCGCCGGAAGAGAAGAAAGAGGAGCCGCCGCCGCCGGAGCCGCCGCCCGAGCAGAAACAGCAGGAGCAGCAGAAGCCGCCGCCGCCTCCGCCGCCGCCGATCGAGGAGAAACCCGCCTTTGACGCGCCCAAGGCCGTGAGCAAGGAGAAGAGCGAGCAGAATGCGCCGGAGGAGGCGAAAGAGGCCAAGACCAAGCGCAACGAGCCCGAGAAAGTCGCGCCCAAGGATGAGAAGCCGCAAGGGCTGAAGGACGCCGAAGACGACGCCGACGGCGACAAGTCGCCCGAGCCCGCGCCGCAGAAGGAGGTTGAGGACAAGCCCGACGCCGAAATCATCGAGCGCGCGGAGAAGGTTCCGACGCCGATCGACAAGCCCGAGACGAAGGATGCGAAGCCCGCCAAGAAGGGCGACGCCATGTCCATCGCCGATCAGGTGGCGGCGCTCGCGCCCTTGCCCGATTTCAAGCTGGCGGCGCCGCCCAAGACGTCGCCGGTCGGCGGCGGCCAGGCGAAGACGACCTATCTGAGCATCCTTTACGGCCTCATCATGCCGCATATGCGGATTCCGCCGCGCGTGCGCGATCTGCAAATGCCGTCGAAGGGCGTCGTGGCCTTCTACATCGACGAAATGGGCAATCTCACCCATCAGGCGGTTTATCGGACGAGCGGGTTGCCGGACCTCGACGCCGCCGCGCTTGCCGCCGTGCGCGCCGCGGCGCCCTTCCCGCCGCCGCCGCGCGGCCTGCCGCATTCCATGCTGTTCACCTACGCGACGAAGTAGCGGAACGCCAGCGCGAGAGACAACGTCAGGCGAGCGCGATCGCCGAGACGAGCCGCCCGTAATCGGGCTCCCCCCGATGCACGCTGCGCCGGTAGCTGAAGCAGCGCGATTCGTCGGCGTAGGTGTCGAGGCCGAGGGCCTCGTAGGAGGCGACGTCGATCCGCTCGACGCGGGCGGCGATGAAGCCCTGCAGGTCGAACATGGAATGGCCCGCCCGCGGGGAGGGCGAAAAGAAGCGCGCATAGTCGGCGTCTTCGGCGATGAAGCGGGCCGAGAACTCCGGCCCCACTTCGTAGCTCGCCGATCCAATCGCCGGGCCGAGCGCCACGTGGATGTCGGCGCGGCGCGCGCCTTGCGCCTCCATGGCGGCGACGGTCGCCTCGATCATCCCGGTGAGCGCGCCCTTCCAGCCCGCATGGCAGGCGCCGACGACGCCGGCTCGCGCGTCGGCGAAGAGCAGCATGCCGCAGTCGGCGCCGGTGACGCCGAGCGCGAGCGACGCCTCGCGCGTCACGAGCCCGTCGCAGCGGGGCCTTTCCTCCGACGTCCAGGGCGCGGCGACCGTCAGGGCGTCCGCCGAATGGATCTGGAACGGCACGAGCAGGCGCTCCGCAGGCACGCCGACCCGCGCGGCCATGCGCGCGCGATTTTCGGCGACCCGCTCCGGCGCGTCCCTTGAGCCGACCCCGCCGTTGAGCGAGCCGTAGACCCCGTCGGATACGCCGCCCTGCCGGGTGAAAAAGGCGTGGCGCACGCCGGGCAGATGGAGGTTGCGCGCGGTGAGGGCGGGGGGGATGGTCATGAGTCGATCCTGATGAAGCGCCGCGTCCTTTCCCCGCGAGCGGGGAGCGGACGAGGCGTCACACGATGAACCCCGGCATGTCGGGCATGTCCGGATGCGTCACCGCCATTACCTTGAACAATGCGCCCATATGGCGGCGGGGATCCTCAGTTCCGGTGAGGCGGTCGAAAGCGTCGACGATGTCCTGCGCCTGTTCCGGCGTCGCCCGCTTCATGAGCGCTTGCGCGCGACGCTCTATGCCGAGCTGAAGCAGGAAATGCGCCTGCGTCACCGGCCCCATCACTTTCGCCCCCCGCGCCGTGGCCGCGCGGGCGAGGGCCGCGAAATCGACGTGGGCTGTCAGATCCGCCTCGCCCGGCTCCGCCAGCGGATCGACATAGGCGTGCCGCGCGACGGCCTGGAGACTGTCGCCGAGCGAGGTCTCCAGATAGCCGTAGTCGATGACGAGAATCGCGCCGCCCTCGCGCGCGAGCCGCGCCGCGATCTCCCCCATCAGCCGTTGCGCGATGGCGCTCACCTCGATGATCGAGCCCTCGCGGGCGGGGGCGGCGAGCGACGTCTCCGCCTGATCGGAGAGGCCGAAGACGAGGTCGCCGGCGGCGTCGAGCCCCACGAGGCGCTCGCGCCAGCCTGTCATCGTTTTCACGTAATGGCGAACGGGCAGCGCGTCGAAAAATTCATTGGCGAGGATAAAGGCGGGGCCGGGCGGCGTCTGATCGACGTCCGCGCTCCAGCTCACCTCCATGCCGGCGTTCGCGAGCGTCTGCTTCTGCGCGGCGCGCAGGGTCTCGCTCGTTTCGACGAGATGCACGGTGACGGCGTCCAGAAAGCCCGGCGCGATGCGCGCGACGCGCAGCACGTCCGACATCAGCGTGCCGCGGCCCGGCCCGAGCTCGATGAGCCGCGCGGGCGTGGGCGAACCGCTCATCCGCCAGGCCTCGGTCGCCCAGACGCCGACGAGCTCGCCGAACATCTGGCTGATCTCCGGCGCGGTGATGAAGTCGCCGCCCGCGCCGAAAGGATCGCGCGTCATGTAATAGCCGTAACGCGGATGGCTGAGGCACAGGCTCATGTAGCGTTCGAGAGTCATCGGCCCGTCATGGGCGATTGTCGCGGCGATTTCCTGTTTCAGCGGGTTCATGCGAGCGCGCTCCGGCGGCGCAGCGAGACCGTCGCCACGATCGCGCCGATGACGACGAGGGGCAGGGACAGGACCATGCCCATGGTGAAGCCGTGGGGAAGCGCCTCCTGCACGGGGTCGGGTTCACGGAAGAATTCGCAAAAGATGCGGGCGAGTCCATAGCCGATCCCGAACAGGCCGGTGACGAGCCCGGGCCGCTTCAGCGCGCCGCTCTTCGCGGCGAACCACAGCACGACGAACAGCGCAACGCCCTCGAGGCCCGCTTCATACAGCTGGCTCGGATGGCGCGGCGCGTCGCCCGCCGGCGGAAAGACCATGGCCCAGGGAACGTCGGTCGGGCGCCCCCACATCTCCGGCTTGATGAAATTGGCGAGCCTGCCGAAAAAGAGGCCCACGGGCGTCACCGCCGCGCAGAGATCCGTGACCGTCAGAAACGACGTTTTGTGGCTGCGGGCGAAGAGCGCCATCCCGACGAGCGCGCCGAGGAGGCCGCCGTGAAAGGCCATCCCGCCCTTCCATGTCTGAAAAATCTCCAGCGGATGGGCGAGGTAGAAGGAGGGATCGTAGATCAGCACATGGCCGAGCCGTCCGCCGATGATGACTCCGAGCGCGGCGTTGACGAGAAGGTCGTCGATTCCTTCGACCGTGGGCCTCGGCTGATCCGGACCCCAGAGCCCGCGCTCGCCGGCAAGCCGGCGCATCCCGATCCAGGCGAAGACGAACCCACCGATATAGGCGAGCGCATACCAGCGGATCGGCAAGGGCCCGACGTTGATCGCGACCGGGTCGATGGTCGGGAAAGGAAGGACGAAGAAAGGCATCAGAAAGTCCGGACGGGCGCGCGACTCACCGACTGCGCCGCGTCAATCTTTTAACGGCGGCGCGGGGGGATGTCATGTCCCCCGTCGTCGGGGGCGAAGCGCGCCATTGTCGCGTCGACGTTCCGGGCCGCTCCGGCGCGCTTCGCGGCGGTCACGCCGCCAGCGGCTTGGGCATGAAGCGCCCATAGAAAGTCTCGCCCGTCGCCGCCATGTCGCGCAGAAGCTGCGGCGGCTCGAAGCGCGGGCCGTATTTGGCGACGAGACTGTCGCAGAGCGCGACGAAAGCCTTCGTCCCCATGCCGTCGATATAGCTCAGCGTGCCGCCGGTGAACGGCGCGAAGCCGAAGCCGAGGATCGAGCCGACGTCGGCCTCGCGCGGATCGGTCACGACGCCCTCAGCGATGGTGCGCGCCGCCTCGACGGCCTGCGTGACGAGGAAGCGCTGCTTCAATTCATTCACGTCGAGCGCATCGGGATCGAGCTTCGCTTCGGCGAGCGCGGAGAGGCCAAGCCACAGGCTTTTCTTGCCGTCGGGATGATAGTCGTAGAAGCCCTTGCCGTTTTTTCGGCCGAAGCGCCCCTGCTCCTCCACCATGTAGCGCAGCACGCGCTCCTGGCGCGGATCTATTGCCGCGGGGCCGAGATCCTTCTTCGTCGCCTGAAGGATTTTCCAGCCAAGATCGAGCGCCACTTCGTCGTTGAGCGAGAGCGGGCCCACCGGCATGCCGGCCATTTTGGCGACATTCTCGATCATCGCCGCCGGCACGCCCTCGGTCAGCATGATCTGCCCTTCGCGCACGAAGTTCAGCACGCAGCGATTGGCGTAGAAGCCGCGCGTATCGTTCACGACGATGGGCGTCTTCTTGATGATGCGGATGAAGTCGAGCGCCGTCGCCAGCGCGCGGTCATTGGTCTTCTCGCCCATGATGACTTCGACGAGCAGCATCTTCTCGACGGGCGAGAAGAAATGGATGCCGATGAAGTTTTCTGGGATTTGCGCCGTCTCGGCGAGCGAGGTGATCGGCAGCGTCGAGGTGTTGGAGGCGAAGATGACGTCGCCGCCGACCACGTCCTGTGCGCGCTTCGTCGCTTCCGCCTTCGCCGCGCGGTCTTCGAACACGGCTTCGAGCACAAGGTCGCAGCCCGCGAGCGCCGCATAATCGGGCGTGGCGTTGACGCGCGCCAGCAGCGCGTCCTTGTCCGCCTGGGTCGCGCGTCCCTTGGCGACGGAGCCGGAGATGAGCTTGTCGATCGTCGCTCTTCCCTTGTCGGCGCTTTCCTGATCGCGGTCGATCAGAACGACCTCGAGCCCGTTCAGCGCCGACACATAGCCGACGCCCGCGCCCATGAAGCCGGCCCCGAGAATGCCGATCCTCTTCAAGTTTGTCGGAGGAACATCGGCCGGGCGATGCGCGCCCTTCTCTAGCTCGTTCTTCGAGAGGAAGAGCGAGCGGATCATGGCCGCGGCTTCCTTCGAGCGCAGTATATGCGCAAACCAGCGCGACTCGACGGTCAGGGCCTGATCCATCGGCAATTGCAGCCCTTCATAAACCGAATGCAAAATCGCGCGGGCGGCCGGATAATTGTTGTAGGTCTCGCGGCGCAGAATGGCGTTGGCCGCCGGCCAGATCATCATGCCGGTCGGCGAGAACACCTTCCCGGACGGGTTCTTGAAGTCCTTCGCGTCCCACGGCGCCTGCGCCTTGCCGCCATTGACGATAAAGGCGCGAGCGCGATCGACGATCTCGGCCTTCGGCGCGATCTCGTGCACGAGCTTGGCGCCGAGCGCCGCTTTTGGTTTCACCTGATCGCCGCGGAACAGGAACTGAAGCGCGTCGCCCGTCTGCATGATGCGCGCGACGCGCTGCGTGCCGCCGGCGCCGGGGAAGAGGCCGACCTTGATCTCCGGCAGGCCGACCTTGGTCTTGTCGTCGTCGGCCATCACGCGATAATGGCAGGCGAGGGCGAGTTCGAAGGCGCCGCCGAGGCAGACGCCGTTAATCGCGACGGCGAAGGGCTTTCCGCAGGTCTCCAGCTTGCGATAAAGCAAAGAGAGCTTGCGCGAATTCTCGAAGAAGAGCCTGTTCGCCGCTTCCTCGCCCTGCTCCTTGAGCGCCTTGGCGTATTGCGCGGCGCCCTGTTGCAGCATGGTCAGGTCCGCCCCGCCCGAGAAGGCGTTCTTGCCGGAGGCGATGACACAGCCCTTGACGTTCGGGTCGGCGACGACCGTGTCGATCGCCTGCTCCAGTTCGGTCATCACCTCCGGCGTGATGACGTTCATCGAACGGCCGGGCATGTCCCAGGTGAGGAGCGCAACGCCGTCGGCGCCGGTCTCGTAGCGGAAATTGGCGAAGTTCATTGTTTCGCTCCCGAATTGTTGGTTTCCCCCCCCCCTGTCCCTCCCCCGCTTTGCGGGAGAGGGGACGCTCGCGATCAACAGTCTCGATGAAAGCGGCGCTCTGCTCCCTCTCCCGCGTCAGCGGGGGAGGGGTGGGGAGGGGGCCTGAATCACACCCGCTCGATGATCGTCGCGGTGCCCATGCCGGCGCCGATGCAGAGCGTCACGAGCGCGGTCGATTTGCCGCTGCGCTCCAATTCGTCCAGCGCGGTGCCGACGAGCATCGCGCCGGTCGCGCCAAGAGGATGCCCCATGGCGATGGCGCCGCCGTTGACGTTCACTTTCGCGGGATCGAGATCGAACGCCTGCAAATAGCGCAGCACGACGGCGGCGAAAGCCTCGTTCACCTCGAAGAGGTCGATGTCCGACAGCGCCATGCCCGCGCGCGCGAGCAGCTTGTTCGTGACGTCCACCGGGCCGGTGAGCATGATGGCGGGCTCCGAGCCGATATTGGCGAAGGCGCGCACACGGGCGCGCGGCTTCAGCCCCAGCTTCTCGCCGGCTTCCTTCGAGCCGACGAGCACGGCGGCCGCCCCGTCGACGATGCCCGACGAATTGCCGGCGTGATGCACGTAATTCAGCTTCTCAATGGCGGGGTAGGCCTGGATCGCCACGGCGTCGAAGCCGCCCTGCTCCGCATAGAAGGCGAAGGAGGGCTTGAGGCTCGCCAGCGACTGCATGTCCGTGCCGGGCCGCATATGTTCGTCGCGGTCGAGGATGGTTATGCCGTTCACGTCCTTCACGGGAACGACCGACTTCTTGAAGCGGCCTTCGTCCCAGGCCCTCGCGGCGCGCCTTTGCGACTCGACAGCGTAGGCGTCGACGTCGTCGCGCGAGAAGCCGTATTTCGTCGCGATGAGATCGGCCGAGACGCCCTGCGGCATGAAATAGGAGGGGACGGCGATGGTCGGATCGACCGGCCAGGCGCCGCCCGAGGCGCCGATGCCGACCCGGCTCATGCTTTCGACGCCGCCGCCGATCGCGAGCTCGTGCTGTCCCGACATGATCTCCGCGGCCGCGAAATTAACCGAGTCGAGCCCCGACGCGCAGAATCGGTTGATTTGCACGCCGGGAACCTTGTGCGAATAGCCCGACGCAATCGCCGCCGCGCGCGCAATGTCGCCGCCCGCTTCGCCAACCGGGTCGACGCAGCCGAGAATGACGTCGTCAACCTCGGGGCCTTCGAGATGGTTGCGCGTCTTGATCGCCGTCAGCGCGGCGACCGCGAGGCCGAGCGAGGAGACCTCATGCAGCGAACCGTCCGGCTTGCCGCGGCCGCGCGGCGTCCGGACGGCGTCGTAAATAAAGGCTTCGGGCATGACGTTTCCTCTTTCTCATTCTTTTTGCGGCGGCCTCAAAACATCTCAGGCGCAAGCGACATCATCGTGTCGGCGCCGCTCGTGATGCGGGCGAGGCGCAGCGCGGTCTCGGGCAGCATTCGCTCCATGTAGAAGCGCGCCGTCGCGAGCTTGGCGTCCATTAGCGGCGCCGATTCGGGTTCGCGCGCCTTCTTCGCCAACGCCGCGGCGACGATCCGCACCCACATCAGGGCGAGCGCCACGCGGCCGAGGAGATGCATGTAGTCATAGGAGGCGGCGCCGGCGTTGTCGGGCTTCGCCATGGCGTTCTGCATCAGCCACATCGACGCCTTTTGCAGATCGTCCAGCGCCGCTTGCGCAGGAAGCGTATAGGGTTTCATGGCTTCGTTGACGGCGAAGCCTCCCAGAAGTTCGGCGGCGTCCTTGAAATAGGCCATGATGGCGCGGCCGCCGTCGCGCGGCAGCTTGCGGCCCACGAGGTCGAGCGCCTGAATGCCGTTGGCGCCTTCGTAGATCATGGCGATGCGCGCGTCGCGCACGAACTGCTCCATGCCCCATTCGCGAATGTAGCCATGGCCGCCGAAGACCTGCTGCGCCTTCACCGCATTTTCAAAACCGATGTCGGTGAACATGCCCTTCAGCACGGGCGTCATCAGGCCAAGGCGATCCGCCGCCGCCTGTCGCGCGGCCGGATCGTCCGAGCGGTGGGCCACATCGCTGTCTAGAGCGGCGGCGAGGGCGAGGCCGCGCGCGGCCTCGTTGAAGGCCTTGATTTCGAGCAGCATGCGGCGCACGTCCGGATGCACGATGATCGGATCGGCTTTCTTGTCCGGATGTTTCGGCCCGCTCAGCGCGCGGCCCTGAAGGCGCTCCTTCGCATAGGCGAGAGCGTTCTGATAGGCGACTTCCGACTGCGACAGCCCCTGCACGGCGACGCCGAGCCGCGCCTCGTTCATCATCACGAACATGGCGGCGAGGCCGCGATTTTCCTCGCCGATCAGAAAGCCTCGCGCGCCGTCGTAATTCATCACGCAGGTGGCGTTGCCGTGAATGCCCATCTTCTCTTCGATCGAGCCGCAGGAGACGCGGTTGCGTTCGCCGAGCGATCCGTCCGGATTGACGAGGAATTTAGGCGCGATGAAGAGCGAAATGCCCTTCACGCCCGCCGGCGCGCCCTCGATGCGCGCGAGGACGAGATGGATGATGTTCTCGGCGAGATCGTGCTCGCCGGCGGAGATGAAAATCTTCTGCCCGGAGATCGAATAGCTGCCGTCGCCGCGCGGGACGGCCCTGGCGGTGAGAAGCCCGAGGTCCGTGCCGCATTGCGGCTCGGTGAGGTTCATCGTGCCGGTCCAGCGGCCCTCCGCCATCTTCGGAACATAGAGCCTCTTCTGCTCCTCCGAGCCATGGGTCAGCAGCGCGGCGAGCGCGCCCTGCGTCAGCCCCGGATACATGGCGAAGGCCATGTTCGCCGACGAGGCGAATTCGTTCATCGGCATGGAGAGCGTATAGGGCAGGCCCTGACCGCCATATTCCTCCGGAACGGGGAGGCTGATCCAGCCGCCGGCGGCGTAGGCCGCGTAGGCCGCCCGGAATCCCGCCGGCGCCGTCACGCTCCCGTCGGGATTGCGCTTGCAGCCGTTCGCGTCGCCGGACTGGTTGAGCGGCGCGAGAATCTCCTCGCAGAGCCTGCCCGCCTCGGAGAGCGCCTGCGCCATCACCTCGGGGGTGACGTCGGCGAAACCCTTGAGATTGGCGAATCTCTGGAATTGCAGGACGTCGTTGAGAAGGAAAAGCGTGTCGTCGACAGGCGCTCTGTAGCTCGGCATCGAGTGCTCCTTGCATGTCGGCCGCCGACCATGTTTCGCTGGCCGGGGAGACGTCCTTCGAATGTTAGGTAGAGAGCGCGCGCGACCCGCGCAATAGTCCGTGAACGCGGCTCAAGGCGGCTTGATGGGGGCGGTCGGCAATGTTTTCTGTTCCGGGACGCCCGAATCGCGGGCGGGTGACAGGGTTCGCAAAGAATCGTGAATGGAAATAGGTTTCTAAAGGATGCCCTTAACGGCTTATTTACCTTGATTGACGGAAAGTCCATGGCGACGGCGCCGAGGCGTCGAGAGTATCCCGCGATTCGCGCGGCCCTGAGTCGGTTCCCTTCGTTCTCTCTCGAGCACTCCGCAGGCCGGACTCGCCGGACACACCCATGACCAAGGCTTTTTCCCGCAAATTCCGTGGTCTCGATTACGATGCGCGCGAGAGCGCCCGCGCCGAGGCGCGTCGATCGGGAAAAGGCCTCGGCGACTGGCTCGACGACGCCATTCGCGACAAGGCGGAGGACGATCTCGACGAGGCGTTCGACCGCGACGAGGCGAACGACGACGGCGACCGGCTCGACGCCGTCGCCCGCCGTCTCGCCCGCTCGCGGGGAGACGCCGACGACGCCCGCCGCCCGCGCGACGATCACGAGCAGCCGCGTCGCTGGCGCGACGAGGCGCAGGAGCGTCGCGACGCGGAAGAGCGCCGCGAGGCGTCCCGCCGCCAGCGCCGCGACGAGATCGACGCCGCCGACCGCGAACCGCGCGGACGCCGGGGCCGCGAAAAGCGCGAGCCGACATTCGGCGGACGCCCCGGGCGCGACTCCGGCGACGAGCCGCGGCTCGATCCGCAGGCGATCGTCGCGGACGCCGCCGCCATCGTGGAGCGCCGCGTCGCCGAAAGCGAGCGCCACACGGCGCGCGCCTTCGAAAATCTCGCGGATCTGATCAAGCGCGGCCAGCGCGGCGCCGAGGGCCAGGCCGTCAAGCGCGCCGTCGCAGCCTTGGCGCAGCGCGCGGCGGAAAGCGAGCGCCAGACGGCCCGCGCGCTCAACAATATCGCCGGCCTGATCGAGAACGGCCAGCGCGGCCGCGAGACGGCCGAGGAAGGGCTCGCCTATCTCGCGGAGCGGCTCGGCCGTATCGAGAGCCGCCTCAGCGAACAGCCAGCCGCCAGCGCCAGCGTGCGGCCGATCCGCTCCGCGCTCGCGCGTCTTGAATCGCGTCTCGACCGTCTTTCCAGCGAGGACCGCACGGCCGACTTCGAACATGCGCTGAGCGGCCTCGACCAACGCCTCGCCGAGATCGCCCGCCGCCTCGACGACGACGCGCGCGACCGCGCGACGAAAGCGGCGGCGCCCGCCGCACCGGCCGTCCCGCCGCCGGCCCCGGCCGTCGCCGCGGCGAATCTGAACGGCGCCAGCGCCGCCGCCCTGGAGCAGGGTCTGCGCCGCGCCGACCCGGCCCCGCGCCGGCCGCTCGTCGACGCCATCGCCGACATCACCCAGCGTCAGCGCGCGCTGGACGAACCCATTGCGCCGCCGCCCGCGCCCGATCCGTGGGAGGGCGAGCCGCCCGCGAAGCGTTTCGCCGCCCTCAACGCCTCGCTCGACGCGCTCTCGCATCAACTCGACGATATCCGGCAGGACGCCGGCGAGCGGGCCGACCAGCAGATGGTCGTGATGCGTCAGGTCGAGGGGCTGCGCCGCGAGGTCGAGGACATGTCGCGCGCCATCGGCGATCTCGCGCCGCGCGCCTCCGTCGCCGCCGTCGAAACGGCGCTGCGCGATCTTGCGCACCGCGTCGACATGCAGCGCCATCGCGGCGTCGCCGACGACCTGCTCGCGCCGGCCGAGCGCATCGCGGGCGAATTGCGCGCCGTGATCAAGGAGCTCGATCCGAGCCCCATCGTGCGCAATCTCCACGCCGACGTGCAGACCATCGGCCGAAGGCTCGACGCGCTGCAGCAGCCGGCCGGGGCCGACGCCGCCGCGATCGAGGCGCTCGCCGCGCAGACGCGCGAAATCAAGGAACAGCTCGGCGCTCTTGCCGCGCGTCCGCTGCCGCTCGAAAAGATCGAGACGCGGCTCTTCGACCTCACCCAGCGCGTCGATGCGCTCGCGCATACGGGGCCCGGAGCCGCCAAGGCGGCCGCCGCGCTCGACATGGGTGAACTCGTCCGCTCCATTCGCGCGATCGTCTCGGCCGAGACGAGCAGCGGCTTCGAAACCTTCAACCGCCGGCTGGAGCAATTGGCGAGCAAGTTCGACGACGCAGTCGCCCGCGCGGGCGCCAGGCGGTTCGACGAACTCGGCGAGCGCATCGACGCCCTCGGCAAGACGCTCTCGCAACGCATCGACAAGAGCGCCCAAAAGTCCGTCGACACCGCGCCGCTCGAGCAGCTCATCGCGAAGCTCGCCAAGAAGATCGACGCGGCGCTCGACGCCAAGCCCCATGCGCCGGGCTTCGAGGAGATCGGCCGCAAGATCGAGCGGCTTGAGACGCGCCTCGCCGATCCGGCTCCGGGATTCGAAGAAATCGGCCGCAAGATCGAACAGCTCGAAACGCGCATCGTCGATCCCTTGCCCGCGGAGTCGATCGCGCGCATCGAGGCGATGCTCGCGCGGCCGGTCGCCGACGAGCGCTTCGCGGAACTTGCCCATCGCATCGACCTCGTCCACCGCACGCTGGCGCAACGGCTGGAGCAGGGCGCCGCCTCCGATCAGTCCGCCGACGTGGGCTATATCGAGGAACTCGTGCGCGGACTCGATCACAAGATCGAGAGCGCGCTCGCCGCCGGCGCGAAGGGCCCCGATCTCGCGGCGATCGAGAACCAGCTCGCGCAGATCGCCTACAAGGTCGAACGCCTCGAGGATCCGAGCGCCAATCCGAAACTCGGCGCCTTCCTCGCGCGGCCGCTGAATAACCCGCAGCTCGACGAAATTTCCCAGCGTCTCGAGCGGATGCAGTCGGCGCTTGTGCAGCGCGTCGAGGAAGGCGCGCGCGTCGAGGCGCGGCAGAACGACCTCGCCGCGCTCGTCGAGCAGCTCGCCGCGCGCATGAACAATGCGCTCGATCCGCGCGACGACGCGGGCGCGTTGAAGGCGCTCGAAAGCCAGATCAGCGCGCTCTCGCAGCGCCTCGACCGAAACGACCACAGCGCCGCCGCGCTCGCGGGCATAGAGTCGCGGATCGGCGCGCTCGTCGCCCAGATGGAGGACGCCAAGGCTGCGACGACCCAGGCGGCCGAGGAGGCCGTGCGCCGCGCGACGCAGGACATTCTGCGGCAGGCGAGCCCGGGCCCCGGCGCGCTGCGCGAGGCGTTGGAGCGCGAGCTCGCCGACATCCGCAAGATTCAGGACGAGAGCGGCCAGCGCACCCATGAAACGCTGCTCGCGGTGCACGAAACGCTGGAGCGCGTGGTCGACCGCCTCGCCATGTTCGAGGACGAGCTGAGCGAAATCCGCAACGCGCCGGAGCGCGCGGCCCCGGCCGCCGCCTTCGCGCCCGCCGGCAATCCCGCCCCGGCGCGCCGTCCCGACGCCGCCGCGCGCGTTCCCGAGCCGGCCGTGGAGCCGCGCCGTTCGCGCGTCGAGACGAGCGGCGACGAGGATTTGATGGATTTCCTTGTTCCCCCCGGCGCCCCGAAGCCCGCGCGGCGCGAGCCCGACTTCTCCGCGCCGGCGCGCGCCGACGCGGAGGATCGCGGCGGTCGGAGCGGCTCGGTGCAAACGGATTTCATCGCCGCCGCGCGCCGCGCCGCGCAGCAGGCCGCGGTGGACGCGGAAGCCGCCGCCAGGGCGCAGCAGACTCGTCGCGGCGCAGCCCGCGCTGAATCCGTCGAGGAAGATCGCGCGCGCGCCGCCGGCAAGGCGTCGGCGATCGGCGCCGCCATTCAGGAGCGCAAGCGTCCGCTGCTGCTCGGCCTCGGCGCGCTGGTTCTTCTGATCGGCGCCTATCAGATCGCGCGCGTCGGCATCCAGGGCGTCGACGGGCCGGGCGCGCATCAGGAGCATCAGCAGGCCGAGGCCGCGCCGGCGGAGGCCGAGGCGGCCCCGCCCGCGCCCGCCGTCGCGCCGAAGGAGGCGCCGCCCGCGCCCGCGCCAGAAAAGCCCGCGCCGCCGCCGCCGCGCATGATTGCGCCGCCCCATGTGGACAATGTTCCGTCAGACAAGCCGGCAGGCGGCGCCGCGAGCCTGGCCGCCCCCGTGGATTCGACGCCCGTCGGCGCCATCGGCCAACCCAATCCGCTCGCCGCGCCAGACTCGATCGCCGTCATCAAGACATTGGCGCAGCAGGGCGAGCCCGCCGCCCAATATGAGCTCGGCGTGCGCTACGCCGACGGCCGGGGCGTCGCCCGCGACGCCAAGACCGCCGCGCAATGGTTCGAAAAGGCCGCGGCGCAGGGCCTCGCTCCCGCCCAGTACCGGCTGGGATCGCTCTACGAGAAGGGCGTCGGCGTCGATCGCGACTATACGCGCGCCCGCAAGTGGTATCTATCGGCGGCCGAGGCCGGCAACGCCCGCGCGATGCACAATCTGGCCGTGCTGCTCGCCGAGGGCGGCGACGGCGGCAAACCGGACTACGCCGCGGCGTCGGAATGGTTCCGCAAGGCGGCCGAGTTCGGCGTACGCGACAGCCAGTACAATCTGGCGATCCTCTGCGCTCGCGGTCTCGGCGTCAGCCAGAGCCTGACCCAGTCCTATCTCTGGTTTTCGGCCGCGGCGGATCAGGGCGACGCGGACGCCGCCAAGAAGCGCGACGAGGTCGGCGCGCGGCTGGACTCGAAGGATCTTGCCGCGGCCAAGGCGCTGGCGGCCGGTTTCCATGCTAAGGAGCCGATCCGCGAAGCCAACGACGTGCTGCCGCCAAAGGGCGGCTGGGAGGCCGTTAAGGACGCGGGCGCCGCCGCGCGCCCCGCGACGAGGCCCGGCGCCAAGGCCAAGGTGTCGTCCATCTGAGAAAACGCGCGGCGAGGGTTCCGAGTTTTCGCCTAGCATTTACCTTTCGTCGACTCCTTGACGGTTAACGTCACGAAGCGAAGAGGCTTTTCGGGCGCCGTCGCCCTTTGGGAGAGTTGAGATGCGAAAGATCCTCGCCGCGATTGTCGCCGCCTTGGCGATCGGGGCTGTCACGCTTTCCGCCGCCGCGCCCGCGCGCGCCGATTCGGCCGGCGCCGCCGTCGCCGCGGGCATCGGCGGCTTCGCGCTTGGCGCGCTCGCGGGCGGCGCGCTCGCCCAGCCCGCCCCGCCGCCGGTCGTTTATGTCGAGCCTCCGCCGCCGCCCGTGCATTGCTGGACGCAGCGTCGGCCGGTGTTCGACGAATATGGCGAGGTGATCGGCTTCCGGCCGCGCCGCATCTGCGAGTAAATTTCGGAATCGGCTCATTCGGCGCGCCGAGCCGCCGCAGCGGGTCGGCGCGCGCTTCTTTTGCATGGCGTGTCGGTTGCTCGATCGTCGCCGCGCGCTCGCCTTCATCCGCCGGATTTCATGCAAGGCCGATGGAGGCAAACGCCATGGAGAAGCGCCTCTGGCGGTGAAAATCCCGCCTTCTTGCGTTACCCTGCCGTCATGAAGGCGAATCATCTCCTCCTCGCGTCCGCCGCGCTTTTCGCGTTTTCCGCGCCCGCCCGCGCGGAATGGACCTCCTGCCTCTCTGGCCTGCGTCACGCGGCCGCTGGCGCCGGCGTCAGCCAGCAGACCATCGCTTCGGCGACGGACGGCATGGAGCCCAATGACGCCGTAAGCTTCATGGACAAGCAGCCGGAGTTCACGACTCCGGTCTGGGACTATGTCGCCGGCCTCGTCGACGATGAGCGCGTCGAGGAAGGGCGCGCGATGCTGCACAAATATTCGGGCGCGCTCCACGCGGCCCAGTCGCGCTACGGAGTCGATCCGGCCACCGTGGTCGCCGTATGGGGCGTCGAGAGCGATTTCGGCAAGAGCTTCGGCAAGCGCCCGGTCGTGCAGTCGCTCGCCACGCTCGCCTGCGAGGCTCCGCGGCGCAACGATTACTGGCGCAAGGAGTTCGTCGCCGCGCTGAAGATTTTGGACAGCGGCGACATTCGCGCCGAGGAATTCATGGGCTCCTGGGCCGGGGCCTTCGGCCACACGCAGTTCATGCCCTCGACCTTCCTCGGCGCGGCGGTCGATCTCGACGGCGACGGGCGGCGCAACATCGCGAGCTCCGCCGCCGACTCGCTCGGCTCCACGGCGAATTACCTGCGCAGGAGCGGCTGGCGGCCCGGCGAAGCCTGGGGCTTCGAGGTGAAGTTGCCGGACGGCTATGCCGGCCCCTCCGGCCGCACGCGCAAGCAGCCCATGTCCTTCTGGGAGTCGCGCGGCGTCACGCGGCTCGACGGCGGCGGCCTCGGCGGCGGTTCGGCCGGGCTGCTGTTGCCGGCCGGGAGGAACGGCCCGGCCTTCCTCGTGACGAAAAACTTCGACGCGATCTACGCCTACAACGCCGCCGAGTCTTACGCGCTGGCCATCTGCGTTCTCTCCGACATGCTGCGCGGGCGTCCCGGCATCCAGACGCCCTGGCCGACGGACGACCCCGGCCTCTCGCGCGCCGAGCGGCGCGAATTGCAGTCGCTCCTGATCCGCGCCGGCTATGACGTCGGCGATCCCGACGGGGTGATCGGAACCAAAACCAAAGAGGCGATCGCCGACTATCAGGGCCGCGTCGGCCTCCCGCGCAACGGCCGCGCCAGCCTGAAGGTGCTCAACGCCCTGCGCGGCAAATAGGCGTCAGGAGGCTTCGATCTCTCCCGCCTGCGGCGGCGGGGCGAGCGCTTCCGGCGCCTCTGAGGCCGTCGCCGTCGCGGCCGGGGCCATATCTTCCGCGATCCAGGCGTTGCCCACCTCCCAGACGACGGCGAGCACGACCGGCCCCACGAAGAGGCCTGCGACGCCATGCGCCAGCACGCCGCCGATGACGCCGATGAAGATCACCGGGATCGGCGTCGACAAGCCATGGGCGAAGATGAATGGTTTCAGCACGTTATCCATGTAATTAACAGTGAGCATGCACACCGTCAGGCCGATGGCCCCGGGCGTCGAGAGGGTCGTCCAGGCCCAGAAGACGACGGGCGCGACGACGATCAGCGGACCGATCTGCACAATGCCTAGAACGAGAATAGCGATCGTCAGCAGGCTTGCGCCAGGGACGTTCGACAGATACATGCCGGCCGCGCCGACCACCGCCTGCATAATGGAAAGGCCCATGACGCCGCGGGAGACGGCGTTGATCGTGGCGCCGGCGAGGTTGAGGTAGTTTTCGCCGTTCGTCGGGTCGATGCGCCGCGCCAGCGCCCGCATGCCGACCATGAGCTGCCGCGCGTAGGCGAGCAGAAAGCCGGAAAGGATCACCGACAGCAGGAATTTGAGCGTGCCGACGCCGGCGTTGCGCGCCATGCCCAGCAGATATTCGCCGACCGGCTTGAGCTGGGGCATGATCTGGGCGAGCGCCCCTTGCAGATTGGTCGAGGCGAGCTCCCAGAAAGCGTATATTTGCGCGCCGACGAGCGGCCAGTTCTTGACGGTTTCCGGCGGCGGCGGAACGGCGATGTCGCCGTTGTCGAAGCCAGCGAGAAAGCTCTTCACCGGGTCGATGAAGCCGACGCCCATCCAGGTCACCGGCCCGATGACGAGAACGAGCGCGGCGAGAGCGATCAGCACGGCGGCCATTGTCGGGCGGCCGCCCAGCGCCGCGGCGAGGCGGTCGAACAGCGGGTAGAGCGCGACGGCGAGCACGACGCTCCAGACGATCATTGCTCCGAAAGGGGCGATGATGACAAATGTCCAGTAGGCCAGAAAGCCGATCACGAACAGGCGAATCGACAGTTCGATGAAAAGGGCGTTGAAGCGTTTTTCGACGCCGTTGAAGCTGCTGGTCTCGTCGGCCAAGCGTTTTTCCTAGGTTGCGCTGCGGTGCAGCGAGATTGGACGCCGGCGAACCGGCTGGCAAGGGGCGCATCGTCGCGGTCCGAGCGCAATCCGAAGAAGTTGGCGGACTTTTGCGATCGTACTGCGCCCCAGTTTTCGGCTTTGGCGCGATTTTTTGCCGCTCGCGCGAATTCCCGCGACCGGAACGCCCGCCTATGGGGCGCGCGCGTCCCGAAAGGCGAGGGTCGCCTTGGATTTCACGAGGTCGCGGATATTTTGCGACCAGCAGGTCGTCTCGAGCGCGTCGCCGATAGTTTTCTGGTCCGGAAAGCCGAGGCTCGCGAGGCGCGCCCGCATCCGGTCGCTTTCCTCGTCATCGCCGCGCGCGGCGGCGAGCGCCAGTTCGACGATCAGCAGGATGGCGTAATCCGTCCTCGCGGCCGCGCGGCGCAGGCGCGGGCGGTCGTCGTAGGCCCCGCGCCGGAGCGCGTCGACGGCCAGCGCGACCGTGTCCACCGGCGTTAGATCCGGCGCGATGGCCCGCGCCCGCTCGATCAGCGGCGCCCCTCGCGCGGGGTCGCCGGAACTCAGCACGAAGCGGGAGCCGACATCCGCGAGCGCAATGGGATTATTGGGAAATCGCTCGATCGTTTCCGACGCCACCGCCTCGAAGGTCTCGACGTCGCCCATGCAGAGCGCCGAAATATAGCGGGCGGCGCGCGGAAAGAATTCGACCCTGTTCATGTCATAGGCGCGCGCGGCAAGTTGCGCGGCCTCGTTGCGCGCCTCCTGAAGCGACCGGCGGGAAAAGGTCTGGTTTTGCGGATCGAGCGTCAGGATGGCGTCCATCGCGAGGCTCGCGGCGTCGAGCGGCCCCCGCGCCGCGGCTTGGTCGAAGCACCGGCGGGCCGGCGCGTAATCCTGCGATTTGAGGGTCTTCCAGTAATTGAAGGCGCGCAGCTGGCAGGCGAAGGCTTCGTCCGACGGCGCGGAGCCGGCCGATTGTTCAGCAAGGGCGATGTCGGCCACGATGCCGAAGGGGCTGCCGACGTCCCGGCCGATCGCCAGGACGAGATCGCGCTGCATGGCCATGACCTCGCCCGCGCGCAATCTGAAGTCGTAGCTTTTCGTCCAGCGGACGCTCCGTGTGCGGCCGTGCAGCAGCAGAACGTTCGCCTTCACCGCGTCGCCGATCAGGCGCAGGGATCCGCGAACGATGAAATCCGGCCGCGCGCCCGGCGCCTCGGCGCCGGAGAGGTCGCCCTCGTCGTTGAGGGGAACGACCGTCAGCCATTGAAAGCCCGACAGGGCGTCCGCGAGATCGGCCTGCAGCCCGCCGGCGACATATGCGACCCCGTCCTTGTCGGCATGGAGGTCGAAGGGCGTGATCGCAACCACGGGCCCCCTGCGCGCGCCGGCTGCGACCTCGGGCGGCTCGCCGGGGGAAAGCGCGAATTTCCAGGCGCCGAGTCCCGCGAGGCACGCAACGACTAGCGCTGCTGCCGCGAAAGGCGCGAACCGCCGGGGTCGGCGGGCGGGCGCCGCGAGGGCTGGCGGGGGCTCTGGCGGCGCCGGCGCGGCGAGGAAGACCGGGCGATACTGGCCCTTGGGGATCGAAATGACGACCGGGGCGTTCTTGCCGTCAGTTAGATAATAACGCTCCAGCGTCTGACGCAGCCGGCCGATTTCGACCCGGACGATGCTGTCCTGCTGCGGATCGAAGTCCTTCTGGCGGCCAAGCGCCTCCGTCGCGATCGTATAGGCCTTGAGGCGGTCGCCGCGCCCCTCGAGCTCCTCTGTCACGAGATAGGAAAGAAGCCGGCGCTGGCGGTCGCTCACGCCGTCGAGGCCGCTGTCGAAAGCGCGGTGCAACTCCTCGAGCACGGTCAATTTCAGCTGAGAGTCGGCCATCGTGAAACCGTTCAAATCCAATGCTCCCAAGCAACCCGTCCGTTACGGTCACATGTTAACGCCGGGAACGTGCCTGCCGTCGAGCCGAAGCTCCCGCAATGATCGTTTTCGTCGAAAACGGACGCCCCCGGCGGGCGCCGGACCCCAGGAGATCGGAAATTGAACGAAAACGACGAAAACGCCAAGGAAATCGACAATGACGAGGTTCGGCTCGAGCAGGCGCTGGTCGAGGCTCATTATCTCGGCCTGTCGCTGCGCGCCCTCGCGGCCAACAAAAGGTTCCGTTACGCCGCCATCACCTCGTCCGTTTGCGAATTGCTGATCGGATGGGCCCGCTTCGTGGGCGACCGGCTGCAGGAAGGCGAGCGCCCTTTCACCGGCGGGTCGGCCTCCCGAGGCCGGTCGCCGGGAAAGAGGGCCTAGCCGCCCCTTTCGACAAGCTTTCCGCTTTTGGGTAAGGAAAGCGGAAAGCGCCATCGACGAATCGACTCTCATGACCATTCGCTTGCATCAGGGCGACCTTCCGTCCGCGGTCCCCGCCGCCGGGATCGTCGCCATCGACACGGAGACGCTCGGGCTCAACCCGCATCGGGACCGGCTGTGCGTCGTGCAACTCTCCTTTGGCGACGGCTACGCCGATCTGGTCCAGATCGCGCGCGGCCAAACGCGGGCGCCCAATCTCGAAAAGCTTCTCGCCGATCCGAACGTTCTGAAACTCTTCCATTTCGCCCGCTTCGATCTGGCGATCCTGGCGAAGACATTCGGCGTGATGCCCGCTCCGGTCTATTGCACCAAGATCGCCTCGAAATTGACCCGCACCTACACCGACCGTCACGGGCTGAAGGATCTCGCGCGGGAACTGGCGGGCGTCGAAATCTCCAAGCAACAGCAGTCCTCAGACTGGGGCGCGGCGACGCTGAGCGACGCGCAGCAGGCCTACGCCGCCTCGGACGTGCTGTATCTGCACCAGCTCAAGGAGAAGCTCGACGCCATGCTGGCCCGCGAGGGCAGGACTGATCTCGCCCGGGCCTGCTTCGATTTTCTCCCCACGCGGGTGCGGCTCGATCTCGCCGGCTGGCAGGAGGCGGATATTTTCTCGCACGAATGAGCGGCGCGGCGCCTCGAATTCGCCACCGCGCCGCCCCATGATCGCGCCATGACAGACGGAAGCGCCGGAGACGTCCCGGCCGCCACGACCTCGCCAGAGAAACCTACGCCGGGCGCGCCCGCGCCCGTCAACGTCCGGGCGGCGGCCAATCGCCCGGCGGCGTCGCGCGACCGCCTCTCCGCGCTCACCGCGCGGCGCGAAAGCGCGTTTCCGGACGCCCTTCGCCACACGGCGCGCGTCGCCCGGCTGCGCAGATTGATTCTCTGGGGCGTCGGCGGAACCGTCGCGATCGTCGGCCTTGGCCTTCTGGCCGGGTCGTTGCGCTTCCTGCCCGTGGACCTCAATCTGGCCAGGGTGGCGCTGAAGGGAAACCGCATCGTCATCGAGGCGCCCAAGCTCGTCGGCTATCGCAAGGACGGCCGCCCCTACGAAATCCGGGCGCGCGTTGGCGTTCAGGACATCAGCACGCCCGAGGTCTTCGATCTGGACGGCCTCGACGTGCGGGTCGAGACACAGGGGGAAAGCTCGGTCGTCATGACGGCGGCGAAGGCCCACTACACCGCGAAAAACGATCGCGCCGAGATGAGCGGCGGCGTAACGATCCGCGCCGACAAGGATCTCGACATGCGGATGGACGCCGCCGTGATGGATTTCAAAGCGGGCGTGATGACCACCGACAAGCCCGTGACCCTGAAGATCGAGGGCGGCGACGTCGTTGCGGATCGCGCGGAATTTTCGCAAAAGGAGCGGCGCGCGACGTTCTCGGGCCATGTGCGCTCCGTGCTCTATGGGGAAAGCGGGGCGCCCGGGGATGGAGCGCGCGCGGCGCAATGAGAGACAGATGAAACGCCAGATCATTTTCGCCGCAGTCGCGGCGTCGGTTCTCGTCGCTGCGCCGGCATGCGCGAAGAGCGGCCGTTCGGGGGGCATTCTCCCCGGCGCCACCGCCAGGGATCCCCTCAACATCGACGCCGGCAAGCTCGATTATTTCGACCAGGAGCAGAAGCTCGTCTATTCCGGCGGCGTGATCGTCACGAATGGGCCGTCGACGCTGAAGGCTTCGCGCCTGACAATTTTTCTGGAAGGGAAAGGGGCCGCCGCCGGCGGCGCGACGAGCAACGACCGCGTCCGGCACATCGACGCCGACGGGCCGGTGACGCTCGTTTCCAAGGATCAGATCGGCGCGGGCGACCGCGGCAGCTACGACAAGGCCGAGAACAAGGTCTATCTCACCGGCAATGTGACCCTGACCCAGGGCGACAATGTGGTGAAGGGCGACCGGCTCGTCTATGACGTGACGAGCGGCGTCGCGACCGTGCAGGGCGGCGGGGCGCAAGGCGGTCGCGTGCGCTCCACCTTCACGCCCAAAAGCCAGTAGCCGAGCGTCATTCGGAGGTGAGCGCCGTCTTGTGGAGTTCGTCGAGCATGTGGCGGCGCTTGGCCTCGTAATAATAGCCGCCGGCGTAGAGCCGGATGGCGCGGGCCTCGTCGCCGCCCGAGAGTTTGTAGGCGTTGGCGAGATAGGGAACCGCATAGGTGAGGTTCGTGTCGGGGTCGAGCAGGCCGCTCGCCGGACCGTGATAGCCCATGCCCCTCGCGGTGTCGTGACGGATCTGCATCAGCCCCCAATAGGGCCCGTGCCGCGCCGCCGGATTGTAATTGCTCTCGCGCCGCACGGAGCGGTGAATAAGAGATTCGGGAATGTCGTAGAGCCGCGCGAAATGGGCGATCCGGGACCCGAGCGCGTCCTTGCCCTTCAGCGTCTCCTCGGGCCGCGGCTCGTTGACATAGGATTCGGGCGCCGAGGCGATGGGCGATCCGGTTTGCGCGCAGCCCGCGAGGGCGAGAGCCGCCAGCGTGCAATAGGCGATTGATTTCATTTGTGAGACGTTTCCCCTCTCTGCGCCCCGCACATTTCTCGACGTAAGTCGCCACGGCCAGATGGCGAAATCGTGGCGGCAAGGGCGCTGCTTCACGCGCGTTCCGTGCGGCGGCGCACACACAGGGAGTTAAAAAAGGGTCACCTTATGTGTGTTCGATGCAGTTGTTTCAGGGGCGTTCTCGAGGGGTTGGCGTTTCAGGGCAGGTTTTCAAGGGGCGTCGGCCCGGTCGCGAAAGCGGCCGGGCCTTTTCCTTTCTCGCGGGGCGTTCAGTTATTCTTTCGCCCGGGGGCGTTTTAGCGAGGATGTCATGACGGCGCGCGACGCGCGGAAGGAGGCCCGCTGGTCCGCGGAAGTTTCGCGCCGCAGCAATGCGCTCGACCTCGAGCCGGGCGTCTTCACGCGCGACGACCCGCGGGAAATCGCGCTGTCGCTCAAGCGGTCGGCGGAGGAGAGCGCGCGCCGCAAGGAGACGCCTTTCCGATCCGCCATGTCGATGCTGACCTTTTACATCAACCGCGCCGGCAGGGACTTGCCCGCCGACCGCCGCCGCGTGCTGAAGAATGCGAAGGACGAGCTGCGGAAACTGTATAGACGGGAGCGTCGTTGACAGCCTTCTATTGCAGGCGCTCCAGTATTTTTGTCGCCAAGCTCCTAAAATCCCGGCCAGCGTCGGCGACGCCCGCCTGATGCGCGCCAATGGCCCCATCCGATGCGCGGAGATAAAAAATGGGCTTGTTGGCGTCTTGCGCCATCGGCATCAAAGACCGGTAGTCTTTCAACTCAGCGAGGCAATGAGGATCATCCGCAGGATCCGCGCAGGCGCCGTCGCTCTCTCCCAGAACATACTCACGGTAGGCGCGGGGCATTTGCGACGCCCAATTGAAGTAGGCCTTGGCTGGCCGGCCGGAGCGCATGGCGAAGCGGCTGACGACATAACCGATGGCCTTCATCTCGCCTTCCGGCAGGGCGATCTGCAGTCCTGCAGGAAATCGCCGACGCTTTTCGGCCCACTCCGTCCTCCAACCGCTCAAGGTCTTGCCGACATTCTTCAGTCCTTGAAGCGAAAAGGCGTCACTGCCTATCGGTAGAACGACATAATCGCTCGCAACGAGGGCGGTGCGGTTGAGTGGCCCGAGATTGGGCCCGACGTCGATCAATGCAATTGTGGCATCCGTCTTTCGAGCGACGCGTTCGATCGCTCGGTAGAAGCTGCATACGATGCGGAAAGCTCTCTTTTTTTGCGCCTCGTCGGACGATAGGGTTTGCGACCACTGCGTCGAGAGCTCACCCTCCGCGCTCGAAAGCGCGAGGTCGCCGGGTATGAGGCTCAAACCATTCGATATGTTTTGAGGATCAATCTCGGCAAGATCCCCTATGCCTTCGAGCAGGGGCAGCAACGCCTGATAGATCGTATAGGTCTCATTCTTCGACTCCAGCAGACTCGCCGCGCGCTCCTCTCCTAGAAAAAAGGTCGTTACGTTCGCTTGCGGATCAAGATCGGCAACGACGACCCGATGGCCAAGGTCGTTCAATATCCAGGCAAGATGAAAGACGAGCGACGTTTTGCCCACGCCTCCCTTGTTGTTGAAAAAAGCGATTGTTTTCACGGACGTCTCCTCAATACCGCAAATACGAAATTTTCATCCGCCCGGAGATCGAGATCTGGATTTCCATTTTCTCTCAAAGCCTTTTTCGCGAGAGGCAATCCAACGCCAAATCTTTCGACAAGTCCAAGATTCCGCATCGCCTCCGCGATGTTGGGGTTTCGATATCCGGTGAATCCCGGCTTGCCGAAACTGTTCAAGGGAATCTGAAACGGGCCCCCGGGGTTGTCGATTTGGATTCGATCATCGAACCAAGTCACTCGGACCGGCGTGGATACTTCGTAGTCGCGATGCATGATTGCATTGCGAAAAACCTGCTGGAGCGCAGCTTCCGGATAAAGGGCCCGGCGTTCATGGCGCGAGCCGCCAATCGTGAGCGAAATCGTATTGTGCGCGCGGAGCTTATCCTCGATGAGCCGCACGACGACGTCGAGCGTCCCGGACGCGCGCATTTCATCGTCGGTTTCGTCGGTGATTTCCCTTCCAGCGACCCGGCGGAATTGCACGAAGGCGCCAGGCAGAAACCGCAGCGGGTCTTTACCGGCAACAAGCAGGCCTGTGGGGGTGACACATCCACCGTAGTCGGTCAGCTTCAGCGCCGACAATTGCTCATCTGTTGTCCGGCCATTTTCCTCTAGAACCGCCTGATTGACCGCTTGCGGGAGATAGTCGAGGCGGAATCGATTCAGATCCAGTTCGTCTATCCCGCATCCAGCGATTCCCCGCGCATCAAACGGCAGGGACCGACTCCTGCGCTGTTCGGTAAGACGGCGCTCTTCTTCGGCCGTAGCGCGGCTGACTGTGGTTCCCACCCGGATGAAGGCGGCTCCCTTATATCGGACAGGGGGGGAATCCGATGGGCTGACGCTGATCGCTACAACGGTCTTTCCATCAACTTCCAGAGGCTCAATCGTCATCGAGGGCGTCGGCGTAATGCTGCCATCCGTGCGGATCTGCGCCAACTTCTGTAGCGACTCGTCGTCACTGGTGGCGCCGACGACAGTCCCGTCGTCCTTTACGCCGATCAGAATGAGCCCCGGCTTCGCCGAGCCGTTGATGTCGTTGGCGAATGCGCAGACCGCCTCTGGAATTTTCTTTGCTGCCGCCGATTCCTTGAATTCGACAAGAGGCCCTTCGCCTTCCGCGATAATTTTTTTCAGTTCGTCGTGGCGAAGGGCCATGCGGCAGATCTCCGGCGTCGGGTTTTTGGGGTCACCTCGTAAACTTCTTGTATTTCAACCGGTGAGGAATGACGCTGTCGACGCCCAGCCGGCGCTTCTTGTCTTCCTCGTAATCGGCGAAGTTTCCTTCGAACCACTCGACATGCGAGTCGCCTTCGTAAGCGAGAATATGCGTGGCGATGCGGTCGAGGAAAAACCGGTCGTGCGAGATGATCACGGCGCAGCCGGCGAAGTCCGTCAGCGCTTCTTCCAGCGCGCGCAGCGTGTCGACGTCGAGATCGTTCGTCGGCTCGTCGAGCAGCAGGACATTCGCGCCGCTCTTGAGCATTTTGGCGAGATGCACGCGGTTGCGTTCGCCGCCCGAGAGCTGGCCGACCTTCTTCTGCTGGTCCGCGCCCTTGAAGTTGAAGGCCGAGCAATAGGCGCGGGAGTTGATCTCGCGCTTGCCGAGGTAGATCACCTCATTGCCTTCCGAAATCTCCTCCCAGACGGTCTTGTTGGCGTGCAGCGCGTCGCGCGACTGGTCGACATAGCCGAGCTGCACGCTCTCGCCGATCGTGATCGTGCCGCTGTCGGGCTTTTCCTGCCCCGTGATCATGCGGAAGAGCGTCGTCTTGCCCGCGCCGTTCGGGCCGATCACGCCGACGATGCCGCCGGGCGGCAGCTTGAAGGAAAGATCGTCGATCAGCAGCTTGTCGCCGAAGGCCTTGGAGATGTGCTCGAAGTCGATGACGTTCTGGCCCAGGCGCTCCGCGACCGGAATGATGATCTGCGCGGTGGTGGGCGCCTTGTCGTTCTGCTTGGCGACGAGCTCCTCATAACGCTGGATGCGCGCCTTGCTCTTGGCCTGGCGCGCCTTGGGGCTGGCCGCGATCCACTCGCTTTCGGCTTCCAGCGCGCGCTGGCGCGCCTTGTCCTCGCTCGCCTCCTGCGCGAGACGCTTCTGCTTCTGCTTAAGCCAGCTGGTGTAATTGCCCTCATAGGGAATGCCGCGGCCGCGATCGAGCTCCAGGATCCAGCCCGTCACATTGTCGAGGAAGTAGCGGTCGTGGGTGACGATCAGGATCGCGCCCGGATAGTTGCGCAAATGGCCCTCGAGCCAGTTCACCGTCTCGGCGTCGAGATGGTTGGTCGGTTCGTCGAGCAGCAGCATGTCGGGCTTTTCGAGCAGCAGCCGGCACAACGCCACGCGGCGCCGCTCTCCGCCCGAGAGCTTGGTCACGTCGGCGTCGTCCGGCGGGCAGCCTAGCGCGTCCATGGCCTGATCGACTTGGCTGTCCAGATCCCACAGGCCCTTGGCCTCGATCTCGTCCTGGAGCTTCGTCATCTCGTCCGCGGTCTCGTCCGAATAATTCATGGCGAGATCGTTGTAGCGATCGAGAATGGCTTTCTTCTCCGCCACGCCGAGCATGACGTTTTCGCGCACGTTCAGCGCCGGATCGAGCTGCGGCTCCTGAGGCAGATAGCCGACGCGCGCGCCTTCGGCGACGAAGCCCTCGCCCGTAAAGTCCTTGTCGATGCCGGCCATGATGCGCAGCAGCGTTGACTTGCCGGCCCCGTTGACGCCGAGCACGCCGATCTTGGCGTCCGGGTAGAAGGAAAGGTTGATGTTGTCGAGAACCTTCTTGCCGCCCGGATAGGTCTTGGTGAGGCCCTGCATGTGATAGATGAATTGGCGCGCCATTGGCTTCGTCTCGGGGGTTCAGGAAAACGTGCGGCCGTGTTTAGAGCATTTGCGGGCGCGGAGGGAAGCGGTTTCCTTTCCGCGCGCAACCGCGTAAACGGGGCCGCGTCGCGGGTCGAGGCAGGGAAAAGGCGCTCATGAACGTGCTTCTCATCGGATCGGGCGGGCGCGAGTGCGCCATGGCCAATGCGCTGGCGAAAAGCCCTCTGTTGACGAGCCTTTACGTCGCCCCCGGCAATCCAGGGACCGCGCGCGTGGGCGTCAACGTCGATCTCGACGCGGGCGATCATGGCGCGGTCATTCGCTTCTGCCGCGAGAACGGAGTCGCGCTCGTCGTCGTCGGCCCGGAGCAGCCGCTGATCGGCGGCCTCGTCGACGCGCTCGCGCGCGCCGAAATTCTGGCTTTCGGTCCGACGCAGGCGGCGGCGCAGCTCGAAGGCTCCAAGGGCTTCACCAAGGATCTCTGCCGGGACTACGGCATCCCCACGGCCGCCTATGAGCGCTTCTCGGACAAGGACGCGGCGCTCGCCTGGCTGCGCGAAAAGGGCGCGCCCATCGTCGTGAAGGCGGATGGCCTCGCGGCCGGCAAGGGCGTCGTCGTCGCGCAGACGCTGGAGGAGGCGGAGCGGGCGGTCGAGGCCATGTTCGCGGGACTCTTCGGCCAGTCGGGCGCGGAGGTGGTGATCGAGGCGTTTCTCGAAGGCGAGGAGGCTTCCTTCTTCGCGATCTGCGATGGAACGCGCGCCGTTCCCTTCGCCACGGCGCAGGACCACAAGCGCGTCGGCGACGGGGATACGGGGCCGAATACGGGGGGCATGGGCGCCTATTCCCCGGCCTCCGTCGTGACGCCGGAGATCGAGGCGCGCGTCATGGCCGAGATCATCGAACCGACTATGCGCGCGATGCGGGAGAAAGGCGCGCCCTTCAAGGGCGTTCTCTACGCCGGGCTGATGCTGACGGCCGATGGCCCGAAGCTCATCGAATACAACAACCGCTTCGGCGACCCGGAGGCGCAGGCCATCCTCCCCCGGCTCGAGGACGATCTGCTCGCCCTCGCGCTCGCCGCCGCGCGCGGCGACCTTGCCGGAAAGCGCCCGCGTTTCTCGCCGCGGGCGGCGCTCACTGTCGTGCTCGCGGCGAAGGGCTATCCCGGCGCGCCGCTGACGGGCTCGGAGATCAAGGGCGTCGAAAAGGCCGAGGCGATGGCGGACGTGATCGTCACCCACGCCGGCACGCGCGTCGAAGGCGCGCGCCTACTCGCGGCGGGCGGCCGCGTGCTGAACGTCACGGCGCTGGCGGCAAGCGTCGCCGAGGCGCAGGCCAAGGCCTATGCGGCGGTCGACGCGATCGACTGGCCGGGCGGCTTCTGCCGCCGAGACATCGGCTGGCGGGAGGTGGCTCGGGAGCGGCGCTGACCTCCCGGCCCCGATATTTTCCCGCTGCGGGGAGAGACAGGGGCAGGCAGGCCGCCCGTCCGTTACCTCTTTGCGCCGCGCGCCGCCCTCTTCGCAAGCGTCCGCAGCCGCAGCGCGTTGAGCTTGATGAAGCCTTCGGCGTCGCGCTGGTCGTAGGTTCCGCCCTCTTCGAAGGTGACGAGATCCTGGTCGTAGAGCGACCATGGGCTCTCGCGGCCCACCAGCGTCGCGGAGCCCTTGTAGAGCTTCAGCCGCACGCGGCCGGTGACATGCTGTTGCGAATGGTCGATCGCGGCCTGCAACATCTCGCGCTCGGGCGAGAACCAGAAGCCGTTGTAGATCAGTTCCGCATAGCGCGGCATCAGCTCGTCCTTGAGATGCGCGGCGCCGCGGTCGAGCGTGAGGCTCTCCATGCCGCGATGCGCGACGAGCAGGATCGTGCCGCCGGGCGTCTCGTACATGCCGCGCGACTTCATGCCGACGAAACGATTCTCGACGAGATCGAGCCGGCCGATCCCGTGCAGGCGGCCGAGCTCGTTGAGCTTCGCGAGCAGCGTCGCGGGCGACATCGTCACGCCGTCGATCGCGATCGCGTCGCCTTTCTCGAAGTCGATCGTGACATATTGCGCTTCGTTCGGCGCGTCTTCGGGATGGCCCGTGCGCGAATAGACGTAATCGGGCGTCTCCTGCGCCGGATCCTCAAGCACCTTCCCTTCGGAGGAGGTGTGCAGGAGGTTGGCGTCGGTGGAGAAGGGCGCCTCGCCGCGTTTGTCCTTGGCGATCGGGATCTGATGCGCTTCCGCGAAGGCGATGAGATCGGTGCGGGACTGGAAATCCCACTCGCGCCAGGGCGCGATGACGGCGATGTCAGGCTCGAGCGCGTAGTAGCCGAGTTCGAAGCGGACCTGATCATTGCCCTTGCCCGTCGCGCCGTGGCAGACCGCATCCGCGCCCATCCGCCTTGCGATCTCGATCTGCTTTTTGGCGATCAGGGGCCGCGCGATGGAGGTGCCGAGGAGATAAAGGCCCTCATAGACGGCGTTGGCGCGAAACATCGGGAAGACGTAATCGCGCACGAATTCCTCGCGCAGATCCTCGATGAAGACGTTTTCGGGCTTGACGCCCAGAAGCAGCGCCTTCTCGCGCGCCGGCCCCAGCTCCTCGCCCTGGCCAAGATCGGCGGTGAAGGTGACGACCTCCGCGCCATAGGTCGTCTGCAGCCATTTGAGGATGATGGAGGTGTCGAGGCCCCCGGAATAGGCGAGGACGACTTTCTTGATCTCTTTCTTGGCGCGGGTCATGTGCGGCTCGGGCTCGGTGGAAATTCGCGGCGGACTATAGTGAGCGGGCCCGGCGACGCAATTTGAAATTTCATCCGCCGCGGCGGCGCGCCTCAGCTCTCGCCGAGCAGACGGCGCAGGCCGTCATGCGCCGCGCGCGCGGCCGCCGACTAAGGTTTTCAGCGCCGGGGAAGACTTCAACTGCGCCAGAACGTCGCAAATCCGCGTCCGCCGCGGTCGCCGCGAAGACGACCGTGCGCAACGCCTCCATGTCCTCGAGGGCGACGACGCCCGTCGCATGGCCGGCCGCGCCCGACACGATCGCGCGCTCGATCTCGCCGACGGCGAAGGCCGCGAGCGAGGGCGGGACCGACACGGCGTTGCGGATGACTCGGATCAACATGCCGTATTCGGCGCGGTTGGCGAGGCCGCCGCCCTGCGAGAGCCGCCGGACGAGCGTGTCCGCGTCGCCTTGGCGGATATAGTTCGGCGGATCGACCTGGCGGAGCAGGACGTCGGTCGCGACTTCGGCGAGGAGGTCGGCGAAGGCCGGCGAAGGCTCGGCTTTTTCCGCGCGGCCCAAGTCGAGGAGGCGGATGAGGTCCGCCGTCAGGGCGGCCCCGTCCGCATAAATTTCGCGTCGCAGCGAAAGCGCGGCCTGTTCGTCCAAAGACATGAAAAACTCCTGCAAGAATTGAAAGCTGCTGCACTCTTCCAATGAAAGCTTTACTGTCGATGAAAAGCGGGGAGGCGGGGGAATCATGGCTCTCAAAGCGGCGTCGATGGTAAACTGCGCGTTTGTGGGTCTGGGCCTGTGCGCGCTTCTCTGGGGGCCGCCGGCCGCCGTCGCCGGGGAGACGCGCGTCTGGACGCTCGCCGGGCTCGAAGAGAAAAAGCCCGGGCGGGTCTTTCTCAGCTACGCCGTCCCCGAGTCGGACGACAGTTTTGGCGGCTTTTCCTGCAAGCCGCGAAGCGGAACGGCGACGTTTTTCGTTACCGAGACCTCGGAAAAGCTGAAGCCCGGAAAAAGCGCGACCGCCGTGATTTCCGCGGGCGGCGTCTCGGCCAGGATAACCGGAAAGCTGACGCCCAACGAAGAAGCCGGCGTTCCCGGTTTCGAGGGGCGCATCGGCGCCGGCGACCCGATTTTCGCAGCGCTCGCGGGGGCGGACGCGCTGACGGTCGTCATTGGCGCCTCCCGGCAGACGGCGCCCCTGAAGGGCGCCGCCGAGAAGTTCCGTAAATTCGCCGCCGCCTGCGCGAGGCCATGACTCAGGGGCCCTGTCTCAATCGAAGGCGAGTTGCGCCGTGACGATCGCGCGATCGAACCAGTCCGCCGGCTCGTAGCAATAGGCGTTGGTCGCGACCGGCGCCTCTTGGCAGCGCGGGGCAGCGTCCGTCCAGCGGAAGCCCGCGGCGTTCATGCAGGCGACGATATGGCGACCGATCACGCCGCTCCTGCCGCCTCGGGCGTCGGGATGAGCGTTCTCGCCTTCGAGTTCGCAGGCGGAGGCGCGCTGCATCTGGCCCTTGAGAAAGGCGGTGTTGCTGCTGCCGGTGAAATGCACGCCGATTCCGCCGACGAACATGGCCCCCGCTGCGGCGAAAACGATCCCCTGCGCGAGTTTCGAGCGCGTCTGCATGAGCACGAGATTGCCGCGCATGAAGCCGACGCCGCCAAGGACGACCATGACGACGCCAAGCATGAAAGCGACGATCATGAACAAAGCGGTGAATTCAGGACTCATCGAATTTTCTCCAAGTTTATCGGTCCGCGCGGCGCCGGCTTCACGGCGCTTCGCACGTCGGTTACGCTCGTTTTGCCGTTGATCTGCTTTTTTCTGTTTCCGGGATCGGACGGCTGATCCGGTATTGTCGCAAGTTTTTCATTCAGACGCCTTGCGCGTCTGTGACTTAGTCTTGCAGGGGCCGTTTTCCCTCGGGGACGTGGCGCGCGGTCTCGTTTTTCCGTCCGCCGCCCGCTACAATGCGCGTATGAGCAGTCCTTCGCCGCACGACACGGCAAAAATCTCCGGCATGACGCCTGCGCGCCGCCGCGCGCTCGACATTCTCACCCAAGCGAACCGCCCCGTCGGCGCCTATGAAATGATCGACCTCATGGCCGACGCCGAGGGCAAGCGCCCGGCGCCCGTCTCCGTCTATCGCGCGCTCGCCTTTCTGCTCGACAACGGCCTCGCGCACCGGCTCGAATCCAAGAACGCCTTCGTCGTCTGCGGCCATTCCCATGGCGCCGAGGAGCCGGTGGTGTTCCTCATCTGCGAGCAATGCGGGGAGGTGAAGGAGGCGACCTCCGCCGGGCTCGCGCGCGAACTCGCGGCGCTCGCCGGCGCCGCCGGCTTCAAGGCGCGCACGCGGGTCGTCGAGATCGCCGGGCGCTGCGCCCGCTGCGCCGGCGGCTGACCATGCGCGCCCTCGCCGATCGCCGCGCGCTGGGGGGGCTTCTCGCCCTGGTCTTCGCTTTGCTCGCCGGGCTCGCCATCGCGGCGCCAACCTATCCCGAACTCACCGGCCGCGTCGTCGATCAGGCGGGGATTTTGCAGGCCTCCACCCGGGCCGCGCTCGGCTCGAAACTGCGCGATCTCGAAGACAAATCGAGCATCCAGCTCGTCGTCGCGACGGTTCGCTCGCTCGAAGGCTATGACATCGAGACCTACGCCAACGGACTCTTCCGTTACTGGAAGCTCGGGCAGGCGAAAAAAAACAATGGCGTCCTTTTTCTCGTCGCGCCCAACGAGCGCAAGATGCGCATCGAGGTTGGCTACGGGCTCGAGGGCGTGCTCACCGACGCGCTCTCCAAGGTCGTCATCGCGAGCGCGGTCACGCCCAAATTCAAGGCGGGCGATTTCAACGCCGGGATCGAGAGCGGCGTCGACGGGATCATCGAGATATTGAGCGGCGACAAATCAGAGTGGGTGAAGAAGCTGCCGCCGGAGCCCTCGCTGTTCGAGGAGCTTCTGCCGCTCGTCATCTTTGCGCTGTTCATCTTCATTTTCATCATGATGGCGAGGAGCGCCGGTTCGCGGCCGGCGCATTACCGGCGCTATCGCCGCGGCGGGCCGCCCGTCATCATCCTGCCGCCGTCAGGCGGCGGATGGGACGACTTCGGCTCCTCGGGCGGCTCCTCCTGGGGCGGCGGCGGGGGCTTCGACAGTTTCTCCGGCGGCGGCGGCTCGTCGGGCGGCGGCGGCGCCTCGGGGGATTGGTGATGCGGCTCTCGGAGCAGGATCTCGACCGCATCGCGCAGGCCATCGGCGAGGCGGAGAAAAAGACGTCCGGCGAAATCGTCTGCGCGCTCGCGCGCCGCGCGTCGGATTACGCCTATGTGCCGCCGCTCTGGGCGGCCTTTTTCGCGCTGGCCACGCCCTGGCCGCTGGCGGAATTCACCGCGCTGTCGGCCATCGACATCTATGCGATCCAGATCGGCGTCTTCATGTTCGCGGCGCTCATCGTGGGGCGGATGCCGCTGCGCCTCGCGCTCACCCCCCGCTTTGTGAAGAAACGCCGCGCCGAGCGCGCCGCCATCGAGCAGTTTTTCGCGCGGGGCGTGACGGGAACGAAGGGCCGCACGGGCGTGCTGATCTTCGTCTCCTTCGCGGAGCACTACGCCCGCATCGTCGCCGACGAGGGGCTGACGGGGAAGATTTCCGACGCGGAATGGAAGGCCGCGCTGGAGCCTTTGCTGACCTTTTTGGGTCAGGGGCGGTGCGCGGATGGGTTTGTGGCGGCGATCGAGGAATGCGGCCGGCTGCTGGCGCGCGCGGCGCCGCCGGGGGCGGAGGGGGATGAACTGCCGGACAAGGTTTATGTGAGTTGAGAGCTACGCAGCGTTTGAGCTGCGTAGCTGTATATTGCTTGGATCAGGTTGCCATTATTTCACTTCATCCACGGGAAGGGCAACGATTGGCTGTATATCTCCACCTGAGAAAATCTCCACAGACCTATATTTGTAAGGGATGTCTTGAGTAATCTTTTCGAAATGAACTTGCTTCTTAACGAGCACCTGCGGCCAGATTCCCGGTCTTTGAACCAAAATTAATTCAAGGAGTAGAATGGTTGGGTTGAAGCCTTGAGGATATTTTTCGACCAAGCTCGCCTCCACGCCCGGATTCGAGACCACAACATCCCCTATGACGTGAAGCCTGTGTGGTCCCGGCGGTTGGAGGTTTTCCCAAGCGTACCAGCCCTGGTGCTCTTTGATGTCGACAATTGTCGTATCTTCAGATTTCAGAAGTTGTAAAACCATTTTTATAAGCTCCTTATTCGCTCAAATTTTTGCTACTTCATCCTTGAAGCAATTTAAAAATTGCTTCAATTGGAGCATACACTAATTTTTTTCATACTCAAGTATTAAATCTCAAAAATCAGTTAGCCGCTGTCGAATTTATAGGCTCTTTTTGTAAACGTAAAATTAAAATGATTTACGTAATTGAGCTGTGGCCGCTTTGCTTGCAAAGGCAAGCCGGAGCAGAATCCGAGTAGTCTGAGTCGAGCAAAGCTGCGCTTGTTGTCCGGTATCGGCTCTGGAGTGCTGCCGCCGATGCCATTTGATCGGATTCCGCTCCTTATTTACGAATTTTATTAATCTTGTAGAACTTTTCGGTTGAAAGGAAGTAATGGCCGCTGTCGCGCCCAGCGCTCGGAGACGCTCCCGCTCCGATTCCCGCCCCCTTAGTCTTCCCCATTCCAATTCCCCCCGCGTTCGGCTAAAACCCGCCGCATCGCAACATGAAGCCGCCGCCGCGCTCCGGGCCGCTCCCCGCCCCGGACCGGGTCGCGGCTGTTTCATTTGAAAGCCGGCACATGCAGCTGCGCAATATCGCCATCATCGCCCACGTCGACCACGGCAAGACCACGCTCGTCGACTGTCTCCTGCGTCAGTCGGGCGCCTTTCGCGAGAACCAGCGCGTCGCCGAGCGCGTGATGGACTCCAACGATCTCGAAAAAGAGCGCGGCATCACCATTCTCGCCAAGGCGACCTCGGTCGTCTGGAAGGACATCCGCATCAACATCGTCGACACCCCCGGCCACGCCGACTTCGGCGGCGAGGTGGAGCGCATCCTCTCCATGGTCGACGGCGCCATCGTGCTCGTCGACGCGGCCGAAGGCCCCATGCCGCAAACGAAATTCGTCGTCGGCAAGGCGCTCAAGATCGGGCTGAAGCCCATCGTCTGCGTCAACAAGGTGGACAAGCCCGACGCGCGCGTCTCGGAAGTCGTCAACGAGGTCTTCGACCTTTTCGCCGCCCTCGACGCGACCGACGAACAGCTTGACTTCCCCATCATCTACGGCTCGGCCAAGCAGGGCTGGATGGCCGAGGAGCCGGACGGTCCGAAGGACGACATGGCGCCGCTCTTCGATCTCGTGCTGAAGCACGTGCCCGCGCCCAGGGTCGAGGAAGGCGGCTTCCGCATGCTCGGCACGCTGCTCGAAGCCAACCCCTATCTTGGCCGCATCATCACGGGCCGGGTGTTCTCAGGCGTCGTGAAGCCCAACCAGCCGGTGAAGGTGCTCGACCGCGCGGGCAAGGTCGTGGAGCAGGGGCGCGTCTCCAAGATCCTGGCCTTCCGCGGCATCGAGCGCCAGCCGATCGAGGAGGCGGAGGCCGGCGACATCGTCGCCATCGCGGGCCTCGAGCAGTTCAACGTCGCCGACACGCTCTGCGCGCTCGACGTGAACGAGCCGCTGCAGGCGCAGCCGATCGACCCGCCGACGCTCTCCATGACCTTCCTCGTCAACGACAGCCCGCTGGCCGGCACGGAAGGCGACAAGGTCACGAGCCGCATGATCCGCGCGCGCCTCTTCAAGGAGGCGGAGGGCAATGTGGCGCTGCGCGTCGAGGACGCGCCGATGGGCGACGCCTTCATCGTCTCGGGCCGCGGCGAATTGCAGCTCGCCATCCTCATCGAGACCATGCGCCGCGAGGGCTTCGAACTCGGCGTCTCGCGCCCCAAGGTCGTCTTCAAGAAGGACGAGGCCGGCGATCTGCTGGAGCCGATCGAGGAGGTCGTCATCGACGTCGACGAGGAGCACAGCGGCGTCGTCGTGCAGAAAATGTCCGAGCGCAAGGCCGAAATGATCGAGATGCGCCCGTCCGGCGGCAATCGCCTGCGTCTCGTCTTCCACGCGCCGACGCGCGGCCTCATCGGCTATCAGGGCGAATTGCTCACCGACACGCGCGGCACGGCGATCATGAACCGCCTGTTCCACGACTATGCGCCCTACAAGGGCGAGATTCAGGGCCGCCGCAACGGCGTGCTGATCTCGAACGATCAGGGCGAGGCGGTCGCCTACGCCATGTGGAAGCTCGAGGACCGCGGTCCGATGATGATCGAGCCGGGCTGGAAGGTCTATCGCGGCATGATCGTCGGCGAGCACACCCGCGACAACGATCTCGAAATCAACGTGCTCAAGGGCAAGCAGCTCACCAACATCCGCGCCGCCGGCAAGGACGAGGCCGTGCGCCTCACGCCGCCGATCAAGATGACGCTGGAAAAGGCGCTGGCCTATATCGAGGACGACGAACTCGTGGAAGTGACCCCGAGGTCGATCCGCCTGCGCAAGGCGATTCTCGATCCCAACGAGCGCAAGAAGGCGAAGGGCAAGAGCGCCGCGCTGGTGGAGTGACGGGGCGGCGGCGCGCCGATGCCCGAACTGCCCGAAGTCGAAACGGTTCGTCGCGGCCTCGCCCCAGCGCTGGTCGGCCAGCGGATCGCGCGGGTCGAGCAGCGGCGTCCCGACCTGCGCTTTCCATTTCCGCCGCGCTTCGCCGACCGGCTGAAAGGCCGCTGCATCGTCGACCTGCGGCGCCGCGCCAAATATCTCCTCGCCGATCTCGACGGCGACGAGACGCTCGTCATGCATCTCGGCATGAGCGGCTCGTTTCGCATGGACGACGAGACGCCGGGCCGTTTTCACCGCCCGCGCGACAAGAACGCGGCGCATGATCATGTCGTCCTCCACATGGAGGGCGGCGCGCGCGTCGTCTACAACGATCCGCGCCGCTTCGGCTTCATGCTGCTGGTCGCGACGCGCGAGCTCGACGCGCACAGGCTTTTCAGCGGGCTGGGCGCGGAGCCGCTCGGGGGCGGCCTCGACGCCGCCTTTCTCGCCCGCGCCTTTCGCGGCCGCGCGGCGCCCGTCAAGGCGCTGCTTCTGGACCAGCGGCTCATCGCAGGGCTGGGCAATATCTATGTCTGCGAGGCGCTGCACCGTTGCGGGATTTCGCCCCTGCGCGCGGGAGGCAAGCTCGTGAGCGCGGCGGGGAGGCCGACGGCCGCGCTGGCGCGCCTGCCGGAGGCGATCCGTCAGGTGCTCGAAGACGCGCTCGCCGCCGGCGGATCGTCGTTGCGCGACCACCGGCAGGCGGATGGCTCTCTCGGCTATTTCCAGCACGCCTTCCGTGTCTATGATCGCGAAGGCGCCGCCTGCCTCACGCCGGGCTGCAAGGGGAGGATCGCGCGCGCGAGGCAGTCGGGGCGCTCGACCTTCTTTTGTCCCGAGTGCCAGAAATGACGGCCTTGCCGGGGCCGCCCCGGCAAGCCATAACCCCGGCATGTCCCCGTCATCGCAAGAACCGGCGCTCGCGGTTCACGGCCTCTCCAAGAGCTACGGCGCCAAGCGCGTCGTCGGCCCGCTCGATTTTTCCCTGCCGCCCGGCTCCGTGACCGGGCTGCTTGGCGGCAATGGCGCGGGCAAGACGACGACGATCGGCATGGTGATGGGGCTGATCGAGCCCGGCGCCGGCGAGATCCGCGTCTTCGGCCGCGATCTCCTGCGCGAGCGCCACGCGGTGGCCGGCCGCATGAATTTCGAGAGCCCCTATGTCGATCTGCCGCATCGCCTCACCGTGCGGCAGAATCTCCGCGTCTTCGCCCTTCTCTACGACGTCGCCGACGTCGACGGGAAAATCGAGGAGCTGGCCGACGCGCTGGCGCTGCGCGAATTTCTCGATCGGCCGACGGGCCGGCTCTCGGCCGGGCAGAAAACGCGCGTCGCCATCGCCAAGGCGCTCGTCAACGATCCGCAACTGCTGCTGCTCGACGAGCCCACCGCCTCGCTCGATCCCGACACGGCCGACTGGGTGCGCGCAAGACTCGAGGCGCATCGCGCGACGCATAATTGCGCGATCCTCCTCGCCTCGCACAACATGGGCGAGGTCGAGCGCCTGTGCGACCGGGTGCTGATGCTGAAGGAAGGCGTCATCGTCGACGACGGCTCGCCCGCGGAGCTTCTCGCGCGCTATGGCCGCGCCAATCTGGAGGAGGTTTTTCTCGACGTCGCGCGCGGCCGTTCGGGGGCGCCGGCGTGAGCGCGGGCTTCTCTTTCAAGCGCGTCGGCGCGATGATGCTGCGCTATGTTTACGTGCTGCGCTCGTCGGGATTCCGGCTCGTCGAGATCATCTACTGGCCGATCGTGCAGCTCTTCACATGGGGCTTCCTGCAGACCTATCTCGTGAAGGCGCAGGCCGGCCGGCCGCCGGGCGGCATGGAGGTCGCGGCCGGCGCGCTTGTCGGCGGCGTGTTGCTGCTCGACATCCTGCTGCGCGCGCAGCAGGGCTTTTCCTTTTCCTTTCTGGAGGAGATGTGGTCGCGCAATCTCGCCAATCTCCTGATGAGTCCGCTGCGCATGAGCGAATTCGCGGTTGCGCTGATGGCGATGAGTTTCGTGCGGCTCACGATCAGCACGCTGCCAGTGTCCTTCCTCGCGATCTGGCTGTTCGGCTTCAATCTCTGGTCCCTCGGCCTCGCGCTCGGCGCCTTCTTCGCGATCCTGCTGCTCTTCGCCTGGACGGTGGGGCTGTTCATCTCCGGCCTGCTGCTGCGCTATGGCATGGGCGCCGAGAGTCTCGTCTGGGCGCTGATGTTCGCCATCCAGCCGCTCGGCGCGGTCTATTATCCCGTCTCGGTGCTGCCGCCGCTCGTTCAGCCGATTTCCTGGCTGCTGCCGCCGACCTATGTGTTCGAGGGGCTGCGCGCCCTGCTGCTGGATCATGTCGCGCGCTGGGATTTGATGGCGCAGGGCTTCGCGCTGGACGTCCTGCTGTTCCTGCTCGCGGGCCTGCTGTTCAGCCGCCTGCTGAACAGCGCGCGCCGCGCAGGCGCGCTGTTGCAGACAGGCGAGTGATGGCGGGCCGGCGCGCCGACGCGGCGCTTCACGAACTCGGGCTTTTCGAGAGCCGCGCCAAGGCGCGCGAGGCGATCGAGGCGGGGCTCGTCGCCGTCGACGGGCGCGTGCTGACGAAACCCTCTGCGCCGATCGCGGAAGGCGCGCGGATCGTCGCCTCGGCGCCTTACCCCTGGGTATCGCGCGGCGGCGTTAAGCTCGCCCACGCGCTCGACGTTTTCGGCGTCGTCCCCTCGGGTCGCTTCTGCCTCGACGTCGGCGCCTCGACCGGCGGCTTCACCGACGTGTTGCTCGCGCGCGGCGCGCGCCATGTGGCGGCGGTCGACGTCGGCCATGGCCAGCTGCACGAGAAGCTGCGCCGCGACGCGCGGGTGACCTCCATGGAAGGGCAAGACGCGCGCACGCTGACCCCCGCGCAGCTCGCCGAGCCGCCCTCGCTCGTCGTCATGGATGCGAGCTTCATCTCGCTCGCGGCGCTTCTCCCCAATGCGCTGTCGCTCGCGGCGGCGCAGGCGGAGCTTGTCGCGCTCGTCAAACCGCAATTCGAGGCCGGCCGCGCGGCGGTGAAAAAAGGCGTCGTGCGCGACGCGAAAATCCACGCCGAGGTCTGCGAGAAGGCGGGGCGCGACATCGAGGCGCTGGGCTGGCGCGTCCTCGGCGTCGCGGCCTCGCCGATTGAAGGCGGCGACGGCAATCGCGAATTTCTCATCCACGCGGCTCGCCCATGAAGCAATTGCGCATCGAACGGCTCGGCGCGCGCGGGGAGGGTGTCGCGCGCGACGGCGGCGCGCGCGTCTTCGTCCCCTATGCGCTCGCGGGCGAAACCGTGCTGGCCGAGGTCGAGGGCGACCACGGGCGGCTCGTGGACGTCGTCAACGCCTCTCCCGACCGCGTCGCGCCGATCTGCCCGCATTACGCCCGGTGCGGCGGCTGCGCGGTCCAGGCCCTCGCGTCGCCCGCCTATGCCGAATGGAAGCGCGGCCTCGTCGAGACCGCCCTGCGCAACGCCGGCCTCGCTTTCGAGGTCGCGCCGCTGGTCGACGCGCATGGCGCGGGGCGCCGTCGCGTCGTCTTTCACGCCCGAATGGAGAAGGGACGCGCGCGCGTCGGCTTCATGGCGGCGCGCTCGCACGAGATCGTCGACATCGACGCCTGCCCGCTGCTCGTTCCCGAGCTTTCCGGCGCGCTCGCCGCGGCGCGCGACATGGCGCAGATCCTCGTCGCGCGGGCTAAGCCGCTGGACCTCGCCGTCGCCGCGACGCTGGCGGGGATGGACGTCGATCTACGCGGCGCCGGGCCGCTGGACGAGCGCGAGACGGCGGCGCTGATCGAGACGGCGCAAGCGCACGACCTCGCGCGCTTGTCAAATCATGGGCGGCTCGTGACGCTGCGCCGTCCGCCGCTCGTCGAGATCGGCCCGGCGCGCGTTCCTGCTCCCCCCGGCTCCTTCCTTCAGGCCACGGCGGCGGGGGAGGCGGCCATCGCTTCCCTCGTGCTGGCCGCGGCGGCGGGCGCGCGGCGCGTCGCCGATCTCTTTTGCGGCGTCGGCGCCTTCGCGCTGCGGCTCGCGTCGACGGCGCGCGTCTCGGCCTATGACGCGTCGGCCGCAGCGGTCGACGCCATGCTCGCCGGCGCGCGGATGGCGGCCGGGCTCAAACCGCTCGACGGCGCCGCCCGGGATCTCTTCGCACGCCCGCTGTCGGCGGCGGAACTCGAGCCTTTCGACGTCGTCGTTTTCGATCCGCCGCGCGCCGGGGCGATGGCGCAGGCGCAGGAAATCGCCCGTTCGCAGGCGAAAACCGTCATCGCGGTCTCTTGCAGTGCGCAAACTTTCGCGCGCGACGCCGCAATTTTACTCAAAGGCGGATTTTCGCCCGGAACGATCACGCCCATTGATCAGTTCCGGCATTCTCCCCATGTGGAGATTGTTGCGAATTTTTCGCGCGGGAATGGGCCAAAGCGGCCAAAACGGCGTCTTCTAGGGTGAATCACTTAATTTTTAGGTAACATTCCTGTGACGAGAATGAGCCAATGGAGGGAATTGAGACTGATTTGACAGGGCCGATGGCAAAGCCGGTTGCCGAAGAAAAAAATCAGGCATAGGATTTGCTCGATGGTCCGGTGCAGGCGGGAATCGAGTGATTTCCGAGAACTGGAAGGAGATGGTCATGATGAATGCGCTAATCGCCGCAGCATTGTGCAGTGTCGTCCTCGCAAGCGCGCCTTCGGCAGCGCGCGCTTACGTCTACGCCCGCAAGAAAGATGAGAAGGCCCGTCGCCGCTACTGACGTCCGGCTTCGATAAAGAGGGCGCTTCTCTGCTTCAGAGCGCTTGGCCTGACGCGCCCGACCTCTGCGATCGCCTCAGGGCGATCGTGGGCGTCTCCGCCGTCATAACCGACCCGGCGGATATGGACGCCTATCTGTCCGAACCGCGCGACCTTTATCGCGGGCGGGCGGCGTGTGTCGTCAAACCTTCCGCTGCGGATCAAACGGCGCGCATTCTCGCGCTGTGCAACGGCTGCGGCGTGGGCGTCGTGCCGCAGGGCGGCAACACCGGCCTCGTCGGCGGCCAGACGCCAGACTCGAGCGGCCGGCAAATCGTTCTTTCCTTGCAAAGGCTAGACCGCATTCGCGAGGTCGATCCCGCTTCCGACGCCATGACTCTAGAAGCCGGCGTGACGCTTGCGCGGGCGCAGGACGCAGCGCAGTCCGTCGACCGCTATTTCCCGCTGTCGCTCGCCTCCGAAGGAAGCTGCACGATCGGCGGCAATCTCGCGACCAACGCCGGGGGCGTGCATGTGCTCGCCTACGGCGCCGCGCGCGATCTCGTCCTCGGGCTCGAAATCGCGCTCGCCGACGGGCGGCTGCTGTCGACGCTCGGCAAACTGCGCAAGGACAACACGGGCTACAACCTCACCCAGCTTTTCGTCGGCTCGGAAGGCACGCTCGGCGTCATCACCGCCGCGACCCTCAAGCTTTTCCCGCGCCCGCGCTCGCGCGCCGTCGCCTTTATCGGTCTCGAAAATCCCGCACAGGCGCTGTCGCTCTTGAATTTCGTGAAGGATCGCGCCGGCCCGGGCCTGCACGCCTTCGAACTCATGCCGCGCCTCGGGCTCGACCTCGTGCTGCGACACATTCCCGCAACGCGCGATCCGCTCGCGGCCGCCCATCCCTGGTACGCGCTGATCGACATCGCGGGCTTCGCGGACGGCGAGGCCGAACGCGTGGCGCGCGCGGCTCTGTCGGAGGCGCTCGACGCCGGCCGCGCGCGGGATGCGACGCTGGCGCATTCGCTCGATCAGGCGGCGGCGCTCTGGCGCCTGCGCGAGAGCCTCTCTGAAGCGCAGAAGCGCGAGGGCGGCTCGATCAAGCACGATATTTCCGTGCCGATCGACCGCATCCCCGATTTCATCGCGGAGGCGGGGCGCCGCGTCGAGGCGCGTTTTCCGCTGGCGCGGCCGGTCCCCTTCGGCCACATGGGCGACGGCAATCTCCATTATAATGTCTCGCAGCCGGCCGGCGCCGACAAGGCGGCGTTCCTCGCGCAATGGGACGAAATGAACGCGCTGGTCCATGGACTCGTTCACGACTATGGCGGGTCGATTTCGGCCGAACACGGCATCGGCCGGATGAAGCGCGATCTGTTGGCGCAAGTAAAAGACCCGGTCGCGCTCGACGTGATGCGCGCGCTCAAGAGGACGCTCGATCCCCGGGGCGTGCTCAACCCGGGCAAGCTGCTCTGATTAGCCGAAGTTCCGTCGCGCGACAGGCTCCTGCAACTGCGGCCCGTCGGCGGTCGTCCTGCCGATCGCCGGGCCGATCTCGAAAAAAGTCAGGGCGTCGTCCGGGGCGGGCTTCAGAAGCCCCGCGGCCCGCCGCGCGTCAACGGCGTCGCAATCGAGCCAGGCGGGGAAATCGCGCGGCTCCAGAATCGCCGGCATACGGTCATGGACGGCGGCCGTCGCGCCATTGGCGTCGGTGGTCAGAATGCAGGCCGTGTCGATTTCCGAGCCGTCCGCGCCCGCGTAGGTCTCCCACAGGCCGGCGAGCCCCATGGGCGCGCCGTCGGCGCGGCGGAAGAGATAGGGGCGTTTCTCGACCCTGCGGCCGGCGCCGAGCTTGAGCCATTCGTAATAGGCGTCGGCGGGAACGAGGCAGCGGCGCCGTTTCATGGCCGCGCGGAAGCTCGCCTTCTCGCAAACCGTTTCCGATCTTGCGTTGATGATTAACGGAAAGTCGGCCGGATCCTTCACGAAACCGGGCAGGAATCCCCAGCGCGCCAGCCGGAACCGTCGCAACGGCGGCCCGCCCGAGGGACTGCGCTCGGCGGTCACGATCGCGATGGGCTGGGTTGGCGCGATGTTGTATCGCGCTGGGAAATTGGGGGTTTCTACGTAGCCGAACAGATTCCGGAGCGCCTCCGGCGCCGAGGTGAGGGCGTAACGTCCGCACATGACGACCGACTCGCTCCTTGCTGTCCGCCCGCAAAGGCCGCGCGGAAAACGCCGGCTTGACCGCAGCCTTGGTCCGATTAGGGCGCAAGAGTTTGTTATCAGATTCGCGTCAACGTGGCCGCGAGTGCGTTGGTGAGGCCAAATGAACCTGGACGTGCAGCTGATCGAACCTGGCCAGACGCGGCAAAAGGCCGTCGAGGAGTTGCAGTCGAAGACGCTCGTGAACCCGGTTTCGGGCCTCGCCAATGATTACCTGAATCTCTTCAACGAACTCGTGATGATTCTTGAACAGATCCCGCAAATGCCGGAGCTGCTCGAGGATCTCTGCGCCTGGCGGCCGGTCAGCTATCAGGAATATTTCCGCAAGTCGCAACTGTCGGGCCGGCATTCCGCGCTCGCCGCCTATGAGCAGCTCAGCCCGGCCTTCCGCCGCCGCTTCGAAACCTTCGTCGCCGAACTTGACGTGATCGCCCTTGCGAGCGTCGCGTCGGTTCGTCGTCAGTTCCGCGACGGCGCGCCCGAGGACATGGAGCGCATCGCGGCGACCTGCGCGCGGGCCGGCGAGAAAATGCGCATCATACTGATCCGCGCCTCCCGGCTCGTGAACTACGCCAATATCGACGGCTGAGCCGGCTATTTCGTCCGCCCGAAGAAGGCCGCGAGACGCTCGCGCGCCAGTGGCGAGGCGAGCGCTCGCGCGAATAGGGCGGCCTCCTCGTCGATGCGCGCCAGAATTTCTGCCGGATCGCCGCGCATCAGCCGGCGGGAGGCGCGCAGCGCCTCGGGCGGCTTGGCCGCGAGCTTCAGCGCCGCCGTCCGGGCGGCCGCGCGCACGGTCTCGGGCGCGGCGAGCGCGTTGACGATCCCCAGCCGCAACGCCTCTTCGCCGGAAAAACTGTCTCCCAGAAGAAGATATTGCGAGGCGCGCGCGAGGCCGATCCGCCGCGGAACGAGCAGGCTCGCGCCTGCCTCCGGCACGAGGCCGAGGTCGATGAAGGGCATCCGGAAGCGCGCGTCGGCGCTCGCATAGACGAGGTCGCAATGAAAGAGCAGTGTGGTCCCGACGCCGACCGCGTCTCCCGCGACCGCCGCGACGATCGGCTTCTGGAAGGCGGCGATCGTCCGCACGAAGGCGAGGGCGGGGAAGTCGAGGGGGGTGTCGATGAAGTCGCGAAAATCGGCGAGATCATTGCCCGCCGTGAAGTCTTCGCCTGCGCCGGCGAGGAGAACCGCCCGCGTTTCTGGATCCGCGCCCGCCGTCGAGAGCGCCTCGACGAGCGCGAGATACATTTCGCGGTCGAGGGCGTTCTTCTTCCCTGGGCGGTCAAGAAGAATCTCCAGCACGCCATCCGCGCGAGACGTGCGAATTTTTTCCGACATGCCGCGTCCTCCAGAACGGTTCGGCGGGCAACATAACCCCGAAAGCCGGCGCGGCGCAGTCTTTCAACGGGCCGCGCCGGAGGCGGGTTTCCTTTTTTGCGCGGCCTTCGGCGCGCGTCTCGGTTGGGCGCAGCTGGCCGAGGCGGCGCCGTTTTGCGCGCAGGTCGCGCTGGTGGCGGTGAAGTCGATTCCGCCGTGCGCGATATTCGCTTCGAGGATATGCTGCGGCTCAATGGCCGGGGCGCCGGGGCGAACGGGCAGGGAGGCCGTGGCCGGCGCGGCGGGAGCCACGCTTGCGGATCTGTGCGCCTGAACGGCGAGGAGGGGCGCGGCGAGCAGGGCAAGGGCGGCTGTCGCCTTTTTCGCCTGTCCGAGACGGCGCGCGCGGGCGCGGGCGGCGAAAACCATCTCTGACGCGGGCGCGGGCTCTGCGCGGCGCTGCGTCGCTCCAGCCTTGAACTCCGGCCCGATGCGAAAGCTGAACAACCCCCACCCCCGACGTCAACTTGACAATTTGAAACAAATTTTTACGAGTGAAATCTTAATCCATGTTTACGGAGGAACGACGGGCGCCCAAGCACGAGGCGCCTGGCCGACCGCTTGTGCGGCGTCGCCAAGTTGTTAAGCTGATTTGATAGGCGGAGGTTCCCTCCGGCTCTTAAAGCGTTTAGTTTCCCGGCGTTCCTATTGCGTGGTCTGCGTCAGCGAACAAGGCGGAGTAATGCGCGATCTGTTCAGATGGGTCTTCGGCGATCCGGCGCAGCGCACCCGTAGTTTCCTCCGGAACGTAGAAAGCAGGCTCGTACAGGCGCTGGTCGGCGAGGCGCCCGCCTGGGTCGAACCCGCCCAGCTCTCCCTTCTCGGCGCCGCAGCCGCCGCCGTCGCGGCGACGGCCCTAGCGCTCTGCAAGACCTGGCCGGGAGCGGTCTGGCTCGTCCCTCTCGCCATGGCGGTCAACGGGTTCGGCCTCTCGCTTGACCTGCCGCTCGCCCGCAGCCGCGGGACCGAAGTTCCCGCCGTCGGGATGCTGCACCATCTTGGCGAATTATTTTCACATCTGACCTTGCTCGTGGCCTATGGATTCTCGCCGTTTCTGACGATGCGTTCCGCCACCATCGTCGTCGTGTGCTATCTGCTGTTTTCCTCCTACGGCTACATTCGGGCCGCCACCCGCCATGTGGAACAGATGGCCTATATCGGCATCGGCGTGACGGAATTCCGCCTGCTGCTGGCCTTCTGGCCTTTCGCCGCGATCGCGCTCGGCGTGCCGGAAAGCCTCGACGACCGCCTGCCGGCGATCGACGTCGCCATCATCGCCATGGCCGCGTTGGCCGTTCTCGGTCTCGTCGTGAAGTTGTATCTGGACGGGCGAAAAATGACGACCGCCTCGCGGGGCGACGAGTGACCCGCCGACAGGCGCTTCAAATGTTTCGTTAACCTTTAATCCCGATTAACGGGATCGTTAAATTTCATGGAAATGACAATGTGGCAGAAGCGCCACATTAGGGGCCAATTCGGTGGCCTCTATGCGGGAGGCGGCGCCATGTCGTTGGAAGAGAACGATACTTCCGGTAGGGTGGCCGTCGACTCGCAGGAGCGCCCTGGATCTGGAGCAACATTGAAAGCCGTCGGTCTCAATCAGTTTCAAGTCGTCGCGCTCGTCGCCCTTTCGGCGGCGCTGGCGGGGTGCGGCATCACGCCGGCCGCCGGCCCCACGCGCGACGCGATGGTTCAAAGCGTTTATTCTCCCGCAGAGGAAGGCGCGCCGCCGTTCGCCTGGGTGGAAATCAATAGCCAGTCGCTGAACCTGCTCGCCCGCCGCGCCCCGCCGACCCTGCGCGGCTTCTTCGGAGACGGGCGCGCGCCTGCGTCGCAGACTATCGGCGTCGGCGACACGATTCAGATTACGGTGTGGGAGGCGGCCGCCGGCGGCCTCTTTTCCGCTGGCGACGGCGGCAATGTCAGCCCCGGGTCGCGTTCCGCCGCAATCCCGGAGCAGACGGTCGGCCGCGACGGCTCCGTGACCGTTCCCTACGCCGGGCGCATTCAGGTCGCCGGCCGCACGCAGCAGCAGGTCGAGGCCGCGATCGTCGAGCGGCTGCGCGGCAAGGCCATCGAGCCGCAGGCGCTGGTCAACGTCACCCGCAACGTCAGCAACACCGCCACGGTGACCGGCGAGGTCGCCAATGGCGCCCGCGTGCCGCTGTCGCTCCGGGGCGACCGGGTTCTGGACGTCATCGCGGCGGCGGGCGGCTATCGGTCGCCGGTGCACGAGACCTTCATTAGCCTGACCCGAGGCAACCGGACCGCCCGCGCGCCGCTTCAGGCGCTGCTCTCCAGTCCGAGCGAAAATATTTTCGTGCGGCCGGGCGACATTCTGACGGTCGAGAGCCGTCCGCAAACCTTCACGGTCGCGGGCGCGACGGGAAACAACACTGTCGTGCCCTTCGACGCCCGCGGCATCACCCTCGAGGAGGCGATCGGCAAGGCGGGCGGCCTCGAAGACAACCGCGCCGATCCGGATGGCGTCTTTATCTTCAGATATGAGCCCGTTTCGCTGGTGCGCGATTTTCCCAACGTCGCGCCCAGTCTGCTGACGCAGCAGCTTGTGCCAGTCGCCTATCATTTGAACATGCGGGATCCGACGGCCCTCTTCGCGGCGCGGCGATTCCCGATCTATGACAAGGACATCCTTTACGTCGCCAATTCGCCGCTGGCGGATATCGGCAAAGTGATGCAGGTCGTCCAGACGATCTCGCAGCCCGCCTCTCAGGCGGTCGTTTACTCTCGCTTCCTGAGGCGATGACCATGCGCGGATTTTGCCATAATGCTGCCAGGAGTGGCCTTTAATGCTTGACCCACGTTGTGAACTTGGGCACAGTCCTTGCACTTCTCGTCAGCGTGATCTTTTTGGGTCGGCCTCCGAACGGACTCACCGTCTAGTCGGGTTCCGTGGCGCGGATGATCGCTGGTTTCTTTTTGATGCGTTGTTCCAGGAGGGGCGTCGTGGCCAACGTAAGAATTAACGATAGTTTGCTTGCGATCGCCGAACGCGCCGCTCTGGCCGCTCTGGTTCGCCGGCTTCCGTCTTCCGTATCGCCAGACCACTTGACGGCGATCGGTCTGGTCGGGGCTCTGCTCACCTGCGTCGGCTTCATGTCGTGTTGGTGGTCGAACTGGTGCCTCGTCGCCGTCGTGTCGGGCTTGTTCCTGAACTGGTTCGGCGATTCTCTGGACGGAACGCTTGCCCGCTACCGCAAGATCGAGCGCCCCCACTATGGCTATTTCGTCGATCACTCCGCCGATCTCATCGCGCAGACGCTGATCGTCATCGGCCTCGGCTTCTCGCCCTTCTTCACGATCCCCTCGGCGCTGCTGGTTCTGTCGCTCTATCTTCTGATGAGCTCCTACACCTATCTTCGCGTTGTGACGGAGAGCGTGCATCGCCTGTCCTACGGCGGCATGGGAGCGACGGAATTTCGCATTCTCGTCGCCAGCTGGGCGCTTTTTGCGGCCTGGGTCGGCCCCGCCATCACCTCGGGACACATTCTTTCGTTCGTCGGGCTCGACGTGGTGATCGGCTTGCTGTCCGCCTTCACCTTCGGCGCCTTTGTCATGATCGTGAAAAACGATCTGGCGCGCTTGCAGCGCGAAGAGAAAATCGCCGCCCGGAAAAAGGAAGTAGAATCAGCGGAGCGTCCGAACGCCGCCGTGTTCGATCTTGCCGAGCCGGTCCTCGCCGAGCGGCCGGCGCAGTAAGAAATCTGTCTTCAGGCCGACTTCCCGTTCTCCCTGACTTGCGTCGGCGTTGTAGAAACCGCTTCGCTCGCATTCGTCAGCCGCGCGCCTTAATGTCGAACGACTTGAAAAAACGGCGTAGAGAGAGCGCCGTCGTCTTCGACTCATGGTGACGCTTGAAAGATATGGACCCCGACGATCTGACCTTGGTTACGGGCGCGAGCGGCTTTATCGGCGGCGCGGTCGTTCGGCGGTTGCTCAACCAGGGGCGCCGGGTTCGCGTCCTTGTCCGCTCTTCTAGCCCGCGCGACAACATCCCGCCGGCATGTGAAATCGCCGAGGGCGACGTCACCGATCGCGACAGCGTCCGCCGCGCCATGCGGGGCGTGCGCCGCCTGTTCCATCTCGCCGCCAATTATCGCCTCTGGGCGCCGGATCCCGAACCCGTCCTGCGCGCCAATGTCGGCGGCGCCGAAATCGTGATGCAGGAGGCGTTGCGCGCCGGCGTCGAGCGGATCGTTCACACCAGCAGCGTGGCGACGCTTGCCGTGGAAAACGGCGGCGTCTGCACGGAAATCAGCCGTCTTTCGCCGGAACGGGCCATCGGCGCCTACAAGCGCAGCAAAATTCTCTCTGAGCGCCTCGTCGAGGCGATGATCGAAAAGGAGGGGCTTCCGGCGGTCATCGTCTGCCCCTCTGCGCCGCTCGGCCCGGGCGATCTCAAACCGACGCCAACTGGCCGAATCGTTTCGGAAGCGCTGCGCGGCCGCATGCCCGCCTATGTCGACACTGGCCTGAACATCGTACACGTCGACGACGTCGCGGCGGGCCACCTCGCCGCGATGACGCGGGGCGTCATCGGGGAGCGCTATATTCTCGGCGGCGAAAACCTGACTCTCTGCGGTTTGCTGACCGAGATTTCGAGCTTCACCGGCCGTCGCGGACCGCTGTTCAAACTGCCCTATCGTCCCCTGATGCCGCTCGCCTATGTCAATGAATGGGGCGCCCGACTGATGGGCTACGAGCCTTTCCTGCATCGTGAAAGCCTGCGTCTCTCGCAGACGCGCATGTTCTTCGACGACGGCAAGGCGCGCGCGGCGCTTGGTTACGAGACGCGGCCGGCCCGGCTCGCCATTCAGGATTCGGTCCGCTGGTTCCGCGATCCCGATGCGCGGAAGAATTGGGCGCGCAATATTCAGGTTCCGGGATGAGCCGGCTGCGACGCCGCGCGGCGACCGCCCTTCTTTTTCTCACGCCGGCTTCCGTCTGTCATGCCGGCGAGGCGCCAAGCGGCTTCAATTTCTGCGCGCCCCCGTTGCGGCCCGCCTGCATCGACGCGCTGGACGCTGACGAGGCGGCATGCGACCGGGACGTCCAGAGTTTCATTTCCACGGTCTTCAAATACCGGGAATGTCTCGGAAAAGAGACGGAGCGCGCGGTTCGCGAGGCCAATGACGCGCTGGAGGCGTGGAAATGCCGGACGGGGAAATTGCAGTGCCGGTGAAGCGGCCCGTCGTCTACGACGTCACGCGCCTCGTCACCCGCGCGCTCAATCCGTCCCCGAACGGCATCGACCGGGTCGACTTCGCGCTCGCCCGCCATTTTCTCGGCGCGGGCGCGACGCCGCTCATCTGCACGGCGCTCGGCCCCCGCCTCTCGGAACGGCGCAAGGCGCTGGCGACGATCGAATCGATCGAGGCCTACTGGCGCGAAGACTCGGACGCCGGACAGGACGCCGTCTATCGCGTCCTCGCCGCAAAGCTGACCTCGGCCCCGGATGCGACGACCGACCACGCCCGGGTGCTGCGCAACCCTGGCCTGGAGCGCATCGCGCGCAACTGGCGGGCGATGCGGGACTGGGCTTTTCATCTCGGCCGCCCGCTCTCGGAGGTTCCGCAGGGCGCCATTTACTTCAACGGCACGCAGTTCCTTCTCGATCGCCCGTGGTATGTGCGCTGGCTCGACGAAAGGCCCGACGTGAAGGCGGTCTCTTTCGTCTATGATCTGCTCCCAGTCGATTTTCCCGAATTCTTCCGTCCCGTCGAGGCGACGTTGCATCCCCGGCGCAATCGCAATATTTGCCGCTTCGCGGCCGGAGTCGTGGTCAGCGCCCGGGACGTCGCGGCCCGTTTCGAACGTTTCGCGGCGGAGAACGGGCGAGCCTCCATCCCGATCTGCGTCGCCCGGCTGCCCGTGTCGCCCGTCTTCGAAACACACTGCGAGGCGCCGCCGGAACTTGCCGGAGCGGCTTATTTCGTCGTGTGCGGCACGATCGAGCCGCGCAAGAATCACCTGCTGCTGATGAATGTGTGGCGCGAGCTCGCCAAAAGCGGCGCGCCGCCGAAACTCGTCGTCGTCGGCAAGCGCGGCTGGCTCAATGAGAATGTCGTCGACATGATGACGCGCTGCCCCGCGCTGCGCGCCCATGTGATCGAGGCGGGCGGCCTGTCGACGCCGGGGCTGCGTCGATTGATGGCCGGCGCCCGCGCGCTGCTGATGCCCTCCTTCGGGGAAGGGTTCGGCCTGCCGGTCGCGGAGGCGCTGATCGCGGGCGCGCCCGTCGTCGCTTCCGACCTGCCGGTGTTTCGGGAAGTGGGCGGGCACGCGCCGGATTATCTCGATCCGCTCGACGGGCTCGGCTGGCTGCAAGCCGTCCGGGACTACGCCGCGCCCGACTCCCCGCGTCGCGCAGCTGCGCTCGCGCGCCTGAGCGACGCCGGCATCGCGAACGATCCGGCTGGCTTTTTTGCTGCGATCGACCGTTTTCTCGAGACGCTCTGACTCAATAGCCGGTCATTTCGAGATAGCCTTCGCCCCGCTGCGAGCCGGAGAACGCGACCGGCCCCTCCCAATAGGCGAAGGTCGAGCCGTTCCAGGCGCCCGGATTGAGCGGCGCGGTCGTGACGTCGAAGCCCCGGCTCTTCACGCGCACGCGCCAGCGCGTCGGCAGGGCGCGCGCGCCGATCGCCGTCCGCTCGAGCGGCTCCAGCGCGATGTCGTCGGCGGAGAGCAGGCGCGTCGATCCATCCGCGGCGATCCAGTTGCCGGAGAGATAGTCGCGCGCGCCGCGCAGGCGGAAGAGCATGAGTTTTTCGCCGCCCGAAAGATGCAGCGAGAACCAGTCCCAGCCTTTCTGATCCGGCGCGAGCGGCTGGCTGCTCCATTCGCGGTCCATCCAGGCGCGGCCCGCGACGCGAATCTCGCGGCCCCGGATCTCGAGCGTCCCCTCCACCGTGAAAAAGGGCTGGCTGTAGTAATGCGAGGACTGGCCCGTCTCCGCCTTGCGGCTGAATCCGTCCTCGCCTTGCAAAACGAAGGGCGCGGCGCGCGACAGCTCCAGCGCAAAGGAAAAGCGCGGGTCGCGCGCGTTTACGCGGGCGCTTGTGAAGGCTTCGTCCGCCGCCTCGAACGTCCAGTCGTCGATATAGGCGCGAAAGCGCGGCGCCGTCTCCACGCCCGCCTGGCCAACGCCGCCGCGGGCCATGGTCTGCGCGAAGAAATGTTCGCCCGCCGTCGTTGCGGCCGCATGCGCCATCCAGACATTGCGGTCGTCCCACCCCTCGCCCGCGCGCGGCTCCAGCGCATGACGGAAGAGCGTCCATTGCACGCCATAAATCGCGCCGTCCGCGCCATGGAGATTGGCGGTCAGATACCACCATTCGGTGCGAAAGCGCGGATGCGCGCCGTGATCTTTCGGGAAGACGATGGGCGTTCCCGGTTTCGGCGCCTCGAAGCCCGGCGCTTCCGAGCCCAGCCCGCCGAACCCCTGCGAGTTCGCGGACGCCGGCAAGAGCGCGGCCAGCAGGGCGAGCAACCTGGACCAAATTCGGCGAATTCGAATTCGCCGAATTTGGTCTGGCTTCCGATTCTGCCGCGCGTTCGGACGGAAAACCGCGCACACTTTTCCTGAACGCGCTCTAGCGTTCATTGGCGAAGACCCTGAGCAGTTCCGACGGCGCGCTGCGCGCGAGCCGCAGCGCCGGAACGACCGCGGCGAGCAGTGCGGCGGCGAGCGCCACAACGAAGACCTGAGCCCAGTGCAACGGGAAGACGCGCATCGGCAGGCGCCAGCCGAAGGCGACGACATTGACGATGTCGACGAGCCCCCATGTCATGAAGACGCCGAGCGGAATGGCGAGGAGCGCCGCCCCTGCGGAGAAAAGAACGATGCGCAGCAGTTCGAGCCCCGCGAGGCGCCGTCGCGTGACGCCCAGCGCCCAGACCGGCGCGACCTGCGCGAGACGCAGATTGCTCAGCGTCAGCAGGCTCGCGAACAGCGCGACGCCGGAGACGATGAGCGTCAGCGTGTCGAGCGCGGCGGTCACGGTGAAGGTCCGCTCGAAAATCCCGATCGAGATTTGTTTCACCTCGGCGTTGTCGATAAGGCGCGCGATTTTGGCGCCGAAGCGGTCGCGCATGGCCGCCATCACGCGCGCGACGTCGCCGGGGGCGACGCGAAGACTGTAATGCACGCCGGAAGCGTCGGCGAAACGTCTGGCGAGTTGCGCGTGATCTAGACGCAACTGCCCTTTCGGATTGCCGTAATCGGGGAAGACGCCGACGATTTTCACGCGCCAATTGTCCCTGGACGTGGGAATTTCGAGCGTCTCCCCGACCCCGACCTTCAGCCGTCGCGCCAGTTGCTCGCTGACGAGGACGGCGTCTTCCTCCGCGATCGCCCGCCAGGCGTCCGCGCCCCCCTCGAGAAGCGGGAAATGCGCGGAATAGGTTTCATGCGGCGTCATGCCGACGATCTCGACCGGCCAGTCCGAAAGCCGCGTCTTCGCGCGCCAGACGGGAAGGATCGCGGCGATTCCAGTCTGGCGCCTCGCCCAGTCCTCGATATCCTGTGCGTCCTTCGGCGTCGCGGCTTCGTAATAGACTTCAGCGACGAGCCGCTGGTCGAGCCAGCCGAGGAAGGCGCGCCGGAATCCTTCCACCATGCCGCCGACGCCGATGTTGGTCGCGAGGGCGAGGAGCAGCGCCATCAGCGCGAGCGACAGTCCCGCGATTTCCTGCCGGCCGTCGGCGAAGAACCAGCGCGCGAGCGGGCGCCGGGCGAGGCTCTCGCCGATTCGCAGCAGGGCGGCGAGCGCGACGGGCAGCAGCATCGCCGCGCCGAGGAGCGCGAGGGCGATGACCATGAAGCCGGTCACGAGCCCGTCGGCCGCGCGATAGGCGAGGGCCGCGCCGATAAAGGCGAGCGCCGCGAAGGCCGCCTGGCGGCGCAGATGCCGATGATGCGCCTCGCGCCAGGCAATGGGCCGCGCAACGGACAGAACGGGAAGCCGCAGCGTTTTGGCGAGCCCGCCGAAGGCGCCGAGCAGGGCGCCTCCGCCCGCCATGGCGAACCCAGAAAGCCACCAGCGCGCATCGAGCGCGAGCGCCCGCGACACCTGCGCGCCATAGAGCCCTTCGAGACTCGCCGCCACGTCCGGCAGCAGCGCCGCGGCGACGACATAGCCGCCGGCGACGCCGAGGCCGCCGGCGAGAATGGTGAAGATCAGAAGCTCCACGCCGAGCGCGGCGGCGAGCGCGCGGGCGGAAACGCCCAGCGCCCGCAGCGTGCGCACCATCGGCAGCCGTTGCTCGAAAGCGAGGCCGAAAGAGGCGTTGACGATGAAGAAGCCGACGAGAAAGGCGAGCAGGCTGAAGGCGGTGAGATTAAGGTGGAAACTGTCGGTCAGGCGCGACAGATCGCTCTCCTCGTCGGGCTCGACGATGCGCAGCGCGTCGCCCGCGACGGCGGCGAGCGCCGCGGCCTCTATGCGCGTTTCGTCCGCGACGATGAGCCGCGACAGGCGCAGCGGCCTGTCGAGCGCCTTTTGCGCGACGCCGATATCGACCACGATCGCGCCCGGCGGCGCCTCGTCGAGCGCGACGAGAGGCGGCAGGATGAAACCGCGCTCCGTCGTCGCGCGCGCGCCTTCCGCGAGCCCGAGGTCGCGAAGCGTCCGCGGCGACGCGAATCCGCGCCCCTCGCCCGTGAGAATTGTCGTCGCCTCCTTCGTGTCGCGCAGCGGCGCGAGGGTCGTCGCGGCCGGCAGCGTCAGCGGTTCGACGCCGATGAGGCGTATGTTCTTCTCGCCGATGCGCACGCCGCCTTCGAGCGCGGGCGAGACCTTCACGCCCGCCCGCCGCAGCCGCGCGAACAAATCCTGCGGGAACAGCCCGCCGCGCGCGGCGACGAGATTTTGTGCGCCGCCGCCCGAAAAAACGGCCGCCGCGCTGTCGTAGCTCTTGCGCGCCTGTGCGTTCAGCGCCTGCACGCCGCTCCACAGCGCCGTGGCGATGGCGAGGCCGAGAACCAGCGTTGCGAGATTGGCGGGATGGCGCCGCCAGTGGCTCGCGAGGGCGAGGAAAGCGAAGCTGGTCTCTCTCATGACGGCGCCAGCGTCCCGGCGGCCAGCGTTTCGCGCCGTTGCAGCCGCGCCGCGAGCCGCGCGCTGTGCGTGACCATCAAGAAGGCGCAGCCGCTTTCGGCGACGAGATCGAGCGTGAGGTCGAGGACGGCGTCGCCCGCCGCCTCATCGAGATTGCCGGTGGGCTCGTCTGCGAGCAGAAGCTTCGGCCGCACGGCGAGCGCGCGGCCCACGGCGACGCGCTGCTGCTGGCCGCCGGACAATTGCTCGGGATAGCGAGAGACGAGCCGTTCGAGCCCCAGGCGACGCGTGAGCCGCTCCTGCCAGACGGGATCGCAGCGGCCGGCGAGCCGCGCCTGAAAGGAGAGATTCTCGGCCACGGTGAGGCTGGCGATGAGATTGAACTGCTGGAAGACGACGCCGATCTTCTCGCGCCGCAACGCCGCGCGCGCATGTTCGGAGAGCCGCGCGACGTCGACGCCGTCGAACAGGATTTCCCCGCCGTCGGCGCGATCGAGCGCGCCGACGAGATGCAAAAGCGTGCTCTTGCCGCTGCCCGACTCGCCCATCAGCGCGAGCGTCTCGCCCGAGTCCAGCGCAAGAGTCGCCCCGCGCAGCACAGGCAAGGGCCCTTGCGGCGTTGCGTAGGTTTTGCGCAGATCGACGACGCGCAACAGCGGCGGGGGCGACGGCGGCGCAGGCGCGCCCGCGTCGCCGCGGACGAGAGGGGCGTTCAAAGGCGGCCTTTTCCTCGATATGCATCATGTCGCCGGAGCGGCGTGCCGCAACATATAGGAGATCGCCGCCTTCCGTGCGCGTCGCGTTTGCGACAAAGTCCGCGCCCCGCCCGCCAGCGTTTTATCCGGCCGTCTCTGCGAGGGCCTCGATGACCGGCCAGCCGACGGCGCCCGACGGATCGACGCGGGCGAGGATGCTAAGGCAATCGTCCGCCGCGGCGTGGTCGCCGCGCTTCAGCTCGATGAAACACAGCGCCTTGACCGTGTAGAGCGCGAACCGCGCCGGTCCCTCCGCCTGCGACTGGCCGGGCGGCCAGCGCGCCGGCTCCGGCGGCCAGCCCGCCTGCCGCGCGGCCTCCCTCATCCCGTCCAGCGCCGCCGCTTTGGCGACCTCCAGATTTCCCATGTAAGTGTGAATCTTGAAGAGGCAGTAGTAGGCGGCGAGCGCTTCCGGCGCGAGGTCCAGCGCCTGTCGGAACAGACGGTCCGCGCGCATTTTGTCGGTCCGGTAGGCGACGACGCCCTGCTGGAGCAATGTGTCGACCGGGCCGGGCAGGACGCCGAAATCGACGCCTTCGGCTTGGCGAAAAATATCCATGGCTGCTGCAATCCAAAAAAGCGTTTCCCCGTTTCGGCCGTCGCAAACAAGGCGCCAGCAATTGGGCGAAAAGCGCATAAACTCGAGCGGAGCCAGCGATGCGGCGCCGCCCGCGTCTTGCCGCCGCCGACGTCGCTTCCCATGTCAAGTTTTCGTCAACGAACGCCGCGCCGAATGGACCTCGTCCTCGCAACGCCGCAGGGTCTTTACTGCCCGGCGGGAGATTTTCACATCGACCCCTGGCGCCCCGTCGCGCGGGCGGTGATCACGCACGGCCATTCCGATCACGCGCGCTGGGGCTCTCAGGCCTATCTCTGCCAGGAAGACTGCGCGCCGATCCTGCGCAAGCGATTGGGCGACGTCACGATCGAGACGCTCGATTACGGCCGGCGGCTCGACATCGGCGGCGTCTCCGTCTCGCTGCATCCTGCGGGCCATGTGCTCGGATCGGCGCAGGTGCGGCTCGAGCATGGGGGAGAGGTCTGGGTCGTCTCCGGCGACTACAAGATCGAGCCGGACGGCGTCTGCGCGCCCTTCGAGCCCGTCCGTTGCGACACATTCGTCACCGAGTCGACATTCGGCCTACCGGTCTATCGCTGGCGTCCGCAGGCGGAGATCATGGCGGAGGCCAATGGCTGGTGGCGGGACAACTCGGCGGCGGGGCGCGCGAGCGTCGTCTTCGCCTATGGCCTCGGCAAGGCGCAGCGCCTGCTGAAGTGGATCGACGCCGCGATCGGTCCCGTCTATTGCCACGGCGCGATCGAGCCGGTGAACGAAATCTATCGCGCGCGGGGCGTCGCCCTGCCGCAGACGCGGCGCGTGTCGGAAGCGGCGGGGAGGGACGCCTTCGCCGGCGCGCTCGTCATCGCGCCGCCCTCCGCCGAGGGAACTCCCTGGATGCGGCGGTTCGGAGAATATTCTGACGCTTTTGCGAGCGGCTGGATGCAGATTCGCGGCAATCGGCGCCGGCGCGGCGTCGATCGCGGCTTCGCCCTCTCGGATCACGCCGACTGGCCGGGCCTTCTCGACGCGATCCGCGCGACCGGCGCCGCGCGCGTCTACGCCACCCACGGCTCAGCCGGCGTTCTGACGCGCTACCTGCGCGCATGCGGCCTCGACGCGCGCGCCATGGACACCGAATATGGCGGGGAGGAGAATGACGCCGCGCCGGACGCGCCGGAAACGCCGTGAGGAGCTTCGCCGCCCTCTATCGCGATCTCGACGCTGCGACCGCCGTCAGGCGCAAGCGGGAGGCGCTCGTCCGCTATCTGCGCGCGGCGACGGCCAATCCCGCGCGCCACGCGAGCGCCGCTTGGGCCGTCTATTTTCTCGCCGGCGGCAAGCCGCGCCAGCTCGCGCCGACGAAACTCCTGCGCCGTCTGGCGCTCGAGGAAACGCAACTTCCCGAATGGCTGTTCGAGGAATGCCGCCAGACCGTGGGCGACCTCGCCGAGACGCTGGCGTTGCTGCTGCCGGCCGGCGGCGAAACCGAGGATCTGACGCTCGACGCCTGGATGCGCGAGCGTCTGCTGCCGCTGCGTCTGGCGCCGGAGGAGGAGAAATGCGCCCGGCTGCGCGACTGGACGCGCGCCCTGCCGCAGCCGCAGCGGCTGATCTTCTTCAAGCTCATCACAGGCGCCTTGCGCGTCGGCGTCTCGCGCCTGCAAGCGACTCAGGCGCTCGCGGAGGCGGCGGGCGTCGACGCGGGGCGCATGGCGCGGCGCATGATGGGCTATGCGCAGTCGGGACGCAGTCCGACCGCGGCGGATTTCGCCGCGCTGATCGCGCCGCCGAGCGCCGATGAAGACGCGGCCTTCGCGGAAGGGCGCCCCTATCCCTTCTATCTCGCGCATCCTTTTCAGCGGCCCGTCGCGGAAATGGCCGACGCGCTCGGGCCGGTGGGGAACTGGATCGTCGAATGGAAATTCGACGGAATCCGCGCGCAATATGTCCAGCGCGCCGGGCAATGGAGCCTGTGGTCGCGCGGCGAGGAGCTCGTCACGGACACCTATCCGGAGTTCGGCGACCTGCCGTCCTGGCTTCCCGACGGCCTCGCGCTCGACGGCGAACTGGTCGTGCTGCGCGCGGACGGCGCGCGCGCGCCCGACGATCTGTCGGGCCTGCAGCCCTTCGCGCTGTTGCAGCGGAGATTGGGCCGCAAGCTTGTCGGCGCGAAGATGCGGCGCGATTTTCCGGTCGTTTTCATCGCGTACGACATGCTGGAAAAAGACGGCCGCGACATGCGGGGCGCGCTGCAAATCGAACGGCGACGCGCGATGGAGACGCTCATCGCCGCCGCCATGTCCCGCGCGCGCGATTTCGGCGTCGCGCTGCCGCTGCGTGTCAGTCCGCTGCTCGCGGCGCCGGACTGGCGGGCGCTTGACGAGACGCGCGAGGCGGCGCGCGCGCTCGGCGTCGAGGGCATGATGCTGAAGGCGCGGGACGGCGCCTATGGCGTCGGACGGCGCAAGGGCTCCGACCGCGACAACGTCTGGTGGAAATGGAAACTCGATCCGATGAGCGTCGACGCCGTGCTCGTCTATGCGCAGCGCGGCCACGGGCGGCGCTCCGGGGTCTACAGCGATTACACCTTCGCAGTGTGGAGCGATCCGCCCGAGACGCCTTCGCGGTCGCTCGTTCCCTTCGCCAAAGCCTATTCAGGGCTGACTGACGACGAAATGCGCGCGGTGGACGCCGTCATCCGCAAAACGACGGCGCAAACCTTCGGCCCGGTGCGCAGCGTGACGCCCACCCTCGTTTTCGAACTCGGCTTCGAAGGCATTGCGGAGAGCAAGCGCCACAAGAGCGGCGTCGCGGTGCGGTTTCCGCGCATGTTGCGCTGGCGGCGCGACAAGCCGGTCGCGGAAGCCGACACTCTGCAGTCCTTGCGGAACCTGCTGCCGGGGCGCCATGGCTGAAGAGAGCGACGCCATCGCGCGATGGTTCGCGGCAAAGGGCTGGCGGCCCTTCGACTTTCAGGAGGACGTCTGGGCGCGCATGTCGGCGGGCGAGAGCGGCCTGCTGCACGCCACGACCGGAGCCGGCAAGACGCTCGCCGTCGCCTTCGGCGCCTGGCGGGCGCTGCGCGGCGCGGCGCCGAAGGGGCTCATGGTTCTGTGGGTGACGCCGATGCGCGCGCTCGCCGCCGACACGGCGCGCGCGCTGACCGAAGCGCTCGCGGGCCTAGCGGCGCTGGACCCTGACGCCCGCCAATGGACGCTGGGGCTGCGCACCGGCGACACCTCGTCGAGCCAGCGCGCGTCGCAGAGCCGTAAGCCGCCATCCGTTCTCGTGACGACGCCCGAGAGCCTGTCGCTGCTGCTCTCGCGCGAGAATGCGCGGGATTACTTTTCCGATCTTCGTTGCGTGGTCGTCGACGAATGGCACGAATTGCTGGGTTCCAAGCGCGGCGTGCAGACGCAGCTTGCGCTCGCGCGCCTGCGCCGCTGGCGGCCCGGCCTCATGACCTGGGGCATGTCCGCGACGCTCGGCGATCTCGCCGGGGCGAAACGCGCGCTGCTCGGCCCCAGGGGCGCGGGCGCGCTGGTCGAGGCGCGCATGGAGAAGCGGCTCGTCGTCGACACGCTCATTCCGGAGGCGCCGGAGCGCTTCCCCTGGGCGGGGCGTCTCGGGATCAGAATGGCGCCGCAGGTCGTCGCGGAAATCGAGGCGCATCGAAGCACGTTGCTCTTCACCAACACGCGCTCGCAGGCCGAGCTGTGGCGCCGGGAGCTTCTGCGCCTGCGTCCCGACTGGGCGGATGTCGTCACGCTCCATCACGGCTCGCTCGCGCAGGAGGAGCGCGACGCGGTCGAACGCGGACTGAAGGAGGGCGCGCTCAAGGCGGTCGTCTGCACGTCGAGCCTCGATCTCGGCGTCGATTTCCTCCCCGTGGAGCGCGTGTTGCAGATCGGCTCGCCCAAGGGCGTCGCGCGGCTTCTCCAGCGCGCCGGGCGCAGCGGCCATGCGCCGGGCCGCGTCTCGCGCGTCACGCTCGTGCCGAGCCACAGTCTCGAACTCGTGGAATCGGCGGCGGCGCAGAGCGCGATCCGCAACGGGCGGATCGAAAGCCGCGCCTCGCCCATCGCGCCAATGGATGTTCTGGCGCAGCATCTCGTGACGGTGGGGCTCGGCGGCGGCTTCACCCCCGACGCGCTTCTCGCGGAGGCGCGCGACACCGTCGCCTATGAAAATCTTTCCGACGAAAACTGGCGCTGGTGCCTCGACTTCGTGCGGCGGGGCGGGCCGACGCTCGAGGCCTATCCCGATTATCGCCGCGTCGCGCCGGGGCCGGACGGCGTCTGGCGCGTCACCGACAAGCGCCTCGCGCTCCGCCATCGCCTCAACATCGGCGCCATCGTCGGCGACGCCAGCGTCATGGTGCAATATTTCCCGCGCGGGCGGAAGCTCGGGACCATCGAAGAAAGCTTCGTCGCGCGCATGAAGCCAGGCGACAAATTCTGGTTCGCGGGCCGCTTGCTGGAGCTCGTCTCCGTGCGCGATCTCACCGCTTTCGTGAAGAAAGGCGCGGGCGACGGGGCGACCCCGCGCTGGATGGGCGGGCGCATGCCGCTGTCCACCACTCTCGCGGACGAAATGGTCGAGATGCTGGCGCGCGCGGCGGCGGGCGATTTCCCGACGCCGGAGCTGCGCGCCGCGCAACCGCTGCTGGAGCTCCAGCAGCGCTGGTCAGCCCTGCCGACGTCGCGCACGCTTCTCGCCGAGACGCTGAAATCGCGCGAGGGGTGGCATCTCTTTCTTTATCCCTTCGCGGGCCGCAACGCGCACCTCGGACTCGCGAGCCTGCTTGCCTGGCGGGCGGCGCGGATCGCGCCGGGAACCTTTTCGATCGCCGTGAACGACTATGGCTTCGAGCTTCTCAGCGGCGCGCCGCGCGACTGGGCGCGCGATCTGCCGCGCCTGATCGAGGCGCGCAGTCTCGACGCGATTCGCGAGGAGGCGCGCGAGAGCCTCAACGCCGGAGAGCTGGCGCGGCGCCGCTTCAGGGACATTGCGCAAATCGCGGGACTCGTGGTCAACGGCTATCCGGGCGAACGCAAGAGCGCGCGCCAATTGCAGGCCTCGGCGAGCCTGTTCTACGACGTCTTTCGCAAGTTCGATCCCGGAAACGGCCTCCTCGAACAGGCCGAGCGGGAGCTTCTCGAGGATGAACTCGACGTGGGCAGATTGTACGAGGCGCTTTTGCGCATGAACGCGCGCCGGCTCGACCGCATCGCCTTGAAGCGCTGCTCGCCGCTCGCCTTTCCGCTGATCGCGGAGCGTTTCCGCGAAAGCCTCAGCACAGAAAGCTTCAATGCGCGCATCGCGCGCATGCTGGCGCAACTCGAATCCGCCGCCGGCGCATGACCGCTGGCGCCGCGTTTCACGATCATCGCGGCCTCACGCTGCTCCCGCAGCGCGCGGTCTGGCAGGCCGCGACGCGCACGCTCTGGATCGCCGATCCGCATTTCGGCAAGGCGGCGAGCTTTCGCGCGCTCGGGCAGCCGGTTCCGCGCGGCACGACGCAGGCCAGTCTCGCGCGTCTCGGCGCGCTCATCGATGCGCAGGGGGCGCGCCGGCTCGTCGTGCTCGGCGATTTTCTCCATGCGCGGAGCGGACGCGCGCCCGCGCTCTTTCGCGCCTTGCGGGACTGGCGCGCCGCGCGCGTGGACCTGGCGTGCGTAGTCGTGCGCGGCAATCACGACGCCCATGCGGGCGACCCGCCCGCCGACTGCGGCTTCGCGAGCGTCGACGAACCCTTCGCGCTGGAAGGCGTCGAAGGCTGGCACGACGCCAAGCCGTGCGACGAGGGCGACGGCCCGACGATTCTCTCCGGCCATATCCATCCTGTGGCGCGGCTGACGGGGCCGGGGCGCGACAGGCTGCGGCTTCCCTGCTTTTGCCTGCGGGGGCGGGAGATCGTGCTGCCGTCCTTCGGCGAATTCACCGGCGGACATCCAGTCGATCCGCGCGACTGGCGCGAACTCGTCGTGACGACTGGAACGGCGCTCTTTCCGATCCGGCGGCCGCCCCGATGATTTTGCGCGGCGGAGCGAAACGGCTATGAACGCGCGCTGGACGTCAAGGAGTCTCGCGCGACGTGAACCGGGAAGTCGACGACAATCAGGAGCCGCATGGCCTTGCGGCGGGGCTTTATCTTCTGTGCGCCGTCGCGCTCGCTTTTCCGTGGCTCTCCGGCCGGGTGACGATCCCGTGGGACGCCAAGGCGCATTTCCTGCCGCAATTCGCCTTTCTGGCCCATGCGCTGCATTCCGGCCAGTCGCCCTTCTGGACGCCCAACGTCTTTGCGGGCATGCCGCAGATCGCGGATCCGCAGTCGCTGATCTTCGCGCCCTTTTTCCTCGCCGCCGCGGCGCTCGCGCCCGAGCCTTCCTTCGCGCTCGAGGATGCGATCGTCTTCGCCATGCTGGCGATGGGCGGGCTGGCGCTGATGGCCTATGTTCGCGACCGGAGCTGGAGCGCCGCGGGCGCCTTCGTCGCGGCGCTCGCCTTCTCCTTCGGCGGGTCGGCGGCCTGGCGCATCCAGCATACGGGGCAGGTGATGAGCTTCGCCTGGCTGCCTGTGACCCTGTGGCTGCTGGCGCGCGCGCTCGATCGCGGCTCCGTCGCCTATGGCGCGGCGGCGGGCGCGGTTGCCGCCTTTCTCGTGCTCGGGCGCGATCAGGTCGCCTACCTGGGCGTGCTCATGCTGGCCGCCTATGCGCTCTATCGGGTCGCGACCGACGACGCGCCCGCCGTTGCGGCCGTCGCGCCGCTCCTCGCCGGGGCCGTCGTCGGCGCGGCGATCATCGCCGTTCCACTCGCCTTCACCCTGGAGCTCGCCGCCAACTCCAACCGGCCGGAGATCGATCTCGACGGCGCGCACAAGGGCTCGCTCCCGCCAGCCTCCTTCCTGACCCTGATCTCGGCGAATCTGTTCGGCACGGATGGGCCGCTGAAGGATTTCTGGGGGCCGCCGGTCGGCGAGCCGGACCTTTTCCTCGCCCGCAACATGACGGACGTTTACGCTGGCGCGGTTCCCGTCGTCGCGCTGCTCGCCGCCATGGGGCGGCGCTTTCTCGCGGGCAGGGAGGCGCGTTTCTTCGCGGCGGCCGCGGTCTTTTTCGCGCTTTACGCGCTCGGCCGCTACACGCCGGCCTTCGCGCTTTTCTACCAAATCCCCGGCGTCGATCTCTGGCGGCGTCCGGCGGACGCGACCTTCCTTTTCGGTTTCGCGCTGGCGGTCCTGTCCGGCTACGGCCTGACCCTCGTCGAGCGGGGCGCGTCGCCGCCGCGGCCTCTGTGGCTCGGAGCCGCCCTCGCGGGCCTCCTCGCCCTCGCCGCCAGCTATGCGCAGATGAAGGGGCGTCTCGCGCAGGCGGCGGCGCCGCTCGCGATCGGCGCCGTCTTTCTGGCGGGCGCCGCGGCGCTCGCGCTCGCCGCCGGCTCCGGCCGGCTTCGGGGGGGCGCGCTGCTCGGCGCGCTTGCGGCGCTGTCGACGGCCGATCTCGCAGTCAACAACGGCCCCAACGAATCGACGGCCCTGCCGCCAGAGCAGTTCGACGTTCTCCGCGCGGATTCGAAAGATGCGATCATCGCCTTTCTGAAGGAGAGACTAAAAGAGACAGCCGCCCCGGACCGGCGCGACCGGGTGGAGCTCGCCGCGATCGACTTCCACTGGCCGAACGCGACGCTGGTTCATGGTCTCGATCACGACCTCGGCTACAATCCGATTCGCCTCAAGCCTTTCGAGGACGCGACCGGCGCGGGCGACCATCTGGCGCTGCCGGAGCAGCGCGAGTTTTCCAAGCTCTATCCGAAATACCGCTCGCCGCTCTCCGACATGCTCGGCCTGCGCTTTGTCGCGACCGGCGTTCCGATCGAGGAGATCGACGAGAATTACCGGCCCGGCGACTTCGCCGAGCTGACCCGCATCGGCAAGGTTCATGTCTATGAGAACAAAAGCGCCTTTCCGCGCGTGATGGTCGCGACTTGCGCCATGCATGTCGATTTCGCGCGGATGGTCGAAACCGGCGACTGGCCGGAGGCGGATTACCGCGAAACGGTTCTGCTGGAGGAGCCGCCGATCTGCCATACGCGCAAGGACGCGCCCGCGGACGCCGCCCGGGCGCGCATCGTCTCTTATGGCAATGCGGCGGTCGCGGTCGAGGCCCATGCGCCGCCCGGCGGGGGCTGGCTCGTGCTCTACGACGTCTTTCACCCGTGGTGGTTCGCGACGCTCGACGGGGAGGAGGCGCCGATCCTGCGCGCCAATGTGCTCTTCCGCGCCGTGGCGATCCCCGAGGGGCGGCATGAGGTGCGGTTTTCTTTCGAGCCGATGCGCGGGCTATTGAGGGAAATCTCGCAGCGGCCGGGTTAGGCGATCTGCGCGTAAACGGCGTCGATCGTCGCGCCGCGGTTGAGTCCCCGGCGAATCGAGATCTCCAGCCCTTCCGCGCGCGCCTCGGCCGCGACCCGCGCGACGATGGCGCGGGCGGCGGCCTCGCTCTCGACGAAGGCGAAGCCGGTCGGTCCCCAGGAGGTCTGGCCGCCGCCTGTCGCGCCCTCGCGCGTCAGCCGGCCGACCGCCGCCTCCACCCGCGCGCTGGCGAAGCGCCGGCCGCCCTGGCGGGGCGCGAAATAGTCGCCGACGATCTCCTGAATCCGCGCCACGGCCGCGCCGAAGGGCGCGAGCGCGCGCTCGGCTAGCGCCGGCAGCGCCTGCATCAGCACGAGGCGGCAGAGCTCGCCGCTCTCCTGCGGGGAGGAAGGCGGCAGGGCGACGAAGGCCTCTTTTTCGTCGCTCCCGTGCAAACCCGTAGCGGCGGGATCGGAAACCAGCAGCACCCGCCAGTCTTCGGGAAATTCGGCTCGGGCGATCACCGGCGGCGTCAGCGTGTCTGGCCCGCGCCCGCCGTCGACGGCGACGCCGCCCGCGGCGAAAAGGCCGGCGCCTAGTCCCGACCGCGCCCCGCGCGACATGATCGCCGCGTCGGCGGCCGAATCATGCGGCAAATCTTCCAGCCGCCGCAGCGCCGTCGCCACCGCGAGGGCGAGCTGTGTGCCGGAGCCGAAGCCGGAATGGGCGGGAATGGCCTCGTGAACGATGAGTTCATGCGTGGAGCCCGGCGCCAGAGCGGCCTGCGCCTTTTCCAGAAGCAGCGTCGCCCGCGCGCTTTCCGGCCCCTCGACGCTGTTCGCGGCGGCGCGGGCCAGAGTCAGCCGCGTCGCTGGCGCGTCGAGCGACAGGCCGATGCCGCCGAACTTGCGCCCGAGGCCGCCGTTCAGGTCCAGAAAACCGAGATGCAGCCGGGCCGTCGCCGCGACGCTCACTTTGGCCGCCATGTCGCTCCCTGTGTCGATCGAACAAGACTTCCCGCCGGTTTAGGCTATATCTGCCTCAGGCGAAAGAAGCCGCGCGCCGATCCGGCCAGGGACCGGACGCGCATGATCTCTGGGGAGTCGAGATGAGCAAGGAAGAAAAAGCCATTCCCGAAAGCGAGGTCGTCGAACGGCTGTCGCGGGAGTTGCCGCACTGGCGTTACGAAAACGGCTGGATTCGCCGCAAATACAAGACTCATAGCTGGAAGGGCACGCTGATGGCGATCAATACGGTCGGCCATCTGGCCGAGGCCGCATGGCACCATCCGGACATCGCCGCCTCCTACGCCTGGGTCGAGGTCAAGCTCATGACCCATACGGCCAAGGGCATTACCGACAAGGACTTCGAACTCGCGAAGAAGATCGAGGAGGTCGTCTGCTGGCGGCCGGGCAAGGAGGGCGGCGCGCTGGAAGGCACGCCCGAAACGGATCAGCGCTTCGCCTACATCAAGTATGACTGAGACGCTTTGCTTCGACCGGCCGGCGATCGCCGTCGCCCGGGACCGATTTTTCGCCGCCGTCCGCCGGGGGCCGGCCATTATGGGCATCGTCAACGTCACGCCGGACTCCTTTTCCGACGGCGGGCTTTTCGCGTCGAAGGAGGCGGCGCTCGCCCAGGCGAAGAAGCTCGTCGCCGAGGGCGCCGACATCGTCGACGTCGGAGCCGAATCGACCCGGCCGGGCCACACGCCGGTTCCGCAGCAGGAGGAATGGGCGAGGCTCGCGCCGCTCCTCGCGGGGCTGGTGAATGAGGCTGGCGCGCCCGTTTCGATCGATACCTACAAGGCGGTCACCGCCCGCCGCGCGCTCTCCGTCGGCGTCGCGGTGGTCAATGACGTATGGGGCCTGCAGCGCGACCCGGACATGGCGCCCGCGATCGCCGAGGCCGGGGCCGGCGCCGTCGTCATGCACAATCGCGAGGCGGCGGATCCGGAAATCGACATCGTCTCGGATATGCTGCGTTTTTTCGAACGTTCGCTGGAAATCGCCCGGCGGGCGGGCGTTTCGCAAGCGCATATCGCCCTTGATCCGGGAATCGGCTTCGGCAAGAGCCGGCGCCAGAATTACGAGGCTTTGCGGGCGACGCCGCGCCTTTCAGAGCTGGGCTTTCCCGTGCTGATCGGGGTTTCCCGCAAATCAATCTTCAAGGATCTGCCGGATGGATCGGTCGAGGGCCGCCTCGTGGGCACGCTGGCGGCGAATCTGATCGCCGCGACGGACGGCGCCCGAATTTTTCGCGTCCACGATGTCGCCGAACATCGGGCGGCGTTTCAGGTTTTCGAGGCGCTGCGGACGGCCGCGGCGGGGGGATAGTCATGCGGGTCGGGTTCGGTCTGGGGAGCAATATCGGCGACAAGCCGTCCAACGTTCGCAGGGCGCTGGCGCTGCTGGAAGAGCGCGAAATCGCAAAACTCACTGCAATTTCTCGGATTTACCGAACGCCGCCGTGGGGCGACCCGGATCAGGGCGATTTCGCCAACGCCTGCGCGATCGGAGAGACCGAACTTTCCCCCTATGAGCTTCTTGCCGCGGTCAAGAAGATCGAGGCCGATATGGGACGCGAGCCGACGCGCCGGTGGGGGCCGCGGCTCATCGACGTCGACATTCTGTTTCTCGGCGACCATACGCTGGACGACCCGGAGCTGACCTTGCCCCACAAGGAGTTGTTCTCCCGGGGATTCGTGCTGTTGCCGCTCGCGGAGATCGCCCCCGATCTCGTTCTCGACGGCGAGTCCGTCGCTCGGGCGCGCGATGCGGTCGATTTGACGGGCGTCAGACCCTGGCAAGAGGGTTGACGGGCCTACCCCCGACGGTTGGTCATAGTGCATTGCAGCATGATCGCCGTTTCCCTGTGTCCGAACGCGCGGAATTTGATCATATATGGATGTTTTACATGCATTATTGCGGTGACTAAAAAGCGCTGGCCAGAAACCGCGTTCAAGCCCATAGGATAGTTTTTTTCCTATCCACTGGGGTTGTTATTACTATTCGATAGACAGTTATTTTCCATTCTTGTGGGTATTGTCATTATGTTGGGGAGGGGGAATGGTTGGGCCACGCTAAACGGGGTCTGCGGTCTGGTCCGGGAGGGTCGGATTGGGGCTTTGTTTAGGCGGCGACGTCGGTGTTCGTCCGATAACAACAAGCGGCTGAACTGGCTTGTTTTGGTTTCTCTGGAATTGATCTGGGGGGGCTGGGACGGGTTGGGGGCTGCGCAAGACAAGGGCGGTAGGGCGGTGGTTTTCGTTTTGAGGACGGGACCTGCCCAACGTTTACGAAAACGAGGACGAAGCAGCTCTGTTCTGGGAGGCGGAGCGATACCGGTCACGCGCATATCCCTGGGAGCACATAGGAGGAGTTGAAATATGAGCTCGACCACTAGCACAGCTACTGGCGTAGCTGCTGGCTCGGAAGCTGTAGTCGATCTGCGTGGGATGTGGATTGGCCTTGCGCTTCTGAACACGTTTTATCTGATCGTTCGCATTTATGAGCAGGTGTTCGGCTGGCGCGCTGGCCTGGACTCTTTTGCTCCGGAATTCCAGACCTACTGGATGTCGATCCTTTGGACCGAGATTCCTCTGGAGCTGGTTTCTGGTCTGGCTCTTGCGGGCTATCTGTGGAAGACGCGCGACCGCAACGTCGACGCGGTGACGCCGCGCGAAGAGATGCGCCGTCTGGTTGTTCTGGTTCAGTGGCTTGTCGTTTACGGCATCGCCATTTACTGGGGCGCGTCGTTCTTCACGGAGCAGGACGGCACGTGGCACATGACGGTTATCCGTGACACGGACTTCACGCCGTCGCACATCATCGAGTTCTACATGAGCTACCCGATTTATTCGGTGATCGCGGTTGGGGCGTTCTTCTATGCGAAGACCCGCATTCCGTATTTTGCTCATGGCTACTCGCTGGCGTTCCTGATCGTCGCGATTGGCCCGTTCATGATCATCCCGAACGTTGGCCTGAACGAGTGGGGCCACACCTTCTGGTTTATGGAAGAGCTGTTCGTCGCTCCGCTGCATTGGGGCTTCGTGTTCTTCGGCTGGATGGCGCTGGGCGTGTTCGGCGTCGTTCTTCAGATCCTGATGCGCATTCATGCGCTGATCGGCAAGGAAGGCGTCGCCCTCCTCACCGAGTAAGGTTGGATGACCCGCTCGCGCCTTCGGGCGCGAGCGGAAGTCTGAGCGCGGGATTTTTTCTTAACGGACATGGGCGCGGGTTTCATCTGGCTGCCTGAGGCGGCTGGGGAGGTTTCGTCTGTGTCGAGATCCGGGGTTGAGCCCTGGGTTGGAGAACGGGAAGGTTTCGCGGCGCTTCGCCGAGAGGCGCAGCGTGAGGAAAGGCCGGCCGGCGGGATGCGTTCCGACGTCCGGGGCCAATTTCGGGGCCTATGAGGGACCCGGGTTTGGCGGCAACAAGAAATCTCGGGGCTGCGAGGCGCTCGAGAAACACCAAGGAGAAGAGTGATGTCACAATCGAAAAGCGGGGGGGCGGTCGGTCCGTTCAACTCCGTCGCCGAGGCGGCGGGTTGCGTTCAGTCGGTCGACTGGATGCTTCTTGTTCTGCTGTTTTTCGCCGTTCTGGGCGGTTACCACGTCCACTTCATGCTGACGGCGGGCGACTGGGACTTCTGGATTGACTGGAAGGATCGCCGTATGTGGCCGACGGTCGTGCCGATTCTGGGCGTGACCTTCTGCGCGGCGTCGCAGGCTTTCTGGTGGGTTAACTTCCGCCTTCCGTTTGGCGCCGTTTTCGCGGCTCTGGGCCTTCTGATCGGCGAGTGGATCAACCGCTACGTCAACTTCTGGGGCTGGACCTATTTCCCGATCAGCCTGGTGTTCCCGTCCGCTCTGATCGTTCCGGCGATCTGGCTCGACGTGATCCTGCTTCTGTCGGGTTCCTATGTGATCACGGCGGTTGTCGGTTCGCTGGGCTGGGGTCTGCTGTTCTATCCGAACAACTGGCCGGCGATCGCCGCCTTCCACCAGGCGACGGAGCAGCATGGTCAGCTGATGACCCTGGCCGATCTGATTGGCTTCCACTTCGTCCGCACGTCGATGCCGGAATACATCCGCATGGTCGAGCGCGGCACGCTGCGCACGTTCGGTAAGGACGTTGTGCCGGTTGCGGCGTTCTTCTCGGGCTTCGTCTCGATGATGGTGTATTTCCTCTGGTGGTTCATGGGCCGCTGGTATTCGACGACGAAGGTCATCGACACCATCTGATGCGGGTTTCGGCCGGGGGTTCGCGAGGCCGGTCGGCCGAACCTGACAAGCAAGACGCAGGGCGGATTTGGTTGGATCGCCGATTTGGCCTTTCTCTTTGCGGATGAAAAAGCGGCTGGCGCGCGAGGCGCCGGCCGGAAGAGGAACCTGGGAGGTTTGTTCATGAAAAAGCTAGTCAAGCTCGCCGCCATTGGCGCGGCGGCTGCTGTTGCGGCGACGCTGGGAGCTGTCGCTCCGGCCTCGGCGCACGGCGAGAAGTCGCAGCAGGCGTTCCTTCGCATGCGCACGCTGAACTGGTATGACGTCGCGTGGTCGAAGACGACGGTGAACGTCAACGAGGAAATGGTTCTGTCCGGCAAGGTCCACGTGTTCTCGGCGTGGCCGCAGGCTGTTGCGAACCCGCGCGTTTCGTTCCTGAACGCCGGCGAGCCCGGCCCGGTTCTGGTTCGCACGGCGCAGTTCATCGGGGAGCAGTTCGCTCCGCGTTCTGTTTCGCTGGAGATCGGCAAGGACTACGCGTTCTCGATCAACCTGCGGGGCCGTCGCGCCGGCCGTTGGCACGTTCACGCTCAGATCAACGTCGAAGGCGGCGGTCCGATCATCGGCCCGGGCCAGTGGATTGAGATCAAGGGCGACATGAAGGACTTCACCGACCCGGTGACGCTCCTCGACGGTTCGACGGTTGACCTCGAGAACTACGGCATCTCGCGCGTTTACGCGTGGCATCTGCCGTGGATGGCGATTGGCGCGGCTTGGATCCTGTTCTGGTTTGTCCGGAAGGGCATCATCGCGTCGTATATCCGCGTTGCGGAAGGCAAGCCGGACGCCGTGATTGGCGACGACGACCGCCGCATTGGCGCGATCGTTCTGGCTCTGACGATCCTCGCGACGATCGTTGGTTACGCCGTGACGAACTCGACCTTCCCGCGCACGATCCCGCTTCAGGCTGGCTTGCAGAAGCCGCTGACGCCGATCGAGACGGAAGGCACGGCGGGCGTGGGCAAGGAGCAGGTGACGACCGAACTGAACGGCGGCGTCTACAAGGTTCCGGGCCGCGAGCTGACGATCAACGTGAAGGTCAAGAACGGCACGTCGCAGCCGGTTCGCCTCGGCGAATATACGGCGGCTGGCCTGCGCTTCCTGAACCCGTCGGTGTTCACCACGAAGCCTGACTTCCCGGATTACCTGCTTGCCGACCGCGGTCTGTCGAACGACGACACGATCGCCCCTGGCGAGTCGAAGGAAATCGTCGTGAAGATCCAGGACGCGCGTTGGGACATCGAGCGTCTGTCGGACCTGGCTTACGACACCGACAGCCAGATCGGCGGCCTGCTGTTCTTCTTCACGCCGGACGGCAAGCGCTTCGCGGCTGAAATCGGCGGCCCGGTGATTCCGAAGTTCGTCGCCGGCGACATGCCCTAAGCGAAACTCAATCGCCAACTAAATATGCCCGGCCGGATGAAAATCCGGCCGGAGCTTTTTTGGGGGGGGTGAACCGTTCGGGCCAACGCGCCACAGAATATTTTTGAGCTCGCCTCACATTGCCCTTACAAAACGAGATGGACGCTTCCATCAACACGTTGTGACTGTCGACGGCGTCGTGTTTTCGCGTCGGGAACGTCGGGGGGGATGAGTTTGGCGTGCGCCAGCAGCGCCGCTCCGCCTGGGCGGAGCCTCAGGCGGCGGCGATCCTGCGCCAGAAGACCAGCCGCTTGAAATTATAGACGAGGGTGGCCATCCCGATTTTGACTCTGGCGCGCGCGACGCCGATCGTTCGGATGAAAAGGCCCATCCTTTCCTTCTGCCCGGAAAAGACATGCTCGACGCGCGAGCGCACGGTCGATTTCATGGCGTTCGCCCGACGGACGGCGTCGGGCATGGGGCGCCCCTTCGGCTTCTTGCGATGAATGCGGCCGATGAAGCCGAAACCGCGGTCGATCGCGATATGGTTCTGATAGCCGAAGGTCGGGATGGCGACGTCGACCGGGGGCTTCGTTCCATCGGGCCGCGCCTTGGCCTTGCTGAGTCGTCCGTGAACCACTCGGAAGGCTCTGATGTGAGGCGGTTTTTCGGCGCAGCCGACGCAATCGTTTTCGTAAGCTTCGCCTGTGTTTGGGTCGGTTTCCTTGCAAATTGATCGGCGGCGTTGTTGTGATTCTTTCCCGTCCTCGATATCGGCGAGGGAGGCTCGCGACGCGGCCGAAAGAGCGCCGGGACAGCGGACAGAAGGACTTGTTTCGTGCGCGGCTCGATCAGATCGTCGACATGAGCCATCCGCTGGCGAAGCTCGCCCGGACCATCGATTGAGGCTTTTTGGAGGAGAGCTTCGGGGCGGTCTATGCCGATGTTCCGGGGCGCCCGCCGTTGGCCACGCGGCTCATGGCGGGGCTCGCCATCCTCAAGCACATGCACGACCTCTCCGACGAGGCGCTGTGCGACCGCTGGTTGGAAAACCCGTATTTTCAGCTTTTTTGCGGCGAGGAGATCTTCCAGCACAGGCTAACCTTCGACCGCTGGTCATTGACGCGCTGGCGCCAGCGCATGGGCGAGAAGAAGCTCGCGGCGCTGGCGCAGGAGAGCCTTTGCGTCGCAACGCGAACCGGCGCGGCGAAGCCGTTGGACTTCTCCGAGGTCATCGTCGACACCACCGTGCAGGAGAAGGCGGTCGCCTTTCCGACCGACGCCAGGCTGATGCATCGCGCGAGCGAACGACTGGTGCGCCTCGCCGAGAAGCATGGCGTCGTTCTGCGCCAGTCCTACGAGCGCATCGGCAAGCATGCGCTGATCGCCCATCAGCGTTACGCCCACGCCAAGCAGTTCAAGCGCGCGAACAAGGCGCTGCGCAAGATCAGGACTTATCTCGGCCGCGTCGAGCGCGATATCTCGCGCCGGATCAGAGACAGCGAGGCGTTGCGAAACATTTTTCGCCGCCCGCTCTATCTGGCCGACCGCGTGCGCGAGCGGCGCCAGAAGCAGAGGGGCAGGAAGGTCTATAGCCTGCACGCGCCGGAAGTCGAATGAATTGGCAAGGGTAAGGCGCACAAGCCCTATGAGTTCGGCGTCAAAGTGTCGGCGGCGACGACGCTTTTTCGCTCGAATGGCGGCCAGCACGTCACGCATGTGAAGGCCTTGCCCGGCAATCCCTACGACGGCCATACGCTCGCCGTCGTGCTTCCCGAGATGGAGAAGCAGATCGGCGCGAGGATCACGCGCGTCGTCGCCGACCTCGGCTATCGCGACCACAACGCAACGCCGACGCATCTGTTTCGGGCGTTCATCTCGGGGCAACGACGACGCGTGACTGAATCGATCAAACGCGAGTTGAGACGCCGCTCCGCCGTCGAGCCGTTCATCGGCCATCCGAAGGCCGAGCATCGAATGGGCCGAAACCATCTCGCCCATACGCAAGGCGACGCCGCGAACGCCGTCCTCGCCGCCGCCGGCTACAACTTCCGACGACTCCTCGCATGGCTGGCCCTTTTGGACGCTCTCTTGCTCGCCGCGTTGGATGACGCTGATCGGTCAGAAAATCAGTCAATCGCCCCCTGAGCGGCGTTCTTCACGGTCGACTATATCAAGAGGCGACTTGCCGGCAAACTACTACCTGGCCCGATTCTGCCGCCCTGGCTGACAGTGACCCCCCGCTTTCGCTGCTTTCCCTTGCCCTTCTGCGCGCCTTTCGTGTATAAGAAAAAAATTCCATCTCATAAACGATCACGCAAATGGTCGCCGTTGAGAGTGGGGCCCCGCGGGGGACCCGCTCTTTTTTGCTTGGCGACCCCGAAAGGCAGGACGCAAGCTTGACTGAAAACGCCGCCCCCATCGACGCCGCCCTCGACGAGCCCCGTCTCGTCTCCGAGACGGGCGTCGCCGCGCGCGTGGCGCATCTCGCCGAGCCCGTGCTCGCGCAGCTCGGCTTCCGGCTCGTGCGCGTCAGGCTGATGCAGCAGAATGGCCAGATCCTGCAGATCATGGCCGAGCGGCCGGACGGGATCATGACCATCGACGATTGCGAGGCGGCGAGCCAGGCGCTCTCGCCCGAACTCGACGTGGCCGACCTCATATCCGGCGAATACCGGCTCGAGATCTCCTCGCCCGGCGTAGACCGGCCGCTGGTGCGCGTCTCCGATTTCGCCCGCGCCGTTGGCCACGAGGCGCGCGTCGAACTGACGCATCCGCTGGAGTCGGGCCGCAAGCGTTTTCGCGGGATCATCATGGGCGTCGACGGCGCGGGCCGCGCCGCGACCGTCACAATCGAACGCAACGACGCGCGCGCCGACGAGGAAAAGCTCGTTGCGCTGCCGCTCGCAGAGCTGGACGAGGGCAAGCTGATGCTCACCGAAGCGCTCATCCGCGAGTCGCTGCGCGCCGGCAAGCTCCAGCAGACCGCCGGAGAAGAAGAAGCGCAAGAGGAAGAGCGTCCGCGCCGCGGACCGGGGCGTTTCCGCGGCCCGCAGAAAAACAAGGACAGGCCGCTGGTTCCGGCCGGCGTGCAGACCCAGTTCAAGAAGGGCCCGGGGCCCGTGAAGCCCCGCGCCGCCCGCTCCAAGGGAGACTGACCCATGGCCGTCAGCGCCAACCGACTCGAAATTTTGCAGATCGCCGACGCCGTCGCGCGCGAAAAGTCGATCGACCGTTCGATCGTCATCGCCTCGATGGAGGATGCGCTGCAAAAGGCGGCCCGCTCGCGCTATGGGCAGGAGACCGAAGTGCGCGCCGAGATCAATCCGCGCACCGGCGAGGTGCGCTTTTCGAGACTTCTGCTCGTCGTCGACAAGGTGGAGAATGACGCCACGCAGATTTCGATCGAGGATGCTCGTAAACGCAATCCGGCGGCGCAACCCGGCGACTGGATTTCCGAGACGCTGCCGCCCTTCGACTTCGGCCGTATCGCCGCGCAGTCCGCCAAGCAGATCATCGTGCAGAAGGTGCGCGAGGCCGAGCGCGACCGCCAGTACGAGGAATACAAGGACCGCATCGGCGAGATCGTGAACGGCGTCGTCAAGCGCGTCGAATATGGCAACGTCATTATCGATCTTGGCCGCGGCGAGGGCGTCATCCGCCGCGACGAGATGATCCCGCGCGAAATGTTCCGCCCCGGCGACCGCGTGCGCGCCTATGTCTACGACGTGCGCCGCGAGCAGCGCGGGCCGCAAATCTTCCTGTCGCGCACCCATCCGCAATTCATGGCGAAGCTCTTCAAGCAGGAAGTGCCGGAAATCTACGACGGCGTGATCGAGGTGAAGTCGGTCGCCCGCGATCCGGGCTCGCGCGCCAAGATCGCCGTCGTGTCGCGCGACTCGTCGATCGATCCGGTCGGCGCCTGCGTCGGCATGCGCGGCTCGCGCGTTCAGGCCGTCGTGCAGGAATTGCAGGGCGAGCGCATCGACATCATTCCCTGGTCGGCGGACGCCGCGACTTTCATCGTCAACGCGCTGCAGCCGGCGGAAGTCGTGAAGGTGGTGCTGGACGAAGACTCCTCGCGCATCGAAGTCGTGGTGCCGGACGATCAGCTGTCGCTCGCCATCGGCCGCCGCGGCCAGAACGTGCGCCTCGCCTCTCAACTCACGGGCTGGGACATCGACATCCTCACCGAGGCCGAGGAGAGCGAGCGCCGCCAGAGGGAATTCGAAGAGCGCACCCGCATCTTCATGTCGGCGATCGATGTCGACGAGGTCGTGGGCCGCCTGCTCGCCTCCGAAGGTTTCCGCTCCGTCGAGGAGCTCGCCTATGTCGATCTCCCCGAACTCGCCTCGATCGAGGGCTTCGACGAGGAGACCGCGAACGAAATCCAGACCCGCGCACGCAATTATCTCGAGCGGGTGGAGGCCGAGAACGAAGCGCGGCGCAAGGAGCTCGGCGTCTCCGACGAGCTGCGCGAGATCGACGGCATGACCACCGCGATGATGGTCAAGCTCGGCGAGAATGACGTGAAGACGATCGAAGATTTCGCAGGCTGCGTGCCCGACGATCTCGTCGGCTGGACGGAGAAGAAGGACGGCGAGACGACGAAGCATGAGGGCTTCCTCGATGGCGTCGACCTTTCCCGCGAGGAGGCGGAAGCGATGATCATGGCCGCGCGCGTGCGCGCCGGTTGGATCGAGCGCCCCGCGGAGGAGGCCGCCGAGGCGGCCGGGGCGGAGGGCGAATAAGGGCAGTGGCGGCCGTGGCGAAGATAGAGGGCGAATCCGAGCGGACCTGCATCGTCACGCGGCGGCGCGAGCCGCCGGAGGCGATGATCCGTTTCGTGCGCGGACCCGACGGGGTCATTGCGCCGGACATTCGCGCGCGCCTGCCGGGCCGCGGCGTCTGGGTCGGCGCGCGCGCGACGCTCGTCGCCGAGGCGGCGAAAAAACGTCTCTTCGCCAGAAGCCTCAAGGAGCAGGTCGAAACGCCGCCGCAGCTCGCGGAAGACGTCGACCGTCTGCTCGAGGCGGATTGCCTGCAAATGCTGGCGCTCGCCAACAAGGCGGGCGCGGCGACGGCGGGGTTCAACAAGGTTGCGGATCTGCTGGCGAAAGGGGCCGCCGCGATCCTCGTCGAGGCGCGCGACGGCGGCGCGGACGGGAAACGCAAGCTGCGTCAAAGCGCCCGACGCGCCGAAAATGCGCGCGCGCGGGAAAACGATAGCGTTCCGCCGATCATCGGCTTATTTACGTCGAGCCAATTGGATTTGGCTTTAGGGCGCACAAATGTGATACATGCTGCGCTCGCCCCCGGCGGGCCGGGCGCGAGTTTTCTTTCGAGATGCCGCCGGCTGGCGGCCTATCGGGGCGTGACGCTGGACGGCGCGCCCCTCGCGGCGCAGACGATGCGGGATGAACTGCCGGACGCTGGCGGGCGTCCGGGCGAGACTTTGGATGTTATTGGGTCGGAAGCGGCCGAGGATCGGAAGCTGGATGAGTGAGAGCGAGAACAGCGACAAAACCCTGACTGTCGCGCCGTCGAAGACGTTGCATCTTAAGCAGCGGCCGGCCGGGGAGCAGGGCATGGTGCGCCAGAGCTTCTCCCATGGCCGCTCGAAAGTGGTCGTGGTCGAGAAGGTGAAGCGTCGCGCCCCGGGTCATGCCGAGGCGGCTCCAAAGGCCGCTGCGGCCGCCCCCGCCGCGCCGGCGGCGCCTGCGCCTTCCGCCGCGCCGCCCCGCCCGGAGCGCCCGGCGCCCGCGCCGCGTTCCGGCTCTGGCATGGTGCTGCGGTCGCTGACGGAGGAGGAGCGCGAGGCCCGCGCCCGCGCTCTGGTCGACGCCCGCGCCCGCGAGGAAGACGACCGCCGTCGCGCCGAGGCGGAGGCGAAGGCGCGCGCCGAGCGTGAGGAGCGCGAACGCGCCGAACGCGCCGCCGCCGAAGCGCGCAAGCGCGAGGAGGAGGAGCGCCTCGCGCGCGAGGCCGAGTCGAAGCGCAGGGCCGAGGAAGAGGCGCGCCGCCGCCTGCCGCAGGAGCCCGTCTCCGCCGCCGCCCCGTCTCCCGCCGCGCCGCCGCGCCCTGCGGCGCCGGCCCCCCGGTCGTCCGCCCCGGCCCCGGCCGGCCGCGCGCCGGTCCAGGCCGAGCCTGTCAGGCGTCCGCCCGTTCGCACCATTGGCGGCTTCACGCCGCCCGCGCCGCCGCGTCCGGCGCCGTCGCGCGGCGGCGGCATGAAGGAGCGCGTGCGTCTGACAGTCGCCACCGCAACGGCGGGGACGGACGAGGAGCGCACGCGCTCCGTCGCCTCCTTCAAGCGCCGCCAGCAGCGCCTCTTCCGCGGCCAGGTGGAGCAAAAAGAGAAAATTTCGCGCGAGGTCGTGCTGCCTGAAACGATCACGATTCAGGAGCTCGCCAACCGCATGTCGGAACGCGCGGTCGACGTGATCCGCCTGCTGATGAAGCAGGGGGAGATGCACAAGATCAACGACGTCATCGACGCCGACACCGCCCAGCTCGTCGCGGAGGAGATGGGCCACACGGTCAAGCGCGTCGCCGAGTCGGACGTCGAGGAGGGCTTGTTCGACACGCCGGACGTCGAGGGCGACCTTCAGCCGCGTCCCCCGGTCGTCACCATCATGGGCCATGTCGACCATGGCAAGACCTCGCTGCTCGACGCGATCCGCCAAGCGAATGTGGTCGCTGGCGAGGCGGGCGGCATCACGCAGCATATCGGCGCCTATCAGGTGACGTCGCCCGGCGGCCAGCCGATCACTTTCATCGACACGCCCGGCCACGCGGCCTTCACCGCCATGCGCGCCCGCGGCGCCAAGGTGACCGACATCGTCGTGCTCGTCGTCGCGGCCGATGACGGCGTCATGCCGCAGACGGTCGAGGCCATCAATCACGCGCGCGCCGCCGGCGTGCCGTTGATCGTCGCGATCAACAAGATCGACAAGCCCGACGCCAAGCCCGAGCGCGTGCGCACGGAGCTGCTCCAGCACGAGGTGCAGGTCGAAAGCATGGGCGGCGAGACGCTCGAAGTCGAAGTCTCGGCCAAGCAGAAGACCAACCTCGACAAGCTGCTCGACGCGATCTCGCTGCAGGCCGAAGTGCTCGACCTGAAGGCGAACGCCGACCGCGCCGCCGAAGGCACCGTCATCGAGGCGCGCCTCGACAAGGGCCGCGGCCCGGTCGCCACCGTGCTCGTCCAGCGCGGCACGCTCCGCGTCGGCGACATCATCGTTGCGGGCACGCAATGGGGCCGCGTCCGTGCGCTGCTCGACGACAAGGGCGCCACGCGTCAGGAAGCCGGTCCGTCCTTCCCGGTCGAGATCCTCGGCTTCAACGGCACGCCCGAAGCCGGCGACCGCGTCGCAGTGGTCGAGTCGGAAGCGCGCGCCCGCGAGATCACCGAATATCGCGAACGCCTGAAACGCGACAAGCTCGCCGCCCGCGGCGGCTCGGCGCGCGGCTCGCTCTCCGACATGATGAGCCAGCTCAAGACGGCCGGCCGCAAGGAGTTCCCGCTCGTCATCAAGGGAGACGTCCAGGGCTCGGTCGAGGCCATCGCCGCCGCGCTCGAAAAGCTCGGGACGGACGAAGTCGCGGCGCGCATCGTGCACGCGGGCGTCGGCGGCATCTCCGAGTCCGATATCGCCCTGGCGGAAGCCTCCGGCGCCGCGGTCATCGGGTTCAACGTGCGCGCCCACAAGGAAGCGCGCGACGCAGCCGAGCGCTCGGGCGTCGAGATCCGCTACTACAACATCATCTACAATCTCGTGGATGACGTGAAGGCCGCCATGTCCGGCCTGCTCGCGCCGACGTTGCGCGAGACCATGCTGGGCAATGCGCAGATCCTCGAAGTTTTCGACATCTCCAAGGTCGGCAAGGTCGCGGGCTGCCGCGTCACCGACGGCAATGTCGAGCGCGGCGCCAATGTCCGCCTCATCCGCGACAACGTCGTCGTTCACGAGGGCAAGCTCTCGACGCTCAAGCGATTCAAGGACGAGGTCAAGGAGGTCACCGCCGGCCAGGAATGCGGCATGGCTTTTGAGAACTATCAGGACATGCGCGCCGGCGACGTCATTGAGTGCTACCGTGTCGAGGAGATCAAGCGGACGCTGTAAAGGCGGGCGTTAGCCCCCGCTCTGTCCCTCTCCCCCGCTGTCGCGGGAGAGGGGACGCTAACGATCCAGGTTTGCACAAGCCGTCGTGAAGGCCTCGCTCTACTCCCTCTCCCGCGAAGCGGGGAGGGTTGGGGAGGGGCCTGACGTCGTTTTGTTCCGAGGAAGTATGTCCCGATCCCATCATTCCGCCGGCTCCGCGCCGTCGCAGCGCATGTTGCGCGTCGCCGAGCTCGTGCGTCACGCGATGGCGCAGATGCTGTCGCGCGGCGACGTCAGCGACCCCTTGCTGGAAAAGCGCGTCGTCACCGTCTCGCGCGTGAAGATGAGTCCCGATCTAAAGCTCGCGACCGTCTATGTCATGCCGCTTGGCGGCAAGGACGAGCCGGGAGTCATCGCCGCGCTCGATCGTCACAAGAAGTTCCTGCGCGGGGAGATCGCGCATGAGGTGAATCTGAAATTCGCCCCGGAAATCCGTTTCCGCATCGACGACAGTTTCGACGCGGTCTCGCGCATCGACGCGATCCTCAACTCCGAGCGCGTGAAGCGCGATCTCGAAGCGTCGGACGACGACGCCGAAGACAACGCCTGAGACAATATGAGCCAGAGAAGATCCAATCGCGCCGTCGTCGACGGCTGGGTGGTGCTCGACAAGCCGGTGGGGCTCACCTCCACCCAGGCGGTCTCGCGCCTCAAGCGCATCTACAACGCCCAGAAGGCCGGTCATGCCGGCACGCTCGATCCGCTGGCGTCCGGCATTCTCCCGGTCGCCTTCGGCGAGGCGACGAAGACCGTGCCTTTCGTGCAGGACGGCGAGAAGGCCTATCGCTTCACGGTAAAATGGGGCGCGGAGAGCAACACCGACGACTCGGACGGCGAGATCACCTGCACGAGCGAGAAGCGTCCCGAGCGCGCTGAAATCGAGCGCCTCATGCCGCAGTTCATCGGCGACATTTTGCAGACGCCGCCGCAATTTTCCGCGATCAAGATCAGCGGCCAGCGCGCCTATGATCTTGCGCGCGAGGGCGAGGAGGTGGAGCTGAAGGCGCGCGCCGTCACGATCCATTCGCTGACGATCGAGGCCTCTTCGCCGGACGAAACGGTCTTCTACATGGAGTGTGGCAAGGGCGCCTATGTGCGCGCCATCGCCCGCGACCTTGGTCGCCTCATGGGCTGCTACGGCCATGTCACGGCCCTTCGCCGCACGCGGGTCGGGCCCTTTATCGAGGAAGATTCCTACACGCTCGACGAGATCGAGAATCAGAACATGGCGGGCGACGCGCTGCTCTCCGTGGAGGCGGGCCTCACGGAGCTCCCCTGCGTCGTCGTCGACCGCGACACGGCGGCGCGGCTCCGGCGCGGCGGTTCGGTAATCCTGCGCGGCCGCGACGCGCCCCACGGCGGCGTCGTTTATGCGGCCTGCGGCGGCGTGCCGGTCGCTTTCGGCGAGGTGGTCGAAGGCGCGCTGGAGCCCTCCCGCGTGTTCAATCTGCCGTTCTGACTCTTTTGAAATCGTCTTCTATCATGGCGGGGCGCCAGCGATTCGCGCCCGCAGCCGCTTCCTCGCCATGAACCGACCGCCCAAAATCCTCGTTTTCGACTCCGGCCTCGGCGGTCTCACCGTATTTTCCGAGCTCATCAAGGCGCGGCCGGGCGCGTGCTACGTCTATTGCGCCGACGACGCGGGCTTTCCCTACGGCAACTGGAAAGAGCCCGATCTCGTCGACCGCGTCATGCAGGTGATGGAGAAGCTCATCGCCGAACATGCGCCGGACTTGATCGTCATCGCCTGCAATACGGCCTCGACCATCGTGCTTCCCTATCTGCGCGTGCATTGGCCGCAGATTCCCTTTGTCGGCACGGTGCCGGCGATCAAGCCCGCGGCGGAGCGTTCGCGCTCGCATCTCATCTCCGTCCTCGGCACGCCGGGAACGGTCGCGCGCGATTATACGCAAAACCTCATCGCGCAATTCGCCGCGCATTGCCGCGTGACGCTCGTCGGCTCCGCGAGCCTGGCGAAGCTCGCGGAAGCGCAGATGCATGGAAGAGGCGTCTGCGACGAGGACATCGCCGCCGAAATCGCCCCATGCTTCCGGGAGGAAAACGGCGCCCGCACCGACGCCGTCGTGCTCGCCTGCACGCATTATCCGCTGCTCGTCGAGGATTTTCGTCGCCTCGCGCCCTGGCCGGTCGACTGGATCGACCCGGCGCCGGCCATTGCCCGGCGCGCGGATCATCTGCTGCGTGAACGTGGGAGCGAGGAGGCGTTCAAGGGCAAGGGAGAGGCGCGCGCGGTCTTCACCAGCGGCGCAAAGCCCGACGCGCAACTGCGCGCGACTCTCGCGCGTTACGGGCTGGTCTCCGGCTGACGCGGGCGATCCTCTTCCCATGCGCCGGCGCGGCAAACCCGCGGGCTCCTCACCGGCCGGGCCGGTCCGTCAGCGTTTCGAGAAAGGCGACAAGCGCGTCTATGTCCTTTTCAGAAAGGCGCGGTTTCTGGCCTTCCTTTCGATCGTAGGGGACTTCGTCCGTATTGACGTTCTTGCGGTCGCCGGCCGGCAGGTCGTCGAATTTCTGCGCCTTGCCGGCTTGATCCTTCGGATACCAGCGCGAGGGATCCGTGTCCCGCGTGGCGTAAAAGGCGACCACGTCGCGCAGCTTCGCGAAGACGCCATTGTGGAGGTAGGGCCCGGTCACGGCGACGTTGCGCAGCGTCGGCACCTTGAAGGCGCCGCAAACGCTTTGAATGTCGAAACCGGCCGGCGCGATCCTGTCGAGGCCAGGGCGTTTGCACAGACCGAGATCCGGCGTCTGCGCGGTCGCGACGATGGCGGGGTTCTTCGGCGCGCCCAAGGCGTCGTAGGTGAAGTCCGTGAAGAGCCAGTCCTGCGGATCGCGCGACCCTTCCTTGCCGGCGTGGCAGGCGATGCAATTGCCCTTTTTCGGATCCTTGAAGAGCGCGAAACCTTTCTGTTCGAGCGCGGTCAGTTGCGCCATGCCGCGAAGATAGTCGTCGAATTTCGACGCGAAGGGATGGAACCGCGCGCTCGATTCATAGGCGACGACCGCCTGCGCAAGCTTCACGAAGGCCGCGTCTGGATCGTCGAAAATCTTGTCGCCGTAAACTTCCTTCGCGAGCGCGGCGTAGGCGCCGTCGCGGATCGCCTCCACCGCGAAGCGCTTGGAGGGCGCGTTCATTTCGAGCGGATCGAGCAGCGGTCCCTCGAATTGCGCGAGAAGATCGCTGGCCCGCCCGTCGAGAAACTGGCCGCCGGCGGGGATTTTCTCGACCTTGCCGGTTTCCTCGTCCCTGTCGTCGATGAAGCCGAAGGGCGGCGCGAAGGAGGCGTACATGATCGTCGGCGTGTTACGCTTGCCGAGCGAATCCGGCTTGGAGCCGCGCGCGACCGCGGGGACGGGCGAGCCGTTCGCGCCCTGAAAGGCGGTCGCCGCGTCGTGGCAGGAGGCGCAGGAAACGCCCGCGGGGCGCGACAGGGACCTGTCTTCGAAAATCCGCTTGCCCAGACGTTCGACCGGCGTGAGCGCCGCGTCGCCGGTTTCCGTTCGCGGCGCGTCGTGCGCCATCGCCTCGACGGCGGCGAGAAAGAGGAGGGAGCTTGCCGCGAGGCGCAACGCCCCGCGCAGTGAAGTCGTCTTGTCGGGCATCGCCGCCGGCTTCCAGAAAGTCAGCGCCGCGCGCTGCTTCCTGAAATTAGGGAGCGCCGGCCGCGCGCGTCAATTTGGCTTCTTTACATTCGTTCCAGGGAGGCGGGCGCGCATTGACGCAGGCGAGGCGTGGGCCGCGACCGCGACATAGGCGAAGAACCGCCACAATTTGCTGCTTCCCTCCGCCCCGGGCCAAGCCGGTTTTTCGCCGGCGACGCGGCTTTGCGCATCAGTCGCCCGTCGCTCGCCGCGACGGCCGACGTCAGGTCAGCGAGCGAGCATGAGCCAGAAAGGCGACGACAAGGAACTGATGGCCGCTTTCGCGGAGTTCAAGGAACTCCTGCAGCGAGACGCCGGCGCGCCCTCCGCGGCGCCGGAAGTCAGCCTCGCGCCTGAAGTGAGCGTCGCGCCTGAGGAGCCCGCCGCGCCGATCCCGCGCGTCGCCGAAACCGCCGCGCCGCCGCTCGCCGGTTTTCAGGGGGCCGATTTGGGCCGCGCAACCTTCGCCGCTCCGTCCGCGGACGACTCGCTCCGCCTGCCGGACCCGCCCGCGCGGGACGGGCGCCGCAAACTGATTTACGCGTCGGTCGCGATCGTCGTCGCCGGCCTCGCAGGTCTGGCCTATACGCTTTCGACCTGGCAGGGGCCTGGGGAGGGGCCCGCCATCGCGGACGTCTCGGCGGAGCCTGAACCGGACGCCGCCGCGCCCGCGACCGACGCGGCCGCCGCGGAAGAGCCTCCGGGAGAGGCCGCGCCAGTCGACGCCGCCGCGCCGCCCGCCGAGAAGGTCGACGCGCCGCCTCCGGCCGAGGAATCCTCTGCGGCCGCCGACGCGCCGGCCGCTGCGTCCGCGCCGCCGCCCGTCGCCGCAGTGACGCCGTCGCCCGCCGCCCCGGTCGCCGCCACGCCGGCCCCTGCGCCGCTTCCGGCCGCCCGGAACATGACGCCTGCGGCCAAGCCCGCAGCGCCGGCGACGGCCGCCCTTCAACCGCCTGCGAGCCATTTCATGGCGCCGCCGCCGCCGTCCGCCGAATCGCCCGCCGTCGAGCCGGCGAAACCGGAGCCCAGGCCGGCCGCTCCAGCCAAGGCCGCCAAGGCCAAGCAGAAGCCGGCGCAGAGCGCCGCCAAGCCGCGTCCCGCGAAACCCGCGCATGGCCCGTCGCCCGCCGCCAGTCCCGCGCCCGCCGCCGAGGCGGCCGCCGAACCGTCGCCCGCGCCCGTTTCCGCCCCGCCGCCTCCGCCGCAAAGCGACGGCGCCTTCGGATTCGTCAAGCGCACGGTCAATTCGGTTGGATCGACGCTGACCAACATCGGACGCAGCGTCATTCCCTGACGGCCCCGCCGTTTGCAAATTGGGCCGCCCCGTCGCAAGCTGTTTGCGGCGGGGCGTTTTCTTTTCGAGAAAAAGCCCCGCCACTCTGGTTACACCCGGGAGCGGGGAGCGACCCGGCGGGAGAGACGATTATGGGCAAACCTACCCAGGCCGACGCAGAAGCGGCCGTGCGCGTTCTCATCGAATGGGCGGGAGACGATCCGAATCGCGAAGGCTTGATCGACACGCCCTCGCGCGTGGCGCGGTCCTATCGCGAGCTGTTCTCCGGCTATGACGTCGATCCGCGCGACTATCTCAAGCGCACTTTCGAGGAAGTCGGCGGCTATGACGAGCTGGTGGTGCTCAAGAACATTCGCGTCGTGAGCTTCTGCGAGCACCACATGCTTCCCGTCACCGGCCGCGCCCATGTCGGCTATCTGCCCAACAATCGCGTCGTCGGCATTTCAAAGCTCGCGCGCGTCGTCCACGGCTTCGCGCGGCGCCTCCAGATTCAGGAAAAGCTGACGGCCGAAATCGCGGAGGCGATTCAGGACATTCTGGAGCCGCAGGGCGTCGGCGTCGTCATCGAGGCGGAGCACAATTGCATGACGCTGCGCGGCGTCAACACGCTCGGCTCCACGCTGACGACGAGCAGACTGCTCGGCGTGATCCGCGACGATCCGCGCACGCGCGAGGAATTTCTCGGGATGGTGCGCAACGTCTGACGGGCGTCAACCAAACAGCCACGCGGCGAAGAGGGTGAGAACCGTCAGGCCGAGAAGCAGCCGATGGTCCGAGCGCCGACGCGTGTCGGCCATGGCGTCGATCGCCTGCGGGGAGAGATCGACGCCCTGATCCGCCATCTTCGAAATGCGCTCGATTGCGCGTTCGGCGTCGGCGAGCGTCTTCGGCAGATGCGTCGCGAGGCGCGCAAGTTCCGCGACGCTGCGGCCTGCATCCTCGAGCTTCGCCTTCGGCCCGAGATTTTCCTCGATCCAGCCGCGCACGACGGGATCGCAGGTTTTCCAGATGTCGAGCTTGGGATCGAGCGTGCGCGCGACGCCCTCCGCCACCACCATGGTCTTTTGCAGGAGCACCAGCTCGGTGCGCGTGCGCATGTCGAAAAGCGCCGTCACCTCGAAGAGCAGCGTCAGCAGACGCGCCATGGAAATGTCGGAAGCGTTGATCGTGTGCAGCGGCTCGCCGATCGCGCGCAGCGCCTGACTGAACTCCTCGATCGAGTGCGTGGCCGGCACATAACCGGCCTCGAAATGCACTTCCGCCACGCGCCGGTAGTCGCGCGTGATGAATCCGTAGAGGATTTCGGCGAGGAAGCGGCGCTCGTTCTTCCCCAGCCGCCCCATGATGCCGAAGTCGATGGCGACAAGCCGTCCCTGCCTGTCGACGAAAAGATTGCCTTGATGCATGTCGGCATGGAAGAAGCCGTCGCGCATCGCGTGGCGCAGGAAGGATTGCAGCACATGAGCGCCGAGCGCCTTGAGGTCATGCCCTTCCGCCGCGACGCGCGCGAGGTCGGAGAGCGGCGCGCCGTCGATCCATTCCAGCGTCAAGACCTCGCGCGCCGTCCGGTCCCAGTCGACATGGGGCGCGCGAATGTCGGGGTCTTTCGCGACGTTCTCGGCGAATTCGGAAGCCGCGGCGGCCTCGAGGCGGAAGTCGGTCTCGAGCTTCACCGTGCGCGCGAGCGTGTCCACGACCTCGACGAGGCGCAGACGCCGGCCTTCCGACGACCAGCGCTCCGCGACACGCGCGACGAGATACATGTCGCGCAGATCGCGCGCGAACTGACCCTCGACGCCGGGGCGCAGCACCTTCACGGCGACCTTGCGCTCCCGGCCCTCGTAAAGCGCGGTCGCCATATGCACCTGCGCCACGGAGGCGGCGGCGACGGGTTCTCCGAAGCTCGTGTAAATCTCGCCGATTTTCTTGCCTAGCGATTTTTCGACGATTTCGATCGCTTTCGCGCGGCCGAAGGGCGCCATGCGATCCTGAAGCGCGGTCAGCGCATCGGCGATTTCGCCGCCCACCACGTCGGGGCGGGTGGCGAGAAACTGGCCGAGCTTCACATAGGATGGGCCGATCTGCGACAGCGCGCGCACCAGCGCCGCGCCGGCGTTCTCGCCCTTGCCCCGGGCGAAGAGATTGGCGAACCGCACCAGCGGCGCGGCGGCGGGGGGCAGAAGATTGGGATCGAGGGTCGTGAAGACGCCCTCGCGCGCCAGAATATAGCCGGCGCGCGCCAGTCGCAGAAAATTGCCGGTTTGCAGAAGCACGAAACCCGCCGTCGTTAGAGCGCTTTCCGCCGAAGTGGAAACCGGTTCGGCGCCAGAGCGCGCGTCGAAAGAAAAAGCTGCAGTCCCGATCCGGGCGGATCGGAAAAGGCTCTAGAGCTTCCAGCCCGAATGGATCGCGACGACGCCGCCCGTGAGGCGCTCGTAGCCGGTGCGCCGGAATCCCGCCTTACGGATCATGCGCTCGAAATCGTCGGCGGCCGGGAATTTGCGGATCGATTCGACGAGGTAGCGATAGGGCGCGCCATCGCCGGCCACGATCTTGCCGACGACCGGAATCACGTTGAAGGAATAGGCCTCGTAGATCTTGTCGAGGCCGGGCACGTTCACCTGCGAGAATTCGAGGCACAGGAAACGCCCGCCGGGCTTCAGAACGCGGTAGGCCTCCTCCAGCGCCGTCTGGATGCGCGGCACGTTGCGGATGCCGAAGGCGATCGTATAGGCGTCGAAGTGATTGTCCGGAAAGGGCAGGGACTCGGCGTTGGCCTGCACGAATTCGAGCTTCTCGTCGATGCCCTTCTCGCGGGCGCGGTCTCGGCCCACTTCCAGCATGTCGCCGTTGATGTCGAGGATGACGATCTTTGCGTCGGGCGCGGACTGTTTCGCGATCCGGAAGGCGACGTCGCCCGTGCCGCCCGCGACGTCGAGATGGCGGAAGTCCTTGCGGTTGCGCGCGTTGACCTTTGCGGCGAACGTGTCTTTCCACAGCCGGTGGAGCCCGCCGGACATCAGATCGTTCATCACGTCGTAGCGGCGGGCGACCTTGTGGAAAACATCGTCCACGAGATGCTGCTTCTCGGACAGCGGCACCTCGGAATAGCCGAAATGGGTCGAGCCCTCTCGGTCGGAACGGGAATCGGTCATTTAACGCTCGTTTGACGTTGGAAAGACGGGGAGGGTATAACCTCTCGATGGCGGGATGGCTATGGGCGCGCGCCGCCGGGACGCTGGCGGCGGGGACAGCGCCGCGTTATGGCGCCCCGGTCCAGTCCCATGGCGCATTTCCCTCATGACGGCAATCTCCACGTCCCTTCGTCGCATCGGCCGCTTTTCGCGCTTCCGCCCTCCTGCGAGGGATGGGCGCGCTTCAGCGGGCGCCGCCCTTGTCCTCGCCCTCGGACTCGCCGCCCCAGCGCCGGCGCAGGAAACGCCGCAGGACATCATCGCCGCGCATGTGCGCCTGCAGGGCTACAAATGCGACGCGCCGAAAAGCGCGACGCGCGATCCGCAACTGTCCAGGCCGGGCGCGGCGGTATGGACGATTGTTTGCGAGGATGCGCGTTACCGGGTCCGTCTCGCGCCGCACATGGCCGACGTCGTGGAGCCATTTTGAACGCGGGACAGCATGAGTTCCCCGCGCTCGCCGCCCTCCGCAAGGCGCTTCCCGCGGCCTTTCCTCAACTATTTCACCGATTCGAACTGTTGCAGGGCGAATTCCGCCTGCTCGGTCGCCTTGGCGATGCGCTTGTCGTAGCTCGTGCCCTTGGCGAGCTTGACCGCCTTGCGCAAAAATTTGATGCCCTTGCGGATCGGCTCCACGGGCGTCTGCCACACAGCGCTGCGCGCATAGTCGATGGCGTCTTCGGCGTGTTCGACGAAAGAGCCCGCCTGCAACTGCTTGCCGGCCGCGATGGCTTCCTTGGTCTCCTCGATGGCCTGATCGAGATAATTGGGTTCCGCCAGCGCCGGGCCGGAAAGCGCCCCGAGGACGAGACCAATGCCGACGGCCAGAATTGTCAAGAAACGCGACGCCATGTTTCGTCCTCCCCGGTTGTTCGAACCCAAATCCGCTCCCATGTTGCGCATTTTTGCGCCGGCCTCAACTGTCGCCCTGCGCCGCTCGCGGCCCTGTTTCGTTCCTTGCGCGCGCGGCGGGCCTTGTTAAGCTGGCGCAATCCGGCGGGCGCAGGGCGCGGGAGGCGGCGCGATCATGAAGATTTTCGTTCTCACCGGCGCGGGCGTTTCCGCTGAAAGCGGGCTCGGGACGTTTCGCGACAAGTCCGGCTCGGGTCTGTGGGCGCGCTTCGATCCGATGAAGCTCACGACGCCGGAAGCTTTCGCGCGCGACCCCGCCGCCGTGCAGGCGTTCTATAATTTCCGTCGTCGCAACCTCCTCTCCTCGCAGCCCAACGCCGCGCATGTCGCGCTGGCGCGGCTGCAAAAGGAGCTGTCCGCGCGGGGCGCCGGGCTGGCGCTCGTGACGCAAAACATCGACGATCTGCACGAGCGCGGCGGCGCCTCCCGCGTCCTTCACATGCACGGAGAATTGCTCAAGGCGCGCTGCGACGCCTGCGGATTTTTGCGCGGCCAGCGCGACGATCTCGGCCTCGACGAGCCATGTCCCGCTTGCGGCAGGATCGGCGCGCTGCGGCCGCATGTCGTCTGGTTCGGCGAGACGCCGCTGTTCATGGACGAGATTTACGAGGCGCTCTCGGCGGCGGATTTGTTCGTCGCCATCGGCACGTCCGGCTCGGTCTATCCCGCGGCGGGCTTCGTGTCCGAGGCGCGCCGGCGCGGAGCGCGAACCTGCGAGATCAATCTCGAGCCTTCCGACAACGCCCAGGCCTTCGACGACAGACGCTACGGCGCCGCGAGCGCCGTCGTGCCGGCCTGGGTCGAGGACGTGTTGAGCGCGGCCTGACCGGTTTAGAGAAACGCCCAGCGCGCGAAGGTCGCCGCCTGGCCGGCGGGACGTCCCGCCGCGTCCGTCACGTTCCAGATCGTGACGTTAGAAATGCGGAAACGCCGGCCCGTCGCGCTGATGCGGACGCCTTCGTAGCCGCTCACATAGCCGTCGCGCGCGACCTGTTCGAGCAGGCGTTCCCGCGCCTCGCGCAACATCGGCTCCGCCGTGAGGCGCGAGGGCGTGGCGACAAGTTGCGCGGCGCTCATCTCCCACAGGGCCATCGCGACGCGATTGCCGTAGTTGAGAATCGGGTCGTCTTCGGGCCCGTGCGAAACGACGACGAAGGGAGCGGCGAGCAGGCGTTCGGCGTCGATCATCTTGTCCGGGTCTCTCGTCAGCAATTCCCGGCCCGTTCGATCGCGATAGGAGTCGAGCAGCAACGCCGAATGGTCGATCCAGCGCGCCCGGAGGTCGGATGGAAGTTCTGCGCCGAAAGTCGACATTGCGCCACGAACCGTGTTTGGCGCGCGCTCAGGTTTCAGGCGACGCCTCATGCGCCTTTAGCACTTCGTTCGTCGCCGCGTCGACCTCCTCGAGCGCGACTTCGTAACCCCAGAGCGTTGCGAGATGGCGCAAGACGAGGGCGGCGTCCTCGGGGTCGAGCAGGCGCCCGCGAAAGACCTGGTGGCGGAGAACGAGACGGCGGCTGCCGGAGAGATCGACGTCGACGACCTGAATGTCCGGCGTGACGCGGCCGATGTCATAGTCGGAGGCGAGACTGCGCCGCAAATCCCGGTAGCCGCGCTCGTCATGGATCGACGCGACCTTGAGCTGCGGGGCGTCCGTTTCGTCGACGACGTGGAAGAGCCGCCATTTCCGCATCAGATGCGGACTGAGGAATTGCGCGATGAAACTGTCGTCGCGGTAATTGGCCCAGATGTCGCGCAGCGCGGCCATCTCGTCCCCTTGCCCGGCGATATCGGGAAACCAGGCGCGGTCTTCCGCGGTGGGATTTTTGACGATGCGTTCGATGTCGCGCATCATCTCGAAGCCCAAAGCGTAAGGGTTGATCCCGCCATAGTCCGGATCATGCGCCGTCGGCTGCCGGACGACATTGGTGTGGGATTGCAGAAATTCAAGGAAGTCGCCGTCGCTGATCCGCCTCTTTTCATGCAGCGCGGTCATGATGCGGTAATGGCAATAGGTCGCGCAGCCTTCGTTCATGACCTTCGTTTGCTGCTGCGGGTAGAAATATTGCCCGATGAGCCGAACGATGCGCAACGCCTCGCGCTGCCAGGGCAGCAGTTTGGGCGCGGCCTTTTCGAGAAAATAGAGGATGTTTTCCTGCGGCAGACGCAGCAGGGCGCGCTGGCGGTCGACGGCCTTTCGCGCCGATCCGCGCGCGCGCGGAACGGTTCGCCACAAATCGTCGTAAAGTTTCTCCTGCTGCTCCATGCGCTCTCGCTCGCGCCGCTCCTCCTCCAGAAGGCTCGCCGGCCTTCTGCGCGGATAGCGATCGACGCCCTGCGGCGCCAGGGCGTGCGCGGCGTCGAGCAACCGCTCGACCGCCGCCTCGCCATAGCGCTCCTCGCAGGCGGCGATATAGGTCTTCGCATAGGCGAGATAATCGAGAATGCCGGACGGATCGGTCCATTGGCGGAACTGGTAATTGTTCTTGAAAAAATGGTTGTGCCCGAAAGCGGCGTGGGCGATCACCAGCGTCTGCATCGTCGCCGAATTCTTCTCCATCACATAGCTGATGCAGGGATCGGAATTGATGACGATCTCATAGGCCAGACTCTGCAGGCCCATCCGGTAGACGCTTTCATATTGCGCGAAGCGTTTGCCGAAAGACCAGTGCCGGTAGAGCAGCGGCAGGCCGGTCGAGGAATAGGCGTCGAGCATCTGCTCGGCGGTGATGACTTCTATCTGGTTGGGAAAAATGTCGAGGCCGAGGTCGTCCCGGGCGATAGCGTCGATGGCGTCGTGAATGCGCTGAAGCGTCTCGAAGCTCCAGTCCTTTCCCTCATAGAGCAGCGCGTCCGTCATGTCGGCGCCTCCACGGAGCCCTCGCGCCGGCGCTGGAACAGTTCGCGGAACACCGGGAAAATCTGGTCGCGTCTCGATACGCGCCGCATCTGGAATTTCGGCCCGCCCTCCACCGCGGCGTAAGCGTTCCACAGCGAGGTTCCGCCGAAGCGCGCAAGACCCGCGGATTCGTTCGGATCCGCGACTTCGAGATAGGCGAAATACTGGCAGAGCGGGAGGATTTCTCCCTTCAGCAGCGCGCGCGCGCGTTCGTTGTCGCTGAACATATTGTCGCCGTCCGACGCCTGCGCGCCGTAGATGTTCCAGCTCGCCGGATTATAGCGCTCGCCGATGATGCGGGCCATTTCCACGAGCGCGGAAGACACAGTCGTGCCGCCAGTTTCGGTCGAGCGGAAGAAGGTCTCCTCGTCGACTTCGCGCGCCTCGTCCGTGTGGCGGATGAAGACGATCTCGACGCGCTGGTAGCGGCGCGTGAGGAAGACGTGCAGCAGCATGAAGAAACGCTTGGCGAGGTCCTTCATGTGCTCCGTCATCGAGCCGGAGACGTCCATCAGGCAGAACATCACCGCCTGCGCCACCGGCTTGGGAAAGCGCTCAAAGCGCCGGTATCGCAAATCGGCGGGATCGAGATAGGGGATGCGCGCGCGACGCGCTCGCGTGTCTTTCAGTTCTTCCGCGAAGACCGCCGAATCCGCAGCAGTCGCGGCGTCTGCCGCCTCCGCTTCGAGACGCTCCATCACGCGCCGGGGCGGGCGGCGCATCGCGATCCTGCGCGCGAGAGAGAGCTGCATCGTTCGGCCGAGCGCGAGATTGGCGGGCGTGCCGCTCTTGGCGAATCCCGCGCGCCGCGACCCGAGCTTCTGCGTGTCGACGAGACCGCGTTTGATGAAGTCCGGCAGTTCGAGATCGTCGAGGAAGATGCTCAGGAACTCCTCGCGGGTGAGCACGAATTTGAATGCATCCTCCTGCCCGCCGCCGCGTCCGGGCTCGGTTCCGCCGCCTCCGGCGCCGCCCGGCGGACGGTCGATCAGATCGCCTTCCACATAGGTGCGGTTTCCCGGAAGAACGTAGTCGCGGCGATCGCCGGGCGTGTGGCGGAACAGAGGTTCCTTCGCGCCGCCGATCGGGACGGAAACCTCGTGCGATTGCTCCAGTTCTTCTATGGCCCGCTCGCGGCTCGCCTCGCGCACGGCGCGCTCGACCGTCTCCCGGACGCGGCGAAGGAAGCGCTGACGGTTCGGAAAGCTCTTGCCACCGGGATTGAGCCGGCGATCGACGATGCGCATGTGAGTTCGTTCGCTCCTCTCGCGCGAATGCGTTCGACGCGTCAGCCTGCCTGCTTCACGCGCATGTACCACTCGACCAGCCGGCGCACCTGCCGTTCAGTGTAGCCGCGCGCGACCATGCGGGCGACGAACTCCGAGTGCTTGTGCTCGGTCTCGGTGTCCTTCTTCGTTCCGAAACTAATGACCGGCAGTAGATCCTCCACTTGCGAGAACATGCGCTTCTCGATCACGTCGCGAATTTTCTCGTAGCTCGCCCAGGACGGGTTACGCCCCTTGTTGGCGGCGCGCCAACGCAGCGCGAATTTCACGACCTCGTTGCGGAAGTCCTTCGGGTTCGCGATGCCGGCGGGCTTCTCGATCTTGGTCAGCTCCTGATTCAGCAGATCGCGATCGAGCAGCTGACCCGTATCCGGATCCTTGTAGTCCTGATCCTCGATCCAAGCGTCGGCGTAGTCGATATAGCGGTCGAAAAGATTTTGTCCGTAATCCTGATAGGACTCGAGATAGGCTTTCTGGATCTCCTTGCCGATGAATTCCGCATAGCGCGGCGCGAGATCGGACTTGATGAAGCCAAGGTAGCGCTTCTCGGTCTCGGCGGGAAGCTGCTCGCGGCGCAACGCCTGTTCCAGAACATACATCAGATGCACGGGGTCGGCGGCGACCTCGACCGTGTCGTAATTGAAGGTCGCGGCGAGCACTTTGAATGCGAAGCGGGTCGAAAGTCCCGTCATGCCCTCGTCGACGCCGGCGGCTTCGCGATATTCGAGCACGCTGCGCGCGCGCGGATCGACCTCGCGCAGGCTCTCGCCGTCATAGACGCGCATCTTCGAAAAGAGGGTCGAATTCTCATGCGGCGCGAGGCGCGTCAGGACGATGAAACGCGCCAGCATTTCGAGCGTATTGGGCGCGCAGCTCGCTTCCGCCAATTCGGACTCGCGCAGGAGCTTCTCGTATATCCGCTGTTCCTCCGTCACTCGCAGGCAATAGGGAACCTTGATGACATAAATCCGGTCGATGAAAGCTTCATTGTTGCGGTTCGACTTGAAGCTCTGCCATTCGGCCTCGTTCGAATGCGCGAGGACGACGCCCGAGAAGGGGATCGCGCCGATATTTTCGGTGCCGATGTAATTGCCCTCCTGCGTCGCCGTGAGCAGCGGGTGCAGCATCTTGATCGGCGCCTTGAACATCTCGACGAATTCGAGAAGCCCCTGATTCGCGCGGTTCAGGCCGCCCGAATAATTATAGGCGTCGGGGTCGGCCTGCGCATGCGCCTCGAGTTTACGGATGTCGACCTTGCCGACGAGCGAGGAAATGTCCTGATTGTTTTCGTCGCCGGGCTCGGTCTTGGCGATGGCGATCTGGCGAAGGCGCGAGGGCGAGAGCTTCGCGACGGTGAAGCGCGTGATGTCGCCCTTGAATTCGTCGAGCCGCTTGAGCGCCCAGGGGCTCATTATGGCGCCGAGCCGGCGGCGCGGGATTCCGTAGCGCTGTTCGAGAAGCGGGCCGGCTTCGGCGGGGTCGAACAGGCAGAGCGGGCTCTCGAAGACCGGGCTGAGTTCGTCGCCCGCCTTGAGAACATAAATGGGATTGATCTCCATCAGCGCCTTCAGGCGCTCGGCCAGGGAGGATTTCCCGCCGCCGACCGGCCCCAGCAGGTAAAGAATCTGCTTGCGCTCCTCGAGTCCCTGCGCCGCATGGCGAAAATAGCTGACGATTCGCTCGATCGTCTCTTCCATGCCGTAGAATTCGGCGAAGGCCGGATAGACGCGGATGGTCCGGTTCATGAAGATCCGGCCGAGGCGTGGATCTTTCGACGTATCGACGAGCTCCGGCTCGCCGATGGCGTCGAGAATGCGCTCGGCGGCGCTGGCGTAGGCCTTTGAGTTTTCCTTGCACAGGTCGAGATAGGCTTCGAGCGACATTTCAGCCGCCTGCCGTTCCCGGTAAAAGTTTACGATTTCAGCGAAAACGTCGGCATTCGCCATCGCGCTGGCCTCTCTTCATGAACGCCGCATCGACCTTTGCGCGTTCTGACAGGAGGTACCTGAGCAAGATGCGAACCAATTTCAATATCGGGCGGAACGGGACAAAGGGACGCGCCGCGAAATTCGCCGCGCGGCCGCCCGTCGGTCCAACGCTCAGGCGCGGGCGAAGGTCATCAGGCGATGCCAGGTTTGCGGCGCCGTTGCGGGCAGCGCCGTCAACCCCGCCGCTTCCGCCTGCGCGCGCAACACGGACGCCGGCTCGGGCAGATCATTGTTCACGAGGTGGTCGCAGATCGCGTCCTGCTCACTCCGCTCGAGCGCGGTCATAGAGCGGCGAAGCCAGTCGCAATAGGCCGTATGATAGGCGCCGAGGCTCTGGCCCTCTTCGCGCACGACGTCGGCGAGCAGGAGCATGCCGCCCGGCGCAAGTTTTTGCGCCGCAAGGCGGAAGAATTCCGCCTTTCGGTCGGTTGGGAGGTGGTGCAGCGCAAAGCTGACGTAGATCGCGTCGACCGGCTCGACCGCGGCGAGTTCGCGCATGAGGTCGGTCTGCGTGAGCGTCACCGGGCAGGCGAGGCGTGAGAGGTTTTTCGCCGCGAGCGCGAGTGCGGCCTCCGAAAGATCGGCGCCCCTGTAGCTCTTCGGCGCGAAGTCTTCGAGGATCGGCGCAAAGGTCGCGGCGTCGCCGCAGCCGAGGTCGAGGACGGAAAAGGGATGGTCGCCGAACCGCGCGCGCAACGCCGCCTTCACCGCCTCGCCGATCTCGCGATGGAACATGTAATTGGCGGCGACGACCTTGGCGTAAGTGTCCCAAACGTGGAAAAAGCGGACGGCGGCGGGTTCGTTCATCGAGAAAGGCTCCGTATTAGGGGGCTTTTCGCCGGGAGAGGCGATCCGCCGACACCCTTAATCGTAGCGCAGCCGGCGGCCAATGTCGCACAGGCGGGTCCGCCGCGGCCAAACGGCGTTCCCGGCGCCGGCGGGGCTCACCGCCCCGGCAGCCGGGCGCGCAGGGAGTCGTAGAGCGGCGGGTTGCGCAGCTGCGTCGGAACCAGCATGGCGGTAAAACAGGCGGCAAGCATCGGCAGGAGCAGCGTCGCGTCGCCGATCAATTCCGTGACGAGGACGAGGCCCGTGAGCGGCGCGCGCACGACGCCAGCGAAAAGCGCCGCCATGCCCACGGCCGCGAATGCCTGCGGGTGAATGGGAAGAAACGGAAAGAGCAGGCCGCAGAAGGCGCCGAAGAGAAGGCCCGCCTGGGCGCCGAGCGTCAGAAGCGGCGCAAACAGGCCGCCCGGCGTCCCTGCGGAATAGCTGAGGGCGCCAAACCCGAATCTCAGAGACAAGAGGAAAGGAAGGAAAAAGAGATCCTGCGAACCAAGAAGGGCGCTCTGGGTTAGCCCGTCGCCGCCGCCGACCGCCGCGGGCGCGAACCAGGCGAGCGCGCCTGTCGCGGCCCCGATCAGGCCGGCGCGCGCCTCGACCGGGAGAAAACGCAGACGATCCGCCGCAGCCAGGGCGGCGAGGACGGCCTTGTTGTAGGCCACGGCGAGCGCTCCGGCGGCCGCGCCGAGGACGAAGAAGAGGGGGCCGACGGCGGCGGCGGGCGGCGCGAACGCGGGCAGGCGAAAATCCGGCTCGTCGCCGAGCATCAGATGCGCAACGGCGATCGCGGCGGAGGAGGCCGCCAGCGCGGCGATCGCGATCCGGCGCTCGAAACGCTGGACAAGCTCCTCGAGCACGAAAACGGCTCCGGCCATCGGCGCGTTGAAAGAGGCGGCGAGGCCCGCGCCCGCGCCCGCCGCCAGCAAGACGCGGCAATCGGGCCAGCCGCGCCGGAAGGCCCCGCCGAAGAGATGCCCGAGGACCGCCCCCATCTGCACGCTCGGGCCTTCACGGCCGAGGGCGAGCCCCGATCCGATCGCCAGGACCCCGCCGACGAATTTCACCGGCAGCAGGATGAAGGGAGCCGGCGACGCCGCGCCGTGCAGAACGGCTTCGACGTGCGGAATGCCGCTCCCCGAAGCATGGGGCGAAAATCGCCGCACCAGCCAGGCGGCGGCGAGCGCCGCGAGCGCGCAGCCCGAAACGAGGAGGACGAAACCCGTTGCGGAATGGCCGTGCGCCCAGCCGATCGCCGAAGCGCGCAAGCCATCGGCGCGCTGGAGCGCGAGCCGGAAAAGCGCGCAGACGAGCCCTGCCGCTCCGCCGACCGCGAGGGCGAGAAGCGCGAGAACCGTCAATCCGCCTTCGGCCGCGGTCGGCTCCATCGCGCGCGCCTGGGGAACTTGGGGGTTGAAATTCATCCAGCGGACTCGGTCGGCGGAAGCGCCTCTTCTGATCGGGCGGAGACGACGACGGCATAGCATGGCTCTGGCCGAAATGACGAACGGGCCGCGCCGGCGATCTGGACAGGAGGGGCGGGTCTCTTCATAGCGGTTGAGGAAAACCGCGCCAGCAGGGACGACACATGCCGATGCGACCAGTTCGACGCCTCTCCGTTCTCCTCTCGGCTCTTTTGATGGCGATCGTTTCCGCGCGCGCCGAGCCGGCTGCGTCGGTCGTGACGGTGACCACGACCGCGCGCGATTACGGCGGCGGGCGCATCTACCTTCCGGTCCGTTTCGGGAATGTGATGGGAACGATGCGCCTCGACACCGGCGCCTCAACCAGCCGGATCGCGCTCGCCCCATGGAACCGGGATCTGCCGAGCGTCGGCCGCAGCCTGTCGACGGGCGCGTCCGGCGCCGCGACGCTTTGCGAGGACGTCCTGGCAAGGAATGTGGCGATCAAGGCCACGCTGGGGAACGATATCGCCCGCGCGACATATGAGGTCTCGCGCTGCGCGGCGAGCGACGGCGACGACCTCCTTGGACTGGATTTCTTCAAGGGCGCGCGCTTCGCGCTGGACATCGAGCGCCGTCAGATGACTTTCTTTGGCGATCCGCCCGCGCCCGGCCGCGCGAGGCCGTTTCAGCCTCTCGGCCCGGAGCGCAAGCTCGTCGGTATCGATCTGCGCCTCGGCGGCGTCGCGGTGAGCGGACTCTTCGACACGGGCGCCGAGATTTGCGCCGTCGACCGAAGGTTCGTGGAGAAACACAAAAATCTGTTCGCGCCGGTCAAAAGAAGACACGAGGCGAGCGAGGCTGGCGGCCGGCGTTTTCCGTCGAGCGTCTACAAGATCAAGACGCTCGATCTCGGTGAGGGGCGCGTCCTGCGCGACGTTTATGCGCTTGTTTACGACTTTGGCGTCCTCAGAGACGCGCTGGGCCCCCGCGCGCCGCTGATCCTCGGTTACAATTTCCTCAGCCGTTTCGACTGGAATCTGGATTTCCGTTCGGCCGACGCCCCGACATGGGACGCCCGACCGAAGTAAATCCGCGCGGCGGCGTCACGCTGCATGCGGCGCGGCGGCGAAGCCGCGCTGACGCAGGAGCGGCTCGACCGTCGGCATGCGGCCGCGGAACGCCACATAGGCTTCCGCCGCGTCCCGCTTGCCGCCCGCGGCATAGATGTGGTCGCGCAATTTCCGCGCGACGTCGGGCGCGAAAGGATCGCCGGTCTCCTTGAACGCTTCGAAGGCGTCGGCGTCGAGCGTCTCGGCCCAGAGATAGCTGTAATAGCCTGCGGAATAGCCGTCGCCCGAGAAGATATGGCTGAAGTGGGAGAGGCGATGCCGCATGACGATCTCCTGCGGCATCGCAATCCGTTCGAGGCTGTCCCGTTCGAAGGCCGCCGCGTCGAAATCGGGCGCGGCGGCGCGATGATGAATGTCGAGATCGACATAGGCCGAGGCGCAGAACTCCACCGTCGCAAATCCCTGATTGAAATGCCGGGAAGCGAGGATGCGCGCGAGAACGTCGTCGGGCATCGGCTCGCCCGTTTCGGCGTGCCGCGCGAACTGCTTGAGAACCGACGGCTCGAGCAGCCAATGTTCGTAAAGCTGCGAGGGAAGCTCGACGAAATCGCGGGCGACATTTGTGCCCGCAACGAGCGGATAGGTCACGTCCGACAGCATGCCGTGCAAGGCGTGGCCGAATTCGTGGAAGAGCGTGCGCGCGTCGTCGAGGCTGAGCAGCGTCGGCGCGCCGTCCGCGCCCTTGGTGAAATTCATGACATTGACGATGATCGGCCGAACCTCGCCATCGAGCTTGTGCTGGGCGCGAAAGTCCGACATCCAGGCGCCGCTGCGCTTCGACGGCCGCGCAAAATAATCGCCGAGAAACAGAGCGACATGTCCGCCGTTCCGGTCGAGAACCTCGAAGGCGCGCACATCCTTGTGATAGAGCTTCAGCCCCCGCCGCTCGACGAAACGCAGACCGAACAGCTTCTCCGCGACATGAAAGGCGGCCGCGATCATGTTGTCGAGCTGGAAGTAGGGCCGCAGCGCGGCCTGATCGAGATCGTAGCGCTCCTTTCTCACGCGCTCCGCATAGAAGCGCCAGTCGTGCGCCGCGACGTTGAAATTCGCGCCGTCTCTTTCAACAAGCGCCTGGATAAGTTCGCGCTCCTCCGAGGCGCGCGCCAGCGCGGGCGCCCAGACGCGGTCCAGCAGTTCGCGGACCGCGGCCGGAGTCTTCGCCATCGTGTCGTCGAGCTTGAACTCGGCGAAGCTCGGAAAGCCGAGCAGCCGGGCGCGCTCCTCGCGCAGTTCCAGAATTTCCCGGATGATCGCCCTGTTGTCGTTCTCGCCGCCGTTTTCGCCCCGGCTCGCCCAGGCGCGAAACACGATTTCGCGCAGGTCGCGGCGCGTCGAGGTTTGCAGGAAGGTCTCTGCGCTCGATCGCGCAAGCGTCACGGCGTATCGGCCCGGCGCGCCCCGCTCGGCGGCGATGCGCGCCGCCGCCGAGCGGAAGTCAGCGGAGAGGCCGTCGAGGTCGCCCTCGTCGATTAGCAGCAGCCAGGAGGCTTCGTCCGCGAGGACGTTTTGTGAAAATCGGGTGGAAAGCGCCGCGAGCCTCTCCATGATCGACTTTAGGCGCGCCTTGTCCGCGTCGTTCAGTTTCGCGCCGGCGCGAATGAAATTCTTGTAGGTCAGCTCTAAAACGCGGCGCTGTTCCGGCGTCAGGTCGAGCGTCTCGCGCGCGCGGTAAAGCGCTTCCACCCGCTGGAAGAGCGCCGTGTTCATCGAGATCTCGCTCGCATGACGCGACAGCCTGCCCGCCATGTCGCGCTCAATTTCCTGAAGCTCTGGACTCGCGTCCGTCGCCGCGAGATTCCAGAAGACCGAGCCGACGTCTGTGAGGAGACGCCCCGCGCGTTCGAGCGCGCCGATGACAGTCTCGAAATCCGGCGCCGCCGGATTTGCGGCGATGGCGTCGATCTCCGCCTTGTGGCGCGATAACGCTTCCTCGAAGGCGGGGCGAAAGTGTTCGCTTCGGATCTCGTCGAAGGGCGGGAGCCCGAAGGGGGCGGTCGAGGGCGTCAGCAGCGGGTTGGACATGCGTTTCCTTGCAGAGACAGGGCGTTTGCGCGCGGGGGCATGGCTTTCGACATCCCGCCGACGCTCCTTGCGCTGAAGATAGCATTTCTCGCAGCCGGTAGCGCAAGCGAAAGCGCGCCCACGCGCCGCGCGATCGCGCAAAGCCGGGAAGACCGCGCGGCGCGTCGCCTGAATCAGTCCGCATCCCTCCTGCGTCTCGCCATTGAAGCACGGATTGAACGAACGACCGATTTCACGCCCGGCTGCGAAATAGCGCTCCACGAGAGGATTCGGCGCGTGTTGCAGCGCGGCCGACGCTTTCCTCGCGCCCGCGCGCCGCCGCCCCAACTTGACGCTTGTCGGTCATGCCCGTGCGACCAAGCTGATTATCGAAGGCGCGCGCGCCGTCGGCGTGGAGTATTTGCGGCTGCGACGCTCCGACACGGCATGGGCGGATGGCGAGGTCATTCTCTCCCTCTCCGGCGGCGCATTACGTTCGCCGCAGCTTTTCATGCTGTCGGGCGTCGGCGCGCGGGCGGAACTCGAAGGCCGCGGCGTCGAGGCGCGCATCTCCTTGCCCGGCGTCGGCAAGAATTTGCAGGATCACCCGAACACGCGCCTGCGACGCGAGTGCGTTTGCAGCGCCTCGCGAGGCAGGCTTTCCGTTCGTGACTTTCGAAATCGCGAGAAATGGCGACGAAGCCGCCGACAAGGCGGCGGCGCTTGGCTTTCCGGTCGTTCACAAAACGGAGCGCGCGGGTCATCTGCACAAGAGCGAGCCGGACGCCATCCGCCTTGGACTGCGCGACCGCGCGGCGGTCGTCGACGCTTTTGAAGGTTTTGGCGACCGTCTCGGACCGGGGCCGGCGCTCGCGCAGCGCCAAGCCGATCAGGGGCTCGAACTCGTCGTCGGCGCGCGTCGCGATCCCTCCTTCGGCCCCGTGGCGATTTGCGGTCGCGGCGGCGTCCGGATCGAGGCGCTTCACGGCGTTTCGCTGCGTCTCGCGCCGTTCGACGCGAAGGAGGCGCGGACGATGTCGGACGAGTTGAAAGGAGGAGGCCTCCTGCGCGGCTTTCGCGGCGGAGCGGCGCTGGATATGGACGCCTTCGCGCGTCTCGTCGCCGATCTGTCGCAATGGTTCGCCGCCGCAGAGTGGCTCGCGGAACTGGACATCAATCACGTCATTGCAGATGGCGCTGCTTTCGCCGTGGTCGACGTTCGCATGTGCGTCGCTGCAGCGGCGTGAGCGGCGGGCCTGCGCCCCGCGACCGCCTCGCGAAGAGCCGCGTCATGTCCTAACTACGCTGTCGGATCGATAGTGGCCCAGTTTCTGCTGACCGGCCGCGCGATCGCCGGCGCGCCGTTGTGGAAAATATTAATCCACTCGAATGGAGACGGACAATTGCGTCCAATTCCTGTTCTTTGTATGGTAGGTCGTTAAAGGTCTGAACCGGCTTTCAGGTTTCAGACGCTTGCACGGCTGGTAAGGTTATTTCGAAAGCCAGTGGCAATCTTGGGAATGGCAGTGACAAAGGGCATGACGCTGACCCGGATCATGTTCCGCGCGGTCCTCGCGTCGCTTTTTGTCGTCCAGCTTTTGGGCCTGTCCAAGGTTCTGGCGCCATCCGCGTATGCCGATGCCTTCTATGGCGTCGCTTCCGCCGAGCATCGCGGCGGCGTGTGCTTGGCGCGATCGGGCCATGAGACGCCTTCCCCCGCTCATCACGATCCGTCAGATTGCTGTACGGCATGTTCCGGGAACGCCCATGACGACGCGCTCCTTGCGATTTTGTCGCTGGCGGCTGTTTTCGACATCGTCATCCCCGAGGCGGACTCGGTCTTTCATTATCATAGTCCGGGCGATCTTCCCCGTCGTCATGAGGGATGGGGCAGCAGCTGGTCCGCGCAGGCGCCCCCGTTTGCGTAAATAAATCCGAACGAGGAGTTCTCGCGCGCATCCACGCGCCGAAGCTCGCGGGCGTTACGCCAGCAAATTCCAGAACACTGAAACGAATGAACCTTCGGGCGTCACGAGTCTGCTTCGGCTCGGGGGCCGAACGGATTTATATCGAGGGAGAGTCATGTCCAAAAAAACCAATCTCGCAGCCTTGATCGCGACCACCGCGCTCGCCGCCGCCGCGGCGATCGGTCTCGCCATCCCGTCGGCGGCCGTCGCGGAGACGATTTCGAATTCCTCGGTGTTGATCACCGCGGACCGCCTGTTCGACGGCGCGAATTTCGTCTCTGGCGTGGGTAAAGCCGTCCTCATTCAGAACGGCAGGATCGCCGCGGTTGGCGCGGCGGGCGCGATCCCTGCGCCGGCGGGCGCCCGGGTCGTGAACGTTCCGGGCGGCACGATCATGCCCGGCTTCATCGACATGCACACCCATCACCTCGTCAATCGGGCGCCTGTTTTGCGCATGCTGGAGCATGGGGTGACCACGGCGCGCGATCTTGGCGGACCGGTGACGCCGGTCGTTCTCGACAAGCCGTTCCAGCTGCGTCAGATCCTGTCCGGTCCGATCATCACGTCGCCGGGCGGTTATCCCCTGACGGTTTTCTCCCCGGACTCCGGCGTCGCGGTGAGCGGCGTCGCCGCTGCGGTCGCGAAGGTTCGCGAGCTTGTCGGCCGAGGCGCGAAAGTGATCGCCGTCTCCCTTGAGCGCGGCGGCGAAATTGGCGCGCCCTGGAGCCAGCACACCCCGACCACGCCGCCGCCGTGGCCGACCGTCACGGACGCAGAGCTGCGCGCCATCGTCACAGAGGCGCATCGGCTCGGCAAAAAGGTCGTCGCCTATCTCGGCACGACTGAGGGGATCACGCGGGCGCTGAACGCCGGCGTGGACGAATGGGCGCATATGCCCTGCGACGTCGTCGGCCACGATCAGTTGCATCGCGCCGCCGACCGGGGCCTGCCGATCGACGGCACGCTGGACACGCTCGTCTCCTGCACCGGCGCTGCGCATAATGCGAGTCACGCCACCGAAATGGGCCTGAAGCTTTTCTATGCGACGGACCTTGGACATCCGGACATTCCGCACGGGATAGACGCGCGGGAGATCCAGCATATCGTCCATGCCTGGATGCACGCCGGCCGCACCTGGGATCAGGCCATGGCGCTCGCGCTCGCCTCCGCGACTGGCGATGCGGGCAAGCAGCTCTTTCGGAACCGGGAAACGACGGAAGCGAAACTCGGCCAGATCGTCGTCGGCGCGCCGGCCGACGTCATCGTGATCGGGAGCGACCCGCGGGTGAATTTCAAAGAGCTGGAGTTTCCCCGGCTCGTGGTCGCCGGCGGGAAGGTCGTGGTCGAGCGCGCCTCGGGTCAATGACCTGCGCCGCTTGACGGCGAGCCCGGTTCCCGCTCCGGTTTCGGACGGAAAAGGAACCGGCGCATGACATCGCGGCGGCCCTAGACCGAATATCGCGTTCTGGAAGGGGCCGCCCGAAAAGAAATAACGAACCAGCGTCGCAAAGGCTTCGCCTCCATCGGGGCGAGCGGCGCGCCGTCCATTTCGAGCGTTCGGAGACTGATGCGATGAAACTGAAGACCGACGCGAGCCGCAGAGAATCGCCTGTTTTGGCGTCGCCGATCGAGAGCCGCCTCTTGAAGCCGCTTCTGTTCGTCCCCGTCGCGCTGGCGCTTTTGACGGGTTCGGTCAGGGCGGAGGAAGCCGTCGGGCCGGATGCGGCGACAGAGCCGAGGGACGTCGACAATTCCTACGCCGCTCCCGAATACGCCCAGACCGGCGCCGGGTGGTTCACCGCCGGCGGAACGCAACAGGGCACGCGTTTCAGCGGTCTCAACGAAATCACGCCGCTCAACGCTGCAACTCTCGTCGAGGAATTTTCTTTCCCGACGGGAACGAAGGGCAGCCATCAGGGCAGTCCGCTCGTCGTCGGGAACACGATGTATGTCGTCACGCCGTTCCCGAACAAGCTCATCGCCCTGAACCTGAGGGCGCCCACGAGGCCGGTATGGACCTTCGATCCGCGCCCGGCAGGGTTCTCGCGCGGTCTGACATGCTGCGACATCGTCAATCGCGGCGCGGTCTACGCCAACGGCATGATCATCTATACGCTCCTCGACGGCAACGTGGTCGCGGTCAATGCGAGGACGGGCGCGCAGGTATGGAAGACCAAGGTCGCCAATCCATGGCTCGGCGAAACCTTGAACACGGCGCCGATCGTCGTTCGGGACAAGGTCATTTTCGGCAGTTCGGGATCGGAGATGGGCGTGCGCGGCTCCGTGCGCGCGTTGAACGTCACGACCGGCCAGCTCGTATGGCAGGCCTATTCGACCGGTCCAGACGCCTCCGTTCTGATCGACTCGACGTTCCGCCCCTATTTCGCAAAAGACCGGGGCGCAAATCTTGGCGTCTCGACGTGGCCCACGAATATGTGGCGCTATGGCGGGGCCACCTCATGGGCATGGATCACCTATGACCCTGCATTGAACCTCATTTTTTACGGAACGTCTCAGCCCGGCACCTTCAATCCGGACATGCGGCCGGGCGACAATAAATGGGCGACGACGATCTTCGCCCGCAATCCGGACACGGGCAAGGCGGTCTGGGCCTATCAGTTGACGCCTCACGACAACTGGGATTACGACGCGACCAATGAGAGCACTGTCGTCGATCTGACGATCGGCGGCGTCCTTCGCAGGGTCATCGTTCATTTCGACAAGAACGGCTTCGTCTATACGCTCGACCGGGCGACCGGCCAGCTGATCAGCGCGCGGCCGTTCAGCGTCGTCAACTGGGCGACGGGGATCAATCTTGGGACCGGTCTTCCGGACGTGGTTCCGACCAAACTCACGCACGAGGGCGCCGTCACGAGCAACATCTGTCCCTCGGCCTTCGGCGCGAAGGACTGGGAGTATTCTGCGTTTTCGCCGATCACCAACCTGTTCTATTTCGGCGCGATCAACATGTGCATGAGTTACGAGCCGTTCAAGGTCGTCTATATCGCCGGCACGCCGATGATCGGCGCCAATCTGGGCGTCGCGCCGGGCCCTGGCGGAAACATGGGCGAATTCGTCGCCTATGATCCGGTCAGGGGCGTGCGGGCGTGGACGATCAAGGAGCCGTTCCCTGTCTTCGGCGGCGCGCTCGCCACTGCGGGCGGCGTCGTTTTCTACGGAACCCTCGACAAGAAATTCATCGCGCGGGACGCCCGGACGGGCCGGCTTCTGTTCTCCCGGCAACTCGAATGCGGGATCGCCTCGGCTCCGATCACTTTTACGGGTCCGGATGGCAGACAGCGCGTGGCGATCACGACGGGGTTAGGCTGGCTCAATGGCGCATTTGTCGGCGGGCCCTGCCCAGCGGGAACCACCTTCGCTAGCGGAAGTCCGGCGCTGGCCAGCGCGTCGGTGGATCGTGGCGCAAACGAAATTCCTCAGTCTGAAGCTGCGCCCGCCGCCGCGCCGACGAGCGGCTATGTTCACGTCTTCAAGCTGCCCTGACGAGCGAGGCGGCCGCTCGCAGGAAATTTCGTCGAAAAGGATGCGGCGATGCGTGGATCAGTTCCTTCACGAAGCCTGCGAACGCTCGCCGTCATCGCGCTCGCTCTCGGGACGGCGGGGAAGTCGGCGGCGGAGGAGGTTACAGAGCCCACTCTCACGGTCTGCGCCGATCCGGCGAATCTTCCCTATTCGAACGAGGCGGAGGAGGGGTTCGAAAACCGGATCGCCAAAATACTCGCGGCGGACCTCGGATTGAACCTGCGATATTTCTGGTTTGCCGAACACAAGAACTTCTTGCGCAATTCGCTCAACGCGGGCCTGTGCGACGCCGTTCTCAGTGTCCCGGCCGCATTGTCCAACGTGGCCGCCACGCGGCCCTACTTCACTTCGACCTATGTCGCGGTTACGCGCGCCGACGACGAGAGACGCTTCTCGTCCTTCGACGACCCCTGGCTCAAGGACGCGCGCATTGGACTGCAACTGGTCGGCAACGAAGGGATCACGACCCCGCCGGCGGCGGCCGTCGCGCGACGGGGCCTCACCGAACATATCACGGCCTTTCCCATGTGGGCCGAGGATGGCGAGACGAATCCTCAAGGCGACATTGTCGAGGCGGTGGCCGACGGTCGCATCGACATCGCATTCGTATGGGGACCGTTCGCGGGGTATTTCGGAAAGCGACACGGCGCCCGTCTCGCGATCACCCCGATCATGGCGGACCCGCAGTCGCCGGAGCTCGTTTTCGTTTACCCCATGTCGATCGGCGTTCGCAAGAATGACGCCGCCCTTGGCGACAAGCTGCAGAAGGCCCTCGACCGAAATGCGGAGAAAATCGGCGCTGTTCTCCGCGACGCCGGCGTTCCCCTGGTCGAGGCGCCCGCCGCGCCTGGGGCGAACGCCGCGGCCGTCGCCCCGAAAGCTCAATGACAGTGAGAAGGATCCGAACGATGCGTAAACGGCGCTTCCTTTTCGTGCTCGCTCTGGCGTCCGGCAGCCTGGCGAGTCTCGCGCATGCCGATCAGATCATCGATGGCCGCAAAGCCTGGCTGAGACTCAACTGTTACGGATGCCACGGCAGTCGCGCCCAGGGCGGCATGGGACCGAGTGTGCGAACCGCCGACTATTACGGCGTTCTTGCGGCGTTGTCGGGGAGCTCTGTCAGCGGGGGGATGCGATCCTATTCGGGTATTGCAACGAATACGGATGCCGCGAATATCGCCGCCTATCTTGCGGTGATCGGGACGGCCAGGGAGCCCAAATGGTTCGATTGGTGGCGGCGCTGAGGCGGTGCGATCGCGTCGCGATCGGTAACGCCAATACGTCTTCATGGATAGGGCGCACGCCCAGCGCCCCCGTCTTCCGTCAAAGAGCGCTCCTAAAGGAGGCGAACCGCCAATTCATTATTGGTCTTCCAGGCCTCGATCATGGTCGGCCCCCGTCAAGCCGACCACCCATTGGTCGCGCAATGCGCGTCTCGGGGATCCAAAAGAATGCGATCTCTCAAAAAATCCACATTTCCTTGAGGAAACTCTATTCTTTTTTGTTTGCGGGACGGCGGCTTCTAAGGAAACTCTTCAATAACTCGCGATCGGCCTTGTCCAGAAGGACGGCGTATGCGACCGGAACGTAAACGAGAGCGATCGCGCTCGACCATGTGAACAAAGCAAGCCAACTCTCCGGCCACCAAAACTCGGAGACGTATTTGGCGACGAGGCCGACTGACGCCGTCGCAACCGCGCCAATCGCGAGAGGGCCGTAAAGCGCCCACCACCGCATCCCCATCAAAACGGCGCTGTAGCTCGTCAACACGCCGACGTTGCGGATGGTCCACATGATTGCGGTTGCGGCGGCGACGCCGGAAGCGCCCCAATTCGTCCAATGGGCAAACGCAACAGCAAGCAATATGCTGGCGCATCCGAGAAACAGTGTGACGAGCGCTTCGGCCTTCACGCGATTGTAGGCTGTAATCACGTAGATCAGCGGCAGGATGCCTGAATTGAGCGTGAGGTGCCCGGCGAGAATAGCCAACAGCACATCGAGACCCGCGAAGTCTTTCCCGAGCCAAAGCGTCAGGAGGGGAGCCCCGAATCCGCAAAGCAGGCCGATAGGCAGAGCGAGGCCGACTCCGAGAAGCTTTGTGGAATGAACGGCGATCTTCCGAATCCCGGCGACGTCCCCAGCGGCGTAGCATGCGAGGATCGCCGGCCTCGCCACTTCGCTGACCGCCGCGGTCATCGTGGAGATCAGGCTGGTGAACGGCATGAGCGCGCCATAGCGTCCTGTCATCTCGGCGCCGAAGATGGCGTTGACGATGACGAGATTCACCTGCGTCAGCAGAAGAAAGCCAAACTGGTTTACTGTTTCCCACCCGCCAAGCGTAAAGAGACTGCGGAACTGGTGAGAGTCGAAATTCCGGGGTTGTATGTGCAGTTGCGGCGTTAATCGCCGCCACACGAGAACGTCTCCCGAGAAGCCTACCGCAGCGGCGAGAACGAGGCCAGCGGAAACCTGCCATAGGCTGGGATCCCAGAAGAGGAAGCTGATCACGACGCAACCGACGCGGACAATCGAGCCAAGCAATCGAACCGCGTTTCGTAGATCGAAACGATGCATGATGATGGCCGAGACGCCGAAATTTCCGCTGACGATCGCTATGAGCGTTGCGACGCATGCGCTCGCGAAGAGAAGCTGCGTCTCGAACTCCAGGCCCGGAGGGACATTGAACAGATCGGGAAAAAAATAGGCGACGAGAATCGCAGGCGGCAGCAGCATCGCGCAAGCCGAGAGCGATAAGGCTAGAGCGGCGTTGAAAGTCCGGTTGGCGGCCGTATCGTCGCGGCTGTTGATGTCGATCGCCAGAAAGCGATTGACGGTGACCTCGACGCCCATGGAAATGATCACGGAATAAGCGACCAGCGAATTAGCGAGCGAGGCCATGCCATAGGCCGCCACCCCGAGATGCCCGATCAGAAACGGAATGTACCACAGCATGATCGCCGTGTTGACGCCGAGGAAGCCAACTTGCGAAACGACATTGACGATGAAGCGCCGGCGCGCTTCATTGACATGACTGCCGACGGTCAGGGAACGGTTTGTCGTATTCATCGTGGATCACGTGGCGCGATTGGCGCGACAGCGCCGCAATGGCGAAGACTCTGCATTTTGTTTCGGCGATACTCTGCTAACCGCTATCGTCATTCGCCGAGAAGCGAAGCCGGTTCTCCGCTTTACTTGTCAGGCGTGGACGCACGGGACAGCCGGTAGGCTGCATTTCATTTTCGTCGCAATCACGCGGATTGCGTGGACGGGGTGTTCTGATGTGGTTTCTTCGCGAACGCCTGAGTGAAGTTCGTGGGCATGATCAGCATGAAAATCATCAGGGAGACGCCCGGATTATTTGCGCCGCCGTCTTTCAGCAGGGCCATAGCGAAACCAAGCGAGACAGCTATGACGCTCGGGAAATAGCCAGGGGGCAAAAGAAAGCCGCCTGAATCCTCTCTCTGCATGAGCCGCCGCGTAGCAAGAAACTGAAAGTAGGCGGAAGCGAAGAACGAAGCGTAAAGAATAAGGCCGATGATTCCCGTTTCGATGGTTACTTCGAACAGGATATTGTGAGGCGGCATGTCGGAGCGGTTGATGAGCGTGATGCCGGCGTAGTGCGGCAACTCCAGAGCGCCGTTTCCGATTCCGACGCCTGTCAACGGATAATCTTCTATGAGCCGAATGCTCCCGTCCCAAAGGACGTCGCGCTTGCCAAGTTCATTTCCTTCGTCTTCGAAACGCTTGCTGAGCGAGTCGAGCAGGAAGGGCGCGCTCGTCAACAGGATGACGAGGGCGGCGCCCCCGCCTACCGCGCCCCAGAAACGAAGCGGCTTCCATAGACACAAGGCTGTCAGCGTGAGCACGAGAGCGAGCGTGCTCCCGCGGGAACCGCTGAGGAGGATCAGGATGGAGACAAGCACGACGTAAAGAACGCCGAAGGCGATGGAGACGGCTCTGTCCTTTCCAACGCTTCTCATGGCCGGCCAAAGCGGGCCTGGCAAAAACAATATCAACATGGAGCCGACTTCATTTTCATTGAAGCCCGGGACTTTCAATCGCTCTCCAAACTGGAAATCCGTGAAGAAGACGGCGTGCAAGCCGAGAATTGCCAGCACCCATCCGAGAGCGGACAACAGGCGCATGAATGCGTCCAGCGTTTCTGGCGTGCGCACCTGCTGAAGTAGCAGGAAGATCGAGATCAAGCCGACGCCGTAGCGGCGGAGATTCTCGAAGCCGACGTTGAAATCACCTGCCCAATACAGGCTGATCGCGCCCCATAAAATGAACGCGCCCATGAACAGGAAGACGTCGTTCCAAACGATACGGCTGCGATCTGCATGAGCCTTCAGAAGCCACGCGCATATCGCAAGCAACAACGCTCCGTTCGCGATTGGTTGAATTACGTGAGTAATGCCGGTTTCAGGGTCGCTGTAATGCAACGATCGAAAGAAGAGGCCGATAAAAAGCGTCAATAGCGGCCGGGTGAGCAAGAAGGCTGCGGCGGCTGCGCCCAATATGGCGCCGATGAAGAGCAATGGCGCCATGGGTCCGTCCGTCGCGGCGAGCGCGCCGGCGCCGGCGATGACGACGGCGGCAATAATGAGAAGACTGCGAGGCGCGGGCTTTCGGTCGAGAAGGAGTCTCGATAGCGAGTCGATGACAGCTACGCTCATATCCGCGAATACTCCACCAGCGACGCCTGTGTGCAGTGATGCTGCTCACGAAACTCGTTAGACAGGTACGTGTCGGTCGCGGGCCTGTCAATGCGCGTGAAGTAAAACGGCTAATTTCAAGCATGAGCGTAACTATTTCGCGGCGCGCGATAAAGCGTTGTTGGTCGCAATTTTGCTTGAAGCCGAACTCAGGGAACAAAGCCCCTGTTTCGGGCGTTAGCTTTCGACGTAGTTGGTTGGTCTTTGCGCTGGGGAACAGCGAATGTGCGGCATTTTTGGTCGTTTCGGTTCAGGGATTGATGAATCGCTCGGAGCCTTTGCGAAAATTGATCGTCTGATGCGCCACAGGGGTCCAGACGACCGCGGGCTCGAGCGGGGAGAAGGATGGGCGCTCGGTTTTCGCAGGCTCAGCATTCTCGATTTGAGTCCGAACGGTCATCAGCCGATGCGCAGTCCCGACGGCAGATACTGGATCGCGTTTAACGGCGAGATCTACAATTATCTGGAGTTGCGCAAACAACTCGAAGAGCAGGGCGAACGTTTTCACGGAACCTCCGACACTGAGGTTCTGTTGCGCCTGCTCGCGCGCGAGGGCGCAGGAGCGCTGTCGTCGTTGAACGGGATGTTCGCGATCGCATTCGTCGATACGCAGGCGCGGACGTTCCTGCTTGCGCGCGACCGTCTCGGCGTCAAGCCGCTTTATTACAAGGTCGGGCAGGGCAGCCTGAGTTTCGCTTCTGAATTGAAGGGTTTGCTCGCCTGGCCAGACGCGGAGCGGCGGATCGCCCCCGTTGCAGTGGTTCAATATTTGGCGCTCGGCTATCTGCCGAGCGAAACATGTATTTTCTCCGACTGTTCCAAACTTCCGCCGGGCCATTTGATCACGGGATCCCTCGACGAACCCCAGTCCGCGAAACTTTCTCGTTACTGGACGCTGTCGTTTTCAGAGGAAGAAGGCGATCGTCCGCTGAGTGGCGGCGAGCTGGATACGCTGCACGACCTGCTGGCGGACGCCGTTCGAATTCGGCTTCGAAGCGACGTTCCGCTCGGCATTTTTCTTTCTGGCGGCATCGACAGCGGAATTGTAGCGGCTCTTGCCGCGGAGGCGTCCGGGCGCGCGCCGCTCGCGTTGACCGTGGGGTTCGACGAGGAAAGCGCGGATGAAAGCGCGCTGGCGCGCGCCTCCGCCGAACATGCGGGCCTCGAGCATCGGATCATCCTGCAAAAGGCGCCGAGGCTCGACGACATCGACCGGATCGCATGGTATTTCGACGAACCCTTCGGCGACCAATCTGCGCTGCCGACTTTCAACCTGTGCGAGGCGGCGGCGCAACATGCCACCGTATTTCTCTCCGGCGACGGCGGCGACGAAGCTTTCGCGGGTTATCGTCCCTATATCGAGTGTCAGAAAAGCCGGCTTCTCATCGGCGCATGCAGCCTCGCCAGCGGAGCGCTCCGGGCGGCCGCGCATCTGGCGCCCGAAATGTCGATCACTCGGCATCGCCTTCTCAAGCTTTCGCTGCCTGACGATGGCGCTGCGGCGGCCTTCGACCGTCTGCCGGCGGATCCGGCGATCTGGGCGGCTGCGCCTTCGGAGCTTCATGCGCTTGAGACGCAGGCCGGACTGCCCATCTGGCGGAGATGGAGCGACAGCAAGGGGTTGCCGCTCGTCACGCGCCAGCAAAAACTCGATTACGATCTCTACCTGCCGGACGATATTCTCGTGAAAGTCGATCGCGCCTCGATGGCGCACTCCATCGAGGTTCGTTCGCCGCTTCTCGATTTTCGCCTCGTCGAATGGGCGGCGCGGCTGCCGCGCAAGGCCCTGCTGAATACGAGCGCCGGAAAATTGCCGCTGAGAGCGCTCGCGTCGCGGCTGCTGCCGTCAAGCGTCAGCGGCGCCGTCAAAAAGGGCTTTGGAACGCCCCTGGCGCAGTGGTTTCGACAGCCCGCGGGGATCGAGATGGCGCGGGAGCGGCTGCTCTCTCCGGAAGCGCATCGCCTTGGTCTTTGGAATCCGGCGGGCGCGGAACGTCTGTTGACCCTCCACCAGTCGGCGGACGGGCGCGATTTCGGCCCACTGCTCTGGCGGCTCGTGATGCTGGAGGCTTGGGCGAGGCATTACGCCGAAGGCTCAGTCGATCTCCTCGCGCCGCAAACGATGGCGCCGAGGCGTCGCGTCGTCGGCGAATAGGAAAGAACGCGCCTACGCCTTGCGAATGAGACAGAGGGCGTGACTTCTCAGAAACGGGAACAGATTGAGAAAGCTAAACAGGGTCGGGCTGATGGGCGCAACGCGCCGTGCGATCGGGGGAGCGAGCGTTACGCGTCTGACCTCGATAACGCCTCCGGGGAAAAGGTCACGGAGTTCGGCGACCGTCAGCTTGGCGACATCTGGATTGCCGGGATTGTCGTAAACGAAATCATACGACAGCATGGCGCCGCCAGGCTTCAGCCATGACCAGATGCGCTCTGCGATCATGCGCCGCGTCGGGTGGTTCAGGATCGAGGAAAAAACGGTGAACTGAAGCGCAAGGTCGATCGATTCGGCGGCAATGTCGGCCCCGAGCGCGTCGCCCGGGAAGAACGTGACGCCCTGCGGCAGCCGGCGCCGGGCGCTTGCAAGGCGTTCCGGCAATAATTCATTGGCGAACAAATGCGTCGGCTCGGCGCCAAGGCGGATCATGTCGAGCAGATTGTCGCCCGCGCCGCACCCGATCTCAAGGATGGCGCATTGGCCGAGCTTCCTCGATTGGCCGAGCCATGAATGAAGGAGGGCGGCCGTTTCCACATATAGTTCCGCCTTCCAAAGGGCGTTGCAGCGGAGGATGGGATCATAGAGGTCGCGCATGCCAGCCGATCGCCGCTTCGCATAGCGACGTTCGATCTCCGAAATTTCGTGGCCATGGCCGGAAGGGTCGATCTCAGGACGCAACACGCCGACTCCACTGCATATTACCTTGCACGACGCAAATGTCGCATGAAAAAACCAATCGACCTATCGCATTTCCAAAGAATCGGTCGGCGCCCGATTTCCGGTCGAGCGCGGGCGAAGCCGCATGAGCGCTACGGAGCCCGCGCGCCGCCGAAGTAAAAGGTCGCGAGGCCCGCATTGGCCGCAGGCTGAACGCTCGCGTTCAGAAGCGTCATGAATTTCGTGACTTCGACCGATACCGCGTTCGCGATGAAAATGACATCCTGATTGCGCATATGGACATTGGTCGCGAGAAAATAGCCGCCGGGGTCCGCGAAATTCACGGAAAAGATGATCGGCACGAGCGGATCCGATGGAAAACGGGACATGTCGACGCCGAGCGCTTCGGCGACTTTGCGCGGCTCGCGGCGATAAAGGAAGACCGACGTCGGGTCGGCCTGAATATCCACCAATCCCTTCGCCTTGCCGACGGCCTCGGCGAGATTGATGCGCCAGGCGTCGAAATTGAAGACGCCCTGTTCCCCCGCCGCGCCGAAGGCGATGAACTTCTGCGGTTCGCGGTAGACGTAGATCTGATCGCCGGGTTGCAGAAAAATGTTGTTGGACGGATAGGAAATGAGATTTTCGAACGGAACCGTGGCGCGCCGCTTGTCGCGTTCGAGCGTCACCCAGGTTTCGTAGCCGGGCGATTTGATGCCGCCGGCGCGCGTCAGGGCGTCGGTGATGCGGTCGCGCGCGCCGGCGAAAGGCGCGGGGAAGCGCACCGGCGTATTTACCTCGCCGAGCACCGAAACCAGATTGGAACGCTGCTGCGCCAAAGCCACGATGACCTGGGGTTCGATGGCGCGGTCGGCGATCTTTTTGATGATCGAGTTCTGAACCTCGACATTCGTGCGGCCGGCCGCCTTCACCGTTCCCGCGTAGGGAATGGTGATGTTGCCTTCGTTGTCGATAACCTGCTCCGGCAGCGCCACGAAGTTGCCGGGGCGGATGCCGGCTTCCGCCGGGATGAACAGGCCGCCGGCGGCGGATTCGAATATCGTGACGTTCACCGTGTCGCCGACGCCGAAGCGAATGATCGACGGCGGTTTGCGATCCTTGAACGTTCCGGCGAGACCCGGCGGTTCGTTCGCCGCCAGAATATCGACCGTTTGTTGCGTCAGCGGAACTACGGCGTAGCGGAAGCGAAGCGAGTCGCTCCCCTCCGAACGAATTTCCACCGGGTCAGGCCCGGTCGATGGCAGACAGGCGGCGAGCTGCTGCGACAGGCAGACGAGAGCCGCCGAGCCGAGAAGTCTCTTCGACCCTCGCTTCAGCGCCGGGCGCGGCCAAGATCGGATATGGAAACTCATTGGCGCACCTTGGAAGTTCGAATCATCTCGTCCAACAAAGTTTGGTCCGTCATACCCTTCAAACCCGTGTCGAGTGAACCCCGCGCAAGCGTCTTTTGCATCGCGGCGCATGACAGCCAAAACCTGGCTGTTTGACCCTGAACCCCCCACGCTGCAGAACACGCAGGCGCATGAAGCATGTCGGCCGGCGAACCGTCAACCATTGTTCGAATCCGAGCGTCTCGATCGCTGTGATGCATAGCAATAAAATGTTGCTCAAACCTTCAAGTTCTCGGAAAGAAACGACCAGCGCAAGCTTATCCATTTAAACGCGGCCTCGAATTATTTCGGATTGCGCAACGTGAGCTTGACTATGGGCCGGAAATTGGCGAAATCGCTTGACCGCGCGCATCGCTTGGACATCATCCGTGACTTTAGTGATCCGGCGGAGTGGAGGCGCTCATGCGCGTGACGAGCGGAATTGGCAAACCCTTGACGATGCTTTGGCTGCTTGCCGCTGCGGCCGCTCTTGCAACCGCGGAAGCAAAGGCGGAGCAGATTGTCGGACCCTTCTGGGGGCTTCCATATCCTTACGGTTACGCTTATCCGTCGGCTCCCTGGCGGCAAAAACGGCATCCGGTTTGTGCGGGCTACGCCGAGGAAAACGGCTCCGGCCCCGCGCGGAAATGCGGCAAAGGCTTGTCCGTTAGATATTGAGCGCTCTCTCCGGCTGAAGAAGTGCGACCGTTTGCTTCGACCGCTCGCGGCGTCGGGGCGCGGCGAGATGTGGCGCGCGGCTTCGTTATCGTCGCGCTTGCGCCGGGTGCTAAGCTTCAGGTTTGTTTTTCAAGGTCAGGTTCCAGCGTCTTTAATCGAAGACGAAGGCGATAATGCCAAGATAAAGCTATTGCTCTATGTAAATTATCTGTTCAATGCGCGGGCATAGTTCGAGCTGAATGGTGCAGCTATAGTTGTTAGAAATGGTTAAGACGTAGCCTGTTCCTCGGAACTTCGACTTAACAATAGTTCAGTTTCGAATTTTATTTTGATTCAAATGGAACAAAACCTGCAGCAGAGGCATTGTTCTTCAGGCGTGACGTGACGAGTCGCGCGTCGTTCGACATTTCTGAGTGGCGTTATGGGGGGCAGGTATATGGGTAAGGCGAATGCAGTTCGTCTGACCGCGCCGGTGCGCGTACGTTTTGCGTCACTGGGAGCCCGGCGGTTCGGTCGTATTTTGATCGACGTTCTTCTTAGCCGCTCTTATTCGTGACGTGAGTGTTTCGAGGCTGGCAAGGGTAGCATAGCGATTTGATGCCGCGTAGGATTCGGGTGTCTAAGCCAACCTCACGCGCATTCCGCGCCAGCCACGCCCGCCATGACCGACACTACGATTCTGCCGTTCTCGTTTCCAGCCGTGGCTCGCAAGAAAGTCACAGCCGATTTCGACGGAGGCCGCCTCACGTCCGATGGCGGCGTCATGTTGCTGGCGCTGGCCGAACGTCGTCTGGGGATCGCCGATAGGCTTGCCCGCGCCTTTCCGGATCGGCGCGATCCGTCCCGGATCACGCACACGCTCGCCGACATGATCCGCGCGCGCGCCTTCGCCATCGCCTGCGGCTATGAGGACGCCGACGATCTCGACAGCCTGCGTGCCGATCCCGCGTTCAAGCTTGCCTGCGGAAGGTTGCCCGAGACCGGCGCCGATCTTTGTTCGCAGCCGACGCTGTCGCGGCTGGAGAACGCGCCTTCCCTGAAGGATGCGATCCGCCTGACCTATGCGCTCGTCGATCAGTGGATGGCGTCTTACGAACGCGAGCCTGCGTCCGTCATTCTGGACATCGACGACACCTGCGATGTCGTGCATGGCCATCAACAGCTGTCGCTGTTCAACGCGCATTATGACGAACGCTGCTTCCTGCCGATCCATGTCTACGACACCGAACGCAGCCGTCCGGTCGCGGTCGTCCTGCGGCCGGGCAAGACGCCGTCCGGCGTCGAAGTGCGCGCGCATCTGCGGCGTCTTGTGCGGCATGTCCGCAAGCGCTGGACCAAGACCCGCTTCACTTTCCGCGGCGACGGCCATTACGCCCGGCCAGAGGCGATGGCGTGGTGCGAGGACAATGGCGTCGATTACGTCTTTGGGCTGCCTGGCTCGAAGCCTCTGTCGAGGAAGGTCGATGACGCCGCCGACGCGATCCGTACCGAGCGCGCTGTCTCCGACAAGCCGGTCGTGCGCGATTATGCCGAGACGCGCCACAAGGCGAAATCATGGAGCCGCGAGCGGCGCGCCGTTGCTCGCATCGAGGCGACGACGCTCGGCCTCGACATCCGCTTCGTCGTCACCAATCTCGAACACGGCTCGCCCGAGTGGATCTACGACAGCCTCTATTGCGCGCGCGGGCAGGCCGAGAACCTGATCAAGTTGCACAAGACGCAGCTGGCGTCGGATCGCACGTCCTGCCGGTCCGCCGTCGCCAATCAGGTGCGCCTCGTGCTGCACACGGCTGCCTATTGGTTGATGCTGACAGTGCGCGACGCCATTCCCAAGGCCCGCGATCTGGCGAAGGCGGAGTTCGCGACCCTGCGGCTCCGGCTGATCAAGGTCGCGGCCAGAGTCGTCGAGACGGCCAGCCGTGTGCGCCTCGCCTTCGCTGCCTGTTGCCCAGAGGCCGATCTGTTCCGCGGGTTGCCCGGCGCGCTCTCCCCGCTCGGCCCGTAAGCGACGGGCCGTCCGCCCCTTCGTCCGTCCGTCCCCTCCAGCGCGTAATCAACAGTACCGATCCTCAGGCGGTGAAAAAGACGAACGGCGCCGCACGCCTGGAGTCAGCATCTCGCAAAAAGGCACGCAGACGCCCGTCGTCCTGAATAGGTCAGGTTAGCTCGCTGAGTTTCCTGATTGCCGAATTTCTCGGGAAAGGCGGCGCGGCCGTTCTGGGCAAGGGCGCGCTTCCGGCGGACCTCGTGCTCTTTTGCTGCGTTTGCGCCGTCGTCTATCTGAACACCGGTCTGCACACAGTGTCATGGCGCTTTGCCTCGGTCGCGGACTTTTTCGTGATGGCCCGCGACGTGCTGATCGCAGCGACGACCTTTACGGCGTTGAGCGTGTTGCTCGTCGGCCGCGATGCTTATTCCGCCCCTATCATCGCTGTTTTCATCATGATCACCCTCATGGGCGGGATGCGGGTCCTGTATCGCTCCCTTTGCGAAGGTGGCGTGAGGTTGTGGGCGCGCAAGGATGCGCTCGATGACGCCGGGCGCGGCCGGCCCGTCAACCTTCTCGTTTATGGCGCAACGTCCGAGACGGACGGTTTTCTGCGCTCGCTGAAATCGACCAGCGCTCAGGCCTTCAAGGTCGTGGGAATCGTCGACGATGATCCATCGAGCAGAGATCGTCGGGTCAGGGGCGTCAAGGTTCTCGGCGCCGTGGCGAACCTGCCCGAAATTCTCGAGCGCATGCCCTCCGGGATGGAGAGGCCGAAGCAACTCGTTCTGCCAGCCAGCGGATTGCCCCGTCAGAAGTTGCGCGAGATCGTCGACATGACGGCGGCGAGCGGCCTGAGAGCCGTGCGTCTTCCGACGGCTTGCGACCTTTTGCAAAAGGCGAATGAGGCTTTTGCTTTCGAGCCCGTGAAGGTCACCGACCTTTTGGGGCGTGAGCCCGTGGCGCTTCAACTCGAGACCATCGGGCAGCTCATCCACGGCAAGGCGGTGGTCGTGACCGGCGGCGGCGGGAGCATCGGTTCGGAGCTATGCCGGCGCCTGTTGAAGCGCAATCCGGCGAAGCTCATCATCATCGATCACAGCGAGTACAATCTCTTTCAGATCGAGCGCGAGCTTGCCGCTTCGGATCACGCGGGGGTCGTGCAGCCAATTCTGGCTTCCGTTCGCGACCGCGAGAAAATCGAGAAAATCTTTCGCGAGGCGAGCGTCGACCTGGTCTTCCACGCTGCGGCTTACAAACATGTCCCTCTGGTCGAGAGCAATCCGACCGAAGGCTTGCTGACGAACATGGTGGGGGCGTCCTACGTGGCCGATGCGGCCGCGGCCGTGGGCGCGGCCGCAATGATCATGGTTTCCACCGACAAGGCGGTCAAACCGAGCAATACGATGGGCATGTCCAAGCGGCTCGCGGAAGCCTACTGCCAGTCCATGGACATGCATTGTTCCCAGGCGGGCCGCCGCACGCGTTTCATGGTGGTCCGTTTCGGCAATGTGCTCGGTTCGAGCGGCTCGGTGGTGCCGATTTTCGAACAGCAAATCAAGCGCGGCGGCCCCGTCACCGTGACCGACAAGGAGATGACGCGCTATTTCATGACGATCCCCGAAGCGGTCGAGCTCGTGCTGCAAGGGGCGGCGTTTGGGGTCGATTACAAGGAATGGGCGGGCGCCATTCTCGTGCTCGACATGGGAGACCCCGTGCCGATCGTCGATCTGGCGCGTCGCATGATCTCGCTCGCGGGCCTCGTTCCCGACAAGGACGTTAAGATAGAATTCACCGGGATCCGAAGCGGCGAAAAACTTCACGAGGAACTTTTCGACGATAATGAGACATTAGAGACCACGGACGTTCCGGGCATCAGACTGGCGCGTTCTCACGTTCAGGAGTTGGCGCGCATGCGTGAACTTCGCGACAGTCTGGTCGCTCTCGGCCCGGCAGGAGACGCGGAAACCATGAACGCCATCATCCGTTCCGTGATTGATGGAGATTTCAACGTGCCGGCGCCTTTCGTTCAGAAGCCGAGGCGCGAGCGTGCAGCGAGCCTAAGTCCGCTTCTGCCGGCTCCCGGTTTCGCCGCGAGGAGCGTCGGCCGGCACCATGCGATGGGCAATCCAGGCGGTCGGCGAAGCCGCTAAGAAACAGATAGACTGCGGCCCTCGCGCGATATGTTTTCGTTCGAAGAAAAGATGAGATCCTGATTGATGGCGACGAACTTCGACATTTCCAATGTGCTCCCGATGCTGCGGCGAAATGCGAGGCTCATCACGGCTTGCTGTCTCGCCAGCGGCGCCCTCGGGCTCCTGTACGTCATGACGGCGACGCGGACGTACACCGCCACGGCGGAGATCCTCGTCGAGCAGCGGCAGATGCGCGCGTTGCGGGACGTCAGCACGCTGGCGAGCGGCGCCCCGCTCGATTCCGCGATCGTCGAGAGCGAAGCGGAGGTGCTTCGCTCGGAGGATGTCGCCCTCGCGGTCGTGAGGAAGTTGAAACTCGCGGATACGCCCGACGCCAAGCCGTCTCTGTGGAAAAGGCTCACCTCCTTCGTTTCGTCGGGCGGTTCGAGCCGGGTCGATCCCGTCAAGCAGCGTGAGCTCGAGGCGGCGAAGGTGCTCGACAAGAATCTTCGCGTGTCCCGCGCCACGCGCACGAATATTCTACAGATCGAATATGTCGCGCCTGATCCCGTCCGTGCGGCTGAGATCGCCAACGCTTTTGCCCAAGCCTATGTGGAACAGGAACTGAAGCGCCGTTCGGAGGCGATGCGGGGCGCGCAGGGCTGGCTGCAGAAGCGAGTGGAGGAACTCCATGGGCTGTCGATCGAAGCGGACAAGGCGGTTCAGAAGTTCAAGGCTGAACACAATTTGCTGTCATCCAAAGGCACGCTGATCACCGAACAGCAGACCAGCGAACTGACGTCCCAGTTGGTTGCGGAAGGCGCCGCCACTGCGCAGGCGCGAGCGCGTTACGAGCGCCTGAAGAGCATTATCGACAATCATCAGACAGACGCAGCCGTCACCGAGGCATTGAACAACAATGTAATGAGCGATCTGCGCACCAAATATCTCGAAGCGACGCGGCGAAAGATCGATTTGGAGCGCCGGCTCGGGCCAACCCACGGCGCCGTCGTCAACCAGCAACATACGGTCGACGAACTCAAGAATTTCCTGTTCCAGGAACTCGGGCGGATCGCAGACTCCTACCGTAACGAATATGAAATCGCGGCGGCTCGGGAAAAGGCGCTTGCCGGCAAGCTTGCGCAGTTGCAGGACAAGTCGTTGCTCGCCAACGACGCGCTGGTGCAGTTGCGCCATCTCGAACAGAACGCGGAGAACTACAAAACGCTCTATCAAAATTATGCGCAGATGTACGAGGAAGCCGTCCGGCAGAAGGGATTTCCTTTCACGACCGGACACGTCGTCGCGGAAGCGCATCCTCCGCTCAGCCCGACCCACCCGAGAAAGTCGATCATCCTGGCGGCGTGTCTCGGCGTCGGCGCCATGCTTGGTTTCGGCGCCGCGGTCATGCGCGAGTATTCTGATCGCGTATTTCGAACGGGAGCGCAGCTGCGCGAGGAATTGGGCGTCGACCTGATCGGAATGCTGCCAGATCTCACGGAGACGCCCGCGGATCCGGCCGCTCCTTCGCCGGGCAATCTGATGCGCTACGCCGTCGATAATCCCTTGTCCGGCTTCACCGAAACATTGCGATCCGTGAAAGTCGCCGCCGACCTGAAATTGACCGGCCGGCGCACGAAGGTCATCGGCGTAGTTTCGCTCCTGCCCGACGAGGGCAAAACGCTCATCGCCAAGAATTTCGCGAGCCTCCTTGCCTGGCAGGGCGGCAAGGCGCTGCTCGTCGATGCGGACCTGCGCAGTCAAAGCCTGACGCGCCATCTCAGGAGCGAAAGGCGAATTGCGTCCGTCTCCGCGCCGCATGGACTCTGGCGTGAGCCGGAGAGCGGGCTCTACGTCATGCCATGCAGCCAGTCCGCCAACGATTCGCGTATCGCGGAAGGACTGTCGCCGGAGGATTTGCGTCCATTCCTGCCAGGCGGCGAGCAGCCATTCGATTACATCGTGCTGGATCTCCCGCCGATGGGGCCGGTCGTCAGCGCACGCGGCCTCGCTCCGGCAGTCGACGCTTTCCTCCTCATTGTCAAATGGGGCTCGACGCCGCGCAACGCCGTGCGCGTCGCGCTGGAGAACGAACGCTACATCAAGGACAAGTTGCTGGGCGCCGTTCTCAACTATGTGTCGATGGAGGAGATCAGGCTTTACGAACGTCCCGACTCGGGCGAAAGCTATCACCTCAATTACAGCGTCTATTATTCGAACAATTCCGGCCGACGGCATGTGGCGTGACGCGCGCAGCGCGCGCGTTCGCGTCAACGAGGTGACGAAGTGAGCGTTCCATTTTTCCGGCCGGCGATCGGCGACGAGGAGGTCGAGGCCGTCGTTTCGGTTTTGCGATCGGGATGGTTGACGACGGGTCCGAAGACCCGGGAGTTCGAACAGAAGTTTTCCGAGTTTCTCGGCGGCGGCGTCGAGGCGGTGGCCGTGAATTCGGCGACCGCCGGATTGCATCTCGCCGTCGAGGCCTGCGGCATCGGGCCGGGCGATCGCGTTCTCGTGCCGACGCTGACCTTCACCGCCACCGCCGAAGTCGTTCGTTATCTCGGGGCCGAGGTGGCGCTCGTGGACGTCGACCCGGTCTCCTACACGATCGACCTCGCGGCGGCGGAACGGCTCCTGACGCCGAATTGCAAGGCGATCATGCCGGTGCATTTCGCAGGCTACCCCTGCGACATGGGGGCGGTGCTTGATTTCGCGCGCCGGCGCGGGCTGAAAGTCATCGAGGACGCGGCCCATGCGCTTCCCGCCGCCCGCGACGGCCGCCTGATCGGCGCCTGGGACACGGACGCCTGCGTCTTCAGCTTTTACGCCAACAAGACGATCACGACGGGCGAAGGCGGAATGCTCGTGACGAGGAACCCGGAGGTCGCCAAACGGGCGCGGGTCATGCGCACACATGGGCTGAGCTTCGATTCTTTCGACCGCTTCCGCAAGATCGGGGCGGCCTGGGCCTATGACATCGTCGCGCCCGGGTTCAAATACAACCTCACCGACGTCGCCTCGGCGCTAGGGGTGGTCCAGTTGTCGAAGGCCAATGCGTTGCAGGCGCAACGGCAAAAAGCGGCGATGAGGTATATCGAACTGCTGGAGGGGCTGCCGCTCGACTGCCCGAGCGCCGCGCCGTCCGGGTCGCTGCATTCCTGGCATATTTTTCCCGTGCGCATTCATGAACGCGCGCGGGCGACGCGCGACGACGTCATCGGCGCGTTGACCGCCGCAGGCGTCGGGTCGTCGGTGCACTATCGTCCGCTGCATCAGATGACGTACTGGCGCGAGCTCTGTCCCTCGAAGGCGGGAGATTTTCCCGTCGCCGACAGATATTTCGCCGGCGCCGTGACCTTGCCGCTGTTTCCCGGGATCACCGACGAGGAACTCGATCGGGTCGTCGGCGTTTTGAGAGAAGCGCTGGCCTGACCGGTCCGAACCCTGCGCCTGCGACGATTTCCTGGCTGTCCGGTCGGGACTTCTGGCCGTGCGCTGTGGCGCGTCGGCAACAGCTCGCAGGTCTCCGTGTCCCGACTGCGCTGCAACCACAGTTTCGCCACAGGACGCTCGTCAGATCGAGAGGTGCTCTCCTTGGGCATTTCCTCCCTGACCTTGGGCCGCTGGACAACCGGCGGCTCCTTTTTTGCGGCCTGCGCCGCAGTGGACAGAAGGACCGCCGCACGGCATAGAAAGAGCCCAGACGGCGGCGAGGGGCGATGGGCGCCGCGCAAGTCTGTCCTGATTGGGCGCTGCGGCCCGTGTTCCGCAGGGATTGCACATCAACCACGAAGGGACGTCTGAATGCGGATCTTTTTCTGGCTCTCGGCTCTATCGGCGCTGCTGGTCGTTTCGTCGGCCTCGGCCGAAGGCACCGCCGCCCAGCGCGCCGCCTGCGAAGCGGACGCCTATCGCTTCTGCGAGGCCCAGGTGCCGGACGAGATCGCGATCGAGAAGTGCCTGCGCGCGAATATAGGTTCGCTGAGCCCCGCATGCCGCGCCGAACTCGGCGGCGGCGACGGCGGCAAGAAGCGCAAACACTGATTGTGAGCGGCGGGGACGATGGGCGTCGTCCCCGCTCGCCGGCGCAGAGCGGCGGAGCCGGGCGCTCAGCCGGTCGCCTTCGGGCGTCAGGAGTCCCCCCCCCTGAAGAACGCGGCTCACGCGGGGCTTGTTTGATTTTCTGACTTTTCCGGCTGGGCGAAGGCGCGGAGGAGGAAGGCGCACAAAAGCGCGAGCCATTTGAGCAGGCGCCGGAAGTTGTATCCGGCTGCGGCGAAGACGGCGCTGGCGGCGTCGCCGGTCGTATGGGCGAGGAAATTGCGGCCCATGCGGTGATCGGCCTTCAAATGTCCGATGACCGGTTCGACGGCGGAGCGTCGCCGCAACTCGCGCTTGATCGTCGCGCCGATCTGTCGCTCCATCTCCGGCATCGCCACGGCCAGCGTGTGACCGTCATAGGGCGCGCCCGCCAGCGCCTTCACATGCGTGACGAACTGGCCGCCCTTCGAGGCGCGCAGCGTGGTCGCCCCCGACGCCTTGACGGCGAATCCAGCGCTCGCACAGGGCTTCGTCGGAGAGGTCGCGCATGCGCTTCAAGATCGCGAGCCCGGCCATCAACCGCGTCGAAGCGCTGCTCGAGAAAACCCCAGCCGATCGCCGCGGCGAGCTTCGGCAGCGGACGCCCCATGTCGACAGTCTGATCGAGCCGCGAGCGAAACACATCCTTCCGCCCGCTATCCCGCCGCTCCTTCGGCCGCATCGCGACTCTCCCTCGCCGATATCGAGGAGAGGACAGGTTCACAACAAACGCCGCCGATCAATTTGCAAGGAAACCGATCCAAACACAGGCGAAGCTTGCGAAAACGATTACGTCGACTGCGCCGAAAACCCCCTCACATCAGAGCCTTCCGAGTTGTTCACGGACGACGAAGCCGCCGTCTCCAGCGATGCGCAGCCGCATAACTTCAACCGCCGCCGCGGAACGAAGCGCTGCGATCAATCGGCTTGGAAAAGGACATGAGAATGACGCCCGCCCCGATTCGGGAATCCGGCTACATGTTGGCTACACGTTTATGAGTTCACGTCCTAGCGTGGTTATGCCTGCGTCGTTTAAAATTGCCACAAAGCGCTCAATGTCAGCGCCTTCATAGCCTATTGTAAAAACAACGCTCTTTTGTCTCGCCCGCGATCACCATAATACAACTTGTCTCACGCTGGTTAACAAATTCACTCGCATTGCGGCCACCCCGGCGCGCGCTTCTCCAGAAAGGCCGCGATCCCTTCTTTCGCGTCCTGCGCCAACATATTCTCGACCATCACGGCGCTCGCCAGCTCATAGGCTTCCGCGAGCGGCTGTTCGCGCTGGGCGTAAAACGCCGCCTTGCCGAAGCGGATCGCTTGCGGCGACTTCGCCGCGATGAGACGCGCCAGCGCCAGCGCGCCGGCGCGCGCGCCTTCCGGGGCCAGCCGGTTGACGAGGCCGATGCGCAGCGCCGCCTCCGCGCCGATGGGCGCGCCGGTCAGCAGCATCTCCATCGCATGTTTGGGCGCGACGTTGCGGGAGAGCGCGACAGCGGGCGTCGAACAGAAAAGGCCGATGTCGACGCCCGGCGTGCAGAACCGCGCGCCTGGGCCGGCCACGGCGAGGTCGCAGCTCGCGACGAGCTGGCAACCGGCGGCGGTCGCCATCGCGTCGACGGCGGCGACGACCGGTTGCGGCAGGGCGACGATCTTTTGCATCAGCGCCGAGCAGGCGCGCATCGTCTCCTCGAAGAAGGCGCGGCCGCGATCGGGGTCGTTGCGATGGGCGGTCAGCTCTTTGAGGTCATGGCCGGCGCAAAAGGCCGGTCCCTCCGCCTGCAGGACGACCGCGCGGATGTCTGCGCGACGCGAGACGGCGTCGACGCGCTGGGTCAGGGCGGCCAGCATCGCAAGGGAGAGGGCGTTGCGCGACGCCGGGGCGTTCAGGGTCAGAACCGCGACGCGGTCCGCTTCCTCGACAGCGACGCGCGCGTCGGTTTCCCGCTGGGAGCTCATCGAGACAATCCTGGCTCATGCGGCCGTCGCCCGCCGTCGGCGGATTTTCTCGACGCGGGATCAGCGAAAAAACGGCCGCCGAAATCCTTTGTTCCCGGCCGCCGATGGAATCAATACAGCCCGCCCGTGCCGCTGCCGACCTGCTGGTCGACGTCGCGCGGCGTGCTGAGCTGGCGCGGGCCGCCGCCGCCGCCGCCGGCGGAATAGGAGTCTGGCGGCGCCGTGCCGGGCTTGAAGGCCTCCAGGATAGTGCCCTGGCCCGAGGAGCGCAGGCCGGAACGCGGATCGACGGAGATCAGCTTGATTCCCGGCGGCACCCGGAAGGGGGTGTCAGGCTTGTCCTTCAGCGCGACCGTCATGAAGTCGCGGAAGATCGGCGCGGCGAAAAGGGCCGCCTGCGCGTGGCTGCCCATGGAGCGCGGCCGGTCGTAGCCGATGTAGACGCCGACGGCGAGATCGGGCGAGAAGCCGACGAACCAGAGATCCTTCGCGTCGTTGGTCGTGCCCGTCTTCCCGGCGAGATGCTTGCCGACCGACTTGATCGAAACGCCCGTGCCGCGCTGGATCACGCCCTCCATGATGGAGGTGATCTGATAGGCGGTGAGGGGATCGAGCACCTGCTCCCGCTTGTCGATCAGCTTGGGCTCATTCTGATTGTCCCATTTGGCGGCGTCGCAGCCGAGGCATTGCCGCTCGTCGTGGCGGTAGATGGTCTTGCCCCAGCGGTCCTGCACGCGGTCGATCAGCGTCGGCTTGATGCGCTTGCCGCCGTTCGCCAGCATGGAGTAGCCGGTGACCATCTTGAGCAGCGTGGTTTCGCCGGCGCCCAGGGACAGGGAGAGATAGGGGCCCATGTCGTCGTAGATGCCGAAGCGCTTGGCGTATTCCGCAATGAGCGGCATGCCCACGTCCTTGGCGAGACGCACGGTCATCATGTTCTTCGAGTGCTCGATGCCGTAGCGCAGCGGATGCGCGCCGGTTCCGTGGCCGCCCTCGAAGTTTTCCGGCGTCCAGTAGCTGCCGTCGGGCTGCTGGATGGAGATCGGCTCGTCGAGGATCGACGACGACGGCGTGTAGCCGTTGTCCAGCGCCGTGGCGTAGACGAAAGGCTTGAAGGCCGAACCCGGCTGACGCAGCGCCTGCGTCGCCCGGTTAAACTCCGACTGATCGAAGGAGAAACCGCCGACCATGGAAAAGACGCGGCCCGTATAGGGGTCCATGGCCACCATGGCGCCGGAGATTTCCGGAATCTGGCGCAGGCGGTAGCGTCCCGGATTGCCGGCCATGGGCTCGACATAGATCACGTCGCCGACAGACAACGCGCTTCGCGGGCTGCGCCCGGTCCAACGCATGCCTTCCGCCGTGAGCAGGCCCGTCTCGCGCTCGCGCGCCACTTCGCCCGACGCCTCGCGGCCGGGCTGGAGGCCGATGCGGGCGCCGGCGTCGTTCACATCCAGCACCACGGCGAGGCGCCAGGGCTTGATGTCGCCCAGCGCCGGAATGGCTGCGAGCGTAACGCCCCAATCAGACGAGACGTCGATGTGATTCATCGGACCGCGGAAGCCATGCGCCTCGTCGAAGCGCACGAGGCCGTCGGCGAGCGCCTTGCGCGTCCAGGCCTGCATCTTCGGGTCGAGCGTGGTGCGCACCGAGAGCCCGCCTTCGTAGAGCCCCTTCTCGCCATAGCGCCCGAGCAGCTCGCGGCGCACTTCCTCGGCGAAATAGCCGGCGACATAGGTGTTGGGCGACAGCGCGCGGGGATTGACGCCAAGCGGCTCGGCCTTAGCCTTCTCCGCCTCCTCATGCGTCACGACGCCATCGGCCTCCATGCGGTCGATGACGTAATTGCGGCGCTCGATGGCGCGATCGCGGTGCTGGAAGGGGTGGTAATTGTTCGGCCCCTTGGGAAGGGCCGCCAAATAGGCGGCTTCCGCGAGCGTCAGCTCGTTGACGGATTTGTTGAAATAATTGAGCGCGGCCGCGGCGACGCCGTAGTTGCCGAGGCCGAGGTAAATCTCGTTGAGATAGAGTTCGAGGATGCGTTCCTTCGAATAGGCGGCCTCGATGCGGAACGAGATCAGCGCCTCGCGGATCTTGCGGTCGATGGATCGCTCGTTGCCGACGAGGAAGTTCTTGGCGACCTGTTGGGTGATGGTCGAGGCGCCCTGCACATGGCGGCCGCCCTGGGCGAGCACCATCACCGCGCGGGTCACGCCCTCGGGGTCGATGCCGTTGTGGGAGTAAAAATTCTTGTCTTCGGCCGAGATGAAGGCCTGTTTCACCAGCGCGGGAATGGCGGAGCTCGGCAGGAAGAGGCGACGCTCGCGGGAATATTCCGCGAGAATCGAGCCGTCGCCGGCGTGCAGGCGCGTCGTGACCGGAGGCTCGTAATTCCTCAGTTGCGCCGTGTCAGGAAGATCTTTCGAATAGTAGTAGATCAATGTCGCGGCGGCGACGGCGCCGATCAGGAAGACGATCGCGCCGGTCGCGAAGACAAAGCCGATGAACCTTGCGAGAAGTCGCATGAAAATCTTCCTCTCAGCGGGGCGCGGGGAACTCCGCGGCGTTCCGCCTGCTCCGTATATGGCGCCGGCGCGTCCCGTTCGCACGGACCGGCCTCGGACTCCGCGCGACAGGCGGCGCTTCGCCGTCTCGCGCCGATATTTTTAAGGGATCGATCCTGTCTGGAACGGAAAGTCCTTCCGTCGATCCGCCGGCTTTGCTTTAACACCGCCGACGCCGCCCGATCCAGTGGCTTTTGGCCTATCGTCGCCGCGCCGGAACGGCCGTCTGGCGACGCGCCTCGCGCCGACAAATGACGCGATTTTGTGTTTTATTGTGGGCGCTGCGTCTGCGCCGGGCCGCGCGCCTCCCGCGACCTTGCGGCAAAAAACGCCTCGATCGCCTCCGCCGTTTTGCCGGCCGCGCGGTCGCGCCACTCCGGCGAGGTCAGGCGGGCGAGATCCCTTTCGCTCGACAGATAGCCAAGTTCCAGCAGCACGGACGGAATGTCGAAGGATTTCAGCACGACGAAGCCGGCTGAGCGCGCAGGGTTCTTGTTCAGGCTGCCGGCTTCCTTCCAGCGGGAGATGAGCGCCTGCGAAAACTGCGCGCTATAGGCGCGGGTCTCCCGTTGGGCGAGATCGAAGAGAATGTCGCCGACCTGTTCGACGTCTTCCTTGGCTTCGAGGCCAGCGGCCTGGTCCGCGAGGTTTTCCTTCTCCGCGATGCGGGCGGCCTCGGCGTCGGAGGCCTTGGCCGAGACCGTATAGACCGTGGCGCCCTCGACATGCCCCTCCGCCAGCGTGTCGGCGTGGATCGACAGGAACAGCGCCGCATTGTTGCGGTGGGCGATGCGCACCCGCTCCGCGAGCGGCAGGAACACGTCCTCGCTGCGCGTCAGCACGGGCTTCAGCCGGCCGCCCGCCTCGATCTTGGCGAAGAGCGCCCGCGCGAATTCGAAAACGATCGCCTTCTCCTGCTCGCCATGTTTGCCGCTCGCGCCCATGTCCACGCCGCCGTGGCCGGGGTCGATCACGACGACCGGCTTGTCCGAGGGCGCCGGGGCGGCGGCCTGCGCGGGGGCGGGCGGCGGCGGGACGATGGCCGGCGCGGCGGCGGCCGCGGCCGCGTTGAACCGCGCCTCGTTCGTCGGCGCCAGCTCCAGGATGAGGCGCGCGCCGTCGCCCGCGGGCTCGCACTCGGCGCGCAGGATCCGCGCCGGCGCGGCGAGATCAACGACAACGCGCGAGCGTCCTGGCGCGAACAGGCCGTAGCGATAGGATTTTATGATTTTGGAAGCCCCCGCGGCGCGTCCCTCCTTCGGATCGATGCGAAAAGCGACCTCGGGCAGGTCGACGACAATGCGCGGCGGATCCGCCACCGGACGGGCGTCGGGCTTCACCGCGCCGGTCATCTCGAAAACGAGGCGCGAATGGTCGGCCAGCGTTTCGACCCGGCTGGCCACGGCCGACACCGGCTGCGGTCCCTCAGAGAGGGCCGGCCCCGCAAGGAGGCCGCCCAGAGCCGCCGCGCCGGCGCAAATCAGGCGTTTCCGGCGGAGAGGCGATAGTCGCATGGCCCCGATCCTGCTGAATTCCGTCAATGGAAGCACAGTGTATAAACGATTTTGTAAGAGCGTCTCTTAAGGGATCGTTAGTTTCCCCACAACTTCCCGTCGCGGGCCCCGGGGGTGTGGCCACGCGCAATAGTCGTCTCGCGGCGCTTGCGCGCGCCGCAGGCGCCCGTTATGAAGAAGGAGCGCTCTGTGGGAATCCGCTGGCGCAGCCCGGCGCCGGGGCGCTTTGCTCTCAGGGCCGATGGATTTCCAAGATGGGCTGACGTCTTCCGTCACGCGCGGCCTCGCGCCCGTTGTGACGCATACTCGCCGCCTTCGGGCGTCGCGAAAGGTTTTTTGACGATCTCATGGCCAGGACCATGATAAGAGCAACAGCGAAGGTCCGCCTCGCCCGGTTCGTCCGCGCGATGCAGGCCCGCTCGGGTCGCGCGCGTCTCGGTCCCTTCCATCCGGGTCGCGACGGTGAAAATGGTCGCGTCCGCGGTCGTCAGTTCGTTCGGTCGTCCGCCGCAGTCTCCGGCCCGCGCCGGCCTGCGACGGAAAGACCAGCCGATCTGTCCGCCGGCCATCGCGCCGGTCAGAGTGTCCGAGGCCCCTGGCCTTTCCCCCTTTCTCCGACAACACGCGCTCGCGCCTGCGGGCAGCGCCGATCTGCGGCCGCCGCGTCCCTGAAGGGACGACGGCGCGCCCCGCCGGCCCCTGCACGCGCAGCGCCTCAAAGAGTCCCCCATGGCCAACAAAATGCTGATCGACGCCTCCCACCCGGAGGAGACCCGGGTGGTGGTGCTACGCGGTAATCGCGTTCAGGAATTCGACTTCGAAGCAGCCGACAAAAAACCCCTCCGCGGAAACATCTATCTGGCCAAGGTCACGCGCGTGGAGCCCTCGCTCCAGGCCGCCTTCGTCGACTACGGCGGCAACCGCCACGGATTTCTCGCCTTCGCCGAAATCCATCCCGATTACTACCAAATCCCCGTCGCCGACCGTCAGGCGCTGCTCGAAGAAGAAAGTCGCGCCCATCGCGAGCACGAGGAGGAAGAGCATCGTCCCCACGGCCGCCGCCGTTCGCGTCGTCGCCAGCCGGAGGGCGCGGAGAAGCGCGCCGCCGCCGACGAGGCGATGGTCAGCGAACCCGTCGACGTCGAGGCGCTGATCGAAGCCGCCGAACAGGCGGGAGGGACGGAGGCGGAAGCCGGCGAGGCCCCCGGCGCCGGGACGCCGGTCGGGGAAGCCGTCGCGTTCAAAGCCGCGCCGGGGGAGCCTCTCCCCGAAGCCGAGGCGATTGCGCCGACCGACATTGAGGTCGAGGAGCTGGCGATCGAGGCCGGCGAAGAGGCCGGCGTCGTCGAGGCGGTCGAACCAGCCGAGGAATCCGCCCGCCACACGATTTCCGTCGATCCGGCGGGATTCGGATCGGTCGAGGAAGGCGCGGCGGAGGAATACGCCGCCGAGACCCCTGAGCCCGACCATGAGGCCAAGGCCCGCCGTCAGGACGAACGCGACGAAGAGCGCGAGCGCGAGGAAGCGGCCCAGGACGGGGCCGGAGAGAACGGCGTCGAGGAGGTCGTCGGCGACGATGACGGCGCCGAAGTCAGCGCCCGCGCTCCGGCCGAGGAAGAAGCTCACGACGACGATCACGACGACGAGGATCACGACGAGGAAGATCAGGTCGAGCACATTGGCGGCGACGCCATGGACGAGGCGCCGTTCCGCGCCGTCCGCCCGCGCCGTCAGTACAAGATCCAGGAAGTCATCAAGCGCCGTCAGGTGCTGCTCGTCCAAGTCGTGAAAGAAGAGCGCGGCAACAAGGGCGCGGCGCTCACCACCTATCTTTCGCTCGCCGGCCGTTATTCCGTGCTGATGCCCAACACCGCGCGCGGCGGCGGCATTTCCCGCAAGATCACCGACGGCGCCGACCGCAAGCGCCTGAAGGAGATCGTCCACGACCTCGAAGTGCCGGAGGGGATGGGCGTCATCCTGCGCACGGCGGGCGCGACGCGCACCAAGGCCGAGGTCAAGCGCGACTTCGAATATTTGCTGCGGTTGTGGGAGAGCGTGCGCGAACTGACGCTGCGCTCCTCGGCGCCGACGCTCGTCTATGAGGAAGGCTCGCTCATCAAGCGCGCCATTCGTGATCTTTACGGCCGCGACGTCGAAGAGATCGTCGTCTCAGGCGAGGACGCTTATCGCGAGGCGAAGGACTTCATGCGCATGCTCATGCCGAGCCATGCGAAAAACGTGAAGCTCCATCGCGAACCCGTGCCGATCTTCGCGGAGGCGGGGGTCGAGGCGCAGCTCGACGCCATGTTCTCCAATCACGTCACGCTGAAGTCCGGCGGCTATCTGGTCATCAACCAGACCGAGGCGCTGGTCGCGATCGACGTGAACTCGGGCCGCTCCACGCGCGAGCACAATATCGAAGACACCGCGCTGCGCACCAATCTGGAAGCGGCGGACGAAGTCGCCCGTCAGCTTCGCCTGCGCGATCTTGCCGGTCTCATCGTCGTCGATTTCATCGACATGGAGGAGAGCCGCAACAACCGCGCCGTCGAGCGCCGGCTCAAGGACGCGCTCAAGAACGACCGCGCCCGCATCCAGGTCGGCCGCATCTCGCATTTCGGCCTCCTGGAAATGTCGCGCCAGCGCATTCGCGCGGGCGTCGTCGAAGGCTCGACCGTGCCGTGTCCACATTGCGCTGGCGCCGGCCATGTGCGTTCCACCGCCTCCATCGCGTTGCATGTGCTGCGCGTGCTGGAGGAGGCGCTCATCAAGAGCGCGTCGCACGACGTGACGCTGCGCACCCGGGCCGTGGTCGCGCTCTATATTCTGAACCAGAAGCGTTCGCATCTTCAGGCGCTCGAGAACCGCTTCGGCGTCCACATCACCGTCGCCGCCGACGACACGCTGACGGGCGCGACCTATCACGCGCTCGAGCGCGGCGAACCCGCGTCGGGGCCGCGCGTCTCGACGGCGCCCGCTCCCCTGCGTGTCGATTCGATCCGCGCCGAGCCGCTCGAGGAGGAGGAGATCCTCGAAGAAGAGGCCTTCGCCGAGGAAGAGGACGCCGGGGGCGCCGAGGAAACGCGCGCGGTCGCCGGCCGCGAAGCGCGCGAGCCGCGTCGCTTCATCGGCGAAGAGGGCGAGGAAGGCGCGCCGCGCTCGCGCCGTCGCCGGCGCCGTCGCGGCCGCGGCGGCGGTCAGAACGGCAATGGCGAACTGATGGCGCCGGGCGCCGAGCAGCCGTCGGACGAGGGTCTCGCCTTCATGGCCGCCATCGAGGGCCAGCCGGCGCCGCGCGAGCCGCGCGGAGAACGTCCCGGCCGCGGTCGCGGTCCTGGCCGCTGGCGCCGCTCCGCCCCTTTGCCGGAGGAGTTCCGCGATCCGTCCGCGCTCTTCCCGCTCGACGAGGGCGAGCAGGAGACCGCGGGAATCGTTTCGCCGCGCGAGGCGCATCTCCCCGAATTCGCGCCGGAGCCGGGAGCCCCGGCGCCCGTCCCGGCGCAGGAGCCCGTAACGAAGCCGGCCCCGCCGCCGGCGCCGGAAGCGCCCGCCGCGGCGGCGCCCCCAGAGGCCGAACGCCCGACGCAGGCGGCCGAGGCCGCGCCGGAGCCCGTTCCGCCGCCGGCGCCGCGCGAGCCGACCGAGGTGGTCATCACCCGGGCGGACCCGGCCGCGCCCAAGAAGGGCGGCTGGTGGCAGAGGGTGCGGACGCCCTTCGGGGACTAAAGCCGGAAAGGCGTCAGCGGCGGGGCCCGGCCGCGAGCCAGGCCCCGAGCCGCGCGACGCCTTCCGCCACCTCGGCTTCCGGGCCTGCATAGGACAGGCGGATCGTTTTTGCGCCCCGTCGCGGATCGAAATCGAGACCGGGCGTCGTCGCGACGCCCGCCTCGACGAGCAAGCGCTTGCAGAAGTCCATTGAATCCGAAGTCAGGCGGGAAATGTCCGCGTAGACATAGAAGGCGCCGTCCGGCGGGGCGAAATGGCCGAGGCCCATTTCCGGCAGCCGCGCCATGAGCAGCGCCCGGTTGCGCGCGTAGGCCGCGCGGTTCTTCTCCAGCTCTGCGACGGCGTCGAAGGCGGCGAGCGCGGCGCGCTGGGAAATGGTCGGCGCGCAGATGGCGAGGGACTGCTGCAAGCGCTCCAGCGGCCGGATCAGCGCCTCGGGCGCCACGAGCCAGCCGAGCCGCCAGCCGGTCATCGCATAATATTTCGAGAAGGAATTGACGACGATGGCGCGTTGCGTGAAGCGCAACGCCGTCTCCGCGCGCCCCTCATATTCGAGCCCGTGGTAGATCTCGTCCGAGACGAAGACGATCCCGGCCGAATCGCAAAAGCCGCAGATTCGTTCGAGTTCCCCTGCGCCGATCATTGCGCCGGTGGGATTGGCGGGGCTCATGAAGAGCGCGCCGTCAAGCGGCTTCTCCCGATGCGCCGCCTCGAGCATCGCCGCCGTTGGCGCGAAGCGGGTTTGCGGCCCGATGTCCAGCGGAACCGCCTCCAGACCGAGCGAGGACAGAATATTGGCGTAGGCCGGATAGCCGGGCGCGGTGACGGCGATGCGCGCGCCGGCGTCAAAGGCCGCGAGGAGGGCGAGGAGAAAACCGCCCGACGAACCCGTCGTGACGACGATGCGGCCAGACGGGACCACGACGCCGTAACGTTCGGCGTAATGGGCGGCGATTCGTTCGCGCAGGGTGGCGTCGCCCATCGCCTCGCCATAGCCGAGGCGGCCGTCGGCGAGCGCAGCGGCCGCGGCCTCGCGGACGAGCCGCGGGGCCGGCGCTCCCGGCTCTCCGAGCTCCATATGGACGATTCGCCGGCCGGCGCGCTCCAGCGCCTTCGCCTCGCGCAAGGCGTCCATCGCCATGAAGGGCGCGACAGCGGAGCGGCGGGAGGGGTCGAGACGCGGCATATTGCGACTTCCAATTGCAATGCGCCGGAAGAGTAAGATTTCGGCGCTAAGACCGGCTTTCTAATCCAGCGGCGCCGGGCGCGCGAGCGAAAGGCTCTTCCCTCATGTATGAATTGGCCACCGCCGAATTGATCCAGCGTCTAACGATCGCGCTGGCGATCGGGCTGCTGATCGGCATCGAGCGCGGCTGGCGCACTCGCGAGGAGCATGAGGGCGAGCGCGCCGCGGGGCTTCGCACCCACGGTCTCGCGGCCCTTCTCGGCGGGGTCTGGGGCGCGATCTCCTTGCAATTCGCCCATGACGGCGGCGCCTTCGCGCTCGGCGCGGCTTTCGTCCTCTTCGGCGCGCTCGTCGGCGTCTTCCGCTATCGGGAAACCGTCCACAACGAGACCTTCGGCGCGACGACGCTGATCGGCGTTCTGATCGCCTTTTCCCTCGGCGCCTTGGCGGTCGTCGGCGATCAGATGGCCGCCGCCGCCGCCGCGGTCGCCACCACGGCGCTTCTGGCGCTCAAGGCGCTGCTGCACGGCTGGATTCAGCGCCTGACGTGGTCTGAACTGCGTTCGGCGCTCGCGCTGCTCGCCATGAGCTTCATTCTCCTGCCGGTTCTACCCAACAAGGCCATCGACCGCTGGGAGGCGATCAATCCCCACGATCTGTGGCTGATGACGGTCATGATCGGCGTCATCTCCTTTGCCGGCTACGCGGCCGTGAAGCTCGTCGGGTACCGGCGCGGCGTCGCCGTCGCCGGCATGGCGGGCGGCCTCGCCTCCTCCACGGCGGCGACGGCCGCGATGTCGCGCCTTGCCGCCGACAGGCCCGATCAGGTCGACGTGCTAGCGGCCGGCGCCATTTTCGCGAACGCGGTTATGGGGCCGCGCGTGCTCGTCGTCCTCGGCGTGGTCAATCTCGACTTCTGCGTTCGCCTCGCGCCGCCTCTTCTCGCCGTCGGCCTCATCTATTTCATTTCGGGCGGCTTGCTGATGTGGCGCAGCGCCGGCGCCGGCGACGAGGGCGGCGAAGCGCTGACCATCGCCAATCCGCTCGACCTGCCGTCCGTGCTGAAATTCGGCGCGTTTCTGTCGGCGGTGATGGCGCTCTCCAAGATCGCCATAAGATTCGCCGGAGCTGCGGGCGTCTACGCCCTCGCTCTCATCTCCGGCGTCGCCGACGTCGATGCGATTTCCCTGACCATGGCGAGCCATGGCGTCGGCGAGATCGGCGCGCGGGGCGCGGCCCTCGCCGTGTTGCTCGCCATCCTCTCCAACACGGTGGTCAAATCCGGCATGGCCGCCGTCATGGGCGGTTGGGGGATGGGCGTCAGGGTCGGGCTCGCGTCCGCCCTCGCGGTCGCCGGCGGACTTGCGGCGCTGGTTTTCGCGCCGCCGCCGGGTCTATAGCGCCCGCTCGTCGAGCGCGACGGATTTTACGAGCGCGAAGACCTCCGCGCCGACCGAGAGGCCGAGTTCGTCCAGAGCGAGGCGCGTGACGGCGGCGACGAGCTTTTCGTCCCCGGCGAGGTCCAGGGTCACGAAGGCGAGCGGGCTCCCATTCGCGTCGATCTTGCGGATGCGCCCGCGCAGAATGGTCCGCACGCTGGTGTCCTCGGGCCGCGTTTTCGCCAGCGCGACGTCGGTCGCCTTCACGGCGACCCGGACGTCGCCCGCGCCCGAAAGTCTCGACGTCACGAGAATTTCGCCGGCGGGATGGGCGAGGCGGGTGACGCCGTACGCGCCGTCGACCCGCGCGACGCGGGCGACGAGCGAAGTCGTGAGCCCGAACCGTCCGCCCTCGATGAGGCGAGCCGCGCCCGGCAAGACGTCGAGCGGCGCGCCCTGCGCGACGACGCGGCCCTTGTCGATGACGACGGCCTCGTCGGCGAGGCGCGCGACTTCCTCCATGGAATGGCTGACGTAGAAAATGGGGAACGAGAGTCCGTCCCGCAGGCGCTCGAGGTAAGGCAGAATTTCCTGCTTGCGCATGTGGTCGAGCGCGGCGAGCGGCTCGTCCATGAGCAGCAGGCGCGGGCGCGTCAGCAGCGCCCGTCCGATCGCGGCGCGTTGTTTTTCGCCGCCCGACAGGGCGGCGGGCCAGCGTTCGAGCAGGCGCCCGAGATCCAGCATGGCGACGATGGCGTCGAAATCCGCCGCCGCCGGCGTCAGTCCCGCGCGCGTCATGCCGAAATGCAGATTGCCCCGCACCGTCATGTGGGGGAAGAGCGCCGCATCCTGAAACACCATGCCAAGCGGGCGTCGGTGAGGGGGGAGGAAAACGCCCTCCGTCTCGTCCTGCCATATCTCGCCGCCCACGCGAAGCCGGCCCCCCGGCGCGCGGAGGAGTCCGGCGAAACAGCGAAGCAGCGTCGTCTTCCCGGACCCGGAAGGGCCGAACAGCGCCGTTATTCCAGCGGCCGGCAGCGTTTGTTCGAAGGCGAGGGCGAAACCGTCGTAGGCGACATGAAAACTGGCGGCGATATTGGCTGGCGCGTCGCGGGTCATGGCGTGGGCCCTCGCCGCATCAGACGGCGCCGCCGCGGCGGCGGCCATAGACCAGCAGAAGGATGGCGAAACTGAAGATCAGCATGATCCCCGCGAGCCAATGCGCCCGCTCATAATTCATCGCTTCCACATGATCGTAGATTTGAACGGAGGCGACGCGCGTCTTGCCGGGTATATTGCCGCCGATCATCAGCACCACCCCGAATTCGCCGACGGTATGGGCAAAGCCGATGATCGCCGCCGTGACGAAGCCCGGCCGCGCCAGCGGCAAGGCGACGGTGAAGAAGGCGTCGAGCGGGCTCGCCCGGAGCGTCGCCGCCGCCTCCATCGGACGATCGCCGATGGCCTCGAACGCATTCTGGATCGGCTGCACGACGAAGGGCAGCGAAAAAAGGACGGAGGCGAAGACGAGGCCCGAGAATGTGAACGGGAGCGGGTCGAGCCCGAGCGCCGCTGTCAGGCGTCCAATCGGCCCTCGTGGTCCGATGGCCAGCAACGTATAAAACCCGAGCACGGTGGGCGGGAGCACCAAAGGCAGCGCGACGAGGGCGCCAACGGTTCCCTTTAGTCGGGATCGAGTCCGCGCGAGCCACCAGCCGATCGGGGTTCCGATGAGCAGGAGCAGCGCCGTCACGACCGCCGCAAGCTGAAATGTCAGCCAGATGGCGGCGATATCCTCCTCGGACGGCGTCATGCGCCCCTCAGTTGGCCTTTTCGCCAGGGAGAACGAAGCCGTAACGGATCATTACCTGTCGCGCGGCTTCCGTTTTCATGAACCGGGTGAAGTCCCGGGCGAGCGGAGACTCCGCGCCCCGGCCGGTGATGACGAAGGCTTGTTCGAGCCGCGCGTGCAAAGCGTCGGGAATGAGTGAATGCCCATATCGTCCGACAGCCGGACGCCCGGCCAGCAGGGAAAGCGACACGATCCCCGCGTCGGCGGCGCCGCTTCGGACGAACTGCATCGCTTGCGCGACATTCTCTCCGAACACGAGCTTGTCCCTGACCTTATCCCAAAGGCCCGCCGCGCGCAGCGCTTCCTCCGCCCGTTTGCCGTAGGGGGCGTGGGCGGGATTGGCGATCGCGACACGGCGAATGGCTGGGTCCGTCAGCGCCTCCAGCGACGCTTTGCTCATGTCGCGGTCAAAGCTCCAAATTGCGATCCTGCCGATGGCGTAAAGTTCCGGGTCCGTCGCCGCCCAGCCTTCCGCGCGCAGGGACTTCGCATAGCCGATGTCGGCCGAAAAAAAGACGTCGAAGGGAGCGCCTTCCCGGATCTGCGTGAAGAGCTTGCCCGAGGAGCCGTAAACGACGGAGATCTTGTCGCCCGAATGGGAGGCGCGGAACGAGGCGGCGATCTCCTCCAGCGCAGGCTGGAGGTCGGCGGCGGCCGCGACCGTCAATTCCGCCGACCGCGCCGCGATCGGGGAAGCGACGGCGACGGCCCCGACGACAAGCCCAGGCAATGCGGCGGCGCGCAGCGCTCTTAATACAATTTCGATCACTTGGCGCATGACGCCCCTTTCGACGCCCCTCAGCAGCGACCTTCCCAAGAGGAAACGCCTGGGGGGACTGCGCGCCCCCGAAGCAATTTTCGTGTCAGACGGCGGAAGAGATCCAGCGCGACAGCTCGCCCTTCGGCGCAGCGCCCACCTTCGTCGCCGCGACCTTGCCGTCCTTGAAGAGCATGAGGGTCGGAATCGAGCGGATGCCGAGCTTGCTGGCGACAGCCGGGTTTTCGTCAATGTTGAGTTTCACGACCTTCACCTTGCCCTTCATTTCCGCTGCGATTTCCTCGAGCGCGGGGGCGATCATCCGGCATGGGCCGCACCATTCCGCCCAGAAGTCGACAACGACCGGCTCGGCGGACTTCAGCACTTCCTGCTCGAAAGAGGCGTCGGTAATTTTTTTCGTGGACATGAGGGGCCTTTCATTGCGGGCCGTTCGATAAAGCCGCCAGGAAGGTAGGAACGGCTTCCGCGCGCGTCAAGCAGCGGAATTGGCGGGGCCTTTAGCCGCTTCCCTATCGAGTGAAAGAGAAAAGCTATAATGCCTCCTCAAACACAAAGAGCGGGGATGGCCGGGCCAGTCCCCACTCTTTGGCACCCTGTCCTTTAACCGGATTGAACGCCTGGCCTCGAAGTCTTTCGCGCTTCGATAAACCGCCCGCAGCGGCTCGTTCATCGAGCCTGATCGCGAGTCGCGTTCCTTCCGGCGTCCTCCCCGACTTGGACCGTTGTTGGGAATTTGAAAGCTAAACGCTTTGAACGCTTAGACTTACCCAACCAACTTGGCGAGGGGGACACTATGCGAAATCGGTCCCCTTGTCACCCCAAAATGTGCACTCTGGCGAAATTTCAAGATGGGCGCCCGGGTTTTGGGCAAGGGGATGGAGCCGGACGTTTCAAAGCGGAACGAAAGAAAAAGGGCGCGGCCGGACGCCGCGCCCTCGATGGTTGCATTCCGGGATCGAAGCTTACAAGGGGATGTTGTCGTGCTTTTTCCAGGGGTTCTCCAGCTCCTTGTGGCGCAGCAACGCCAGCGCGCGCGCGATTCGCTTGCGCGTGGAATGCGGCATGATCACCTCGTCGATGTAGCCGCGTTCGGCGGCGACGAAGGGCGAAAGGAACCGGTCTTCATATTCCTTGGTGCGCTGCGCGATCTTCTCCGGGTCGCCGATGTCGGCGCGGAAGATGATCTCGACCGCGCCCTTGGCGCCCATCACGGCGATCTGCGCCGACGGCCAGGCGTAATTGACGTCGCCGCGCAGATGCTTGGATGACATGACGTCATAGGCGCCGCCGAAGGCCTTGCGCGTGATCACGGTCACCTTCGGCACGGTGGCCTCCGCAAAGGCGAAGAGCAGTTTCGCGCCGTGCTTGATGAGGCCGCCATATTCCTGCGCGGTGCCCGGCAGGAAGCCCGGCACGTCCACGAAAGTCACGATCGGAATGTTGAAGCAGTCGCAGAAGCGCACGAAGCGCGCGGCCTTCTTGGAGGCGTCTATGTCCAGCACGCCTGCGAGCACCATCGGCTGATTGGCGACGACGCCCACCGTGCGGCCCTCGATTCGGGCGAAGCCGACCACGATGTTCTTGGCGTGGGCTTCCTGGATCTCGAAGAAGTCGCCCTCGTCGACGACCTTGAGGATCAGCTCCTTGATGTCGTACGGCTTGTTCGGATTGTCGGGCACCAGCGTGTCGAGCGACATGTCGAGACGGTCGACGTCGTCGAAGCTCGGCCACTCCGGCGGCTCCTCGGCGTTGGAGGAGGGCAGGAAGTCGATGAGCCGGCGCATTTGCAGCAGCGCCTCGACGTCATTGTCGTAGCCGCGGTCGGCGATGGAGCTCTTGGTGGTGTGCACCGAGGCGCCGCCGAGCTCCTCGGCCGTGACGGTCTCGTTGGTCACCGTCTTCACGACGTCCGGACCCGTGACGAACATGTAGCTCGTGTCGCGCACCATGAAGATGAAATCGGTCATCGAGGGCGAGTAGACGTCGCCGCCCGCGCAGGGGCCCATGATGACGGAAATCTGCGGGATCACGCCCGACGCCAGGACGTTTCGGACGAACACTTCGCCATAGCCGCCGAGCGCCGCGACGCCCTCCTGAATGCGCGCGCCGCCGGCGTCGAACAGGCCGATGATCGGGGCGCGATTCTTGAGCGCCATGTCCTGGAGCTTGATGATCTTCTGCGCATGCGTCTCCGAGAGCGAGCCGCCGAAGACGGTGAAGTCCTTGGCGAAGACGAAGACCGCGCGGCCGTTGACCGTGCCCCAGCCGGTGACCACGCCGTCGCCCGAGGTCTTTTCGCCCTGATCCATTCCGAAGTCCGTGCAGCGATGCGTCACGAACATGTCGAATTCCTCGAACGAGCCCTGATCGAGGAGGAGTTCGATGCGCTCGCGGGCGGTAAGCTTGCCACGCGCGTGCTGCGCTTCGATGCGCTTGTGGCCGCCGCCGAGACGCGCCGAGGCGCGACGCTGTTCCAGCCCGTCGAGAATATGTTTCATGTCCAGCCCTGCTTCTTGTCGTTCGTTGCGTTATTGCGCGTCAGAGTTTGCGCGATCCCAGGCGCCAGCGCGCGATGTCGGCGCCGGTCAGCATGTAGAGCTGGTCGGGCGAGGTGCGCTCGGCGAGATTGACGAGTTCCGGGCTCACGCCCATGCCGCTCGCGTAACGCGCGAGCATGGCCCGCATGCCGCCGTCGTCATAGTTGCGCTCGCGGACGATCCCTTCCGAGAAGTCGAAGGACGTCGAATAATTGAACATGCGGTGGATCCCGACGCGGCTCTGCGGCGGGATGACGCGCCGCTTGCCGCCCATCAGCGCATAGACGCAGGCGGAATAGCAGCGTCCCGAGACAAGCGCCATGTTCTGCGAGGACTGGTCGGCGGCCGGGCGCGCGACGATCACCGCCATGCCGAGGCGGCGGATCGCCTGGCCGAGCTCCATGGAGGCGACCACCTTGCCGCCGGGCGAGTCGAGCAACACGATGCCGTGGAGATTGCCGCCGCCGACATTCTCCCGGACGAAATTCAGGAAGGCGTCGGGCGTTCCTTCGCCGATCTCGCCCTGTGCGGCGATAACCTGCGGGCAGCGCGCCCCGCATTTCCCGGCGGACAGTCCGACGACGCGGAAGTTCATCTCCTCGGCCGCCGCCCCGCCGACTTGCGCGAAAACGGCGAGCGCGCAAAAAGCGAAGGTTTTCAGGTTCAACATCGTCGCCGCCGCCTCGTGAATCTCTCGACCGCTCGAACCTAATTCGCGATGCGCGGGCGGCAAAGGACTTTCGCGCGGCGCCGCAATGATTTGGTGGGCGGTGACGGGATCGAACCGCCGACCCTCTCGGTGTAAACGAGATGCTCTGCCAGCTGAGCTAACCGCCCGCGCCGCTCTCCCGAGGAAGGCGGCGGCACGGTTTTTAAAGACGGCGCGCACGCGAGGCAAGCCGGACCTCCCCGTTCGAACAAATGAACGGCCGCCGGACGGGTTCCGGCGGCCGTGCCAAGGACATGAAGGACGCGTCCGTTTACGCTTACTTTGACTTGTTGAGGGCGGTCTTCAGCGTTGCGCCGGGCTTGAAACGGGCGCTCTTGGAGGCGGGAATCTTGATTTCCTCGCCGGTCGCCGGATTGCGGCCCTTGCCGGCGGCGCGCTTCTTGACCGAGAAGGTGCCGAAACCGACGAGACGGACCTCTTCGCCCTTCTTCAGGGCCTTGGTGATGCCGTCGATGACCGCGTCGATCGCCGCCGCCGCTGCGGCTTTCGAGCACTCCGTCTCGTTCGCGACGTGCTCGACCAGTTCCAATTTGTTCATGGTCTTTTCCTTCTCCTATCGCGCTGCGGGGCCGGCGATCTCCACTCGACGCTGCGGCGGTCTCGAATCGTCGGCGCGTAGCGATGCGGAGTGTTGAGTCCGAATCGCCGGAAAGGCAAGGGATTGGGACTGTCAGCGGCCAGAAATCCGCGGAAAACCGGGGGAATCGGACGCTGCATTGCGGAAAACCATCGATTTGCGAAGGTTTTCGCGATGCGCGCCGTCGCGCAAAAAGAAAGAGCCCCGTCCGCCGAACGGGGCTCCCTGACGATTTGACCGCGCCGCGACGTCAGTGGGCGCGAACGCCCGCGTCATCCTCGGCGATGGCTGTCGCGCGCTTGGCGAGCGCGGCGGCGTCCTCCTCCCACACGATCGGGGTCGGCTGGGAGACGAGCGCGTGCTGAAGCACTTCCTCCATGCGCGCCACCGGCACGATTTCGAGGCCGTTCTTCACCGCGTCCGGGATTTCCGCCAGATCCTTGGCGTTCTCCTCGGGGATCAGCACCTTCTTGATGCCGCCGCGCAGGGCCGCGAGCAGCTTCTCCTTCAGGCCGCCGATCGGCAGCACGCGGCCGCGCAGCGTGATCTCGCCAGTCATGGCGATGTCGCGGCGCACCGGGATCCCGGTGATGACCGAGACGATGGCGGTCGCCATCGCCACGCCCGCCGAGGGACCGTCCTTGGGCGTCGCGCCTTCCGGCACATGCACATGGATGTCGCGCCGGTCGAACATCGGCGGCTCCACGCCGAAGTCCACCGAACGGGAGCGCACATAGGACGCCGCCGCCGAGATCGACTCCTTCATCACGTCGCGCAGATTGCCTGTGACCGTCATCTTGCCCTTGCCCGGCATCATGACGCCCTCGATCGTCAGCAGCTCGCCGCCGACCTCGGTCCAGGCGAGGCCCGTGACGACGCCGACCTGATCCTCGAGCTCCGCCTGACCGTAGCGATATTTCGGCACGCCGAGATAAGTCGAGATGTTCTCGGCGGTGACGACGATTTTGTCGGTCTTCTTGAGCAGAATCTCCTTCACCGCCTTGCGGGCGAGGTTGGAAATCTCACGCTCGAGATTACGCACGCCCGCCTCGCGGGTGTAACGGCGGATGAGCTCCATCAGGCCGTCTTCCGTGACCATCCACTCCTCGGGCGCGAGCCCGTGCTTGTGGACGGCGCTGGGGATCAGGTGCTTGCGCGCGATCTCCAGCTTCTCGGCTTCGGTGTAGCCGGCGATGCGGATGATCTCCATGCGGTCCATGAGCGGCGCCGGGATGTTGAGCGTATTCGCCGTCGTCACGAACATCACGTTGGAAAGGTCGTAGTCGACTTCGAGGTAATGGTCGTTGAACGACTGGTTCTGCTCGGGATCCAGCACCTCCAGCAGGGCCGACGACGGATCGCCGCGGAAATCCATGCCCATCTTGTCGATTTCGTCGAGCAGGAAGAGCGGATTGGACGTCTTGGCCTTGCGCATCGACTGGATGATCTTGCCGGGCATCGAGCCGATGTAGGTCCGGCGATGGCCGCGGATTTCCGCCTCGTCGCGGACGCCGCCGAGCGACATGCGCACGAATTCTCGGCCCGTGGCCTTGGCGATCGACTTGCCGAGCGAGGTTTTGCCGACGCCAGGCGGGCCGACGAGGCACAGGATCGGGCCGGTCAGCTTGTTGGCGCGGCTCTGCACGGCGAGATATTCGAGGATGCGCTCCTTGACCTTCTCCAGGCCGAAATGTTCGGCGTCGAGAACGTCCTGCGCCTGCTGGAGGTCGCGCTTGACCTTCGAGCGCTTGCCCCACGGGATCGAGAGGATCCAGTCGAGATAGTTGCGCACGACGGTGGCTTCCGCCGACATGGGCGACATCTGGCGCAGCTTCTTGAATTCGGCGGTCGCCTTGTCGCGCGCCTCCTTCGAGAGCTTGGTGTTCTTGATGCGCTCCTCGAGCTCGGCGAGATCGTCCTTGCCGTCCTCGTCGCCCAGCTCCTTCTGGATCGCCTTCATCTGCTCGTTGAGATAATACTCCCGCTGGGTCTTCTCCATCTGGCGCTTGACGCGCGTACGGATGCGCTTCTCGACCTGGAGGACCGAGATTTCGCTTTCCATCAGCGACAGGCACTTCTCCAGGCGGCGGGCGACGTTGAACGTCTCCAGCACGTCCTGCTTGTCCGGGATCTTGACCGACAGATGGGAGGCGATGGTGTCGGCGAGTTTCGAATAGTCGTCGATCTGCGTCACCGCGCCGACGATTTCCGAGGAAACCCGCTTGTTGAGCTTCACATAGCTCTCGAATTCGGAGACGACCGAGCGGCCGAGCGCCTCGACCTCGACCGGATTGCCGGGATCGTCGGCGAGCGCTTCGGCGTCCGCCTCGTAGTAATCGTCGACGCGCGTATAGGCGCGCACGGCGGCGCGGGCGACGCCCTCGACCAGCACTTTCACGGTGCCGTCTGGCAGCTTCAGGAGTTGGAGCACAGAGGCGAGCGTCCCGATCGGGTAGATTGCGTCCGTCGCCGGATCATCGTCGCCGGCGTTCTTCTGCGTGGCGAGCAGGATCAGGCGATCGCTCTTCGTCACCTCTTCCAGCGCGCGGATGGATTTTTCCCGCGCGACAAAAAGCGGCACGATCATGTGCGGAAAGACGACGATGTCGCGCAAGGGGAGGACGGGGTAGCTCTCGACGGCTCCCGGCGTGATGGCGTCGCGCTTTTCGTTGCTCATCTTGTTGTCCTGCTTTCGTTTACGCATCCCGCCCGGCGGCAATGCGACAAATGCGAGCGACTCGGCGTTCGGGCGTCGAAGCAAGACATGGGCCGTGGCGGCCGGCCCCTGTCGTCGTGCTGGACCCTGGCCGCGCAGGCGTTCGCTCTTTCGCCCGCGCGCCGCTGAAGCTGCGGCCTCTGCGCCCGATCAGCTTCTCCAACGCAAGACATGGGATACGCGAACTGACGATTCAAGGACAATTGGCGGGGGCCGGCGGTTCGTCCGGCCCCGGCGGCGTTTATACTTTCGCCGTACGCGCTAGACTTTACGCGCTCGCGCCGCTTTTCTCGTTGCGTTCCGCGTAAATATATAGCGGCCGCGCCTTGCCTTCGACCACTTCCGGCCCGATGACGACCTGCTCGACGCCTTCGAGGCCCGGCAGATCGAACATGGTGTCGAGCAGAATGCCCTCCATGATGGAGCGCAGGCCGCGAGCGCCGGTATGGCGCTCGATGGCCTTGCGGGCCACGGCGGTGAGCGCGTCGTCCTGGAACGTCAGCTCGACATTCTCCATTTCGAACAGCCGCTGATACTGCTTGACGAGCGCGTTCTTGGGCTCGGTGAGGATCTTCTTGAGCGCGTCCTCGTCGAGATCCTCGAGCGTCGCGATGACCGGCAGACGGCCGACGAATTCGGGGATGAGGCCGAATTTCAGCAGATCCTCGGGCTGCACCTGGCGGAAGATGTCGCCGGTGCGGCGCTCGTCGGGCGCCTGAACCGTCGCGCCGAAGCCGATCGAGGTCGAACGGCCGCGGGCCGAGATGATCTTTTCGAGGCCGGCGAAGGCGCCGCCGCAGATGAAAAGAATGTTGGTCGTGTCGACCTGCAGGAACTCCTGCTGCGGGTGCTTGCGTCCGCCCTGTGGCGGCACGGAGGCGACGGTGCCCTCCATGATCTTGAGCAGCGCCTGCTGGACGCCCTCTCCGGAGACGTCGCGGGTGATGGACGGATTGTCGCTCTTGCGCGAAATCTTGTCGATTTCGTCCACGTAAACAATGCCGCGCTGCGCCCGCTCTACGTTATAATCCGAAGCCTGAAGCAGCTTCAGGATGATGTTCTCGACGTCCTCGCCGACATAGCCCGCTTCCGTCAGCGTCGTGGCGTCGGCCATGGTGAAGGGCACGTCGAGAATGCGCGCGAGCGTCTGCGCCAGCATCGTCTTGCCGACGCCGGTCGGGCCGATCAGCAGGATGTTGGACTTTGCGAGCTCCACGTCCCCGTGCTTGGTGGCGTGATTCAGGCGCTTGTAATGGTTATGGACCGCGACCGAAAGGACGCGCTTCGCCTGCGCCTGTCCGATCACATAATCGTCCAGAACCTTACAAATCTCCCGCGGCGTGGGGATGCCGTCGCGCTGCTTGACCAGCGAGGACTTGTTCTCCTCGCGGATGATGTCCATGCAGAGTTCGACGCATTCGTCGCAGATGAAGACAGTGGGGCCGGCGATGAGTTTGCGGACTTCATGCTGGCTCTTGCCGCAAAACGAGCAGTAAAGCGTATTCTTCGAATCGCCGCCGCCGACTTTGCTCATGATTTTCTCCTGATGAATCAATCCGCCGCGCGAATCGACCCAAACACGATGTGTACCGGCTCCGGCCTAACAAAAGGTGGAGAACGCCCCCTCGCGTCTCTCCGTCTCCCGCCGGTCCCCCCAGTCGGCGCCTTGGCGCCGAACGAACAGCGCGGGGGCCGTCCGCTCCTCCGCGCAGCGCCTACTTTATTTGAGGGCGGACGGACTTTGCAACCTCTCCGCCTGCAGGGCAAGGTAGCAAGTTCGACGCCCGCCCTCTCCACGGGTCACCGCGTCAGGATTTTGGGCACGCGGTTGAGCCGCAGGCGATAGGCGTCCGGCATCCCGCTGCCGAGGAGGGGCCGCAGATACATGCGGAAAGCGTCGGTGACGTCGGTGCCGCACGGGCTGATGAACTCGTCAGGCATCACTTTTGTCTTTGCGGCGATTTGTTCAAGCGGGGTCAGATGATAGTCGACCGAATAAAATCCGGTGCGGTGGATCGTCACCGAGCCGTCCCGGTCGCCCCAGATGGCGTACTGGACCGCCTTTTCTCCGACCTCGCGGGCTTCGCGTTGATCCACGTCCGAAACGCAGCCGACGAAGCTGCGCTGGACGTAACCGAAGGTGTCCGCGCGCACGCGCTTGAATCCGAGGCGCTTCTTGACGAGTTCGGTCAGTTCGTCGGCCAGCGCTCCGCCGCCCAGATGCACGTTGCCATGGGCGTCGCGCTCGACCTGTTCGGCCAGCTTCTCGGCGATCGGCACGTGGTTCTCGTCACAGACGCCCTCGGACACGGCCACGACGCAGCGGCCGTATTTGTCCATGGTCGCCTTCACGTCGGACAGAAACTTGTCGACTGAGAAGGCGCGTTCGGGGATGTAGATGAGATGCGGGCCGTCGTCGGGGAACTTCTTGCCCAGCGCCGAGGCGGCGGTGAGGAAGCCGGCGTGGCGGCCCATGACGACGGCGATATAGACGCCCGGCAGCGCCCAATTGTCGAGATTGGCGCCGGCGAAAGCCTGCGCGACCCAGCGCGCCGCCGAGGGGAAGCCGGGAGTGTGGTCGTTGACCATCAGGTCGTTGTCGATCGTCTTGGGGATGTGGACGGCGCGCAGCGGATAGCCGGCGTTTCTCGCTTCCTCCGAGACGATCCGCACCGTGTCCGACGAATCGTTGCCGCCGATATAAAAGAAGCAGCCAACGCCATGGGCGCGCAGAACCCTGAAGATTTCCTGGCAATATTTCAGATCGGGCTTGTCGCGGGTGGAGCCCAGCGCGGAGGAAGGCGTGTTGGCGACCATTTCGAGGTTGTGCGTGGTCTCCTGCGTCAGATCCACGAAATCCTCGTTGACGATGCCGCGCACGCCATGGAAGGCGCCGTAGACGCGCTCGACCTCGCGGAACTTGCGCGACTCCAGAACGGCCCCGACGAGCGACTGATTGATGACGGCGGTCGGCCCGCCGCCCTGGGCGACGACGACTTTGGAGAAATCGATGGAGGGCACGCGAGGCTCCTGTCCGAGTGATGTATGATCCCGATTCCCGTCGGGGAAAGAAGGCCCGCGCCGCGACGCGGGGCCGGATGGGCGTTAGACCCGCCGGAGCGTAAGCGCAACTCCTTCCCGGACGTCAAACGGAAAGGCGCGGCGACCCTCATATATTACTTCCAGTGCGCCATTCTTGTATAAGCAGGCCGTTGCGTTGCGGCAAACAGTCGTCGCCAAGACGATTTTGACGTTAGCGCCCGAAAAAATCCGCGCGGCTCAGAAGAAGGATCGGCTCGTGGTGCTAATGGACCGCCGGCAAGAAGTCATCAAGCATATTTCAAAAGAAGCAAGAGGCATAGAGATCGGCCCTTACTTTTCTCCGCTCGCCTCGAAGCGGGAAGGATACAACTGTTTATATCTCGACGTCTTCGATACGCCGACGCTAAAACGTCGCGCGGAGGCCGACAAGACCTTGCCGAGGGAGACAGTCCACAAGGTCGAGCCAGTCGACCTCGTCGGCAGCGCCCTGCGCATCGATGCGCTATGCCGCGAGGCGGGACATACGGAGCCGTTCGATTACGTCGTCTCCTCGCATAATTTCGAGCATCTGCCCAATCCGATCAAATTCCTGCAGGCCTGCGGACGCATCCTGAAAAAGGGCGGCGTCCTCTCCATGGCGGTTCCCGACAAGCGCGCCTGCTTCGACTTCTTCCGGCCGCGCACGAGCCTTTCCGCCTGGATCGACGCCTATTTTGAGGACAGGGACCGGCCGAGTCACGCGCAGGTCTTCGAGCAGGACGCGTTGATCTCGAAATATGTGGACGGGAATCTGTCGCTCATCGCCTTCACGCTGGATCAGGACCGCGAAAAAATCCGCGCCGACGAGAATTTGGCCGGGGCCTTCGCCGCTTGGGAGAAGCGGCGCGACATGCGGGAGGGCCCTTATGTCGACGTTCACTGCTCGGCTTTCGTCCCGAGCAGTTTCCGGCTCTTGCTGACTGACGCCTTTTTCCTCGGACTGTCGCCCTTCGCCGTGGAGGAGGTGACGGATACTGGCCAGTCCGAATTCTACGCGCATCTGCGACATGTCGGTTACAAGACATTCTCCCAGTCGGAGACCGCCGCCCATTACGCCGAGCGTCAGAAAATCCTCCAGGCGATCCTCGACGAGGAAGCCGCCGTGTCCGAACGCGAACGCGTCTGCGAGATTTTCGACTATGTATCTCGGCGCTATCGCCGCATCGGGAAAAACGGGGCACTGATTCTCGCGCGCGCGCTTCTGCTTCTCGCGCGAACCCGCGACGTCGATTTGTTCAGGAATTATCTCGCGATCAGCCATTCGGTCTTCTTCGATCCGAAATTTTATTCGCAAGAACATAAGGTCGCGGGGGACGCGGCGCTGCATTACCTGCTCGAAGGCGGCCGGAAGGGCCTTGATCCGGGGCCTTTCTTCTCCAGCGCGAAATATCTGAGGCGGAATTTCGACGTCGCGGGGCGGGACGCAAACCCGCTTGCGCATTACGAGCGTTTCGGACGCGCGGAAGGCCGCAAGCCCGCGCCGCGATAACCCCGGGCCGAAGTCGCCGCGCGCCGTCCGGAAATTAAAAAGGGCGGCCCGACTGCCAGGCCGCCTTCCAGTTCAAACGAGCTGCCCGTGGCAGTGCTTGTACTTTTTCCCCGAGCCGCAGGGGCAGGGCTCGTTGCGGCCGACCTTGCCCCAGCTGTTGGGGTCGGCTGGATCGCGTGCCGGCGCGGCCGCAAGCGCCTGCGGCGAGAAATCCATCGAGGCAAGACGCGCGTTCAAATCCTCCAGCGCCGCCTGTTCGGCGCTGACGCCCGCCGAGAGGGCGACCGGGTCGGGATGCGACAACTCCATGGGGGGCAGTTCCGGCGGGGCCGACGGCGGCGCCTCGAAACTCACCTCGACGCGCATGAGTTGCGCCGTCACCGCCTCGTCCCAATGATTCATCAGGCTGCGGAACAGCTCCAGAGCCTCCGACTTATATTCGTTGAGCGGATCGCGTTGCGCCATGCCGCGCCAGCCGATGACCTGACGCAGATGATCGAGCGCGACGAGATGCTCGCGCCACAGCGTATCGAGCGACTGGAGCACGACCTGCTTCTCGATCATGCGCATCAGCGGCGCGGTGTTGCGTTCGACGCGCTCCTCATAGGCCTTGTCGGCGGCCTTGAGCAGACGCTCCTTGATCTCCTCGTCGGCGATGCCCTCTTCCCGCGCCCAGTCGGCGACGGGAACGTCCAAATTCAGCTTCGCGCGAACTTCCTCGGCGAGGCCTTCGACATCCCAGGCTTCTGCGTAGGCGTCGGGCGGAATGTGGCGCGACACGAGGCTGTCGACGACTTCAGCGCGCATGTCGGAGACCTGCTCCTCCACGCTCTCCTCCGCCATGATCTCGCGCCGGCGCTCGAAGATGACCTTGCGCTGGTCGTTCATGACATTGTCGAACTTCAGAATGTTCTTGCGGATGTCGAAGTTGCGCGCCTCGACCTTATGCTGCGCCTTCTCGATAGCCTTGTTGATCCAGGGATGGACGATCGCCTCGCCTTCCTGAAGCCCGAGCTTCACCAGCATCGTGTCCATGCGCTCGGAGCCGAAGATGCGCATGAGGTCGTCCTGCAGCGACAGGAAGAACTTGGAGCGGCCGGGATCGCCCTGGCGGCCCGAGCGGCCGCGCAGCTGATTGTCGATGCGGCGGCTCTCGTGACGCTCCGTGCCGATGATGTAAAGGCCGCCGGCGGCGAGCGCTTGTTCCTTGAAGCGGGCGACTTCCTCGCGGATTTCCGCTTCCTTCGCGTCGCGCGCGGCGCCCTCGAGCCCGGCGCATTCCTGCGCGACGCGCATTTCGACGTTGCCGCCGAGCTGAATGTCGGTGCCGCGGCCGGCCATGTTGGTGGCGATGGTGATCGCGCCGGGAACGCCCGCTTCCGCGACGATATAGGCTTCCTGCTCGTGGAAGCGGGCGTTGAGCACCGCGAACATCTTGGAGGGCTTGCCCGAGCGCGCCGCCTCGTAGAGCTTCGACAATCCTTTCGGATCGGCGAAGTCGATCATCTTGTAGCCCTGCTGGACAAGAAACTCGGCGAGCTGCTCGGACTTCTCGATCGAGGTGGTGCCGACGAGGAGCGGCTGCATCCGCGAGCTGGCTTCCTTGATCTCCTCGAGGATCGCGTTGAGCTTTTCCTTGGCGGTGCGATAGACCTCGTCGTCGTCGTCCTTGCGCTGCACGGGGCGGTTGGTCGGGATTTCGACGACATCGAGCTTGTAAATCTCGGCGAATTCGTTCGCTTCCGTCGCGGCCGTGCCGGTCATGCCGGCGAGCTTGTCGTAGAGGCGGAAATAGTTCTGGAAGGTGATCGAGGCGAGCGTCACGTTCTCGGGCTGGACCTGAACGCGCTCCTTGGCCTCGAGCGCCTGATGCAGGCCCTCCGAATAGCGGCGGCCCGGCATCATGCGGCCGGTGAACTCGTCGATGATGACCACCTCGCCCTTGCGGACGATGTAATCCTTGTCCTTGTGAAAAAGCTTGTGGGCGCGAAGCGCCTGATTGACGTGATGGACGAGGGTGACGTTGTGCGCTTCGTAAAGCGCGCCCTCCGTGAGCACGCCCGCTTCGGCCAGCAACTCCTCCATGTGCTCGTTGCCGGCGTCGGTGAGATGGATGGTGCGCTGCTTCTCGTCCAGTTCGTAATCGTCCGAATTCAGCTTCGGAATGAGGCGGTCGATGGTGTTGTAGAGGTCGGACTTGTTGTCGACGGCGCCGGAAATGATGAGCGGCGTGCGCGCTTCGTCGATGAGGATCGAATCCACCTCGTCGACGATCGCGAAATTGTGCCCACGCTGCACCATCTGCGCGAATTCGTATTTCATATTGTCGCGCAGATAGTCGAAGCCGAACTCGTTGTTGGTGCCATAGGTGATGTCGGCGGCGTAGGCGGCGGCGCGGTCCTCGTCGGCGAGGTCGTGCACCACGCAGCCGACGCTCATGCCGAGGAATCGGTAGATCTGGCCCATCCAGTCGCTGTCGCGCTTGGCCAGATAGTCGTTGACCGTGACGACATGCACGCCCTTGCCGGCCAGCGCGTTGAGATAGACGGCGAGCGTCGCGACGAGCGTCTTGCCCTCGCCCGTGCGCATCTCGGCGATGGCCCCCTCGTGCAGCACCATGCCGCCGATGAGCTGGACGTCGAAATGGCGCTGGCCGAGCGTGCGCTTGGCCGCCTCGCGGACGGTGGCGAAGGCGGGAACGAGCAGGTCGTCGAGCGTCGCGCCGTTTGCCAGCTGCTCGCGGAATTCGACTGTGCGGTTGCGCAGCGCCTCGTCCGAGAGGGCTTCGAGCTGCGGCTCCAGCGCATTGATGGCCTTGACCTTCGGCGCATAGGTCTTGAGGCGGCGGTCGTTGGCCGTGCCGAAAATCTTCTTGGCGATGGCGCCGAGCATCCCGCAAACCTTTCTAACGATGGCGCGCCGCCTCCGGAGCGCGCGCAGAGTCGGCGGGCGGGGCGGAGCGTCGCAATGTTTTGGAAAAGCAACCGCTTGCGACGGCGACCGGGAATCCGGGCGTCAGGGCCGACGCGGCATTTCCGCCGGAGAGATAAGAGGGCGAGGAAGCCTTGTCAATGTAAGGGAAACCGAGGACTTTACCGCGCCAGCGGCGGCCCTCACGGCGCCTCCGTAATCTTCCTGAACGGCTTCGGCATCCGCCCGCTCTTCAGCAACCGCGAGAAGATCGCCAATCCCCCCGGCTCGTTGCCGTTGGGATGCACCAGCACGATCGACCCCGCCCGAGGCGGCGGCCCCAGCGCCAGCCATGAATCCGCGCCGAGCGCCACGAGATGGCGCGCCTTTAGTTTCTCCAGCAGCGCCGCGTCCGAGACGAGCCCCGGAAACCGGAAGAAAACGGAGGGCGTCTCGCCGTGGGCGATGAGGATTTTCTCGGTCTCGAAAATCTCGCGGTCGAGATCGACGCCGGGGCGCAGCAGGTAATTTTGTGAGTCCTTGAGCCCGACGACATAGGGGTGCGAATAGGAGTGATCCGCCCATGTGATGTCCAGCGCGCCGGACCGCGCCTTCTCCTGCAGCCAGGCGAAATCCGCGCCGTGATGCGCAATCCAGGCGCCCGACGCCGCGAGCGTCAGCGGCGTCCCCGGCCCCTGCGCCGCTACCTCCTCGATGAAGGGGCGGTCGAGCGGCTTGTGGCTCGGGCAGAGGTCGCCGGTCACGAAGACGCCGCCGCCCTTGCCGTGGACGAGCCCGGCGTTGACGAGCGCCGGCGGCCGGTCCGGATCGGCGGGCGGGCGCACGGCCTGAATGAAGCGCGTTTCGGCTTCCTCGTCGTCGGTCGTGGGCGCGCAGCGCCAGCAGGCCGCGCGTTCGAGCGAGGTTTCGAGCGTCTGCGGATGGACCGCAAGCAGCAGCTTCTCCCCGTCGACGCTCATCCGGCGGGTGGCGAGGCGCGCCTCGCCGTCCTTCTCGCAGCGTTCAAAGACCGCCGCGTAGTCGCGCACCCGCGCGCCCGTCGCGCCCGGCTCCGGCGCGATCGACACGGGGCCGCACGCCTGCGCGCTCCGGGCGGTTGCGGGCGCGACGAGGCTCGCGCAAATTAGAAGTCGAAAGAGGGCGGGTTTCACGCGCGCGATGTTTAGCAGAAAGTTTCTTCCTGAACAGCCGAGTCTCGACGTCGAGACGACCGAATCGGCCGAGGTCGCGGCGCGTCTCGGCGCGGAGATCGCCGCCCAGTTCGGCCCGCGCGAGGAGGCTCCCCTGTCCGTCACCGTCCGCGACGGCGCGGGGGCGCTGATCGGGGGGCTGAATGGCGTCACCCATTGGCGCTGGCTTTATATAAGGCATTTGTGGGTCGCGGAATCGCAGCGCGGGCGCGGCCTCGCCCTGCGGCTCATGCAATCGGCGGAACGCGCGGCGCTCGCCCGCGGCGCCATCGGCGCCTATATCGATACGTTCGATCCGCGGGTGGCGGCGTTCTACGCGCGTCTGGGCTTCGAGCGGGCTGGCGAGATCGCCGATTTTCCGCCCGGCGGGCGGCGGATTTATCTAAGCAAGCGGCTTCGCCCATGATGAGAGCCATGGTCCTGCGGCGCCCCCATGCGCCGCTCGAAATGGATGAGCGCCCGCTTCCCGCGCCGGGGGCCGGGGAGGTGCGGCTGCGCGTCGAGGCCTGCGGCGTCTGCCGCACGGATCTCCATGTCGTCGATGGCGAACTGACGCGGCCGAAGCTCCCCATCGTGCCGGGCCATGAGATCGTCGGCCGCGTCGAGGCGCTGGGGCCCGGCGTTTCCGGCCTCGCGATCGGCCAGCGCGTTGGCGTTCCGTGGCTTGGCCACGCCTGCGGCCATTGTCCCTACTGCGCCAGCGCGCGCGAAAATCTGTGCGACGATCCGCTCTTTACGGGCTATACGCGCGACGGCGGCTACGCCACCCACGCCGTCGCCGACGCCGCTTTCAGTTTCCCGCTGCCGGAGACCGGCGACGCCGCGACGCTCGCGCCGCTGCTTTGCGCGGGCCTCATCGGCTGGCGCACGCTGAAGATGGCGGGGCCAGCGCAGACCATCGGGATCTACGGTTTCGGCGCCGCCGCGCATATCATCGCGCAGGTCGCGATTTTGCAGGGCGCGCGCGTGCACGCTTTCGTTCGGCCCGGCGACACGGCGGCGGCGGACTTCGCCCGCGCGCTCGGCGCGGCGAGCGCGCAGGAGTCGACCGCCCCTGCGCCCGAGCGGCTCGACGCCGCGCTGATCTTCGCGCCCGTCGGGGCGCTCGTCCCGCAAGCGCTCGCGGCGGTGAAAAAGGGCGGGGCCGTCGTTTGCGGCGGGATCCATATGAGCGACATCCCGAGCTTTCCCTATGCGCTGCTGTGGGAGGAGCGCCGGCTCGTATCAGTCGCCAATCTCACGCGCGACGACGCCCGCGAATTTCTCGCGCTCGCGCCGACTCTGCCGCTGAAAATGCACGCGACGCCCTATCCGCTCGCCGAGGCGAATGCGGCGCTGGCCGATCTGCGCGAGGGGCGGTTGCAGGGCGCGGCGGTGCTCGTTCCCTGACCCCGTCATGGGGCGCGGCGCAACGGCGGCGGCAGGATCGCGGCAATCTCGTCGGCGATGGCGCGAAGGTCGCGCTTTGCATCCACCCGACGCCAGGCGATCTCGCCGGCGTCCTTCGCCATCTGCGCCTCGAGCACTGTGCGCGTCGCGTCCGATACGTCGTTGACGCGCGCCTCCACGCGCGCCATCCGCTGCGCGAGATCGACGTCGAGCCAAACGCCGAGGAATGGCGCGCCCGCTTCTTTCGCGACGTCCTCGATCGCCGCGCGATCCTGCGGGCGGTCGAACACTGCGTCGGCGATGACAGGCCAGCCTGCGGCTGCGACATGGGCGGCGGAGTCGAACAGCGCGAGATACACTTTTTCGGAGACGTCGCTGCGATAGGCTTCAGGCGGCAGGCGGTCCGTCGCCTCGACGCCGAAGAGGCGCTTGCGGAGGCGGTCGCTGTTGAAGACGCGTGCGCCCGGCGCGGGGGCGAGGCGCGGCGCGAGCGCCGCCGCGACGCTCGACTTGCCGGAGCCGCTGAAGCCGCCGATCGCCACGACGCCGGCGCGCGCGGGTAAGAGCAGGGCGCGTGAAAGATCGAAATAAGCGCGCGAAATTTCTGCGTGGCTCTGAGAAGCTTCCACATGCGCGCGGATCGTCGCGCGCAGCGACATGAAAAAAGGCAGCAACGGAAGTCCGTCGTCTTCGTTTTCGTCACGCGCGTCGAGGTAGCGGTTGAGCGCGACATTCGCGAAATCGGCGTGGCCGACGCGCCAGAGATCCATCAACAGGAAAGCGAGATCGTAGAGAACGTCGATTGTCGATAGGTCGTCGGAAAATTCGAGGCAGTCGAAGGGCGTCGGCTCTCCTTCGAACAGACAGACATTGCGCAGGTTGAGATCGCCGTGACACGGCCTCACCTTGCCTTGCGCGCGGCGCGCCTCGATGCGCGCGGCGTTCCTTCCCAGTGTCTCGCGTAGCGTCGCGAGATGCGCATCGATCTCGTTCATCGGCGCGGGGGCCGCCTGGCGCAGGCTCGCGGCCATGCCGTCGATGATTGTCGCCATCGCCGCCGCGCCGCCGCGCGCCCTGTCCGGCGCCGCCGTGTCGTGGGCGGCCGCGGTCTTGCGCGCGAGGCGTTCGATCATGTCTCTCGTGAGCCGGCCGTCGCGCGCCATCCGGGCGAGCAGCGCATCGTCGGGAAAGCGACGCATCTCCACGACGGCGTCGACGACGGCGCCGGCACCGTCGAGCGCCAGCCTTCCGTCCGTTTCGCGCGTGACGCGCCGCACGCCGAGATAAAGCTGCGGCGAAAAGCGCCGGTTGAGCGCTACTTCGCGTTCGCACATGTCGAGTCGGAGCGCCGGGGTCGAGAAATCGAGATAGGGCAGGCGCACGGCGCGCTTGAGCTTGTAGACGCGATCGCGCCCCAGAATCACAACGGAAATGTGCGTCACGACAGTCTCGGTCGCGCGAAGGCGCGCGGCGAGGAAAGCCACGGTTTCGTCCTGCGCGCAGGTCATTTTTCGAACCGTTCGACGAAGAGCGTCTTGGCGATATGCGCGAGACATGCATAGCAGAGAAGGAAAATTCCGATCGCTGGCCAATAGGAGCCGGGCAGCGGGGTGAAGCCGAAAACCGGCGCGAGCGGCGAATATGGCAGCATCGCGCCGATCAAGCAGACAATGAAAGTCATGAAAAGAAGCGCGCCGCTCGCCCGGCTCTCGATGAAAGGAATGCGGTTGGTACGAATGATGTGAATGATGAGCGTCTGCGTGAAAAGCGACTCGACGAACCAGCCGGTCTGAAAGAGCGGCGGTCTGTTCCAGGCGTCGAATGCGACGCCCATTAGAATAAATGTCGCATAATCGAAGATCGAACTGACCGGCCCAAGGAAGAGCATGAATGTGGCGATGCCGCCGATGTCCCACTTGCGCGGGCGGGCGATCAGTTCTTCGTCGACGTTGTCCGCCGGGATGGCTGTCTGCGAGAGGTCGTAAAGCAGATTGTTGGTCAGAATCTGCACCGGAGTCATTGGCAGAAAGGGCAGAAAGACGCTCGCGCCGAGGACGCTGAACATGTTGCCGAAATTGGAGCTCGCGCCCATTCGCACATACTTCAGTATATTGGCGAAGACCTTGCGTCCCGAGATTACGCCGTCCTTGAGCACGCCAAGGCTTTTTTCGAGCAAGATGATATCGGCGGACTCGCGCGCGATATCAACGGCGGTGTCGACTGAAATGCCCACATCGGCGGCTCTGAGCGCCGGTCCGTCGTTGATGCCGTCGCCGAGATAGCCGACCACGTGGCCCTTGCGCCGCAGCGCCGCAACCACGCGCGCCTTCTGCGGCGGCGAAAGCTTCGCGAAGACGGTCGTCGACGACGCGAATTCCTCAAGTGATTTTTCGTCCATGCCGTCGATCTCGGCGCCGAGCGCGAGGCGGTCGATCTCGAGCCCGACGTCCCGGCATATCTTGCGCGTGACGATGTCGTTGTCGCCGGTCAGAATCTTGACCGCGATTCCATATGACCGGAGGTCGGCGATAGCCTGCGCGGCGCTTTCCTTGGGCGGATCCAGAAAGGCGATGTATCCGAGCAGAGTCAGTCCCGTTTCGTCCGCCGGAGAGAAGACGCTCTGGCCTGGAGGCGCGTTCTTGTAGGCGACGGCGATGACGCGAAAACCTTCGGCATTGAGGTCGTCCGTTTGGCGCCTCGCCGCTTCGATATGCGACGGATCAAGCTCTCCGCAGGCCTCGACGGTTTCGAAGCGGGTGGAGACGGCGAAAATCTCTTCGACCGCTCCCTTGCAAATCAGCAATCTTTGTCCGTCGTCGCGATCGACGACGACGGATAGGCGGCGTCTTTCGAAATCAAATGGGATTTCGTCGATCTTGACGAAGCTGTGGCGCGGGTTCAGGCGCTGCTCAAGTTCGGCGTGATCGAGCACGGCGACGTCGAGAAGGTTTCTCAGGCCTGACTGGAATCGGCTGTTGAGATAGGCGAATTCGAGAACGCGGTGGGATTCCCGACCAAAGATGTCCAGACAGCGCTTCAGGACAATTCTGTCCTGGGTCAGCGTCCCGGTCTTGTCGGTGCACAGCACGTCCATCGCGCCGAAGTTCTGAATCGATGGAAGCCGCTTGACGATGGCCTTTCTGCGCGACATCTCGATCGCGCCTTTCGCGAGGTTCACCGTGACGATCATCGGCAGCATTTCAGGCGTCAGACCCACGGCGACGGAAACGCCGAAGAGGAATGCGCCGGCCCAGTCTCCCTTGAACCAGCCGTTAATGAGTATTACGGCCGGCGCCATCGCCGCCATGAAGCCGATCATGAGCCAAGTGAATTTCTTCATGCTTTGATCGAAGGCGGTGGGTTCCGAGGCCGCGACGATCCTGTCGGCGATCGCCCCGAAAAAAGTTCGGCCGCCGGTCGCGACGACGACGCCCATGCCGTAGCCGCTCACAACGTTCGAGCCCATGAAGACGAGATTTCCCGCCTCGAGCGGAGCGTCAATCGGCCCGGAGGGCGCGCGAGCGAATTTTTCCACTGGCATCGCTTCGCCGGTAAGAGACGATTGGTTGACGAACAAATCCTTCGTTTCGATCAGCCGGAGATCGGCGGGGATCATGTCGCCGGCCGAAAGGCGCACGACGTCGCCGGGGACGAGGTCCTCCAGGTAGATTTCCGCGAAAGGATCCCGTCCGTTTCCCTCAAGCTCCGGCCGCCGTACGGAGGCGTGCGTGCGCACCATTGCGCGGAGCTTGTCGGCGGCTGCGCTGGAGCGGCGCTCCTGCGCGAAAGCAAGCAGCACGCTCAGCACGACGATCGCGGAAATCACGATCGCCGCGCCCGGGTCCGCGAGCGCCCAGGAGGCACCGGCGAGTGCGAGGAGAAGGCCGTTGAGCGGATTGAAGACATGGCGCGCGAGTTCGCGGAAGAGGCCAGCTCGGGCTTCCCGGGCAATGCCGTTCGGACCGTAGCGTTCGCGCCGGCGGGCGGCTTCGCCCTCGGAGAGCCCGTCCGTCGTGGCGTCGAGGCTGGCCAAAAGAGAGTCGATGTCGCGACGCGACGCGCTTTCCAGTCTCTCGCGGAGCGAAGCGTCCCCTGCAGCGCCGATCGTTGTCACGCGGCGGCCTCCCGACGGACGGACGGCGCGTCTAGAAAGCGATTCACCATCGTGTAACTCCCGCTAAGTAGGATAACGCAGCGTTGCAGACACGGAAGTCCGGCGGACGTCCCTTTCTGCGTTTCTTGGAGCGCGCGTCGCAGGACGCCGGGCGGCACTTTCCCATGGTCATATGACAATGCGCATCGTCATCGTCAGCGATCATGCGCATATCAACGGCGGACTTGCAAAGGTTGCGATCGACAGCGCCAAAGGCTTTGCGCGGCGCGGACTGAGGGTCGATTATTTCTCAGCCGTCGGACCCGCAGATCCCGGCCTGGCCGAGGCGGGGGTCGCGGTTACGCTGCTTGATCAGCCCGACGTCGCTTCGACCGCCTCGCTCGCGCGGTTCGGCGCGCAATGGCTGTGGAATGCGAAAGCGGAACGCGGCCTGACGCGCCTCCTCGCCGCCTGCAACCCGGCGGAGACGATCGTGCATGTGCATGGCTGGTCCAAGGCGCTCTCGCCCTCGATCGGCAGGGCGCTGCGAGGCGGCGCGCTGCCGGTCGTGCACACTTTGCACGAATATTATCTCGCCTGTCCCAATGGCGGCTTTTACGACTACGGCTCCGCGCGCAACTGCGGTTTCCTCGCCATGTCGCCGGGCTGTGTCGCTCACAATTGCGACTCGCGCAGCTATCCGCGCAAGTTGATGCGCGTCGGCCGCCACGCGCTGATGCGCCATGTGAGCGGCCTTTACGATACGGCGCGCCACGTCATCACGATTTCCAGGCTCCAGCGGGATGTCATCGCGCCCTATCTGCCGCGCGACGCGACCTTCTACGATGTGGCGAATCCGATCGACGTCGCGGACCTCGGCCCCAAGCCCGACGGCGGCGCGGGCGATTTCCTTTTCGTCGGCCGCCTCTCCGCCGAAAAGGGCCCGCGTTACTTCGCGGAGGCGGCGCGGCTCGCCGGCGTCGCGCCGGTCTTCGCCGGCGACGGGCCGGAACGCGAGGCGCTCGAAAGGGAGTTCCCTGAGGCGAAATTCCTCGGCTGGCGCAGTCCTGCGGAAGTGCGCGAGGCGCTGCGCGGCGCGCGCGCGCTCGTATTCCCTTCCGTCTGGTACGAAGGACAGCCGCTCACGGTCCTCGAGTCGCTCGCGCTCGGCACGCCGGTCATCGTCAGCGATCTCTGCGCGGGGCGGGAGGCGGTGCGGGATGGCGAGACGGGTTTCTGGTTTCGCAGCGCGGACGCCGACTCGCTCGCGACCGCGATCATGCGCCTTTCCGACGACGAGACGGCGCGGCGCATGGCGCGGGCCGCCCACGCGGCGTATTGGGCTGATCCGCTGACGCTCGACCGCCACCTCGACGCAGTCGAGACGGTCTACGAGAAAGTGCGGGCGAATCTGCGCGAGACGGCGCCGCGCGCCCTCAGGCGGCAGGTTCATTCCGGAGAATGTTGGTGAAGATCGCCGTTGTCGTCGCTACGACGGGACGCCCAGAGGTTGTCGGGGAGTCGCTGGCGCGTCTTGCAAGAGACGGGCGCTTGGCCGACGTCTCGCTGGTCGTTGGGGCCTCGGCGGAAGATGCGCCGCGCGACCCCGGCGCCGCGCGTTTCGTCGTCGCGCCGGTGAAGGGCTCCGGCGCACAGCGCAATCACGCGCTGGATCTCCTCGGCGACGAGGTGGATATAGTTGTTTTTGTCGACGACGATTTTATACCCGCGCCCGGTTTTCTCGACGGCGTGGAGCGGCTGTTCTCGGCGCATCCGGAAGTCGTCGCGGCTTCGGGACATCTGATCGCCGACGGCATTCATTCGTCGGGCCTCGGCTTCGCGGAAGCGGATGCGCTCGTCGCGGCCTATCATGCGCCCGCGCCGGACGGGTTCTGGCTCCGCGACGCCACGGGAACCTATGGCTGCAACATGGCCTATCGCCGCGCCGCCGCGCCGCATGTGCGCTTCGACGAGAATCTCCCGCTCTACGCCTGGCTCGAGGATACGGATTTCTCCGCGCAATATGCGCGCGCGGGGCGCGTCGTGCGCACAAACTATTTCGCCGGCGTTCATCTTGGCGTGAAATCGGGACGCACTTCCGGCCTGCGTCTGGGCTATTCGCAAATCGCCAATCCGCTTTATCTCGTGCGCAAGGGCACGGCGGCGCCGCGTTTCGCGCTGCAGCTCGTCGCGCGAAACCTGGCCGCCAATCTGGTCAAATCGCTGCGACCCGAGCCCTGGGTCGATCGCCGCGGCCGTCTGCGCGGCAATCTTCTCGCGCTTTTCGACGCGCTGCGCGGCCGCGCCGATCCGCGCCGCGTGCTCGATTTGTAACGCTTACTGAAACTGAGGCCGCCGCAGCCGCGCGGCGATCTTCGGACCAATGAGGCTGCGCAGACCCGCGACGTCGAAGGCGTAAGCGATTGCGCCGTAAACGGCGACGCCGGCGGCGACCTGGCTCGCGAGCGTGACGACGCCGGGCGGAAGGCCGCGGATCGGCGCGCCGGCGGCGACCATGGCGGCGGTCGCGGCGGCGGCGCCGAAAATGTCGCGCGCGCGCGGCCACATCGGCTCGAGCAGGAAGAGCATCATGACGAGCGCCGCGAGCCCGCTCATCGTGGAAATCGACTGGGCGTTGGCGAAGCGCGTCGCGTCGGGCGTCACGGGAAGAAAGATGACGGCGAGCGAATTGGCGAGAGACGCGACGAGCGCGGCGATGATGAGCGGCGAGAGCTTGTGCGAAATCTGAAACGCCGTGTTGACGCCGTAGTTCATCATCGCGAAAGCAAAGAGCGCGGGCGTCATCAGCGCGAAATAATGCGCGAAAGGCCCGCGGAAATTTTCCGGCACGAACAGCGCTTCGAAACTCGGCAAAATGAGCCAGCATCCCGCGACCGAGGGCGCGACGACCGCGAAGACGACGCCAAGATTGCGTGAAATCTGGGCGCGCGCAGCGTCTGCGCCGTCGGTCTTTTCGGCATGCACGGCGATCTGGAACAGGATCACGTCGACCGCCGAACCGATGGCGCCGACAATGCGGACGCCGGTTTCGAAGGCGAGCGAAATCTGGCCTACCTCCGCGAAGCCATACATTTGCGAGGCGAGCGTGCGATTGATCAACGGCACGGTCTGATAAAGGACATTGGCGAGAACGATCGGCAGGCCATAAGCGAGGAAACGCGCTGCGAGCTTGCGCTCCGCCGCGTGAAATCCCGCGCCCGGATCCGTGAGCGCGCCGCGGCCGAAGACGAGAGATCCCATGACCGAGACGATCATGCCGAGGAGCGCGACATTGGCCGAATGAAACAGGAAGGCGCCGCCGGCCGTGAGCGCGAAGGCCAGCACGTTCTTGGCGATCACCAGCGCGCCATAGGCCCGGTCGTGGAAACGGGCGCGCACCAGCGCGCTGGCGAAGTCGAACAGGCCGTTCGAGATCGAGACGCCGACCGCGAGCGCCGCGAGGTCGCGGCTGAGCGGCAGATCGAGGCGCAACATCCACAGCGCGCCGGCGGCGGCGGCGGCGAGCGCCGCCAGCGCGGCGAAGGAGGCGTCCAGCGTGGCGCGTATTTGCGGACGCTCGCGGCGATCGCGTTCGGAGTAGAAGCGCGTCGCGGCGAGGCGCAGCCAGTCGAAGACGAGCGTTTGCAGCACGACGGCGACCGACAGCGCCAGCACGAAGCGCCCGTATTCCGCAGGCCCCAGAAACTTGGCGACGAGCAGGCCGACGACGAAATTGAGCAGGCTGTTGAGGATGAAGGGAACCATCATCCACATGGCGCCGCGGTCTCCTTGCGAGGGGGCGGCGGCGTCCTCAAAGCTGGAACCTCAGGCCCACCAGATAGACGTTCGCCGTATAGTCGGCGTTGGGGAAAGAGCTGTCGAGCAGCTCATGCATATAGCTGCCGCGCAGCGAGATTGTCCGGGTGATTTTGTAATCGAGCTTAACGCCGAGGCTGCCGCCGCGTTCGATAACGTCGGCGCCCTGGTAATTGTTCGTAAAGTAACTGCCCGTGACGGTGACGTTCAGATTGCGCATGAAGTCGTGCGACAGTTGCGCGGTGAAGGATTGCGTCAATACGCCCGCTGCGTTGGCGAGCGTCGTCTCGTTGAGCGTCGTGGAGCCGCGCAGCGTCATGGTCGTCAGAGCCGAGGGCGTGTAGATCAGCGCGGCGTCGACGACGGGTCCGCGCAGCGGCGGCAATCGCGGATCGTCGTAATTGCGCTGGCCGTAGCCGCCGGAAACCTCGCCCTTGACCAGTTCGGTGACGTTGAACGCCGCGCCGCCGCGCACGATGAAACCAGTGCTGTCGCGGTAGAAGCCGTTGAAGTCGGTCGGCAGGTCGTGCACGCGCCGGTCCATCGTCCCCTCGACGAAGGGCTTCAGATCCGGGTTCACTTCGTAGGAGAGACGGCCGAGGCCGCCGAAGCCATTGTAACTCGTGCGCGCAAGGTCGAGGAAAGTGCCGTCCGAATAGAGGGCGTTCTGATACCACACGCGATCGTAGGTTCCGCGCAGCGATAGTTCGATGCGGTTGAATTTCTGCGTGACGCCCGGCTGAACGCCGACGCCGAGCACGATCGGGCGGTTTAGAACCTGCACCGTCTGAACGCCCGAAAAGATCGCTGGCGCGCCGGGACGAATCGTGTCGAGGGAAAGGCGCCCGCGCAAGTCGAGGGCGGCGTCGCGGGTCAGGTCGTAGCGCGCCGTCATCGCGCCCGAAGCGTCCGGCCGGCTCGCGAGCGGAAAATCGAAATATTCCGAATAGCCGCCGCGCAGCTCTCCCTCCAGGCTGTGGCGCGCCCAATCCGATTTGACCTTGACGCCGCCCTCGCCGCGAAACACCGCCGAGGGGCGCGGATTGAGATTGGGCGAGAGGCGGTTGGGGTTGTCGTCGTAGCCGCCGGTCGCCTCGACATAAGGAAAAATCAGCGTCGAACCGGCGGCGACGCCGATCGGGTCGTAGGGATTCAGCTCGACCTTGGGCTTCGGCTTGGTCTTGATTGTGGGCTCGACGGCCACGGTCGGCGGCGGCGGCAGGGCGGGAAGCGGCGCGGCGTTCGGCGCGGTCGTGGGGCGCAGCCTGAGCGCCTGCCTGGCCTGATAGGACGTCTTGTAAGGCTCCAGCGCCGGCAGGGGATTCCTCGGCGAGAAGGGCGGCGGATAGGGAAGGCGGCGGGGCGGATAGGGCCTTGGCAGCTTTTCCTTTTTAACCGGCGGGCCGTAATTGGCCGCGGCGGAGACGGGCGGCTCCTTCTCGGGCGCGACGCCGCGCATCAGCGGGGCGGGCTGGGGCGGAATTTCGAGTTCGAGGGCGCTCGGCGTCTGCGCCGGACGGATCAATGGCTGAGGCGGCGCCGGCGCGTTCGTCTTGCGGAGCGGCAGGCGCGATTGGGGCGGCGCCGACTGGCCGCCGGCCGGCGTCGCCGCGAGCGCCGTGAATGCGGCGCAGAGCGCGGCCAGAGCGACGCGGCTCCCCAGGCTTTCCGACGGCACGATTTCCCTCTTCCAACGCGCCGGCGGCCGCTACGCGAGCGCGGGGCGCTCGCCTAGCGATAGGGAAATATGGTTAACGGGGCCTTATCAGCTTGGCTATTCCATGCCGAGCGCAGAAAGATAAAGGTCTAGAATCTCTTCTTCTTCCTGACGCTTATGTTTGTCTTGCCGGCGCAGCGAGACGACCTTGCGGATGATCTTGGGATCAAATCCTGTCCCCTTGGCTTCGGCGTAGACGTCCTTGATGTCGTCGGCGATCGCCCGCTTCTCCTCCTCGAGTTTTTCGATTCGCTCGATGAAGGCGCGTAGATGTCCGCCGTCGACGGCGTTGGTGTCCATGGCGATTTCCCGCGAGAGTTGCGCCGGCGCGACCCTTGTTCGCCGACTGTTTCAGTCGAGGGTTGCGACAGCTTCATGACCTCGTCAAGGCGTCCGGGGGCTCAATCCCCATATTCCGCAGGAAGGGCTTCGAGCGTGATCTCGGCCGTTCCTGCGTTATTGCCGTAGAAGTGCAGCCAGGAGCCGTCGGCGTTGAACGGGCTCTGGCCTGCGAGCAGCGCGGTCGGAACGAAGCCGGAATAGGCGTCGTTGACGTAAATGAACAGTTCGCCCGCCTTGGGCGCCTTGAAGCGCACCGTCATTTTCCGCTTGTCGGAGCCCGAGGGGAATGGCGGATCAGGGTTTGCGGGAATGACGGCGAAGCCGTCCGTTCCGATCTGGAGCATAGGCTTGAACCAGGGCTCGTCGATGATGCGCCGCGCCGCGAGGCCGACCAGAAACATGGCGGCTTTTTCCGGGAAGGACAGTTCGTTGCGCTTGAGGCCGCCGAGATTGGCGGCCAGCGACGCGTCGCGCCAGTCTTGCCCGATCGTGAAGGTCGCGAGATAGCTGCGGCCTTTTTCGAGCGCCAGACCCGTCGCGAAACAGGGGTTGTTCGTCTCGAAGGTCAGTCGCGTCGCGCCCTCGGGAACGCGCGCGCCCGACGATCGGCAGACGTCGCCCTGAAAGGCGCGCAGGTGGAACGCGAGGCGGTCGGCGCCGAAGACGGCGACGGCGGCGGCGAGAACGAGAAGCGTCGCGGGCAGGAGGCGGTTGGAGACGAAACGCCATCCCGCGCAGGCGGTCTCGGAGCTGGTCAGAATCCAGGCGACCCCGTTCCAGAAGCGCTCCAGCCAATTTCTTTCCCTGGGCTCCGCCATGCCCCAGGACATGCGCGACCGGTCGGCGATGACCTTCCGCAAATGGCCGCCCCACCAGAAAGAGACCAGGAAAATGGCGATCAGCGTTCCCGCGACGAGCGGGTGCTGGACGAAAGACTCCAGCCAGGGGGAGAGGAAGCCCGGCAGATAGCCCGACGCAAAGCCGGCGACGCTCGAAAAAGCATAGGCGAGCGGATTGTCCGCGGCGCTGGAGTCCTTGTCGAGAAGCGGCGTCAGCAGCAGCAGGATCAGCGACCAGAGCGTGACCTGATACATGACGCGCCGCCAGAAGACCGCCGCCTCGACGAGCTTCGCCAGCTTGCCGTCCGGCGCGCGCAAGGTCGCGATCGCGTCGTTCAGTCCCACTTCGAGCGGCGTCGCGGGGCGCGCCTGCGCAGGCGCGAGAAAGGCGCCGCTCTTTCCCGGCGCGACCTCGTAAAGCGTGCGCCCGTCGTCGTCGACGACGTTCATCCGGGCGGGCAAGGCGATTGGCGCATAGCCGTCGAAGCGCAGCGCCATGCGGTGGATGACGCTCTCGTGAATGAGCGGCGTGGCCGGCCCCTCGCCGGCCGCATCGGCCGCCGGCGTGTCTTTCTGGACCCTCTGCGTCAGCCGGCGCGCGCTCTCAAGCACGCCCGCGACGTCGCGCGGCTTGTAGCGGTAGAGGGCATTGAGCCCGCTGCGGGAATCGTAGAGTTGTCCGAAAGCGGTCGCTTTCGCTGAAACGTCCGTAACGACGGCGTCGCGAAAGGCGACGCCCTGTTTCATCGCCTCGCGCATGATCCAGCGCAATGGCAGGAACGCCTGGCTGTCGTCCGGGTAGCCGCCGCCGACATTGGCGTGCACCCCCGCGAACCACACCTGGCGGCTGCGCTCGCAGACCTCCTCGAAAGCCTTCGCCGCCGCCTCTTCCGGCGTTCGCCCGGCCGCCATCAGTGCCGCGGCGCGCGCCGCGCGCTGCTCTTTCGCCTGCCTGCGGGCCAGCGCGTCGTCGAAGGGAATGGGCGTGAAAGCGTCGCGCTCGTCGTCGATCGAGAGCGCATGGCGCGCGACCGTCACATAGTCGGGAAGATCATAGCTGCTGAAGGTGAGCGGGAAGATGAATTTGTCGATGACCACCCGCAATTCCTCGACCGGCATCCCATAGGCGCCGACCGTGTCCCACAGGCCGAGAAAGTCGATTTTTTCGACTTTGATATTTCTCTCGCGATCATAGGGGCGCCGTTTCAGCCAGCCGTCGAGCAGCGGCGTGACGATATGGTCGCGCGGCCAGCGCCAGAGGTTTTCGAGGCGCAGGAGGGTTTTGAAGTGATCCGCGCGCATCTTGCGGTAGGCGCAGCGAGCGAGCCGGTCCAATTCCTCTTCGGAGTCCGCATCGACAGGGAGCCCCTGCGAGTCGACGAGGCCGACCAGCACGCGCATGGTGAAGGCGCCGCGGCTGAACCCGAAACAGGCGATCCTCGGAACCTCGTCCTTGCGCGCTTCGGGGATTTTCCCTGTCTCCGGGTCTCTCAGCTTGGCGATGGCGTGGGCGTAATGGCGCGTTAGGAATTTGTAGAGGTCCAGAACGTTGCGCTTCATGCCGATGCCGAAGGCGCCCGTGACGGCGGCGAGCCAGCGGTGCTGCGACGAACCCACGCCGTCGTCGTAATAGGCGATCTGTCCCTTCTCCGGCGTCATGTCGAGCGCGTCGTAGAGACGAAAGACGTTGGTCTTGAACGGCGAGGCCGAACTGTTGCCCGTGCCGTCTGAAAAAAGAACAATTGTCTTGAACATATGCGCCTCCGCGAAAAAATCCGTCTTCAGTAATGGCCGATAGAGCAACATGCGCGGCCGCGGAACGCAAGCCCGCCTTCGCCCGCCGCCCATCTTGAAAGAGCGGCTCTCGCGTCCGACATTGCGGAGGCGCGGACGGCCGCGCATGGAGCGAACAAGACATGAGCGGCGACGGAGAATTCCGCAGGGATTACCCCGATGCGCGGGCGTCCTATATCCCGCCGCAGGCCCTTGAGGGCGTGCGGACGCGCCGGGTCATGGCCGTGGCGCTGGATTTGTTTCTGGTGACGGGTCTCTCGGTCGCGCTGTTCGTCGGCCTGTTCGTTCTCAGCTTCGGAATGTCGGCGCTCGTCCTGCCGCCGCTCTTCCCGCTCATCGCGTTTTTCTACAACGGCCTGACGGTTTCCGGCTGGCGCATGGCGACGCCCGGCATGGCGTTCATGGATCTCGAAGTGCGCACCATGCAGGGAGAGCCCGTGCCTTTCCTTCAGGCGGCGGTCCACGCCGTGCTGTTCTACGTCACATGGCTGCTGCCGCCGCTGCTGCTGGTTTCCCTCGTGACGAGCGACAAGCGTTGCCTTCACGATATTCTCGCGGACGTTATCGTTTTGCGCCGCTCCGCCTGATTTCGTGATTGGCGCGGCGCGGCTTCCCGCCCTATTCTCGGTCGTGAGCCAGGGACCGAAACGAGCGTGACCAAAGAACCTCGCGACGCGCCACAGTTCTACCTCACCTCGCCGGCGCCATGCCCCTATCTGCCGGGCCGCGCGGAGCGCAAGGTGTTCACCCATCTGATCGGTCTGCGCGCGCCAGCGCTCAACGACACGCTGACGCAATCCGGTTTCCGCCGCTCGCAGACGATCGCCTATCGTCCCGCCTGCGAGCAATGCCGCGCCTGCGTGTCGGTGCGGGTGAAAATCGCGGATTTCTCGGCCTCGCGGGGGCTGCGCCGCGTCCTGCGCCGCAATGCGGACATCGTCGGCGAGGCGCGTCCCGCGCGCGCGACGCCCGAGCAATATGCGCTTTTTCGGCGCTATGTCGGCGCCCGCCACGCGGATGGCGGCATGGCCGACATGAGCATGGTCGACTATCAGATGATGATCGAGGACAGCCACGTGGACACGCGGCTGATCGAATATCGCCTTCCGGCGGATGCGCCGGGCGGCGACGCGGATCGCCTCGTCGCCGGCTGCCTCACCGACCGTCTCGCGGACGGCCTGTCGATGGTCTATTCCTTTTACGAGCCGGATTTCGAATCGCGTTCTCTCGGCGCCTACATGATTCTCGATCACATGCGGCGGGCCGAGGCTGCGGGGCTCGCGCATCTTTATCTCGGTTATTGGGTCGAGGGCTCGCGCAAGATGGCCTACAAGGCCCGCTTCCTGCCGCAAGAGCGATTGGGGCCCGAGGGATGGATGCGCGTGGGCTGACCCTCGCCGGCGCCGCCGGAGAGCGGCGTTTACATTGCGCTAACCACGTTCCTACGGCGCATCGGCAAGTAACGCTCTTTCAAAACCGGCCGGGCCATGGTGGCGGAAGAGGGGTTCGTCATGCCGCTGTTCTTCGTCGCTTTGGTTTGCCTCGGCGCCGCCGGCGTTTCGGTGATGCGCGCCTATCGCCGTCTCCTTGAGCTCGACGCGCGCTGCGAGGCCGCCGCGGCCGATATCGAGGCTGAATTCGGCAAGCGCCGCGCGCTCTTGCCCGCTCTCGTCGGCGTCGTGCGCGCCTTCGAGGCGCATGATCGCGACGCCCTCGACGCTCTCGTCAAGGCGCATGGCGCGGTTCAGCGCGCGACGAGCCCGCAGGCGCGGCTCTTCGCGGAGACGCGGCTGGGCGACAGCGTGCGCGCGCTTCTGGCGCGTGCGCAACTGTCGGAACAGTTGCGGAGCCTGCCGGAGTTTCACGAATTGCAGGAGGCGTTCGACGAGACGGAGCGCCGTCTCGCGGCCGCCCGCCGCGATCAGGCCGCGGCCGTCGACGCATTCAACGCCGCGCTGCGCCGTTTCCCGTCCCGCCTCTTCGCCGAGCGCCTGCGGCTGGCCCCCCGCGCTTTCTACGACATCGCGGCGGAGCGCCTGTTCGAGGGAGCGGCGGCGCGGGCCTGACGCGGCGCGGGCGGCGGCCATAAAATCGCCGCCTGTTCGCGCCTTGTTAACCCTTGAGCTGCTCATCATGTAATTTGTCGGACGGCGTAGCCTTGGGCGGCGCCGGCCGCGTCGTTTGTTCCCCTCCGCAGCCGCGGAACCGACTGCGACTGGAGCGACTGGTGCGAAAAATAGCGATTCTCCCGTTTTCTCTTGGCCTTGCCTTCGGCGCGGGCCTTCCGGCCGTCGCCGAGACCGGGCAGGCCGAATGGGCGCAGCGCTACGACGCCGACGCGCGCCTCACCGTGTCGCGCTCGACGACGCCGATTCTCTCCGAGCAGACCGTCGCGGCGACGGAAGCCGCGATTGAGCATTATCGTGAAATCGTCGCCAACGGCGGCTGGCCGACGGTGCCGAACCAGCAAATGCGGCTCGGGTCGAACAGCCCCGCCGTGTCGGCGCTGCGCCGCCGTCTCATCGTCTCGGGCGACATCGGCCACGAGACGGGCACGAGCCCGGTCTTCGACTCGTACGTCGAAGCCGCCGTGCGCCGCTTTCAGGCGCGCCACGGCATCATCGAGACGGGCGTCGTCAACCAGCAGACGCTCACGGCGCTGAACGTTTCGGCCGAGACGCGCCTGCGCCAGCTCGAAACCAATCTCGTGCGCCTGCGCAGCTTCTCGCGCGACCTCGGCAATCGCTACGTGACCGCCAACATCCCCGCCGCGCAGGTGGAGACGGTGGAAAACGGTCAGGTCGTCACGCACCACATTGCGGGCGTCGGCAAGATCGACCGCCAGTCGCCGGTGATGCAGACCAAGGCCTATCAGGTCAATTTCAATCCGTTCTGGACTGTGCCCGCCTCGGTCATCCGCAAGGATCTGATTCCGAAAATGCAGGCGGACCCGAACTATCTGCGCGACAACCACATCCGCGTCTACAACAAGGAAGGTCAGGAGCTGCAGCCCGAGCAGATCAACTGGCGGTCGCTCGACGCGCTCAATTACAAGTTCCGGCAGGACATCGGCGGCGACTTCAACTCGCTCGGCGTGGTGCGCATCGACATCGCCAATCCCTACGGCGTCTACATGCACGACACGCCCGCCAAGGGCGTGTTCGGCGACGACTATCGTTTCGTCTCCTCGGGCTGCATACGTTTGCAGAACGTGCGCGACTATGTCGCCTTCCTGCTGCGCGAGACGCCGGGCTGGGATCGCGACGCGATCGACCGCGCCATCGCCTCGGGCGAGCGCCTCGACGTGAAGATCACGCCGCCCGTGCCGGTCTATTGGGTTTACGTCACAGCTTGGGGCACGCCGGACGGGATCACCCAGTTCCGCGAGGACATTTACCAGCGTGACGGGCTGAACGCCGCGCGCGCGACCGAGACGCCGGATTATTCGCAGTCCCCGACGCCGCAGCCGCCGCCCGTGGCCCAGGCCGCCGCGCCGCGACCGCTGCGCAGCGAGCCGCTGCTGCCGCGCGACGACGAGAATTGACCGACGCGCGAGTCCCGAGGATAGGGTGGGCGGCTACTCCTGCGCCGCCTTCCAGGTGCCGCCGCACATATCCGTCGACGACGACCATGCGCCTGTTCCCTTGCCGCCCTTCAGCGCGCCGTGGAAACGGGCGACATGGTCGCCTTCCGCGGTGAAGCGCGCGACGATGTTGCCGTCCTCGTCCACATAGCCCCAGGACGAAACGGCGGCGCCCTCGGCGGCGGCGAGCTTGTTGTCCGCGATCTGGAGTTTGGATGGGATGAGCGCGGGGCAATTTCCGACGCTCGTGACCGCCTCCACGCGCCAGGATCCGTTCGGGTCGCGTTGCGAGGCCGTCGCCGCGGGCTCGTCCGCCGCTTCCTTGCGATGATGCGAGCGCTCCTTGTGATCTTTCGCCAGCGCGCCGCCCGTCGTGAGCGACGCCGCTAGCGCGATTGCCCAAAACCTCATTTGGCTTCCCCCAAAGCCCGCTGCAAAACGTCGAACATGTCGCAGCCGGCAAAGATGAACTCGGAAACGCCCGCGCCGCGCAGCGCTTGCTCGAGTTCGCCCGGCCGTCCGGCGGAATAGAGCCGCGCGCCCGCGCCCTTGAGCGCGATCGCGGCCGGCGCCGCGGCGTCGGCGTAGATCCGGTCGGACGAACACAGGCAAGCGAGTTTCGCGCCAGATTCGCGGAAGGCCGCGACGATCTCCGAGGTCGACTCCGTCTCCGGGCCGAAAACCGCCTCTACGCCGCCGGCTTCGAAAAAGTTCTTGGCGAAATTGGCGCGGGCGGTGAAGGCCGCGACCGATCCGAGATTGGCGAGAAACACCCTCGGGCGCTTGCCTGTCTTTTGGGCATAGGCGTCCGACTCGTCGCGCAGGCGTTCGAAGGGCTCAGAGAGGCGCCGGGGCGCGAGGGCCGGAGTCTTCAGCGCCCCCGCGGGGGCCTCGGCGGTCTGGCGGGCCGCGTCGAAGGGCGCGACGACATCGAGCATCTTCTCGTGAATGTCCGGGAATTCATTGGCGCCGATGATCTTCTCCCGGGCGCGCGCGACCCTTTTCGCCCGCTCGCCCGCGGTCTCCGCCACGCGGGCCTGGAACGTTCCCTTCTCCAGCGCCGCCGGCAGGCCGCCCTCGGCCTCGATCTGCTGGAAGGCCGCCCAGGCGCGTTCGCACAGCTCTTGCGTCAGCGCCTCAAAGCCGCCGGCGCCGCTCGCCGGATCGTCCACCACGTCGATATGCGACTCGTCCTGCAGCACGAGCTGGGTGTCGCGGGCGAGGCGCCGGGCGAAACCGTCCGCCGCGCCGAGCGCCTGGGTGAAGGGCAGGACGGCGATCGCATCCGCGCCGCCGATTGCCGCCGAGAAGGCCGCAAGCGTCCCACGCAAAATGTTGTTCCATGGGTCGCGGCGCGACATCATGCGCCAGGCGGTCTCGGCGAAGATCAGCGCCGGCTTCGGCGCAAGGCCGCAGGCCTCCTCAACGCGCGCCCATAGGCGGCGGGCCGCGCGGAATTTGGCGACGCCCATGAATTCGTCGGCGTCGGCGGCGAAACGCAGCGCGACGAGCGAGCGCGCCGTCTCGATGTCTACGCCATTGTCGGTCAGCGCGCGCAGATAGGCGACGGCCGCCGAGAGCGCGAAGGAGAGCTCCTGGGTTTCGGAGCCGCCGGCCGCGTGGATTACGCGCGCGTCGGCGACGACGGCGCCCTTGGCGAAGCCCGCCCTGGCGACCGTTTTGGCGGACTCGGCGAAGGTCTTTTGGGCCTGCGCCCAGGGCGCGGGCGCGAAGCCGTGCAGCGCCTGAAGTCCGAGCGGGTCGAGGCCCAGCGAAATGCGGGTGATCGAGGGCTCGATGTGATGGCTGTCGACATAGCGCATGATCGCCGCTGCGGCGTTGGGCGCGCGCGGAGAGGCCTCGACCAGAACGGGGATGCCGTAATCGAGCCGGATTCCTTCCAGAAGATGCCCAATCGTTTCGTCGCTGTCGCTCGTGAGGCCCGCGCCATAAGCGCCCTGCGAACCCGCGAAGACGATGTGCAGGCCGTCCGCGCCGCCTTCGAGATCCTCAAGAGCGAGCTTGTTGGCGGCGTCGGGGTCGGCGAGGTCGACGCGGCCGAGAATCGACCAGCGGCCGGGCGTGCGGCGCAGGGCGCGGGGGGCTTCCGCGGCCGCGCGGGGGTAAAGCGGCGCGATGGCGACGCCGTCATAGGTCTTGGAGACGAGCGTTTCGAAAGACGCGCCTTTCAGCGCCTTGTCGACGAGTTTGCGCCACTGCTCTTCGGTCGGCTGTGGAAAAACTCCGGCGATGGCTGTCTCGGTGGCGCTCATTTGGTCCTGACCCCTCGTGTTTTGCGGGGCCTTTTGCCACGAAGCGCCGCCGGGGGGAAGCGGGCGCCGGGAGCGGCTCCCGCCGCCGGGCTTTATTTTCGCGCGTAAAACCCGTAACCAAGTTCGGGCCGGCCGCTTCGCCGTCCGCGCCGCCCGCCGCGCCGGACGCGCTCTGCGTCAATGCGCCGCGCGCCGCAGCATCATCGCCTCGGCGCCCCTAACGGAGGGATTTCGTGACAGACAATCCGCAGGACATTGCCAAGCTCAAAGAGGAAATCATCGAGGTGATCGCCTCGGAGGGCATGGTCGACCGCACCAAGGTCACGCCCGACGCGACGATCGAAAGCCTCGACCTGAAGTCGGTCGACATCGTCATGATTCTCACCGCCCTCGAGGAAAAGTTCAACGTCTACATCCCCATGGACGGCTCGCTTCAGGAGGCGAAGACCGTCGAGAGCCTGATCGACGCCATCGCCCAGCACATCCAGAAAGAGCGCGAGAACCAGTAGATGGCGGAGTCGCGACGGGGAGACGGAGGGCGCCGCGTCGTCGTCTCCGGCATGGGGGCGGTCTGCGCCTCGGGCGTCGGGGCGCGCAAGCTGTGGGAGGCCGCGCGCGACGGCGTCGCCCAAATCCGCGAACTGAAGACCGAGCGCCCCTATGATGGGCGCATCAAGATCGCGGCCCAGGTGCCGGATTTCGATCCCGCCGCCCACATCGAGCCGAACGTTCTTCCCTTCTGCGATCCCTTCACCCAGTTCGCCGTCGTCGCCGCCGACGAGGCCGTGGCGCAGGCTGGGTTCGGCCGCCTGGATCTCGCGGGGCCGCGCACCGCCGTGATTCTCGGAACCGGGATCGGCGGCATGACGACGATCGAGGACGGCATCTACAAGTATTATGTCGAGCGCACGCGGCCCGAAACGCTGAGCGTGCCCAAGCTCATCCCGAGCGCCATGCCGACCACGATTGGCGGGCGCGTCAAGGCGCTGGGGCCGACCTTCGCAATCGGCAGCGCTTGCTCCTCGGCGAGCCAATCGATCGGGCTCGGCATGCAGATGATCCGCTCCGGCCTGGTGGACAAGGCCATCGTCGGCGGCGCCGAAGCCTGCGTCATCAACGCCACCATCCGCGCCTGGGAGGGGCTGCGGGTCATGACGCCCACGCTGTGCCGCCCCTTTTCCATGGGCCGCAACGGCATGTCGCTCGGCGAGGGCGCGGCGGTCTTCGTTCTGGAGACGCTCGAGTCGGCGCGCGAACGCGGCCACGAACCCTTGTGCGAAATCGCGGGCTACGGCACGACCAGCGACGCCAAGGACCCCGTGCGGCCTGATCTCGACGGGGCCTCGAGCTGCATCGCGATGGCGCTGGCGGACGCGGGGCTTTCGCCTAGGGACATCGGCTACGTCAACGCCCACGGCACGGCGACGCACGCCAACGACATCACAGAGTCCGAGGCTATACTGCGCGTTTTCGGCGACTACGGCCGCGAGGTGCCGGTGTCCTCGACCAAGCCCATCCACGGCCACGCGCTTGGCGCGAGCGGCGGGCTCGAACTCGTCATCACGATCGAAGCGCTGCGCGAGCAAATCGCGCCGCCGACGATCAACTTCCTCGAGCGCGATCCGCGCTGCCCGATCGACGCCGTTCCCAACGTCGCGCGCAAGCAGAGGATCGACGCCGCCATGTCCAACTCCTTCGCATTCGGCGGCATCAACGCCGTGCTGATCGTCCGCCATGCCGCTTGACGCGCCCCAAACCCTCGGCCCGTTTCGTCTGCGCGTCGATCCGGCGCGCGCCCAAGCCTATTCTCGCGAAACGGGCGGCGACGGCGCGGGCGTCCCGCTTTCCTTTCCGGCCGTCTGGCTGACGGATCCGGCGCTGTTTGATCCGGTGCGCAAGCTATGCGATGCGCTGGACGTGGTGCCGGTGCACGAAGCGCAGAGTTTTTCCTACGAGACGCCGCTCGTTTCGGGCGAGAGCTACGATGTGAGCGTCGCCATGCGGCGAGAGACGAACCCGCCGCGTCTCGTCATCGACGCGACGATCGCCGCGCTGGATGGCGAAGCGATCGCGACGAGCGAGACCATGCTGCGCCTCGTGCCGCGCGCGGGCCTCGGAGGCGCGCCATGAGCGATCCGATCAAGGTAGGCGACAAGCTGCCCGAGACGATCGTGGGCCCCTTCGACGCGGCCGCGCTGGCGCGTTACGCGGAAGTGTCCGGCGACGACAATCCGCTGCATCTCGACGACGCGCTCGCGGCGAAAATCGGCCTCGCCGCGCCGCCTGTGCATGGCATGAAGCTGCTCGCCGCCTTCGAGCCGATGCTGAAAAGCTGGCGGCCCGATCTGACGCTCGTGGGTCTCGCGGCGAAATTCATTCAGCCGATCCTGCGCGGCGAGACGGTGACCCTTTCGGGCCGGGTGCTCCGGGCCTCCGACGCGGAAATCTTCGTGCGCCTCTTCGCGCATGGCGCCGCCCGCACGCCGGGGATCATTGGCGAGGCGACGTTGCGGCCGACGAAGCCATGACGAAACGTCTGCTCATCACCGGCGCGTCCTCCGGCATTGGCCGCGCTCTCGCGCTCGCCTACGCCCGCGACGGCGCGAGCCTTTATCTTCTCGGCCGCGACCGGGCGCGGCTCGAGGCGACGGCCGAGGCCTGCCGCGCGGCGGGGGCGGCCGAAGTCGAGACGCGCATCGCCGACGTGCGCGACCGCGAGGCGATGGCCCGCCTGTTCGACGCCGCCCATGCGGCGCGACCAATCGACGTGCTCGTCGCCAACGCTGGCGTCGCCACGGGTCTGTCGCCAGGCCAGGTTCTGGAAACGCCGGAGGCGGTGCGCGCCATGATGGCGATCAATGTTTCGGGCGTCTTCAACACGGTGGAGCCGGCCATTCCGGCGATGTGCGACCGCGGGCAGGGGCAGATCGTCATCGTCGGCTCCATGGCGGGCGTGCGCAGCCTGCCCTATTCGCCGGCCTATTGCGCGGCCAAGGCGAGCGTCCACATGTGGGCAGACTGTCTGCGCGGACGGCTCGCGCCCCATGGCGTGCGGGTGAGCCTCGTCGTTCCTGGGTTCGTCGAGACGCCCATGTCGGCGCGCACCAAGTCCTGGCAGCCCGGCGCGATGTCGGACGAGAAGGCGGCGCAGATCATCAAGCGCGGTCTCGAGCGCGGAAAGCCAGTCATCGCCTTCCCGCGCTATATGTATTATGCGATGCGCTTCTTCACCTTTCTGCCGGCGGGCCTGGTCGACGGCGTTATGCGGCGCTTCCATGTCGACGTGCCGGAAACCAGCGAGCGCGAGACGTCGTGAATTTCGACTCCGTTCTGACCTGGGCCGCCGCGTTCTATTGGGTCGTGGCCATAGCGCTGCTCGTCGTCTCCGTCATCGCCACCGTCCTGCAGCCGCGGATCGCCGGGCGGCGCGCGCGGCGGCGCGACAAGCCGCCGGTCTCCGTGGTCCTGCCGGTGAAGCTCCTCGAAGACAATTTCGAACGCACCCAGGAATCCGCCCTGGCGCAGGATTACCCGCAGTTCGACGTCACGGCCTCTGCGGTCGACCTCCGCTCGCCGGCGGCCGGGAAAATGCGCGAACTCTTCTCGCGCCGCCCCGAGATTCCCGCGCGCATTCTGGCGTCCACGGCGCGCTTCGCCGCGAGCCCGAAGGTCGACAATCTCTACGCGCCCTTCACGCACGCGAGGAACGACGTGATCTTCATGAAGGACGCCAACGTCCTTCTCGAGCCGGACGCGCTCTCGGAGCACATGCGCCAGCTCACGGACGACGTCGGCCTCGTCTGCGCGATCCCCTATTGCGCCAAGCTTGACAATTTCGCCGCGCATGTGGAGGCGGCGATCATCAACGGCCCGCATGCGCGCATGCTGTTTCTCGCCTCCTGCTTGGGGCAGGGGCACGGAGTGGGAAAGATCATGCTGTTCCGGCGCTCGGATTTCGAGCGGGCGGGGGGCTTCGACGCCATTTCGCACACGGTCGGCGAGGACAACGCCCTCGCCAAGGCCATGCGGCGAATCGGGAAGCGTCCTGTCTTTTCGCACCGGCCGGTGCGTCAGGAGCTTGGCGCGCGGGATTTTCGGGACGTCTACCAGCGGCAGCTGCGCTGGAGCGTCATCCGCCGCAACGATGAGTTGATCTCCTTCCTCGCGGAGCCGATTTGCCAAGCCTTTCCGGCGTTTGTGGCTGGCGCCGTCGCCGCGCCGCTCGTCGGCGCGACGCCTTTCTGGGGCTTTTCCGCGACCTTCGCGCTCTGGTTTGCGCTGGAGACGTTGCTTTCCATCGCGAAAGGATGGCAGTTATCCTACGCGGCGCCCGCGGTTTTCATTGTCCGCGAGGCGGTTATGCTCGCGGTCTGGGTGAACGCCTGGATGACCGACCGGGTGGTCTGGGCGAAGGACAAGGTTCACGCGCGCGTCACGGCGCCCCCTGCGCCTCCCGCGCCTGAAGAAGGATAGCCTTTTGCTGCTCGGACTCCTCCAGTTTCTCGCCGACGCCGTCGCTTATCTCAGCGTGGCGATCCTCGTGGCGATCGGGCTCGGCTATCTCGTGGTGATCGGCCGGTTCCTCTACGATCTCGCGCGCGGCGCGCGCGACCCGGCGGCGCCCGCCGCCCCCGACGCCGATCTACCGCATGTGCTGCTGCAGATTCCGGTGTTCAACGAGCCGCTCGTCACGGAACAGTCGCTGCGCTGCGTCGCCCAGCTCGATTGGCCGAAGGACAAGCTGCGCATCCAGTTGCTCGACGACTCGACCGACGAGACGAGCGCGCGCGCCGCCCGCGTCGCGGAGGAACTGCGCGCGCAGGGCGCCGTCATCGACCATGTCCGCCGCACGGACCGCTCGGGCTTCAAGGCGGGCGCCTGCGCGCATGGGCTGACGCTGACGAACGAACCCTTCATCGCCATGCTCGACGCGGATTTCCGCCCGCCCGCGAACTGGCTCAGGCGCACCGTGCCGCTGTTCCTCACCGACGCCCGCGCCGGCTTCGTGCAGTCGCGCTGCGAGTTCCAGAATTACGAGACGAACTGGCTGACCCGCGCCCAGGGGCTCGTGCAGGACGGGCATTACATGGTCGAGCAGCGCTCGCGCGCCCTCGCGGGGTGGCTTTTCCAATTCAACGGCACGGGCGGAATCTGGCGCCGCGCCACGATAGAGGACGCCGGCGGCTGGTCCGACTATTCGCTATGCGAAGATCTCGACCTCACGGTGCGCGCAGAACTCAAGGGCTGGCACGGGCTTTTTGTGTCGGAGCCGCCGATCCCCGGTCAGGTTCCCGACGGCATTCGCGACTTCCGCCGCCAGCAGCGGCGCTGGTCCAACGGCTTCGTGCAGGTGGCGCAGAAGACGATTCTGCCGATCTGGGAGGCGCCCTGGCCGCCCATGAAGCGCGTAATGGCGATTTCTCTCGTTGCGCATCAGATCTTCTTTCCCGCAGCGGCCATCGGCCTCATCGCTTTCGCCATCGGCGCGCTGCTGCACGGTTCGCTCGCGCCCTATTACGGGCTGCTGACGCTCGTCGCCGGCATGACGCTGATCGTGGCGCTGGGAATGACCCTTCCGCCCTATCTCGCGCTCAAGCGCGGAACTTTGGTCGATTACGCCAAGACCGTCGCCTCCGTGCCGCCGCTGTTCATCTATCTCGCCTTCGCCAATGGCGCGAAGATCCTGCAGACGCTGCGCGGCCGCAAATCGACCTTCAAGCGCACGCCCAAGCAGGAAACCGCCGTGACGAGCGAGGCTACGCCGATGGATGTCGAGGCGGAATAAGGGGCTCGGGCGCCTTCGGGCGTCAGCCGCGATAATGATGAATCGCGCGCGTCAACGCCGTGTCGATCGAGGGGAGACGGGGCGTTCCGTCTTGAAGCAGCATCTCGATCGAGACGATCTGCTCGGGTAGCCGCTGCGACAGAAGGCGAGCGATCCCGGCGTGATCCGCCCCGCCCTCGCCCAGGACGGCGAGGTCCGGTTCGCTGGCGTGGACATGGCCGATCAGGCTCGCGTAAGCCGTGATGATCCAGGCGGCATCCTCGCCGTTGACCGCCATCGTTCCCGTATCGAGATGCAGCCGGATCGCCGCGTGGCCGACGGCCGCGACCAGCGCCGCCGCCTCTGGCGTCGAGGTGATGAAATTCGCGCCATAGCGCGCCGGAACGGCCTCGAGGCAGACGACGAGGCCGTGAGAGTCGGCGAGCCGGCCTAGGGCGCGAAAGAAGGAGACGGCGATCGCCGCGGCCTCCGTTTCGGACCGATCGCCCCGGTCCCGGTTCCTGAACGATCCGAAAACGAGCCGCGTCGCGCCAAGCCCGGAAGAAATCCGGCAGACATGGGAGAGACGCGCCAGCAGCTCCCGCCGGTCGCTCTCGGAACCGAAAATATTGAGCGGCGGCGCGCCGTAGAGGAGCGATTGGGCGGCGACGATTTGCGCCCCCCTGCAGGCCCATCTCTCCCGGAAGGCCCGGACGCAGTCCGCCGCGACTTCGGACGGCTGAGGAAAATGCTTGCCGAAAGCGATCTCGATGGCGTCGACCTCATGCCGCTTCATGAGCGCGGCGACCGCCCCGTCGTCCGCCGCATCCCAGGCCAGCGTGGAGAGAGCGATCCGCATGAAGCCCTTCTGGAACCAGCGCCGCTATTCGAGGCGCATCGGCGCCTCATAGGCGCCCTTGTCGGTGACGACAGTCAAAGTCGCGTTGGCGCTCTTGGGCTTGGGGCCAGTCGAGAAAAGCGTCAGCGTGAAATCCGCCCCGTCGCGCTTCGTCTCGATGAACAGCGGCTCCGCGACTTCGGCGAAGACGTCCTGCGCCTTTCCGGGTCCTGCGACGGTCAGGCGCCAGCCCTCGCCATCCTTTTTGAGCGTCAACCGCGTCCGGGCTTCGGCGGCGTCGATCTTCGCGGGCACCCGGCTTTCGGCCGCCGCAATGGCCGCCGCGAAAGGCGAGACGCCCGACTGGGGAAGGGCGAGAGAAAGCTCGGCTTTCGCCGGCAGACAAATCTTGCCGCAGGCGGCGTAATCGAGCTTCATCGCCAGAGTCACGGGCGCCTTGGGATCCTTCGGGGTGATCTTCAGCGGGAAGATCACCTTCTCGTCATAACCCGCGACGACGGTTCCCGCCTCGTCGATGCGCTTGGGCGCGGGGAAAGACGTCTCGACCCTCGCCACATTGGCCGATTTCGAAAAATCGAAGACCGGCGCGGAGCCTGCTTCCCCCGGCTGGCGCCAATAGGTGATGGTCTTGGGGTTCAGATCGATCTCGACGCCGGCGCGATAGACGCCGCCCTGCATCGGCCCCGCCGCGAGCAGCCGGACGGCGGAGACGTCGCCCTTGGCCGGAGCCGTCGCGAAATCGGCGTCGGCGGCCTGTCCGTTTCCGCTCGCCAGCAGGGCGGCGAGAACGGCGACGGTCGGGGCGCGGTGCGCGCGAGTCTTGGGGCCTGGCGTTGTCATCGACGTTGTTTTCCGGGTGGGTTGGCGCGGCCGGGCGGTCGGCGCTGCTTGTGAAGGGACCGCCGCGGGGGTAGCATGAACCTATGAGCGCGCAGATGAGGAAGCAAGGTTCGGATCGTCCCCTCGGCCGGGATTTTCGTCATGGCGACAAACGCTATCTCGACGGGCAATTGCTCGTGGCCATGCCGGGAATGATGGACCAGCGTTTCGCGCGGTCTGTGATTTATCTTTGCGCCCATTCGGACGACGGCGCCATGGGCATCGTCGTCAACCAGCCGGCGGGTCTGAAGAACTTCCCCGATCTGCTCGTGCAGTTGCAGATCATCGCACCCCAGGAGCGCATCAGCCTGCCGCGCGAGGCGTCGGAGATTCAGGTGCTGTCCGGCGGGCCGGTGCAGACCGACCGGGGCTTCGTGCTGCATTCGCCGGATTTCTTCCTTGACAATTCGACTCTGCCCATCGACGACGGCGTGTCCCTCACCGCGACGGTCGACATTCTGCGCGCCATCGCGGCGGGCGAGGGGCCGCATCACGCGCTGCTGGCCCTCGGCTATGCGGGGTGGGACGCCGGCCAGCTCGAGGACGAAATCCAGCGCAACGGCTGGCTGCATTGCCCGGCCGATCCGGCGCTGCTGTTCGACCGGGATCTGGGCGGCAAATACACGCGCGCGCTGCGTTCCATGGGCGTCGACCTCGAGCGGCTCTCGTCCAGCGCGGGCCACGCTTAGGCGCGCGCTCTCAAGGCGCCGGATTGCTGTGGACCTGGTGGATCTCGTCGATCCGCGCCTCCATCTCCGGCGTGATCGTCAGTTTGACGGAATCGAGGTCGGTCTTCAGTTGCGCCATCGTCGTCGCGCCGATGATGTTCGACGTCACGAAGGGTCGCGACGTGACATAGGCGATGGCGAGCTGCGCCAAATCGACGCCGAGTTCTTTTGCGAGCCGCAGATAGGCGTCGATCGCCGCCTCGACGCCGGGCTTCTCGTAGCGCTGGGCGCGCTCGAAAAGCGTGGTGCGGGCGCCGGGCGGGCGGGCGCCGCCCTGATATTTGCCGGTGAGATAGCCCTGGGCGAGCGGGGAATAGGCAAGCAGGCCGACGCCGTCGCGTTCGGCAAATTCCGCGAGTCCCATCTCGAAGGTGCGGTTGATGAGATTATAGGCGTTCTGGATTGAGACGACGCGCGGACCATGGCCGAGCTCGGCCGCGCGCAGGAAGCGCGCGACGCCCCAGGGCGTTTCGTTGGAAAGGCCCACATGCCGGACCTTGCCGGCCTTCACGAGTTCGGCCATCGCCTCCAGCGTTTCTTCGATCGCAACTTCGTCGCGCCGGCTCGGGCGGCGATAGGTGGTTCCGCCCGCGCCCCACAGCGGCAGAGAACGGTCCGGCCAATGCAGCTGATAGATGTCGACATAATCGGTTTGCAGCCGCTTCAGCGAGCCGTCGATCGCATAATGAATGTTCTTGCGGTCGAGGACCGTCCCGGACTCGCCGCCGCGCAGCCATTTGGCGTCGCCGCGCCCCGCGACTTTCGTCGCGATGATCACCTTGTTTCGGTTTTTCCGGGCCGCGAGCCATGAGCCGATGATGCGCTCGGTCGAGCCCTGCGTCTCCGGGCGCGGGGGGATCGAATAGATTTCGGCCGTGTCGATGAAATTCACGCCGCGCGCGAGCGCGTAGTCGAGCTGCTCGTGTCCCTCGGCCTCCGTGTTCTGCTGGCCCCAGGTCATGGAGCCGAGGCAGATGGCGGAGACGGAGAGATCGGTGCGTCCGAGTTTTCTGTATTCCATGACGAAGGCCGCCTAACGCAGGAATTGACTCGATTGCAAGTCGAGCCGCAGTTCGAAGCTTTGAAGCTGCGTGAAGATCGGGATGAGCCAGGCTTTTAGCGCCGCGCGGACGACGATCGACATGGCGGGCGGGGGCGCTTGCAGAAAGGCCGAGAGGGAGAGGTCGACCTCGTCGAGCGCTCTTGCGATCGGGCTTTCGAGCCGGGGAATGACCAGTTTGCCGCGCGCCGGATAGGCGGCGAGGATGTCCATGGCCTCGGGCCCTAGGGGCGCCGCGCCCTCGTTGTGGAGGACGGTCATCCAGAGGTCCGGCCAGGTCGCGGCGAGGAGACGCGCGTCGCTCGCCGCCCTTCGCGAGGCGTCGGACTGAAAGAATACGACGGGCTCGATGGCCGCGCGCCGCGCCTCCTCGAGAAAGCCGATTTCCGCGATTGTGGAAAAGAGCCGATCGAAGGAACGGCTCCAGACGTCGACGACCTTCGGCGTTTCGTCGGGAACCAGCAGGCGATCGAACAGCGAGATCTGTCCCTTGATGTCGTCGACGTCGACGACCCGGGACAGACCTGGAAAAAATAGCGCGTAACGGGGCTCCCGGGAATCGGTGTCGAAGCCCTCGACGGAAACGCCGCGCGACAGATAGTAGTCCGTCAGAAGCCGCGCGGCGGTCGTGACGCCGGTTCGCGAATGCGGCGAGCAGACGAAGTAGACAAGGGTGCGGCGTCTCATTTGGACCTCGCGGAAGAGGGCGACGCCGCCTCTGTCTTATCGCCCCTTGCCCGCGCCGTTGATGAGGTCGAGCAGGCCAACCCGCTCGAATTCGTCCGCGACCCGCGCGAGCCAGCTGCGGACATAGCCGCGGAGAACGAAGGAGTGCTCGGCCGGCTCGCCCGCCGCGTTCCTGTTCTCGATGAAGGTCGAGAAGGGCGTTCCGGCGAGTTCGACCTGTTCATAGGCCAGTTCGCCGAGCTTCGGAATGGTGATTTCGCCCGCCGTGCGAACGTCCTCGAAATATTTGGCGTGCGTCTGGGGATCCCATTCGAAGAACGTAGTGTCGTTCACATGGTTCTTGACGATGAAATAATCCGCGTCCGCCACATAGGGCGCGATCTCGGCGATCTCGTCCAGCGACGCGATCGAGGGCCCGATGACATGCAGCAGAATGAACTGGAACTCGCCGATCTTCACGGCGTCGAAAAACCCGATCTCGTCGAGCGCCTCGAGCGCAGGGCTCAGCCCGCCGGCGCGCACGTCGATGACGTTCACGCGCGCATCGGCGGAGTTGAGCGTGTCGATGATCTTCATCTGATCCGCCGGCTCCGTCAGATCGACGATGGCGGTCTGATCGGGATGGAAACGATGCAGCGTGCCGCGGGGCGTCTCGGTGTCAAATGCGCGCGCGCGAATGTTGTTGAGCGACAGATAGTCGATGACGGCGCGCGCGATTGTCGTCTTGCCGACGCCCCCCTTGTCGGCGCCTACGACAATGACCGTTGGTTTCATAACTGCTCCTGAAGCTTGTTGCGGCGCGGTGATGTCGCGGAGGTCGCGACGCTGTTCCGGCTCCCGTTTCGGAGGCGGCATGTCTTTGATGGGTTTAATCGGCTTCTTTACCATGCGGTCTCCTATGGCGCGACGCGTCCGCCGCTCCGATTGGTTGCCTGATTCTTACCAATCATACATTGCGGGCGCTTGTCATGTCCCAGCTGTGGATTCCCGCGCCTTCGGGCGCATTAAACGATTTTTTTATGTATAATATTTTTATTGTCTATTCCGGGAAGTGAATTGACTTCCGTGCGATTTAGAGTATCTAACCGTTCGAAATACAGAACGCCGCCGGCCCCGGCGCCGCCGCTTTCGCCCCCGAGCCCGAAACGAGCGCATGAGCATAGCTTTGGACATCGCCGCCGATCCGCCCGCCTCGCCTCTGGAGCCCGAGACGCCCTTCCTGCGCGTCGAGGACCGCAGCGGCGTCGTCCACGAACTCGCGGCCGTCGAAGGCTGGCGCCTGATGGAAATCCTGCGGGATTATGGGCTCGGCATGGAGAACGCCTGCGGAGGCGCCCTGGCCTGCGCAGAGTGCCATGTGGTGCTCGACGCGGCGTCGGCCGCGCGCGTCCCGCCGCCGCGCGAGGACGAACTGGAGAAGCTCGACGAACTGCCGATGCTCTACGAAAACTCGCGCCTCTCCTGCCAGATCATCTGGTCGGACGAGATGTCCGGCCTCACGCTCAAACTGGCGCAGGAGACGTAATGTCCGCGCTCAAGCATCCGCAAATCCTGCTCGCCTCCAGTCTCGCCGACGGCGAGGTGATGTTCCTCGGCGCATCCGGCTGGGAGCGCGACCACGCCAAGGCGCGCATCGCGCGCGACAAGGCGGAGGCGGCGGCGCTCGAAGCCTTCGGCGCGGCGGAAATCGCCGCGAACCGCGTCGTCGACGTTTATCTCGCGGATGTGGAGGTTGGCGCCGACGGCGTTCCGACGCCGCTCCATTATCGCGAAAAAATGCGCATCAAGGGGCCGAGCGTCCGTCTCGATCTCGGCAAGCAGGCGAGAGGAGGCGCTTGAATGACCGCTCATGACCCTGGCCTCGCGCGGCGCAACGCGCCGACCACGACCTATCGCTACGACGAATTCGACGCCGCCTTCGTTCGCGAGCGCGTCGCGGAATTCCGCGAACAGGTGCGCCGCCGTCTCGATGGCTCGCTGACGGAAGACGAGTTCCGCCCGTTCCGCCTGATGAACGGCCTCTATCTCCAGCTTCACGCCTATATGCTGCGCGTCGCCATTCCCTATGGCACGCTGACGGCGCGGCAGATGCGCCGACTCGCCGACATCGCCGACAAATACGATCGCGGCTACGGCCATTTCACGACGCGCCAGAATCTCCAGTACAACTGGCCGAAGCTCGTCGACGCGCCCGACATTCTCGAGGCCTTGGCCGAGGTCGAGATGCACGCCATCCAGACCTCTGGCAATTGCATTCGCAACGTCACCGCCGACCATTTCGCCGGCGTCGCTCCGGACGAAATCGAGGATCCGCGTCCGACGGCGGAATTCCTTCGCCAGTGGTCGAGCGCGCATCCGGAGTTTTCCTTCTTGCCGCGCAAGTTCAAGATCGCGGTGACGGGCGCGGCGCATGACCGCGCGGCCGTGATGGTGCACGACATCGGGCTCGCCATCGTCAGGAACGGCGCCGGCGAGATCGGCTATCGGGTCGTCGTGGGCGGCGGCCTGGGCCGGTCGCCCTTCGTCGGCAAGATCATTCGCGATTTCGCGCCGCGCGCCGATCTGCTCGCCTATCTCGAAGCGATCATGCGCGTTTACAACCGCTTCGGCCGCCGCGACAACAAATACAAGGCGCGCATCAAGATTCTCGTGCACGAGAAGGGGATCGACGCGGTGCGCGAGGCGGTCGAGGCGGAGTTCGCCGCCATGGATCGTTCGGTCTTCTCCTACGACCCGGCCGAGTTCGAGCGCATCGCCGCCTATTTCGCCCCGCCGCCCTATGAGACGCTGCCCGCGGAGTCCGCGGCCTTGCGCGGACAGCGCGTCGCGCATCCGGCCTTCGGGAATTTCGTCGAGGCGAACGTCGCGCCGCACAAGGTTCCGGGCTACGCCATCGTCACCGTGTCGCTGAAGCCCATCGGCGGCATTCCCGGCGACGCGACGTCGCAGCAGATGCGGGTTCTCGCGGACGCCAGCGAACGCTTCGGCTTCGGGGAGCTGCGCATCAGCCACGAGCAGAACGTCATCCTGCCGCATGTGAAACAGGACGACCTCTTCGAACTCTGGAAGCTCCTCGACGACGCGGGTCTCGCAACGGCGAATGCGGGATTGATCTCCGACATCATCTCATGTCCGGGACTCGACTATTGCTCGCTCGCCACGGCGCGCTCGATCCCGATCGCGCAGGCGATTTCGAAACGTTTCTCGGACCTGTCGCGCCAGCGCCGCATCGGCAAGCTGGGCATCAAGATTTCAGGCTGCATCAACGCCTGCGGTCATCATCACGTCGGCGCGATCGGCATTCTCGGGCTGGAGAAAAAGGGTCAGGAATCCTATCAGATCACGCTCGGCGGCGACCCGGGCTTTTCGGCGTCGATCGGGGAAATTCTCGGCCCCGGCGTGACGGCCGAACAGGCGCCGGACGTCATCGAGCACATCGTGGATTTCTACATGGCGGAGCGCCGCGAGGGCGAAAGCTTCATCGAAACATGGCGGCGCGTCGGCCACGCCCGCTTCAAGGACGCGCTGCGTCGGGAGGGCGAAGATGGCGCTGATATCTGACGGCCGCTTCGTCGAGGACGGCTGGCGCCGGCTCGCTGACGAAGAGGCGCTGCCGAAAAGCGGCAAGGTCGTCGTTTCGCTCGCGCGACTCGACCATGCCCTCTCTCATCTTCCCGTGGGCGTCGCTCTGGGCGTGAACGTCCCGAATACGACCGAGCCCGCCGCGCTCGCCGCCGCGCTGCCGCGTCTCGAACTCGTCGAGATCGCCTTCCCGGCCTTCACGGACGGACGCGGCTTTTCGCTCGCGCGCCTCATCCGCCGCGCGGGCTTCACGGGCGAACTGCGCGCAAGCGGGCGTCTGCTCGCCGACCAATACGCCCATGCGCTCGGTTGCGGCTTCGACACGGTCGAGGTTCCCGACGACCTCGCCGAACGTCAGCCGGAGGCGCAGTGGCGGGCGGCGCGCGACGCCCATGAGCGCGCCTACCAGCGCGGCTACGCCGCGCGCGGCTCCATCCTCGACGCGCGTCGAAAGGCGGCGGCGCAATGACGGCCTCGATCGCTGAAATTCTCGAACCGCGCCTCGCGCCGCTCGATCTCGACCATCGCCTCCGGCTCGTGCGCGAAATCATTCCCGGCCGCATCGTCTTCACGACGAGCTTCGGCGTCGAGGATCAGTTCATCACACATTCGATCTTCACCCAGGGGCTCGACATCGACGTCGTGACGATCGACACCGGCCGGCTCTTTCCTGAAACCTACGCCCTTTGGGAAGAGACCGAGGCGCGTTATGCGCGCCGCATTCGCGCCGTCTATCCGCAGGCGGCGCCGCTCGAGGCGCTCGTTTCGGAGCAGGGCGTGAACGGCTTCTATAAATCCCTAGAGGCGCGCAAGGCCTGCTGCCATGTGCGCAAGGTCGAGCCGCTCGGGCGCATCCTCGCCGGCGTTTCCGGCTGGATCACCGGTCTGCGCGCCGATCAGTCGGAGACGCGCGCGGATGCGCCGCTGATCGCTTTCGACGCCGCGCGCAGGCTGCTCAAGATCAATCCGGTCGTCGATTATTCGCGAGACGACATCGTCGCCGCCACGCAGGAATTTTCCGTGCCGGTCAACGAATTGCACGGCAGGGGGTTCCTCTCCATCGGCTGCGCGCCCTGCACGCGCGCCGTCCAGCCGGGCGAGGACGAACGCGCCGGCCGCTGGTGGTGGGAGCAGGACGACAAGAAGGAATGCGGCCTGCACGTGGGCGAAGACGGCGTGCTGCGCCGCGGGCCCGCGCCGCAAACGTCGCCGGAGGCATTTCAATGAGCGCGCTGCCGAACCGTTCGCTCGGCCATCTCGACAGGCTTGAGGCGGAGAGCATTCACATCATGCGCGAGGCCGTCGCCGAATGCGAGCGGCCAGTCATGCTCTTTTCGATCGGCAAGGACTCCATGGCGATGCTGCATGTCGCCATGAAGGCTTTCTTTCCCTCGAAGCCGCCATTCCCGTTGATGCACATCAACACGACCTGGAAGTTTCGGGAGATGATCGAGTTTCGCGACAACATCGCGAAACAGTGGGGGCTTGAGCTTATCGAATACATCAATCCCAAAGGGATCGAGATGGGCGTCGGCCCCTTCTCGCACGGCTCGAAGCTGCACACCGAGATCATGAAGACCGAGGCGCTGAAGCAGGCGCTCGACAAATACAAGTTCGATGCGGCCTTCGGCGGCGCCCGGCGCGACGAGGAGAAATCCCGGGCCAAGGAGCGCGTGCTCTCGTTCCGCACCGCGCAGCATCGCTGGGATCCGAAGAACCAGCGGCCCGAATTCTGGCGGCTCTACAACACGCGCAAGGCGCCGGGCGAAAGCTTGCGCATCTTCCCAATGTCCAATTGGACCGAAGCCGACATCTGGGACTACATCGCGCGCGAGAACATCCCCGTCGTGCCGCTCTATTTCGCCAAGGAGCGGCCCGTGGTGCGCCGCAGCGGCACGCTGATCATGGTCGACGACGACCGCATGAAGCTCGAACCAGGCGAGGTCATCGAGCGCAAGATGGTGCGCTTCCGCACCCTCGGCTGTTATCCGCTCACGGGCGGCATCGAGAGCGAGGCGACCAATCTCGAAGAGATCATCGCCGAGATGCGCGAGAGCCGGTCCTCCGAACGGCAGGGACGCCTGATCGACCATGACGGCTCCAGCTCCATGGAGCAGAAGAAGCAGGAAGGATATTTCTGACATGCATGGCGCCGAGGTCACGGAAGCCCCCGTCCATGCCGCCGCGCGCGTCGCGGCCGACAAGCCGCTCCTGCGCTTCATCACCTGCGGCTCGGTGGACGACGGCAAGTCGACGTTGATCGGCCGTCTGCTCTATGACGCCGATCTCGCGCCCGACGATCTCATCGCGGCGCTCGAGGCCGATTCGCGCAAGCACGGCACGCAAGGAGACGATCTCGATTTCGCGCTGCTCGTCGACGGTCTCGCCGCCGAGCGCGAGCAGGGCATCACCATCGATGTCGCCTACCGTTACTTCGCGACCGACAAGCGCAAGTTCATCGTCGCCGACACGCCCGGCCACGAGCAATACACCCGCAACATGGCGGTCGGCGCCTCGACGGCTGACCTCGCCATTCTGCTTGTCGACGCCCGCAAGGGCATTCTGCCGCAGACGCGCCGCCACAGCGTCATCACCTCCATGTTCGGCGTGCGCCATGTCGTCGTCGCCGTCAACAAGATGGACCTCGTCGGCTACGGCGAGGACGTCTTCCGCAAGATCGAGGCGGATTTCCGGGAATTCGCCAAGAACCTGCGCTTCGCCTCCGTCTATGTCCTGCCGCTCGTCGCCAAGGACGGCGACAATCTCGTGCGCGACGGCGCCGCCAACATGCCGTGGCACGACGGGCCGCCGCTGCTCAGCTATCTCGAAGGCGTCGCCATCGAGGATGTGATGCGCTTCGCGCCCTTCCGCATGCCGGTCCAATGGGTGAACCGTCCGAATCTCGATTTCCGCGGGTTCTCCGGCTTTATCAGCGGCGGCAATGTCCGTCCCGGCGATATCGTGCGCATCTTGCCGTCGGGCCGCGACACCCGCGTCTCCCGCATCGTCACCTATGACGGCGATCTCGACAGCGCGGTTTCCGGGCAGTCCGTGACGATCACGCTCGCCGAGGAAATCGACTGCTCGCGCGGCGATCTCCTCTGCTCGCCGGTCTCTCCGGCGAAAGTCGGCGACCGGCTGGAGGCGAAGCTGCTCTGGCTCGTGCGCGATCCGCTGGTCCTGGGCAAGAGCTATCTCTTGAAGATCGGCGCGAAGACGACGCCCGCGAAAGTCAGCGCGGTCGACGCGCGCATCGAGATCGAGTCCGGCCTCGCCGCGCCCCTGCCCGAGGGCGAGACGCTCGCCTTCAACGAAATCGGCGAGGCGAAACTCTCGCTCGAAACCGTTGTCGCCTGCGACCCTTATGTCGAAAATCGAGAAACGGGCGGATTCATTCTCATTGACCGCATCACCAATGAGACGGTCGCGGTCGGCATGGTGAAGACGGTCGCCGCAGCCGAGCGCCGCCTGGACGCGCCCCTGACCGACATCAGCTACGCCTCGATGGAGGGCGTCGCCGTGGAGCGCGAGGCTTTCCGCCCGACGCGGCGGCGCAGCCTCGCCAAGGCTTTCTCCTGGCTCGTTCCGGCTAGCCTTTCGACTTTCGCGATCCTCTACGCCTTCCTTCAGGATGCGCGGCTTGCGGGGGAGATCACCGGCGTCGAGATGGTCGCGATCCTCGCGCTGTATTATTTCCACGAGCGCTTCTGGACGCGATACGCCTACGGGCTCGCGAGCGGGAAGCGAACCGGCGGCGATCCGGGCCTGTGACGACCCTGAAAGGCGCTCTTCGGAGCGCCTTCTCTTTTCAGTGCGCTTCGTCCCAATTCTTCGCCGCGCGCGCGTCGACATGCAGCGGCACGCTCATGTGCACGGCGGGGAGCGGCGCCTGCTCCATGATGCGGCGCGCGACCGCGATCGTCGCTTCGGCTTCCGCCTCTGGCGCCTCGAAGACAAGTTCGTCATGGACCTGCAACAGCATTTGCGCCGAGAGGCCCGCCTCTGTGAGCGCGTCGTCCATGCGCGCCATGGCGCGGCGGATTATGTCGGCGGCCGCGCCCTGAATTGGCGCATTGATCGCCGCGCGCTCGTAAAAGGCGCGGTCTGACGGATTCGCAGACGCGATGCGCGGGAAATGGCAGGTGCGGCCGAAGATGGTCGTGACGCACATCTTCTCGCGCACGGCTTTCTTGGTCGCCTCCATATAGTCGCGGATGCCGGGGAAGCGCTCGAAATAGCGCTTGATGTAGGCCGCCGCCTCCTCGCGCGGGATGGAGAGCTGATTGGCGAGGCCGAAGGCCGAAATGCCGTAGATGATGCCGAAATTGATCGCCTTGGCGCGGCGGCGCACTTCGGGCGGCATGTCCTTCACCGGCGCGCCGAACATTTCTGACGCCGTCATCGCGTGAATGTCGACCCCATCCGCGAAGGCCTTCTTCAGCTGCGGAATGTCTGCGATATGCGCCAGCAGGCGAAGCTCGATCTGCGAGTAATCCGCGCTGATGAGCACATGGCCGGGCGCGGCGACGAAAGCCTTGCGGATCTTGCGCCCCGCCTCGTTGCGCGCGGGGATATTCTGGAGATTGGGCTCGGACGACGAGAGACGCCCCGTCGTGGTCGCCGCGAGCGAATAGCTCGTGTGCACGCGGCCCGTCTCCTTGTTCACGAAGCCGGGCAGGGCGTCGGCGTAGGTGCTCTTCAGTTTCGAGAGCTGGCGCCAGTCGAGAATGCGGCGGGCGAAGGCGTTGCCTTCCGTCGCGAGGTCCTCGAGCACGCTTGCCGAGGTCGACCAAGCGCCGGTCGCGGTTTTCTTCGCGCCGGGCAGGCCCATCTTGCCGAAGAGAATGTCGCCCAATTGCTTGGGCGAGCCGAGATTGAAGCTCTCGCCGGCAAGTTCGAAAATCTCCGCCTCGAGCCGCGCCATGTCCTGCGCGAATTCGCCGGAGAGTCGCGACAGCATCTGCCGGTCGATGGCGACCCCGCGCCGCTCCATGCGCGCGAGCGTCGCGACCATGGGCCGCTCGAGCGTCTCATAAACGGCGGTCTTTTGTTCGGCCGCGAGTCGCGGTCGCAACGCGCGCCACAGGCGTAGCGCGACATCCGCGTCTTCGGCGGCGTATTCCGTCGCCCTGTCGAGCGCCACGCGCGCGAAGCCGATGAAATTGCGGCCCGAGCCCGCAACGGAGGCAAAGGAAATATTCTCGTGGCCGAGATGTTTCTGCGCCAGTTCGTCGAGCCCGTGATTGTTGCGGCCCGTGTCGAGCGCATAGGAAATCAGCATCGTGTCCTCGATCGGCGCGACGTCGATCCCGTAGCGCGAGAGCACGAGCATGTCGTATTTCATGTTGTGCGCGATCTTGAGAACCGCATCGTCCTCGAGAAGCGGCTTCAGCGTCTCGATCGCCGCGTCGAGCGGAATCTGTCCCGCGACGAGCGCCGCGCCGCCGAAGAGGCCGCCGTCGCCGGAGTCGCGATGCTGGAGCGGGATGTAGCAGGCGCAACCCGGCCCGAGCGCCAGAGAAACGCCGACGAGTTCGCAGCTCATCGGATCGAGGGAGGTCGTCTCCGTGTCGAGAGCGACGAACCCCGCCTCGAAGGCGTCGGCGACCCATTTGGCCAGCCGATCGACCGACAGGACGGTTTCATAGGCCGAGCGATCGATCTTCGTCGCGAGCGCTTCGGCCTTGCGCGCGGCGGCGAGCGACGCGGGCGAATGCGCGGCGCGCGCGGCATCGTCGGCGGCGGGCGCAGGCGGCGCGCGCTTTTGCGAGGGCGCCGCCGCATGATCGACTTCGCCATTGCGCGCGCGCCAGCCCGCTGGGCCAACGAAATGTGGGTCAGGCGCGATCTCTCCCGCATCGACCCCGTAAAGCTCTGCGACGCGCCGCGTGATGGTCGTGAACTCCATCGCCTGCAAAAAGGAAACGAGCGCTTTCGCATCGGGCTCGTGCAGGCCGAGATCCTCCAGTTTCGTCTCCACCGGGACGTCGCGCACGAGTTCGACGAGCTTCTTCGACAAGCGGATGAGCCTGACGGCCTCGGGATCGGTCAGCGCCTCGCGCCGCTTGGGCTGCTTGATGCCTGGCGCTTTCGCCAGCAGCGTTTCGAGGTCGCCGTATTCATTGATGAGCTGCGCGGCGGTCTTGACGCCGATGCCCTTGGCCCCTGGCACATTGTCAGTCGAATCGCCGGCGAGCGCCTGTACGTCGGCCACCTTGTCGGGCGTCACGCCGAAATAATCGACCACTTCCGCTTCCGTGATCAACCGCTCCTCGCGCGCGCCCTTGGCCCCCGCGGCGCCCGACGCCGGATCGTACATGGTCACGCCCGGACCGACGAGCTGCATGAGGTCCTTGTCGGCCGAAACGATGAGGACGTCGGCGCCTTTCTCGCGCGCCTGCCTGGCGTAGGTCGCTATGAGATCATCCGCCTCGTAACGGTCCTGCTCGATCGGCGTGAGACCGAAGGCGCGCACGGCCGCGCGCATCAGCGGAAATTGCGGAACGAGATCCTCCGGCGGCTCGGCGCGGTTGGCCTTGTAGTCGGGGTAGATCTCCTTGCGGAAACTGTTCTCGCTCTTGTCGAAGACGATGGCGAGATGGGTGGGCTTCACGCCTGCGGCGCCCTCGCGCACGAATTGCAGGAGCTTCGTGCAGAAAAGGCGGACGGCGCCGGTCGGCAGCCGGTCCGAGCGATAATTGTATTTTGCATCCTGCCGGATCGACTGGAAATAGGCGCGGAAGACGAAGGAGGAGCCGTCGACGAGGAAGACGTGGCTGCCGGGGCCGACGGGTTTGTGCGTGAGGGTCATGGGCGCATCTTAGCCGTCCCGGCCGTCTCCGTCTTGCGTCAGAGAAGGGCGACGGCGCGTCAAGCCCGAAATGGGGAAACCCGCCATTTCCAGAGAGACGATTATGGCGCAATGATGGCGAAAAGACGTTTGATTTTTGGCGAGAACTGAATAGTATTCCCGCATTAAGTTTTTTGGGCCGAATTTTATGGAGGTATGTAATGAATCGAACGGCTCGTCTTTTGCTCGCGGCCTCGCTGGCGGCGCCATGGGTTTCAGAGCCCGCGGACGCGGCGACGCTTTCCGGAACGCTGACGATGACGATCAATGTCACGCTGCGCGTGCCCGGGAAGGGCTACACGATGGTCAATTGCTCGGCGCACGCCTACCTCGTTCCCCCGACGGGCGCGACCGTCAACCTGTCGGCGACGCTGCCCTTTTCGTGGATGACGAGAGCGGCGACCCAATCGAGCAATGCGGTCGCGAGCCATGCTTACAAGACGACCGGTTCGACGATCGCCGGAACGCCGCCAACGCCCACGTCGGCAGGGACCGTGACTGCCGCGAAATGCGTGGTGACGGTGCCCTATACCTTCAGCAACCCCAATGCGAGCCTTCAGAATATCGCGGTCGTCTATTCCGCTACGGTGACGGATCCCGGCGCCATCGTGAGCGGCGCCTTGGTCTTTCCCGGCCATCCGGGCGGAAAGACCAAACAGGTCGTGCAAATCGCCGCGCCGCCCGCCGGCGGCGCCATCGCCGCGACCGCGAACATTACCCTGTAGCGATAAAGGGGGGGAGGGCGCTCCCCTCCCCGTTTGCCGGGCTCAGGCGAGACGCCCCAGCGCCGCCGTCAGTTTCTCGATGCGCGCCCTTGTTTCGTCGAGGCGCTCCTTGTGCTCCTCGATCACCTCCTCGCCGGCCTTGGCGAGGAAGCCGGGATTGCCGAGCTTGGCGTCGAGCTTTTTCGCCTCGCCATCGAGTTTGCCGATCTCCTTGGAGAGGCGCGCCTTCTCGGCGGCAAGGTCGATGACGCCTTCGAGCGGAATGGCGGCGACGCCGCCGCGCACGATGATCTGGGCGGAGGATTTCGGCGCAGCCTCCGCGAAGCCGATTTTCGATTGGCGCGCGAGCTTGCGGATCGTCTCCTCCCAGCGCGCGGCGCGCACCCGAAGGGCCGCATCGGCGCCGATGAGCAGCAACTCGGTCTCGACGGCGAGATTCATCTCGGCGCGCAGCGAGCGAATTTCCGAAATGAGGTCCACGACCCAGCCGATCTCGCTCTCGGCCTCGGCGTCCTCGAGACCTTCCAGAGACGGCCATTGCGCCAGAGCCAGCAGGCTTTCGCGCTCGGGCCCCTCTGCGCCCTTGATCGCCCACAGCTCCTCGGTGATGAAGGGCATGAAGGGATGGAGCAGCGCATAGATCTGGTCGAGCACGAAGGCGGTCGTCGCTCGCGTCTCGTCCTTCTCCGCGCCGTCGGCGCCGGTGAGGAGAGGCTTGGTCAGCTCCACATACCAGTCGCAGAAGACGTTCCAGACGAAGCGATAGGCGGCGCCCGCCGCCTCGTTGAAGCGATAGGCGTCGATCGCCGCGCTCACCTCGCGCACCGTGCGCGCCGCCTCAGTGACGATCCAGCGATTGAGCGTGATCTTGTTGGCGCGCGGGTCATAGCCGGCGACGCGCGCGCAGCCGTTCATCTCAGCGAAGCGCGAGGCGTTCCAGAGCTTCGTCGCGAAGTTCCGATAGCCTTCCACGCGCTGCGTCGAGAGCTTGATGTCGCGCCCCTGCGCCGCCATCGCCGCGAGCGTGAAGCGCAGCGCATCCGCGCCATATTCGTCGATGAGATGCAGCGGGTCGATGACATTGCCCTTCGACTTCGACATCTTCGCGCCCTTTTCGTCGCGGACGAGCGCGTGGATATAAACGTCGCGGAAGGGGATTTCCTTCTTGAAGTGCAGGCCCATCATCATCATGCGGGCGACCCAGAAGAAGATGATGTCAAAGCCCGTGACGAGCACATTCGTCGGATAGAAGCGGGCGAGTTCCGGCGTCTCGTCAGGCCAGCCCAGCGTCGAGAAGGGCCACAGCGCCGAGGAGAACCAGGTGTCGAGCACGTCCTCGTCGCGCGTGAGCGTCACGTCCGCGCCGGTGCGCGAGCGTGCGGCGACATGGGCGGCTTCCTCCGTCTCCTCGACATAGACATTGCCGTCTTCGTCGTACCAGGCGGGAATGCGATGGCCCCACCAGAGCTGGCGCGACACGCACCAGGGCTGGATGTTCACGAGCCAGTCGAAATAAGTCTTTTCCCAGTTCTTCGGCACGAAGGCCGTACGCCCCTCGCGCACGGCGGCGAGCGCCGGCTGGGCGAGCGTCTTGGCGTCGACATACCACTGGTCGGTCAGTCGCGGCTCCAGCACGGCCTGCGAACGGTCGCCGTGCGGGACCATGTGTTTGTGGTCGTCGACGCCGTCGAGGAGGCCCTGCGCCTCCATCATCTCGACGACGAGCTTGCGCGCGGCGAAGCGGTCATGGCCGTCGAACGCGGCGACGGTTGCGGCGAGTTCTGCGGAGGGCTCCACGCCCTCGTGGAATTCGGCGTTGGCGCCGAGCGCCATGCGCGCCTGCGCGTCGAGCACATTGATGAGGCGCAGTCCGTGGCGCTTGCCGACGTCGAAGTCGTTGAAGTCGTGCGCGGGGGTGATCTTCACCGCGCCCGTGCCTTTTTCCGGATCGGAATAGTCGTCCGCCACAACGGGGATCAAACGCCCGACGAGCGGCAGGCGCAGCTTCCTGCCGACAAGCGCCTTGTAGCGCTCGTCCTCGGGATGCACGGCCACGGCCGTGTCGCCGAGCATGGTCTCGGGCCGCGTCGTGGCGACGACGATGAATTCGCCCGTCTCCTTGCCCGCGTCGTCGACAACCGGATATTTGAAACGCCAGAGATGGCCCTTGACCTCGATCTGCTGCACTTCGAGATCGGAGATCGCCGTGTGCAGCACGGGATCCCAATTGACGAGGCGCTTGTCCTTGTAAAGCAGCCCGTCGCGATAGAGCTGCACGAAGACTTTCGCCACCGCGCGCGACAGGCCTTCATCCAGCGTGAAACGCTCGCGCGACCAGTCGCAGGAGGCGCCGAGGCGCTTCAACTGCTCGACGATCTTGCCGCCGGACTCGGCCTTCCACGACCAGACGCGTTCGAGGAATTTTTCGCGGCCCATCTCGCGGCGGCCAGGCTCCTTGCGCTCCATGAGCTGGCGCTCGACGACCATCTGCGTCGCGATGCCGGCGTGATCCGTGCCCGGCTGCCACAGCACGTCCTCGCCCTTCATGCGGTGATAGCGCACGAGAATGTCCTGCAGCGTATTGTTGAGCGCATGGCCCATATGCAGGCTGCCGGTGACGTTGGGCGGCGGGATGACGATGGAGTAGGGCGCGGCGCCCGCGCGCTCGGGACGCCCGGCGCGGAAGGCTTGCGCCTCTTCCCAGGTCTCGCGGATGCGGCTCTCGATGGAGCGGGGGTCGAAGGTCTTTTCCATGGTCATCTGGTAAGCCGGGCGTTTGTAAAAAATCCCTCCCCGTAAAGGGGAGGGACGGGAAGCCCGCAGATTGCGGCTCTTTACGCGAGCTGCTTGATTGCGCTCTTGCCGGCGTAGATCGCCGCCTCGCCCAGCTCTTCCTCGATGCGGATGAGCTGGTTGTATTTGGCGATCCGGTCGGAGCGGGCGAGCGAGCCGGTCTTGATCTGGCCGCAGTTCAGCGCAACCGCGAGATCGGCGATCGTCGAGTCTTCCGTCTCGCCGGAGCGATGCGACATCACGCTCGTGTAGCCGGCGCGATGCGCCATATCGACGGCCGAAATCGTCTCGGTGAGCGAGCCGATCTGGTTGACCTTCACGAGCAGCGAATTGGCGACGCCATTCTTGATTCCGTCGGACAGGCGGGCGACGTTGGTGACGAAATTGTCGTCGCCGACGAGCTGAATCTTCTTGCCGAGTTCGCGGGTGAGCGCCTGCCATCCTGCGAGGTCGTCCTCGGACATGCCGTCCTCAATCGAAATGATCGGATAGGCGCCGGCGAGCTTGGCGAGATAAGCCACCTGCTCGTCGATCGAGCGCGTCACCCCCTCGCCCTCATAGACATATTTGCCGTCCTTGAAGAATTCGCTCGCCGCGCAGTCGGCGGCGAGATGCACGTCGACGCCGGGCTTGAAGCCCGCGTCTTGAATCGCCTTCATGATGAAGTCGAGCGCCGCCTCGGCGGAGGGCAGGTTCGGCGCGAAGCCGCCTTCGTCGCCCACCGACGTGGCCAGGCCCGCCTTTTTGAGGGCGCTCTTCAGCGTGTGGAAAATCTCCGCGCCCCAGCGGATGCCGTCGCGCACGCTCTCGGCGCCTGTCGGCATGATCATGAATTCCTGAAAGTCGATGGGGTTGTCCGCATGGACGCCGCCGTTGACGATGTTCATCATCGGCGTGGGCAGAACGCGCGCCTGCACGCCGCCGACATAGCGGTAGAGAGGCAGCGCCGAGGCTTCCGCCGCAGCCTTGGCGACCGCGAGCGAGACGCCGAGAATGGCGTTGGCGCCGAGCCGGCTCTTGTTCGGCGTGCCGTCGAGCTTGATCATCGCCTGGTCGACGCCGACCTGATCCTCGGCGTCGAGGCCGAGCAGGGCGCCGGCAATCTCGTCGTTGACGTTGTCGACGGCCTGCAGCACGCCCTTGCCGAGATAGCGGCCCTTGTCGCCATCGCGCTTTTCCACAGCCTCGTGGGCGCCCGTCGAGGCGCCGGAAGGCACCGCGGCGCGGCCCGAGGAGCCATCCTCCAGCGTCACATCGACCTCGACGGTCGGATTTCCGCGCGAGTCGAGAATTTCACGGGCGTGGATGTCGATGATCTCGGTCATATATCAGCCTCTTTTTGTCGCGGCGCGGAGCAGCGCCGCCTTTTAGCCCTATTAGGCGGCGCGGAAAAGCCTCGACGCGACGATTGCGCCCGGCGGTTCAGCCGGTTTTGCGCATAAAGCTTGTGCGGCGCGGGAAATTGACGCCCCCGAAAGCGATTGACTGGCGCGGCCCGGCCGCTACCCTTGAGCTATATCAAAGACAAAATGCGGGTCGGCCTATTTTCCCGACTTTCCGTCAGGCGAGGCGCCGGAAGACCAGGATCGACTGCGCGAAACAGACAATTCCGCGGGGAGACGAACGATGGCGTCCGGAAATTATGTCACGCGCGCGGCGGCGAAAATCGCCGCCGCGGCGCTCTGCCTGTCGACGGGCGCTTTTGCGCAGACGGCCGAGCATACGGCGGCCGTCAAGGCGGTCTTCGACAAGTCGCCCGTGCGCGCGGGAAGCTGCGCGCCCGTGTCTGAAGATTTCATGGGCTGGCCGGCGGCGCTCGTGCAGCGCTGCGAATATCCGCAGGGCGTCGCTTATGTGCTCGACGTCAAGCCCGAAGCCATGGCCAAATGGATCGAGACCGGCTGCAACGCGCACATGTCCGGCGTCGCCGCCTGCTTCGATCGTATGCTGAAATGCGCGGTCGAGAAGTCGAGCGCCACTTTCGTCATCGGCGGCAATCTCGCGGCCGAACGAAAGGGCGCGGTGACGAACATGTTCTACCGCAACGGCGTCGTCATCGCCGCGCCGCAAAACGGCAAGACGGACGCCGTGCCGGTCGCAGACCAGGAAAAGCTCGCCCGGATCCCCGAGTCGGGCGTGGAGGCCATGCAGGGCGGCGGGGCGGTCGCCTTCTGGCACACAATGCCGTTCCAGTTCGCGGTGAAGGCGATCGACATCGGCGTGCCGGCCGAGATGAACACGCCGGACCGGCGGCAGAAATGGCTCGAGGTCATCCGCGCCGAGATGCTGGCGGCGCTGAAGACGGACGGCAACCGCTTCCTCTCGGGCTGGATGACCGCGCATCCGATCACCCTGCGGACGGGAGAATGCGCGGACGACCGCGATCCGTAGCCGGTCGCTTGACGCTGGCGGCGCGGCGTTATCTTTAGGGGCGCATGACCAAGATCCATCAAGGCGCGCTTCTCCTTGGCGAGAAGGCTCCGCTGCCCGCTTCCCCCGATGAGGCCGAACTCGACCTCGTCCCCAATCCGCACAGGGACGCGACCTACCTCGTGCGCTTCACCGCGCCCGAGTTCACCTCGCTCTGTCCTGTGACGGGCCAGCCGGATTTCGCCCATATCGTCATCGACTATGCGCCCGACGAAAAGCTTGTCGAGTCGAAGTCCCTGAAACTCTATCTCGGGAGCTACCGGAATCACGGCGCCTTCCATGAGGACTGCACGGTGCGCATCGGCCGCGACCTCGTCGGCGCCATGAAGCCGAAATGGCTGCGTATCGCCGGCTACTGGTATCCGCGGGGCGGCATTCCGATCGACGTCTTCTGGCAGACCGGCCCGGCGCCGGAGGGGCTGTGGCTGCCCGATCAGGGCGTGCCGCCGTACCGGGGACGGGGCTGAGGCGCAAAAGCAAGATATTTTCGGAGTTGGCAGGGTTTTCCCGGATTGACTGGGGAGCCGCGCGAGCGCAGCGTCGACGTCGGGAGGCAGAGTCGCTGTGAGCACGCCACACCCATTCGACGACCAGAGCGTCTGGCGCGATCTCGGGGAAAAGGCGCGGTCCGAGATAAGAAACGCCATGCGCCTGCGGCGGGTCTTCCGCGGCGAGACGCTGATCGAGCAGGGGGCGCCGTCGCTGACCCTGTATATTGTCGATTTCGGACTGTTCGAAGTGCGGAACGCCGCAAACGGCCAGGCGCTCGCCGAGATCGGGAAAGATCAGCTGATTGGCGAGATGGGATTTTTTTCCGGCGAGCCGCGCAACGCCTCGGTTGTGGCGCTACGCGACTCGGCGGTGCTCGAAATCGACCGGTCGGCTTTCGACGCGCTCTCGGCGCGGGTGCCGGAGGTGCAGCGGGCGATTGCGCGGGCGCTCGCGAGACGTCTCGCGCGGCTCGCGGAAATCCTGCGCAAGGGCGCGGCGTCGCGTCAGGCGCGGCCGAGCCGGGTTGTCGCCGTCGTCGGCGCCGGCTCAGGGGGGCTGCCGGAGTCCTTCGTCCGAACGTTGCGCCGGACGACAGTCGCCTGCGAGCGCGCCTGTTTCATCGATCCTTCCGACGCCGAAGGCCGTTTCGGACGCGGGCCGATCGACCGCCACGTCGTCGCGAACTGGCTTGCGGACATCGAGCGAAATCACGATCTCGTCGTCTGCGTCGCGGACGAGTCGCTGACCGACTGGACGAGAATCGCGCTTCATTCGGCCGATCAGGCGCTTCTTGTCGTCTCCGGTCCTCCGAGTGAACTCAACGGCGTCGAAGCCTATGCTTTCGAGATTTTCCCGCCGGCCCGTAGACGACTGGTCCGGCTGCACACGCGGCGGACAGGGCTCGTCGAACCGACGGCGCCCTGGCTGCGGCGTCGGGACGTCTTCATGGTGCACCACCTGTCGCAAGAGGATGACGCGGACTTCAACAGCCTGCTGCGCTTCCTCGGCGGGCGTGCGATCGGCTTCGTTGGCGGCGGCGGCGGCGCTTTCGGTCTTTCGCATATCGGCCTGTATCGGGCCTTCAGCGAGGCGGGGATCGCCTTCGACATTCACGGCGGGAGCAGCGTCGGCGCCGCAATGGCCGCCGCATTCTCCAAGCTCTCGACGCCGGAGGACATCGAGGCCGGCGTACATGAGATTTTCGTGCGGCGCGGGGCGATGCGGCGGCTGGCGCTCCCGCTGTATGGCTTGCTCGATCACACCGTCTTGGACCGAGCCCTCCGGCAGGTCTATGGCGCAGCCGGGATCGAAGACCTCTGGAGGCCCTTCTTCGCCGTGGCGACGGACCTTTCGACCTTCGTCACGCGCGTCATTCGCACCGGTCCCATCTGGGAGGCGATCCGCGCCTCTTGCGCCATTCCCGGCGTTCTGCCGCCTTTTTTCGACCGCGACGGGCACATGCTGGTCGATGGCGGGGTCGTCGACAACGTGCCCACGCGAATCATGAACGCGCTCAAATCCGGGCCGAACGTGGTGGTGGATTTGGCGCCGCTCGGCCGGCCGAATTACGATTGCGCCTATCCGTCGATCCCCGGCAGGTGGGAGCTTCTCGCGCGCATTCTCAATCCGCTGTCCTGGCGGAAGCTGCCGCGCTGCCCAAGTCCGGCGAGCGTCATCCAGCAAAGCCTGTTCGGCAACATCCGTGACGAACCGACCCCCGCGGGCGCGCAGGATCTCGTGCTTCATCCGCCCCCGCTGCCGGGCGCGAGCGTGTTGAACTGGGATCGTCACGGCGAGGCGATCGACGCCGCGCATAAATGGGCGCGTGAGCGCATCGAGCGGCTGCGAAGCCAGGGCGACTCCGTTTTGACCGCAATGGAGCGCCTGTCCCGGTCGCCCTGAGGCGCTGAAAGGGGAGAGCGGATTGGCGGACCGCCGGCGCGAAATCCGGGACGGCGGCGTCAGGGCTCCCGGCGTTTCTTGGTCAATCGGTCGATCTCGACGAGCGCCTCGATCATCCCCTCCAGCTCCCGCAACGGCGCCTGCGTCTCCCTGTCCGAGACCGCGGCGTCCGGGTCCGGATGCGTCTCGAGGAACAGGCCCGCCACCCCCACCGCCACGGCCGCGCGGGCCAGCGTCGCGACGAAGCGCCGCTCGCCGCCCGAGGACGCCCCGCGTCCGCCCGGATGCTGCGCCGAGTGGGCGGCGTCGAAAATCACAGGCGCGCCTGTCTCGGCGAGGATCGGCAGAGCCCGCATGTCCGAGACGAGCGTATTGTAGCCGAAGCTCGCGCCCCGCTCGGTGACGATGACGCCCGAAGCCCCGGCCGCGCGCGCTTTCTCGACGGCGTGGATCATGTCCCAGGGCGCGAGGAACTGGCCTTTCTTGATGTTGACCGGCCGCCCCGTCCGCGCCGCCGCGACGATGAGATCGGTCTGCCGGCAGAGAAAGGCCGGGATTTGCAACAGGTCCACGGCCTCCGCGACGCGCGCGCATTGCCAGCTCTCATGCACGTCCGTCGTGATCGGCAAGCCGGTCGTTTCCCGGATCTCCGCGAAGATCGGCAAGGCGGCGTCCAGCCCGACGCCGCGCGGCGCGTCGCCGCTCGTGCGGTTCGCCTTGTCGAACGAGGCCTTGAAAACGACTCCGATCGAGAGCCTGTCGGCGAGGCGGGCGAGCGCCTGCGCCGTCGCGAGCGCCGTCTCGCGGCTTTCCAGCGCGCAGGGGCCGGCGATCAGCGTCAGCGGGAGGTCGTTTCCAAAGGCGGCGCAGCGGGCGCCGGCGCCGATTTCGACAATGTTCATGGTCTCCCCTCCCGTCATTGGGTCAGCCGCGCGACTTCCGCGCGCAGCGCCGGCAGAACCTCCGCCTCGAACCAGGGGTTCCTTTTCAGCCAGCCCGTATTGCGCCACGAGGGGTGGGGCAGAGGAAAGACGCGCGGCTTCGTCGCCTGAAACTCCCGCCAGCGCGCCACGGTTCGGGAGACGTTCGCGCCTTTCGGCAGCGCGTGGCCCAGCCGGGCGAAGTGATAGTCCTGCGCATAGCGGCCGATGGCGAGCACCGTTTCGATCTGAGGCAGTTCGGCGAAAAGCGCGTCGTGCCAGAGCCGCCGGCATTCGGGGCGCGGCGGCAGGTCCCCGCCCGCCGCGTCATTGCCGGGAAAGCAGAAGCCCATGGGCGCGATGGCGATCCGGGCCTCGTCGTAGAAGGTCTCGCGGCCGATCCCCATCCAGTCGCGCAGCCGCTCGCCGGAGGGGTCGTTGAAGGGAACGCCCGTGAGATTGACGAGGTTGCCCGGAGCCTGGCTCGCGACGAGCAACCGCGCCGTGGCCGAGACGCGGAGCACTGGCCGTGGCGCATGCGGCAGGGGGGAAGGCCCCTCGGCGCAGGCGCGGCAGGCGCGAATCCGCGCCGCGATCTCCTCCAGACGCCCGGACGAACACTGCGCCATCACGCCGCCGCGCTCGGCCGCGCCCCGACCTCCCGCCGCCAGCGGGCGAGGTTCGGAAGATCGCGGGGAACCTCGATGCGCGCGAGCTTGGTCAGCTCCATGGCGACGAAAGCGGTGATGTCGGCGATGGTGAAGTCGCCGCCCGCGACGAAGGGCCGTCCGGCGAGTTCGGCGTCGAGGAAGCGCATCGCCGCCACGGCGCGGGGGCGCTGCGCGGCGGCGAATTCCGGCAGTTGCGGCTGCTCCAGCACGGCGAGCCGCGGGTGCGTGTGGCGAAAGACATGCGCCACGGGGGCCAGGAGCTGGAACTCCATCCGCCGCTGCCACATCTCCACGACGGCCTGCTCGCGGCCGCCGCGGCCGAACAGCGCGGGCTCCGGGTGAAGATGCTCCAGATAGCGGCAGATCGCGACCGACTCCGTCAAAACCGTCCCGTCGTCCAGCTCGAGCGCGGGCACGCCGCTCAGAGGGTTAATGCGTTTATAATCGTCGCGCTTGTGTTCGAGCGCCATCAGATCGATCGCGCGCGTGGGCAGCGAGATCCCCTTTTCGGCCATGAACATGCGCAAGCGCTTGGGATTCGGCGCGTGCGGCGTGTCATAGAGAAGCATCGGTTCCCCTTTCCTCCGGCGTCGGAGCGTGGCGCCAATATGGTCGAAAACATGGCGATTTGTGAGGGGCCTGTTAATGTTTCCGGGGAATTATCGCCACTGTCCGTTTCTTTCCGAGTTTCGTTCCGCGTGCGTGTGAAGAATGAGTGAAGTCACCGCCGAAATGATCGAACGCGGCCGCGGCGTCGATCCGCAGACCGCGACGCAGAAGCGCCGCCTGGGCGCGCGGGTGCGGCAGGCCCGCGAGCGCCTGACAACTTCCGACACCGGTCATCGCGGCACTGATCTGGAACTGCTGCGCGCCTATGCGGAGACGCGAACCAATTCGGCGGTCTCGGCGATCGCGCTCATCCTGATGATGTCGATCCTCGCGCTCTACTGGCTGCCGCCGCAGCGGGTGATCGTCTGGGCCGTTCTCGCCTTCTCGAGCCTCATCCTGTGCTACGGGATGGCGAAAAGCCTCCAGTCCTACGACGACGCCAAAATCACCGTGAAGCAATGGCGCACAAAATTCGTCGCCACCGAACTCGTGCACGGGATCGTCTGGGCCGGCGTCGCGGCGATGCTGCTCGGCGTCAAGGATCCGAACGCGCGAACCCTCGTCGTCGTGATGCTGCTCCTGTCGTCGGCGTTCAACACGATGGTGACGGCGACCGTGCCGGCCGCGGTCTATGCGGCGATCATTCCGATCTCCTTCACGGCGATCGGCTTTATCGCATATGTCAACCGGGGCGCGGGCGAGACGTTCGTCGCGCTTCTCGCCATCGTCGCGGCGACGCAGGTCTTTTTCTACGTTTTGGCCAAGCGCTTCCATCAACTCGCGTCGGAGAGCCTGTTTTTCCGGGCCGAGAAGAACGAACTGATCACAGAGCTGGAGCAGGCCAAGGCCAATTCGGACGAAGCGCGACGACGCGCGGAAGAAGCCAATCTCGCCAAGTCGCGATTCCTCGCGACCATGAGCCACGAATTGCGCACGCCGCTCAACGCCATTCTCGGCTTTTCAGAAGTGCTCAAGGGCGAGCTTTTCGGCCCCCACGCCAATCCGGCCTATCGCGACTATTCGAACGACATTCACTCCAGCGGCCAGCATCTCCTGATGCTCATCAACGAGATTCTCGACCTCTCGCGCGTTGAGGCGGGGCGCTACGAACTGAAGGAGGAGAGCGTCTCGCTCGTCGGCGTCGCGCAGGAATGCCGCCATCTGTTGACGATCCGCGCGCAGAAGCGCGACATCAAGTTGATCGAGGCGGTCGAGCCGAGCCTCCCGCGCATCTGGGCCGATGAACGCGCGGTGCGGCAGGTGGTGCTGAACCTCCTGACCAACGCGATCAAATTCACGCCGCAAGGCGGACAGGTGACTCTGAAGGTCGGCTGGACCAGCGCCGGCGGGCAATATATCGCGATCAAGGACACCGGCCCCGGCATTCCCGAGGAGGAAATCGCCGTCGTCATGTCGTCCTTCGGACGCGGCACGCTCGCGCAGAAGAACGCCGACGAGGGAACGGGCCTCGGCCTGCCGATCGTGAAGGGGCTGGTCGACCTTCATGGCGGCCAGTTCATGCTCAAGTCGAAAGTGCGCGAGGGCACCGAGGCGATTGTCATTTTCCCGCCGCAACGGGTCATGAACGCATTGCCGAAATTCGAAACGCCCGCGAGCCAGAAAGCGCGTCGCCCGGCGGCGTGAACCGTCTTTCGCGCGCGCCAATTCCCTGCGCGCGAAAAGCGCGCTAGTTTTCGTGGGGATGACGACAGAAAAGACCGCCGCGCCGAGAGGCTCCGCCGCGCTCGTGCTGTTTTCGGGCGGGCAGGATTCGACGACCTGCCTCGCCTGGGCGCTCTCGCATTTTCCCCGGGTGGAGACCGTCGGCTTCGATTACGGCCAGCGTCACCGTATTGAACTCGGCCAGCGCGCCGCCTTGCGGGAGGGTCTCGCCGCGTTCTCGCCCCTGTGGCGCGAGCGGCTCGGCGAGGATCACACGGTTTCGATCGAGGCGCTTGGCGCGATTTCCGAAACGGCCTTGACCCGCGAGGCGGAGATCGCGTTCCGGGAGGACGGCCTGCCGAACACCTTCGTGCCCGGCCGCAATCTGCTGTTTCTCGCCTTCGCCGCGGCCCTGGCCTATCGCCGCTCGATCGCCGACCTTGTCGGCGGCATGTGCGAGACCGATTATTCCGGCTATCCGGACTGCCGGCACGAGACGATCCGGGCGATGACGCAGGCGCTAAGCCTTGGCATGGCGGAGGATTTCGAGATTCACACGCCCTTGATGTGGATCGACAAGGCCGCGACCTGGCGCCTCGCGGAGGACCTCGGCGGCGCCCCGCTCGTGCGCTTGATCGTCGAGGAGACCCATACCTGCTATCTCGGCGAGCGCGGCGCGCGTTTCGACTGGGGCTATGGCTGCGGCGAATGCCCCGCCTGCAAGCTGCGCGCGGCCGGCTGGGAAAAATACAAATCCGCCGCGCCCTGAAGCGCGGGGACGTTTCTTCCAAAACGGAGATCGTGGATCTGGCGCAGCGCCGTGAGGCTTGGCCGTTGGGTCGGATGGACTTGACCGCAACGGAGTATGTAATGTTATAACGTCCTTGTGTTACATTATTACATCGGGGGGCGTCTTTGACGGGTTCTCTCGGGGCCTCTGCATTGAAAATCGGGCCAGCGTTATGCTTCGGCGGGTTCCTGGGACTGAAGGGGGCCGCCTTCGCGCAGCAATCTCTCCCCACCATCGAGGTCGGGGCGGCGAGCCCCATCAAGCGGCGGGCCGCCCAGCGGGTCGAGCCGGCGCGCGCCCCGACGCCAGCTCGACCCACAGCAGCCTCGCCGGCCGAACAGCCGCCCCCGGCTCCAGCCGACGAGGGCGCCCTGCGCGGCGTTCTGGCGATCGCGCCGGATCAGTTCGCCGTCGTGACGGTGGTGACGGACGAGGAATTGCGCGCCACGACCGGAGCGACGCTGGGCGACGTGCTCTTCTCCCGGCCCGGCGTCACCAGTTCGAGCTTCGCGCCGGGCGCCGCGAGCCGTCCGATCGTGCGCGGCCTCGACAATTACCGCGTGCGGATACAGGAGAACGGCGTCGGCGCGAGCGGCGTCTCGGAGATGGGCGAGGATCACGGCGTCCCGCTCGACCCGCTGGGCGCGAGCCAGATGGAGGTGGTGCGCGGACCCGCCACGCTCCGCTGGGGGTCGCAAGCGATTGGCGGCGTGGTGAACGTCGCCAACAATCGCATCCCCGAGACGCCGCCCTGCGCCCTCGACGCGGCGTTCCGCGAAACCGGATGCGCGCGGGTCGAGACGCGCGCTGCGGTCGCGACCGTCGACAATCTGCTCGAAAACGCCACGCTGCTCGACGCGGGGCGGGGCAATGTCCTCGTCCACGCCGACGTTCACGGCCGTCGCGCGAGCGACTACCGCATCCCCGGCTATCCCTATCTCTTTCCGCCAGATCCGCCGCCGGTCGTCGATGGTCGCCAGCCCAATTCGTCGAACCGCTCCGGCGGCGCCTCGCTCGGCGCGAGCTATCTCATCCCGACCGGCGGTTTTGTCGGCTTTGCGGTGACGCAATACGACAGCCGCTATCGCATTCCGGGCCTGGAGCCGACGGAAACGAACACGCGCATCGACATGCGCCAGACGCGCGTCACGGGGAAAGGCGAGCTTCGCGTCGGCTCGGCCTATGTCGACGCCATCCGCTTCTGGGCAGGCCACGCCGACTACAAACATCACGAACTCGCCAGTGAGGGCGGCTTCGACGGCGTGCAGCAGACTTTTACAAACAAGGAGCTGGAGGTGCGCGTCGAGGCGCAGACGCAGCCGCTGCAACTTCCCTTTGGCGTGCTGACCAGCGCCTTTGGCCTTCAAGGCGGCCATCAGTTCCTCACCTCCCCGGGGCTGGAAGGCGGCCTTTACGATCCCAACCGCACCAGGACGATCGCCGGCTACCTCTTCAACGAGTTGAAGCTGACGGACACTCTGAAAATGCAGCTTGCCGGGCGCATCGAACATGCGCAAGTGACGGGCGCGCTGGCCAATCTTGCGTTCGATCCCGCGACGCCGATCGCCCGCAACCTGAATTACGCTCCCGCCAGCGGCGCCTTCGGCGCGCTCTATCAATTGCCTTACGGCCTGGTCGCGAGTCTGTCGGCGCAATATGTCGAACGCGCGCCCCGCGCGCCGGAGCTTCTCTCCCGCGGCATTCACGAATCGACCGGCACCTTCGACGTGGGCAACCCGAATTTGCGGATCGAGAAGGCGAGGACGCTCGAACTCGGCTTGCGCCGGGCGACGGGGCCGCTTCGCTTCGAGGCGGCTCTCTATGTGACGCGGTTCGACGGCTTCATCTTCCGCAATTTGACCGGCCCGGTCTGCGAGGCGGATTTCGCGAGCTGCGCCATCGGCGGCGAGGGCGATCTGCGCCTTGCGGTCTATTCCCAGCGCAACGCCGTGTTTCGGGGAGCCGAGTTTCAGAGCCAGCTCGACGTCGCGCCGTTCATGGGCGGGACGGTCGGCGTCGAGAACCAGTTCGACGTCGTGCGCGCGAGCTTCACGAACGGGGGCAATGTCCCGCGCATCCCGCCCGTCCGGCTCGGCGGGGGGCTCTACTGGCGCGACGCCAATTGGCTGGCGCGGGCCAATCTCCTGCACGCCTTCGCGAAGAACAATGTCGCCGAGACCGGCGAAACGCCCACCGGAGGCTATAATCTGCTGCGCGCGGAAGCGAGCTACAGGATGAAATTCGAGCCGAACAATCCGTGGAGCCGCGAGATGACCGTGGGGCTTGTCGGCGACAATCTCTTGAACGCGGACATTCGCAACAGCGTCTCCTTCCGCAAGAACGAAGCGCTGCTGCCGGGCGCGAATCTGCGCGCCTTCGTCAAGGTCGTGTTTTGAGCGGGCTCTTTCGACTTGATCGGCGGCGCGAAATTTGGCATACGCGCGGCTAACGAAGCGCTGGGCGTTATCCCGGCCATTGTCGTATTGCCGAGGATAGAATCATGAAAGTTCGCAACTCCCTGAAGTCCCTGCGTTCGCGCCATCGCGACAACCAGATTGTGCGCCGCAAGGGCCGCGTCTATGTCATCAACAAGGTCCAGAAGCGCTACAAGGCGCGTCAGGGCTGAGGCTGCGCCGGGAATAATCCCGCCATCCACAACAATCCACAGAAAAAGCCGCCAGCGACCGCTGCGCGGCTTTTGTTTTTTCGCGGCGCAAGATAAATTCAATTTAACGGATTTGTAGCCTAGCCATAGGTCTATCTGCAAAATCGGATGATAGACGAAAGGTTAGATTACGCTGTCCTTAGCTTCCTGCCTATCCTGATCTTTATCTGGACAATAGTGCGGTTGTTCCCTCCTCAACCTGTGGGCGCGACCGACAAGGGGCAGGGTTTTCGCTATGACAGAGGTTCTGGGTTCGCCCGAGCAGGCGCATTCGCACGAGATCGAGGCCGCAACGGACCATGCGGCCGCATGGGGGGCCCAGAGCGACTGGGCGCTCGAGACGCCCACAGCGCCCGAGACGGCTTTCGCAGAATGGACGCTCGATCAGATCGGCGCCGAAAACGAAGAAATCAAGAACCGCTGCATCGACATTGTTCGCAAGATCGACGAGTTGACCGCGCTGAAGGATCATTTCGTCGAAATCTCCGGCTGGATCGGCGGCATTCTCGAAGCGCGCGAAAAGACTCAGTCCGCGCTCGTCGAGCGCGGCATGATGATGGCGCTCGCCGAAGGCGCGCTCGCCGATCTGAAGACCGAAAATCGAGATCTTTACGAGGCGAAGGAAGCGGCGCTCGCCGAAAACAGCCTCCTGACGGCCGAGAACGAGCGGCTCAGGACGACGACGCGCGGCCAGGAGGCGCGCATCGAGGCGCTGGAGAATGAGCTGCGCGAGGCCAATGAGGCGAGCGCCCAGCTGCGGCAGGATCTCGACGCCGAACGCGCCCGCGGCGTTCATCTCAAGGGCGAGGTGGACGATCTCCAGCTCGTCGTCGAAACCAACGACGCGATGATTTCGCAACTGCAGCTCGACCTCGCCGCAGCCAGGGACGAAGTCGTGTTCACCCGCCAGCATGGCGAGATGCTCCAGACCAATCTGACGGAAAGCCAGACCCAGGTCGGCAAGCTGCAAAGCGAGCTTTCCGAGACCCAGATGCGCGCCAGCGGTCTCTCCGAGAAAATCCGCGAGATGGAAATCGCGCTCGATTCGGAGCGCCGCCAGCTCGCCAAGCTCGAGGAGCTGCTCGCCGCCAATCAGGCGGAATATCAGAAGGCGCAGACCGTCTGGCGGGCGGAGAAAGAGGAGGAGCGCCGGCTCTTCTCCGAGCTGGAGGCAAAGGCGCACGAGCTCTCTACGCGCGCTCAGGCCGCTGACGGCCTCCTTGCGGACGTGCGCGCCGAGCTTCAGGCGAAATTCGACCAGTGCCGCGCCGCCGAGCGGCAGGCGCAGGAGCTGGAGCAGCGGCTGCAGCGGTTGACGGAGCAGTCCGAGACGGCTGCGGCCGAGGCCAGCCAGGTCAAGGACAGACTGGAGGAGCGCGAGCGCGCCCATGCTCGCCTCGGCAAACGGGCCCGCAGCCTCATCCGCGCCATGCGCGATCTTTCCGCCAATCTGGAAAAGGCCGAACAGAAGGCGAAGCTCTCCGGCGACCGGCTGAGCGCAGAGACGAGCCGCTTCGACTCCCAGAAGGCGCAGTTCGAGCAGACGGTCCGCGATCTCGTCGAGCAACTGGAGAAGGAGCGCGTCGCCAATCGCGTCACGGTCGCGGCGCTCGAGGCCGCCCGTCAGCAGCGTCAGCAGCCGCGCGAGGAGTTCAAGGCCGTGGAGCCGCCGAAGGCCGCTGAGTCTCCCGTCCGCCTCGAGGACGCCCCTCGGACGCCGGAAGCCGCGCCCCGCGTCGAGGTTCACGCCTAACGCGCTTTCCGTCCGCAGTTTGATTGATGCGGGCGGAAAGAAATCGCCCCGGAGCGGAAAAACGGAGCGCATTTTCATCGCAAGGTCCGTCGACCTTAGCGGGATGCGCTCCGGGTCAGGCGCCCATCAGCGCCTGCACATGGGCGGAAACGCTGAGGCGGAGGCCTTCGAGATCGTAACCGCCCTCCAGCAGCGAGACGACGCGCCCGCCGCACTTTTTGTCGGCCACGTCCATCAGGCGCTTGGTCGCCTCGCTGAAATCCCGCTCGGAGAGGCGCAAGCCCCCGAGCGGGTCGCGTTCATGCGCGTCGAAGCCCGCCGATATCAGGATGAGATCGGGGCCGAAGTCCCGCAGGCGCGGCAGAATGCGCTCGATCAGCGCCTCCTGGAAGACGTCGCCGGTCGAGCCGGCGATAAGCGGCGCATTGACGATCGTGCCGTGTTCGCCGGTCTCGTTCCATCCGCCTGTTCCCGGATAGAAGGGCGCCTGATGGGTCGAGCAGAACATCACCGAGTCGTCCGACCAGAAAATCTCCTGCGTGCCGTTTCCGTGATGCACGTCGAAATCGACGATGGCGACCCGCTCGGCGCCATGCGCGGCGCGCGCGTGACGCGCGGCGATCGCGACATTGTTGAGGAAGCAGAAGCCCATGGGGTTGTGGACCCCGGCGTGGTGCCCGGGCGGCCGCGCCGCCACGAAGGCCGAGTCGGCTGCGCCGCTCATCACCTCGTCCACCGCCGCGAGAGCGCCGCCGGCGGCGCGCCAGACCGCCGCCATCGTCCTCGAACACATCAGCGTGTCGCTGTCGAGCGGCGTGTAGCCCTCGCGCGGCTGGGCCTCCTCGAGCGCCGAGAGATAGGACTCGGGGTGAACGCGAAGAATCGCCTCGCGCGCCGCCGCCGGAGCCTCGCGGCGTTCGAGCTTCCGGAAGCCTTCGGCCTCGAGGCCGCGCTCGATCGCGCGCAGCCGATCCGGCCGTTCGGGATGACCCGGGCCCATTTCGTGGTCGAGACCGCTGGAATGCGTGAAGAGAAGGGTTTTCACCGCAACGCCGCCGTGCGCGCCCGCTGGACGTCGGGCGTGATTCACTCTCGACCGTTCATTGGCGCATGTCCATGAAAAATGGAAGACGCCGCTGCGCCTTTCGCGCGCGGGAAAGGAAATTTACGCAGCCCCGCCGTGGCGCCTGCGCAACAGAGGCGGAATATTGGCTTTCGGGCGGCCCAGAGGCGGATTGTCGCGGGCGTGTTCGTGGTAAGGCTCTGTCAATTATCCCTGTCCCGCGGCGGAAAGGAGCGGCCCCATGAAGCCCCGTTTATTGTTTATGACAACGCTTTCGGCGCTCGCGCTGGCGGGATGCTATGGCACGCGGCTGCCCGACCCCAAGCTCTCCGGCCGCGACGCGGAATTCATGGCCCTCGCGCCCAAGGCGGAGATCAGCCCGGAGTTCGACCGCTATCTCGTGGATTACAAGACGAACGAGCCTGTGGGCACCATCGTCGTCGATTCGAAGGCGCATTTTCTCTATTACGTGATGCCGGGCGGCAAGGCCGTGCGCTACGGCGTCGCCACGGGACAGGATGCGATGGGCTGGACCGGCCGCGCCTATGTCGGCGCGATGCAGGAATGGCCGCGCTGGATCCCGCCGAAGGACATGCTTGAGCGCTGGCCGCATTTGCAGCCGACGGCGGACGCCGGCGGCTTGCCGGGCGGCCCGGACAATCCGCTCGGCTCGCGCGCGCTCTACCTCTACCAGGACGGCAAGGACACGCTCTACCGCATCCATGGCACCAATGAGCCGGAGAAAATCGGCCAGGGCGTCTCGTCCGGCTGCATTCGTATGCGCGACATCGACGCGATCGATCTCTACAACCGCGTGAAAGTCGGCACCAAAGTCGTCGTCATCTGACCGGCGACGGATCTCTTGTCGAGAAGCCCTTTCCCCGCGGGCGGGGAGAGGGCTTTTTCCTTTTTCGGCGACATTGCGTGCGTCCGCGCACGGCGTCCCGCCGCTAGTCTTTCTATGTTCGCCGCATCGGCTGGCGACTGTAGAAAGTGGGGGCGACAATGCGGACGACGGCGGGGTTTGGCGCGGCGGCGCTGGTTTTCATCGTATTGTTTCTTGAGGCGGTCGGCGCAGGCGCCTATCTCGTGTCGCGCGCGCACGCCGATCCCGGCGACTTCTGTTACGGCTACGCGATCTGCCGCTGACAAAAATCCACGAATGATCATTCGGCCTCGCCCAGGGCGCGGGAACCGAGACGACTCTTCCCGCGTTAACAAGGCGCGTTTCGGAAGAGCCGCTTTTTCGCGGAATCTTTCCTGACTTTATTGCGACGCAAAAAAATATTCTCGGCGCGGGGGCAGGAGAAAAGCAATGGAGAAGGCTGCGATTTCCGCATTTGTCTTGCTGACTTTCGCCGTCAGCTTCGCCAGCGCCGCGACGCTCTTCGGCGCGACGCCGTCCGACGACGACTTCTGCTTCGGCTACGCGATCTGCCAATAGCTTCAGGCGGAGAACTTGCTTTTCGCGCGTTCCCGCAGCCGTGCGATGCGCCGCGAAAAATCCCCGCCGCCATCGCCCAGCAGGGCCAGGGCGCGGCGTTTGAACCGCGCGGCGAGCTGGACGAGTTTTTCCTTGTAGGGCCTGACCAAGATCGTCGCCCAGGCGCGCACGTCGAGCACCATGGAGTAGAAGCGCCCGAACCAGGCCATTTCGAGCAGCTTGTCGCGGCAGATGTCGAACAAAAACGCCTCGACGCCGAGCGTCAGCGTCTTCACGAGGAAGATCGCCGCAAGGCCGGAGAAGAAATGTCCGCCCGCGAAAAGCCATAGCGCGACGATCTTGAACGGGAAGACGGCGACGGCGGGGACCGCGAAGAGCGCGAGCGTCATCGGCGGCGAGAGCCGCGAGACGAATTCCGCGAGCCAGACTTCCAGCCGGTCGAGGCCCAGACGCCGCTCCAGCGCGCGCAGCCAGTCCTTGACGTTGTCCCAGAGCCAGCTTTCCAAAAGAAAAATCAGGGCGAGCGCGAACCAGAGGGCGCGCGACAGCCGCCGCTTCAGTTTTGCGACAAGCGTCATGGCCGGATCAGCGGGTGGGTTCGAGGAGGTCATGACGTCATCCCGTTCGGCTGGGCGCGGCTAGGGAATCCGCTGCGCGCGCAAGCTCGCCCCATTAGCGCCGACGATCGTCAATTCTCCGTTGCCGATCGTCCATTGCGTCTCGCCGGCGAGAATGGAAAAGACAAGGCGCTCCTGCGCCATGAGCGCCGGGGCGCAGGCCATCTGGGTCGACATCGCCTGAGAAATGGACAGGGTCGCTCCGTCGATGCGGTAACTGGCTCCGAAGCTGTTGCAGGAGGCGTTGCCGGACAGCCGGCCGTCACGAAACTCCAGCGTTACGAACGACCCCCGCGCCAGCGCTGCGCCGTTCAGCGACACCGCCCGCCACTTCCCCGCGATCTCTTCCGCGCCGAACGCCATTTTTTCCGCCATGAGCAGGAGGGCGAGAGACAGGAGGCTCGAGACGGGGAAGCGAGGCATGACTGTCTCCATGGCCCGGCGGCACTCGACGGTCATGTAAGCGCTCCGGGCCCGGCGCCAAGGCCGGACCCGGCGGGTTCATCGCGCTTCAGACGTGGATCGGCCGCTTCGCGACGGCGAGCGCGGCTTCTTTCATCGCTTCCGACATGGTGGGGTGCGCATGGCAGGTGCGCGCGAGGTCCTCCGACGATCCGGAGAATTCCATCAGCACCGCCGCCTCCGCGATCAATTCGCCGGCGCCGGCGCCAAGAATATGAACGCCGAGCACGCGATCCGTCGCCGCATCGGCGATGATCTTCACGAAGCCGTCGGTCTCGCGCATGGCGCGCGCGCGTCCGTTCGCGGAGAAGGGAAATTTCCCGATGGCGACGGCGGCGCCCGTCGCTTTCGCCTCTTCTTCGGTCATGCCGACGGAAGCGACTTCGGGACTCGTGTAAACGACGCCGGGGATGACGTTGTAATTTACATGCCCCGCCTGCCCGGCGAGGATTTCCGCGACCGCGACGCCCTCGTCCTCCGCCTTGTGCGCGAGCATCGGCCCGCGCACAACGTCGCCGATGGCGTAGACGCCGGCGACATTCGTCGCGAAATGGTCGTCGACGACGACGCGGCCGCGCTCCATCGCGACCCCCGCCTCCTCCAGTCCGAGGCCGGCCGTGTAGGGGATGCGGCCCGTGGCGATCAGGACGGCGTCGGCGGCGATCGTTTCCGATGACGCGCCGTCGACCGACGAGAACGAGACGACCGCGCCCGCGCCCTCGCGCGAGACGCCCGTGACCTTCGACGACAGCCTGAAAGCGAAGCCCTGCTTTTCGAGGATCTTCTGGAAACGGGTCGCCACTTCGAGGTCGAAACCCGGCAACACGCGGTCCAGATATTCAATCGCCGTCACCTGCGCGCCGAGGCGGCGCCACACCGAGCCGAGTTCGAGTCCGATGACCCCCGCGCCGATGACGACGAGCTTCTGGGGAACCTTTTCCAGAGCCAGCGCGCCGGTCGAGGAGAGGACGACCTTTTCGTCGATCGGAATTTCCGCGCCCGAAGCGTCGCGCAGCGGCGCGACGGCGGAACCGGTGGCGATGACGATATTCTTCGTCTCGATCGTCTGGCGCGCGCCGTCGGCGCCCGTCGCCTCGACCTTTCCGGGACCGGCGAGGCGGCCGACCCCGCGAAAGGCGTCGATCTTGTTCTTCTTGAACAGGAAGGCGACGCCGTTGACATTGGCCCCCACCGTGTCGGCCTTGTGCTTCATCATCGCCCCGAGATCGAGGCGCGGCGGATCGACGATCACGCCAAGCGGCGCCAACCCGTGCGCGGCCTCGTCGAACATGTGCGAGGCGTGCAGCAGGGCCTTGGAGGGGATGCAGCCGACGTTGAGGCAGGTTCCGCCATAGGTCGGGTCTTTTTCGACGACGGCGGTCTTCAGGCCCAACTGTGCGGCGCGGATCGCGCAGACATAGCCGCCCGGCCCCGTTCCGATCACGACGAGATCGTAAGTCATGTCACGCGCTCTTCAAGAATGGCGCCGGAGCGTCAGCCGGCGGCCCAGAGAAAGATCGCGATCGACAGCAGGCCGATCGCCGTCTGACCGAGCTCCAGCTTGCCCCACAGGTCGATCACCTTGCGCGCCTCATGGGCGGCGTCGGCGCCGATCAGGGCGAGGATGCGGTTGTTGAGCGGCACGATCGCCCAGTAAGTATAAGGCCAAGACGCCAAAGCGACGAGCGCGCCGAGCGCCCAGCGGACGTCGTCGAGCTCCCGATAGGCGATGAAGCCGAAAAGCGCGGCAGCCGCCGCCAATCCTGCGAGCAGGATGAAGCCGCGATGGTCCGAGGGCTCCCATTCCTTGATGAGCGCGTCGTCGCTCAGCGCCAGGCGCGCGGGTTGTTCGACGTAGTTGACATAGAGAGAAGCGCCCGTGAAAGCGCCCGCGGCGGCGAGCGCAAGCGAACCGATGATCATGTCTTTATCCCTGCTTGAAGTGGCGGCGTCAGGCGGACTCGATCGCTTCCTCGTCGCAGACGACGCGGGCGTTCGCCTCGGCTTCGGCCGCTACGTCGAATTTCAGCGCCCGGATCGCTTCCCGCTCGCGGGCGCGGTCCGTGAAGTGGTCGAAGAACATCTTCATGACGCGATCGATGCCGTGCGGATTGATGCGGCGCATGTCGTCCCGATAAAAGCGGCCGGCGTTCGGCGCGACTGTGACGAGGTCGTAGGACGGCAGATAGGCGATCATAGGGCGCGCCCGGGCCACCTCGTCGGCGGCGGCGCGCAGGATCGACTTGATGGCCGAATTCGATTCGATGACGTGCCGGTCCTCATAGGTCGCGATGATATTGACCGGGGAAACGCTCACGATGATGCGCACGCGCGGATTGAGCGCGCGAATGGCGTCGATCGCCGCGAGACAGTCGCGCACGACCTCGGTCACCGTCATATTGTAGAATTCATAGACGCCGTCGTCCCACACGCCGCCGGCGACGCCCGGCGCGAGCTGGAGAATCGCGCCGTCCGGCTTGTGGCGCCAGGTTTCAGTGTGGCCGAGCGTGAAGACGAAAACGTCCATCGTCTCGATCATCTCGCGCACGGCGGCGAGATGGCGCTCGCGGTCGGCGCGCATCTCTTCGGCGGTCGCATAACCGTCCGGCTCGATTCGTGGACGGAAGGGGTCGACGAAGCGGCCGTCCTCGGGGCGCGTCCAGCAATCCAGCGCCGGCGTGAAGCGCCCATAGGCGCGTTCGACCAGCTGGCGCAGCTGGGCCGTGGTGTAGATGTTGCCGTAGCGGCAAGAATACATCGAATAATTGCGGCGCAGGGCCTCTGCGGGGGACATGCCCTGCGGCGGCTGCTCGGCCAGGAAATAGGTATAGCCGCTCTTCTGGAGACGATGGGCGATTTCCTGCGCGAAGCAGCTCCCCGCCGTCGCCACCCGGTCGTGCGGCGCGATCTTGAAGGGCGTCGTAACGAGCGGGTCGATGGCGAAAGGCGGCAGCCCGGTCACAGCCTTGCGCCAGAAGCGATGGTCGGGTAGGGAGCTGTAGGGGTTGTCCGCCAAAGGCAAACTCCTCGTCGATTCGATGGATTTTTCGCAACACGGCCCATCGCCGCGCGCGTCGCGCGGCGTCGCTCACAGGCAGACCATAGACGGGGCGCCGCCGATTGTCACCAGCCGGCGGCCGGGTGCAACTGCGCCAACGTGGCGCATCCGGTGAAGATCGACATGTTTTCCCAGATCGACAAGCAGATTCTGAAGTCGTGGCGCCAGTATGCGATCGAGCCGCGACTGGCGCGGCTGACCGGCAGAACGCTGCGCAACACCGGGCCGCGTTTCGCAGTCGTCGGCAATTGTCAGGCTTTCGGCGTCGCCTATGCGATGAAGGTGATGGATCCGACCGCGACGGTCGATCACTTCGCCGCCATCGGCCGGTCGCGTGCGACGATCGATCTCTTGGTCAAGACGCTCGACACCTATGACTACGTTTTCTCGCACGACTTTCTCGACGGCCATGTAAAGGGCGGCGACTCGGCCGAGCTGCGGCGCCGGTTGCCGAAGGTCGTGCCGATGCCGCACATCACTTTCGCGGGCTTTCATCCCGACCTCGTCTATATTCAGGACGCTTCCGAGCCGCTGCACGGCTTCATCTTCGGGCCGCTCGGCCCCTATCATTCCGCCATCGGCGTCTTCGCCTATCGCGCCGGCCTCTCGCTCGACGAGGCGCGGGCGTTGTTCAACGAGAATGTCTTCGCCGCGCTCGGCTATCTCGACATCTGGAACGAGGCGGCGAAAGAGCTGATCGAGGGCAGCAAGCTGCGCTATGACGTCGACCTGTCGACCGATTTTGTGAACTGGTCGCGACGCGGAGTCTTCATGTACAGCACCGTGCATCCAATGAGCTTCGTGCTGTTCGACATCGCCAAGCGCATGTGGGAGAAGGCCGGCCTCCAGGCGCCGCAGGGCGATTTCGGCTATTATAACATCCATGACCTCGCGCGGGCGGAGATATTCCCGATTTATCCGCCGATCGCGCGCGTCTATGGCGCGCAGGGCGGCTATCTTTTCAAATTGCAGAACCATCATCTCGCCAACAACGTCGGCGACTTCCTGACGCTGCCGCAATATCTCGCGGCCTGCTTCAAGACCTATGAAAAAGCCGGCGCCGCGCGCCTCGGCAATGCGCGCGTCGACGCCTGGCTCGCCGACGAGAGGACGAAAAATCTGCTCATCGGAATGGCGCGCGAGAATCTGCGCGCGGGCCTGACGCCGACGCTGTGAGAATGCGGCGCTATTTCCAGCGTTCGTCGTAACGCGCAAGGTTGAAGGGCGGCTTGTAGGGGTGCAGCGGGTTGCGCCCCTTGAACGGCTTCGTCACGGTGAGAATGCGGTCCCTATGCTTGAGCGGCGCGAAGCCGGCCGGGTCGAGATTGCCCAGATTTCCGAAGAGATGCGCGGGGTCGACGTTGACCGTCAAGCCCGGCGGGGGCCGCATCCAGCTCTGCGAGACGACGTCGAGATAGGCAGTCTTCAGCATGTGGTTGAGGCCCCACTGCGTGGGCACGAAGCAGGATTTCGACGAGTCGGACATGTCCCAGTAAAAGGTGTCCGGCCGCAGCTCGAGCGTGGCGTCGCCTTCGAAAATGGCGATCGAGTCGTCGTGCATCAGATGGCGGACCTGGACGAAGCCCGCGAAGGGATCGACGAGGTGATAGTAGACGCCGAAGCAGATGACGATGTCGAATTTCTCGCCGAGCTTCGAGGCTTCGTATATCGAGACGTCCTGATTGATTTCGACCTTGGAGTCGAGAAGCTTTCTTGCGAGACGCAGACCCGCGCCGCTCGCCCAGTTCTGGGAAACGTCGTCGGTCGCAAGCACACGCCGCGCCCCGCGCCGCTCGGCGTAGAAACTCCAATAGCCGTCCCAGCAGCCGATTTCGAGCACGCTCTTGCCCGTGAAGTCGATCTTCTCGAGCTCGCTCTCGATGAAGCGCCAGATGCGGCGGTGATCTTCGGCTTGCGACGTGCTGACGGCGCGCAATCCGTTGCCGAAATCGAACTCGTGATACCAGACAATCGCGTCGATCTCTTCCTGTAGCGCCTTGCGGGAGGCTTCGCCTTGCGCGTCCATGCGTTCGTTTCCTGTCCCCATGAATTTTCCGTCGAGCGTCCTGGCGCGAGCGCGATCGACCCTGTCCGGCCCAAATTGACCGGCGAACATTGCCTTCCTCGGCGAGTTAGCGCAACTGCAGCCGACGATCAGAGCGCATTTCGCAAAGGGCGATGACGCCTTACAATCGCAACGCGCCCCAATTTTCTGATTTTGCGAGAATTCCCGCCGCCGGCGCGAGCGGGCGGCGCGCTAGGCGCGCACGCTCTCCATCTCGTGCGTGAAGGCGCAAATGCGCGGCGCGATCTCTCTGCGGAAACGCGAACCGTTGAACACGCCGTAATGGCCGACGCCGTCCTGCAGATGATGCGCCTTGCGCGCAGCCGGAATGCCGCTGCAGAGATCCTGCGCGGCATAGGTCTGGCCGACGCCGGAAATGTCGTCCTTCTCGCCCTCGACGGTCAGCAGCGCGGTGCGCCGAATCGCCTTGAGGTCGATCAGTTCGCCGCGGTGGCGCAGAAGTCCGAGCGGCACCTCGTGCCGAATGAACACGCGCTCCACCGTCTGGAGGTAGAATTCTGCGGTGAGATCCATCACAGCGAGGTATTCGTCGTAGAAGTCGCGATGCTTTTCCGCCGAATCGCCGTCGCCCTCGATGAGATGGTTGAACATCTCGAGATGCGCGGTGACGTGGCGCTCGATGTTCATCGCCATGAAGCCGGACAATTGCAGAAAGCCCGGGTAGACGTCGCGGCCCATGCCGGCGTGGGGGAAGGGCACGGTGTGAATGCAGTGCCGGCGGAACCAGTCGATCCCGCGCTTCTCGGCGAGCTTGTTCACGGCGGTGGGATTGACGCGCGTGTCGATCGGCCCGCCCATCAGGATCATCGACTCGGGAGTCGCCGGATCGTTCGCAGCCTCCATCGCGGCGATGGCGCAGATCAGCGGCACGGAGGCCTGGCAGACGCCCAGAGTGTGCACGGGGCCGCCATCCTGCGCGAGGCGGCGCATCATCTCCTGGAGATAGTCGATGTAGTCGTCGAGGTCGAACGACCCCTCGAGCACTGGCACGGTGCGCGCGTCGACCCAGTCGGTGATGTAGACGTCGTGGCTCGGCAAAAAGGCCTCGACCGTGCCGCGCAGCAGCGTGGCGTAGTGGCCGGACATGGGAGCGACGATCAGGAGCTTGGATTGTTTCGGCGCTTCGCCCTCGAACTGCCGCCTGAAGTGGAGAAGGCTGCAAAACGGCCGCGACCAGACATGCTCCTCCATGACCTCGACCTCGACGCCGTCCACCTTCGTCGCGTTAAGACCGAACATGGGCTTGCCGTAACGGCGGGTCATGCGCTCGAAGAGCTCGGCGGAAGCCGCGATGCTGCGCCCGAGCGAGGTGTGGTACAGCGGATTGAGGGGGTGCCTGAGGGCGTGAAGCAAGGCGTCGGTCGCCGCGCGCGCAGGCGCGAAGGCCAAATGCAACATTTCGTAAACGTGGTACTGCATCCGGTCCATATTCACGCCTCTCCCGACACCCTGCGCTTCTCCCGCCGCCATGAGTCCCATCTTGTCATGTTGCGCCGCACAATTCTTCTAAAAAGATTTGAAATCCGAAAAAAAGAAAGCGCAAGCGCCGACGCCGCCGATGGTGAACGCCGCCTCCCGAAAGGCTTGAAAAACAACTAAACGAAGCTCGCAGCCGCGCCGGCGAGCGTCATTAGCCAAAGCACGGCCGCCGCCGTTCTGTAAATGGTTAGGGCGCGAAAAATATCCTGTGGCGTGGCTCTGGAACGTCCCGAGCCCAAGGTTGCGCCAGCAATTTCCGCGCCGCCGTAGGTCCGGGGGCCGCCGAGGGCGAGGCCGAGCGCGCCCGCCATGGCCGCTTCGGGCCAGCCGGCGTTGGGCGAGACATGTTTTCCGGCGTCGCGCAGCGCTGTCGTCAGCGCCGCGCGCCCGGAGGCGTCGGGCGTCGCCGAGGCGGCGATGGCGATGAGCCCTGCGGCGATGCGCGCGGGCGCGAGGTTGAGAAGGTCGTCGCAACGCGCCGCCGCCCAGCCGAAGGCCAGATAGCGCTCGGATCTGTAGCCGATCATGCTGTCTGCGGTGTTGACGGCCTTGTAGAGGAGCGCGCCGGGCAGGCCGAACAGAGCGAGGAAAAGCGCGGGGGCCACCACGCCGTCCGAGAAATTTTCCGCAAGGCTTTCGATCGCCGCGCGCGCGACGCCCGCTTCGTCGAGCGCGGCGACGTCGCGGCCGACGATCTTCGCGACCTCCCGCCGTCCGTCCTCCAGAGAGACCGGGAGCGCCCGCGCGACGGCCGAGACATGGGCGTAAAGGCTTTTCTGGGCGAGGAGGCTCGACGCAATGACGGAAACGAGGAGCCATCCGCCCGGCGCGGCCATCGCCGCGTCCTGAATCAGAATGCCGACGAGAATGGCGATGACACAAACAATGACGAGCGCCGCGCCGCCCTGGATGCGGCGCGCCGACTCGGGGTCCGACTCGATATTGAGGCGCCTGTCGAGAATGGCGATCAGCGCGCCGACCCATGTGACGGGATGGCCGATGCGCCTGTAGAGCCGGTCCGGATAGCCGGCGCCCGCGTCGATCGCGAGCGCCAGAAGGGCGACGCCAAAACTCACCGCCCGAAAAGGCCCGTGATGGACGCCTTCGCCAGCGCATTGGCGTTGATCGTGAAGCCGGCGATGGCGGTGCGGCCGTTGCCGGCGTCGCCGAGCTTGTCGATCTTCAGCGCATAGACGGTGAAGACGTAGCGATGCGGCTTGCCCGGCGGCGGGCAGGGGCCGCCGTAGGATTTCTCGCCGAAGTCGTTTTCGAGATGACGGGCGCCCGGCGGCAGGTTCTTGCCCGAGGCGTCGCCCGCGCCCTGTTTCAGCCCGCGGGCGTCAGCGGGGATGTCGACGACGAGCCAGTGCCAGAAGCCGGCGCCGCCCGTCGGCGCGTCTGGATCATGCGCGAGCACGGCGAAGCTTTTCGTGCCGGGCGGCGGATCATTCCAGCTCAGCTCCGGCGACACATTGCCGCCCGTGCAGCCGAACGAATCATAGACATGCTTCATGTCGATCTTCTTGCCTTCGGCGATGTCGGGGCTCTTCAGTTCGAAAGCCTGCGCGCCGGAGGCGTCGGCGGCGGCGAGCGCCGCAAGGGCGAAGAAGGACGAAAGGCTGCGCATCATTGCCAGGCTCCTTGCAATTCTTTCCGGCGCTCCTTTTAGCGGATCGCGCGGCCGGTGTCGCGCGCCGCGGCTTGGCGTTAAATAAGTTGCATGACCGACGCGCCCAAACATCGTGAGCTTCGCCGCGGCTGGACCACGGGGGCCTGCGCGACAGCCGCCGCGCGCGCGGCTTTCGAGGCGCTCGTTACGGGCGGCGCGCCGCCGGACCCGGTGGAGATCGCGCTGCCCGCGGGAACGCGCGTCGCCTTCGCGCTCGCCGAATTCTCTCGCGGCGGGGATTTCGCGCGCGCGGGCGTCGTGAAGGATGCGGGCGACGATCCGGACGTCACCCATGGCGCGCTCGTGCGGGCGACCGTGTGGCGCGCGCCGCCGGGAGGGGGCGTCTCCTTCCGCGCGGGGGAGGGCGTCGGCACGGTCACGCGGCCCGGCCTGCCGCTGCCGCCGGGAGAGCCCGCCATCAATCCCACGCCGCGCCGGATGATGCGCCAGACGATCGAGGAGGCGGCGCAATCGCTCGGCGCGGCGCCCGACGCGGAGATCGAGATTTCCATTCCCGGCGGGGAGGAGATGGCGAAACACACGCTCAACGGCCGACTCGGAATTGTGGGCGGTTTGTCGGTCCTCGGCACGACGGGAATTGTCACGCCCTTTTCCTGCGCCGCCTGGATCGACAGCATTCATCGCGGCGTCGACGTCGCGCGCGCGAGCGGAATCAGCCATATCGCCGGAACCACCGGCTCGACGTCGGAAGCGGCGGTGCGGCGCCTCTACGATCTGCCCGAGGCCGCGCTCGTCGAAATGGGCGATTTCGCCGGCGGCCTGCTGAAATATCTGCGGACGCATCCGGTCGCCCGCCTCACCATCGGCGGCGGCTTCGCCAAGATGGTCAAGCTGGCGCAGGGCCAGCTCGATTTGCATTCCGGCCGGTCGAGCGTCGATTTTTCGCGGCTTGCCGAAACGGCCCGCGGCGCCGGCGCGGACGATCGAACGGCGGCGCGCGTCGCACACGCCAACAGCGCGCTCGACGCGCTGCTCATCGCGCGGGCGGCGGGCGTCGATCTCGCGGCGCCGATCGCGCTGGGCGCATGGGAGACCGCGGCGCGCGCGCTGGGGCCTTGCGCCATGGCGCTGGAAGTCATCGTCTTCGACCGCGAGGGCGGCCTGCTCGCGCGCGCGCCGTTCAGAAGCGTGGGCCCATGACCGAAAACCCGCATCTTGCCTTTGTCCTCGGCGGCGCGCGCTCCGGCAAGAGCGCCTATGCCGAACGGCTCGTCATGGCGCATCCTTCCCCGTGGATTTACATCGCCACGGCGCAGGCGTTCGACGACGAAATGCGCGCGCGGATCGCGCTCCATCGGTCGCGCCGCGGCGGCGGCTGGCGCACGGTCGAGGCGCCGCAGGACTTGCCCGAGGCGATTCTCGCCGCGCCGACGGACGCGCCTCTGCTGATCGACTGTCTGGGCATATGGCTCTCGAACAGAATGTTCGTCGAGGCCGATCTCGTCGCGGATCGCGCGGCGCTCGTCTCTGCGCTCACGAAGCGCGACGCGCCGACCGTCGCGGTCTCGCCGGAAGTGGGCCTGTCGATCGTCCCCGAAAACGCGCTCGCCCGCGTCTTTCGCGACGCGGCGGGTCTCCTGCATCAGGAGGTCGCGAAGATCTCCGCGCATGTAGCGCTGGTGGTCGCCGGCTATCCGGTGAAGGTGAAGTGAGAAATGGCGGAAGACGGACGGCTTCGCTCCCATCTCTTCCCCTGAAGAGGCGAGATGGGAGCGCGCGGGTGGCGACGGCGCCGGAGAGCGGCTCGCTCTACGCCCCCGCCGCTTTCAGCCCCCGCTCGAGATCGGCGACGATGTCGTCGATATGTTCGAGGCCGATCGAGAGACGCACATAGCCGGGCGTCACGCCGGCCGTGAACTGCGCTTCCTCGCCGAGCTGCGAATGCGTCGTCGTCGCGGGGTGAATCGCGAGGCTGCGCGCGTCGCCGATATTGGCGACGTGATAGAACATTTGCAGCGCGTCGATAAAGCGGCGTCCCGCCTCCGCGCCGCCCTTCAGCTCGAAGCCGACGAGCGCGCCATAGCCGCCCTTCAGATATTTGTCGGCGCGCGCCTTGGCTTCGCCGGTCTGATGCGAGGGATAGATGACTTTCGCCACTTCGCCCCGGCTCGCGAGGAAATCCGCCACCTTCCGCGCGTTGGCGACATGGCGCTCCATGCGCAGCGCGACGGTCTCGATCCCCTGCAGCGTGAGGAAGGCGTTGAAGGGCGAGGGCGCGGCGCCGAGATCGCGCAGCAGCGTCGTGCGCGCCTTGATGATGTAGGCGATGGGGCCGAGCGGCTTCACCGCCTCGACCCACACGGCGCCGTGATAGCTTGGATCGGGCGTCGTCAGCGCGGGCTGGCGCGCGGGGAATTTCTCCCAGTCGAAATTGCCGCCGTCGATGATGGCGCCGCCGATCGACGTTCCGTGGCCGCCGAGATATTTCGTCGTCGAATAGACGACGACGGCCGCGCCATGGTCGAGCGGGCGCGCGATGATCGGCGCCGCCGTATTGTCGACGATCAGCGGAACGCCATAGTCGCGCCCGATCGCCGCGACTTCCGCGATCGGAAACACGGTGAGCTTCGGATTGGGCAGCGTCTCCGCATAATAGGCGCGCGTGCGGTCGTCCGTGGCGCGGCGGAAATTCTCGGGGTCCGCGGGATCGACGAAGCGAACCTCGATTCCCTGGTCCTTCAACGTGTTGGCGAAGAGATTCCAGGTGCCGCCGTAGAGATCCGTCGAGGAGACGACATTGTCGCCGACCTTCGCCAGATTTTGAAGCGCGAAGGCCGAAGCCGCCTGGCCGGACGACAGCGCCAGCGCCGAGACGCCGCCCTCGAGCGCGGCGAGCCGCTGTTCCAGCACGTCCGTCGTCGGATTGCCGATGCGCGTATAGATCGGCCCGAGCTCTTTCAGGGCGAAGAGATTGGCGGCGTGTTCCGTGTCGCGGAACTGGAAGGAGGTCGTCTGATAAATGGGGACCGCGACGGCGCCGGTCGCTGGATCGGCGCGCCAGCCGGCGTGCAACGAGAGCGTTTCGGGATGTTTCGAGTCGATAGCCATCGAGCGTTCCCCTGATTTTTCGTGTAACGGCGAGCGTCGCGCGAGATTAGCCTGTCCCCGCCGCGGCAGTCGAGCGCGCCGCGCAGGCGATGGCGAAGGCGTATTCCAGCGCGGTGTCCTCCAGCGCCTCGAAACGCCCCGAAGCGCCGGCGTGCCCGCTCATATGCAGATGCAGCAGAACGGGGCCGCCGCCCGTCATGGCCGTGCGCAGTTTCGCAGCCCACTTCAGCGGCTCCCAATAGGTGACGCGCGGATCCGTGACGCCGGCGATGGAGAGAATCGGCGGATAGTTCTGCGCGCGCACGTTGTCGTAAGGCGAATAGGACGCGATGCGGTCGAAGGCTTGCGGATCGGCGATGGGATTGCCCCATTCGAGCCACTCCGGCGGCGTGAGCGGCAGGTCGTCGCGCAGCATGGTGTTGAGAACGTCGACGAAAGGCACGCCGGCGATGACGCCGGCGAAGAGCTCGGGCGCCGCGTTGGCGACGGCCCCCATCAGCATGCCGCCCGCGGAAGCGCCCTGCGCCACGATGGCGCCTTCGCGCGTGTAGCCTGCCCAAATCAGATGACGCGCGCAGGCGATGAAGTCGGAAAAGGTGTTCGTCTTCCTGTCGAGCTTTCCGTTCTCGTACCACGCCCAGCCCTTGTCGGTTCCGCCGCGAACATGGGCGAGCGCATAGACGAAGCCGCGATCGACGAGCGACAGCGCGTCCTCGTCGAAATCCGCCGAGAGCGAATGGCCATAGGCTCCGTAGCCGTAAAGCAGCAGAGGCGCGCCGTCCCCGCCGGGCGTGAAATCGGCGCAATGGAGTAAAGTGACGGGCACGCTTTCGCCGTCGGGCGCGGGAGCGAAGAGACGGCGCGTGACGTAGCGCTTCGGATCGTGGCCCGAGGGAATTTCCTGCCGCTTGCGCAGCGTGCGCGTGCGGGCGTCCATGTCGTAGTCGTAGGTTTCCTCGGGCGTCGTCATCGAGGAATAAACGAACCGCAGCGTGTTCGCGTCGAACTCTAGGCCGGGATCGATTTCGAGCGCATAGGCTTCTTCCGCGAAGGCGATCGCGTGATCTTCGCCCGTCGCGAGATTGCGGATGACGATGCGCGGCAGAGAGTTTTCGCGCAGCATCCAGACGAGATGGTTTTGGTAGACGGTGAAGGCGACGATCATCGCGCCCGCGCGATGAGGCGCGACGTCCCGCCAGTTGGCCCGTTCGGGCGCGGCGAGCGGCGCGACCGAGATGCGGAAATCGTCCGCGCCGTCGGCGTTGTTGAGGATGTAGACGAAATCGCCGTGCGGCTCGACGTCGTAGCGCAGCTTCGGCTCGCGCTTCGCCACGAGACGCGGCGGGAGGCGTGCGTCGCGCAGGTCGATCAGCCAGCATTCCGAGGCGTCATGGCCGCGGATCGAGACGATCGCGAAACGTCGGCAGCGACTTTCCGAGAGTCCGACGAACCAGGCGCCGTCGGGCTCCTCGACGATCAGCCGGTCGCTCGCCGGATCCGCGCCGATCTCGTGGCGGAAGACCTGCGCGGTGCGGTGGTTTTCATCGACTCGGACGTAATAGAAGGCGCGGGAATCGGCGCTCCAGACGATGGAGCCGTCCGTGTCGGTCACGACGTCGCCGCGGTCCAGCCCATCGCTCAAAGCCCGGGTGCGGATGGCGTAAAGCTCGGAGCCCGTGTCGTCCACGCTCCAGGCGAGTTGCGCATGGTCGGGCGCATGCGCGGTTTCGCCGATGTCGAAAAAGTCGCGGCCCGCCGCGAGCGCCTCGCCGTCGAGCAGCACGCTCTCGGGTCCGCCGTCGCGCGGACGGCGGCAATAGAGGGGATGTTCGGCGCCGTCGTCGAAACGGCCGTAATAGGCGTAGGGACCGTCATTGTCGGGAACGTCCGCGTCGTCCTCCTTGATGCGGCCGCGCAGTTCCCTCGCGAGTTGCTTGCGCAGCGCCCTCAGCGGCGCGACGACCTTCGCGCAATAGGCGTTCTCCGCTTTCACGACAGCGGCGATATCGTCGGGCAGCGTCCGCGGGTCGCGCAGCACTTCGCGCCAGTTCTCCGCCGCGAGCCAGGCGTATGGGTCTTCGATCACGCGCCCGTGCGCGACGATTTGCGAAGGACGGGGTTCCGCCCTTGGCGGCGCGGCGGTCAGGTCGAAATCCGCTTTTTCGATTTTCTTCGCGTCAGCCATAATTTTTTTAAGTCTCCGGGCGCCCGTTTAGCGCGCCGGCGGGCGCGCGACTGGGACATTGGCGCAAGCAAACGGCAACCTCTTGCGCGTTAGCCTTACCGCATGTTCCGTCGACACAGGGAAGGGGGCGCCACATGAATTTCGTCAGCACGCGTTTCGCCAGTGTGCGTTCGAACGGCCCGTCCTCGCGCCGCGCGCAAGCCTTTCCGGCGCCGGGGCTGATGCCGAAACGCATCTTCCTGCGGCTTTTCCTGTCGGCGCTCGCCGCAATGCTCGCCGTCCATTTCTGGAAGCACGGCGGGCGTCCCTGACGCGCAGACTCCGCTTTCTCCGCGAAAAAACGCGTCTCAAGACATTTTCTTGAAATTGTCATAATCTCTGCGCGGCCGCTTTCGCTTAGCGTGCGGTCGAGGGAGAGTCGCGGAGCCGCTCGAACCGGCTTCCGAAACATAAAAAGAGACGTCATGTACTACAGCGTGAAGACGATTTTCGCCGCCGGCGCCTGCGCGGCGCTGCTCGCCGGCGGCCTGGCCCGCGCCGAAACCGTGTGGAAGCCGCCGGCGGAGATCGCCCCCAAGGCCGGTGGAGAGGCGGGCGCCGCCGCGTCGGGCGCGGAAAACGCTCCCGTCGCCGCGCCGGTCTCTAGGGCCGAAAAGGAAAAGATCTGCAACGAGCAGGCCGCGGCCAAGGGCCTCAAGGGCAAGGCGAAGCGCCAGTTCAAGGCCGAGTGCCTGAAGTCCTGACAAGGAAAACGCCGGCCGAAGCGTCGCCTCGGCCGGCGTTTAGTCCATCGCGTGTCGTCGCGTCGGTCAGTAGACGCGCTCGATGCAGAAATCGACGACTTCGAGCAGCGCGTCCTTCCACGGCGACGCCGGGAAAATCTCCATCGCGTCGCGCGCGATCGCGCCGTAATGGGCCGCCCGCTCGATGGTGTCGTCGAGCGCCTTGTGCTTCTTCATCAGGCCGCAGGCGGTTTCTACGTCGCCGTCGTTGATCTCGCCCTTTTCCAGCGTGCGCCGCCAGAACTCGCGCTCTTTCTCGCTGCCGCGGCGGAAGGCGAGCACCACGGGCAGGGTGATCTTGCCCTCGCGGAAATCGTCGCCGACGTTTTTTCCCAGCTTTGCCGAGGAGCCGCCGTAGTCCAGCGCGTCGTCGATGAGCTGGAAGGCGATGCCGAGATTCATGCCGTAACTGCGCGCGGCGGCTTCGTCCGCCTTGGGCTTGCCGGCCAGCATCACGCCCACTTCCGCGGCGGCCGCGAACAGTTCGGCGGTCTTGCGGCGGATGACGGCCATATAGGCGTCCTCCGTCGTCGTCGTGTCCTTGGCGGCGTTGAGCTGAAGGATCTCGCCTTCCGCGATCACCGCCGCCGCCTGCGAGACGACCGTGAGCGGCGGGATCATGCCTGGCTCGACCATCATCTTGAACGCGTGGCCCAGAAGGAAGTCGCCGACGAGCACGCAGGTCTGGTTGCCCCAGAGCATCCGTGCGGCGATCTTGCCGCGGCGCATGTTCGACTCGTCCACGACGTCGTCGTGGAGCAGGGTCGCCGTGTGCATGAACTCGATGCCCGCGGCGAATTTCAGGTGGCCGTCGCCCTTGTAGCCGCACATGCCCGCGGTCGCGAGCACCAGCATCGGGCGCAGGCGCTTGCCGCCGGCCGAAATCAAATGATTCGCGACCTCGGGAATGGTGGTCACGTCCGAGCCGGTGCGCTGGATGATGAGCTGATTGGTGCGCTCGAGGTCGGGGCGAATGAGTTCGAGAAGGTTCTCGAGGCCCGCGGCTTTCTTCTCTTCGAGCGGAATAACGATACCCACGGACCCCCCTACGGCCTATCGATCTGAAGGCCGCGAATTTACGTCCTTGCGCCCTGCCCGGCAAGTCGCCGCCAAGCCTTTGTCCCAAGACGATAATTATGCGACGCAATATCGCAGCGGGCCGTTTCTCCGGGAAGCGCGGGCGCTAGCTAAGCGGCTCGATGGAAACCTCGCGCGCCGCCTTGGCCAGCCGCTCGCTCTGTTCGGCGACGCCCGCCGCGAGCCGCGCGAGCCTGCGCGCCGCCTCGTCGTCCCGGCCGGCGCAGAAGGCGTCCACCGCGACTTCCAGGCCGCGGGCGCACATGGCCAGCTGATCCAGCCGGCTGCCGAAATCCAAGACGCCGGCGGAAGAGGCTTCGCCTTTAGCTGTGCTGTAGATGCAAATGGACATGGGGATTGCCGCTTTTCTCTCGCATCAGAACCCCTCTACCGGCCTCGTCTTGCCGTGGGACATCGAGCGCAGGCTGAATCGGACAGTTAAAATTCGTTTTAAAACAATGGATAAATCCGGTTTGGCTTCAGCCGGAGTCGTCGCCGGGTCAACGCCTTGGAGCAAAAATCCTGCGGCGCGAAATTTTTTCGCGCGCTTGGAGAGGGGCGCCGGCTGTGAGACTGTCGCGCGCGGCGGAGCAGGGGAGAGGATGAGCGGCGAGGACGCGGACGGATTTCTGGACGGGCGGCTGCGCCTGCGGCAGGGCGGGGGCCACCGCGCCGGCCACGACGCCGTGCTGCTCGCCGCGATGGCGCCCCCGGAGCAGGCGGGGCTCATTCTCGACGTCGGGGCGGGGGCCGGGGCCGTGGGGCTCATGGCGGCCGTCCATGCGCCGCGGGCGCGGGTCGGACTTGTGGAAATCGACCCGGAAAGCTGCGACCTCGCCCGGGAGAATATCGCACGCAACGGGCTCGCAGAGCGCGCCCGCGTCCACCAGGCGGACGCCACCTCGGCGAAATCGCGCCGTGCGGCGGGCCTTGCCGACGAGTCGGCCGCGCTCGTTCTGACCAATCCGCCTTTCTACGATCCCGCGCGGGTGCGAACGAGCCCCGACGCCGCCAAGGCCCGCGCCCATGTCGCGACGGCGCCGCTCGCCGAATGGACGCGCGGCGCGCTGGCGCTTCTGGCGCCGGGCGGAACTTTCGCGATGATCCACCGCGCCGACGCGCTCTCCGCCTGCCTCGCGGCGGTGGAGGGGCGGCTCGGCGCCCTCTCGATCCAGCCGGTCTACACGCGCCCCGACGCGCCGGCGACGCGGATCTTGCTGAAGGGGATCAAGGGATCGCGGGGGCCGCTTTCTCTGGCGCCGCCGATCGTTTTGAACCGAGGGACGTGAGATTACGCCCCGCCCCGGCGCAGCACGATGGTCGCCCAGCCGTCGATGTCGCGGCGCTCCGCGAGCGAGAAGCCCTGCGCCCGATAGGCCGAGAGCACGCCAGCGACGTCGCGGGCGAGAAGGCCCGAGAGCACGAGGTCCGCGCGCGGTCCGGCGGCCCGGGCGACTGCGGGCGCGAGAAGGCGGAGGGGCTTTGCGAGGATGTTGGCGAAGATGAGATCATATTTGCCCGCCATGGCGCCGTGGCGCAGCCCTGTCGCGACGACGGGCCGAACCCAGATCCCCGCGCCATTGGCGCGGGCGTTGGCGCGCGCCGTCTCGACTGCGACCGGGTCGATGTCGCCACTGGCGACGGGCTGGCGCAGCAGTTTCGCCGCCGCGATGGCGAGCACGCCCGTGCCCGTGCCGACGTCGAGCACGCGGCGCGGCCGGCGGCGTTTCAGAATGCGGTCGAGCGCCCGAAGGCAGCCCAGCGTCGTGCCGTGATGCCCCGTGCCAAAGGCGAGCGCGGCCTCGATCTCCACGCCCACGTCGTTCACGCGCAGGCGGCCGCGGTCGTGGGAGCCGTGCACCAGCACGCGGCCCGCGCGCACCGGCTCGAGCCCGGCGAGCGATTTCTGGACCCAGTCTTCCCTGGCGATCTCCGCGAATTCCGCCCGCGCGGCGGTCTCCGCGTCGCTTGCCGCCTCGATCAGCCCGCGAATCTCCTCCTCGTCGGGCGCCTCCGCGAAATAGACTTCGACGGACCAGACGGGGCCATCGTCGACCTCGAAGGCGCCGGCGGCGGTTTCCGTCGGGTCGAACGTCTCGACGATGATGTCGGCGACGGCGCGGGCGCGCCGCTCGTCCGTGGAGAGGCGCAGCACATGGCTGGCGCCATTGGGGGGAAGGCCTTCGAGCATGGCGCGCGCTTAGCACGGCGGGCGCGTCTACGCCACCGCGTTACCTTTCGCGCGCCGCTTTCGGCCTGTATTGTCGCGCGCGTCAAGGGAATCGCATGACGGAAAAAGTCGCCATCTGTCTCGTCGGGCCGAAGAAGGGCGGCAAATCCTCGCTTCTCGCCTCGCTCGCCGATTGCGTCGCGCAGAGCGCCTTCGGCTATTCGCCGCGCCTGCGTCCCGCGCTCCAGCCGATCACGCGCGCCGAATTCGGCCTCGAATCCCTCGATCCGCGCAGGTCCGAACTGCTGTCTGTCGAGCAGGGCGATTATGAACGTCTCAAGCGCGATTTCGCCGAGGGCGGCGTCGCGACCGACACGCTCGACACCTATGAATATTTCTTCCGCCTCTCGGTGAACGGCGAGGCGCCGCCCGAGGTCGTCACGCGCGGCCCCTGGCTGCTGGAGATCGTCGACTCGGCGGGCGAAATCGCCGTGCCGCCGGATGGGGCCGAGGTCGCGATCCTCAATGACGTCAAGGCGAAGCTCGCGCGTCAGATGCTCGATTCGGATGCGATCGTCATGGTGCTGCCGCTCGTCCGTCTGGAGGACTCCGCCTGGACCGGGACGCTCGCGCGGCTCATCGACCGTCTGGCGCTCGCACGCGAGAAAAAGCTCAGGCGCGTCGTGGTCGCCTTCTCGCAATATGAGCGGCTGTTCGTGCGGCTCGGCCCAAGCGCCTTCACCTACGCCTGCGACCCCGCCGTCGCCCTGCATGCGGTGCGCAAGTCGCTGCGCGCGGCGCAATGGCTCGACCGGCTGCGCGCGCTGGAGCCCGCGGGCGTCTCCGTGCGCTACACCGTCTGCTCGGCCTATGGCTTCACGAAGCGATTCCAGAATCCGAACATGGATCCCCATCAGCCCGGCGAGCGCCGCTTCCGCCGCGCGGGGATCGAGGGCCGGCGCGCCTATGCCGAATATTGGCGCCCGTTTCTCACCGCGGAGCCGATCCTCTACGCCGCGCTCGGGCTCGACAGCGCCTTCACCTTCTCCCACGCGCAACTCGACGCGCGGATTGAGGAATTTTCGACATCGTCAATTCTTGCTTAATCCGGCCCGCCTATTTCTACCGATACGCGTAGAGTAGAGTGAGGGCGCCGCGAATGGCGACGGGCGACGAGACGAGCGTCATTTCCTTCCATCGTTTGCATTACGGCAAGCTCGGCGTGGGCGACGAACGCCGCGTGCCGGCGTCGGCGGGCTACGCCGTCACGCGCCGCTCGCGGGGCCTCGATCCCGCCTGGGACGCACATCTGTCGCCGCCCCGTCTCACGGCGCTGCGCCGGTTCGAGCCCGACGCCATCGACATTGACGCGCGCGCCGACGGCTGCTTCGTCGCGCGCCCCATCGGCGGCGCCATGGTTTTCATGCGGGCGCGCTTTCGTCCGGAGGACGGAGAGGGCGGCTTTGGGCGCCTCCATCATCAGTCCGCGATCTGGATCGGCGACTTCGAGACCTGGCGGCGCGATCCTTATGTCTGTCTGACCGTGGCCGAATCGGAGCTGCGGGCGATTCCCGATCTCGCGCAGGAAGACGAGCGCGCGCGATTGAATGACGCGCCGCTGAGCTGGCGCGTCGCCCGGCCCGATTCCGCGCGCCTGCGGCCGCTGATCGAGCGGACCGCCTGGGCGCAAGCGATTCTCGAGCTGCTGCTGGACGGCGCCGAGACGGGCGCGGACGCCTTCCTCGATTTCGGCGCCCATGATTTTCCCACGGAAGCCGATTTCCTCGCCGCCGTCGGCGTCGCGCTTCAGGTTCTGCCGTCCGCCTTTCCGCGCTGGCGGGACGTCTGCGTCGCCTCGGGCCTCACCCATCCGCTGCCGGGCCTGTGCCTGCGCTACGTGCCCTCCTGGGGGCGTGCGCGGGCGGCGGCCTGAATTCTATTCCGCCGCCCGGGCGCCTTCCTGCGCCGGCGGGAGATAGCGCTCCAGCGCCGTCGGCCTGCGCCGCCGCGACTGGGCGAGGACGGGGTCGGCGTAATAGGCGCGTGACCCGCCGCCGGCGGCGGCGCCCTCCAGCGCATATCGGGCAGCCCGCAACGCGCGCGGCTTCATTGCCGCGAAAAGCCGGGCCTCCGCCTGCGCGATCGTGACATTGTCCACGACATAGGCGCCCTTGCGGTCGACATGGGCGATCTCGTCGCGCACCAGCCGGTTGAGAAGGGCGACGAGATTGTCGCGCACATTATGCGCGAGCAGTTGCAGGGCGGGGTCGCGCGGGTCGATCTCGCTCATGTCGCCGCGCACGGGCTTCGCCATGCGGAGCATAGCCTTCATCGCGCGAATTTCGACCGGCTCCTCCTCGTCGTCGGTGAGATCCATGGGCGTCGCGAACTGGCGGCGCTCGCGCGCCTCGAAGCCGCGTTTGAAGATCTCCGAGAGGAATTTCATGATGAAGAGAAAGGCGTCCTGCGCCATGGCGACGCCGAGCGCCATGGTGGAGTCGGGCGTGAAGCTCCAGAAGGCCTCGCGCGCGAGCTCGAACTTATTGCGCTCGCTGGAGTGGGCGCGCAGGAACGCGTCGCTCTTTTTCAACAGCTCCCGCACCCCGGCTTCCGGAATTCCCGCCGCCTTGCCCGCGACGACGCAGGCGTCGACGAGGCCTTTCGCCTCGTTGAAGCCGTTGGCCAGGGCGGCCTTGTCGGCTGCGGGAGCCGAGCGGATTTTCGCGACGATGACGTTCAATTCTTCGCGCAGGCCGGTTTCGAGGCCGCACTTCGCGGCGAAAGCCGCGCGGGCGGCGATGACCTCGTCGCGCGCCGACAGTAGATCGCGCGCCTCGCCCTGCGGCTCGCAGGCGAAGTCGCGCGGGACGGCGGCGGGCAGGGCGTTGGACTGGCGCGCGGCGGCGAGAATGGGCTCGCAGAGCGGCTTCGCCGCTCGGGCCTTCGCCCAGTCGGGTTCGACGCGCAGCTGGTCGCGCAACGCGGCAAGATCGCGCAGCGTCGCGTCGAGATCGACCGTCGCCTCCACTTTCGGCATGGGGCGCGCCGCAGCCGTTGCGGCGGCTTCCGCTTTTTGTTTCAGGGCGATCGATTGCGCCGCGAGGGCGTCGCGCTTTCTCAGGGCGGCGGCGCGCTCGTTCATGGGCGCCGCGAGGGTCTGGCGAATGGTTGCAGCGCGTCGGTTCGCTTCCTCCGCCTTTACGCGATGGCCGCGGCAGTTCGGGCCGCAGACCGCGCCCTTGTTGTCGAGCCCATGTTCGGCGTCGATCGCGAGCTGTTCCTCCTGACGCGCGGTCGCGCCGAGGGCGGCGATTTCCTCCTGTTTCGCCTTGATGATGGCGTCGAGGTTTTCCACGCTCTTCTCGAGCGTCGCGATCTCGGCGCGGGCGTCGTCATATTGCCGGCGCGCCGCATTGGCGCTCTCGATTTCCGCGGCCGCCTGCTGCGCCGCCCGGGCCAGAACCGCCTGCTGCGCCTCCTGGCTTTTCCGGATCGCCTCGCGCAGCGCCGGGCCGGCCGTGCGGGCCGTGTCGATCAGCCCGTCGAGCGAGTCGAGATAGGCCTTGAAGGATGGGCTTGCGACGATCTTTGCGGAGGCCGCCTCATAGGCCGCGCCGATCTCCTTCGCCGCCGGCAGGACGACTTCCGCGGCGAGCTCCATGGGCTGCAGCTCGGCGACGATCTTGCGCGAGGAGAGCTTGAAGATGTTGTTGTAATAATAAGTGAAGGAAAAGAAGGCCGAGATCGAGAAGACGAAGACGAAAACGGCCGCTGTGACCAGCGTCTTCATCACCATGCGCTCGCGCGCCATGCGACGGCGGGCGATGAGGGCCGCGAGATCCGCGCCGAGCGACCAGGAGGTCGTCGCGAGCATGACGAGCACGGCGGAGGTCGCCACGAAGGCGCCGGCGAGGCCGACGACGTCGTCCGGCTCCTTCTGCATGATGTCGATCATGCCGGAAGAGGTCGTATAGAAAACCCAGGCGAGCACCGGCAGCGTCACCGCCATGCCGACCCGGCCGAGGTCGATTTCCCCGGCCCAGAAGCGCGCGAGCGGGGCGGCGAGCGCGTGAAGCGAGGGCAGGCGGCGCGGGGGCCGCGACTCAGAGGCGGGGGGCGGGGCGACGGCGCTCATTGCGCGCCCTTCCGGTCGGCGGCGGCGCACAGAAAGGCGACTTTCGTCATGAAATGCGACCCCTCGATCAATCCCCCGCCGACAGTCTTTCGCTTGATGCGACGGAATTGAGTCCGTTTTTTGCCCGTTGGCAAGAGCGGGCGCGCCGGGTTTTCCTTGCCGCCCTTTCGTGCTAGACGGCCAAGCCGGCGCGACGTCCGCGGCATGACGCGCGCCTGCGCTCTTGTCTCGCGGCCCCTTGAAGGCTCGCGCACCACAGCAGGAACAAGCCGTGTCCATACCCTTTCGTTACGTTGCGAAAATCGGCGCCTATATCGTCAAACAGCATCTTCTGGGCAGAAAGCGCTACCCCCTCGTTTTGATGCTGGAGCCACTGTTCCGCTGTAACCTCGCCTGCGCCGGCTGCGGCAAGATCGATTACCCGGATCATATCCTCAACAGGCGTCTTTCGGTCGAGGAGTGTCTCTCCTCCGTCGACGAATGCGGCGCGCCCGTCGTGGTCATCGCCGGCGGCGAGCCCTTGCTGCACAAGGATTTGCCGCAGATCGTCGAGGGCATCGTCAAGCGCGGCAAATTCGCCATCGTCTGCACCAACGCGCTGCTGATGGCCAAGAAGATCGACCAGTACAAGCCCTCGCCCTATTTCACCTGGTCGATCCATCTCGACGGCGACAAGGAGATGCACGATCACGCCGTCTGTCAGGAGGGCGTCTACGAGCGCGCCGTGGAGGCGATCAAGCTTGCGAAGGAAAAGGGCTTCCGCGTCACGACGAACAGCACCTTCTTCTCCGACGCCGATCCGGCGCGCGTCGCGAAATTTCTCGATGAGACGACGGCGCTCGGCGTCGACGGGATGACGGTGTCGCCGGGCTACGCCTACGAGCGCGCGCCGGACCAGACGCATTTCCTCAACCGGCAGAGAACGAAAGAACTGTTCCGCGCCATCCTGCGCCGCGGCCGCGGCGGCAAGGCTTGGCAGTTTCAGCAGTCCGGCCTGTTCATGAATTTCCTTGCGGGCAACGAGAGCTATCTCTGCACGCCCTGGGGCAATCCGCTGCGCACGGTCTTCGGCTGGCAGCGCCCCTGCTACCTGCTCGGCGAAGGCTATGTGCCGACCTTCAAGCAGTTGATGGAAGAGACGAACTGGGACGCCTATGGGGTCGGCAATTACGAAAAATGCGCCGACTGCATGGTGCATTCCGGCTTCGAGGCCAGCGCCGTGAAGGACGCCGTGCGGCGTCCCTGGAAGGCCGCCTGGGTGGCGCTCTTCGGCGTGCGCACGGAAGGCCCGATGGCGCCCGACGTCTCGCTCGCGAACCAGCGTCCGGCCGAATATGTCTATGACGAGAACGTCGCGCGGCTCTCAGAGATTCGCGAGCACGAGGCGAGAGAGCGGTCCGAGAAGCGGCCCACAGCGGCCTAAGGCGCCGAAGGCCGCGCGGGAATCGAGACCCGCAAGAATCAATCCGCCGATTTGAGATGGCGCGCGAAGCAGTTCGCGCGCCACTTTTTTCGCGTCGACGTCGCCCTCCGGCGTCAGCGCCTGCGCGGCGAGCGGCGGCAGGGCGCGGGCGGCGGGGTCGCTGATCGCGCGCACGACGGCGAAGGGAAGCTTTCGCGCTTCGGCGAAGGCCGCCGCGACATGCGACTCCATGTCGACGGCGGCGGCGCCCGTCGATTCGCGCAGTTTCGTCTTGGCGTCCGTGTCCATCGCGGGCGCATCGACGCCGGCGACCTCGCCATGGATGATCTTGCAGCCCTTCGCCGCCGCGCCTTCCCTCAGCGCGTCGGAAAGGCGCCCGTGCGCGGCGCGGCGGGCGTCGTTCGCGATCACGGCGTCCGCCACCAGAAGATCGCCCGGCCGCAGCGCGTAATCGAGCGCGCCGGCGAGCCCGAAGCTCACTATGGCGGAGAATCTGGCGTTCCTCAGTTTCGACAATTCCGCGCGCAGCCGCGCGACGTCGGCGCCGCTGCAGATTGTGACGACGCCGTCGCCCGCGGCGCAGGCGGCCTCTTGCTTCATACCCGTGACGACGAGGATCGGCGCCGACGGGTCCGGCGCCGTTTCCCTCTTGCGGCTGAACAGGCGGGTCATTGCCCCTCCGGGGCGTCAGAGCCCCACTTGCACGCGCTTGCTGTTGGCGCGCGTCAGATTGCGATAGCGCGCGAGCGCCCACAGCGGGAAGAATTTCGAATAGCCGTGATAGCGCAGGTAGAAGACGCGGGGGAAGCCCGTCGCTGTGAAGCGCGGCTCGTTCCACAGACCGTTTTCGGCCTGCGTCGCCTGAAGCCAGGCGACGCCGCGCGCCACGGCGGGATGTTCCGTCTCTCCCGCCGCCATCAGGGCGAGCAGCGCCCAGGCGGTTTGCGACGAGGTGGAGGGCGCGGGCTCGTAGCCCTTGTAGTCCAGCTTGTAGCTGGAGAGATCCTCGCCCCAGCCGCCGTCCGGGTTCTGAATCGAGACGAGCCAGTTCACCGCGCGGCGATAGGCCCCATGATCATGCGGCAGGCCGGCGGCGTTGAGGGCGCAAAGCGCCGACCAGGCGCCGTAGATGTAGTTGGCGCCCCAGCGGCCAAACCAGGAGCCGTCCTTCTCCTGTTCCTTCAGGAGATAATCGACGCCGCGCTTGAGGCATTCGCTCGTCTCGATCGTGTCGCCGAGCTGCGCGAGCATGGAGACGCAGCGCGCGGAGACGTCGACCGTCGGCGGATCGAGCAGCGCGCCATGGTCCGCGAAGGGGATGTGATTGAGATAGTGATATTCATTGTCGGCGTCGAAGGCGCCCCAGCCGCCATTCTTGGACTGCATGCCGACGATCCACTCCTTCGCCCGCGCGATGCGCTCGGCATAGGGTTTCTTCTCTTCGGCGCTGGTGAGACGGTCCATCGCAGTCGCGACGACGGCCGTGTCGTCCACGTCCGGATAATGGGCGTTGGCGTATTGGAAGGCCCAGCCGCCGGGGCGCAGGTCGGGCCGCTGCGCCGCCCAGTCGCCCTTCACGTCGAGCACCTGCCGCGGAGCGAGCCAGTCGCAGGCGGCGCGGGCGCGTTCGCGCGCATCCTCGTCGCCGGTCTCGAGCAGCGCATGGGCGACGAGCGACGTGTCCCAGACCGGCGAGACGCAGGGCTGGCAATAGGCTTCGGTCTCGTTGACGACCAGCAGGCGCTCGATCGATTCGCGCGCGTCCTTCACGCGCTGATCGGTCTCGGGGACGCCCAGCACGTCATACATCAGCAGGCTGTTGACCATGGCCGGGAAGATGGCGCCGAGGCCATCGACGCCGTTGAGGCGCTCGGTGGTCCAGCGCTCGGCGAGCCGGATCGAGCGCTCGCGGATGCGTTTCGGCATATGGGGTTCGATCAACCGCAGCAGCTTGTCGAGTTCGCCGAAGAGATGCGCCCAGGGCCAGGTCTGATGTTCGCCCTTCGGCCAGATTTTCACGTCTTCCGGCGGCGTCGTGAAGAGTTCCTGGATGCGCACGCCCTTGGGGTTCTTCGCGCGTGGCTTGTAGGTCATGAGCACCAGCAGCGGCACGAGCACGGTGCGGCCCCAATAGGAGATCTTGTCGAGGTGGAAGGGGAACCAGCGCGGCAAGAGCATGATTTCCACCGGCATCACCGGCACGCCGCGCCACGGGATTTCGCCATAGAGCGCCAGCAGCGAGCGCGTGAAGACGTTGGAGGCCGCCGCGCCGCCATGGGCGAGAATCGCCTCGCGGGCGCGAACCATATGCGGCGCGTTGGCGTCGTCGCCGATCATCTTGAGCGCGAAATAGGCCTTCACGCTGGCGCTGATGTTGAAGGCGCCGTCCTGAAAGAGCGGCCAGCCGCCGTGATCGCCTTGCGTGCGGCGCAGATAGACGCCGATCTTGCGCTCGAGTTCGGCGTCCACCGGCTCGGCGCGGAAATGGCGCATGAGCACATATTCGGCCGGGATCGTCGTATCCGCCTCAAGTTCGAAGCACCAGTGGCCGTCGCCCTTTTCGAGGTTCAGCAGCGCCTTCTTGGCGTTCTGGATGCTGGCGTCGAGCGCCTCGGCGCCGACGGGAGCGTAATTGGCCTCAATGCGCGCGGCTGCGGTCATCCGGAGATCCTTTTTTCTCAAATCCTGTCCCAAGCGATGCGAAGCGTCGCGGCTTCCGCGGCGTCGGGGCGACGCGGCGTCACGACGATCTCCACGTCCTGTCCCAGCGCGACAAGGAAACGCAGGAGCCGCTCGACCGAAAACTGGCGGAAGTCGCCATGCAGCATCTTCGAGACGTCGGGTTGCTTCACGCCGAAGAGTTGCGCGGCCTCCACCTGCTTGAGGCCGCGCTCCTTCAACAGCGCGTCGATTTTCTGAACGAGCTGCGCCTTGAGGAGATGGTCCTCGGCGCTTTGCGCTCGCGGGGATGAAAGCTCTTCGTTCATCGCCTTTTGCGGGTTTTCGGCTCGGATGGCCGAACGGCGCTTCAGCTATAGTGATTTACCCATATGGTCAAGCCCGCTTCCGGCGCGCGCGGGACGAGCGGCTCGAAAGGCCGCCGCGCCCAAAATGGCGGGCGCTTTATTTGCGGTTCTCGACCAGCCGCTTGACCGCATCGATGACAATTTTCGGCCGGTCGATCTGAATGTCGTGGCCGCTCCCTTGCGCCACGACGAGCGAGGCTTTGGGAGAGAGGGTGGCGAGCTGTTCCTGAAGGCGCATCAGCATCGGCTCCCACTGCCTGAAGAAAGGCCCGTGGTCCGTCGCCGCAATGACGATGAGCGGAATGTCTGGAAAGGGGCCGGCCCCTTTGACCTGCGCATTGCTCTCGGCGATCCCCTCCTGCTCCAGAAAGGCGGCGGAGCCCGGCTCGAGACGCGCGCGCGTTTTCAGTTCGCCCGGCGCGTCGGGACTGGACGAGTCGAGCAGAACGACGCCCGAGGCGTCACCGGGATATTTCTTCGCGAACATCTGCGCATAGAGGCCGCCGAGAGAGTGTCCGACCAGAACATAGGGTGGACGGATATCGGCGGCGGCGAGCAATTTGTGGAGGCGCTCCGCCACTTGCGCCGCAAGGACCGGCGAATGGCCGGTCATCGGGACACTCTTTCCAAGGCCGGGCCGTTCGTAGAGCGCGACACGGGCGAATTTCGAGATCGGGCCGGCGACGCGGCGCCAGGTCGAGATGTCGTTGCCGAGCCCGGCTTCGAAGACGACCGCGGGGCCGCGACGGCCGCGCGTTTCGAGACGATAATTCTGCCCCTCGACAGTCACGATCCTGTCGTCCGCGAACGTCGCCGTCGCCATGAGAAACAACATCAGGGCGGGCAGCGACGGAAACATCGGAGAGGCCTCGCGCGTCATCCTGTGCGGCGCCCGTCAGGCGCGTGCGAGTTCGGCCGCGCGATATCCGGACCTAATTGACCCTTCAATGGTCGCCGGCAGACCCGTCGCGGTCCAGTCGCCCGCGAGGAGCAGATTGCGCCATTGCGTCCGGGCATCCGGCCGGCGCGCTTCCTGGGCGGGGGTCGCGGCGAAAGTGGCGCGTTTTTCCTTCACGATCCGCCAGGGCGGCATATCGCCGGCCAGTCCCGTTGCGACCGCGACTTCCGCCCAGATTTTTTCGGCGAGCGCCTCGCGCGGTTCGTCCATCAGATGGTCGGCGCCGGAGATCGTCACCGACAGGCGGTCGTCGAAAGCGAAAAGCCATTCCGACAGCGAGCCGATCATGCCGAGCAGCAAGGGCTGGCCCGGCGGCGGCGCGATCCTGAAATGGACGTTGAGAATGGCGCGATGATCGTCCGGCGTCACGAGGCCGGGGATCAGCTCCTGCGCGATCCAGGCGGGGACGGCGAGGACGACGCGATCCTCCGCGCCGATCGCGATCTCCTCTTCGCCGAAGCGCAGGGCGGAAACCCGATCGCCGTCGAAGACGATCTCCTTCAGCCGGGCTCCAAAGCGCGGCGCGATCCCCTGAGATTGCAGCTTGCGCAAGGCGGGCTCGATGAAGGCATGGCCGAGCCCGCCCTTCGCGACCAGCGGCCGGCAGGCGGCGCCGCCCGCCGCGAGCGTCTCGCGCAATACGGCGCCCGCGAGCGTCGCGGCGGCCTCGCGCGGCTCGATGTTGAGCGCCGAGAGCATCACGGGACGCCAGAGCTTTTCCCAGAGCGGGCCCTCGCAGCGCATGGTTTCGCCGATTGTCGCGCCTTGCCGCGCGAAGAGCAGCCTGCCGGCGTCGAGATAGTCGAGCGGCCCCGTGCCCGGCACGCGGCGGCCGGCGAAAAAGACCCACCAGGGGAGTCGCGATGCGTTGGGACGCAGCTTCCAGCGGCGACCGGAGGCGTAATCGAGGAAGTCGAATTCGCATTCCTCGGGGCCGATGAGCGCATCGCTCGCGCCGATCCGCGCGCCATAGTCGCGCGCGGCCGCATTGCCGGACAGAAGCAGATGATTGCCGTTGTCGATGGTGAGGCCGAGCGTCGCGTCGACATAGGATCGGCAGCGGCCGCCGGCCATGCGCGCGGCTTCGTAAAGGGAGACGCGCCCGCCGTCGTCTGCGAGGCGCACGGCGCAGGAAAGGCCGGCAAGCCCGGCGCCGACGACGTGGGTCGTTCCGCTCACAGGAATGCGTGCCGCAACAGGGCGCCGATGAGCTTCATGCGCGACATGCGAACCGGCGTGCGCGGCGGCGCGAAGCCGCGCGTCGTGAGCCCGTCGAGGATCGAGCGATAGCCCGCGGCCATCAGATAGGGCGCCTTCACGGTCGATTTCGGCAGGCCGGCCATGACGAGATCGGCCTGCTCGAAATGTTCGCGCGCGCGGCTCATCACCGGCGCGCAGACCTGATCGAGCGCAGGGCTCGCGAGCGCGGCGTGCGGCGCGAAATTTCCGACGCCCGCTTCCTCCAGCGCCTCGCGCGGGAGGTAGAGCCGGCCGCGCGCGGCGTCCTCGTCGAGATCGCGCAGAATATTGGTGAGCTGGAGCGCGCGGCCGAGGTGATAGGCGAGGAGCTTGGGCGCGGTCGGCAGTTCGGCCTGGTCTTCTTCGACGAGCCCAAAGGCGCGCACGGAGAGGCGCCCGACGGCGCTCGCGACCCTGTCGCAATAGAGTTCCAGCGTTTCCCAGTCGGGGGCGCGAATGTCCTGTTCGACGTCCATCGCCATCCCGGCGATCACGGCTTCGAAGTCGGCGCGGTCGAGCCGGAACCGGCGCACCGGCGCGGCGAGAAAACCGACGCGGGGCCGAATGCGCCCGGCGTAAAGCTCGTCGAGATCGAAACGCCACTGGTCGAGCGCGGCGCGGCGCATGGCGCGGTCGCCCTCATCGTCGGCGATGTCGTCGACGGCGCGGCAGAAGGTGTAGATGGCGAACATCGCCTCCCGCCGCGGCGGTTCGAGGATGCGCATCGCGAGATAGAAGGAGCTCTTGTGCGCGATGGCCTGCGTCTTCGGCGGCGCTATGTCGGTGTATGATTCCATGGTCATCTTGCAGCGTCCGCGACGTCGCGGCGCGGGCGGGAAAGGCGGCGCAGCAGCGCGCCAAGTGCGCCGCGCGCGCCGATGAAAGCGAAGGCGAGTTTGCCGGCGTGCGCCTTTTCCGACAGCGGATCGGCGACGCGGAGCCGCGCGACGAGACTTTCGGCGAGCGCCTGAATGGCGCCTACTTCCATCGCGAGCCGCGCGTCCTCGATCAGATCGGCGAAGCCGCGCGACTGATCGAGCAGCGCCGCGGTTTTTTCGTTGAGATCGCGGATGGCGGCGAGGAGCGGCGCGGGCGCGCGGGCCTCTCCCAGCATCTCCGCCGTAGCGCCATGGGCCGCGAGCGCATCGGCGGCGACATAGACGCGGTTGAGATCGCGATAATCCTTGCCGCAGTCCTGCAGGTGGTTGATCACCTGCAGGGCGGCGCATAAAGCGTCGTTCGCCGCCCAGACGCGGGCGGGATCTTCGCCGTGCACGTCGCAGACGAAGCGGCCGACGGGCATGGCGGAATAGCGGCAATAGGAAATGAGATCGTCCCAGTCGCGATAACGCAGATAGGTCACGTCGCGCTGGAAGGCGGCGAGCAAATCGCGCGCATGCTGGGGATCGAGCCGCCGCGCGCGGCATTCCTCGCGCAGCCTCGCAGCGACGGGCTCGTCGGGGCCCTCGCCGGTCAGCGCGGCGTCGAGCCGGTCGAGAAGGTCGAGCTTCTCCTGCGGCGCGAGGGTCGGATGGTCCGAGATGTCGTCCGCCGCGCGGACGAAGTCGTAGAAGGCCATGATCGGCGCGCGATGGCGCGGCGCGATGAGCACCGATGCGACGGGAAAATTCTCGTCGCGATGCGTCTTGCCAGAGCCCGTGTCGGCAATGTCGATCATATAGCAGCCAATGCCCCGGTCCGGCGGCGACGACGCCAGCGCGCTCTCCGTCGACGCCTAGATTGTCCGCGCCCAATGTGTCGTCAGGCGGGCGCCTGATATCGGCCTTTCCACTCGCCGCCCCGGCCGCGCACATGCCGCCAGGCGGATACGGCGGTAAACCACGTATAGCACGCCGCGACCGCCGGCAACGCAAAGGCCCGCATCCGCGAGAGGCCATAGAAGCGCAGGCTCGGCATATAGGCCTGCGCGCCGATGAGCCAGGCGACGAGCGCGACGTCGCGGGCGGCCGACTCGCCCAGAATGACGACGAAAGGCGGCGCAAGATAGACGATCCCCATGCCGAGCACCGCCCCCGCGAGCTTGACGGGCGAATAGTCGAGCTGGGCGTAGGCGGAGCGGCTGACCATGCGCTCGATGTCGGCGAGCTTCGGATAGGGGCGCAGGCTGTAGACGTCGTCGGTGAGGCCGAGCCAGATCGGCCCCTGTTTTTTCATCAGCTTCCCGAGCGCGCAGTCGTCGATCAGCGCGTCGCGGATCGCAGGAAGGCCGCCGGCCCGCGCCAGCGCCTCGGGCCGCACCAGCATCACCCCGCCCGCGGCGCCCGCGATCCTGCTGTTCGGGTCGTTCACGGCCCGGAAGGGGTAGAGCTTCTGGAAGAAGAAGATGAAGGCAGGGATGAACCATTTCTCGGCCCGGCTCTCGCAGCGCAGCTTCACCATCAGCGAGGAGAGCACCGTCCCGCGCGCCGCGGCGCCGGCGACGAGCCGCGCGAGCACATGCGGTTCGAAGGCGATGTCGGCGTCGCAGAAAAGCACGAAGTCAGGCTGTTTTGGCAGGCCGCGCACATGCGTGAAGCCGCGATGCATGGCGGCGATCTTGCCGGTCCAGCCGTCCGCGGGCCCCCCCGATTTCAGGATCGTCAGCCGGTCGGACGCGCCGAGTTCAACCGCCTTCGCGCGCGCGATCTCCGCCGTCCCGTCCGCGCTGTCGTCGTCCACGAGCGCGATCTCGAGACGGCCAGGGAACTCCTGCGCAAGCAGGGAGGCGACGCTCGTCGCGATGACCTCCGCCTCGTCGCGCGCCGGCACGATGGCGATCACATGCGCTCCTTCCGGAACCGTCGCGCCTTCGGGGGCGAAGCGGCGATCGTGTTCGGTGAGCCGCCAGAATCCCGAGTTGAAGGCCAAAAGATAGAGCCAGGCGGCGAGGGCGGCGAGAGCGATGAGCGTGAGCGTCATGACGTGTGTCGTGGGGCGCTGGGACGATTGTGCGAAGCGCGCGGTTTTTAGCACTCGCGGCCCGGCGAGGCCAGCGCGCCGCCGCCGGCGGTCAATCCTCGTCTCGCCGCCGCCAGCCCAGAGGCGTCTTCACATAGCTGCGCTTCACCGCGGCCCAGGCGATCCGGTGCGCCGCCTCCTCCTGCCGGGGGTCGCCCTCATGGGCGAAATAGGCGTGGTTGAAGGCGGACCTGTAAATGTCCTGGGCGTGCGCGGGAAGGAGACGCTGAAGGTTTTCGGGGAGGTCGGCGTTGGTCTCGTAAGGCACGGGCGTCAGGCGGCGCCGGAAATATCGACTATAATTGCCTTGGCGGCGGCGCGCGGGTCGGCGGCGCGGGTGATCGGGCGTCCGACGACGATGTGATCCGCGCTCGCCGCAATCGCCTGCGCTGGGGTCATGATTCGCTTCTGGTCGCCGGCGTCCGCGCCGGCGGGACGCACGCCGGGCGTGACCAGCAGCATGCCCGTGCCGACGACGGGGCGGATGGTCGCGAGTTCGAGGGGCGAGAGGATCAGCCCGTCGATCCCGGCCGCCTTCGCCTGCGCGGCGCGGCGCGCGACGAGATCGGCGACCCCATAGGCGTAGCCCGCCTCCTTCAGATCGGCGTCGTCATAGGAGGTCATCACCGTCACGGCGAGGAGCTTCAGGCTCCCCGCGCCGGCGCGGGCCGCCGCCATGGTCTGCGGATAGGCGTGGACGGTGAGAAAATCCATGCCCATCCGGGCGATCTGCCGAGTGGCGCGCTCGACCGTCGCGCCGATGTCGTGGAGCTTCAGGTCGATGAAGACGCGCTTGCCGGAGTCCTTCAGCTCTCGGGCCAGCGTCAGCCCGCCGCCATAGGCCAGCTCCATCCCGATCTTGTAGAAGGAGACGGCGTCGCCCAGTTGGGCGACAAGCGCCTGCGCCGCCTCGACGCTGTCGACGTCGAGAGCGACGATGAGCCGGTCGCGGGCTTGCGCGCTCACGGCTTCCCGCCGTGGCCCGCCTTGCGGTAGCGCCACACGCGGGCGGGCGGGATGTTCATGAGGATGGGCGCGGACCCCTTGCCGACATAGGCGCCGCTGACGCCATGGGCGTGGAGCGGCATCGGCGATTTGGTCAGGCCGTAGGTGAACTGGATGAAGAGCCCGTCGTCGCCCATCAGCTCGAAGGCCTGATGCAGCAATTCGACGCGGTCCCGCTCGGGGCGCACGAGAAGAGGCAGGCTCGAGACGACCGCGGCCACGCTTCCGCCGATCTTGCCGTCGAGCGTCTTCTTCAACCCGTAGGCGTCGCCCTGCACGATTTTCACGCCGGGATAACGATCGGCGAGCATGTGGCAGAAGCGGGTTTCATATTCGACGAGCACGAGGCGTTCGGCCGGGATGCCGCGGGCGAGCAGCGCCTTGGTGACGGGGCCGGTGCCGGGACCAAGCTCGACGATTTGGCCATCGCGACCGAGGTCGACGAAGCTGGCCATCGTCTTGGCGAGCGCCGGGCCGGAGGGCTGCACGGCGCCGATGAGCCGCGGGTTCTCGATCCATTGCTTGATGAAGCGGGCGCTGTCGGCGAGCGAGCTTTTGGCGTTCTGCAAGGGCGGCTTCCCTGAATGCGGCTTCCGTCGGCTTTCTATGCGAACGGCCCCGCTGCCGGGGCCGTGGTCGCGAGAATAGGGGAGGCGCGTGATAAAGACAACGCGGGGACGCCGCTACTTCCGCCGCCGCCCGCTCGTCTTCGTGGCGGCGTAGAACGCCGGCGGCTTTTTGCGCACCCAGTCGACGAAGACGCGGATATCCTCGTGCTCGAGCAGCCGCTCGAAGGTGTGATAATGGTCGCGCAACTCCTGGTCGGTGAAGGTCGCGTGGATCTTTCGGTGGCAGATCGCATGCATCATCCGCGCGTCCTTGCCCTTGTAACGGCGCGGGATCAGATGATGCTCGGTGACGCGGACGTCGCCGAGCGCACGGTCGCACAACGGGCAGGTTTCCCGCACTCCGGCGTCAGCCCCCGAACAAATCCTTCATCCGCGCGAAGAATCCATGCTCCTCGGGGTGGGTCTCGTGCGAGGATTCCTTCTCGAACTCCGCGAGCAGCTCTTTCTGCCGCTTGGTGAGCTTCTGCGGCGTCTCGACGGAGAGCTGCACGTGCAGGTCGCCATAGTCGCGGCCGCGCAGGACGGGCATGCCCTTGCCCTTGGCTTTCAGTTGCTTGCCGGATTGCGCGCCCTCGGGCACCTTCAACTTGATCTCCGAGCCGTCGATGCCGTGGACCGTCACCTCGCCCCCTAACGCGGCGCGGACCATGGAAATGGGCACGCGGCAATAGAGGTCCGCCCCGTCGCGCTGGAAGAAGGGATGCGGCTTCACGGACAGGAAGATGTAGAGATCGCCGGGCGGCCCGCCGCGTACGCCCGCCTCTCCCTCGCCCGCGAGCCGGATGCGCGTGCCGTCCTCGACGCCCGGCGGGATGTTGACGGAGAGGGAGCGCTCCACGGTCTTGCGGCCCGAGCCGGAGCAGGAGGGGCAGGGGTTGTCGATGGTCTCGCCGCGCCCGTGGCAGGCGGGGCAGGTGCGTTCGATGGCGAAGAACCCCTGCTGCGCGCGCACGCGGCCATGGCCCGCGCAGGTCGTGCAGGTCTTGGGCTTGGAGCCCTTCTTGGCGCCCGTGCCGGCGCAGGCCTCGCAGGTCGCCGAGGTAGGGATCTTCAGCGCGGCGGCCTTGCCGTTGTAGGCCTCCTCAAGCGTGATCTCCATGTTGTAGCGCAGGTCCGAGCCGCGCTCGCGCCCGCCGGAGCGGCTGCGCCGGCCCATCACGTCGCCGAAGAGGTCTTCGAAAATATCGGCCATGGAGGCGCCGAATCCCTCCGACGACCCGAAGCCGCCCATCCCGCCGCCCTGTTCGAAGGCGGCGTGGCCGAAACGGTCATAAGCCGAGCGCTTTTGCGGGTCGCAAAGGCATTGATAGGCCTCGTTCAGCTCCTTGAAGCGCGCCTCCGCCTCCTTGTCGCCGGGGTGGCGGTCGGGATGGCATTGCATCGCCGCCTTGCGGAAGGCGGCCTTCATCTCGACCTCGGTCGCGGTTCGGGAGACGCCGAGGATTTCGTAGTAATCGCGCTTGGACATGGTCGGCCGTTTTTAGTTGCTCTCGTCCACGGCGGCGCGTAGCGCTGAAAGGCTTTTTTGAAGCTCAGGCAGGTCGATCCGCGCCGTGTCGAAGACAATCTCCATATCGAGTTCGAAATAGCCATGCGCGATGCGATTGCGCATGCCTCTCATGCTTTGCCATGGCATACCCGGAAACCGCGCCAGAAATTCTGGGAAACGGGTCTCCAATCGGGAAACCGCCTCTCCGAGGATGATCAAGTTCATCGCGACGGCTTGCTGTGTCCGGCTATCCTTCAGAAAATCGTCCCTGCTCAGGCCATCGAGGTAAGACGCGCACAAGCACAAAGCCTTTTCGACCTGATCGAGAAGCGTTTGGATACGCTCCTCCTTCATATTGCAGTCGCCTCCGCGAGAACGCGCGCTCGAATGCGCTGCGGGAGCTCCTTGGGGGTCAAAAGGTCAACCTTCACGCCGAGCAGCTCTTCAAGTTCGACCTGCAAGCCGCCGAGCTGGAACAGTGTAAGACCCGGCAGCGCATCGACCAGTATGTCGATGTCGCTGTCCTCGTGATCCTCGCCTCGCAGCACGGAGCCGAAGACACGCGGATTGGCGGTCCGGTAGCGGCCCACCGCCGCCCGGATCGCTTCGCGATTCATCTCCAGCGCAACCGAAGGTTTCATGGCTTGTCGGTCGTCTCCGCACCGCCCGAATGCAACGAAACCCGGCGTTTTCACGCCGGGCTTCCGTTCGCTAGCGCATCGGGCCGCGCATGGCCAGTCCCGTGCGCTTACTTCTTGTCGTCGCCGACGTCCTTGAACTCGGCGTCGATGACGTCGTCCTTCGGCGCCTCGCTCGCGCCGGCGCCGGAGGCCTCGGCCTGCTGGGCCTTGTACATCGCCTCGCCGAGCTTCATCGAGGCTTGGGCCAGCTCGTTGGTCTTGGCCTTGATCGTCTCGACATTGTCGCCCTCGAGGGCGGTCTTGAGCGACGCGATCGCCGCTTCGATCGCGCTCTTGTCGGCGCCCGAGACCTTGTCGCCGTAATCCGCAACCGCCTTCTCGGCCGTGTGGATGGCGGCTTCGCCATGGTTCCTGGCGTCGACGAGCTCGCGGCGCGCCTTGTCTTCGGCCGCGTGCAGCTCGGCGTCCTTGACCATCCTCTCGATGTCGGCGTCCGAGAGGCCGCCCGAGGCCTGAATGCGGATCTGCTGCTCCTTGTTGGTGGCCTTGTCCTTCGCCGTGACGTTGACGATGCCGTTGGCGTCGATGTCGAAGGTCACCTCGATCTGCGGCATGCCGCGCGGGGCCGGCGGAATGCCCATCAGATCGAACTGGCCAAGCAGCTTGTTGTCCGCCGCCATTTCGCGCTCGCCCTGGAAGACGCGGATGGTCACGGCCTGCTGGTTGTCCTCTGCGGTCGAGAAGATCTGGCTCTTCTTGGTCGGGATCGTGGTGTTGCGGTCGATGAGGCGCGTGAACACGCCGCCGAGCGTCTCGATGCCAAGCGACAGAGGGGTCACGTCGAGCAGCAGCACGTCCTTCACGTCGCCCTGCAGAACGCCCGCCTGGACCGCGGCGCCGATGGCGACGACCTCGTCCGGGTTGACGCCCTTGTGGGGCTCCTTGCCGAAGAACTGTTTCACGACCTCCTGAACCTTCGGCATGCGGGTCATGCCGCCGACGAGCACCACCTCGCCGATTTCGGCCGCGGTGAGACCGGCGTCCTTGAGGGCCTTCTTGCAGGGCTCGACGGTGCGCTGGATCAGATCGTCGACCAGAGCCTCGAACTTGGCGCGCGTCAGCTTCAGGGTCAGATGCTTCGGACCCGTGGCGTCGGCGGTGATGTAAGGCAGGTTGATCTCGGTCTGCGTCGCGGACGACAGCTCGATCTTCGCCTTCTCGGCCGCTTCCTTCAGGCGCTGCAGGGCGAGCTTGTCCTTGGTCAGGTCGATGCCCTGCTCCTTCTTGAACTCGGCCGCCAGATATTCGACGATCCGGTTGTCGAAGTCCTCGCCGCCCAGGAAGGTGTCGCCGTTCGTCGACTTCACCTCGAAAACGCCGTCGCCGATCTCAAGGATCGAGACGTCGAAGGTGCCGCCGCCGAGGTCATAGACCGCGATGGTGCCGGACTGCTTCTTGTCGAGGCCATAGGCGAGCGCCGCGGCCGTCGGCTCGTTGATGATGCGCAGAACCTCGAGGCCCGCAATCTTGCCGGCGTCCTTGGTCGCCTGTCGCTGGGCGTCGTTGAAATAGGCGGGGACGGTGATGACGGCCTGCGTCACGGTCTGGCCGAGATAGGCCTCCGCCGTCTCCTTCATCTTCTGGAGAATGAAGGCCGAAATCTGGGAGGGCGAATATTGTTTGCCGGCGGCCTCCACCCAGGCGTCGCCGTTGTTCGCCTTCACGATCTTGTAGGGAACGAGGCCGATGTCCTTCTTGGTCATCGGATCTTCGAAGGTGCGGCCGATGAGGCGCTTGATGGCGAAGAAGGTCTTGTCGGGGTTCGTCACCGCCTGACGCTTCGCCGGCTGGCCGACGAGGCGCTCGCCGTCGTCAGTGAAGGCGACGATCGAGGGCGTCGTGCGCGCGCCTTCGGCGTTCTCGATGACTTTGGGGCTCGACCCTTCCATAACGGCCACGCAGGAATTGGTCGTGCCCAGGTCGATGCCGATGATTTTGGCCATATTTCTTTCCTTTCGCTCGCGAAGTCGGACCCCGAAGCGGTCCCTTGGACGCCTGAGGACGGCGGCTCGCCATGAGCCCGCCGCGCGATCCTAAGACGCTTGCTGTTCCCCAAGATTGTGCCTGCCCCAGCCTGCCGCAAGGGCTGGCCGCATATAGAAGAAGGAATCATTTGCGACAAGCGGCGTAAGACTTTCGTGGAGCTCTTGCGTTAACGATCTTGCCGCCGCGATAGGGGCGAGGCCTTGACCGCGAGTGACGAGTGATAAATATTGAATTTCGTCATCCATCATGACCGGGGCGAAAGGCGGCGGCGGTCCATGGCGCAGGGTTTTTCACTCGTCGTTCGCGCGGCCGCGGCGTTTTTCCTCGCTGGTCTCGCCGGTTGCGAGAAACAGCCCGATCAGCCGGAAGACGCGCAATACGACCGCCCGGTGCTCGTCGCCCGGCCGAAGGTGGCGTCTCAGTCGCAGGCGCGGGAATTCGTGGCGACGATCCGGCCCCGGGTCGAGTCCGATCTGGGCTTCCGCGTGGCGGGAAAGGTGGTTCAGCGTTTCGTCCAGACGGGCCAGACGGTCAAGGCCGGCGCGCCGCTCGCGGCGCTCGACGAAAACGACCTGAAGCTCCAGAAGGAGCAGGCGGAAGCCGAGTTCTCGGCGGCCAAGATGGCGCTTGCGCAGGCGCAGGGCGACGAAAGGCGGGCGCTCGCGCTGCGCAAGAACGGCTGGACGACGGACGCGACGCTCGACCGCATTCGCGCCGCCGCGCAGGAGGCGCGCGGGCGCCAGCAGCGGGCCGAACGCGCGCTCGAGATGGCGCGCAACTCTCTCGATTACGCGACGCTGCGGGCCGACGGCGACGGCGTCGTGACGCAGACGCTGGTCGAGCCCGGGCAGGTCGTGGCGGCGGGCCAGACGGCGATCCGTCTGGCGCACTCCGGCGAGGTCGAGGCGGCGGTGGCGCTGCCTGAGGATTTCGCGCCGCAGGCCGGCAAAGGCAAGGCGACGCTCACGCTCTGGTCGAACAAGGCCAAAACCTATCAGGCGAAATTGCGGGAATTGAGCCCCTCCGCCGACCCGGCGACGCGCACTTTCGCCGCCCGCTATTCGATCCTCGATCCCGACGCGGCCGTCGCGCTCGGCATGAGCGCGACGCTCGCCATCGCGGCGGCCGACGCCCGGCAGCTCATGAGCGTTCCTCTCTCCGCCGTCTTCAACGAGGGCAAGGGGCCGTCGGTTTGGAAGGTCGGCGCGGACGGAAAGCTCCAGCTGACGCCCGTCAAGCTCCTGCGCTTCGATTCGGACTCGGCGCTGGTGTCGGGCGGCGTTTCGGCGAACGACCAGATCGTCATTCTCGGCGTCCACCAGCTGGAGGCCGGCCGCAAGGTGCGCGTGATGACGCGCGAGTCGCTGTAGGAGCTGGCGGCTGATGCGGTTCAATCTCTCCAGATGGGCGGTGACGCGGCCGGCGCTGATGTTGTTTCTCATGTTCGCGATCGGCGTCGCCGGCGCCTATTCCTTTTTGCGGCTGGGGCGCGCCGAAGATCCGTCCTTCACGATCAAGGTGGCGAACATCACGGCCGCCTGGCCCGGCGCGACGGCGAGCGAAATGCGCGACCAGGTCGCAGATTTCCTAGAGAAAAAGCTCCAGACGCTCGCCTATCTCGACAAAATCGAGACCTACACCAAGCCGGGCTTCCTGGCGATGCAGGTCACCTTCAAGGACAATACGCCGCCCCGCGAGATTCCGCCGCTCTTTTATCAGCTGCGCAAAAAGCTCAACGACATCAGGGGCGATCTGCCGGCGGGCGTGAGGGGGCCGCAGATCAATGACGAATATGGCGACGTCGATTCGGTGATGTATGCGGTCACCGGCGACGGGGCCGACTACAGGATGCTCGACAAGGTCGTCGAAGCGCTGCGCCAGCGGCTCGTCGAGTCGCCCGAGGTCATGAAGGTCGACGTCTATGGCGAGCAGGGGCGGCGCATCTACGTCGAATTCAGCGAGGCGAAGCTCGCCAATCTCGGGATCGAGCCGCAGGCGATTTTCGACTCGCTCGCCAAGCAGAACGCCGTCGACGACGCGGGGGTTTTCGAGACGTCCTCGCATCGCATTCGCATCCAGGTCACGGAGGAGCTCAAGGGCCCCGCCGCCATCGCCGCCATTCCGGTGCCGGCGAACGGCAAGGTCATCCGGCTCGGCGACATCGCGAACGTTTATGAAGGCTTCGAGGATCCGCCCACTTTCCTCGCGCGTTACAAGGGCAGGCCCGCGATCGTCGTCGGCGCCGTGATGGTGAAGGGCGGAAACGTTTTTAGTTTCGGCGAGTCGGTCGGCGCGGCCGTCGACGAGATCCGCGCCAAAACCCCCATAGGGATCGAGATCGACCAGATCGCAGACCAGCCCAAGGTCGTCGAGGCGGCGGTTGGCGAATTCACGCGCTCTTTCATCGAGGCGCTTGTCATCGTGCTCGGCGTCAGCTTTCTGTCGCTCGGATTCCGCACCGGCGTCGTCGTTGCGCTCTCCGTGCCGATGGTGCTCGCCTTCGTGTTCATCTTCATGCGGCTGATGGGCATCGACCTCCAGCGCATCTCGCTCGGCGCCCTCATCATCGCGCTGGGCCTGTTGGTCGACGACGCCATCATCGCGGTGGAGATGATGATGGTGAAGATGGAGCAGGGCTACGATCGCATCAAGGCGGCGACTTACGCCTGGGAGTCGACGGCCTTCCCCATGCTCACCGGCACGCTGATCACCGCGGCTGGCTTCCTGCCGGTGGGTTTCGCCAATTCGGCGGTGGGAGAATATACGGGCTCGATGTTCTGGGTGCTGCTCGTCGCCCTTCTCGCCTCGTGGTTCGTGGCGGTGATTTTCACGCCTTTTCTGGGCGTGAAGCTCCTGCCCGATTTCGGCAAATTGCATCCGCATCGCGATCCGGACGACATTTATCGCACGCCTTTCTACGAAAAGCTGCGCGCCGTCATCACATGGGCGGTCGACAACCGGCTGCGGGTGATCGCCTCGACGGCCGGCGTCTTCGTCCTCGCCGTGCTCGGCATGGCGGTGGTGCAGAAGCAGTTCTTTCCATATGCGGAGCGACTGGAGCTTTTCTTCCAGTTGAAGCTGCCCGAGGGCTCGTCGATCACTGCGTCGCTCAACGCCGCGAAAAAGGCCGAAGCGCTCCTCAAGAACGATCCGGACGCCGCTTTTTATACGACCTATGTCGGTCAGGGGCCGCCGCGCTTCTGGCTGGGCCTCAATCCGCAACTGCCCAACGAGTCCTATTCCGAGATTGTCATCGTGGCGAAGGACATTGCCGCGCGCGAGCGGCTGAAGAAGAAACTCGAGGACGCGATCGCCAAGGGCGCCATCCCGCAGGCGCGGGCGCGCGTCGACCGTTTCACCTACGGTCCGCCGGTCGGCTACGCCGTGCAGTTCCGGGTCGTCGGACAAGATCCGCAAAAAGTCCGCGCGATCGCCTATCAGGTGCGCGACGTCATGGCCGCCGACGAGGGCGTCGACGATCCGCATCTGTCCTGGAACGAGGAAACGCCGAGCGTCCGTCTCGTCATCGACCAGGATCGCGCGCGGCTTCTCGGCGTGACGCCGCAGGACGTGTCGAACCGTCTGCGCATGGTCGTCTCGGGCGTCACTGTCACGACGTTGCGCGACGGCATCGACCAGATCGACGTGGTGGCGCGCGCCGTTCCCGGCGAGCGCGGCGATCTTGGCCGTCTCGGCGACATCGTCGTCTATTCGCGCGACGGCAAGCCCGTCACCGTCTCGCAGGTCGCCAAGATCGTCTATGATTACGAAGAGCCGATCTTCTGGCGGCGCAACCGCAACATGACCATCACGGTGCGCTCCGGCGTGAAGGACGGCGTGCAGGCGCCGGACGTCTCGACGCGGCTGTGGCCGAAACTCGCCGAGATCCGCGAACGCTTGCCGCAGGGCTACCGCATCGAGATGGGCGGCGCGATCGAGGAGTCGGCCAAGGGCAACAATTCGATTTTCGCCGTCTTCCCGATCGTCGCGCTCGCGATGCTGACGATCGTCATGTTCCAGCTTCAGGACTTCGCCCGAGTCGCGCTGGTCATGATGAGCGCGCCTTTGGGCCTCATCGGCGCCTCTCTTGCACTCAATGTCGCGCATGCGCCCTTCGGCTTCGTCGCGCTTCTGGGCCTCATCGCGCTTTCGGGGATGGACATGCGCAACTCCATCATTCTCGTGGATCAGGTGCGGCAGGATCTCGAAAGCGGCGCGAGCTATCGGGAGGCCATCATCGGCGCGACCGTGCGGCGCGTGCGGCCGGTCGCGCTCACCGCGCTCGCCGCGATTCTTGCGATGATCCCGCTCTCGAGATCCACTTTTTGGGGGCCGATGGCGCTCACCATCATGGGCGGCCTCTTCGTCGCGACCTTTCTGACGGTCCTCTTCCTTCCCGCGCTCTATGCGGCCTGGTTCCGCCGTCATCTCAACGAAAGCCTGCCGGCGCCCGCCGCTCCGGCGCTCGCGCTCGACGACGGCCTCGCCGGCGAGGCGGCTGAATGACCGCCGTCGCCGATGTCCCCAACGCTCGCGACGGCGAGCGGCGCGCCATGATCGTGGCGACGGCCGAACGCCTTTTCCGTGAGATCGGCTTCCAGAAAACGACGGTCGCGGACATCGCGCGCGCGCTGGGCATGTCGCCCGCCAACGTCTACCGGTTTTTTGGATCGAAAGCCGAGATCCATGTGGCGGTCGCCCGGCAGCTGATGGGCGAAGTGGAGGCGGCGGCCGAGAAGATTGCGCGCGGGCCGGGCTCCGCCGCCGAGCGGCTGCGCAGGCTCATTCTCGGCCTCGAGGCGATGAACGCGGAACGTTATGTGGCCGATCGCAAGCTGCACGATATGGTCGAGGCTGCGCTTGTCGAGCATTGGCCCGTGATCGACGACCATATCGACCGGCTCGACGCGATCTATGAAAGCATCATCGGGTCGGGGATGGAGAGCGGCGAATTCGCCCGGGGCGACGCGCGCCGCGCCGCGAAACTCGTTCACGTGGCCTGCATCCGCTTCTGCCATCCGCGTCTCATGGTGGAATGCGCCGACCGGCCCGAGCCGACAGGCGAGCAGATGGTCGACTTCTGCCTCGCGGCGCTCCGCGCGGGCGCGCGGGGCTGACGGTTTTGCCGCGACGTTTGGGCTATACGCCGCCCGCCGCGCCTGTGTAGAATGTGGACTAGAGAAGTCCGGCGCCGGCGCGCGCCTCAGGGAAACAGCAGAGCGGTTATGAAGGTCACACTGGTTCAGATGAATTCGATTGGCGACAAGGCCGTCAATCTCGCGAACGCCCGGGCCCTCATCGAACGGGCCGTCTCCCAGGAGAAGCCCGACTGGATTTGCTTGCCCGAGGTCTTCGATTTCATTGGCGGCTCGCGCGCCGAAAAAATGGCGGCGGCCGAAGAGTTGCCCGGCGGGCCCGCCTACGAGATGTGCAGCGCCCTCGCGCGCGAGCACAAGGTTTTCATCCACGCGGGGTCGATTCTCGAGAAGGTCCCCGGCGAAGAGCGCCTTCACAATACGAGCGTCGCCTTCAACCGCGACGGCAAGGAAGTGGCGCGCTACCGCAAGATCCACATGTTCGACATCACGGCGCCCGACGGCGCGAAATATCACGAGAGCGCGGCCTTCAAACCCGGCGAGGATGTCGTGACCTACGACTGCGAGGGCGTCACAGTCGGCTGCGCGATCTGCTACGACCTGCGTTTCTCGTATCTCTTTCAGGCGCTCGCCGACAAAGGGGCGGACATTGTCGCGCTCCCCGCGGCCTTCACGCTTGTCACCGGCAAGGACCATTGGGAAGTGCTGTGCCGCGCCCGTGCGATCGAGATGCAGGCCTATCTCTGCGCGCCGGCGCAGACCGGCGCGCACAAGGCGGGACACGAGACGCGCTTCACCTACGGCAATTCCCTGATCGCCGACCCGTGGGGACATGTCGTCGCCAAGGCGTCCGAAGGCCCGGGACTCGTGTCGTCCTATGTGGATATCGAGCGCATTCGCAAGGTGCGGGCGATGATCCCGGTCGCGCAACACAAAGTCAGGCTCGCGATTTAGGCCTTGTTTTTGCGGCGCCGCGGCCACGCGCGCGTAAAGCGGCGTCGTCATGGCCTTGCATCTCTATGATTTATGGATACTATGTGGCTGTAAGCCTGTCTGCTTGCAACTTTTCATCCGTTTTGTCGCGTTCGCTCGAGAGTTTGGGGGGAATGCGTGCCCACGCCGATCGTCCGCAACGCGACATCCCTGTCAGTCTGTGTCCATCCCGCATGGTAAGAAGAAACGCGCCCGGAAATACGTTGACGCGCGCCGCGTTGCGGGAAGCGGTTTACGGCTGCTGCCCGACATTGTCCCGCGCCGAGGCGCGCAAGATTCTCGACGCGACCTTCGAGGAAATCACCGAGGCGCTGCTGCGCGGCGAGTCGGTCAAGCTGCGGTCCTTCGGCACTTTCAACGTGAGGTCGAAACGCGAACGCATCGGTCGGAACCCCAAGACCGGGGTCGAGGCGACGATCACGCCGCGCCGGGTTCTCACCTTCAAGGCGTCTCCCGTTCTGGTTGCGCATGTCAACGGCGACGCCGTCATCCCCGCCGAAGACGATTGAGAAATAGCTGCGAAGGGCGCAAAGCTTGGCGGCGAGATTTCGCGCCGCGGCCAGAAGGTCGTCGCCGCCTGTTCTCAAAGGATCAAAGATGCGAAAATTGAGCGTGGCCGTCGCCGCCTTCGCCGTTCTTGCGGCGCTGGTCGGCGCGCATACGGCCGACACCGACCTCTTCGTGCTCGCGGTCGCCGCCGCGCTTTGCGCTATCGCAACCTGGCGCGGCGCGGAGATGTCGCGCTTCATGAAAATCTTCGCGGCGATCTTCTCGACCGAGACGATCGTCTTCGGACTCGCGCGGGTCATGCAAGCGGAGGTGTTGTGGCCCGCGGCGCTCCAGGGCTTCGCCCCGCCGGAGAGCATGTCGGTCACGGTGGCCGTCTTCTCCATCGTCGTCTACGCGGTGTCGCGCATTCCGGTCATTCGGGAGATGACCCGCATCGCCGATCTTTATTTCGACTCAACCGACCGCGGCGAGGGACGCGTCTGGCCCTTTCCGCGCTTCTCCGCGCGCGAGAGCGCCATCGCGATCGCCATGATCGTCGTGCTCGTGCTCATCAATCAGGGGCAGGTTGGCATCTCCGTGCGCCTCTCCTTCTTCAACCGCGACTGGTTCAACGCGATTCAGGAAAAGAACGCCGCGGAGTTCTGGCGCCAGCTGCTCTATGTCTTCACGCCCTGGGCGTTCCTGTATGTCGCGAGCGCGGTGATCGAATATGTGCTCAAGTCCATGCTCACCATTCGCTGGCGCCGCTGGCTCACCGAGCATTACGTTCAACGCTGGCTCGGCGCGCACACGCATTACGGCATGACGCTCGCCGGCGGCGACGCCGACAACCCGGATCAGCGCATCGCGGAGGACGTCAACCGTTTCATCGACGGCGGCGAGGAAGGCTATGGGATCTATTCCTATTCGATCCTGCTGATCTCGACGGTGAGTTCGCTCGTATCTTTCTCTTTCGTGCTGTGGGAGCTTTCCGGCAATTATCCGCTGCCCGGAACGGACATCCACGTTCCCGGTTTCCTCTTCTGGGTCGCGCTGATCTACGCCTCGCTCGGCACAATCGTGACGCATCTCATCGGCCGGTCGCTGACGCGCCTGTTCTTCGAGCAGCAGCGCCGGGAGGCCGATTTCCGATTTTCGCTAGCGCGCCTGCGCGAATATAGCGAGCAGATCGCACTTCTCTCCGGCGAGGGCGTCGAGCAGGGGTCGCTGCTGCGTCGTTTCGCGCGGGTCTTCGCCAACTATCTCGCGATCGTCCGAAAGCGCAAGGAACTGATGGCCTTCACCGCGGCCTATGGGCAGCTTTCGCCGATCATTCCCTATTTGATCACGGCGCCGTTCTATTTCGCCGGCAGGATCCAGCTCGGCGTCATGACGCAGACGGCGAGCGCGTTTGGCCGCGTCGAGGGCGCGCTGACCTTTTTCATCAATTATTACACGTTCCTCGCGAGCTTCAAAGCCGTGCTCGACCGCCTCAGCTCTTTCGATCGCGCCATCGACGCGGCGCAGGCGCAGGCGGCGCGCACGCGGATCGTGTCGCGCGCCCCCGCCGAGGCGCTCGCGCTGCGCGACCTCACCTTGTCGCTGCCTGACGGACGCCGCATCGTCCATGTCGAGGCGCTCGCCCTCGCGCCGCGCCAGGCCACGCTGCTGACGGGCCCCTCTGGCTCCGGCAAGTCCACGTTGTTCCGCGCGATTTCCGGCATCTGGCCCCACGCGGCGGGCGAGATCGTTCTGCCGCAGGGCGCGCGCGTCATGCTTGCGCCGCAGCGTCCCTATATTCCCATGGGTTCGCTCGCCGAGGCGATCGTCTATCCCGGCAATGTCGATGACTATTCCCGCGCCGACATCGAGGAGGCGTTGCGCGCCGCTCGCCTCGCGCCGTTCCTGGAGCGGCTCGACGAAGACAACAACTGGGGCCAGCGGCTCTCCGGCGGCGAGCAGCAACGCGTCGCCATCGCCCGCGCGCTTCTCGCCAGGCCCGATTGGCTGTTCCTCGACGAGTCGACCTCCGCGCTCGACGAGAAGCTCGAAGGAGAGATTTACGCCGTGCTGCGCGAGCGCCTGCCGGAGACGACGATCGTCTCCATCGGCCATCGCTCCACGCTCGCCGACTATCATGATCGCCATATCGAGATGGAAGCCGGCGGGGATGGGCTTTACGCGCCGCGAGACAAGGCGCGCGCATGAGCGAGGGCAAGGGATCGGGCCGCGAGGGCGGGCGGTCGCTGAAGACGCGGGTGAAGACCGCGCGCAAGCGCTCGCTCTCCTCGACCCTCTGGCTCGAGCGCCAGCTCAACGATCCCTATGTCGCGCGCGCGAAACGCGAGGGCTATCGCTCGCGCGCCGCCTATAAGCTCATCGAGATGGACGACCGTTTTCACCTCTTCAAACCGGGCGGGCGCATCGTCGATCTCGGCGCGGCGCCCGGCGGCTGGTCGCAGGTCGCCGCCGACCGCGTGAAGGCGAAGGACGGCAGGGGCAAGGTCGTCGGCGTCGATCTGCTCGACATGGAGCCGATCCCTGGCGTGAAATTCGCCGTGAAGGACTTCAACGACGCGGACGCGCCCGACGTCGTCAAGGACATGCTGGGCGGCGAGGCCGACGGCGTGATGTCCGACATGGCCGCGAACGCCACTGGCCACAAGCAGACCGATCACTTGCGCATCGTCGCGCTCGCCGAACTCGCCGCGGAATTTGCGATGGACGTTCTCGCGCCGGGCGGCTTCTTCGTCGCCAAGGTTCTGCAGGGCGGCACGGAGGGGCGGCTGCTCACGCGCCTCAAGCGCGATTTCGCGACGGTGCGACATGTGAAGCCCGCTGCGAGCCGCGCGGATTCAGCGGAGCTTTACGTGCTCGCGACGGGCTTTCGCGGAAAGCGCGAATAGGCCGCCGCCTTAAGCCGCAAGCGAATGCGCGGCGGCGCTGGCGTCGACTTCGGCGATACGCGCCTGTTTCTCGTCTTCCGGCAGGAAGGAGGCGGCGAAAGAGTTTTTCGCGAGCTGTTTCAGATCCTCTTTCGTGAGCGCGAACACTTCCTGCACCGCGCGGTAATTGGCGTTCACATAGCCGCCGAAATAGGCGGGATCGTCCGAATTGATCGTGACCATGACGCCCGCGTCCATCAGCCGGCGGACCGGATGTTTCCGAATGTCGTGGTAGACGTGCAGCCGGATGTTGGAAAGCGGGCAGACGGTCAGCGGAATCTTGTCGCGCGCGAGCCGCGCGACGAGCGCCGCATCGTCGATGGCGCGAACGCCATGGTCGATGCGCCGAACCTTCAATCTGTCGAGCGCCTCCGCGACATAGGCCGCCGGCCCTTCCTCGCCCGCGTGAGCGACGGCCTGGAGGCCGAGCAGGCGCGCGAGGCCGAAAACCTCCTCGAACTTGCCGGGCGGATTGCCGGCCTCCGCGGAGTCGAGCCCCACGGCCGCGATGCGGTCGAGGAAGGGACGGGCGGCGTTGAGCGTCGCCATCGCGTCGGCGGCGTCGAGATCGCGCAGGAAGCTCATGATGAGCCGCGCGGAGGGGCCGCCGCCGCGCGCCGCGTCGTCGATCGCGGCGCCGAGTCCGTCGATCACCGCGCCGAGGGGAACGCCGCGCCGCAAATGGGCTTGCGGATCGAAAAAGATTTCCGCGTGGCGGACATTTTCGCGCCGCGCCCGCGAGAGATAGGCGGCGGCGAGATCATAGAAGTCGCGCGCCGACCTGAGAACCTGCGTGGACTGGTAGTAGAGATCGAGAAAGTCCCGCAAATTTCCGAAGGCGTAGGCCCGCCGCAGCGCTTCCACGGATGCGAAGGTCAACCTGATCCGATTGCGGTCCGCGAGCAGGAAGACCATCTCGGGCTCCAGCGTTCCCTCGATGTGCAGGTGCAACTCCGCCTTGGGAAGGGCCGCGATGAAGTCCTGCATCTCGCGCGACATTTACGCCTCCGTGTCGGCTGAACGGACAGGAAGCATGGCCGAAAAGGCGTTTCCGCCGCGTCAATCCGCAAGGGAAAATTTAGGGCGCCGCGCGCCCGTGGTTAATGCCGCGTCCGGTCAATTCGTCCCCTGCATTCGGCGCAAGCCGCAGGAAGGTCAGGATCGACAGCGCGGAAATGACGGCGACGACATAGAAGGCAGGGCCGAAATCCTCGGCGTGGAGAGCGCCGCCGTGAAAAGCTCGCGCCGCCTCGATCGACGCCGCGCCGATGGCGACGCCTGTTGAGAGCGACAATTGCTGCGCCATGGCGGCGAAGCTCGTGGCGTTGCTCATCGATTCGTTCGCCACGTCCGCGTAGCAGATCGCGTTGAGCGCGGTGAATTGCAGCGAACGGTAGAAGCCGCCCACGAGCAGCGCCAGCATGATGAGCCAATGCGGGGTCGCGGCCGTGAAGAAGGCGTTGGCGACGAGAAAGGCGGAGGAGATCAGCGCATTGGCGATCAGTACGCGCTTGAAGCCGAACCGCTTCAGGATGGGTTGCGCCGTCGTCTTCATGACCATGGCGCCGGCCGCTGCGACGAAGGTGAGCGTCCCTGATTCATAGGCGCTGAGGTTGAATCCGACCTGCAGGAGCAGCGGCAGCAGGAAGGGCACGGCGCCGAGGCCGATCCGGAATAGGAACCCGCCATAGATCGCCGCGCTGAACGTCGGGATCCGCAGCAGCCGGAGGTCGATGATGGGATATTCCGCGCGTCGCGCATGGGCGAGATAGGCGAGGATCGCCGCCGCGCCGGCGGCGGTGACGAGCGCGACGACCGGCGCGGGCGCGAAGCCGCGGCCGGCGATGGTGAAGCCGAAGACGATGAGGGACAGACCAGCGCCGGAGAGCATCGCGCCTCTCACGTCGAGCGGCGGCGCGTTCTCTTCGTAGAGATCTGGAATGAATCGCGTCGTGAGCGCAATTCCGAGCAGGCCGATCGGCACATTGATCCAGAAGATGTAGCGCCAGTCGAAATAGGTGGCGAAAAAGCCTCCGAGCGGCGGGCCGATCAAGGGTCCGATGAGCGCGGGAATGGTGAGCCAGGCCATGGCGCGCACGAGTTCGTGGCGCGGCGCCGTGCGCAGCAGAACGAGGCGTCCCACCGGCGCCATCATCGCCCCGCCCAGTCCCTGAACCACGCGGGCGGCGACGATGGCGGCGAGCGAATGGGAGAAGCCGCAGAGGATGGAGCCGAAAGTGAAGACGCCGATCGCGCTCCGAAACACGCGCCGCGCGCCAAATCTGTCGGCCGCCCAGCCGGACAGCGGAATGAACACCGCGAGAGACAGCAGATAGGAGGTGAGCGCGAGTTTCAGCGCCACCGGATCTTCGTGAAGGTCGGCGGCCATTGCGGGCAGGGCGGTGGCGAGCGCCGCGCCGTCGAGGTTCTCCATGAAGAGAGCCGTCGCGACGATCAGCGGCGTGACGATGAAAGATGGCAAACAGGTCGTCTCGGAGTCCGGCCGGCGCCCGTCAGATCAGCTTCAATCCCCTGAAGCTCGTCTGTCCGTTGCGCCCGACGATGAGATGATCGTGCACCGCGATGCCGAAAGGCTGCGCACTGGCGACGATCTCCTTGGTCATTCTGATGTCGGCGGCCGATGGCGTCGGGTCGCCGGAGGGATGGTTATGCGCGAGGATGAGCGCGCTCGCGCCGAGTTCGAGCGCCCGCCGCACGACTTCACGCGGATAGACCGGCGTGTGATCGACCGTGCCGACGCCCTGCACCTCATCGGCGATGAGCGCGTTGCGTTTGTCGAGGAAGAGAATGCGAAATTCCTCGCGCTCGGCGTAGGCCATGACAGTGCGGCAATAATCTACCACGGCAGAGAAGGAGGACAGAACCGTACGCTTCTCCAGCGCGCCGCGCGCGAGACGCCTCGCCGCCGCCTCGGTGACCTTGAGCTCGACAATTGCGCCTTCGGCCAGTCCCTCGATCTCGCGCAGCCGTTCGGGGCGCGCGGCGAGCGCTTCCGCGAAAGAACCGAACCGTTCGATCAACGCCTTGGCGAGCGGCTTCACGTCGCGCCGGGGAATGGCGCGGAAGAGCAGCAGCTCCATCAGTTCGTAGTCGGCGAGGGCGGCGTCTCCCGCCTCCATAAAGCGATCGCGCAGCCGCTGGCGATGGCCATGATAGTGCGGCGCGGCGTCCTCGAGCCCGGGCGCCGCCGCCGCGCGAGTCAAAGGCTTCGCGTCGCGGCGCGGCGGCTTCATGACACGGCGCGGAGCGCGGCTGCCGGATTGTCGAGACCCATGGGAGAGAGCGTGAAAATCTCCGCTCCCGTTTCGGTGACGCCAATCGAATGCTCGAATTGGGCCGAGAGCGAGCGGTCGCGCGTCACCGCCGTCCAGCCGTCTGAAAGAATTTTCACCTGAGGCCGGCCGAGATTGATCATCGGCTCGATGGTGAAGAACATGCCGGGGCGCAGTTCCACCCCCTGACCCCTGACGCCATAGTGCAGAATGTTGGGTTCATCGTGGAAGACGCGCCCCAGCCCGTGGCCGCAGAAATCGCGCACCACGGAGCAGCGCTCGCTTTCGGCGTATTGCTGGATCGCGGCCCCGATGTCGCCGGTGGTCGCGCCGGGCTTCACCGCCGCGATGCCGCGCAGAAGGGATTCGTAGGTAACGTCGATGAGCCGTTGCGCCTTGCGCGGGATTTCGCCCACGGCGAACATACGGCTCGCGTCCCCATGCCAGCCGTCGACGATGAAGGTCACGTCGATGTTGACGATGTCGCCTTCTCGAAGCGCCTTGCCATCGGGAACGCCATGGCAGACGACGTGGTTGATCGAGGTGCAGATCGATTTGCGGTAGCCCCGGTAATCCAGCGGCGCGGGATACGCTCCATGGGCCAAAGCGAAATCGAAGACGAGATCGTCGAGCTGCTGGGTGGTGACGCCCGGCTTTACGTGTGGAACGAGCATGTCCAGCGCCTCGGCCGTCAGTCGTCCGGCCTTGCGCATCCCCTCAAAATCCTCCGGCCCATGCAGCTTGATTTGCCCGCTCTTCCGGCTGGCGGGGGCGAGATGGGACTCGATGAAGGTCATGCGGGCTCGTGCGTCTTATGTGGGCTTCGGGGAACTCCGTTAACGTAGTCATTTGGCGGCCCAAAGCAAGGACGCCTTGCGGGATCATCCGTCGCGTTACAGCCCGGCGCCGCTCTTGTATAATGATCTGCGCAGAACCTGCGGGCCTTGAGTCGAGCGCTCGTCGTAACGAAGAAAAACCCTCTTGCAACAGAAGCGCATCGAATCGATCGACTTTTGGCGCGGCTTCGCGCTGGTCGCCATCCTCATCAACCACATTCCGGGCAACGTGCTGGGGGCGCTGACGCCCCGGAATTTCGGCTTTTCGGATTCGGCGGAGGTGTTCGTCTTTCTCTCCGGCGTTTCGGTCTATCTCGCCTATGGCGAAAAATTCAGTCGGAATTCGGCTGTTCTCGTCTCGTTCGCCCGGCGCACGGCGAAGCTTTACGGCGCTCATCTGGCTCTGACGGCGGCGGCGCTCGCGCTCTTCTGGACCGCCAATGATTTCACGGCCGACGATCTGCTGTCGCGCGAATATGGCCGCGCGACGCCTTTTCTCGATCCCCTGCGCGGCGTCCTGGGCATTCTCGCGCTCAGTCATCAGATCGCCTATTTCAACATTCTTCCGCTCTACATCGTGCTTATGGCGGCGGCGCCGCTGTTTCTCGCTCTCGCCCTGCGCGGGCGTTTCGCCATGCTGGCGGCTTCGGCCGCCGTTTACGCCGGCGCGCGGGTCACCGGGCTCAATCTGCCGTCCTGGCCGGAGCCCGGCGGCTGGTATTTCAACCCCTTCGCCTGGCAGTTCATGTTCGCGCTCGGGGTCTTCTGCGGGAGCGCCTCGCGGACGGAAGACGTTCCCTATCACCCTGTCGCGCTACGCTTTTCGCAGGCCTTTACGATCGGTTCGGCGATCGTGGTCTCCAACGCCTTCGGTCTCGCGCCCGGCCTCGTCGACGCGGCGGGACTCTATCTCGATTGGGACAAAAGCGCCCTCGGCGTGGCGCGGATCGTCGATTTCGTCACACTCGCTTATGTCATCCATTATTCCCGGGTGACCGCCCGGCTTCGAGAGACCCCGGCTTTCGATTTCTTTGCCCTGCTGGGCCGGAACGCGTTGCCCATTTTTTGTGCAGGCAGTCTGATGAGCGCGATCGGCCAGATCCTCGTCGGCTCGGCCTTGGCCTCTCCGCTCCTCGACTTGCTCTATGTCGGCCTGTCGCTTCTGCTGTTGCGCCGTCTCGCGAGCCTCGTCGACCGATCCGAACCGGCCTTTGTCAGGAGCCGGGCCGCCGCCCGCATCGCGGCGCGCGTGGACGCTTGATCGGGACGCTTGATCCGGTTCGCGGCGCGCGAGCAGGCTTGGCGACTCCGCCCGCGATCGCCATAATCAAGGTCTTCAGGGAGGCGGGCACGATGAAAGAACCCGAAAAGGGCGACGCGCCGGCGACAGCGGCGATTCTCGTCATTGGCGACGAGATTCTGTCGGGACGCACGCAGGACTCGAACACGCATTACATCGCCAACTACCTCGCGCAGATCGGCGTCGATTTGCGTGAGGCGCGGGTCGTGCCGGACAAGGAAGAGGAGATCGTCGCGGCGCTCAACGCCCTGCGCGCGCGATACACTTACGTCTTCACCACGGGCGGCATCGGCCCGACCCATGACGACATCACCGCCGACGCGGTGGCGAGGGCCTTCGGCGTCGAGATCGACGAAGATCCGCGCGCGATCGCCATGCTGCGCGAACGTTTCACGGAAGAGGAGCTCAACCCCGCGCGCCGCCGCATGGCGCGAATCCCGAAAGGGGCGGAACTGGTGCGCAACGGCGCCTCCAAGGCGCCGGGATTCTGGATCGGCAACGTCATCGTCATGGCGGGCGTGCCCGTCATCATGCAGTCCATGATGGATACGGTCGGGCCGCGGCTGCGATCCGGCGCGCGCATCCTGGTCGAGTCCATCGAGGCGGGCGCGATCCCGGAGGGAAGCTACGCACTCGGGCTCGAGGAGATCGCCCGCGCGCACGGGAGCGTCAGCATCGGCTCCTATCCCCATTTTTCAGGGGCGGGCGTGCGCAACCAGATCGTGCTGCGCAGCCGGGACGCCGAGGGGCTCGCGGCGGCGGCGCAGAAGGTGCGCGCGCTGCTCGCCGGGCTGGCGTCGAATCCATGAACCACCGATCGGGCAGGGAGGCGCAGATGCACGTCGGCCCCGACAAGACTTTTCCCGTGTCCTGGGACATGTTCCATCGCGACGCCCGCGCGCTCGCCTGGCGGCTCGCCTCCATCGGCGGTTTCTCCGCGATCGTCGCCGTCACCCGCGGCGGGCTGGTGCCGGCCGGGATCGTCGCGCGGGAGCTCGGCATTCGCGTCATCGAGACGGTCTGCGTCGCGAGCTATCACGAGGAGACCGAGCGCGATGCGATCGAGGTGCTGAAGCCGCTCACCGACACGATCCTCGCAAGGCCGAGCGCCGAGGTGCTGATCATCGACGATCTCGTCGACACTGGCGCGACGGCCAAGGCCGTGCGCGACATGTTGCCGAAAGCGCATTTTGCCACCGTCTACGCCAAGCCGCAGGGGCTTCCGATGGTCGATACTTTCGTCACCGAGGTCTCGCAGGACACCTGGATCTATTTCCCGTGGGACACGGGGCTGAGCTTCCAGGCGCCGATCCGCAAGGGGCAGGGCAAGCCGTCCCGGCGGGGATAAAATCCCGCTTGTCGGCCTCGCCGCGCGCGCCCTATAACGAAATCGTTCGCGGGCGTGGCGAAACTGGTAGACGCAACGGACTTGAAGCAATTTGAGTGCTCCGGGCGGGAAACCGCGGGAGTAGAACCGCTCAAAGTCGGGGAAACCTCGAAAGTGGCGATCCCGAGCCAAGCCTGCCTTTCCGGCGGGAAGGTGTAGAGACTAGACGGGCGGCGCCTAAGGCGCGCAAGCGCTAGGGCGAAGGGATAGTCCAGACCCCAAACCCGCCGCGCGCGGGGCGGCGAAAGCCGTAGCGGGTAAGAAAATCCGTAGGGCCGAAAGGCCTGTGCCGGTTCGATTCCGGCCGCCCGCACCAATTTTTGTTTCCAGTGTTTCCGTGGCGGGATTCCGGGCGGCCTTTGGCGCCGTTTCGCATTGCCCGGCTGCGGCGGCCCGTTAACTCTTTCTCATCCGCGCGTCGCTGCGCCTTTCGCGACCGGGATCGGGGAAGGTCCATGCTCATCGTCATCTACATCTGCGCAAACTCCATCGCACGAGACGCCTGCAACGAACAGTCAGCCCGCGCCGTGGTCAAACAGCATGTCGAGAGCGTCATGTGTGGCGTGCCGAGCCAGTATATGACCCTCCTCACCGGCGAGGCGGGCGTGAAAGAGGGGGAATATGCGCGCGTGCGCTGCGTCATGCGCTAAACCGTAACGGAGATCCCCCGGCTTAGCCGGGGTGGCAGTGGAAGTTTGACGTTTTCAGCAGTCCACCGTCGACATTTCCAGTCGTGAGCCGCCAAGCACACGATAGGGAAATCCGACGATGGACGATTATGAGAGCTTAAGTCACACGCGATGGGACTGCAAATACCACGTTGTGTTCATTCCCAAATGTCGCAGGAAAGCGCTGTATGGCGAACTTCGGCGTCACCTCGGGGAAGTGTTCAAGAAACTGGCCGCGCAGAAGGAGAGCCGGATCGAGGAGGGGCATTTGATGCCCGACCATGTTCACATGATGATCTCGATCCCTCCGAAATTCGCGGTGTCCCAGGTGGTGGGATACATCAAGGGCAAGAGCGCGATCCATATGGCGCGGGTTTATGCGGAACGTCGGCGCAATTTCGTGGGTCAGCATTTTTGGGCGCGGGGATATTTCGTCTCGACCGTGGGTCGGGACGAACAGGGGATCCGGGAATATATCCGCAACCAGGAACTCGAAGACGCCCGATTGGAGCGGTTGAACCTGTGGCGTTGACGTTAAGCAGCCGCCTGTAGGCGGCAAAAGAAATCGGGGCCGCGTCAGCGACCCCGCAGCCGCTATGAGCGGCTCACATCATAAAGCCCCCGGCTTTGCCGGGGGATACTTACTTGGAGTGGTGAGAGATGAATTTGTTTCGTTCAACTGTTCTGCTGGGTCTTCTTGCTGCGTCATCCGCGCCGGCGTTCGCTCAGGATGCGGTGGGCCGGACGAGCGTCCGCCAATTCGGCGCGCTCTGCAACGGCGTGCACGACGACACGGAGGCTTTCGTCCGCGCTGTCGCCGCCAATTCCGGCGGCTTGCTGACCGTTCCCGCGGGCCGCTGCGTCCTCAGCGACACGATCGTGATCTCTAAACCTATCAAGATCGAGGGCGCCGGTCTGGGAAGCCAGATTTACGGACACAACGACAAGACGCTCTTCCTGCTGAACGAGGTCAAGGGGGTCATTATTCGAGATCTTTATCTCGGGTCGGCGTCCTCTGCGCCAGGCGTCAGCCTCATTGAGCTGGACAGGAGCCATCACAACGAGATTTCCGGCGTCACAATGCTTGGCGGCTATTACGGCGTCCATCTCGCCGGAGCGCTGCTCAACACCTTCAACGGCTTGCGTAGCGGGGTGAACATCAGAGGCTTTTTCGCCCCCGTTTCGGAAGGAAATCATTATTGGGTCTTCGCGGAACGGCGCGATCCTTACGCCGCGAACGCCAATACATTCATCGCTCCTGCGCTCGAAGGCGGCATGAATGGCGTCTATGTGCGGGACCAGCCGCGCGCAGGCTGCACGGGATGTTTGCGCGGCGGCGAGGGCGGCGTCACCATTGTCGGGGGAACGATCGAGGGCGTGAGGGGCGGCGCTGCGCTCACGCTGGACCGCACCTTTCTTTCGTCAAATATCACGGGCGTTCATTTCGAGGCGAACACGCAGGATGTCGCCATCATTGACTCCGCCAATGTCCGCTTGACCTCCATCGTCTCGCTTGGCGGTCCCGGCGGCTCGGGCGATGGAGGGATCAGGGTCACGGGTCTGAATCGGGGACAGTTCGTGCGCAACATTCAGATCAGCGACAGCGTCGTTCAGCAATTCGTCGCGGAGCCGAATGTAAGGCGGCTGCAATTGCAGAATATCGTCACGGATCTGCAATGCGCTTCCTCGAATAATGACGCGCTGGCGCCCTTCATCACGCCTCCGGCGCCCTTCGATCCCAGCGTCATTTATGTAAATATCGGGCATAATTGCACCTGAGGCGCGGGGTCGCCGGCGCCGGGCTTCCAAACGCCGCGGGGAGGGCGGTTGACTCCCCCCGCCAGACCCCTACAACCCGGCGCAGCTTTCACATCCACGGGATCTTCATGCATACGGGACTGGAAACCCTCATCACCGCCGCCTTCGAGGATCGCGCCAATATCAACGCCGAGACGCAGGGCGACATCCGCCGCGCCGTCGACAGCGCGCTGCGGCTGCTCGATTCCGGCAAACTGCGCGTCGCCGAGAAGATCGAAGGGCAGGAGGGGCCGGAATCCTGGCGGGTCAATCAGTGGCTGAAAAAGGCCGTGCTGCTCTCCTTCCGACTCAACGACATGTCCGTGATCGCAGGCGGCCCCGGCGGCGCCACCTGGTGGGACAAGGTTCCGTCCAAATTCGTCGGCTGGGGCGCGGGCGAGCATAGCGCGGCGGGCTTCCGCTCCGTGCCGGGCGCGATCGTCCGCCACTCGGCCTATGTGGCGCCGGGCGCGATCCTGATGCCCTCCTTCGTCAATCTCGGCGCCTATGTGGATACGGGAACCATGGTCGACACCTGGGTGACGGTCGGCTCCTGCGCGCAGATCGGCAAGAACGTGCATCTCTCCGGCGGCGTCGGCGTCGGCGGCGTGCTGGAGCCGTTGCAGGCCAATCCGACGATCATCGAGGACGACTGCTTCATCGGCGCGCGTTCGGAGGTCGTCGAGGGCGTCGTCGTCGGCAAGGGCTCGGTGCTCTCCATGGGCGTCTTCATCGGCGCCTCGACCAAGATCGTCGACCGCGCCACGGGCAAGATTCACACAGGCTATGTGCCGCCTTACTCCGTGGTCGTTTCGGGTAGCCTGCCCGGCAAGCCGCTGCCCGACGGAACGCCGGGTCCCTCGCTCTATTGCGCCGTGATCGTGAAGACGGTCGATGCGCAGACGCGCTCCAAGACGGGCATCAACGAACTGCTGAGGGATTGATGGCTTTCGACGCCGAGCGCATCCGCTTCCTCTACCGCACCGAGCAGGGACGCATCGACCGCGCAACCTGGGCTAGGGGCGCGGCTGCGCTCGCTCTCGTCATCGCGCCCTTCGCGCTCGTCTGGTTCTTTCTCTCGCCATACACGGCGCATGATCTCGCGAAGGATCCGTTCTTCGTTCCGATGACCGCGGTCGCCTACGCCTTCGTGATCGTTTACGCCTTCGTGATCCTGCTCGTCGCGGTGAGCTATGTGAACCTGTCGGCCAAGCGCTTCCGCGACCTCGGCCGCGAATGGCCGGTGGGGCTCGCGGGGCTTGCGCCGCTCATGGCGCTCATCGCCGGCGCCGCGCATTGGCTGCAGCCGCGCGTGGCGGAAGTGATGCCGGTCTATTGGGTCTGGGGCGCGGACGCCGTTCTGGTCGCGGTGATCGGCTGGACGGCCTATGAACTGGGCTTTCGGGACTATAATGGCTGATCTCTCCCGCGCCGTCTCCCTTGCCCGCGACCTCATCCGCCGCCCCTCCGTCACGCCCGTCGACGCGGGAGCGCTCGACGTCGTCGAATGCACGCTGAAATCGGCCGGTTTCGAGACGAAGCGGCTGCCGTTCACGGCGCCCGGCACGCCGGACGTCGACAATCTCTTCGCGACTATCGGCGGCGGCGCGCCGCATCTCGTCTTCGCGGGCCACACGGACGTCGTGCCCGCGGGGGATCTCTCGCGCTGGCGCTGCGATCCCTTCGAGCCCGAATTCGCCGACGGCCGCATCTATGGCCGCGGCGCGAGCGACATGAAGGGCGCCATCGCCGCCTTCATGGATGCGGCCCTTTCCTACATCGAGCGCCACGGACCGCCGAAGGGGACGCTCTCTTTCCTCATTACCGGCGACGAGGAAGGCCCCTCGATCAACGGCACGGTGAAGATGCTTGACTGGGCGCGCGCCCGGGGCGTGAAATTCGATCACGCCATCGTCGGCGAGCCGACGAATGTCGATGCGCTCGGCGATACGATCAAGATCGGGCGGCGCGGTTCTCTCAACGGCAAGATTCGCGTCATCGGCAAACAGGGTCATGTCGCCTATCCGCAGCGCGCGGCGAATCCCGCGCCGGTGATTGCGAAAATCGTCGCGGCGCTCTCTTCCTTTGAATTCGACCGCGGCACGGCGCACTTCGATCGCACCAATCTGGAAGTTACGTCGATCGACGTCGGCAATCCGGCGGTGAATGTCATTCCCGCCGAGGCGCGCGCGCAGTTCAATGTGCGCTTCAACGACGCCTGGACGCTGGAGACGCTGCGCGAGAAGATTGCGGCCGTGGTGAAGGAGGCCGCGGGCGAGGCGACGGTCGAGCTCGAATTTCTGCTGAGCAACGCCGTCTCGTTTCTTACCGAACCCGGCGCCTTCACCGAACTCGTTTCGCGCGCCGTGAAGGAAGTGACGGGACTGACGCCCGAACTCTCCACGAGCGGCGGCACGTCGGACGCGCGTTTCATCACGCGCGATTGTCCGGTGGTGGAGTTTGGCCTCACGAATGAGACGATCCACGCCATCGACGAGAACGCCCGCGTCGCCGACATTGACGCGCTAGCGGCGGTGTATCTGAAGATTCTGGAGTTATACTTCGCGGCGTAGCCTTCACCGCAGGCGAAACGGCCCTCATTCCACGATCACCCGCACCGGCCGCGACGCGCCTGGCGCCAGGGCGAGGCGCGCCTGAATGCGATGCGCGCCCGGCGTCATCGGCCAGAAAACCGTCTCATCGGCCTGTGCGACCGTGAAGGGCGCGCCGTCGACGATCCAGACGATTTGCGCGTCCTTTCCGCCATTCGCGAGTTTCAGCGCGAGCTTGTTGAGGCGTTCGGGCTGCTCCGGGTTCCGCCATACATGCATATTGTGCTCGGGCGTGGCGATGACGAGCGCGTTCGACTCGGGCGCGCGCGCGTCCCCGACAGGCGCCGGCGCGGCGGCGGGCGCCATTGCGATCTCGGACGGCTTGACCCATTCGCGCAGCGTCTGCGGACAAGACGGCCCCGCATCCGCGCGGCACAGATCGATCGCAACGCGCTCCGGCGGCGGCGCGAAAGTTTCGGGCGCGATCTCGCCCGGCTTTACGCCATGCAGTTTCGTCATGAGCGCATGGGCGAGACGCGCGGCGGAATTGGCGCCGGCAAGGCCGCGCATGCCGCCCGCGTCGCCGCGTCCGAGCCAGACGCCCACAATATATTTGTGCGAAAAAGCGAGAGTCCAGGCGTCGCGGTAGTTCTGTGAGGTGCCGGTCTTCACGGCGACGGCGAAGGGATATTCGAGCGGTCCGTAGCGTGGAAAGGACGGCAGCCGCGCCTGCGGATCGGCGAGGAAGGATGTGACGAGCCGCGCCGTGTCGAGCGACATCACGCGGCGCGGCGGATTATTCCGCTCGTCGCGCGCGAAGGAGAGATTGCGCATCACGCCGTCGTCGGCGAGCGCCGCATAGGCTCGCATCAAATCCTCGAGCCGCGTCGGCAGCGCGCCGATCGCCATGGAAATCCCGAAGCTCTCGGGCGGCGCGTCGAGATCGTGCAGCCCGAGTTCGTGCAGAAAATCGAAATTCGCTTGCAATCCCACCCGGCGCAAAAGATTTGTCGCGGGCACGTTGCGCGAATTGGCGAGCGCCTGGCGCGGCGTCATCGCCCCGAGATAAAGTCCGTCGGCGTTGGCCACGCCCGAGGCGCCCTCGGGAAGATCGTCGAGAAGATCGGCGGCTCTGATCGCGCCGCGCTCCAGGGCCAACGCATAGACGAAAGGCTTCAACGTCGAACCCGGCGAGCGCGCGACGCGCGTGAAATCGAAGGCTCCCGCGCGCGGATCGTCGTAGCCCGCCGAGCCGACGTCGGCGACGACGGCGTTGGATCCGCGTTCTGCGACCATGATCGCCACCTGCCGCGCGCCTGCGTTCCTGAAGACCGCGAGATAGCGGCGCGCGAGTTGCGCGGCCTCGCGTTCGACGGCAAGATCGATCGTCGCTTGGATGCGCGGATCGAAAGGAGAGGCCGCGCGCACGCGCCCCTCGCGCGCCAGTCGCTCGTAGCGAAGCGCGAGATGCAGCGCCTCTGGCCGGCGCTTGGCGTCGAGCGGCCGCATGGCGGCGAGTTCCCGCCGCGCCATCTCCGCCTGCGCTGCGTCGAGCGCGCCTTCCGCTTCAAGCCGCGCGATGGCGTAGCGCGCGCGGTCCACGGCCAGCCGCAGGCCGCTTGCGCGCGTGATGTTCATGCGCCCTGGCGATTGCGGAATGGCGGCGAGCAGCGCGACCTGCGCCCAGGAAAGATCGTCGATGGGCCTGTCGAAATAGAAACGCGCGGCGTGGGCGACGCCGTGGCTGCCATTGCCATAGGGCGCGAGCCGCAGGTAATGCGCCAGCGTCGCGTCGCGCCCGTTGCGCGCGACGATCGCGAGAGCCGTCGCCGCCTCCCAGAATTTGTTGGCGTAGCTGCGCGGCCCGGGCGCCTGCATGCGCGCGACCTGCATCGCGATGGTCGAAGCGCCTTCCGCGCGTCCGCGCTCCGTGAGATTTTTCCAGCTCGCGCGAAAGACGGCGCGCAGATCCACGCCGGCGTGGGAATAAAAGCGCCGGTCTTCGAGCGCGAGCGTCGCGCGCGCGACGCGCTCGGGGATTCGTTCGAGCGGCCAATAGCCATAGTCGACGCGCTTCGCGCCTGTCGCGTCGCGCATTGCATGGCCGATCTGCGTGAGAAAGGCGCCATTGCGATCGTAGACGATATGACTGGCGGGGGGCGAAACGAGTTCCGCGCCGCGCGCCGCTTTCTCCATGACGATCGCGCCGCCGCGCAGCGTCGTTGCGACGACCGCGAGTGCGGCGAGAAGCGCGGCGCGTCTCATGGCTGCTTGATAATCTCCACGCGCGCCCCCGCGCTCGCGCCGCGAACGCCTTTCTTGTACATGGTTTCCGCCAGGGCCGGCGGCTGCGTGTAGGAGCCCGCCGTCTGCGCCTTCAGGCGGAAGGCGAAGCGGTAATTGCCCTTGGGCAGCGCGTCATAGGCGTAAAGAATGCGGTCATCTCCGTAGGAAACCCATGTCGGCGCGAGCGTAGGCGCGGTGGAGGCCTGCGCTTCCGCGGGCGCGGTGGCGATATTGGGGTTGAGTGGCTCGTAGCCCGCCGCGAGCGGCAGCGAGATCGCGACATAAGCGCGGTCTTCCGAATTCACGACGTCCGCCGTCTCCTCGATGACGTCGCCCTGATCGACGCGCAGTACGCCGTCCGCAGCGTCGAGCTTCTCCGGCGCCTGGCCGCTCTTCACGCGCCAGCTCTGCCGCGTGATCGCAAAGCCTTCACTCGCGGCTTGCGCTTTGGCGCCGGGTTCGGCGGGCATGTAGCGTGTCTCGATCAACGCCACGAGCGGGGCGTTCGACGTATTGGCGATCGTGAGCGGCGCATCCTGATCGCTCACGTAACGCGCGACGGGATTGTTGGCGTCGATGACGGCGCGCTGCGCCGCGCCGCCGGCCTGCGCGAAGGAAACGCCGAGCGGCGCAATCGGCCGTCGCCAGCTTTCCGCGAGCGCTTCGATCGCGCTGGCGTTGGCGTTGGTCGCGCCCCAGCCGTCGCCCTCGCCCAGACGCAGCAGGGCGTCTCGCAACACGGGCGCGCGCGGATCGGCGGGCGCGGCGAGCGCGGCCGCGCGCAGCATTTCGGCGATGTTGCGCGCTTCTGAAGGCAGGACGGCGTCGGAGGCGCTTTCTCCCGCCTGGCCCGCATAGACCTGGGCGCCGCCGCGGCTCGCAAATTTCACGCGGCTCCACATCGTCTCCATCAGAGCGGCGAGTATGCGCTGGTCGAGACCAGGCAGGCGCGCGGCGGCGGCGGCCGTTTCCGCGACGCTTTCGTTGGGCAGGAAATCCGCGCGGCGCGCGAGTTCCGCAACATAGGAGTCGTCGAGCTTGCCGCCCTCCGCGAGCGCGGCGAGCGCGGCGGCGCGTTCGCGCATCTCCTCGCCGCCGAGCAGACGCGGATAGTCGGAGCGCAGCGATTGCTTTAGAATAGACGCGAGGCGCTCCGTGAGCGTCGCGTCGACGGGTTCGCCGACGCGCGCCGCGGCGACGAGAAACTCATAGGCCCAGGCCGTGAGCAGCACATTGCCGCGCGCGCGCGGCCAGAAGGCCACGAGCCCATCGCCGTCGATCGACTGGTCGATCTGCTGTGCGGCGCTTCTGACGCTCGACGAGACGCGATCCTGCAGGCCGGCGGAAGCGAGAATTGGCGAGAATGCCTTGAGGGCCAGCGTGGCCCGCGCCGTCGCGAGGCGTTGCTCCGTGCAACCATAGGGGTAATCGAACAGCGCATTGAGTCCCGCGACGACCTTCACGAGCGCAGGATCGGCCGCCACGATGACCTCGCGCGAGAAGGTTTTCGCGCGCGCCGCTTCGCCGCTGGCGGCGAAGGTCCTCGTTTCGCCGGGCGCGATCTCGACGATCTCGTAGCGGCGGGTCGGCTCGCGATCGGGTTTCACGGGCAGGTCGATTTCGACGGCGTCTTTCGCGCGGTCCGCGTCGCGCTCGATGCGGAATCCGAGCTTCACGCTCTCCTGCAGCGCGTCCGGCGCGTCAGCGCGCAGATCGACGCGCACGGGCTTGTTCTGCGTCCAGTCGATCTTGCGGCTCGTCTCGCCGGAGAACTTCAGCGCCGGGGCCGCGATCGCCGCCTTGCCGGCGCCGCCGGGCCCTTCCACGACGCGGGCGACGAGCCCGATGTCGAAGGCGTCGCCGGGGCGGATGAAGCGTGGCAAGGCGGGCTGTGCGACGAGCTCCTGGCGAACGAATATCTCGCTGCCCGCGGCGCCGAAGCGGTCGGGTCCACTCACGGCCTTTGCGCGCAACTTGAAGACGGTGAGCGTATCCGGCAACGCGACCTTGATCTTCGCAATTCCGTCGGCGCCGACTTTCACGCTCGGCAGATAGATCGGCACGGGCGTGAAATTCTTGCGCACGGAGATGTTGTTCTCGGCGCCCCATTCCTGAAGATCGCCGTCGCCGCCGGCGATTTCCTCCAGCGGAATGACGCCGAAAGCCATGTTGCGCGTGTCGCGCGCCGTCATTTTCGTTTCGCGCGCCACGATGAAATCCGGCAGCGGGTCGAGCGGGCGCTCCTTCGCGAGCGACAGCACGGCCTGATCGACCATCCAGAACGTCGCCTCGCCTGCGAGCGGCTTGCCCATGTCGTCCGTGAGCTTCAGCGTCACCTCGACATCCTGCCCGGGCCGCGCCTTGGCGGGCGCCTCCAGTTTCACGTTGACGATGTTCTTGACGGGCGTCACCTCGATCCATTTCGTCGCCGCGATGGTGACCGGCTTGCCCTGATCGAAATTGGCGGAGGGTTGCGGCGCGCCGTCCTTCAGGCGTCCGCGCATCATGAGGAAATGCACGGCGAGCCTCGGCGTCTGCTCTTTGCGCGCGACGAGTTGGAAGCGTCCGAAGCCGTTGGCGATGTCGACGAAACTGTAGTCGTAGACGCCGTTGGGCTGCTCGACGATGGCGAGCGCGCGCGCGGTCTGGAAAGGCGACTGGATAACGAGCGTCGCCGTTTCACCCGGCGCGTATTTTTCCTTGTCGGCCGTCACTGTCGCGGAGGCGGCGGGCGGGCGGGCGAAAGTGACGGGCGTGTCGCCGCCCACGAAAAAGTCGACGCTGACCTGCTGGCGGCGCTTCAGCCGGTCATTGGCTTCGAGCTGCACGACATAGACGCCGGCGTCCTTGGTCTCCAGCGCGATCTTCTGCGCTTCCTTCGCGCTCGTGACCCTGCGTTCGAGGAGGGTTTCGTCCTGAACCTGCGTGACGTATTTCGCGGCGCCTTGCGCGAAGTCGCTCGCCTGCAGCGTCGAAATCCAGTTGCGCTTGACGAGCCGCAGCGTCATGTCGAGGCCCTCGATCGCGTCGCCCTTGCCGTCGACCGCGACGATCTCGGGCGTCACGGCGCCGGGCCGCTCGACATAGCGCGGGGTCCTCACGCCCAGCACGAAGGGCGGCAGAGCGATGACGTTCTGCACGTTGCGCACCTCGACGCCGTCGTCGCCCGTCACAGTCGCTTCGATCGAATAGCGGCGCGGCTGCGCTGTCGGTTCGATCGTCGTGTCAAACGTCACGCGCGCCCCGCCGCCCGCGTCGGTGCGCGCGTCTCGCTCCAGAACGGCGGTGGACTTGAACTTGCCGTCGCCGGAGAAGCGGGCGTCTGTCGAGAAGAGGAAGCCCTCGCGGTTCGGCGGCGCGAAGACATGCGGGAATTGCGCGGCGCGCCATTTGACGGGGCGCTCCGCCGCGAGACCGCCGGCGAAATAGCGCGCGAGGAGGTCGACGTCGAAGGTTCCGTCGAGCGCGACGGTTTGCGGCGCGTTGAGCACGACTTCGAACGTCGGGAGGCGATAGGCTTCCTTCTTGAACGTGAACTGTCCGCAGGAAATGTCCTGCGCGGCCTCGCCTTCCGCGCTCTCCTCGCCTTCGCCGCCGTCGGCGGGCTTCGCCTTCTTCGGCGCATCGGGTTCGAACTTTACCGAATAATCGCCCGTCGCTGGCGTCTGCGCATCGAATTTGTGGTAGAAGCCGCCGCTCGCGTCGAGCATCACGGGAATGCGCCATTCCTGATTATTCGGCGCCGTGACGACGAGCGCGCCGCCGGCTTTCGTCAGGCTCAGCGCGCCGCCGTTGTAGCTGCGCACATAGCCCTTGATATGCGCGGGTTCTTCCGGCCGGTAGATCGGCCGCTCGGAAAAGATGTGGCAGAGCGTGCGCGGCCTTTCGGCGCGCGGCTGGCCGGACTCGCCCGTCCAAGACAGCCATTGCGCCTCGGGCTTTGACCACAGCTCCTTCGCATATTCAGAGGGCGCGCTGTCGGGGTCGATGACGAGCGTATCGAGACCCTTTGTCACCACGATGCGACGCAGATCGCCCGCGCCGCGCTTGTCCGGGGTCCAGGAGAAGAAGCCGCTCGAATCTGTCGCGCCATTGGCGAGCGTGACGAATTTGTCGTCTTTAACGCCCTCGACGCGAATTTGCGCGCCGCTCACCGGCTGCGCGCTGGCGAGCGACGTCACGGCGAAGCGCACGCGGGTCGGCTCCTCGATCGCCGAGAGAGACAGATCCGTGACTTGCACGCGCAGCCATTTGCGCTTGTCGCCGTCCACCGCGCGCAGTCCGATGAGATAGGCGCCTGGCTGTTCGCGACCCGCGATGCGCGCGAAATCGTCCTTCAGGTCGATGCCGAACTTTGCGTCGACGCCGTTGCGCCTGATCGGCAGATCGACGAGGCGCGATACGGCGGGCGACCCTAGCGTCTTGATGCGTTCCTTGATCGCATCCGATTCGATATTGTTCCCCTCGCTCCAGCGCTTCGGCTCGTTGCCGGGCAAGGGCGGAGCGTCGGCGTCGGCGGTCTCGACGCCATGTTCCGGGAAGGGCCAGAAGTCGCGCGCGAGCGGATCGATGGCGTGAATGCGGATGTCGGCGCGGTCGTAGCCGCGCCCGCGAAGCGGCAGCACTTGCGGCCCGAGGCGCTCGACGACGCCGTAGCCCGCGTCCCATTGCAGCGACGGGAGGTCGCGCGTGAAAGCGAAGCGTTGCGTGAAGGCGCTCGCGAGCGCGCGACCGCGCGCGTCCTTCATCGCGCCGGGCGCGATTGACAGCTCATAGACCTTGTCGGCGAGGAATTTGCCGGTGACTTTGAGGCGGCGGCGGTCGGTCTCGACGGCGAGATCGTCTACGGCGGGCGTAATGCGCAGCGCCTCGCGCGCCCGCAAAATATCGAGCGCCTCCGGTTCGGCGTTGAAGCTGAGCGTCAGCCGCCGCTTCGCGCCCGGAATATAGGTCGCCGCCGCGTCGCCGCCTTCCTCGTCGCCGCTTTCCGGCGCGGGGACGTCGCCATTGGCGGCGCAACGCAGCACGCCGCCCGTCGGCTCGTCGTTCCAGCCGCGGCCGCAAGTCGCCTCCGTCGCCGCGAAAGGCGCAGCGGTCTGGACGCGCAGCTCATAGGTTTCGTCGTCGAGGCCCGGCTCGTCGGAAAGCTTCAGCCGCACGATGGCGACCCGACCGTCGGCGATCGCGTCGTGGAAACGCAGCACATAAGTCTGTTCGGCGTTGCGTTCGCTGCGCTCCAGCGCGCGCAGATCATAGGCGGCGGCGCTCAATATTTGCCCGCCTTGCGGCGATACGCCGGGCGCGAGACGCAGCTCCACCGTTATCAGCCGTTTCAGCGCGGCGATGTCGACGGGTTGCGCAAAGGTCAGCGCGATCTGCGTGAGCTCCGTCGCGGGCTCAGCGCCGTTCAGCGGGTTCGTGGAGCTCGGCGTCGGCAGGAGCGTGACGAGCTTTTGCTCGGCGCCGCCGCTTGTCACGCGCACGCGCGCCAGCGGTTTCCACGGTTCGGCGGGACGAAATTGCAAGGCGCGCGCGCCCAGCCAGCGCCATTCGCCCGCGACCGGCGGATCGAGCGCGACATATTTCGCCGGCATATCCTCGGGACCGCCCGCCCTCGGTCCGGCGTCGCCAGGGAAAAAGACGGTGAGCGGATCATAGCTGCGCAGGAATCTGTCCGGCGCGATGCGGGCGCCGTCGGCGCGCTGCGCACGGTCGAATTGCGGCGGCGCTTCGGCGCGCAGCGGCTGCGCGCAGCACATCGCCGCACTGAAAGCGAGGAGCAGGGTCTTCTTCATCTTCATCGCCGCGACTCTCGGGCTCATGATCATTTGCTCTTTTTCATGCCGGCTTTTTCGAGAAGGTCCGCGACGGCCTCCTCGGGCGGCGAGGCGGGGGGCGGCGACAGGCCGACGATCGCCGCGCGAATGGTCGTGGCGCTCGCGTCGGCGGGAACGCGCGCCTCGAGGAAATAACGGCCGGCGGCGAGCTTTTTCATTTGAGCCAGCCCTTCGCCGAGCGTCTTGCCGCTCGCATCGAGAAGGCGCGCGCCGACGCGGTCGGGTTCGGCCCGCAAGCCCATGCCGATCTCGCTCTCGCGTTTCGTCTCGAAGGAGAAGAGCGCGCTCGCGCCGGGCGGGACGGCGATGGGGTCGTTGACGCCCTCATGCGCCTCGATCACCGGCTGCGCCGACAGATCGAGCGTTCCCGTCAGCGCGCCGTCATGCGGCGCGTAGAGGTCGAGCGTCGCCTCGCCCGCCCCCATGTAATGCCGGAATTCGACGCCGGCGGGGAAGGCGAAGGTCTCGCGCTTGCCGTTTTGCGTGAAGGCGAGGAGCGCCGGCGCGCCGCTCGAGGCGGCCAGCATGACGGGCGCGTCGCGCGAGATCGCAAAGCGCATGGCCGCGCCGGAAAGCGGGACGCGCTGCGGAAGCCGCGCCGCTTTCGCCTCGGCCTGCGGCCAGGGCGCCGCGCCCGCCCGCTCGATCCAGGCGGCGACGAGTCCGGGCTTGTAGTCGAGGACGGCTTCGCCCGGCCCGTCGAGGGCAAGGTCGCGCCCGCGCAGGATGCGTCCGCTGCGCAGAACGATCGTCGCGTCGGCGCCGATGACGACGAGCCGGTCGCCTCTCTGCGCATCGAGGGGCAGCGACAGCTGGCCGGCGGCGCCGAAGAAGCGCTTGAGCGCGGTCTTCGCGCCGAGAACCATCGCCGGATCGCCCGTGCGCGAGAGCCGCGCCGGCAGCGGCGCGTCGGTCGTGTTTACGAGCAGCGCGGAGCCCTTTGCGGCGTGGATAACGCGCGAGACGGCGGCGCCGTCGCCGAAAACCGCGCGGTCGCCGATGAAGGCGGCGAGGCCCGGCGCGAGATCGGCGGCGAGCGGGGCCTCCGCCGCGTCCATCTCCACCGGCTGCGCGCTCATCGGCGGGACGACGCCGGCGAAGACGGCGCCCGTGCGCGTCAGGGGCAGCGTCGAAACGTCGATGGCCGTCAGCGCCGCGCGCATGGCGGCGGGGCTCTCGGCGTTCCAGAGTTGCGGCGCGGCCTCGCCCGAGAGCGTCAGCGCGGCGCCGTCAGCCACGCCCATGCCGCGTCCGCCGTCGATCGCCGGCTGGGCGAAGGTCGAGCGCGCCAGCCACAACCGCGTCTTGCCGCGCGGCGCGCCGAGCGGCGGCAGGAAGGCGCGTTCGCCCTCGCCGATGTCGAGCGCAACCTCTTCCCCGAGCCAGTCGAACGCCGTGACGCGCGCCTTCGCCTTGCAGTCGCGGGCAATGAGCCAGAGCGCCTCAGCCTGCGGCGCGAGGGCGCCGGAGCGCGCGGGGCGCAGAAGCCGGCCTGGCGTCGAACCTGCCAGCGCGCCGTCGGGCGCCGCGACGTCGACGAGGGCGAAATCGGGCGTTGCGACCTTCGCGACGCAGAGCTTGGGCTGCATGTCGCTCAGCGCGTCGAAGGAAACATCCCCCGCGCCGCCGGAGCGACGCTCCACGAGGCGCGCAGCGACCGTGATTGGCTCGCCGCCGCCGCCGACCGGCCAGACCGTCGCGCGCCACGCGCTCTTGTCTTCGGCGGCGGGCCAGGCGGCGACGGGCGCGGAGCCGCGCGCGACGCCCACGGTTTGCCACGCCCCTTCCGGCCCGCGCCGCTCGATGGAGATCGCGGCTTCGGCGGCCGAATGCGCGGCGACGATCGCCAGCGCGCCCGCCGGCGCCGCCGGGATCAGCAGACGCTGCGCGCCGCCGCCGCCGAGAACCGTTTCGCCGCTCGCCGCCAGCGCGCCTGCGTCCTTCTCGGGAAGGAGCGCGAAACGAACCTCGACGCCGCTCTCAATTGTTTCCTCGTCGCCTGCGGCGGAATCGCTCTCATCCGCCGACGCCTCTTCCTCGCTTTCCTCCGCGGCCGACGGCGCGGTCGCTTCGGGAAGCGGATTGCGCGTCGCGCCGAGTTCTTCCAGTTCGAGTCGATAGGCGCCCGCGGGCAATCGGCGCGACAACCCGACGTTCCAGTCGTTGGCGCGGGGATCGAGGCGTTCGATGGTCTCGCCCGACGCGGTCTTCAGAACGCCGATCGTCTCCTTGCCGCCGAAGGTTGACAGATCGACGACGCTCTCCTGCGCCAGCGCGAAGTCCAGCGCCGCGGGAAGATCGACGCGCCGCGCCGCGTCGGGCTGGAACTGTTTCGACGTAAGAGCGATTTCATAGTCGAGACGGTCGTCATGCGCGAGGCTGCGCGCCTCGACCCGGTAAACCCCCGCCGCGAGCCGGCTCTTGAAGGGCCGTCCGCCGACGACCTTTCCGGCCGTTTCGCCGTCGTCCCTTATAATGTCGCCGATCATCCCCTCGCCAATCGAGAGTTCGACGTCCGAGTCGCCGTGAAGCGTAAAGCGCCAGACATCCGGCGCGCGCGGCGCGTCCTTCGCCTGCGGCTCGCGCCATTGCAGCGTCTGCGTCTTCTCGAAGGGCAGGGGATGCGGACCGTGGCCGTCGAGGACCGGCTCGGCCATGATCGGCGCGAGCCGCGCGACCATGCGCGCCTCGACGTCCTCGGGGCTGACGACAAGCCGATAGGCGCCGGGTTCGAAATGCTGCGCGCGCCGTTTGAAGGGTCCAGGCTGCGTGATCGGCCAGCCGTCCGCGTCTTCAAGACGCGCGCGAAATTTGCGGCCGAGGCTTGCGAGTTCGATGCGATAGTCGCCGGCGCGGGAGATCTCGAGGGGAACGACGGCGCCCTTGCCCGGCGCGAGCGTCGCGCGCGCTTCCCCGGCTCCTGAGATCTTCGCCGTCGGCGTCAGGGTCGCGGGCGAAACCGAGAGGCCGAGATGACCGGCGGATTCCTTCGCGGTAACGGCGGCGCGGTAGGCGCCGGCGCGCAGGAACGTCGTGACCAGCCCGTTGGCGCCTGGCCCGTTCGCCTCGCCTTCGCCAAGGCGCGGCGAAACCGTTGCGCCGACGCGCAAGGCGGTTTTCAGGCGGCCGAGCGTCTCGATGCGGTAAAGCCCGCCGTCGGGCGCGTCGAACTGCAGGATTTTCGTTTCATCCTTGGCGATGTCGAAAAAAGCCGGCTTGCCGACTGCGGCGCGAGTCCTGGAAATGGCCTCTGGCCTCCCGGCCTCGGCATGTTCCGGCGCGGGCGCGTCGGGGACGAAGACGAGACCGATCGCGCGCGCCGTTTCGACGGGCGCGATCTTCACGATCGCGAAACGCTCGTCCTTTTCGATTTTTTCGTCAGCGAGCGATAGTGCGATATCCGCGCCGCGGGCGTCTCGCGCGACGACCCGGCCCGCTTTCGGCGTGCGTATGGGCAGCGAGAGTTCTGCGCCCGCCGCCTGACGCAGCGCGAGCGGCGCCTTGTCGAGCGCGGCGGGCAGGGCGACGACGCGCGGCCCTGTCGACAGCTCCGGGCCGACATTGGCGAGGATCAGATAGGAGCCGTTGCTTTCGAGCCGTTGTTCTCCGAAGGAAATCGAGGCGCGGGAGGGCGTCGCGACGGGGGCGGCGACGGAGAGGCCGGGCGGCCCGAGCGTGACGTCGACCACGCCCCCGGCGCCGTTCAGCGGCTCCAGCACGAGGAAATAAAAGCCGGCCGGCAGGTCGTAGCGCGTCGCGTCGCGCCCGTCGGCGCGCGGCGCCAGCGCGCCGAGCGCGGGTTCGATCGTCGCGCGAAGCTTCACGCCCTTCGCGTCGATCGCGACAGGGCCATCGCGCGTCGACTCGAAAAGCAGCGACGTCGGTCCGAACAAGTTGAATTTGCCGCGCCACGCCTTGCCCGCGCCGATGCGCGGCGCGTCGGAGGCGATGACGCGCGTCCTGCCGTCGCGCTCCGCCCGCGCGAGCAGGGCCGTGGCGGGAACTTCATCGCCGCCCTCGCCAGCGACGTCGATCGACACGAGATGCGGACCCGCGGCCTCGAAAGTCTCGCGGTTCGACTGGCGCAGGGCCCGCAGCGTGAAACTCTGGCCCTCGTAGCCCGTCACGTCGAGCCGCGCTGCGCCGTCGCCCGGGAGGCGCAGCGTCGCAACCGGCGCCCGGCTCGTCTTGCCGATCGTCGCGGCGTCGCGCGCGCCGCCCCGGCGCGCGTCGAGCCGCGCGGGCGCCTGTTTCGGCAATTCGAGCCGGAAGGAATCGTAGCTCGCCGGCGCGTCGAAACGCGCGGCGCCGAAGGGGCCGATGACGCCCTCGGCGACGCCCGCCGCAAGCAGAACAGGATCGGCGAGCCGCAGCAGGAACGGCTGCGACGCCGCGCCGTCCGACCAGACGAGTTTTTCGCCGCCATAGGCCGTGACCGTATAGCGGCCGGGCGGCAGGCGGCCGTCGAGCCGCAGCCGGTTCATGAAGCGGCCGGGCCTGGTCTCGACCGTCGTCCGCTCGAATGCGAGATCGACCAGAGCGCCGTCCGCCTGCCAGACGCGCAGATCCTGCAAGGCGCGTCCGACCGCTTCGAGATGGACGTCGCCCTCCGCGGCGACGTCGAGCGCATATGAGCGCTGCTGGAGATCGCCCAGCTCGCCGCTCTGGACGCCGCCGGCGACGAGCGCGGGACGGGCGGTCTCCACCTCGACGAAAGGCTCCGCCGTAAACGTCGCCTTGCCCTTCGCGTCCTTCACCGCGCCAAGGCGCAGCTTATAGACGCCCTTGTCCAGCAGCGCGTCGATGCGACCGTCCCGCAGGCCCGCCCCGCCCGAGGAGTCGAGCGGTCCCGCGACCATGTCGACGAGTTCGATGCGCGCGCCGGACGGGGTTTTGGCGCGAATGGCGTAGCGGCCCGGCGCGGGGATCGTGATGAGGCTCGCGCCGTCGCGCTCGAGCGGCAGCTCCTTCGGCGCGAAAAGCGCCGCCGAGGCTTTTGGCTTCGTCTCGACGATCTGATCGCGCGCGAGTGAGAAGGAGAGAACCGGCGATGCGAGATAGGCCGCGAAGGCGGCAAGAAGGGAAAAGGCAATGCGCCGCATGAGGCCACCGTAAAACGCGAGCGCGGCGCGCCGGCCGCCTCTCGAACATAGGGCGCGTCTTGCGCAGGAGTCGAGCGCTTCCGCTCTCTTTGATCTGACCTCCTGGCGCCCGCGCCTATGGTGAATTTGAGACATGGCGCATTTCTTCTACAATGCCGTCCGAGTACACGCGTTGCGCTGGCGCACAGGCGCGCGCGTCTTTTCTTTTATGGGAGGCCGAATGCATTGGCTTTTTCGCCCTTTCGTCCCTGCGCTCGGCCTTCTCGCCGGCGCCGGAGCGGCTTTCGCCGGGGTTCTGACGCTGAATGAGCCCGTTGAGCTGCGCGCGAAGCCGGGAGCGAATCGTCCCGTCGTCGCGACGGCTCCGGCCGGCGCGGAGGTCTCGGTGATCCGCGAAGGCCGGGAATGGACGACCGTCGTTTTCGAGGGTCGGCGTTTCTACGCGCCCGCTGTCCGGCTCGCCGAGACGGCGCCGAGCGACGCGCCCGGTCCCGATCCGAGCTGCGACTATGGCTATCCCTATTCCGGCAGCGGCCAATTCTTCGCGCGCCCGCTGGCCCGCGCTCGCCATGGCGAGCCGCTCGGGTTTCTTTTCGGCTATCATCGGTTCTATCCCTGCTGAGCGGGACGGCTTCGCGTTCGGGCGCTGCGACATAAAGGCGCGAAGCGGCGTTTCAGCCAGTCGCGAGCTGGTCGTCGTTTTGACGCAACCGAGCGCAACCCCCGGCGCCGCCTGAAGCGGGTGGGGGCGCCGTTATTTGATCTGTGACAATTGCGCGCAGAGAGGCTCGCGCCAGCATTTCTTTGACGCCTGTCAAATTCCGGCGCCTGTTGCGCTGTACAATGTCGCCGTGACTCAAGGATGATCGCTGAGAGACTTTGTCACGCTTTCCGGGGCGTTGGCAGGGTTCTCGCAGGCGCACGAAATTTCCGCGCGAAACCTCCAGAGGATGAACATCATGGAGCGGCCACCTCTCATCGCGAAACACATGACCTTCGGCGAAATATCGCTCAGCGCGATCTTCGCCGCGCTGGCAGTCGCGACCGCCTATATCGCCAAAAACGCCTATACTGCCCCTTATGCGTTTCACGCGGCGCTGTTCGCCCTCGGCTCGATTGGGGCCGTTGCGGCGATTTTGATCCGTTATCGCGCGCGGGGCGCGACGCTGCCCCCGCTGACCATCGACGGGCGGCCCAATTACAATTACGGGCCTGTCAAATTCGCGGCGATCGCCTCGCTCTTCTGGGGCGTCGCGGGATTCATCGTGGGACTCTACATAGCGCTCGAACTGGCTTTCCCGGTCCTGAATTTCGATCTGCCCTGGATCAATTTCGGCCGATTGCGTCCGCTGCACACATCGGCGGTGATTTTCGCTTTCGGCGGCAATGCTTTGCTCGCGACGTCCTTCTACGTCATGCAGCGTACGAGCCGCGCGCGCATCGCGGGCGATCTTGCGCCCTGGTTCGTGGTGCTGGGCTACAACTTTTTCATTCTCATCGCCGGAACGGGCTATTTGTTTGGCATCACGCGCTCGCATGAATATGCGGAGCCGGAATGGTACGCGATTTTGTGGCTCGTCGTCGTGTGGGTGACCTATCTTCTGGTCTATCTTCTGACGCTCGCGCGCCGCACCGAGCCGCACATCTATGTGGCGAACTGGTTCTACCTGTCGTTCATCGTAACGATCGCCGTGCTGGTGCTCGGCAACAACGCCGAGATTCCGATCTCCATCTTCTCGCCGAAGTCGGTGATCGTCTGGGCGGGCGTGCAGGACGCCATGATCCAGTGGTGGTACGGCCACAACGCGGTGGGCTTCTTCCTCACCACCGGCTTCCTCGGCATCATGTATTACTTCATCCCGAAGCGGACCGGCCGGCCGATCTATTCCTATCGGCTGTCCATTGTGCACTTCTGGTCGCTGATCTTTCTCTACATCTGGGCTGGCCCGCATCACCTGCACTACACGGCGCTGCCCGACTGGGCGCAGACGCTCGGCATGGTGTTCTCGGTCGTGCTGTGGATGCCCTCATGGGGCGGCATGATCAACGGCCTGATGACGCTCTCCGGCGCTTGGGACAAGCTGCGCACCGATCCTGTCCTGCGCATGCTCGTCGTGTCGGTCGCCTTCTACGGCATGTCGACCTTCGAGGGTCCGCTGATGTCGGTGAAGGCGGTGAACTCGCTGTCGCATTACACCGATTGGGGCATCGGCCACGTGCATTCCGGCGGCCTCGGCTGGGTCGCCTTCGTCACCTTCGGCGCGCTCTACTGCCTGATCCCGTGGGTCTTCAATCGCAAGCTCTACTCGTTGAAGCTGGTGAACTGGCACTTCTGGATCTCGACGATCGGCATCGTCTTCTACATCACCTCGATGTGGGTCGCCGGCATCATGCAAGGCCTCATGTGGCGCGCCTACACGCCGCAAGGCTTCCTCGAATATTCCTTCGTGGAGACCACCGAGGCGCTGCATCCCGAATATGTCATCCGCGCGATTGGCGGCGGGCTCTTCGTCATCGGCGCGTTGATCATGGTCTACAACATCTGGCGGACTCTGGCGTCGCCCGCGTTCGAAGCCGCGCCTGACGTCGCCGTGTCGCCCATGCCCGCCGAGTGAGGACAAGCAGATGACTCAATCGACCGAACACGCCTCTCCCGGCGGCTTCCACAAGCTGCTGGAGACCAACTCGATCCTCTTCGTCGTCGCCATGCTGGTCGTGGTGTCGATCGGCGGCATCGTCGAGATCGTGCCGCTCTTTTATCTGAAGAACACGATCGAGAAGGTCGAGGGGATACGCCCCTATTCGCCGCTGGAGCTCGCGGGCTACAACGTCTATATCCGCGAGGGCTGCTATACCTGTCATTCGCAGATGATCCGCCCGTTGCGCGACGAGGTTGAGCGCTATGGTCATTACTCTCTCGCGGCGGAGAGCATGTACGACCATCCTTTCCAATGGGGCTCGAAGCGCACGGGGCCCGATCTCGCGCGCGTCGGCGGCAAATATTCGAACGACTGGCAGCGCGACCATCTGCGCAATCCGCGCGCCGTCGTGCCGAGTTCGATCATGCCGGGCTATCCCTTCCTGTCGCAGACCCCGCTCGACGCCGAGCATATCGCCGAGCAGATGCGGACGCTGCGCGTCGTCGGCGTGCCCTACACGGACGAGCAGATCGAGAACGCCCAAGCCGATCTCGTCGCGCAGTCCGCGCCGGATGCGCCGGGCGCCGCCGAGGTGGCGAAGCGTTATCCCAACGCCGTGTCGGCCGACTCGCCGTCCAAGACCGGCGTGACGGAAGAAGACGCGCTCGTCGCCTATCTCCAGCACCTTGGCGTTTCCGTGGACTTCAAGCTCTACGACGACAGGGCCAACGTCAGGTGATCCCATGAACCAAGGATCGATCGAAGCGCAGTCCGCCTATGAAAGCTGGCGCGCTCTAGCGGGAACGGCTGGATTGATCTTCTTCGGCCTGATTTTCCTGGGCGTCGTCGCCTATGTCTTCTGGCCGGCGCGCAAGAAGCAGTTCGAGCAGGACGCCCAAATTCCCTTCCGAGAGGACGACGACGATGTCTGAGGACACGTTTGACAAAGGCAAAGTCAGAATTGACGACGTCAGCGGCATGCCGACGACCGGCCACGAGTGGGACGGGATCGAGGAATTGAATACGCCGCTGCCGCGCTGGTGGGTGTGGACCTTCGCCATCACGGTCGTCTGGGGGATCGCCTACACGATCGTCTATCCGGCCTGGCCCACGCCTTCCGGCGGCACGCAGGGTCTCTTCGCCTGGAACTCCCGCACGCAGGTCGCGAACGACCTCGCCGACCTGCAAACGACGCGCGGCCCGATCCTCGAGAAGATCAAGGACGCGCCGCTTGACAAGATCGAGTCCGATCCCGAGCTTCTCGCCGCGGCGCGCATGGTCGGCAAGGTGGCCTTCGCGACCAATTGCGCCGCCTGTCACGGCGCCGGCGGGCAGGGCGCGAAGGGCTACGCCAATCTCAACGACGACGACTGGATCTGGGGCGGCAAGCTCGCCGACATCAAGCAGACGATCGAGCACGGCGCGCGCTGGGAAGGCGACAAGGCGACGCACTCCTCCGCGATGCCGGCTTTCGGCCGCGACGGCATTCTGACGCCCGAACAGATTTCTGTCGTCGCCGATCACGTGCGCACCTACGCGGAACTGCCCGATTCCGACGCCCCCACGGCGGAGGGCGAAAAGCTCTACGCCGAGAATTGCGCGAGCTGTCACGGCGTCGACGGCAAGGGCAATCCCGAGGTCGGCGCGCCCGCGCTCTACGACCAGGTGTGGCTCTACGGCTCCGACAAGCCGACGATCGTCGCCCGCATCGTGAACGGCGGCGGCGGCGTGATGCCGGCCTGGAAGGACAGGCTCGACGACACGACGATCAAGGCTTTGACCGTCTACGTGCATTCGCTCGGCGGCGGGCAGTAAGCGACGAGGCCCTCTCCCGACCGCTGGAGAGGGCCGTCCAGCAGGAAAACGAGTTCGACAATGTCCAGCGTAGACACTGAGCAGACGCTTTGGGACGAACCCCTCGTCGAAGAAGCGCGCAGGATTTATCCCAAGAAGGTCGACGGCCACTTCCGCCGCATCAAATGGGGCATCCAGTTCGCCACGCTCGCGATCTATTACTTCCTGCCCTTCGTGCGCTGGAACCGCGGCCCCGACGCGCCGAGCCAGGCTGTGCTCGTCGACTTTCCGCACCGGCGCTTCTATTTCTTCTTCATCGAGATCTGGCCCCAGGAAGTCTATTACATCACGGGGCTGCTCATCCTCGCGGCGCTCACGCTCTTTCTGATGAACGCCGTCGCGGGCCGCATCTGGTGCGGCTACATGTGTCCGCAGACGGTCTGGACCGATTTCTACATGACGACCGAGCGCTGGATCGAGGGCGACGCCCGCGACCGCATGAAGCTCGACAACGGGCCGTGGACGGCCGAAAAAATTCGAAAGAAAATCGCCAAACACTTTGTTTGGCTGCTCATCGCCTGGTGGACCGGCGGCGCCTGGGTGCTCTACTTCGCGGATGCGCCGACGCTCGTCTATAATCTTGCGACCTTCCAGCCGGGCGTCGGCGAGGCCTATCTCTGGATCGGCATTCTCACCTTCACGACCTACGTCTTCGCGGGTTGGATGCGCGAGAAGCTGTGCCTGCACGCCTGTCCCTGGCCGCGGATCCAGGCCGCGCTCACCGACGAATATGCGCTGAACGTCACCTATCGCTACGATCGCGGCGAACCGCGCATGTCGCTGAAAGAGGCGGCGGCCGCGCGCGCGGCCGGCTTGCCCTCGGGCGACTGCGTCGATTGCGGCCAGTGCGTCGCCGTGTGTCCGACGGGCGTCGACATCCGCAAGGGATCGCAACTCGGCTGTATTCAGTGCGGCCTGTGCATCGACGCCTGCGACGCCGTCATGGAGAAGGTTCATCGTCCGCCCCGCCTCATCGGCTACGATACGGAGATGAACGTCAAACGGCGCGAGTGCGGCCAGAACGCCATTTACAAGCCCTTCCGCGTGCGCACGATCTTCTACGCCGCGCTCATTCTGGCCATCGGCGGGTTCATGTCCGTGACGCTCGCGATGCGCGGCGACATGCACGTGAGCGTGCTGCACGACCGCAATCCGCTGACGGTCCGGCTGAAGGACGGCGGCGTGCGCAACGGCTACACCGTGCGCTTCGCCAACAAGAAACCCGAGGCGCGGCGCTTCGTCGTCGCCGTCGCCGGCCTCGCCGGCGCGCAGACCGAAGTCGTCGGCGTCGCGCCGGACGACAAGGGTCAGGTCATGATCGAGGTGGGGCCGGATCAAACGCGCGAGACGCGCGTCTTGCTGTCGGCGCGCGGCGGCGCCTCCAAGGGGCAGACTCCCGTCGTCTTCAACGTGACGGACGCCGAGACCGGCGCCGCCGTCGGCGTGAAGGACGTCTTCATCTGGCCGTGAGGATGAGGCATGAGCGAAGGATTAGGCGTTCTCATGAGCAATCCGCGTAAAGATCCGCCCGACGGCGAGCGCATCTCCGACTATGAAGCCGGCGGACGCCCGCTCGACGCCCGGAAGGCGTTCGCAATCTTCGCCGGGTTCTTCCTTTTCGTCGGCGCCGTGAACGGCTTCATGATCTACAAGGCGGTGCAGACTTTTTCGGGCGAGGTGGTCGCGCACCCTTACGAGCGCGGTCTCGCCTACAATCGCGATATCGCGCGGGCGCGGGAACAGGCGGCGCGCGACTGGAAGGTGGACGTGCGCCTTTCGCGCGACGCCGGCGCGACGGAAATTCGCGTGACGGCCCGCGACGCGTCGGGCGCGGAGGTTTCGGACGTCGAGATGGTCGCCGTTTTCGCCGCCCCGGCCGATCTCGCGAAGGATGTCCGGGTCAAGCTCGACGAGACGGCGCCGGGCCATTACCTTGGCAGGACGGCGCTCCCCGCGGGCCAGCGCGATCTCGTGCTGACGGCCGTGCGCGCGGGCGAAGAAGTGTTTCGTTCGCAGAACCGGATCGACGTGGAATAGTCCCGAGAGGGCTCGCACATGACCGCAACTTTCGATTACGAAGGTCTCGTCACGCGCGCCGAGGACGGCGCCCGGCGGTTCGAGGCGGCGGTCGACGGCATGACCTGCGCCGCCTGCATCGGAGACATCGAGAGCGCCCTGCGCGACCTCCCAGGCCTCGAAAAGGCGCGGGTGAACTACGCTAATCGGCGCCTCTCGCTCGAGTGGCGCGACGAGGCGTTCGATCTCGCAAGCGCCTTCGAGCGTCTGCGACTCATGGGCTACACGCTGCGCCCCTTCGAGCTTGCCGAGAGCGAGCGGGCGGAGATCGAGACCTCGCGCTGGCTGCTGCGCTGCCTCGCCATCGCCGGATTTGCGGCGATGAACATCATGCTGCTTTCGGTCCCTGTCTGGGTCGGCATGGACATCGACCCCGCGACGCGCGATCTCTTCCATGGCGTTTCGGCGCTCATCGCGCTGCCTGCGGCGGCTTTCGCCGGGCAGCCTTTCTTCAGAAGCGCCTTCGCCGCCCTGCGCGCAGGGCGGCTCAATATGGACGTGCCGATTTCGCTGGGCGTGCTGCTCGCGCTCGCCATGTCCGTCCATGAGACGCTGACGCACGCCGAGCACGCCTATTTCGACAGCGCGACGATGCTGCTCGCCTTTCTGCTGCTCGGCCGCTTTCTCGATCACGCCATGCGCCGCAAGACCCGCGCCGTCGCGGCCAATCTCGCGGCCCTGCGCGCGCCGATCGCCCGCCGGCTCTCGGCGGACGGCTCCGAAACGCTCACGCCGCTCGCGAAGATCCTTCCCGGCGACATGGTGCGCGTGCGTCCCGGCGAGCGCGTTCCCGTCGACGGCGTCGTCGCCGCGGGCGCGTCGCAACTCGACGAAAGCCTCGTCACCGGCGAAACGAACCGCCGCGCGGTCGCCCAGGGAGATCTGGTCTACGCCGGCAGCATGAATTACGACGGCGCGCTCGCCGTGCGCGTCGAGGCGGCAAGCGGCGCGACGCTTCTCGACGACATCGAGCGGCTGCTCGAAAAGGCGACCAGCGCCCGCTCGCGTTACGTGCGTCTCGCCGATCGCGTCTCGCGCCTCTATGCGCCGATGGTGCATCTCGCGGCGCTCTCGACTGCGCTCTTCTGGATGTGGCGCGGCGCGAGTTTCCACGACGCGCTCGTCACCGCGATCTGCGTGCTCATCGTCACCTGTCCCTGCGCGCTGGCGCTCGCCGTTCCGGCGGTGCAGGTCGTGGCGGGCGGGGCGCTGTTTCGCGCGGGGATTCTGCTCAACAGCGCCGACGCGATCGAGCGTCTGGCGGAAGCCGACACGGTTGTTTTCGACAAGACCGGCACGTTGACGGCGCCCGAGCCGCGCGTCGCGAACGCGGCGGAATTTGCGCCCGGTTTGATGGACATCGCCGCGCGGCTCGCGCGCGCGAGCAATCACCCGTTGGCGCGCGCGGTGGCGCAGGAGCGCCCGAAGGCGATTGCGCTGGATGCGCGGGAGGAACACGGGCTCGGCGTCCGGGCGACCGTCGAGGGCGTCGAGGCGCGGCTCGGCTCGCCGCGTTTCTGCGGGCTGGAGGAAGAGGCCGCGCGGCTGGGCGCGCTAGACCCCGACGTGTCGCTCGTCGCTTTCCGGCATGGCGCGGCCGCCGCCCTGTTCCAGATTCGGCAGACCTTGCGCAGCGACGCGATCGAGACGATCGCCGCTTTGACGGCGCGCGGCTTCGCGATCGAGATCCTCTCCGGCGACCGCGTCGAGGCGGTGGAGAAGATCGCGACGGCGCTTCGGGTCGCCGACTGGTCCGGCGCGCTGAAGCCCGCCGACAAGGTGGCGCGGCTCGACGTCTTGCGCGCGCAGGGCCGCAAGGTTCTGATGGTTGGCGACGGATTGAACGATGCGCCCGCGCTTGCTTCGGCGCACGTTTCCGTCTCGCCCATCGACGCGACGCAGATCACGCAGGCCGCGGCGGACGCCGTCTTCCTCGGCGAGCGTCTCGCGCCTGTCGTCGTGACGCTCGATCTTGCGCGCAAGGCGCGGGCGCTCATGCGCCAGAACCTCGCGCTCTCGGTCGTTTACAATGTCTTCGCGGTGCCGCTCGCCATGGCGGGGTGGCTCACGCCGCTGATCGCCGCCGCGGCCATGTCCGGCTCCTCCCTCCTCGTCACGCTCAACGCGCTGCGGGCGGGCGGCGGCGCCTCGAAAGACGCGGCCGCCGATCTCCCACGGAATGCGGCGCCTGAGATGATCCCGGAGGCCGCGGAATGACGGTCCTTCTATTCCTAATCCCGCTCGCCCTGCTGCTCGGGCTCGGCGCGCTCGCCGCCTTTCTGTGGTCGCTCAAGAACGGCCAGTTCGACGATCTCGACGGGGCGGCGCATCGCGTGCTGATGGACGACGACATAGAGGAAGAGAAATGAGTCTTGGTGAAACCGGCGACGGCGGTCTGCGACTGGGTCAGATCGGCTGCGCCTGTCCCGCCTCGCTGGAGCGCGCCTCGATTACCGATAATCGAGGAACGCTCGCGGCGGGCTTCGGCCTTGCAGTGCTGGCGCAGGCGCTCGTGCTGACCGTGCTGCCGGAGCAGAGCCGGCTGATCGCGCCGACGCCGGAGCGCGTCGGCTGGCCCTTCGCGCTGCTTCTCGTGGGCGCGGCTTTGGCGAGCTTTCCGGCGGCGATGCTGGTCGATTCCTTCGGCCGGCGCGCGGCCTTCGGCCTCGGCGCATCGCTCGGCGCGGCGGGGGCGGCGCTCGGCGCCTTCGCGCTCGCCAGGGGAAATTTCTTCGGCCTGTGCGTCGGCGCTTTCTGGCTCGGCCTCGCGCAGGGTTTCGCGCTATTCTACCGGCACATCGCGGCGCAGGGCGCGGCGCGCAACGGGCTCTTCGTCTTCGCCGGCGGGGCGGCGGCGGCGCTCGCGGCGCCCCTCGTCGTCTCCCTGACGCAAAGCGCCGGAGCGACGCTCGCCGCCGCCGCCGGGCTGCATATCGCGGCGCTCGCCCTCTCGGTGCGTATGCCGCATGCGGTTTCCGCCGCGCAGTCCGCGACGGCCGGATGGCGCCTCTCTCGGGGCTTCGTCGCCGCGACGGCGGCTGGCGCGCTCGCTTGGTTCGTCATGTCCGCGGGGATGCTGCAGGGGCCGCTGACGCTCGCCGTCTGCTCCGCGGCGCCGGCTTTCATCGGCGGCGCAATGGGCTGGCATCTCTTCTCGATGTATGGACCCGCCGCGCTCGCCGCACGCTGGCCGCGGCTCTTTCCGCCGCTGCCGACGATTCTTTCCGGCCTTGCCGTCATGCTCGGCGGCGCGGCGTCGGTCTATGCAGGGGCGTCGGTTGCGGGCGTCGCGGCGGGCCTCGTCGGCATCGGCGCCGGCTGGGGCGCGGTCAACATCGCGACGCTGCGCCTTTTGCACGAGGGCGCGCGTCCGCCGCGCGCGGCGCTGGCGTTCCATGACTTGTGCCTGCTCGCCGCGGCGGCTGCGGGCGCGCTGCTTTTCTGAGTCTCAGAGTCCCTCGCCCGCGCGCGCTAGCTCCACCTGCGGCGGCCGCGTCTCCGTGTCGCCGAATTTGGCGCGGTAGACGACGAAATTCTCCATTACGCGCTGCACGTAATTGCGCGTCTCGGCAATCGGGATGCGCTCGACCCAGTCGACCGGATCGACGCCCGGCTTGCGTGGATCGCCATAGGCGTCGATCCACTGCTTCACGCGCCCGCCGCCGGCGTTGTAGGCCGCGAAGGTCAGCAGATACGCGCCCTTGTATTCGCCGAGCAGAATGCCGAGATGCGCCGCGCCGAGCTTGGCGTTGAAGGCGGGTTCGCTGATCATGCGGGAGAGATCGAAGGCGACGCCGTGCTGATAGGCCGTGTGACGCGCGGTGGAGGCGATCATCTGCATCAGGCCCATCGCGCCCGCGGAGGAGATGGCCTTGGGGTCGAAGGCGCTTTCCTGCCGCGCGATGGCGTAGACGACGGAGCGCGGCGCGGAATTCGGCAGCGCGTCGAAATTCGGAATGCCGTAGGAGGGGAAGGCGACGTCGTCGAGCGGCACGCCTCGATAGGAGGCGCTCTTGCCGAAGAGAAGAGACAGCTTCGCGTCCTGCCGGCGCGCGATCACCTCGCCGAGCGCCGCGACCTGTTTCGCGTCGTCCAAGTTCTTCGCGGCGTCGAGCGCGAGAGGCGCGGCGATTTCCTTGTCGCCGGTCGCGAGCAATAGCTCCACGGCGCGAACGGCCGCATTCCGCGCCTCGCCCCGCGCGGGGTCCGGCGCCGGGCGCAGCGGCCGGTCCTCCGCGCCGAGCTTGGCGCTCGCGAGCTGGCCGTAGAAGGTCGTCGAATGGGCGGCGGCCTGCCGGTAGAAGTCCCGGGCCTTGGCGTCGTCGTCCGGCGTGCGATAGGCCTCCGCCGCGCGGCCGCGCCAGTAGAGCGCGCGCGATTTTTGCAACGGCGTCTCGGCGAAACGGTCGAGTTGCGCGAAGTGGCGCGCGGCGCGCGCCGGATCGTCGAGGAAGCGCAGCGCGATCCAGCCGGCCTGGAATTCCGCCTCCACCTTCTTGCTCGTCGTGCGCGCATTGTGCTGGGCGGCGACGAGATAGGCGGTTTCGGCGTCGCCCATGTCGAGCAGCTTGCGCGACGTCTGGCGCCGTTCCTCCCACCAGGCGTCGCCGTCGATCACCTTCGCGGGGTCGGTCGGCGCCTTGCGCAGCAGCGCGCCGGCCTCCGCGAATTTTTTCGCATTGTTCAGCAGGCGGATGCGCGAGAACAGCAGGCCGGGGTCGTTCTGCAGCGCAGGCGGCACGCTGGCGAAGAGGCGGTCGCCGCCGGCGCCGTTGTTGGCCGCCGCGCGGGCGCGGGCGAGCGCCGCGACGTCTTTGCCCGCAAGTTCGGCCGCGCGGAGGGCGAGCGTGTTCTTTCCGCTGTAGAGCAGGCGGTCGGCGCGATATTTGTGGTCCTCGGGCGCGAGGAGGTCGCCGAGCTCCTTGTAGAAAACGGCGTCGAAGGTTTGTCCAAGGTCGTCCTCGCGCCACGCGTCGCGGGCGTAGAGCGCGGCCGTGTCGAAGTCGCCGTCGCGCGCCAGCGCCCGCGCGAGGACATATTTGCCGTAGGCCGTCGCTGGCGGCGTTTGCGCAAACCAGGCTTTCACGACCTTATCCGGCTGATGTTCGCTGACGAGCGCCTCCTCCGCCCGCTTGCGGAGCCAGTCGGCCGCGGGCCAGTCCGGATGCGCTTCCAGAAAGGCGGCGATTCGCTTGAAGCCCGCCTCGCGCGGATGCAGCTTCAGACCCGCCCAGCGGGCCGCGGCGTCGGCCACTGTCGATTGCAGCGCTCCCGCCGCCGCGTCGGCGGCCGCAAAGTCGCCGCTCTTGTAGGCGGCGAGGGCCTGATAGAACGCCTGCGCGTCGTCGCCCAGCAGTTGCGCGGGATCAACGGCCGGGGCCGTCGCGCCGCGCAGCCACCCGTCGGGCGGGGCATAGGCCGCGAGGGGGGTGATCGCGGGATCTTCAGAGCCGAAGAGCGCCGGTTGAAGCGGATGGGCGGCCTCCGTATGAGCGGGCTCGCCGGTGACAAATCCGCGCACCGCCTCTTCCAGATTGCCGACGCGCGTGCGCCAGGCGCCGATGCTGAATGGAATGTGAGGCGCCCAGCGCGCGACGTCGCGCCTGGCTTCCCCGTCTCCGACCGTGCCGAAGCCCGTAAAGGCCGGCGTGACGAGCGCAAGCGCCGTCGCTCCGGCAAGGAGTTTGAGGCGCGTCGAAATTCGAGAGGGCAACATCATCAGTCTCGGCTTCCGTTGTTGCGCAAAGGCTGCTCTTTATTCGTTTACGAATCGTCAACCAAGGGCCGCGACGCCTGCAACGCGTCCTGCAAAGGCTCCGGGGCGCGTCGCTGGGGCTTTTCTCGTCAGCGCCCAGCGGCTATGAAAGACGCTTCTATGATGCGGACGCGAATGCGGCGGCTGTGAGGCGCGGGGAAGTTCCTGATTCTATGAGCAAAAAGCCGATTTTTCATGGGTCGATCACCGCCATTGTCACGCCCTTCGCCAATGGCGAGGTCGATTTCGACGCGCTGCGCGCCCTCATCGACTGGCAGATCGAGAACGGCACGCATGGGCTCGTTCCCGTCGGAACGACGGGCGAAAGCCCCACGCTGAGCCACGAAGAACACGGCCGGGTGATTACGGAGACGATCCGCGCCGCCCGCGGCCGCGTGCCGGTGATCGCCGGCGCCGGCTCCAACAACACGCGCGAGGCGATCGCGCTCGCTGGGCATGCGGAGCGCGCGGGGGCCGACGGCCTTCTCATCGTGACGCCGTACTATAACAAGCCAAATCAGGAAGGGCTTTATCTGCACTTCAAGGCGATCAACGACGCCGTGTCGATCCCGATCGTCATCTACAATATCCCGCCGCGCTCGGTGATCGACATGAGCGTGGAAACCATGAAGCGTCTCGCCGATCTCAAGAACATCGTCGGCGTGAAGGACGCCACCGGCAACATCGGGCGCATTTCGCTCCAGCGCGAGGCCATGGGCCCGGACTTCATCCAGCTGTCGGGCGACGACCTCACCGCGCTCGCCTGCATGGCGGCCGGCGCCCATGGCTGCATTTCTGTCGTATCCAATATTGCGCCGCGCCTGTGCGCCGATCTCCAGAACGCCTGCCTTGCGGGGGATTTCGCGAAGGCGCTCGAGATCCAAGACAAGCTCGTGCCCCTTCATGTCGCGACCTTCCTGGAGGCGGGGGTGACCGGCGCGAAATACGGGCTCTCGCTGCTCGGCAAGGCGAAAGAGGAAGTGCGCCTCCCTCTCGTTCCGTCGACGCAGGCGACGAAGGACCGCATTCGCTCGGCCATGGTTCACGCCGGCGTGCTTCCGGCCTAAGGAAATTCCGTGGCCTCGAAGCAGGAGCCCAATCTCAAGGTCGTCGCCGACAACCGCAAGGCGCGCTTCAATTACGAGATCGGCGAAACCTTCGAGGCCGGGCTCGTGTTGACTGGCACGGAGGTGAAGTCGCTGCGCACCGGCAAGGCGACGATCGCCGAGAGCTACGCCCATGTCGACCGGCATGGCGAAGCCTGGCTCGTGAACGCCAATATTCCGGAATATCTGGCGGGCAATCGTTTCAACCACGAGCCCAAGCGCCCGCGCAAACTCTTGTTGAAAGCCCGCGAACTCGCCAAACTCGCCCAGGCCGTCGAGCGGGAGGGCATGACCATCGTTCCGTTGAAGCTGTATTTCAATGAAAAGGGCCGCGCCAAGCTTCAGATCGCCCTCGGGCGGGGCAAGAAAATTCACGACAAGCGCGAGGTCGAGAAGAAACGCGACTGGAGCCGCGAAAAGGGCCGGCTGATGCGCGAGAAGGGCTGACCGCGCAAAAGAAAGCCCGGCGCGGAGGCCGTGCGTCGGACTGCTGACAAACCCCTGGCTTTGGCCGGGGGTTTGTCAGCCGTCTGACGCAAGCCTTTTCCTGTGTCGCGACGTCATGATCGGCCGCGGCGTGGATCAGAACCTGCCGGACCCATGTCCGCCAGAGCTGCACGAAGGTTTCGTTTCCTCGGCCATCAATTACGTGGCCTTGGCGGAGAGCGCATCCCGGCCGATCCTTGCGCCGGTGAACCTTGCCTATGTCTGGGGGGCCGCGCATGACGCGTTGCGTGAAATGGCAATTATACCAACGGCTCTGCTGCCTGACTCACTGGGGGATTCCCCTTGCGGGGGTTTTCTGACTCATTTGGCGTGAAGGAACTTCGCGCCATGCCCGCAGCGGTGAAACTTGGGGAGGATTTCTCGGCTTAGGAGCTTCTGGCTTTGGCCCGGCGCTCGAAGAACGTCAATCAGAGCCGACGGCTGTTGTCGCTGGCGGCGGTCCGCGAGGGCAAGGACCGGGGCGAGGCCGCGCGGATCGGCGGCATGGATCCGCAGACCCTGCGCGATTGGGCGCATCGCTTCAACGCCGCCGGACCGGAAGGCCTGTTCGATCATTGGACGGAGGGTCCGAAACCGCGTCTGTCGGCGGCGCAATTGGCCGCGTTCGCGAAACTCGTCGAGGCCGGACCGGATCGCGCGCGCGATGGCGTCGTGCGCTGGCGACGGGTGGACCTCAGGCGCGTCATCGCCGGGCGCTTCGGCGTCGAGTTTCACGAGCGCTATGTGGGAACGCTGCTCAAGAGGCTCGGCTTCTCCCGCATCAGCGCAAGGCCGCGCCATCCCGCCCAGGACGGCGAGATCGTCGAGGCCTAAAAAAAAACTTCGCCGCGACGCTGAAGGCGCATCTGGCTCATCCGCCGCCGCGAACGCCCGTCGAGATCTGGTTCCAGGACGAAGCCCGCATCGGCCAGGAGAACGGTCTCCTGCGTCAATGGGCTCGTCGTGGAGCGCGCCCGCGTCAACCCGCCGATCAGCGCTATGAAAACGCCTATCTCTTTGGCGCGATCTGTCCGGCCAGAGGCAAGAGCGCGGCGCTCGCGCTCCCTCATGTCGACACGCAGATGATGCAATTGCATCTCGACGACATCTCACGCCATGTCGCCAAAGACGCGCACGCCGCGCTGCTCGATCGCGCCGGATGGCGTACGACGACGAAGCTCGCCATGCCGAAGAACGTCACGCCGATCCTGCTGCCGTCGCGGGCCCCGGAGCTGAACCCGGTCGAGAACGACTGGCGGCGTCTCCGCCAAAACTGGCTCTCCAACCGCGTCTTCGAAAACTACGACGCCATCATCGACGCCGCCTGCGATGCATGCCGAAGGCTGATCGACAAGCCAGAGACCATCGCCTCAATCGGCATGCGTGACTGGGCCCATATCGGTCAGGAGTCATGACCGTTGGTATAAATCAAACAAGCCCCGCGTGAGCCGCGTTCTTCACGGGGGTCGATGCCGTCAGGATAAACTTGACGAAGCTCATTTCGACGCTTGCCATTTGCCCTGGTCGCTGCCCCACTGGTTCTTGCCGGACCAGGAGCCCGCCCCTTTACGGCCATCGACCCGCCCGCTCACGCGGCCGCTGACCCGATAAGGAATGACCTCCTTGCCCCAGTTTCCGTAAAGGACGCCCTGCGCAGGCGCGTCGAAGGAGCCGTTGGAATTGAGGGCGCCCGAGAAACGAGCGTTGAAGGAATCGCCCGAGTAGACTCCATTTATCGTGCCGGACACCGTCGATCCCGAGACGGTGAGCGTGATCGCGCCGGAAGATTTTCCGGTGATGCGCCCCTGATAGAGCCCATCCAGCGTCGCGCTCGGCAGCTGCTGCGTCTCGCCGCTTTCCTTGAACGTGTCGCGGCCGATTTCGCGGCCGTCCTTGTCATAGTGAACGTAATAGCCGCCGATGCGGACGCCTTTTGCGTCGAGGATATAGACGACTTTCGTCTTGCCATTCTTGTCCTGAAGCCAGCCGCCCTCGACCTCGGTCGTCCCGGCCGCCGGCGGCGCAGTTGAACTTTGCGGGGGCGGGGCTTCCGCCGGGGGAGAAACCGGCTGGGGCGTCTGCGCCGGAGCGTCGCTCGTCCCGTCATGCGGCGTCGAGCCTGCGGCGTCGTGTTGGCCGTCGGCGGCGGGCTTGGAGGGCTTGTGAATGTCGGCCGCTCCGGCGTCGGCGATCGCCTCGCCGATATTGCCCGCATCCGTGTCTTCGCCGCTCGCAGAGGGAGTTCCCTCGCCCGGCTTTTTCGTGTCGAGGATTGCGACCGCCTGCGACGGATCGGCGGCGACGAGCTTTCCGAAAGCCGTCCAGGCGTCCGGGTCGTTCGCCTTCAGCGCATTGCGCTTTTCCTCACTCGTCATCTGCGCCCAGGGCTTTTTGCCCGCTTCCGGCGCCTTTCCGCTTTCCGGCTTTTTCTCGCCCTCCTGGCCGGTCTTGCCTGTTTCGCCGGCCGTTTTCGCATCGGCCGGCTTCTTGCCAGTGTCGGTCGGCCCTTCCTTGCCGTTCTCCTTGGCCTCCTTGCCGTCCTTCCCCTCTTTGTCTTTGTCCGCCTTTCCCTCCTTGGACGCGTCGGCGCCGGGCAGCTTCCCTTTGGCGGACGCGATCAGCTCTTTTGACTGCTCCGTGAGCTTTTTTGTGATTTCGTCCGTGGAGGCCTTGTCGAGAAGCGTCGACGCAGTCTGGAAGCGCGCATCTCCCGTCTTCTCGTACATGTCGTCCATGAAGGCTTTCAGGCGTTGTTGCTTGTCGCCGTATTTTTCATACCCCTTCATGATCTTGTCGTAGGCGTCTTCGCCGAGGATCGCTTTGACCTTGTCGTCGACGAGTTCGCTCACGGCCCCGTCGACTTTCGACTTGATGGCGTTCTGAACGGCGGCCGTGGGATTCTCGCTCGCCTTTTGGCCCGCTTCGGCCGCGGCTTCGACCCATTTCACCGCCTGCCCGGACGTTCCTCCGGTCATCGCGTTGAGCGCCTGAATCATCACATTCGCGCCGGTCGCGACGTTGTTGCGCAATTCCTGCCCCATCACGTCGATGCCGCGGGATTTCAGCTCCGCGGCGGTGCTCGCATAATCGAGGCCGCCCACATTCGCCGCGCTCTGAAGTTCGATGTGAATTTTGGTCGCCAACTCGGCGTTCGGATTTGCGAAGGGGTCGACCGCCGTCGGGAGATCAGGCTGCGTATGGTCCTTGCCGTCGAAAAAATTGCGCCAGAACTGTCCGGCCTTTTCGTTGTAGGCGTCGTCCGCATAGCCCGGCATATTCCTGAGTTTGCCGCTTTCACGCAGCACCATGTAATATTCTTTGAGCGCCCGCTCGTTGTTGATTTCGATGCGTCCGTCGCGAACGCTGACGACGCGCTGATGCGCGAGCACGCTCAGAATGCGCTCCCTGTTGTCGGCGTTGCGCTGGGTGGCGCCGCCTTTCCCCGTGAACCAGTTGTAGACGCCTTTGAAGGTGGACATCTGGGCCTGCGCCGGCGACTGCGAGACGATCGTCGCGCCTGCCAGCACGGCTATCGCCAACGCGCCCGTCAGGCCGGCTCGGGCAGCCCGTACATGAGCGGAAGTTCCTCGAGCCTTCATGAATTTACCTCGTCATAACCATGCATTCAGAAGCGCCCGCGCCTGCTCCGCGTCCTGCGGCGCCGTCGTCGCGTCGGTCGCGAGCTTTTGCAGCAGGAGCAGAGCCTCCGGCGTCCTGCCGCTCTCCTTCAGCAAGGTCGCCTGTCCCAGCAACACGGCGCTCGCGCCGGGATGGCGGGCCGAAAATCCCGCGTAAAAGGCGACGCCGCGCTCCTTGTCGCCGGCTCTTTGATAAAGCCGCGTCAGATCGCCGATCACCTTGCTTGTCGCGAGTCCTGGCTTCGCATCGAGCGCGGCCTCGATCTGTTCGATCGCGGGCGCAAGCTGAGCGTTCGAGATCAAAAGACTCGCAAGCAGCAGTCGCGCGCTCGCGTTGCGCGAGTCGAGCTCGATCGCTTTACGATAGGCCAACTCAGCCTGCGGCAAATATCTTTCCCGATCCTGCGGCGCGAGCGAATTCGCGTAGCCGAAAACTCGCCAGTTCTCGGCGCCCCGCGGCGCGACCGCGACCGATTTTTTCGCGGCCTCGTAGCCCGCCCGCCAGTCGGCGATCGACTGGTTCTTCATGAACAGCGAAAGCCGCTCGCGCGCGATTTCCAGGTCGCCTTGCGCGGCGCCCGGTTCGGATGGCGCGGCGATTGGAGCAGGTCCACTCGGAAAGCGGATGGTTTCTGCGACGCGATCGCACAAGCTCCGCGCCTCGCGCCAACGAAATTCCGGGGCATGGCAGGTGAACCTGAACCGTTCGCCGCTTTCCGCGACGCCGCCGATAATAACGTCGAAGCCGCGCCAGCCCATGGAAGGCGTGCGCCACGAGAATTTTCGGGCGTCGCGCCCGCCCAGGCGCAGCGCCCTGTCCGACATTACATCGTCGCCCGTCGGCGCCTCGGTCACGTCGCGCGACCACATGAAAGTCAGCGTCACGCCGCGATCGGGTCTGCCGGGAGAATCCGTGAGGGTGAATGTCCATTCGGGCGCGCGCGGATCGACGCGCGAGGGCGTTTGGCTGTCGACGCCCGGCGCACGCAACCTTGGCGGCGCGAGAAGAGTCACGCCGCCGGCGTCCCATTCGCGCCAGCCATCCTGCGCCGCGGCAGTTGCGCCGCCGCCGAGCGTGGCGACCGCGAGCGCGAGAAAACCGAGATCGCTTCTATGGAATCTCGCTGCGTCGCGCATGCGAAAAGCCGATTTTGGCATTCTTTGGTCGACCTCGCTCGCCATACGATTCTGGAAAGTCTTGCAATGATCGCGTCTCGCAGACCATGCGTCATTTTGCTCCAAAAGCCGCCTCCCCGCCGGCCCGCCGTGTCTTTGGGATCGGTAAAAACTTCCGATTGACGGATCCCATGCGCTAAACTGCGGTCTCGCCAAATCAACGTCCAAAAATCCGGCTGTCTACGCATGACCATCGTTCCTGTCCGGTACGTCGAACCCGTCTATCGTCCGCCGAGCGAAGCGGAGTCGTTGATCCTGCCGGTGACCAATGGCTGTTCATGGAACCGGTGCACGTTCTGCGACATGTATACGGCTCCCCAAAAACGCTTTCGGCCGCGGGACGAGCCGGAGGTGCTGGAAAGCATCCGGCGCTGTGGCGAAACGTTCGGCGAGGCCGTCAAACGCGTCTTTCTGGCCGATGGCGACGCGATGACCCTATCCACGCGCCGTCTCGTCACCGTGCTGGAGGCGATCCGCCGTCACCTGCCCGGCGTGCGGCGTGTGTCAAGCTATTGCCTGCCGCGCAATGTGCGCAAGAAGACGTCCGCAGAGCTTGGAGAACTGCGCGAGCTGGGTCTGTCGCTCGTCTATGTCGGCGCGGAATCCGGCGACGACGAAGTTCTGGCGCGGGTCGACAAGGGCGAGACGTTCGAGACGACGCGGGTGGCGCTCGAAAAACTCGGGGAGGCGGGGATCAGGCGGTCGGTGATGATCCTCAACGGTCTGGGCGGACAGGCGTTGTCGCGACAACATGCGATGAACTCGGCGGCGCTGATGAACGCCGCTCAACCCGAATTTGTCGCGACTCTCGTCGTGAGCTTCCCCTTCGGCGATGCGCGGCTGCGCGAGAAATTTCCCGACTGGAAGCCGCTCGACGTGCTCGGCTTGATGCGTGAGATGGAACTCTTCATTTCAGCCCTCGAACTGAAACGGACGATCTTCCGCAGCGACCATGCCTCAAACTGGCTCGTTCTGAAAGGAACGCTCGGCGCCGACAAGCCGCGCCTGTTGCAGGAATTGCGGGCGGCCATCGCGGCGCCGGAGGCGGCCCCGCTGAGACCCGCCTGGGCGCGCGGCCTGTAAGGCGGCGGAAAACCGGCTCGCCTCGTTCCGGAGCTGAGAGACTGCGAAAGCCGCCGTTCATTGCGGGGAAGCGTCTCTGGCGCCCCCGCGTGGTCATTCCTCGAAAATCGGCGGGTCGGTTTCTCTCGGTTCGTCGCGCTCGACGGGTTCGTTTTCCGTTTCCGGCGCCTCGCGCTCGACATCGGTCGGCTCGGTTTCGATCAGCTTTGGCGACTCATTCTCGCCTTCGGAATATGCGTTGCGCCGCGGCGGCTGCTTCGGGGCGTTGGAGCGTTTTTCAGCGTCGGCGGCCATGTTCGTCCTTTCATGTCGCATTCTTTACAGCGCTTAAGCTGCCGGGCCCCACGCTATCAAGGTTACGCCTGCGCCCTGGGAAATTGGCGTCCTCGTTTCCGGCCTGCGACGGGCGATGGGCCGACCGCCAAGCTGCATTGGCCGCGACTATTTCGCGCAGATTGGCGTGTGTCGCCCGTCGACGAAATAGCTATATTTTAAGCCTTCGAAAAGGCCGCGCGTCCAGGCGTCGCGGTCTTGAGCTCGGCAGAGAGTCATCTCGCTTCGCCGCTGAGGGAGATATAACGTGCCGGACATCAACACGGAGAAAGTCTGTTTCCTGATCGTGAAGGCGCGCGAACTCGAATGTGAAGACGAAGGGATCGAAGCGGACGCTTCCAATCCTTCGGACGATAAATTCGTGAGCGTGATGACGGAAGAGGCGTACGGCGCCGTCCGCTCTGAAATTGCAGCCTTTATCGACGCAATGGACGAGGACGAGCAGATCGAACTGGTCGCCTTGGCCTGGGTCGGGCGGGGCGACTTCAGCGCCGACGAATGGACTGAAGCGCTCGCTCAGGCGCGTGAGCGGCGCAAGGGGCCGACGTCGGAATATCTTCTCGGCATCCCGCTGCTCGCGTCATTTTTAGAGAGTGGCCTGAGCGAATTCGGCGAGAGTTGCGAAGGCTACGCGGCGGACCGACAATAGACCAATTTCACGGAGCGTCGGCATGAGCGTCCGGAATTTGCCATGAGCGACGCGATCGGCGCCGGCGTCAGCTCGTCGGTCGACAAGAAGCCAAAAATCAACCGGCTGACAAAGCCCCGCCCAAAATGACTGGAGATTTGTCATCAGTAGGAGCCCGGCGCGGAGGCCGGGCTTATCCTGAGTGGTGGGCGTCGGGAACCCTCGCTCAGTCCTCTTCGTCCTCGTCCGCGTGCCCGGCGGGGGCCGGAGCCGGCATCGGGGGCCGGGGACGCTCGTAGCGCTGCATGCGTTCGGCGCGCTCGCTCGGATCGCGGCCGATCTTGCCGACGAGATGGATGAGATCGATGAATTCATCCGCCTGACGGCGCAATTCGTCTGCGATCATCGGCGGCTGGGTGGTGATTGTCGAAATGACCGACACGCGCACGCCCTTGCGCTGGACGGCCTCGACCAGCGAGCGGAAGTCTCCGTCGCCGGAGAAGAGCACCATGTGATCGATGTGCTCGGCCATCTCCATCGCGTCGACCGCGAGCTCGATGTCCATGTTGCCCTTGACCTTGCGGCGGCCGAGGGAGTCCACGAACTCCTTCGTCGGCTTGGTGACGACGGCGTAGCCGTTGTAGTCCAGCCAGTCGATCAGCGGACGGATGGAAGAATATTCCTGATCCTCGATCAGCGCCGTGTAGTAAAAAGCGCGTATCAGACGGCCTTTGCCCTGAAATTCTCGGAGCAGGCGTTTGTAGTCAATATCGAAACCCAGCGATTTCGCTGTCGCATACAGGTTTGCGCCGTCAATGAACAACGCAATTCTCTCGATATCAGCCATTTTTTTCTCGTGTCCGGGTTGTAAGTATTGACGTATCTCTCCGATCACTTGAACTCGCCGTCAACCCGCGGAGGCGGCGCCTGCTGTGATCGTGTTGTTGCGGAAACTTCCTTGCTTCCTGTTCGGCTCTGACCTTTTTCAATCTCTTTCGATTTTGAAAATGGCGCCTGAAATCGACGCTCTCGACGCCGTGACATTTCGGGAAAATCGAGACCCTGTCGAAACTCATCGAGCCCAACATTCATGGTTGCTAATTTGCCCCTTAGTGACGCAAGGTCAAGAGCGTAACTGCTCCCTCATCCACAAAACATTGCAAAAAATCCCGAAAACTGAGAGTCTTGCCCCAAATTTGCGCTCATTTTGGGCGGCCCCGCGCGCGCGGTGCCGCGAGGCGCGCCGAGCCCCGTTGATCTGAGGTTCCTTTTGCTGTACGAGCCTCGTTTTCGAATATCTTCAGGAGCCGGAACAAGATGGCGCGCGTCACCGTCGAAGACTGCATCGACAAGATCGAAAACAGATTCGATCTGGTATTGCTCGCGGCGCATCGCGCGAGGCTGATATCGTCGGGCCAGCCGATCCTCGTCGACCGCGACCGCGACAAGAACCCCGTGGTCGCCCTGCGTGAGATCGCGGAAAGCGCGCTCTCGCCGGAAGACTTGACGGAAGACTTCATCCACTCCCTCCAGCGTCACGTCGAGGTCGACGAACCGGAGGCCGAGGCGGCGCCCGCTCTCACCCCCGTGGGCGGCGACATTGATGGCGATGCGCAGTTCGACCGCATGACGGAAGAAGATCTCCTGCGCGGTCTCGAAGGCCTCGTGCCGCCGGCCGAGGTCGAAGAGGACGGCGAGTAAAAGCTTTCCCGCCGCCGCTGTTTCTCTTGGATGCGGCGGCGAAGCTGCGCTACATTCGCGCAAACTCCAGCGGTCCGGAGTCGTCAGCTCCGCGCGCGAGGCGCGGCGGCGCCGCCCGCGCCGCCTTGCCGTGGCTTTCGCGCATGATGCGTCAATATGAGCTCGTCGAACGGGTTCGGAAATATAATCCGAACGTCGACGAGGATTTGCTGAACCGCGCCTATGTCTACGCCATGAAGGCGCATGGCCAGCAAACCCGCGCCTCCGGCGATCCCTACTTCTCCCACCCGCTCGAAGTCGCGGCGATCCTCACGGATCTGAAGCTCGACGACGCGACCATCGTGGCCGCCGTGCTGCACGACACGATCGAGGACACGGAAACCACGCGCGAGGAAATCGACCGTCTCTTCGGCCCGCAGATCGGCAAGCTCGTCGACGGGCTGACCAAGATCGAGAAGCTCGATCTCGTCTCGAAGCAGGCGCGCCAGGGCGAGAATTTCCGCAAACTCCTTCTCGCCGTCGCTGACGACGTGCGCGTGCTGCTCGTCAAGCTCGCGGACCGTCTGCACAACATGCGCACGCTGCATTTCGTGCCGCCGGAGAAACGCGCCCGCATCTCCCAGGAAACGCTCGACATCTACGCGCCGCTCGCCGGCCGCATGGGCATGCAGCGCCTGCGCGAGGAGCTGGAGGGGTTGGCGTTCCGCCACCTCATGCCCGAGGCGCATCGCACGATCGAGGAGCGGCTGCATGATCTGCGCGCCAAGAACGGCCGCATCATCAAGCGCATCGAGGAGGAGCTGACCCGCGAATTCTCCGAAAGGGGGATAGAGGCCGCGGTCACCGGCCGTCAGAAGACCGCTTATTCGGTCTGGCGCAAAATGGAGCGCAAGTCGGTCTCCTTCGAGCAGCTTTCCGACATCTTCGGCTTCCGCATCATCGTGGGAACGCTGGAGGACTGCTACCGGGCGCTCGGCGTCGTCCATACGAAATGGCCGAACGTGCCCGGCCGCTTCAAGGACTATATTTCGACCCCCAAGCAGAACGACTACCGCTCGATCCACACCACGGTGATCGGCCCCGGCCACCAGCGCGTCGAACTACAGATTCGCACCGCCGAGATGCACGAGATCGCCCGCTTCGGCATCGCCGCCCACGCGCTCTATAAGGATGCGACGGGCGAGGAGGGGCGCGAGGAGCTCGCGAAGGAAAGCCGCGCCTTCCGCTGGCTTCAGGAGACGCTGGACCTGCTCGCGCATGGCGACAGCCACCCTGAGGAATTTCTTGAGCACACGCGGCTCGAGCTTTTCCAGGATCAGGTCTTCTGCTTCACCCCGAAGGGCGGGCTCATCGCGCTGCCGAGGGGCGCGACGCCCATCGATTTCGCCTACGCCGTCCACACCAAACTGGGCGACTCCGCGGTCGGCGCCAAGATCAATGGCCGCGTTGCGCCGGTGCTCTCGCAGCTTCAGAACGGCGACGAGGTGGAGATCATCCGCGCCGACGGCCATGTGCCGCCGCCGGCCTGGGAGGCGGCGGTCGCGACCGGCAAGGCTCGCGCCGCCATCCGTCGCGCGACGCGCGAAGCGGTGCGCCAGCAATACGCCGGGCTCGGGCGACAGATCGTCGAGCGCGCCTTCGAGCGCGCAGGCCGGCCTTACTCCGACGACAAGCTGAAAGCCGCCCTGACCCGGCTCGCGCGTCATTCGATCGACGACGTGCTGGCGGCGGTCGGGCGCGGGGAGATTTATTCGGGCGACGTCGTGAAGGCCGTCTATCCGGACTTCACCGAGGAGCGGAAGGCGCCGCAGGCCGCCGTGGCCCCCGGAGAGCCCGGCTGGTTCGGCGTCAAGGCCAACGCCAACGTCGTCTTCAAGGCGCCGGGCGCTGAGGGGGACGGGGGGGCCATTCCGATCCGCGGGCTGCGCGGAGATGCGCCCGTGCGCTTCGCGCCCGAAGGCGGCGCCGTGCCCGGCGACCGCATCGTCGGCATTTTCACGCCGGGCCAGGGAATCACCATCTATCCCATTCAGTCGCCCGCGCTCACCGCCTTCGACGATCAGCCGGAGCGCTGGCTCGACGTGCGCTGGGACATCGACCCCGACAGCCGCGCGCTGTTTCCGGCGCGCATCGTCGCGACCGCGCTCAACGAACCGGGCTCGCTCGGCGCGCTGGCCTCCCTGATCGGCGAGACGGGCGCCAACATCGACAACATCACTTTCAAGGCGCATTCCCCGGATTTCCGGGAAATGACCTTCGATCTCGAAGTCGCCGACCTGAAGCACCTGACTGACGTGCTGGCGCGTCTGCGCGCGAGCCCGCTCGTCAGCAAGGTGGAGCGGGTGATCGGCTGAGCGATGCGGGCTTTCAGCGCGCCCGCCGCCGGCCGATCAATAGGGCCGCTCGGGGCGGCAGTCAGGGTCGCCCAGCTGGCAGCGCGGCTTGTAAGCATAAGGAATCATCGCGGCGACGAACAAGGCGACGCCGAGGACAATGATGGCGATTTTATAATTCATGGCGTTTTCCTCCCTGAGGCGCATTCCCGTCCTTCAAACAGGGGAGCGCGGCCGTGTCCGTGACTATGTCTCTCGACGTCCCCCCGCCGCGCCGGCGGCCGGCCGTCTCGGCCATGGCGAACCGTCTGATTGTGAGATAAGTAGGCCGCATGTCCACTGTTCCCCTCCGTCTTGGCGTCAACGTCGATCACGTCGCCACCATCCGAAACGCGCGCGGCGGGCCGCGGCCCGATCCCCTGCGCGCCGCTCTCCTCGCCATCGAGGCTGGCGCCGACGGGATCACGGCGCATCTGCGCGAGGATCGCCGCCACATCGCCGACGCCGACATGGCGCGGCTGAAGGCGTCGATCTCGAAGCCGCTGAATTTCGAAATGGCGGCGACGGGCCAGATGCTCGACATCGCGCTCGCCACCGCGCCGCACGCCGTTTGCCTCGTGCCGGAAAAGCGCACCGAGCGCACGACCGAGGGCGGTCTCGACGTTCTGGGCGGCCGCGATTACCTCGCGCCCTACGTCGACCAGCTCGCGCGCGCGGGGATTCGCGTCTCGTTGTTCATTGAGCCTTCCGCCGAGGCGATCGACGCGGCCGCGTCCATCAAGGCGCCGGTGGTCGAATTGCATACGGGCGCCTGGTGCCACGCGGTCGAAGTCGGCGACCGCGACCGCGCCGAGCGGGAGTTTGAGCGGGTCAAGTCCGCGGCGGCCTACGCCTCGGCGCGCGGGCTCGAGGTCCACGCTGGCCACGGGCTTGATTTCGACACCGCGCGCCAGGTCTCCGCCCTGCCGCAGGTGGTCGAGCTCAACATCGGCCATTTTCTGATTGGCGAAGCGGTCTTCGTCGGGCTCGCGGAGGCGATTCGCCAAATGCGCCGGGCGATGGACGAAGGACGGGCGCGCGCGGCATGATCATTGGGTTTGGCGCCGATCTGTGCGACATCCGCCGAATCGAGAAAACGCTCGCCCGTTTCGGGGATCGTTTCACGCGCCGCTGCTTCACAGACCTCGAGCGGGCCAAGGCCGACCGTCGCGCGGCGCGCGCCGGAACCTACGCAAAGCGCTTCGCCGCCAAGGAGGCCTGCGCCAAGGCGCTCGGCACGGGGTTCCGGCGCGGCGTCTTCTGGCGCGACATGGGCGTGGTCAATCTGCCCTCGGGGCGGCCGACGTTCGCGCTCACCGGCGGCGCGGCCGGGCGGCTCGCGGAAATCACGCCGCCGGGAATGACGGCCGTCATCCATTTGACGCTCACCGACGAATATCCTCTCGCCCAGGCGCTGGTTCTCATCGAGGCGAGGCCGTGCTAAGCGGAGCGGGCGGGATCGGCTGACGGCCCGCCCAGCGAAGGAGCACTCGGCTTGAGCAGGAACGTCCCGGTGGCCCAGAAACAGGAAGAGGGCGGGATTCTGGAGACCATCAAGGTCATTGTCCAGGCCCTGGCCATTGCGCTCGTCATTCGCACGCTGCTTTTTCAGCCGTTCAACATTCCCTCGGGCTCGATGATCCCGACGCTGCTCATAGGCGATTACGTCTTCGTCTCGAAATACGCCTACGGCTATTCGAACTACTCGATGCCTTTCGGGCCGAACGTCTTCCAGGGCCGCATCCTGGCCTCGCCGCCCAAGCGCGGGGACGTCATCGTGTTCAAGCTGCCGCGCGACAACGAGACCGATTACATCAAGCGTGTGATCGGCCTGCCGGGAGACCGCATCCAGATGATCGACGGCCGCCTCTACATCAACGGCGTGGTGGTGCCGCGCGAGCCGATCGAGAAGGCGCAGACGGAAAATCGGGAGGGCCGCGAGGTTCCGGTCGCGACCTACAAGGAGACCTTGCCGGGCGACGGCGAGCATCCCGCCGTGGAGCACACGATCATCGAGATCGAGGGCGATCACGGCATCAACGACAACACCGAACTCTTCGTCGTGCCGCCGGACCATTATTTCATGATGGGCGACAATCGCGACAACTCCACCGATTCGCGCATCTCGCCGGACCTCGGCGGCGTCGGCTTCGTGCCCTTCGTCAATCTCGTCGGCCGCGCCGAGATCATCTTCTTCTCCGTGAAAAAGGATGAATCGGCGCTCGCCTTCTGGCGCTGGCCGTGGTCGGTGCGCTGGAGCCGCCTGTTCAATCCGGCCCACTGAGCGCGCCATGGCGCGGGCGAAGCCCGATCTTTCCGCGCTCGAATCGCGAGTCGGTCACGCCTTCGCCGACAAGGAGCTGCTGCGCTGGGCGCTGACCCATGTCAGCGCCGCTGCGAAGCGGCCCGACTCCTATGAGCGGCTGGAGTTTCTCGGCGACCGCGTGCTCGGCCTCGCGGTCGCGCATATGATCTATGAAAGCTTCCCCGAGGAGAGCGAGGGCGAACTCTCGCGCCGACTCGCCGCGCTGGTGCGCAAGGAGACCTGCGCGGAAGTCGCGGAAGCCTGGGGCGTCGGCCCGCATTTGCGCCTGGGCGAGGGCGAGGCGCAGACGGGCGGACGCAAGAAGCGGGCGATCCTCGGCGACGTTTGCGAGGCGATCATCGGCGCGGCCTTCCTCGATGGCGGCGTCGAGGCCGCCGAGCGCGTCGTGCGCGCCGCCTTCGGCCCCAAGATGCGAGAGGCCGGGCGCAATCTGCGCGACTCCAAGACGGCTCTGCAGGAGTGGGCGCAGGCCCGCCGCCTCTCGCCGCCGCGTTATCGCATGGTGGCGCGCAGCGGCCCGGACCATGCGCCGTCTTTCGAGCTGGCGGTGGAGATCGAGGGTTTCGAGCCGGCGGTCGGGGCGGGGAGCTCCAAGCGCGCCGCCGAACAGGCTGCGGCGGCGTCCTTCATGGCGCGCGAGGGCGTAAGCGAGTAACCTCTCCGCGAAGCGGGAAAGAGGCAGCGGGCGGCGCGGGAATGGGAAGCAGTTGTTGAGCGACACACACGATCTCGAACAGGAAACCCGCTGCGGCTTTGCGGCGCTCGTCGGCGCGCCCAACGCCGGAAAGTCGACGCTGCTCAATCAGCTGGTCGGCGCCAAGGTGTCGATCGTCTCGCGCAAGGCGCAGACCACGCGGGCGCTGGTGCGCGGCATCGCGATCGACGGGCCGGCGCAGATCGTGCTCGTCGATACGCCCGGCATTTTCAAGCCAAAGCGCAAACTCGACCGCGCCATGGTCGCGAGCGCGCTCTCGGGCGCCGCCGACGCCGACGTCGTCGTCCTGCTCGTCGACGCGCGCCGGGGGCTCGACGAGGAGGTCGAGGCGATCCTGACGCAACTGGCCGAGACCAGAGCGCCGAAGATCCTCGTCCTGAACAAGGTCGACATCGTTGCGCGCGAGAAGCTGCTGTCGCTGACGGCGAAGCTCAATGCGCGGGAGAAATTCGAGGAGACCTTTATGATCTCGGCCCTCACGGGCGACGGCGTGCCGGATCTTCTCCACGCGCTGGCGAAACGCATGAAGCCCGGACCCTGGCTCTATCCGGAAGACCAGCTCTCGGACGCCCCGCTGCGGCTGCTCGCGGCCGAAATCACCCGCGAGCAGATCTACGAGCGGCTGCACGACGAACTGCCCTATCAGTCGACCGTCGAGACCGAGAGCTGGACAAATCAGAAGGACGGCTCCGCGCGAATCGAACAGACGATCTATGTCGCGCGCGAAGGTCAGAAAAAGATCGTGATCGGCGAGGGCGGCCGCACGATCAAGGCGATCGGCGCGGCGGCGCGGCGCGAGATCGCCGAGGCCGCCGAGCAGCCCGTGCATCTCTTCCTTTTCGTGAAGGTGCGCGAAAACTGGGCCGAGGATCCCGAGCGCTATCGCGAGATGCGGCTCGATTATCCGAAGGGCGATTAATATCGCGCGAAACGCGTTCGCGAGGTTGCCATGTCGAACAAGTCGAAAACGCTCACCGTCTACCGTTATCTCACCGGCCCGGACGACGCGACCTTCTGTCATCGCGTCACAGAGGCCCTGAGCAAGGGCTGGATGCTTCACGGCGGCCCGACGCTGACCTTCGATTCGGCGCAAGGCCGCGTGATCTGCGGACAGGCGGTCGTCAAGGAGATCGAGGGCGTGGACTACAATCCCGAGATGAAGCTCTCGGAACAGTGAGGGCGGGCCGCCCGCCCGCTATCCTCTCCCTTCGCGCAGGGGCGTCGGTGCTGAAATGGAATGGCAGGACGAAGGCCTCGTCATCGGCGCCAGAACGCATGGCGAGACCTCGGTTATTCTCGAGCTGATGACTCGCGCTCGTGGCCGCTGCCTCGGCGTTGTGCGCGGCGGCCGGTCGAGGGCCATGAGGCCGGTCCTGCAGCCGGGGAATCGCGTCTTCGCGACATGGCGCGCGCGGCTCGAGGACCATCTTGGCGTCTTCGCCGTCGAGCCGCTCGCGGCGCGCGCCGCGCGCTATCTCGACCGTAGCGCGGCGTTGCATGGCGTCGCGGCGCTTTCCGCGCTGCTGCGCCTCCTGCCGGAACGCGATCCGCATGAAGACTTATTCGTCATGGCCGACGCCATCGCCGCCCGGCTCGGTTCGCCCGACGCCGCCGCGCCTCTGATGGCGCGATTCGAACTGGCGCTTCTCGCCGCGTTGGGCTTTGGCCTGGATCTCGACGCTTGCGCGCTCACCGGAACGCGCGACGACCTCGCATTCGTTTCGCCGAAGTCCGGCCGCGCGGTGAACCGCGCAGCCGCCGGGCCTTGGAAGGAGCGACTTCTGCCCTATCCGCGATTCCTGCAGGAAGAGGAGGCGCCGACGTCTGTTGCAGACATTGTGGCGGCCTTCCGGCTGACCGGCCACTTCCTGATTCGAGACGTGCTGGCGCCGCGCGGCGCGGCCATGCCGGCGTCGCGCGCGCTCTATGTCGATGCGCTCGCGCCGGAGCCGTGCGGTCAGCGCAATTCGTCGCAGATGACGCGCGATTCGTGATTCGTCACGCCGTATCCCTCGTCCGTATCGACGAGAATTTCCCGGCAGACGGCCTGCATGGCGCTGTCGTTGCGGGCTTCTTCAGTCATGGACTCGGCATGGCGGCGCTGGGCGCGCGCCGAATCGCCTGCGACGAGCTGAGCGCCTTCGAGCGCTTGCGCCGCGCCCGCGAGCATGAGCGCCATGCCGAAAAAACCAACGAATCTGGGGGTCGACGTCATGTATGGAAGCCGCGGAGATGTAAGAGGAAAGCGCCCCGGAAAGATGAGCGTCGACGACGCTGTCGACTCCTTTTTAGGGAGGGCGTCAAAGCGTCGCAAGCTCTAATTCGCGACACTATCGCTCAAAAAATGAAAATCCCGTTGAGGGCTTGGTTTAGCGCTTCTCGCGCGGATTCCGGCGCGCTTGCGCGGGCGGCGCGGCGCCCGTAGGACGGGCGTCAGACGAACGAACGGGAACGGATCGCATGGCTCAGAAAGGCGGATCGGCGGGCAAGGGCAAGGGCGGCGGCGAGAGCGTCGTGACGCCTGTCGACCTGCGCGAGGCGCTCGAGGAGCGCTATCTGCGCTATGCGCTCTCGACCATCACGGACCGCGCGCTGCCCGACGCGCGCGACGGTCTGAAACCCGTGCACCGGCGCATTCTCTATGGCATGCATGTGCTTCGGCTGGATCCAGGCGCGCCGTTCAAGAAATGTGCGAAGATCGTCGGCGACGTGATGGGCTCCTACCATCCGCACGGAGACCAGGCGATCTACGACGCGCTGGTACGGCTCGCGCAGGATTTCTCGTCGCGCTATCCGCTCGTCGACGGGCAGGGCAATTTCGGCAATATCGACGGCGACTCGGCCGCCGCCTATCGCTACACTGAAGCCCGCATGACGGCTGTCGCGCGCGCGCTGCTGGAAGGGATCGACGAGGACGCGATCGACTTCAAGCCGAACTATTCAGGCGAAGAGCAGGAGCCGATCGTCCTCCCCTCCGCGCTGCCCAACTTGCTCGCCAATGGCGCGCAGGGCATTGCTGTGGGCATGGCGACCTCGATCCCGCCGCATAATCTCGCCGAGCTGTGTGACGCCGCGCTCTATCTCATTTCGCATCGCTCTGCGACGAGCGAGCAATTGCTCACCTTCGTGCAGGGGCCGGATTTTCCGACGGGCGGCGTCATCGTCGACAAGCGCGAGGAGATCGTCGAGACCTATCGCGCCGGGCGCGGCTCCTTCCGCGTGCGCGCGCGCTGGACGAAGGAAGAATTGCCGCGCGGCGGCTGGGTGGCGGTGGTCACCGAGATTCCTTATGGCGTGCAGAAATCGCGCCTCATCGAGAAACTCGCGGAGCTCATCTCCGAGCGCAAGCTGCCTCTGGTGGCGGACGTGCGCGACGAATCGGCGGAAGATGTGCGCATCGTCTTCGAGCCGCGCGCGCGCAACGTCGATCCCGCGCTGATGATGGAGACGCTCTTCAAGCTCTCCGAGCTCGAGACGCGCTTCAGCATGAATATGAACGTGCTGGTCGATGGCGTGACGCCGCGCGTCGTTTCGCTCGACGAGGCGCTGCGCCAATGGCTCGATCATCGCCGCGCCGTGCTCCAGCGCCGCTCGCGCCACCGCCTCGCGGCGATCCTGCGGCGCATTGAGCAATTGGAAGGGATGATCATCGTCTTCCTCAATCTCGACGAAGTGATCCGCATCATCCGCGAGGAAGACGACGCCAAGGGCGAGCTGAAGAAAGCCTTCAAGCTGACCGATCTTCAGGTCGACTATATCCTAGACACGCGCCTGCGGTCGCTGCGCAGGCTCGAGGAGATGGAGTTGCGCCGCGAACTCGACGATCTCACGAAAGAGCGCGCCGAACTCGAAGGCTTGCTGGCCGACGAAGGCAAACAGTGGCGGTCGATCGCAGGCCAGGTGCGCGATCTGAAAAAACTTTACGGGCCGCAGACGCCGATCGGCAAGCGCCGCACCACATTCGAGGACGCGCCTGCGGCGGTCGATCTCGATCTTGCGGAGGCGATGATCGAGCGCGAGCCGGTCACGGTAGTCGTCTCGAAGAAGGGCTGGATTCGCGCGCTCAAGGGCCATGTGCAGGATTTGTCGTCGCTCCAGTTCAAGGGCGACGACGAACTCGACACGTCTTTCTTCGCGCAGACGACGACGAAGATCCTCGTGCTCGCGACCAACGGCAAAGCCTTCACGCTCGACGCCTCTAAGCTCCCCGGCGGGCGTGGGCACGGCGAGCCGATCCGGCTTTACGCCGACATCGACGAGGGCGCCGGCGTCGCGCGCGTGCTGCCGCATACGGCGGGCGCGTGGCTGCTGCTCATCGGCGACGACGCGCGCGGCTTCGTCGTGGCGCAGGACGACCTTCTGTCCTCGACCAAGAAAGGCCGCGCGGTGCTGACGGTGGAGCCGCCCGCGAAACTGAAGATCGTGACGGAAGCCGAAGGCGATCATGTCGCCATCATCGGCGAGAACCGCAAGCTCCTCGTCTTCCCGCTCTCGGAGGCGCCGCGCATGGCGCGCGGCAAGGGCGTGCGGATGCAGCGCTACAAGGACGGCGGCGTCTCCGACGCGAGGGTTTTCGCCCTCGCGGAGGGGCTGAGCTGGACGGACGCGGCGGGCCGCGTCTTCAACGTCGCGGCGGCCGAACTGGGCGAGTGGATGGGCCATCGCGCGGAAGCGGGCCGGCTGCCGCCGCGCGGATTCCCGAAGAACAACCGGTTCGGGTGAAGCGGAGGCTCATTCTCTCCGCCGCCGGCAGATTTCCTGCGGCCCGGTTGAGACGCCTCACGCCGGCTTCGAAAAATCCGGGATTTTGAAGAACAGCTTCCCCTGCCGCCACAGCGTGAAGGCGACGGCGCCGGCGACGGCCGCGAAGACGCCAAAGCCGACATAGAGATAAAACTCCTCGTCGGTCATCACGCCGACCGAAAAGGGATGCCGGCCCTCGTAGCTTTTGGCGCCGTCGTCGCTCACGAGTTTCGCATAGAGCACGTAATAGCCGGGCTCCTTGAAATTCTGATCGAAATTGACCATGCCGTTGCGGAATTTCTGCACGGGCAGGCGCGAGACTGCGTCGGCGTCCGGATCCGGCTGGGCGTCCGGCCCCTTGGCCTTTAGCACGCGAATGTCCCAGTTCATGTCGCGCAGCTCATTGTCGGCGGCGTCGAGCACGATGACGGAGGCGCCGGCGTCGGGGAGCGCCACGCATTCGCGGTCAATGCTTTTCTTGGGCTGCATCGCGACGAATTTCATCGTCTTCTCGCCGAGCGCGATCGGACACTCCGGATCGTAGTAATGCCAGCCGGCGCCCTGCGCCTGCGATGCGACGCCCGCAGCGGCCAGAATGGAGAACGCCGCGCCAAACAAAATCTTTTTCACGTTACAACCCCGCCCTCGAGTCCATTCCCGCATCCAGAACCGCCAGCATCTGGTCCATGGCGAGCGCCGGTTCGGCGCATTTCGAATCGCCCACGATTCGCGCCGGCACGCCCGCCACGGTCTTGTTCGCCGGCACGGAGTCCAGCACCACCGAGCCCGCCGCGATCATGGCGCAGCGGCCTATCTCGATATTGCCCAGAACCTTTGCGCCGGCGCCGATCAAAACGCCGCGCCGCACCTTCGGGTGCCGGTCGCCGCGCGACTTGCCCGTGCCGCCGAGCGTCACGCCGTGAAGCATGGAGACGTCGTCCTCGATCACGCTCGTCGCGCCGATGACGACGCCGGTGGCGTGGTCGATGAAGACGCCCTTGCCGATTTGCGCCGCCGGGTGAATGTCGGTCTGGAAAATCTGCGAAGAAAGGCTTTGCAGCGTCAGCGCCAGGTCGCTGCGGCCGTTCTTCCACAGCCAGTGCGCCAGACGATGCGTCTGCAGGGCGTGGAAGCCCTTGAAATAGAGCGCCGGTTCGATGAGCCGGTTGCAGGCGGGGTCGCGCTCGACGACCGCGAGGAGATCGGCGCGAATGGCGTCGACAATCGCGGGGTCGTGCGCCATGCAGGCGTCATAGGCCTGACGGATCGCTGCATAGGAGACTTCCGGCCGGTCGAGGCGCTGGGCGACGCGATGGGCGACCACGCCCGCGACGGACTCCTGCGCCAGCACGGCGGGGTGGATGAAGCCGCCGAGTTCCGGCTCTCGGCGCAGAATATCCTCAGCTTCCAGCCGCAGACGGGCCAGAAGCGGGTCGAAGTCGATGACGGTCGCGGCGTCGGCGGCCATGTGGCGCTCCTCCTGCGGCGGCTATATAGCGCCTCTGCGGCGCCCGCGCATCACGGGCGCGCCGCCAGAAATTCCAGCACGGCCTGCTTGTAGATGCGGTCGCCGACCGCGCGGTTGTGGTCGCGCCCGGGAATGTCGACGATGCGCACGTCCCGGAACAGGGGCTGGAGGGGCGAGGGATCGCCGGCGACGTCGTCGCGGGTGCCGACGCAAATCAGGACGGGGCAGGCGATTTTCGCGAGCAGCGCCGGGTCGACGGTTTTGCGCGCGCCCCGCACGCAGGCGGCGAGCGCCGCGAGATCGCTGCGCGTCGATTCGGCGAAGCCGCGGAAAATCTTGAGCATGGGGCTTTCGACGTCTTCGATCCGCTCGGCCTCCATCGCCTCGGCCAGTCCGCCGGGCAGACCTGCTTCCTCGACTAGATAGCGTCCGATGCCGCCGAGAATCAGCGACCGGACGCGGTCGGGCCGAGCGGCGGTCAGGAACGTGCCGATTCGCGCGCCGAGCGAATAGCCCATGACGTCGGCCCGCGCGATGGAGAGATGGTCCATCAGATTCGCGACGTCGTCCGCCATCAGGTCGAGGGCGTATTGCGCGGGATCGTAGAGTTTCTGCGACCGGCCGTGGCCGCGGTTGTCCAATGCGATCACGCGCCGTCCGTCCTCCGTCAGCGTCTTGACCCATTGGGTGAACAGCCAGTTGACGGCGTGGGTGGAGGCGAAGCCATGTATGAGCACGATCGGCTCGTGCTTGTCCTGGGAGAACGGCTCGAAATCCGAATAGGCAATCTCGACGCCGTTCGAGACGAAAGTTTCCATCGCAAATCCTGGGTGACGGTTTCTAATTAAAGGTTAGCTCCCGGCGCGCAAGCGTCCTTGCGCCAAAAATGACGGCGGCTATTGCCAATCGTCTCGCTTGCCGCTAAACGAGCGCATGTCGACGCGCGAAACGCCCTAGACGGGCGAATACGCAATCGCGTCGCGGGCGCCCGTAGCTCAGCTGGATAGAGCACCAGACTACGAATCTGGGGGTCAGAGGTTCGAATCCTTTCGGGCGCGCCACTCCCGAACAAAAGAGAGAACCGCAGACGGCGGCATGTCCGCCTCCTGCGTGGCGGCCCGCGCCAGCACGGTTTTTGAGCCCGTGATGCGGATTTCGTCGTGGTCGACCGTGACCTCGTCCATGAGGAGCCGGGCGTAAGCTTGGCGCAGCTCCGGCGGTCCTCCTTGGAGTTTTTCCTTGAGCAGGACCGCGAGGCGGGCGACCTTCTCGGGAGTGATCCGGGGTTCACCCGACGCCATCCTGTCCCTCAGGGCCGAGATTTCCTTGGCGGCCTCCTCCCGGCGCAGCTTGAGGGCAGTCAGGCGGTCGCGCAGGTCCTCGACATGCATCAGGCCCTTTTCCACAAGATCGAGCAGGCGCTCGATCCCGGCCTCTGCCTCAGTCAACTCGCGCCGCAGCTTGGCCAGCCGGTCGCGGTCGGATGTCTCCCTCTCCGCCGAGGCTTTCACATAGGACTGGAGCATCTCCGTGAGGCGCTGAGGTTCAAGGACCCGCCTTGCGACCTCGCCGACGACGATGCCGTCGAGCTTGTCCATGCGGATGCGGAGACCTCGGCAAGCCGTAGGTCCCTCCTTCAGCTTCCGAGAGCAGGTATAATATCGATAAGCTCCACCCTTGCCGGTGTTCTGGATCAAGGCCGCGCCGCAGTGACCGCAGCGCGCGAGCCCGGCGAGGAAGGTCGGCCCGTTGGCCACGCGGGGCGGCATCCGCTTGGGGTTGCGGCTCCTCAGCAGGGCCTGCGCGGTATTGAAGGTTTCTTCGTCGATGATCGCGGGGACGTCGAAGGGCACCCACTGGGACGGCGGACGTGGCGTCCCGTTCCGGCTATCGGTGCGATTGAAGTAACTGCGACCATGATAAGTGGTAGCTGTCAGGATGTTGTGGATGCTGCCGGTCGAGAACCTGCGACCGCGCCTCAGAATGCCGCGCTCGTTCAGGTGTGTCGCGATCGCCTTGACGCCGACCGGATGGCCGACTGCGCCGGTCGCCATGCCGAAGATGTGACGGACAGTGCGTGCCTCGTCCTCGTCGATCACGAGGACCTTCTTGTCCTTGTTGCCTCGCCGTTCGGCCACCTTGACGCCGTAGCCATAGGGCGCGTGCGAACCATTCCAGAAGCCCTGACGGGCGTTCTCGCACATGGCGCGGTGGACGTGCTTTGCGTTCTCGCGCGACTGATGCTCGTCGAAGACGTTCAGGAGCTTGCGGAACATCTCGCCTGTTGCGTCGGAGCTGACCGCCTGCGTGATCGAGACGAGTTCGACGCCGGCCTTGCGCAGCTTGCGGACGTAGAGTTCCGAATGGAGTGAGTCTCTGCTGAAGCGGCTCAGCGAATGAACAACGACATAATCGAAGGGACGATCTGGTCGCGTCGCCTTGTAGATCATCTCTTGAAAGATCGGACGATCGTCATCCAACGCGGAAGCGCCGGGTTCAGAGAAAATCTCTGCCACATCCCAACCCTGCTTCTCGCAGTAGGCGCGGCATTGAGCGACCTGATCAGGGAGAGAGAGGTCGCGCTCGGCCTGACGAGAGGTCGAGACGCGGATGTAGATGGCGGCTTGAGCCATGTTTAGCGAACTCGGGTTGGCGACTTCCTGCGCTTAGGTATCCTTATCTTTTCTGCGATCGTGCGTGCCGTCAAACGCTCTTTGTGGCTTCTGCCGAGATAGGGCTCGCTCACGAAAGCAATCAGGCCATGGCAGAGAGCAATATTACGGCGCCAGACGAACTCCTCTTGCTCATCTGCGGAGGAACCAGGGTCGACAACGCATTCGAGATGATAACGCGCGCGAAGTTGGCGTCGGTCAAAGACAAGCACAGCGCCACGGCCCTCATCTTCGTCTCTCCAGAGTGTCGCCCAGTAGGCCGCTTCCTCTGGCGAGCGCGTGAATGCGACTTTAGGGACAATAGGAGAATGAGCGAGGGTTCCACTGGCAAGGATCGCGGTCGGGTAGCGCGTTCCGTGGTAAATGACGTCTCTACCTTTGAACAGCGCACGGACGCCCTGGGCAAGTTGACGGTATGCTTGCACGTGGATGGCGTATGCGTAATAGCTGACCCTGTCGGGTCTTATCATGCTCGTCCTTCGATCAAGCTGTGGAAGCGCCTTGGCGGTCTTCATTTCCTAATTCTCCTTACATTTTAGGATGGCCTCAATTTCGTCAGCCAGGAACGCGCGCCACAAAGCGATCTCCGATTTTATTGGAGGCAGAGGAGCTGGCAGTTCGACTTTGACGGTGAGTTCGTTCTCGGCCGCGAGCGCGGTGAGGCGGTTTGAGCGACGAACGTGATCGACGCGGCGCCGTACTTTTTGCGAGGCGCGCCGTCTAGGAGGAGCCTCTTTCGAGGTGTCCTCTGGGGAACGCGGCTGCTCCTGTGCGTCGGGGCGTCGTTTCACCCTCCAGTCTTTACGAGCAATCGAAGAAGGCAAAAAGGGACATGTAAAAGGGTGGGCTCAAATTGCGTCCACCCCCAAATTTCCGAGCACGGGCGATTCGCTCTGACGGATCGGCAGTGAGCGATGCTAAGTAATTGCAATTAATTGCGTGTTAAGCTTAATCACCCGCCTCCTGTGCTCGGGGCTGCGCTATTCCGTCGGCGCTTCCCTGTCGCGTCGTCTGAGGTCCGCCAAAAGCTCCTGATAGCGACTCTGCGCTTCGAAGCCGGAGGCGAGATTGTAATGCTCCGCCGAAAGTGGGCTCGCGTGACCGAGAACGCTCTTGATGATCCCGACATGCCGAGGGTCGAGCAACGCAATGTCTGTCGCCGCGCTGTGTCGAAAGGAGTGAGCGGCGAACGGGATACCGACGTGCCTCTCGGTCAGCTCGCTAAGGCGGAACGAGATGCTCAAGCCCTTCATCGGCGCGCCCCTGCGGCCCAACCAGAACGATCCGTCATCGGGACCCAAGACGCCGGCGCGCAGTATTAGGCGGGCCGTGTCGACGTAGAAGTCGATCGCCTCGGTCAGGCTCTCCGGATAGCTGCCGTGAAAATCCTGTCCATTCTTCATGTCGTCGCCATGGAACCGGACCCCGTAATGCGTCTCGTCCCTGGTCAGCGACACGCCGAGCCGGAGCGAAGCAAGGTTTTTGCGCCTGAGCGGCAGCGCGATCTGCATCGAGATCAACAGCCCGTCCCGGAACAGCAGCGCGCCGGCTGCCGGATCGTCCCTCAAAGTGCTGCGGCCACGTTCGATCAGCTCATCGCCAGCACGGATCAAATAAATGATAGGGATGCGGCGCTGGGACGTGGGTTTGAGAGGCTTGGCCTTGCCCTTCATGCGCTGCGCGAGCCGCATGATCCAAGGAACCTCGGCCTCGGGGCTCGTCACCCGCACCATGTCAGCAATCACATGGATGATCGCCGCCGCCGACGAAGCGGCATGGTCGACCGTATAGGCGTCGATAAAGTCCTGGATGTTGACGGCGCTCGCGCGGTCGAGGGGTTGAGCGCCGGCATCGAGGCGTCCGGCGCTCTGGAGCCACCACAGGAACGTTCCGTAGTGATACTCGACATTGGCGACCGTCGCGGGCCGCCATCCGGCGGCCAACCCGGCATCCTCGAAAAAGTCACCGGGCGCGCGGGCGGTGAGCCAAAGCTCGCGATCGCGCTTCGGCCAGTCTGTGCGCTTCAGCGAGGAAAAGGACCCTTTGCTCATGCGGTGGCTCCTTGCCTCCGCCGGCGGAACTCTACGTCGCTTCCGACCGCCGACACCCGATCTTGAGCGCGGAGCGCGTCCAGCAGGCTGTGATAGCGATCCTGCGCGGTCTTGGTCTCCGCGCCCGTGTAGGAGCGCTCCGTCGTCTTCGACGAAGCGTGGCCCAGCAATTTGCTGAGGGCATGATATTCGCCGGGCATGTTGTTCAGCCACAGCATGCCGGCGTGATGGCGCAGGAGGTGCGGATTGACTTCCAGGCCCAACTCGCGACGGATGAAGGCCGAGAATTGTGTCGAGAGCGTCGTCGGCTTCTTGGCGAGCCCCGTCCGGCTGACGAAGAGGGTCGACGATGGACCCTTCAGGAGCGCCGGGCGGAACCGGGCGACATAATCCGACAGGAAGGCGCTGGCCTCCTCCCCGAGTTGGGCCTCGAAAGGCTGGCCGTTCTTCATCTCCTCGCCCGCGAAGGCGATCCGCCACGGCCCATCCTGCCCCCCCGGCGGCCGAGAGATATGCCGTTCGAGATCGAGGGCCGCCACGTTCTTGATCCTGAGCGGGAGGTCGAGGAGCAGGACAAGGATCGCCGCCATCTGCATCTCGTGGGCCTGCGCGATGGTCGGCTTCTTGATGCCCTCGTAGCGCGACGCGACGACCGCATGCAGATTGCGAAACCGCCGTGCAGCGGTCGCGTCGCTCAGTCTTGCGAGCCGGTCACGGTTCTTTCGGACCATGCCGAATTGCTGAACGCGGGCTTTCGCAGCGAGCTTCCTGAGGAAGGTGAACTGCCGCTGCTGGTCCTCGAACCCGGGATCGGTCGGGGCGAGTTGGGCGAACCGCGCGATGCTCAGGAGCGCTTGGAGAACGACATGAAGCCGCCCGCGCGCCTGATCGGAGTTGTCTTCGCCTTTGATCGGCTGAAGGCCCTGCTTTATTCGTTCGAGGTCAAGCAAATCGGGTAGCGACGCGATTTCGCTCGGTTGAACGCCCGTCTCCACGAGCCGGGAGGCGTAGCGCCGCAGCGCCAGATCGTAGTTGCGGATGGTCACGGACCGCAGGGCCTCGCGCTCGTCGAAGACGGTGGGACTGGCGAGGTAATGCCGCCATGCCGCAAGTTCGTTCTGCAGCGTCTCGGGGAACTCCGCCCATGACATGCTGCGCCAGCGCAGCGGGGCGAGGTTCGGGATCGTCGGATAAATGCCCCCCGGGATCACGACCGCCTTGTTCCATGTGCGCCGCGCTTCGTGCCAGCGTTCGCGCAAATTGGTCTGGACGCTCTGCGTCTGGAGGAACTGGTAGAACGCCCAGAAAGTCGCCTCCGTCACCTCGGACGGTGCGATCTGCCGCGCGGAGCACCAGCCCGCGAGCCGCCGTAGGCGCTTCCAATGATCTTGCGAAAGGCCTGCGAGCAAATCTTCCCAGACCGTGAGCAGCCGCGTGTTCCGACGCCGACGGTCAACGTCGACGCCCGTGAGGCTCATGGCGCGCGTCAGCCGTGTTACGATGTTCGCCCAGCTTCGCTCCTTCAACCCGGCGATCTGCCATGACGCCGACTTTCGCAACGTCCGTATAGCGGTTGGGTCGGCGACTACTTGTGTCGGATCGACGCCGCATATCCGGCAGAAGCGATTTATCGCCGATAACAGCTCGCTGCGAACATGCGGATCGAGCGATGCGTCCGCCTTGAGGGCCTCCTGAACATGCGCAAGGGTCATGATCTTCTCGTGAAAACGGGTCATTGTGTAACGCTCCGAAGGGCCAGAAGAGACTGGTGATGACTATGTGCGCCTGGCGTCCTTTATTGTGAAATATACACTATAAATTTTGGTCGGTTATTTATGCTCGCCTTATCACTACTTCTGAAAGCGCTCGAATAATAGGGTGACAACAGGGGTCGTCACGTGACTGACAACCCCTGCGTTGCTTCATAGAGCGCGAGGTTCGCGGCCGACACGCGCACGGCCTTACCGAAGCGTGTGACCTTGAGTTTTTCGCACTCGATCTGCCGCCGCACATGTCGAACAGACACGCGCCAGCGATCCGCGATCTCCGCGATGGTGTAGAACTCCTGGGGCTTCCTGAGGCCGTTAGAATGGGTCATCAGCGCTGTCCGTAGTTGCCGATACTAGGAAGAACCTGCATCCGGTTCGACAACTACAGATGACCCATTCACGTCGACAGTAAAGAGAAAATGCCTTGGGCGGACTCAATGTGAGTCCACCGGAATGCGGCGGTCTATTCGATCACCCACTCCGCCTTTCGTACCATGTCGACGATGACCATCAGCGCCTGCTCCGCTCCTGCCAATCCGCTGCCCTTTCTCTTGGCTCCGCCATATTGGATGAGCGCATCGGCGTAGGCTTTGTATTGCTCGGGACTGAGATACAGCTGCACGACCCTGGCGTTCTCGACCGGGTTCTGCCCCTTCATGATCGCAGCCAGCTGATGGGCGTTGTAGGTCTGGGCGAGATCGAGCAGTTCGAAGATCGACGTTGCGCTGACATAGGGCGCGATGATCGAGAGCTTGGTCCAGCCGACGCCAACCAGAACCGAGGGATCGATCGGATACCCATCGAAGGCGCGATGGACTTGGACCAGGTAGTACCCCTTTCGCCGTCCGAGCTTAGGCAAGGCGATCAGCTTCTTGAACAGCGCACGATCCTCGTCTTGCGCCTGCCGAAGGAGCTTTCCCAGCTCGATGAAGCAGTTGTCAAAGTCATCGAGCAGCGAAACGACGGTTGCGATGATGTTAGAAGCGTTCTCAGTCATTGTGTTCTCCAGCCAGATGTTTGGGAGGACATCAGACTAGCCGATAAAGGCTATTAAAAACTCATAAAAACAATATCTTACGAGCGTTAGCTTGTTTATGGTTATCAGCGGGACGTCATCGCTTTGGGTCTCGATCCGTGGGTGGTCGCTGCACCCGGGGCCATCGAGAAGCATGTCTCCTCAGTAGCCGCTCGGCCGGTAATGCATGTCCGGAGTGATGGCGGCTTTCACCTTCTCGACAGAAACGCCGACCTCACCACGCCAACTATGCCAGCCATCGTAAGCATCCGCCAAGAGCGGGTCGAGCTCATCGCACTCGCTAAAGGCGGCACGCCAGCCATTGATGGTCGCCAGATAGCACGCGAGCGCCTCGATGGCCGCCGCCTTCTCGGCGTCTCCGAAGGGATGGCCAATAAGGTATAACAGCTTGGCGAGCTTCCTCTCGATCCGGAGGAGCTTTTCAAATAGCTCGTCATAGCTCCCCGCTGAGGGCCATGTCCGAAGAGCGCCTGCTTTCATTTGCATCTCGTGACCAAGGAAACGGATGCCCTGGTTAGCCGTGCGCATACTTTTGACCTTGATGTCGAATATCCCGCTTGGGATGTTCCCGACGGAAGCCACGAGCGCATCGACTCCCTTGCCGCGCGCCTTGTCGTTGGTCGCGAGCAGCAAGAAGTCGTCAGCGACATTCAGCAGCGCCAGGCCCTCGATGGGAGACCATTGAAGGCGTGACATGCAGTACGCGCTGATGATCGACGAACTGGCGGCACCCTGGGGAACTCCCAAGCGGGCCTTCTTCAGTAGAATAGATGGGGAGGGAGTAGAGAAAGGGTGAGCCTTCTTCAGTCCCGGTTTAAGCCCCACTTCCATATGCCGTCCTGTGACGGCGTGCTCTACCACACCCTCGGGGAGTGGTAGTTCCGTTTGCAGCTTGTCGGGAACGAAGCTGCAAAAATAGTCGACGATGTCGAGATGCGCCGCGAAGATGTAGCCATCGTTGATGAGCCCCTTCGCATCGCGGATCGCGGCGTGGACGCCGAGATGGCTGTATTGGAAAGGGCGCGGGACGAAGTGCGCGTTCATGATGCGGACGACGATGTCCTGCGCGGTCCGGTGCATGAGGCCGAACTCGCAGATCATGCGGTAGTCGCCCTTCTTCTTGGGCTGAGGCCAGACCTCCACGATCTCGGGGATGGGCATCGAGAAGTTGAGGGTCGTGGCCAGCTTCAGGCACTGCTCAAGCGTGCCGCGACGCCGGGCCTTTAACTCGCGGTTGGCCGCGATTGCGGAGGCGATGATCGCCTCGGGGCTCTCTATCAGCACCGCGTGGAGTTCGGCTTGTTTGCCGAGGTCGTGCGCCGCGATTGCCTCGTGGAGGCTTCTTAACCACGCGTTGGTCGTTTCCCGGCAATGCCTGATCAGCGCCAATGCGTCCGACAGCTCGGACGGGCTCATACTGTGTTTGAAGGGCACCTGATCAATCCAGACCACGCTCACGAGCACAACTCCCTGGTATGGGGTGCGCTCTGGACGGAGATGCGCACCCAAGGGTGCCTCTCCGCGCGTCTGCGGTCGATCAACTCCGTGATAGCAGGCTAAAATTTTATGACCCTAGTTGTCTGGCAGAGTCAATAGCGGCTTTGTTTCCCTTGACATAGCGAACGAAAAGCCACTTATATCCCCGTGTCGAACTGTAGAAGTTCGGCGTGCCTGAGCCAAGGAGGGCGATGATGGCACCTGACAGTTTACGCTGTCGGTCCGCCCTCCAGCAGCGGACCACCCGACAGCTTGAGAAACTCGCTGGATGGGAAATGCGGTATGGCTATCAATATCTCAAAGAAGCCCTCCAAGCCCGCACATTGCGTGGCTCAGATTCCTTGTGACGGCAATCAGCTTGTCTCTCTCTTCGACGAGATCGAATTACTGTCGAGGGAGAAGACGATCGATCGGATCGGCGCTGCGCAAGATCAGTTGCACCAGTCGTATTTTGTCCTAGGTGCGATGCTGTCCAAGGTGAAGGCCAAGCACTGGTTTGAGCCGCACAAAAGTTTGGACGACTTTGTGGAGTGCGAATTCGGCATGGACCGCCGGAGAGCCCGCTATCTCATCTCGATCTATGAAAAGCTGCGCGACCTCTCCTTAAACGAGGAAACGTTCAGCGGCATTGGCTGGACAAAGATGCGGGCTTTGGTTCGTGTCCTAACCGAGGACAATGTCGAGCATTGGACGGATTTAGCGCGCAAGAGCAGCAAGGGCGAACTGGAAAAGCTCGTGCAGGCCGAGGTCGCCAAATCGGGCAACAAGACGCCCACCGTCTCGCAGGCCACGCATACGAAAGTTTTCAAGTTCCACGACGAGCAGGTCGAGGTCATCGAGACGGCGCTCGAAAAGGTAAAGAAGGAGCAGAATGTCGAGGTCGACGCCATTGCTCTTGAGCTGATCTGCCTGGATTTCTGTGGAGGCGTGAGCCTTGTCGAGCGGGTCAAGGCCGGTTCCGACGATGCGCTCAAAAAAATTGTCCAGCTCGCGGTCAAGAGGCTGGGGCCTACCGTGTGCTCCGAGATTATCGAGGCGTTTGCTACCGACGATGCCGACCTCAATGAGGAAGCGGTCGCTCCGGCACTTTCTTGATCCACGGATGACCGCCTCTCTGGGCAAGAGATTGCTCAGAGAGCCTGCCCCGGGCAAACGGGCCTTTGATCCCGGGGCCAGCGCTCTGGGGCCTCTCCCTCGGTCGGGATTTCGGTTCTCGACCGAGCGGAGGACGATCCGTTATACCTCGCTCTATGAGCGAGTTCGATCAGATAAAGCCTGGGGCCCGTATCCGAGGCCTTGACCCCTCTGGGATTGCCGAGATCGTTTCCGTCTCCCGGTTTGGGGCCGATGCGCTCAATCTCGTCTTCCGCGCCGGAGGCAAGGTGTCCGAGCGCTTGGTCTACCGGGGCGAAGAGGCGGGTTTCGAGTTTATAGAGGCAGGCCACGCCTATGCCTTTGACGCCGACGCCGGGCTTCTTCGTTTGGCGTCAGAGGCCTATCGCATTCGACTTGCCTATCTGTTCGACCCCTATCTGGCTGTCACGTCGTCCCAAATCGAGGCCCTGCCGCATCAGATAACCGCCGTTTATGGCGAGATGCTGCCGCGCCAGCCCTTGCGCTTCCTGCTCGCGGACGACCCAGGCGCCGGCAAGACCGTGATGGCCGGCCTCCTGATCAAGGAGTTGCTGATTCGCGGCGACCTGGAGCGCTGTCTGATCGTCGCTCCGGGCGGGCTTGTAGAGCAGTGGCAGGACGAGATGGCCGAAAAATTCGGCCTACACTTCGATGTCTTGACAAGAGATCAGATCGAGGCGTCGGTCACGGGCAATCCCTTTATAGAAAAAAATCGCCTGATCATGCGTCTCGACATGGCGGCGCGGTCGGACGAGATCAAGGCGAAGCTCGACGCCGCCGGCGACTGGGACCTCATCATCTGTGACGAGGCCCACCGTATGGCCGCCTCCTATTTCGGTGGCGAGATCAAGGAAACCCAGCGGCACAAGCTCGGCAAGCTCTTGGGGGGCCGGACGCGAAACTTCCTTCTGATGTCGGCCACGCCGCACAACGGCAAGGAGGCGGATTTTCAGCTCTTCATGGGGCTGTTGGACGCTGATCGCTTCGAGGGGCGTTTCCGTGAGGGGGTCCACAAGGCCGACGTATCGGACATGATGCGGAGGCTAACCAAGGAAGAACTTTATCGCTTCGACGGAACGCCGCTCTTTCCAGAACGATGCGCCTATACCGCCAGTTACGCGCTTTCGCCGGACGAGGCGGACCTCTATCAGGCGGTCACGACCTATGTCCGGGAGGAAATGAACCGCGCCGATCGAACCGGGGACGACAAGAGACGCTCGAATGTCGGCTTTGCCCTGCAAATCCTCCAGCGTCGCCTTGCTTCTTCGCCGGCCGCCATTCATCGTTCCCTCGAACGCCGCCGCAAGCGGCTTGAAGAGCGGCTGCGGGAAGAGCGCCTGATGCGAGGTGGTGGTTCTGCGCCTCTGGGAGGCGTCGAGGGGCTGCCATCTTACGACCCAGACGATATTGAAGAGGCGACGGGGGCCGAGACGGAGGCCACCGAAGAGGCGCTTGTCGATCGGGCCACGGCCGCCGCGACGCTCGCTGAGCTTGAAGCCGAGATCACGATCTTGAAGGACCTCGAAGATCGCGCCCTTCGGTTAAAGCTGTCGGGCCACGATACGAAATGGCACCAGCTTGAATCCATTCTCGACGAGCCCATGATGCTCGATCGAGCCACGGGGCTGCGGCGTAAGGTGCTGATCTTCACCGAGCCAAAGGACACGCTCGAATATCTACAACAAAAAATCGCTTCTCGTGTCGGTGACCCGAGCGCCGTCGTCGTTATCCACGGAGGAGTTGCGAGAGAGGCCCGCCGAGCGGCGATCGCTGCGTTCAACTCGGACCCCTTGGTGCGCATCATGATCGCCAACGACGCGGCTGGCGAGGGCGTCAACTTGCAGCGCGGCGCGCATCTCATGGTCAATTACGACCTGCCGTGGAACCCCAACCGCCTCGAACAGCGCTTCGGCCGCATTCATCGTATCGGCCAGACCGAAGTCTGCCATCTGTGGAACCTCTGCGCGGCGAACACGCGCGAGGGCGAAGTTTATCGGCGCTTGCTGGAGAAGCTCGAAGAGGCGCGCGCCGCGTTGGGCGGCAAGGTCTATGACGTCCTCGGGGAACTCTTCGAGGGACATGCGCTCCGCGACCTCCTTGTCGACGCCATCCGCTACGGGGACCGGCCGGAGGTGAAGGCCGAACTCTTCCGCAAGGTCGACGGCGCGGTCGATGTCGGGGCGATCGAAAAGCTCGTCGAGGAGCGCAAGCTCACCTCCGAGGGTATGAACCCGGGTGCCGTGGCAGAAATCCGGGAGCAGATGGAGCGCGCAGCCGCGCGGCGGCTTCAGCCACATTTCATCGGAGCCTTTTTCCGAGAGGCTTTCACCATGCTCGGCGGACGGATTTCTGAGCGGGAGAAGGGTCGATACGAGATTTTACGCGCCCCCTCGATCCTCAAGGAACGGGACCGTTTAATCGGCCGCTCTGACCCCGTGCTCGATCGCTACGCGCGGATCACCTTCGAGAAATCTCTCATTGCCGGTCAGCCGCAGGCCGAAGTGGTCGCGCCCGGCCATCCCCTTCTCGAAGCCCTGGTCGATGTCGTCCTCGAACGCTTTCAGCCATTGCTGTCCCAAGGCGCAGTGCTCGTCGACGACGCCGATGAGGGCGTCGAGCCGCGTCTATTGGTCTACCTCGAACATGCGATCCGGGACGGGCGCGCCAGCCGCTCGGGCGAGGCGCGCGCCGTGTCTCAGCGGCTTCAATTTATCTTCCTGAAGGAGGATGGGTCCGCGACAGACGGCGGGCCGGCTCCTTATCTCGATTGCCGCCCCATCACGCCGCAGGAGCGAATCGCCGTCGAGGACGCGATCACGGCGTCCTGGCTTGCCGGAAATGTCGAGCGGCAGGCGCTCGGCTACGCCATCCGCGCCCTCGTGCCCGAACATCTCAACGAGGTGCGAACGCGCCGCATCGCGGAGATCGACAAGGTCGAGCGAGAGGTCCGCGCACGTTTAACGCGCGAGATCAACTATTGGGATGCCCGCGCTGCCCGGCTACGAGAGGAAGAACGCGCTGGCAAGGAGCAGCGAATCAATGCACAGAATGCGGAGGCGACAGCGGCCCGGCTGGTCGAGCGGCTCCATAGACGCCAGGCGGAATTGGATCGCGAGCGGCAGATTTCGGCGCTGCCGCCGGTGCTCAAAGGGGCGGCGCTCGTGATCCCGGCCGGTCTCCTGCGCGCGCGGATTGCGCCCCAGGAAGCCAAGCCCGATGGTTTTGCCGAGGACCCAATCGCCCGGGCGGAGATCGAGCGCCTCGCCATGGAGGCGGTCATCGCCGCCGAGCGCGCGCTGGGACACGAGCCACGCGATGTTTCGGCCGAGAAGAAAGGCTGGGACATTGAAAGCCGAGACGGCCAATCCGGGCATTTGCGCTTCATAGAGGTGAAGGGGCGTCATGCCGAGGGGCGAGAGTTAATCCTGACGAAAAACGAAATCCTAGCTTCCTTGAACGCGCCGGAGGCTTTCATCCTCGCCATCGTCCGGGCCGAATCGGGTTTCGCGCATGAGCCCGTCTATGTGCGGCGGTTCTTCAACAGAGACTTAGGCTTCGCCGAGACGGCCGTGGTCTTTAGCATGACTGATTTGCTTTCAGTCGGTCAGCCCCCGCACTGAGTAGAGAGCAAGAATGCAACAGACGTTACTCGCAAGAGATGCAATTGAGCAGCATGCAAGTCAGCATTCCAACTTTTTAAATGCCTTCATTAAGTTGGGTGACCGATACGCGGCGTTCTATACATCAAAATATCTTATCCAAGATACTGCGGAGGCAGTCTTTGCGCTTTGCGGGCGAGGCTTTTCAAGAGACCCGATGCAGGCATACATAGAATTTTGGGGGACGTTGCAGGCGTTGATCATCCAGCAGGACGCGGTAAGCGAACTGTATCAGGCGATAACTGCTCAGCAATTGCCGAAACGGCTCAATAGCTCGGCATGGCAACAAATCCGTAGCCTGCGCAATGAGCTTGCAGGCCATCCGGCAGCGCAGGGGTCGCCGACGAGGCCGAAGCGAACCTTTCTAGGTCGCGCGTTCGGTAATTTGGAACAAGTAACCTATGAGCAGTATCAGACAGGCTCGAACGCGAGCGGGACGTTCCCAGATGTTCAGCACCAGCGGGTCAATCTCCGCCAACTGATAGATCAATATGACAAAGAGGCTGCCACGATCTTAAACGGCGTGTTGGCGCATATGATACGGAACTGGCCTTGATGAACTTGCAGAACGAAAAACCGTCTCGAAAAAAACTCATCGAAATTTCCCTCCCGCTCGAAGCCATCAATGCCGCTTCGGCGCGGGAGAAATCGATCCGGCATGGCCATCCCTCCACCCTGCATCTGTGGTGGGCGCGGCGACCGCTCGCCGCGTGCCGGGCGGTGCTTTTTGCGCAACTGGTGGACGACCCCTCAGCCTGGCCGGATCGCTTTCCCACCGAGGAGGCGCAGGACCATGAGCGCCGGCGGCTGCACAAGATCATCGAGGAGATGGTCCCCTGGGAAGCCTCGAACGACGAGCGTATTCTAAACGCCGCGCGGTGGGAGATCGCGCGGTCGGTGGCTTGGGGGCTTGGCGAGGAGCCGCCGCCGAAGGACGATGGCAAGGCCATCCTCGATTATCTCCAGACCAAGGCGCCGCCGGTCTATGACCCCTTCTCGGGCGGAGGATCGATCCCGCTGGAGGCGCAGCGGCTCGGTTTGCGCGCCTATGGCTCGGACCTCAACCCTGTCGCTGTGCTGATCGGCAAGGCGTTGGTTGAAATCCCGCCCAAATTCGCCGGCCTGCCGCCGGTGAACCCGAAGTCGCGGGCCGAACTCGCGCATGGTGGCAAGTGGAACGGCAAGGGCGCCCAGGGCCTCGCCGAGGATGTGCGCTATTACGGCCAATGGATGCGCGACGAGGCCGAGAAGCGCATCGGACATCTTTATCCCAAGGCGATGCTGCCGGATGGGTCGGCGGCGACCGTCATCGCCTGGCTCTGGGCGCGCACGGTGCGATCGCCCGATCCGGCGGCGAAGGGCGCGATGGTCCCGCTCGTCTCCTCCTTCATGCTCTCCACCAAGGAGGGCAAGAAGGCCTGGGTCGAGCCGATGATCGACGCGAAAGCGCCGGACGGCTGGCGCTTCGAGGTGAGGACGGGGGCGCTCACGAAGACCGACGAGGAGCGGCTCAAGAAGGGGACGAAGACCGGGCGGGGCTCCAACTTCGCCTGCATTCTCAGCGGCGCGGCGATCAACGGGGGGCACGTAAAAGCGGAGGGAATGGCCGGACGCATGGGGGCTCGCCTCATGGCAGTCGTCGCCGAGGGGAACCGATCCCGCGTCTACTTAAGCCCGACCCCAGATCAAGAGGCACTCGCAGGGACTGCCAAACCTGCCTGGGAGCCGGAAGGCGAGTTGCCGAACGATCCGAGAAACTTTTGGACAGTCCAGTATGGGTTGAGCACCTTCGCCTCGCTCTTCACCCCCCGCCAGCTCGTCGCGCTGACGACCTTTTCCGATCTGGTCTCGGAAGCACGCGAAAAGGCGTTTGCCGACGCCCGCGCGGCCGGCCTTGCCGATGACGCCGTTCCTCTCAACGCAGACGGTACCGGTGCTTTAGCGTATGCGGATGCAGTGGCAACCTATTTGGGTCTGGCTGTGGACCGCTCCGCAATGGGAGGCAATTCGCTTACACGCTGGAATCCTGTTGGTCCGAAAGCGCAGCATGCGTTCGGTCGGCAAGCATTGCCAATGGTGTGGGATTACGCTGAGACGAATCTCCTAGGGGAGGCCACTGGCAGCCTTGACTCTGGTTATGAGATGGCTGTGAACGCTCTCGCATTTGCAAACAAAACATTAGCCGTAATTCGTTCGACTGACGCAACGAAAAATTCGTATTCTTCTGAACCCATCCTTATTTCAACTGACCCGCCCTACTACGACAACGTTGGTTACGCAGATTTGTCGGATTTTTTCTACGTCTGGCTACGCAGATCACTTGTGCGGACGTGGCCGGAATTGTTCCGACGGTTGACGACGCCGAAGGAACAGGAACTGGTCGCCACCCCTTATCGTCATGGCGGCAGGGATCAAGCCGAGGCCTTCTTTATGGAAGGCATGGAACAGGCGCTGACTGCGATGCGTAAGGCGGCCACTGATGGCGAGCCGCTGGCTATCTACTATGCATTCAAGCAAGCCGAAGCGGCTGCGGATGGTATAACCTCCGCCGGCTGGGCAAGTTTCCTGCAAGCAATGGTGGATGCCGGGCTGGTCATTGACGGCACTTGGCCACTACGTACCGAAATGGCAACTCGCATGGTTGGCCAGGGCACCAACGTCCTTGCATCCTCCATCGTCCTCGTCTGCCGAAAGCGCGCCTTTTCTGCCTCAACCATCACTCGAGCGGACTTTATCCGCACCCTTCGCAAGGAGCTTCCCGAAGCCATTGACGACATCCGTAAGGCGGGCGTTGGACCAGTGGACATGCAGCAATCCGTCATCGGCCCCGGCATGGGCGTCTTCTCGCGTCACGCCAAAGTTCTGGAAGACGACGACAGCGCCATGAGCGTAAAAACCGCGCTGGCGCTGATCAACCGTGTTTGGGAGGAGATCGACCAGGAACTCGACGCCGCCTTCGACGCCGAAACGCAAGTGGCTCTCGCCTGGTTCGCGACCTATGGCTTCGACGCCAAGCCCTCCGGCGAACTCATCACCCTGGCCAACGCCAAGAACATACCCGTCGACGCTCTCTTCGCGTCCGGCGTGTTCGAGGACTTGCGCGGCAAGGCGGCCTTGACGCCTCGCGAAAAGCTGCCCGAGGAGTGGACGCCGGCGACCGACAAGACGCTGACCGTCTGGGAATGCGTGCAGCACACAGCTCGCGTGCTTAATGCTGAGGAAGGCGGCGGCGCGGCGGCGGGCCGCCTCGTCGCAGAGATGGGCTCCAAGAGCGCCGACGCCCGCGCGCTCGCCTATCGCCTGTTCGAGATCGCGACGCAGAAAGGCTGGGCCGCCGAGGCGCTGGTCTACAACGAACTCGCGCAGGAATGGCCGAAACTCGAAGACATGGCGTCTGACATTGAAACGCGCGCGCCCATCAGGGCCACGCAGGCGGAACTGTTCTGAGGGCGGGTCATGTTGGCCAGGGTCGGTTTCAAAAACTTCAAGTCGTGGTGTCGACTCGACATGCCATGCGCCAGAATAAGAGGGGTTTTCGGTGCAAACTCGTCGGGCAAGACGAGTGTCATTCAGTTCTTGCTTATGCTGAAACAAACAAAGGACGCAACTGATCGCGCTACGGCATTGGAGCTTAACGGAGACCTTGTTCAACTTGGAACGATCACCGACATAATTCATCGGCATTCGCTTGATAACATGATTGAGTGGACCGTTTCTTTTGATCTGGACGAGCCGCTGTCTCTCAGCGACGCTTCGGGCAAACGGAAATCTGAGATTGCGACCGGGTCATGCTTAAGTCTTTCCGCCTCAATCATCATAGACAAGCAAGCGCCAAGAGCTTTGAGCCTAACTTACAAGATTGGATGCATGAATTTCACACTCTCGGCGAAAAAAGACGCGGCGCAGAAGTTCGAGCTAAAAGCGAAGAGTTCCGACGAGGGCCGAGCTACATTCAAGTTCATTCGCAACCCAGGACGAGCCTGGTAATTGCCGGGTCCTGTGAAGTCTTATGCATTCCCGGACCAAGCAAGAACGTACTATCAAAACGCTGGTTTCCTCGCAGACCTAGAGGTCGCGTACGAAGCACAACTTGACCGCCTTTATTATTTAGGGCCGCTTCGTGAGTTTCCACAACGCGATTATCTTTGGGCGCGGTCGAGGCCCACTGACGTTGGTCGACGTGGCGAAAAGGCCATTGATGCAATCCTTGCGGCGACTTCGGCAGGCGAAAAACGCAAGCTTAAAGCCAACTCCCGCCGCTTTGTCCCATTTCAGGAGATGATTGCTTACTGGCTACGGGAAATGGGGCTTATTGAAAGCTTCCGGGTGGAGGAAATCAGGGAGGGTTCTAGCCGGTGGCAAGCTCTCGTTCAGACTCGCGCTGGCGCAAGCGAAGTGCTCCTAACAGATGTCGGTTTTGGCATTTCTCAAGTACTGCCAGTCATCCTTTGCTCCAGTATGTGCCGGAAGGCTCTACCGTCATTTTGGAACAGCCGGAAATTCACTTGCACCCTTTGGCTCAGGCAGCTCTTGCGGACGTTATCATTCAGGCCGCTACTCAACGACGGGTCCAGGTGTTTCTGGAGAGTCATTCCGAACATCTTCTGCTGCGCTTACAGCGCCGTATCGCCGAGGAAGCGATCTCTTCTGGCGACGTCAAACTGTATTTCTGTGACGCGCCGGAGGGAGAATCTTCTCTGACTCCGCTTGAAGTCGATATTCTCGGTAACATTCGCAATTGGCCAGACAAATTCATGGGCGACGCATTCAACGAAACAGCCCAGGCCGAACTTGCTCGTTTGAAGCGCATGAGTCGGAAATAAGCGATGCGGTTTATCGTGGATACAAACGTCGCAATCGTAGCCAACGGTTCAAGCGAAAGCCCGGAGGAGAGGCCGCCCACAATCGAATGTCGCAGCAAGGCGGTCGCCTTCTTAATAGAACTGCTGGACAATGGAAAAATCGTGCTGGATTTGGAGGGCGCTGTGCAGGACGAATACCGCAGGTACCTGAGCCCAAGGGGCCAGCCGGGGGTCGGTGATCGTTTCTATCTTGCTATTATCAACAGTTCGCCCGACAGAGTCGAACGGGTCGAGCTCCCTTTCGAGGAGAGCGAATATGCAGACTTGCCGCACCCGTTAATTGACTCGGGCTTCGACCCGAGTGACCGCAAGTTTGCTGCACTGGCCAAGAAAACTAATACGCCAGTGGCGAACGCGACCGACAGCGACTGGATTCATAGCGCAGAAACCCTCACAGCTTGTGGAATAAGCGTTGAAAACCTGTGTGGTTGCGACATGACCAAATGGTTCGAGACATGAGCACGGAAAAAGAAACGCTGCAACGAGTTCAGGGCGGGCTTTTCCACCTGCAAAAAGGCCTCGCGCCCTTCGTCGAAGCGCGGACGAAGAACATCCACGGCGCGAACTGGCGTCATTACGCCAGCCGCGCGCAGGGCTCGCCGCCGAACGGCCCACTCGACGCCTATGCTCTGGTCAAGACCATGCTCGACAACTGGCGTGAGGCCTTCGACGACGCCTTTGGTCGCAGCGAAAAACACAAGGCGAGGAGCTTCGCCTCCATGTGCCTTGAGGCTCGCAACGCCACCGCGCATCTCGCCATCGGCCTGCAAGACGACGAGGCGCTGCGCTATCTCGACGCCATGCACCAGCTCCTGAAGCTCGTTAAGGCTCCCGAGAGCGAGATCGCTGAGCTGAAGAAGCTCTATGACGAGCAACGCCAATCCGGCGTTGCCCGCACGCCGGAGCCGACGCCCGCTCCCCAGCCCCCGCCCCAACTGGATTTGTCGGGCGCCGAGGGGGCGACAAAGGCGTTGAAGCCGTGGATCGAGGTGGCGCTCCCCCACCCCGACGTGATCGCCAACCGCTTCAAGGAGGCGGAGTTCGCGGCCGACCTCTTCGCCGTCGATGCGGGCCATGCCGGCGAAGGCTATGCGACGCCGGCCGCCTTCTTTGCCATGACCTTCCTGACGGAGGGCCTGAAGCGCGTGCTGACCTCCGCCGTGCAACGTCTCGCGCGAGCGGGCGGTGATCCGGTGATCGGCCTGCAAACCGCTTTCGGCGGCGGCAAGACGCATACAATGCTTGCGATCTTCCACCTCGTGAAACATCTGCGGGAAGGCGGTGATCCGCGCGCTTTGGCTGGCCTCGCGGAAATTCTCGACCGCGCGGGCGTCACGAAATTACCCAAGCCGCAAGTCACGGTCTTTGTCGGCTCGTCCAAGGGCGCCGACGTCTCGCTGAACCTCAAGGACGGGCCGCGCGTTCATACGCTGTGGGGCTATATCGCCTGGCGGATCGCCGGTGAGGCGGGGTTGAAGCTCATCGCCGAGGCGGAGGCGGCGCGCACCAGTCCCGGCTCGGAACTGATGGTCGAGGTCTTCAAGCTGGCGGGCCCGAGCGTGATCCTGCTCGACGAGCTGACCATGTTCGCCCGCCAGCTCGACGACGACCGCTTCGAGGCTTTCCTGTCCTTCATCCAGTCGCTAACGGAAGCGGCGAAGATGGTCCCCGGCGTCCTTATCGTCGGCTCGCTCCCCGAGAGCGACGCCGAGGCTGGCGGTCCGCGCGGCGCCGCGGCGCTGCTGCGGCTCGAAAAGATTTTTGGCCGCGTGCAGTCGGCCTGGCTGCCCGCGTCCGGCGACGAAACCTATGAGATCATCCGCCGCCGGTTATTTCAGCCGCTCGACGCAGAAGGGGAAAAGGCGCGAGATGAGACGGTCAAGGCCTTCCACGACCTCTACAAAAAGAACCCTGCCGAGTTCCCCCCGGAGGCCAAGGAAGCGCGTTGCCTCGAATTGCTTCGGCTTTCCTACCCGATCCACCCCGAGCTGTTCGATCGCTTGGCGAAAGACTGGGCCAGCCTCGAAAAGTTCCAGCGAACGCGCGGCGTGCTGCGCTTCATGGCCAATGTGGTGGGCGTGCTGTGGCATGAACGGGCGAATGATCCGCTGATAACGCCGGCGCGCGTGCCGGTCGCGCACGAGCGCGTCCGCGCCAGCGTGCTATATCCGCTCGATCCTCACTTTAGTTCCGTGGTCGACAAAGAGGTCGATGGCGAGGGGTCCTTGCCGAGTCGCATGGAAGCCAATCCCTCGCGGCGGATTTCTCAGGCGCGAGCTGCGACGCGTGCGGCGCGCGCGGTCTTCCTGTGCTCGGCGCCGCTGGTCGGTCAGCCCAACGCCGGCCTCACCGGGCAAGGGCTACGGCTCGCCTGCGCCGAGCCGGGCGATCAGCTCGCGATCTTCGGCGAAGCGCTGCGCGAACTCACCGAGCGCGCGACCTATCTCTACGAGGAGGCTGGCCGCTACTGGTTCTCGACGCAGCCGACGCTCAACCGTCTCGCGGAGGACCGCGCCAAGGCTTTTCCCGACCATGAAGTCGACGCCGCGATCGCGGACATCCTGCGAGCAGACGCAGGGACAAAAGGCGGCTTTGACCGGGTTTTTGCAGCCCCTGATGACCCTGTCGCGATTGAAGAAGCAAGCGCGCTGTCGCTGGTGATCCTGGGATCAACGCTCCCTCATGCTGGAAAAGGCGTCGGCAAGACCCCAGCGACTGACGCAGCCGCCGACACTCTGATGAGACGCGGGGCCTCACAGCGCCGCTTGCGCAACACTCTCATTTTCATCGCCGCAGATGAAGCCAACCTCTCCACGGCGAGAGAGGTCATGCGTAAGGCCATGGCCTGGGCCTCGATCGACAAGGACGAGCGCCTCAAAGAGACGATGACAACGGCTCAAACTAAGGATGCGCAGGAGAAGGCGAGGACAAACCAAGAGGCTGCGCGAAAAGCAGTGCGCGCCGCATGGAGCCACATCCTCTACCCGATAAAGAGCGAGACAGCGGGCAAGCCCTTTGAACTCGAGCACAGCCTCATCTCAGCACGTGAGCGCGCGGCAATTCCATCGGTCGTCTATGAGAAGGTGAAGGCTGACGGCATCGCACTCGAAAAACTGGGCGCGGAGCGTCTCTGGTTGGCGCTGAAGCCCTTGTGGCCTGACGATCGGCCCCACCTGCCAGTCCCGGAGATAGTCGACTGGTTCGCCGCCTATGTCTATCTACCCAAGCTCCGCGATCGTGTCGTCCTTGAAACCGCTATCAGGGATGCGGTGGGGAAACTCGACCCTCAGTTTGGCTTTGCCGACAGCTACGACACGGCGGCGCAGAAGTATGTCAAGCTGATCTGGGCCAAAGCGCCACCGGAGTTTCTTGCGCCCACCTCACTGCTAGTGCGTGCAGCGGAAGCTCAACAACAGCTGACTAGCGACGCCACGCCTGGACCTGCGCCTACCCCGTCCTCGGGTGGCGATGTTGATCGACCGCCAGAGGGTGCGCCACCTCAGGGCGGGACCACTCCGCGAAAGCCCAGACGGTTTTATGGGTCTGTGGAGATCGACATGGTTCGCCCGGTCAAGGCTTTCGATGCGATCCTGAACGCGGTCGTCATGGAGCTTCAACGGACGAACGGAGCAAAGGTCAAGCTAACGATAGAGATCGAGGCGGAAGCCCCTGACGGCTTCGATGACAGCGAAGTCAGTGTCGTTCGGGACAACGCCAAACAATTGAAGTTCAAGGCAGAGTCCACGGGGTTCGAGGGATAACTAAGATGGCCTTGAACTAAACTCGTCTGCCAATCATCCGTCGCCAAAGCTTAACCTATTGTTTCCTCCGATTGATGGAGATGGACGTCATTTACGCCGGCCAACTAGAGTAGAGTGATTACCCTTGTCCCAAAATGCCCGTTGTTGGATGATTTGATACAGGGGGTTGGCTTGCGAAGTGTTTAATCCCGGAGCTATGCCTTGATGGTAAGCGCTGTTCTGCTCGCACCTGTTTTGAATGAGTTGGGGCGACGATAATCGGAGCGAAAGGGGCTCCGACACATGTCGATTTCAGAGCGTAAGCATATGTCGGAGCCTGAAGCAGCTCCGATGCGGCGGATCGAGGTTTTCACGGGCGCGGGACGCCGGAGAACGTGGGGCTCCGATCAGAAGGCGGCGATCGTCGCTGAGAGCTTTGCGGAGGACGCGAGCGTTTGTGAAGTGGCGCGGCGGCACGGTCTGACGGCGCAGCAGCTTTTTACGTGGCGTCGTCAGGCGCGCAAAGAGACCGAGGCTCGCGCGGACGCAGGCGCGCCGCCATTGTTTGTTCCGGCAATCATGCAAGGGCCTGCGCCCGCGCCGCCGGCGAAGCGCAAACGCCGCGCCGTCGACCAGGAAATTGGTTCGACGCCGACGATCGAACTTGAAATTGACGGCGTTACGGTTCGGGTCGGACGCGGCGCGCAAGCGAAGACCATCGCTGCGGTGATCCGGGCGTTGAAAGTCGCCAAATGATCGGCCCGACGGGCGCGGTGCGCGTGATGGTGGCGACGAAGCCTGTCGACTTCCGCAAGGGCGCAGAGGGTCTCGCGGCGCTGGTGCGCGAGACGATGCAGTGCGATCCCTTCGACGGCGCGATCTACGTCTTTCGCGCGAAACGGACGGACCGCATCAAGCTGGTCTTCTGGGACGGCACGGGCGTGTGCCTCTTCGCCAAGCGGCTGGAGGATGGCGAGTTCCGCTGGCCGAAGATCGAAGACGGGGTGATGCGGTTGTCGGCGGCGCAATTTTCGGCGCTGCTGGAGGGGCTGGACTGGCGGCGCGTCCACAGCGTGAAGGAGACGCCGGCGCCGGCCTTGGCGGGATGATCTGCGACACAATGAATCAGGGCGTCGAAGAGCGTCGAAAGACCGCAGAAAATATGGTCTTCTGTGTCTATGGCGCAGGCGGTCGAGACGCTTCCCGACGATCCGAATGAACTGAAGGCGATGCTCCTCGCCGAGCGGGCGCGCAACGAGCGCCTCGTTCAGATCATCAAGGAGATGCAGCGTCATCGCTTCGGACGGCGCGCAGAGACGCTTCCCGATGACCAGATGCTGCTGGCGCTCGAAGAGGTCGAGCAGACGGAAGCCGGCGCAGCGGCGGAGGGGGAAGCCAAGTCCGCCGCCGAACGCGAGAAGGCGTCCAGAAAGCGCCGCACGAACCGAGGCGCGCTGCCGGCGCATCTGCCGCGCATCGAGACCGTCGTCGATGTCGAGGACTACGCCTGCCCCTGCTGCAAGGGACTGCTGCACAAGATCGGCGAAGACGTCTCCGAGCGGCTCGACATCGTCCCGGCGCAGTTCCGGGTGCTGGTGACGCGGCGTCCCAAATACGCCTGCCGCGCCTGCGAGGGCGCAATCGTGCAGGCGCCGGCCCCGCCGCGGCTGATCGAGGGTGGACTGCCGACCGAGGCGGCAATCGCCCATGTGCTCGTCTCCAAATATGCCGATCACTTGCCGCTTTATCGCCAGGCGCAGATCTACGCCCGACAGGGGATCGCCCTCGACCGTTCGACGCTCGCCGACTGGGTTGGCCGCGCCGCCTGGCATTTGCGGCCCGTTCATGAGCGGCTTCTGGAACACATCCGGTCGTCGACGAAAATCTTCGCCGACGAGACGACGGCGCCGGTGCTCGACCCCGGGCGGGGCCGCACGAAAACCGGCCAACTTTGGGCCTATGCCCGCGACGACCGGCCATGGGGCGGCGCCGATCCGCCGATCGCCGTCTATGTCTATGCGCAAAACCGAAAGTCCGAGCAGCCGCTCGCGCATCTCGCTGGCTTCACGGGCGTCGTGCAGGTCGACGGTTACGCTGGCTATCGCGCGCTGGCGCACAAGAACAGCGTGGCGCTGGCCTTCTGCTGGTCCCATGTCCGCCGGCGCTTTTACGAACTCGCCGCGGCAGGTCCTGCGCCGATCGCCAGCGAGGCGCTCGAACGCATCGGCGCGCTCTACGCCATCGAGAGCGACGTCCGCGCGCAGAACCCGGATGACCGGCGCGCGGCGCGACAGGAGAAATCCCGCCCGATCCTCGACGCCCTCGAGCCATGGCTGCGTGAAAAGCTCGCGCTGATCAGCCAGAAGACCAGGCTCGCCGAGGCGATCCGCTACGCGCTCTCGCGTTGGGACGGCCTGGCGCGCTTCATCGACGACGGGCGCATCGAGATCGACTCCAACATCGTCGAGCGCGCCATCCGCCCCATTGCCCTCAATCGCAAGAACGCGCTTTTCGCGGGCTCAGACGGCGGCGCAGAGAATTGGGCGATCGTCGCCTCGCTCATCGAGACCTGCAAGCTCAATGGCGTCGATCCGCAGGCCTATTTGGCCGACGTTCTCGTGAAGATCATCAATGGCCATCTCGCGAGCAAACTCGACGAGCTCATGCCCTGGGCCTACGCGCAGCCGGTCGCTCTCGAAGACGTGGCCTGATAACAGCGGTTACCCTTGATGGACCTCATTGACCTCTTTGCGAATGAGCGCAGCACTTGACTGTCCTCATCGTCAAACTAATATCGAGGGATTGGGACTATTCCATCGCCCACGCAAGATCACAGTGATGCTCTAATGATCAAGAATATTGATTCTCGCGGGCAGGCAATTTTCCTGAGAACATTCATTATTTCGATGATGTTAGCTTCCGTATCATCAGGTGGTGCCGAGCAGCAAGAACGCACCGTCTCGTTAACACAAGCATCGGCAAAATGCATAATCGAAAACGCAAAAAGGTATAGTAAGGTAACTCTCGACCCTTTCCCGCTAGTACCGGAGGCCTGCCCAGAGATCGAGTTTGAAAAAATCGATTTTTCGAAACTCCTTCGCGCCTCGGAAGTTGTAGAGGGCCATAAGGCGGTCATTCTGCTGCGCCACAACGAAATAGAGTGTTTTCTAACGAACGTAAAAAAACGTCTCGAAGCAGACCGGGGTAATCGTATTATAATTGTGGGGTATGGTTGTGACTGATTCAACTGAATCGAAACTCACGCCGAAAGATATAATTGAGATAGCAGGAAAGACTATTGCCTTTCTAGTCTTAGCATTTACGGTTTGGCAGTATTTTTCCGATCAAAGAGCGGCCGTCGAGCGAGCTGCTATTGCAAAAGCGCAGGAATATAATTCACAGTATCTGAAGGCAGATGCATCAGAATTTATCTTGAAGTTCGGTTTGCGGCTGGCCCCTTACCAGAAGTTTTATAAACTAAATGACAAAAATAGCTTGCCAGAAAGAGATTTTCAAAAGATTTTTGAGAGCGTCATGTTTGGGGCCAACGATACATCCGCTGCAATGCTGCTAGGCTTTCTTCGAACAACTAGCTATTTTGAAGACATATACATATGTCAGAAATCTGGTGCGTGCGACAAAAACACGATAAATAGCTTCTTTTGCTCTCGGATAACGGGGTTTAATTCGGTTGCCTCCCGATTCATTTCGGAATTGCGCAAACATTTTGGGTGGGACGGGTTTGGCGTTACATTTAATCAGTATGTTGATACGTGTGAGGCCTTGAAATGACAAGGTATCTCTTCTTGTTGCTAGTGCAATTGTTTTTTTTGATACGAGTTTTGCATGCGGCCGAATTCAGCTATGAGCGCATTAAGAACGAGACCGCAGATAACTTCGAAGCTGCGCAGTTGCTCTTTATGTATTCGAATGACGATATTCACGTTGTTCGACTGACTGGAGAAATCGAACAAGGTGACGCCAAAGCGCTAATACGTTTACTGGAAGCAAACAGCATCGCAACTGGTCTTTATTACGACCATAGGCAACCGCTGCTCGTATTGAACAGTAAGGGCGGCTCTCCTTCAGAAGCACTGGAGCTGGCAAAAGTTGTGACGGATCATGGGATTGCCACGTATGTGGGGCCTGACACCAGTTGTCTCTCAGCTTGCGCTTGGGTGTTTATGGCAGGGTATAGAAAGCCTTACGAAGATGTCGGCGCACCTTTACGAATCATGAGCACCGATGCGAATCTCGGCTTTCACGCACCGTATTTCGACCAAAGCTTCGTAGTCGGAACACAAGAAGACGTGGACAGTGTAAAATTTTCATTGAAACAGGTTTCCACCCTTATGGAAAGTGTTGTTGGGCAAGCGAACAAATTAGTGAGCGATCTACTTGGAATTCGAGAGGGTGCTTGGCCTGCATCCCTGGTGGCCCGAATGCTTCTTACTCCAAAGGATAAGTATGAATTTGTTGATTCTGTAGAAAAAGCAGTTGCCTGGGAGATCAATGTCGTCGGCCTCAAAAGGAGATCAACGAAGCTCAAGGATGTAATATGGGCTTGCTATAATAAGAAAAGGAAGGCCTTCGGCTTTGATCAATTGCTTAAAACTGACGAGATGGAATATTGGTTGAACTCTCCGAAGGATAAAGAATTTCCGTGTTGCTATGGAAGTCTCGATAGCAACTACAAAGAAACTAAAAATCCATTTGTTGGATCATCAACTAATCCAAAGGTCCGTATTATCGATATTGGGCCATGGGACACTAATGCTTGTAAAGCTTTCAAAAAATCCCGAGGGGGTTGGTGCCTGGATGATCCTAATTGTGACGGAATTGCACATATTGAGAACTATAATCCAAAGACCTCACTGAAGGAATTAAAGAAGTAATGAAAGCAATTTTAGGGCTATAGGACCCATAAAGTTGTTGGCGTGAGGTCGTAGTCGTGCTTCACGGGCTTCCGAAAGGAAGCGCGCATGAATCTTGACCGTTTTTTATTGACGGACTCCCAGTTTGCGAAGATCGCGCCGCGTCTTCCGACCTACCCGCGCGGCAAGGCGCGGGTCGACGACTGGCGCGTCATCAGCGGCATCTTGCATGTGCTGAAATCCGGCGGGCGCTGGATCGCCGCGCCGCCGGAATACGGGCCGAGTAAGACGCTCTATAACCGCTACGTCCGCTGGGCGGCGCATTGCGTTCGCCGCCGCCGGGCAAGATAGCAGGCGACCGGCCGAAGCCGGACCATGGTCCGAGCAACTTTTCCCGAAGGGACGCTTCCGGCGGCGCAGAGGGGAACTCCCGTGCCCTGTAGTCGACAGCCGCTTACGCGGTTGAAGCAGACCTCGGATTTTGCGAGGAATAGTCCGTTTCATAGGAACCACCGACCGCGAACGATCGCGTGGTCGAGACAGCCGAAGTTCTATATGACTGATTTCAAAGCTCTTTGCAGGAATACTGTCCACCGCGAAAAGTTCTCTCTTTTATCCGCTCCGGCGCGCCAGCCTCCGCTTTTCAGCCGTTGCGAGCCAGGACGTCGGTACCGCTCACGGCGATCCGTGCGCCTCGCGGCGCATCACAGCGTGCGCGAACTTGCCCCCGTCATAAACGACGAGCGAGGGCCGCCCGGTTGCGTCGGATCGCCCAGCGCGACGTAAGGACGCCCCGGCCCCATCGCCACGGTGTGTGAGCGGGAATCATGACGCCGTGCGGGACGATGATTCGCGCGGGATCGGCGTGGATAACGGCCTCGCCGCAATGAACCGCACGGGCTGCGACGAGCTTGTCGGGCGCGTCTCCCTCATTCTGGACCGTCATGAAAAGCAAAGCGTCTTTGCCGTCGTTGCCGGCGGCGAACCCAGGGGCTCTCGATCTTCAATGATCCGGCTGCGTATTCGCTAGCCATGGCGGCCGATCCGACGCTCAGGGCGAGTAGTCCAGGATAAAGATGCCTTTCGGCTTTTTGGGTCATTTTGTCGGCCTTTCCCTCTCTGCGGCCACATTACGTCGCGCGGCGCGATGCGCGGTTCAATCGTGTAACGATAAAAAATAAATCGTGGAGCGATCATGTCTGCGGCGGGGCGCGGCTCCGGGCGCCGGCGCGCCGGAAGCGGCAGAACGTCCGATTGACCGGGACGAAGGGACGTCGCATGAATAAAAAAAGATGCCCGCCCGTTCTTGGGACGGGCGCGGCGGCGGGAGGGCAAGTGGCGACCCTGACGCGAGAGCGCGTCTCGCAGCCGGATCCTCACGAGGAGGGTCCAGTGAGCAGGCGCGAGTTCGAGGCCCTCGCCGCTTTTCGCTATACCTTGCAGAAGTTTCTGGCCTTCAGCGAGATCGCGGCGGAGCTCGCGTCTCGCCTCGTCCAGGCCAAGCTCGTCCGGCGCAAGACCGACTCCTCGGATAGCCGCCGCTCGCTCATCGTCATGACGGCGCTCGGCAACAGCCGTCTCGAGCGCCTCGCCAGGGTCCATTTGAGCAAGCTCAGGGAAAACAAAGGCGCCTTCCTCGGTCTCTTCGATATCGAATCCAAGTCCCGCGACGAGCGGCGCGATGGCCGCGGGGGCGATGACGCGGAGTGGCGCGACTGCGTCGGAAGCACAGGCCCCAAGGCGGTTGACGATTTTTTTAACCCATAAATTTCATATATTTGTCATAATTCCGCCCGGATCTGGACAGGGCGGCCGCAGCCCTTACATCTGCCGGGAAGGCGCTCAAGCTCGCGCCGTTTAAGCTCATCGGAGGTAAGGATGCGTAAATTTCTGATCGCCTGTGTCGCCACCGCCACGGCCTTCGCCGTTTCGGCTCCCGCGACGGCCGAGCATTACGGCGCCGGCGAGCACACCAAGTGCTCGAATAAGCAGTATCGCGCCAAGCACAAGAAGGAATGCCGCCACTGGGGCGCGCACCACCATCACGGCATCCATCTCGAGCATGGGTCGTCGGAGCGGTGACGCGCCGCCGCCGGCGTTCCTGAGAAGCCGGACCGCCGTTCGTCCGCCCAGATTGCGCCGCGCCTCGCGCGGCGCTAAAACGCGCTCCTTCCTCGAGCCCGAGCGACTTACGCCGATCCGTGTCGGCGATTGAGCGCGACAGGAGCGTCACATGATCGCCGTTACCTTCCCCGACGGGGCGTCCCGTCAGTTCGAGCCCGGAGTCACGGGTTTCGACGTCGCAAAGAGCATCTCCCCCTCTCTCGCCAAGCGCAGCGTCGCCATGACGCTCGACGGCGAACTCGTCGATCTGCTGACGCCGGTCGCGCGCGACGCCAAGATCGAATTCGTCCCGCGCGAGGATCCGCGCGCGCTGGAGCTTATCCGCCACGACGCCGCCCATGTGCTGGCCGAGGCCGTGCAGGAGCTCTTTCCCGGCACGCAGGTGACGATCGGCCCCGTCATCGAAAACGGCTTCTATTACGATTTCTATCGCTCCGAGCCCTTCACGCTCGAAGACCTGCCGGTCATCGAGAAAAAGATGAAGGAGATCGTCGCGCGCGACGCGAAGATCACGCGCGAAGTCTGGAGCCGCGAGGAGGCCAAGGCTCACTTCATCGCCAAGGGCGAGATCTTCAAGGGCGAGCTCATCGACAGCATCAAGTCCGACGAGCCGCTCAGTATCTATCGTCAGGGGCAGTGGCTCGACCTCTGCCGCGGCCCGCATATGCCGTCTGTCGGCAAGATCGGCACGGCATTCAAGCTGATGAAGGTCGCGGGCGCCTATTGGCGCGGCGATTCGACGAAGCCCATGCTCTCGCGCATCTACGGCACGGCCTGGGCGACGCAGGAAGAACTCGACGCCTATCTGCACCGCCTGGAGGAAGCCGAGCGCCGCGACCATCGGCGCCTCGGGCGCGAGATGGACCTCTTCCACTTTCAGGAGGAAGGCCCCGGCGCGATCTTCTGGCATCCAAAGGGCTGGACGCTCTTCCAGACGCTCGTCTCCTACATGCGTCGCAAGCAGAAGGCCGCCGGCTATACGGAAGTGAACACGCCGCAGGTGCTCGATCGCGCGCTGTGGGAAACGTCGGGCCATTGGCAGACGTACCGCGAGAACATGTTCGTCACCAAGACGGAGGACGAGCGCGTCTTCGCCATCAAGCCGATGAACTGCCCCGGCCATGTGCAGATTTTCAAGAACGGCTTGAAGTCCTATCGCGACCTGCCCGTGAAGATCGCCGAATTCGGCGTCGTGCATCGCTACGAGCCCTCGGGCGCATTGCACGGCATGATGCGCGTGCGCGCCTTCACGCAGGACGACGCGCATATCTTCTGCTCCGAAGACCAGATCATGGAAGAGGCGCTGAAGATCAACGACCTCATCCTGACGATCTATCGCGACTTCGGCTTCGACGACGTCGTCGTGAAGCTCTCGACGCGCCCCGAAAAACGTGTGGGCTCGGACGAAGCTTGGGACAAGGCGGAAGCCGCGCTCGGCCGCGTGCTCGACGAACTCGCCAAGCGCGGGCTCAAGACGAGCGTTCAGGAAGGCGAGGGCGCTTTCTACGGGCCGAAGCTCGAATATACGCTGCGCGACGCCATCGGCCGCGAATGGCAATGCGGCACGACGCAGGTGGACTTCAATCTGCCGGTGCGTTTCGGCGCCTTCTACATCGGCCCCGACAGCGAGAAGAAGACGCCGGTGATGATCCACCGCGCCATGTTCGGCTCGCTCGAACGGTTCACCGGCATTCTGATCGAGCATTTCGCCGGCCATCTGCCGCTGTGGCTATCGCCCTTGCAGATCGTCGTCTGCACGATCACGCAGGAGGCCGACGACTACGCCTATGAGGTGGCCGCGGCGGCGCGAAAACTCGGACTCAACGTCGACGTCGATTCGCGCAACGAGAAGATCACCTACAAGGTGCGCGAGCATTCGCACGCCAAGGTTCCCGTGCTGCTCGTCGCCGGCAAGAAGGAGGCGGCGGAACGCACCATCTCCATGCGTCGGCTCGGCTCTCAGCAGCAGACCCAGCTTCCGATCGACGAGGCGCTGAAGCTGCTCGCCGACGAAGCCACGCCGCCCGACGTGCGGGGATGACGCCCCGCCTCCGTAACGGAGAACGACAAAAGCCCCGCCGCTCATTGCGCGGCGGGGCTTTTTGATTTTGCGAAAAACGAAGGCTTACGCCGAAGCGCCGGCCTGCTTCTTCTCGATCTCGCGCTTCAGCGCGCGGGCGTTCTGCGATAATTCCTCGTCGCGCGCCTTGAGCAGGAATCCGTCGAGCCCGCCGCGATGCTCGACCGAGCGCAGGGCCGCCGCCGAAATGCGCAGGCGCACGGAGCGGGCGAGCGCCTCGGAGGCGAGCGTCACATTCACGAGGTTGGGCAGGAAACGCGTGCGCGTCTTGCGATTGGAGTGGCTGACGAGGTTACCCGTCTGCACGCCCTTGCCGGTCAGCTCGCAACGCCGGGACATGGAACTTCCTTTCGATCCGATCTAGCTTCCATGCGCCGCGAGGGGCCAAAGGCCCGCAAACCGCCGACGAATGGGTAAAAACGACAACAAAGGCTCGCCGCGGCGGAGCGTCGAGCCCTGATCGCTGGCCTTATAAGTGCAAAGCCCCACGAGCGTCAACCGGGCCGCCCTGTCCGGATTTGCGCCGCCACGGCCCGCGAACGGGGAAAAGCCCCCCGATGCGGCGCATTCGCCTCTGGACATTGACGGCGTTCTGGGCTCTAAGCCTCATCGTCGCTCCGGGCGGGGCCGGGCGCGCCCGCGCCGTCGTTTACGCCCGGACTCATCGAAAATCGACAGCGCCGGAGCCTGTCCGCCCGCCGCGCCCATATTTGGAAGGGGCGACGGGCCAGATCGACAAAGGTTGGGGAATTTCCAATGGCCAAAGCAATTCTGCATATGCTCAGCACCCTGAAGCATATGAGCCCCTTCGACGTGAACATGGCCCTGGACGCCGGCTATGACGCGGCGATTCCCTACACCAATGTTACGCTCGACGAAGTCACGGCGCTGGTTCAGGACGCGATGTTCTCCCGCGCGCCGTCCGCCGCGCTCAAGACCGGCATTTTCTTCGCCGGCCGCGACGCCGTGCTGGCGCTCGACATGCTCGACGCCGCCAAGAAGGCGCTGCTCAAGCCGTTCGAGGTGTCGCTTTTCGCCGACCCCTACGGCTCCTTCACGACCGCGGGCGCGATGGTCGCCTGCGTCGAAAAGATTCTGCGCGACAAGAAGCAGCGTGAGCTCAAGGGCTCGAAGATCGTAATCTACGGCGCGACCGGCGTCGTCGGCTACTCCTCGGCCGTAATCGCGGCGCTCGAAGGCGCTGAGGTGACGATCGTCGGCTACAGCGGCCTCGATCGCGTCGCCAAGCAGGCCGACGAGATGTGCAAACGCTTCGACATCAAGGTGAAGCCCGCCGACGGCAGCTCGCCGGAGATGGTTCGCTCCCTGCTCGTCGAGCACGAGATCGCGCTCTGCGCCGCGCGTGCGGGCGTGCAGGTGCTCTCGAAGGACGATCTCGCCGCCGCCAAAAATCTGCTCATCGCGGCGGACGTCAACGCCGTGCCGCCGCTCGGCGTCGAGGGCTGCGGCCTGCACGACAATGGCGTGGCGATTTCCGAGCACGGCGCGCTGGGCATTGGCGCGCTCGCCATCGGCAATGTCAAGTATGGCGCTGAGTCGGGGCTGTTCAAGCAGATGGTCACCTCGGACAAGCCGCTCTGCCTCGATTTCCGTCACGCTTTCGCGCTCGCGCGTCAGCTCGTCTGAGGGTTTCTGCGCGCCGTTTTCCCGCCTGTCGTGGCGGCGTCGCGCAAAGCAGGTTGAGTCGGCGCAGCGGGGACGACCCGCAGCGCCTCTCGAGGCCGGCGCGTTTCGCGCCCGGTTCTTTCCAAAACGCCTGCCATCGCGGCAGGTGCTATGTTTCTTCGAAAGGAAACGCATATGGCGAAGATCAACAAGATGCTGGTCGGCGAGTCGCTGGTCGGCGAAGGCAACGAAGTCGCCCACATCGACCTGATCATGGGTCCGCGCGGCTCGGCCGCCGAGCTCGCTTTCGCGAACGCGCTCGTCAACAACAAGGACGGCTTCACGACTCTTCTCGCGGTCGTCGCGCCGAACCTGCTCTGCAAGCCGAACACCATCCTGTTCAACAAGGTCACCATCAAGGGCGCCAAGCAGGCCGTCCAGATGTTCGGCCCGGCGCAGCACGGCGTCGCCAAGGCCGTCGCCGACTCGGTCGCCGAGGGCGTGATCCCGGTCGACGAGGCTGACGACCTGTTCATCTCGGTCGGCGTGTTCATCCACTGGGACGCCAACGACGACAAAAAGATCCAGGACTACAACTATCAGGCCACGAAGGAAGCCATCGCCCGCGCCGTGGCCGGCGAGCCGAAGGCTGCGGAAGTCGTCGCCAAGCGCAACGACGCCAAGCACCCCTTCGCGCCGAACTGAGTTCGGATCCGAAGCGCAAAATCGAAGGGGGGCCGCGAGGCTCCCCTTTTTCTTCTTTCAGGGCGGGTGAATGTCGAGCGTCATCGGCTGGGACATCGGCGGCGCGCATGTGAAGGCGGCGCGTGCGGAAAATGGGCGGCTCCTCGCTGTGACGCAACGCGCCTGCGCCCCGCATGCCGGCCTCGCGACCCTCGAGCGCGCGATTCGGGAGACGCTCGCGGCGCTCGGCCCCGCCGCGCGGCACCGCATCACGATGACGGCGGAGCTATCCGATGCGTTCGAGGATCGCGCGCGCGGCGTGATCTCGGTCGCGGCGATCGCGGCGCGGGAAATCGGGGCCGCGGATGTGGTTTTCTACGCCGGCGCCGATGGCTTCGTTGAACGGGCGGCGCTTCAGCGCCTCGCGGCGGCGGTCGCCTCCGCCAATTGGCGCGCAAGCGCCGAACTCGTTGCGCCGCGCTGCGGCGACGCGCTCTTCATCGACATCGGTTCGACGACGACGGATCTCGTTCCAATCCGCGCGGGTCGCGTCTGCGCGCAGGGCGCGACCGACGCCGAGCGGCTCGCCTGCGGGGAGCTTGCCTACGCCGGCTTTTCGCGCGGCGCGCCGCAAGCCTACGTCGCCCGCGCCCCGATCGACGGTCGATGGACGCCGCTCGTCAACGAAGCTTTCGCCTCCATGGCGGATGTGCGCCGCGCGCTCGGCGATCTTCCCGAGGGCGAGTGCGGCGCCGATCTCTCGCCGACCGCGGACGGCCGGCCCAAGACCGTCGCCGCCTCCCGCGCGCGCCTCGCGCGTCTCCTCGGCCGCGACAATCTCGACGACGCGCAGGCCCACGCGCTCGCGGATCATCTCGCCCGCGCCCAGATGCGCGCCATTGAGGATCAGATAGCGCTGCTTGTTTCGCGCGCCGCCGTCGCGCCCGCCGCACCCTATGTCGGCGCCGGGGTCGGCCGGGTCGTCGCCGCCCGGCTCGCGCGCGCGCAGGCCCGCGATTACATCGATTTTGCGGATTTCATCCCCGCGCCGGACGCGCTGCGCGCCGCCGCCGCCGATTGCGCCCCGGCTGCGGCGCTGGCGCTGCTCGCCCTGTCGGAATAGCGTCGGATCGCGCCTGTGCTAGGCTTCGAGTGATTCTCGGGCACAGGACATTTCCCTTGCGCAATCGTCATGTCGTCGCGCTCGCGACTCTGCTTTTCGCTGTGAGCGCGGCGCTCATGGCGAGCGGTTTCGCGTGGCCGGCCGCCGGCCTCGTCGCGGCGTCCTTTTTGGGCGTCATGCTTCTCGTCGCGGGAACGCCCGTGGGTCCCTTGCTGGAGCGGCGCGTCGAATGGCCGTGGCTGCTGCAATGTCTGCTCATCGCGCTCCTCTGGTGCGTCGTCGGCGGGCAGGGCCATTTCATCTTCGCGAAGGACGACTGGCTCTATCGCGATGCAGTTCTCGCCGATCTCGTCGCGCGCTGGCTTCCCGTGATCTATGCCGACGGCGCCGAGAACTGGCTGCTGCGCGCGCCGCTGGGGATGTATCTTTTCCCGGGCGGAATCGGACATGTCCTCGGCCTTCGCGCTGCGCATCTCGCGCAACTTTTGCAGAATGGCGTCATTCTCGCCGCGACGCTCTATCTCGCGACGCTCGTCTGGCCGCGCCGGCGTCTTCTTTTCACCGCGCTCTTCGTCGCGTTCAGCGGACTCGATGTTGTTCCAGTGTTGCTGAAGACCGGCGGCGCCTCGCTCCTCGTCAATCTCTCCTTCTGGGCGGACGATTGGCAATATTCGAGCAATTTCACCCAGCTCGTGTGGAGCCCGAACCATACGCTGCCGGGCTGGTTTTTCGCGTCGCTCGCCGTCTTGCATCTGAAGCGCGAGATCGACCTCGCCGCGCTCGCGGCGGCGAGCGTCCCGCTCGCGCTCTGGTCTCCGCTGACGCTTGTCGGCGCCGTGGCGCTATTTGCTTTCCTCGCCTTGCGCGCGCCGCGCGACTTGCTGACGCCCCGCTTCGGGGCGGCCTGCGCGACGGGCGCGGCCTTCCTGCCCGTCCTCGCCTATCTCGCGGCGGACGCAGGCGACGTGCCGCGCGAGTGGCTCGTTTTGAAGCCGAGTTTCTTCGATAATTACTTCCTGTTCATTCTCTTCGCGCTGACGCAGGTCTTTTTCCTCGCCTTCTTTCGCGAGCGCGTCGAACCGTGGTTTCGCGGCGCGCTTTTCTTTTCGATCGCGCTGCTCCTTGTCATTCCGGCCTATAGCGTCGGCTATATGAATGATTTCTCGCAGCGCGGGCCGATCGTCCCGCGCGCGTTGCTGGCTTTCGGTTTCAACGCGCTCGTGATCGATCTCGCGACCTCGGGGCCGGCCCTCGCCTTCATCGGCGCCTGCGCGATCGCGCTCCTGGGCGCAGTTACGCCGGCGCTGGAAGTTTACGACGCCATCGCGACGCCCGCTTTCGCGGCGAGCGACTGCAATCTGATGACCGTGCACAAGAAGCTGCATCCGAAGAATTATCTCTCCACCTATCTCGCGCGGCTGTCCGCCTTGCCCGAGTGGATGAAGAAGGGCGCGGCGGACGCCGCGCCGCTGACGGATGCGCCGCGCCTGTGCTGGCCCGACCGCCCCTATGGCGAGAAGCTCTTCAACTGGCTCGATCCGAAGAACCGCATCTGGCTCAGGCCGCCGCGGCCGGAAGACCTGGCCGGGCCGGCGGCGCAAAAGTAGCGGCTAGCGCACGGGCGCGACGCAGGCGCCGCCGGCCTTCTCGAGAAGCTTCTTCAGGCCCTTGGTCGAATAGCTTTCGGAGAAATTGTCCTGCTTGGCGTCGAAGATCGTGATCCGGCCGCCGCGGGCGAGCGCATCGAGCAGTTCCGGCGCTGCCGGCGCGCGCGAGCCGGAGGCGCCGACCTCCTCGGAAAGCTTTGGGTCATAATCCGAGAACTCGATCTGGAACTCCCTGCCGCCCGCCGAGAGGCGAACGCTTCCCGTAAAGGCGCCCGACGCGCTGCGGATGCTGACGAGTTCGGCCGCGTCGCCGGAGCAGTGCACGCCGAGGCAGACGATCTGCTCGGGATTGTCCTTGCACACCACGACATCGACGCCGCGCCGCCGCAACTCCGGCCGCGCCCTCTCCCAGACTTCCTTCGCCTGCGCGGCGACGCCGGAGACGACAAAGAAAGCGAACGCGGTTGCGATGGCCGGAACGCGCAACATGGTCAATTCCCCTAGCGAGTTGATGGAGCGGACAGGCCGCCGCGCGGCGGCGCCCGTCGCATGATGTGCGCAACCGGCGTCGCGGCGGAAGCGCGACACTTGAACGCAGTGCGGCAGGAGCCGAAACGGCGTCATACTTCCTTCGGACCACGAGACGCGAGGCGGCCGCGTGACCAAATTGCAAAAACTTGCGCGCATCCTGCCGATGGCGTTGGTTATCGCCGCGGCGTCGGCCGCGCGGGGGCAGGGGCTCCCTCCGGAGGCGCTGTCGCGCGCCTATCCGGAGCAGATCGAAGCCGTGGACGCGACGTCGCTGCGCTGGCGCGACGGAACGAGTCAGCCCTTGTCGGATGGCGAGCCGGGCAAGAGTTTCGACGAGAAACTGCGGCGCGCGTCGCTTCTCGATCAGCTCAGCCTGCCCTATCCGCAGGGACCGCTCTCGAAACCGCCCGGCCCGCAGGACGATCCGGGGCGTTTCCGCAACATCGCCTTCTTCGACAAGATGTACGGAAACTGCGACAAGGGCGAAACGCAAAAACGCCTCGTCGACATTCCCTGGGTCGGCGGCGGAACGATTCGCGTGACAACCGTGAATGGCGTCGCGGACAAGCTGCGGGAGATCAAGGCGGAGATCGAGCGGTTGCCGCCGCAGATCAGACGCTACGCCTTTCCCAGCGCCGGCGCGTTCAATTGCCGCGTGGTGAAGGACACAGGCGTGCGCAGCATGCACGCCTATGGCGCGGCGGTGGACGTCGCCGTGGCGCAGTCGGATTACTGGCTATGGCGCAAAGGCGCCTATCGCAACCGCATTCCTTATGAACTCGTCGAAATTTTCGAGCGACGCGGATTCATCTGGGGCGGCAAGTGGGGCCATTTCGACACGATGCATTTCGAATACCGGCCGGAGTTCTTCGTTCAGAAAGACAAGGCCCCGTGAGGCGTCATCCGCCGCGCGGCCCCAAATGCGCGGCGATCTTTGCCATCACCATGTCCCAGGCCTCGCGCTCGGCGGCGCCGGCCGTCTTGTCGATCGCGATCTTCAGATAGGCGATTTCGCTGTCGATCTTTTCACGCGGCAACATGCCGAGCCGCGTGGCGAGGATCGCCGCCTCCAGCACGGCGGCGCGGGCGCGGTTCATGCCGAGGAAGGGGCGGTGCGATTCCGTGTGTCGCACACGGCAAAAGAAGCGCGGACGCAACGCGTCTTCCGCGACGCGAACGACCTCGAGCTCGGCATGGGCGAGGGCGCAGGACAGGCGCGGCGCCGGCCAGCCTTCCACGTCGGTGAGCGGAAAGCTGCGATCGCCGACGACGAGGCCGGCGAAAACCCGCGCGTCGTCGGTGAAGCTCGCCGTGAGCTTCGGGCTGTGCTCGAGATTGAAAAGCGTCTTCGAGGGACGGAATGGCGCGGCGATCCAGTGGGCGCCGTCTTCGATGAGGCCGAGCGGCGCGACGTGGGGGCGCCCTTCTGGCGAGAGCGTCGTGAGGACGCATTCATGAATCAGAGGCATTTCCTTGTCCCTCGGCCGCCTTGCGCATGGTGTGTCCCATTTCTTTGAAGCGGGTCGCGTCCTCCTCGTCGACGTCCATGGCGGCGCCGAAATCGAGCGGCTCGTCCTGGCGGTAGCGCTTGCCGAGTTTGAAGGCGAGTTCCGCCTTCAGCAACTCCGTCCCGAGATAAAAGGCGTGCGCGCCGTCGTGCTCGACGCCGAGATAGGGAAAGAGCGACATGGCGTCGCGCGCGACATGGTGGAAACGCTTCGCGAAGACGTGAACGCCCTCGCGGGTGACGTCGATGCGGAAGTTCGAGTCCCGCAGGTCGCGCGCGAGTTCGGCGATCTCCTCCGGCGTCGCGGCGTAGGGGCGCCGGTCGTGCAGTTGCAGCAGCGCGTCGCTGTAGCCCTTGGGAAGCGCGCGGTCGGCGCGGGCGGCGAACATCAGCCGCCGCGCGGCGTCGTGCTCCTGCAGCGTGCGGCGCGTATGAGGGCTTACCTGCACGGTGAGCAGATGCCGGATATGGAGCTCCGAGCAGACGCCGAGCATCGCCGCCGTCACCCCGCCGGAATCCGCGTCGGTGAGCTCCGTGAGATTGCCCGTGCCCATCATGATTTCGGCCTCTGGTTCGCGCGCGCGCAGCTCGACATAGCGGGCGATGGAAGCCGCGAATCCGAAATGGATCGGATCGAGAATGGGGTCGAGGATGAAGTCGACGCCGCGTCTGCGGGCGATCGCCGCCGCGCGCTGGAGCGAGTCGAGATCGCCATGCGGGCGCGGCACGAGAATGGGGACGAGCGACGAGTTATCGGGGAGGATCGCGAGCGTTTCCTCGTCGAGGCTCAGAAGATGGTCGGCGCCCGCTTTGGCCGCGCGCGAGAGTTCCGTGACGTTCGCGGAGTCGACGGATACCTTCAGCCCCTGCGCCTTCAGCGCCGCGATCGTTTCCTCCATATGGTCGAAGGGCGTGTCCGGCAGGCAGCCGAGGTCGATGACGTCGGCGCCGGCGGCCGCAAGCGCCCGCGCTTTCTCGACGACCGCCGCGACGCTCATCTTCGAGGCGTCGACGATTTCGGCGAAGATGCGCATGTCGTGGCGCGAGAGGTCGGGCTTCGCGCCGCCGCGTCCGAGATAGGCGGGGAGATCGGCGATTTCCTCCGGGCCGCGTTCGAAGGGCACGCCAAAATCCTTGGTCAGCGCGTCGAGATCGGCGCGGCAGCGGCCGGGCAGGATAACGCGGTCGGCCTCGAGCGGGCGCGGCAGGCGGCGCAGGATGATCTCCTGCGTCATCAGAGCCGCAACCTTCACGCCGATGTCGTGGATGCGCCAGCCGCGCGCCGCCTCCCCGAAGCCCGCAACCATCCGCTCCAGACGCGGATAGGCCAGATGGCCTGTCAGGAAGAGGAGGCGCTCGGTCATGCCTGTTGCTCTCTCGCGGGCGTCTTGTCGCCCCACCCTGGCGCTTCACCCTCCCCGTCTAGGGGCGGGCGCGAAGCGGCGTCAAATCACACGTGCTCCGCCAGCTCGCGCTTGCGGCGCTCCACCGCCTCGACCAGGGCGGCGAGGCTTTCCACCACCTGCGTCGCCTCGAAGGATTTGAGCTTGTCGGTGTTTTCGAGGTCGATGCGGCGCGGATAGACCATCACCATGCCTTTGGGCGCGCGCGTTTCCAGCTCCGGCGCCGTGTCGCAGGCGAAGACGATGGTGGGCACGCGGCACTTGCCGGCCTGCGCGAAGACGTTGGTGGCGAGATTGTCGGAAATGCCGACGACGGCCTTGGCCACGGTGTTGGAAGTCGCCGGCGCCACGACCAGCGTGTGATAGACGTTGTAATAGAAGCCGCCGACCGGCGCGGCGCTCGCCGTCGTGTCCTTGAAGATGCGGATCGTGTCCGGCAGTTCTAGATCGTGCTTGTACATGCGCACGACTTCCGCCGCCGCCTTGCTGACGAAGAGGTCGCAATGGTCGAGCGAGCGGATCATCTCCAGACATTCGGTGAAGAAATGCCCCGAACCGGTGAGCGCCCATCCCCAGCGCGGCGTGACGACGTGTTTTTTTGTCATGAAGCGATCTTCTGTGTTGCGGAGGCGACAGGCGCGCCGGGCAGGGCGCCGCCGGCGAGACGCGCGCCCGCATCGGGAAGCGCGCGCGGACCGGCGACGTAGACGGGCGTTTCGCCGACATAAGCAGGAAAGGCCGGATCGACAATGCCCGCCGCGGCGAGGCTTGCCGAAGCAGAGTCGGCGCCGATGTCCACGCTCTTGATCATGAGAAGCGCATCCGCGCCGGTCTCGCGGGCGAGCCAGGCGGCGAGGCTGTCGGATGTCACGTCCCAGCCGGGAGCGATGTCGCGTGCGGCGCCGACCATCTTGGATGCGCGCCACAAGGCGATGCGGCCCGCCGCGTGGATGGCGTCGATCTCTTCGCGCGTCTCCGCGAGGTCGAGTTTGTAAAGCTCGGACAGCGCCAGCGCATATTGCTCCATGGCGAGCACGGCCATGGCGTGCGCTGTTTCGTCCGAGTAGCGCAGTTTCGGCTGCGCCGCGCGCACGGCGTCGGCGAAGGGGCCGCCGCCGCCGACCAGCGTCAGGCGATGCGGCCAGCGCTTCAGCGCCTCGATCCAGCGCGCGAGATTGGGCGAGTCGTGGAGCGAACCGCCGATCTTGGCGACGAGGAGCGCGCGCGGCACAGGATCAACTCGGTTTGGAACGGCGGGAGTCTGCATGGCGCTCGCGGCGGATCTTTACGCCGACCGCGCCGGGCGCGACGTCGAGCTTTTCGACCTGCACCGTCACGGAACGCACGCGCTCATGCAGCAGCACGCTCTCGGCGAGCCGTTCCGCGATCGTTTCGACCATGGCGATATGGCCCGATGAGAGGATCATTTTAATCGCGTCCATGATGACGTCGTAGGAGAAGACCGCGCGCATGTCGTCAGAGACCTCGATGCGGCTGACCTCCGCGTCGACGTTGAAGCGCACGCGCTGCGTATGGCCATATTCATGGGCGTAGGCGCCGACTTCCATCGGCGCGACGTAATCGTGCAGAAAGACGCAGTCGGCGTCATTGGCGCCGGGCGGTTCGATGAAGCCGCGCGCAATGAGAGACCATTCCGCGGCCATCTCCTCCACGACGTCGCGCCGGGTCGGGATGAGGTCGCGGATGAGCGCCACGGCGGGCGCCGAGAGGGCGCCCTTGCGGTCGCCATGGGCGCAAAGTGCGCCGCGGAAACCGATCACGTCGGCGCCGGTGACGAGCAGGCGCGGCACGTCCGGCGGCTCCAGCGCGCCGGCGAGCCCCGCGGCGAGGCGCAGGTCGCGGCAGCGCTCGGTGAATTCCGACAGCGCGCCAACGGTCATGATGTCGATGAGGCGGCCGTTTTCCTTGTGCGCCGTGTCCAGCATGGCGGCGTGAAAGCCGGCCTTCGCCAGAGCGGGCAGGCGCGAGAAGTCGGGCCGCAGATCGGCGAAGAATACGGCGACGAGCTTGACGCGCTCGGCGAGCGGCGCGAGGGCTGCGACGATTTCGTCGCCGTCCGGCGTCAGCGGCAGGGCGAATTTGACATATTCGACGCCGGTCTTGATCGCCTCCTCGAAGGCGCGGCGGGCCTGGGCCACGTCATGGGGCAGGTCGACCACGGCGCTCACCGGCCGGCGGCCGTTCACGGCGGCGACGATCTCCGCGACCTTGGCGAGCGGCAGCGCGCCGAGCGCGCCCCGGGCCGGGTCCTTGCAGTCGACGATGTCGGCGCCATGGGCGAGGGCGATCTCGGCTTCCTCGCTCGACAATACGCTGGCCAACATCAGAGTCATTTAACCGGGCTCCAAAACTCGCCTCCCTTCGAGGGGGAGGGCCGAAGCGCGCAGCGCTTCAGGGCGGCGTGGGCCTCCCGAGGCAGGGGCGTGGCGTCACTCCCCTCCAGGCGGCGCGGATGTCGGCCCCCTATACACGATTTCACGCGCTTTGAAGCGCTACTCGATCTGCGATCCGTTCGCGGAAAGCACGGTCGCTGCGAGATAGAGAGAACCGGCGATCAGCACGCGCGGCGGCTGGTCGAAGCGGCGGGACGATAGGATGCGCAGCGCCTCCTCGACATTGCCGGCGGCGGCGGACGAGGGAATGCCCTCCGCCTGCGCCAGCGCCGCGACCTCCTCCGGCGGCCAGCTCTTGTGCTCGCCCTCGACCGGAACGGCGACGACCTCGCGGGCGAGGCCGGCGAAATGGCGCAACAGGGCGCGCACGTCCTTGGTGACCTGCGCGCCGCAAACAAGCGCCAGCGGGCGCGGCGAACGGTCATGGAACTCGGCCATGGCCTCGGCGAGCACCCGGCCGCCGTCTTCATTGTGGCCGCCGTCGAGCCAGATCTCGGCGCCTGCGGGAGCGATCTCGACGATCCGGCCGCGCGCCAGCCGCTGGAGCCGGGCGGGCCACTCGGCGCGCGTCAGCCCGGCCTCGATCGCGCCGGTCGGAATGTCCGGGGCGACGGCGCGCAGCGCGGCGATGGCGCCGGCGGCGTTCTCATGCTGGTGGCGCCCCGCGAGGCGGGGCAGGGGCAGGTCGAGGAGTCCGCGCTCGTCCTCGAAGACGAGCCGCCCATTTTCTTCCCGAACGTGGAAATCGCGCCCCGCGACGATGAGCGGCGCGCCCGCGCGGCGGGCCTCGCGCTCCAGCACCTTCTCCGCCGCCTCGGACTGGAAGCCGACGATCGCCTGCGCGCCGCGCTTGAAGATGCCGGCCTTTTCATAGGCGATCTTCTCGACCGTATCGCCAAGAAACTCCATATGGTCGAGAGAGATGGAGGTGATGATCGTCGCCTTGGGATTCTTGATGACGTTGGTCGCGTCGTAGCGCCCGCCCAGTCCCGTTTCGAGCAGCAGCCAGTCGGCCGGCGTATCGGCGAAGAGCGAGAAGGCCGCCGCTGTCGTCACTTCGAAAAAAGTGATGGGCTGTCCGCCATTGGCTTCCTCGCAGCGCTCCAGAACGGCGTTGAGCCGCTCGTCGTCGACGAGCCTGCCGCCGCCCTCCGCGGCGAGGCGAATGCGCTCGTTGAAGCGAATGAGATGCGGCGAGGTGTAGACGTGAACCTTTTTGCCGGCCGCCTCGAGCATGGCGCGCAGAAAGGCGATGGTCGATCCCTTGCCATTGGTGCCGGCGACATGGATCGTCGGCGGCAGGCGCAGGTCCGGGCGGCCGAGCGCCTCAAGCAGCCGTTCGGTGCGTCCGAGCGACAGGTCGATCTTCTTGGGGTGGAGCGTGAGCAGTCGCGACAGGATCGCGTCGTGCTGATCCATGGCGGCCGCGCCTCTCGTCGGTCAGGCGGCGCGGCGCGGCGGCGACTTGGTCAAGAGGCCGCACAGGCGCGCGAGCGTCTCGCGCATCTCCTGACGCGGCACGACCATGTCGACCATGCCATGGTCGCGCAAATATTCCGCGCGCTGGAAGCCCTCGGGGAGCTTTTCGCGAATGGTCTGCTCGATCACGCGGGCGCCGGCGAAGCCGATGATGGCTCCGGGCTCGGCGATCTGCACGTCGCCCAGCATGGCGTAGGACGCCGTGACGCCGCCCGTCGTCGGATTGGTGAGCACGACGATATAGGGCAGGCGCGCGTCGCGCAGGCGCTGCACGGCGATGGTCGTGCGCGGCATTTGCATGAGCGAGAACATGCCTTCCTGCATGCGGGCGCCGCCGGAGGCGGTGAAGATGATGAAAGGAGTGCGCTTGGAGAGCGCATGGTCCGCGCCCGCCACGATCGCCTCGCCCGCCGCCATGCCGAGCGAGCCGCCGAGAAACTCGAAGTCCTGCACCGCGACCGTGACCTGCGCGCCGTCGAGCTTGCCCGTCGCGAGCGTGACCGCATCCTGCGCGCCGGTCTTGGCGCGATATTCCTTCAGCTTGTCGACATAGCGCTTGATGTCGCGAAACTTCAGCGGATCGAGCGGCGTCTCGGGCGTGGGCAACAGCTCGAGCTCGCCGTTGTCGAAGAGATTGGTGAGCCGCACGTCGACCGGGCAGCGCATGTGATAGCCGGAGCCCGGCACGACGAAGAGATTGGCCTCTATGTCCTTGTGGAACACGAGCTGGCCGCTTTCCGGGCACTTCACCCAGAGATTTTCCGGCGCCTCGCGCTTGATGAGGGCTTTGATCTTCGGCGGGACGACGTTCGAATACCAGTTCATGCCCAAAGCCTCGTGAGCCAGGAGAAGGCGCCGGTCCTGGCGGGCGGCTGGCTGCGCGCGCCGCGCACGCCTGCGGAGATGCTCGCGACGAGCGACGCCACCGCCGCGACGCTCGTTTCGCTGGCCCTGTCGCCGGAGCCAAGCGACGCCCTCAGCGCGTCGACCAGAGCCGATCCGACCACCACCCCATCGGCGTTTCGGGCGATTTCGGCGGCGTTGTCCGCGTTCTTCACGCCGAACCCGACGGCGATCGGCAAAGTCGTATGGCCCTTGATGCGCTTAACCGCCTGGCTTACGCCTGCGTAATCGGCGAGCGCCGCGCCGGTGATGCCCGTCAGCGAGACATAATAGACGAAGCCGGAGGTGTTTTCGAGAACCTTCGGAAGCCGCTTGTCGTTGGTCGTCGGCGTCGCGAGGCGGATGAAGTTCAGCCCGGCGTCCCGGGCGGGGATGCAAAGCTCCTGGTCTTCCTCCGGCGGCAGATCGACGACGATCAGACCGTCCACCCCGGCGGATTTCGCGTCGGCCAGGAAACGGTCGACGCCGTAGACGTAGATCGGGTTGTAATAGCCCATCAGCACGATGGGAGTGTCGTTGTCGCCGGCGCGGAAGTCGGCGACGAGCTTCAGCGTCTTCTTCAGCGTCATCCCCGCCTTGAGCGCCCTGAGGCCCGCCGCCTGAATGGCCGGGCCGTCGGCCATGGGATCGGTGAAGGGCATGCCGACCTCGATGACGTCGGCGCCCGCCGCGGGCAGCGCCTTGACGATCTCGAGCGAAGTCTCCGGGTCCGGGTCGCCGGCCATTACGAAGGTCACGAGAGCGGCGCGCCCCTCGGCGGCGAGGGTGGCGAAGCGGGCGTCGATACGGGTGGACATAAGAATTCGCGGTCTTTCCGGTTTGGCGGTTTTCCCGCCCCTTTTTCGCCCGCAGGCTTAGTCCCTGACCCGCCTTCCGTCCACCCCCTTCCGGCGCCTTCGATCGTCGCTTCCCTGCCAATCTCGGGCGAGCGGCCGAAATGCGGGCGGAAGGGGCGCGGGCTTCGGGGCGGGGAATGCGCGGCGCCTGTCAGATCGTGACCTGGGCGCCGAGTTCCACCACGCGATCCGATGGAATCGAGAAGAAGTCTGTCGCGTTCGCCGCCTGCTTGGTGAGCGCCACATAGAGCTTGTCCTGCCAGGGCGGCATTTCGGACGCGGGACTCTCCTTAACCGTGCGGCGGCCGAGGAAGAAGCTCGTGGTCATGATGTCGTATTTGAGCCCGGCCTTGCGCATAAGGGCGAGGGCGGCGGGGATGCGCGGGCTCTCCATGAAGCCATAATGCAGAATGGCGCTGGAAAAATCCTCGGAGAGCTGCACGATCTCGAAGCGGTTTTCCGCCGCGACGCGCGGGCGGTTTTCGGTGCGCACGCAAATGATCAGCACGCGCTCGTGCAACACCTTGTTGTGCTTGAGATTGTGCATGAGCGCGGTGGGCGCGACGTTGGGATCGTTGGTCAGGAAGATCGCCGTGCCCGGCACCCGCGTCGGCTTCGACTTCTGGAGCATGGCGATCAGATCCATGATCGGGATCGAGTCGCGGTGAGTCTTCTCCGTGAGAAGCCGCGTGCCGCGCACCCAGGTCCACATCACGATCATCACGCAGCCGCCGAGCACCAGCGGCACCCAGCCGCCCTCGACGATCTTGAGCAGATTGGCGGCGAGGAAGGTGAATTCGACGACGAGGAATGAGGCGGCGAAGAGGATCGCCAGCCACAGCGGCCAGCCCCATTTGCGCCAGGCGACGATGAACAGCAGCGACGTTGACAGCACCATCGTGCCCGTGACCGCGATGCCGTAGGCGGAAGCGAGCGCCGACGAGCTCTTGAAGGCGATGACGAGCAGCAACACGCCGACGAGCAGGAGCCGGTTGATGCGGCCAATGTAGATTTGACCCTCCAGCATGGCCGAGGTGTGCGTGATCTCAAGGCGCGGCAGCAGGCCGAGCTGGATCGCCTGCCGCGACAGGGAGAACGCGCCGGTGATGACCGCCTGCGCGGCGATCGTCGTCGCCATGGTCGAGAGAATGACGAGCGGAAACAGCGCCCAGTCGGGCGCCATCAGGAAGAAGGGGTTGCCGACGGCTTCCGGGTGAGAGAGCACCAGCGCGCCCTGGCCGAGATAGTTGAGCAGCAGCGCCGGCAGCACGAAGCCGAGCCAGGCGACCTGGATCGGAAAACGGCCGAAATGGCCCATGTCCGCGTAAAGCGCCTCGACGCCCGTGACCGCCAGGAAGACGGAGCCGAGAACCGAGAAGCCCAGCCAACCGTGGGTCAGCAGGAAAACGACGCCACGGCGCGGGTCGAAGGCCTCGAGCACCTCCGGCGCGTCGGCGATGTGCGAGGCCCCCAGCACGCCTATCGTGAGGAAAAAGGCGATCATGATCGGGCCGAAGAAGGCCGCGACCCGCGCCGTTCCGTGGCTTTGCACCCAGAAGAGCGTGACGAGAATGAAAATCGTGATCGGCATCACGAATTCGCTGAAGCGATGGGTGACGAGTTCGAGGCCCTCGATCGCAGACATCACCGAAATCGCCGGCGTGATCATCGCTTCGCCGGCGAAAAGCGCCGCGCCGCCCACGCCGAGTATGAAGGCGACTTTCGCCTGATGCCCCATGGCGATCTGGGCGAGCGCCATCAAGGAGAGAATGCCCCCCTCCCCGCGGTTGTCGGCGCGCATCACGAAGAAAATGTATTTGATCGTGACGGTGAAGATCAGCGCGAAGATCAGCAGCGAAATCGAGCCGATCACCGACTCTTCGGTCAATGCGTCGGCCTGCACCTGATGCGCGAGCGATTCCCGCAGCGCATAGAGCGGGCTCGTGCCGATGTCGCCATAGACGACGCCGATCGAGCCGACGACGAGCCCAATGAACCCGCCCTTTCCGTGCCCGTGATGCTCGGTGGTCGAAGCGGCGCCCTCCGGGGCCGGGCCCGTCTGCTGCGTCATGCGGCGTTCCTTTTGGAAAAGCTATGTTGCGCGCGGATCGGCGCAAGGGCGGGGGGCGGATCTACGACGGCGTTCTGCGCGGACACGGGTCAGAGCCCTCCCGGAGCGAAAGTCTCCTTTCGCAAACGGAGCGGCGATATACGCCCTTTTCTCCTGAATGAGAAGGCCAGGTTTTGCGACGCAACAATGCGCTGTTTATGCTTGCGGACGCGGCGCGGCGCGCGCAGGCTTCGCTTTCGTCGAGTCGCCTCCGGAGGGATCGCCGATGACGCAAGATACGGGCAGAAAAGGATACGCCGCCGCCGCCGGGGAAATCTCCATTCACACGGTCAGGACCGACGAGGAGGGACTGGACACGGGATTCGTCACGCTGCCCTGCGGCGCCCCCGCCTATTTCGCCAAGCCCCGACACGGCCGGGATTTGCCGGTCATCCTGATCGCCGAGGAAATCTTCGGCTTGCATGAACACATCCGGGACATTGCCCGCCGCCTCGCCAAGCTCGGACTTTACGCCATCGCGCCGGACTATCTCGCCCGTTACGGGGATCCGCTGACCGCGCCGGACATCGACTCGATCCGCGCCATCGTGGCGCGCGTTCCCGACGTCGAGACCATGGGCGTCTTCGACGAGGCGCTGGCCTATGCCGAAGGGCAGGGCGGCGACGCCTCGCACGCGGCGATCACGGGCTTCTGCTGGGGCGGCCGCATCGCCTGGCTCTACGCCGCGCACAATCCGCGGCTCGCCGCCTGCGTTCCCTGGTACGGCCGGCTCGACGGACCCCGCACGGCCGAACAGCCGCGCTGGCCGATCGACGTTGCGGGCGAGATCAAGGTCCAGACGCTCGGCCTCTATGGCGGCGACGACCCGAGCATTCCCTATGACCTGATTCTGCAAATGAAAGAGAAGCTCGAAAAAGCGGAGGCGCCGGCGGACGTCATCCTCTACGACCGCGCGCCGCACGGCTTCTTCGCGGATTACCGGCCGAGCTATCGCGAGAAGGAGGCGCACGACGCCTGGGGACGCATGGTCGCCTTCCTGCGCGCGCAGGGCGTGGGCTAGAAATCGCTGGCGAGTCCCTTCACCTCCCAGTCGCCGTAGCGCGCGGGGTCAAGGCCGCCGCACCCGCCGATTTCCTCCGGCCGGGCGCTGGCTTTGGCGGCTTCCCGGCGCGCCTGGGCCTCCGCGAGCGCGCGCCGGGCGGCCGGCGGCAGATTGTCGTTCCCATTCGCGGAGTTGGTTTCGTCTGCCGCGGTCTGCGACTTCGTCATGGCGATGTTTCCTCAGCTTTCCTCGCCCGCCGGCGGCGCGCATGTGCTATGATTCGCGGCAAGCCCGGGCAGTGGAGACGGCCGTTTCGTGACGAGCGATAGTAAATCATCCCCCGGACGGTCGAAACCAGTGCGCCAGGCTGCCCGGCAAGGCTTCGTGCCCGCCGAGGCGGCGCGGGAGGCCGAGGCCGCGAAGACGCCGGGGCTCCCGTCGCGTCTCGCCGCCGCCGCCGTCATCTGCGACGTCGTTCAGGGCGGCCATCGGCTCGACGAATGCTTTTCTCCGCAGGCGGTGCCCAACCGCCTCACGGGGCTCGATCCGCGCGATGTGGCGCTCGCGCGCTCCATCGCCACGGCGTCGCTGCGCCGGCTCGGCGTCATCCGCCATGCGCTCGCCGAATTGCTCGAAAAAGGCCTGCCGCGACAGGCCGGGCGGCTCGAATACACGTTGATCGCGGCCGCAGCGCAGCTCCTTTTTCTCGACGCGGCCGATCACGCCGCGATCGACCTCGCCGTTCGCGCGACCAAGCTCGAGGCCAAGACCGCACCCTATTCCGGCATGGTGAACGGCGTTTTGCGCAACCTTCTTCGCCGGCGCGACGAATTTCTGGAGATCGCCGCGAGCGGCGACTACGACGCGCCGCCCTGGCTCGCGCAGCGCTGGCGCAAGGCCTATGGCGAGGAAACCGGGCGCGCCATCGGCGCCATGCACATGCTGGAGCCGCCGCTCGACCTTTCGGTGAAGTCGGACCCGGAGGATTGGGCGGAGAAGCTCGACGGCGTCGTGCTGCCCACGGGCTCGGTGCGGCTCAGGACCCGCGCGCCGGTGACGGAGCTGCCCGGCTATCGCGAGGGCGAATGGTGGGTGCAGGACGCCGCCGCCGCGCTGCCCGCGCGGCTTTTGGCCGCGAAGCCCGAGGAGCGCGTGCTCGACATGTGCGCGGCGCCCGGCGGCAAGACCGCGCAGCTCGCGCTCGCGCGCGCCAATGTCGTGGCGCTGGACCGCTCCGCCGAGCGGCTGAAGCTTTTGTCGGCCAATCTCTCCCGCCTCGATCTGCGCGCGAGCATCGCGGTGGCGGACGCGACCGGCTATCAGGCGCAACCTTTCGACGCGATTCTCATCGACGCGCCCTGTTCCGCCACCGGCACCGCGCGCCGCCACCCGGACGTGCCCTGGACGAAGAAGCCCGGCGACATCGAAACGCTCGCCGCGCTTCAGGCCAAAATGCTCGCCCGCGCCGCGCTGCTGACGAAAGCGGGCGGCCGCATCGTCTATTGCACCTGCTCGCTGGAGCCGGAGGAGGGCGAGCAGCAGATCGCCGCCTTCCTGCGCCGCAACCCCGACTTCCGACGCGAGCCGATCCGGTCGGAGGAGGGGATCCCGGCCGAATTCATCAACCGCGACGGCGACCTGAGAACGCTGCCCTGTTTCTGGCCGAACGAAGACCTGCGCCTTGCGGGGATCGACGGGTTTTTTGCCGCGCGGCTGGTGCGGGGGGCGTAGGCGTCTCGACGCTTTAGTGGAAGCGCCGAGAGTGAAGCAAAGTCACTGCATTTCAGGCGATCAGGGATCGTGTCCGCGTCCTGTGTTGGTTCTTCATGAGCGCAAAAACCCGATTCTCGCTTTTGGAGCATTCCCCGTTTAACATGACGCATATCCGTCATGGGCGAAGTAATTTGCGCATTTTCTTGAGGAGAACTCGTCGAGAACGGCGCCGATGCGGTCCCATAATTTGTCGATAGTTCTCTCCTTGGCCTTTCGTAACAAGGCTTTGAGCTTGGCGAACATCATTTCGATCGGGTTGAGATCGGGCGAATATGGCGGCAGATAAAGCAATCTGGCTCCGGCCTTTTCGATGATGGGCCGCACGCCTGCAACCTTGTGGGCCGGCAGATTATCCATGATGACGACATCGCCCTCGGCCAGTGTCGGCGAGAGCTGCTGCTCCAGCCACGCCAGAAAGATCGCGCCATTCATCGGGCGATCGACGACGAGCGGCGCCGTGATGGCGTCGCTGCGCAGGCCGGCCACGAAGGTCGTCGTTTTCCAGTGGCCATGGGGCGCATAATCGACAAGCCGCTTGCCTTTCGCACAGCGGCCGCGCAACCGCGTCATCTGCGTGTTCGTCCCGGTCTCATCGACAAAAACCAGCCGCTTTTGATCAAGCGTCGGCTGCATCTTTTTCCAGTCGTCGCGCGCCTTGACGACGTCTTCCCGATGCTGCTCGCTGGCATGAAGCGTTTTTTTATAGGTCACGCCATGGCGTTGGAAAAATCGCGAAATCGAGCTGTCCGTCGTCTTGAACTGGCGCTCTTCCAGAAGCCGAGCCTCGATCCCGGCCAGCGTCAGGTCCGGTTCGCCGGCGACCAAAGCCAACAACCAGTCCGCATGGTCGTCCAGCGGCGAGGGGCGCGCCTTCTTGCCCGGCTTTTCCGCAAAACTGCCGGTTGCCGAAAACCGCTGAAACCACTTGATCGAGGACGAAGGCGAAATCATCAATTGCCGGGCCGCCGCCCGTCGCGACATCCCGCCCTCGACCAACGCAATCGCACGCTCACGCAGATCAAAGGAATAGCCGCGAGACATCCTGCGCCTCCCAAATCAGAGCCACACACACTCCCGCATTCAAAGCCCGATGGGAATCCCAAAAAACAAAACGATTCAGATCACTCGGGGAATGCTCTAGCTTTGCGGCATATGATGCGACTGCCAATTGTACAAATTGCGCGGTCCTCTGATCGCATTCCTTTCGACATAAATCAGATGCGCACGATTCTAATAGATACCACTGACATTTACACGCTTGTTCCCAAGTTAGAGGCGTACCGGGCCGAAATTTCTAGTCAGGTGCGAAGAGCTCTCGATGAATCCGAATCGGCGGATACTCCAATAGCCACTTATTCTCCGAACTTGCGCGCAACGCTAAAATAGGGAACCGGTTACCCCCGCGCCAGCACGATCATCGCCGCGCCGGCCAGCATCACCGCCGCGCCGAGCAATCGCCCGCCGGTCTCTTCCTTCAGCACATGCGAACTCGCGAGCACGGTGAAGAGCGCCGACAATCTCTTGATCGCGATGACATAGGGCGTGAACAAGATCGTAAGCGCCCACATCTGCGCCGTGTTGCCGAAGGCCATGGCGGCGCCGGCGCCGAGCGCGTAGCGCAGCGATTTGACGCTCGTCTCGGCGCGCGGGCCGGCGGCCCAATAGACGGCGGCGCAGAGCGCGATGACGATCGTCACCGCCGCGATCCAGACGAGCGGCGTCGAGGCCCGCACGCCGAGCTTGTCGAGATTGGCGGTAATGCTCCAGATCGCCGCCGTGGCGAGCATGTAGCGCGCGCCGGCGTCTTTCGCGAAGACCGCGAAATTGAAGCGCCTGCCGGCCTCCTGGCTGGCGTCGAGCAGGCCGACGCCGAGCACGGTCAGCGTCACGCCGAGCATGCCCATCGGCGGCGCCTGCTCGCCGGTCATGATCGGCGAGGTGACGAGCATCAGCACCGGCGTCAGCAACACGAGCGGCGCCACGAGCGAGGCGTCCGAGAGGCGGAAGCCGCGGATGTAAAAGAAATAGGCGACGACATTGAGCGCGCCGGACCAGGCGAGAAGGCTCCAGAAGCCCGGCTTCGTCAGCCCGGCGAGCGTGTCGACCGGCGCGCGGGCGAGGTCGGGGTAAGCCACGAGACAGGCGAGCGTCAGCATCAGCGCCCCCGCGCCCCATTGCGCAGCGAGAATGGCGCGGTCGTCCGCATGGCGCGTCGCCGCCTTGGTGCCGAGATCGGTGACGGACTGGCAGACGGCGGTCAGCAGCGCGGCGAAGAGAGCGAGAAGCGCGAGATCCATCGCTGCGCTATAACCCGCCCGCGCGACTTTGCAATCAGGCTTTCACGGCCCTCACCAGCGTATCGACGCCGTCTCGATAGTCGACCGCGACGGCAAAGCCGAGCGCTTCGAGTTTCTTCATCGACGGCGTGAAATACATGATGTGGTCGGGCGACTCGTCGCTGTAGAAATGCACGACCCAGTCCTCGAGCAGATCGAGACGGTCGATCTCGCGGAACAGCTTGAACCAGCGGCGCACTGTCTCCTGCGTCTCGGCGAGATGGGCGGCGCGGTCGTCCATGGCGTAGCGGTCGCCGTTGACGAAGAGCCCGCCGGGCTTCAGCGCGCGATGGATTTCGGCGAGCGCGCGGTCGCGGTAGCCGTCAAGAAAATTGTGAATCGCGTAATTGGAGGCGACGACGTCGAGGCTTGCGTCCGGCAGAGCCTCCAGCGCCTCGATCGCATCGGCCTCCCGGAATGTCACGCGGCCGGCCTTCACAAGATCGGCCAGATGTTCGCGCGCCTGATCCAGCATGGCGGGGGCGGCGTCGATCGCCGTGAGCGAGAGATCGTCGCGCGCGGCGAGAAGCGCCAGCGTGCTGATCCCCGTACCGCAGCCGATCTCGAAACCCTTGAGCGGTTCGCCCGGGCGGAAGGCGGCTATCGTCTCGCCGAGGCGTTTGGCGAGCAGCGCGTGGTTCGGGCACATGAGACGCAGGAACTCGTATTCTGCGCCGATCTTGCCCGTGAAAAGATTGTCTTGCAGGTTTTCGCATCTTGCGGACATGGCGTTTCCCGGATCGTTTCGCGCCACAGGTTATGGGGCTCGCCGTCGCGAGGCAATTACGCCCGCGGCAGACGCCCGTATAGCCGCGCGCTCCAGTTCTCGACCTTGCCGCTTTCGAGCCGCCGCCGCGCGAGCGTTCGCCAGCTGTCGGTCAGATGCGGCAGCGCGGTCATGGCGGCGAGACCGCCGCGATCGCGCGTGTCGCGGTAGAGGAGGCGGCCGAGGCGCGCGAGCGGCCAGTCGGGGCAGGGGCGGTCGATCAGCGCCAGCGCGTCGCCCTCCCGCGCCGCGCCTTCCTCCAGCACGCGATAATACCAGCCGGTGCGGCCGCTCCTTTGCACGCGAACGGCCATGTCCCGAACCCCGAACCGGAGCGCCAGCTTGAAGCAGGGCTGGCGGCCCTGGCTCACCTGAAGCAGCGCCGAGCCGAAGCGAACGACGTCGCCGAGGCAGACGTTTTCCTCGGTCCAGCCGAGCGTCGAGAGGTTCTCGCCGAAGGCGCCGGGCGCCGCCAGCGCCGGGGCGTCGCCGATTTCCGCGCGCCACAGGCGGTAATGGTCCAGGGCGTAGTGATGCAGCGCCTTCTCCGGCCCGCCGTGATGCTTCCGGTCCGCCTGCGCGTCGCCCGCCAGTCCCTCCCTGCCGATGCGCCACGGACCGGGAAAGAGGCGCTTGTCGATGCCGCTCATTCGGCCGCCCTCTCCCAGCGGCGCGAGTCCGCCGGCGAGAACGTGCGGGATCGCCGCCGGCGGCGTCACGGCCGTTCCGCCAGCAGCGTGCCGAGGATGGCGCCGATCGCCATATCCTCCTCCTGTCCGAAGCCGTGATGCCGGATCGTTCCGTCGCGGCCGATGACGACGCTCGTCGGCGTGCCGCGCATTTCATAGCGGCGCATCGTCTTCGGGATCGGCCCGTCCTCGGACGCCTCGTCGACGCCGATGGGGAAGCTCAGCCGATATTCGTGGATGAAGGCCTCCAGCGAGACGGGCGTCATGGCGGCGTGATGCTCGAAGACAGTGTGCAGGCCAATGACGACGAGATCCGTGTTGCGGAACAGACCATGCGCGCGCTGCGCCTGGGGCGTGCCATGGGCCACGCAGCCGGGGCAGAGCATCTGGAAGGCGTGAAGCAGCACCACGCGCCCCCGGAGGCTTTCAAGCGTAATCGGCGCGGGCGTGTTGAACCAGCGCGAAACAGACAGTTCCGGCGCGAGCGGCGGCGTCATGGCGGCGTTCCCTCCCTTGCGAGCTGGAAGTCTGGTTAGATGTATGCAGAGGCGCCGCGCGGCAAGAAAGGACCAGCGGAGTCGCGCCGACGGCGACGGAAGGAGCCACCGCCAAAGGGGCCGGGCGTCGATGGACGCGCCGCCGCGAAGTAAACATTTTTTTGCTCGAATGTCGCAACATCGCCTTCGTCCGATGGAGAGGATCGCGAGATGCGGATTGCGACTACGTGCGCCGTGACGGCGCTGGGCCTGATGCTGGGCGCCTGCGAGACAACGTCGCCTGCACAACAACGCGCCGCAGACGAAGCACGCTGCCGCTCCTATGGGTTCCGGCGCGGCACGGACGCTTTCGCCAAATGCCTGCTCGACGTCGATCTCGACCGCTCGGCCGATCGCCGCGCCCGGCGCGACGATCTGCTGCTCTATGGCCGGCCCGGGTGGGGTCCCTATTGGCGCTATTGGTGAGCGCCGTGCGTCATCCCCACCAGAAAATCGTCGCGACCATGACATAAAGACCGACGAGCGCCGAGCCGTCGACCATGTCGGCGCGCCCGTCGACCGTCACCACCGTCACGACGAGCACCGACAGGAAGAGCGCGGCGGCGAGGATCGGCGGAATGGCGAGCGTGAAGGGCGCGCCGCCCATGCCGAAGCTGATGAGAATCAGGGCCGGCACGATCACTACCGCCACCTGAAGCGCGCTGGTGAGCACCACGCTGATCGCGAGATCGGATTTGCCCTCGGCCGCGAGCCGGATCCCCACAATATTCTCGATGGCGTTGCCTGCAATCGCGACGATCACGAGGCCGGCAAAGGTCTGGCTGATCCCCGCGGCGTCGATCGCCGGCTCCAGCGCCTCGACGAACCATTCGGACACGAGCACGGCGGCGCCGGCGCAGGCGACAAGGACGGCGACCGCGGCGGAAAGCGACCAGGCGCGCGCGCGGGCGTGCGCCTCCGCCGGCACCGTCCTTTGCCCTTGCGAGAGCATGGCCTTGGTGAGCACGGCGAATACGAAGAGAAGCACGACCGCGCAGACGACCGCGAGCGGCTGCTCATGCGCGCCGGCCGGCAGATGCAGTTCGTTGGCGAGCGTCGGCAGCACGAGCGCCGAGACGGCGAGAAGAAGCAGCGTCGCGATCATCCGCGCAGTCTGGTTCTCGAAATGCAGAACCCCGTGCCGCCAGCCGCCGACCATGAAAGCCAGGCCGAGCACCAGCAGCACATTTGCGAGAATCGATCCGATCAGCGACGCCTGCACGACCGCCACGAGCCCCGCCTGAAGGGAGAAAATGCAGACGAAAAGCTCCGGCAGACTCCCGACCGCCGACTGCACGAGTCCGGTCGCCGAGGGGCTCAGGTGATTGCCGAGCTGATCCGTCGCCTCGCCGATCGTATGCGCGACGGCGGCGAGCGCGATCGCCGCCGAGAGGAAGCCAAGAATGGGGCCGGCGTGCGCGAAATGGACGCCGCCGGCGAATCCGACGAGACTCGCCGAGATTGCGAAACCAATGATTTCCTGACGATCGATTGCGGCCAAAGCGCTGGTCCTTTTGCGGGAGCGAATCACTTGCGCTTTTATCTGTGACGGCTCAGCCCGCGCCGATCAACCCATTCGCCCCGCGCCGGCGTTCAGCCGCGCGTCGGCAATTTCTCCCGCGGTCTTCCCCTTCGGCCGCCTGCGCGCCGCAGAGCCCCGGACGCGGGACGACCGGAGCGCCGCGAAAGGTTTACTGCGCTGCGGATGCCGCGTCCTTCACGCATTTTCTGACGAAGCTCGTCTTCGCCGCGCCGGTGAGCTTCTTCTCCGCGGCGGCGACGTCGCAGCTTTTCGCCGCGGCGTCGCGCGCGCATTTTTTCATGAAGCTGTTCAGCGCCGCGCCCGCGAGTTTTTTCTCGGCCGCCCTGGCGGCGCAATCGGGGGCGGGGGGAGGCGTCGCCGCTTCGCCTTGCGCGTCGGATGGCGCTTGCGCCTGCGCGCTCGCGCCGGCCAATGCGATCGCTGACGCGAAGGTTAAAGCTATGAAAAGGTTTCTCACGGTCAGGGACTCCTTCGTCGGTGCGTAGCGATAATCTTATCATGATCCGAGACGTCGCCTGAACTGCGGCTGAATTTCGCGCGCTCCGGCAGCGGGCGCCGTTTCGTCATCAATTCGAATGAAGCCGCCTGCAAAAGGCCAAGTTATGTTGCGCCGCCGGAAACAATTTTGTCGACTTCCGCGGGTAAAGGCGTTCTAAAAATCGAATTCGCGATGGAGAGGCGCTTCGGAACCATGGCTGCGTTCACCTTCGAAATCCTGCGAACGGGCGAAGCGCCGCGCGCCGTCGAGACGATCGACGTGCCGGACGAGAGTCTGATCTGGCGTCATGTGGAAGCCCTGGCCTTGCGCACGAAGGCGCAGGCGGGAACCTTCATCCGCGTGCGGGATCAGAGCGGCCAGGCCGTCGTCCGCGCCGGCGTCGCCACGGCTCTCGCGTCGATTTCCAATTGCTCCTGCGCCGGCTGCCCCATCAAGCGCGCCGCTCTGCGCGGCGAGGGCGTGCCGGAGAACGAAGTCGGCCACACGCCTTGCGACAGGCGCGGTGCGGGCGCTTGCGGGCGGGGCTCGTGAGTCGGGTTCGATAAACGCAACTCCGATAGCGAAAGAGGGGCGCGCGTCCCCGCGCGCCCGGTTTGGCGTTCGCCCCGAAGGTCGTTACCTGTCCTGGCCGGTTGGGTTAAATTGACGACAAAGACGCGGGTCTTCGGGGCAAACGATGCGTTACATGCTTCTTCTGATTCTCCTCGGCGCTGCGGCGGGCTGCAACAGCGTTCCCGGTTCGAAACAGGCTGCGAACGAAGAATATGCGGTCGATTCCTATGAGCAATCGTTGGCCGCCTATCAGCTTTGCGCGTCACAGCATGCTGACGAGCCCTCGGCCTGCGGCGCGCTCGCGCGGGTGATGGAAGCCGACAAGAAGCGATACGAAAAAACAAAACCGGGGCTGTAATCGCATCCGCGTCGAACCTGTCGTCTCTCTTAGCCCGGGTTTTCGAGATGCGAGTCGGACGAAAGAATCTGATCCTGATCGCCCTTTATGGCGCCGCCGCCTTGATCCTGGCCGTTCTCGCGGTCGCGGAATTCGGCCAAAGCCGGTTCGACGCTTGTATGAGCGTCGGCGCCTTTTCGAAAACGCAATGCGAGGAATATGCGCGCGAGTGAGCCCCGCGCGCGCGCCGGGCGTCGCACGCCCCGTTCAGCCGTGCAGGCCGGGCGCCTCATGGCCCGTGCGGGCGACATATTCCGCATAACCGCCTTCATAGCGGCGGACGCCCTCGGGCGTCAGCTCCAGAACGCGATTGGACAGCGCCGCGAGAAAGCGCCGGTCGTGGGACACGAAAAGCATCGCGCCTTCGTAATTCGCGAGCGCCGCGATGAGCATTTCCTTCGTCGCGAGATCGAGATGGTTGGTCGGCTCGTCCAGCACGAGAAAGTTCGGCGGGTCGTAAAGCATCTGCGCCATCACGAGCCGCGCCTTTTCGCCGCCCGAGAGAAAGCGGCATTTCTTTTCAACGTCGTCGCCGGAGAAACCGAAGCATCCGGCGAGCGTTCGCAGCGAGCCCTGTCCCGCCCGCGGAAATGCGGCTTCGAGCGACTCGAAAACGGTCTGATCGCCGTCGAGCAGCTCCATGGCGTGTTGCGCGAAATAGCCCATTTTCACGCTGGCGCCGATTGTCACGGAACCGTCGTCCGGCTGCGCGGCGCCGGCGACGAGCTTCAGCAGCGTGGATTTGCCCGCGCCGTTCACGCCCATGACGCACCAGCGTTCCCTGCGGCGCACCGCGAAATCCAGACCTTCGTAGATGCGCCGGCTTCCGTAGCTCTTGTGAACGTCCCTGAGCGACGCCACGTCGTCGCCGGAGCGCGGGGCGGGCGGAAAGTCGAAAAGAATTGTCTGGCGTCGCCTGGGAGGCTCGACCTTCTCGATCTTTTCAAGCTTCTTCACGCGGCTCTGAACCTGCGCGGCGTGCGACGCGCGCGCCTTGAAGCGCTCGATGAACTTGATCTCCTTGGCGAGCATCGCCTGCTGGCGCTCGAACTGCGCCTGTTGCTGCTTCTCGTTGAGGGCGCGCTGCTCTTCGTAGAACTCGTAATCTCCGGAATAGGTCGACAACGCGCCGCCGTCGATCTCGATCACTTTCGACACGACTCGGTTCATGAACTCGCGGTCGTGCGAGGTCATGAGAAGCGCGCCGTCGTAACTCTTCAAAAAGGCTTCGAGCCAGATGAGGCTTTCGATGTCGAGATGGTTGCTCGGCTCGTCGAGCAGCATCGCGTCGGGGCGCATGAGGAGAATGCGGGCGAGCGCCACGCGCATTTTCCAGCCGCCGGAAAGCGCGCCGACGTCGCCGTCCATCATCTCCGGGGTGAAGTTCAGGCCCGCGAGCACTTCGCGCGCGCGCCCTTCCAGCGCATAACCGTCGAGTTCCTCGAAACGTCCCTGCGCCTCGCCGTAGCGCGCGATGATCTCGTCCATGTCGTCGGATCGGCCGGGGTCCGCCATGGCGGCTTCGAGTTCCCGCATTTCGGCCGCCACCTCGCTAACCGGTCCCGCGCCGTCCATGACCTCGGCGACGGCGCTGCGGCCTGTCATCTCGCCGACATCCTGGCTGAAGTAGCCGATGGTGACGCCGCGATCGACGGAGATTTGGCCTTCGTCGGGCGCTTCCTGACCCGTGATCATCCGAAACAGCGTCGTCTTGCCCGCGCCGTTCGGCCCGACGAGGCCGGCCTTCTCACCTTTCAGGAGAGCCGCCGAGGCCTCGATGAAGAGAATCTGTGAGCCATTCTGCTTGCTGATGCTTTCGAGACGAATCATGTCCGTGGCGGGCTGGAAGTGCGGTTGCCGCGGGCTTAAGCCATACGACTGGCGAGCGGAAGGGGCGCGCGGGAGAATTATCATCCGTCAAGGGCGGCGCTGCGTTCCGTGGCCAGACGCTTTACGGCGGCAACCATTCAGGAGCGACGCATAGGCGACGGGCGAGGGCGTTTAGTCCCGGGATATGATGGCGCAGATTGCGGCTGTCGACCGGGATTTTTTATGGGCCAGATACGTCACGGGAGCGCCGGCGCGACAGAGGCGGTGCGTCGAGCGATACAACATCGTCAAGAGAGCATAAGGGCGCTCGCGAGCCGCGATGGCGTTAACCCGAAGACGGTTGCGAAGTGGAAGAAGCGCGCCACGCCAGCCGGCGCCCCGATGGGGCCGAAAGCTTCGGGCTCGAAGGCGCTGACGCTGGAGGAGGAGGCGATCATCGTCGCCTTCCGCAAACACGCTCTTTTGCCGTTGGACGATTGCCTTTACGAGTTACAGGCGACGATCCCGCATCTGACGCGCTCGTCGCTGCGCCGCTGTTTGCAAAGGCATGGGATCAGCCGGTTGTCCGACGTCGAAGGCGACAAGCCCGACCGGAAGAAATTCAAGGCCTATCCGATCGGCTTCTTCCACATCGACATTGCCGAAGTGAGAACCGAAGAGGGAAAACTCTATCTTTTTGTGGCGATCGATCGCACAGCGAAAATTGCTTTCGCCAAGCTCGGACGAGACGCCAATCGGCTGACGGCGACCGCCTTTCTGAACGCGTTGATCGAGGCGATCCCCTATAAGATCCACACGGTTCTGACCGACACTGGCGTCCAGTTCGCTTATCCGCCCAAGAACCGAAATGGACCGACAGCCCGCTACCCGACGCATATGTTCGGCCTGCGCTGCCGGGAAAACGGGATCGAGCGCCTCTCCGCCTTCGTCGCAGCCGACAACTTCGCCAAGCGGCTGAAGGCGCTTCGCGGCCTCACGCCGCATGAATACGTCTGCAAAATATGGGCGGACGAGCCGGAGCGGTTCAGAAATGAACCCACCCAGCTCACTCCGGGACTACACACCTAAATCCCTGTGACAACGAATCGTGGCCTGGACGACGATGTTTGCGGCCCGGGGGGAGGCGAAATGAGCGGAGCGGCGACGATCGGCGCTCTGGCGGTCACGGCGGTCAGCATGGTTGCGGAGGTCGGACGCAGAGGCATTCTCGGCGAACGCACGACAATCGCCTACGTCAGGCTCAAGGAGAAACTCGGGGACTGGTTGAATGGCGACGCCTCCGTGCTGGAGGACGCCTATGCGCTTCCGGCCGCGCGGGAACGCCTCCGCGCGACGATCGATCGCTTGCCGGCGAAGGAAAAATCGGCTCTCGGCGCCCTGATTTCCGCGCTGATCGAAGGCCTGAGGGGCGATGTTCTTCGCGGCGCGCTCGGCATAAACCTGCAAAAACTGGATTCCTTGCGCGCGCGCCTTGCGGAAATAGCCGTCGGAGAGAGTTCGTGACGGCGCCGGCAGGCGCCGTTTGGGCCCGCGCGGGGCAATCGCAACGAACCGATGCAAGCGACCAAACCCGATCGAGAACCGTCACGCAACTGTCGTCAAGTTGCACGACTGTCTGCGACCGGAAGTCTCTATCCGTGCGTCCGCACAGCTCCCGGAGACGCTGCGATGCCAAGGCTGTTCACGATGATCATCGGCCTGATCATGGGCTATCTTGACGGCGCGGGGCTTGGCGCCGCGTCCTTCGATCTTTTCCCGGCCCTTGGCGCGGAAAAGGACGCGCGGATCGCGCTCCTCGCATTAGCCGTGACCGGCCCCCTCGGCGCCCTTTTTGGCCTGCTCCTCGCCCTGCCGCGCTCGCCGGACTCCCGGTCTGCGACCTGAAGACGCTGATGCGGGAAGCGCTGCGGTGTTCATTTACATGATTGGAATCGCGCTTCTGATACATGGCTTGGCGCGCGGCGAGGCCGCGGGCGGGTCCGGTCAGGCGCTGCTGCTTCTGGGCGGTCTCGCGATCCTGGCGACGGTCAAGACCCGAGGGGCGCTAAGGCGCGTATGATGGCGGCGGCGGTGAACCTGCGCAGCGGGAGCCGGCCGGCGCCGCAACGTCCCGTCTTGCGCTGCGCCTGCGCGCATCTTTCAGGAATCGCCCGGTGACGCAGCAAAGACTCGGAGTTTGCTACTATCCAGAGCATTGGCCGGAGACCGTCTGGGCGGAAGACGCACGCCGAATGCGGGAAATTGGCCTCGCCTATGTGCGCATCGGCGAATTCGCCTGGTCGCGGCTCGAGCCTGCCGAGGGCCGATACGATCTCGACTGGCTCAAACGCGCGATCGACACATTGCACGGCGCCGGGTTGAGAATCGTTCTCGGCACGCCAACGGCGACGCCGCCGAAATGGCTCGTCGACAAAATGCCCGACATGCTCGCGCTCGACAGCCTGGGGCGTCCCCGCCGGTTCGGCTCGCGGCGCCACTATTGTTTCAGCTACGAGCCCTACATCGAGGCATGCGAGCGCATCGTCGGCGTTCTCGCCCGCGCTTTCGGCGAACATCCGGGGGTTGCCGCTTGGCAGACCGACAATGAATATGGCTGTCACGATACGGTCGAGAGCTACTCGCCCGCCGCCCGCGACTCCTTCCGGCGCTGGTGCGAGAAGAAATATGGCGACATCGCCGCCCTCAATCGCGCATGGGGTAATGTCTTTTGGTCGATGGAGCTTGCGCGGTTCGAGGAGGTCGAGCTTCCGAACCTGACGGTCACGGAAGCCAATCCGTCCCATTTGCTGGATTTCCAGCGATTCTCGTCGGATCGGCTCGTGTCGTTCAACAGGCGGCAGACGGAGATCATCCGGCGCCATTCGCCCGGACGCGACATTCTGCACAATTGCATGGGCGCCTTCACGGCCTTCGATCACTACGCGCTCGGTCGTGATCTCGATATCGTCGCCTGGGACAGCTATCCCTTAGGTTTTCTCCTGCGCAGCGCGCATGATGACGTTTACAAGCGCCGCTACATGCGGGTTGGCGATCCGGATTTTCAGGCGTTCCATCACGACCTTTACCGCGCTTGCGGACGCGGCCGCTGGTGGGTGATGGAGCAGCAGCCCGGCGCGGTGAACTGGGCGCCGTGGAATCCGCTCCCGGCAAAGGGCGCCGTCCGTCTCTGGACGTTCGAGGCCTTCGCCGCAGGCGCTGAAGTCGTCAGCTATTTTCGCTGGCGGCAGGCGCCCTTCGCGCAGGAGCAGATGCACGAGGGTCTGCTCTTGCCCAACTCGGAGCCGAACGAGGCGTTTCACGTCGCGGCCGCGGTCGCCGGCGAACTGGCGCAGATCGATGCGAAGGTCGAAACAGCGCGGGCCGACGTTGCGCTGATCTTCGATTACGAAAGCGCCTTCGCCTGGAAAATCCAGCCGCAAGGGCGGGATTTTTCCTACTTCGACGTCGTGATGGACTTTTACGCCAGCCTTCGCCGTCTCGGCCTGAATATCGACGTCGTCCCGCCGACGCTTGAGGCCGTGCGCCACAGAAAACTGATCGTCGCGCCGGCGCTGTTCTCGGGGAACGACGCATTTGCAGCGGGGCTGGCGGCGAGCGGCGCGATCGTCCTGTTCGGCCCGCGCACCGGCTCGAAGACCCCGGACTTCCAAATTCCCGCAGAGCTTCCGCCCGGCCCGTTCGGATCTCTCGTCGACGTCACGGTGCGGCGCGTCGAAACGCTCCAGCCCGGCGCGTCGATCGCCGTCGATCCTCCGTTCGACGGCTGCTTTCATCGCTGGCGGGAAATCCTGGCGCCCGGCGATCGCGCGGAAACGATCGTGGACGCCGCCGACGGCGGGCCCGCGCTCACGCGACGCGACAGGTTCTATTATCTCGCCGGCTTGCCGAATGAGACGCTCCTCGGGCAAGCGTTGCGTCATCTCGCCCTCGAAGCCGGGCTTGAAATAATCGATTTGCCGGAAGACGTACGGATGCGCGACAATGGCGCGATGCGATACGTGTTCAACTATGGCGCCGAGACAGTCGATATCTCGATGATTATTCGCGGCGCCCCGCTGCTTTTGGGCGAACGCCGCCTTCCGCCATGCGGCGTCGCCCTCGTCGACCGTCGCCTGTGCGCCACGATGCGCGATCTGCCATGATCGATACCGCCGAGCTTATGGCGCAATTTACGGATCGGTTTGGCGGCGCTCCACAGATTTTCCGCGCGCCGGGGCGCGTCAATCTGATTGGCGAACACACGGACTACAATGACGGCTTCGTGCTTCCCGCTGCGATAGATCTCGCGACCTATGCCGCCTGCGGCAAACGACGCGACAAACGCGTCGTGCTGCACTCCCTCGCATTGGATGAAACATACGAATTCGACATCGACGATCTTGGCGCCTCGCCCCGGCGCGCCTGGACCGACTATGTCCAGGGCGTCGCTCTCGCCTTGCGCGCGTCCGGCCGGACTCTGGATGGCGCGAATGTTCTGGTGCAGGGCGATCTGCCGATGGGCGCCGGACTCTCTGCCTCCGCGGCGCTCGAAGTCGTCATCGGCTTCGCGCTGTGCCGTCTCGCGGCAAGCGCGATCGAGCGGACGGATCTCGCGCGGCTATGTCAGTTCGCGGAGAACAATTTCGTTGGCGCGCGCTGCGGCGTCATGGATCAGCTCATTTCATGCTGCGGAGTCGCCGGTCACGCGCTGCTCATCGACTGCCGTACGCTCGCCATGCGCCCCGTCTCGATCCCGCCTGAGGCAGGTATCGTGATCTGCAACACGATGGTCAGTCACGCATTGGCGACCAGCGCCTATAATCGTCGCCGAGAGGAATGCGAGCGCGCTGTCGAAATCCTCTCGGAGCGGCTCGCCGGCGTATCCGCGCTGCGCGATGTCGGGCCCGAAATGCTGAGCCGTCACGCCGCGGAGCTACCGGACGACATTTTACGCCGCGCGCGTCACGTCGTCACCGAAAACGCGCGCACGATCGCCGCAGCGGAGGCGCTCAAAGCGGGCGATCTGGCGCGCGTCGGCAAGCTGATGAACGACTCGCACGCAAGCCTTCGGGACGATTATGAAGTTAGCTGTCCCGAAGCTGACGTCATGACCGCGCTCGCACAATCCCGCGCGGGCGTTTTCGGGGCGAGAATGACTGGCGGGGGCTTTGGCGGTTGCACGGTCAATCTCGTCGCCCGCCCGGCGATCGACGAGTTCATTGACTTCATCGTCGCGGCGTATCGGCAAGAGACCGGGCTGACGCCGCAGGTCTTTTGCTGCACGCCGTCTGACGGCGTCGATTTGGTTCCCCTGGCATGAGGAGCTTTCTGTCCGACGCGCCGCACCGTCGCCTCAATCCGCTGACTGGCGAATGGGTGCTTGTATCGCCTAATCGCACGCAACGTCCCTGGCGGGGGCAGATCGAATGCGCGCCAGCCGAGGCGCCGCCGGCGCACGAGGCCGGATGCTATTTGTGTCCGGGAGAGACGAGGGCGAATGGGGAACGAAACCCCGCCTACGAAAACGTTTTCGTTTTCGACAATGATTTCGCGGCGCTTCGCTCCAACGGGAGCGGAGGCCAGATCGACGATGACGGACTGTTCGTGGCCCGCCCCGAAACCGGTTTTTGCCGCGTCCTTTGCTTTTCGCCTCGGCACGATCTTTCCCTCTCGCGCATGGGGACCGAGGACATTGCGCGCGTCATCGCGGTCTGGCGTGACGAATATGCCGCGTTTTGCGCGCGCGATGACGTCAGCTATGTTCAGATATTCGAAAACCGCGGCGCCATGATGGGCGCGAGCAACCCGCATCCGCATTGTCAAATTTGGGCGAGTTCCTCCATCCCGGACATGCCGGCGAAGGAGGACCTTGCGCAAGAGGCCTATATGGCGGAGCATGGGTCTTGCCTGTTGTGCGACTACCTGGGCCATGAGCGCGCCGCAGGTTTGCGTCTCGTCTGCGAGAACGACTGCTTTGCCGCGGTGACGCCTTTCTGGGCGGTCTGGCCCTTCGAGACAATGGTGATCGCACGGCGCCATTTCGGCCGCCTCGATGAAATCACGCGCGGAGAAGCAAACGCGCTCGCCGACATACTCAAGCGTCTGACGACGCGTTACGACCGGCTTTTCGACGCGCCTTTTCCCTATACGATGGGGCTGCATCCGTCCCCGATCGACGGGCGCGCCTATCCCCATTGGCATTTCCATGCGCATTTCTATCCGCCGTTACTCAGATCGGCGACGATCCGCAAATTCATGGTCGGATATGAAATGCTGGCGTCCCCGCAACGAGACATCACGCCGGAGTCCGCAGCCGCGCAGTTGAGGGCGAGTCCTGAGAGCCTCTCGGAATTCCGCGCGGACGCAAAAGGATCGCATCCCGGTTTCCAGGCGTCCGATCCCAGAGTTTGATAGCGAAATTGTCTTCGCCCCTGGCTGCAGCCGCTATGGGCGGTTTTCTCGGATTGCGCGTCCGCGCGACAAAAACGGCGCTGTTGCGCCTGAAGCCAATCCGTTTTGACGTCGTCGTCGTGACCAGCGAGAGGCCAGGGAACCCAAAATGACTGCGACGGATGCTTTGCGCGGGAGGCGCCAGAGAACTTGCGGAATTCAGGCCCGCCAATCGTATCGTGCAGATTGCGCCGCCCATCGCGGCGACCGTGATGACTGCGCTCAGCTACGCCACGTCATGGGATACGATCTTTGGAACATGCCGATCCCTTCAGGAATCCGTTGGCTGATCGCGCACAACTCTCGCCGTCAAAGTTCTCGCCTATGCAGATTGAGCTTCTTCAGAAGCGGGCTTGGGAATTGCCGCCGGCGCGTGATTGCGTAAAATGCCTCTTTGATCTGGGGAAAAGTGCAGTGCTCGACGAGGGATCCCTTGGCGAGTTCGTCGAGCACGACCACCGGCGGGACGAGAACGAGGCAAAAGCCCTCTCGTGCAATGAGCCGCAGCATCGCCATGTCGTCGACTTCAGCAACGAAATTTGGCCGGACGTCTTCCGCCTCCAGCAGTTTGTCAAAGGCGTTTCGGATTCCGCTGCCGCGTTCCGGCGTGGCGACCGCTATCTTGGCGAGGTCCTTTGGGAAGCGAAATTTCCGCTTCATCAAGTTCGGGGCTCCGATCAGGCTCACGGACTGTTCGGCGATGAGCGTGCTCTGCCAATCCTCGTCCTGATCGTGCATCGCAGGCTGATTGGAGAGAACTATATCCAGCCTGTGATCACGAAGCCGAGAGAGAAGGTCGAGAAAGGCGCCCGACTGGATGACGACTTCCGCATCGTTGCGCCCGAGCAAAGGCCGCAACAGTTCAATCTGGAAGTTGCGGGAAAGGGTGGAAACGGCGCCAACGCGTAGCGTCTGACGCGCCGCGGGTCCGAGCCCTTCCAGCGTGCTGAGAAATTCGTCGCCCATTTTAAATAGGGCGTTGGCGTAGCCGAGCGCGATCTGCCCCGCCTCGGTGAGTTGCAGTGACCGCCCATGACGCTCGAACAAGAGTTGACCGAGCTGCTCCTCCAGGGCTTTGAGCTGCACCGACAGGGATGACGGCGATACGTTCAGGCGCCGCGCCGCGCGCGTGAGGCTACCCTCATTGGCGATCGCCCAAAAATAGCGCAGGTGGTGATAGTTCAAAAAGGCCATGGATCATTCTGTTATATAGAATGAAAAGTTTCAATATTTGAATTTTTCAAACTTATGAAGCCGCTCTAGCCTTCGCCTCCATCGAGAACTGGAGACATGCAATGATGCACCCTCTAGCCTGGTGGTCCCTTCTCGCGCCCGGCGCGCTCGTTGCGGTGAGCCTGACGCCAAACCATATTGCCGACGCCTATCCTCGGAGGATGGCCGCCGCCGGCCTCGCCGCCGGCGCCTTCGCTTTCGCCGTTGCGGCGACTGTCGATGTCGCCGTGATGCTTTACGGCCCGGTATGGACCGGTTCCCTGGGCGTTGCAGGCGTTGGCGTTGGCGTCTACTTCGATGCGCTGTCCGCAGCCATGTCGACGCTCGTCGCCTTCGTCGGCGTCGTCGTCCTGCTCTACAGCCGCAACTATCTCGATGGCGACCGTAAGCAGGGAACGTTCTTCAGAAGGCTCGCCTTCACTCTCGCCGCCGTGCTGACCCTCATTTCGGCAGGAAACCTCGCCCTTTTGATCGTCGCCTGGATCGCGACCAGTGTCGGCCTGAATACGCTGCTGCTCTTCTACCCGGAGCGTCCGGCCGCGCAACTTGCCGCGAAAAAGAAGTTCGTCGCCAGCCGGCTCGGCGACCTCTGTCTGATCCTTGCCGCGCTGAGCCTGTGGGGGCGCTTTGGGACGCTCGCCTTCCCTGAGCTATTCGCCGCCGCCAAGGCCGCCGCCTCCGCGGGCGCGTCGGGGTCGTTGGCGCTTCCGGCGCTCCTGATCGTCTGCGCGGCCTTGCTGAAATCGGCGCAGCTTCCCTCCCACGGCTGGCTCGTGGAAGTGATGGAGACGCCGACCCCTGTCTCCGCGCTTCTGCACGCGGGCGTCATTAACGCCGGCGGTTTTCTGGTGTTGCGACTAGCCGAAATTGTCGCGCCGTCCGAAAGCGCGCTTCACATGCTCTCGCTCGTGGGCGGCGCGACGGCGCTTTTCGGCTCCATCGTCATGCTCACCCAGACCTCGGTGAAGGTCGCGCTCGCCTATTCGACGATCGCGCAAATGGGATTCATGATGCTCGAATGCGGGCTCGGCGCCTTTGCCGCTGCGCTACTGCATATCCTCGCACATTCGCTCTATAAGGCCCACGCTTTCCTCAGTTCGGGCAGCGTGATCGATCTTGCGCGCGCCTCCTGGGCGCCAAGCCCCGGGGGCCAGCCGCATCCGGCGCGCTTCGCGCTGGCGCTCGCCGCATCGCTGCCTGTCGCTTTCGCCGTCGGCGGCATGTTCAACGCGGGAATCATCGACAATCCCGGCGCCGCGACGCTCGCGACGATCCTTCTCATGAGCCTCGCGCATCTCATCGCCAATGCGCTCGACGAGAGAACGAAGCCCTACGTGCTGGGCAGGGCGATCGGCATGTCGGCTGTCGTCGCCGTTTCCTTCTTCTCGCTGCATGCCGGCGTCGAGCGGCTCTTCGAGGGGAGCCTGCCCAGCGTCGCGCCTTTGCGCGGGCCAGAAGACCTCGGCCTCGTCCTCGTTGTCATCGTCTCGTTCGGCGCGGTGACCCTCTTCCAGAGCGTCATGTCCCGCCATGCGACCTCGCCCTTCTGGCAGGCCGTCTACGTTCATCTCTCGCAAGGACTTTACCTCAACACGCTGGCCAACCGCGCGATGCTTAAAGCCTGGCCCCGCCGCGCGGCGGCTCCCTCCCACTGATCAAGAAAGGATTTTAGGAATGAACGCGCCCGTCAGAATTCCATCCGAACACGCCGCCGGCTCGGCGCAGGAGAGAAGGCGTGAGATCGAAGCCGCCATCGCAGCGGCTTGCGGGAAGATCGCGCCGCTGTGGCCTCTCAAGCATTTCGTCGCCGTCAATCCTTTCCTCGGCTTCGCCGGTCAGCCTTTCGGCGCGACCGCCGCGACCTTGAAGCGCGTCGCAAAGGTCGACATGCTGATGCCGCGCGGCTTCTATCGCGACGCCATCGCCGCCGGCGACATCGACGACGACGCACTCGCGGCGGCGCTCGCCCGCGCGCCGCAGTACGTCGACCGCCCAGCGAGCGTCGATGCGCTCAGGCGCGCCGCCATGAAGGACGCGACGGCGAGGTCGCGCCCGCCCGCCGTCGTCTCGACCGTCGCTGAAGTTCTCGACGCGCTATCTGACGGCGATCGCCAGTCCTCGCTCGTCGGCTTCATGATCGAGGAAATTTCGAAATGGTGCGCGGCCTATTTTGACGAAGGGCAGGCCAGTTGGCGCATGCCGCAGCGCGATCTTCCTCCCTACGCCGCATGGCGTCGTACGGCGCGCTATGACCTCAACGCCGAAGCCATGGGCGTTGCGAATTTCCGCGAAACGATCCGTTCGCTGCCGGACGACCCGATTGAAACCATCGAGACCGTTGTCGAGAAGTTGTGGATTCCTTCGCGCGCCATCGAGGACTATCTGTATCGCACGCTGCTCGACATTGGCGGCTGGGCGGCCTATGCGCGCTATCTCGTGTGGAACTCCGAACTCAACGGCGAAAGGAACGAAACCCTCGTCGAACTGCTCGCGATTCGCGTCGCCTATGGATACGGGCTATTTCGTGCGCGAACCGACATCGCCTTCCACAGCGCCTGGTCCAGGGCGATTACGGAAGCCGCGTCGACGCCGCTCGACCATCGTCTCAACGACGATCCGGATCTCGCCGTTGATCTGATCCTTCACGAAGCCTATGAACTCGCCTTCCAGAAGAAGCTTTATGCGCGTCTGTCGTCGCATATCGGGGTTCTCCCGCAGCGCGACGGCGCGTCGCGCCCGGCGCTCCAGGCGGCCTTTTGCATCGATGTGCGTTCGGAGATCTTTCGCCGCGCCCTTGAGACTGTTTGGCCGGAGGCGGAGACGTTTGGCTTCGCGGGCTTCTTCGGCTTCCCGATTGAATATGTCCCAATCGGTCATAGGCGCGGCGGCGCGCAATGCCCCGTTCTGCTTCGGCCTGCCTTCACCATCTGCGAGGCGGTCGACGATATTTCGTCAGCGGAAGAGGCGCGGATCCTCGAATTGCGGCTGCTGCGCCGACGGGCCGCGAAAGCCTGGAAAGCGTTCAAGCTCTCCGCAGTCTCGTCTTTCGCCTATGTGGAAACGGTGGGACTAAGCTTCGCGGTTAAGCTCCTCTCCGACTCCTTCGGGCTGACGCGGCCGGCGCCGGATCCGAATCTCGACGGGCTCGACCCGGACGTGCTCCCCCGCATCGGGCCGAGGCTGGAGCCGCTCATGATCGGCGACCGCGCCACGGGACTTTCTCCCGACCAGCGTCTGGCCATGGCGGAGGCCGTGTTGAAGGCGATGTCGATGACGGAGGGCTTCGCGCGACTCGTTCTCCTCGCCGGCCATGGCTCGACGACCGTCAACAATCCGCATGGCTCGGGGCTCGACTGCGGCGCCTGCGGCGGCCACACCGGGGAGGCCAATGCGCGCGTGGCCGCCGCCGTGCTGAACGACGCGGGCGTGCGCAGCGGTTTACGGGCGAAGAGCATCGTCATCCCGGATGACACGTGGTTCCTTGGCGCCTTGCACGACACGACCACGGACGACGTGAAGATCTTCGACGAGGGCGCAGCGCCATCATCACATCGCGCCGAGATCGCGGCCCTGAAAGAGCGCCTCGCCGCTGCGGGCGAAATGGCGCGCCTCGAACGTGCGGCGCTGCTCGGCGTCGAGAAGGGCTCGGCGACGCGCCGGAAGGTTCTGGCGCGCAGCCGAGACTGGTCGCAGGTGCGTCCCGAGTGGGGGCTTGCGGGCAACGCGGCCTTCATCGCTGCGCGCCGCGCCCGCACGGCCGGGGTCGATCTCGGCGGCCGCGCCTTCCTGCACAGCTACGACTATGAAAAGGACGTCGACGGCAAGGCGCTGGAGCTGATCATGACGGCGCCCATGGTCGTTGCGAGCTGGATCAACCTGCAATATTTTGGTTCGACGACGAACAACAGGGTCTTCGGCGCCGGCAACAAGACGTTGCACAATGTTGTCGGCCAGATCGGCGTCCTGGAAGGCAATGGCGGCGATTTGCGCACGGGCCTTCCCTTGCAGTCGGTCCACGACGGGAAACGCTTCGTGCATGAGCCGCTGCGGCTAAATGTGTTCATCGAAGCGCCCGAGGCGGCGATGGACGGCGTCCTTGAGAAAAACGCCAATGTGCGCGCCCTCGTCGAGAATGGTTGGCTGCATCTCCATGCCTTGCGCGCGGAGGGGAAGATCCTCCTCCGCCGCGGGCCGGGCGCTTGGGTCGAGGCGCGACCGAGCGTCTCAACCGTGGCGGTTTGACCCGGTGGCGCGCCCGCACACCTTAAACGGCCGTCGCGCCGCGATCGCGACAATGCACGGCGAGAAGAGGGCAATCGGGCCGTTACTCGAACGAACGGCGCCGCCCATTTTCGTCCGCGCTTATTGCGCAAAAGTTGGCTGCGCAGCCCGATCGGGGGCGTTATAGGCCTGCGCCAAAGTGATTTTATTAGCGCTCCCTAGCATTACAGTTGGATTTTGATGTGGGAGCGTCTTGCTTGGGCCTGATGGGCTCGTCTCCAGAGCGACCAAGCAATGATAAACTCGGGTCGAATGCGTTTTCTCGCCAAGGGCGTCGCCAAGCGGCGGATTTCCTGCATCGACCAATGGATCAGGGAATCTTCGACGACAAGCGACGCGCGCTTGTCTTTGTGCGGCGGATTGTTTTTGGGGGCGGCGCAACGGCATTGGCGTGAGCGCGGATCGCAGCCATCATGGCGAAGGCCAGCATGACGAGCGAAACATGACGGCGCCATCCGCGCCAGGAGCGCGTCTCGTTGTGGTCGAGGCCGAGTTCGTTCTTGGCGGTTTCAAAGCTATCTTCGATCGCCCAACGACGGCCTTCGATTTTCGTCAACCTTTCGATTGAGGTTCCGCTCGGGGCCCATGTCGTGAAAAAGGCAAGATCGCCGTCGGCGATTTTGCGACGGATCAGAAGTCCCCGCGTCCAGGAAACGCCCGCAAGCGCATCGTTGTAATCGCCCGCGTCGAGGTCGGCGAGTTCGAGATAGGCCCAGTCGCGCAGGCGCTCGCCCTTCGTCCCCGCGCCCGTCGAGAGCCGGCGCCAGGCGGAGGCCGGCAAGCCGTCCGCAATTTCTTTGGCTGCGCCCGAAATCAATTTCGACTTGCCCCAGGAGTGGAACGGCTCGTTGGATTTGACGCCCAGCACGTAGCCTTTGCCAGCGCGCCGCAAGGCCATTTCGATATCGCCGACGCCCTAGACTGTGTCGGCCGCTACGAAGGAGAATGGGACCTTCGCTTTGATCGCTCTTTCGATCATAGCGAGCGCCAGCGCCGGCTTGGTCGCAAAGCCGCCAGACGCGCTGTCGACGATCTCCTGCGGAATATGCGCCTTGGCCATGCGCGCTTTATCCTCGGTCCAGCTCTTGGGCGGATAAAGCTCGCGGTCGATGAACGCATGGCCGCGCTCTGTGGCGCAGCACGCGAAAACGCCGATCTGGCAATTCGCGATCTTCCCCGCTGAGCCTGTATATTGCCGTGCGACGCCGCAGGAGGCCTTACCCTGCTTCAGAAACCCCGTCTCGTCGACAAGGAGAACCGCATCTTCGTCCGCCAAGGCTTCGAGCGCATAATCGCGCACAATGTCGCGCAGCCCATCCGCGCTCCAGCGCGCGCGACCCAGAATTGCCTGCCGCCGCCACGGTCCCGGATCGCCCGCCGCTTCGGCGCGCATCCAGCCCGTCTTGCGCCGCTCTTCGCCCAGCAACCCGTCCAGAAAGCGCTCCGCCAATCGCGCCACGCGCTCCTGCGTGAACAGAGGCCGCATCCGACGCTTCACGTCACGCAGAGACGACGCCCACAACTCCAGCGTCGTTTCGATCGAAGCTCCCGACATCCCATGATCCCCTTGCCGAATCATGGCGTCCCATCGAGTCAGAACTCCAAATATAATGCAACTGTAATGCTAGGTCGCAATCCGCTCACTCCGCCGCAAACTCCCTGAACGCCTCCGCCACGTCCAGATAAACCCGCCGCTTGAATGGCACGATCAGATCGGGCAGGCGCGCGAGCTTTTCCCAGCGCCAGTCGTCGAATTCCGGCTTGTGCCCGCCGCCTCCGGGCGAATAAATGTCGATCTCGCTGTCGCGGCCCAGGAACCGCAGGGCGAACCAGCGCTGCGTCTGGCCGATATATTTGCCGCTCCAGCGCTTGTTGGCGCCGGGCGGCAGATCGTAGGAGAGCCAGAGCGGCGCCTCGGCGACAAATTCGACGCTTGTCACGTTCGTCTCTTCGTAAAGTTCGCGCAGCGCCGCCTGAAAAGGCGTCTCGCCCTCGTCGATCCCCCCTTGCGGCATCTGCCAGAGGTACGGCTCCGCGACCTGATCGAAGACGCCCTTGCCCTTGCGGCGGCCGATAAAGACGAGGCCTTGGCGGTTGATGAGCGCGATGCCCACACAGGGGCGGTAACGGCTGTCGGGCGGGGTCATCGGGCGCGCTCCGCGTCCATGGCCGCGCTGCTCGACGCGCCGTGCGGCGCGAGGACCGCGGACGCGGGCGCCAGCGCGATCCCGCGCCGCTCCAGATCGCGCGCGAAGCGGGCGAGGCGCGTGATCGCGGCCGGCGTGGCGTTGGCGAAGCCGATGGCGGAGCCCCTGTCGCGGGCGAGAGTCTCGAGTTGCGCCAGCGCCGCGTCCATGGATTGCGGCGTGCCGCGCTGGTCGATGACGACGTCGATCTTCGCATAGGGCAGCGAGAGCTTTGGCGCGATGGTCGAGGTCAGCGACTGCGGCGAGGCGCCGTCGTCGAGGAAGAAAAGCCCGCGCTGGGCGATCTCTCCCAGCGCGCCGTAAAGCGCCGATTCGTCCGCCATGAAGCGTCCGCCGAGATGGTTCATGACCCCGGCGTAGCCCGTGAAACGGCTCATCAGCCAGTGCAGATCGTCGATTCCGCCATCCTGCGCGCCGGTGACGAGCGTATGCGGCCCGGGATTGTTCTGCGGATAGTCGAAGGGCTCCATCGGAGCCTGCAACAACGCCTCGTGTCCGCGGGCGCGGGCCTGCGCCGCGAGCCGGTCGAGGTCCGCGCCGTAGGGCGCGAAGGCGAGCGTCACGCCCTCGGGCAGCTGGTCGATCGCCGCGCCGGAATATTGCGCATTGAGTCCCACGCCGCCGACGACGAGGGCGATGCGCGGCGCGCCGGGGGGCAGCGCCGTCGAGGTGACGAAGGGCCGCGCATAGACGTCCATCGGCCGCGCACCGTCCTGCCCGATTCTGGGGAGAAGGCCGTAGCGGCCTTTCTCGACCACACGCCGGTCGGGAGCCGGGGTCAACTTGACGCCAGAGGGCGGCTCGATGCGGATGATGCGAGCGGTTCCGCCCTCGCCGCCGTGGCGCGTGACCTTCACGCCCGAGAGTTGTTCCAGCTCCGCGGCTGCGTCCGGCGTCTGCGCGGCTGAGGCGCCCTGTTCGGCGCTCGCGACCGTCTGCGGCGGCGGGGCGGGCGCCGGCTCCGGCGGCTTCACGGGCTCGATCCGGGCCACGGCGTAAGGCTCGCCGCCGAAGGGATCACGCGGCGCGAGGTAAAGCGCGACGGTTCCCGCCGCGACAGCGCCGGCCGCCGCGAGGACCGGCAGACGGAGCGGCGCGGCGGCGGTCGGGCCGGCCGGCGGCGGTCTGTCGCGTCCGAGGGGGGCGTTCAAGTCGTCTGTCATGGAGTCAGCCGCTGGCGGTGGGGCGCGAAAAACGTCGCGAATCACAGTCGCGACATTGTGACGGCAGAGGGCCGGCGCGTCGAGCCGAAACCAGGCTAGCCGGCGCGCCCCAGAAGGCCGTCGGCCTCCATCAGCTCGAGCAGCATGCCCTCGCGCAGCCCGCGGTCGGCGATGCGGGTTCGCGTCGCGGGAAACATCTCGCGAATCGCCTCGAAAATCGCGCAGCCGGCCAGCACCAGATCGGCGCGCTGCGGACCGATGCAGCCATTCGCCACGCGCTGCTCGAAATCCATGCTGCGCAGGCGTTCGATCGCGCGCGTCGCCTCCGAGTCGGTCATCCACAGTCCGTCGACGCGCCAGCGGTCGTAGCGTTCGAGCCCCAGATGCACCCCCGCGAGGGTCGTCACGGTGCCGGAGGTGCCGAGCAGATGGAAACGCGCGCAGCGGCGCACCTCCGCCGTTTCCTCGACGAAATGGGCCAGCGCCTCGCGGGCGTAATTCTTCATCGCAGCGAAGGTCGCCGCGTCCACCACGCGTCCGCCGAAATGTTCGGCGAGGGTCACGACGCCGAGTTCGAGCGACGTCCAGCTGTGCAGCTCCCGCGCCTCGCTGGACTCGGGCGAGCGGGTCAGCCAGACCAGCTCGGTCGAGCCGCCGCCGATGTCGAACAGCAGCACGCTCTCGGCGTGCGGGTCGGCGAGCGACCCGCAGCCGCGGGCGGCGAAACGGGCCTCGGTTTCGCGGTCGATGATGTCGAGCTGCAAGCCGGTGCGCTCCCGCACGCGCGCCACGAATTCGTCGCCATTGGCGGCGCCGCGGCAGGCCTGCGTCGCGACGAGCCGCGCGCGGGTGACGCCGCGCGCCTCCATTTTGTCCCGGCAGATTTCCAGCGCCGCGATTGTGCGTTCGATGGCCGCCTCGCTGATGCGGCCGGCGCGGCCCAGGCCCTCGCCGAGACGCACGATGCGCGAGAAGGCGTCGACCACGCGGAGAAAATCCGCATTGCGCCGCCGCGGACGGCGCTCCGGCCGCGCGATCAGCAGGCGGCAATTATTTGTGCCGAGATCGAGCGCGGCATAGGTGTGACGCGCCCACTGCGCCTCCGCCGCCGGCGCGCCGGTTTGGGCGCGCAAGGCGCGGATTGCCGCGTCCGTCGCCTCCAGACCCGGCCCTGTATGCGCGGGCCGATCGGTCCCTGCCAAGGTTATGCTCCCGCGAAAATCGGTTCAGTCGCGCTTACGCCGCCCAAGCGACCCCACTCGCGTAATCGCCTTAAATGCAGGATTGCCAGCCCGCCCGCAAGGCGTTTCTCGTTCCGTCCCGCGCGGGAGCCATGCTGCGCTTCAGCTCTCTCGGGGATGTTGACAGCGCGCGCGGCTGTCTCTAGATGACGACCCGAAACGGCGCGTTCGCCGCCCGTTGGGGGATAGTTCAACGGTAGAACAGCGGACTCTGACTCCGTTAATCTTGGTTCGAATCCAGGTCCCCCAGCCAATAAAATCAATTAGTTACTAGTTAATGTCACAGGCCTCTCGGCAGGCTGTCACGATCGTGTCACCGTTTGGGGACGCCCTATCCTTCGCGCGGCCGGCTGAATTGATTCCGCCCCCGCCGGCCGTTCGTGCCCGCCTTCGTGCGCTCACGATTGGCCTTGCAATTCGCCAGCCGATGGGCGCGCCGGCATGTGGCGCAGAGCGTCGTTCCCAGTCGCTTCGCTCCGGCGATCGGCGCCCCGCAATCGACGCATTTCAGATCGCTGCGTCGCAGCGCGCGCCAGCCCTCCCGTTCCTCGTAATTGGCGCGCCGGCGGCAAGCAACGCTGCAATATTTCTTATCCGTCCGCGTCGTCTCGAACGGATTCGCACAAAATGCGCATCTTTCGTCCATCAAATCGTTGAACATCGTAGAAGCATTTGCGCGAGCAATATTTTGCGTCTTGATATTTTGGCCGAAAAGCGCGGTCGCATCCCGCGCATTCACGGGACGACTGCTTTTCAGACCAAGCCGCGAGCCATGCTTTTGCCTTGCATATTCGTGCGCTCTCTCAAATTCCGTTCGCCTTTCGACCTTCGCCGCCGCCGCGCAGACCGCCGAACAATATTTCCTCGATCCGTGCGCATCGTCTGGAAGCGACTTCCCGCAGCGCGCGCAGCGCTCGCGCTGGACCGGCAAGACGGCTGCTTGCGTCCATTCCGGTTGCCCTTGCTGCCAGGTCGGACGCTCCGCGCCGACTTCGTTCAGCGCGGCTTGCACAACGTCGGCCGCCGCCGCATCCGCCTGCCCCCATGGCCAGCCGTCCAGACAAAGCCGCGCGCGAACGCCTGCCCGCGCTGGACCCTCAATAGCAAAGGGCGTCGGCTCCGCGCCGCGCATCAAATCGGCGATGGCGTCACAGATTGCGGCCCGGCGATGGCGCGAGAGGCGCTTCAACGGCGCCCGTCTGGGCGCCGCCAGCGTGACCGGCGCGCAGCCCCCGGCGACGCAGCTTGCGCAGGAACTCGGTCCAGAATGTCTCGGCCTCCGAGGGACCGATGTCCATGCCGAGCGCTTCGCGCCGGCCGTCGGCGTCGACGCCCACGGCGATGATCGCCGCCAGAGAGACGATGCGGCCATTCTGCCGCGCCTTCACATAGGTCGCGTCGATCCAAAGATAGGGCCAGTCGCCTTCGATCGGCCGCTCGAGGAAGGCTTTGACGCGCTCGTCGATCTCCTCGCACAGGCGCGAGACCTGGCTCTTGGAGACGCCGCTCATGCCCATGGCCTTGACGAGATCATCGACCGAGCGCGTTGAAACGCCCTGGATATAGGCCTCCTGGATGACAGCGGTCAGCGCCTTTTCGGCCATCCGCCGCGGCTCCAGAAAGCCGGGAAAATAGCTGCCCTTGCATAGCTTGGGGATGCGCAGCCCCACGGCGCCGGCGCGCGTCTCCCAGGTCCGCTCGCGATAGCCGTTGCGCTGAGCGAGCCGCTCGGGGTTCTTCTCGCCATAGCCGGCCCCGGTCAGGGCGCCGATCTCGATCTCCATCAGCCGCTCGGCGGCAAAACCAATCATCTCGCGCAAAATATCCGCGTCGGGGGCCTTCTCCACGAGCGCGCGCAGGTTCATCATCTCATCGGTCATCGGCGGTTCCTCGGTTGCGTTTGAGTGTCGCAACCCGATCCTATCGGCGAATTGTCGATGACCACCGCAAGCCGCCCGCTCGCTACGGCGCTATGAAAAGCGCGCGTCGCGGGCCGCTTGCTCCCATCCAGCTACACCATCACCGGGGACACGACCCCAACCCAGCTGGTCATGCTGTTTCTCCTCTGTTTCGTCAGAAGTCGAGATCGATGGGGCGCCGCGCGGCGAGCAGGGCGCGGCGGAACGCAGCGGCGTCGGAGAGCGGCCTCGATTTGGCGCTCGGCTGCGGCGAATTCTCGGACTCGAGCGGCGTCTTCGGCAGCGGTCCGATCATCGCGACCGGTTTGCGGTTGTCCGTGACGATGCTGCATGCGCCCTGGGCGGCGTTGCGCACGAGTTCCGACAGATGGGCTTTTGCTTGCAGGATGCCGAGGATCTTCAGGGTTTTCATCTCTCTTCTCCGAGGCCGGATTTGTCTTCGAGGTTTAGACTTGGGTGGGTTCTGGATTGGGACGGCCGCCCGATTCGCGGCGGCGCCCGCGACAAGGGCTTGTGGGGCGAGGCGGCGGTCTCGCCGGTTCCCGGCGACGCCGTGACTTGGGCAAGACCGAGCGCGACGACGCTCCACCCCACGGCCAGACGAGGCGGCACAGGGACGCCGCCGGCGCCACAGAAGGCCGCAAGCCTCCGCGGCGCCACGCCATGCGCGCGAGACAGGCGCGCGCGGCTCAAAACGGCTGCTCCCGATGTTCGTTCATCGCCGTCAGATCGATGGTCCAGCGATTGCGGTGATCGAGCAGGTGCAGAAACTGCACCATGGAGTCGACCTGGTCGCAGTATTTGGAGGCCGGGAAGCCGGCGACCTCGGCCTCGAAGGTTTCGAGCCACGGCGCCGCGACAGGCAGATAGACCCGCTTGCGCTCGACTTTGGGCGTCTGGGCGAGGGCGCGCTCGACCTTGCCGAGCTTGGGCGCATGGGGGCATAGCCATTGCCGGGCGCCTTCGCGCTTCAGCAGCGAGGTGCCGATCGCTGCGCCGACGCCGGCCGTTTCCAGGATGACGCAGCGCGCCTTGTATTTCTCCCGCATGTGCAGGATGGCGGGCTCGATCTTGTGGAAGTCGAGGCGCTTGCGCAGCACGTCGATGAGGTAGAGCTTGCGCCCGTAGACGCCCCAGGTCGTGCACACCGAGAACGCCGCGGTCTCCGTATCGACGACCGCCGGGTCCCAGCTCTGGACGATGGTCTCGAAATAGCCGGGCAGGGTCTGGTAGCGCTGAAAATGCTTCAGCTTGAACAGCATGCCGCCAGGCGGCGACGGCCGTTGCAGGATCTGGGCGTTGTATTGAACTTCGCGCAGATCGAGGAGGAGCTGGTCGAGCGCGGCGCGATCGAAGCGTTCGGGATAGAGAAGGTCGCCGGGGTTCAGCGTCCAGGCCTCGCCGCCGCCGAGATCAAAGACGGCGCGCTCCAGGCATTCGCCGGGCATCGCCAGATAGTCCCATCCGCCTTCGTCCAGCAGCTGGCCGATGAGATCGTCCTGATGAAGCCTCCGCATCACCACGACCATCGCCCCCTCGGCCGGTTTGTCGAAGCGCGTCATCAGCGAGCCCTTGAACCAGTCGTAGACGGCGTTGCGTGTCGCTTCGGAGGCGGCCTCGGCCGCCTTGAACGGGTCGTCGACGACGATGACATGCGCGCCCTTGCCGGTGACCGGCCCCTGCACCGTCGTGGCGAGCCAGTAGCCCTTCTGCGTCGTCCGCACTTCTGACAGGGAGGCGCCATTGGCCGCAATAACGGCCTGTGGGAACACCGCCTGGTAGGCCGGCGACCACATGAGGTCGCGGAAGCGATTCGAGAAGTCGCGCGACAGCTGATCGCCATAGGAGGCGCAGATGATCTTGCGGGTCGGGTCGCGGCCGAGGATCCAGGCGGGGAGGGCGACGGAGGCCAGCAGGCTCTTGCCGTGCCGGGGCGGGATGGCGATCAGCAGCCGCCGGATCTCGCCATTCGCCACCCGCTCGAGCGTGCAAGCGAGCGCCCGGAAGTGGAGGGCGCGGGAGAATTCCGCCTCCGGCGCCAGCCTCGGAAACATCAAGCGGTAGAAGCCGAAGAAATGCCCTCGCGCATGGGCGCGCAGGATCTCGCGCTGGCTGCGTTGGAAGTCGTCGGGGCTGAGCATTGCTAGCCGCCCGACCTTTTCGACATCATCTCGAGGAGGGCAAGCTCCTCCTCGGTCAGCGGCCCCTCCGGTCCGCCCTCGACGTCGACCCTGGTCTGCGCGCGGGCAAGGAGCATGATGAGAAGCTGTATCGCCCGCATGTCGCCCGCAAAGCCGCGTTCGAACAGTTTGCGCACCAGGGCGCGGTCGCGGTCGATGTGCGTGACCTTGTCGCCAACCTTCATTTTGACGATGCGCGCCGCTTCCTGAAGCACGATCTCGTCGTGCGACGGGCGGCCGCGCGGACGCCCCGAGGGGTTGCCGGACTGCCCCGGCTGGAACCGGGTCGCTTTCGGCGGCCTGGCGTAGCCGACCGGGTAGTCGCCGGTCGGCTTTTTACTGGGCTTACCGGCGGCCATCGCACGCCTCCTGTCCATTCGCGCTTGCGCGCTCTTGCGCGTTGGAAGCCACGCCCGCATCGTCGCGCGCCAGGCGTGGCGCCGGCCCCTTCCGCCTCTTCCGGGCGACGCGCCGCGACCGCGTCGAACGGCTCGCCGGTCTCGGCCAGCAGCGCCTCCTCGCCGGTCATCGCCTGCCAGCGGCGGATCGCGACGTCGCAATAGAGGCCGTCGATTTCGATCGCCCGGCAGATGCGTCCGACGCTCTCGGCGGCGAGCAGCGTCGAACCCGAGCCGGCGAAGGGGTCGAGCACGATCTCGTCGCGGTTGCTGACGTCGAGCAGCGCGTCTTCGAGCAGCGCGCGCGGCTTGACAGTGGGGTGCGCCGCCAGGCCATCGCGCGCCTGCGAGCCGAGCGACGAGGCGCCGGGACAGGTCCACAGGTTGGAGCGCCAGCGGCCGAACCGGCCGAGCTCGACATTGTTGACATGCGCCGCCGTCCCCTTCTTGAAGACGGGCAGCAGCTCATGCTGGGAACGCCAGAAACTGCCCTGGCCGCCGTTCGTTTTCGCACAGACGACCACATTCAGCAGATCGAGCTTCAGTTCGCGACCGCAGGCCAGAATGATCTCGACAGAGCGCCAGTCGATGAAGGTGGCGATCAGGCCGCCGTCGACGACATGCGCCGCCGACGCCTTCATCCAGCCGCGGTTGAAGGCCTCGAACGCCTCGCGGCTCATCTCGCCGGCGGCCATCGCAAACTCACGATGCTGCGCCTGCGAGGTCACATGGCCGGCGATCGGGACGTTGAACGGTACGTCCGTCAGGACGATCCGCGCCAGTTCGCCCGGCGGCGTCAGCCGCGCGTAGCTTTCGGGAGGGCGCGCGTCGCCCTGCAGGAGACGGTGGCGGCCGAGGAGCCACAGGTCGCCCGGTTGCGAGACCGCGACGGAACCCGGCGCGCAGGCGTCGGCGTCGTCATCCGCGGCCGCTTCATCGTCGTCGGCCAACAGCAAGGCGTCGATCTCGGCCGGCTCGAAGCCGGCGACCACCACATCTTCGCCAAGCTCGATCAGCTCCTCGATTTCGAGCTGCAGATTGTCCTCGTCCCAGCGGCCGGTCTCCGCCAGCCGGTTGAGCGCCATCGACAGGAGGCGCGTCTCGGCCCGGGAAAGATGCGTGATGCAGACGACCGGGATTTCGGAAAGGCCCGCCTCGCGCACGGCGTCGTAAACGGCGTGGCCGTGGACGATGTGAAAGGACTCGTCGACCAGGATCGGCGCCACCACGCCAAACTTCCGGATGCTTGAGAGCACCCGCGCCGTCTGGGCGGCGTCCTTCTTGCGGACGCGTCGGGTCGCCGGCCGGACCTTTTCGATCGGGGCGTGGATGATTTCGAGCTTCGGCAGCAGGTCGTTGCGGGCGACCGGCGCATGCAGCTCGGCCGTGCTCAACCGCCGCTGGCGCTCGCGGCGCTGGCGGGACTTCGTCTTCAGCTGCGGCGTCACCCCCTCGGGCGGCGCCACCTTCGTGTGGCGGGGGAGGTTTTCGTCAGGCATGGGACCACCTCTTCGTCGAACCGGAGACGTTGCATCCGGTTTCGGAAGAGGCGGTCGCCACGAGGCCCGGACCTGGCGCGCCTGCCTTACATCGCGGTCCTCAGACCCCGATGTCAGCCACACGCTCGGTCCGACCCTCCTGGTCGAATGCCTGCAGTAGAACGACCGCTCCTCCGAAAAGGAAGCGGCGAACACTCGGTAAGCTATTCTTTTTCCAGAGGCTTGTCCAGCGTTTTTATTGACAGGCTCTTGCGCGCCGTCGTCTTGCCAGGGCGCTTGTACTTGCAGGGACGCCAATATGACTCGCGCTCTGCTGGCGGAGCGGTCTCATCGGTCGTCGCAAGATTCCCTGTTATTCCTTGTTCCGGCGCTTAGGGAATTTTCTTCCTGACCCGCCTGAAGCGGCCGGATTTGCGGGTTTTTCGCCGCGCCAGGCCATGCAGCTGCGGCGGCGGACAGGGATTTTCCCTGATAAATTGCCTGTTTCCAGGGAAATCAGGCGGAGACGGGTTCGCAGGAGACTGCGTCCACAGCCAAATCTCAGTTTTGGCCGTTTGGCCGTCTCACCAGCCGCAGCGCGCGACGCGAACACGGCCGTTTCCGCCAACAGGTCAAATGGTTGGCGGAAGGTCGCGACCACTTCGCCGTCCTCCCAGGCGCAGTTCGATAGCAAGAAATTGAGCAGGCGGCGTTTTTCGCGCGGTTCCTGCTTTGCGAAAAGCCTTTGCGCGTTTCGGGCGAGTTCGAGAAGCTGCACGCCCTCGCCAATATAGGAGCGGTCGGCCGCTTGCAGCCGCTCAATCTCCCGCAGGCAGCGGTTCTGCTCCTCGCGCCATTGGTTCGACATGCGCTCGAAGAACGCCGCATCGACGAGGCCATCGAGCTTGTCCACGTACATTGCATGAATGCGCTCATCGAGCCGCCTGAATTCGGCCTGATGGCGCCGGATCGCCTCCTTGTGCTCGCGGCGTTCGTCGGCGTGAATGGCGTGCAGCGCCTCGCGCACCCATTCGAGCACCTCGTCGTCGAACCCCAACCGTCCGAGCAGTTCGGTGAACTGCGCTTCGATCGCCTCCTCGCGCACATGCTTGCGCCGGCACGAGGCCGGGTTGCCAGCGCACTTATCTGCATAGCCGGTGCAATGGCAATAGACGTAGCGCTGCTTCTTGATCTCACCGACCACCGCGCAGCCGTATTATGCGCACGCGATCAGGCCCGAGAAGGCGAAGACGTGCTTGCCGCGCTTGGCCTTCTTGGCGAAGCGGCCATCGAGCACGCCCTGCACCCGCTCCTATAGCTCGACGGGGATCAGCGCCTCGTGCCGGCCCTTTATCAACTTGCCGTTCCATTCGAACCAGCCGGTGTAAAGGCGATTGCGCAGGATGGTGTGGATGGTGCTCACCGGCACCTTTCCGCCGCTCTTAGGGTATACGAGGCCCGCCGCGTGCGCTTTGCGCGCCGCTTCCTTCAGCGAAATGTCGCCGCGCGCGTACCAATCGAACAGCTTGACGATCAGCGGCGCGATCGCCGGATCGGTGGCGATGATTTTCTTGCCTTCCGGGCCGGTAATGTTGCGATAGCCGGCGGGCACTTGGTCGGCCAGATGCCCTGTTCGGCCTTCTCCTGCATGCCCTTGCGCGCTTCCTCGGACAGGTTGTCGATGTAGTTCTTCGCCATCAGCACCTTGATGCCGTGCATGAACTTTTCCGAGGAACGCGACTCGCGCGACAGCACCGCACCCTCTTTCGGGAAGTGCAGTTCCGCGTCGAGTTCATCGACCGTCACCCCAATCCTTGAGGTTGCAGTAGAGCCGGTCGGTCTTCTCGACCAGCATCACGCGCACCGAAGGATGCGCCTTGAGATAGGCGACCATCTCGCCGAAGGCGGCGCGGCCGGTCTGCTTGGCCGTTTCCACGTCCACATATTCCTGCGCCACCGTGAAGCCGTTGGCGGCGGCATTTTCCTAGAGCCGTTTCAACTGGGCCGGGATCGAGAAGATTTCCTTCTCCTGCTCCTTGGAGGAGACCCGAGCATAGATCACCGCCTGGCGGCGGGCAGGATCGGCGGTGGCGGGCTTCGGTGCCTTCTTCATAGTGTTTAGGCTCAGGACCTATTAAATTTGATTGAGTTGTGATTCACAAGGGGTTCCGATTCGGAGGCCTTGATGATGAGCGATCTGTTTTTACTGAGCCAGCGCCAGATGGCGCGGATTTCGCCATTCTTTCCTCTGGCGCATGGGGTTCCGCGCGTCGACGACCGGCGCGTCGTCAGCGGCATTGTCTACGTGATCAAGCACGGCCTGCAGTGGAAGGACGCGCCCAAAGGCTACGGGCCGCACAAGACGCTTTATAACCGCTTCATCCGCTGGAGCCGGCTCGGCGTCTTCGATCGCATCTTCGCCGCGCTTGCCGGCGAAAGCCCAAGCCCCGAACGCATCATGATCGACTCGACGCATCTGAAAGCGCATCGCACGGCGGCAAGCCTGTTAAAAAAGGGGTTCTTTCCCGCTGTATCGGGCGCACGAAGGGCGGGCTGAACTCCAAACTCCATGTCGTCTGCGACGGCGCCGGCAAACCACTCGTCATGATGCTGACTGAAGGCCAGATGAGCGATCACAAAGGCGCCCGGCTGATGTGCGACGCCCTACCGAAGGCCAAAACGCTGATCGCCGACAAGGGCTATGACAGCGACGCCTTCCGCGACGCGCTCAAAGCGCGCGGAACCGAACCCTGCATTCCGCCACGGCGCAATCGCAAAACGCCGCTCGACTACGACAAGGCGCTCTATCGTCAGCGCCACAAAGTCGAGAACCTGTTCGCCAAACTCAAGGACTGGCGGCGCATCGCAACCCGCTACGACCGTTGCGCCCACACCTTCTTCTCCGCGATCTGCATCGCAGCAGCCGTCACTTTCTTCCTCAATCAATGAGTCCTGAGCCTAGTTCAATCTAAATATACTTGGATCGCAAGCGACGGTTGGAGATGGCTTTCGGGCGACGCGGTAGTGGCGTGGCATCGTCACGTAGGAAATTGTCAAACAACGTTTTTTTGGCGCCGACGATGGTGATCGCGGGATGGCTCGCGGAATGGCTCCGTGTTGTACGCGGCGGCGCAATAATCGGCCATTGAGCGGCGCATGGCGCTGCCGCGTGGCGGCGTAAAACCCGGCCAGTTTTGAGCTGAACCTTCTTCCGATTTCGATTCGGAAGGGGCGGCGGGGATGTTTGCTGTGGAGCTCTACGCAGCGGTTTGGAAGTTTGTTTTCACAGAGGGGAACAGTCGGCGCGAAGCGGCGCGGGTTTTCGGCTTGAGCCGCGATACGGTGGCGAAGATGCGCCGCTATTCGGCGCCGCCGGGCTATGTCCGCACAAAGCCACCGGAGCGGCCAAAGCTCGGGCCGCTTGTCCCGATGATCGACACGATCCTGGAGGCGGACAGGTCGGCGCCACCAAAGCAGAGGCATACGGCCAAGCGCATTTTCGAGCGCCTGCGAGACGAGCACGGCTTTTTGGGCGGCTACACGGTCGTGAAGGATTATGTGCGGCTGGCGCGCTCACGATCGCGGGAAGTCTTCATTCCGCTGGCGCATCCGCCTGGCCACGCGCAAGTCGATTTCGGCGAATGCGTCGCCGTCATCGGCGGCGTGCAGATGAAGCTGCATGTGTTCTGCTTCGACCTGCCGCACTCGGACGCCTGCTTCCTCAAGGCCTATGCGGCGGAGACGACGGAGGCCTTTCTCGATGGGCATGTGTCGGCCTTCGCCTTTTTCGGGGGCGTTCCGCTGTCGATTCTCTACGATAATCTCAAGCTCGCCGTGGCGAAGATTCTCGGCGATGGCGCGCGCAAACGCACGCAGGCTTTCACCGAATTCGTCAGTCATTTGCTGTTCGATGATCGCTTCGGGCGTCCCGGCAAGGGCAACGACAAGGGGAAGGTCGAGGGCTTGGTGAAGTTCATGCGGCTCAATTACCTGACGCCGATCCCGCATGCGCCTTCCATCGATACGCTGAACGCGCGGCTGGCCGAGCGGTGTCTCGCTCGCCAGATGGAGCGCGCGGGACGCCATGAGCGGACGATCTTGGAGCGGCTCGCCGCCGACAAGGCGGTTCTCCGGGAGCTTCCGGCGACGCCGTTTGAAGCCTGTCACAAGGTCGCGACAAGGGTCTCGTCGCAGGCGCTGGTGCGCTATCGCACGAATGATTATTCGGTTCCGACGCGCTACGGCTATCGCGACGTTCTGGTGAAGGGCTTCGTCAACGAAGTTGTCATTTTCTGCGAACGCGTTGAGATCGCCCGCCATGAACGCAGCTACGGCTACGGCGACTTTGTTTTCGAGCCGCGCCATTACCTCGCTTTGCTCGAGCAGAAGCCCGGCGCCCTGGATCAGGCGGCGCCCTTGCAGGGCTGGATTATGCCGGAGGCGCTTTCTCGACTGCGCCAGCTCCTGGAGGCGCGCATGGGCAAGCGCGGCAAACGCGAGTTCATCCAGGTTCTGCGGCTGACCGAGGTTTTCGCCGAGACCGTCGTCGTCGCCGCGGCGCTGGAGGCGATCCGGCTCGGCGCCATCCGCTTCGACGCCGTCAAGCAACTCGCCATCGCACGTACTGAGAACAGGCCGGCGCGTCTCGATCTTTCGGCCTATCCCTATTTGCCCGCGACGACTGTCGCGACGACGCAGCCCGCCGATTATCTCGCGCTCCTCTCTAAGGAGGCGGCATGACCACGACAGCTTCCGCCGAGACGCCTGCGCCGCCACGGGTGCTGCTCACGCATCATCTGCGTCAACTCAAACTGCCGACGGTCTTGCGGGAATATGATAAGGTCGCAGCTGAGGCGGCGCGCGACGGGCAGGATCGCATCCGCTATTTGCTGCGCCTCGTCGAACTCCAACTCATCGATCGCGAGCGGCGGACGGTCGAGCGGCGCATTCGCGCCGCGCGCTTTCCGGCGGTGAAGAGCTTCGACACATTCGACTTTGCGGCCATTCCTTCGCTCAACAAGCCGCTCACGCTCGAACTCGCCCGCTGCGAATATGTCATCGCGCGCGACAATATCATCGCCTTGGGCAACAGCGGCGCGGGCAAGACGCATGTCGCTCTGGCGCTGGGGCTCGCCGCCTGCCAGAGAGGCTTCTCCGTCGTCTTCACAACGGCGGCGGCGCTTGTCCATCAGCTCATGGAGGCGCGCGACGAGAAACGCCTCCTGAGGCTCCAGGCGCAGCTTGACGCCGCAAAGCTGCTGATTGTCGATGAACTCGGCTATGTCCCGCTGTCGCAGACCGGCGCCGAGCTGCTATTCGAGGTCTTCAGCCGCCGCCACGAACGCGGATCGACGATCGTCGCCTCCAATCTGCCTTTCGACGAATGGACCAGCGTGTTCGGCAATCAGCGTCTCGCCGGCGCGCCGCTCGGCCGCCTGACGCATCATGTCCATATTCTGGAGATGAACGGCGAGAGCTATCGGCTCAAGCAATCAAAAGTGCGGCGGCGCAAAGAAGCCGCCTCATCCGAGGAGCCGGTCGTCGCCCCGAGACTGGCGAAATCTCCCCGGCATAGCCCCACGAATAAATTTTCGCCGCCGGCATGCAAAGGAGCCCGATCGGGCCCCTTTGCATGCCGGCGATCTCGCCCCAACTGGCCTGGTTTTACCCCGCCCCGACGGCCGGAAATCGCGCCGCCGTTGACAGGCAAAAGCGTTTTATCTTTCAATTCCAATAACGTGCATGAAATGCGGGTGCAAAGAAGAGCACAGCGACTGCCAGCGGCCGCCAAATTTCTCGAACTTATATGGCTGTCGATCAACTGCGAAGACATTCGAAAACTCGATTCGATTGCCACAGGCAGAGGGTCTCATCGTCCAAGACAATGATCGCTTGAAGGCTCCAAGCTATACCTTGAGCTTTGGAACATTGCGATTGGTTCGAGCGTTCGGAAATCGTGATCTGGATTCGTGCGTCGCGCGTTTCTCGACTCTTGTGATTGATTTTGGAACAGGAGAATGGCCCTCGTGCAATACAAGGACCGCAATGGCTCCGGGTCGAATGGTCTTGCCTTTTCTCCAAGCAGCAAACTGACCGGCTGACTTTCCCTAGCTCAAAACTTGCCTCTGAGGAACGTAATAGTCATGCATGCAACCCTTGCTCAGCGTATTAGAGACCGCTCAGCGATTGTCGGAGTGATCGGGCTTGGCTACGTCGGGCTGCCGCTCGCAGCTGCCTTCGCTCGAGGCGGCTTCAACACGATCGGTTTCGACGTGGACGAAGAAAAGAAATTCGCCGTCCACGCGGGCAAGTCCTACATCGGCGCCGTAAGAAGCGACGAGCTCGGCCAACTCGTTCGGGACGGAAAGCTGTCGGCGACAACCGATTTCTCGAAGTTGGCGGGGTGTGACGCAATCGCCATTTGCGTGCCCACGCCGCTCACTCGGCATAGAGAACCCGATCTATGTTTCGTAGAAAACTCGGCCCGCGAAATTTCGAAGCGCCTGCGTCGTGGCCAAATCGTCGTACTGGAGTCGACCACATGGCCGGGAACGACCGAGGAGGTGGTCAAGCCCATTCTCGAGTCTGGCGGTTTGAAATCGGGTTCGGATTTTTATCTTGGCTTCTCGCCGGAGCGCGAAGATCCCGGCAACGCCGACTTCACGACGACGACGACGCCAAAGGTCGTTGCCGGCGATGGCGAAGCGGCGAGTCTCCTTGTGCGCGATCTCTATTCTGCGGTGGTGAACAAAACGGTCGTCGTCTCTTCGCCCGCCACCGCTGAAGCGGTGAAACTTACCGAAAACATCTTCCGCGCCGTAAACATTGCATTGGTCAACGAACTGAAGGTCGTTTACGATGCAATGGGAATAGATATCTGGGAAGTGATAGAGGCTGCAAAAACCAAACCCTTCGGCTTCATGCCGTTTTACCCTGGCCCGGGGCTGGGCGGTCATTGCATCCCGATCGACCCTTTCTATCTCACCTGGAAAGCTCGCGAATATGACTTGTCGACGAGATTCATCGAGCTAGCTGGCGAGATCAATGTCTCGATGCCTCGATTTGTCATCAGCAAGCTCGAGAAGGCGCTAGACCGCCATCAGTCAGTCTCGTTGGGATCGTCAAAGGTTTTGATCGTGGGCCTCGCCTACAAAAAGAATATCTCGGATATTCGTGAAAGCCCGGCGCTCAAGCTGATCGAGCTGCTCGAAAGCAGAGGCGTGGTTGTCGATTTCTACGATCCTTACGTTCCCGAAATTCCGAACACACGTGAACATGCCGAGTTGGCAGGCCGTCGCAGCGTCGTCGAAAGCGAAAGCGTTTACGCGCGCTATAACGCCGTGCTGATTTGCACAGATCACGACAATATCGATTACCAGGCGATCCGGAATTCCGCTCAACTCGTCGTGGACACCCGAAATGTGATGGAAAGGCTCGGCTTCAGGAGCGAACGGGTTGTTAAAGCGTAAAAGGATGCGTCGTGGAATCTAGTTCATGAACGCCAGGCTCGATGGCGTTCGTGCGCTTGGACGGCCAGCCGACAATCGTGTCGGCGGCTGTGGAGGCTATGGCGAAGACGCCGTGGAAGGGGAGGCGGCGTTGCGATGATGCCCGCCCTTTTGCAGCACTCGCGCCATAGGCGGCTCCCTTGGTCGCCGGAAAACGGAAGCTGGCCGAACCGATCTTTTTTCCGATTGTTCGGCCAAGTGTTTCATGCTTACGCTAGCGGAGTTGGAAAAGAGATGAAATCGGGGGCGGTTATGCGGAAAGCAGCGACTTCTGCGACTTTTTTGTTTTTGACGTGCTCAGTCGGCCTCACGCATGCGCCCACTGTGCGAGCCCAGGAAAATGGAATTGTCGCGGGCACGCTCACTTGCGCGGGTCGAGGCAACATAGGCCTCATCGTGGGATCGCGCCAAAGCTTGTCTTGCGTCTTCGACCCCGTGGGGAACGCGCCGCGGCAGCGCTATTCGGGCAGAATAACCCGCCTCGGGCTGGATCTGGGGATTAAGGGTCGAAGCCAGATGGTCTGGACCGTGCTCGGCCCCACGGATGGACTTGCTCCGGGCGCGTTGCAAGGCAATTTCGGCGGCGTCGGAGCAAATGCGTCGGTCGGCGTCGGAGCCGGCGCCAACGCGCTCGTCGGCGGCTCTCGAAATACGATCGTACTGCAGCCTCTGAGCGTGCAAGCGCAGACCGGCCTGAATGTCGCCGCCGGCGTCGCCGGACTTCGACTCACCTACGTTGGGCCATAACGTCCGCGGCCTGCGTCAAAATGGCAAAGTTCAAGGCGCGGGCGCGGTGGCGGTTTGAGCGGCGACTACGCGTGCTTTCACAAAGCGTGGGAGCAATCCATGAAGCATATGCGCTCGTGACGGAAGTGCGCGATCCTGCTCTTTGGCTCGGCCAACGCGAGTTTATCGGGGATACATCCCTCTCTGTCGTAGACCGCGGCGAATCCCGTTACGGGAGCGACGCACGCGGCGAACCGCCGCGCGCTGGGAAAGTCTGAATTTCCGCGATCGCGACGATTTCGAGAATGCGGCGCGCGGCTTAATCGCCAGACCTGACGCGCCGACCATAAGGATTCGAAGGCCGCGACCGGAGCCTGGGCAGGAAATGGGTGATGGGGCCTGAGAAGGCGTTGCGCCAGTCGTGGACTGGCGCCCGGAGGACGTTAGCGTTCGTGTTAACCGACAGCTTTGGTGTTATTGGCGCGCCGGAGCGGATGACGGAGAGAGCTTTTCGAGATGGACGCTTTGCGTAATCAGGCATTGAAAATATCGAGGCGGCCTGCCGCTCTGGGGCCTCGGTTGTCGTCAAATCGACAAAAAAGTGAAATCCGCAGTCGATGATTATCTGGATTTTGATCGTTTGTCGGGCGGACGGCAATGGTTCTCCCTTCCGTAAGCCGGCGCGCTGACAAATTTCCTGTCGGGTGAACTGGAGCAGACGATCCGCCGCTGCGGACGTTTTTCGATCGTAATCCAGGCGGAATGCCGCGCGATTTCGTAAGATGACCTCGCGTGTCGCAATCGGCCGCGAATGGCGCTGGTCTCGCTGTTTCTCTCCATCGTCAGGTTTTGTCATTCCGATTTGAAATTCGTGGCCGATTAAATTCCTGTGACAACGAATCGTGGCCCGGACGACGATGTTTGCGGCCTGGGGGAGGCGAAATGAGCGGAGCAGCGACGATCGGCGCTCTGGCGGTCACGGCGGTCAGCATGGTTGCGGAGGTCGGACGCAGAGGCATTCTCGGCGAACGCACGACAATCGCCTACGTCAGGCTCAAGGAGAAACTCGGGGACTGGTTGAATGGCGACGCCTCCGTGCTGGAGGACGCCTATGCGCTTCCGGCCGCGCGGGAACGCCTCCGCGCGACGATCGATCGCTTGCCGGCGAAGGAAAAATCGGCTCTCGGCGCCCTGATTTCCGCGCTGATCGAAGGCCTGAGGGGCGATGTTCTTCGCGGCGCGCTCGGCATAAACCTGCAAAAACTGGATTCCTTGCGCGCGCGCCTTGCGGAAATAGCCGTCGGCGAGAGTTCGTGACGGCGCCGGCAGGCGCCTCGTTATCCTCCCTGAAGACGCGACGTTCAAAAGACGAGCAGCGACGCCGCCACGAAATAGGTCAGCAATGAAAAACTGTCCTGCACGACGGTGGCGACGGGTCCGGAGCCGAGGGCGGCGTCGTAGCCCAGACGTGCGAAGAGCCAGGGCATCATGAAGCCGAAGGCCGTGGCGATGGTGCTCGCGACGGCGAGGGCGACCGCCACCGTGGCGGCGAGGCCGAGATTCGAAAAGGCGAACCAGACGAACGGAAAAGCCAAGCATCCAAGCATCGAACCAAGCAGAGCGCCGGTGCCGAGTTCGCCGAAAAACAGCGGGAGCAAAGCGGAATCGGTGAGAGACAGGCCTCGCACCACGACGACTTCCGACTGCGTGCCGACCGAGTCGGCGAGATACACGATCGCCGGGATAAAGAAGGCCACCGCGATGTGGGCGCTGAGAGCAGCCTCGAAACGCGAGATCAGCGCCGTCGAAAGAGCCATCCCCGCCATGCCGACAAGGAGCCATGGCAATCGATAGAGCGCGCGCCGGTGCGGCGGTGCGGTGAGCGCGTCCTGAGCGGCTTCCGATTTGTGGAGAATGCCCGCCATGTGATGAAGATCCTCGATATGCTCGTCGCGCAGGATGGTCATCAGCGCCCGGGCCGGGACAGCGCCAAGCAGACGGCCCTTGTCATCGCAGACGGCGAGGATGGAAAGTCCGGCGTGGATCGCCTGGCTCGCCGCCGCTTCCCGGTCGATGTCGAGCGATACGCGATAGAGTTCGGGGGCCCGCGCGATCGCTGTCAACGGCGTTGCTTCGTCCGTCGCCAGAAGGTCGCGTATCGCCACGATCCCGACGAGTCGACAATCGGGGGCGAGCAGAAAGACATGCGAGGCGTCCTCGTAGCGTTGGCCAATGAAGCGCGCGCGAAACCGTCCCGCCGTCTCCCAGTCGGCGGCGACGGGCACGGACGATACGAGGTAGTCCGCGACCGTCTGCGATCTTGGTTCATGGGCCGGAATTGGGTCGTTCATGTTGTCTCGCCGTCATGCGGTCTCGTCTTGCTCGCCCGTTGCAGAAACCAGGGCTCGTCCAACAGAATTATGACGCTCCGGGCGGTCGAATTGTCGCGCTTCGGATTGCGGCTATTGTCATATAAGCTTCGCAATCGCATCGGACGGTGCGGCGTCTTTCGGCGTCGGGCGGCGCCCGGAGCGGTCAGGCTCCAGAGTTCGCCGACCTCGGCGCCGGCGGCCGTCAGACCGCGCCGCCGACCCTTCCGACCGGGAAAATGATCCATGAAGCCTTGGGGATTTGCATTGGGCGCTCTCACCGGCGCCGCCGCGGCTTTGCTGCTGACGCGCGAGGGGAAGCGGGCGCGGCCCGCGGCGAAGGCGGCGCTCAAAGCCGCGATCCTCGCCTATCACCAGGCGCGGACGCACGGGGCCGAACTCGCGGAGGCGGCGGAGGACCTGTTTGCGGAAGCCAAGGCGGAGGCGGTCGCCGATATTTTCGCCGCGGCCATGGCGCAGGCCAAAAAGGATGCGGAGGCGGCCGCCGCCGCGAAGTCCGCCGAGCCGGAGGCGAAAGCCGCGGCCGCCCCGCCGCCGCCCGACGGCGAAACGGCCTGACGATGGTCGCGAAGCTTCCCGAGGCCGAAGTCGCGCACGCGATCCCTGGCCGGGCGCGCCTGCGCGTTCCCGGGCGCCGCGGCGACGCGGCTTTCTTCTCTTCCGTCGCAAGCGGATTGTCGTCGCTGCCTGGCGTCTTGCAGGTGGAGACTACGCCGCTGACGGGCAGCATCCTCATCCGGCACGGCGGCCCGCTTGAAAAAGTGAGCGCCGCCGCGCAAAACGCGGGCTTGTTCATTCTCCGCGATCCGGCGCCCCAACCCGCGCGGGCGTCGACTGCCGCCGTCGATCCCAGGCTGCTCGTCGTCCTCGCGCTAGCGGGCGCCGCGCTCTGGCAGATGTCGCGAGAAAAAGTCCTCCCTCCCGCCTTGACGCTTCTCTGGTATGCGAGCCAGCTTGGCGGTTTCTGGGGCGAGAGCGGGATGGACGAAGGCGAATAGCTGGGTTAGCCGCGCAACGCTTCGACGAGGTCCGTCGCCTCCCACGGGAGATCGAGATCGTCGCGGCCGAAATGGCCGTAAGTTGCGAGCGGCAGATAAAAACCAGCCGGCCCGGCCGCCCGCGGGCGCGTCCGCAGGCGAAAACGGGCGACGATCGCGGCTGGCCGAAAGTCGAAAGCGGCCGCAAGCCGTTTGGCGATGACGTCGTCGCCAAACCTGCCGGAGCCGAAGGTCTCGACGGAAAGACTGAGCGGCTCCGCCTGGCCGATCGCATAGGCGACATGCACCTCGCATCGGTCAGCGAGGCCGGCGGCGACGATATTCTTGGCGGCGTAACGCGCGGCGTAGGCGCCAGCGCGGTCGATGCGCGAGGGATCCTTGCCGGAGAGCGCAGACCCGCTCATGCGCGAGAATTCGCCATAGGAGTCGATGCCTGTCTTGCGTCCCGTTAGGCCCGCGTGGCGCGCCGGTCCTCCAATTTCGAAGGCTCCCCCCGCGTTGATGACGACGCGCGTGCGTTCGTCCGGACGGACGTCGCCTCGATCGAGCGCTCCAAGGGCGAGCGCGCGCAGCCGCTCCGGCGCGTCCGCTTCTGCGGAGCTGTCGAGCGCAACAGTGAGCGAGAGGCTGTGCACGCGGACGGGACGTCCGTCTCGATATTCGACCGACACTTGCGTCTTGGCGTCGGGGGAGAGGGCGGTAAATCCGTTGCGCCGCTCGGCGTCGAGCGATTTGGCGATTCTGTGCGCGGACATGATTGGGGCCGGCATGAGCGCCGCCGTGTCCCGGCACGCGTATCCGAAAACATTCGCTTGCTCGCGCGCGGCCCGACGCGAAATCGCCTCCTCGTCGCCCGGAGCGGGCTCCGCCTCCCGCTCGTGGAGCGGCAGCTCGGCGAGGCTCGTGAGGATCGAGCAACTGCGTGCGTCGAAGCCCTCCGAGGCGTAGCCGGCTTCCTGGATGACTTTCCGGGCGAGCGAGGGCAAATCAACCCGGGCGTCGGCGGCGCATCTCGCTGCGAGAAACACGACGCCTGTCGCAAGCGCGCATTCCACGACCGCTCTCGCGCTTTCGTCCTCGCGCAGCAGGGCGTCGATCGCCGCGTCGCTGATCTGGTCACAGAGCTTGTCGGGATGGCCCGACGTCGTCGACTCGGAAGTGAAAATCATGTCAGGCGACATGGGGCGCTCCATTGCGGCGCGCCTCGCGAGCGCGGGCCGCGCGGCGGTCGAGAAGGTAACCGAGGAAATCGTTGGCGAGCAAACTGCCGACGGCGACGCCGCCGATACGCAGCAAATCGCCGGGGCCAAGCGGGGCCAGGCCCAAAAGGCGCCGCGCAGGCCGCAGCGCCTGAGCCGCGCCCTGGAACAACAGCGACATGGCCAGCCCGCCATAGAGGCGCGCATTTGGGGGGCGGCCGAGTTCGGCGAGAACGCCCCGGGTCTCGGACCGGCAGGCGATGCTGTGCAGCAATTGGCTGACCGTCAGGCCGTGAAAGGCGACCGCGCCGGCGCGCGCGCCCCCGGCGGGACCGCCGGCGGCATAATAGCCGGCGAGCGCCGCGCTCCCCATGACGGCGCCTTCGCGCAGGACGCGGCGGAAATCGCGCGCGCCCATGATGGGGGCCGACGGATCATGCGGGGGGTGGTCCAGAACGTCGGACTCCGGCGGCTCGAGTCCGAGCGCGAGCGCGGGCAGCGCGTCTGTGGCCAGATTGAGCCAGAGTAACTGCATCGGCGTCAGCGGTTCGCTGGCGTCGAACAGGGCGGCGCCGAGCATGACAAAGGTCTCCGAGGCGTTGGTTGAGACAAGATAGCGCAGAACCCTGCGTATATTCGCATAGGTCGCCCGGCCGAGACGGATCGCCTCCACGACGCCGTCCATATCGTCGCTCGCGAGCACGATGTCGGCTGCGTGACGCGCGACGTCAGCGCCCTCGCCGCCCATCGCGACGCCGACGTCCGCGGCGCGCAGCGCCGGCCCGTCGTTGACGCCGTCGCCGGTCATGGCGACGATGCGGCCCTTGGCCTGAAGCGCCTTGACGATGTTCAGCTTGTCGACCGGGCTGACGCGGGCGAAGACATGCGGCTGCGCCGCCAGCGCCTCGAGCAGTTCGGGGGACATGTCGGCGATCTGCCCCGCCTCGAGCACGCGCAGTTCTCCGCCGTCAGCGAGGTCGAGACTGCGCGCGATCGCAAAGGCGGTCGCGCTCTGATCTCCCGTGATCATTACCGTACGTACGCCCGCCCGGTGCAGTTGCTTCAACGCGGGCCGCACGCTGGCGCGGATCGGATTCGCCATGCCGGCGAGCCCAAGCCAGACGAGATCGCGCTCGTCTCGCGGATCGCCGCCGCCTTCGCGAAACGCAACGCCCAGCACACGCAGCGCGTCGCCCGCCATGCGCTCGTTGGCTCTCAGAATGCGCGACCGCGCGTCGTCGTTGAGCGGCGCCGCGCCTTCGGACGTCCAGCGCCGCCCGCAGCGCGCCAGCACTTCGACGGGATCGCCCTTCACGCACAGGAGGCGCGCGCCATCGGCCGTCTCGCGCAACGCGCTCATGCGCTTGCGCCCGTCGCCGCGGGCCGCGCTCGCCAAGACGCGCGCCGAAAGCCGCAGCTCGACCGGATCGACGCCGAGCGATATGGCGGCCGCAAGCAGCGCGGTCTCGGTCGGCGTGCCGTCGATCGCGAATCCGCCGTCGCCGCGCGTCGCGACCGCATCGCTGCACAACGCCGCGATCTCGAAGAGACGGCGCGCCTGATCGCGCTTCGCGCCGTCTGCCTCGGCGCCGTCGCGCCATAGCCGCCCGTCACGCAAGCCAAACGTCGCGCCATCCACGTGAACGGCGACCGCAGCCATGCGATTCTCGGTGAGCGTTCCTGTCTTGTCGAGGCCGACGACCTCGACCGCCCCGAGCGTTTCGACCGCGTCGATCTTGCGCACCAGCACTTTGCGCTTGCGCATATCCTGAACGCCGATCGCGAGAGTCGTCGTGGCGACCGCGGGGAGACCCTCGGGAATGGCGGCGACGGCGAGCGAGATGGCGCCGCGAAGCGTCTGAATGAGCGGGTGGCCGCGCAGCAGGCCAAGCGCGAAGACGCTCGCGCAGATGAGCCCGTTGACGATCACGAGTTCGCGCCCGACCTCGCCAAGTTCGCGCTGGATCGGCGTTTCCGGCGGACGCACGGCGCCGAGCAGTTCCTGAACGCGGCCGATCTCGGTGCGCGGCCCAACGGCCGTGACCACCGCCGCGCCGGAGCCTCCGGTGACCGCCGTGCCCCGGAAGACCATGTTGCGGCGGTCGGAAACGACCGTTTCCGCGGGCAAAACCGCGCGCGCGTCCTTCGCCGCCGGATGCGCCTCGCCGGTGAGCGGCGACTCGTTGACGCTCAGCTCGTCGCTCTCGATCAGGCGCGCGTCAGCCGGAATCAGGGCGCCTCGCTCGATCAGGAGAATGTCGCCCACCGTCAATTCCGCGCCATCGATCAATTTGCGCGCGCCGTCTCGAACGACGGTCGCCGGCGGCGGCGCCTCGACCATCAGGTCCATGATGACGCGATCGGCGTCGCGCTCGGTCGCGGTCGCGATGCCGGCGTTGACCAGCACGACAGCCGCGATCATGACGGCGTCGGCCAGGCCGCCCGTTGCAAGGGACATCGCCGCCGAAGCCGCGAGGAGAGCGATCGGCAGGCTCGTCATCTGCTCGGCAAAAATCGCCATTGCGGAGCGCGGCTCGGCGCGCCGCAATTCGTTCCTGCCCCATTTGGCAAGCCTCGCCGCCGCTTCCCGCGCCGTCAATCCGTCGACCAGCCGCGTTCTCAGTTGCGCTGCCACAATGTCGATCGGCGCGGCGTGCGGAACGACGTCGGCGCCGGGACCGTCCGCCAAGGCGGGCGTCGACGTCTCGGGCGCCGGCGCGCACGCCTCCAAGCCCGCCAAGGCGGCGTCGAGAGCCGCGGCCAGGTTTTGCGCCGTCGCCGGCGGTTGAAAACCAATCAGCGCCGACCCGGTCAGCACACTCGTCTTCACGCGGTCGACGCCCGGCAGGCGAAGCAACGCCTTTTCGGCCCGGGCCGCCGCCACGCTGTCCGCCACGAGACCTTGGTGCCGCAGCCGCACCCGGCCTGGGACAACGTCGTGGACAATTCGCGCGCGGGCCGTCGCGCGCGCGAAATCTTGCGCCTCGGGCGCGTCATCGAGATCGGTCGGCGACCTATGGCCGGCGGGGTTCGCGGGGTTCACTCCGAAAATTCTATTATGCTTTCATGACAGGACGGCGCCGATGCGCGCGATCCGCGCTTTCTTCCCGTCGCGGGCGGCTAGCGCCCGCCTGCGCGGATGGATATGATGTGTACATGAAAATATCCCTCGAAGAAGCCATCGAAATTCATGCGCGGGCGCTCGTGCGCAGGCATCGGGACGAAGCGCCGGCGAACGCCCGCGACTACGCCTCCCAGCGGAAGCGACACGGTGACAGCGAAGGGTATGACATCTGGCTTGGCGTGGCTGCGACAGCCCAGCGCCTATTGAAGGAAAAGTCATCGGCCGGATCGAACGATGACTGGCGCGACGACATGTGACGACGTCGCGGCGACCTTGCGTTCTACAATCGTTTACCCTCGATAAATATTGGCGGCGCGATCGCTTCCTCGGACGCATCGCGCGCCTATTTCAATGATTGGGCGTTAGAGATTTTGGAGCCGCCAGATGTTGGACCTGCTCTTTGTTGGGTATCTCGATTTTCTCGTCGGACGAGGTTCGACGGCCGACAACTTTGAAAACGCGACAATCGGATCGTTTGTCGCCGTCGAAGGGTCGAGCGCGCCGGAGAGCGGGAGGCAGGCGATGCGCGTTTCCCCCGACGTGCGCGATCTCCCCTCACGGGCTCAAGCGTGCGCGCCGCGAGAGCGTTTTCGCGCTTGACCGGACCAAGGGGGGAGACGCGCCGCTCGACCGCTGATCGGCGCACTCAACTCCCCCTCCGACGCGCTGGCCGCCGCGCGACGCCTGCTCGCCCCGAGAGAATCCGTGTTCCTTCTTGGCGGCAGTCGCATGCGTTCGTTGGAAGCAGTCGTTGTCATAGTTGGAGCGCTGTTGGCGGCCGTGCGACGCAATCGTAGCGGACCGTAGCGCAGGGCCAAATCCGACCGAGAACCGTCGCGCAATGATTGTCGAGATGCCTGCCTCTACGCGATCGGCTATCTCTGTCCGGGCGTCCGCACAGCTACCGGAGACGCTGCGGCGCCAAGGCTGTTCACGATGATCATCGGACTGATCACGGGATATCTCGAAGGCGCGGGACTTGGCGCGGGGTCCTTCGATCTTTTCCCGGCCCTTGGCGCAAAAAGGGAGCGCGGATCGCGCTGCTCGCCTTATCTGTGACCGGACCCCTCGGCGCCGTTTTCGGCCTGTTGCTCGCGCTGCCGCGCTCTCCGGACCCCCGGTCGGCGAACTTCACGTGAAAATCTGTTGGATTTCTTCTTCTTCGCTTCCATGACCCCATCCTCTCAAGGGTTGGGGCCTCCGGCAAATCCGGGGCGCGATCGCGGGCTTCAGACGCTGCGACGCGGATCCTCGACGTCGCCTTACAGACAAGGCCGCAGGCTCGTGTTGTGCGGGGGGCGGCAAGCGACTATAAGCGACCAACGGATTGTTCTGTTTGGTCGGACTCCCTTTGGCTCCCTGTGGTCGCACGATCGGGGGCGTGGTGGTGCGGACCTTCGGAGTTTGCGCAAGGGCGAATAGACCCGAAAACGCCTTGCGCGGAACCGCCGGAACGGGCCCAGAAACCGATGACGACGGCCAGAAAGATCGACGCCCTTCTCGCCCTGCGCAGCGACGGGAAACTCCTCGTCGGTCGCGATCGCATAAAGGTGCTGGAAGCGGTCGCCGAATATGGAAGCATCTCGAAGGCGGCGAAAGCGGTTGGCTTCAGCTACAAGGCGGCGTGGGACGCCGTGAACGCGATCAACAATCTGCTCCCAAGTCCGGCCTTCGTGACCAAGGCCGGCGGAAAAAGCGGCGGCGGCGCCGAAGTCACGCCCGAAGGCCGGAAGCTAATCGCCACCTTTCACAAGCTCGAGGATCGACTGTCCAGCTTTTCTTCAATGATTGCGGAGGAGGGGCTCGACGGGCAGGAGGACGTTCTCCTGTGGGGCGTCGCGATCAAAATTTCAGCGCGCAACGTGTTTCGGGCGGAAGTCGCCGCGATCAAAAAATGGCCGGTGGACGTCGACGTCATGCTGCACATCTCTGGCGAACACAGCCTCCACGCTGTCATCACGAACGAAGCCGCCGACGAGCTCGATCTTTCGCCCGGCCGCAAAGCCATCGCTCTGGTCAAGTCCTCTTTCGTCGAGGTGAGCCCGCCGCCGCGCGGACGAAGCAAGGTCAAGAATCAATTCGTCGGAGTCGTCACGCGCCGCACCGACGCCGAGCGCAATTGCGAGTTGCTGATCGATATCGGCCTTGGCAAAACGATGACGGCGGTCGTGCCCCGGACGGACGTCGAGACGATAGGAATTATCGAGGGAAGCGACGTCGCGGCGAGCTTCGATCCGCAGAATGTGATTCTCGCGGCCGACTGAATCCGGCGCGTCCGATCAAGAAGCCTTCGCCGCCTTTCTCTCTTCTCCAATCCAGAAATTTTTCACGGCAAGACGCCTGACGTCTCCAACGCGCCGGGCTCGCAGGCGTCTTCTAAATTCGCAGGAGATCGCTCGGTTGGGCGTCTGCGGTCGGCCGCATTTGCGGGCGCCGTCTCAATCCTGCCTTGTCGCGGGGTCTTCGGCGAACATGTCGAAATGTCGGTTGATTCCGGCGTGGAGGAGATTTCCGTTGAAGGCGGTCTTTGTGGAGATTGCGTATTGGTAGAAGCCGTTGGGCTGGACGGCGACGGCGTTGGCGGCGACGGCGCCGAGGTCGTAGTGGAGATATTCCGCCTTGACCGACCAGTTGGGCGTGACGGCCCATTCGACGCCGCCGCCCGCGGTCCAGCCGATGAGCGAGTCGGCGAAGGTGGCGGTGGCGTTGGTGATGCTGGCTCCGCCGGCGCGGCGGGCGAACGACGCCGCGCTGGAGAGCGCGCCGCCATAGGCCATGCCGCCCGTGCCGTAGATTTGGATGGTCGGCGTCGCCAACCAGCCCAGCCGCCCGCGCAGCGTGCCGAGATAGTTCAGCGTCGCCGTGCGCTGCGCATAGGTCGCGAAGACAGCGCCGCCGGCCGGAACCAGCGTCGCCTGCCACTTCGCGTCGGTGTTGCCGGAGACCGCATGGAGATCGGTCTCGAGGCCGGCGACGATGGCGTTGTCGAACTTCCAGTTCGTCCCGAGCTGGAAGCCGCCGACGAAGCCGGCGAGACGCGCGCCCGGCTCGACCTGCGCCGCCGCGGCGGCGATCGGCGCGCTCGCGGCGGCGAGGCTCGTCGGATAGGCGGAGACGCTCGCGGCCGGGCTCGACCACGCGCCGCCGCCGTTGAGGCCCACATAGACGTCGCGCCAGCCCGGCGCCTTGGCCGGCTTCGCCTCCGGTCCCGCCGCCTCCCAGAGCTGCGCGGCCGGATCCTTCGCAATCGGCTTGCCGTCGCCGAAGGCGTTCACGCTCGCTTCGAGATAGAAGAAGTCCGACGGCTTCGCGGTGAGGCCGTTGGTCGTTCCCGTCTGGCCGGGGAAAGACTGCGGGAAATAGGGCTGCAGCGCGACCGGCGGCGCGAAGCTCGAGGTGAAGGAGCCCGGCCAGAAGCGTGCGTAGCTCGCCGTCAGATTGATGAACTGGCTGAGCTTGTAGCGGGCGCGAATGTCGAACTCCGCGCCCATGAACGTCCCGCGATTGCCGAGCGGCGCATAGAGATTGGCGCGTTCCCAGGCGTTCGCCGCGCTCGCCAGCCAATAGGCGCTGAAGGCCGCATCGATGCGCAGATCTTTCGCCGGCGTGAATTCGAGGCGCGCCTTGGGCGCTTTCATGTTGTTCCACGCCATATAGTCGTTGCGCGAGAACGGCTGGTTGAAGCCGTAGAAGATGTCGAAGTTCTGGCTGACGCTGTCGAAGGGGCTCTTGTTGCCCGAGCCGTAAGTATAGACGGCGCTGACGCGCGGCTTCCAGGGATGATCCGAGAAGGTGTAGCCCGCCTCGATTCCATAGGCGATGGCGTCGAGCGCCGTCGTCGTCTGCACGGCGTTCTGCGCATTGCCCAGCGCGCGGAATTCGCCCGTCTGGCCGAACTGCTTGTTGACGTCGAGATCATAGTCGAAATTGCCGAGTGCGCCGTAGACGCGCAGGCCGGGCGCGTAGGTCTCGCGATGCAGCCTGGCCGAAGCGGAGGGATTATAGGGATCGCCATAGGCCGTGCGGCCGAGGAAATAGGGCTGCGCCGTGGCGTATTCCGACCAGCGGCGGATGCTGAACACGCTGCCGTAAATCCAGTTCTGCCAGTCCGGCCGGTCGAACTGATAAGGGTAGCGGATCACCGGCCGCATCAGGAAGCTGTCGATGTCCCAGTCGTTATCCTTTTTGCCGATCTTGATGCGGAAGCCGTCGAAATTGTTCGTGGTGTTGCGGAATTCGTTTTCGGCGATCAGGCGGCGGTCGAGCAGCTCGAGATGGAAGCGGCCGGCGCGCAGCGTCAGCGGGCGGTCGTTGCCGCGCGGATCCTTGCCGAAGGCGTCCTTGAAATAGAGTTCGCCATAGGCGGAGATCAGATCGGCCTCGTTGATCTCCTGCCCCTGATATTCGTAGATGCTGTTGAAGGCGCGCGAGTCCTGGAACTCGACGACGGCGCGAAACGGATCGAGAATATCCTGCACGCCGAGATAGACGCGCGTGCGCGACAGCCAGAGCGAATTGGGGAAATATTTGCGCTGTGAGACCGGCGACCCCGACGAGGCGTCGGTCCAGGGACGATAGTCGTTCTGGCGATATTCGAAGCGCAAACGCGAATCAAGGCCGACGTTGAGCCAGTCGATCCCCTCGAACTGTTTGTAGGTCTTGCCGAGATTGCGCACATAGGGCGGAATGTCGGACTGAGGCTCCAGACGATAGCCCCGCGTCGGAACGTAATAGCTCTTCTTCTCCTCCCCTTCCCCCGACCCCGCAGCCCCGCCCCCCGAAACCCGGGCCTTCCCCCTCGCCGCCCCAACCCCGCTGGACGCCGAGGACGCAGCCCCGACCATATGGTCGTCGGCCGTCGCCAGCTGTGGCGTTCCTAGCAACAGGGCGGCCGTCGCAGGTCCCATCCAAGCCTTTGCAACCAAGGATTTCATGACTTTCCCTTCTTGCCGCCGACGCGCACACCCAAGCTCCGTGTTCGCAAGTAAATGATTTTAAGAAGAATCCTGATCTGTTTCGGATGGCCTTCCATTATAGGACAGGATTCCATTATAGGACTGGATTGGATTTCGAGGAGGGATAAAACTTGATTTAGTCCACTTAGTCAATAGAAAATAGCGATATTATCGTTTGACTTGACCAGATGCAGGCGAAAACCGTGCGCGAACTGGAGCAGGCGCCGTGGCTTGGCTCGCTGCCGTCAAAGCGACGGGATAAACGATCGGCGGGCGACAACTCGGCGGAAAGGCCGCAACGATTTTCACGTTGGGTTCGGCCTTCGCATCGCTGAGATAGACGATGCCGAGCGGCGCCTCTCCCCTTGCGACGAACATCAGGGCCGCGCTCACATTGGCCGTGAAGGCGAGATTGGGAGCGACAACGGACCAAAGTCCGAGCTTTTCGAGGGCCGCCCTAACAGGCTGTTGAAAAAGCATCGGCCATGCGCCGATGGAGAACCGCAACGCGCTGTTCGTCGACGCCTGCCCGACGAAAGCCGACCGCCTCGCCGAACGCGTCGCCGCTTTGCATAAGATCGAGCTGCGCGCCGACCGGCCAGGGCGGATCACGCTCGCGGCCGTCAAGCGCGGTTTGCGGCGACGCTCCGCCGTCGAACCGGTCATCGGACATTTCAAAGCCGACCACAGAATGGGCCGCAACTTCCTCGCCCATACGACCGGCGACGCCGCCAGCGCCGTCCTCGCCGCAGCCGGTTACAACTTCCGGCGCCTGCTCAAATGGCTCGCGCTTTTGTGCGCCTTCCTCCTCCGCGCCTTCGCCCAGCCGGAAAAGTCAGAAAATCAAACAAGCCCCGAGTGAGCCGCGTTCTTCAGGGGCGACTCCTGACGCCCGAAGGCGACCGGCTGAGCGCTCGGCTCCGCCTCTCTCCGCCGTGCTCGCGATCTTCTGTCTCGGCGCGGCGCGCGCGGAGCCGGGACGCGGGCAATATGTCTATGGCGCGGAAACCGCCTGCGTTTCCGCGGGTAAATTCCTCCCTGAGCTCTGCGCGAATGCGGCGGCCATGCGCAAGCGGAATTCTACGAGAAGGCCCCGCGGTTTCCGGCACGGGAGGCCTGCGAGAAAGCCTTCGGGACCGGACGCTGCAGCCTCGGCTCTTCCGGGGCCGACGGATGGGCCGGCAAAAAATCGGGCTTTCACTTCAGCCCGCGCCAGGACGGCTTCCAGATCGTCGTCGGCGGCGACCGCGACATGACGGTCTTTCCGACGCGATCGCCCGGGGCGGCGTCGGTTTTCGTCCGCGCTCCATCCTGAAAAGAAACGCCCAGATTAACCCCGAAATCGCGCGCCGTGCGCGGGACGAATGGCGGGCCCGGCCAATGACGGCCGCCGGACCGGAGGGCGCCCGTTTCGGCGTCGATACGCCCCCTGCGGGAGGGCCCGTTCCGCCCCCGCCGCCGGTCGATCCCAATTTCGACTGCGCCGCCGCGCTCGATCCCGGCGCCAACGGCGACGCCTCGACGGGCTGTTATCCTATCCCCGCCCGCCGCCGTTAACTCTTCGCGCCCATGGCGCCCGTCGATATGAAGCGTCGCTCAGATCCCTCCAGCACGAGGCAGGTGAGGACGCCCGTCGCATAGGCGCCGGTGTCGATGTTGATCCTGTTGGGCAGGACTTCCGCCTTGGGCGCCGGCGTGTGGCCGTGGACGATCAGCTTTTCGAAGGATCCCTGAAAGGAATTGAATTCCTCGCGTATCCAGAGCAGATCGCGCTCGCTCTGCTCGGCCAGCGGCACATGTGGCCGCGCGCCCGCGTGGCAGAAGAAATAGTCGCCCGACTCCCAGGAGAGCTGCGTCTTTTCCAGAAACGCGCGATGACGCGCGGGAAGCGCCTCGGCGAAGGCGTCGCGCGCCCGCGCGAAGTCGCGGCCGCGCATCGCTTCCTTGACGTCGACCCTGTAGGAAACGAGAGTTTCCAGCCCGCCATAGCGGCGCCAGTCGTCCAGAACGTCCGGATTCTCAAGGAAATCGAGCAGGGTCGCTTCATGATTGCCCCGCAGCGCGACGACGCGCGCGGGGAAGGCGCCGCTGGTCAGGCGTTCGACGACTCCGGCCGACTGGAGCCCGCGGTCGACATAATCGCCCAGAAAGACAATCACGGCCTCGCCCTCGGGAGGCTTCTCCCGCAAATCGTCCTCCAGCCGGCGCAGGATGACGTCGAGGAGATCGAGGCGACCATGTATGTCGCCGATCGCATAGATCCGCGTTCCGGCGGCCGGCGCCGGCGCGGCCCGCGGTCGACCAGAGTTCTTTCGAAACGCGCCCCAAAAAGGGAAAGACATCGCACCGCCGCCTGGCTTGTTCAGGGCGCGCGCCCCGACCGACGGCCTCGCGCGCCCAAAATCCGAACTCGCAATTTAGGGCATACGATCAGCGTGGACGAGGGCGATCGGAGGATCCCCCCCCCAGCCGGGCGCATTCATGATGAATCCCGCCGCTCTCTCGCCCTGACGCGCCCGCCTCAGTTCCTCCGTCCCGTCCGCCGCCGGTTTTGGCGGCGGGCGTTGCGCAACGCCATCTATGCCTCGAGCCGCTCGTTCATGCGCAGAAGCTGGTCGAAATAGACAATCGTCTTCACGAGACCGTCGCGCAGCGCGCAGGCGGGCTCCCAGCCGAGCGTCTCCCGCGCCTTGGAAATGTCAGGCTTGCGCTGCTTCGGATCGTCCGAGGGCAACGGCTTCTGGATGATCCGTGACCTAGATGTTTAGTCCCGGCATTTGGTGGAGGGGGTCGAGTATGAATCTCTCTGGCTCCGTCGTCCAGAGTTTGCAGATGAATTCGTAAGGCGTGAGGCCTTTGAGCGTCTTCAAACGGCGCGCGAAATTGTATGCGGCGACGAAGTCGGCGAGATGCGTTCGCCACTCTGCGTGCGTTTCATAGAAGTAGCGCTTGACGGTCGCGTCCTTGATCGTGCGGTTCATGCGCTCGACCTGACCATTCGTCCAAGGATGTTTGGGCTTGGTCAGGCGATGGTCGATATCGGCGCGGGCGCAGGCGAACTCGAACGCATGGGCTCGGAAAGGCCGTCCCTCCGCCAACATCTGCTTGATCTCCGTAGGAGTCCAGGTCTCGCCGCCGGGGTCGGTGAAGCGCGTTCCATTATCGGTGAGCACGGTGTCGATTCTGTAGGGAACGGCTTTGATCGGCGCGAACAGAAAGTCGGCGGCGATCCGCATCGTTGCTCTCTCATGCAGCTCGACGAAGGCGAATTTCGACGTGCGGTCGATCGCCACGAACATGTAGAGCTTGCCCTCGGCCGTGCGGACTTCGGCGATGTCGATATGAAAATAACCAATCGGATAGGCCTTGAATTTCCGCTTGGCGGAGACCTCGCCTTTGACGTTCGGCAACTTTGAGACGCCGTGGCGCTGAAGGCAGCGATGCAGCGACGAGTGCGTCAGGCTAAGGATCGTCGCCTGAAGGGCATAGAGGCAGTCGTCCAGAGGCAGCAGCGTGTGACGGCGGAAGGCGACGATGATCGCCTCCTCTTCGACCGTCAGGACCGTGGATCTGGGCTCTTTCGGCCCCGTGCGCGCGTCGGAAACCGACGACCGCTTCTTCCATTTGGCGATCGTCTTCTGGTTGACGCCATACCGCTTGGCGAGCGCTCTCAGGCTTTCTTGACTATGTTGTATCGCTCGACGCACCGCCTGCGGGCGCTCCCGTGGAGAACCTGGCCCATAGCGCATCCCTCCAGTCGCTGGAAAAGATTGCGCCATCAAATCCCCGGATCAAACATCGCCGATGTGTCCCGTCGGAGAAAAAGCCGTAGTTGCTCCGACAGTCGAACGCAGGGCGCGGCCTCGTTGGCGGGCTGCGCGCGCTTGTTTCACTCGTGACGGGCGGCGGCGCGTTGCGCCGCCGCTTTCTTCGTTATTCGTCGAACACGCCTTCGAGCGCGTAATGGGAGATCGTCTTGCGGTTGGCGATCAGCTCGTCGATCGTCGGCTCGCCCTTCATCGCGCGCGAAATGGCGAGCTTCGTCGCCTCGTAATTGGTGCGATAGAGGTCTTTCTTGTCGAGCTTCTTGAGATGCTTGGCGCAGCGCGGATCGAGCCAGACCATGATGATCATGCACAAGTCGTCGACCTGATCCTTCGGAATGATTCCTTCCGCGACGCAGTCGACGATGGCGTCGGCCGTGGCCGCCTGAACAACGCCGCCCAGCAGCTCGACATAGTCCTCCGACTTCACCGTCATCTTGGTCGTCATCATCGTCGCCGGACGAACCTGCTGGTTGAGGTCGCGGATGACGAACATGCGCGGATGGCCGGCGACCTGTCCCGTCATGGCGGCGAAGGCGTGGCCGACCGGCCCCTTCACATTGCCGATCAGCACTTCCGGCATCGCGTCCGTATATTGGCCGTCGGCCGCCAGAACCGTCGCTTCGCCGGTGCGCAGCCAGATATGTTCGCTCATGATGTTTCCTCTTGGCGTTGAATGTGCGCGGGATAGCATTGCGCGCCCGCACAAGGAAGCCGCGGCGCCGAAATTCGCGCCGTCACTGCCGCGGCGTGGGCGGATTCGGCGGCGGATAGATGGAATGCTCGAATGGGTAGACCGTGCGGCGAATGTCGATGGCGGCGGCTTCGAGCAGGGAAATCCGGCGCGCGAGGCCGTCGATGGCGAATTGCAGCATCGTGATCTGCCGCGCCAGTTCGTCGATGCGGGCGGCCTGCGCGCGATCGCCCGCTCCTGCGCCGTTTCGCAGATCGGCGATCTGCCGGCCGAGGCAGTTGACGGCCGCGATGACGTCGTTCTGGTTCGCGATGACGCCGGCGACGCCCGAGGCCTGCGGCGAGCAGGAAACGCCAGCGCGCGCCGGCGCGGCGGCGACGCAGGCGAGGACGAAGGCGGCCAGTGTCGTCGGGCGCATATTCATGGTCCCCTCCCGAAAGCGCGCCGCGAGGCGGGCGGTCACGCGAGCATATTCGCGTCTCGCGCGAGAACCCACCGGCCGTCCGCGGTTTTGCGCAGGATCGTCAGCGCATGGCCGGCGCGGCGGATCGCCTTGCCGCCCGGCGGCGTGACTGTCACTTGCAGGCGGCCGCGAAAAAAGGCCCAGTCGCCCAGGATTTTGATTTCCTGAATGTCGCTCTGCATGTCGAGCTGCATGTTTCTCATCTGCGCGGCGGCCGCCCGGAAGGCCTGCGCGCCGAAAGGCTCGGCGCCCGGCGACATGAAGACGGCGTCTTCGTCCAGAAGCCTCAGGATCGCGTCGACGTCGCCATTCCGGCTCGCCGCGAACCAGTCCTCGACAAATTGGCGGATGGCGCGTTCGTCTTCGTTCATGCTCCGTGCTCTCTCGCGATGTTTGCGGCTTCCCGTCCGACGAGGGCGGAAAGTGGCAGTTTGCCTTTTTCCAGCGCATCGACGATCCCGCGCGCGATGCGCGTCGCGAGCGCCGGCCCTTCGTAAACGAGCGCGGAATAGAGCTGAACCAGCGTCGCCCCCGCTTCGATTTTTCTCAGCGCCGTCTCCGGGCCGTCGATCCCGCCGACGCCGACGAGCGGGAACTGGCCCTCCGCGCGCAGGAAAGTCTGCGCGAGCATGTCGGTCGAGAGCGTAAAGAGCGGCGCGCCGGACAGGCCGCCGGTTTCATTGGCGAGCGGCGAGCGCAGCGTCGCAGGGCGAGAGACCGTGGTGTTGGAGACGATCATGCCGTCCACGCGCCGCTCCCGCGCGACGCGCACGATGGCGTCGAGCTGACCGAGCGTAAGGTCAGGGGCGATTTTCAGCAGCACGGGGCAGCGCGCGGACGCCGCGTCGCGCGCCTCGATCACGCGGGCGAGTAGCTCGGAGAGCGCCTCGGGCTCCTGCAAATCCCGCAGGCCGGGGGTATTGGGCGAACTGACGTTGATCGTGAAATAGCTCGCGACGCCGGCGAATGTTTTGACGCCCGCGACGTAATCGGCGACGCGGTCGGCGGCGTCCTTGTTGGCGCCGACATTGACGCCGACGATTCCCCGTTGCGCGCGGCGCGCCAGCCGCGCCAGCGCCGGCGCATGGCCCTCGTTGTTGAAGCCGTAGCGATTGACGACGGCGCGATCCTCGACGAGCCGGAAGGCCCGCGGGCGCGGATTGCCTGGCTGCGCGCGGGGCGTCAGCGTGCCGACTTCGACGAAGCCGAAGCCGAGGCCGAGCATGGCGTCGGGAACCTCGGCGTTCTTGTCGAAACCCGCCGCGAGGCCGATCGGATTGGGGAAATCGAGGCCGAAGGCGGAGACGGCGAGGCGCGGGTCGCTTTCTCGAGGCGCGCGCGGCGGCAGAGCCTTCAGCGCCGTAATCGTCGCGCGATGGGCGCTTTCCGCGTCGAGAAGGCGCAGGAAGGGAAGCGCGAGGCCAAAGGAGTCAATCATACAAGGCCCGTGAAATCATGCCGGCCGCCGGGGCCGAGCGGCAAGGGCGACACGCGCGCGACGGCGGAAGGATCGAGCGTCGCATAGAGATGCGGGAACAGCGCGCCGCCGCGCGAGACCTCCCATTTCAGCGCATCGCCAAGTCTGTCCGCGTCGATCGAGACGAGCAGCAGGCCGCCCTGTCCGGCGAAATGTTTGGCCGCCGTCTCCGCAACCTGATCAGCGGACGAGAAATGAATGTAGCCGTCCGCGAGATCGACGGCCGCGCCGCGAAAGACGCCTTCCGCTTCCGCCGCGCGCCATTCTGCGGCGGAGATGATTTTGTAGATGGTGGTCAAGGATTGTCGCTCCCTTGCAACCTTTCCCCACGTCGCGCCGCTCGGATCAGACGCCGCCCGTCTCCGGCGCGGCGAATAGCGAGATCGGTCTTTGCGCGGGTACGAAAAGCGGTTACTCCGCCGCCCGCGCGCTTTCGGCCTTCTTGTCCGCCTTCCGCGGCAATCTCGCGATCATGCCGATCAACGCGCGGTCGGAGAGCGCCACGAGACGTTCGCCGCGGTTGAGCCATTGCACGATGTCTTCGATCGTCTCGGCGTCGGCGATCTTGGCTTCGGCGACGGCGCGGTCGGCGGTGACGACCCCGCGCTGACGGGGCTTGCGGGCCGGCAGCCAGGCCTCGTGCAGCGCGCGCAGCTCGGGATCGGCGTGGATCGCAGACAGTCCGTTGATCTCGTCCTCGTCCCCGCGGGCGAGCGCCTTGGAAAGCGCCTTGCCCCGTTTGGCGATCGGGGGCGTCGTCGTTTCCTCCGGCGTCACCAGCACGCCCGCGCGGCGGAAGACGAGCCCGAGCCAGCGCTGGCTGGTGAGCCAGGAAATCGGAATGGCGAGGATGAGGCCGGCGATCGTCGGCGACATCCAGGCGACCAGCGAGGGCGAGATCATGAGGCCCGCGACGAGCGAGAGCGCGCCGAGCGCGACATGCGAGCGATGCCGCTTCACGATGTCGATGAAGGGCACCGAGCCGTCGTCGCGCCGCTGCGGATCCCAGCCGGTGTCGAAGCCGAAGATGATATTGAGCACATGGCCGGTCTGGATCAGCATCATGATCGGCGCGAGAAGCGCGGAAAGCACGACCTCGAAGAGCGTCGAGATCAGCAGCATGACGGCGCCGCCGGAGCCTTTGCGCGTCTCGGGCTCGTAAATCGCGACGAGAAGGCCGAAGAGCTTGGGCGCGAGGAGAATTCCCATGGTGAGCGCGAAGAGATCGAGCGAGCGCTCGGCGTCGAACCGCGGGAAGGTGGGGAACAGCGCGAAGTCGCTCGTGAAATATTCCGGCTTGAAGTAGCTCGCCTGGAAGACGATCACGATGCCGACGAGCAGTTGCAGCAGCCACAGCGGCGAGGTGAGATAGCCGAAGATGCCGGTAAGGAAGTGCTGGCGCGACGCCCAGCTCAGGCCGCGCGCGAACAGCACGCGCGAATGCTGGAGGTTGCCCTGGCACCAGCGCCGGTCGCGTATCGACAGATCGATGAGCGAGGGCGGGCTTTCCTCGTAGGAGCCGCCGATCGTCGGCATCATGTAGACCGCATAGCCGGCGCGTCGGATCAGCGCCGCCTCGACGAAGTCGTGCGACAGGATATGTCCGCCGAAAGGCGGACGGCCACGCAGGTCCGGAAGGCCGCAATGGCGCGCGAAGGCTTCCGTGCGGATGATGGCGTTGTGGCCCCAGTAATTGCCGTCGCGGCCCATCCAGCAGGACAGGCCCACGGCGATGACGGGGCCGTAGATGCGCGCCGCGAATTGCTGGACGCGAGCGAAGAGCGTATTGCGGTTGATGATAAGCGGCAGCGTCTGGATGATGCCGGAGTCCGGATCGGCCTCCATGGCGGCCGCGAGTTTTGCGATGGTCGGGCCGGTCATCAGACTGTCCGCGTCGAGCACGACCATATGCGCGTAAGAGCCGCCCCAGCGCGAGACGAAGTCCTCGATGTTGCCGGCCTTGCGCCCGACGTTTTTCTCTCTGCGACGATAGAAAATGCGCGCGCTGGGGCCAAGGCGGCGCCGGATCGCGATGAAGGCGCGCTCCTCCGCGATCCAGATGTCGGGATTCGTCGTGTCGGAGAGGAAAAACCAGTCGAAATGCTCGCCGAGGCCCGTCGCCTGCACGTCCTCGTAGATCGCCTGTAGCGCAGCGAAGACCCTGCTCGGGGCCTCGTTGTAGATCGGCATGACGACCGCGGTCTTTTCGCGCAGCGTCGCCGGCAACGGCGGCGATGGGCGATTGGAGAGCAGGGCGGCGAAGCCCACCACGGCGCTCGCAAAGCTTAACGCGATCCACGAGAAGTTGAGAATGAAAAGCGCGAGCAGCGCCCATTTGAGGGTCGTGACGCCGCCGACGTCGATAACCCGATACATCTGGTAGCCGCCGTAGACCGTCAGCGCCAGGCCGCCGCCAAAAGTGACGAGGCGGGCGAGCCATGGCGTGCGCCACAGGTCGGGCGCCATGCGTTTGCGGATCTGGCGCGAATCGAACTTGAAGAGATTTTGCGCCGGCATCGAGAGGCGGCTCTCGACCGGCGTCGGCGGCGCGGCGGCGGGATCTTTCAGGATTGTCGCCGGCTCGGACGGTTCGATCGGCGCAATTTTCAGGGGGTCCATCGGTAGAGCCAGGTTTCGCTGATCGGCTGCTCGTCCGCGCGCAGGACAAGTCGCAATTCGCAGAAGTTCTCTCCGGCGGGATCGACGTCGAACACGACGCGGCACGTCTTCGCCAGCGGATTGGGGAGCGTGCGGATGTTCGTGGCCGATCCCGGAGAGGTGGTCAAGGCGGCGGAAAGACGCGCCGCCTTTTCTTGATCGGCCAGAACGTCGCCGGAAAAAACGACCACAAAACGGCGAAGTTTCGAGCCGGGCGCGCGGCCCGAGCGCGACTGAGAGGCGATCGCCAGCGGCGGCCGGCTCGGCGGATCCCAGCACCAGAATTGCCGGTAGGCGAAAGTCGCCTGGGCGCCGCCGAACAGCGCCGCCTTCGGGCGCCAATAAGCGACGATGTTTTCGTTATTCTCGGACTCGGACGGTATCTCGACGAGTTGCAGGGCGCCCTCGCCCCAGTCGCCGAGCGGCTCGATCCAGAGCGAAGGGCGCCGCTCCCAATGCTGGACGTCGTCCTGATAGCTGTCGATGTCCCGGTCGCGCACCAGCGCGCCGAAGCCCTTGGGATTGACGTCGACGAAGGAGGAGAACTGCAGCTCTTCGCGATTGGAGACAGGCCGCCAGAGCCATTCGCCGGCGCCAGTCAGCATCTGGATCCCGTTGATCGCGGTGACCGCGGGCCGCAGATCCTCCGCCCGGCGCTTCGTGTCGAGCGGCGTGTAGAGGGAGGCCGCCGCGAAGCCGGCGAGGCCGTAATGATCGACGCCGGTGCGCGGGAACAGCGTCAGTTCGGTGTCGATGATGGTGGCTTCGCCCGGATGCAGCGTGAAATGATAGACGCCGGCGACGCTGGGCGAATCGAGCAGCGCGTGGATCACGAGGGCGTTCGAGCCAAGCTGCGGCTTCTCGATCCAGAAGCTGCGGAAGGCCGGAAACTCCTCGCCGCGGGGATCGGCGGTGCGAATCGACAGGCCGCGGGCGGCGACGCCCGGATTCTGTCCCGCGGCGACCGCGCGATAGAAGCTCGCGCCCTGAAAAATCGCGAGCTCCGCCTCGCCGCCGCCCGGGTGGGCGTGGAGCACGCGAAAGCCGGAATAGCCTATGTCGGGGAGTTTTTCCGGAATTTTCAGTCCGCCATAGTCGAAGCGGTTCTGGTCGTAGGCGACCCGCGCGGCGACGCCGTTTTCGACGATGAAGAGATCGACCGCCGCGGTGAAGATGTTGCCGCGATGCAGGGGCTCGATCGAGAATCCCTTGTTTTCGCCGGCCCAGAGCGCCGCGCCCGGCTTCGTCTTGATCCCGACGAATTGCTCGTAGGTCAGGCTCGCGAAGGGCTCGCGCAAATCGGCGGGCGGCGCGACATAGGGCTTGGCCGCGAGGGCCTTCGCCAATTCGACGATCATATCTCCTGTGAAAGGAGCCGGCGGCGGCGCTGGCGGCTGGGGGCCCTGGGCGCGCGCATCGGCCGGCGCGACGCCCGCGACAATGGCGCCGAGGGCCGCTTTCAAGACGTCTCTACGTTCAAACATAAGGTTCCAAAGGCAAGGGCGAAGCGCGCCGTGCGCGTCACAAAGCCTATCTACACAAGAAAGGGGACGCTCGGAACGGGATTCTTCCAGCGCGTCTTGCCCGCCAAGTTTGCCTCGCAACCGCGTCCAAGTTACCTATTCGCCGAAACAGCCGGGCCTCCGGCTGCGCGGCGCGGGCTTCCGCCCGCGTCCTGACGTCGAACGAAAAAGACTGATTCTATTGATGAATAATCCGTCTGTGACACGTTCCGCCCTTGCTGTCGTTCTCGCCGCCGGGGAGGGCACGCGGATGAAATCCGATGTGCCCAAGGTTCTGCATCAGGTCGCGGGGCGCTCCATGCTCGCGCATGTCCTCGCGAGCGTCGCCGCCGCGGGGGTCGAGAACGTCGCCGTGGTGATCGGACCGGGGCGCGACGACGTGCGCGCCGAGGCGCTGCGGCTCACGCCGCACGCCCGGGTCTTCGTGCAGGCGGAGCGCCTCGGCACCGCCCACGCCGTGCTCGCCGCGCGGGAGGCCATCGCCGTTGGCTGCGACGATCTTCTCGTGCTCTTCGCCGACACGCCGCTCGTCACGGGCGCAACCGTGCTGGGCCTGCGCGCCGCTCTCGCCGAGGGCGCGGCCGTCGCGGCGCTTGGATTCGTCGCCGCCGATCCGTTCGGCTACGGGCGTCTGCTTCAGGATGGGGCAGGGCGTCTCGTTTCGATCCGGGAAGAGAAAGACGCGACTGAGGCCGAGCGCGCGGTCAAGCTTTGCAACGCCGGGCTGATGGCGATCGACGGCCGTCGGGCGCTCGCGCTGCTGGAGCGGATCGGCAACGCCAACGCCAAGGGCGAATATTATCTGACCGACGTCGTTGAACTCGCCCGCGCCGACTTGGGCGAGGCGCGGGTCGTGGTGGCGGACGAGAGCGAGGTGCTCGGCGTCAACGACCGCGTTCAGCTTGCGCAGGCGGAGGCGGTGGCGCAAACGCGCCTGCGCCGCGCCGCCATGGCCTCGGGCGTGACCATGATCGCGCCGGAAACCGTGTTCCTCTGTGCGGACACGGCTTTCGGACGCGACGTGCTGATCGAGCCCAACGTTGTCTTCGGGCCGGGCGTTTCGGTGGGCGACGGGGCGGTGATCCACGCCTTCTCGCATCTCGAAGGCGCCTCGGTGGGCGCTGGCGCGGCCATCGGCCCCTTCGCGCGTCTGCGGCCGGGGGCGCGGCTCGCGGAAAAGGCCAAGGTCGGCAATTTCGTCGAGATCAAAAACGCCAATGTCGCCAGAGGCGCGAAGGTCAACCACCTCACCTATATCGGCGACGCCGAAATCGGGGCCAACGCCAATATCGGCGCGGGCACGATCACCTGCAATTACGACGGTTTCTTCAAATACCGCACAGAGATCGGCGAAAACGCCTTCATCGGCTCGAACTCGGCGCTGGTCGCGCCGGTCAGGATCGGCGCGGGCGCCTACGTGGGGTCGGGTTCGGTCGTGACCGGGGACGTCGCGCCGGACGCGCTCGCCGTCGCGCGCGGCCGGCAGGCTGAAAAGCCCGGCTGGGCGGCGGCCTTCCGTGCGGCGCAGGCTGCGAAGAAGGAAAAGAAATAGCGTCGCGGCCCCCTTGCGACGCTCCAGCAATCTTTCTTGCCACTTAACCTTGATCCTCTTCTGTCCGCGGCGCCAAGCCGTTCCTGGCGGCGCTCTTGCTATTGTGGCATCGGGAGGTCGACATGTGCGGCATTGTGGGAATTCTTGGCGACGGCCCGGTGGCGGGCAAGCTCGTCGACGCGCTCAAGCGTCTCGAATATCGCGGTTATGACTCCGCCGGCGTCGCGACGCTCGAGGACGGGAAACTCACCCGTCAGCGCGCGAGCGGCAAGCTCAGAAATCTCGAGGAAAAACTCGCGGGCGCGCCCTTGCGGGGCGCGATCGGCATCGGCCACACGCGCTGGGCGACCCATGGCAAGCCCAACGAGACCAACGCCCATCCGCATGCGAGCGACCAGGTCGCCGTCGTCCATAACGGCATCATCGAGAACTTCCGCGAACTGCGCGAGGAACTCTCCGCCAAAGGACATGTCTTCGCCTCCGAGACCGATTCGGAAGTCGTCGCGCATCTCGTCGCGGAGGCGCTGAAGAGCGGCGCGACTCCGGAGGACGCGGTCGCCGGGGCGCTCAAGCGCCTCAAGGGCGCCTTCGCTTTGGCTTTTCTCTTCGAGGGACGGCCCGATCTTCTCATCGGCGCGCGCCGCGGCTCGCCGCTGGCGGTAGGCTGGGGCGACGACGGCGTCTTTCTCGGTTCGGACGCGCTGGCGCTTGCGCCCTTCGCGCATTCCATCGCCTATCTCGACGAAGGCGACTGGGTCGTTCTGCGTCGGGACGCGACCGTGTTCCACAACGCGGAGGACCGCGTCGTCGAGCGCCGCCGGCAGCCGTTGCAGACGGGGAGCTTCCTCGTCGACAAGGGCAATTACCGCCACTTCATGGCGAAGGAAATTCATGAGCAGCCGGAGGTCGTGGGCCGAACGCTCGCGCATTATCTCGACCTCGCCGAAGGCGTCGTGCGCCTGCCCTTCGAGTTGACCTTCGACCCCAAATCGCTGTCGCGCGTCACCATCTCGGCCTGCGGCACGGCCTATTATTCGGGCCTCGTCGCGCGCTACTGGCTGGAGCGCTTCGCCAAGCTCTCGGTCGAAATCGACATCGCGTCCGAGTTTCGCTATCGCGACCCGCCGCTGCCCGACGACGGTCTGATGATCGTCGTCTCGCAATCGGGCGAGACGGCGGACACGCTCGCGGCCCTCCGTTACGCGCGCGAGCGCGGCCAGCACATTCTCTCCATCGTCAACGTCGAGACCTCGACCATCGCCCGCGAAAGCGACATCGTCGCCAAGACCCTCGCCGGGCCGGAGATCGGCGTCGCCTCCACCAAGGCCTTCACCTGCCAGCTCGCGGTTTTCGCCTGTCTGGCGCTGGCGCTGGGCCGGGCGCGCGGCGTTCTGACGCGCGAGCGCGAGCGCGAACTCGTCGCGGAGCTCATCGCCACGCCGGGCCAGATGGCGGACGTGCTGAACCGCGAGGCGCTGATCGAACCGGTTGCGCGCGACGTCGCCCGCGCGTCGAGCGTGCTTTATCTCGGCCGCGGCCCCATTTTCCCGCTGGCGATGGAAGGCGCGCTTAAGCTCAAGGAGCTGTCCTACATTCACGCGGAAGGCTATGCCGCGGGCGAATTGAAGCACGGCCCGATCGCGCTCATCGACTACGCCATGCCGGTCATCGTGCTCGCGCCGCCCGACGCGAGTCTCGAGAAGACCGTCTCGAATTTGCAGGAGGTTGCGGCGCGCGGCGGACATCTGATCCTGATCGGTTCGCCCCGGGCGCAAAAGGAAGCCGCGGCGGAACTCGCCGGCTATGTCGAAATGCCCGAGGCGATCGCCGGACCCTTCGCAGCCATCGTCTATGCGGTCGCGATCCAGCTTCTGGCCTATCACGTCGCGACCTTCATGGGCAAAGACGTCGACCAGCCGCGAAATCTCGCCAAGAGCGTGACGGTGGAGTAGCGCTCCATTGACAGCAGGCGGGCCGAACTGGTCTATGCGAGGACGATCGCCGCCACGGCGCAGTTTTTGCTGAGAGGACCGCCCGCCTGTTGCCCGCATCGATTCCCCCCGCCTATGTCGCCCCCTTCGAACGGGCGTGGCGGCATCGGGAGCTCATTCGCGCCGTGGTGCGGCGCGAGTTCATCTCCCGCTTTCGCGGCTCGCTGCTCGGTCCCGCCTGGGCCGTGCTGTCGCCGCTCGTCATGCTGCTGACCTATACGGCGCTGTTCTCGATCACCGTGCCGCAGCTTTCCGCCGGCATGACCGTGACGGATTATGCGAGCGGCATCTTCATCGGGCTGATCATCTTCAACCTGTTCAGCGAACTCGCCTATCGCGCGCCCGTGCTGCTCCATGAGCACGTGAATTTCGTCAAGCGCTCCATCTTCCCGAGCGAGACGATCGCCTGGACGGCGACCATCCGGGGATTCACCTATGCGGGCGTGGCCTTCGGCGTCTATGTCGTCTTCCGCCTGCTGACGGCTGGAACGATTCCGCTCACCATCGTCCTGGCGCCGCTGCTTGTCGCGCCCTTCTTTCTCTTCATGCTCGGCGTCGTCTGGTTCCTGATGGCGCTTGGCGCCTTTACGCGCGACGTCGCCCATATCATGGCCTCGATCGTGCCCGTGCTGATGTTCGCGACGCCGATCTTCTACCGGCTCGACCAGATTGCCCAGATGTCGCCCACGGTGGCGATCGCGCTGCGCCTGAATATCGTCGGGGATTACATCGAGATGCTGCGCGATATCGCCCTCGACGGGCGCATCCCCAACGTTTTCGGCTATCTCGTCGTCGTCGCCGTCTCCTATGCGGCGTTCCTCGGCGGTTACAGGTTCTTCATGCGCTACAAGGCGGTCATCGTCGATGTCATCTGAGCCCTCCATCCGCTGCACAGGCGTCGGCAAGGCGTTTCAGCTCTATGCGCATCAGAACGACCAGCTGAAGCAGGTGCTTTTCGGCTTGTGGAGGAAATTCTACAAGGAGAAATGGGTTCTGCGCGACGTGAACTTCACCGTCGAGAAGGGAGAACGCGTCGGCATCGTCGGGCGCAATGGCGCGGGCAAGACGACGCTGCTGCAAATTCTCTGCGGCATCACCTATCCAACCAAGGGCGAGTTCCATGTCGCCGGGCGCATCGCGCCGATCCTGGCGCTGGGTTCGGGCTTCGACGGCCTGCTCACGGGGCGCGAGAATGCGCGCATCGGCGCGGCCATTCTGGGTCTGACGCGCAAGGAAGTGGACGAGCGCATCGAGGATATCGCCGCCTTCGCCGAGATCGGCCCCTTCTTCGAACAGCCGATGCGCACCTACTCCATGGGCATGATCGCGCGCGTAGCTTTCGCCATCTGCGCGCACGCCGACGCGGACGTGCTCATCGTCGACGAGGCGCTTTCCGTCGGCGACGAGATCTTCCAACGCAAATGCGAGAAATATATCGCGGACTTCAGCCGCAAGGGCACAATTCTGATGGTTTCTCACGATCTCGATTTTCTCGAGAACCTCTGCGATCGCGTGTTGTGGCTCGAGGACGGCGTGGTGCGCGAGATCGGCGATCCCGCGAAAATCATCGCGGATTATCGGGAGGCCATGAGGGCCGAAATCCCTCAGGCCACCGGCGCGGCGTAAGCCTGCGGGTCGGCGGCGGGCGCGAAGGGGACCGGCTTCGGGCTGTAGTTGAGGCGCGCGATCAGCCTCATCGAGACGCCGATCTCCGCGGCGGCCAGCGCCGCGAGCAGCAGCGAAAACCACGGATTGAATCGCAGGAGCGATTCGAGCGCCACTAGAAAAGCGATATGCGCGGCGGGGATGGCGATGATGGTCAGCCCGCCGGCGGCGCCGCGACGGCCGGTGATGTTGCCGAAGGTCAGGACGAGCGCCATGGCGAGCAGTGTGTGCGCGATCGCAAGCAACGGCACGCCAAAGCGCTTGGCCGCCTCGGCCGTCCATTCCCCGAGCTGACGCGGATCGGCTTTCGCGGTCTCGCGATTGGCCAGGAACTCGCCGGCGGAAAGCTCGTAAACGCCCCTCCAGCCGCGATCAGGCAGGGAGCCGCTGCCCTGCATCGGCAACGCCATAGCGTATTCGTCGAAATTGGCGATGCGCACCTCATTGCTCGTGAGCGAGCGCGTCTGAATGCTGCCGTTCGATAGCGCGACGATCACGCCGGATTCGTTGCGGCGGAACTCCGCGCGTGCGGCGGTGATCGTTTCTTCCTGCATCTTCTCGATGGAGATCTGCCGCACGAACAGATTTGCGGCGATGTCGGGCGTGACCCAGCGCTCGATGTAGAGCGTCTTCACGCCGTTGGAGAATGTGTAGAAATGCGCCGCGTCGAGCATGCGGTGGTTGAGCGAATTGCGCACGACGTTGAGCACGTCCTGCATGTTGCTCGAATAATGCGGCGCGATGAAATTCGCGAGGACGTAGCCGAGAATGACGACGCCGGCCGCGAGCGACAGCGCCGGCCGGCAAATAGACCATGCGGAAAGCCGCAACGCATAAAGGACGGCGATCATGCCCTCGCTCGCCATGCGCGAGAATTCGAGCGCGGTCGCCACGCCGACGGCCATGGGCAGCGTGACATAGGCGACGGTCGGCGTCACGCCAACCAGCGCGGGCAGCACGAGGCCGCCGCGCACGGCGGCGGGCGGCAGCTGATAGAGCAGATAGGAGAGAACGACCGGAACCGACAGCGCGAACTGCACGACGAGGACATTGAAGCCCACGCGTTTGAAAAGATAGGAGAACAGCAGGCGCGGCATGGCTTATCGGTCGCGCCGCGTCACTTCTTGAAGCGCGCCCAGGCGGCGCGCGAATATTCCGTCCATGCGGGGTCGAAGACGCCGCGCGACGGCAGCATGGTCGCGCCGGCCCAATGGGCGAAATAGATTTCCTTGCCTTCGTAATCGAGCGGCTTGCCGTCTTTGAACGTCACCCCGTTCGCCTTGTAGAAACTTTCATGCGAGGCGTTTTCCACCACGTTCGGCAGCAGCGAAATCTTCAATCCCCGCCGGTGCGTGACGAAATTCACCAGCGGCTGGGCGAAGAGCTGGCCGCGCTTGCGCACGTCGTGGAAGATCGCGGAGTCGGACTTCATGGTGTCGATGAAGTCCGAGAGCTTCAGATATTTGTTCGAAGTGACCCAGAAGCCGTCGTTGAAGAGCAGCGCGTCCTTCAGGAAGGGATAGCGGTCGCGCCGGTCGTTGTAGACATATTCGAAACTTGGCGAGGCGACGATGAATTCGGTCTTCCCCGCCTCGAGCTTGCCGAAAACCGGCGTGAAATCCCGGAAAAGAATGACGTCGACATCGACATAGGCGACTTCGTCGAGGGGCAGGGCGAGCGCCTGCAATTTACGCAGCCGCCGGCGATTGCTGTTAAAAATGCCGGGGTAAAGATCTTGCGAGAGCCTGTCGATCTCGACCGGCTCCTCCGCCACATAGGTCGCGCCGTAGAGGTCGGCCGCGCGGCGCGTCATCCCGACATTGTCGTCGTAAGGAATGAGATAGATCGGCAGCGACGAATTGGTGTCGCGGTAGCTCTCGAGGAAAGGCAGCAGCCAGTCGATGATCTTGTCGTTTCCGACAATGGCGATGCCGTAGCGTTTGCTCTCGGCGGCGGCGCCCGCTTCGGCGTCCGGCGCGCGAAGGGGTGGATTCAGGAGACGAAGGCTCATATAGGGGGTGTACTTGTAAAGTTTGGGCAAAAGCAAGGGGGCGGTCCGTTGGAGGAGCTTTCCGAGGCCCCGGCGGGCTCCACGGCTCCCGCGGCCAAGCCGCTCGCCGGCAAGACGGTCGCCGTCGTTCACGCCGCCTGGCACAGCTGCGGCAGCTATCAGGTCAACGTCAGCCAGATCGCCGCCTATCGCGCGCTCGGCGCCAGGGCCGTCTCGGTCGCGATGATGGACGCGCTCGGGCCGGCCGCGCCGTCGGGGCCGCGCTGGGAGGCCTATCTCGACGCGACGCGGGATCTGCGCGCGGACGCGCGCTATTTCTCCGGTCCGCCGACCTCGGCGCTGCTCTCGCCGGCGTTCCTCGCCAACGGCTACTGGCGCCTGATCCATGCCGATCAGGCCTCCTGGCTGATCGAATTGGCGAAGCGCGCGCCCTTGCCGGACGGCTTCGAGCGGGAAAGGATCGACTTCGTCCACGCAAATCATTTCTTCGCCATGCCCTTCGTGGAGACGCTCGCCCGCGGCCGGCGCGTTCCGGTCATTCTGGAGACTCAGGACATTCAGGCGCGCCAGTTCGCGCTGCGCAATCAGGGCGGCTTCTTCATCCCCCCATACGCGACCTACGACGACATGCTGAAAGTCGAGCTCGACTGGATGCGGCGCGCCGACCTCTGCTCGCATCTCAACGAAGAGGAATATCGGGATTTCCGGGAGCTGCTGCCGGAGGCCCGCCACACCCTCATCTATCCGGCCGTGCCGGACGTTCCGCGGGCGAGGGGCTTCGAGGTCGTCATCGTCGCAAGCGACAATTACGCGAATTACAAGAGCCTTCGCTGGTTTCTGGAAGAGGTTCGCCCGCGCGCCGGCGGGGCCAGGGTCGCCATCTACGGCAATATCGACGCGGGCGTGAAACGCCGCGACGCCGCTCTCTACGAGGCGCATCGCGACCTGTTCCGGGGCCGCGTCGACAATATCGGCGCCGTCTACGAGCGGGCCGGACTGGTGCTGCTGCCCACCATCGAAGGCCACGGCCTCTCGATAAAGGCGGTGGAGGCGCTCGCCTGCGGCGCGCCTCTGGTCGCCATGCCGCTCGCCTTCCGGGGCATGCAGGTCGATCCGCGCGCGCTCTCGAACGTCGCGCTGGCGCAGGACGCCGCGCAATTCGCCCAGTTCTGGCGGGCGGGGCAGGCGCGCTGCGACAGGGGCGACACGCCGCCGCCAGGGAGCGACACCCGGCGCCTTTATGAAGAGGCCTTCAGCCCGCAGGCCTATGCGCGCACGCTCGGCGCGGCGGCCGTCTCGCTTCTGGCGCCCGCATGAGCGCGCTCGCGGGGCGTCGGGTCGCGCTCGTGCATCCAGCCTGGCATTCCTGCGGCACCTATCGGGTGGTGCTGGGCCAGATCGAGGCCTATCGCGCGCTCGGCGCGGAGGTTTTCCCGCTCGCGATCAGCTCCGATCCCGGTTTCGTTCCGGGACGCGACTGGATCTGGAAGTCTTTCTCCGAAGCGACCCCGGAACTGGACGGGGGACCGCGCTTTTTTGGCGGCGCGCCGTTTCACGCGATGCTGGACCCGCGGTTTCTGGTTGGAACGCTCTGGCCATACGTCCACGGGGACCAGGCCGCGATCCGCCTCGGCATGGCCGAGCGCGCGGTTCTCTCGCCCGATCTCGCCCGGCGGGATTTTGACCTCGTCCACTGCAATCATTTCTTCCTGATGCCGGTCGCACGGCGGCTCGCGCGGGGGCGGGCGCCGATCATGCTCGACACGCACGATCTCCAGGCCCGCCAGTTCGTCCTCATCAACGCCCGCATGCCCTGGCTGCCGCCGCGCGTGAGTTATGACGCGATGCTGGCGCAGGAACTCGAGGCCATGCGGGGGGCTGACCTGCTGCTGCATCTCAATGCGCAGGAGGCGGAGGATTTCCGCGCGCTCCTTCCGGAGAAGACCCACGCGCTGCTCTATCCTGCGACGCCCGCCGCGCCGAGGGGGCCGGGCGGCGGCGACATCGTGATCGTGTCCAGCAACAACACGGCCAATGTCGAGAGCGTCATCTGGTTTCTGCGCGAGGTCGCCCCGAAGGCGCCGGGCGTCGCGGTGACGATCGCGGGCAATGTCGACTCGGGCGTGCGCGCCCGCGCGCCCGCGGAATACGCCGCCTACAGGGAATGGTTTCTGGGCCGGGTCGACGATCCCGGCGCGATCTACGCCGGCGCGAAGCTCGTCCTGCTGCCGACCATCGGGGGCACGGGTCTGTCCATCAAGACGGTCGAAGCCATGTCGAGCGGCCTTCCTCTCGTCGCCACGCCGCAGGCGCTTAGGGGGATGGACGAATCGGCTTTTCGTCTCGAAGGCGTCACGATCGCCGAGACCGCCGGGGACTTCGCCCGGGCTCTCGCCGAAGCGGCCGCGCGGCCGCCGAGAAGCGAATCGGAACGGGCGGCGAGCGCGACGCGGGCCTTCTATGAATCGCGCTTTTCGCTCTGCGCCTATCGACGCCATCTGGAAAATCTCGCGGCCCCGCTCCTTGATCGCCATGGTTAAGATATTCTTATTGAAAAACAGATGGTTGCGACCCAGTGTGACGCATCCGCAACGCTGCCGATAAATTAGCCGTTCCGCGCGTGGCGATAATTTCTTCGTATATTCCCAAATGTTACTTTCCGGCATGAAGTTGCTGCGCCGGTGACCGGGCGGCCTCGCCGTTGGAGACCCATGTTATGACTTTCAAGGCTTCGGTGATTGGCGCTGTCGCGTCGGTTCTGGCGATCGGCGCCGCAAACGCCGCCGACCTCCCGAGCTACAAGGCTCCGCCGCCGCCGCCCGCCCCGGTTTGGGACTGGAGCGGCTGGCACGTGGGCGTTAGCGGATCCTATGGCGGCGGCTCCGCGGCCTATGCCTCGTCGATCTGGACGGTCGGCTTCCCGGGCGGCTGGAACAATGTCGCGTCGTCGAGCGGCACGAGCGGCTTTCTGGTCGGCGTCCAGAGCGGCTACACGTGGCAGTTCGCAAATAATGTCGTGCTGGGCTATGAGTCGGAATTCAACTACGCCGACGTGAGCAGCAATAATGCCAGCGCCTGGGGCGGCCCGATGAGAAGCCGTCTTAACTGGTTCGGCGCGGAGCGCGCCCGGTTGGGCTACGCTTTCGGCCGCGTCCTGCCATACGTCACCGGCGGCCTCGCCTATGGCCAGGTGCGCGCCAACGGCAATGAGACTCTGGGCGCATTCGTCTTCCCGACGTCCGCCTCCACCTGGCAGGCCGGCTGGACTGTCGGCGCGGGCGTGGAATACGCCCTGTGGAACAATCTCTCCATCAAGGCCGAATACCTTTACTCGCGCCTGAACGGCCCGCGCGGCTCCGGCATCGGATTCCCCGGCGTCTATCGCGTGTTCGAGGGCCGTGGCTTAGACACCCATATCGCGCGCGTTGGCATCAACTACCAGATCAAGAATTTCGGCGCGCTGATCGGCTGGCCGGAACTGGGGATTTGAGGCAGTCCGCCAGCGGTTCACAGAATCTCGCGAGCCCGGCCCTGGCGGCCGGGCTTTTTCATTTCCGCCGCATGGTCTCGACGCGCCGCGCGGATGCGCTATTCTCGCGCGCATGATCCGACCCTCGCCGATCATCCCGCCTGCTTCGAGCCTTTCGCAGCTGACCGACCGGTCCCGGGAAATTTTCCGACAACTCGTCGACAGCTATCTGGCCTCCGGCGAACCGGTCGGGTCGCGGCAACTGTCGCGGCTCCTGCCGATGACGCTCTCGCCGGCGTCTGTTCGCAACGTCATGCAGGATCTGGAGGAGCTTGGCCTCATCTATGCGCCGCATACGAGCGCCGGGCGCCTGCCCACGGAGCTGGGCCTGCGGTTCTTCGTCGATTCGATGCTGCAGATCGGCGACCTCGAGGAGGCTGAGCGCGCCCGCATCGCCGCCGAGGTCGAGGCCGCGTCGAAAGAGCACGACCTCGAAGGCGTGCTGGCCGAGGCGACGAGCCTGCTGTCGGGCCTGACGCGCGTCGCGGGCGTGGTGGTGGCGACCAAGGAAAACGTGCGGCTCAAGCAGATCGATTTCGTCCGGCTCGAGCCCGAGCGGGCGCTCGCCATTCTCGTCGCCGACGACGGGACGGTCGAGAATCGCGTCATTCCCGTCTCGCGCGATTTGCCGGCCTCCGCGCTGGTGGAGGCGGCGAACTATCTCAACGCCCGCATCACGGGGCGCACGCTGGCGGAGGCGCGGGAGGGCATAGAGGCGTCGCGCCGCGCCGCGCAGATGGAGCTCGACGAATTGACGGCGCGGCTCGTCCAAGCGGGGCTCGCGAGCTGGGCGGGCGCGCCGAGCGAAAATCGTCAGCTCATCGTGCGCGGACAGGCGCATCTTCTCGAGGACCTCACCGCCGCCGCCGATCTCGAACGCGTGCGTCTTCTCTTCGCCGATCTCGAAACCAAGACGGAAGTGATCGATCTGCTTGAGCGCGCCGAACAGGGCGAAGGCGTGCGCATCTTCATCGGCTCGGAGAACAGGCTGTTCTCGCTCTCCGGCTCGTCGATGATCGCCGCGCCGCTGCGCGACAGCGAGCGGCGCATCATCGGCGCGCTCGGCGTGATCGGCCCCACGCGCATCAATTATGCGCGCATCGTGCCCATGGTGGACTACACGGCGAAAGTCGTCGCGCGCGTCGTCGGCGGCGCGTGAGACGGACGGGTCAGGCTGCAAACCCGGCAAAAAAAAGACGGGTCGAGGCCGCAGCCTCGATCCGCCAATTAACGGAACCTCGACGTGATTACCAGTGGCCGCCCCAATGGCCGCCGTGATGCCCGCCGCCGTGCCAGCCCCAGCCATGGTGTCCGCCATGACCCCAGCCGCCATGACCCCAGCCGCCATGACCCCAGCCGCCATGTCCCCAGCCGCCGTGATGGCCCCAACCGTAACCGCCGCCCCACCCGTAGCCGCCGTGACGATGCCCGGAATGGCTCCACCAGCATCTGCCGTGACGGCAGACCCACACGGCGTGGGCCTGCTCCAGTCCGGCCGCGTCATTCGATTGCGCGACGGCGTCTTTCGGGGCGGCCGGCATGGCCGAGGCGGTCAGCGGATTGCCGGCGAGCGCCGCGGCCGCGACCAGCGAGGCGATCATTGTTTTTGCGGAAGCGTTCATGTCGATCCTTTCCGTTTCGGCGTTGAAAAAGCAGATGTGTCCCGGCGGCTCAGTTGCAACCGTTGCGGCTTTCCCACATCTGGATTTCATTCACGCGGCGGCGCTCCCACCCGCGCAACTCGCCGTAGGGCGGGAAGCAGCCGGGCCCGAACTCAGCGCGGGCGCGGGGCGTCTTGAAGCAATAGCCGTTGCGCGCATAGATCTTGTTGCGCTCGTACCAAAGCTCGTCACACGACATTTCTGAAGGATGTTGCGCTTTTGCCGGCGCTATCGCCGCGACGAGGGCCGTTCCCGAGACAACCGCAGCAAGACTTGCGCGCGCGCAAGAGAACCAAAGTCTTTTCATTTTCGCTCCCTTTTTTCATGCGCGAAATGAAAGAAAAGTGTAAACGATGCTTCGTCTCACGCACATTAGCTGTGTCGCACGCGACAGATGTGAATGCGGTGAAAAGCCGCGTTGCAATTCGAGCGTTTTTCGGAAGAGCCGAAAGGGCGCGAAGGTTCGCCGCGTTGTGTACAAAAGGAGGCGCCGTCGCGCAGGTCACATGAAATTTTGCGGATCAACGTCGATCTGCACGCGCACGCCGCCGCGCGCTTTCGGCGCGGTCGCCATGAGATCGCGCAGGAAGCTCTGCACGTCGGCGCCGCGCGGCGCCTTCACGAGCAGGCGGTAACGATAACGCCCGCGAATGAGCGCGATGGGCGCTTCGGCGGGACCGAGCGTCAGGATCTCGTCGGGCTCCGGCAATCCGCCGAGCGCGGCGACGCGATAGCGCGGCGAGGGCGGCAATTCATGCGCGACGCGCGCCAGGGCGCGGGCGTGGGTTTCGGCGGCCGCCGCGTCCTTGCCGGAGACAATCAAGGCCGCGAGGCGGCCGAAAGGCGGAAGGCCGGCGCGCTCGCGCACGGCGATTTCCTGCGCGTAGAATCGTTCCGCGTCGCCCGAGAGCAGGGCGGCGATCACGGGATGTTCCGGCTGGAAGGTCTGGATCAGCGCGCGTCCCGGCTTGTCGGCGCGTCCCGCGCGTCCCGTCACCTGATTGAGCAGTTGAAAAGTTCGCTCCGCGGCGCGGGGGTCGCCGCTTCCGAGCCCGAGGTCGGCGTCGATCACGCCGACCAGCGTGAGATGCGGAAAATTGTGTCCCTTGGCGACGAGCTGCGTGCCGATGACGATGTCGAAGGCGCCTCTGGCGATCTCCTCGAGTTCGCGCCGCAGGCGCTCGGCCCCGCCCGGAAAATCCGACGAGAGCACGAGAATGCGCGCGTCGGGAAACAGCGACGCGGCTTCTTCCGCCAGACGCTCCACGCCCGGCCCGCAGGCCGCGAGCGCGTCCTCGGCGCCGCATTCCGGACATGTGTCGGGGCGCCGCTCGGTGTGGCCGCAATGATGGCACACGAGGGCGCGTCGAAAGCGGTGCTCCACCAGCCACGCGTCGCAATTCTCGCATCGGAAGCGATGGCCGCAGACGCGGCACAGGGTTAGCGGCGCATAGCCGCGACGGTTGAGAAACAACAGCGCCTGTTCGCCGCGCGCGATGGTTTCGCCGATGGCGAGCGCGAGGCGCGGCGCGATCCAGCGTCCGCGCTGCGGCCCTTCTACGCGCATGTCGATCGCATCGAGCACAGGCATTGGCCGCGCTCCCGCGCGCGCGTGGAGCCGCAAATGGCTGTAGCGACCACGCTCGGCGTTGACGCGCGTTTCGATCGACGGCGTCGCGGAGGCGAGGACGATCGTCGCGTTCTCGAAGCGCGCGCGGACGACGGCCATGTCGCGCGCGTGATAGAGGGCGCCGTCGTCCTGCTTGTAGGCGCCTTCGTGTTCTTCGTCGACGACGATGAGGCGCAGGTCGCGAAATGGGAGGAAAAGCGCCGAACGCGCCCCGGCGACGACGTCGAGTTCGCCGGTCGCGGCGGCGCACCAGATGCGCGCCCGCTTGCGGGGCGAAACGCCCGAATGCCATTCCGCCGGCCTTTCGCCGAAACGCGCGGCGAAGCGTTCGAGAAACTGCGCGGTAAGCGCGATCTCCGGCATCATGACGAGCGCCTGTCCGCCTTCCTTCAGTGCGGCGGCGACGGCTTCGAAATAGACTTCCGTTTTTCCCGAACCCGTGACGCCCTCGAGCAGAAAGGGCTTGTAGACATGCGTCTGCACGGCTTTCGTCAGCGCCTCCGCGGCCTCGCGCTGCGCGGGTTCGAGGGCGGGCGCCGCGAAGTCGGGATCAAGGGCGCGCGCGACGGGTTCGGGCGGCGCGGCGAGGGCTTCGAGCGCGCCGTCGTCGACGAGCGCGTCTATGACGCCCGGGGAACAGGCGGCCGCTTCGGCGAGCGCTTTTTTCGAGAAGGCCATGCCGCCTTCGGCCGCCTCCAGAACGCGCGCCCGCGTCGGGGTGAGCCGTTCGGGCCTGGCGCCCGTGGCGCGGTAAACCGTGCGCGGCGACTCCGCCGCCGCTTCTTCCGCCGCCCGAGTCGCGAGGCGCAGCGCCATGCCGCGCGGCGTCAGCGTGTAGCGAGCGAGCCAGTCCAGGAAGTCGCGCAATTTTTGCGACAGCGGCGGCCGGTCCAGCCGCGAGATAACGGCCTTGAGATTGCCGCGCGGCGCGGGGCTTTCGTCGACCGACCAGACGACGCCATAGGCCTCCCGCGTTCCCAGCGGAATCTTGACGCTGTCGCCGGGCGCAAGTCCGAGCGCGGACGGCGCGAGATAGGAATATGTCGTATCGACGGCGACCGGCGCGAGGACGTCGACGACCTGCGTTTGCTTCGACTCTCCGGGGGGCGCGGTCATGCCCCGCCTTATCGCATCCGCCGCCGCGCCGGAAGGGCGCATGCGGCGCAGGCGGGGCTCTGCAACCCCGCCCGGCCCCGATGGATCAGGGAATGGCCTTGAGATGGCTTAGCGCCTGCTCGGCATGGCGGACGCCGCGATCGATGCGGCTGTGGAGGTGCGTGCGCTTGGCGGTCTTGATGCCCTGGCGCAAATGTTTGATCGCCTCCTTGAGGTCGCCGGTCGGCTTCGCGTCTCCGGCTTCCGCCTGCGCATGGTCGAGGGCGTTGTGCGCATGTTCGGCGAAGGAAGAGGCGTTGTATTGCTTGCCCTCCCGAATCGCCTCCTCCGTCTCCTCGATCGCCTGCTGGACGTGTTCGCTCGCGGCGAAGGACGCCCGCGGGACCGCGGCGAAAGCGAAAGCCAGAGCGAAAGCGGCGGCGAGGGCTCTACGTGACATCATATCCTGACTCCCTATAGCTCCGTTGATTAAAAACGATTGGACGGCGCGACGGCTTCAGTGATTGGCCGCGACCTTAGTGATTGGCCGCGACCTTGAGATGGATGAGCGCGCGTTCCGCGTGCCGTATGCCCGCCTCGAGCCGATGGACGTGATGCGTCCGCTTGGCGACCTTGATGGCGTCGCGCAGGTGCTTGACCGCCATGCTCACATGGCCGCGGGGATCGAAACCGGCGGCGACCGCCTCCCGAGCGTGATCGAGCGCATTATGGGTGTGCTCGACGAAGGACGAGAACATATGCTGCCGCCCCTCGTGGATCGCCTCCCTCGTCTCCCGGACCGCCGCATCGACATGGCGGTGTTCGGCCATCGCCGCGCGCGGCGCGGCGAGCAGGGTGAGTCCTAGTCCCAGCGCCGCCAGGCCGGTTCTTCGGTCGATCATATTTTTCTCCCCCGTATTATTGTCGTGTCGTTTTCTGCGCCGGGCGACAGGAGCCGCCGCGCAAGAAAGTAGATGGATCGCGTCAGGCGTTTTCCCAGTGTCGGAGCTCCCGCCGAAATGCAGCAAAACGCCGCGCCTTGACCTTCCGCCGCGCGCTCCCTATCCCTTTGAGAGCCAGTCGGCCGGACGGCCGCTGCGTCACGCAGAGGAAAGTCCGGGCTCCACGGAGACACGGCGCCGGATAACGTCCGGCGGGGGCGACCCCAGGGAAAGCGCCACAGAAAGCAAACCGCCGGGCTTTGCGCCCGGCAAGGGTGAAAGGGTGCGGTAAGAGCGCACCGCCTCGACGGCAACGCCGAGGGCATGGCAAGCCCCGCCGGGAGCAAAACCGAATAGGGGCGACCGAAGGCGAAAGTCTTCAACCCGTCTCCGGGACGTCGCCCGGGTTGGTTGCTCGAGGCGGTCGGCGACGACCGTCCCAGAGGAATGGCCGTCACGTCGCGTCGGGCAACCGGCGCGGCCATACAGAACCCGGCTTACAGGCCGGCTGGCGCCGTTTTTTGGCCCGAATCGGGACGCCGGGGCGTGCGGCGTAAACCCTCCCTTAACACTAACAAAGCTTAATGCTGTTTGGCGCCGGAGGAGGCGCTGCGGCCCGCCGCCGCTTCGCCGACGCCCTGAAGAAACGATGGCCCGCCCAGAGATTTCGCCGCGACGCTTCGAGACCGCGAGCCGGTTGTTCGCCGGCCCGGCGGGCCGCGTCCGGCGGAGGGGACGAACGGCGGCGGCGAATGCGAGGGCGAGCGTGATGGGGAAGGACCGCGGCGCGGATCAAATCCCGGCGGATGGCGGTCCGGTCCGGCATGTGCCCGTTCTGCTGCGCGAGGCCGTCGAGGCGCTGCGGCCGCGCAACGGCGGCCGCTATCTCGACGGCACGTTCGGGGCGGGCGGCTATACGCGCGCCCTGCTCGCCGCCGCCGACACAAGGGTTCTGGCGCTCGACCGCGACCCGATGGCGATCGCCGCGGGGGCCGACCTGGTCTCGCAGGCGCGCGGACGGCTGACGCTCGTCGAAGCGCGCTTCTCGCAGCTCGAAGACGCGGCGCGCGCGCAGGGCTTTGCGCCGCTCGACGGCGTCGTCCTCGACATCGGCGTCTCGTCCATGCAATTCGACGAGATCGAACGCGGCTTCTCCTTTCGCGGCGACGGCCCGCTCGACATGCGCATGGAGGGCAGGGGCCTTTCCGCCGCCGACATCGTCAATGAGGCGGACGAGGAGACGCTCGCCGACATCCTCTATTTTTACGGCGAGGAACGCGCGGCGCGCCGCATCGCGCGCGCCATCGTTCACGACCGCAAGCTCGCGCCTTTCACCTCGACCAAGCCGCTCGCGGAAATGATCGCGCGCGTCGCGCCGGGGCGGCCGGGCGACATTCATCCCGCGACCAAGAGCTTCCAGGCGCTGCGCATCGCCGTGAACGACGAATTGGGCGAATTGCTCGACGGCCTCGCGGCGGCCGAGCGCGTGCTCGCGGAAGGCGGGCGACTTGCGGTCGTCACCTTCCATTCGCTCGAAGACCGCATCGTGAAGCAGTTTCTCGCGGAGCGCTCGGGGCGCGGCGAAACCGGTTCGCGCCGCCTGCCGGGCGAAGCCGCGCCGCCGCCTTCGAGCTTCGTCTGCGAGGGGCGCCAGCCGATCGCGCCCTCGCGCGAGGAGACGGCGGCAAATCCGCGCGCGCGCTCCGCCAAGCTTCGTCACGCTACGCGCACCGCCGCGCCGGCGCTGCCGCCGGGCGAGCGCCTCGCGCGTCTCGCGCGTCTGCCCGTCCGCGACAAAGGAAAACCGTAATGCTCCGGCTTCTCAACATCGTCGCGATTCTGGCGCTTGTCGGCTCGGCGGTTTACGCCTATTCGATCAAATATCAGACGGCCTATCGCTACGAGCAGATCGCCAAGACGAAAATCGAGATCAAGCAGGAGCGCGACGCCATCGCCGTATTGCGGGCGGAATGGGCCTATATGACCCGGCCCGAGCGTCTTCAGCCGCTCGCCGACAAATATTTGCCCGACTTGAAGCCGCTTCAGGTGACGCAACTCGTGCCCGCAACGGCGCTGCCGCAGAAGGCGCGCAGCGACTCCATCGGCGCCAAGCTCACCGAAATCGGCCTGAGCCTGCCGGCGACCCCGGCGGCGGCGCCAGCGACGCCCACAACGCCGAAAGCGGACGCGCCGAAAACGAGAACCGCAACCCCCAAGGTCGTGACGACCAAGGCGCCGAGCGCCAGCCAGCAGAGCCCGAGCCGCGAGCAGAAGAAGCCATGACAGAGCGTCAGCACATGCCGGACATGCTCGAAACGCCGCCGGCCCGTCCGACGAAGAGGCCGTCGAAATATGCGGGCATGGTCCGCGCCGCCTTCACGACGAGCCTCGCCTCCAGCGCGCCGCGCATGCGACTCGCGGCGTTGGGTTTCCTCGCGCTTTACGGCGTCATTTGCGCCAAGCTCGTCTATCTCGGCTTCAGGCCCGAGCCGGCGACGATTCGTCGCGCCGCCGCGGAGGCCGTCGCCGCCTCGCGCCCCGATATTCTCGACCGCAACGGCGAAGTGCTCGCAAGCGACGTGAAAGTGATGTCCGTTTTCGCCGAGCCGCGCCGTCTCATCGACAAGGACGAAGCGACCGAACTGCTCACGGCCGTTCTGCCGGACGTCGACTCAAAGGAGTTGCGCGAACGCCTCGGCTCCAAAAAAGGCTTCGTCTGGGTGAAGCGCGAAGTCACGCCGCACCAGCGCGACGAGGTGTTTCATCTGGGACTTCCCGGCGTCGGCCTCATCGCGGAGAACAAGCGCGTCTATCCCAACGGCCCGATCGGCGCGCATGTGCTCGGCTATGCGAACATCGACAACCAGGGCATCGCCGGCATCGAGAAATACATCGACGGGCAGGGCCTCGCGGATCTCCACAATCTCGGCTTCGGCGCGACGCCCGACGATCTGCAGCCGGTGACGCTCTCGCTCGACATTCGCGCGACGCATGCGCTGCGCGACGAACTCGCGAAGGGCGTCGAACACTTCAAGGCCAAGGCCGGCGCGGCGGCGATCATGGACGTCAATACGGGCGAAATCATCGCCATGGCGTCTCTGCCCGACTACGATCCGAACAAGCCGACCGACGCGCTCGACCCGCTGCACATTAACCGCATGAACGTCGGCGTCTATGAGATGGGCTCGACTTTCAAGGCGCTGACCATCGCCATGGCGCTCGACTCGGGCAAGGTGAATCTCAACTCGCGCCTCGACGCGCGCGGCGCGCTCTCCTTCGGCCGCTTCAAGATTCACGACTACCATGCGCAGAACCGCGCGCTGACCGTGCCGGAAGTCTTCACTTATTCGTCGAACGTCGGCACGGCGCGCATGGCGATGGGGCAGGGCGTCGAGAAGCACAAGGCCTTTCTGCGCAAGATGGGCCAGCTGACGCGCATGCGCACGGAATTGCCTGAAAGCGCCGAGCCGCTCTACCCAAAGAACTGGAGCGAGCTGAACACCATGACGATCGCCTTCGGCCACGGTCTCGCCGTGGCGCCGTTGCAGGCGATGATGGCGGTCGGCGCGCTGATGAACGGCGGCTATCTCATGACGCCGACCTTCCTGAAGCGCAGCCCGGAAGAGGCGATGAAAGACGCCGTGCAGGTGATCAAGCCCGAGACGAGCGAAGCGATGCGCTATCTGATGCGCCTCAACGCTGAGATCGGCACCGCGAAAAAGGTCGACATCGCCGGCTATTTCGTCGGCGGCAAGACCGGCACGGCCGAAAAGGTGATCGGCGGCCATTACTCTAAGAACCGACTGTTCACGACCTTCATGGCCGTCGCGCCGTCTGACAAGCCGAAGTATCTTTTCCTCACCATCATGGACGAGCCGCAGGGGCTTCCGGAAACCGGCGGCTACGCGACGGCGGCCTACAATTCCGGCTATGTAACGGGCGAGATCATCGAGCGCGTCGGTCCGATCCTCGGCCTCGCGCCGCGTTTCGAGCCGCCGCATCTGCCCTTCCCGCTGCTTGCGAAACTCGGATATGGCATGGCTAATGTTCCGGCAGCCGGAGGCCATGGACACTGATGCGTCTCGTCGAGCTTCTCGCGACAAACGATCTCGATCCAGCGCTCGCGACGCTCGACGTCGCGGGACTTTCCGCCGACAGCCGCGCGGTTGGCCCGGGCTTCGTCTTTTTCGCTATTCCCGGCCATGCGGGCGATGGACTGTCTTTCGTGAATGACGCGAAGGCGCGCGGCGCGAGCGTCGTCGTCGCGCAACGCGAGGCCGAGTGTCCGTTGCCGCTCGTCGTCGTCGACGATGTGCGCGCCGCGCTCGCGCGGGCCGCCGCGCGCTTCTATCCGCGCCAGCCGAAAACGATCGTCGCCGTCACGGGCACGAGCGGCAAGACCTCCGTCGTCGCCTTCCTGCGCCAGATCTGGGCGGCGCTGGGTCATGAGGCCGCGTCGCTGGGAACCGTTGGCGTTGTCGACTCAAAAGGCGCCCATTACGGCGCGCTCACGACGCCGGGCCCGGTCGAACTGCACAAGTCGCTCGACGAACTCGCGGCGCGCGGCGTGACGCATCTCGCGATGGAGGCGTCGTCTCTCGGCATCGATCAGCGCCGTCTCGACGGCGTGCGCCTCGCGGCCGCCGCCTTCACCAATTTCTCGCGCGATCATCTCGACCACCATCGCGACATGGAGGAATATTTCGCGGCGAAGATGCGTCTCTTCGACACGCTGCTTCAGCCCGGACAAACCGCGGTGATTGACGCCGACAGCAACGTCGCCGCGCGCGTGGCGCAAGGCTGCGCGGCTCGTGGGCTCACGCTCTTCGGCGTCGGCGCGAAAGGCGAGGCGATCACGCTGAAAGAAATGCGCGCACATGCGCTTGCGACGCGTCTCGCGATCGAACATGCAGGCGTTCGCTACGAGGTGGACTTGCCGCTGGCCGGCGCGTTTCAGGCTTCCAATGCGCTTGTCGCGGCCGGCCTCGCCATCGCGGCGGGCGACGATCCGGCCCGGGTGTTCGCCGCGCTCGGCAATCTCCAGGGCGCGCCGGGGCGACTCGAACTCGTCGGCGCGCGCGGCGGCGCGCCGGTCTTCGTCGATTACGCGCACAAGCCTGACGCGCTGGAAAAGGTTCTCGCGACGTTGCGTCCGCTCACGAAATCGCGCCTCATCGTCGTCTTCGGTTGCGGCGGCGACCGCGACAAAGGCAAGCGCCCGCTCATGGGAGAGATCGCCGCGCGCATGGCCGACGTCGTGATCGTCACAGACGACAATCCGCGCAGCGAGGACGCGGCCGCGATCCGCGCCGCCGTCATCGCGGGCGCGGGTCGGGCGGAGGCCGCGCGGGTCATCGAAATCGCGGATCGCGGCGAAGCCATTTCGAAGGCCGTCGCGGATCTTCGCGACGGCGACGCGCTCGTCGTCGCCGGCAAGGGTCATGAAACTGGCCAGATCGTCGGGGATCGCATATTGCCCTTTTCCGATCACGAAGCGGTGGCGAAAGCTTTGCAGGAGCACGGTTCATGAAGCAGGAGCCTCTCTGGTCGGGACTGGCGCTCGTCGGCGCCTTGCAGGCCCGCGTCAGCGGCCCGCTGGCGCGCGAGGTCACGGGCGTCTCGATCGACACGCGCACGCTCGAGGCGGGCGATCTCTTCGTCGCCATCAAGGGCGAGGCGCGCGACGGCCATGAATTCGTGCGCGCAGCTTTCGAGAAGGGCGCCGCAGCGGCGGTGATCGACGAAGCCCATGCGGCGGAACTCGCCGGAGCCGGGCCGCTCTTCGTCGTAAAGGATGTGCAGCGATCGCTGGAGCTTCTCGGCATGCGCGCGCGCGACCGCAGCAGCGCCTTCATCGCGGCGATCACCGGCTCGGTCGGCAAAACGTCGACGAAGGACATGACGCGGCTGATGCTGTCGAAATTCGGCGACGCGCACGCCTCCGTCGCATCCTACAACAATCAATGGGGCGTGCCGCTCACGCTCGCGCGCATGCCGGCGTCGTCGCGTTTCGGCGTGTTCGAACTCGGCATGAACCACGCGGGCGAAATCGCCGGTCTGGTCGCGCAGGTCCGGCCTCACGTCGCCGTCGTCACGAAAGTCGCTGCGGTGCATCTGGAGCATTTCCAGTCCGTCGAGGGAATCGCCGACGCCAAGGCGGAGATTTTCTCCGGACTCGACGGCGGCGTCGCCATCGTCAGCCGGGACGACGATCATTACGAGCGGCTTGCTGCGGCGGCCGCGCAAACGGCGGCGCACATATTTACTTTCGGCGAATCGCAGGACGCGCAGGCGCAGCTTCTGTCCTACAGGCAGATAGACGACGGCTGTGAAGTCGAGGCGCAGATCCTCGACAAGCGTCTGACCTATCGCATCGGGGCGCCCGGCAAGCACATCGCGCTCAACTCGCTGGCCGCTCTCTTGATCGCACTCGTCTTCGATCTCGACGTGGCGAAGGCCGCCGCGACCTTGGCCGAGTTCGCGCCGCCCTCGGGGCGCGGTCAGCGGGAACGTCTCGTGGTCGGCTCGGGCGAGTTCACCCTGATCGACGAGAGCTACAACGCCAATCCGACCTCGATGCGCGCGGCCTTCGATCTGCTCGCCGCGACGGCGCCTGGCGCGGGCGGGCGTCGGATCGCGGCGCTCGGCGACATGCTGGAGTTGGGGCCGCAGGGCGCCGAGCTGCACGCGGGCCTGGCGGACGATCTCTCTCGCGCGAAGGTCGACCTTCTTTTCACGGCCGGCCCGTTGATGTCGCGCCTCTACTACGCCGCGCCAGACGGGATGCGCGGCGCGCATCGAGCGACGTCGCTCGAGCTGGAAGAGGCGATCCTCGCCGCGATCCGGCCCGGCGACGTGCTCATGGTCAAAGGCTCGAACGGATCGAAAATGTCGCGCATCGTCGCGGCCGCGAAAGCCAAATTCGCGTTGCCCGAAAAGGCCAGCTAAGGAAGGCGCTATGCTGACGCTGCTCGCGGACCTGTCCTACCTCTACAGTCCGCTCAATATCTTCCGCTACATCACCTTCCGCGCCGCCTGTGCGGCCGCGACGGCGCTGTTCTTCGTCTTTTTCTTCGGCCCCGGCATCATCGCGGCGCTGCGCATCAAGCAGGGCAAGGGCCAGCCGATCCGCGAAGACGGCCCGGCGTCCCATCTCGTGACCAAGAAGGGCACGCCGACGATGGGCGGGCTCATGATCCTTTCGGGCCTCATCGCCGCGACGCTCCTGTGGGCCAATCTGCGCAACTATTATGTGTGGATCGTTCTGTTCGTCACGGCCTCGTTCGGCGCGATCGGCTTTTACGACGACTATCTCAAGGTCACGAAGCAGTCGCACGCGGGCTTTTCCGGCAAGGCGCGTCTTGCCCTGGAGTTTCTCATCGCCGGCGTCGCCTGCTGGCTGCTGATGAAGGTCGGCGGCGACAATATGTCGAAGCTCGCTATTCCCATGGTCAAGGGTTATGTAGGCTCTTTGGGCGCGTTCTTCATCGTCTTCGGCGCCTTTGTCATCGTCGCCGCCGGCAATTGCGTGAACCTCACGGACGGACTCGACGGGCTCGCGATCGTGCCCTCGATGATCGCGGTGGGAACATTCGCGATTTTCGCCTATCTCGTCGGCAATTCGATCTTTTCGAATTATCTCGGCGTGAATTATGTCGCCGGCGTCGGCGAACTCACCATCGTCTGCTCGGCTTTCATCGGCGCGGGACTCGGGTTCCTGTGGTTCAATGCGCCGCCGGCGCAGATTTTCATGGGCGACACGGGCTCGCTCGCGCTCGGCGGATTGCTGGGCACCGTCGCCGTGGCCGTCAAGCAGGAATTCGTTCTCGCGATCGTCGGCGGCCTCTTCGTCCTCGAAGGCTCCTCGGTCATCATTCAGGTCGCCTATTACAAACTTACCGGCAAGCGCATTTTCCTGATGGCGCCCATCCATCATCACTTCGAGCAAAAGGGCTGGAAGGAGCCGCAGATCGTCATCCGCTTCTGGATCATCGCCTTCGTTCTGGCGCTCACAGGTCTTTCGACCCTCAAGTTGAGGTGACGATGACGCCCGTAACGACTTTCAAGGACAAACGCGTCGCGCTGTTTGGGCTAGGCGGCTCCGGCCTCTCCACGGCGGGGGCGCTGATCGCCGGCGGTGCGCAGGTGCACGCCTGGGACGACGGCGAAGCTGGACGGCTGAAGGCGGTCGCGCAGGGCGTGCCGCTCGAAGATTTGCATCATGCCGACTGGTCGCGCTTCGCGGCGCTCGTGCTCACGCCGGGCGTGCCGCTCACGCATCCCGCGCCGCACTGGACCGTCCCGCTCGCGCGCGCGGCGGGCGTCGAAATCATCGGCGACATTGAATTGTTCTGCCGCGAGCGCGCCGCGCGTACGGGCGGTTCGCCCTTCGTCGCCATCACCGGCACCAACGGCAAGTCGACGACGACGGCGCTGATCGCGCATATTCTGCGCGAGGCCGGCCGCGACGTGCAGCTCGGCGGCAATATCGGCGTGCCGATCCTCGACCTCGAGCCTCCGGCGGAGGATCGCATTCATGTCATCGAATGTTCGTCCTTCCAGATCGACCTGACGCCGTCGATCAATCCCACGGTTGGCGCGCTCATCAATCTCACACCGGACCATATCGACCGTCACGGCACGATGGAGAATTACGCGGCGGTGAAAGAGCGGCTCGTCGCCGGCGCCGAGGTTGCGCTGGTGGGCGTCGACGACGCTTACACGCATGCGATCGGCGCGCGGCTTTCCGCCAATGCGCGCGATGGCCAGCGCGTCGCGCCCGTCTCCGGCGCGCGGGCGCTCGATTGGGGATTCTATGTCGAGAGCGGCGACGTCTATTTCCGGGAGCGGGGACACGGGCCGGAGGAGGTCGAATTTCTCGGATCGGTGAAGGGCGCGCGGGCGCTGCGGGGCGCGCATAATGCGCAAAACGCCGCTTTCGCTGCGGCGGCGGCGTGGGAGTGCGGACTCGAGAACGAGGAAATCGCCAGGGGACTCCTGAGCTATCCGGGCCTTCCGCACCGCATGGAGGAGGTCGGCCGGATCGAGCGCGCGCTCTTCGTCAACGACTCCAAGGCGACGAACGCCGATGCGGCCGAGAAGGCGCTCGCAAGCTTCGCCGACATCTACTGGATCGTCGGCGGCAAGGCGAAGGAGGGCGGGATCGAGCCGCTGCGGGGCTATTTTCCGCGCATCCGCAAGGCCTATCTCATCGGCCACGCGAGCGACGAATTCGCGCGCACGCTGGAGGGCGCGTTGCCCTATGAGCGTTGCGAGACTCTCGATGTCGCGACGGCCAGAGCCGCGCTCGACGCGCTCGACGGCGGCGCGCGCGAGCCGGTCGTGCTGCTGTCGCCGGTCTGCGCGTCTTACGACCAGTTCGCGAATTTCGAGGCGCGCGGCGACGCTTTCCGCGGGCTCGTGGCCGGGCTGCCCGCCATAATCGCTTCCCGCAGAGGAGGACGCACATGATTTCGCGCGCCGAGCGAACCCCGCTCTCCGATTGGGCCTGGACCGTCGATCGCTGGCTCCTCGCCGCCATCGGTCTGCTGATCGTCGCCGGACTCGTCTTCGCCATGGCGGGCAGTCCGCCCGTGGCCGAGCGCCTGCATCTGCCCACGTTCCACTTCGTCAACCGCCAGGTCGCCTATCTCCTGCCGGCGCTGGCGGTGATGATCGGAACCTCCTTCCTCTCCCCGCGTCATGTGCGCCGCATGGCGCTCGTCGTCTTTCTTGTCTCGCTCGCGCTCGTCGTCGCGACCCTGTTCTTCGGGCAGGAAGTGAAGGGCGCCAAGCGGTGGATCTTCGGCATTCAGCCGTCGGAATTTCTCAAGCCGGCCTTCGTCGTCGTCGTCGCCTGGGCTTTTTCGGAGGGCGCGCGGCGCAAGGACGTGCCGGGCAACTGGATCGCGCTGCTGCTCTTTCCGCTTGCCGTCGGTCCGCTGGTGTTGCAGCCGGACTTCGGCCAGACCATGCTCATCTCGATCGTCTGGGGCGCGCTGTTCTTCATGGCGGGCCTGCATGTGGTCTGGGTGATCGGCCTCGGCGGCGTCGCGGTGTTTTCGGCGCTGCTCGCTTATAAGTTCGTGCCGCACGTCCATGCGCGCATCGAGGCTTTTCTCGAGCCGCCGCCGCCGGTCGCGGGCGTGCCCTCCAACTTCCAGTCGGAGACGGCGCTCGAAAGTTTCATCGCCGGTTCGTGGTTCGGCAAGGGGCCCGGCGAAGGCACTGTGAAACGCATTCTGCCGGACTCGCATACGGACTTCATTTTCGCGGTGATCGGCGAGGAATTCGGCGTGATCGTCTGCATCGCGCTCGCGAGCGTCTTCGCCTTCATCGTCGTGCGCGGTCTCTTCTCCGCCGCGCGCAACGAGGATCCTTTCTGCCGCTTCGCGACGGCGGGTCTCGTCATGCTGTTCGGGCTTCAAAGCTGTATCAATATGGCGGTGAACGTCCATCTCATGCCCGCGAAGGGCATGACGCTGCCGTTCGTCTCCTACGGCGGCTCGTCGCTCATCTCGCTCTCGCTCGGCATGGGGTTCCTGCTCGCGGTCACGCGCAAGCGGCCGCGCACGCGCGTTCTCACCCAGGTCGCCGCGAGCGGCGAACCCCTTCCGGCGGCCGCGTGACATGAGCGATCAGCCAATTCTTCTCGCCGCCGGCGGCACCGGCGGCCATCTCTTCCCGGCCGAAGCGCTCGCCCATGCGCTGACGGCGCACGGCGTTCCGGTCGAACTCGTCACCGACGAGCGCGCGCTGGCCTATGGCGGAAGTTTTCCGGCGCGCGCCATGCATTGCATTCCCTCCGCCACCCCGCGCGGCGGCTCATTCATCGCCAAGGCGCAGGCGGTGGCGCAGCTGGCCTATGGCGCGGCGCAGGCGGCGGCCTTGTTGCGCGCGATCCGGCCGCGCGCGATCATCGGCTTCGGCGGCTATCCCACCGTGCCGCCGCTGCTCGCCGCAGCCTTTCTGAAAATTCCGAGCGTGCTGCACGAGTCGAACGCCATCATGGGGAAGGCGAACCGCTTCCTCTCCGGCCATGTCGACAAGATCGCCGCGGGTCTGCCCGATCTCGATGCGCCGCCGCCGCTGCGCGGGAAGGTCGTCGTCACGGGCAATCCGGTGCGGCCCGCCGTCCTCGATGCGGCGAAGATTCCCTATCCCGACTTCTCGGACGGCGTCTTTCGCCTGCTTGTGACGGGCGGCTCTCAGGGCGCGCGCGTGATGGCGGACATCGTGCCGGAGGCGATCGCCGCGCTGCCCGAGCATCTGCGTTCGCGCCTTCGCCTGACGCAACAGACGCGCGCGGAAGACATTTCGCGCGTCGAGGCGATTTACCGGAACGCGGGCGTCGACGTCGAGATCGCGCCTTTCTTCAAGGATCTTCCGTTGCGCATCGCGCAGGCGCATTTCGTGATCTCGCGGTCGGGCGCGTCGACGGTTTCCGAGCTTGCCGTCGTCGGGCGGCCCGCGCTTCTCGTGCCGCTGCCGCAATCGCTCGACGGCGATCAGGCGGCGAACGCGGCCTTCATCGAAAGGGCGGGGGCGGCCGAGTCGGTGAGGCAGAGCGCGTTCACGCCCGCTTTCCTCGCCGCGCGTCTCGCGCAGCTCATCGAGGCGCCGCAGCAGCTGGCGCAGCGGGCCGAAGCCGGAAGGCGCGTCGGCGTCGCGGACGCGGCCGAACGGCTCGCCGATCTGATACTGAGCGTGGCGCAAGGCCGCGCGTCCTAACGGAGACACATTGGAATGAAACTGCCGCGCGATCTCGGCCCCATCCACTTCGTCGGCATCGGCGGCATCGGCATGTCGGGCATCGCCGAGGTGCTGCTCAATCTCGGCTACAAGGTGCAGGGGTCCGACGCCACGGAGAACGCGAACGTCAAGCGCCTCTCGGAAAAAGGCGCGACGGTCCACGTCGGCCATGACGCCAAAAATCTGGGCGAGGCCGCCGTCGTCGTCGTCTCGACGGCGATCAAGCGCGACAATCCGGAACTCGTCGCCGCGCGCGAGAAACGTCTGCCGGTCGTGCGCCGCGCGGAAATGCTCGCGGAACTGATGCGCCTCAAGCAATGCGTCGCCATCGCGGGCACGCATGGCAAGACCACGACGACGTCTCTCGTCGCGACGCTGCTCGACGCCGGCGGTCTCGATCCGACGGTCATCAACGGCGGCATCATCAACGCCTATGGCACCAACGCCCGCCTCGGCGCCGGCGAATGGATGGTGGTGGAGGCGGACGAGAGCGACGGCACTTTCCTGAAGCTTCCGGCGGACGTCGCGATCGTCACCAATATCGATCCCGAACATCTCGATCATTTCCACACCTTCGACGCGATCAAGGAGGCTTTTCGAAATTTCATCGAAAATCTTCCGTTTTACGGCTTCGCGGTGATGTGTCTCGACCATCCGACCGTGCAGGAGCTGGTCGGCAGGATCGAGGATCGCCGCGTCATCACTTACGGCGAGAATCCACAGGCGGATGTGCGCCTGCTGGACGTGAATCTCGAAGGCGGAATTTGCCGCTTCAACGTCCTGTTGCGCGACCGCAAGACGGCTCAGGCGACCTATCTGGACAATCTCGTGCTCCCGATGCCGGGCCATCACAACGCGCTGAACGCCACGGCGGCCATTGCCGTGGCCTATCAACTCGGATTGTCGCCAGACCAGATCCGCAAGGCCCTCGCCGGCTTCGGCGGCGTCAAACGGCGTTTCACACGCACGGGCGAATGGAACGGCGTGCAGGTTTTCGATGACTACGGACATCATCCGGTGGAGATCGGCGCGGTGCTGCGCGCGGCCCGCGCCTCGACGAAAGGCAAGGTCGTCGCGGTCATGCAGCCGCATCGCTTCTCGCGCCTGCAATCGCTCTTCGACGCTTTCGCGACCTGCTTCAACGATGCGGACGTGGTTATCGTCGCGGACGTTTACGCGGCGGGCGAGCAGCCGATTGCGGGCGTGGACCGGGATGCGCTCGTTTCCGCCATCCGCGCGCACGGCCACCGTCGCGCGGTAAGCCTTCCGTCGCCCGAAGTATTGCCCGCAATGGTGCGGGAAATTGTGAGTCCCGGCGATTTCGTAGTTTGCCTTGGGGCCGGCAATATCACACAATGGGCGTATGCATTGCCCGAACAATTGGCAGCGGGCGGTCAGTCGTGAAACGTTTCGCGCGGGACTCGTTGTTTCGTCGGCGCGCGACACGTTTCCGGAGTCGAGCGAGGCGCCGCCGGCATGAGCTGTTCTCCTCCGTCGCCTATCCGGATCTGCACCAGCGGCAACGGCTGGTGGACGAAGGTCTCCAAATCGGTCGAAATCGATTACATCGCTTTTGAGGTAATGGCGTTCGAGACCAATTCGAGGGGCGAGGTCGAGGTCATCTCCGACGTCGACGCCTACATCGAGGACAACGAGAGAGCGGATCCTGATCGGATGGAGATACGATGCGTCTTGGCCGCCCAGGCGTGGGACGCCGAAAAGGACGGCGTCGTTTACTCCGATCCGGGTTTTCTGATGGGCTTGCGCAAGCTTTTCGAGATGAACCATTTCGAGCACGCCGACGATATCGGCTACACGAGCCGGGCGAAGCAGGGCGCGACCCACGTCTCCCTTCAGCCCAGAAGCGTGGCGCTGATGCGGGAAATCTGGAGCCGCAGGAGCGGCCCCGAGCGTCTCGAGCCGCCGGCGCGGGGATCGAATGCGCCGCGCGTCGCCTATCGCATGTCGTTCGACGAGATTCCCGAGGCCCCGATCGAAATCTACGCGGATCGTGAAATATACAGGCGCCTATGACCTTTCCTGATTTGACGCCCTCCCTGCGCGTGCGGGCGCCCGACCTGCGCGGACGTCTCACGGCGAACGAGCCGCTCGCTCCCTATACTTGGTTTCGCGTCGGCGGGCCCGCGCAGGCGTTCTTCATGCCGGCCGACGAAGCGGATCTGGCCTACTTCCTGTCGCGGCTGCCGCGTGAGATTCCGGTGACGGTCATCGGACTGGGCTCGAACCTGATCGTGCGCGACGGCGGCGTCGCCGGCGTCGTCATTCGTCTTTCCGCCAAAGGGTTCGGCGATATTTTCATCGAGGCGGGCAGCCGGTTGCGCATCGGCGCAGCCGCGCCGGACGTCAAGGCGGCGCGGGCGGCGGCCGACACCGGCATCGACGGCCTCGCTTTCTTCCGCGGCATTCCCGGCTGCATCGGCGGGGCGCTGCGGATGAACGCCGGCGCGCATGGCGGCGAAACCAAAGACACGCTGATCGAGGCGCGCGGCGTCGACCGCGCCGGCAATATCCACGTCTACTCCAATTCGGACATGGGCTACAGCTACCGCCACTGCTCGGCGCCGGGCGACGTGATCTTCACACAGGGCCTGTTTCAGGGGCGTCCGGGCGATCCGAAAGCAATCCTCGCCGAAATGGATCGCATCACGCAGGCGCGCGAAGCCTCGCAGCCGATCAAGGAAAAGACCGGCGGCTCCACGTTCAAGAATCCCGAGGGCCACAAGGCGTGGCGGCTGATCGACGCGGCGGGCTGCCGCGGGCTCGCGATGGGCGACGCGCAGGTGAGCGAGATGCACTGCAATTTCCTCATCAACCGCGGTCGCGCGACCGCCGCCGACATCGAGGGGCTTGGGGAGGAGGTGCGCCGCCGCGTCAAGGAAACGAGCGGCGTCGAGCTGCAATGGGAAATCAAACGGATCGGCGTCCCCTGACATGAGCTCCATCGCATCGCGAAGCGCTTCGATCGATCGTCCGTCCGCGCGGCTTTCCGCCTCGCTCGCAAGTTCCTGGACGACGCTCGCGCTCGTCCTCCTTGCGGTCGCGCAACAGGCGGCGGGACATCTCGATTGCGACGTGTCCTGGTTCATCACCTTCGCCGGGAAATATCTGGACGGCGCGGTTCCCTATGTCGACGTCACCGATCCCAACCCGCCGGCCGCCTTTCTTGCGCTGGCGCCCGCCGTTGCGTTGGCGCGGGCGCATCATTTGACGCCTGAGTCCGTTGTTGCGGGGCTGACCTTCGCCGCCGCGCTCTGTTCGCTCGCGGCGAGCGCGGCGATCTTCCGCTTCGGGGCGCGGCGCTCGCGCGAGGACTATGGGCTGCTGCTCAACGCCGCCGTTTTCCTGTTGCTCGTCGCGCCGGAGATGGTCTTCGCGGAGCGGGAACATTTGGCGCTCCTCGCCCTCGCGCCCATGCTGGCGGCGCTCGCGGCCGCGGCCGAAGGCGGGCGCGTTCCGTTGCGGCTGCGCGTCCTCGCCGGCATCGGCGCTGGCGCGGCTTTCTGCTTCAAGCCGTTTTTCGCGCTCGCCGTCGCCCTGCCGGCGCTGGCGCTGGCGTTTCGCGAGCGTTCCCCGCGTTTGCTACTGACCGCCGAAATGGCCGTGGCGGCGGGCGCCTGCGCCGTCTATGGCGCCGCGACCCTGCTGTTCTTTCCGGCCTACGCGCGCTATGCGCTGCCCGTGATCGCCGACGTCTATCAGCCGGCGCGGGACACATTCGAACATCTCGCCTTCTTTTCGCTCGCGCCGTTTCATGTCGCGCTGCTCGCGGCGCTGGCGATCGCGTCAGCGCGCGGCTTCGCGCATCCGCCGGTCGCGCCGGGGTTCGTCGCCCCCTCGGCCGCGCGCGTGTGCGCCTTCGCGTCGATCGGCTTTCTCGCCGGCTTCTTCATTCAGGGAAAGGGCTGGAGCAATCACGCCTATCCCGGGCTCGTTCTGGCGCTGCTCGCCTGGTGGCTTTTCGCGCTCGACGGTCATCCGCGGGCGCGCGCCGCGCGGGAAGGGGCCTTGTTCAAATATGTCTTCCTGCCGGCATTTATCGCGGCGCCCGCGCTGTTCGGGGCGGTCAAAGTGCTTGGCGACGTGGAGGAGCATCCCGGACTTCGCGCGGAAATCGCCCGCGTGGCGCCGCCGCATCCGCGTCTAATCGCCATGGCGCGCCAGCTCGACTATGGCCATCCGGTCACCCGCCAGCTCGGCGGCGTCTGGGTCGGCCGGCCCAATGCGCTGTGGACGGCGAGCCTCGCCGCGTGGCTGCTGCGCGACGCGACGGATCTGTCGTGGCGCCCGCGCCTCGAGGATTACCGCCGCCGCGACCTCGCGGGCTTCGTGGAGGACGTGCGCGCCGGCCGGCCGGACGTCATCGTGGTCGAAGATCGGGAAACGCGCGAATGGGTTCTGAAACAGCCCGAGTCCGCGGACGCGCTCGACGGCTACGAGAAGGCTGGCCAGGCGCAGGAGATCGAAATCTGGACCAGGAAGTCCCGGTGACGCCGTTGCGCGGGCGCCGGCTGCAACTTAGCGTGGGGCTCCGGAGATTCGCTTTCCGCGGTCCGGCGTGCCGCCGCGTTCCCGGCGCCTCTTGGGGCTGCCGGCCCCGTCCGCAGATTAAGAGATTGTCATGACCAGACACGTCGCCGTGCTCATGGGCGGGCTTTCCGCCGAACGCGAAATTTCCTTGCGCTCGGGCCGGGCCTGCGCCAGGGCGCTGGAGGAGCAGGGCTATCGCGTCACTCCCGTGGATGTGGGCCATGACGCCGCCAGCGTGCTCGCCGCGCTGCGGCCGGACGTCGCCTTCAACGCGCTGCATGGCAAGTTCGGGGAGGACGGCTGCATTCAGGGGGTGCTGGAGCTTCTGCGCATTCCCTACACCCATTCGGGCGTGCTCGCCTCGTCCGTCGCCATGAAGAAGGACGTCGCCAAGGTCGTCATGGCGGCCGCGGGCGTTCCCGTGCCCAAGGGGCGCGTGGTGCATCGGCTGGAGGCGGCGAGGGCGCACGTCCTCCCCGTTCCCTATGTCCTGAAGCCGGTCTCGGAGGGCTCCTCCTTCGGCGTCTTCATCGTCACCAACGCCGACGCGCCGCCCCCCGCTGCGCTCGCCGCTCCGGACTGGGCGCATGGAGAAGCGATGCTGGCCGAGCAGTTCATCGCTGGCCGGGAGCTCACCTGCGCGGTCATGGGCGACAGGGCGCTCGACGTGATCGAAATCCTCGCCGCGGACGGCGGCTGGTACGACTATCACGCAAAATACGCGAAAGGCGGCTCGACCCACGTTCTTCCGGCGAATCTTAAAGAGAATATTTACCAAGAGGTTCAACATTTAGCCATCGAGGCTCACAGAGCGCTCGGCTGTCGCGGCGTAAGCCGCGCCGACTTCCGATTCGACGATCGGCCCGGTGGCACGGGCGAGCTCGTCGTCCTGGAAGTCAACACGCAGCCGGGAATGACGGAGACCTCGCTCGTGCCAGAAATGGCGGCTTACGCAGGTTTTTCGTTCGGCGAGCTAGTCAAATGGATGGTGGAGGACGCATCCTGCGATCGTTGAAGGAGTCGGCGACGGCTTCCCTTCCGCTTGTTCATTTTTCACTAGCGCATCCGCGTCCCGCCGTCGCCGGCGCGCCTTTCTCGAACGCCGCGGCGGTTAACCCTAATGCTTCCCGACCCGCGCCGCGCCGCCGGGCCGCAGAAGTTTCGGCTCTTGACCGCTACGCCTTTCTGGCGCGGCCTGGCGTCGGCTTCGTCGCGGTGCTGCTGCTTTTCGGCGGCGTCGGCCTCGCCGGGCTCCTCGAGAACGGCGGCTACGACGAAATCGTCGCGCGCGAGGGCCAGCCGTTGGACATCGCCGCCCGCGCCATCGGCTTCGACATTTCCGCCGTGACGATCGCCGGCCAGTCCCGGCTGACCGAGAAGGAGCTCCTGGAGGCGTCGGGGGTCGGTCCCAGAAATTCGCTCCCCTTTCTCGACGCCAGCGCCGTTCGCGAGAGGCTCATGGCCGTGCCGCTGGTGAAGTCGGCGCGGGTGATGAAGCTCTACCCCAACCGGCTCGTCATCGCGATCGAGGAGCGCGCGCCTCATGCGCTGTGGCAGCGCGACGGCCGCGTCTCGGTGATCTCCGAAGACGGCGTCGCCATCGACGAATTGCGCGACGAGCGCTATCTCGGCTTGCCGTTCGTCGTCGGCGAGGGCGCGCAGAAGCGTCTGCCCGAATATCTGGTCCTGCTACAACTCGCTGGCGACCTCGCCCAGCGCATCAAGGCGGGCGTCCTCGTCGCCGGCCGGCGCTGGGACATCGAGATGACCAATGGCGTCACGGTGAAGCTCCCCGAGGAAGAACCCGCCCGCGCGATGGAGGCGCTCGCCCGATTGCAGCGAGAGTCTCGCATCCTCGACAAGGACGTGATGACGATCGACATGCGCGCGCGGGATCGCGTGACCGTGCGCCTCACCGAAGAAGCCGCCGCCGCGCGCGAAGCGGCGCAATCGCGCAAGACCAAGAAGAGTGGTGGTTAGAGTCATGAAGGCCCAGCTTGTTCCGCCGCGTCTGAAACCGCTGTCGCCGCGCCGTTCAGCGACGCTCGCCGCACTCGACGTCGGCACGTCCAAGATCGCCTGCCTCATCGCGCGCCTCAGCCCTGCGGGCGGCGCGGCGCCGGGAGACTGGCGCACGCATCGCATCCGCGTTGTCGGCATCGGCCACCAGCGTTCGATGGGCGTCAAGCACGGGCTCGTCGTCGACATGGACGAGGCCGAGCGCGCCATCCGCCACACGGTCGACGCCGCCGAACGCATGGCGGGCATGCAGGTCGATCGCGTCATCGTCACGGCGTCCGGCGGACGCATGGCGTCGGAGCATTTCGCGGCGAAGCGCGCGATCGGCGGCCGCGAGGTGGCCCCGGCCGACATCCATCGCGTGCTAGAGGCCTCCGCCGCTCATCATCTGCATCGCGGCCGCGTCGCGATTCATTCGCTGCCCACGGGCTTCTCGCTCGACGGCGTCAGCGGCATTCGCGAACCCAAGGACATGATCGGCGACGAACTCGGCGTCGATCTGCATGTCGCGACCTGCGATCAGGCGGCGGCGCGCAATCTCATCCTCGCGGCGGAACGCGGCCATCTGGGCGTCGAAGGCATGGCGGCGGCCCCTTACGCGGCGGGCCTCTCCGTGCTCGAGCCCGACGAAGCGGAGATGGGCGTCATCGTCGTCGACATGGGCGCCGGCTCGACCTCGCTCGCGGTTTTCGCGCGTGGCGAGATGGTTCATCTCGATGCGGTGACGCTGGGCGGCAATCACGTCACCATGGACATCGCCCGCGGCCTCGACGCGCGCCTCGCCGACGCCGAGCGTCTGAAGACCTTCCACGGCTCCGCCATCGCATCGTCGTCGGACGAGCGCGAAACCGTTTCCTTCGATCACGTCGGCGAACGCGGCCCCCACAAGGCCCATGCGCCGAAGTCGCATCTTGTGCGGATCATCCGCCCCCGCATCGAGGAGACGTTCGAATTCCTGCGCGACCGCATGGCGCGCGCCGGTTATCCGGCGAGCCCGAGCCGCCGCATCGTTCTCACGGGCGGCGCCAGCCAGCTCACCGGCGCGGCCGAATGCGCGCGTCGCATTCTCGGCGGCCAGGTGCGCGTCGGGCGCCCCATCGGCGTCGAAGGCCTTCCCGATCCCGCGCGCAGCCCCGCTTTCGCGGCGGCGGCCGGTCTGCTCGTCTATCCGCAGGTCGCGGGCCGCGAATATTTCGAGCCCCATCGCGGCGAGCGGGCGGCGACGGGAACCGACGGCTACATGACGCGAGTAGGTAGATGGTTAAAGGAAAGCTTCTAGAATCGGGAGCAAGTGATTCTCTCAACTGAGGCGATCCGGCCTGGAGAGGCGGGCCTCTTGAAGAAATAACCGAGGACGACGCGGTCGGCGACGGGGCGTCCAAGGATTGGGACAACCGACGCCGATGAGCAGTGTAAATTTCGAGAGGCCTGGCAAATGACGATCAACCTGAAAGCTCCCGAACTGCGGGAATTGAAGCCCCGGATCATGGTCTGCGGCGTCGGCGGCGGCGGCTGCAACGCCGTCAACAACATGATCTCGTCGGGACTCTCCGGAGTCGATTTCCTCGTTGCGAACACCGACGCTCAGGCGCTGGCCTCCTCGCCCGCGGAGCGCCGCATCCAGATGGGCCTCGAAGTGACGCAGGGCCTCGGCGCCGGCGCGCAGCCGGAAGTCGGCCGCGCCGCGGCCGAGGAGGCGCGCGACGACATTCGTGAGATTCTCCAGGGCGCGCATATGTGCTTCGTCACCGCCGGCATGGGCGGCGGCACCGGCACCGGCGCTGCGCCGGTCATCGCGCAGATCGCGCGCGAGATGGGCATTCTGACCGTCGGCGTCGTCACCAAGCCGTTCCATTTCGAGGGCCAGCGCCGCCTGCGCATCGCGGAGTCCGGAATTTCCGAACTCCAGAAATGCGTCGACACGCTGATCGTCATTCCCAACCAGAACCTCTTCCGCATCGCCACGGAGAAGACAACCTTCGCCGACGCCTTCGCCATGGCGGATCAGGTGCTCTACTCGGGCGTCGCGTCCATCACCGACCTGATGGTGAAGGAAGGGCTCATCAACCTCGACTTCGCGGACGTGCGCTCGATCATGCGCGGCATGGGCAAGGCAATGATGGGCACGGGCGAGGCGACCGGCGAGCGCCGCGCCAATCTGGCGGCGGAAGCCGCGATCGCCAATCCGCTGCTCGACGAAGTGTCGATGAAGGGCGCGCGCGGCCTGCTGATTTCCATCACCGGCGGTCACGACCTCACGCTCTATGAAGTCGACGAGGCGGCGAGCCGCATTCGTCAGGAGGTGGACGAGGACGCCAACATCATCCTCGGCGCGACCTTCGACTCGTCGCTCGAGGGCGTCATCCGCGTGTCGGTCGTGGCGACGGGCATCGACCTCGCGGCGATCACCGCCGACGACCCGACCAGCCAGTCGCGCATGGCCGAGGCCGCCGAGCGCATGCGTCTCCAGATGCAGCAGTCGAAGCCCCAGCCCGCGCCGGTCGTGGAGACGCAGGCGCCGACCTTCGCCATGCCGGAGCGTCCCGCCCCCGCGCCCTACCAGCCCGAAATGCGGGAGCCGGCGCCGGCGCCCTACTACCCCGAGCCTGCGCCCGTCGCGCCCGCGCCGGTGGCGACCCATGGCGTTTACCTCGAACCGGTCGCCTCGCGTCCGACCTACGCCGAGCCGGCGCCCGAGCCCGCGCCGCGCAGAGTGGCCGAACCGGCGCCAGCGCCCTACGTGCCGCCGGCTCCCGAACTGCCGCGCGCCCCGCGCATGCCGAGCATCGAGGACTTCCCGCGGCCGATCCAGGACCAGATTCGCCAGCAGCGCAACGAGGCGGCCCACGATCCGCGCCGGAAGTCGATTTTCGAACGACTCGCCTCCTTCGGCGCGAGCCGTCAGGAAGACGCGATGCATGCGCCGACCGCGCCGGCGCCTCACGCGCAGCCGGCGCCCATGCCGCCCCGCGCGCCGGCCGCGCCGCAGCCGACGCCTTCGCATGCGGAATACGCCAAGCGTCCGACGGCGCCGGCCCCGCAGGCGCCGGCCCATGCGCCGCTCGATCCGCACGGTCGTCGCGCCCCCGCGCCGCGTCCGGCCGAAGAGGACCATCTGGAAATCCCGGCTTTCCTGCGGCGTCAGTCCAATCACTGACCGCTCTTGTCCGCGTCCTCCGAAGGCCCGCCCCGCGCGGGCCTTCGTTTTTTCGCCAAGTTGCTGGCCTGCAGAGAAATTTTGCCGGTTGTAACATTCTGTAAGAATCCGTTACTGGAGCGACGCCGGCCTTTTGGGCTAGCATCCGTTAATCCCGCCGCCGGTCGGCTCCGGCCGCGCACGCCGTCACTTGTCGGGAGGAGTTCCTCATTCGCCCGAAGTCCCGCGCCCCCGAGGCTTCCCGCGCCGCGCAGACGACCATCGCGCGCCCCGTCACGGTTTCGGGCCGCGGCGCCCATAGCGATTTGCCAGCGCGCTTGACGCTTTTGCCCGCCGCGGCGGATGCGGGGATCGTTTTCAACCTCGGCGGCGCCGACCTTCGCGCGGACTGGCGCGGCGTCGACGCGACGCAGCTGCGCACGCGCCTCTCGGGCGCGGGGGCGAGCGTGTCGACCGTCGAACATCTGTTGGCGGCGCTTGCGGGTCTTTGCGTCGACAACGTCCTGATCGAGGTGGATGGCGCGGAAATCCCCGCCATGGACGGTTCGTCCCGCGCCTTCGTCGCGGCGATCGACGAGGCGGGCATCGTCGAACTCGGCGCGCCGCGCGCCTGTCTGCGCGTCGTCGCGCCGGTGCGCGTCGCCGATGGCGCAAGCTGGGCGGAGCTGACGCCCGCTCGATCCGGCCTCGCCCTAGACGTCGAGATTTCCTACGAGGGCCTGATCGGCCGCCAGCGTCTCGCGCTGGACGTCACCCCGGAGTCTTTCCGCCGCGAACTGGCGCCGGCCCGCAGCTTCGGCTTCCTGCGCGACGCGGAGCGGCTGTGGCGCGCGGGCCTCGCGCTCGGGGCTACGCTCGACAATACGGTGGTGCTCGACGGCGCGACGGTGCTCAATCCGCTCGGCCTGCGCTTCCCGGATGAATTCGTCCGGCACAAGATGCTCGACGTCGTGGGCGACCTCGCCCTCGCCGGCGCCCCGATCGTTGGCGCCTTCCGGTCCTACAGGGGCGGCCACGCGCTCAACGTGGCGCTCGTGACGGAGGCGATGCGGGCAGGGGCTTTGGAGCGCGGCGGATTGGAGACGGTTCCCCGCGCTACGGTCAGATCCGCCGCGCTGTGATCTGGGCATTGTCAGATCGGGAAGGATGCCCTACCCTAAAAGGCGGTGATGCATCGCTGGGAGAAAAAAGATGCTCCGTCTGGCTGTTCGATATTTGATCGGCTTGGCCGTTGCCTCGGCGGCGACGCTGCAGTCAGCGCTCGTCTGGGCGATGAGCACGCCGAGATGACAATGTGCGGCCTCAGGGGCCGCACATTTGCTCGATGGCGGCCTCAGCTTGCTCATTCAAGGCTTTCATTCTCTGCACGTCGTAATCCGACTTGTCTCCGGAGTCTTTAATCGCCTTGAAACGGCTTTCGGATTTAGCCAGCGCGATCAAGGTCCTGGCTTCCGAACATTGGGCGGCTCCGACCGACTCGCCAGCATATGCGGAAATAAATATTGCGCTCAAGGCGGCCCACATGGCGGTTTCCTGCAAAAGATAAGGCTCCTTTTCGATTTCCGTTTTCGCCTCGAGCCATTTCACTTCCGCGTTCGCGCCTTCCCCCTTCATGTCCTCTCCGTAGCCATTGAAAAAGCGAACGAATTTCCTCGACCGGGCATAAATTAGTTTCCATTTTTCGATTTGCGGCGCGGAAAGTTTTCGCCCAGATACTACGGCGGAAACATATAGTTCCATGTATAATGGAAGATCGACAATGAGATTGCGGCGGTAGATGCGCTCGATCTCGTTCCACCTGTGCTTGGTCTTGTCGAGATCCTTTAGCCAATCCGACTCGATCAGACAGTGGATCGCGGCATCGACCTGATCCAACTCGTTCTGAATGCGCTCGACCGAAAAAGCATAATCCTCGCTATGCAGCATTGCGTCGACCAAATATCCATGAAAATTTATGGATCCCGGTAGTGGCGTGCTCTGATTGTAAGAAGCGCAATTTTGGTTGAGTGGATACCTGTCCTTTATCCGGTCGAGAAAGTGCGCCTTATCCGCTTGATTTCCGGCGAAGGCGACGAGATCGCTGACCAATGCGACAATATAAGCTTCCCATGGGTAATATTTTTCTTTTTCATTACAGCATTTTTTTGCTTTTCTGTCTTCATCAACTAATAATTTGACATCTTCCTCTAGTGGGTCAGAGGCTGTTGTTTTTTGAGGATCGCATTTAACGCCTGGCTTTTCTTCTGTAGATTCACATTTATTGCAGGCAGGCAGTTCCTGAGAATAATTTTTTATAACTTTTATTCTGTTATCGACGCTGTTCTGAATATCTTTGATCGCCCTGAGAGTGTTGCGGGCGCTGACGCAGTCGATGCCGTTGGCATTTACGGCCGATGTCGCCGCCGCGACGGCCCGCTTCACGTCTTGATCATAACGCATGCGCTCAAAAGCTGGTTCGTCTAGCTTTTTTAGTTCCGTGAGGCTGCTTATCAATGGTCTTATGTACTTGCGCATCAAAATTTCTGTAATTAAAATTTTATTAAAGCAATAATTATTTACATAATAGATAGATAAACGTGCATCAAAAGATGTCGCATCTTCGTCCGCCCATTTGGTTTTGTTGCCGATGCGACAAAATTTACGGGCATTTTCTTTAGTTTTAGAGGCGCAATCGCCAACGCTGCCCAGATCAGATCCCCCGCTGTTTGGATCAGCGGGAAAAAAACCGAATTTGTCCCAAATCGTCAAAGTCTCTTTCATGAAATATAAATTCAATTTGATTTTTGGGAATTCCTTCAGTTTGGAAGACGCGGAATCAAATTTCGCCTCCAGATCGCCAGCACGAACCGATTGGATTTTTTCAAGTAAAGCGGGACGAAACGCCAGGACAACGCCAAAAAGCGCGAGCACCGCCAAGCCGCTCTGAAGCGCCCATGGCGAAGGATGGTCCCCTCCCAGAAAAGCCGTGTAGAGTTGATCCAGGCGGTGCGAAATTTTTGCGCGATGTTCCGCCGCCAGCCATCCTGCAATCGCCCATAACAAGGCCCAAACGAATCGGGATTTGACAAGCCATTCCTCAAAGTCAAGGAAGCGATCTGGCTCCGGTAGCGGGCAGCAGGGCCGGTTCCATCCGGGAAGGCTCGCGAACATTGCATCGTGGTTTAGAGCAATGACCGCGAGGATAACCGTCACGACAACGAGAGCAGCCTTGGCCGCAGTCGTTTTGACGCGCGCGCTCGGTTGGTTTTGAGCCGGAGCGGTTCGCGGTTTCCAAAGCATCTCTAGCCATGGACGTTTCAATTTTTTATCGTCCACTGTCTTTTTCTGGAAGACCAGCTGGAACAAACAACCGATTACGAAGCCAATGGCCGCCCAAACCGTCCAAGTCATCGTCAAGCTCAAATTCGTCAGTTAACTCCGCAACACTCTCATGAGTTCTCCGAGCCGTAAAGCTCTCGCCCGCCCGCCTCGCCATAATCTCGCCAGAAGAAGGTCATTTCCTCTGTCCCCAAAATCCGTCGCCGCGCGCCGCCAGCGCCGCGATGCGGTCGCGCCCGATGGTGGCGCAGCTTGGCGGTTTAGGCTAAGAGGCTTGCGAGCGCGGCGGGGCTGTCGCTCGATGCCGCAAGGGGCGCTTCAATATGTTGGTTTTTGCCGTTTCGTTTCGTTCTCCGGCCGCGCTCGCCGTTGCCGCCGCGCTCGTCCTCTCGGCCGCGCCCGCGCGGGCCGACATCATGGACTCGATCACGAGCGGTTTCGGCCTCTTCGGCGGCGGGGAAAAATACAAGACGGAGATTACCCCCGACATTCCGGCGGAGGATCTTTACAATCAAGGCCTCGCGCGCCTGAACACGAAAGACTATGAGGGAGCCGCCAAAAAGTTCGGCGAGCTGGAAAAGAATTATCCGTCGTCGGAATGGTCGCGTAAGGGCCTGTTGATGACAGTCTTCTCCCAATATGAGAAGCCCGCCTACGACGACGCCATACAGTCGGCGCAGCGTTACATCGGGCTTTATCCCAATTCGGCGGATACGCCTTACGTGTACTATCTCGCGGGCATGTCCTACTACAATCAGGTGCCGGACGTGATGCGCGACCAGACGTCGGCCGAGAAGGCGCTCGAGATTTTCTCACAACTCGTCCAGAAATATCCCAAGTCGGAATATGTCGCGGACGCGCGCTACAAGATGAGCGTTGCGCGCGATCAACTCGCGGCGAAGGAGATGACGGTCGGCCGCTTCTATCTCACGCGCAAGAATTACCCGGCCGCGATCAACCGCTTCCACGACGTGCTCGGCAAATATCAGACAACCCGCCACACCGAGGAAGCGCTCTACCGCCTCACCGAAGCCTATATGGCGATGGGCGTCGCCAACGAGGCGCAGACGGCGGCGGCGATCCTTGGCCACAACTTCCCCGACTCGCAGTGGTACAAGGATGCGCACGCCCTGCTGAAGACGGGCGGACTGGAGCCGCACGAATACACCGACTCCTGGCTCTCCAAGATCGGCAAAACCCTGCACGCGATCTGACGTCAGCCGCCCGTGTGGGCGCGGATGAACCGGCCGGCCAGCGCCAGCGCGCGGCGGCCGTCGGCGAGCCGCGCATTCCACATCATCCAAGCGTGGATCATCTGTGGCCATATTTCCAGCGTGACGGGAACGTCCGCGGCGCCGGCGGCGGCGGCCAACCGCGTCGAGTCCGCGAGCAGCGTTTCCGCCGAGCCGACCTGCACGAGCGTCGGCGGCAGGCCGCGCAAATCTGCGAAAAGCGGCGAAACGCGCGGATCCTTCCGATCGACGCCCAGCGGAACATAGGCGCGCGCCAGTTCGTCCAGATAGGGCTCATGGATCAGCGGATCGACGGCGTCCTTCGTGGCGAGGGTTTCGCCCGACATGGTCAGATCGGTCCAGGGCGAACAAAGCCGCAGGCAGCCGGGCGGCGTTTCGCCCGTGTCCCGCAATCGCATCGCCAGCGCGAGCGAGAGGCCGCCGCCGGCGCTGTCGCCCCCGACAGCGATATTCTCGGCGCCGATTCCCTGCGCCCGCAGAAAGCGCCAGGCCGCGAGCGCGTCGTCATAGGCGGCGGGGAAGGGGTGCTCGGGCGCCAGCCGGAAGGCGACCGCGAGCGTTCGCGCGCCGGCGGCCCGCCCGGCCTCCGTGACCATGCGCCGATGACTGACGATCGAGCCGGAGCAATAGCCGCCGCCGTGGAAGAACAGGACGACTCGCGGCGGATCGGAGCCCGGCGCGAGCGACCATTCCGCGGCGAGTCCGCCGATGTCGGCCGGGGTCAGCGCAATGTCGGCCGCGGCCGGCCAGACAGCGCCCACTTCTTCGATGCGCGCGCGGCGCTCGCTCCAGCCCACGGGGCGCGGCTTTGCGCCGAGAAGCGCGCGAATCTCATTGATTTCGTCATCGGCCATGCCAACCTCCCCATTGCGGCGAATCGCCGCTTCGAAGCTCGGGGCGCGCGCCTTGCGAAAACCCGCCACGCGCATTTTCGCCGCGCGTTTCCGTCCACAGGATAACGGCGCCGCCGCGGCGGCGTTGCATGCGGCGCGCGCGCCGGAGCGGTAAAGTAACGCGTATGCTGGTTCGTCTGTCCATTCGCGACATCGTGCTGATCGACGCGCTCGATCTCGACTTCGGGCGAGGGCTCACCACGCTCACCGGCGAGACGGGCGCCGGCAAGTCGATTCTCCTCGACGCTTTCGTGCTCGCGCTCGGCGGGCGCGGCGACGCCGCGCTGGTGCGGGCCGGCTGCGAGCAGGGGCAGGTGACGGCGGTTTTCGATCTGCCGGCGGATCATCCGGCCCATCTCGCCGCGCGCGAATTTGGTCTGTCGAGCGAGGACGAAATGGTGTTGCGCCGCGTGCAGGCGGCGGACGGCCGCACGCGCGCCTTCGTCAACGATCAGCCGGCGACCGCGCAGGCCTTGCGCGCCATCGGCCGCGAACTCGTGGAAATCCATTGCCAGCACGACGACCGCGCGCTGGTCGATCCGGGCGCCCATCGCGCGCTGGTCGACGCGCATGGCGCCCTGCTCGCGCAGACGATCGACGTGCGCGCGAAACACGCGGCCTGGCAGGGCGCGCGCCGCGCGCTGGCGGAGGAGGAAGCGCGAATCGCGAAAGCGCGCGCCGACGCCGATTATCTGCGCCATGCGCATGAGGAGCTGACGAAGCTCGCGCCGGAGCCGGGCGAGGAGGAGGCGCTCGCCGAGAGCCGCCTCTTCATGCAGCGGGCGGAGAAGGTCGCGGGCGATATCCGCGACGCGCTCGCCGCCTTCGCGGACGAGCGGGCGCCGGCGGCGGAAATCGCTCAGGCCGCGCGGCGGCTGGAACGGCGATTGACGCAAGCCCCGCAGATTCTGGAGCCGCCGGCAAGGGCGCTCGCCCAGGCCGTGGACGCGCTCTCGCTCGCCGAACAGGCGCTGGAGCAGGCGCTCGCCGAAACGCGCTTCGACCCGGCCGAACTGGAGCGCGTCGAGGAGCGGCTGTTCGCGCTGCGCGGCGCGGCGCGCAAATATCACGTGACCGTGCCAGACCTGCCGAGGCTCGCAGAAAAATTCGCCGGCGACATCGCCGCGCTCGACGCCTCGGAAGCGCGGCTCGTGACTCTGGGGCGGGAACTGGACGCCGCGAAGGCCGCCTATGACGGGGCCGCCCGCGCGCTCTCCGAGGCGCGCAAGAAGGCGGCGAAGAGGCTCGACGCCCTCGTCGACGCAGAATTGAAGCCCCTGAAGCTCGAAGGCGCGCATTTCTCCACGCAGGTGACGAGCGACCCTGAAAACGGCGGGCCGGAAGGGATCGACCGCGTCGAATTCTGGGTTCAGACCAATCCGGGCTCGCGGCCTGGTCCGCTCACCAAGGTCGCTTCGGGCGGCGAACTCGCGCGTTTCATGCTCGCGCTGAAAGTCGTGCTCGCGGACCGCGGCTCGGCCCCGACGCTGGTTTTCGACGAGATCGACACCGGCGTCGGCGGCGCCGTCGCGGACGCGATCGGCCAGCGTCTGGCGCGGCTCGCGAAACGCGCGCAGGTTCTGGCCGTCACGCATGCGCCGCAGGTCGCCGCGCGCGCGGGCCGTCACCTGCGCATCAGCAAGGGCGCGACGGCGCGGGGCAAGGACAGGCGCGTCGCGACCAGCGTCGCCGTGCTCGCGGACGCCGAGCGGCGCGAGGAGATCGCCCGGATGCTCTCCGGCGCCGCCGTCACCGACGAGGCGCGCGCGGCCGCCGCGCGGCTGCTGGAGGCGGCGGGTTAATCCCGCCGCAGCAAGAACCCGTAAGGCCAGTCGCGTTTCTTCCCGCCGTCGGGGCGTGTGACGATCGTCAGATTTTGCAGCAGGAACATGATGCGGCCGTTCCCGCGCGTCGGCTCTGGCGGCGGGCCGGGTTTCGGCATTTGCGTCTTCGGATTGGCGGACGCGTTCGCCGCCGGAACGGGAAACCACCGCCGGAGACGCTGCAAATCCGGGGGCGGCGGGCGATAGGCTTTGGAAACGCGCATTGGAAAGCCCTGGACCGAACCCTGAAAATTGCGTTTTCCGGGCTCGGACGGGGGGAAGCGAGGCGCCGCGCGCCCCCTTCACTCTCGCCGCCCGCTGGCCTAAGAGAAACGCCATGCAAGAAATCTCCGCGCTGACTCCCGCCGCCGACCAGCTTGCCGAACTTCGCGGCGAGATCGACCGCATCGATCTCGAAATGCACAAATTATTGATGGCGCGCGGCGAGATCATCGACCGCCTGATCGCGGTCAAGCGCGCGCAGGGCGGAGGATGCGCCTTTCGGCCCGACCGCGAGGCGCAGATGATGCGCGCGCTCGTCGAGCGGCATCGCGGTCTCCTGCCCGTCGACGCGGTCGAGGGCGTCTGGCGCGTGATCGTTTCGACCTTCACCTACGTCCAGGCGAATTATTCCGTGCACGCCGACGATTCTGGCGGCGACGCGCAGATGCGCGACAGCGCGCGCTTCCATTTCGGATTCACTGTGCCTTACGTGCCGCATCACGGGGCAGGGGCCGTCATCGAGGCGGTCGCCGCCTCCAGCGGCGATCTCGGCATGTTGCGCGCGGCCGGCGCGTTGGCTGACGGCGCCTGGTGGGTGCGGCTCGTGGGCGAGACGGCGCCCAAGATCATCGCGCGCCTGCCCTTCGTCGAGCGGCCGGATCACCCGGCCGGCCTGCCCGTGTTCATCGTGGCGCGGCCCGCGGCGGACGCGGCGTCGCGCGACATCATGCTTTACGCCATCGGCCTGCCGCGGTGGTCGCACGCCATTCCGGCGGTCGTCTCGGCGCTGGAGGGCGAAATTCTCGCGAGCGCCCCGCACGCCGGCGGCCTGTCCCTGTTGGTCGCCGCGCCCGGCCGGATCGAAGCCGCGCGCTTCGCGCAGGAGCTGGCCTCGGCCGGCGCGGACGGCGCGGCGGTCGAGCCGATCGGCAGCCACGCGAGCCGATATGAACTCAACGAAGCGCGCAGCGGCGTGTTTGCGCCAAGGAGCTGATCGATGACGCGCCCCGTTCCCCGCCCCGGCGTGCTGGACATCGACGCCTATGTTCCCGGCAAGAGCGCCGCGCCGGGCGCCGGCCGCGTGTTCAAGCTGTCGGCGAATGAAAATCCGCTCGGGCCTTCGCCCGCCGCCGTCGAGGCGCTTCGGGACATGGCGCATGAGATCGCGATTTATCCAGACGGCTCCTCGCGCGCGCTGCGCGAAGCCGTCGGCGCGCGCTATGGACTCGATCCGGCGCGCATCGTCATGGGCGCGGGCTCCGACAATATTCTGGAGCTGCTGGCGCTCGCCTATATTGGTCCGGGGGACGAGGGCCTCTACAGCCAATACGGCTTTCTCGAATATAGGATCGTCACGCTCGCCGCGGGCGGCGTTCCCGTCGTGGCGCCGGAGACGAATTACACGGCGAGCGTCGACGCGATGCTCGACCGCGTGACGGACAAGACGAAGATCGTCTTTCTCGCAAACCCGAATAACCCGACGGGCAGCTATCTGCCGGCCTCCGAGGTCGCGCGACTTGCGAAGAGCCTGCCGACGCAAACGCTGCTCGTGCTCGACGCGGCCTATGCGGAATATGTGACGAACGCCGATTACGAGGCGGGCGTCGCGCTCGTCGACGCACATGAGAATGTCGTGATGACGCGCACCTTCTCGAAGATATACGGCCTCGCGGGCCTGCGTCTGGGCTGGGGCTACGGCGCCGCGCATGTCATCGACGCGCTCAACCGCATCCGCTCGCCCTTCAACGTGTCGAGCGCCGCTTCGGCCGCCGGGATCGCGGCGGTGGGGGACGTTGCGCACATCGAGGCTGCGGTTGCGCACAACGCCCGATGGCTGCCTTGGCTCACCCGCGAGATTTCCGCGCTCGGTCTCGAGGTTCTGCCGAGCGTCGCGAATTTCGTCGCGATCCGCTTTCCCGACGCGCCGGGCCGCACCGCCGCCGACGCCGATCGTTTCCTCACCTCCCGCGGCCTCGTGCTGCGCGCCATCGGCGCGTATGGGATGGGCGAATTCCTGCGCCTGACCGTCGGAACGCAGGACGCCAACGAACGCGTCGTCGCCGCGCTCGCTGATTTCATGCAGGACGCGAAAGCGGCGGCGAATGGCTGAGCCGGTTTTCGGTCGCGTCGCGCTGATCGGCGCGGGCCTCATCGGCTCGTCGATCGCCCGCGCCGCCCGCGAGTTCGGAGCCGCGCGCGAGATCGCGATCCTCGACGCCTCGGCCCCGGTCATGGCGCGCGTGCGCGAACTCGGCATCGCCGATGAGGCGACCGGCGATCCGGCGCTGGCGCTCGATGGCGCCGGTCTCGTCGTCATCTGCACGCCGGTCGGCGTTTGCGGCGCCGTCGCGGAGCGGATCGCGCCGCATCTCGCGCCGGGCGCCATTTTGTCGGACGTGGGTTCGGTCAAGGGCGCCGTTGTCGCGCAGGTCGCCCCGCATGTGCCGGAAGGCGCGCATTTCATTCCGGCGCATCCCATCGCCGGAACGGAATTTTCGGGTCCGGACGCAGGCTTTGCGACGCTCTTCCAGAACCGCTGGTGCATTCTCACGCCGCCGGAAGGGGCGGACGCGGGGGCGGTGGCCAGACTCGCGGCGTTCTGGGCGCGCATCGGCGCCAGGGTCGAGACGATGAGCGCCGAACATCACGACAAGGTGCTCGCGCTCACGAGCCACCTGCCGCATCTCATCGCCTACAACATCGTCGGCACGGCGGACGATTTCGGCGAGCAGACGCGGTCCGAGGTCATCAAATTCTCCGCCTCCGGCTTTCGCGATTTCACGCGCATCGCGGCGTCCGATCCGACCATGTGGCGCGACATCTTTCTGAACAACCGGGAAGCCGTTCTCGAAATGCTCGGCCGTTTCAACGAGGACCTGAGCGCATTGCAGCGCATGATCCGCCGCGGCGACGGCCAGGGTCTCTTCGATTTCTTCACCCGCACCCGAGCCATTCGGAAATCGATCATCGAACAAGGCCAAGACACAGCTCGGCCGGACTTCGGCCGCCGATAATATTCATTTGACTTTCTAATAGCTTGGCGGAAGATGTCGCTGTTCCTGAAACTTTGCGGCAACAACGCTTTAACTTGCTGGATAATTTGAGCTTCAACTGACGCGCTCAAGTGTGCTAAATCAGTTGTCATTCACTGCATCGCTCTAGGTCGCTCAATGCCATTCGAGCCGATTGTTCACCTGATCGCCGAGGACGGCGCGGAGCCTGGGTCGCTGACGGCGATGTTGTCCAGCGAGGGCTTCGACGTCAGGAGCCACCCCGATGCGTCGGCTTTTCTGAACGAGACGGGCGAGCCCAGGACCGGCTGCGTCATCGTCGATTTGCAGCGTCCCTGCGCCATCGATACTGTTCGGCGGATCAGAGCGGGCGAAAAACCCTTGCCGACGATTGTCGTCTCCGCTTTGGCGGATGTCGGCGTCGCCGTGCGCGCCATGAAGGCCGGCGCCGCCGATTTCCTCGTGAAGCCGGTCGACAGGGGCGCTCTCGTCGCGGCCCTGCGCGGCGCGGGCGACGCCGACCGCACGATGTCGGAGCGCAACGCCAGAGCCGACGAACTGCGCAGGAAGTTCGAGACGCTGAGTTCGCGTGAAATCCAGGTTGTGGACGCCATTCTGAAAGGCGCCCAAAACAAGAAGGTCGCCGCGCTGCTCGGCATTAGTCCGCGCACCGTGGAGACGCACCGGTCGAATGCGATGACGAAACTCGGGGTGCGCACGCTCGCCGGCCTGGTCCGGATCTGGGTCGATCGCGACGGCGCGACGACGTCCTGACACGCGCGCGGCCTGCGTTCACCCTCGCCGGCGGGGTGGGGCAGACTCTAACATGGCGATGCGCGCCTAAGGTTTTTTCGCCTCGATGCGCAGGACGTCGTTGGCATTGCGCGAGATAGCTTCCTGCACTTTGCCGGAGAGGGTCGCGAGCAGCCAGGGCAATTGCACCTCGACCCTCACCATGTCGCTCAGAACGGTGAGCTGCGCCGTCGCGACCTGACCGAGCGCGGCGACGCGGATCGACGCCACGTCGCCCGCCCATTGCACTTCGGAATGGGCGACCTTGTCGACATAGTCGCGCCGCAGCTTCTCCAGACGTTCGGCGAGACGTGTTCTGGCCGTTTCGACGCCGAGATTGTGCGGAACCGTGACGGTGATCCTACTGGACATTGCGTTCCTCCGCTGGCGACCTCTGACCTAGGGGCTAATCCTGCGCAAGGATACCATGAGGTTGCACAAGTGCGCCGCGCAAGGCGCGATAGCCGCGGCCTTTCTCCACTGCGGCCGGACGGGGGCGGCGCTAGGGAGGCCCGGCGCCGCCCGGCGGAGGCGGGGCGTTGTCGGCCGGCAGCGACGCGCCAGGCGGCGGCCCCCCAGGAGGCGGCGGGGCCGAGCCGACCGGCTGCGCCGGGGCGGGCGGCTGATCCGGCTGGGGCTGCTCGAAGAGTTTCACCTTCGCCGCCCGTTCTCCGCTCGTCAGAACGAGTTCGGTGGGCGCGATCGAACTGATCGTCCAGGAGTCGACCATGTCCCCGACCTTCTTCCAGTCGCCCTCGGGCGAGTCGGGGGAGACGATGAAGGCCTGGGTGACGCCCTTGTTGCGGACGATCGCGCCGACGGTGAGGCCCGACGGCGGGCCGGCGTCGACTTTATCGGCGTCCGTCGCGTGCGACGCGGTCTTCACGGTCGGCTTCCGATTTTTGGCGAAGATCGGGCGCGACAACGCCTGCTCATAGGCGCTGTCCGGCTTCGGCGGGTCGAGTTCGACGATGTTCAGCGTGGGCGCTTTCCAGTCCGGAACTCCTGTTTCGGGGCCCTCTCCCTGCGGGGCGATCAGCGCATAGGCGGCGAAGAGGCCGGCGATCGCCGTCGCTGTCGCCAGCGCGCCCAGAATCATCGCCATGAGCGGCGACAAACGGGCCTGCGCCGCAAAGGCGGAGAGCTGGAGCCGGGTCTTCAGATCGTCGAGGAGCCTCATTGGCGGCCCTTTTTCGGCGCCCCGCCAAAAACGTCGAACTGCGCTTCGAGTTCCTGATCGCCCTCGGCCTGAACGCCCCAAAGCATCGACTGGCCGCGCAGCGTCGCGGCTGTGATGATGAGCAGCGGCGGTTCTCCCTCGAGCGCGCGCGCCAGCGACAGCAGGTCGTTGTAACTGCCGGCGACATCGATGCGCGCCCCGACGAGGGTCACGCCATGAAAGACTTTCTCGGGAAGGATCTGGATCGAGCGGACGGTGACCTTGGACTGTTCGGCGAGCGCTTTCAGCCGCGCCTGAATGTTGGCGTTGACAATGCCTTCCCCGTCGCCGTCGAAAAGCTCGCCGCGCGCGTTGATGTCGGCGACCTGTCGCGCATATTCGGTGATCTGCTCTTCATGCGCGGCGACCGCCTGATACCGCGCGAGAGTCTGCCGGCGCTCGGCGATCGCCGCCGCCCCATCGGCGACGACCGCGCGGATCGGCTCCACGACGACGAGGAAAAACAGCAACGCAAAGATCAGGTGGACGCCGATGAAAATCGCGCGCCGGCCCATGGGGTGATGTCGGATTTCGTCCCAGGTCATTTTTTCGCCGCCGGTTCCTCGATCTTCGCCTGCAGGGAGAATCCCTCGCGTTTCTCCCTCGGGTCCGGCGTGATCGCCGCCGATAGCCCAGCGTTGGCGAAAAGCGGCGATTTCTCGAAAAGCGCAGGCAGGCCCACAGCGGAGTCGGCGAATCCGACGATTTCGATCACGCGTTCATTCGCCTTCGGCTCCGAGAGGCGCAGATCGGTGACGAAGGCGCCGTCGGGCAGAATTTTCGCCGTCTCTTCCCAGATGTCGGCGAAGAGCGGGCCGGTCCGCCGCGCGTTGCGCAAGACCGACAGCAGCCGGCTCTCCGCCGCCGCGCGATCGGCGATCTGCCGCACCTTCGCGGCGCGGGCGGACATCTCCTGTATCTTGGCGTCGAGCTCCTCGCTGACCGCCGACTGGCGCCAGAGCGTCGCGCCGACGCCGATCGTCGCGAGAACGGCGGTCGCGACGCACAGGCCGATCGCGACATTGCGGAAGAGATGAGAGGTCTCGCTCTTCTCCGAGAGCGCGATGACCGGGGCGGGTCCCGCCGCGGCGCTCAGCCCGCAGGGGCGCACGAAGGCGAGATCGTCCTCCGACAGGGCGGAATTCTCGATGGCGCGCGCAATGAGGTCGCGGCGCAGGATCCACAGGCTGACGGTCAATTTGTCGGGCGCGGAGGCGTGCTTCGCGACTGTGTGGCCGTAGACGATGTCCGAGAGGCGGAAAGGGGTCTTGCGTTCGACGTCCGCGATGAGAAGCCGGCCCAGATTTGATGCGGCGACGCTCGGAATGTCGAACCGGCGGACAAAAAACGCCGAGCCGTCGATTTCGAGCCCGATCTTTGCCGTCTTGCGCGCAACGCCATGGTTCGCCAGAGCTTCTTCGAGCGACGATGACGCGATTTCGTCCGCCGACAGCGCCCAGGCCGGCGCCCCGCGGTTGTCGACGAGCCACAAGTCGCGCTCGCCGGCGCGCAGGATCAGCTCACGGTCGCCGCGGTCGGTGAGCCACGCGGCGGTCTGCGGCGGGATCACCGCGAAGAACTCCTTGCGGTACCACGCGAAAAAGCGCTCGGCCGCCGTCTTGAGCGATCCGCCGAGCACATCCCGCGTCCAAAACTCGCTGGAGAAGGACAAGAGACCTCGATGAGAAGGTTTAGCGATGTCGGCGCGATAATGCGCGACTGCGACCGCCTAAAGGCGAAGACAGACTAGCCCCGCGCCCCGGCGCTGGCAATGACGGCTCGGCTACTCGACGAAAGGCGCGCTCTTGAGCCGCGCGCGCCGCTCCGCCGGGGATTCCCGAGCAGCCTCGCTGCTGGCGGCGTCGTCGAGAGCGCCGAGCGCGAAGGGCGCGAAAGTCGCCCGGACGTCGATGGGCGCGCTCTTGGGGAAGGGCTGGAAACGATCCGCCGGGAGGATTGCGCTCTGGCCTGCCATCGCCGTCGTTTCCTCCCGCGGCGACGGGCGCGCCGCGTAACGCTCGGACACCGGGAATTTGGGAAACATATTTGCGGACGTCTCCACCGCGAGGGTCGGGGCCGCCTCGACTCCCCGGCCGGTCAGAATCATCTCGACGCCGAGCGCCAGGGGGATATAGGCGACGGCCTGGGTCTCGGCGTAGGCCATCGCCTCGCCGTCCTGCGGATCGAGGCGGCGGATCTCGCAAAGCTGAAACCGCGCCCGGCACTCCCCGCTGGAGGCGAAGCGCGGCGCGCGATCCTGAAGCTCCGCCGAAGCGTTCAGGAAGGCGGCGACGCATTCCTGGCGCGTGAAGGCGCCGGATGCGGCGCATGCCTCGCGGGTTGCGAAGAAATAGATCTTGCCCGGCGTCGCCGCGGCGGCGTCCCCGGCCAAACCGAGGAATTGCAGGGCGATCGTCAGGGCGAGGCCGCTCGCGCGGGCGGTGGCGGCGGCGGAGACTTGTGCGTTCGACATCGAGGCGCTCGACTCCCGCTCGGGACAATCATTCTATTTGCCTTGAAATATGTCATTCCAGAGTCCAAGTCGCCTTTCATGGTAAGTTAATCCCGCGCGCCCCTGTCCGGCCGGCGCGGCGCAGAGCGAAAGGCGGAATATGGAGGCCCCGGCCCATTACCTTGAACCGGCCGCGCACGCAGGCGCGCCCCGGCGCGTCGACGCCCACAGCGCGGCCTTCGCCGAGGCCTTCGGCGCCTTCCTGCTCGGCGAGAAAGCGATCGACGAGCTTGCGCTCCAGCGTTCGCAGCGCGCCGCCCGTCAAAGCGGCGAGCGTTTCGATCACGTGCTGACCAAGCTCGGCCTCGTCTCGGAGGCCGATCTCTGCGCGCATCTCGGCAAATTCCTGAGGATTCCCCAACTTGAATCGAACGAGACGCCGCTGGAGGCGCCGCTGCGCGACGTCGTTCCGGAAAAATTCATCCGCGCCAACGGCCTCTTGCCCCTGCGCGCGGAGGACGGACGCCTGCTTCTCGCGGTCACCGATCCGCTCGACCTCGAACCGGTGGAGGCGCTCGCCTATTCCACGGGCCTCGAGATCGAACTGCGGCTCGCGACGCCGGCGCAGTTCGAAAAGTTGTGGTCGTCGCTCTATGGCGCCAAGCAAGACGGGATTTCGCTCGTCGACAACGACATTCGCGCGAGCGAGGCAAGCGAATTCGATCTGCAACGCCTGCGCGACATCGCCAACGAGGCGCCGGTGGTGCGCCGCGTGAATCAGATCGTCGCCGACGCGATCGAGGCGCGCGCGTCGGACATTCACATCGAGCCCTCGCTCGAAGCGGTGCAGGTGCGCTACCGCATCGACGGCGCGCTGCGCACGGCGGAAACCCTGCCGCCTGGCCTGAAGGCGGCGATCGCCTCGCGCATCAAGATCATGGCGAAGCTCGACATCGCCGAGCGCCGGCTGCCGCAGGACGGCCGCATCAAGCTCGCGATCCGCGGCGTTGACATCGATTTCCGCGTGTCGACCCTGCCGACGGCGCATGGCGAAAGCATCGTGCTGCGCATTCTCGACCGCAGCCAGATCGCGCTCGACTTCGATCGTCTGGGTTTCGAGCCGGACACGACTGCGCAACTGCGCAAGGTGATGAAAAATCCGAATGGCATCGTGCTCGTCACCGGCCCGACCGGCAGCGGCAAGACGACGACGCTCTATACCGCGCTCAAGGAGCTGACGACGCCCGACGTAAAAGTGTTCACGGTCGAGGACCCCATCGAATATCAGCTTCCCGGCGTCAATCAGGTGCAGGTGCAGCCCGCGATCGGCCTCGACTTCCCCAATACGCTGCGCGCCATTTTGCGTCAGGATCCCGACGTCATCATGATCGGCGAAATTCGCGACGCGGAGACGGCGAAGATCGCCATTCAGGCGTCGCTGACGGGCCATCTCGTCTTCTCGACGCTGCACACGAACAGCGCCGCCGCGTCGATCACCCGTCTCATTGACATGGGCGTCGAAAGCTATCTCATCGCCTCTACGGTGAAGGCGGTGCTCGCCCAGCGCCTCGTGCGCCGCCTGTGCCCGCATTGTGCGGGGCCGCTCGAGACGCGCGAGCAGGTGCGCGCGCAATTTTCCGCCGAATCCTTCGCGCAGGGGCCGGACCGGCTATCCTCTCCGAGAGGCTGCCCCCAGTGCCGCAATCTCGGTTATTCGGGGCGCTCGACGATCGCCGAGCTGCTCATCATGAACGAGCGCATGCAGCGGCTCGTCTGCGAGAACGCGCCCGACGCGACGCTCGAGGCCGCCGCGCGCGAGAACGGAATGACGACCATGTATCACTGCGGCATGGGCAAGGCCTGGCGCGGCGAGACGTCGATCGAGGAAGTCGCGCGCGTCACGCGAATGGATTGAGGACGATGCCGACATTCAAATATCGCGCCTACAGCGGCGCCGGCGACCTGCTGGAAGGCGAAATCGAGGCGCGCGACAGCGGCGAGGCGGAAGAGGCGCTGTTCCGCCGCGGCCTCACGCCGTTTGAAACGCGCGCGGCGGGCGCCGCTTCGAGCGGTCTGTTCAAACAGCTTTCCTTCGGCAAGCGCGGCCCCAACGCCGCGCAGATCGCTTCCTTCACGCGCGAATTCGCGACGCTCGAACAAGCGAATGTGCCGCTTGATCAGAGTCTGCGCATCCTTGCAGCGCAAAGCGCGAGTCCCGCGCTTCAGTCGATCGCGCAGGAGCTGCTGGCGCATATCGTCGACGGCTCCTCCCTCTCCGACGCCATGTCGCGGCGGCCGGACGTCTTCAGTCCGGAATACGTCAATGTCGTGCGCGAAGGCGAAACCGTCGGCAAGGTCGGTCCCGCGATGAACGATCTCGCCGACATGCTGGAGCGGCAGCTCGAATTGCGCGCGCGCATCCAGAGCGCGCTCATCTATCCCGCGTTGCTCATCACGCTAGCGATCATTTCGACGGGCGTCGTGCTCGGCACGCTCGTGCCCAGCATCGCGCCGATATTCGCCGACAACGGCAAGGCCATGCCCTCGGGCCTCCAGTTCATTCTCGACGTCGAGGCGAATTCGGGAACCATTGGCGTCGTCGTCGGCGCCCTCGTCGCTGGCCTGTTTCTCGTGCGGCGGATGGCGCAGACGCGGCCGACGTGGAAAATCGCCATCGCGCGTTTTTACCTGCGGCTGCCGGTGGTCGGGCCGCTGCTCGCGCAATTCGCCACTGCGCGCTTCGCGCGCACGCTCGGCGCGATGCTGAAAGCGGGCGTGCCGCTCTTGCAGGGGCTGGAGAGCGCGCGCGCGGCCGTCGTCAACGCCTTCTTCAATCACGAACTTGAAGCCGTGATCGAATCCGTTCGCGGCGGCTCGCATCTGAGCGGCGCGCTCGGCGCCGTGCCCTTTATCCCGCCGGTCGCGCCGCAAATGATTTCGATCGGAGAGGAGACGGGCCAGCTCGACGATATGCTGCTGCGCATCGCCTCCATGTTCGAGCGGCAGACGCAGCGCTCGATCGAGCGGGCCATGGGCCTGCTCACGCCCGTGCTGACCATCGCCATCGCCGGCGTCGTCGGCGGACTCATCATGACGGTGATGGACGCCGTGCTCGGCATCAACGATCTCGCGGGGAAATGATGCGGCGTTTTCCGCGCCGGCTGCGACGCCGGGCCGGCTTCACCATGCTCGAGTCGCTCGTCGTGCTCGCGCTCGTCGCCATGGTCGTCGGCATGTCGGGCCAGTTGCTGCGGCCGCCGTCCGGCAAGCTGCGGGTCGAGAGCGCGACGCGCGCGCTCTGCGCGACATTGCGCGCCACGCGCTCCCGCGCCATCGCCACCAATTCCGAGCAGTCCGTCGTCATCGACCTCGACCGCAAGAGCTTCTCCTCGCCCGTAGGCGCCGACGGCGCGCTGCCGGCCGACGCGCTGATTTCGATGGACATCGCGAGCACGCAACGCCTGTCCGATCGCAGGGGAGCCATCGCCTTTTTTCCCGACGGCACATCGACGGGCGGCGACCTGACGCTGGCGGTTCCCGAGGCGCGCGCCGCGATCGGCGTCAACTGGCTGACAGGCGAGGCCAAATGTCGGTTGGGCTGACGTCGAAACGCGGCTTTTCCCTGATCGAGGCGCTCGCGGCCTTCGCTATTCTCACCATGGCGCTCGCGCAGTTGCTCAACGGCGTGAGCGGAGGGGCGCGCAACGAAGCGCGGGCGGATTTTCTGCTGCGCGCCACGCGGCAGGGCGCCTCGCATCTCGACTCGCTGGGCGTCGACGGTCCCATTCCCTTCGGCGAGACGAGCGGACGCTATCCCGATGGACTCTATTGGAAGCTTTCCGTCTCGGCGGGAAAGAGCGTCACGGGCCCCAACAATATCCCCATCGCCATGAGCTATCACGCGCGGCTCGAAGTCCTCCGGCCCACCGGCTACGGCGAACGGTTCATTCTCTCCACCGTCAAGATCAAGGCGATCGACCAGCAACAGCAGCAGGGACAATGAAGCGACGCGCGCCCGACGGCTTTACCCTGCTCGAAATGCTGCTGGCGATCAGCCTGATTTCGCTGATCACGGGGTCAATCATGGGCGGCGTCACCCTCGGCCGGCGGGCGTGGGAGACGACCCGTGCGAGCGAGGCGCTCGACGAGGTGGAAAGCGCCGTGCGCGGCGTGTCGGGGCTCGTCGCGCGCGGCTACCTGTTTTCGCTCGACCAGCAGAATTTCACGCCGCAGAACGCTCTCGAGGGTCAGCAACAACAGCAGCGGCTGGTCTTTCAGGGCGCGCCGGACGCCTGCCGTTTCGTCTCCTTAAGCGAGGGCGGCGCGCAATGGGGCGGCCTGATCCTCACGGAAATCGGCGCCGACCCCGGGACCGACGGGACGGCGGCGCTCGCCGTTTGGACGCGCGTGTTTCGCCCCAAGGAAGGCTTCGCGCCGACGCGCGCGGAAATGAAAAGGACGGTGGTTCTGGAAGGCCTCGCATCCATCGAGCTGTCGTTTTTCGGCGTGCAGGAGCAGGGCAAGCCCGCTGTCTGGAGCCCGATCTGGAAGAACGCGACGGCGCTTCCCTCGCTCGTGTCGATCCGGATCGGGGCGAACCGTCTGGGGCGCGTGATCGAGGCGCAGGCGACGGTGGCGATCCGGCAGCAGTAAGACGCGGCGTCAGCCGAACTCCAGCGGGCCGATCGACCAGACCAGCCAAAGGCCGAGCGCGAGATGCGGCCCGAAAGGGATCGGCTCGCGCGCGTGGGAGAGGGCGCCCTGACGCATCGCCAGCGCGGCGGAGAGGAGCGCGGACAGCACGGCGTAGAGCAGGCAGCCTGGCAGCCCCGAGAGGCCGATCCACAGCCCGGCGACGCCATAGAGCTTAGCGTCTCCCTCGCCGACGCCGGCCGCGCCGCGCAGCGTTTCATAGGCGAAGGCGACCGCGCGCAGCGCGGCGAAGGCGATCGCGCCCGCCGCGAGACGGGAGGCGGCCTCCTGCGGCGCCGTCAAGACGACGGTTGCGAGCCCCGTCGCCGCCAGAAAGGCGATTGGACCGTCGGGGATGACGAAATAACGGGCGTCGAAGACCGCGATGAGGCAAAGACCCGCGAAGAGGGCGAGGCTCGGGACGAGAACGGGTCCAGCGTCCGCGCCCTGGAGCAGAAGCCGCGCAAGGGCGAAGATCGCGGCCCAGGCGGCAGGGGCGAGCGCGCGGCCGTCTCCGCGGCCGGCGAGGATGTCCCGCGCGAGCGGCGCGAGCGCCCGCCGCCGCCGCGCGCAGGCCGCCAAGGGGCGCGCCGCCCGAAGGATCATCGCGAGGCCGCCATCCGTTCCTCCCTCGGTCCGCACCATGTCGCATTATTCCGCACAACCCGGGAAGCGCACAGCTTTTTCGAGCGCGCTTCCGCCCTCATGTCGCCCTGTTTCCGGGCTCCTATTAACCATGCTTACGCATGTTTGGCCGTCGGCGCTCGCCCAATCGCCGCCGCTTTCTTGCTTAACGAAGTGAATCAAACTACTCCAAAGGCAGGATATTCGAGCGCATAGTCATTACGTGGCGAAGCCTCCTTGATCGTGTTAAATCCGGCGTGAGCTTTCTTCTGGGCCACGACTGAACCTATAGGTTGAGCCGACTTGCGTCGTATCCTTCGAGAGTTTGCGCTGACCGCCGCCGTCGCCGGCCTCGCGGCATGCGAATCCTCGACGCTTTCGAGCGGCCCGCCGATCGCCGAATGGAACATAGAGCCGATGAGCCGGCCGTCGCGCGGCGACGGGAGCGGAGGCCGCTCCGACGGCGTCTCGCTGTCGCGCGCCGCTCCTGGCAAGACGCTTGTCGCGACCGGAACCGGCAAGCTGATCGGCTCGGGCCGCGCGCGTTCCTCCTCGACTGCGCCCGCGGGCGAGGATGGCGTCACGCTCAATCTCGTCAATCTTCCGATCTCGCAAGCCGCCAAGATCGTCATCGGCGACATCCTCGGGGCCGATTTCGTCGTCGATCCAAAACTCGACGGCAAGGTGACCGTGCACACGGCGAACCCCGTGCGCAAGTCCGCGGCGCTCGATCTGTTTCAATCCGCCCTTCGCGTATCGGGCGCCTCCGTGGTGAAGTCCGGCGGCATCTACAAGATCGTGCCGTCGGATCAGGCGGCGACCTCCGGGGAGATGATCTCGGCCGACCCCGTATCGCCCGAGTCCAGCCCGCTTGGGGAAGGCGCGCGGGTCGTGCAATTGCGCTATGTCTCCGCCTCCGAGATGAAGCGCGTGCTGGAGCCGATCGCGGCGCGCGGAACGATCGTGCGCGCGGACGACGGGCGCAACACGCTGACGCTGAGCGGCACGCCGCAGGATCTCGCGACGCTCCAGGACGCGATCAACATGTTCGACATCGACACGATGCGCGGCATGTCCTTCGCGCTCGTGCCGGTGCGCAGCGGCGACGCCGACATGCTCGCCGACGATCTGAAGAACATTTTCGGCTCCGACAAGGAAGGACCGATGAGCGGCATGGTCCGCTTCATTGGCAACAAGCGCCTGTCGTCGATCCTCGTCATCACCTCGCAGCCGCAATATCTCACTCGCGCGCGGGCCTGGATCCAGAAACTCGACGCGCGCGCCGAGCATAGCGAGAAACAGTTCTTCACCTACCGGGTGCAGAACCGGCCGGCCCAGGAACTGATGATCGTGCTCGGCTCGATCTTCGGCGCCAAGGGCGGAGCCGCCGACTCTGGCGTTTCGCCGCGGTTCGGTCAGTCGTCGATGTCGTCGAGCGGCGGCCTGATGAGCGGCGGCGGGGCGTCGAGCCCGCTCGGCGCGCTCTCGGCGTCTGGCCCGACGGGCGGCGGCGGTCTCGGCGGCGGGGGCATGGGCGGCGGCGGCATGAGCGGCGGCATGGGAAGCGGCCTCAGCGGCGGCGCGGGCGGGGGCCTCGGCGGCGGCATGGGCGGGGGCATGGGCGGCGGGAGCGGCGGCCCGCTCGGTTCCGGCACGCCAAGTTCGCCCAGCGGCTTCAGCGTTCCGGGCGGCCAGCAGCAGGGGCAGGGCGCGGGACCGACGCCCGCCGTGAGCATGGACAACGACCGCTACCGGATCGGCGTCGATCCTGCCAAGAATGCGCTCGTCGTCATGGCGACGCCCGACGATTATCGCCGCCTGCGCCAGGTCATCGAAGGGCTGGACGTTCTTCCGAACCAGGTGTTCCTGGAGGCGACGATCGCGGAGGTGAAGCTCAACGACACGCTGCGCTTCGGCGTGCGCTGGTTCATGCAGAACCATTCCAACCTGTTCGGCTTCAGCGCGCTGCCGGGACAGACGCCCGCGCCCAACAATCTGCTCGGCGCGAACCTCCTCGGCGCTAGCGTCGGCGCGGCGTTCCCCGGCTTCGCCTACGCCTTCCGGTCGCTGAACCAGCAGGTGACGCTGAGCGCGCTGAACCAGGTCTCGGAAGTGAACGTCATTTCGACGCCGTCGCTGACCGTGCTCGACAACCGCGAGGCCATGCTCCAGGTCGGCGACCAGATCCCGGTGCAGACGCTGACAAGCGTCTCGGCGATCGGCAACACCTTCAACTCGGTCAATTACACCAATACCGGCGTCATTCTGAAAATCACGCCGCATATCAGCGAGAGCGGCCGCGTAATGCTCGAGCTCGAACAGGAAGTCTCCAACGTCGACCCCAACACGCCGCCCGGCAGCACGACGCCGACGATCCAGCAGCGCCGCGTGAAGACGCAGGTCGTCGTCAACGACAGCGAGTCGCTCATGCTCGGCGGCCTCGTGAAGGATCAACGCGGCCTAGGCGCCAATCAGATCCCCGTCGCCGGCGACGTGCCGGTGTTCGGCAATCTCTTCAAGGAAAAGGGCGACCAGATCGAGAAGACGGAGCTCGTGATCATGATCACGCCGCATGTCGTGCGCTCGCTCAGCGAAGGCCGGGAGATCACCGAGGAATACAAGCGCAAGCTGCTCGACATTTCGACGCGCGCCGTCGGCCGGCCGCACGACATCGAGCAGTCCACGCGGCGCACGGTGTTCGATCCCTGGTCCAAGAGCCCCTGGCGCGCGGATCGCGAAACCCGTTGACGCCTCAGCAGTCGGCGACGCCGGCGCCGTTGGAGGCGATCATCGCGCGCAAATCGTCGACATAGCGCGACTGTCCACGCCGGATTTCCTTCACTTTGAACGGCTGGTCGCCGGCGCCCTGGAAGTCGATGATGACATCCTTCGACGCCATTTGTCCGGTCGCGAGCAGCGCTTCGACATGGATCAGGAAGGCGCCGCGCTCGCCCATCTGCCGCAGGGTCGCGGGAAAGCGCGGATCGTTGCGGTTGATCCGATTGGGGAAGGGGGCGGCGGTCAGCGCCCGCACTTCCTCGATCGGAAATTGGGCGAGCGCCGCGAAGAGCCCCGGCGGGGTCGAGCGCGCGTCCACGGTCGGGCTGCGCGAATGCACCGTGACGAAGGGAAGAAGCGCGCGGAACAGCGCGGGGTCGACCCCGCTCACCTGATCGAGTTCGAGAACGGTCTCGAACGGCGCCTGTTTCGGCTGGAACGGCTTGTCGGAGACAGGCGCCATGGCGATTTGCCCCATTTCGGCGGGAGGGGAGCGATAGGCGACGATTGCTTTCGTGACCGTCTCCGCGACGCGCGGATCGGCGCCGAGGCCAACGAGCATTTGCTGAATCAGCTCCGGCGGCGCCGCGTTAAGGTCGACCTTGCCGCCTTCCTCCTCGACGCCGAAGGCGACCGCCGCGCCGTCGAAGACGCAGAAGCGGGGCGCGCCGTCATAGACGGCCGCGTTCTCCGGCCGCGCCGCCGAGGCGTCGCGTTCAGCGAGAAGCGTCATGGTCACGAGGCTGACGACGCCATCGGCCTTGAAGGCCGCTTCCGTCGCGCTGGCGATGTTGTGCGCCGTTTGGAGCCGCAGACGCCCCGTCGTCATGAAGGAGACGACGAGAAGGGAAATGATCCCGGTTCCCCAGATGACGGCCAATAAAGCAAAACCGGCGCGCCGCTTCGAGCGTCGCGCCGGCCTCGCGTCGCTCCGCCTCGCGATCACTTCTGCTGCGGGCTGCGGGTCAGCGACGCCGATCCGCCCTCGCGGCCCTCCGGCCCGAGCGAGCCGACGTCATAAGGGGCGTTCTGGCCGGGCGAGCGATAGAGATAGGCGTGGCCCCAAGGGTCTTTCGGAACGGAGGAGGTCTTGAGGTAAGGGCCGTTCCAGGAGGTGACCCCCGCCGGCCGCACGACCAGCGCGTTGAGGCCCTCTTCGGTGGAGGGATAGCGCCCGGCGTCGAGATAGAAGAGGTCGAGCGCGCTCGCCAGATTTTCCATCTGGATTTGCGCCGTCTTTACCTTCGACTCGGACAGGTAGTTCAGGACGCGCGGTCCGACGAGACCGACGATGGAGCCGATGATCGCGAGCACGACGAGCATTTCGACGAGCGTGAAGCCCGCGCGCTTGCGCAACGCGCGCGCAAGGCGTTTGCGGCGTCCGCCGGGAGTCGGGGTCGCGTCGAGAAGGTCACGGGCGTTTCGAGCAGTGTCCTGGCGCATCCTAATTCCCTGTTTTGCCGCCTCTTCAGGCGGAATGCCCTGATGAAAAACAAGTTTACGCGACGGTTTTTCCGGCCGCAACCGGCGCTCACAATTCGACGTAGATGTCGCAGCCGTAGATCGACGTCGGATTGCCGACGGGATCCTCGATCTGATTCCAGCATTTCCCGACGCCGGAGATCATCCGGTAAATGAACACGCCCTCCGCCTCGACGACGCGTTTCTCCGGAGCCTTCCGCCGGCCGAGGTAATTGAAGTAGGCGACGGCGATTTCGTCGCCGCAGCGATACATCGTGCCCCGATCGAGCAGGAAGACCTTGGCGCGGTCCTTCGCGTGGCTGACGCAATGGGAATAATGCATCAGCGCCTCGGGATTCACGCTAATGTCGGCGCGCGCCGGCGGCCCGGCCGCCGCGAGCGCAGCGCTCAGCAGCATGTGGGACAAGACACGTTCGACCTGCGCCATCGACAACTCCCGGAGATCGCGGCGACGCGCCCCTCCCGCATGTGTGTACGGCTGTTTTTCTGGCGACGCAAATGGGGCGATAGAATGAAAAAAAGGGCCGGGACGCCCGAAAGGCGGCCCGGCCCGACTTCGTGTCGTCTGGCGATCCTTACGGCGTCACGGGCGGCAGGGCGTTCGCAACCGCCTGCGCCGCCGCATTGCTCACGCCGAGGCAAGAAGCATGGCCCCAGCCGCTGGCGCTCCCGCCGCCGGAAATGTCGAAGACGATGTTGTCGGGGCGGTTCGGCGGCGCGCCGACGCCGCCGACCGTTTTCAGATGGTCGAGGCCGAGATTCTTGCGCAGGCGCCAGCCGATGAGATGGTCCGCGCAGGAGGTGTCGCCGGAAACGCCCACGCCGCCGACCTTGTTGCCGCCGGCCGTATAGAGGCCGAGGCCGCCGCCGAACACGTTGACGCCGCCGATCACCTGGCCGATCATCGGGTCGGAGGCCGTGCCGTAAAGTCCCGTGTCGATCGGGCCGCTAAAGACGCCGCCGGCGCTGATTCTGTCGCCATAAGCGCCGGCCGCGGCGACGGGATTGCTGTGCTGCAGGCCATAGAGGCTGCCGCCCGGCTGCACAGCCGAGTAGAGATTTGCGGTCGAAAGCGCGAGCTTGCCCGTGGCGAGGCCCGTGCCCGAACCCGAATTCGGCGTCGGGCCGAGGCTCAGCGTCGCGGCCGTGAACGCCTTCTGCGCGGAGATGACGCGGCTCGCGAGCCACTGGCCCTGGATCGCGTCGCCGCTGGAATTGGCGACGAGGCAGACGCGGCCGTCCGGCGCGACAACCGTCGCCCACATGTTGAGGCCGAGCGCGAGGCCGCCGCCATTGCCCGTTTGCTGAATGGCGAGCTTGAGCGCGTTCTGAAGCTGGGTGAGGGTAACAGCCGGGCAGGCGGCGTTGGCGGCGTGCGCGCCCGTCGAGAACAGGCAGGCGGCGGCGCCTGCGAATAACATTTTGCGGATCATTGCCCCTCCTCAAGGAGTATTGCGCCCCAACTGGTCAAACGGCAAAGCTGAAATTAATTGTCGAGGCGGCGAGGATGTCTATCAAAGAAATTTTGCGTCTGCAACTAGGCTCAGGACCTATTAAATTTGATTGAGTTGTGATTCACAAGGGGTTCCGATTCGGAGGCCTTGATGATGAGCGATCTGTTTTTACTGAGCCAGCGCCAGATGGCGCGGATTTCGCCATTCTTTCCTCTGGCGCATGGGGTTCCGCGCGTCGACGACCGGCGCGTCGTCAGCGGCATTGTCTACGTGATCAAGCACGGCCTGCAGTGGAAGGACGCGCCCAAAGGCTACGGGCCGCACAAGACGCTTTATAACCGCTTCATCCGCTGGAGCCGGCTCGGCGTCTTCGATCGCATCTTCGCCGCGCTTGCCGGCGAAAGCCCAAGCCCCGAACGCATCATGATCGACTCGACGCATCTGAAAGCGCATCGCACGGCGGCAAGCCTGTTAAAAAAGGGGTTCTTTCCCGCTGTATCGGGCGCACGAAGGGCGGGCTGAACTCCAAACTCCATGTCGTCTGCGACGGCGCCGGCAAACCACTCGTCATGATGCTGACTGAAGGCCAGATGAGCGATCACAAAGGCGCCCGGCTGATGTGCGACGCCCTACCGAAGGCCAAAACGCTGATCGCCGACAAGGGCTATGACAGCGACGCCTTCCGCGACGCGCTCAAAGCGCGCGGAACCGAACCCTGCATTCCGCCACGGCGCAATCGCAAAACGCCGCTCGACTACGACAAGGCGCTCTATCGTCAGCGCCACAAAGTCGAGAACCTGTTCGCCAAACTCAAGGACTGGCGGCGCATCGCAACCCGCTACGACCGTTGCGCCCACACCTTCTTCTCCGCGATCTGCATCGCAGCAGCCGTCACTTTCTTCCTCAATCAATGAGTCCTGAGCCTAGATATTCATTATTTACAGAGCTTAGACTTTATTTGTCGATGAAGTGTTGTTTCCGGGCAACGCCCAAGCCAGGCGTTTCGTTGTAATTTTGTCACATGATGGATTTTTCTAAGGCATAGACATAGTTGTCTATTTTCCGGATGGGCGTTTCATGGCAAAAATGCAGCCGGTTCGGCGAGCGTCCTTCCAAGTCTTAGCCGTTTTAAAGTATTTAACAAATGCCAGAAGGAGTTTCCAAATGCACGTCAGGAAGTGCGCTGCATCGGTTGCTATATTTGTCAGTACAACCGCATCGAGCTTCGCCGCCGATCTTCCGTCGATGAAGGCGCCGCCGGCTTATGTTCCGCCGCCGGTGTTTTCCTGGACGGGCGTCTATGCGGGCGTGAATGCGGGCGGAACCTGGGGCGAAAGCCATGTCGCGCGCTTCGGCGCCGCCGGACTGGTCGACGATCCGTTGTGGTTCCCGGCCGCTCCTTTCGCCGCCAGCGCGACGGGCGCCGTTTCGACCAATACGGGCGGCGGCTTCATCGGCGGCGGACAGATCGGCTATAATTTTCAGTTCGGATCTTCGTTCCTCGTCGGCGTCGAGGCCGATATTCAGGGCGTCGCGGGCGGCGGCGGTCAGGCGCAGGCCTTCGGCGCGGTCTTCAATCCGTTCACGGGCAGCGCCGCCGCCACGGCGACGCGGATCAACAGCCGCCTGGATTACGTTGGCACGGCGCGCGGCCGCCTCGGCTGGCTGTTCACGCCGACGCTGCTGCTGTACGGAACGGGCGGCTTCGCTTACGGCGGGACGTCGCTGACGATTTCGCAGGTCTCCTACGACGACTTCGGCTTCTTCGGAACCGGCTTCGGCGCGGGATCGACCAGCACGACCTCGACAGGCTGGACGGCCGGCGGCGGTCTGGAATGGATGTTCATGCCCAATTGGAGCGCCAAGGCGGAATATCTCTATTACGATATCGGCACGATCTCCGCGAATGTCGGGCCAGTGTCAGGTCTCAACTTCACCGTCTTCGCCGTCCCGGGCTCGGTCGGCTATGCGAATGTGACGAACGGCTCCAGCCGCGTGACCGGCCACATCGTCCGCGCGGGCGTGAACTACCACTTCAATTGGGGCGGCTCCGCGCCGATCCTCGCGAAATACTGACGCGTTCGGTTCTCGCCCGACGCCGCGTCGAAGCCCGGCCGCATGGCCGGGCTTTTTTGTTCGCCGCGCGAGGCGGCAAAAGAGAAGGGCGGCCGCGCGGGCCGCCCTCCGTCTTTTCGATCCGTCGGATCAATACGAATAATAGAGATCGAACTCGACCGGATGAGGCGTCATCTCGTAACGCATCAGCTCCGAATATTTGAGGTCGATCCACGACTGGATGAAGTCCTCGGTGAACACGCCGCCGTCCAGCAGATAAGCGTGATCGGCCTTCAACGAGTCGAGCGCCTCGCGCAGCGAGCCGCAGACCGTCGGGATCGCCTTCAGCTCTTCGGGCGGGAGGTCGTAGAGATCCTTGTCCGCCGGCGCGCCCGGATCGATCTTGTTCTTGATGCCGTCGAGGCCGGCCATCAGCATGGCGGCGAAGGCCAGATAGGGGTTCGCCGTCGGATCGGGGAAGCGGACCTCGATGCGCTTCGCCTTCGGGCTGTTCACGAAGGGGATGCGGCAGGAGGCCGAGCGGTTGCGCGACGAATAGGCGAGCAGCACCGGCGCCTCATAGCCCGGAACCAGGCGCTTGTAGGAGTTGGTCGAGGGGTTGGTGAAGGCGTTCAGCGACTTGGCGTGCTTGATGATGCCGCCGATGTACCACAGGCATTCCTGCGAGAGGCCGGCGTATTTGTCGCCCGCGAAGACCGGCTTGCCCTCGTTCCAGATCGACTGGTGAACATGCATGCCCGAGCCGTTGTCGCCGAAGACCGGCTTGGGCATGAAGGTCGCCGTCTTGCCGTAGGAATGCGCGACCTGATGGATGCAGTATTTGTAGGCCTGCAGATGGTCGGCGACGCGAACCAGCGTGTCGAACTTGAGGCCGAGCTCGTGCTGGGCTGAAGCGACCTCGTGGTGATGTTTCTCGGTCTTGACGCCCATGGCCGCCATGGCGGAGAGCATCTCCGAGCGCATGTCCTGGGCCGAGTCGACCGGCGGAACAGGGAAATAGCCGCCCTTGGTGCGCACGCGGTGGCCGAGGTTGCCGCCTTCATAGGCGGTGTCCGAGTTCGACGGCAGCTCGGACGAGTCGAGCTGGAAACCGGTGTTGTAGGGGTCGGCCGAGAAGCGCACGTCGTCGAAGACGAAGAATTCGGCCTCGGGGCCGAAATAGGCGACGTCGCCGATGCCGAGGGTCTTGATGTGGGCCATCGCCTTCTTGGCGATCGAGCGGGGGTCGCGGGGATAGGGCTGGCCGGTGGTGGGCTCCACGACGTCGCAGACGATGACCATCGTCGCGGCGGCGAAGAATGGATCCATCGTGACGGTCTCGAGGTCCGGAATCAGCGTCATGTCGGACTCGTTGATTGCCTTCCAGCCGGCGATCGAGGAGCCGTCGAAAGCGATGCCTTCCGTAAGCGCATCCTCGTCGACGATGGCGACGTCGAAAGTGACGTGCTGCCACTTGCCGCGCGGATCGGTGAATCGGAAGTCGACGAATTTAACGTCGTTGTCCTTGATCTGCTTGATTACGTCCTTGGCCGTTGTCATATCGGTCTTTGCCTTTGCTTGGTCATTGGTTGTGTGCGTTGGCGGCGCTGCGGAGCGGCGAAACAGTCTTTCGAGAAAGCTCATGGGCGGGGCTCGAATGGCTAAATCGCGTCCGCGCCGGTTTCCCCCGTGCGGATTCGGATCGCGCCTTCGATGTTGGAAACAAAAATCTTGCCATCGCCGATCCGGCCCGTCTGGGCGGCCGTGCGGATCGCCTCGACCGCACGATCCACGGCCTCGTCCGCGAGAACGATCTCGATCTTCACTTTCGGCAGGAAATCAACGACATACTCGGCGCCCCGATAGAGTTCGGTGTGCCCTTTCTGGCGGCCGAAGCCCTTCGCCTCGGTGACGGTGATGCCCTGCAGCCCCGCCGCCTGCAGCGCTTCCTTCACTTCATCGAGTTTGAAGGGCTTGATGATCGCCTCGACCTTTTTCATCGCATTTTCCCCGCGCTGCGCCTCGGCCCGCCGACGCCTTGCCTCGCGAAGCGCCGGCGAGCTTCTACCATCTGAGCGATTTTGGCGCCATGGCCATTGTTTTGGCGCCGGATCCCGGCCTAACGCCCGCAAACAGCGCCATATGCAAATTTTTTGTGCAGCGATTGCCTAAGGGCTGAGCGTCCCCGTCAGTCGACGACGACGGGCAGATCGGCGCGTCCGCCCCATTCCGACCAGGAACCGTCATAAACTGGCGCGGCTCCGCGGCCTGCGGCGGCGAAGGCGAGGCTCAGGATGCAGGCTGTCATGCCGGACCCGCAACTCGCGATCGTCGGCTTGCCGGGGTCGACCCCCGCCGCCGCGAAGGCGGCCTCGATCCCCGCCCTGTCCTTCATGCGTCCGTCCTGAACGACGGACGGGAAGGGCAGGTTGCGCGCGCCTGGCATGTGGCCCGAGCGCAGACCGGGCCGGGGCTCCGGCGCGCGGCCCTGGAAGCGCTCGGCGGAGCGCGCGTCGATCACCTGAACCGCGCCGCTCTCCAGCGCCGCCTTCACCCGCGCCGCGCCGGCGACGAGTTCGGGGTCGAAACGGGGCGTGAAGTCGCGGGCCGCGCGCGCAGGCTCGGCTGTCTCGAGCGGGCGGCCCTCGGCCTTCCACGCCGGCAAGCCGCCGGAGAGAATGGAGACCTTTTCGACGCCGAAGACGGTGAGCGTCCACCACAGGCGGGGCGCCGAGAAAAGACCCACGCTGTCGTACACGACGGCATGCATTCCGTCGCCGAAGCCGAGCCGGCGCATCTCCGCGGCGAAGACCTCGGAGGAGGGCAGCATATGCGGCAGATCGGTCGAATGGTCGGCGACCCCGTCGATGTCGAAAAATACGGCGCCGGGGATGTGCCCGGCGAGATATTCGGCGCGCGGATCGCGGTTCGCCGCCGGCATGTGCCAGGACGCGTCGAAGGCGAGAACGTCCGGCGAGGCGAGATTCTCCGCGAGCCACTGAGTGGAGACGAAAAGGGTCGAGGGGTCGATTTTACGCGGCATGGCCTGACTCGTGATACGGTCGCCGCTGCTTGCATCCGGCGCGGCGGCGGTCACAATACGCCGATTCGATTCTCACTGTCTCGCGGCTCCGACCTCATGCTCGACATCCCCGGCAAAGCCTGCGGCCCCTGCCACTTCTGCTGCAAGGTGCTTGAAATCGAGGAGACGACGAAAAAGGCCGGAACGCTGTGCGCGCATTGCGCCGGCGCCGGCGGTTGCGGGATTTACCAGACCCGGCCGCAGGTCTGTCGCGACTATCACTGCCAATGGAAGGAAGATCGCGGCCTTCCCGCCACCATGCGTCCGGATCGCGTCGGAACGCTGCTCATGGACGATCCCGACAGCGACGAGTACCATGCGGTCTGCGACCCGGAAAAGCCGTTTTCATGGCGTAACCCGCTCGTCTTCAGACACCTTGTCGCCGAAGCGAAAGCCGGCCGGATGGTCGTCGCCAAGGCGGGGCTGCGCGCCTGGCGCATCTACGCCGACGGACACTGGCAGGAATCCGCGTGACCGACGCTTCCTCGACGCGCGGCGTTCTGCAGAATCGAGAAACGGGGAAGATGAACCCGATCTTTGACAGACCGCATTGGACGAACCGGGCCGCGCGGCTCCTTCTCGCGCTGTCCTGTCTCGCCGCCGGAGAGGTCCGGGCGGAGACCTTGCGGGCGCATTACTCCCTGAGCCTCATGGGGCTGTCGATCGGCAGCGCCTTTGCGTCCGGCGTGGTGGAGCCGCAGAATTATCGCGTCGACATTTCGATGAAAACGACAGGCCTCGCCAATCTCGTCAATACGACGAGGGGCGCGGCCACGGCGAGCGGCGGCCTCACGCCCGTCGGGCCGTCGCCGACGGCTTACGCCAACACCACGACGAACGCCGACGAGACGCGCACCGTCCGCATGTCGCTTGCGAGCAACGCGGTGCGCGCCGTGGAAGTGAAGCCCGAGCCCTGGGACGCCGATGCGCGCGTCCCGGTGACCGAAGGCAACAAGAAGCGGATCGTCGATCCCGTCAGCGCGCTGATCATGAGCGTGCCGCCGGGGCAGGATCTCACCGGGCCTGCGGCGTGCAACCGCACCATTTCGGTTTTCGACGGCGTCACGCGCTTCGACGTGGCGCTCGCCTACGCGGGCGCGCATACGGCTCAGACGAAAGGCTACGAAGGTCCCGTCGCCGTCTGCTCGGCGCGCTACACGCCGATCGCGGGACATCGTCCGGACAGCAAGTCGACCCGCTACATGGCGGAAAATCGCGACATCAACGTCTGGCTCGCGCCGCTGCCGGATGCGCATGTCGTCGTTCCCATCCACATCGACATTCGCACCGGCGCCGGACAACTCGTCGTCGACGCGTCGGAATTCCAGATCGCCTCGAGACATGCGGCGTCCGGGCGCTAGCGGGCTCGTCGCCCGCAGAAAGCCATGCGCGCGACAAGCCGGCTAATCGATCCGCACTTCCTTCGTTTTCTTTCGGTTTCGGCGATCGGCCTCATATTCAAGATAACGCACTTCCGTCGGCTCGCCGTCCTTGCGCAGGCAGAAGGACGGCCGCGGCGAGAACCCGCCCGCCGGATTTTCGAAGCAATCGGTGAAACGAAGCTCGCACTGGAACATGGTCTCGGTCTTGGGAGCCGCGCGCGCGGCGACGGCGCGCGCCTTTTCCACCGCGGCCTTGCAGACGCTCGCGTCGACGCCCCAGGCTTGGCAATCGCTCAGCGTGGCCATGTATTTTCCGTCTCCGGCGCAGGCCGGAACCGTTCGTTTCCAGAAGAAAATCGCGGAGCCGGCGGCGGCCAGCGCAACGATGGCGATGACTGTTTTCAATGGGAAGTTGGCCATGACCGCTCGCTTCGTTGAATGACGCGGACAATAGGCGCGGCGGTCGCAGCCGGGCAAGCCCCATCTCCGCCAGAGCCCGTCGTCAACGCGACATCTCGTCGCCGCCTAGGGGAGGCCTTTCGCTTGACAAGGGTCAGCGACTACAATAACTCGTACTCTGCATATCGGAAACCGCAGACGTAAAGCTGCGGAGCAATATGGCTCACCGGAGCGGACAGGGCCGAACTGACGAGGCAGACGTGCGCCCTCCCTTTCGAGGTTCGCGTGACACGCGATGGGAACATGTCGGCGGATGCGATCCAAAAACGAAACGTGACTGAATTCCGTCTCTGTCGACGGACCTCATGGCAGCTTGTCGGCTAAACGGTTAACCGACAGTAAAAGTGTGATAGAAGGAGGAGACTATGGGCGCTATTCTCGAACTGACCAGCTACGCCGCGACGCCGATGGGCATGATCGCGATCATCGTGATCGGCGCCGTCGCCTATTTTGCTGCGCGTTGGGTCTTCACCGACTAATCCAGCGAATTTAGCAGCTTTCCAGGCGCGCCGCGCTGGCCAGTAGCCAGCGGGGCGCGCCTTAATTTTTGTCGGTCGCCTTGTCCACCGCCAGTGCGCCGTGCAGGGCTTGCGTCGCCGCATGCCGCGAGTATTCTGTCTCCGACTCCCACCCCCAATGGGCAGGTGGATAACATGCGCCGCCTCGATCGAATGCGTCCTTTCAGAAGACGCTGAGAGCGGCGCTGTAAAGATTTTCGGCCCTTGCGTTTTTCCGTGACGGCCTGGAGGGGATAATGGCGCCTACCTCATTGATGGGGCTTGAAGATGATCGCGGGGAGCGTATCCGAGCGAGCGCCGCCGCTGAGCCGGGCCGGGGGCGTCCGCGCGGCGACGGCGACGAACGCGCCGAACAGACGGCGGGCGGCGAGCACATCGACGTCGCGATCGCTGACAAGAGCCCGCTGATCCTCGCCGGACTCGAAAAGCTTCTATCTGACGACAAGCGCTTCAATCTGGTTCTGAAGGTCACGGATGGCGAAGAGTTTCTCGAGGCCGCGCGCCAGCAGAAATTCGCGATCGCGGTGATTGGCTGGCAATTGCCGACGCTTCACGCCCGCGACGTCCTGCGCGCCCTGTCGCGTCAGGTTTCGGCGCCCAAGATCGTCGTTTACAGCGGCACCAACGATCCCGCCGCGCCGGCGGAGACGCTACAACTCGGCGGCGCCGGCTTCGTTTCCAAGCGCGCCCCGCCGGAACGCCTCCTCGACGTGCTGGCCGCCGTGGCGGCGGGAGACATGGTTTTTCCCTTCGTCGACATCCGCAAGATGCGCAGCGATCCGCTGGAAAACCTGACGCTGCGCGAGAGAAGCCTGTTGTCCGCGTTGGGCTCGGGGCACACCAACAGCCAACTCGCCAAGGATTTCGGCGTCTCGATCAACACGATCAAATTCCATCTGCGAAATCTTTTCGAGAAGCTCGAGGTGCGCAACCGCGCGCAGGCCATCGCCCTGTTTCTCGAAATGAAGCACGGAACCTGGCCGGCTGGTTCGGGCGGGGGCCGAAACATCGAGCCGACGACCACGACCCGCGGACGCCGCCGGATCGAGTAAGCGGCAAACGCCTTCGATCGCGCGCCGCCCGCGCGGCGCGGAGCCGTCTCGGGGAAGGGATCCCCGCAAACTCGCAGGGACAGGACCGATGGGCGGCGTTCGGGCCAGCGTCATGATCGCGATCGCGGCGCCGTTCGTTTTGACGCTTTGTCTCGCGCCGGCGCCGTATGGCTGGACCCCGCGCTGGGGGCTGAAGGTCTATGGATGTCTCGTCAGCGCGCCGGGCGTCGCCGGCATAATTCTGGCTCCCTGCACAATGAAGACGCGCCTGCTCATCCTGTTGGCTTGCGTTCCGCTCGTCTTCGCGTCCATGCTCGCGCCGCGCCTGGCGGCGAGCTGCGCGCTGTTCAGGGATCGCCTCTGACTCGGGGCGGGACGCCTGTCCGGCGCTCACGGCGCCGGGAATAAGGCGTCGGTCTTGCCGGTCAGCCAATAGGCTGCGAGACCGACCCATTCATGCGTCGCCAGTTCCATGAGAGCGAAACTTTTAGAGGCGCGTCGCGGGACGCCCCAGCTCCAGAGATCGCCTGTCGTGCGGAAATCCACCGGATAGGCGACGACGGGAAATCCCGCCTTGCGGAAAATTCCGACCGAGCGCGGCATGTGCATCGCCGAAGTGACGAGCAGCCAGCGCTCCCCGGGCTTCGGCTGCGCCAGTTCCCGGGTGAAAACTGCGTTTTCGTAGGTGTTGCGCGACTTGTCCTCATAGAGCACGTCGCCATGATCCAGGCCGACCTCGCGCCAGAACCGCCGCACAGCCCCGGCTTCCGTATAGGCCGAGCCGCGCAATGACGCTGTGCCCCCCGTGAAGACGATGCGGGCGTTCGGATATTGCCGCCGGAGCATGATCGGCGCCGTCAGCCGTTCGGCGGCGTCCGCGATCGCCACGCGATTGCGCAGCCCGCTCATGTTCTCGTCGACCGAGCCGCCGAGCACGATGATGCCGTCCGGCGCCGGCCCGTCGTCGGGAGGGAGGGGGAAGCGCGACTCGAGCGGCGCCGCGAGCAGATGCGCAAAGGGCCCGAAACCCATCAGCAGCAGCAGGACGACGGCGCCGTTGGCGAGGATGCGCCCCGTCCGCCTGAAACGCGTGAAGCAGAGCGCCACGCCCAGCGCGCCCGCAAAAAGCGCGAAATGCGTGGGCATTGCGACGGTTTCAAAAATCTTGGACAGAATGAAAAACATGTCGGGCCTCCGTCAAAGGCGCGCATTGGCGCGAGCGGTCCGGGATGAGCTTCTCCCGGATCGCTTGTCGTCGTCCGTCCGCCGCGCGCCGAGACGTCACATGTTCGGATAGTTCGGCCCGCCGCCGCCTTCCGGCGGAACCCAGGTGATGTTCTGGGCGGGGTCTTTGATGTCGCAGGTCTTGCAGTGCACGCAGTTCTGCGCGTTGATCACGAAGCGGGGATCGCTCTTCGTCTCCTCGTCGCCATAGACGACCTCATAGACGCCCGCCGGGCAATAGAGCCGCGCGGGTTCGCCATAGATCGGCAGGTTCCTCTCGATCGGGATCGACGGGTCGGTCAGGCGCAGATGCACCGGCTGGTCTTCCTCGTGGTTCGTGTTCGAGACGAAGACCGAGGAGAGCTTGTCGAAAGCCGGCTTCTGCGTGAGCTTCGGATAGACGATCGGCGTCACTTCCGAGAGCGGCTTCAGACAGGCGTAGTCCGGCTTGCCATGCGACTGCGTGCCGAAGAAGGAGAAGCCGAAAAGCGAATTCGTCCACATGTCGAGCCCGCCGAGCGCCGCGCCGAGATAGGTGCCGTATTTCGACCAGAGCGGCTTGACGTTGCGAACCGGCTTCAGGTCGCGGCCAATCTCGGACGTGCGCCAGGCGCCGTCATAGGCCGTCACCTCGTCATAGGCGCGGCCCTCGCCAAGCGCCGCGGCGACATGGTCGGCGGCGAGAATGCCGGAGAGGATCGCGTTGTGCGAACCCTTGATGCGCGGCACGTTCATGAAGCCCGCCGCGCAGCCGACCAGCGCGCCGCCGGGGAAAACGAGCTTCGGCACGCTCTGCCAGCCGCCCTCGGTGAGCGCGCGGGCGCCATAGGCGATCCGCTCCCCGCCTTCCAGCGTCGGCGCGATCATCGGATGACATTTGAAGCGCTGGAACTCGTCGAAGGGCGAGAGCGTCGGATTCGGGTAGTTGAGATGCACCACGAAGCCGATCGACACGAGCCCGTCCTCGAAGTGATAGAGGAAGGAGCCGCCGCCGGTGTCCGATTGCAGCGGCCAGCCGAAGGAATGCTGCACGAGGCCGGGCTTGTGCTTTTCCTTGGGGATGCGCCACAGCTCCTTGAAGCCGATGCCGAACTTCTGCACGTCGCTGTTCTTCGCGAGATCGTATTTGACGATGAGCTCCTTGGTCAGCGAGCCGCGCGCGCCTTCGGCGAAGAGCGTGTATTTGCCGCGCAACTCCATGCCGCGGGTGAAGCTGTCCTTGGGTTGACCGTCGCGGCCGACGCCCATGTCGCCCGTTGCGATGCCGAGCACTTCTCCCTTGTCGCCGTAGAGAATTTCGGCGCCTGCGAAGCCCGGATAAATCTCGACGCCGAGGCCCTCGGCCTCCGCAGCGAGGAAACGCACGACATTGCCCAGCGAGCCGATGAAATTGCCGTGATTGTTCATCAGTTTCGGCATCAGGGCGTTGGGGAGGCGGAAGCCGCCCGTCTCGGAGAGCACGAGGAAGCGGTCGTCGTGCACCTGCGTCTTCAGCGGCGCGTCGTCGCGGTTGCGCCAGTCGGGCAGCAGCCGGTCGAGGCCGATCGGGTCGATGACCGCGCCGGAGAGAATATGCGCGCCGGGCTCGGAGCCTTTTTCGATGACGACGACGGAAAGATCGGGCGCAACCTGTTTGAGGCGAATCGCGGCGGCGAGGCCGGCGGGGCCGGCGCCCACGATCACCACGTCGTAGTCCATGCCTTCGCGCTCGGGCAATTCCGTAATCTCTTCAGACATTTCCGATCCCTTTTCGCGTCCTTTTCGCGACTGCGTCAATCCACTGTAGCCTTTTTGTGGGCGGCGCGCCAAAAGGAGATTGGCGCGCGGGGCGGAGACGCTGGCGCGCGAGCAGGAGGCAGCGGCGGACGATGAGACGCGCATTCGCGATCGCGGCGGTCCTTGTCCTCGTCGGCGGCGTCGCCGTCTGGCGGATGACGCGCGACAATGGGGCGTCTGCGAGCTTCCTTGGCTATGTGGAGGGCGAGACGCTCTACATCGGCCCGACGGAAGGCGAGCGGGTCGAGAGGCTCGCCGTTGAGTCCGGAAGCGTCGTCGAGAAGGGCGACCTCATCTTCGTCATGGCGACCCCGCTCTTGGACCGGCAACGCGAGGAGGGCGCCGCGCGCATCGCGCAGATGGAGGCGCAACTCGCCAACGCCCGCGCGGCGATGAACAGGCCCCAGCAGATCGCCGTCCTCGAAGCCGCGGTGGAGCGCGCCCGCGCGTCCCTTGTCTACGCCGAGGGGGACTACAAACGCCAGAAGGCCCTCTACGCCAAGGGCGACGCGTCGAAGGCGACCCTCGATCGCGCCGCGATGACGCTCTCGCGGGACAGGGCGTCGCTCGACGAGGCCGAAAAGCAGGTCGCTGCGGCCCGGATGCCGAGCCGCACCCAGGAGATCGAGGCCGCCGAGGCGGCGTTGAAGCAGGCGCGGGCGCAACTCGCCCTGCTCGATGTGCGGATCGCGCGGCAAAGCGTCCGGGCGCCGGCGTCGGGCGTCGTGCAGGACATCTATTTTCGCCCCGGCGAAATGGTCAACGCCGGCCAACCGGTGGTCGCGCTGCTGCCGCCCGAGAACCGCAAGGTGCGCTTCTATGCGTCGGAACCGAAAATGACGCTCGTGAAGCTGGGAAGGGAGGTGAAGGTGAACTGCGACGGCTGCGCCGACGATCTCTACGGCCGCATTTCCTACGTGGCGAGCCGCGAGGAATATACGCCGCCGGTAATCTTCAGCGACGCCGAGCGCGCGAAGCTCGTCTTCAAGGCGGAGGCGCGGCTCGAGGGAAAGGCGCGGGAATTGCCGCTCGGACTGCCGGTTTCGGTGAAGCTGCTTCCGGAAGCGGGGGCGGCGAAGTGACCCGCCCGCTCGACGCTTGTTCGCCGCGCCTGCGCGCGTCCTTGTCGAGACGGGCGCTCGCGCCCGGCCGCGACGGGTGAGCGGCGCGCGTTTCATGTCCGACCAAGCCGCGCCCGACATCGCGATCGACGTCAAAGGCCTCACAAGTCCTTCGGCGGCAAGAAGGTCGTCGACGATTTCACCCTCACCGTCGCGCGCGGACATATCCAGGGCTTTCTCGGACCCAACGGCAGCGGCAAGACGACGACGATCCGCATGCTCTGCGGCCTGCTCACGCCCGACTCCGGCGAAGGCCGCTGCCTCGGCTACGACATCCGCAGGCAACAGGCGGAGATCAAGCGCCATGTCGGTTATATGACGCAGGGCTTTTCGCTCTATCGCGACCTCACCATTCGGGAGAATCTCGAATTCGTCGCCCGCATCTACGGGCTTGAGGCGCCCGAGGACGTCGCGCGGGCGGCGCTGGACCGGCTCGGACTGGCCGCGTGCGCGGACCAACTCGCCGGGGAATTGTCCGGCGGCTGGAAACAGCGGCTCGCGCTCGGCGCCTGCATCCTCCCTGGCCCGTCGCTGCTGCTGCTCGACGAGCCGACCGCCGGCGTCGATCCGAAGGCGCGGCGCGATTTCTGGGACGAGATCCATCAGCTTGCGACGGAAGGCCTCACCGTCCTCGTCTCGACGCATTACATGGACGAGGCCGAGCGCTGCCATGAGATCGCTTATATTCTCGACGGAAGGCTGCTGGTTTCGGGCGCGATCGACACCATCGTCGCGAATGCGAATCTCTCCACCTGGGTGGTGACGGGCGAGGGGCTCGACGCGCTGTCGGCCGAACTGAAGCACGCGCCCGGCGTCGACATGGTCGCGCGTTTCGGCGCGGCGCTGCACGTCGGCGGCCGCGACGCGGCGGAGATGGAGGCGGTCGCGCGACGCTTCGCGAATGGCGCGCATCGCTGGCGGCGCGATGAAGCCACTCTCGAGGACGTTTTCATCGACCTGATGACCCGCAACCGTCGGAGCGCGCCGTGAGCGCAGGGCGCGCAGACCCGCACAAGCCCCGCCGGCGCGGCCCGCTGGCCCAGTCATGGCAGCGTCTCGTCGCCATGTTCGTGAAGGAATTCATTCAGCTGTGGCGCGACCGGGCGACCTTCGCGATGATCATCGGCATTCCGCTGATCCAGCTCCTGCTCTTCGGCTACGCTATCAACACCGATCCCAAGCATCTGCCGACCGCCGTGCTCGTCTCCGACGACGGGCCGCTCGCCCGCGCCCTCGTCGGCGCGTTACGCGCCACGGATTATTTCGACATCAAATATGCCGCGCGAGGCGAAGAGGACGCGGACCGCCTGATCCTCTCCAACAGGGCGCAGTTCGTCATTCAGATTCCGCCGGACTTTTCGCGCCGTCTGGTGCGGGGCGAGCGGCCCTCGGCGCTCATCGTGGCGGACGCCACCGATCCGACCGCGACCGCCGGCGCCGTTGCGGCGGCTCTCGGCGCGGCGGCGCAGGCCCTGGCTCGCGACCTTGCAGGGCCGCTCGCCGCGCGCGCGCAGAACGCGCCGCCCTTCGATCTTCAGATCCAGCGCCGCTACAATCCGGCGGGCGAGACGCGGCGCAATATCGTGCCGGGACTGATCGGCACCATTCTCACGATGACGATGTTGATGTACACGGCGCTTTCCGTCACGCGCGAAGTCGAGCGCGGCACGATGGAGGCGCTGCTCGCCATGCCGGTGAAGCCCGTCGAGATCATGCTCGGCAAGATCGCGCCCTATGTCGTCGTGGGAGCGGTGCAGATGGCGACCATCCTGATCGTCGCCTCGCTGCTCTTTCACGTGCCGATCGCCGGCTCGCTGATCGTGCTCGGCCCGCTGACGCTGCTCTTCATCGTCGCCAATCTGTCGATGGGTTACACGCTGTCGACGATCGCCGTGAACCAGCTTCAGGCGCTCCAGATGACCTTTTTCTTCTTCCTGCCGAGCATGCTTCTGTCGGGATTTCTCTTTCCCTTTTACGGCATGCCGGTCTGGGCGCAATATCTCGGCGAGGGGCTGCCGCTCACCCATTTCTTGCGCATCGTGCGCGCGGTGATGCTGAAAGGGTCGGGTTTCGGCGATCTGGCGGCCGACGCCGGCGCTTTGGCGCTGTTTGCGCTTGTCGCCATGAGCATTGCGGTTATGCGTTTCCGTCAGACTCTGGACTGAATCGTTGACGCGGCGCGCCACGCGCCTAACATTGAGGCAAATGGAGGCAGTCATGTCCGAGCCCGACGCCGATCCGGTGACGCGCTTCAACAATATCCTCAAGGTGGCGGCCATCCTCGCGCTGCTGCTCGGGAGCTACAATCTGTGGTCCTTTTTCAACAGCAGCCGCTATCAGGCTTTGTGCAACGCCTCCTATTGGGAGATGAACAGGAGCCAGCTCGACTCCTGTCTCGACGTCAAGAGAGAGCTCGACGGCAAATAAGGGACGGAAGAACATGGTCATGGCCAGAACGCTCGCCCTCGCCGCCATTGGCGTTCTTGCCGCCTCGCCATTTGGCGCGCCTGCCGTCGCCTCGGAGATTCACCTCGATTGCGAGCGCTCGAACCAGACGGCGATGGTCGACGTCGACACCGACCGACAGTTTCTTCAGATCATGTGGAGCGAGGGCGTCGCGGAGGAATACAAGGAGGGCGACTCCTACATCTCCGGACCCGACAAATACGGCCGCAAGGAAAAGGTCGTCTATCTCGTGAAGGTCGACAAGAACCTCATCACCTTCGGCACGGATCGGCTCTGCATGGAGGATGGCGCAAAGAAGTGCTCTGAGCAGCACGTGCGCAACACGCTCGACGTCAATCGCGGCGAAATGAAATATGACAATGGCGACGAGATCGCCGTGCTGGCCTGCCATCCGGCGCCGCCGGGGCGGCGGTTTTAGCAGTTGCTGTCGTCAATCGATCATGGAAAAAAATTGTATAGCGTTCAAGCAAAATCAGACACAGCGGAGGTAATTCTATGGCTCTTGAGCCGATCTCTACTTCAAATATTATTTCAATAGCACAGATAGGTGTTGTTATTGTTGGTTTCTTTTTTACTTATAAGAGCATAATGATTGCGGCTGCAAGTCTTAAAACAGCGTCGGATAGTCTCAAGCTCTCAACGGCTAATGCACAGGCTCAGTTATTTAATCAGATGGTGATTCAAGGTCGAGATCTGCAATATAAGTTCATGGACATATATTTTGTAGGGGACACCGATGAGGATAAAGAAAGTCGCAAAAAGATTTACATGGGATCGCTAATAAGTTACTATTCAGCGTGCTTTGCATTACGGAGCGTGCTCGCTCTACCGCAGTCAGTCGTCAAGATGCTAGATGAAGATTTGCGAGAAGTGATGCGTCAAGAGCCGTTTCGGAAGCATTGGGATAGTGTTGCGCATTTGCACTCCGCAGATTTTGTAAATTATGTTGATTCGATAAAGGGGTTCAGGCTATGACCTTCTTTGCTAATTCTGGGATCGCGTTTCCCAATCTTGAAGTGGCGACGAGTGAGGTGGGTAAGCAGTCGCTGAAGGCTGCGTCGGACCTCTTTGGCGTATTGGCAGATATAGAGGGGTCGTCGGAAGGGGGGGCGCGTGTCAACGAAATCGAACGCCTCAAGAAAACTGCTTCAGCATTTCGAAGTGCTGCGAAAAGGTACAGAAATATAGCGCTTGAGACCGATGCGCAGCCGGTTGAAAGGCTTTCTCCTTCAGAACTTGATTTTTTATCAATCGAGAGACAGGATTACTATCCTTATGCAGAACTATACCTGTTTAATCGATACGTAACTATAAAACTTCTCTACGAGGAACTTGCTCGGAGATTAGATTTTATAGCAGATAGAATTGATTCCATTATCCCATTGGAAGCTAAAATAGCCATGGCGCCCTCTGTATTTGCGCTTATGACTGAATGGAACAAAGCGAGTGTGTTGGCGAGGGTTATTGCGGTCGTGAATAGGCGCAGAGAAGCCGAATAATTCCGGGGCAGATACAGGTATACTTGGTTACATCTGAGTTAGTAAGCTCTGCAGGAAGAATCCGCTGAAAAGCAGCAGTCCCGCGTCGCGATTCGAGCGGAACAGCATCAGCGCCGTTCCCGGCGGGGCATTCTCCGCCGTCAGGATCGTCTGCCAGGCGAGATGGACGCCATAGGCCACGACGCCGAGCCAGGAAAAGGCGCCGCCGCCGATGGCGTAGGCTGCGAGCGCCGCGAAGAGGAAAGACCCCGCGTAAAGACCGCCCACCGCCTGTTTGACCCGCGCGCCGAACAACCGCGCGGTCGAGCGGACGCCGGCGATGGCGTCGTCGCGAACGTCCTGCAGCGCGTAGATCGTGTCGAAGCCAATCGTCCAGAGAATGCAGCTGGCGTAGAGCAGCATGGCGGGCGGATCGAGCGCGCCCGTCTGCGCCGTCCAGCCGAGCATCGCGCCATAGGCGAAGGCGAAGCCGAGGATCGCCTGCGGCCAGGAGGTGAAGCGTTTTGCGAAAGGATAGACGAGCACGATCAGGGGCGAGAGAAAGCCGAGCGCGATCGTGTAGCCGTTGAAGGAGAGCAGCACGGCGAGGCCGACGAGACATTGCGCCACGATGAACCAAAGCGCAGCGCGCGGGGAAACGCGGCCGCTCGCAAGGGGACGGCCGCGCGTGCGCGCCACCTTGGCGTCGATCTCGCGGTCGACATAGTCGTTGTAGGTCGAGCCCGCGCCGCGCATCACGACGGCGCCGACGAAGAAGAGCGTCAGATGCCAGAAGTTCGGTCCGCGGTGCAGCGCGGCGGAGGCGAGCGCGCTCGATTCCCAGCAAGGAAGCAACAGAAGCCACCAGCCAACTGGCCGGTCGAGCCGTGCAAGCTGAATATACGGCCGCACGCCCGATGGCGCGTATCGCCACAGCGGATGGCTCGTTACGGCGTCCGGTAGAGCGGCGTCCTCGCCGCCGCCGCGCAAGAGGCTCACAGCGGGCCAGAGGGCAGCTTGGGCGGCGGCGCGCCCATCCCCCCGCCATTGGCGGCCTGTTCGCGCTGTTGCTGCATCATCTGCTTCATCTTCGCCGCGACCGTGCAAGCCTGATTGGCGAACGCCTTCGTCTTTGCGCCAGCCTGTTTGAAGCTGTCGACGACATTGTCCGGAATGTTGCACCAGTCCTTGTTCTTGGTCATGTAGCCCAGCATCTCGTTCTCGATGCCGACGAGCTTTTTCGCGGCCGGGCAGGCGGCGTTCGGGTCCATCTTGCCCTTGCCGGCCTTGCCGAGGCTATTGAGAACCTGGATTTGCGCCATGCGCCGCTGGGTCAGCTTCTGGAAATCCTCCTGGCACGACTGGGCGCGCGCCGCGCCTGCGCCAGCGACGAACGCCAGCAGCGCAAGGCCCGCGACGATGCGCGAGGAGGAGACGGCGCTGATCTTCATGACTCTTACGATCCGCTCTCGAAAGGATCTTCGTGTTAGCAGCAGGCTTGCCCCCCACGCAAGTTTTGGCCAACCTGTCTGCGAACAAAGCGGCTGCTTCATGGCGGCCGGAAGGCGGCGGGGCTTCGCCGCGCCACACGGGTCGCCCTCTTGTCACATTACGATTTTTCCGCGCAACGTCTCTTCGTGGAGGACGCGCTCGCTCCCGGCGCCCTCCTGGCGCCGCCGCCGGAGGCAGTGAATTATCTTCTGAACGTCCTGCGTCTGCGCGAGGGCGACGCAATCATCGTCTTCAACGGGCGTGACGGCGAATTTCTCGCCCACCTCACGGAAACGACGCGGCGATTCGCGCGGCTTAGCGTCGAGCGGCGGTTGCGCGACCAAACGCCGCGCGCAGACCTTGATTACTGTTTCGCGCCGCTCAAGCAGGCGCGCCTCGATTATATGGCGCAGAAGGCGACGGAAATGGGCGCAGGCCGACTCGTTCCCGTCATCACCCGCCGCACGCAGGTGCGCCGCGTCAATTCGGCGCGACTGCGCGCCAACGTCGTCGAGGCCGCGGAGCAATGCGGCGTTCTCGCCGTGCCGGAGGCGCCCGAGGCGGTGGATCTGCCGGAATTTCTCTCGTCCTTTCCGGCGGAGCGTCTCCTCGTGTTCTGCGACGAGGATGCGCCAATCGCCGATCCCATCGCGGCGCTGCGGGGCCGATCGGGAGCGGGGACGAGCGTGCTGGTCGGCCCGGAGGGCGGCTTCGACGACGAGGAGCGCGCCGCGATCGGGCGGCTCCCGAACGTCGTCAGAATATCGCTTGGACCCCGCGTGCTGCGCGCGGACACGGCCGCCGTGGCGGCGCTCGCCATCGTCCAGGCGACCATCGGCGACTGGGGCGGTAACTCCTTGTGAACTCCGGCTTAACCAAACCTTTCTGCGTTCACTAAAAATAAATTGTCCTGTCGTTTCATGGTTTCGCGGCCGGCTGATCCGACGGTCGCGACACGATGCTGCCACGATGTTTGGCTCTAGTGTCGGCAGGGAGGGACGCGCCGCTGAGTTTGCGGCGTCGAAGCGTCCGCTGCCTTCCAGAATTGGGCTGAGATTGCGGCGTCCGCGACGGGCGTCGCGATCGGAACAGAGGCTGACCGCCACATGAAGTTTGCCGATTTCCGCCCCTTTGCGCCTCTCGGCCTGCCGGCCGCCATGGCGCTCGCTGCGTCGCTCTCGGCAAGCCCCGCGTCGGCGGAGACCTCGAATCAGTGCGCCCGTTACGGCGCGGATTACGTCGCTGTCGCGGGGTCGACCGGTTGCGTGAAGATCGGCCGCCACGTTCGCGTGGATCTGACGCGCGCGCCCGTCGCGCCGATGGGCTACGCCCCGACGGCGGACGGGGTGCAGCGCACGTCGCACCTCCAGCCGATGGCGCCTTTTGGCCTGAACGAGCTGTTCCCGCGCTGAGCGCGGCGCAGGGCGATGAAAAAATCCCGCCGGTTTCGGCGGGATTTTTTTGTTCAGAGCGGGATGACGCAATCCGTGAAGGCGCCCTCGACCGAGCGGCCCCAGGGGCCTTCGTAAAGGTCGAGGCGCCGCTGGGCGAGGGTGCGGCCTTCCTCGACGATCTGTTCGAGCGGCGCGAGATAGATGGTCTCGTCTTCGCCCCGCGCGTTCTTCTGCGCGCGCCGCTTCAGGCCGCCGATCGCGAGATCGAGAACGTCGCGCGCCACGTCGCGAACCCTGCGGCCGTCGATCATGGCGTCGAGCGCGCGCGCCGGCACGTCTTCCCGCAGCTTCTGGCGCGCGTCGGCCGACCAGCTCTTCGTGAGCTGGCGAGCCTGGTCCAGCGCGGCTCCATCATAGAAAAGGCCCGCGAAAAGCGCCGGCAGCGCCGTCATATGCGCGCGCGGTCCGCCGTCGGCGCCGCGCATTTCGAGATAGCTCTTGAGGCGCACCTCGGGGAAGATCGTCGAGAGGTGGTTCGCCCAATCCGACATCGTGGCGCGTTCTCCGGGCATTTGCGGGAGGCGTCCGTCCAGGAGGTCGCGGAAACTCGCCCCCGCCACGTCGTGATAGACGTCGCCGCGCTTGACGAAATACATCGGCACGTCGAGCGCATAGTCGACATAACGCTCGAAGCCGAACCCGTCCTCGAAGACGAACGGCAACATGCCGGTGCGATCCGGGTCCGTGTCGAGCCAGATGTAGGAGCGCTGCGACAGCCGCCCCGTCGGCGCGCCGTCGAGGAAGGGCGAGTTGGCGAAAAGGGCGGTGACGACCGGCTGCAGGGCGAGGCCGACGCGAAGCTTTTCGACCATGTCCGCTTCGCTGACGAAATCGAGATTGGCCTGGATCGTCGCCGTGCGAAACATCATGTCGAGGCCGCGCGATCCGACCTTCGGCATATAGGCGGCCATAATTTTGTAGCGCTGCTTGGGCATGATCGGCGTCTCGGCGCGCGACCACTTCGGGCTGCAGCCGAGATCGAGAAACGCCACGCCGAGCGGACGGGCGACGGCGCCTACCGCGGAGAGATGCGCGTCGAGCTCCGCCGCCGTGGCGTGAATGTCGGGAAGCGGCGCGCCGGAGAGTTCGAATTGCCCGCCAGGCTCGATCGAAATGGCCGCGCCGCCATCGGTCTGGGCGAGGCCGATGAGCGCGTCGCGATCCAGAATCGGCTCCCAGCCGGTCGCCTCGCGCAGGCCCTCCAGCAGCGCGCCGACGCCGCAGCGGTCGCCGACGCAATGGTAAGGGACCGGCGCATGGGCGTCTGCGTAAAAGGCGATTTTTTCATGTTCCGTGCCAATCCGCAGCGGCGCGCCGGAGGTCTTGCAACCCGTCGCCAGCGTCTCCACGAGCGCGTCCCGGGACGCGATCGGCGTCGAGTCAGTTACGTCGCGAGCCATGTTTAGACAGAATTTTCCATAAGAAGCGATCGACGCGGCCAGGGCGGCCGCAGCGAGCGGGGAAAGAGACGGCGGCGCGTCACGAGCCGGAGCGCGAGAGAGCGCTGGGTTTCCTGCGTTCAGCGCCGATGGATTGCCGGAAAAGCGGCGCCGGCGCAAGTGCGGCGGGCGCCCGCCGCGCCATCGCCGCGGCGACCCCCCTTCCAGATCCCTCGAACGCAGGCGCGGCTATTAAAACTTTTGACAGGTTTGCGGCTTACATTTCCAGCCATGGAGGGCCGATGCTCAGGTCGATGCGCAAATTCTTCCGGGACGAGAGAGGCGCAACGGCCCTCGAATATGCGACGATCGCCATCATGGTGTCGATCGTCATCATCGCAGGTTCGACCGCCATCGGGACCAAGCTGTCCACCCTCTACTTCGGAAAGCTCGTCGGAAACTTCTAACGCTTCGTCAGCGCTTGCCGAGTATTTGCCCGAGAATGCTTTCGAGATCGCTCGGCGCCTGACCGGCCGGGCGATTTGCGGCATTCTGCCCGACCTGCAGCGTCTTCTTGATCTCTTCTATCGCCGCCTGAATCGAGGCCTGATCCATTCCAGAGGGCAGGGAGGACGGGGCGCCGCCGCCCAGTCCCGCGTCCGCGTCGAGCGGTCCGCCGCGTTCGGAAGGGCCGCCGCCCGGAGGCGCGCGGCGCCCGCCGAGCAGCGAGCCGAGGAGTCCGCCGAGAAGGCCGCCCAGTCCGCCGCCCGCCGCGCCCCCGCGGGGCGCGGGCGCCGGCTGCGGCGCGGGGGCTCCGCCGCCGCCGAGCACCTGTCCGAGAATGTCGCCGAGCGCGCCGGAGTTCGCGAGCTGGCCCAAGATGCCGCCGAGCCCCTTCTCATTGATCGATTTGGTGAGGCCGCTGAGCAGGATCGAGGCGAGAACGGGCAGGAGCTGGGCGAGAATGTCGGGGCGCACGCCGGATTCGCGCGCGGCGGCCTGAAGCACCTGACCCGTCGCCGCCGGCGAACCGAAAAGATCGGAAAGCAGGTCGCGCCCCAATTCCATCGCCTCGTCGCCATGCGCGGCGTCCGGCTCGTCGAAGAAGGCGTAACGTTCGGTCTGCGCGAGCGCGCCCAGGGTCTTCTGGAACGCCTCCGGCTCCTCCGCCGCGCGGTTGAGGCCGATGGCGAGCGCCGGGGCGAGCGCCTTGATCGCGCTTTCGATCTGCTCCTCCGAAAGGCCGAAGCGCTGCGCCAGAGTGGCGACGAGCTGCCCGCCCAGAGCCGACGATAGGATAGAGTCCATATCCGACATGCGCTTCCTCCCGGGACCAGTTTTCGAGGGGCGTTCGTCTCCCGCCTCTTTAGGGAACCATGCTAACCGAATGTCGTCGGAACCGATAGCCCGTCCGTCGCGCGGCCGCCGGCGGCTTGACAGACTCCGGCGGCCGCGACATCACTTCCGCCAACCGACGCCAGATAACGGCGGACGCCCTCGACGGTCGTGCGCCCGGCGGATCGCCCAGCAGTCGCCGGCGCGCTCGCGCCGCCCCTTTGCCGAAGGCGCCCAAATGAACGCTCAGCCTGGCCGCATCAAGCCGCCGCTCAAGATTCTCCTGTGTTCTCCGCGCGGTTTCTGCGCCGGCGTGGTTCGCGCCATCGATGCTGTGGAGCGCGCCATCGCGAAATATGGCCCGCCGGTCTATGTGCGCCACGAGATCGTGCACAACCGCTACGTTGTCGAATCCCTAAAAGCCAAGGGCGCGGTCTTCGTCGAGGAGCTGGACGAAATCCCGAACACGGACGCGCCGGTGATCTTCTCTGCGCATGGCGTCGCCAAATCCGTCTCGGCCGATGCGCAGGAGCGCAATCTGCTTGCGATCGACGCGACCTGTCCGCTCGTGACAAAGGTGCACCGCGAGGCCGAAATCCACTGGAAGCGCGGCCGCCGCGTGCTGCTCGTGGGGCATTCCGGGCATCCCGAGGTCGTCGGCACCATGGGCCAGCTGCCGGAGGGCGCAGTGATCCTCGTCGAATCCATCGACGACATCAGAGATCTGAGCTTCGACGACGAGGCCAATCTCGCCTATGTTACGCAGACGACGCTCTCGCTCGACGATTCGCAGGAGATCGTCGCCGCGCTGACGAAGCGCTTCCCGGCCATCGTCGGCCCGCACAAGGAAGACATCTGCTACGCGACGACGAATCGTCAGGCGGCGGTGAAGGAAGTCGCTCCGCATGTCGACGCGGTGATCGTCGTGGGTTCGCCAAATTCCTCCAATTCGCAGCGCCTGCGCGAAGTCGCGGAGCGCGCCGGCGCGCCCGCCCAGCTCGTGCAGGGGAAGGGCGAGATCGACTGGACGATCTTCGGCAATATTTCTTCGCTTGGCATTACGGCGGGCGCCTCGGCCCCGGAGGTGCTTGTGGAGGAAATCATGGACGCTTTCGCCGAACGCTATGAGGTGACGGTCGAGACCGTTTCCACCGCGGACGAGAGCGTCTCCTTCCCGCTGCCCAAGGAATTGCGGGCGATGGCGTGAGGACGCGGCCGCCTCGGGCCGCGCCTCGCCAGCCGCCGCGTCGGATGCTATAGGCGCCCGATCCACCCCTTTCGTCCGATGCGGTCGTCTCGCAGGGATGTCACTGAGCAATGGCCGTATACACGCAGGTCGACGACGCCGAGCTGATCGCCTTCCTCGCGACCTATGACCTCGGCGAACTCCTGTCCTGCAAGGGCATCGCCGAGGGCGTCGAGAATTCCAATTATTTTCTCCACACGGGCGCGGGGAGCTTCATCCTCACGCTTTACGAAAAGCGCGTCGCGGAGGCCGATCTTCCCTTTTTTCTGGGGCTGATGGAGCATCTCTCGCGGCAGGGCGTCACATGCCCCCAACCGGTGAAGAACCGGGCGGGGCAGGCGCTGGGCCGGCTCGCGGGCCGTCCCGCGGTGATCGTCACCTTTCTCGAGGGCTATTCGGTCCATCACCCCGAGCCGGTCCATTGCGCGGCGCTCGGCGCGGCGCTGGCGCAGCTTCATCTCGCGGGTGCGGGCTTTCCGATGCGCCGCGCCAATGCGCTGTCGGTCTCTGGCTGGCGTCCCCTCTTCGCGCCGGCCGCCGCGCGCGCCGACGACGTCGCCGAGGGACTGGGCGAAACGGTCGAATCGGAACTCGCGCACCTGGAGCGCAACTGGCCGGACGAGCTGCCCGGCGGCGTGATCCATGCGGATCTCTTTCCCGACAACGTCTTTTTCATTGGCGACCGGATCTCGGGGCTGATCGACTTCTACTTCGCCTGCACCGACGCCTTCGCCTATGATCTTGCGATCTGCCTCAACGCCTGGTGTTTCGACGACAGCCATTGCTACCAGCCGGAGAAAGGCATGGCGTTGCTCGACGCCTATCGCGGCTTGCGCCCGCTCTCGCGCGCCGAGATCGAGGCCTTTCCGCTGCTCGCGCGCGGCGCTGCGATCCGCTTTCTGCTCACCCGATACGTGGACTGGCTGAACGTGCCGAAGGGCGCGCTAGTGCGCCCGAAGGACCCGCGCGAATATCTCGCCAAACTGCGCTTCCACCGCGGGGTCGCCGATGCGCGCGCCTATGGCCTGAGCCTGTGACGAAACGCGTGTCGATCTGGACGGACGGGGCTTGTTCGGGAAATCCCGGCCCCGGCGGCTGGGGCGCGATCCTGCGCTTCGGCGACCGCGAGAAGGAACTCTCCGGCGGCGAAGCGCTCACCACAAACAACCGCATGGAGTTGACGGCCGCGATCATGGCGCTCGAAGCGCTGACGCGGCCCTGCGCGGTCGACCTCTACACCGACTCGCAATATGTGCGCGGCGGCGTGACCTCGTGGCTCAAGGGCTGGAAAGCGCGCGGCTGGAAGACCGCCGACCGCAAGCCGGTGAAGAACGTCGAGCTGTGGCGGCGGCTGGAGGCGGCCGAGGAACGCCACGATGTGACGTGGCACTGGGTCAGGGGCCATTCCGGCGACGAGATGAACGAGCGCGCGGACGCTTTGGCGCGCGCGGGCATGGCGCCGTTTCAGGCGCGCCGCGGAAAGGCGGCGGGGGCGCCCCTTGTTTAAGGCGGGCGGGCGCCTATGTCTTTGATCAGACCCAGGACTCTCTTCTCTATCCCTAGGGGCGCGGTTTTCGCCGCGCCCCATTTTGCGTCCGCCGACGCGCGCAAGGCCGGAGGATCCGGTCCGTTTCGAGGTGCGGCCGCCGGCGCCAGGAAAAACTGCACGCGCCCGGCGTCTTCCATTATGATCGAAACGAAACGCGCAACGTCGGCGACGCGACGAGAAATCGTGCGCCCCGCCGCGTCGAGCGGAAAAAAATGGATTCAACAAGCAAGGGCGCCGGCCGGCGCCGCAACGCGAGAGGCATGAACATGCGGGTCTTTGCGCGGGCCGCTCTGGCGGCGCTCCTTCTTTCTCCCGCGCCCCTTCGCGCACAGGACATGCTTCAGGGCGTCGACCTGTCGCAGGCCGCCTATTCCCAGTCGGAAATGACCCGTGCGGAGGTCGAGGCGGCGGTGAAGGCCGGCAAGACCGACTTTTCCGGCAAGAGCCTGAACGGCCTCGATCTTTCGGGGCTCGATCTCTCCCGCGCGAACTTCCGCGCGGCGCGGCTCAACAAGGCGCGCCTTTCGGGCGCCAAGCTCGACGGCGCGATCCTCGATCAGGCCTGGCTGCTCGAAGCCGATCTGACCGGCGCGTCGCTCCAGGGCGCCCATGCGTTCGCGTCCCAAATGCAGCGCGTGCGCGGCGACGGCGCCGATTTTTCCGGCGCGCGGGTCGCGGGCGACCTCACGGGCGCCTCCCTGCGCGGCGCGAAATTCAACGGCGCGGATCTGTCGGCGGATATGAAGAATCAGTCGATGGGCTTGATGCGCGCGGTGCTGCGGTCCGCGATTCTCGAGGGCGCGCAATTGCGCAAGGCCAATCTCATGAGCGCCGATCTGCGTTTCGCGCACGCCGCCGGCGCTGATTTCACCGGCGCTAATCTCGTGAATGCGGACGCCTCGGGCGCCGATCTCTCCGGCGTCCTTCTCGCCGGAGCGGCGACGAAGGATTTCGATGTCGATTCCGCCCAGATCGACGGCGCGGCCGAGGACGCCCTGCGACAAGCGCAGCATCTCGACCGCGCGCGACGCAAATGAGCTTCGAGTCCATCCGCATCGGCGTCGACCTCGGGGGCACGAAAATCGAGGCGATCGCGCTGGACCCGTGCGGCGAGGTTCTCGCCCGCCGCCGCGTTGCGACGCCAGCGGAGGATTATTCGGAAATCGTGCGCGCCATCGCCGCACTCGTGCGCGACATCGAGATGGAGACCGACCGGCGCGGCATGGTGGGGGTTGGCGCGCCGGGCTCGATCTCGACCCATACGGGTCTGGCGAAAGGCTCCAACACGCAGGTCGTCAACGGGAAGCCGCTCGATCGGGATCTCGCGCGGGCGCTGGGCCGGCCCGTCCGCGTCGAGAACGACGCCAATTGCTTCGCGCTCTCGGAAGCCGTCGACGGCGCGGGACAGGGCGCCCGCGTGGTTTTCGGCGTCATCCTCGGCACCGGCGTCGGGGGCGGGATCGTCGTCGACGGAAAAATCCTCTCGGGCCGCAATCATATCGGCGGCGAGTGGGGGCATGCGCCGCTGCCATGGATGACGCGCGACGAATATCCCGGCCGCCGCTGCTTTTGCGGCCACGACGGCTGCATCGAGACCTTTCTATCCGGGCCGGGGCTGGCGCATGATTACCGCGCCCGCGTCGGCGCCGTCGCGACAGGCCGGGATATCGCCGCCCGCGCGCAAGCGGGGGAGGCGGCCGCGCGCGCCTCGCTCGATGCCTATCGGGACCGGCTGGCGCGGGCGCTCGCCATGGCGGTCGATATTCTCGATCCGGATGTCATCGTTCTGGGCGGGGGCGTGTCGAACGTCGACTATATTTACGAAGGGCTGACGGAGCATGTCGCCCGCCATGCCTTCTCGGACGCGCTGGACACTCTGATTCTGCGCAATGTTCACGGGGATTCGAGCGGCGTGCGCGGCGCCGCCTGGCTTTGGCGCGACGAGAGCTAGCGCCGGATGGGTCGCACCCAGCGCTCAATCTGCGTTTGCGCGGCCTGGGCCGTGTAATTGATCCCGCGCCAGGCGGCCCGGGTTGTGTCTCCGTTGAAAAACTGTTCGTCCATCGTGATGAAGGCCGCGAGAAAACTCGCGATGAAGGCGATTTTCGACATGCCGACCAGGGCTCCGGACCCCTCCTCGGATTGATCATCCGCAGTGATAAATCGACTGAATTTAACAAGATTTTCCAATTCAATTAAAATTGCGTTCATTTGGCGTTTTTTTCGCCGCCCCGTTTTCGACGGCGGCGCGGCGGTGTATGCGAGTCGCTCGAAGCCGCGCCCTTCGTCGCGCCGGCGCAGCAGGGACATCCGTCGCGATGGGCGCATCCGGTGACGCCGCCAATACGGTCAAGAAGCTCGCCTTTCTTTCCTCCGGCACGCCAGAGGCGGAGGAGTCGCGCCGCCGGCTGGCGGAAAAATATGGCGACGTCCCGCCGGAGGAGGCCGATTGCATCGTCGCGCTCGGCGGCGACGGGCTGATGCTGCGCACGCTTCACCGCTACATGGATTCCGGCAAGCCGATCTATGGCATGAACCGCGGATCCGTCGGCTTTTTGATGAACCAGTATCGCGAGACGGGACTGCGCAAGCGCATCGCCGACGCCAAGCCGTCGATCATTCATCCGCTGCTGATGCACGCCACCAATGTGCATGGCGACGAATTTTCCGCACACGCCATCAACGAGGTGTCGCTGCTGCGCCAGACCTCGCAGATCGCCAAGCTTCGCATTCTCGTCAACGGGCAGGAGCGGCTTCCCGAACTCATCACCGACGGCGTGCTGGTGTCCACGCCGGCGGGCTCCACGGCCTATAATCTGTCGGCGAACGGTCCGATTCTGCCGCTAGACGCGCCGCTGATGGCGCTCACGCCGATTTCCGCCTTCCGTCCCCGCCGCTGGCGCGGCGCCCTGTTGCCCGATGCGGCGAAGGTCAGGATTGAGGTGCTGGAATCGGCGAAGCGGCCGGTTTCCGTCGTCGCCGACCATGACGAGTTCCGCGACCTCGCTTTCGTCGACATCGAGATGGACCACAGCGCCAATCTCGTGCTGCTGCACGACCCCGGCCACTCGCTGGAGGAGCGGATTTTGCGCGAGCAGTTCGGCTATTGAGGAGCCTCGAGGCCTTGTCCGAGATCGAACCTTTTCGGCTTCATGTTTTCGTCTGCACGAACAAGCGCGACGGCCGGCCCGCCTGCGAGGACCACGGCGCGAAGGACGCGCTCGCGCGCGCCAAGGCGGCCGTGAACGCGCTTCCGGCGCCGCAGCGCGCGGGGGTTCGCCTGTCGCAGTCCGGCTGCCTCGGCCAATGCCAGCATGGGCCGGTCGCCGTCGCCTATCCGACAGGGAAATGGATCCGCTATCGCTCGCCGGAAGAGCTGGAGCGCTTCGTGTTGGAGACGGCCGGTTCGCGGGAATGACCTGCGGCGAGACGGAGAAGACAAGGCGCGCCGCCCGGTTTCCCGCCGCTTTCAGGCCGCTTCCGGCATCAACTCCGCCTCGAGGGCTGCGACGTCGATTTCGACCGGCGGGGCGAGATCAGCCGCGTCGTCGTTGAAGGCGGCGGGTGCGACGATGTCCGGCGCGGGCGTGCTTTCGAGGATGCGGGCGGCCTCTGCTTCCGCCGCGAGTCGGGCGGCCTCGACGCGCGCCTCCTCGAGCGCCGCCTCCATCTCGAAACGGCGCAGGAGCGCCATCAGCCTGTCGAGTTCGCCGCGGTTGATCTCTTCGCAGGCGGTGAGCACCCGCTCGATCATCACGAGCGAGAGCCGCGCCTCTCCGCCATGCGCAGAGCCATATTCGCGCTGGGCCTCCAGCGCGGCCCGGAACGCGGGCAGGAATTTCTCGGGGAGTCCGGCGCGCGCGTACAGCGCGGCGAAGCCGGCGCCGCGGAAATCGCGCAAGAACCCGGCCACCTTGTCCTCGCGCAGGCCGGACAGTTCGACGAGCGCGGCCTCAAACAGGTCGCGATTGCCGGAAAGCAGGGCCCGCAGCACGAGACTCGCCGTCAACTGCTGCGAGGCGCGCAGATGCGCGACGAGGTCGCGCACGCCGTGCCGGCCATCGCGTTCGACGGTCTCCGCCACGATGATGACATTGGCCTTGTCGCGCTCCTCGCGCGCAAGCCGGTCCACGCGTTCGCTCGACAGCCATCCGCAGTCGACGACGAAGGCGCCGAGCGCGGCGGCGGCGGCGGTCACCAGTTCGTTCTTCACAGTCGCTGGCAGCCAGGGACGCGACAATAGCGCCTCGCGCATTTCGCCATCGTCGCCGAAGCGCTCGATCATGCGGCGCATGGAAAATTCCGGCAGATCGGCGCCCGGATTGACAGCGAGCGAGATCGCGGCTTCCCGCGCGCCGACCTCCGCGAGCGCGGCGCAGACGCCGGCCGGCACGCGGGCGCGCAGCGCGTTGGCGCTCTGCGCGAAGGCGTCGCCGATGGCGGCGCAGTCGATGAGTTCGGCATCGGTGAGCAGCGGCGAGCGCGACAGCACCGGCGCGGCGATGTCGGACTGGTCGCTCGCGAGCGCCGAGACGATGGCGTGCGGCGCGTCGGCGGCGGAGGCGAAATTGTCGGCGAGGGCGCGACGCACCAGCGGCGACGGGTCGTCGAGCAACGACATGAGGGCGATTTCGGTTTCGCGGCGCGCCTGAGGCTCGAGATCGGAGTAGAGATAGGCGCGCGCCAGCGCGCCGGCGCCCTCCGCGCGTTGCGCCGCATTGGCCGTTTGCGCCCATGACAGGAAATTCCGCACGATCATTGGACGCCTGACCCTCTTCGTCACGCCGCGAATTACAGTGAAGGTATGATGGCGATTTATGGTAAATGCCTGCTTAAAGAGGGGGCGATGCGCGTAACTGAATTTGTGACATGCGCGGCGTCCTGATCGTCGACGCCGGCGCGCCCGCTGCATTTTCCGCCGCCCTCGCGAGCGGCGCGTCCGCGCTGCTCCTTCACCTCGGCGCGGCTGAGGAGGGCCCGGCCCGGCAAGCGGCCCGGGCGCAGGCGCGCGCCCTCCTCGGGGCCGCAACGCGCTGTCCCGGCGGCCCGGCGCTCTTCGTGCAAATCGCGTCGGCGGGAAGCGCGGCTGTCGAGGCGGATCTGGACGCTCTGACGGACGACCTGCCGACGGGCGTCTTTCTCGAAGCCTGCGAAGGTCGCGCCGACGTACAGCGCCTGTCGGTCAAGCTGGCGGCGCGGGAAGCGCTGGCGGGCGTTCCCGAGGGCGCGACACGCATTGTCGCGCTCGCGGCGCAGACGCCGGCGGGCGTTTTCGCGCTTGGCGGCTATGCGGGGGCGTCGCCGCGGCTCGCGGCCCTGGCGCTCGACGCGACGCCATTGCCGGGCGGCCCGCAGGCTGGGGCGCTTGCGCGCGCGCTGCTTCTTCTCGGCGCAGCCGCGGCGGGGGTTCCCGCCCTCGAGTCCGCGCCGCGGCGCAGCGAGGCGGGGATCGACGCCGCCTGCGCCGCGGCGCGGCGCGAGGGTTTTGCGGGCATGCTGACCCGGCGCCCGGAAGAGATCGGCCCCATCGAGGCGATCTTCCGCGCGTCTTGATCGACAAAAGGCCAACTTCGGCGCCATAGAACGGGCGACATGACGCAGAAATTCCCTCGCGGCGCCAGCCGCCTCTTCTTCGTCGCGGTCGCGCTCGCGAGCGCGCTCGCGCCCGCTCAGGCGCGCCGGGGCCACCATCCGCCGTCCAGCAGCGGCGAGCGCCCCGCCGCGCCGCCCCCGGCCCAAACCGCCCCTGCAGCGCCCGCTCCGCCGCCAGCCAATGCCGACGGCATGTCGACGCTGCGGCTCAGCGCGACGCTTGCCGCCGGCGACATGCAGCCCGTCCGTTCCGGCATCGTCTGGCGAATCTTCGAAGAGGCCGCCCAGCCCGACGGCTCGCACAAGCTTGTCGCGCAATCGGAGGAGGCGACGCCGACGCTGCCGCTGCCTGACGGCGTTTATGTCGTTCATGCCGCCTACGGCCTTGCAGGCGTCACGCGCCGCGTGGTCGTCGAAGGCCGCAGCGTTTCCGAGCGCGTGCCCCTCAACGCCGGAGGGCTGAAGCTCGTCGACATGCTCGGGGAGGCGAAAATCCCGCCACAGCGCCTGTCGATCTCCATCTATGTGCCGGAGCGCGGGAATTCGGAGGCGAAGCTGATATTGGCCAACGCCAAGGCCGACGAGGCGATCTGTCTGCCCGAGGGCTTGTATCACGTCGTTTCGACCCTGCTCGACACGACGCAGGGCGCTCAGGGCGGCAACAACGCCACCAACTCGGTCGTCACGGCGGATCTCAAGGTGCCTGCGGGCAAGCTGATTGAGGCGACGCTGAAGCACCACGCCGCCACCATTACCCTTAAGCTCGTGAAGGCGCCGGGCGGGGAGGCGCTGGCTAACACCAGCTTTTCCGTTCTGACTCCGGGCGGCGACGTGATCCGCGAATTGATCGGCGCCTTTCCCTCGCTCGTCTTGGCCGAGGGCGAATATGTCGCCATCGCGCGGCATGACGGAAAAACGTACCAGAACACATTTCGAGTCCAGTCGACGAAGGACGCCGACGTAGAAATAATCGTGAGGGACGAAAGCCCCCCGGAAGAGCCGCCTCAATAAAACCTATTGTTTTTAAATTGATTTGCTTCTGTCGCATTGTTTCTGAAGCGTTTCTGGAATATTTCTGGCCTCATCGCGGCGAGAATCTTTGGATCCAGCGTGGTTTGAATTTGTGGTCTTGGCTGGTTCTTTCTCTGTGGCACAAATCTGTCTATAAAAACGGCATAGTGATTGCCGTATAGGCAATCACTGCCTAACTTGAGAGCCGAAGGGCTCCTCAATCATCAGATTTCTCAGGGGAGCTTCTCATGTCGTCATTGCGATTCCGCGCTCGCATCTTTCTGGCCGCCCTCTTTTCCTTTGCGGCGCTCGGCGCGGCTGAAGCGCGCGACAACGGCCTCAGGCAGGGCGGCGCGCATCATCAGGCGCGCGACTTCTATGCCGTCGCTCCGTCAGCCGCGGAGGAGGCGCCCGCCGTCGAAAGCCACAGCTGCTTCACGACGAACAGCCCGACGGAGGCGACCCGCGGCATCCGCCATTGGAGCGGCCGCTGCTGATCGGGGTCGCGGACGCAAAAAAGCCGGCGACGCGCGGTCGCCGGCCTTTCTGTTGGATGATCGTCCCGAGGCCGCTCAGAGCAGGGAGAAGGGGATGATCACATCCATATTGAACATGCCCTGCGAATTCACGCGGTTGCCGCTCCGGTCGAAGAAGGCGTTCGCGCCATTGACGGTCGTGTCCCAGCGGAACTCCGGACGCAAGATCAGGCCCGAAATGACCGGCAGCTTCGGGATTTCCGGGGTGATCGTCACGCCGGCGGTCAGCGCCAGATAGCTCGTGCCCGACAGGCCGATCACACCGGGAGCGTTGGGCGCGAACTGGCAGGAGTAGCACGGGAAGCCGTGGATCAGGTTCGCCAGATCGAAGTAGCCCGGGAAGCCGGCGACGAAGAAGTTCTTGTTGTCGCGGTAATATTCGATACGGCCGTTAACCTTGAAGAGGTCGTTGATCTTGTACGAGGCGTATTGCGCGATGGCGTAGGAGTCCGCGCCCTGCGGCTTCAGCGGCGCGCCGGCGAAATTGGTGCCGAACGTTCCATCGAGCGCCGCGATCGTGTTCGCGTCGAGGCCGGTCGTGGAGATCGGGTTCCAGCCGCTTTCGCGATTGTACGCCATATCCGTGATGAACGTGAGATTTTCCGTGGCCTTCCACGTGGTCGTCAGGTTGATGTAGGTCCGGTTCGCCGTGTTCGCGTTACAGGCGCAGGCCAGATTGGTGTTCGGCCAGGTGAGCGCCGGCCAGTTCGGGTCGGCCGGGAAGGGTGAGAACGGCAGGAACGGATTGCCTCGCTGCATAGGGTTTTCGGGGCCATGGTGGACGATCGCCATGGTGGTGAGGTTGCCGTCGAGCAGGTTGAGGCCGAAGCCGCCGTGGAAGGACGCCGAGGCGTTGTTGTCGCCCGGCCAGCCGATGAAGGTGTTCACGCCGGTCGTGACGCCCGTATAAATGTCGAGCCAATCGCGAACGTGGGTCGCGACCATCGCGCCGGTGTGAAGGAAGGGCCCGAAGTTGAAGATGTAGGAGTGCGAGTAGAACAGATTGTCCTTGGAATACATCACCTCGGCGCCGTTGTAGGTCGGGAACATGCCCACCTTCACGTCGACGCCGCCTTCGGAGATATAGCTTTGCCAGGGCAGGTGCGCCTGCGCATTGGCTTCAAGGAAGCCGAACTGGGTGCGGTCATGGATCCAGTATTCGGACGTTCCGATGATATGATTATAGCGCATATCCTCGCCGATCTGCGCCTGGACCTTGAAGCCGAAGTCGTATCCCTTTGCTTCCGGGTCGAGCGGGCGCTGAACGGTCAGGACAGCGCCGTTGAAGGTCGGCCAGTTCGCGCGGTCGGTGTAGAGGTGTCCCCAGTTCAGCTTGTTGAAGGGCTGATTGAAGTTCACCGCAACGCCGCCCTCGACGTAGCCGTCGACGCTCAGCGTATCGAGCCAGGCCGGAGGCGGAGGCGGCACGGCGGGCGCTTTCTTCTTGCCGAGATCGGCCGCATAGGCCATGCCGGCGGCGAGCGACGCTGCGGTCACGACAGGGAGGTAGTACCACTTCATGCCAGGAACTCCGGTCTGGGAGACGAAACCTGGTCCGATATCAACGCGAGCCACGCAGAGCTTCAAGCTTAAGTGCCGCGCAAATGCCTATTGCCTAGGCAAAATCGCCTTTGTCGAAGATTTGTGTTTCTGAATGTGGCCGGAATGTCACAATTTGGCCGTCGCCGAAACAGTTGAATTTCACGATCTGTTAACCTTCCAGCTCCAAAGGCCGATTTCGAGCGGCGCTGGAGCGCGACGCTCGGTTCCCAAATGATTCGCCTTGCCGAGGCGCGCCGCCGTCCCACCTTCCTTTCAAGCGGCTGCACGACAGACGGCCGCCGGAGGGGAGAGGCCCATGTCCGGGGAACAGACATCCAGCGGACCAGATTTCGCGCTGGGAATTGCGGCGGCCGACGTCGCCGAGGGTAGCCCCCTTGCCGGTCATGTCGGCGGAAAGGCCGCGATCATGGTTCGCAAGGGAGACGAGGTTTTCGTCGTCGGCGCCTATTGCTCGCATTATCACGCGCCGCTGGCGGAGGGGCTCGTCGTCGGCGAAACCATACGTTGTCCCTGGCATCACGCCTGTTTCAGCCTGCGCGACGGCTCGGCGCTGCGGGCGCCGGCCTTCGACGGCCTGCCGCACTGGCGCGTCGAGACGGCGGACGGAAAAATCTACGCGCGCGAGCGTATCCGGGAGGCCGCTTCCAGAACGCCGATTTCCCAGCCCTCCCGCGTGCTGATCGTCGGCGCGGGCGCCGCGGGTTTCGCGGCGGCCCATACGCTGCGCGCCGAGGGCTACGAGGGCGTGATCGAGATGATCGGCGCCGACGCCGCCGAGCCCTACGACCGCCCCAATCTATCGAAGGATTATCTCGCCGGAACCGCCCAGCCCGAATGGCTGCCGCTCCGGGATCCCTCCTGGTATCGCGACCATGGCGTTTTGTTGCGCCTGGGCTGCAAGGTCGAGTCGCTCGACGTGGGCGCGAAGCGTCTGACGCTCGACGACGGGGCCGCCGTTTCGTTCGAGACCCTCCTTCTCGCGACGGGCGCGGATCCCGTCCGTCTTCCGATCCCCGGCGCGGACCGGCCGAATGTGTTTTATCTGCGCAGTCTCGCGGACGCGGACCGCATTGCGGCGGCCGCGGCCGGCGTGAAACGCGCGGCCGTCATCGGGGCGAGTTTCATCGGGCTCGAGGTCGCGGCGGCGTTGCGCGCCCGCGGCCTCGACGTTCACGTTATCGCCCCCGAGGCGATTCCCATGGCGCGCATACTCGGTCCCCAACTCGGCGCGCATGTCCGCAAGCTGCATGAGGCGCATGGCGTCGTCTTCCATCTCGAAGATATGGCGGCCGAGATCGGGGAGGGCGCCCTCGCCCTGAAAAGCGGGGGAACCGTCGCCGCGGATATTGTCGTGATCGGGGTCGGCGTACGGCCCAATCTTTCGCTCGCGGAGTCGGCGGGCCTTGCCGTCGACAAGGGCGTGGTGGTCGATGAATATTTGCGGACCAGCGCGCCGGAGGTCTTCGCGGCGGGCGACATCGCCCGCTGGCCCGACCGCATCACGGGCGAACTGATCCGCGTCGAACATTGGGCGGTCGCGGAACGGCAGGGGCAGACCGCCGCGCGCAACATGCTGGGCCGGAACGAGCGCTTCGACGCGGCGCCCTTTTTCTGGAGCCAGCACTACGACCAGACGATCTCGTATGTTGGCCACGCGCCGTCATGGGACCGTGCGGACGTCTCGGGCGATCCGGCGTCGGGCGATTGCGCGGTGACCTACTTCAAGGGCGACCGCAAACTCGCGGTCGCGACGCTCGGGCGCGATCTTGACAGCCTGCGCGCCGAAGCCGCCTTCGAAAAGGCGATCGGCGCGCTTCCCTGAGCCCTCAGGGCGGGGCGCTTCAGTCGAAGCGTCCCGCCGCGTGGCCGAGCATGGTGTAAACCTTGCCGGCGTCGCCGGTGAGCAGGTCCAGCGACTTGGAGCCGTCGCGGTCTCCGCGGCTCGTCTCCACCAGCAATTCCTCGAAGTGGCGGACATAGTGGTCGACCGTCGCGCGGAATTCCTGATCGACGCGATAGCGGCGACGGATTTCCTCGAAGGTCTGGTGACCCTGCGCCGTGTAAAGGCGCCGCCCGAAGAGTCCGCCCTTCTCGCCGCGCTGGTAGCGCCGCCAGAGTTCCGCGACCGCGGCGTTGTCCACCATGCGGGCGATGTCCAGCGTCAGGCTGTCTAGCCCGCCGGCGTTGGCCGCGCGCGCGTTGCGCGGCGGCGCCTGCGGAGCGGGTTGCGGTCCCGGACCGGGCCGCGGCGCCGGCGTCTCGTCCAGCGAGGCGCGGGCGAGGAGATCGCTCAGCCAGCCGCCTTGCTGCGTTTCGCGCGGCGGTTCGGCGACGCGCGGCGCGGGCGGGGGCGCCGGCTGCAGCGGCGGCGCCATGCGCGGCTTCGCCGGCTCGGCGCGCGGCGCAGGCTCGAAAGCGCGGCGCGCGACGGGCGGCGCCTGCTCGGCGACGTCATAGACGCGTCCTGAACGCGCGACGATGTCGGTGAGCTCGTTGAGCGCCTTCACCTGATCGCCGACGACGCGACGCAGCGCTGCCGCCTGTTCCGCCGTCTCGCGCGGCAATTCAGTGGCTCCGCGGCGAACTTCCTCGCGGGTTTCCTCCAGTTCTCGGTGAATTTCTCGGGAGAGCCCGCGGATTTGCTCCGCCGTCGACTGGAAGCGCGCCGTCGCCTCGGAGAAGAGGCGGCCGATTTCCTCGTTCGCCTGCACGAAGGCGGCGCGCAGCGCCTCCTCCGTCTCCGCGCGCTGACCTTCGGCCGCGGAGCGGATGTGCGAGAAGCGCGCCTCGACGAGCTTGGCCGTCGCTTCCGTGGTTTCCGAGAGCGCGCCGCCGATCTGTTGCGAGCGCGTCTCGATGGCGTCAAACGTATCCGCCATCTTCCGCGCGAAGCTCTCGAGAACCTCCTCGACCTCCGAACGTTTGTTCTCGACGAGCGAAACGAGATTTTCGAGCGTGCGGCGGCGCGCGTCGAAGGCCGTGTCGAGCGCCTGCTGGCTCTGCGCCAGCTTTTCCGCGCTCTGCGCGAGCGCCTGCTGCCGCTCGCCGAGCGCGTCTACGATGGCTTGCGCATTGCTGACCGTGCCGCCGGCGACGTCGCTGATCTGCCGGACCTGTCCCGAAACGTCGCGGATCGCGTCCTGGAACTCGGTGAGGCGCGTGCCCAGTTCGCGTTCGAGATTGACGAGATTTCCGCCCGTCTTGTCGATGATGGCGTGCAGCGACGTGTTCGTCTGGCCGAGCTTGTCGAGCAGCGTCGGCAGCTCGGCGCGGATCTTCTCGTTCATCGCGACGAGCGCGCCGATCGACGATTGCGCGCCGGCTTCGAGCGCTTCCGCGAGCGAGGCTGTCGACTCGTCGATCGCCTGCGCCAGCTCCTCGCGCTTGTCGCCGAGATGGCGCACGATCGCTGCGCCGCGCGTCTCGATCGTCTTGGCGATGAGCTCGCCGACGCTCGTCAGCTCCTTCGTCACCTCCCCGCCGCGATCGCCCAGCGTCGTCTGGATTTGCGCCAGCCGTCCGTCGAGCGCGGTCTGGATCTGCGTGAGACGCTCGTCCAGCGCGCCGCTGATCTCCGCCACGCGCTCGGTGAGCGCCTGGCCGAGATCGCCGGTGCGCGCATGAAGCGTCGTGTCGAGTTCGCGGCGCGCGGTCGCCAGCGTCTGGTTGATGTCCTCGAGGCGCGCGCTGATCGTGTCGACGACCCCGCGGCCGCGGGCGTCGATCTCGGACGACACGGCCCCGAGACGCTCCACGACATTCTTCTCGAACAGGTCGATGCGCCCGTCGAGCGTGTCGGCGAGCTCCTTGGCGCGCCCGCCGAGCGTGTGGTTGATCTCCGTCGCCTTGGAGGCGAGCGTCTGCGCAAGTTCGGTGGAGCGCGTGAGCAGCACCGAGTCGACGTCCTTTAGCTTTTCGTCGAGCTTCTCGACGACCTCGCGGCCGCCGTCGCCCATCACGCGCGCGATCTCGAGCGCATGTTTGGCGAGCGACTCCTGGAGTTTCTGGCCGCCGGCGCCGAGCCCCGCGTCCATGGATTTGATGAGCGCGTCGATGCGTTCGGCGGCTTCCCTCGTGCGCGCGTCGCTGACGCTCTCGAACGCCTCGATCTTGTTCGACATGACGGCGGCGAGGTCCTGCGCCCGGGCGCCGAGCTTCTCGACCAGCGCTTCTCCCTTCGTCCCGATGGCGTCGTCGATGGAGGCGAGCTTTTCGTTCACGTCCGTCGCGAGCTTGGTCACCTGCTCGCCGAGCCGCGAGAAGGCCGAGACGGCCGTGGCGTCGAGTTCGCTGACGAGCTTGCCGCCGCGCACCGAAATGGCTTCGTCGATGGATTCAAGACGCGTGTCAATCTCATGCGCGAAGTGGCGCGAATTGTCTCCGATGCGCGCGGCGAACTGATCGACCTGTTCGGCGAGTTTTTCCACAAAGGCGCCGCCTTGCGCGGCCATCGTCTGGTCGATGGCGCCGAGCTTGGCGTCGATCTCTTCGGAAAGCTGTTTCGTATTCTGGCTGATGCGCGCCGCGATCTGGTTGGTCTGCGCCGCGAGCCTGTTGACGAGCGCGCCGCCCTGCGCGGTCACGGTTTGGTCGAGCGCCGCGAGCTTCGCCTCGATTTCCGACGAAAGCTGGGTTGAGGCGCCGGCGATGCGGGACGCGATGTCGTCGGCCTGCGCCGCGAGGCTTTGGACGAGCGCGCCACCCTCGGCCTTCATGGTTTCGTCGATCGTCGCGAGCTTGGCGTCGATCTCCTGGTTCAGCAGTCTCGCGGCGTCGCCCAGTCGCGCGGCGTGGTCGTCGACTTTCGCCGCGAGGCGGTCGACGAGCGCGCCGCCGCGCATCGTCACGGCGTCATCGAGCGCGCTGAGCCGCGCGTCGATTTCGTCCGCGAAGTGGCGCGAATTGTCGCCGATGCGCGCGGCGAAATGATCGGCCTGCGCGGCGATGCGCTCGACGAGGGCGCCGCCCTGCGCCGCGATGGAGTGGTCGATGGCGTTGATGCGGTCGTCGATGCTCGCGACGAAACGTTCCGCTTGCGCGCCGATCCGCGCATCGGCGTTTTCGGTCTGCTCGGCGAGATGCTGGACCAGCTCGCCGCCGCGGCGGCCGATGACTTGTTCGATGACGTCGAGCCGCTGGGCGACGTCGGTTGTCAGCCGCGCGGCGTGTTGCGCCACGCGATCCGCGATTGCGCCGCCATCTCGCAGCAGCGCGCTTTCGAATTGACCGAGCTGCTGGCCGAGCGTCGAGGCGATGCGTTCGCCGTGATCGGCGAGCGACGACACGACTTCCTTACCCTGAGAGAGCACGGAGGTCTCGAAGGCCACGAGGCGCTCCGCGAGCAGTTCGTTGAGCCGCTCGCCCTGCGTGGCGATGGCGACGACCGCGTCGCTCGCCGTCGTCGCGAAACGCTCGTGCATGGTCTCGGCGTTCTGGGCGAGGGCCGAGGTCGCATCCTCCACGCTGCGCTGAAGGTTTTCGCGCAACGCGGCGCCATGGGCCTCGAATTCCTGCAAGGCGCGTTCGCGCGTCGTCTCCATGGTCTGGGCGACGAGCATGCCGGCATTCTCGAGCGCCGTCATCCGCTCGCCGAGCAATTCGTCGACGCGCCGCGCATGATCGGCGACGATCGACGCGACGTTCTCGCTGTGACGCTTCACCGAGGACTCAAAGGCCCCGACGCCATTCGTCAGCGTGCCGGCGATGCGGTTGGTTTCCTGCGCAATGCGCTTCTGGGTTTCCGCGTTCGCCTGCCGTACGGCGGTCTCGAATGCTTGCAGGCGCGCGAGCAGTTCGTCGCCGGTGGTCGAAGTGTGGTCAATGACGCGCTGCGCGACTTCGTCGCCCTGGCGCAGGAACGTATCCTCGAAGGCGGCGAGACCCTGCGCGAAGGCGGCGCTGACTTCCTCGCTCTTGGCGGCGACCCGCGCGGCGGCGTCGCCGCTGTGCCGCGCGACGGCGTCTGCGAAAGCCGCAAGCCCTTGTGTGACGGCGCTTGTCGCCTTTTCGCCGTGTTCGGCGACGCGGGCCACGACGGTCTCGCTTTGCCGAAGAATGGCGTCCTCGAGAGAGGCGAGACCCGTGGCGAGATTGGAGAGGGCGCGGTCTCCGTGTTCAGAGACGCGCGATGCGACTTCCTCGCTCTGGCGCGCGACCGCTTCCTCGAAGGACGAAATCTGGCGCGTCAGCTCCGACGTGGCGCGTTCGCCATGCGACGCGACGAGGGCGGCGACATCTTCGCTGCTGCGGGCGACGGTCTCCTCGAAGGCTGCGAGCCGTTCGGTCAGCGTCGACCGGGCGCGCTCGCCATGTTCCGAGACGCGGGCGGTCAGCTCCTCGCCATGCGACGCGACGGTTTGCTCGAAGGCGGCGAGCTGCTGCGTCACCAGCGCGGCGGCGCGCTCGCCTTCCGTCGCAACGCGCGCGGCGGCGTCGGCGCTGTTCTTCGTCAGATTTTCCTCGAAGGCCGCAAGCCGTTGCGTGAGAGTCTCCGTCGCGCGCTCGCCATGCTCGGCGACGCGGGCGGCAAGCTCATCGCTGTGCGACGCGACGGTTTCCTCGAAGGCGGCGAGCCGGTCGGCCACGAGGGCTGCGGCGCGTTCGCTCTCGGAGACAAGACGCGCGGCGACTTCCGCGCCCTGCTGCGAAACGCGCTCCTCGAAGGCGGCGAGGCCTTCGGTCAGAACCGATGTCGCGCGTTCGCCATGTTCGGCGACGCGGGTCGAGAGCTCAGCGCCCTGCGTCGCGACGGTTTGCTCGAAGGCGGCAAGCTGCTGCGTCACCAGCGCGGCGGCGCGCGCGCTCTCGGTCGTGACGCGCGCGGCGGCGCCCGCGCTGTTCTTCGTGAGCGTTTCCTCGAAGGCCGCGAGGCGTTCCGTGAGCAGGGCGGTCGCGCGCTCGCCATGTTCGACGACGCGGGTCGACAATTCCTCGCCCTGCGTCGCGACGGTTTGCTCGAAGGCGGCGAGGCGGTCAGCCACGAGCGCCGCGGCGCGTTCACTTTCGGTCGCGACGCGCGCGGCGGCGTCGGCCCCGCTTTTCGTCAGACCTTCCTGGAAGGCTGCGAGACGATCCGCGAGAACGGCGGTCGCGCGTTCCCCGTGTTCGGCGACGCGCGCGGCGAGATCGGCGCCTTGGCGCGCAACGGCGCCTTCGAAGGCTTCGAGCCGGCGCGAAACTTCCGAATTCGCGCGTTCGCCATATTCCGCGACGCGGCTCGTGACCGTTTCGCTCTGACGCAAGATCGCGTCTTCGAGCGTGGCGAGACCAACCGAGAGATTAGCGAGCGCGCGGTCGCCATGTTCGGTGACGCGCGTCGCGATTTCCTCGCCGCGCGCGGCCACGGCGGTTTCGAAAGCCGCAACATGCCGCGTCAGCTCGTCCGTCGCGCGGGCGCCGGTCTCCGCCACGCGGGCTGCGACGTCGTCGGTCTGCGAAACGATCGCGTTCTGGAAGGCGGCGAGCTGCTCCGTGAGGGTTTCCGCCGTGCGGTCGCTATGCTCCACGACGCGCGCGGTCAGTTCTTCGCCGCGCTGGGCGACGGTCTGTTCGAAACTGGCGAGCTGCTCGGAAAGAATGGACGTCGCCCGTTCGCCGTGTTCGGAAACGCGGGCGGCGATCTCCTCGCCATGATGCGCGACGGCCGCCTCGAAAGAGGCGACCTGACGCGAAATCTCGCTGACGGCGCGACTGCCGTTCTCCGACACGCGCGCCGCGACCAGCTCGGTTTGCGTTTCGAGCGCGCTTTGGAAAGCGGCGAGCCTTTCCGTGAGCGTCGTCGTCGCGCGGCCGCTGTGCTCCGAGACGCGGGCGCCGAGCTCGTCGCTGCGCTGCGCGATCGTGTCGGTGAGGACGGCGATGTGTCCGGTCAGGGCGGCCGTCGCGCGATCGCTGTGTTCCGAGACGCGGGACGCCGCGTCTGCGGCGCTGCGGGCCATCGCGTCCTGGAATTCCGAGAGACGCGAGGTCAGCGTATTCGTCGCACGGTAGCCGTGCTCCGTGACGCGCGCGGCCAGTTCCTCGCCGCGCGTGGCGAAGACGTCCTCGAAGGCGGCGAGGCGCTCGGACAGCGTCGAGGACGCGCGCTCGGCGTGCTGGGAAACGCGGGCGGTCATTTCCTCGCCCTGGCGCGTGAAGGTCTCCTCGAAGGCCGCGAGCCCGTCGCTCAACGCCGCACTGACGCGGTCGCCATGCTCCGCCACGCGCAGCGCCGCGTCGGCGCTGTTGCGCACCACGGCGTCCTCGAAGGCGGCGAGACGCTCGCTCAGCGTCGCCTCGATCTGCCCGCCGCGTTCGGCGACCCGCTCGGCGATTTCCTCGCCGCGTTTGAGCACCATGGTCTCGAAATTTTGCAGACGGTCGGCGAGCGTCTCGTTGACGCGGTCGCCATGCGCGCCGATGGCGGTGACCGCGTCGCCCGCGGCGGCGGCGAAACGCTGTTGCAGCGAATCCGCCTGCTCGACGAGGGACGCCGCGCTTTCGCTCAGACTGCGCGCGAGCGTTTCGTGCATCGCCTTGCCGCGCTGCTCGAATTCCTCGTGCGATTTGCGGGTCGCGTTTTCCATCAGGCCGAGAATGCGCGCCTCCGCCGACTCGAAAGCGGCGCGGGCGTTTTCGACCTGCTCGCCGACGCGCGTCGCCAAACGTTCGGTCGTTTCGGCGAGGGATTTGTCGAGCGCGCCGCCATGGGTCGCGATGGTTTCGTGAATGACGCCTCCGGTCTCGGCGAGACGGACGACGATACGATCGCCCTGTTCGCCGATCGACTGGGTGAAATTAGATCCCAGTTCCTCGAAACGGTTCAGAATGGTCGCGCCGCGCACGCCGAACTCGACCGCGAGCGCCTCGCTCGCGGTTTGCAGCTTCTGGCCGACTTCCTCGACGCCGTCGGTGAAGCGGCGGCTCACGTCCTCGCTCGCGACGGCGATCTTCTGAGCGACGGCGTCTCCGGTCTGGGTCAGCACGCCGATCACCTTGTCGCCGTGCGAGGCGAGCGTCGTCTCGAAGCTGTCGCCGGCCTTCTCGAGCGCCAGCCTGATCTCCTCGCCCTTGGAGCCGAGCGAGGAGGTGACGCGCGAACCCGCATCGCTCACCGCTTCCGCGAGATGGGCGGAGGTCGCCGCGAGTTCCTGCGAGAGCGCGTCGCGCGCGCCGAACAGGGCGGTGCGGGCGTTGTCCGCATTGACGACGATCGCCTCGCGTTCGCGCGTGAGTTCGTCGATCAGCAGCCGGATGCGGCGTTCGTTCTCGGAATAGGAGCGCTCGAGATTCGCGACCTCGGTGCGCACGATCACTTCGAGTTCGCCGGCGCGCGCCAGCGCCCGCTCGATGCCGTCGCCCATGGAGGCGGCCTCGCGGCGGATGGCCTGCGAGAGCGACACGACCTGTTCCGTCGCAATGGTCTCGGGTTCGATCAGACGGATCGCGACTTCGGTCATCGAATTGGCGATGAGCCGCATTTCATGGGCGCGGCGCGCCATCAGGCCGGTGATGAAGAGAAAGATCGTCGGTCCGACGAGCGCCGCGATGGTCAGCAGGGGCTTGGGCGCGAGGAGCGCGCCATCGGCTTCGAGGATGTCGCCCTGGTGGAAATAGACGTACAGAGTCCAGCACACGGCCCAGAGCGCGATGGAGGCGAAAGTCATCGCCATGATCGAGCGGTTCGGCTGGATTTGGAGGGCCGCCCGCAATTCGCCCACGGTGCGGCGGTCGTCGTTGGCCGGCGCGAGCGGCGGGCCGACGAGCGGCGAAGGCTTGGGCGTTTCGCTCTTTCGCGCGGCGGGCGAGCCGCTCGTGCGATCCTCGGGCGAGACCGGATCCGGCGCGGCGGGCTCAGCCTGGGCCGTCGCCTGTCCCTCTTTGGGACTCCCGGCCTCCGCCGCCGGAGGAGCGCCGAGATCGAGCGCCTCCTCGATCGCCGACAGAGCGGCCGACGCCGCGTCCTGAATCTTTCCCGATTTCGACATCGCCAGACTCTCCGAGCGGCGGCGAGGCGCGCCGCTCCACACTGCGCACCGCGGGACGGGCGCTCAAAAGATTAACCAAACATTACAGCCCATCACATGTAATTGAAACATGGGGTCGGGCCGTAATCCGAAACTTCGTTAACGCGGACTTCAGGAGTGGGCGCGAGGCTTGCTCCAAGCGCCCTTGGAAGGCGGCCGCGGACACGCCACATAGCTTTGTAAGCGTGGCGTTTTTGAAGCGGGAAACGCCGGGCGCGGAGGTTTGGAGCGACGATCATGGCCATACCCGCCGAGATTAACCATAACGGCGCCTGTCTCGAACTGGAGCAGCGCGCGCCTGCGCCTGTCCTCGATCTGGTGCATCTTTCGCGCCAGACCTTCGGGGATCACTCGCTCGAGACCGAGCTTCTGACGATGTTCGCGCGGCAGGCCGCGCAGTTCGCCGCCCGTTTGGCCGAGCCCAGGGCGCGCGGCGACGAGGCCTCGCGCGTCGACCTCGCCCACACCCTCAAGGGCTCGTCCCGCGCCGTCGGGGCCTTCGCGACCGGCGCAGCCGCCGAGGCCTATGAGGCGGCGGTACGCGCGGGCGATCCCGCGGCCGACGCGCTATGCGCGCGACTGATTGCGGAAATCGAGCGGGTCCGCGGCGCGATAGCCGAACTCTTCGAAAAAGCGTGAAGGGAAACGGCGCGCGGGTTGCCGAAGCGTGGCGGCGCGCGTCAGCCTGCTAAAAAGGGCCGACGGGGAAATATTTGAGGTAGATTTCCCCGAAGACGCCGCGGCGGTCGAGGCGCGCGAGGGCGTAATCGAGGGCGCGGCGCAGCGCATTGTTGCCCTTCTTCACGGCCACGCCGACGCCCTCCCCGAAAAAGCGCGGGTCTGTGTAAGGTCCATCCTTGAAGGCGCAACAGCCCCCGGCCTCCGAGCCGTTGAGCCAGAAGGAAAGGCTGATCGCGTCTCCGAAATGGGCGGCGACCTTGCCGTTTTTCAGCGCGTTGCGGGCTAGCGCCGGCGTCTCGTAGGGAACGAGCGCGGCCTGCGGATAAAGCGCTTTCAGAAAGGCCTCGTGCCGCGAGCCCGCGACGACGGCGATCTTGCGGTCGCCGATCGTCTCCGGCGACGAGGATTTGAGCGTCGTGTCCACGAGCATGGCGAAGCGGCCGGGCGTGAGGAAATAGGGCGCGCTGAAATCGACCCGTTTACGGGTTTCGTCATTGATCGCGAGCGACGCGATGACGGCGTCGCCGCTGTTGTCGTCGAGTGCGGGGATGAGCAGATCCCAGCTGCGTCGCTGGATCGTACAGGGGAGATCGAGCTCGGCGCAGATCGCGCGCGCGAGGTCGACGTTGAAACCGGCGAGCTGCCCGTCTCCGAGAAGGAAGTTGAACGGCGGAAAGTCGTCCTCCGTCAGGAAACGGATTTGCTTGATTCCCGAGAGATCCGGCTTTTGCAGAGGGCGATGGGGATCGAAGAAGGAGGGCGGAGAGACAGGTTGCGGCGCAGTGGGCGCGGCGCTTGCCGCGGCGGCTGAAAGAAACGCCGCGGCCATCGCGGTTAGCACGCTCGGGCGCAGTCGGCGCATGCGCCCTCCGATCGGCGGTTGAAAAAACCGATAAAATTGTTGCAAACGGCCGGGACCGGGGCGCATAGTCGAGGTCAAGCCAGTTTTCATGTTTCGAGTTTTAGTTCATGAGCACGGCGCCGGTCGACAGTTTTTCCGTCGCTTCCGTCCCTTCTGGGCCGGACCATGGCCGCGCCCCCCGTCGTCGGCCGCCGGAGACGCGCCGTCATTCCCGGACACAAGGCGCCGAGGCGCGGGCGATCCCGGTCGAAATCGGGTTCCTTGAGGAGTACGGCGTGCCGATGGAGGCGCTGCGTTACGCGGCCACTCTGGCGCGGCGGCAGGGGGTTTCGGCCGACGCCGCGCTTCTCGCCGAAGGGATCGTCGCCGAAGACGTCTTCTACCGCGCGCTCGCCGATCATTTGCGCGTCGCCTTTCTCGACGGCGGCTTCGAACTTGCCCCCCAAGCGCTGGCCTCGGCGGGGCGCGGCTATGCGCGGCTGCGCGAGGAGGGAGCCGGCGTCCGCTGGCTGTTCGCGCCCGCAGGCGCGGAAATCCGCCAATTGATGAGCGCCGCGCGCAATGCGAAGGGCCGTCCGCTTTTCGCCGTCGCGACGCGATCGACTTTCGTCGCGGCGCTGCGCCGCGCCAATCCGCTCGCCGCCGCCCGCGCCGCGCGTTTTTCCGCCGAGCGCGCCGATCGCGACCTCTGCGTGCGCGGCTCTCTGCGGCGGCGGCCGCTCGCGATTGCGACGCTCGTCTTCGCGTCCCTTGTGGGGAGCCTCTTCGCGCCGCTTCAGGCGCCTGCGTTCGCCGCCGCCTTTCTTCTCGCCGTCGCCTTTCTCGCGAGCGTCTTCCTGCGGCTCTTCGCCTGCGCCGCGAGTTTCGAGCCGCAGGCCCGCGGCGGCTGGCTCGAGGACGTGCGGCTGCCCGTCTATACGGTCGTCGTCGCGCTCTACAAGGAGGCTGCGGTGGCGCGGCAACTTTCCCGGGCTATCGACCGCTTGGACTATCCCCGCGCCAAGCTCGACATCAAATTCGTCGTCGAGCGCGACGACGAGGCGACGGCGGCGGCGCTGCGCGCGCATCCGCCCCGCGCGCCGCACGAGATCGTCGTGGCGCCCGAAGGCGCTCCGCGCACGAAGCCGCGCGCGCTCAACATCGCCATGCCGCTCGCCCGCGGCGCGCTCGTCGCCGTCTTCGACGCGGAGGATTTGCCGGACCCGCGGCAGCTGCGGCGCGCGGCGGCGCGTTTCGCGCGGCTGCCGCAAGACGTCGCCTGCCTGCAGGCGAGTCTCGTCATCGACAATGGCGGCCTCAACTGGATGACGGGCATGTTCGCGCTGGAATATGCGGCGCTCTTCGACGTCTACAACAAGGGGCTCTCGGCGATGGCGCTGCCGATCTTCCTCGGCGGCACGTCGAACCATTTCCGCCTTGAGGCGCTCCGCGAAATCGGATTCTGGGACGCCTACAACGTCACCGAGGACGCCGATCTCGGCCTGCGCCTCGCGCGCGCGGGCTATGGCGTGCGGACCTTCGACTCCGAAACCTTTGAGGAAGCGCCCGCCGTTTTTCGCGCGCTCGTGAAACAGCGCACGCGGTGGTTCAAGGGGTGGATGCAGACAGCTTTGGTGCATTGCCGCCATCCTGCGCGGCTCGTCGCCGATCTCGGCTGGCGGCGCGCGCTGGCGACGCTCGCCATGTTCGCAGGCGGCGTTCTCGGGCCTCTGACGGGGCCGCTGCTGATGAGCCGGCTGTTCTATGACGCGCTCTTCGGCGCGCTGCTGACGCCGCAGACGGTTTTCGAAATCGCCTGCAGCACGCTCTGGTGCTTTCTCGCCCTGTCGGGGACCGCCGCGCTGTTCGCCCCGCTTGTCGTCGGCCTCTACCGGCGCAGGCTCTTCGTTCACCGATACGCGCTGCTTTATCTGCCGGCGTGGCTGCTGATGCTCAGCATCGCCTGCTGGCGGGCCTTTTTCGAACTGTGGCGACGGCCGTTCCATTGGGACAAGACCGAGCATGGTCTGACCCTGCGCGGCCATCCGGAAATGTCCGCGTCTCGCGCCTCAGGCGAAGAGCCATTGTTTGAGCAGGAAGCCGGCGCTTAGCGCCTTGCTGTAGTGCTCGTGCAGGACGATGTGGGTCATGCCGGCGCGCGGCAGATCGGTTTTCTTCAGACGCCGGAAGAAGGGGATCAGCACATCCTCGAAATTGCCGACCGTATATTTTCCGCCATGCCGGTCCGCAACGCGTTCCGCGACATTGGTGAAGAGCAGCATCAGCGCTTTGAACAGCACCGGATTGGCGATGTTCTCGTCGATCGCGTGCAGCCCGAGCCCATGGCGGCAGGCGCGCAGATAGGCGTTGAGGACGCTGTAAACCTCCTCTGCGGGCGCGCCGGCGAAAGCGCCCCGGATGGCGCGCAGCGCCGCGTTGAAGGTGACGCGCGAGATCATGCCCTTCTTGCGTTCGGCGGGGCTCAGGAAGCCCGCGAGCGCGCTGTCCTCGCGCGTCGTGAAGAGGTCGAACACGTCGTGCATCAACGCCTCCGCTTCCGTCTCCACTTCGGAGAGGCGGCGGATGTCGAGGAGCAGTTCGTTCGGCACGGGCCGCTGCTTGGTGTTGATGTCCATGAAGAGGCGGCATTCCTGCGCGCGGGTCAATTTGTTGTAAATGACGACCGGCACGTTCACCGAAGTTTTCGCGAGCTTGAAGCCGTAGACGCGATGCTGGCCGTCGATGATCAGGAAGGCTTTCGGATCCTTGCGAAAGCTGACGGCGCCCGCCTCCTTGTCGAAGTGCAGATGCGCCCGCGCCTGCGCGGAGAGCACCACGGCCCCCGGCACCGTGCCGAAACCCGCGTCGACATAGCGGGCGATGGATTTCGCCCGGCGCTCGTCGAGCAGGCGCTGAAAGCCGTCGATCGGATTTTCGACGCGGGGCTCGACCATGCAGGTTTCGCCGAGCAGCGTGCTCGGAAGGACGAGCGAGTAGAAGCGGTGTTTGCCCTGCGTGACGACGAGCGCTTTTTCGCAGATCGTTGTGGTTTTGGCGGCTTCGGGCGGAGAGCTGGTCAGTTCGGCGGCGTCGCCCGGGAGGGGGGCGGAGTCGGCGAGTTCGCCTATCGTGTCCCGATCCATGTCTGTGATCCCTCGAAAGCGCGAACTTGACAGCGTTCGCGATCGCTGACTCGACGAATCAAAATCGGCACTCGAATCAAATGTTAAGCGGGAATGGCGACGAGAACAAGACGGGGCCGTTTCCCGCGCGCAATGGCCTTCCGTCGACGGCCGGGGAGTTGTATGAAGGTTACGAAACGGTCCGCGGGGCCGGAGGCGCATCGCCCATGAGGTCAATCATTGCGACGTTTCGGCGTCTTACCGGACAGCCGCTCACGCGGCGCTTCAACAGAAGATTTCGCATGAACCGCTACGAACGCACTCCGCAGCCGGCCGGAGAGGCCGAGATTGAATATCTCGACGGCGAATATCGCGTTCGCAAACCCGGCGCGTATGTCCGTTGCGCGGTGACCGGCGAGCCGATCCCGCTCGAAGACCTGCGCTACTGGAACGTCGATTTGCAGGAGCCCTACAGCGGGCCGCACGCCAAGCTGATGAAGCTCGGCCTCAAGAAGCCCGACTGAGCCGAGCCCGCGCCAGCGTGGCGGCCAGCGTCGCCGCGACGCCGTCGCGGTCGCGGAATTGGAGGGCGACCGGCACGGCCGTCGCGTCGAGGCCGCTCGCGCTCAAGCGCGCGGCGTCCTTCTCGGTCGTGACGAGTCGCGCGCCGTAGCGGCGGCCAAGCGCCGTCAACTCCGCAATGTCGCGCGCGCCGAAGCGATGATGATCCGGAAAGCTCTTCGTCGCGACGGCGTCGGCGCCGATGTCGCGTAACGTGCGGAAGAACTTGTCCGGCCGGCCGATCCCGGCGAAGGCGACGACGCGTGCGCCCGCCAAGGCGCGGGCCGCGTCGGCGTCCGGCGCGAGCCGCGCCTCGAAGACGGGCTTGCCCGCCCGCAGCGCGAGGGCCTTGCCCGGCGCGCCGTCGCCAACGACGATCAGCGCGTCGGCGGCCGCGAACTGGGCGTCGAGCGGCGCGCGCAACGGACCCGCCGGAAGGCAGCGGCCGGCGCCGGCCCCGAAATCCGAGTCGACGACGAGAAACGCCAGATCGCCCGCGAGGCGCCGGCTGTGAAAACCGTCATCGAGAATGAGGAGGCTTGCGCCCTCGTCCCGCGCCAGCGCCGCGCCGGCAGCGCGGTCGGCGCCGACGACCGTGAGCCCGTGGCGCGCGAGCAGAACGGCCTCGTCGCCGGCGGTCGCCGCGTCGTCGCGCATGGGGTCGAATACAAAGGGCGCGGCGCGGCCGCCGCGTTTCCCAAAGCCGCGGGTCAGCAGGGCGGGGCGCTCGCCGCGCGCGGTCAGCATGCCGGCAAGCGAGATAACGAGCGGCGTCTTGCCGTCGCCGCCCGCCGTCAGGCCGCCGACGACGATCGTCGGAAGGTCGGCGCGCAGGCCCTGCGCCGACAGCCTTTGTCGCGCGAACGCGCCATAAAGCGCGCCGAGCGGCGCCAGCAGCCGGGACGCAACGCCGTCCGCGCGCCAGAACGCGGGCGCGCGCGGCAATCCTTAACGCTCCGCAATGGCGATTTGCGCCAGAAAGGGCTCCACCGCCGTCATGATGCCGCGCGAGGCGCCGCCAAGCCTGTCGACGGCTTCGGCGCCAGCGCGCCCCATGCGCCGCATGCGCGCAGGCTCGGACAGAAGGTAGCGCACGGCCCGCGCCAGCGATGCGGCGTCCGTCACGCGGGCGGCCGCTTTGGCCGCCGCGAGCTCGTTGTAAACCTCATTGAAATTGTCGATATGGGGGCCGTAGAGGACGGCGCAGCCCAGTTTGGCGGGTTCGATGGGATTTTGCCCGCCGCCGGGGATGAGCGACTTGCCCATGAAGACGATGCCGGAGCCGCGGAAAAAAAGTCCCAGTTCGCCGATGGTGTCGGCGACGTAGATTTCCGCATCCCGTCCGGGCTCGCCATCGCGCGTGCGCAGCGCCGCGGAAAAGCCGCGGGCGCGGGCCAGCTCGGCGATGTCCGCGCCGCGCTCGCGATGACGCGGCGCAATGATGGTGAGAAGGCCGGGGATCTGTTTGGCGAGTTCGGCGTGCGCGTCGAGCACGATCTCTTCCTCGCCCGCGTGCGTCGAGACGGCGGCCCAGATCGGCCGCGCGCCGACCGCGCCGTTGAATTCCGCGAGCCGCGCGGCGTCGACCGGCGGCGGCGGCACGTCATATTTCAGATTGCCGGCGACGCGCACGCAGGGCGCGCCGAGCGCCAGAAAGCGGGCGGCGTTGTCCGAGTCCTGCGCGAGGCAGAGGTCGATGGCGCCAAAGACCGTCCGCGCCGCGCCGGGCAGGCTGCCCCAGCGCTCCGCGGACTTTCGCGAAATCCGCGCATTGGCGAGCACGAGCGGCATGCCGCGCGCGCGCACGGCGGCGACCATATTGGGCCACAGCTCGGATTCCGCGAAGATCGCGATGTCCGGCCGCCAGTGATCGAGAAATCGCTCGACGAATTTCGGCGCGTCGAGCGGCGCATATTGATGGAACGACCCCGCCGGCAGGCGCGGCGCCAGCACGCGCGCAGAGGAGACCGTCCCGCTCGTCACCAGCACCTCGGCGCCGCGGCGGATGAATCGCTCGATCAGCGGCAGCAGCGAGACGCTTTCTCCGAGGCTTGCGCCATGGAGCCAGACGAGCCGTCCCTCGGGGCGCGCGCGCGAGGCGATCCCCAGTCTCTCGTCCAGTCGTGACAGGTCTTCCTTGCCCTGCGACGCACGCCAGTTCAGCATGGCGCCCGCGAAGGGGGTCGCGACGGTCGTCGCCAGCCGGTAGAGCTTCAAAAGCGGCATGTTTCCTTGATCTTTTGAACGCAGCCGCTCTTCTGCCCCAAGGCGGCGCCACACCCGGCGAACGCGCTCCCGCCGCGCCCGCAGCAATACATGCTTATTCTTCCGAAACCCGGCGATTTTTGGAAAGCGCCAGGACTCACAAGGCGTCGTGGTCGGGGTCGAGGAGGCGATGGAGGTGCACGACGAAATAGCGCATGTGCGCATTGTCCACCGTCGCCTGAGCCTTCGCTTTCCAGGCGGCGAGGGCGCTGTCGTTGTCGGGATAAATGCCCACGATGTCGAGCTTCGTCGGGTCGCGGAAGGTCACCCCGTCGAGCGACTCGAGTTCGCCGCCGAAAACGAGGTGGAGGAGCTGCTTTTCCTTCCTTGCGGGCGTCGCCTGCTTCGTCATGACCAGCTGATTCCTTTCGAAACGGTGCGGGCTATTTCAATTGTCTCGTCGAGAAGCGCTTTCGGCGCGGCGACGAGCATGCCGCGCCTGGAAGAGGTGCGATTATAGACCAGCGGCCCGTCGTCCACCTCGGCGAGCGCGGCCCCGGATTCATCCAGAATGACGTCGGCCGCGGCGATGTCCCAGTCGCGGGCGTTGGGCGAGGAGATCACGAGGTCGTAACGCCCGGCGGCGATGTCGACGAGGCGCAGCGCGAGCGACGGCATGCGGGGCGCGAGCACCAGATTTTGCGGCAACTGGCCGATGTGGGCGTGGAGCGGGCGCGGCGCGACCACCATGGCGCCCGCAATGCCGGAGCGGGCGTGGGCCTCGAGGCGCTGGCCGTTGAGAAAGGCGCCCTGTCCGAGCGCGCCGGTGAAGGTTTCGTCGCGCGCCGGCGCGTGAATGACGCCGACGGTCGGCCGCCCGCTCTCGACCAGCGCGATCGACACGGCCCAGCGGTCGTCGCCGCGGGTGAAGGCGTGGGTGCCGTCGATCGGGTCGACGACGACGAGGGCGTCGCGCGAGAGGCGGTCGTCCGTGTCGGCGGTCTCCTCCGAGAGCCAGCCGGCGGCGGGCGCGAGCCGCCGCATTTCCTCGAAGACGAAGCGGTCCACGGCGAAGTCCGCCTCGGTCACGGGCGAGCCCCCGCCCTTGTAGGAGACGGCTGCGGCCGTGCACTGGCCGGGACGGAAGTAGGAGAGGGCGATTTCACCTGCCTCGCGCGCGACGGCTTCGAGGCGCGAGAGGAAATCGGATCGTTCGGACAGGCTGAGGGGCATCACGGAAACCAGTAGGGGAGGCGTCGCCCGCCCGCAAGACGGTCGAAAAAGCGAATTGCCGACAATTTGAACAATCCTGTTTTGCCCGGCTTCACCGTGGAAGGCGTTTTTGACCTTTAAAGCAATGGTTTATGTCGTATTTACCACCCTTGTTAGCGACATGGGCGTCGCCCCTCGCGCAGAGTCGCGCCAGCAAGAGAGTTCAACCCTGGAGGGGCCCATGTTCGAAGCCGGCAATGCGCGCAAGACCGAGGAAGCCCTTCTCGTTCAGCGCGACTGGCGCGCCGACGGCGGCGCGCGCCGCGTGCGCGTCACGCCCGGCAAGATCGTCATCATGCGCCGCTTCGGCGGCATGGAGATGACGATCGCGGTTCCGGTCTCCGCCTATCGCGGCGTCGTGCTCGACGTGCGCGAGGGCGCCGACGGCGCGCCGCTCTATCGCCTGTCGCTCGACCACCGCGACCGCGATCTCGAAGTGGTCCTCGGCCGGACGCAGGACAGCGCCGAGGCGCTCGCCGACTGGAAATTCTGGGCATCGTGGTTCGGTCTGCCCCGCCTGACGGTGACGGACGGCCAGCTCGTTCGGGCCGGCGCCGGCGAGGCCGCCGCGCCGCGCCGCGGCAACGCCGCCGTGCGCCAGCGCCGCCCCCAGTTCCTCGCGCGCCGAAAGACCGGCGACGGGCGCCGCATGGCGGACGTCTTCGCCGGCGAGCGGGAAATCGTCTGCTACGAGTGAGCGCGCCTCGCGGATCGCTGCTGCGAGCGGGCCGCCTCAGCTGACGACCTGATCGAAGCCTTGGCGGATCATGTCCTCTTTCAGCTTGCGGCCGATGAAGACGAGACGGGATTCGCGCTTCTCGCCCTCTTTCCACTCCCGCTGGAGATCGCCGTCCAGAATCATGTGAACGCCCTGGAAGACGAAGCGGCGCGGCTCGTTCTTGAAGGCGACGATGCCCTTGCAGCGCAGAATGTCCGGTCCTTCCTTCTGAACGAGCTCGTTCAGCCAGGGCACGAAACGCTCAGGGTCTACTTCGCCCGGATGACGCAGCGAGATCGACTGCATCTCCGCATCGTGGATGGCCTTGAGATGGCCGTGGCCGTCATGGTCGTGGCGATCATGGTGGTGATGATCGTGCCCGCATTCCGGTCCGCATTCATGATGATCATGCGCATGTTCGTGATGGCGATGCTCCGGATTGTCGCAGCCGGGGCCGCAGTCGTGGTCATGGTCTTGATGCGCATGGCCATGATGGTCGTGATCATGTTCCTCGACCGTCAGGAAATCCGGCTCCATCTCGAGAATGCGGTCCAGATCGAAGGCGTTGCGCGCCAGCACGGCGTCGAGCGGCACATTCGCCTTCACGGCGCGATGCAGCGTGGCGTAGGGGTTGATGCCGCGAATGCGCGCTTCGACTTCCTCGAGTTCGTCCGGCGTCGCCAGATCGGTTTTGTTGAGGATGACCACGTCTGCGAAGGCGATCTGGGTCTTGGCCTCCGGCGCGTCCTTCAGGCGGTCGCTCAGCCATTTGGCGTCGGCGACGGTCACGATGGCGTCGAGCGTCGCCGCGTCCTTCACGTCCGCGTCGACGAAGAAGGTTTGCGCGACGGGCGCCGGATCGGCGAGGCCCGTCGTCTCGACGATGATGGCGTCGAACTTGCCGCGCCGGCGCATCAGCCCTTCGATAATGCGGATGAGATCGCCGCGCACGGTGCAGCAGATGCAGCCGTTGTTCATCTCGAAAACTTCCTCGTCCGCACCCACGACGAGGTCGTTGTCGATGCCGATCTCGCCGAATTCATTCACGATCACGGCGTAGCGGCGGCCGTGCTGTTCGGTCAGGATGCGGTTGAGGAGCGTCGTCTTTCCGGCGCCGAGATAGCCGGTGATGATGGTCACGGGAATTTTGTCGGTCACAATCTCTCTCCGATAGCGCTCACGGCGCCAGAGCTTTGGCCAATTCTCCAACATTGTGGCGCATCATGTCGATATAATTCGCGCCGCCTTCGCCGGGCGACGACAGGGCGTCGGAAAACAGCGTCCCGCCGACGCGCGCGCCCGTCTCGGCCGCAATGCGCGTGGCGAGGCGCGGATCGGAGATATTTTCCAGAAACACCGCGGCGACCTTGTGCTGTTTCACGGAATCGATGATGCGGGCGATGTCCCGGGCGCTCGCTTCGGCCTCGGTTGAGACGCCCTGCGGGGCGATGAACTCCACGCCGTAGCGGGCCGAGAAATAGCCGAAGGCGTCATGGGTGGAGACGACGCGGCGGCGTTCTTTGGGGATCGCGCCGAGGGTCTTGACGATCTCCGCGTCGAGCTCGTCGAGCCTCGCGAGATAGGCGTTGGCGCGGGCGTTGTAGCTTTCCGAGCCCAGAGGGTCCGCGGCGATCAGCGCGTCCCGGATTTCCTTGACGTAAATCTTGGCGTTGGCGACGTCCTGCCAGGCGTGCGGGTCCGAGCCTTCCTCGCCCGCGCGCGCCGCGACGCCCTTGCCCAGCGTGACGACGGTTCCCTTGCTCTTCGACGCCCGGACGAGGCGCTCGAGCCAGCCCTCGAAGCCGAGGCCGTTGACGAAAATGAGCTTCGCCTGCGCAATACTCCGGCCGTCGGCGGGCGTCGGCTGATAGACATGCGCATCCCCGTCCGGCCCCACGATGGTCGACAAAGCGACGCGGTCGGCGCCGACTTCCTGAACAAAATCGCCGATTATGGAAAAGCTTGCGACGACGGGAAGCTTCCCGTTCTGCGCAGCGGCGGGCGCGGCGAGCGCGGCCCCGAGAAACGCCAGAAAATGTCTGCGTGTCGGCATGAAACTCACCCTTCGAGATGACGGCGCGGCCGTTTTAGGCGCAGAACGCCGCCGGCGCGGCCGAATATGAGGGAGGCGAAATACACGAGCCCGGCGGCCAGAATGATCGCCGGCCCCGTCGGCGCCCCGGTTTCGTTCGAGAAAACAAGACCGACATAGGCGCAGACGATGGCGACGCCCGCCGAGAGCGGCAGGGCGGCGCCGAGATCATGCGTCCAGAGCCGCGCGGCGGCGGCGGGCAGCATGATGAGCCCCACGGCCATCAGCGTGCCGAGCGCCTGGAATCCGGCGACGAGATTGAGCACGACGAGGCACAGAAAAAGGTAGGGAATCGCCTCGCCGAGCGCGCTGGTCTGGCGCAGGAAGAGGGGATCGAGCGTGTCCATCGCCAGCGCGCGGTAAAACACGGCGAGGACGGCGAGGGTGAGCGTTGAAACCCCCGCGAGCATGTAAAGCGCCGCGTCGTCCAACCCGAAAACGGAGCCGAACAGCACATGCAGCAGGTCGACGCTGGAGCCGCGCAGCGACACGAGCGTGACGCCGAGCGCGAGCGAAACGAGATAGAAGGCGGCCAGCGAGGCGTCTTCCCGCAGCGTGGTGAAGCGCGACGCGGCGCTCGTCGCGACGGCGACGACGAGTCCGGCGACGAGGCCTCCGAAGGTCATGGCCGGCAGTGACAGTCCGGCGACCAGATAGCCGATCGCCGCGCCCGGCAACACCGCATGGGAGAGCGCGTCGCCCGCGAGCGACATGCGCCGCAGGATGAGAAAGACGCCGAGCGGCGCTCCCGACAGCGCGAGCGCGACGGAACCCACGAGGGCGCGGCGCATGAATTCATAGTCGACGAAAGGCGAGATGAAGACGTCAGCGAGCATGTTCGGTTTCTTCGTCCCGCAGGCATTCGCGCGCCTCGCGGTCGTAGGCCTCGGACATGGCGCGCGCGCGGGAGAGGTTTTCGGCGCTGAGCGCGTCGCCGGTCGGCCCCCAGGCGATGCATTCGCGCGCGAGCAGCAGCGTCCGCGGAAAGGCTTTCCGGGCGAGATCGAGTTCGTGCAGAACCGCGACCACTGTGCGGCCCTCCGCCCGCCATTGCGCAATGAGCGACAGCAGATCGGCCGTCGTCGCTTCGTCGATGGCGCCGAAGGGTTCGTCCAGCAGGATGACGCGCCGGTCCTGCACGATGAGCCGCGCGAAGAGTACGCGCTGCATCTGTCCGCCGGAGAGCGTGTCGATGGCGCGGTCTTCCATCCCCGCGAGTCCGACGCGCGCGATCGCGGCCGATGCGCGCCGGCGCTCCGAGGCGTCGAGGCGTCCGAAAAGGCCGACGCGCGACATCGCGCCCATGGCGACGAAGTCGCGGACGTTGATGGGAAAACTGCGGTCGACCTCGACGAGTTGCGGCAGATAGGCGACGTCCCGCGCGCCGGCGCCCTCGATGCGCCCGCCAAGTGGCCGCAGGAGCCCCGCCAGCGCCTTGAGAAGCGTCGATTTCCCGGCCCCATTGGGTCCGCAGACGGCCAAAGCGTCGCCAGGCGCGATTTCGCCTTCCAGATGGTGGACGGCTGGGCGCCGGTCGTAGCCAAGCGTCAGATTGACGAGCCGGATCGGCCTCGGCGGCTCGGCGTGGCGCGCAGCTTCCAGTTTCAATGGACCGCCCAGTAGACGCCGGCCCAGAGCGCGGCGAGCAAAATCGAAACGGCCAGAAGCCGGGCACCGGCGGAGGTCTCAATCAGCGACGGGCGGTCGCCGGCGGACGGCGGGACGAGCGCGGCGCCGCCGTGAAAATGGCCGTGCGACTCGTCGCCGGCGTGATCGTGGCGATGGCAGCGGGAAGTCGCGTCGCTCATAAGTCACGTTATAATATAACTCGATGGAAGAACAAGCGCCGGAGTCCGCTTTCGCGGTTTGGCGAGATTTCGGGCGTCGGGAGGCATGGACAGGGCCGCGCGACTCTGCTATCTCCCCGGCTCGCGGGTCAGGCGCTCCGTCAGCGCCCGGCGACCTATTCCCTATTCGGACAGGTTCGGCGGATCGACGATCCTTCGAGCCGCCCGCCAGAAAGCAGGATGGTTTCGTGCAAGTTCTCGTTCGCGACAACAATGTCGATCAGGCTCTGAAGGCGCTGAAGAAGAAGATGCAGCGTGAGGGCATTTTCCGCGAAATGAAGCTGCGCGGTCATTACGAGAAGCCGTCCGAGAAACGCGCCCGCGAGAAGGCGGAAGCCGTTCGCCGCGCCCGCAAACTCGCGCGCAAGAAACTGCAGCGCGAAGGCTTGCTCCCGGTCAAGGCCAAGTCGACGGGCCGCTGAGTTTCGTCCTGCTGTATTCCTGCTCTTCGAGGGGCGTTCTGACCAGCCCCTCGGCATAAAACCAGCTTTTATTTCGAGAAGAGTCGGTCGAGAGGAACGCCAGGCATGAGCTTCCGCCTTTTGGCGACGTCGCGGCGCTTGTCTATCATCCCCTCGCGGATCCCTCTTCTGGGCGGCGCGGCGCTCGTCGCGTTGGTCCTCGCGGGCTGTGAGACGGCGAGCGGCATACGCCCGCCGGGGCGCGGCATTGCTGAGATTGCGGACACCGACCCCAAGGCCGCCTCGGCCAATATCGATTCGCTGTCGGAAGTCATCCGCCGCAATCCCGCGAGCGCAGAAGCCTACAACACCCGCGGCGTGGCCTATGCGCGGATCGGCCGCTTCCAGGAAGCGATCGCCGATTTTTCGCAGGCGGTCAAACTCGATCCCAACAACGCCGCCGCTTACACCAATCGCGCCCTGGCGAATCGGCAGGCGGGACAGAACGACGCCGCCCGCGCGGATTTCGATCGCGCCATCCAAGTCAGCCCCAATCACGCCCCGGCTTACATCGGCCGCGCCAATCTGCTGCGGGCGCAAGGCCATCTCGATCAGGCGCTCTCCGATCTCGATACGGCGATCCGGCTCAATCCCGAAAACGCGCAGGCGTTCCACGCGCGCGGCCTCATTCACCAGAAGCGCGGCGACGACGCCCGCGCCGTGACGGACTTCGACAACGCCATCGACCGCGATCCCTTCGCGGCGGCGCCCTATCAGGCGCGCGGCGAGAGCCTCGTCGCGCTCGGCAAATACGACAAGGCGATTGAGGACTTCAACGCCGCCCTCAACGTCGACAGCAAGAGCGCGATCGCCTGGGCCTGGCTGGGCCTTGCTTATGATAAGAACGGCAACCGGACCAAGGCGCAGGAATCCTACCAACGCGCGCTGCAACTCGATCCGCAGCAGCCGATCGCCAAGCAGGGGATGAGGGGCTGACGACCGACGCCGAAGGGGTGCTGGATCGGTCGCTATTCTCCACGCTTTTCTCGATCGCGTTTGTCTTCCCGCCACTGGCGATAGACCTGCACCGCGAAGGCCACGGCGAGCACGATCGCCGCGCCCGCGATCGACAGCGTCCGCTCGAGCGACCCGTGGTCGACGCCGTGAATGCGCTCCGGCACTGCAGGGTCGGCGGCCGCCATGTCGCCCGCAACCCAGCCGAGGAGCCCGGCGCCCGCCCAGACCAGCACAGGGAACCGCTCCAGAACCTGCAGCAGAAAACCGGCTCCGAACATGACGATGGGGACGGAGAGCGCGAGTCCGAAAACGATCAGCGCGGTCGAGCCGTGCGCCGCCGCCGCGATGGCCAGCACATTGTCGAGCGACATCACGGCGTCCGCCATGATGATCGACATCACGGCGCCCATCAGATTGGGTCGCGCCTTGACGTCGGAAGGTTCGGTCTCGTCGATCAACAGCTTGACGGCGACGATGAGGAGAAGGAGCGACCCGAACGCCTTGAGATAGGGGATGCCCATCATTTGCACGATGAGCAGGGTGAACAGAACGCGCAGGACGACGCCGCCCAGCGCGCCGAGAAACACGCCCCAGCGCCTTTGCTTGACGGGAAGTTGACGGCAGGCGAGCGCGATCAGAATGGCGTTGTCGCCGGAAAGCAGGATGTTGATCCAGATAATTTCGAGAACTTCCCAGCCGTCGGTGAGTTCAAAGCCCATATGACCCGTTCCCGATTGCCGCCGACGGCGGACGACGCGCTGAATAGCCTGTTTTCGGGGTGGGCGGAAGCTGACCCGCTCGCCGGCGCGGACTTTTCTTTCGCCATGAAAAAGGCTGCGCACCGTCGTGACCCGAACGCGCGGACCCGAGTTTTTCGGCGCGGGAGACGCGCGGCGGAAAGGGCCGCGTTTGCCGCTGCGCCGCCGCGAACTATATTAAATGGAACGTCGTCCTTCCCAGGTTCGCTCATGCGTAACGTCAAGTTTTTTCGGCTCGTCATCATTCTCGCCGCCGCTCTCGCGGCCGGCTTCGGCGTCGTCGACATGGTTCGCTCACGGCCCGCCCGCCAGCCGGACAAGGCGGAGATCGAGGCGACTCTCTCGCGCATCAAACTGCCGGAAGGCTTCACGATTTCTCTCTACGCAATGGTCCCGGGCGCGCGCACGCTCGCAGTGGGCGCGCAGGGCAAGGCGATTTTCGTCGGCGCGGGCGATCAGCGGCCTTCCGTGATCATTCCGGGCGGCGACGAGGCCGCCGCCGTCGAGCCCTTCGCGCCGACGATGGGCTTCAGCGTGCCCCACGGCGTGTGCCTCTCGAAGGACGGCGCGCTGTTTCTCGTCGAACGCAACCGCGTAACGCGTTTCGACGACGCTGAGAATACGTGGCGCGACGCTGCCTCCAAGGCGCAGGTCGTCGTCAAGGCGGGCGATCTCATTCCGCGCGCCGAGGAAAGCAGCAACCACACGACGCGCGTTTGCATCGTGGGGCCGGACGGCAAGCTCTATATTTCGCTCGGCCAGCCGCACAATGTCGCGCCGAAGGAAAAGGCGACGCTCTACGCCGAGACTGGGATCGGCGGCGTCATTCGCATGAATCCAGACGGCACAGGCCGTGAAGTCTTCGCGACAGGCATTCGCAATTCGGTCGGCATGGATTTCGACGATCAGGGCCGCTTGTGGTTCACCGACAATCAGGTCGACAACATGGGCGACGACATTCCGCCCGGCGAGATCAACCGCGCCGACCGGCCCGGGCTCAACTTCGGTTTTCCCTGGTATGGCGGCGGCCATGTGCGCACGCATGAATACGCCGCGCGCACGCCGCCGGAAGACGTCGTCTTCCCCCAGGTGGAGGAGGTCGCCCACGCCGCCGATCTCGGCATGACCTTCTACCGCGGCAAGATGTTTCCCGAGGAATTTCGCGGCGGGATCTTCTCGGCGCAGCACGGCTCCTGGAACCGGACGGTTCCTGTCGGCGCCCGCGTGATGTTCACGAAGCTCGGCCCCGGCGGCGAAGGGGGCGTGTCGACGCCATTCGCTGAAGGATGGAACCTCGGTGACGGCGGTTATGCGGGACGGCCTGCAGGCGTTGCGGAACTCGCCGACGGGTCGCTGCTCGTGACGGACGACCAGAACGGCGCGGTCTATCGCATCGCCTATCGCGGCAAGTGACGCGAAAACGTCTGGCGTTCGCTCTCGCATTCGTCGCGCTTGCGCCGGCGGCGGGCGCGGAGCCTTGCGTCATCGAGCGCCACGCCTACGCGCCGCGAGTCGATCTCGAAGCAATCGACGTCGAACTGATCGGCCGCGCGACGCGCACGATCGACATGGCGGCCTATGTGCTCACGAGCGTTCCCATCGTCGAGGCGCTGAGCGTGGCGGCGCAGCGCGGCGTGAAGATTCGTCTCTATCGCGACGGACGCGACGCGCGCATGCCGCGGCGTCTGGCGGAAGCCTATGATCGCCTTGCCGCGCAGCCGAATGTCGAAATCCGCTACAAGGGCGATCCGCAGCCGTTCATGCATCTCAAGGCCTATGCGGTCGATGGCGAACTGGTTCGCGAGGGCGCCGGCAACTTCACCCATTCGGGCTTGCGCAAGCAGGACAATTCTCTCGTCGCTCTGAGATGCGCCGCCGCCGTCGCCCGATTTCAGGAGGCGTTCGACGCCATGTGGGCGCGCTGAGGCGCCGGACGCAAGGCGACTTCCAGCGCGCGTCCGTCGTGTCCCGTCACGCGCGCCTCGATGATTTGTCCGGCGTCGAGGCCCGGCGCACGCGCGAGCGTGAAGTCCATCGCGCGCGCGGAGCCCCCGCGTTCGGTCAGCAGGCGCAGCGTCTTGCCCATCTGTGCGTCGAGGTGCCGCGCGAGCGCCGCTTCTCCCGCCGCGCGCAGACGCGCGGCGCGATCCCTGGCGATGTCGCGCGGAACCTGCGGCATACGCGCGGCGGGCGTTCCCGGCCGCGGCGAAAAGGGGAAGACGTGAAGATGGGTGAGGCCGCAGTCGTCGACGAGCGCCAGCGTGCGCGCGAACATCTCTTCCGTCTCCGTCGGAAAGCCCGCGATGACGTCGGCGCCGAAGACGATCTCGGGCCGCGCCGCGCGCAACGCCGCGCAGATGCGAATGGCGTCGGCCCGCAAATGCCGCCGCTTCATGCGCTTGAGGATCAGATCGTCGCCCGCCTGCAGGGACAGATGCAGATGCGGACAGAGGCGTTCCTCCTCCGCGAAAGCGATCAGCAGATCGTCGTCGGCCTCGACGCAGTCGATGGACGAGAGGCGCAGGCGCGCCAGCTCGGGAAGCTCCCGGAGCAACAGCCGGACGAGGCCGCCGAGTTTCAGTCCGTCGGCGTCGTAGCTCGTCAGATCGACGCCGGTGAGCACGATCTCCTGCTTGCCGCGCGCAACGAGAAGGCGCGCCTGCGAGACGACATCATGAGGCGCAACCGAGCGCGAGGCGCCGCGGCCGGCGGGGATGACGCAGAAGGTGCAATCGTGATCGCAGCCGTTCTGCACCGCGAGGAAGGCGCGTGTCCCTTCCTCCGCCGCGCGGGCGCGATTCGACGGCTGTTCCGAAACAACCTGCGTCACGCCGTCCATGGCGGCGAAGCCTTGCGGGTCGATGCGCGCCGCGCAGCCGGCGACGACAATGCGCGCTTCGGGCCGCTCGCGATGCAGACGGCGGATGGCCTGCCGCGCCTGCCGCGTCGCCTCGCCTGTCACGGCGCAGGTGTTTACGATGATCGTCTCGCCGCCGCCGCCGTGGTTTTTACGCGCCAACTCTTCGCTGTCGACCAGGTTCAGCCGGCAGCCGAAGGTGACGACCTCGACCTTTTCCCCGGCGTTCACGCCTCGGCGCTTTCAAAAAGCTCGGGCGCGAGCCGCGTTTCGAATTCGAACTCGACCGGTCCCGTCATCATCACATGATCGTCGTCGCGCCAGGCGATATGCAGGTCGCCGCCCGGCAGGCGCAGGCGCGCGCGCCGGTCGGAGAAACCCGCGCGCGTCGCCGCGACAAGGGTTGCGCAGGCGGCGGAGCCGCAGGCTTTCGTCGCGCCCGCGCCGCGTTCCCACACGCGCAGAAGAAAATCGTCCCGCGCGATCGCCTGCGCGAAGGAGACGTTGACGCGCTCGGGAAACAGCGGATGGCTTTCGATTTTCGGCCCCAGCGTTTCGAGAGGAACGGCCATGGCGTCGGCGACGAAAAAGACGGCGTGCGGATTGCCCATGCTCACCGCCGAAAACTGCGCGGGCGCCCCGTCGACGGCGGGCTCCAGCGCCACGGCGCGCGTTTCGGCCGCGCGCGCGAGCGGAATGTCGCGCCAGTCGAGCTTCGGGCGGCCCATGTCCACGGTGAAGCGGGTTTCCGCCTCGCGGACGGTTTCGAGCCGGCCGGCGTCGCTTTCGAGGGAGAGGCGCGCCTTGCCCTCGCGTGCGAGCGCAAAGGCGACGCAGCGCGTGCCGTTGCCGCAGGCGCCGGAGCGCGAGCCGTCGACGTTGTAGATGCGCAGATAGGCGTCGTCGCCCGGCGCGCGCGGGTCGTGCACGGCCATGAGCTGGTCAAAGCGCAGCCCCGGCGCCCGGGCGATGGCGCGGGCCTCCTGCGGCGCGACGACGTGATCGAGGCCGCGCAAATCGAGGACCAGGATTTCATTGCCGGCGCCGTTCATGCGCAGGATCGGACGGTTCGCGAGCGGATGGGCCATGTGTCTTTCCATTGACGCGCTCGTATATAGAGACGCCGCCGCCTGAGCGCTACTTTTGCGCCGCCCGACGCCTGTCGCAATTGCGGCGCAAAAGAGGGCGGCGATTCGCGGATAGAGGACGCATCGACGCATGGACGAGGAACCGGGCTTGATCGACACCCTGCGAACGCACTGGCGGGCGCTGGCGATTTTCACGCTGCTCGTCGCGACGGCGGCGATCCTCGCCGAACGCTGGATGTTCCGGCCCGCCGAGATCGACGACGAGGCGCCGTCCCGGCCCGCCGCGAGCGCGCCCGCCGTCCCGCAGGCCGCCAAACCAGACGAGAAGACGGAAGCGAAGCCCGCCGCGCCGGAAAGCCCGGCCGCCGCCGTCATGAGCGAGACGGTGACCGTCGACGCGCGCCCCGCCGCCGTTCTGAAAGGGCAGGGCAAGTGGGAGGACGCCTCGAAGACCGTCTCCGAGGCGCTGAAGAAGCTCAACGGCGCGGTCGCCAGAGCCGGGCTGGCGGTGAACGGCCGGCCGATCGCCGTCTTCACCAAGACCGACGACGCGGGCTTCTCCTTCGAGGCCATGGCGCCGCTCGCCGCCGCGCCGGAAGGCAAGCCCAAGCTCTCCGACGGCGTCGAGATCGGCGCGTCGCCCGCCGGCAGGGCGCTGAAATTCCAGCATCGTGGCGCTTATGACGAAATCGACGCCACCTATGAGGCGATCGCCGCCTATCTCGACGAGAAGGGGCTCGACACGAAAGACCTGATCATCGAGGAGTATCTCACCGATTTCAAAGGCGAGGATGCTGAGGTGGAGGTGGACATCTACGTTTTTCTCAAGTGATCGCAGCAAACGCGCGCGGCGCCGCGGCGACATTGCTTCATCGCGTCGAAATCGGATATTCGGGCGCGTTCTACGCCTGAAAAGGCGTCCGTCCTCGGGGGCGTCCGACATGAAGCTTATTCGACTTGCGCCGGCTTTCGTCTGGCTGGTCCTTTTCAGCGGCGCGGCGGAGGCGCACGCCATCGTGATCGCGTCCTCGCCGCGTCCGGATCAAACCGTGACGGGCGAGGAACTCGCCATCGAAATCCGCTTCAACAGTCGGATCGACGCGGGACGCTCTCATCTCAGGCTGTTCAAGATCGACGGGGATGCCGCGACGCTGCCGATGACCGATGCGTCCTCTCCTGATACGCTGAAAGCGACCGCACGCGGCCTGACGCCGGGGCGATATCGTCTGCATTGGCAGACGCTGAGCCCCGACGGCCATATCACGCAGGGCGACATCCCCTTCGTCGTGGTCCGCTGACCATGCAGCTTTTTGTCGACATATACGGATTTCTGAGCGTCGTGCTGCGCGGTTTCATCCTCGCGGCGCAATCGGTCGCAATCGGCGGGCTCGCCTTCCTGCTGGCGCTCGTCTGGCCGCTCGGCGACGCGCTGGGCGCGGCGGGAGAGACGCTCGCCCGCCGCGCGCTGCGCCTGATCGCCTCCGCCGCCATCGCGCTTGCGGCCGCGGAAACGCTCGCGGCCGCTTCGCTGACCGCGATGCTGGTGGGCACGCTGGAAATTCCGGTCCGCGAGGCGGCGGGCGCGCGCGCGGTCGCGGTCGATCTGATGGCGGCGGCCATCGCCGCGGCGATTGCGGTTGCGGCGCGCCGGGCGCAATCCGGCGGCCGGGCCATCCGCGCGGCCGCGCCCATTCTGTCGGCGCTGCTTCTGGGCGTTCAGGCGGGGTCGACGCACGCCGTCAGCCAGTTCGAGGGGGCCGTTGCGCTGTCCGCCTCGGAATTCCTGCATATGCTCGGCGCCGCCGTCTGGATTGGGGGCATTCCCTTTTTCCTCATGGCGCTGACGGAGCTGGCCGAACCAGCGGCCCGTGCCGCGGCGGCTCGGCGATTCTCGACGATGTCTGTCGGCGCCGTCGCCTCGCTTCTCGCGGGCGGCGCGCTCATGGCGGTCTATTACGTCGGAACGCCGTCGGCGTTTTACGGGACTTCCTATGGCGTCATGCTCAGCGCCAAGATCGTCTTGCTGCTGGGGCTTCTGTTCCTCGGCGCGATGAATTTCCTCGCCGTTCGCCAGATGAGGGAGGAGCCGGCTGGACCGCTCCTGCGCACCCGGCGCTTCGCCGAGGCGGAAATAGGAATCGGCCTCACCGTATTGTTTTGCGCGGCCTCGCTCGCCTCGCTTCCGCCGGCGCGCGACTTGCCGAACGACCGGGCGAGTCTGACCGAAATCGTCGACCGCCTCGAACCGCGCCTCCCCGTGCGGCTCGACAGCCCGGATTTTGCGACGGTCTCGGCGGCGCTGCCGCCGGAGGCGCTGAAATACCTCCCGCCCGGCGCCCAGCCGCCGCGCTCGCCCGCCGACATCGCCTGGTCGGAATATAATCATCATTGGGCGGGCCTTTTCGTCGCCGCCATGGGCGTGATGGCGCTGCTCGAGCGCGCGAACCGCCGTCTTGCGCCTTACATGCGCCACTGGCCGCTGGCGTTCCTGGGGCTCGCGGGCTTCCTGTTTTTGCGCGCCGATGAAATGGTCTGGCCGCTAGGCCGCCTCGGGCTGATCGAGAGCTTGAGAGATCCCGAGATCGCGCAGCACAGGCTGCTGACCCTACTTATCGTCGCCTTCGGCCTCTTCGAGTGGCGGGTGCGGCTTGGGCGCGTCAAGGCGTGGTGGGCGCCCTACGTCTTCCCGATCAGCACAGCGACGGCGGCGGCCTTTCTTCTCACTCATTCCCACGCGCTCGCCAATCTCAAGGAAGAGACGCTGATCGAGATCACCCACACGCCGCTGGCCCTCGTCGGCGTCGCGGCGGGCTGGTCGCGCTGGCTGGAGTTGCGCCTCGACGGCGGGGCGAAGAGGATCGCGGGTTTCGTGTGGCCCGTCGCCTTCATTCTCGCGGGATTGATGCTGGTTTTTTACCGGGAGGCCTGAAGGCTTTCCGCGAAATCTTTCCAGAGCTCCCAGGGCGCGCCGCCGAAGGCCGCGCGAAAGGCGTCGTCGAACTTCTCGCCGGCTTCGAGGCTTCGCATCAGCCGGGAGAACCCCGCGGCGTCCCGCTTGCGCAGCCAGGCGACGAAGACGGCCGCCTGCCGGTAAGCAAGGCGCTGTCGAAAGGAGCGGGGATCGCAACCGGCGTCGCAGGGCGGTTCGGCGGCGAAAGGGATCGCCATGAAGTTCGACCAGGGCGTCGCGTCCAGAATGACGCCATAGCCGTCGCGGATGGCCTGTTCCGCCTGCGCGTCCGAAACGCTCTCCGCCGCACCGCCGTCCGACGCCATGACGGCGAGGCCCTCCGTGAACCATTGCGGCGGGCGCGGCGCCCTGCGCGGACGCCAGCCGAACAGATGGACGTGGGACAGTTCATGCGTCAGCACGCCGGTCAGGCGATCGTTTTCTTCCTTGCAGAGCGTGGGCGAGAGCATCGCCCGGCCTGCGCGCGAAACGCCGGCGACCGCGCCGTCGCCGAGCCCGTTGGCGCGGGCGTAGGCGTTGAAATTGTCATAGACGCCGACGATGGGCGCTTTCGAAAAGGGCCGGCCGTGTTCGGCCTCGACTTTGGCGATGGCCGCGGGGAGAACCGCCGCCACGGCGTCGGCGCAGGCGCGCGCCCTTGTCTCGAAATGGATGCGTCCATCGGTTTCCAGCGCGGGCAGGGCGACGGGGTCGTTGAGTTCGGCAAGCAGCGCGGCGCGCAACTGCGGCCGGATGGTGAAGGAAACGCCGAGCGCGAGGGCGAGCGCAAGCGCGAGCAGCGCGACGAATTTCGCAATGCGCGTCGCGGCCATCCGAACTCCTCCCGCCTATTGTAAAGCCGAACTGGCGTTTGTTATTTCGTCGGTTCTTCCCGGCGATATTCCAATATATCGCCGGGCTGGCAATCCAGCGCCTCGCAGATTTTTTCCAGTGTGTCGAAACGCACGCCCTTAACCTTACCCGATTTCAGAAGGCTCACGTTCTGCTCGGCGATCCCGATCAGCTGGGCGAGGTCGCGCGAGCGCATCTTGCGCCGCGCGAGCATCACGTCGAGGTTGACGACGATGGGCATCAGACGAACTGCGCGTTTTCGTCCGCGATGTCGGTCGCCGTTTTCTGGATATGGGCGAGCGCGAGCAAAGTCGCGAGCAGAAGCACGGTGGAGAGATCCTCGGGACGGAAATAGACGGACACGATATGCCCGCCCGCGCCCTTGTGCGCCGTGAGGATGAGCGACATGAGCGGCCGCGCCGCAATGTCGACGAGGGCGGCCATGAGGCCGAATAGCGCGAGACGGCGCAGCCAGGTCGCTGCGTCCGACGCAAAAATGCGCCCGTCCAGATAGCCGGAAAACAGCCGCCAGGCGCTGTAGGAGGCCGCGGCCAACAGGAGCCAGATCGCGAAGCTGACGCCGAAGGCCCCAAGCCGCTGCATTCCCGTCGCCTCGCTGACGTCGACGCCGAGCCCAGCGCCGAAGCGCGAGGCCACGCGCGCCTCGTCGCTCCAGAAAGCGGCGATGGCGTAGAGCATCCAGACGCAATAGGCCGCCGCCGACGCCCGCAACGCCTGGCAGAGCCAGCCGATGCGGGCGCGAAGCGTCGCCAATTGCACGTCTTCCGCGACTGGCGAGGTGGAAAGCGAGTTCATCGTCATGCCGATCCTCCTGTGTTCGATGAGTTACGATTGACACATAAAAAAATTAATGTCAAACATTAAAAAATAAGTCCTATTCATGAGGAACGTCATGTTTCATCGGTTTTTGATCCTGCTCCTGTCCGCGCTCGGCGCGTGCAGCCATGTGCCGGTTTCCACGATGTGGGCGCTGCGCAATTTCGACGCCGCCGCCGTTGACCCAGCCGCGCTGCGCGCGGCGGTGCGGCTTCCCGACGCGTTCGAACCGCGGCCGGGCGGCGTGACGCTCACCGTCGGCTGGCGGCGGGAAGGGGAGGAGCCCCATGAGGCGAAAATCGTTTTGAAGGAGACGGCGGCCCCGGAGGACGTCGCGCCGCTGACCCATGAGAAGAACGCCGGGACGCGCCTTTACGTCTACCGGGTCGACCCGGCGGATTATGCGGAAATTCGCGCCCGTCAGAAGGCTTTTCTGGAAGAGAAGGCGCGCAATCCGGGCGCGACGCGCGGCTCATTCGGCGTGGCCGCCGACGCCTGCCGGCGCGGCGCGTTTCCGGACGGGCCGTTGCTGACGACCTCTTACCTGCGCACGCAACAGGGCGGCGCCTATCTCACGCTGCTGAGGGACGTCGATCTGCGCGCGGCGGTCACGGCGGAAAAGCCGCTCGACGCGCTCGTGCCGCCTTGCGAGAAATTCACGAATCGCGCGGAGTCCGCGAGATAAAGCCGCTCATCGCGCGCAGCGCATTGACCTCCGGTCACGCCAGGGCTCAGAATCGCCTCGTCGCCGTCGCTTCGCGCATCCTGGCCATCGGTTGGCGACGACCCAGGCGGCGTATCCGTTACGCCGCCTTCGCCTTCTCCATCATTTCGACGAAGCGCCGGAAGAGATAATGGCTGTCCTGAGGGCCGGGGGAGGCTTCCGGGTGATGCTGCACCGAGAACGCCGGTCGGTCGGTGAGCGCGATCCCGCAATTGGAGCCGTCGAAGAGCGAACGATGTGTTTCGACGGCGTTCCCCGGCAGGCTGTCGCGGTCGACCGCGAAGCCATGATTCATCGACACGATCTCGACCTTGCCGGTGGTAAAGTCCTTCACCGGATGGTTCGCGCCGTGATGTCCCTGCGGCATCTTTCGGGTCTTCGCGCCGACGGCGAGCGCCATCATCTGATGGCCGAGGCAAATGCCGAAGGTCGGCACCTTCTTTTCGAGCAGGTCGCGGATCACGGGCGCGGCGTATTTGGCGGTCTCGGCCGGATCGCCGGGGCCATTGGATAGGAACACGCCATCGGGCTTGAGCGCCAGAATCTCGGCGCTCGTCGCCGTGGCGGGGGCGACAATGACCTCGCAGCCCTGATCGGCGAGGAGACGCAGAATGTTGCGCTTGACGCCGTAATCGATGGCCACGACGCGGAACTTTGGTTGCGCGACACGCTCACCATAGCCGACGCCGAGCCGCCAGGTGGTTTCCTTCCAGTCGTAGCGCGCCTTGGCGCCGACGCTTGGCACGAGGTCCATGCCGTCGATCCCAGGCCACGCCGCCGCCCTGGCCTTCAGCGCCGCGATGTCGAACTTGCCGTCGGGCGAATGAGCGACGACTGCGTTCGGCATGCCGCGCTCGCGGATGAGGACCGTCAGCGCGCGCGTGTCGATCCCGCACAGGGCGACGATCCCGCGCCTCGCGAGCCAGTCGGTCAAGGTCGATTCGGCGCGGAAATTAGAGGGGTCGGTCACCGGCTGGCCGAAGATGGCGCCGACCGCCCCCGCGCTCGTCGCGAGGTCGACCGTCTCGACGTCGTCCTCGTTCACGCCCACATTGCCGATATGCGGGAAAGTGAAGGTGACGATCTGCGCGGCGTAGGAGGGGTCGGTCAGGATTTCCTGATAGCCCGTCATGGCGGTGTTGAAGCAGACTTCGCCCGCCGCCTCGCCGACCGCGCCGAGGCCATAGCCCTCGATCACTTCGCCGCTCGCGAGCACCAGCACGCCGGTGTGCGCCGGCTTCGTCCAGCCATTGTCTTGGGTCATCGACCGTCCATTTGCGTTCGGGCGGGGCAAGCCGTTATGACAGGCGCCTCGCCGCGCGTCATAACCGCGCCGAGCCGTCGGGGACGGCGTCGGCTCGCTTGCCGGGACCAGCCCGGCCATGGCGCGAGAAACTCTGAAGGACGGATGTAATCCATTCGTCCCCAAAATGGAAACCCCAAGTCACATGCGCGATAAGATCAATCAGGACCTCAAGGACGCCATGAAGGCCCGCGACAGCGCGAAAGTGGACGCCCTGCGCATGATCAACGCCGCCCTGAAGGACAAGGACATCGAGGCGCGCGGCGCGGGCAAGACTCTGACCGAGGAAGATATTCTCGCTTTGCTCCAGAAGATGATCAAGAGCCGCCAGGAGTCGCTCGACATCTATGAGAAGGCCGGCCGCGCCGACCTCGCCGAGAAGGAGAAGGGCGAAATAGCCGTGATTTCCGCCTATCTGCCGCAACAGCTCTCTGAGGCCGAGGTGGCGCAAGCCGTGACAGCCGCCATCTCCGAGGTCGGCGCCGCCTCGATCAAGGACATGGGCAAGGTCGTCGCCGCGTTGAAGGCGAAATACGCGGGGCGCATGGATTTCGCGAAGGCGAGCGCCGTGGTGAAGGCGGCGCTGAACGGATGAGACCGAAGGGCGTCAGCCCTTCAGCCAATCCCCGAAGGCGAGCCACCAGGACGTCGTCGAGACCACGATGCGCAGAGGCTGCATCGCCAGAATGAAAAAGCCGCCGACGAGATAGGCGGGATGAATGCGCCGGCGCGACGCAAAGTCGTAGGCGACGCCGGCGATCACGAACAGATCCTGAAGACCGAAGGAGGCCAGCGGCCCGCCCAGCGCAAAGACGCCGGGGATGCGGGCGATCGGCGCGTCGAGCATTGCGACGCTTGCGAGCAGCATGAGCCGCTTGTGCGTCTCGGGACGGCTGCGCATGAGAAAGCCCGCGACCGCAAGCGTCGCGAAGACGGCGATGCCGAAGAAGGGCAGGACGAGAAAGGACCGCGGATCGAGGCCCGGCGGCGTGTGGTTCGTGCGAATGGCGTGAATCGCCGCCGCCACGCCGAGCGGAACCATGACGGCCGCAAGGGAAAACCCCGCGAGGCCCAGCCTGCGATGGAGGTCGGGCCGCCCGTTCGCGATCAGCGCGGCCTGAGTGAAAAACAGCGCATACCAGCCCGCGAAAGCCGCGCCATGCAGATGCAGCAGCGGGTCTAGCGGCGGCGCGTCCGAAAAGACCTTGAGGAAGAAGGTCGGCGCGAAGCCGACGAAAACCGTCGCGGCCATCGCCACGGCCATCGCAGCGTAAAAGAGCCCGTCGCGGTTCGGGGTCAGGAGGGCGGGCATCGATCTTGCCAATGTCATCGTGGGTCTTTCCGGCTGTGAAAACATGAGCGTAAGTATATATAGAATAACATGAATTTTGCTCATGCCAGCTTCTGCGGCGCCTGGACTGCGGCGGCTCCTCCGCGCAGGGCGTAGAGATGGTCGGGCGGGCCGCGGCCCTCGCCGAGCGCCAGCGCGTTCCCCGCTTCGAGCGCCCCTTCCAGCCAAGCTTTCGCCGTTGCGACAGCGTCAATGAGCGAATCGCCTTTGGCGAGGCCGGCGGCGATTGCGGAGGAGAGCGCGCAGCCCGTGCCATGGGTGTGGCGGGTCTCGATTCGCCGCCCGCGAAACAGCCGGGTCTCGCCCTCGGCGAGAAGGACGTCGACCGGTTCGCCTGAAAGATCGCCGCCCTTCACCAGCACGGCGCGGGCGCCCGCCTCGATCAGCATCCGGCCCTGCGCGGCCAAGTCGTCGACCGAGCGCGCGGGCTCGGTTTCCGTGAGCGCCGCCGCCTCGAAGACGTTGGGCGTCGCGAGGCGCGCCAAAGGAAGGAGCGTCGCGATCAGCGCGCGCTCGAGCCCCGCCGAGGCGAGGCTCACGCCCTGCGTTGGAACGAGCACGGGGTCGAGCACGACATTGCGCGGCTCAGGCCCCAGCGCGCCGGCGATAGCCTGCGCGGCGACGGGCGTCGCGACCATGCCGATCTTGACGGCGTCCGGCGGGATGTCGGAGACGACCGCCGCCACCTGCGCCGCGACGACGTCCGGCGCGACAGGCCAGACCGCGGCGACGCCGCACGTGTTCTGCGCGGTGAGCGCGGTAATCGCCGCCATGCCGTAGCAGCCAAAGGCGGAGAAAGTCTTCAGGTCGGCCTGCGCGCCAGCGCCGCCGGAGGGGTCGGAGCCGGCGATGGCGAGCAGCCGGGGGATTCTCGGCATTCTTTCCGCTCCTTTGCCGCTGCAACGCATCAACCGGCGTCTGTGGAGGATCTTACCTGTTCCGCCGTCGTCGCAAGCATTCGTTAACCGCGATTTCGGAAGGACGTCGCTTAATTCAATTTTAGTCTCCTTCGAGTGGTTTGCTCGGCGCGAACCCCGACGGAGGGAGCCGTGCGAATTATTCGTCTTCTAGGCGTCGTCTTATGTTTGGTTTTCCTCAGCGGCGCGGCGCGGGCGGCGCCGAACTGGACGGTGTTCCGCGATGTGCAATACGGCCTCACCGCTCAGGAGAAGGCCGATTTGTACCTCCTTAACAAGGGCGTCAATCCGGCCGTCGTCATGATCCACGGCGGCGGCTGGCAGGCCGGAGACAAATCCTATTTTGACGGCTACTATGCGCGCCTTTACGCAATGGCGGGCTTCCATGTCGTATCGATCAACTATCGGCTCGCTAGCTACGCCGATCGCACGACGCAGTGGAACGCGCAATTGCAGGACGTTCAGCTCGCGATGCGCTGGCTGCGCCAATATGCGGGCATTTTGCGGATCGATCCGACCCGCATCGGCGTCGTCGGCAGTTCGGCGGGCGCCCATCTCGCCTTGTTTCTCGGCTCGCTCGCGACGAACGTCGCCGGCGATCGCTCCCCTTATCTCCCGTTGCAATCGCCGAAGGCGTCGGCTGTCGTCGACATGTTCGGTCCAGTCGATCTCACGCGCCCGGACATGTCTCCGCAAATCGCTCCGCTCGCCTTGTTCGGCGCGCGTTCCTATGCGCAGGCGCCAAGCCTCTATCGAAACGCCTCTCCGATTTTTTATCTGAACGCCCGCACGGCGCCGACCTGCGTCGTTCACGGGACGACGGATGTCACCGTTCCCCTCACACAGTCGCAACTGCTGATCACGCGGCTGTTTCAACTGGCGGCGCCGTTCCAGTTTTTCCCTTATAACGGCGGGCACATGTTCGCAGGTCTCACGTCCTGGCAACAATCGCTGATCGACAATGCGGCCCTGCGCTGCGTCAGCGGCTATCTACATCCCAATCCGGCGAATGCGCTTTGAGGCGGCGCAGGCGACCAGTCTTCCTCTTGGCAGTAATCGACGACGCAGATGGCGAGAGAATTACTTGTTTTGCGCCAAGTTGAAAATGATAACTCCAGTCTTAGCTTTCATAAAAACTGCCAAGCTCGCAATTTATAAAATTCTACATCAATATCGTTGCGCGAGGGCGGTCGATCGCCAAGACCGCCGCCATGGGTTTTCCAAATGTATTTGGAGGAGTCGTGCCCGACATCGAGCGACGCTTCGAATGGTGTGTTGCCGCCGAGGCTTTCGACGAAATTCTCTCGCAACGCGCCGCGGCCATAGCTGCGGAAGACGACGACGCGGAGGACGACGCGCAAGAGCGATTGTGGGCGTTGATCCTCCAGATGGTCGACCTGCCGGCCTCTTCGCCGAACGCGCTGGGCCTGAAGGCGCGCGCGGTCCGAATCGCCTTCGAATCTGAACTGGCCGGCAACGCGGCGGCCGTGCGCTTGCTTTGCGGATTGCTGAGGGATCTGGAGCGAATCGGCCCCTTCAGTCCGACCGAGGATGTTTGAAGAGGCGCCGGCGATCCTGGGAGACATAGCCGCCGCGCGACGGCGCGCCGGCGACAACCATATGGTTCGTCACGACATTTTCTTCGAAAGACAAATTTGTTAAGTATTTTTTAACTGATGGTCTCCAGTCTCTGCGTCAGACTTAGACCAGAACACAGATAGAGCTTTAGATGTTTACCGTAACGCATCCCCAAAAAGCTTTATCGCCGCTGCTTCTCCGTGCAGCTTTACTTGCCGTCCTGTGTCATGGCCCGTTCGACGCGGCCCTTGCAAGAGAGATCCCCGGGATCGATCGCATGCCGACGGGCGCGGTGGAGGACATCTACAGACGCCGCATCGGCGCCGAAGCTTTCGAGGCGTTCGACGTCGTCGCCTGCACGCGCGGCGGCGCGGTCGGCTTGCTCGCCTTCGCCATATTCGCGATGGCGCGCAGCCGGCGCTTCAAGGGCGTCGCCCGGGACTATGACCCGGACGAAGACGTCTTCTGAGGGGGCCGCTTTCAGCTTGCGAGGCGGTTGATTCTCAGCCCCTGGGCAGCGTCAGCAGCCCCGCCTCGCCGCTTTCCGCGCCAAACAGCAGCCGCGCGCCTCTCGCGTCCCAGGCAAGCGCGGAGATGCGGGCGTTCTTCGGATCCTCGGCGGGACGGCGCACGAGGATTTCCGACCCGTCGGAGATTCGCGCGAGCATCACAAGTCCGTCGTCGTAACCGATGGCGACGACCGGCGCGCCGGGATGAAAGGCGACCCGCGTCACCGGCACGTTCACGCGCACGCCGCATTCGCGCGGCGGCTGGCCCATCGGGCCGTCCTTGCCGGAAAAGGGCCAGATGATGCAGGCGTCAGAGCCCGAGGTCGCGAGCCATTTGCCGTCGCGCGACCAGGAAAGGCTTCGCGTCTTGCCGGGATAGCCGGACATGCGCATGTGCCTGGCGTCGGCGATGCGCCAGCCATGCAGCGTATTCTCCTGCATCGAGGTGACGAGGAAACGGCCGTCCGGCGAGACCGTGGCGTCGAGATGCGAGCCGTTCCAGCTCAACGGCTCTGGCTTGCCGGCGTTGGGGAACCACAGGGTCGCGCCGTTGTAGTGCGCGGCGGCGAGCCGGTAGCCCTTGGGGAAGAAGGCGAGGCCGCGGCACGTCGAGGGCAGGTCGAGGGACTTGGTCTCGCCCTTGGCGGAACGCACGCGCGCGTTGCGGCCGGCCGACCAGGCGATTGCGCCCTCGTGCAGCGCCAGCGCGTCGATCCATTTGCCTTTTTCGTCGGCGATGGTTTCCATCGCGCCGTCGGCGCCAGTCGCGACGACGCGGCCGTCGTCTCCGCCGGTGGCGAGTCGCCTCCCGTCGCTCGCGGCGACGAGAATGGCGGCGTCGGGATGGGCCGCGACGCGGCGGGCGTCCTTGGCGTCGCCGAGAACGACCGCGCCGTCCGCGAGCGCGAAAGCGGGCGCATCGCCGAGGAAGGCGCCGGAGACGACCGCTTCGCCGAAGGCGCGCGGCTCCACGGAGGAGGTCAGCGTCTGAGGATCAGCCAAGGAAATCTCACGTCAGGCGGTTTCGTCCGCTGGGACCGGGCCGAGACGGATCGGCAGCACGGGGCGGCGCTTGCGGAACTGGCCGCGCATTACCAGAGTGAAGGCGATGGCGTCGAGCCCGGCGAGCGTCAGCCACCACAATTGTTCGGCGGCGGGTCCGAGGAGGCAGATCATGAAGCCGGCCCAGATCCCGCCGAGCAGGAAAGGCGCGAGGGCGGGGCGCGCCTGCCCGACCTCGAGGCTCGCGCGGGCGAGCGCCAGCGCGAGCGCGCCCGCGCCCACCGCCCCGAGATCGAACCAGATCTGGAAAATCAGGCTGCGCGGCGTCGCGGGCGTGAGATAGCCGCCCAAAACGCCCCAGGTCGCCGCGCCGAAGCCATGGCCGAGGAGCGTGCGCATCCCGTCGTTCGAGATCATCTGGCCCCAAAAGGCGAGATGTTTGAAAAAGGCGGGCGGATGCTCCGGCCAGACCAGATGCGTGAGGAAGGCGGCGAGGGGCGCGAGGAGCACGATCGCCGCCATCGCGCCTGCGAGCGCCACGGAGGCTGCGCGGGGCCGGCCGAACGCCGCCGCGAAGACGAGGGCTCCGCCGATGAGCGCCGGCACGGCGTTGGGCGCCGCCGCGAGTTGGCAGGCGATCAGCGTCGCGCCGCCGAGCGCCGCCGCCATGATCCAGCGGCCGCGCACCGCGAGCGCGCCCATCGCCGGCCAGACCAGAAGCGCAAGGCCGAGGCCGGCGCGTCCGAGCGGACCGACGTCGAGAATGTCCTCGATCGTATATTTCGGCGCCATCAGCACCGTGATCGCGGCGAGCGCGACGGTCGCGACGCCTACGCCGATCGGGAGAAGGTTGAGGTTGGAGGTCTTGGTGCGCAGAGGCAGAAAGCCCGTCGCGGCGGCGACCAGCGCCATGGTCGCGGCCACCTTGGCGAAGCGCTCGGCCGGCCCCTCGAAGGGCGTCCACAGCAGCGAGACGCCGGCCCAGCCGCCAAGGAGCAGCGCGGCCCAGACCGGCGGCGAGGCGAGCAGCGCCCGCAGCGATCCGCCTGCGCGCGGATGCGGAGACAGACTCGCGGAAAGGAGCAGCAGCGCCGCGCCGACCGGCAGCAGGATATAGACCGTCTGCCGCGCAAGGATGGGCGCGAGCAACGAAATCACGAAGAGCAGAAAGACGCCGAGCCTCAGCAGGAGGCGTGCGGCCTCCTCCGCGGGATCGTCGGCAGGGCGTCTCGAAAAGGTGATCATCGCCAGCGGCGCCAGAAGGAGAAAGCGTTTCTTCCCGTCACATTAGATCGAAATGCGGAAGGGCAAGCGTGCTGCGGCGCACTTATCGCGAGTTGACATTATTTTTTCGCCGAGTGTGTCTCTTTTGCCCACTCCTCCCGTACCGCCGGGTCGCTTTCCGAGAGGGCCAGATGGCGCAGCGCAACGAGGCGTTGCGGATCGAGCCGCGCCACAGCCCAGACGGCGGCGCCGCGCACGAGCGAATCATCGTCGGAGAGCAGCCGTTCCGCTTCCGCCGCGAGTTCCGGCGCGCCGCTGTTGCCGATCGCGACGAGAACGTTGCGCAGGAACCGCGCGCGGCCGATTCGCTTGATCGGCGAGCCGGAAAAAAGGGCGCGAAAGCCCGCGTCGTCCAGTTGCGCGAGTTCGGCGAGCGCCGGGCTTTCGAGATCCCCGCGCGCTGCGAGTTTCGCCTCTCGCGTGATCCGGGCGAATTTGTTCCAGGGGCAGACGGCGAGACAATCGTCGCAACCGTAGATGCGATTGCCGATCGCTTCCCGGAAGGGGCGGGGAATCGGCCCCTTGTGCTCGATGGTGAGGTAGGAGACGCAACGCCGCGCGTCGAGGCGGTAGGGGGCGGCAAAAGCCTGCGTCGGACAGGCGTCGAGGCAGTTGCGGCAGGAGCCGCAATGGTCGCGTTCGGCCTCGTCCGGCGCAAGCGCGAGATCGGTGAAGATCGCGCCGAGAAACAGCCACGATCCGAACTCCCGCGAGACGAGATTTGTGTGTTTGCCCTGCCAGCCGAGCCCCGCCGCCTGAGCGAGCGGCTTCTCCATCACCGGCGCGGTGTCGACGAAGACCTTGACCGCGCCGCCGCCGGCGCGCTTCAGCGCGAAGGCCGCGAGCTGCTTGAGCTTCCCCTTGACGATGTCGTGGTAGTCGCGGTTTCTCGCGTAGACGGAGATGGTTCCAGCGCTGCGGCGCTCAAGCCCGGCGAGCGGGTCGGCGGACGGCCCGTAGTTCATGCCGAGCATGACGACGCTCCTTGCCGACGGCCAGAGCGCCTGGGGAGACGCGCGCCGCTCCGCCGTTTCCGCCATCCAGATCATGTCGCCATGGGCGCCGGCGTCCAGCCACTCCCGAAGCCGCCCGGCGAGCTGCGGCTGTACCGTTGCGGCGGCGAAGCGGCAGGCGTCGAAACCGAGGGAAAGCGCCTTTGCGCGGATGGCGTTCTCGAGAGTCATTCGACGCGCATCATATAGCGGCGTCAGCGCCCCCGGACGTGGCGCGGAAGAAGAAAATCCGGATCAGGCTTCGGCCATGGGCGACGGCGGCGCGGCGGGCCGCGCGCTGAAGGCGGGCGCGCCGCCGCGCGTCGACTGGCGCCGCCACTGGCCCGCCAGCCATGCGGCCGGCGTCAGCAACAGGCAGAGGAGGGAGGAGAAGCGGGCGACCGACAGCGTCGCCAGAACGATATGATCCGCCGTCGCGACGTAAGCGTCCTTTTTCTTCCAGCCCACCCGCAAATCCGGCGCGCGCCAGGGGCGCAGCGGCGTCTCGGCGAGGCTATAGCGGCCCTCCTTGACGACGGACTGTTTGTAGGCTGTCTCCATCCGGCCGATCCCGGAGAAAGCGAGAAGGAGCAGAGCCAGCGCCGTGAGCGCCGCCCGGGACGTCGCATAGTCCGCCGCGGCGTCGGCGACTCGCGACGCGATCGGCGCGATCCGCCCGGTCCAGAACCCTGCAAGACGCTTCATGACGGCCCTCGCCGATTGGAGACGCGCTTACAGCGTGCCGATTCAAGGTTAAAGTCCGGTAACTTGTTCGCGGGCGCTCAGAAATCGAGCTGGGCGTAGTAGGGGCCGGGCGTCATGCCCGGCGCGCGGTCTGCGAGCAGGGGGCGGAAGGCCGGGCGCGATTTGATGCGCTGATACCAGTGTTTCGCGGCTTCGTCCTCGTCCCAGGGAACGTCGCCCAGATAGTCCGCGCAGGAGAGATGCGCCGCCGCGGCGAAGTCGGCGTAGGTGAGACGGTCGCCCGCGAGCCAGTTCCGCGTCGCGGTCAGATAGCCGATGTACCGCATGTGATGGCGGATGTTGGCGCGCGCGACGCGGACAACGTCCATGTCGGGCGCGCCGCCCTGCGGGGAAAAGCGCTTGTAGACTTTCTCGGTGACGAGCCAGTTCGTCACCTCCTCGAAGAATTTGACGTTGAACCAGTCGACGAGACGGCGGGTTTCGACCCGCGGACGCTTCTCGGCGGGCATCAGCCGCTGAACGCTGCGCGAGGGACCATAGACTTCGTCGATATATTCCGCGATCGCCGCGCTCTGGACCACTGTGCCGTCGTCGTCGATCAAGACCGGCGTCCGCCCGGCCGGATCGAGCGCGAGAAAATCCGGGCGCCGGTCCGCGGCGCGTTCCTCGATAAGCTCGGCGGCGATTCCATATTCCGCGAGAATGAGCCGGACGAAGCGCGAATGAGGGCAGAGCGGGTAATGGTAAAGAGCGGGCATGATGCCTTGTCGCGGGGCGCGGGACGGCCGCGCGGGGTTCCTGTATGATCGAACTCGACTAATGCCGCAAGCCGGCGCTTTTGCGGCTCGCGCGGCCATTCGCCCAAGGATATGCCATGATTCGTCTTTTTCTCGCACTCTCCCTCTTTTTCGCCGGCTCTGCGCGCGCCGAATCGCTCATTGACTCGCTGTCGCATATTTCGGTCGTCGGCGAGGCCTTTGAGGATGTGGCGCCCGACCGCGCGACCCTGCGTTTCGGGGTGGTGACGGAGCGCCCGACGGCCGCCGCCGCGGCGGCGGAGAATGCGCGCGCGGTCGAGGCCATCTTCGCCGAGCTCAAGGCGCTTGGCGTCGTGGACGCGGACATTCAGACCCAGGCGGTGACGCTCGCGCCCTTCACGGCCGAGGACCGCGACGCCAAGGGCAGGGCGAAGGGCGCGCAGCAGCTCTACCGCGCGAGCAATAGTCTCGCCGTTCGTGTGAAGCCTGTGGAGAAGGCCAGCGACGTCGTCGGGCGGGTGATCGACAAGGGCGCCAACAGCCTCGACGGCGTCGACTACGACCACTCGAACCTGACCGAGAAACGCGACGCCCTGCGCGCTGCGGCGGTGAAGGATGCGGAGCGGCGCGCGCGGATTTACGCCGAAGCGGCGGGGTTGCGCCTCGCCCGCGTCATCGAGATCCGGCCGCTCGACGCCCCGGGGCCGGTCCCTGTCGCTTTCGAGGCGCGCGCCGCGGCGGCGCCCAACGTCGGCTCTGTCCCGCTGCGGCCGGGGCTGGAGCGCCTATCGGAGCGAGTCTCGATCACTTGGGCGCTGTCTCGCTAGCGGCTGACCGTGCGGGGGCAATCTGCAAGAAATTCCAGCGGAACGCCTCCCCCAATGCACGCGATTCGGGCGCTGCATTGCACAATTCCGTTGTAAAATGCAATGAGGCGATAGAATCCATCCATCGCCCTTGCACGCGAAGAGGCCGCCCATGGCGAAGGTCATCTTTTACGAAAAGCCCGGCTGCGCCAGCAACGCGACGCAGAAGGCGCTGCTTCTCTCCTCGGGCCATCAGGTGGACGCCCGCGACCTCCTGCGCGAGCCCTGGAGCGTTTCGAGCCTGCGCCCCTATTTTGCGGAGAAGCCGGTTCGCGAATGGTTCAACATGGCGTCCCCGCGCGTGAAATCCGGTGAGGTCGATCCCGACGCGCTCAATCCGCAGCAGGCGATCGTGATGATGATCCTCGACCCCGGCCTCATCCGGCGCCCCCTCATGCGCGTCGGCGACCATTGCGAATGCGGTTTCGACGCGGCCGCGATTGACCGCTGGATCGGACTGACGCCGCAGACCGAGGAGGTCTCGGACCTCTGCGCCATGGACGCGGCCTGATTTGCGGCGCGGAACATGACAGCGTTTCGCGGAGTTGTTCGCTCGGGGGCGAAACCATAAGGCGCGCTCATGCCGCTGGAGAAAATCGATTCCGACGTCCTGCGCGAGGCGCAGGGCTTTTCCTTCCTCATGCGCGTCGCCGGGTCGCAGCAAACCGTGCGCGTCTTCGTTTCCGACGACGCGCTCGAACCAGACGCGCCAAATCCCGGCGAGGAAGAGTTGCGCGCGCAATTCGACCAGGATCGCGACGCGCTGGAAGCCGTCGCCAGCGAAAAATATCGCCAGGGCCGCGTCGCCGCCGATGGCGTCGTGGCGATAACGCTTTCGGACGTGATGAAATTCATCGAATAGGGTGGTCGCGGTCCGCGTTCGGGGCGCGGGGAAAGCGCTTTTTTCATCTTCGCGGGACATTATTGCGAAAGCGGCGGGACGCCGGCGTCAGCGACGAGCGCGCGAAGGAAGGGCATGGGACGCGGCGAGAGCGCCGGCATTGGGAAATGGTTGGTCTGGATCGCCGTCTTCACTGCGCTCGCCGGTTTTTTCTGGCCGCGCGGCGCGGGCGTCGCTTTCATGGCCTTCGCCTTTTTCGGCGTTCTGCATCTCTCGGTGCTCGTTTACGATGAACTTGCGAGCGCGCGGTTTCGCGACGATATGACGCCGGAAGAATTCGAGCATTACTGCGCAGCCGTTCTGCGCGAAGCGAAGTGGGACGCCCGGGTGACGCGGGCGAGCGGCGACCAGGGCGTCGACATCGTCGCCGACAAACGCGGCGCGCGCATCGTGGTGCAATGCAAAAAATACGCCAAACCCGTCGGCAATCGCGCGGTTCAGGAGATTGTCGCGGCGATCGCGCACGAGGGCGCGCAACGCGGCGTCGTCGTCACGACCAGCGATTACACGCGCGCGGCGGAAAGGCTCGCCGCCTCGAACGATGTTTTACTGCTTCATCACTCGGAATTGCGGCGCATAGACAGGCTTCTGCGCCGCTGACGGCGCCGCGCCGGATCAGCGACGCCGTCGTGACGGCGCCGCCGCCGCCCGCTGTTTCTGGGGGGAATTACTGGGGCGCGGCCCAAAAAACGGGACTGATTTTCGGGCCCAAAATCGCCAAGAAGCGCCAATGTTTTCAACTTGGTAGGCCGGGAGGGACTCGAACCCCCAACCAGACCGTTATGAGCGGTCGGCTCTAACCATTGAGCTACCGGCCCCTGTCGCCGCGGGGACGCCCAGTCCTATACAGCAAATGGCCCGCCGGGCAATATTGCGCGAAAGGACGGTCGGGGATGGCGGACGCAGAAAAACGGGCGGCGATCGTGAACGGAGCGCTGGAGCTCGAGCGGCTCGGGCTCAACCACGGCTCGGCCGGCAATCTTTCGCTGCGCGACGGCGGCGCGATTCTCGTCACGCCGAGCGGCGTTCCCGCGCGGGAGCTGGCGCCGGGGATGATCGCGCGCATGCCGCTCGCCGGCGCGGAGGGCGCCTATGAGGGGCCGCTGCCGCCGTCGAGCGAATGGCGCTTCCATCTGGACATCTATCGCGCGCGGCCGGACGTGAACGCGGTCGCGCACATGCATTCGACCTACGCCACGACGCTCGCGACGCTGCGGCGAGAGATCCCCGCCGTGCATTACATGATCGCGGCCTTCGGCGGCCCCACCGTGCCCTGCGTCGGCTACGCGTCCTACGGCACGCCTGAACTGTCGGCGCTCGTTGTCGAGGGGCTGAAGGACCGCGACGCCGCGCTGCTCGCCAATCACGGCGCCATCGTCACCGGAGAGGACATGCGCAAGGCGCTGTGGCGCGCGGTGGAGCTGGAGGCGCTGGCGCAAGTTTATTATCTGGGCGCGATGGCGGGCGAGCCGGTCGTCCTGCCGAACGAGGAAATCTGGCGGACGGTGGAGCGGTTCAGGAATTACGGGCCGCGACGGGCTTAACCGGCCAGCGGCGATCTCGCGAGACGGATCGGCGGCGCGACGCCTGGCGTTCAGCCAAGGGCGATCTTGGGTGATCCGTCCGATGCTTCCCCGTGAAAGGGTTGCTCACGCGAGCGCGTCGGGAAACAAACCCTGCAACCCCGCCTCCGATGCATCGCAAACCCCGCGCTCGGTAATCAGCCCCGTCACAAATCTCGCGGGCGTCACGTCGAAGGCCCAGTTGCGGGCGGGCGAGCCTTCGGGCGTCAGCAGCACTTCCGTCACGCCGCCGTCGGGCGCGCGCCCCGAAATATGCGTCACCTCGCGCGCGTCGCGCTCCTCGATCGGGATATTCGCGACGCCGTCACTGATGCGCCAGTCGATGGTCGAGCTGGGCAGGGCGACATAGAAGGGCACGCCATTGTCATGGGCGGCGAGCGCCTTGAGGTAGGTGCCGATCTTGTTGCACACGTCGCCCGTGCGCGTCGTGCGGTCCGTGCCGACGATGCAGAGATCGACCATCCCGTGCTGCATCAGATGCCCGCCGGCGTTGTCGGCGATGACCGTATGCGGCAGGCCTTCCGAGAGCAGTTCGAACGCAGTGAGGCTCGCGCCCTGATTGCGCGGGCGAGTCTCGTCGACCCACACATGGAGATCGACGCCCGCCCGCGCCGCCTTGTAGATCGGCGCCAGCGCCGTCCCCCAATCGACGGTGGCGAGCCAGCCGGCGTTGCAATGCGTGAGAATGTTGACGGGGCGGCCGGGGTTCCGCTCGGCGGCCGCGCGAATGAGCGCCGCGCCATGATCGCCGATCGCCGCGCAGCAGGCGACGTCCTCATCGGCGATCTTCGCCGCCTCTGCGAAAGCGCGCGCCGCGCGCGCCGGCGGCGGGACATCGCGCAGCAGGAGGCTCACGCGGTCGAGCGCCCAACGCAGATTGATCGCGGTGGGACGCGTGGCGAGGAGTTTCGCATGGGCGGCTGCGAGCCCCGAGTCGCTTGGGTCTTCCGTCGCCGCGAGGGCGAGCCCGTAGGCGCCCGTCACGCCGATCAGCGGCGCCCCGCGCACGATCATGTCGCTGATGGCGCGGGCGGCCGCGTCGCCGCTCGTCAACGCGCGCGCCTCAAATCGATGGGGCAGGCGGGTCTGATCGATGACGCGAACGGTCCTTCCGTCGCCGTCGAGCCAGATCGTTCTGAAATCGCGCCCGTTTATCCGCATGATCGGCCCGCCTGCGAGGCATCTTTCGGACCTTGTGCCCTCTGGCCCGGAACTTGTAAACGGGGAGCGGGCGCTCCGGCGGAGAGAAGGGCGCCGCGCCGGGGAGCTTCCATGACCTATTGCTGCGGCATTCTGGTGCGCGACGGGATCGTGCTCATCGCAGACACGCGCACCAACGCCGGTCTCGACAACATCGCCACCTTCCGCAAGCTGCATATTTTCGAGAAGCCCGGCGACCGCGTGCTGATGCTCGCCACGGCGGGCAATCTCTCCGTGACGCAGGGCGTGGTGAACTTCCTCGCGGAAGGTTTCGAGAATCCGGAGACGGGCGAGGTCGAGAGCGCGATGACGGCGGGCACGATGTTGCAGGCCGCGCAACTCGTCGGCCGCGCGGTGCGCCGGTCGCGCATGGAGGCGTATAATTCCGTCGAGCAATCGAACGGCGTGAGCTTCGACGTGTCGCTGCTGCTCGGCGGGCAGATCAAGGGCGGCGCGCCGCGCCTGTTCATGATCTATACGGCCGGCAACAGCATCGAATGCACGCCGGATACGAACTATCTTCAGATCGGCGAGCACAAATACGGCAAGCCGATACTCGACCGCGCGATCAATTACGACAGCGATCTCTACGAGGCGCTGAAAATCGGATTGATTTCGATGGATTCGACGATCAAGTCCAATCTTTCGGTCGGGTTGCCGATCGACATCGCGCTTCTGCGCCGGGACGCGCTGCAACTCGAAGTCTCCACGCGCATCGACGTGAACGACGAATATTTCCGCGACCTGCGCGAGCGCTGGTCGAAGGCCCTGCGCGCGGCGCATATGGCGATCCCCGCGCCGCCCTATCGCGGCCGCGAGCCGTGACCATTCTCGCGCCCGCCGACGCGGCGTCCATCGCCCGCGCGTCGGAAATCTTAAGCGAGGGCGGGCTCGTCGCTTTTCCCACCGAGACGGTCTACGGGCTCGGAGCCGACGCCGCCAGCGCCTGGGCCGTTGCGCGCATCTACGACGCCAAGGGGCGGCCTTCATTCAACCCGCTGATCGCCCACGTCGCCGATCTCGCCGCCGCGCGGCGCGAGGCCGTGCTGCCGGAGGCGGCGATCCGGCTCGCGGAGGCCTTCTGGCCCGGGCCGCTCACCATCGTCGCGCCCGCCGCGCCGGGCGGTTCGGTCTGCGAGCTTGCGCGGGCGGGCTTGCCCAGCGTCGCCTTGCGCGTTCCCGATCATCCGGTCGCGCGGGCGCTGATCAAGGCGCTCGGCCGCCCGGTCGCCGCGCCCTCGGCCAATCGCTCCGGCCACGTCAGCCCGGTGACGGCGGCGCATGTGGCGGAGGATCTCTCTGGCCGCGTGGATATGATCCTCGACGGCGGGCGCACGAAGGCAGGGCTCGAGTCCGCCATCGTCTCCTTTTGCGACGCCGCGCCCACGCTGTTGCGGCCGGGCGCCGTGCCGCGCGAGAGGATCGAGAAGGCGCTCGGCGCTCGGCTCGCGGCCCCCGCGCGGGCGGAGGTGACGGCGCCCGGCATGACCGCCTCGCATTACGCTCCGAAAGCCAGGCTGCGGCTCGAGGCGCATGAAATTCTGGCGGGGGAGGGAGCGCTCGATTTCGGCGGGCGGCTCGCGGGGCGCGCGGCGCCGGGAACGGTCGTTCTCGATCTCTCGCCCAAGGGCGACCTCGTCGAGGCGGCGGCCAATCTTTTTGCCTGCTTGCGCGAACTCGACGCGCGCGGCGTCGAGAAGGTTGCGGTGGCGCATCTTCCCGAGCGCGGCCTCGGCGAGGCGATCAACGATCGGCTGCGCCGCGCCGCCGCGCCGAAGCTCAGTTAGGCCGCGAGCGCCGTCGGCGTCGCGGCCCGCAAGTGAAAATCCTGCGTCGCCGGGCGCGGGTCGCCCGCGATGAGCGAGGCGCACTCATAGCCCCGCGCCACGAAGTCGCCGGCGCCGGCGGCGGACATTTCGACGGCGAGGCGCGTCAGGCGGTTCAGCACGGGCGGCGTGACCCATGAGAAGCGCGGCGCGTCAGGCGCGACCGCGCGCATGGCGGCCTTGCGCGTCTCGTTGTTCGCGACGCTCATGCGCGCCTGCCAGCCAGGCTGTGGCTCCTGCCAGTCATTGGCGACGATCACGGGACCGCGATAGACGCGCGCCTCGCGCTCCGTACGCTCGATCAGCGCCATCTCCCCGCGCTTTGCGCCCGCGAGCGTGAAAAGCGTCGGTCGCGCGAGAGGTTCGCGGGCGATGAGCGCCACCGCCTCGCCGAATGTCTCGCAGGTCTCGAAGGCGTAGCGCAGCAGATGATCCGGCGGCCAGCCGCCTTCGCTGGCGAGCGCATTGCGCAGATTGACCGCCGCGTCGTAGGGGAAGCCCAAAGCGCCCGTCGTGCGCCGCCGCATGGGCGCCTGATTGATGACGGCGCAGAACCGCCCCGGCGCCATGGCGCTGAGCACGCCAACGGCGCCCGGCCAAGTGGCGTTGTAATAGTCGCCGGCCGGTCCCGACTGCCAGGCCATTTCCACAGCCGCGCCCAGGCCCTTGAACGGCCAGTCGAGCGTGCGGCGGATGTGCGGAAGCCCGTCCGGCCCCTCGTAGGCCTGCGTGGTGCAGGCGAAGAGATAGGACATATTGAGCGTCATCGCGCCGGGAAAGCCGAGAATCGAGACAACGTGTTCAAGTTCGGCCCGATAGGCGGAGGCCGATTTTCGAAGCCAGTTCGACGCCATGCGGTCGATCGGGGAGAGGCAGAAACGGCTCAGGGGCGCGACCGCGCCAAGGCAGGCGTCGCGCAGGGCGGCTGCGGCGTCGATCCGCGCCCGCGCATGGGCCACGGGTCCGCCGTCGCGCACGTCGAGGAGAGGGATCGGGTTCATCGTCGTCCTTCCGTCAGAAAACCGTCATTGAACCGATATGGGTTTCACATCCCTCTGTCACAATACAGCAAATTTTTCGTCATTCGGCGGCGGCGCTGCAACCGTCGCCTGTTTACGCTAAGCAAACCCGTTATTCGGCGGATCGATTCGTCCGCCTCAAACGCGAGACACGCAGAATGTCGCACGCCGTCGCCGCCGCCTTTCTTGCCCTGAAGTCCCACGCTCAGACGCTCACGGACGTGCGAACGCTCGCGCTCTTCGAGCAGGACGCCTCGCGTTTCGCGACGTTCAGCGTGCGTCTCGACGATTTCCTATTCGATTACTCCAAGCACAAGATCACGCGTGAGACCCTCGACCTGCTGCTGGCGCTCGCGAAGGTCCGTCGACTCGAGGAGCGGCGCGACGCGCTGTTTTCGGGCGAGACGGTGAACAACACGGAGAAACGCGCCGCCATGCACATGGCCCTGCGCGATCTCTCCTCCCGCCCCCTTTTGGTCGGCGGCGAAGACGTGCGCGAAAAGATCGAGGGGGAACGCGAAAAGGTTTTCGCCTTCGCGCGCGCCATTCGCAGCGGCGACGCGAAAGGCGCGACCGGGCTTGCGTTCACGGACGTCGTCAACATCGGCATCGGCGGCTCCGACCTCGGCCCCGCCATGGCGGCGCGCGCGCTGTCGCCCTATGCAGGCGAGGGACCGCGCGCGCATTTCGTCTCCAACGTCGACGGCGCCGATCTTGCTGACACGCTCGCGACGCTTGATCTGTCGCGCACGCTCTTCATCGTGTCGTCGAAGACCTTTACGACGCAGGAGACGATGGCCAACGCAGCGAGCGCGCGCGCCCGCGTCGTCGCGGCGCTCGGAGAGGACGCGGTGGCCAGTCATTTCGCGGCCGTTTCGACAAAGCTGGACAAGGTTGCGGCCTTCGGCGTCGACGCGGCGCGCGTTTTCGGTTTCTGGGACTGGGTCGGCGGGCGTTATTCGCTGTGGTCGTCGATCGGCCTTGCGCTCGCGATTTCCGTGGGGCCCGAGAATTTCACCGATTTCCTGCAGGGCGGAAACGACATCGACTCGCATTTCCGTTCTGCGCCGCTCGACAAGAATATTCCCGCGCTGATGGGCCTCCTTGGCGTCTGGCACCGCAATATTCTCGATCGCCGCGCTCATGCGGTGATCCCCTACGATCAGCGCCTCGCGCGTTTTCCCGCCTATCTCCAGCAGCTGGACATGGAGTCGAACGGCAAGTCCGTGACGCGCGACGGCGGCCATGTCGCCTATGAAACCGGCCCGGTCATCTTTGGCGAACCCGGCACCAATGGACAGCACGCTTTCTTCCAGTTGCTGCATCAGGGAACCGACGTCACGCCCATCGACTTCCTCGTCGCCGCCGAGCCGACGGCGGCGGATGCGCATCATCACACGCTGCTGTTTTCAAACTGTCTCGCGCAGGCCGAGGCTTTCATGCGCGGGCGCACGCTGGAGGAGGCCAGGGCGCAATTGCGCGCGTCCGGCATGAGCGCGGAAGAGGTGGAGACGCTCGCGCCGCACAAGGTTTTCCCGGGCGACCGGCCGTCGAGCGTGTTCCTCTACCGGCGTCTCGATCCGCGCACGCTCGGGCGTCTCGTTGCGCTCTACGAGCACAAGGTTTTCGTGCAGTCCGTGATCTGGGACATCAATCCCTTCGACCAATGGGGCGTGGAGCTCGGCAAGGAGCTTGCAAACAGGCTCGGACCGATCGTCGAAGACGCGGACGCCTCGACGGCGGGGCTCGATGGCTCGACGGCGGGGTTGATCGCGTGGCGGAGGGGCCGGGGGTGATCGCCGCGGCCAGGAACAGGAGCGGGCGTGCGGCATAATCGAGCGGCGGCGTTCGGCGGCGGAGCTGTAATCGGAACGCTCGGGGGCCTCATAGGTCTGGGCGGCGCTGAATTTCGTTTGCCGCTCTTGATTGGCGCTTTCCGGTTTCCCGCCCTGGAAGCCGTCATTGTCAACAAGGCGACAAGTCTTGTCGTTGTCGCGTCGGCCTTGCCTTTTCGGGCGGCGGCGGTTCCCCTGAGCGAGGTCGTCTCCCATTGGCCGATTATTCTCAACATCCTGGCCGGCAGTCTCTTCGGCGCGTGGCTCGGGGCGGGTTGGGCGACAGGTCTCAGATCAGCGACGCTGTATCGTGTGATCGCGGCGCTGCTTGTCGGCGTCGCCGCCGTATTGCTGTTCGGTCACGGCTGGCGCGCAGGCGGCGCCGTCCTGGCGAGCGGCTGGTTCCAGATCTTGGCTGGAGCGACGGCGGGTTTCATTATTGGGGTCGTCGCGTCGCTTCTCGGCGTCGCGGGCGGCGAACTACTGATTCCAACCCTTGTTCTGCTGTTCGGCGTGGAGATCAAACTCGCGGGCAGTCTCTCTCTTGCTGTCAGCCTGCCGACGATGATCGCAGGCTTCGCCCGCTACAGCCGCGACCGCAGCTTTGCTGTGCTGGGGCAAAGCCGCGGCTTCGTTCTCTTCATGGCGCTTGGCTCCGTCGCCGGAACGTTCTTGGGCGGCCAGCTGCTCACTGTCGTCCCGAGCAATATTTTGCCGCCGTTATTGGCGGGGCTTCTCGTCGTTTCCGCTGCGAAGGTGTGGCGGCACGGTCAGGCGAGCTCTTGAGCCGCCTGAAGCGCGCCCGTCACGCCGCCTTCGCCGCCAGCACGCTCGTCAGCGTCGGCAGCGCATTGGCGAGGAGCCTGAATTCGCCGAAGCCCGCCCGCCGCAGCAGCGCCTCGATCTCCTCGACGCGGCGCGGTTCGCCGCGGCCCATGGCGAGCGTGTAGAAACCGTAATAGGCGTCGAGCGGCTCGGCGCCCTTGACGCCCGACATGGCTTCGATGACGAGCAGCGTCGCGCCCGGCTCAACCGCGCGTCGGATGTTTTGCAGCAGCGCGAGCGCCCGCTCGTCGTCCTGATCGTGCACGATGCGGATGAGGGTGACGAGGTCGGCGCCTTTCGGCAGATCCTCGCGCAGGAAGTCGCCGCCGTGGATCAGCGCGCGCGACATGATCCCGGCGGCGTCGAAACGCGCGCGGGCGAGCGCCGCCACGGCGGGAAGATCGACGAGCGTCAGTTGCAGATCGGGCGCGCGTTCCGCCGCCGCGCAGAGAAAAACGCCTTCGCCGCCGCCGACGTCCATCAGCCTCTTGTGCCGCGAGACGTCATAGGCGTCGAGCGCCTCCTGCGCCACCATGGGCTGCGACGCCGCCATCAGCGCGCTGTAGGGCGCGACCTGCTCGGGCTGTAGCGCCTTGGGCCGTTCGAGGTCGGAATAGGGCCAATAGTCCGCGAGCGCGGCCCGCTTTTCGCCGCGCAGCAGCGCCACCGGGTCCGCAAGATCGGCGTAGAGCATCGTCTGGTGCTCGACGAGCGAGAGCGCCGCGCGGTTGCCGGCGAAGGCCGCGCCAAGCTGGCCGAGCCCGTAGCGCCCGCCGCCGCGCCGCTCCGCGAGGTCGAGGGAGGCGGCGGCGTCGAGAAGGCGCCGCGCCGCGTCCTCGGAGAGGGACAGGCGCGCGGCAAGCTCGGCGGCCGTCATCGGTCCGCCCAAGAGAATATCGAACAATTTCAGCCGCGCGCAGGCGAAAAGCACCTGGGAGTAGACGAAGCCCGCCGTGAGATCGAGCGCCGCCCGCGCCCGCCGGCGGGCGATGGGCCGGGTGAGGGGATTGGCGAGCGACCAGCGCTGGAAACGGGGATCGGCGATAAGCCGGTCCCGCCGCGCGCGCAGACGATCGAGCCAAGCTTCATAGAACGCCGCCATGTCGATCCCCCCCTTTTTTTGTCGTTTTCGCCCCGATAGCACGCGCCCGCGCGCCCGCGAAGCGCCCCGCCGTTGCGCGCATCCGCGCCATGAGGTAGAAAGAAGGCGACTCTCCAAGACACGCGCCCGTAGCTCAGCTGGATAGAGTGTTGCCCTCCGAAGGCAGAGGCAAGGCCTTTTTGCTGAATTTAGGTGTGTAAAAAATCGAGTGTAAACACATGCTTGGCGAAGCTCGAAGGAGGCAGGAAATCCGCTCCCGAGGTCGCGGAAGCATCACGGAAGCAAGCTGAAAGGAGGTTGTAGCGTACGAGTGGCGATGATCGGCACGGCTAAGGGCTTGGGTCGTTTGCGCCTATTCGATCGTTGAATTCGGGATTGACCGTGTTCGATCTCGGAAACTATCTTCATATCGATGCGCCCGTAGCTCAGCTGGATAGAGCGCCACCCTCCGAAGGTGGAGGCCACACGTTCGAATCGTGTCGGGCGCGCCAAATGTCTCAATGAACTGATTTTATTTGTTTTCTCTATTCAGCACGCTGAACAAAAGAGAGAACTTTTTCTCGGTTGCCTTCGCCGGTCACTTTCGTGGATATAGCGGACCTTCGGGCTGTAGGGCCGCGGGCCCGACTTTAACCCGAAGCGGCCTCTGGGCGAACGGCTCATTTGACCCAAAGCAGACATGAGACCGTGGAAACGTGAAACCGCGCGACGTGTCGAACGTCGGGATATCCCCACTCGTCATGAGGTCGCGAACCCCGCCAACCTTTCAATGAACCAGAAGGCGGCCAAGGCTCCTATCGCATAGGTCATAGCAAAATGCGCACGGCGTGCAAGAATCGGCGGGGGCCTGAATTGTCTTGCGGCTTCCAACAAACCAAAAATGACGGCGATAAAGATGAGCTGTCCGATCTCAACGCCGAAGTTGAACGTGAGCAGCGCAAGAGGGATGTCGCTTCGAGGCAGGCCGATCTCTGTCAGCGCGCCGGCAAACCCAAATCCGTGCAGGAGCCCAAAAACGAACGCCACGAGCCATGGCTTCTGCGCGGTCATGCTCACATGGCCATGCTGCAAGCGAACGACCTCGCAGGCCAGCAGCAAGATGCTGAGCGCGATCATGGCCTCGACCGGCGGACCGGGCACACTGGCCATTCCGAGCGTCGCCAAGCTAAGCGTTATCGAATGCGCGAGCGTGAAGGCGGTAATGGTCAACAACAACGCCTGACGGTCGCGCACGATCAGGATGAGCGCCAGCACGAACAGCAGATGATCATATCCAAAAAGGATGTGCCCGATTCCGTGCATGACGTAGGCGCTTGCCACCGCCGTCCATCCGACCGCGCTTGCGATCTCAATCCACGGGCGGTTCGGCCGCACCATTGTGGTCGAGGCCGCGCCGTCGAGAGTCTCCACCCTCACAAGCACGTCGGTAATCGTCAGTTGCAGGCCGGGGAACTCGATGCGCTCGCCGGCCAATCCGCTCGGTCCCGCGTCGATCCAGCGACGTTCGATAAGCGAGTCAGCGAGTTCGCTGACGATGATGTCCCGCAGGTTCCTCGCCCTGTCCGGAAGCTTGAGGGCTACCGGCAGGCGCATGCCGGCGAGCATCGGCGTGCGCCACAAGACGCCGAATTGTCCGGGCGCCGTCTCAGTGATGGCGAGATAGGCCGGGCGCGACTCATGCGCTGACGCGGCAAGCGGCAAGAACAGCAAGGCGACGAGCAGGCTTAAGAGTCGGGGCCGCCCGACAGTGTGTCGCCCTAGCGTCACGAGCCACCCTCGCGCGGCGTGGCGGAAGACTGCTTGCCTTTTGCGGCGTCGCCGCTTGTTGGCGCTTCATCAGGCGGCGCGGGTAGTAGTACGGTGTATTTTTCACGAATGTCCCGATAGGCTTTCTGCCAGGCCTGCACCTTTTGCTCGGCGAGCCACGCTTTCTTCACCTCGGCCTCAATCTCCTCGAACGCAGGGACTCGCCCAGGGATCAGCGTGTCAACGAATACCAGATGCCATCCAAAGCCAGACTCGACGGGTCCTTGCCAGGAACCCGGCGTCAACTTCGCGACATTCAGTGCGAAATTCGGGCCGAACTCTTTCCCCAGGAACTCGGGGGTGCGGTCGCGGTAGTAGTCCTGGAACATGAACGCATCGGCGAGCGTCGCCGCGACCTTTGAATCCTCGGCTTGCCCAGCCAGTTTCGTCAATGCGGCCGCTGCATCGTCATGCGCGCGAGCCCCGCGCCGATCAGGTGAAAAGTAGAGATGTCGAAAGCTCACGCGCGGCGGAAAGGCGAACTCGCCATGGTTGGCCTCGTACCATGTCTTGAGCTCCTCAACTGTCGGCTCGCGGGCGGCGGCGACGTCCTCGGCGAGAAACTGCATCTTTTGCGCCATGCGGCGCTTGACGATTGTGTCCTCCTTGTCGAGGCCGAGCGCGAGGGCTTCTCGATAGAGGATCTCTTCACGCGCTTTCTCTTCAACGAGCAGACGTAATTCCTCCGGAGTGGGATCGCGCCGCCACTGCGAGCGGAACAGCTGAACCAGTTGGGAGAGATCGCCAACGGTCAACTCAATCTGCTTTGGCCGTTCCGAGTCGTCATGCTTTCGCTGCAGAACGCCATAGGCCCCAAAGAGAATTGCGCCCAGCAATAGGAAATGGATAAGCGGTTCGCACGACAGGCGTTGCATAAGAGAAATGAGCGGATGCTTGCTGACTGTCATTGGCGCGCCACTGGAGAGACAGACTGCTCCACGCTCGTCTGAGCCGGAGCGCTCGCCTTCGATGCATCTGAATCGGTCGTGTTCGCCGCCGGGCTTTGCGCCAGATATTTCGAGATGGCGACGCCGGAGGCAAAATTCTGTCGAACATGCGATTGGACGATCGCGCGATAGAGCGGCTCTGCGCCCCAATATCGCCAAGCCGCCAAATCCCACGCCACGAAACCGGCAAGCTCCTGATGCTCGCGAATGAACAAGAGATAAGACTGGATGATGCGCTCGCGCGGAATGGCGTCATTGGCGTTTCCGAGCACGCTGAGGGCCAATAGCGCCCCTTCCAGTTCCCGCGTGGAGCGCGCGCGGTCGCTCATATATTTCGCGTCGACCCAGGCCATACGGGACGGCCCACGTAGTTGCAGATTCGCGGCGATCATAGAGCCCAGATTTGTCGCATCGCTCGTCGTCCACGAGGCTTCTAGTTGTTGTTCGAGTGCGGCGGTGTCCTGCGCGTCGCCGGCGATACCGAGCAACAACAGGTAAAGAGGCCGCCTTGCCGCAAGCGCCGGATCGGCAAGCCAACGTCGAATTGCAGGCGCAGAGAGGCGCGGTTGCGCCCCCAGGAGGGCGGCATAAGGCGCGGCGGCAACTTCGCCGTAGGCTATCTTCGCGACCAGCGGCTCGCGGTGCTCAAGGTAGGGAAGCATCAGAGCGACGCGGCCTTGCCAATCGCCCGCGTCCATGGCTGACGGGCGCTTCCCGCCCGCGATTTCTCGGAGCCAATTTGCATTTTCTACAGCGGCGGCGCCCACGCCGAGCCACGTCGACCATGTTTCGTCTCGAGCAAGCAGCAGCGTCTCAGTCGGGGCGGCGACAAAATCGAGCTGAATGGCGTCGGCGGGGATGATCCCATCCGTCGGCCATTCCCCCTTGATGATCGCGAGGACCTTGTAGTCGCGGCCGTTCCCGGTCGGCTGCGCCAGCAACACGTTCTGGACTTCGACGAGCTGCTGCGCCACCGAGGATCGAAAAGCCCCAAGGCAAAGCTGACAGGCTGTCGCCGCTGGGGACGTGCATAAGAGCAGTAGGGCGATAAGCCATCGTCTTATCGCCCGCTTCATGTTTCTTTCCCGCGACTGGGCCACTATTTGGCGCTTTTCCCGGTGAACCAGGCCTTGACGTCAGCTTCGACATCCTCAGCCGCCTTGTCCGCCACTTTTTCTATCAGCCGTCTACGAAGCTGCTCGCGGAGCGTCTGAAACTTCTCCTGCTGCTCCGAATTGAGCAAAGGCTTCAACTTTTCTTCAATGGCGTTGGCGGCGTCGCGCAGACGTTCGGCTTTTTGCACAGGGCTGAGTGAGGCATCCTTCTTTAGCGCCGCCAGCTCCATGAGTTGCTGCTTGAGGATGGGGAGAGCTTGCTGCCGTTGCTGCTCAGTTAGCCCAAGCGTGGTCGCAATGTGATTGATCACCTCGTCGAGGGGATTGAGCGCGAACTTCGGATCAGGAACGATCTCATAGTTGGCATAGCCAAACTCATTGCTGCGCGCGGCGTAGTAAGTGTCGCCCAGCTTATAGAAGGTGAACGCGTACGGGTCTTGCGAGACGAAAGTGATGAGCTGGCCGCCCTCGATCTTATAGGGGCTCGTCGTGCCTTGATAGCCATCGCGCGCCACATTGCCATAGCCGCTCGGCATCGTGGCGTCGTTTCCGACGCGGAAAACCGTGGTCTGGCCCTCGGCCGTGAAGCTTTGCCAGAATTGCTCGCCGGTCACGTTGTTCCGTAGCCAGTGCGCTTTGCCTGTAATGAGCGCTTTCAGCTGCGCGCCATTGAGCGCCGACGCACCCTTTTTCTTGAGATCGGCGACGGTCGTGCCCGCCTGAGCATCCTTGCGGGCCTCCGCCGACGGCGTATACCAAATAGGCGAGGTCCAGGCGCGCTCCTGGCCAGTGAGGGGCACGACGTCCGGCGGAGGCAGACCAGATTTCACGGCCTGGATCAATGTCCAGCGCGGCGTGGGGATCTCCAGTACTCGCGCATAGTAGAACGCGTGCAGGCTCGCATCGAATTCCGGATCGCTCCACACTGTCTTCAGTTCAGTCGAGCCCACACTATTCGTGTAGGTCGCCTTCTCGATGTCCACGGTGCTTTGGATCGCCGGCACGCGGCCTGTCCACTTGTCGCGCTCGCGGTCGCCGGACCAGGCGACGTCGTAAATCCTCTCGAAGCTCTGACCGTTCTGCGTCCAGCCCTTGATGATCTGAATTCGATCGATATTGGCCGAGGTTGGGTCCTTCACCGCCGACACGACGAAGTTCGGGGCCGTCCCCTTTCCATTAGGCGGCATGGGCGTCAGGTCCGAGCCCATAGGCACGCCACCTTTGTAGGATTGCTTCACCCAGTCGCTGGCGTTCACGAGGTCCTTGTCGAAGCCCCACCCGCCGAAAAAGCGTACCTTGATGTGCGGGCCGCTGACGCCGAAGGTCTCCTTGCGGTACATCGCGTCCCAAATGGAGGCGCGCGTGTTCTCCTCCGCCCATACGCCCGTCAGGCCGCCGGGATTTTCCAGGCGAACGTCCATGGTACCGCCGATAAGGACGCCAGCAAGTCGCCGCTCGACGGAACCATCGGCGTCGGCGTGAAGCCCGAAGAAGTTGTCCTGGCGGTAGGGGCTGCCGGTATTGTGCGAGTCGGACCCGCCAGCCATGCCAAACTTGTAAGGGTTGTAGCCGCGCACATCCTGCATCGCGATGCCGTCCTTCAACGCCTGACGTGCGAAGCTGCCGGTAATATGGTCGATGCGCCCCATGTCGGCAGGTTGGCCGAGGAGGGTCTGATACAGCTCATAGCTGGCGAACTCGTCATTGGGGGATAGCAGGGGATGCGTCTCCGACTGTCCCTTGCCTTGCTTTATCTCGACTAGGCGTTCGTTGCGGTCGCGCGCCGCGGCCCACGCGGCGTCGATCGGCCTTCCCGTGGTATTATCGACGTCGACCGGATACATCCAGCCGTCGCTCACATTGGCGTTGTGGGAGATTGCGAGCAGCTCGTTGCCTGCCTTGCGCTGCGCGTCCATCCACTCCCATAGGTCCGTCGGGCGTTTGGAATCGAGCGCGCTGAACGGATAGTCCGGCACCTTGTCGCAGGCCCGGAAGAAGACATTACGGTGTAGATTGCGCTGCCCTGGCATCGACGTCCACTCATAGGAGCAGAACGCGGTAAATTTGCCGGGCTGATTATTTTCGTCGGCGATCCTGACGTTGTCCTTCCACACTGTGGAAGTAACCTTTGGATCCATGAACGCCTTCACGGGCGGGCTCGAAGCAAGCTTAAGCAGGTAAGAGAAGACCTGGTTTTGCTCGGCCGAGCTATTCGGATCTTTCATGATCATAGGCTGCGCCTGCGGCAGCTTGCTTACATACGATCCAGGGGTGTTGGCCTCCTTGGTAACGCCGACATATTCAGAGTGGTCTGTCACGCCCATGAAATCCAGCGGCGTATCAATCTTTATGTCATAGCCCATCGGGTGCTTGATGGGCTGGCCTTGGGCGTATTTCAGCGCCTCGTTGGGGCCGGTGATACGGTTGCCCATGACCCACGCGTCGACCGACCAGCTTGTGTGAATATGCGTCTCGCCGAAATAGGCGTTGCGCTCAGGGCTTCCCTCGGCGAAGGCCGGCGGTGCGCTAAAGTAGAAGCCGCATCCGGCCGAGACGATCGCCGCTACACAATACCGGGCCGATGCTCGTTTCATTGTCCGCTCCCAGCGCAACAAATTGCTATTTCAGAGTCCTTTGGCCAAGGACCATATAAGAGCCGCGGTCAGTGCGCCATGCAGGCAGACTGCGGGCCACAGCAATACCCCCGTTGTGCCGGATGTGTAACCTGCGTAACCGAGGAATACTGTCACGCCGGCGCTGTAAGCCAACATCCCCGCCTGCGCGGGACCGGGCCAGCAGGCGATCGCCAGCGCAACCAGGGCGATTCCCGCTACGCGCGCAATTTGGATCGCTACGCCGATCAGATTCTGACCGAGAAGCAATTGCACGATAATCGAGGGCGCGATTAATAGGGCGACGCCAGTGGCAAATTCGCCGAGGGCAGCAAATATCAAAACAGTTCTCATCGTAGGCTGCCCAAGTCTTAGCAGTTTCAGACATTGCGAATTTCACCTACCAAACCGCATAAGCAGACCTTTGCCAATGGCGGCTCATGGCGGATACTGTTGAAAAAGTCTTTTCGGGAGGCTGGTCGAAATTTTTCGAAGCCGCTGGCGCACCTATCGGAAAAGGAGCCGGGGGCCTACCTGACATGGCGTCAACTTGACTACGGGCTACCGCTGGTTCTTGATAATGGCACTGAGCGGCGACACTCGACTGAAACGTGTTTTGCCTCAATTTTGACGGGTGCCATTTTCCGGAGTTTTTCAACAATATCGGTGCAAAGGGGAAGTCCCATCCGAAGCGGTTGACGGCTGCTTACGCGGTTAAAGCGGACCAGGATTTTCCGAGGCACAATCCGTTTCATGGGAACCAGTTACCGCCGCGGCCGAAAATAATCGCGCGGTCGAGATAGTTCGATTTTTCTATACGACTGATTTAAAAGGTCTTTGTAGAAAGACTGTCCACCGCGAAAAGTTCTCTCTTTTATCTGCTTTGGTGCGCCATTCTCTTCGGCGGTTGTCGATTCGAACTACCGTTGACTCGTTTTCGCAATAAGCCTGACTCCTCATTCGCAATAATACTGAATCGTCATCTGCGAGAGCGTTGCTGCTGCATGTATCCATCTGACTTTTTTGGCTTTCTCGGACATGCCTTCGAGGAAGGCTCCGGATGGAAATCGCAAGTGGCGAGCGCCCCCCAACTGCCAAAACAGTAGGCTGCCCGAAAGCCTTCGGCGGTGCGCTTCCGCTGGAGAACCGGGGCGGCCTTTTTCTCGATGCCGGCATCGAAGCACATAATATCCGTCTCAGAATGTGCGGCGATTTGCGAAGCAAGCGCCAATCCTTCGGACGGCCGCCACTGAGCGCCGATATTACTGATCGCAACGGACGCCGTAACCGCATGGGGCTTGTTGAGCGCGACATAAGCACCGCCATCGCCGAGGATTCGGTCGTTCCATTTGTCCTCGGCGAGTCGCCCGCCGTAGCCGTCGGAATCGATCGTGATCCGCCGGCGCTCGGGCGGAAGGGTGCCCAACTTATTGATGAGTCCGGCGAGTTGTGGTCCCTGCAGCCAGATCGCGACATCTCCAGCCCCGGCGGCAGGTGGTTGGATGTTTGCGACAACCGCCCGCATGGTGGCGATTTCTTGCTCCATTCGTGTCTCGTTCCTATCGCCGTGATCGATGGTCTCGCTCGGCTGCTGGCCTTGGGGCCGCTCTCCAGCGACAATCCACATGCCACCATCGATGAAGATGGGATGGGCGAAAGAAAGTTCCTCGGACAGCTTGCCGGAGTCGAAATTGGCGACAAGGTCAACCCAGTTTTCATTTTCAGGCGCGCGCACCGGGATTCGGAATCTCTTGTTTGGTATGGAAAGTTCGACGGTAGGCTTATCGGGCAGGGGGATGTCGAAGATCATGGCGTTGGACAATGTCGTGGAGACGCCGGAGGCGAGCACTTCACTGGCATATTTGCCGGCGCTGACGTTGAAGGTTTTCCATAGCAACCGAGGCAGTAGGTTGAGCGGCTGGATTGCAAATCGGGCGAAGGGACGTCCGGTTGAATCAAAAATGAATTCTTTGAAGATCAGCGCGGCTTCGCCGTCCAGAAAGGCAACGAGATTTCCTTTCTTAGAAACAGCCTGAATTTGAATTGCCCCGGAAGCGAATCCCGGCTTCACCTCAATGTTGAGAGCCTTGACTGTGAGGATCGTGTCTTCGTCGGGCACCGTCGTGGGGTCGAAGGAAACGCGCACATCCTTCGCCGCCGTGAGGAATCGGTTCAGGCCCTTGCTAGAGACATAGACGCCCATGGCCCAGGAATACGGGACGGGGCGTTCCGTGATCAGATGCGTCATACGCGTCAGGGACCTCCATTCAGCTTCAAGCCGCGTGATGTCGCTTTGCTTTTTCAGCCATAGGCTGCCGACGGCAACTAAAAGGGTGACGGCCAAGCCTAACCGCAGCAGGATAGTTTTGAACATGTTCGTCTCCGGAAATGCATTTTGCAATGAGGCGGAGGCAACTCGCCGGTCGTCCCTGAAAGCCAAAATTCAACGGGCCGCAATTCGTTCCATTGGCAGATTTTCCCCTAATCGGCGCGGAATTCGCCGCCGTGTTGGATCGTTACGTGCGACGCGCCTTTCCAAAACCCCTGTCGCTGGCAATAAATCGCTCGAGCATCGGAGGGATTAGTATGGCGGGCTCAACGGCTTTTCCGGAATCGCGGGCGAGGATTTCCGCGTAAGCGACGAGGTTGCGGTGGAGGGTCGCCGAGAGTGTGACAGTGATCTTGACCGGCTTTTCGTCCTCAATTTTGGATAACTTCAGCTTAGTCATTGATTGCTCCGAATTGCCGTCGGTTCGGCGCGTTCGAGCAGCAGGTCGCGCGTGACGATCACCCTCACCGGAAAGCCCGGCCGAATGGTGAGCGTCGGCTGAATATTGAGATTCCGTCCTACGACTTGCTGGCCGGTTTGGTTCAGGCTTTGCGCGCCGCCGCGACGGAGCGCCTGAATGAGGGCGTTTTCTTCCCCGGTTGTTCCAAGCTGCGTCCCGACGCCGAGAATGGTTGACAGCGCTGCGGCGCCGGCGAGGCGGAACCAGTGATGGTCGACGCCATCCTCAAGCCCGGAATAGCCGGCGGCGTCAGCGCCGGGCTGGCGCTCGAGAACGATTGAGCGCCCATCGGGGAGAATGAGACGATTCCAGACGAGGAGCACGCGCGATTGCCCAAAGGCGATCTGAGAGTCGTAGACGCCGACGAGCTTGGCGCCCTGTGGGATAAGCAGAAAGCGCCCGGTAGCGCTGTCATAGACGTTCTCGGTGACTTGCGCGGTGATCTGGCCGGGAAGGTCGGAGCGGATGCCGGTGAGGAGCGCGGCAGGAATGACGGCGCCCGCCTGCAGGACATAGCGCGACGCGGGCGCGGTAAGACGATCCGGGCTGACCGTGCGCCGATCGGCTGGCGCATTGACGAAAGCGAGCTTGCGATCCTGCATGTTCTGGACGTCGGCGGGATCGATCGGGGCCGGCTCGGTTGGAGGCGCCGATGCGTGGACGCTCGAATCAACCGTCGATCTTTGAGCGCCCTCTGCATTCGACGGCCGCTCGCGCATGTTCGTCGTTGCAAAGAGTTTCGCCGTCCGCGCCGCCTCGCGCTCCTGGCCGATGCGCTGCTGTTCGGGATCGGGACCAGTCGGCGGCAGTTGTCCCTGGGCCGCGAGGATCGGACGGCCGAGATCGCCCGGGAGCGGCGGGCCGAGCTTGGGGACATTCTTCGGCAGGCCCGAATAGTCGCGCGGCAAGGACGCAAGGCCGTCGGGAGTGGCCTTCGCTTCCGTATTGATGAGCTCCGGCGCGGGGCCGGAGCGCGAGCGCCCCTGCAACGCCCAGATGGTCAAGCCGAGAAGCGCGGCGGAGGAGACGCCTGCGAGCGCGATCAGCACGCGGCGCGACAGGCGCGTCACCGGCGGGCGCTCGGGTCGCAGCCGCAGCTCCTCCGCCAGCTTCTTCTCGTGCTCCGGCCCGCTCATATGGCGGACCTTCCGTCGCTGCGCACGATGCGGACAATTTTCTGGTCGTCGGAACCAAAGCGCAGTTCGGCGGCGGCGAAGAGCCGGTCGACGATCATGTGATTGCCGCGCACCCGGTAGTTGACGAGCTGGCTGTCGCCCGAGGCGCCGGTGACGAAGAGCGGCGGCATCTCGCCCTGGGAGACGCCGCGCGGGAATTCGATATAGACCTTGCGGCCGTCGTCGAAGGCGCGCAGCGGCCGCCAGGGCGCGGCGTCGCCCTCGATCGCATAGCGGAAATTGAGCCGGGCGAGATCGAGGCCGACATCGACCGGCGCTGCGGCCTCGGCCGCGACGTTCTGGCGGCGCAGCGCGATGAGCTCGTCCTGCGGATATTGCCAGGAAACCGAGGCCATATAGGTCTTTTCGGTCGATCGTAGCTCGAGATGGTAGGTGCGCCGGTCGGTGTTGATGACGAGATTGGTCATCAGATCGGCGCGCGTCGGCTTGACCATGATGTGCGTCTTGCGGGCGGGGCCCGCGCCGCTCTCCGTATCGCCGATGATCCAACGCACCGTGTCGCCGGCGGCGACGGGGCCGGAGCCGACGAGCTGCTCGCCGTCTTGAAGCGCGATGTCGGTGATCTCGCCGGGAGCGGCATAGACCTGATAGAGCGCGCCTTCGGTGAAGGGATAGATCTGGACGGCGTTGATATAGCCGGCGCGGCGCGGCTCCATGCGCGCGGCGGCGTTGGCCTGTTCGATGCGCGCCTTTGGATCAAAGGGCTCGGGGCGCTCTCCCTTGCCGCGTGCGAGGGATTTGAGCTGGCCGGGGAGCGGCAGGATTTTCGGGACTTCGACGATCCTGACCGGGCCGGGCGGATCGCTCTGCAGGCTCGCCGGGACGGGCAGATCGTCATAGGCGATCTCGGGCGGCTTGAAGGTCGAGCAGGCGGTGAGCAGGGAAGACGAGAAAAGCAGGCTCATGAAAGCCCGAAGCGAAAATGGCGTCATTGGCCAAGCTCCTTCGACCAGTTGATGGCGTGAATGAAAAGACCGAGCGGATTCTTGCGCAGGCGCTCGGCGTCGCGGGGCGGCTGAACGATGATGGTGAGAATGGCGGTCCAGCGTTCGGTGGAAGAGAGGCTGGCGTTCTCGTAGCGGCGCTCGGTCCAGGCGACGCGGAAGGAATCGTCCGAAGCGCGAATGACGCTCGCGACGTCGATTGCAATCTGGACCTGTCCGATCTTGGCGAAGGGGTCGTTCGCCCGGGCATAGTCGTTCAGCGCCAGCGCGCCCTTGTCGGTCACGAAGTCGTAGGCCTTGAGCCAGTTCTGGCGCACGACGATCGGATCGGCCGGGATCGAACGGACGTGCTCCACGAAGCGCGCGAGATGCCATGCGATTTGCGGATCGGTCGGCCGAGAATCGGCGACGGCGGGCGCGACGGCCTGCGCCTCGCCGAATTTGTCGATCTGCACGACCCAGGGCACGACCGAACCGCGCGCATTCTGCCAGACGAGGGCGCTGGCGAGACCGCCCGCGAGGAAGAGATTGCCAAAGGCGATGAGCCGCCAGTTCTTGGCCTGCACGCGGGCCGAGCCAATGCGCTCGTCCCAGACCTGCGCGGCTTTCTGGTAGGGCGTTTCGGGTTCGGGCGTGCGCCCGTAGCGGACGGAGCTTCGTTTGAACATTATCGGGCCTCGGACAGATTGACGGAGGCGCCGCCGCCATGGGCGTCGCCGGAGCGAAGGGCATGGGCGGCGATCGAGACGCCGTGCGAGACGGATTGGGAGCGCTTGAGGCGCTTCGCCCAGGCGGGTTCGCCGGAGGCGACTTGAGAGGCTCCGGGGCCTGAAGAGACGCCGCCATCAGCCGGAGGGGCCGACGCGGCGCCGGCCGAAGCGAATGGCCGCGCAGTCGAACCCGCAGAGCCGCCGCCAGGACCGCCGGGGGGCGCAGAAGGGGGCGCGCCGCCGCCGGGCGGTTGCGGTCCGCGCGAGGGCGGCAATGTCGCCGCGGCCTGCGTCTCGCTCCTTCCGGCGAGGCCCGAGACCGTCCCGCCCGCCAGACGCAGGGCGCCATAGCCGGCGACCGCCGCGCCGCCCGCGACGAGCCCGGTTCCGACGACCGCGCCCACGCCAAGCTGCGGCCCGCCGGAGACGATCCCATTGGCGATGCCGGGGCCAAAGATTCCGAGACCGAGAAGCGAGAGGGCGGCGAGGACGAGCGCCATGGCGTCGTCGACGGTCGGCTGACCCGAGAACCCTTGCGTGAATTGCGCGAAAAGCGTCGAGCCGATGCCGACAATGACGGCGAGGACCAGGACCTTCACACCGGACGAGACGACATTGCCGAGCACGCGTTCGGCGAGAAAGGCGGTCTTGCCGAAGAGTCCGAAGGGAATGAGGACGAAGCCGACAAGCGTCGTCAGCTTGAATTCGATCAGCGTGACGAAGAGCTGGATCGCCAGAATGAAGAAGCTCAGGAGAACGATGAGCCAGGCGATTAGGAGAATGGCGATCTGGATGACGTTCTCGAAGAAGGAGACATAGCCGAGAAGCTGCGAGAGGGAATCGAGCAGCGGTCGGCCGGCGTCGATCCCGACCTGGGCGACGCGGCCGGGCCGCAGGAAGTCGGCGGCTGAGAGCCCCGCGCCGGCGGCCTTGAGGCCGAGGCCCGAGAAGCTCTCGAAGACGATGCGGGCGAGATTGTTCCAATTGCCGATGAGGTAAGCGAAGACGCCGACGAACAGGGTCTTCTTCACCAAGCGGGCGATGATGTCTTCGCCCTCGCCCATGCTCCAGAAGAGCGCCGCGAGGGTGACGTCGATGACGACAAGCGTCGTCGCCACAAACCCCACCTCGCCGCCGAGCAGGCCGAAGCCGGAGTCGATGTAGCGGGTGAAGGTCTCGAGGAAGCGATCGATGACGCCGGTTCCGCCCATGGCGCTACTCGCTCTTCGGCTTTGGCGAGGCGCCGTCGGCGGGCGAGCGATGTGACGGGAACATATCTATGAGATGCTCGGCGGGTTGCGCCGACTCCCCATTCCCAAGAAACCGCTTTCGCTCCTTCGCCCAGAGAACCTTGCAGGCGGGATCGTCCGCCTCTTCAATGGGAAGCTGGGCGCAGCGCAAAATCTCGGGATCGATGGCAGGTTCTCTCGATGGCGCGCCGCTCGGCAAGAGCGACGCCGGTTTCGTTCGCGCCGCGGCATCGGCGTCGCAGGCGGATTCGACGCCGATGAGCGCGATCGCGCCGATGACGATCCCAACGGCGACAAAGCCAACATTCTCGGGCGCGAGCCATTCTCTCCAGTTCATGACGCCGCCCCCGCTCAATGGAACATGGCGACATTGCCGGGCTGATAGTTTTGCCCGGGCGTCACGAAGCGACGCATCTGCTCGCGCGCCTGTTCCTGGGCTTCGGCGTTGCGTGCGAGTTCGAGCGACTGGGCGCGCCCTTGCGAGGCGAGGAGCGCCGTCACATCCGCGAGCTGTTTGCTTTGGAGCGCCAAGAGTTGATTGCCCGCCTGTGACGCCTGAAGCGCGCCGAGCGCGGACTGGCTCGACGAGATGAGCGCGCCGGCTTCGGAACGGGCGGTGTCGATCGATTGAACGATGCCGGCCTGAACGCGCATGGCGTCTTGCAAAGCTGACAAGGAGTTTTGCCAGCGCTGCCGCGCGCCGTCGACAAGGCCCGCGGAACTCACTGACGCGTTGATGGGTCCATATTGCGTCGAGAAGGCCTGATCGATCTGCTGCACGTCATAGGCGATGCGCTGGGCCTCGCGGAGCAGCTGTTGCGTTTGTGAGATCGACTGCTGGATCGTCTGCAGCGAGGAGTAGGGAAGGTTCGCAAGGTTCCTTCCCTGATTAATCAATATCCGCGCCTCGTTCTGGAGGCTCGTGACCTGATTGTTGATCTGCTGCAGCGTGTTCGCCGCGGTCAGGACGTTCTGGGCGTAATTGGTCGGATCGAACACAACGAATTGCGCCGAGACAGGATCGCTGAGGAAAGCCAGCGACAGAGCGAAGGCGCTCGCGGCTGCGAGGCGACGAATGCGGGTCATGACGATGTCTCCAGATCGGTTGGGGTAGGCAGAAGTTCGGCGGCCCAGGCGAGGCCGCGCCCGGACAGCCAGGCGCGCGCGAACCCATCGCGCCCGGCTCCCGCTGAAATCTCGGCGATGAGTTTTTGGTCGGTCTTCGAAGACGCGGCGCAAACGGCCAGCGCTACGGGACCGAGGCCCAATTCGAAGAGGCGGTTGCCGCGCCGGGACTGGCAGTAATAGTCGCGCTTGGGCGTCGCCCGGGCGATGATCTCGATCTGTCGGTCGTTGAGACCGAAGCGGCGATAGATCGACAGGATCTGCGGTTCGATCGCGCGCTCGTTGGGGAGAAAAATCCGCGTCGGGCAGCTCTCGACGATCGCGGGCGCGATTGGGCTCGTCTCGATATCGGCGAGCGACTGGGTGGCGAAGACAACGGAGGCGTTCTTTTTGCGTAGCGTCTTGAGCCATTCGCGCAATTGGGCGGCGAAGCCGGGATCGTCGAGGGCGAGCCAGCCTTCGTCGATGACGAGGAGCGCGGGTGCGCCGTCGAGCCGGCCTTCGATGCGATGGAAAAGATAGGAGAGGACGGCGGGCGCGGCGGCGGAGCCGATCAGCCCCTCCGTCTCGAAACACTGGACGTCCGCGGCGCCCAAAACCTCCGCGTCGGAATCGAGCAGCCGCCCGTGCGGCCCGCCCAGGCAAAACGACTTGAGCGCGCGCTTGAGCGGATTGGATTGAAGGAGCGCCGAGAGGCCGGTGAGAGTGCGCTCCTCGATCGGCGCGGAAGCGAGCGACGAGAGCGCCGACCAGAGATGCTCCTTCACCTCCGGCGTGACGGCGACATTCTCACGGGCGAGGATGGAGGCGATCCAATCGGCAGCCCAGGCGCGCTCGGCGGTATCGTCCACCGAGGCGAGGGGCTGCAAGGCGACGGGATCGACGTTGTCGATCGAAAGCGCCCCACCGAGATCATGCCAGCTCCCGCCCATGGCGAGCGTCGCCGCCCGCGCTGATCCCCCAAAGTCGAAGACAAAAATCCGGGAGCCTTCGTAGCGGCGGAACTGTAGCGCCATGAGAGCCAGCAGCACGCTCTTGCCGGCGCCGGTCGGCCCGATGACGAGCGTATGGCCGACATCGCCCACATGAAGGGAAAAGCGAAACGGCGTCGAGCCTTCCGTCCGCGCAAAGAACAGGGGCGGCGCGTCGAAATGCGCGTCCATCAGCGGCCCGGCCCAGACCGCCGAAAGCGGAATCATATGGGCGAGATTGATCGTCGAGATCGGCGGCTGGCGGACATTGGCGTAGACATGACCCGGAAGCGAGCCGAGCCAGGCTTCGACGGCGTTGACCGTCTCGACCATCGACGTGAAATCGCGGCCCTGGAAGACTTTTTCCGCAAGACGCAGCTTCTCGTCGGCGAGGCGCGGATCCTCGTCCCAGACCGTGATCGTCGCCGTCACATAGGCTTCGCCGATGAGATCGGAGCCCAGATCCTGTAGCGCGGCGTCGGCGTCGAGCGCCTTGTTATGGGCGTCGGTGTCGAGAAGGACCGAGGACTCGTTCGTCATCACCTCCTTCAGGATCGCCAGGATCGATTTGCGCTTGGCAAACCATTGCCGGCGGATGCGGGTGACGACCTTTGTGGCGTCCGTCTTGTCGAGCGTGATCGCCCTTGTCGACCAGCGATAGGGGAAGGCGAGGCGATTGAGCTCGTCGAGGATTCCCGGATGGGTCGTCGACGGAAAGCCCATAACAGTGAGGATGCGCAGATGCTTGCCTCCGAGCCGGGGCTCGAGGCCGCCGGTGAGCGCCTCGTCGGCGAGGATCGCGTCGAGATGCATGGGTGTCTCGGGCACGCGAACCTTGTGGCGCTTTGTCGAGACGCAGGAGTGGAGATAGGTCAGCGTCTCGCCATCCGAGAGCCATTCGGCCTCCGGCGCGAAGCCATCGATAAGCTGTAACAGCCGGTCGGTGCGGTCGATGAAGCCAGTAAGCACGGCGGTGGGCGCGCCCTCCTGAGAGCGGCCCTCATAGAGCCAGCTCTCGGCGCCTGCCGCCTCGTCCTCGGGCGGCAGGTAAACGAGGGTGAGAAAATACCCGCTCTCGAAATGCGCCCCTTCCTCTTCGAACTGGGCGCGGCGCTCTTCGTCGATGAGGGCGGAGACGGGATCGGGGAATGCGCCTGCTGGATAGTCTTGGGCGAGATTGCGCTGCGCCTCGAAGAAGATCGCCCAGCCGGACCCCAGGCGCCGGAGCGCATTGTTGAGCCGCGCCGTGACGCCGACGAGTTCGGCTTGGGTGGCGCTTTCGAGATCGGGACCGCGAAAGCGCGCGCTTCGCTGCAACGAGCCATCTTTGTTGAGGACGACGCCCGGCGCGACGAGCGCTGCCCAGGGCAGGAAGTCGGCGAGGCTTTGCGGCATCTTGCGATATTCGGCGAGGTTCAGCATTTTCGCTTCCCCTCACACCCCGAAATGCGCCGGGTAGCGCAAATGCCGGCGGACGACTTCAACGAAGTCGGGGTCGCGCTTGGCTGCCCAGACCGCCGCGAACTGCGCGACGACCCAGAAGGCCAGGCCGGCGAGCCAGAGACGCAGGCCAAGGCCGAGCGCCGCGGCCAGCGTGCCGTTCAGGATGGCGATCGAGCGCGGCGCCCCGCCGAGGAAGATCGGTTCGGTGAGCGCCCGGCGGACGGGAACGCGGAAGCCCGCGACGGCGCCGTCGATGGCAAGAGTCTCGTTCTCCATCAGATCAGCGCCCCGCCGCCGAAAGAGAAGAAGGACAGAAAGAAGCTCGAGGCGGCGAAGGCGATCGACAGGCCGAAGACGATCTGCACCAGCCGCCGAAAGCCGCCCGCCGTGTCGCCGAAGGCCAGCGTCAGGCCGGTCGTGATGATGATGATCACCGCGATGATCTTGGCGACCGGGCCCTCGATCGATTGCAGGATCTGCTGGAGCGGCTGCTCCCAGGGCATGTTGGAGCCGGCGGCGAGGGCAGGCGTCGAAAGCGCGGCGGCCGAAACACCGAGCGGAAGTCGAAGGCAAATACGAGCGCGCAATCGATTGCGGATCGGAAACCTATTCATGTGTGTCTCCAAGTGTGATGCCGGTGAGGTCGGCGAGCGCATAGTCGCCATATGCGTCGAGGCCCTGGACGGCGGCGAGTTCGATCAGCCGCCGCTCCGTTCCGCGGCCGGCGAGGACCACGATGATCTGGATCGTCTCGGCGATCAGCGCGCGCGGGACAGTGACGACGGCTTCCTGGATGAGCTGTTCGAGACGGCGCAGCGCGCCAATCGCTGATCCAGCGTGAACGGTGCCGACGCCGCCCGGATGTCCGGTTCCCCAGGCTTTGAGTAGATCGAGCGCCTCGGCACCGCGCACTTCGCCGATGGGGATGCGATCGGGTCGAAGACGGAGTGACGAACGAACCAGATCCGAGAGCGAGGCGACGCCGTCCTTGGTGCGCAGCGAGACAAGATTCGGCGCGGCGCATTGCAGTTCGCGCGTGTCTTCGATCAGGACGATGCGGTCGGAGGTCTTCGCGATCTCGGCGAGCAAGGCGTTGGCAAGTGTTGTCTTGCCGGTGGATGTGCCGCCGGCGACGAGGATGTTCCTGCGTTCAGCGACCGAGGCGCGAAGAATAGCCGCCTGATCTTTCGTCATGACGCCAGCCGCGACGTAATCGTCGATCGAGAACACCGCGACCGCGGGCTTGCGGATGGCGAAGGCTGGAGCATAAACGACCGGCGGCAGGACCCCTTCAAAGCGCTCGCCGGTTTCCGGCAGCTCCGCCGAGACGCGCGGCGCGCCGGCATGCACCTCGGCGCCGACATGGTGCGCGACGAGCCGGATGATCCTCTCGCCGTCTTCCGCCGAAAGTCGCACGCCCGTATCCTCGAGCCCGCTCGTCAGACGATCGAGCCAAAGCCGTCCGTCGGGATTGAGCATGATCTCGACGACGCTCGCATCGTCGAGCCAGCTCGCAATCTCTGCGCCGAGCGCCGTGCGCAACATGCGTGCGCTGCGCGATAGCGCTTCAGCGTTGTCGTTTTGAGAGCGCACATCAGTCCCCAGTCTCCGCCGAACCGAAGGTGGTTCAGAGTCGGGGTTGATTAAAAAAGGCCGGAATCGACGCAGTGCAACAAGTCAGTCGAAGGCGTAGGGCTTTGGCGTGCAATGACAGGGGATTGGCAGGGGGCTTACCGCTATGCCTCTCACAAAAAGGGGGACGTCCCAAAAAGAATCCTGCCGACGCTTGGTTCGATCGCGGTTTCGACAACCCGTCCGCGCGCGGCGCGTTGGCGCCTTTGGGAAACTGCCAGACGCTGGGTGTTCTGAGGATGAGGCGCGCATGATAGAGATCCACGTAGTTTGAGCGACAATTGAAGTAGCTCTTTGATTGACGCCAACAACGCGGAAGAAGATATCTTCGACTGATGGGAAAATGAGCGTCCTGGAATTGCTCAGGCCGCAACATTTTTCTGCGTCTCGGCGTGATTGGGATTGTCGGCGTCTGCGGGACCTTCCTGTTCAGGGAACGCCGATCGTGCTTAATCTCAGTGTGGGACGCTTCCGATGCTTCAGCGACGGTACAGACCTTCGCGGAAATGCCTGCCTCCGATCTGAGCCAAATCTAGCCCGGAGATCGGCGATGAGGTCGCCAAGTTTGGCGTTGTTACTCGGGGGTCTTCAAACGCCTGCTTTGTCTCATCCGACGAGGTCTAGCTCCTCATAGCCGCCAGTACCGCTTCTCTCGCGCCGAGCCATATTCGGCCGCTGATACCTGAGCAAGCATTCAACTCTTCTTGCTGGAGGCATTCAGACCGTCGACACACCTATCTCGAATTTAGATGCTGGCGGGGCTAAGTGCGCTGACGTGCAAGTCGCTAATAAGCGCGAGTGCCGCCGTTGATCGGCAGATAAGCGTTGCCGGGCCTGCTTAATGCGCTGTGCTCGGGCAAACTGGAGGGGTTATCTAGATCTTAACCGTGACGCCTTTTTGCTCGGGACAACGGTCTAGTTTGTTTCCGAGTCCTCAATCTCGACGACGCCCGCGTCCCGATCAGTAGTCTGACTACGGAGCGGCGCGGAGATTCGCCAGTCAAGATGATTGACAAGGATACTTCCCTGCGGCTTATAAAATGGAAAGGCGATGGAGTTCGCCTTGTAACCGCCCTTGGGGCTGATGACTCCTGCTTGCGCATGCACGCTAGGAGTCCGCTCTGAATAAGCCCCTGTTTCCCCTCCGATTACGCCTGAAATGGCGCTACTCTCGCTCAGATTGGGCGGGAACATGACGGCCGTTGAGCAAGACCGGCTGACCGGCTGGCGATTCGTCCTCTTCAATGCCGCGCTCGCTGGCGGCAACGTGATCGCCCTCTCGAATGTGCCCGGCTATACGGTCCTGGCCCCTTACGCGGCCGGCAGCCTCCAAGGCGTCACGCCCAGTTTCGGCACCTGGGCGACGACCGACCACATGATGGGGATTGTGCTCGGCCTGCCTTTCGCCCGCTGGCTGTCGGCGCGGTATGGCGACTACCGGGTTTATGTCGCCGCCTTCATCGCCTATGCGATTTTTTCCCTGGCTTGCGCCTGGAGCGAAACCATCTGGTTCTTCGTGCCGGCGCGCTTCCTGCTGGGACTGGCGGGCGGGGTGCTTCTCCCCATCGGCCAGGGCCTCGTCCTAAATGAACTCCCCGAGAAATACCGCACCTACGGGGTCGCCTGGTGGGGCGTGCTCAGCATGGCCCCTTTCACCCTTGGCGTCTTCATGGGTGGCTTCTGGGCGGAGTATTTCAACTGGCGGATGCTGTTTTATTCAAATGTGATTTTTGGCTTGCTCATTGCCGGAGTTATTGGCGCTCTGCTTTATGGCCGCCCTTACAGCCGGCGCATCACGCGTTTCGACACCGTCGGCGTGCTGTTGATCGCCGTCACCCTGGTCGGGATCCAAACTATCTTTAATCAGGGCAACGACTTCGACTGGCTCGGGTCAACATTTCTGACAATCGTCCTGATCGCCGTCGTCATCACTCTCCCGACATTCATCATCTGGGAGTTGGGTGAGCGGCGCCCCGTTCTGGACATTCGCCTCTTCGCTCATCGCAACTACGCCGTCGCGACTTTTTGCTCCGTCGTCGGCTTCCTCTTCATTCAGGGCATGCTGTCGGTCTTTGTCGGACAGCTTCAGTTGCTGCTCGGCTACACTTCGTCAGGCGCTGGGGTCGTCTATCTTACCATGGCCCTGCTCGCCGTGCCTCTCGTCTCCGTAGTGCACTTGCTCGTCCGCCACATTGATTTACGCCTCTTCGCCAGCCTGAATTTCCTCGGCTTCTCGGTGACCATGACTTGGCTGGGCCTGTTCGATAAGCCGGCGTCGTTCGACCAGATCACTGTGCCGATGACTTTCTTCGGCTTCTTCCTGGCGACGTTCTTCGCACCCCCAGCGGCCATCGCGGTCCAAGGTCTTGCGGGCTCGCAACTGATCCGCGCCGCAGAGGAGCTTGCGATGTTGCGCACAGCCGCCGGCGCCTATGGCATCACCCTGCAAGGGGTCATGCAGTTCCGCCGAACGCCTTTCCACCAACTGGACCTCGCTGATCAACTCGGCGGCAGGCGTTTCCCGTCGCTCGACCTTCTCCCGCAGCTTTTGGACAAGCTGCAAGCGTTGGGCATGAGCGAATCCGTCGCGCGGGCGCAGGTTTCTCGCCTGATCCGCCAGCAAGCGCTGCTTATGGGACTCAACGACGCTTTCCTCACCGGGGCGCTAGCCTTCTCTGGCCTTGCGATTTTGGTTTGGTTGGCAAAACCCAAGGCGCCGTCGCCGAAACCAAGCTTAAAGCTTCTCCGCGCTGAAGAACTGATGGAAGAGCCCTGATGCTCTGTCGCAACGCAAATGGGCAAAGCATGATCCGCCGCTTACACAGGTCCATCCCTGTAGCAGCGGCGGTCGCGTCGTTGGGCGGCTGCATGCCCACGGCGCAGGAACAACGCGCCGAATTCATGGAGCCGCCGCCGATGAAGCGAACGATCGCGGCGTCGGGCGTGAAGAGCGTTAGCTCCGAAAACGGCTGGCCGACGGTGCAATGGTGGAAATCCTTCCGTAGCGCTGACCTCGACCGCATCATGGAGAAATGCCTGCGGGACAATCAAGGCTTGAGAAAAGCCGCCGACACCCTGAAAGACGCCGAGGCGGCGGTCGACATCGCAGGCTCGCGCCTGACGCCCTATGTCGAGGCCGATCTCTCCTACAAGCAGTATCGCTACGCCGAGCATGGCGTCGCCGCGGGACTCAATCCGCTGCAGGGAGGAAAACAAAAATCCACCGCCTTCCTCAATCCGATTTCCGCCAAATGGGAGCTGGACTTCTGGGGCAAGAACCGCGCCTTGCTCGACGCCGCCATCGGCGACGCGCTGGCGCAGGCGGGCGAACTCGAACAAACTCGCTTATTGCTGACGACGAGCGTCGCGCGCGCCTATCTGCGCGGCTATATCCTGGCGGAGCAACTCAAGCTCGCCAAAGAGTTGACGGGCATGCGCCGCGAGCTGCGCCAGCTCGCCGAAACGCGCTACCAAACCGGCATCGAAATCCTTGACGTCGTCCAAATCGCGCGGAGCAACGAAGAGGCGGCGGTTCGCCGCGAGGCCTCGCTGACGGCGGCGATCGAGATTCAGGAAAACGCGCTCGCGCGCCTGATGGGCGAGGGGCCCGACGTGGCGCGTGGCCTCTTCGCCAGAAGGCAAAGCGTCGCGCCGGCGCCGCCCGCTCTTCCAAGGGAACTCCCGATCGAATTGCTCGCCCACCGTCCGGACCTCATGGCGTCGCTGCGCCGCGCCGAAGCCTGGGCGGATCGCATTCATGCCGCCAAGGCCCTATTCCTGCCCTCGATTGACCTTTCGGTCTCGGCGGGGCTTGAGGCTTCCGTCAGCTCCACCCAATTCGCCAAGCTCGGCGGCTACCTCTTCAACCCCGGCGCCATGGTCTACAGCGTCACGCCGGGGTTGCATCTGCCGATCTTTCAGGGTGGCAAGCTCACCGGCAATCTCGAAACCCAGCGCGCTGATTACGACCAGGCGGTCGATACTTACAATGAGACGCTGCTCACCGCCGCGCAGCAGGTCGCGGACGCACTCGCCACCCTGAAGCGGGCCAAGGCGGAGTACGAGTCGCAAGGGCGCTTCATCAAGGCGCGCCGCGCTGCTGTTCAGCTTGCCCGCATCCGGCTTCAGGGCGGCCTGCAAGATCGGCGGGAATTCGCACAGCTATACGCCGACACGCTGGACGCTGTCTTCATCCAGCGCGGCATTGAAGGCGACAGACTGATAGCAACGGTAGATCTCATGCAGGCTCTGGGTGGCGGTTACGACGCAGGCCCCCAAGCTTATGAGCCGAGACCGGCGCCCGAGACCGATCCGATTACGGCGGTGGTTGACGTTGTTCAATCACTGGGGGGAGGCTGATTTTGACCGTGGAACAGACGAGCGTGCCGCTCGCCCGAAAGAAGATTCGCGCTCGCCGAAATTTCCTGCTCAAGGCTTTGGCCGTGGGCGTCGCTGTCGGCGTGTTGGCGGCCGCCTTCCGCTATCTGACCTATGATCGCGACTGGGTGACCACGGACAATGCGTTTGTCAGCGGCAATATTATTCCGGTGCAGGCGGATGCGACGGGCGTCGTCGCAAAGGTTCTTGCCGAAGAAACCCAGCTCGTTAAAAAAGGCGAGGTGCTCGTCGAACTTGACGAACAGCGCGCCCGGGCCGCGCTCGGCCAAGCTGAGGCAGAACTCGCCCGCGCGGTGCGAAACGTTGGCGCGCTCTTCGCCAACCGACGGCAGATCTGCCAGAAAATAACGGCTCGCGCCGCCGTTCGCGAACGAACGATCCATGATCTTGCGCGCTACAAAAAGGCGGCGACAAGCGGCGCGGCCTCCGGCCAGATGCTACAGAATGCCGAAGATACGCTAGCTGCGCAGGAGGCCGATCTCCGGGAAGCCCGTGCAGAATATCAGGCGATGGAGTCACGACTTGGCGGCGTGACGCCAACAACGCACCCGGATGTCGAATTCGCAAAGGCGCGCTTCGACGACGCTTATATCGAATTCTTGCGACAAAGCATTCGCGCGCCAGCCACTGGCTATGTCGCGAAGCGGCGCGTCCAGGTCGGACAGCGCGTGCGGCCTGGCGACCAGATCATGAATATCGTGCCCCTCGACCATCTCTGGGTCGAGGCTAATTTGTGGGAGAACCGCATGGCTCGGATAAGACCCGGCCAGCCGGCGATCATAAAAGTTGATCTCTACGGATCAAGCGTAACTTTCAGTGGAACGGTGGAAGGCCTCGTGCCAGGCTCGGGCAGCGTCTTCGCCACCTTGCCGCCAGATAACGCCACCGGCAATTTCATCCGCATAGTGCAGCGCGTACCAGTGCGTATCGCCATCGACCCGGAAGAACTCAAAAGGACGCCCCTACGCCCGGGTCTCTCGACGGTTACGTCCATAAATGTCAGCGCCGAAGGAAAGCCGATGAACGCCTCCGTCGTCAAAACATCGGCGGGCGAATATTCGACTGGGGTTTTTGACAAGGACCTCGTAGAGGCAATGGCGCGAGCCGACGAAATCGTCAAGAAGAACATTGTCCGCGTTCCCGGGGAACTGGATCAAAGTTGTGCGTTGGGCCACGAAGTGAGCGCGCGTTGAGTGACGAACATTCTGGCCGCGGCAGTGAATAGCATGCTTCTCTGAAAGGGTCCCCGAAATGACAATGGGAAACGGCAACTGGGCGAGTGCGGCGGTGCACTTCCTCCACAAATATTTCATCTGGATTATCGTCTTTTCCTATTTCGCAGCGGCGATCACGCCCCATTTCGGACTCTGGCTGCGTCGAGTGGATTTGGGGAGTATGTCGACACCACTCGGGGACGTTAAACTAAATTTCCCGCCGATTTTGCTCGCCGCGCTCTTGTTCAACGCTGGCCTCGGCGTCTCTCTAAAGCAGCTTCGGAACGCCAAGCCAAAGGCTCGGATAATTTTTGCAGGGCTTTTCGGAAACCTTGCGGCCCCTTTGTCCATGATCCTCGCGATTAGCGCGACGATGACGATGTGGCATAACCCCGAGGAGGTCCAGCAGTTGTTGGTTGGTCTTGCGCTCGTCGCGGCAATGCCGATTGCCGGCGCCTCCACAGCGTGGGCTCAAAACGCAAGTGGCGATCTCGTCATCAGTCTAGGATTGGTTCTCCTGACGACAGCGCTCAGCCCACTGACCACGCCGATCATCCTTCACGCCGTTGGCTTCCTCACGACGGGCGATTATTCGGAAGATTTGCACGAGCTGGCATCTGGTGAAGCCGCTTCTTTTCTCGGAGTTTGGGTGATTACGCCCTCGCTGTTAGGCATAGCGCAGCGCGAACTCATAGGCGACCAGCGATTTTCTCTGATCCTTCCGTATCTGAAGCTCGTCAATTTCTTTGTCCTCTTCCTGCTAAATTATTCCAATGCGACATTAGTGCTGCCAGACGTGGTTGCGGCGCCGGACGCCGATTTCCTCGTCATCGTGGCCCTTATCGTCGGCTTGCTTTGCATTGCAGGGTTCGGGAGCGGACTTATCCTCTCGCGCTTTCTCAAGACGAACCGTTCCGATGCTGCGTCCTTGATGTTTGGCTTGGGGATGAACAACAACGGTTCCGGCCTCGTCCTTGCCTCTGTTTCACTAGCGGATCATCCTCAGGTAATGCTGCCGATTATTTTTTATAATCTCGTGCAGCACCTCTTCGCTTCAGTAGTCGATCTCAGCTTGCCCCGCATTATGCGACACCGCCATGCGGAAGTCAGGGAATGACACCGCACGGGGCCTTCTAGAACGCAGGAAGAGCACATGGGTCTTTATCTCGGTTCGTGGCAATTCTGGGCGCTTTTGTCCGCAGTATTTGCTGCACTCACTGCGATCTTCGCAAAAATCGGCGTCGAGAACGTCAATTCAGACTTCGCGACGTTTGTCCGCACGATCGTGATTCTGTGCGCGCTTGCAGCGTTTCTGACTGCGACGGAGCAGTGGCAGGCCCCTCATTCGATCTCTCGACGCACCTATCTCTTCCTTTTCCTGTCAGGGTTGGCGACCGGCGGGTCTTGGGTTTGTTACTTCCGAGCATTGAAACTGGGTAACGTCGGGCAGGTCGCCCCGATCGACAAGTTGAGCGTCGTTCTAGTCGCGATATTCGGCGCCGTCGTACTGGGAGAACATTTGACGCCTCGTCACTGGTTTGGCGTTGCTCTCATCGCAGTCGGTGCGATTTTTGTCGCTTACCAAGGCTGAAGCGCGATGCCGCCGATCGACTCCATCGCACAATACATCGGTGAACCAGATAATGTCTTGCGATGGCTCGCGATCTCGTCGGTCTCTGTCTTTGCAGGGACGGTCGGCGGCACCATTGGTTTCGGGAGCGCCGTGATTCTGGCGCCGGTCCTGTCTTTCGCGGTTGGCGCCGCCCAAACAGTGCCGATACTGACGATCGCCGCGCTTATCGGCAACCTCTCCCGTGTCTTGTTTTCGTGGCGTGAAACAGATTGGCGCGCCGTGGCGGTATACGCCTCGGGTGCGGTTCCCTGTGCGGTTCTGGGCTCGATGATATTTGTTTCAATCAACGCTTCCTGGGTCACTCGCGCGCTCGGCCTCTTCATCCTGATGACGATCCCAGCATCGCGTTTTCTTGCCAGCGCGGGGATGAAAGTTAAACTCTGGCATCTGCTCCCTATTGGTGCGGCAATGGGTCTATTGTCGGGGGTGGTCGGGACCGTTGGTCCTGTCAACGCGCCTTTTTTTGTCGCATACGGCCTCGTACGTGGGGCTTATCTCGCCACGGAAGCAATGGGCGCCGTGTTGGTCCATTTGACCAAGTCACTGGTCTACGGGCGCTTTGCCGCGATCGAACCAACGTCTCTGACTTCGGGGATTGCTGTCGGCGCAGGGCTCCTGTGCGGGTCGTATCTCGGCAAAAAGATCGTCAATCGCATCGACGCGAAGACGTTTCGCACTCTTATCGAATCCATGCTCGTTGTGGCCGGCATGCTGATGTTGCTCGGGTGATGTGCTGACATGTCAAATAACCTAGGGAGGGAAGCAAAATGGCGGGAATTTGGGGACAAGTAGCATTTGTATTCGCGCTGGCGCTTATCGCCAGCGTGATCGCGCATCGATACCGGCTCTCAACCGCTTTGGTGGAGATCATCGTCGGAATGGTCGCCGGCTCATTGCTGGCGACATTAGGCGAATATTCGGTCTTTGGCGTGCAAGAGCCCTGGGTGAAGGCTTTCGCAGGGATCGGAGCGATATTCCTGACGTTCCTTGCCGGCGCGGAACTCGACCCCGACGTGTTTAGAATGAAGTGGAAGGAGGCGGCGGCTATCGGAGTTGCGAGCTTTCTGCTGCCAGCTGTAGGGTGTTGGGCTGCCGCCCACTATCTCCTTGGCTGGGACAGCTCGGCCGCGCTTCTGGCGGGCATTGCCCTGGCCGCGACGTCTGTCGCCGTCGTTTACACGGTGATGATGGAATACGGCTTCAACCGGGTTGAGTTCGGTAAGACGATCCTCGCGGCTTGTTTCATCACCGACCTTGGAACCGTGATTACGCTCGGCCTTGTCTTCGCGCCCTTTACCTGGAAGACGCTGCTTTTCGCGGTAACCCTTGCCGGCGCCTTTGTTGGCCTCCCAAAAATCACGCCGCGCGCTTACGCGATTTTCGGCGGCAAGCCTTCTGAATTCGAGTCCAAATTCCTGCTCTTCTGCCTGATGGGCCTTGGCGCGCTCGCCGTCTGGGCCGGCAGTGAGGCTGTCCTCCCAGCCTATCTGATTGGGATGGCGCTTGCCGGGAGCGTGGGACGGGATGCCGCTCTGGTCAAGCGCCTACGCGCTATCACGATTGGACTGCTGACGCCGTTTTACTTCATTCGCGCCGGCTATTTCGTGTCGATCCCGACGGTGCTTATGGCTCCCTTTGGCGTCGCCGCGTTTATTCTTGTCGAGATGATCACGAAGATCGTCAGCGTCTACCCGGTGGCGAGGGCGTTCAACGCGCCACACAAGGACGCCATGTATACAACCTTGCTCATGGCGTCGGGCCTCACCTTCGGAACCATATCTGCGCTTTTCGGGCTTTCCAACAAGATCATCGATGACGCGCAATATTCGACCCTTGTCGCCGCGATCATTGGTACAGCAGTGCTTCCGACGCTCATCGCCAACAAGTTCTACCTGCCGCGCCATCTTCTTCCCAAGGACGAAGCGATCTTGCACACGCCTGCTCATGAGGCGGAGGTCGACAAGGCCCTGGAAGATTCTGAAGTGCGGTCGTAACCGAGAAGGAGCCAGTCTGATGGCAAAAATTGAAGCGGTGCGTGCGCTAGAGATCCTCGACTCGCGAGGCAATCCCACAGTCAGGGTGAGCGTGACCCTGGACAACGGGGTCGTTGCGACAGCCTCGGTGCCGTCGGGCGCTTCGACAGGCGAACATGAAGCGGTCGAACTCAGGGACGGCGAAGCACGCTACGGCGGCAAGGGGGTGATGAAAGCCGTAAAAAACGTCAATGAGACGATCGCTCCCGAGATCAAGGAGCTGGATCCGACCCACCAGGCCGAAATCGACTCACGGATGTTGCAGCTCGATGGAACGCCCAACAAGGCGAAACTGGGCGCGAATGCGATCCTCGGCGTTTCGATGGCAGTCGCCCGCGCCGCCGCCCAAGCGTCAGCCTTGCCGCTATATGCCTACCTCGGCGGAGCCGGCGCGAGACGTCTTCCGGTCCCCATGATGAATATCATTAATGGCGGCAAGCACGCCCACAACTCGGTGGACTTCCAAGAATTCATGGTCATGCCGATTGGCGCGCCGAGTTTCTCTGAAGCGCTTCGTTTCGGAACCGAGACATTTCACGCTCTCGCACAAATTCTGGCCTCGAAGGGCTATTCAACAGCGCGGTTGGTGACGAAGGTGGATTTGCGCCGAACCTCGAAAGCAATGAGCAAGCATGTGAGGTGATCGTCGAAGCTATTCACGCCGCGGGCTACGAGCCAGGAAAAGACATTGCGATCGCGCTCGATCCGGCCGCGAGTTCATTCTGGGACGGGAAAGCTTACGACCTATCTAAATCAGGACTGGGGCGGAAAACCACGGAGGAGATGATCGGGCTCTACCAGACCTGGATTGACTCCTATCCTATCGTCTCGATCGAGGACGGGCTCGACGAAAATGACTGGGCGGGGTTCGCGCGACAGACAGAATCCCAAGGGGACCGCATCCAGATTGTTGGCGACGACGTATTCGTGACTAACCCTGCCTTCATCGCGCGGGGGATAGGCGAAGGCGCGGCCAATGCGGTGCTGATCAAGCTCAATCAGATCGGCACCGTTACCGAGACCATTGAAGCCATCGCGTTGTGCCGCGAAGCCGGCTGGGGTTTCGTCATTTCTCACCGCTCCGGCGAGACGGAAGATGCCTTCATCGCAGACTTCGCCGTCGCCATGGGGGGCGGACAGATTAAGACAGGATCGGCCTGTCGCAGCGAGCGCATCGCCAAATATAATCGTCTGCTCGAGATCGAGGTTGAACTCGGGGCTTGCTCCACATTCAAATCGCCATTCGGCTAGGGGCCTGGCTATTAGGGCCGCCGCTATAGGAGATCGTGATGCTCACATGCTTGCGTGGAGGCCACGTCATCGACCCGGTCAACGGTATCGACGGCGTAGGCGACATCTGGTTTGATGGCGGCCGGATCGTCGAGAAGCCGCTTCACGATCAGGCTGAGCAGGTGTTCGACGTTTCCGGTCATGTCGTTATGGCGGGCGGCATCGACCCGCATTCGCATATCGCGGGCAGCGGGGTGAGCACAGCGAGGCTATTGCTGCCGGAAGCCCATGCCGCACACGCGCGCCGGCCCCTTGGAACGCCGCTCTCTAATGCCGGGTGGACCGCTTTCGAGACCGGGCGCCTGTATGCTCAGCTCGGTTACACAACTGTGATTGAACCGGCAATCTTGCCGCATCACGCTTTGCACGCGCATTTAGAGCTCGCGGACATTCCGATCATCGATAAGGGCTTCCTGACCCTTCTCGGTAATGACGACTTTCTGCTCGACGCCCTGCGTGCTCGTGAGAGCGATCGCGCGATCGGGGATTACGTCGGCGCGACGCTCGCCGCTACCCGCGCCATTGGGATCAAATGCGCCAATCCCGGTGGCGTCTGCGCCTGCAAGCAAAATCTAAGATCGTTCTCTCTGGATGACGAAGTCCCGGAATATGGGGTTACCGCGCGCGAGATTTTTGCTCGATTGCAGCGCGGCGTGGCGGAGACAGGCATACCTCATCCGCTACATCTGCATATGAGCAATCTCGGGCTTGCCGGGAACATTGCGACGGCGCTCGAGACTATTGACGCCGCGGAGGGCGTTCCTTTGCATCTCGCTCACGCCCAGTTCTATGCATATGGGAAGGAGGGAAAAAATGGCTTCTCCTCCGCGGCGGCCTTGCTGGCCGAAAAGGTCAATCAGAATAGGAACGTTACGATCGACGTCGGTCAGGTGATGTTCGCGGAAACCGTCACAATTTCCACGGATGTCATGAAGCAACTCAACAGCCTGCCGAGCGGAAGGCCGAAGAAGGGGGTGATTTTCGATGGCGACGCCAATGGTCTCGGCGTGGTTCCCTATGCCTATCGAATCTCGGATTTTTACAACGCCCTTCAGTGGGCTGCGGGACTAGAGCTCTTCTTGCTGACAACCGATCCGATGCAGGTGTTTTTTACAACCGATCATCCAAATGGCGCGCCTTTCACGACTTATCCGGAGGTTTTCGCCCTATTGATGAGCGCGGATCGGCGTGCCCAATGGATGTCGAGATTGCCTCCCGAGGTCTTGGAGATGACGACGCTCCCCTCCATCAAGCGGGAATATACGCTCTTTGAGATCGCGACAATGACGCGGGCTGCGCCGCGAAAGCTTTACGGCCTCAATGATCGAGGGGAGCTTGCCGCAGGCGCCGTCGCGGATATCTCTGTCTACAAGATGCAAGGGGATAAGGCGGCGATGTTCCGAAATGCTGCGTATCTTTTCAAAGACGGCCATCTTGTTGTCCGGGATGGCAAGGCGCTGAGTTACCCTCGGGGCAAGACGCTCTGCGTCAATCCCGATTACGACCCTGAAATGGACGAGCGGTTGGATGCTCATTACCAGCGCTCATACGGCTTGGCGCGCGCCATGTTTTGTGTGCCTGAAGACGCGCTTCCGGAGGGAACGATCATGCAAACGCCGCCTTGATCGGCCGCCGGACGTGCTTCAAAGGCCCCAGCGCCTTACGAACCAGACTTTCACCGACTGGGTTAAAGCCGCGTACACCGCCAGCGTGCCGGCAAGGATCGGCCAGTAAAGGGGCGGCAGCGGCGTGAATTTCAGCGCTTCCCCGATCGGCGTGTAGGGTAACGCGACGCCAATTGCGCTGATGATCAATGAAGTTGCGATAAGGGCGTTGCTTGCGCGGCTTTCGACGAAGGGGATTTTGGCGGTACGAATGATATGGATGATCAGGGTCTGTGACAGGAGCGATTCGACAAACCAGCCTGTCTGGAACAAGGCGGCGTTACTCCAGGCGTCGAAGACGTAAAGCATCACAAAAAAGGTCGAGTAGTCAAAAATCGAGCTGATAGGCCCGATGAAAATCATGAATTTGAAGAGGTTGCCAATCTCCCATCTCCGCGGCGCCGCGAGGTATTCCTCATCGACATCGTCGGTTGGAATCGCGGTCTGAGAAAAATCATAGAGAAGATTGTTGGTCAGGACCTGGATCGGCAACATGGGCAGGAACGGCACGAGCAAGCTCGCGCCCAGGACACTGAACATGCTACCGAAGTTCGAGCTGGCGCCCATCTTGATATATTTGACGATGTTGCCGAAAATCTTGCGCCCCTCGATGACGCCCTGCTGCAGGACGAGCAGGCTCTTTTCCAGCAAGATGATGTCGGCGGATTCTTTTGCGATATCGACGGCCGTATCGACGGAAATTCCCACATCTGCGGCCTTGAGCGCCAGGCTGTCATTAATCCCGTCACCTAGAAAGCCGACGACGTGGCCCTTTTGGTGAAGCGCTCTGACAATGCGCGCCTTCTGATCGGGAGAAAGCTTGGCAAAGATCGTCACGCCTTCGAGAAGTTCGGCGAGGCCCTCATCCGACAGCTTGTCGATTTCCGAGCCAAGCGCAATACGATCCGCTTCCAGGCCAACGTCACGGCAAATCTTCCGGGTGATAACCTCATTATCGCCAGTGAGGATTTTGATCTTCACCCCTGACGCCTTCAGAGCCGATAGTGCAGCACCCGTGCTTTCCTTTGCCGGATCCAGGAATGCGATAAACCCCAGGAGAGTGAGGTTGGTCTCGTCGCGGACCGAGTAATTTTTTGGAGCGTATAAAACACCCGTATATGCGACGGCGACGACGCGAAGTCCGTCTTCGTTGAGTTCGCGCGTTCGCTCGAGAATTTGGTTGCGTCGCCTTGCGTCGAGTTTGATAGCCTTGCCGTTTTGGTCGTAGAAAGCGCAACAAGAAAGCGTCTCTTCGACGGCGCCCTTGCAGACGAGTAAATGCGCGCCTGCGCTCGAAAGAAAGCCCCAGACCCTTTTAAAGAGCCGGGTGACGCCGTTTCCGTTGCCCTCTCCCTGGCCACGAGACAGCACAACCGATAGGCGCTTGCGGGAGAAATCGAAGGGAATCTCGTCGACGACCTGATAATCATGCCTCAAATGGACATTCTTACCCAGCTCGACATGCTCGAGGACCGCGACGTCGAGGAGGCTCTTCAGGCCGGATTGGTAATGGCTGTTGAGATAGGCATATTCAAGCACCCTTTCGTCAGTCTTCCCCTCGACATCGAGATGGAGACTCAGGGAAACATGGTTTTGCGTGAGCGTCCCGGTCTTGTCCGTGCAAAGAACATCCATGGCCCCGAAATTCTGAATGGCGTTGAGACGCTTCACAATGACGCGCTTTTCCGCCATGGCGACCGCGCCCTTCGCCAGATTGACCGTGACGATCATCGGCAAGAGTTCGGGCGTCAGCCCGACGGCGATCGCGAGCGCGAAGAGAAGGGCCTCGTCCCAATCCCCCTTTGTCAATCCATTGATCAGAAACACAGCCGGCGCCAGCGCCAGCATGAAATAAAGCATGAGCCGGATGAAGCGATTGACGCCTCTTTCGAAGCTTGTCAGCTGCCGCTTCGATACCACACGGCTTGCAAGCTGGCCGAAATAGGTCTTTGCGCCCGTATTCACGACCACGGCTGTGGCAAAGCCGCTCACCACGCTGCCGCCCATCAGACAAATGTTCGAGATGCTCAATAGCTCGCGGTTAGCCGCCGCATCCACTTGCGCGGATTTTTCGACGGGGATGGATTCCCCGGACAGAGCAGCCTGATCAACGAAGAGATCCTTTGCTTCGAGAAGACACAGATCCGCCGGGATGATGTCGCCCGCCGAGAGTCGCACAATGTCGCCGGGCGCCAATTCTTCCAGGGGGATCTCTTGGAAACCGTTCGGTTGAGACGCCTCTTCGGTCTGGAGCTCGCGGCGCCGAACGCTTGCCATGGTCTTAACGGCGCCGCGAAGCTTGGCCGCTGCTTCGTTCGAGCGATGCTCTTGGATGAACGCCATGCCGATGGCGAGCGCAACGATGATTGTGATCACAACCGACGAATGCATGTCACCCAACAGGTATGACGTCGCCGCAAGCGATAAGAGCAGAGCGTTTAAGGGGCCTTTGGCGCGAGACCACACCTCCTCCAACACACTGGGAATTCCCTCCCGCGCTACGGCGTTTGGTCCGGCTGAGAACAAACGCTTCTCTGCCTCGGCGCGGTCTAATCCGTTCCGCGAGGTTTGCAGCGAGGCGAGGAGGGCGTCATGATCGAGCCGGCTCGCGATCAAGATCCCCTCCGCTTGGAGGGGAGCTTCACTTTTGGGCGCGGACAGTATCGTGGGCGCCCATTGAAGATGCTTGAAGGACATGGGGCGAAAGAAGGAGCCTATGCGCATGTGGGTTACTGAGTGGACGTAGTGCCGATCGCGACGTGGTCGCCAATAGAAGCTTTGCCTGACCGCTCCGAGCAACCGTCGGCTAAGAAAGCGTGTTTGTCGACGGATGCCAAGCCCGAGTCCCGATTAACCGATTGAGGAAAGCCGAGATGAAGAGGATTTGCTTTGCCCTGCTATTAGCCGGCGCGACGCTGCTCCCGGCCCCGACGCTCGCCGGGGACGGATATCGCTGTTGCGATTGGAGGGGTGGCGTTTGGGGTGGGCGCAGAGCTTGGGATGGCGGCTACGGCTGGCGGGGCAGCGGTTACTACGTTCCGCCTTACGGATGGCCGGGTGGGCACGGCGGCGCCTGCTGGCGATGGTGGTACGGTCAATGGGTCTGGATTTGCTGAAAGAGATGGACCGGCTCGCTGGCGCAATCCGAGCTATTGGTGCCGCCAGACCTTCATTGCGGAAACAACGAGAATGGTCGCCAACAACGGCAAGAGCATGGAGCTCGGGAAGAAGCCCAGCATCTGCCCCCCGATAAAGCTCCCGGCGACGGATCCCGCCGCCATGGCGAGGACGAACTGGCGGTTTTTTCCAAGAACGGCAAAGCTTCTGTCGCCGCTGTAGCGCGTGAAGCCAACGACCATTGTCGGCAAACTCACGGCAAGAGAGAGGCTGCCAGCGAGCTTGATGTCGGCGCCGAAAAGCAGAACCAGCGTCGGGATGAGAAGCTCGCCGCCGGCTACCCCCAGAAGCGACGCGACGATGCCGATCGCGAAGCCAGCGACAACACCTGTAATCATCTGCGCGACACCCGTTAATGCGGGGGTCGCATCGGCCGCATGGTGACCGAACACCAAAGCGATGGCAATCACAAGGAGTAGGATTGCTATGATGCGATAGAGCTCCTTGTGGCTGAGTCGGGTTGCCCAGCCGGCCCCGAACCATGCGCCAAGAAGGCTACCGGCGAGCAGATTGACAATTGCAGGCCAGTTCTCTGCAACTACGCCAAAGGGGACAGAACCGGCTCTAAAAGGCAGTGCGAAAGCCACGACGATGAGGCTCATGGCCTTGTTGAGGATCACGGCCTCGAGGCCGGGAAAGGCGAAAAGGCCGATGAGCAGCGGCAGTCGGAATTCAGCTCCTCCGAGACCGATCAGACCGCCGAGTGCGCCAATGACGGCGCCGCCGCCAAAGGCCATTGCTAGGCTCGCCGCTTTTGACTTTTCGGTTTGGTTGTCGGGGCCGTGCACCGGCGCTCCTGTCATCATGGCAATCAGACTATGTCGCCACGAGCAAAGCCTGGGCCAAGTCATGCCAAATATGGTTGGGTGTTAGGCAAAGAGGCATGCGGAGCATTAGGAACTTTTAATCTTGGTTGGTTTTGCACGAGAGGGCCGTCGCAAGTTCATCCATCCGAGTTCTCGTCGATAACGGTTGACTGGACCTCCTCCGAGACCTCCTTCGCCAGTCGTTGCCCCCTAGCCAGCCTCCGTCCCAAAGCCTCGATGAAGCTCTCGTATCGCTCTCGCCCTTTGGCCTGCGCAGCCGCTTGCGCGCCCTCGGCAAAGGGCGGGGTCGCGGTGAGCCAGGCGCGGATATAGAGCGCCAGCGCTTCGACCGAGAATTCGAGGTCGCGCTCAACGCGGTCCACTGAGCGAGTGAGTTTGTCCAGCCGCCGCGTCAGCGCGGCTTCCCAGCGATCAGCGTCATCGGCTGTCAGAAAGGAAATGATCGCCGCCTCGGCGATCGACGATTTCGGCGCGCGCTCCTTCGCGGCGAGATTTTCCAGCCGCGCCATCATGTCGGCGTCGAGATAGACCGAGAGACGCTGTTTAGCCGCCATGGCTTTGCCTTACAACGCTATGCCGTCGTCCGGGTCGAGAGCGGCCTGGCGAGCGAGCGAACGGCCCTGACGGAGGAGAAGCCGGGCCTTGATCGCTTCTTCGTCATCCGACTCGTCGGCGGTGAGAGCTTCGATCGGTGGGGCCAGGGTGGATTCGATCGGCGCGATGTCCTCGTGCTCGGGGAGTTCTGGCTCGCGGCGGATGCCGCCATTGGCGGGATCTTCGTCGGATCCACCTTCGCGTTTGGGTAGCGGCAAGCCAGACCAATCGTCGGTCTCGCTGGCGCGGGCAGGGTTCACAGCCGATAGGCCATCGTCGACTACTTGGCCCTCCGGCGGCGGCAATATCCGCGCCTGCAACTGGCGGTCTTCGTAATAGCGCGCCTTCCTGGCGCGGATCGGCGGCAGGCCGGAGACGAGGATGATTTCGTCGGTCGGCGGCAGCTGCATCACTTCGCCGGGCGTCAGCAGCGCCCGCGCGGTTTCCTGGCGCGAGACCATCAGGTGGCCGAGCCAGGGGCTCAACCGATGGCCAGCATAGTTCTTCATTGCCCGCATTTCTGTTGCCGTGCCGAGGGCGTCGGAGACGCGCTTCGCCGTGCGTTCGTCATTGGTCGCAAAGCACACCCTGACATGGCAATTGTCGAGGATGGCGTTGTTCGGGCCATAGGCCTTCTCGATTTGGTTGAGCGACTGGGAGATGAGGAAGCTTTTGAGGCCGTAGCCGGCCATGAAGGCGAGCGCCGACTCGAAGAAGTCGAGCCGGCCCAGCGCCGGGAACTCGTCGAGTATGAGCAGCAGGCGGCGGCGCTGCTCCTTCGACTTCAGCTCCTCGGTCAGCCGCCGCCCGATCTGGTTCAGGATCAGGCGCACGAGCGGCTTGGTTCGGGAGATATCGGATGGCGGCACCACGAGATAGAGCGTCGCCGGCTTCTCGGCCGAGACAAGATCGGCGATGCGCCAGTCGCATTGGCGCGTCACCTTCGCGACGACAGGGTCTCGATAAAGGCCAAGGAAGGACATGGCGGTCGAGAGAACGCCGGAGCGCTCGTTCTCGGATTTGTTGAGAAGCTCGCGCGCGGTCGACGCCACTACGGGATGCGGGCCGGCGTCGCCAAGATGTTTCGTCGTCATCATGACGCGGAGCGTCGTCTCGATCGGGCGCCTGGGGTCGGAGAGGAAGTTGGCGACGCCGGCGAGCGTCTTGTCGGCTTCGGCGTAGAGGACATGGAGAATGGCGCCAACGAGGAGCGAGTGGCTGGTCTTCTCCCAATGATTGCGCCGTTCCAGCGCGCCTTCTGGATCGACGAGAATGTCGGCGACGTTCTGGACGTCCCGTACCTCGGCGGGCCCGCGCCGGACCTCAAGCAAGGGGTTATAGGCGGAGGACGCGGTGTTGGTCGGATCGAAGAGCAGCACGCGGCCAAAACGCGACCGCCAGCCGGCGGTGAGGGACCAGTTCTCGCCTTTGATGTCATGGACGATGACAGCGCCTGGCCAGGTAAGCAGCGTCGGAACGACAAGGCCGACGCCCTTGCCGGAGCGGGTGGGCGCGAAGCAGAGAACATGTTCTGGGCCATCATGGCGCAGATAACAGTCCTCCAACCTTCCCAGCACCACGCCGTCGGGTCCGAGCAGCTCCGCCGCTTCGGCTTCTTCCTGCGTCGCCCAGCGCGCCGAGCCATAGGTGACGACATTTTTCGCTTCGCGGGCGCGATGCACGGACATGGCGATGGCGGCGGCGATGGAGGCGAAGCCGCCCGAGGCGGCGATGACCGCGCCCTCGACGAACACATCCGGCGCATAGGCGTCGAAGTGATACCACCACCCGAAGAAGGCCGGAGGCGGATAGAGACGCCAGTCTCCGAGCATGATCCAGGGCGGACCCAGTTCCGGCTGATGCGCCAGCCGCCACGCGGTCCACTGGGTTGCGCCCCATGTGGTCGCGAGCACGATGGCGCAGACGACGAGGATCTGACCCCAGAGGATGCGGGTTGCGTACATGGGCGCCAGCTTGTGGGGGCGTCGCTCGCGCCCGCAAGACCAATTGATCAGGGGTCGCAGCCTGTCGCGCTACCGCGCGCAAATACCGGGAGACCTCAAGGACTGCGAGAGCTCGGAAATCCAGGCAGCACGCCTCAACGTCCCTCCGGCTACAGGCCGATCCCTTTCTTCCGGCCAAAGCTCCAATCCACGCCCCCAGGCGTCATTGCGCCCGACACCTGCCGGCCGAGTTCCTTTTCCAGCGACGGGGACCACGGGACGAGACTGAAGCCAAGTCCGTCGTCGATCATGGCGAAACGACCCGAAGCAAGAGTCACGCGCTGTCGATAGACGCCGGCGACGGTCTCGCCTTCGGCGGCGTCATGGCGTGGAAGGCCTGTCTGTGCCGCGAGCCGGGTGGAAGCTTCATTCAGCTCGCGCGAGCGAAGTGTGTCGAGAAGATCGCGGCCGAACACAAGGCGCTGGCCCTGGCGGCGGACCAGCCCTTCGGCGGCAAGATGGTCGGTGCGCACTTCCATGGCGTCCCGGACCTCGCGGCCGAATCCCGATTCCGATAGTGGCATAGGTTCCTTCGCGACGAGGCGTCGATCGAGCCAGGTCGCGCCCGTCGCGTTGATTTGCTCCTCGATCGAAAGATCGGATCGAACGGCGAGGACGAGAAGGGGCGTCCCGCCGTCGCGAGGAGGAAGTCGCCTGACCTCCACGATGGCGCCGGGGGCGGCGTCGCTGGTCGCGTCGAGATCTTTGAGCCGAATGTGATGCGCGCGGCCATCGACGCCGTCGATAATCGCAAAGGCCGAGCCCTTCAGTTCGTCGTCGAGACCCCGCGAGATGAGGCGGCCGATAATTGGCTCGCTGCGCGCGTCGCTATCCCAGACGAAGTCGGCGGTCGCCCGCTCGACGCCCCGCTCCCTCAGGCCGCGATGGATGCGCTTGATGATGTCGCCGCGTTCACCGAGCGCGCGCAGGACGCTCTCGGCGTCCTCGCCGATCATCCACTGGCCGGGGCCGAGCGGCGCGGCGAGCCCAAGTTTTTCGAGCTTGCGCGCGCGAGCGATCAGCGTTGAGCGTTCGACATCGTGCTCCTGACCGGTGTTCGGCCGAAAGTCGACGAGGCCATCCTGCTTGCGTGCTTCCAGCGCCAGCGCCTGATCGAGCGGGGTCCAGCGGTCGGCGTCGACCTGCCGCTCGAGCGCCTGATGGATCTCCTGCTCGCTGCGGGGCCCGAGCTCCAGGGTGACAAGCTGCTCGGCGCGGGCGCGAAGACCCCTGCTGATGTAGTCGCGGCTGATGACGAGATCGCCGCCGTCATCGCCTCGGCCGCGCACCAGGACGTGGATGTGGGGATGCTCGGTGTTCCAGTGGTCGATTGCCGCCCAGTCGAGTCTGGTCCCTAGATCACGCGCCATCTCGCTCATGAGGTCACGGGTGAAGGCGCGAAGGTCGGAAAGATCCTGGGCGTCATCTGGCGAGACGATAAACCGAAAATGATGACGGTCGCCCTGACATCGCCCCGCGAAGCTGCGGGCATCCGCCTCGTTGCCAGCGGCATCAAACATTCGCCCGGTCGCGCCGTCGCGGGTGACGCCTTCGCGTTGCAGATAGGAAAGATGCGCGGTGAGGGGCGCCGACTTCGGACCATGTCGAACGACGCGCGCCTTAATCACAACGCCGCGTGAATGGGAGGTCAGGCCGCGTAGCGCCGAGAGGCTCGCCGCCCGGCCGCGGCCGAAGGCGGCGCGCCCATTTCCGCGCGCGCCCGAACGATGCAGGCCGCCGGCCTTCTGCGTCGCGGCCAGCACGCGCGATACGAAGCTCCTCGTTCTTCCCGGCTTCGTCGAGCGGATGCGACCGGGCCGGATGCGAATGTCGTCGTCACGCGACATGGCGAAGCGTAGACGAGGTGGAAATTGACGCGTTGTTACAGAGGCTTGCTACGAGCGAGAGGCTCCGCATCGCAATCGCAGCCTGTGTGAATACATTGCAGGGCAACGAAAAACCGACCGCCGGACAAAGCCGCAGGCTGTCCCTTTTATCTTGCGATAACTCGGTCGCTTGCGCTCCCTCGGCGGGGCTCGCGCATAAAGGCGCGAGGACATACGCCAATCTGCGAAAATAGCAGACTGCCGTCATCGGGATGCACCTGAAGGCCGACGAACGACGAAAAGGTCGGAGGCGCGTGAAAGAGCAGCAGGCGACGAATCGTTGGAGCTGCTCGCTGCGTGCAAATCTACTGCAAATAATCTGACCTCTTGCCGCGCCGGAATGAGAGAGCGAAGTATCGATCCTTCGGCTCCGAGAGCGGCATCGGCGCTGTGTCTCGGCGGCTGATCGTCGTGCTTTTCCTGTGCGGTGATCGCGACAAAGATTGAAGAGGAAGCGTTGCCAGAGGAGGCGGAATAAGGGGCTGCGGAAATTCCGCCGAGTGAAAGTGAAGGCGCAATCCTTCGGACATATTCCGTCGTTTCGGCTGGCAAGGAGCGACCGTGAAGGTAGTCCTCATAGCGCCCCGGGCCGGCGTTATACGCCGCCAGAAAGCCGCGCTCGCCATATTGGTCGAGCAACTCGCGAAGGTAGGCGGCTCCAGCCTGAATATTGTCGTGAGGATCGAAAGGATCGGCGCCAAGACCGTAGCGCGTGCGCAAGTCGGCGTAGGTCGCGGGCATGAGTTGCATGAGCCCGATCGCGCCCTTCCTGGAGATGGATTTGACGTCGCCGCCGCTCTCGGCGCGCATGACGGCGCGCAGCCAATGGACCGGGAGACGGAAGCGATTGGACGCCTCGGTGAGTGCGCTTGCGATGGCGAGACGGCGCGATTTTTCATTTGCTATAGCATCGCCGCGTGTGGGCTCTGCAAAAGCGGGAAGCGCCGACAAGACGCAGAGCAGGGCGAGCGCACTGGTTTGAAATCTCGTCGAACCACGGCGGATGAAAGCGCCGCAGCAAGTTACTTCCCTGCAGAGGGATGGATCGACCATCACTCCTCCTCCGTCCAGATCGGCAGCGCGCGACCCACGACAGCTTCAACCGGAAGCGCCCCAAAATAGCGTCCGTCGAGCGAGGCGGGATGATCCCAATTGAGCAGGAAGACTTCGCCGTATCTGAGCACGAAGCAGCCACTCCAGCGCGGCAGATCACGGCCCGCGTGGTCGCGCGCATTAGCCTCGGCGACGACGCTTCCATCGACAATGATGCTGCGATCCTCCCGGCAGATCTTCTGCCCCGGGAGCGCCGCCACTCGCTTGATGAGCAGCGCCCCTTCGGGCAGATATCCGCGGGCCGCGAGCCACTCGGCGAGGGGTTCGGGCGGCCGCGCGACAATGAGATCAGTGATAGCGAGCACCCCGATCGGGCGGACGGCGTAGAGTCCGATGGGCGCGCTGGCGGAGGCGTTCCAGACGAACAGCGGCTCGCGGCCGCCAGCGAAGGTCGACGCGATTGCGCAGACGGCGACGAAAGCGAGAGCGAGCGTCCTCATGGGCGTCGCTCCAATCCAGCACGCAGCAGCCAGGCGCGATGGCGATCACGCGAATAGGCGCGCGGCACCAGCCCGGCGGCGAGCCGGTTGTGGACGTGCCGCCAATGGTCGGGACAGATTTCCTGCGGAAGAAAGCCAAGCGCTTCGACGGCGTCGATGGCGCGCAGGACGCGCTGCACCTTCTCCCAGCCGACCGTCCGTAGCAAAATCTCCGCGCCGGGCTTTACGCCCGGAATGGTGGAGCAGGGCTCGCCGTCGTCGCAGGCGCGCAGGATGTCGATGCGCGAGACGAGCGTGCCATGCGCATTCGACGCCCAGCGGACGAAGGCGAAGATGGCGCCCGGCGCGAATGTCGCGACGCGCCGCCGTCGATCAAGCGTTCGCTCGTTGATCGGTTTGCCGAAGCGCAGCCAGCGTTCGATTTTGCCTTTGACGAAATAGAGTTCGACTTCGGTCGGCGCGTTCATGGTTGGCCTCCGGTCACGTCATGGTCGAACGGAGGAAATGCGCGCCGATTTTGGTCCGCTCGCCGGAGCGCGATGGCTCGCTGTGCCGAAGGGGTGTCACTGTCGCCCGAATGGCCGGCTCTGCGCGCGCGTCGCGGATGTCGCGATGCGGGCGCGCCTTCTTCTCTTCCCGGCTGGCTTTTTGCTCGTGGGGCGGCAGTCGAGCGGGAGGCGCCCGCCGTTAGAAGGAATCCGAAGGATTCCGAAGTTAGTAAGTTACGAGCGCCGTGAAGGCTTCGACGACAATGGCTTGGGCGCCATTTTGGTCCCCGATAGCACGAGGATTTGGTCCCCGATAGCACGATAGATTCGGTCCCTGATAGCACGAGGCTATTCACAGCTTTTCCACAGCGGCGAGACGACGATCGAGGCGCTGAACGGCGCGCTCGAGCGGATCGGCAGTGAGCGGCGTGAAGATGAGAAGTTCGCGGCCGAACGGGCCTCGGCGGATGTCGAGCCGGTAATTAGGAATGGGCTGGCGCCGAACGATGCCGCGCAGATCGAACGCAAAATGCTTGAGCGGCGAGAGCGCGCCGGACTTGGCGTGGAGATGCGCGAAATCGAAGCTCCAGCCGCCCTGCTGATTGCCGGCGTGTTTGCGAACGAGGCGATACAGCCAGCGCTCAAGACCGCCCGTCAGCGAGAAATATGCCCGGTCGATTGTGAGCACCAAGGCTTCGTTGAGGACGCCTTCATAGAACCAGTCCGGCACGATCAGTTCGACGCCGAGAGGCCGGCCGCTCGGATCAGCGGTCTCCTTCCATTCGTTGATCCAGGAGAAGCGCCGCCGGCGTCTTTCAGTCGTTTGACGGATCGACGTGACGACGCTGGTTGACTGCAGCCGGTCGAAGGCGGCGCGCAGGCGCTGATAGTCGCGCGCGCCCGTGGCGCGGCCGATGAAGGTGAGAATCTCATAGGGCGTCGTCGCCATCAGGCGCGAGGTCTTGAGGCCTCTATCGCGCGCCTGGACGATTTGGGACGCCGCCCAGATCAACACGTCGGCATCCCAGATGGTGGCCATGCCATGCTCGGCGGTCGCTTCTACCTTGATCGCGATTTGAGCCGTCCTGAAGTCGATGGGCGCCGTTCGCTTTGACTTGGCGAGGCTGAAGAAGGGATAGGCCATGAGGTCCTGCGCATCGCGCGGCGCGAGCTCGCCGGGCAGCGCTCGAAAGAGTTCGAGCTGCTCCCGTTCGTGGCCGCAACTGCGCGCGTGTCGGTCTCGGGGCATCATTCTCATCTCTCCCGAAAGGTCAGCCGCGCGGTTGAGCGGCGCGCTGCGCAAGGCCGTCGGCGTGCCGCCGTGCGGGGAGGACGGTTCCGACGCCGGGGTCGGAAGTTGACGCCTTGGCGCCGCGATCGGCCCAGGCCTGCAGGTCTTCGACGCGGTAGACGACCCGACCGCCGAGCTTCGAGTAGCGCGGGCCCGTTCCGTAAGTGCGATGCTTTTCCAGCGTGCGGCCGGAAAGGCCAAGAAATCGCGCGGCTTCGGGCGTGCGAAGGTAACGCGGCGGCAGGGGCGCTGTTTGTGCGGACATGGATGAGCCTCGGCAGATTGTGGCGCGCCACCGGCTATCGGCGGCTTGGCTCGATCACCATGGCGGAGGGAAACGGGCGGGAGGGATGGTGAAGATAAGGGCGACGGAAATCGCCACCCGGCGACAGCATCGGAGTGAGCTTGGGGGAGCGCTGCTACTTTTTGAGGAACTTGCGATAGCCGCCGCGCATCAGCGTGACGCCGCCGCGAACGAGGCGGATCGTGGCGTCGCGAAGGGAGGCTGTTTTCCAGGGATCGGCGGCGACGCGGGCCTTACCGAAAAGGCGCTCGGCAATCTTGCGATAGGAAGCGCCGCCGAGATGGCCGTCGAGGGCGCGAAGAAGGGAGAAGACGCGGCGCAGATCAGGAGGATGTTCGGCGCAATGCGGCGGCTTGTCGCGCAGTAACCGCCAGAATCTCAACGCGGCTTCGGCTCGGTGCGGCGCAAGTTCGTCGAGGAGGATCACTGCGGCGAGTGGTCCGTCGCCTGCCTGCCGACCGGGGAGCCAAAGCTGGTGATCGTCGCGCGTTGATCGCAACAGGAGATGTTGGCCATCGTCTCCGGTTCGGCGCGCTACTAACGCGGGATGGCTGAGCAAATCAGGGGCGGAAGGAGCGATTGAAGATGGCGCCGGCGGTTCCTCGTCGGAAGCGGGTGCAATCGGCGACGCGACGAGGATGACGCTCGACGCCCGCAGCTCAGGCAGCCAGAAGATCTCTGCTTCGTCGGCGCGCAGCTCGGGATCCACCGCGAAATCGCAACCCCCAGCGCCGCGTCGAACCGGCGGCGCCGGCGTCGAGCGCAGCTCGAATGTCTGGGTTTGCGAAGTCGGCGCGATAATCCGCGTTGCGTCTGAGAAACTCCCAGGCGAGACCCGGAGCGCTCAAGTTCTGCAAATAATCGTATGCTTTTGGCGAGCGCCAGTCCTGATCCGACATGGGAGTTCTCGCGACAAATGAATATTGCCTGCAAAGGTTGTGGGAAGAACGTGTCAAGAATCGTGTCGGAATCCGACTGCAATGGGGAAACGACAGCGATGGAGTCGAATTGGATGTTTGCTGAAGCTACGGTTCAGCTGCCTTTGAGCAACTCGCGATAGCCGTGCTGGGTAAGCCATCTCGCCCGTTCGAGATGGGATCGATGCGCGCTTGCCGCGCGTTCCGGTTCTCGATCGGGATCAATGCCGAGCACAATCCGGCAGGCTTCTTCCCACGAAGCGCCTTCAGCGGCCGCGTCCAGCAGTCGCAAATATGTCGGCGCATGGGCGAGGTCGTAATCAGTAACGGACGTTTCGCTGGGCGCAAGATCTGCGACGGGCATGGGGTCGGGACGGCTCATGACGTCGCGTCTCCTAAGGTGGCCTGCCGCATCAACGGCATTTAACGGGAATTTCCCCCGAATGGCTACAGGAGCGCAGCCTGCTGTCTCGACGCGTTTTGTAGAGTATACTCCGTGGTGAAATACTCGACAAGGCGGCGTCATCTCGCAGATGAACTTGCGAGATGTGCTGGCGCTGAACCTCCGGAAATTGCGACGAGCCCGTGGCTGGTCGCAAGAGGAGCTTGCGCATCGCGCGGAAATCGATCGAACCTATATCAGTGCAATCGAGCGCCGGCTCTATGCAGCGAGCGTCGATGTTCTGGAACGCTTTGCGACGTCGCTTGAAATTGAGGCGAACGAGCTTCTCAGATCGACAGGCGCTCGGAAGTCGGGAGAGAGCGGCGCAATGCCGGTTCGAAAAGCACCGCAGAAAGCGCGCAAAGAGCGGCTGTCCTCGGCAAGTCAAATTGACGCCCAAGCCGGGAAGGCTCGTCGTCGAAATCATGGCCCACAACAGTCGGCTTCAGGCGCGCAGGGCTCGCCAATGACGCACGAAAAGGGCGAGCTCGAACCAAAGTCGAGCTGACGCGTGAGGGAAAAAGAACCCCCGCCCGATTGCTCGGGCGGGGCGCTGGCGATCAATCGCCGTTGGCCTTGCGGCCGCGTGACCAGATCAGGCTGTAGCCGTCGCCTTCCTCGTCGTCGAAGAGGTTGGCGTAGATCGGCGAGGTGAAGCTCGGATCGTCGAGTTTGAGCGAAAGATAGTCGCGGCCCTCGTTGGAGCGCTTCGGCCAGGCGGCGCCGATCTCGGCGCGGCCGACGAAGACGCGGTGGCTGGGGGCGTTGTCATTGGCGCGGTTGGTTTCTGGGACGATGCGGACACCGCGCGCCTGGACGCTGAGGGTGACGATTTCGCCCTGATACTCGTTGCCGGACTTTTTGAAGGAGCCGATGTTCGCCATGATAATCTCCTGTTGATCTCGTTTTCGAGCCCGCGACCATCGCGGCCTCGATGGCGCTTCGAGAGACGGAGGCGATCCGCCGACGCACCCGCAGGGCCGCAGCAAAGCGCAGGACAGCGGAGAAGCGGCTTTCTTGCCTCGCGAGGAATGACGCCTCAGGCGTCAGGGGAAGAAAGTTGCTGACCCGCTGTTGCGCCTCAGGCGATCGAGGCGCAGCCGTCCTTCGTCCAGATGCAGCCAAGAGAGAGGCCAGCGTTGGCGCCGGGCTGGATTGCGATCAATGGGGAGAGTTGGCGCGGAACATTGGTTGCAGCACAAGTCCAGCGAGCGACGAGGCGAAGGAAAAGAAAGCGTCGGCGGCGTTTGGGTGACGTGACCTCAGACCGGAGCGACCATCGCGACGAAAGGAACCGCAGCGCGCTTCTTCATCGCAGCGGTGTCCGCGCCGCAGCCTCCGCGTCAAACGATGCCGCAGGCTCTCGTCTTGTGAAGATGTGACGTTCAGCCGTCCGAACTCGGATGCGACGACGGGGAAAGATCCGTCCCAGCTCGCCTAGGCGCCAGAAGGGCAACGACGCCGTCCGTGGCGCGTCATCTCGCGGGATCAGGAGGCGGCGCTTCCAATCGCGCCCGCGCCGCTGCGGCGACTGCGAGCGCTCCAAGAAACGCCATGGAGTCTCGCCAGAACCCGCTTGCGCCGCCAAGGCCGGCGAAGGCGCCCGAAAGCTGATAGCCGGCGACGCCCGCGGGGGTGACGTAGATCAGCGTGATTGCGAGCCGGAGGGGCCAAGAGCGCGTCGCGGCGACGCCGATGCGCATGAGGGTCAGGACGCCGACGCCCGTGATTAGCCCCAGAGCGACGGCGCCGATGACGCCGGCGCCAGCGTTGAACGCGGCGAATGCAATGGAGAGTGCTGCGAAGAATGCGAGCGCGTCGACCGCGAGCGCATAAAGGAGCCAGCAGAAGAGCCCCAGGCCTGCGAAATTGAAAAGGATGGCGAACAACATCTTTGCTGCTCCATGGCGTGAGTCGAGGCTGCGCCCCCACCTCCGCCATGGCGCAACGCACATCGTCGTCAGAGGAGTATGTAGAATCCTTGGCGACGGCGCGTCATTGACCATTGGCGGCGCCTATGCGCCGCTGCTCTCGTATTTCCAGACCGGGATTCCGAGGACCTGCGCCTTGTCGGCCAGATTCGCCGAAATGCCGGAGCCCGGGAAGACGATGACGCCAATGGGGAGCGTTTCGAGCATCCGGTCGTTGCGCTTGAAGGGGGCCGCCTTGGCGTGACGCGCCCAGTCGGGCTTGAAGGCGATTTGCGTCACCTTGCGGTTGTCGGCCCAGCAGGAAGCGATGCGCTCGGCGCCCTTCGGCGAGCCGCCATGCAGCAGCACCATGCCGCGATGTTTCGCCAGCGCCTTGTCGAGCCGGTCCCAGATCGCGCGATGATCGTTGAAGTCGAGTCCGCCGGTGAAGGCGATCCTCGGCCCGGCGGGTAGGAGAAGCTCGGTTTCGGCGCGGCGCTTGGCGGCGAGGAAGTCGCGGCTGTCGATGAGCGACGCCGTCAGCGAACGATGGTTGACCTTGGAGCCGGCGCGGGGACGCCAGGACGAGCCGGTGTGCAGTTCGAAGGCGTCGGCGGCCTGGTCGCGGAAGAGCTCCATGCTGTCCCGGCGCTCGATGAGAGTCTGCCCCTCGCAGATCAGCCGCTCGAGCTCGACCGAACGGATTTCAGAACCGTCCTGCTCCTTCTGGCTGCGCTTCTGCGCCTGCTCATTGTCGTCGAGTTCGCGCTCGATGCGGGCGATGGCGCGGTGGAAGAGATTGACCGTCGACCAGAGCAGGTCTTCGAGGTCGGGCTCGAGGCGGCTGTCGCTGAGGGTCGCGACAAGCGCGTCGAAGATGTCGGCGACGGCGCCGGTGATCGTGCTGGGCTCGGGCAGCGGCCGGGGATCGGGTTCGTCGTGAAAGGGGCGGTAGCCATAGAGTTGGAGTTCTCCGAGACCCCGGTCGGTTGTCGAGGCGGCTTGCGCGGTCTCAAAGTCTCGGTCGTCGCGATCGGTCGTCATTGGCGCTCTCCTTCGTCGGACGGGCCGCGACCCTCGCGGCCTTCGTGGCGACAAAAGGCGGCGGACGAGTCCGGCTGGCACCGGGAGCGAAGCGACCGGCCGAAGCGCCGCGGAGGATGGCGAAGCGCCGGCTATTTTGTTTCGCGCTGTAAAGCGCCCGAAGGGCGCGACGGAAAATAGCCGGCCGCAGCCATTGCCTGGCGGGCGCGTACGACGCAAAGGTCGCCCTCTCAGAAGGCCGGGACTGCGGCTCGATCTGGCGGGTGGGAGCCGATTGGCGAGGAAGGCGGCGGCGAGAGGTCAGCGGCGAACATGCTCGACCTGCGAACTTACGCCGAGAGCGTCAAGAAGCGCTCGACGTCCTGCGGCGCGAGCTGCGTCCGGATCGCCGCGCGCAGCGCATCTTCGCCAAGGCGGCGCAGATCGTCGTTGAAGTCCCCAAGCCTGGGAACAAGGACGAGCGCCTCGATGCCCTCGGCGGTGGCGCGGTCGACGAGGATCGCGGAAGCCTTCTTGCCGGCGGCGTCATTGTCGCGAAGAACGTAAAGACGGCGCAGGGTCGGCGGCAAGAACAGCGCGGTGAGATGCGTGGATGAGAGCGCAGCGATCATCGGCATGGCTGGAACCAGACATCGAACCGACAGCACGGTTTCGATGCCTTCGCCGGCCGCCATGACGTCGAGCGGCGCTCCAAAGCGCACGCCATTGCCACAAAGATCGCCCATCGCCCGGCGAGGAGTGGCGATCGGCGCCTTGTCGCGCCCCGATCGATCGAGCCAGGCACGATGCGCGCCGGTGATCTTGCCGTTGAGATCGGTCACCGCGGCGATCATGGCGGGCCAGGTTTCGACAGCGGAGGATTTCTCTGGCCGGTAGTAGCAACGGTGGTGAAAGCGCAGGCTGTCGAGATCGTGCAGCGTCGTCATGCCGCGATGGCGCAGATAGCGCTCGGCCAACGTGCCTATGATCGGTCTCGACATATGGAAGAGACGTCGTGCGGCATCCGAAGAAGCTTTCGGCCCCTGGATATGCGATGTCCCTCGTTCGGTCGGCGGGTCATCCCTCGGCAGACTGAGAAAGCGGTGCGCTTCATCAATGGCCTCGACAAAGTCGGCGCAGCGGGCGGCCTCGCGGATGATGTCGAGAAGATCGCCATGTTCCCCCGTGGCGGCGTCGGTCCATTTGCCGGCGGCGCCCTTGCCGCTCTCTGGTCCGGTCAGTCGGACGAACAGGCTGCGGCCGGGCGTATTGCGCACATCGCCGACAAGCCAGTAGCGGCCTTCGCGACGGCCATTCGACAAATATCGGCGGCATACCGCCTCGGCGTCCTGCGCGAGGCGGCGCGCCAGCTCGGAGGCGGCTGAACTGGGCACGGCTCCACCCTCCAAAAGAAAAGGGGCCCGCCATTGCTGGCGAGCCCCACGCTGTCGGCCTCGGGGAGGTCTATTCGGCGGCGACGCCCTGGGGCTCGTCGACCGACGCCTCATCAGCATCTTCCTCGGAAGCCGTTTCGTCGATGGCCGTTTCGCTCGCGATCACCGCCGTTTCTTCGACCGGCATGGCGTGTTCCTCGGCGGGCTGCTCGGAGGGCCTTCCTTCGGAGGCATGCAGATGCAGGGCGCGTCCGGGCGTGCGAAGCGGCTCGGGCAGCCAGTGCGTGCCGGAAAGGAGCCGTTCGGCCTCTTGGACCATGTCGCCCTTCTTCAATGCCTCGATGCGCCGGGCGATATCCGCGCCCTTTGCTTGGCTCACCGCCTGGACGATCCGCGCCTTGGTCACGCGCCCGAGAAAATTATCGGCGGTCGGCCACCAGCCCGTCGCCGCGATGTCGAGGGACAGTGAGGTCGCCAGACGATCAGCATGGGCGATCGCGCTCGGTCGCCGGCTCCAGGGCTCCTGCACGGCGTTGACCGTCAGGGAGACGCAATGAGCGAAGAGACGCTGGCGCGCTTCCACGTCGAAGGTCGTGAGAACGTCCCAAAGGTCTTGCGGCTCCACTGGCAGCTGCTGCGACCAGTCGAGATGACGGGCGTCGACCTTGGCCGCGAGCGGCGTGTCGGAGAGGCCCGGCGCCTGTGCGCCGAAGGAAACAGTCTTCGCTTCGATCTCCAGGCAGGTGTCGGAGCCGTAACGATAGAACAGCCGCAGGCAGATGGCGTGAAGCGCGGCGAGGAAGGCCATGTCTGGGTCATGGCCGAGCACCTCGCGCAGCGCCAGCGTGCGATAGGCGGTGAGCTCAGTGAGCAATTTGTCGGGCAGGGGGCGAAGGCCTTCGTCTTCCTCATCCTCCCCGCGCCAGACCGGACCATATCGTCCCTGTCCGGCGCCGCGCCCTGAGCATGGGCGGCCGTGCTCGAAGGCGAGCTACCGACGTTACCCTCTTCGGCTTCGTCGATCAGTGCTTCAGGCTCCTCGATCGGCGCTTCGTCCTCGGGGCGGACATAGCCGCGCTCGATCCGCAGTCGCCCCGATCCGTCGATGCTGACGAAGACGCCGGCGCGGGCGATGTCCTCCGGCGCGTAAATCACCGGACGGTCCTCCATCGCTTCGAGCGCGGTCTCGATCTCGGCCAGGCGCGCATCGACGCCCTCGGGAATCTCGTCGGCATCCGAATAGGCGGCTTCGAGCTGTTCGGCTTCGAGACGAAGCGACTCTCGGGTTGTGGTTTCCTGATCGCTCAGAGGCTGGCGCTCGCCCTGAAGGTGGCGGAGCCCGTAGGTGTGGCCGTAAGGAAAGTCGATCCCCGTCTCGACCCATTTCCAGCCCTCGGCCACAATCGGCTCGGCGTCGCGCGTGAGCTTCTCGGCCACGAGCCGTTCGAGCAAGGCGACGTCCTGCAGCCAGCCGCCGTCGTCGCTCTGGAAGAGGTCCCGCATGATGGGACCGCCGGCGGCGAGATAATCTTCGCCGACATATTGCGCCCGCTTGTCCGAGGCTCGCACCGCGCCCTCGGTGAGAAGGCGACGGATCTGATAGGCTTCCTTGTTGTAGGAGCGCTGGATCGCCTCCCAGACCTGCTCCTGGCGCTCATGGTCCTGATTGACGGTGAAGGCCATCAACTGGTCGAGCGTCATGCCGTCCTCGGCATAGACGTCGAGAAGCGCCGGCGACACGGAAGCGAGCCGCAGGCGCTGTTTGACGACGGCGACGCTGACGAAGAAGGCGGCGGCGATCTCCTCCTCGCTCTGACCCTTTTCGCGAAGGGTCAAGAAGGCGCGGAATTGATCGAGCGGATGCAAGGGCGCTCGCTGCACGTTCTCGGCGAGACTGTCTTCTTCGGCCGTTCCCTCCAAACGAACGACGCAGGGGATGGGGGCGTTGCGCGCCAGGCGCTTCTGCTTCACCAGAAGCTCCAGCGCGCGGTAGCGCCGCCCGCCCGCAGGGATTTCGAACATGCCGGTCTCGGCGCCGTGCTCGTCGACGACTGGGCGGACGGTGATGCTTTGCAGAAGCGTGCGGCGCGCGATGTCCTCCGCGAGCTCTTCGATCGAGACGCCCGCCTTGATGCGGCGGACATTCGCCTGCGACAGGACGAGCTTGTTGAAGGGAATGTCGCGGGAGGCGCTGAGCTGGATTTTCTGAACCGACCTGGTCATGGGGATCAACTCCGCGACGGGTGGCCGGGAGACTATCTCTCGACCTCGAACCCGTCACGAAGCGCAGCGCCGCCCTCTTACTTTGAGGGCGACGCCGGGTGAGTATGCGGATAAGACGAGGCGACGACGACCATCTGCCGAACAGCGGTCCCCACTGCGCCAGTGGGCCTGAACCTACGCTGCCCGCTCGAAGAGCTTCTTCGCCCGCGCCTCAAGATCGAGCCGTGCGTCCTGATGCGTCTTGTCGCGCGCAATTGCCGTAATCCCTTGGACGAAGTCGAAGACGCTTTATGCCGAGTTCGGGATTATGCCGAGTAGCGCCCCCGATCCACCGGATTCGCTTGAAGCTGCAGCCTGATTTACTCGGCATAATTATGGTCCCTCGGGTCGCAACAACCCGAAGGGACGAACATGACATTCGATGCTGGCGATTTATCCGGTCACCCGCAGACTGATCGCGCCACCCGTGATTCAACGGATGCGTTGGCGGAGTTTCTTGAACCGATGCGAGGAACGTCCTCCTTCGTGAGCTGCGGAAGCGCCGCCCGCCACTTTTTGTTCTGGCTCAATCGCAACCGCATTGCCATCAGCAGCGTGGACATGGCTGTCGTTCATCGCTTTGCGAAGCACAGATGCCGCTGCCCTCGCTATAGCCCGAAGCAGTTGATCAATCCGGCCTACATCAGCCGGGTCGGGCGGTTTGTTCGTTTCCTGGAGGATCGCGGCGATGTTCCCCGCACCGACGATGTAGAAGACATCGCCGCACATCTGTCGTCTTACGCGGATCGGCTCACGGCTTTGGGATACAGCTGTTGGGCGCGGCGGGTAATTTTTTCGGCAGCTGAACATTTCGCCGTCTGGGTCCGTATTTCGCGGCTTCGATGGCGCGATGTCGACGAAGCCGTCGTCGAACGCTTTGTGCAGCATGACTGCCGCTGCTCGATCGGGCGCAAGGGCGCCAAGCTGGAGGAATCCGGCGAGAAGAAGCGGCGGCGAGGGGCGCGTCGGTTTCTCGCATTCCTGAAGGACCAAGGCGTCATCGCGTCGACCGGCGCAGCGGCTATGCCGGTAGAAGACCCTCGGCTTGCCGAGTTTCGCTTCTGGCTCAAGCAGCACTGCGGAGCAACCGATCAGACGATCGATCGTTATCTCCACGAAACGTCGCGGTGGATTCATGGCCTGGGCGCCGATCCGACCGTGTATGACGCGGCGGCAATCCGGAACGTGGTCCTGAGCCAAGCGCCGTCCCGTTCCCGCTCGTCGGTACGGATGACGGCAACCGTGCTGCGAAGCTACCTCCGTTTCCTTGCCGCAAGGAGCGAGTGCCGTCCCGAGCTTTGCCTGGCGGTGCCGTCGGTTGCACGGCGGCGCTTGGCTTCCCTTCCAAGATACGCCAGCCCCTCGACGATAGAGCGGATCATTGCGTCGTGCGGAACCGCGACGCCAGTCGGCCTTCGCGATCGGGCAATTGTCCTTCTTTTGGCGCGGCTCGGCTTGCGGGCCGGCGACATCCGCCGGCTGCGGATCAGCGACGTCGATTGGACGAACGCGCTGCTGACCGTGCATGGAAAGGGACGTCGCTCCGTCAGCCTGCCGCTGCCGCAGGATGTGGGCGACGCAATGCTCGCCTATATCGAGCGCGGCCGTCCGCTGGTTACGGAGGAGCATCTATTTTTGCGCGTCCAGGCGCCATTCACCCCGCTCGCGTCATCCTCAGAGATCGCCGGCATCGTCTCCCGCATTCTGGCGCGAGGCGGAATCGAAGGCGTTCCCACTGGGGCGCATCTGTTCCGACATTCATTGGCGACCTCAATGCTGCGGACCGGAGCCAGCCTGGAGTCGGTCGGCGCCGTCCTGCGACATCGATCGCCCGGCACGACCGCCATCTATGCTAAGGTCGATGTGCCGATGCTCATGCGGGTCGCGCAGCCCTGGCCGGGAGAGGCGTCATGCTGAGTGAGGATGCGACGCGCTACGTCGCCCTTTATCGCCGGCTCGGGCTCAATTTCAGCGAACAAAGCCGGACGCTCCGCTTGTTTGCCGACTACGCTGAGGCGCACGGAGACCGGCACACGCGCATCAGCCGCGTCCACGACTGGTGCTCAATGGCGTCCTCCCCTGTTCGGGCGAGATCGCGCTTCGACACCGTCCGGCGTTTTTGCGCGTTCCTCAACGCCGAAGACCCGCAGCACGAGGTCCCTCCCGCCGGCGCCTTCGGGCGAGGCAAGCGACCGCGTCCGGCCCCCCATCTTCTGGAGCCTGACCAAATTCGCGCCATTATGGATGCGGCGTTGATCTTCCTCCCAGTGGCTCGATCAGTCCGATTACCTACCACCATCTCTTCGGCCTGTTGGCGGCGACAGGGCTCCGCATCTCGGAAGCCCTGGCGCTGCAATGCGATGATCTCACCGAGGATGGCCTGGTCGTTCGGAACGGCAAGTTCGACAAGAGCCGGTTGTTGCCGATCCACGCGACGACGCGACAGGCGCTGACCAATTACATCGCCATCCGGAACAGAATGGGAGGCGATGGCGCTGATCTGTTCATCATAAAAACCGGGCGCGCGCCAAGCAAGGTCAGGGCGCACGTCGTGTTCGTCCAGATCGCGCGTCGCCTCGGACTGCGCGGGCCAACAGGGACATCGGGGCCGCGTCTGCACGACTTGCGGCACAGCTTTGCTGTACGCTCGCTTGAAGTCTTGCGCGCATGATCGGCAGATCGTCGCCAATCATATGGTGGCGCTCAGCACATACCTCGGTCATGCGGACATCGCGCACACCTACTGGTATCTGGAGGCGACCCCGGTCCTAATGCGCAGCATCGCCGTGGCCAGCGAGCGGTTGTTTAGGGAGGACGCGGCATGACAGCCCTTGCTCTCCATCTGACGGCTTTCTTGCGTGAGCACCTCCCGCGAGAGCGCAACGCCAGCCCACATACCGTCGCGAGCTACGCCCATGCCTTCGCCCTGCTGGCGCGCTTCGCCGCCGACCGTCTCAAGCGGCGGCCGAGCGATCTCGCTATCGAAGATATCGACCCAGAACTTGTGCTGAAGTTTCTCGACCACATAGAAGGCGAGCGGCGCAACGTCGCCAGATCGCGCAACGCCCGCTTTGCCGCAATCAGATCGTTCTTCCGCTATGTCGAGTACAAGGTCCCGGTCTGCCTTGAACAAGCGATGCGAATCCGGGCGTTGCCGATGAAGCGGACCGACAAGGCGTTGATCGACCATCTGACGCGGGAGGAGATACAGGCTTTGCTGGCCGCTCCCAATGCGCGGACACCAGGCGGCGCAAGGGATAGGGCCATGCTGCACTTGACCTATGCCGCCGGATTACGTGTCTCCGAACTGCTTTCGTTGCGCATCGCAGACTTCCCGGATCACTCGCTCGCGACAATACGCATTCTTGGAAAAGGGCGGCGCGAGCGCGTGTTACCGCTATGGCGCGAGACGCAGGCGGTTGTGCGGGCGTGGATTGCGGTGCGCCCGGAAGCCTCGGCTCCTGAGCTGTTTCTCAATCGAGATGGCAAGCGCATGAGCCGTGACGGTTTTGCGCATCGATTGGCGCTGCACGTCGACAGTGCCGCCCAAAAGCAGCCTTCGCTGTTGCGAAAGCGGGTAACGCCGCACGTGCTGCGGCACAGCTGCGCCATGCACACGCTCGCTGCCACCGGCGACATCCGCAAGGTGTCCCTCTGGCTCGGCCACGCAAGCCTGCAAAGCACAGAAGCCTATCTCCGCGTCGACCCTGCGGAAAAGCTTGCTGTGCTCGCTGCGCACGCGCCGCCAACGATCCAGCAAGGTAGATTTCGCCCACCCGACAGGCTGCTGGCGAGCCTTGCTGACATCCAGCGCGCAAAATAGCGGTTGATCGATGAACCGGTCCCTCGGGTCGCAACAACCCGAGGGACCATAATTATGCCGAGTAAATCAGGCTGCAGCTTCAAGCAAAACCGGCGGATCGGGGGCGCTACTCGGCATAATCCCGAAGTCGGCATAAAGCGTCTTATGCCGATATCGGCATAAGACGCTCTCGGGCTTGCGCCCTTCCTCGGTCAGCACGGTGTCGATGATCTTGGCAGTCTCAGCCTTTGAGAAACCGCGTTTGCGCAGGAATTCCGTGCGGTCGTCGTCGCAGCGCGCGACGATGCGCTCGCGAGCCGCCTTGACGCCGTTGATGAAGGGCAGAGGCGACGAATTGGCGAAACGCGTCAACGCCGGCGCCGCCTCATGCGCGAAGCGCGACGCCGCATATTTGGAATGACGAATCGTGATTTCCTCGAAATCCTCCACGCCCCAGAGATTGCGGTTCTGACAGACCGCGCGAAGATAAAAGCTGGCGATGCCGAGCGTCTTGGCGCCGACCTCGGAGTTCCAGCAGTAGAACCCTCGAAAGAACAGATCGGGCGAGCCATCCGGCAACCGGCCAGCTTCGATGGGGTTCAGATCGTCGACGAGAAAGAGGAAGACGTCGCGGTCCGAGGCGTAGAGCGTCGTCGTGTCTTGCGTGATGTCGACATGGGGGTGGTAAATTCCGGTCGACCAGTCGAGCACGCCCGGCACTTTCCAGCGCGTATCGCCCGCGCCGTTGCCTGCAATGCGCTGCACAGCGGATACAAGTTCGTGATCGTAAATCCGGCCGTAATCGGGACCGGTTACGGCGCGCAGCTCGACGCGCCCGTCTTCGATCTCCAGCGTCTTGACTTGCTCGGCGCGGTGCGAGGTCAGGCCATATTGCAGATTGATGCCGGCGAGCGGCGCTGGCAGCTGACGAAGATAGGTCGCCGGCGCGCCGACGAGGCTTGCGAGCTGGCCGAAGCTCCAATGCGTCGGCGCGACGGGGGCGTCCGAGCCTGGGAGCATGAGCGCGAGCCGCTCGGAATCGTTGCGGCTTGCCTCCACACGGATCGCGGCGCTCTCGACAGTCCGTGTTCGGCTGCGTGCGGTGCGGGCGCGCACGGCTGCAAACAGCTCCGACAGGGAAAGGTAGCGCTCATCCGCCGGCCGTGAAAACCACTCCGATGATACGCGGCCGATCCGCGCGCCGCGGCTCGCATCCACCTTGTAGCCGGCCTCGGCGCTGCGCGCGGGTTCAAGAATTTCAACCTGGGTCATGGGTCTTCTCCATGACGGGCGCCGGGAGCCTCTCTCTCGGTCCTCAACCCGTCACGGCAAACGAGTCAGAACTCTAACTTTCCCAGTTCCTCGTTCCGTGACACGCGCACGGCGTTTATCCGCCTTCGGACTTGTCGATCAGGACACGGGATCACAGGCGGTGGCACACCTGCATTTTCGGCGTAGTCAAGAATTGCGGCTTCGAAAGCACTCACCGGCGAGACTTCCCGCGTCGCGCGAGCTCTTGCCACCGATGGGTTCGCGTATAGATAACTATTATAGCGATAAGCGGTCTCGATGTGACTACAGTTTTGAGTCATTGAGGGCTCGGGGTTCGAGGTGGATCTGCAGATCGCCAAACAGGCTGGTGTCCATACCCGCGCCGGCGAGAGTTTGCAGGTATTCCACTAGTGTGCTGTCTCTCAAATATCGACTATAATTGATTTGCACTCGATTTGCAGGATGGAGGGCTGCAATGGCGCGGCCAATCAAGCGGCTTGAGACGGAGCCAGCGGTAACAGAAGAGTTACGACGTCGGTTGCGTTCGAGAACCTGCTTGGTGCGTGAGCGCGAGCGCGCTGAGATCATTCTTTTGAGACTGGAAGGCATTGGCGTAGCCGAAATAGCGGCGCGATTGAAAACGACGGCGAAGCGCGTCTCGACTTGGTCGAAGCGTTTTGAGACGCGCGGGCTTGCCGGCCTCGAAGAAGCGGCGGGACGTGGCCGCAAGCCTTCGTTGCCCGTGAAAAAGATCGAAAGCGTCGTGGCCGAGGTCACCCGGCCGCCGAAAGGCAGAAAGCGTTGGAGCGTGCGCAGCATGGCGCGCCACGCCGGCGTCTCGCCGAGCAGCGTGCAACGCATCTGGTCAAAGAACGACTTGAAGCCGCATGTCGTCGAGACGTTCAAGCTGTCGAACGATCCAAGGTTCGAAGAGAAGTTTTGGGACGTGATCGGACTCTATCTCGATCCGCCCGAGAGGGCGCTGGTGTTGTGCTGCGACGAGAAGAGCCAATGCCAAGCGCTGGAACGCTCGCAACCCAGCCTGCCGCTTGGCCCGCGGCATCCGCGCACGATGACGCACGACTACAAGCGTCATGGGACGACGACGCTATTCGCAGCGCTCGATTATCTTGAAGGAAAGCTGATCGCCCGCACCGAAGCGCGCCACACGCATGTCGAATGGTTGCGCTTCTTGAAGCAGATCGAGCGGGAGACGCCGAAGGGCCTCGATATCCACCTCATCGCCGACAATTACGCCACCCACAAGCATCCGAGGGTCAAGGCGTGGCTCGCAAAGCGCCCGCGTTTCAAGATGCATTTCACCCCAACATCATCCTCATGGCTCAATTTGGTCGAGCGGTTCTTTCGCGATCTCACCGAGGACGTGATCCGCTCGGGCAGCTTCGCATCGGTTCAAGAACTGGTCGAGGACATCAATGCTTATCTCGACGAGCGCAACGCCAATCCGCGTCCCTATAAATGGAAGGCGAAAGGCGAGGCTATCCTCGAAAAAATCCATCGGGCCCGCGCGACGCTCGGCAAAGCCCACGCCGCTTGAGTTTTTGGGCGCCAATTGAGAGTCAGCACACTAGGTCGTCCTGCCGCGGCTGGCCGAAGGCCAAGCGATAGACGGTGAGGCTGCGTTTGAGCCAAGCAAGTCGTGTCACCTCTCGGCTGAAAGGCAGCATCGGCACGCGTCGTTCAACCCGGACGGAGCCCTCGTAGATCCAGTACGGGACAATATCTGTATCGACCGCCGCCTCGGATCGCGCGCGCTCGAACATCAGCTTCCACGGATCGTCAGGCGCCTGCCCACGGCCCCTGACGACGCCGGCCTGGCGCTCGGCCAGATTGAGGCGCACGGCGTGGCCCTTGAAGCGGTGGACGCGGCCTTCGCGCTGTTCGAGGTCCACCGGGTTGCCCGGCAGGTTCCAGTGATAGACGCGATAACAATAGGGATGGAAATCCAGCCCTTCCTGGCCGACCGACGTGGTGGCGAGAACGAACGGCCGGAACGGCGAGTTGAACGCATCGCGCACGCCTCCGAGCCGAGCGACGGCGCCGTCCTCGTCCTTGTAGTCGGCTAGCCGCATCGCGAAGCGTCCGCGCATCTGGAATTTGCTGATGTCGAGGACATCGCCATCGAGATGCACGTCATCGACGTCGATCTGCGACGGGCGGATTGCCAGAGCCTGGACCATGACGCGAGCGACGCCGATGGCGCGTTCCTCGGCTGGGAGGGCTCCGAGACCTTCGGCATCGACAAGGTAGTGGGCGTATTCGTCCAGGACGGCCTGTAGATTGTGTTCGGCGCAATGGACCAGCACGCGGCGCCAATAGCGATCATCGGTGTCCCGCCGCAGCAGGGCGACCGCGTCATGCTGATTGAACAGCGCTCGGAACGACCAAGCGACTTCCGCGGCGGCGCTGAGCAAGCGCGGGTCGTCCCACGGCAGCTCGGACGCGATGCGCCTGAGAGCTCGAAGCGCGCAGACGGCTGGACTGCCGAGCGCCACGTCAACCATCAGGCCCGAAAGATCGGCGGACGAAGCGCCAATGTCGTGTGTCTTCACCGCTGCCGCCAGTTCGGAGACATGATCCTGAAAGGCGTCTTCGCTCGCCAAGGCGCGCATGCCATAGGGCGTTTCCAGCCAGGCGCGGGACCGCGCGCCCAGCAGATCGTCGATCACGGCGGGAGCGGCCCACTCGGCGCTGTTGGTGTCCTGCCGCGACACCGCCCCCTTTTGCAGAGCCTCGAGGGCGGGCTTGAGGCGATCTCCGATGGCGGCGCGCATGTCCTCCTGCGGCAAGGCGGTCTCGGCTTCACTGAAAACCGCAAGCGGGTCGGCGAGCTCGGCCAGAGCCGGCGACGGATAGATCAGCAGCAGCGCGCGCAGTCCCACGAGCCGCCCCTGATCCTGTCGGAACTGCAGGGGGCGTAGACGATGTTGCTCGAAATAACGTCGGCCGGATTCGCCGACTCCCATGCGCCGTTCGGCTTCGTAGGACAGCAGGGCCGCGATCGCGTCGGGCACCATGGACCAGGACGAAAATATCAGCGCCTTGGTCAGCGGCGCACCGGAACGCGCGTCGCCGTAATAGGGCATGGCGGCGGGTATCCAGAGATTCTGTTCAAGGCGCTGGCCGAAGATGTCGTCCATGATCGCGCGCATGCGGCCATTGGCCGGCTCCAGCGGCGCATACGCGTCGATGGCGTCGTGATCGAGCATGGTCGGCCGAGCGGCCTGGATGGCGCTACGGAGCGTCGCCGAGGGCGCCTCCGCCTCGTCCGTCAAAAGCTGCTTCAGGCTGTAGTGGCGCATGAAGTTGAGCAGGTAAGGTGCCGATTTCCAGTACTCGATGATCTCCGGCGCATCGAGTGTGCGCGCCACTTGCGACAAGGCGGATGCCTGCGCGAGATCGGCGGGCGCGACCGAGACCGTGATGGCGGGCTCGCTCATCATGGAGTCGCGTTCGATCGTTGACGCGACCCGCTCGGTTCGGGCGATCACTTTGCGAAGGCGCTGTTCGATGGCCTGGCGCGCCTCGACCGCTGAAGCGTGCGATTGCGGCAGGGTGTGCAGGAGGCCGCGGAAGGCGCGCATTTCGCGTGCGAGCGTGGCCGCCACCTCCGGCCCTTTTTCGCGGCCATAGAGGAAGCTCAAGGTTTCGAGGAAATCCTGATAGTGGTCGCCTTCGTCGGGCTCGTCTCCGGCGAGCGTGAGCATCCGATAGGGCGTGGCGGAGAGCAGCAGGGTGCGGGCGGCGTGCCCATCGCCTCCGGAGTAGTCTAACAGTTCGCGTGCGAGAATCGCCGCGTCGCTGTCGCCGTGTAGCAGATCCCGAAACCGCTGGAACTCGTCCATGATGATCAGGTCGGGTTGCAGCGCGTCCACGCAGGCATGGGAGAGCTTGGCGCGCAGCCGGGCAACTAGGCTGTTGCGTGGCTGCGTCATCTCCGGGGGATAGCCATCCCGGCGGCGCGGGAAGAGTTCGCAGACCCGTTCGAGTTCCTCGAAGAGGTCGCGATCCGCCTGCACGTCGCGGCGGAAGCGCTCGATGATGCGCTTGTCGACGCCTCCAAGGGTGAGCGTCTCCACCGCGCGGTTCCAGCCGTCGATGCCGGCCGTGACCTGCAACAGATTGTACAGGCCCCGCGGGCGCGAAACGAGGTCGTGCAGGAGATGGTGCAACAGGGCGCGTTCCTGCGTCACGCCCGTCGCGGAGCGCAGATCAAAGGTCGTGCCCGGCGTCAGGCTGATGAAGTTCACCTTGTTGGCGTCGAGGCCCACTTGGTCGCGCAATTGCAGGGGAACCAGGGTCATGCGGGTCGGCAGGGCCAGCTCGCGCCGCCCGAGGACGTTCAGCCTGTTGAGGTTCTGGGCGGCGATCGCCTGGTTCGAGCAGATGTAGAGGATGTCGATCCGCTTGGTGCTGTCCCACAGGTGCTCGATCATGCGGGCGATGACGCCGCGCGCCACCATCGTCTTGCCGAGGCCGACTTCGTCAGCGACCAGGAACTGGCGGACAGGATCGTCCTCGCCGTAGAGCCGATCGAAAACATAATCGACGGTGCGGCGCTGAAAAATCTTGAGAGGAGCGAGCGCCGCGTCGGTGTGGAACCGTTCATTCGGCATGAGCGGCGTCCTGCGTGGCGAGCGCAACCCGGAAAGTGTTCCAGAGCGCGAGGAACTCGGCCGGAATCGCATCGGTATCAGCGCCGTCGCCGGTTTCCAGGCGTGAGATCAGCCGTTCGATGGCGCGGAGCTGGTCGCCGCCCCGGCAAAAGGCGCGAACCATCTCTTCAAGGATCGGCGCGTCGTCGTTAGTCGCGCGCCACGCGCCCGGACTGGACCCATCCTGTGCCGCCAGCGCGGCGGCGAAGGGATCGCCTAATTCGGAGAGGAGCAGCCGGAGATAGCGGAAGAAGGCGTCCTTGCTGTCGATCACCCAGCGCAGGATGGCGGCGTGGCGCTCGGTGGGCAGCCCCTCCATTATGAGCCCGGTGCTGAATAGGATGGAGACATTCTCTGTCTCGTCCGTCAGGTTGCAGGCGAGAAACCGGGTGAGATCGACCAGCGGCATTGCGCCAAGGTCGACGCGCTGTCCCTGCCGAAGAGGCTCCAACACATCGCGCGCATGACCGTCGCCCCGGGTGATCGGCCAAACCCGCAGGACTCCGATCCCAGCGAGAGACAGCGGCTTGGACGGCCCCAGCCAAACCCGCCAGGCGGGCGCGCGATCGGCGTTGGGCTCGGCGCGCTCGCAACGGAGCCTTAGGCCGCTTTGGCAAATCTCTCGCCGGGCTAGGTCCAATCGCGCCTCGGCCGCGCGTTGCGCGGCGTCGGCGGTGTTCATCTCGTCGCGGACGAATGGCCGCGTCAGCCGGCCGAACCCCTTCTCGCCAAGGATTTCCTCGACGCTGCCGACCCGCGACCGCTTGCCGGTCAGGGTCACGAAGATCTCGACATTGTCGCCGGTCAGCAGCGCCGGCCGCGTGGCGTTTCCTGAGCCTACCGTGATCGCGGTGTCCCAGCCGCGCTCTGCGACGAACGCCTTGGCGTGGAGCCCTTGCAAGGCCGTTGCGTCGGCCTCCTCGCCATCTTCCGTCGCCGCCATCTCGTCGAGTACGGCCACGCGCGCGAAACCGTCAAGCGTGGCGCCGGACACCTGCGCGATTTCATCGGAGCGTCCGATGAAGATCGGCTTTTCGGCACTGGGCAGGCCGGCGAGCAGCGACAAGGTCTGGTCGTCGCAAAAGGGCGAGACCACGCCCAGCCGCACGCAAGGTTCCGGGCGCCACAGCTTGCCGCCGAGGCCGTTGACCGCGAAGGAGACACTCTCGAATGGCTCGGGCAGGCCCCATTCGGCGCGCCGTATGTCTTCGGCCAGCTCATCGACAAGGGTGTTCGTTCCGTCGGGAGCACCGACGGTCGCTAGGTCAGGGAGCTGGCGAAGGAAGTCGGCGACCGGGCGGTTGATGGCTTTGGGCTGCTTGCAGATCACTCCGTCGAGGGTTGCGGCAATATCCCAGGAGCGGTCGCGCGTCAGGTTTCGGGAGAGGATGAGCAGGCGCAGGCGCGCCGGGTCTTCGGGCCGCAACGGTGTGAAACGGAGCGCCCACATCTTGGGATGGAAGGCTCCGCCGTGAGGGGCGGCGACCTCGACCACGATGCGTTCGAGAAGCGAGCAAAGGCGGGAATGGGGACGGCTGCTTGCCTGGATGTGTCCGGCGTCGGTGAAGACGACGAGGCGGCCGGCGATGCGTTCAGCGCCTTCCAAGAGCGCCAGGGGATGAGAAAGGATGCTGTCGCGATTCTCGGCGGCGAATAGCGCCAGACTGACCGGCACGGCGAGCGCGGTCTCGAAGTCGAGCGAGTAGGTCGTGGCGACCGCCGCGTCGAAGACGTAGCCCGCCGGCGGCTGAAGATTGGCGCCATAGAGGGTTCGCTGTTCGGGGTCGAGACTGCGTCTATTTAGCATGGGCGAGATCCCGCAGGTGCGATTTGGCCTGCGCCCAGCGGAAGGTGAGGCGGTCGGCGCCCGATGCGCCGGTCCAGCGGTCGCGCACAGCGTGATTGGCGTAGCGGGACTGGCTGGTTTTCAGCCGGCGCTCGCGCTCCTCGACAAGCCGCCGCGCCGCAGGCGACGCGATCACTTGCTCCGTGCCGGCCAGAACGAGCCCGCGCCACTCGGTCACAAAGCGCTTGGCGGCTAGCCGCACGGCGTGCGCCGGGTGTTCGACCACGTTCCAGAAATCATCGAGCGACCATGCGCGGACGGCGCTGGGATCGAGTTCGTCGCTCCAGGCCGCAAGCCGCTCACGATAGTCGTCGATCCAGTCGTCGCGCTGGCGCAGCTCGCTGAGCGCAAGATTGTAGAGCAGGGCCGCGCCGTGCATCACATGGGAGAATATTTCTCCGTGGTGGACCAGGCGGCTCGCGGCGGTCGGAAAGGCCGACAGATGAGGATGGGTCCAGATATAGTCGCAGTCCGCGTCGATGCCTTCCCGCGCCAGCATCGTGAGCAGCGCCGCCGGTTGGCTGGCGACCAGGCGGTCGATGAGGAACTGCGCCTCGTCCGTGCTCAGGCGGAAGACGGCGCGCTCGAGCAGGTCGCTTGGCATGGGCGGCAAGGCTGGGTTCCAGACGGCGGGCGCCTGGGGACCGGCGAGGGCGTCCTCGCCGCTGGCTGCGCCGTGCGAACGGCCGCGGCCGCGCAAGGTGACGAACAGGCTGTCGAGCGAGCCCGGAAAGACCCGGATGCCCCACGCGCCCAGCCCCGCCCAATAGACGGAGCTGGGCAGCCGCTGGAGCCGCGGTCCGGCATCGCGGCCGATGATGCCGTTGGATTCGCCGCCGGCTTTCAAGGCGTCGGCAAGCCGGATCTCGGCGTCGCGCGCCTCGACGCGGAGCTGCGCCTCGGGGACTTGGCGTTTCTCCAGCGCCCGATAGAGCCAGGGTATGAACAGCATGTAGCGCAGGCGTGTCTGGATCGTGCTCGTGCCTGGGAAAAGGTGATCGGCGATGGAATCCCGAATTGCGCCCAGCCCGAGCTCGTCGCGGGTTTCGCGCTCCTGAAAGAGCGCCATGATGCGTTGCGCCCGCTGGCGTTCGGCTTCATCGAAATCGATCCAGGCAAGAGAAGACATGCGTCAGGCCGCCTATTTCTCAGTCGGTTTCGTCGGGAGGACGGGGATGACGGCGCCGGAGGTCATCAGCACGATCAGTCCACACTCGGCGCCGGTCATGTCTAAATAGGCACGAACCTGCGCGCGATAGTGATCGAGCGTCCCTGGCGCCGGCGTCACATCGCTTTTCCAGTCCACAACGACAGCCGGGAGACCCTCGGCCGTCAAGGTCAGGGCGTCGGCGATCCCGGCCGTTGCGATTTCCACGCCATCGGACACCTGTGTGGCATAGACGGGAAATTCGGCCAAAAGACCCGGCCGCAGGGCTGCGATCTCGGGCAGGGCCAGGGTCCGAAAGACACAGGCCGCCAGTTCTTCAGCCGACAGCCCAGTCGCCGGGTCGGCGACCGGAGCCCGGCCGAGGGCGCGGATGAGGTCGGCAGCCCGTTCGATCAGGGCGGCTTCCGCCTCTGGGGCTTCGCCGGTCAGCACCTCTTCCATAAGCTTGTGGAGAATCAGCCCGCGCTCCCGGCCGCCCTGCACGAGGGCGGCGGCTTCCAGCTCGGGAGGCTGGTCGTCGGCCGAGCCCGTCCAGAGCGCGGCTTCTTCTTCCCGCAGCACGGTCCCAGCGGCGTTTTCGTCGCGGCTGGGCGCAAGCCAGGTCAGCCGCGTCTGTGCGGCGGCGATGGTTTCGGCTTCGGCGGCGAAGCTCGCGCGCGTCTGGGTATTGTCCTCACCAGCTCTTGCGGCCGTGAGGCCGACCGGCAGGTGGGAGACTTCCAGGCCGGGCAGGTCGGCGAGCGACAGATCGACGAGGCCGATCCAGGCCGATTTCGACGGTGTGGTGTCGAGCCGGGGCAGGACGTGAAGTTCGCGGGCGCGGGTGGCCGCGACATACCAGAGCCGGATGCGTTCGCGGTCCAGCTCTTCCTTTTCCGTCTGGCGGGCGGTCTCATAGCCCTCCGGCGTGACGCCCAGAACCGGGCAATAGAACGTCTCGGTCTGGCGGTCGATGACGGCGCTTTCGGGCGCAATGACGCCGGTCATGGTGTTGACCGGAATGACGATCGGCCATTCCAGCCCCTTGGCCGCGTGCATGGTGAAGAGCGCGACCGCTTCCTCTTGCGCGTCGCGCCGTCCCTCGACGGCGCGCGCCTCGTCGGACCACGCCGCTGTCATCGCCTCGGCGAAGGCGCGCAGTCCGCGCACGGCGTAGCCGGTCGACAGGCTGAGATAGAGATCGACATTGGCGAGCGCTCGCTCGGCCTGGCCGCGATGGCGCTCAAGAAGGAGCGGACGGACGCGCATCACGTCCACGGCCTGCGAGAGCAGTGCGTGCGGGGTCGTGCTGTTGGCGCGCCGGGAGAGCGATCGCAGCCGCTCGATGATCTCGCGCGCGAGCGGGTGCGCGATGACGGCCGGGTCGATGCTGAGATCCAGGCGCGGAATCCGGTCCGGCTCTTCCTCCGAGCGCGGAAGCGCCCAGATGATGTCCAGCAATTCTTCTTCGGTGAGGCCGACCAGAGGCCCCCGCAGCAGCGCGCCGAGCGCCAGCGTGTCGCGGCGATCGGCCAGAACACGGGTCAGGGCGATCAGGTCCTGAATTTCCTGGCGGCGGAACAGCCCCTTGCCGGCCTGCGTCGCCACGGGAATGCCGCGGCGCTCCAGGGCCTCCTCATAGCGCCACAGCTCCGCACCGGTCGGCGCCAGCAAGGCGATGTCGCCCGGTTGGCAGGGACGCTCCGCGCCGCTGCGACGGTCGATGATGGGATGGCTTTCGATCAGCCGTGCGCAAAGATTGGCGATAGCGTCGGCTTCGGCGTCGCGCTGCTGTTCGGCGGTGGCCTTGCCGTTTTCGTCGGCCACGGCGATGTCGAGGGCCGCCACGCACGGGCCGCCCCGGTCGTCTTGAAACGGGTCGAGCGCAGTGAAGCCCGGCTGCCCATCGGCCGAGAGCACGGCCTCGAAGCGCTCGTTGACGAAGGTGAGGATAGAGGCGCGGGAACGGAAATTGGTGGAGATCGACAGGAGGCTGCCGGGAGCTTGGGCGCGGAAGGCATCCCTCGCCTGCACATAGGCGCCGACATCGGCGCCGCGGAAGCGATAGATCGCCTGCTTGGGGTCGCCGACTAGGAAGAGCGCGCCCGGCCGGATGCGGAACCGTGTCCAGTCGTCATCGCCATCGACCGGCTCGCCGCACAGCCGCCAGAAGATCTCGGTTTGCTGGGGATCGGTGTCCTGGAACTCGTCGACGAGGACATGGACGAAACGCTGCCCCAGCGCCCGGCGCACGGCATCATGGTCGCGCAGCAAGTCGCGCGCGGCGAAAATCAGATCGTCGAAATCGAGCTGGGCGCTAGCGCGCTTGTGGTCGCGATAGCGTTGCAGGATCGGACGCGCTTCGTCGATCAGCGCCGCCAGGGCATGGCCGGCGGCGGCCTGCGCAAGCGCGGCGCAGGCGTCGCGGCAGGCGGTGTAGTGGGTCTCGGCGGCGTCGTTCAGCCGATCGCCGTCGGCCTTGGAGAGACCCGCCTGCTTGGCCGCGGCGGCCCATTTGCCCTTCCTGCGGTAGGAGGCGAAGGCGCCCGCCTTGGTGCAAAGATCCGGGTGGGGACGCGAGGTCAGGAGGTGGACGAGGCCCGCAGGCGTTGCGGGATCGGGACCGTTCGCCAAGGCGGTCGCCATCTCGGCCAGCCGCTCGACGATCGTCACCGTTTCCGGCTCGGCCGCCGCCGCGCCATCCATGAAGCCTGCGAAATCCGCAGCGGCCTGCCGGAACGCCGTCAGGTGGCCGACCAGCGGAGAGACGGGCGGGGCCGAGAGCGTGGGGCGGCGGCGCAGATTCTCGGCGATCTTATGGATGAGCGCCACGGTCTCACCGGGGCTGTGCAGCACCATCTCTGCCAGGATTCCGCCCTGGCCGCCGGACAGGCGTTCGCGCAGCCAGCCATCGACAATCTCGAGGAAGGTAAGATCGGCTTGGTTGCGATCCATGACACCGGCGCCGGGATCGATGTCGGCCTCCGCCGGATAGGGCTTGATGAGGCGCTGGCAGAAGCCGTGGATGGTCGAGCAGGTGATTTCGTCGATCGCCGCGCTGGCGGCGGCGAGATTGTCGCGATGGGCCTGGGTCAACCCATCGGGGAGCGCCACGCGCAGTTCGGTCGCGATCGTGCCGGCCGAGAGGTCCGCGACGAACTCGCGGACACGCGACAGCAGCTCGCTCGCGGCGAGTTCGGTGAAAGTGACGGCGGCGATGGAGCGCGGCGCAACGCCTTCGGCCAGCATGGCGGCGATGCGGCCGGCCATGACGGCGGTCTTGCCCGAACCCGCGCCGGCCTCGACCAGGATCGAACGATCATGGAGGCTGATCGCATCGCGGCGTGCGCCGTCGTCCTTCAGCACCTTGGACACGCTGCTCATCATTCCGCCTCCCAGACCTGACCGACTTCGCCAAGCCGCTCCGCCGCGGCTGGCATTTTGCGTTTGCAATAGGTGGCGCTGGCGTTGGCCGGCAGGGCGAAGGCGAGGTCGTCGTAATCGCCGCCGGTATCCGGGCCAGGCAGGGCTGAACCGCCGGCGAGACTCGCCCTTGCCGCGCGCAGATAACCCGTGATCTCCGACAGCACGGCCTCGGGATCGTCGAGCTGAAGATCGACGGGCTCACGCGGGTAGAGGAGCGAGGCGCTGATGGCGACGTCGTCGCCGAGGAGCGCCTTCACCGCGAAGGCGTAGAGGCAGCGCTGAAGCTCGCGTCCGCCGTTCAGCCGGACATCGCCCCGCGGCGGGCGGCCGGTCTTGTAGTCGCGCACAAGCGCGCGCTTGCCGTCGCCCGAGATGTCGAGCCGGTCGATATAGCCGGCGATGTTGAAGCCCGTGTCGGGAATCGTGACCAGCGTGGTCGCATCCCAAGGCGTTTTCGCGTCGGATTTCGGTTCCGAGCCGCCGAAAGGTACCTCTCCGTAGGAGAGTGCTCCCGGCAGAAGGTCATCGCCATAGGACAGGGCGCGGCCCGCCATCACGCGAGCGTCGTCGAGGGTGCGCCCCCAGATGACGGCCGGCGGAACCGGACGCTCGCTTTCCCAATCGGCGGCGACGGCCTGCGCGGCCTGCGCCACCGCCGCTTCGATGGCCTCCATGTCGGCGGACACAAGGCCGCCTCCGGTTTCGAGTTCGCGCAAAGCGCGGTCGAGAACCATGTGGACGAGATCGCCGATCCCGAGCGCGTCGAGCACGAGCGGTTCGGCGCTGCTCTGCGGTTTACGCCATCCGAACGCATAGACCCACACGAAGCTGAGCGGATTGCGCAGCAGGCGGCGCAAAGAGCTGGCCGATTGGGTGCGGCTGAGGATGGCGAGAACGAGCGGATGATCCGCCCGCACGAGCCCGTCATGGGGCGTGATCTCGGCCTTCCGCCAGTCGCGCCAGCAGCCCTGCGCACCGACCGCTTGCGGATCGGCGGCGAACTCCTGGGGCCGGGCCATGAGGCGGTCGGTCTCGCTGCAGGCATGCCCCGGCGTCGCATTGCGGCGCAGATAGGTTTCGCCGCCCAGTCCGGCGAGCAAGGGACTGCGTCCCAGGAGACGCCCATCGCTGTCGCGCCGAGCGCGCGAGAGAATGACGGTATCGGCCGTCGTGGCGAGGATTGTCTCGAAATCGCGGCGGTCGGCGAGATTGACCGGCAGCGGGTCGAGCACCGGGGTCGGGATGATATGGTCCGGGATCAGCCGGTCCTCGGCGATCCCGCGCGGCCAGCGCGAGGAATTGAGTCCGAGGAGCCGCACGAAGCGGCGGGGCGACGCGGCGAGCGCGCTGGCCGGCATCCAGGCGACGCAGACGCAGGCTTCCAGTCCGTCGTCCTGCTTCAGGTTTTCCAGCGTCGCGTCGAGCGAGGCGGCGGGGCCGGCGAGCAGCGCCTTACGCCAGATCGCGAGCGCGCGGCCTTTGAGGAAGGCTTCTCCGATCTCGCCGGCGGCATCCGGTCCTTTCGCCAGAGTCTCGACCGCTGTTCGCAGCGCCGAAACATGGTCGGTGCCGTCGGGCCAGTCTTCCGCCGTCAACCGGGCCAGCAGGCGGTTCCAGGCGCCCAGCGTTGAGAGCGGCGCATCGGTCGGCAGGACCTGCAGCCAGCCTTCGGGTAGGGTCTCGAAAGGCCCGCTGTCCCGGCAGAGCGCCGCGAGGCGCCGCAGCCGCGACTGCGACAGGCCGCGGACCACGATGTCGGCCAGCGCCGCGGCCGCTTGGCCCTCGCGGGTAGTGACGGTGCGGACGCCGTGGACGAAGTGCAGGTCGATGTTGGCGTCGGCGCGCAGGGCCAGGAAATGATCGTCATAGTCGGCGGGCGAGGCGGTCGCGATGGCGATCTCCGAGGGCGAGACGCCCGAGGCGAGCAGGCTTCGCGCCCAGCGCATCGCCTCGATGGCCTCGTGATAGGCCGTCGCCGCGCTGACGGCGTTGATTTCTGATGTTTGCACCGGTGAGCGGGAGACCTTGACACCTGTGTCTTCCAACCACGCGGGAACGCTCCTAGGGCCGGCTGTCCATTGCACTGGTATATGCGCGACGAGCGCTTGGAGCAGCGGTCTCCAGCAGGGCGAGAGCTCAGTGAGACCGACAATCTCGACCGGGCCGAGGACCGCTGGCGCATGACCGATGCGGTCGATTGCGGCTGCGACGATGTCGACGGGGCGCATCATGCCGGGTGGAAGCTTGTCGAGGACAGCTGCTTCAAGTCGCGCGATGGCGTCGAGGCGGGGATGGTCGGCGGCTCGCCCTGCGAGGTCGATACCCGCGCGCCAAGCCTTGTAGAGCGTGTCGGCGGCCGCATCGATCATACCTGGGAGCGCCTTGATACTCTCCAGTTCACCCACTGGCGTCGTCGGCAGGACCACCTGAATGGCATCGCGCAGGCTCTCGTCATCGATGGGCCGGACGAAGCCGCCTGCCAGCCGGACGGCCGCCTGCTCGAAGGAGACGACGTGAACACCATGACGGCGGCTTCGAGCAGCAGAGAGGCGGCCCTCCCGCATAGCGAGACGGCCATGAACGACCAGAGTGGACCGATTTGCGCGGGCCATGACCGCTCTCCTTCTCGGGAATTACTTGTTCGGAGGCTGCGTGAGCAGCGAGGCAGCGGCAGGCTTCGACGCCTTGCTGCTCTTGGGGTCGCGCAAGACATTGGCGCCGGCAGTGGTTGCCTGCTTGCTCGTTGCTCCGCTTTCGGAAACGCTTTTCCGCATTCTTGCCCTCAACTTGTGCGTCGAGCCGTTGACGGGCGCCCAAGATGAGAATAGAAACTACATGGATATCGTAGGTATGTCCATATAGTTTTTATCCCTATCGTCGCGCGGAGGCTGAAAGCAATGCCTGAAGGGGAGGCGATGCTAAAATGGGGTGTAGAGCGCCGGCTCGAGTTCATCGAGTTCCGTCTTTACTGGGAGGGCGGCGTAAATCGATCGGATATTGTCGAGGCCTTTGGCGTGTCCGTGCCCCAAGCCTCGAAGGATTTGACGCTCTATCAGGAGCGGGCGCCACACAACGCTGTCTATGACAAGAGCGGAAAGCGCTATGTTGCAAGTAACCAATTTCAGCCCTGCTTTATGAAGCCGGATGCCGCCCAGTACCTCAACCAGGTTAGGTCTGTTTCTGAAGGCATTCTTCCTTCAAGAGAATCTTGGATTGCTCACTTCCCTCCCTATGCTGGGCCCCCTATACCGGCCCGGGGCGTCGACAACGAGACGTTGCGTAAGGTGCTCGCGGTGATCCGCCAGAACCAGGCGATCGAGGTGATGTATCAGTCGCTATCCCGCGACGATCCTCGCTGGCGATGGATCGCGCCGCACGCGATCGGTTTCGATGGCTTCCGGTGGCACATCCGCGCCTTTTGTGCGGTCGACAGGTCGTTCAAGGACTTTTTGCTGTCACGCATCATGGAGACCAGATCGGTTCGCCCTAGCGACTCTTCACTCGAAGATGACGCCGATTGGAATGAAATCATCACACTGGAAATCGGGCCGCACCCGGACCTTTCCGAAAGCCAGAAACGAATCATAGCCCTTGACTACGGCATGCGCGGTGGGCGCGCCCAAATTCAGGTTAGAAAGGCGCTACGGTACTACGCGCTGAGAAGATTGGGCCTTGATACGCCGCGGGAGGCTAGGCGCCCGCAGGATCAGCAAATTGTGCTTCTTCATGAGGGATCTGTCGATGAAAATCATCGATAACACCTCAATGCTTTTGGGCGACGACCTGAAAGCGACATTAGGACGTGGCGCTCGCCTCAAGATCGCAGCGTCCTGCTTCTCGATCTACGCGTTCGAGGCCCTGAAGGCGGAGTTGTCGAAGGTCGAAATCTTCCAGTTCATTTTCACAGCCCCGACCTTCGTCCCGACGGATGTGACGGACCGCCTACGCAAGGAGCGCCGAGAGTTCTTCATCCCGAAGACGACCCGTGAGCGGGGGCTTTACGGCACCGAGTTCGAGATTCAGCTCCGCAACAAGCTGACACAGCGAGCCGTCGCGCGCGAGTGCGCGGAGTGGATTCGAAAGAAGGCTCGCTTCAAGTCGAATAAGACTAAGGCGCCGTGTGGTGCCCGCACTTAGCCCGCCAGCCCATCAGTGCATAATGTTGATGGTCGTCAGGTATGATCTGCAGAGGACGTGACTTGGAAGCGCTTTGTCCCCGGTGCTTAGTCTATGCAGCCATATCGTCTTCCGTGCGCGGTCGCTCGTCAGCGGCTTTTTCTAGGAACCGGTGCAGAGCAACCTTCCTGGAAGCCCGATCGAGCGAGTAGGCAGTCTGCTTGAACTCCTTGCCGTCCAGAAGGCCCTGGATGTAGCCGGCAATCGCGTCCGCGGCCATGATCAGGGCTGTGTCGAGCGGATGGATGTATTTGCTTGTAACCGTGCCTTTCGAATGGCCAACCAGCGCCGCGATCGTCACCTCGGTGAAGCCGAGATCGTTGGCGATGCTGGCGAAGCTGTGTCGCAGGGCGTGCGGAGTCACATCCGCGAGCGGCGATTTCCGAAAAATCTGCTTCCAATGGTTCGGGAAGCTGCCGAAGGCGTTGTCGTCGCCGGAGCCGGGAAAAACATAGGTTTCTGCGTGGTTTTTCCTGTGCGCTTCGAGGGCCTCAATCACAGGGAGCCCGATGGGACGTATCGAGTCCCCCTCCTTGCTGTCAGTAAGCCGCAAACAGCTTCCATCGATATGGGCTTCACTCCACTTGAGACCGATGATCTCGCTTCGGCGGCAGCCGGTCAGGGCGATCAGACGAATGATCTCGACCGCGATTACATATTTGTCGTTCCGGGACGCGTTCCGAAGCATTTCTCCAAGGATGCGATATTCGGCTTCCGTGAGGCGGCGAGTTCGCGCATTGTCCTTCGGCTTTCGAACGCCATGGGCTGGATTGCGCTCGATGATCCCGGCTTCGACAGCATAGGTGAGAATGCCGCCCAGCAGCCCGACGGTGCGTGTCGCAGTGCCGGGGCCGCCCCGCACGATCGCCTTGCCCCGTAATTTCTTCGTCTTGACGGAAGCGCGCGTCAGTCCCGCCATGATGTCCTTTAGAACCTTGTTGATGTCGGCCTTTGTGAGGTCCTTGACGCGCCGGGCGCCGATGAGCGGGATGATGTGTCGGTGAATACGGCCAGTGTCGGTGCTGATCGTAGTCGGCTTCTTCGGGCGGCCGCCTTTGCCGAGGATCAATCCGGCTTCCAGATCGCGCAGATACAACGCGCAAAGCTCCTTGACCGTGATCGCCTTGTGATCGAGCTGCCGCTCTTCCGCAGGGTTGCCGCCTTTGGCGATGTGGCCGAGTTGAATCTTGGCTTCCTGGCGGGCCGTTTCCGGTGTCCATACCCCGTGCAGGCCGATAGTGTAGCGACGCGTTCGGCCACCGGCACGATACTGGAGAAGGTAACTACGCTTGCCCGAAGTGAACACGCGCAGGCCGAAACCTGGAAGCTCGTCGTCCCAGAGGAAATAATCCCTGTCGCGGCTAACCGCGGCGTCGACGATTCTCTTGGTTAGCTTGGCCATAAAGCGCTTCCGGAATGGTTCATGCCCTGTTTTCGCGGAAGCACCACGGAAGCGGGCGGAAGGAAAATCTCGGTTGGTGCAGCGTGCTCTCGGCGATCGTATAATTCAAGAAAAACTAACATTCGTAGTATGTTAGAGGAGTTTTTCGTATCGCCGGATACCGCAGCGAGGGCCAGGTTAAATAACTCCGAAGGCAAAGGTCGCACGTTCGAATCGTGCCGGGCGCGCCAAGCGTCTAAGAGAGTCGTCGCTTGCAGGTCAGCTGGCTCCCAAAGGGCGCGCGCATCGTCGACCTCGACGCCAAAAAAGCAAACGTTCACATTCTCGAAAGCATGCTGCGGCTATCTCGGCTCAGCAGGGACTTTCAGCAGGTTTGCGCCGGTTGATCGTCTCGCCGGCAACAGAACATGGGAAACGGTAAAATGATGATGGACGGTGGGATGGCCGATGCCGGCGAAAGAAGCGAGGAGGATCTGCCCGGGCTTCGGCCGGGACGACTCAGCCGCCGGTCGTTTCTGGCGGGGTCCGCCGCCGGGCTCGGCGCGGCGGGGCTCGCCGGCTGCGTGTCGTCCGACGACATGAGCCGCGCCGAGGCGGCGAAATTTTACGCGGCGGCGCCCTACGAGAAATTCCCGATCCCGGCGGTCGATCTCAGCAAGATTGATCCGAAATATTATCGCCGGATCGTCCGCTACGACACCAAAGAGGCGCCCGGCACGATTATCGTCGATCCCGGCAATTACTATGTTTACCGCATCGAAGGCGACGGATACGCCACGCGCTACGGCGCCAATGTCGCCCGCCCCGGGTTCCGGTGGAGCGGCGAGGTTTATGTCGGGCGCAAGGCCGAGTGGCCCACCTGGACGCCGCCCAAGGAGATGATCGCGCGCCAGCCGGAGGCGCGCAAATACGCCGGCGGCATGCCGGGAGGGCTCGACAATCCGCTCGGCGCTCGCGTGCTCTATCTCTACAAGAACGGCGTTTACACGGTCTACACGATCTACAGCACGAGCGACCCCGAGACGATCGGGACCGCCATTACGAGCGGCTGTACCGGCCTCCTCAGTCAGGACATGATCGACCTTTATTCGCGAACGCCGGTCAAGACAAAGGTGGTCATGCTGGCATAGCCGGCAGCGTTCGACGCGGCTGTTCGCGACATTGGCGGCGGACGCGAGACGCGCGGCGCCCGCCACGTGTTTCGTCGCATCTGTCAAGGCGTCTTTGGCGCGCGCTTTTCGCCGTCGATGACGACGCGATCCCCCGGCTTGAGCGCGCCGCTCCTGATTTCTACGAAGGCGCCGTCGTCGAGACCGGGATTTACGACGATGGGAACCGCATTCCCCTCACGCCACGCCCATACGCGCGCCGACCCCGCGGGCGGCGGCGGAAGCGCCGCGCCGCCCGCAGGAACGTAACGCAGAGCGCGGCTCGGGACGCGCAGAACATCCTCCCGCCGGTCGATTTCGATAAGCAGCGACGCCGTCGCGCCGGGCCGAGGGACGGACGACGACGGCGCTTCGATGATGATCCTCGGGCCGCGCTCGGTCTGCATCGTCTCACGCACCTTACCCTCGACCGGTTGCGACGCATCGGCCGGGAAGGTCGCCGTCACGCGGGCGCCAGGCCGCGCCCGCGCGGCTGCGGCCGTATCCGGCGCGACCGCCTCAATGCGCAAGCTCTCCTCTGCGGGCGCGACTTGAAACAGTCGTTCGCCCGCATTGACGCGGCGGGCCGCCAAGCGGCTCTCGCTAATTCTGCCGGCGATGGGCGCGATCACGGGCGCGCCGCTCTCCTCGGCCTGGCGTAGCGCGGCTTCGCGCCGCCGCGTCGTGGTTTCCGCTTGCGCCAGGCGGGTCTTCGCCCGCGCCGCCTCGTCGCGCGCTCTCGCCGTTACGGCGCGGGAAGCCCGCTGGCTCACGGCTTTGTCATAGGCCGACGTCGCGCGTTCGAACGCGGCGGCGCTGCCGCGTTGCGCCGCCTGCGCGGCGGCAAGGGCCCGGCGCGCGCGCTCGACCTCCGGCTGACGGTCGGGCGGAATGACCCGGGCGCAGACGCGCCCCGCTTCGACCTGATCGCCATCGCCGCACGCAACAGCGGCGAGAGTCCCCGCGACGGGCGCGGTCGCCAGGGCCGGCGGCGCGGGAACCACTACGCCCGCGACATCCGCAATGAGGACGACATCGCCGCGCTCGACGGTCGCGAGTTCGGGAGCCGCCGTGCGCGACGCCCGCCAATAAACCGCCGTCGCCGCGACCATCGCCACGGCAAGCGCGCCGCTCGCCGCGAGAGTGGCATAGCGGCGAATGCGGGACGGCGCAGCGATTGGCGCCTCGGGCTCGGGCCGCGTCTTCAGGCGCTTGTGGCGCGCGGTCCACCATTTTTCGAACTCCATCACGACGAGCAGCGAGGCGCCCGCAGCGAGCAAGGCGCCCCATTCCTCGATCGTCGGCGGCCAGATGCGCAGCGTATCGGCGAGGCCGGGAACATGCGACGCCGCGAGATGGATCGCCTGCGCGCCGATGACGCTCGCGAGGAGCAGCGGGCTCGAGAAGAGGCCCCGGTAAAAGAGAGAATGATGCTCCGAGCGCGCATTCAGCGCCTGGAAATTTTCGAAGATGACGAAGAGCAGGAGGAGCAGGTTGCGTGCGTGGCCGACGTCGTAGCCCCGCGCGATGAGCCAGTAGAAAAGGCCGAAGCCGACCCCCGCCATGACGAGCGCCGAGTAGACGTTGCGCACGATCATCACGCGGTCGAAAATCGGCTCCTCCGGCTTTCGCGGCGGATAGGTCAGCTCGTCGCCCTCCGGTTTTTCGGCGGCGAGCGCGACATGCTGGACGCCATTTGTGACGAGGTTGAGCCACAGCAATTGCACGGGCAGAAGCGGCATGGGCAGGCCGGCGGGGATCGCGAGCAGAAACAGCAGCAGTTCTGCCGCGCCGGTCGAAACCAGAAGGAAAATGACCTTGCGGATGTTGGCGTAGGCGACGCGGCCCTCCATGACGCCGCGCACGATCGACGCGAAATTGTCGTCGGCGATGATGATGTCGGCGCTTTCCTTCGCGACGTCCGTGCCTTGCTTGCCCATGGCGACGCCGACATGCGCATGCTTGAGCGCCGGCGCGTCATTGACCCCGTCGCCGGTGACGGCGACGAAGTGTCCGTTGCGCGCCAATGACAGCACGATTGCAAGCTTCTGGATCGGCTCGACGCGGGCGTAGATGCGGGCGCTTTTCGTCAGGGCGTCGAGCGACGCCTCTCCCGCTTCCTCGGCGCGCCGCACCTCGTCGCCTGTCACGATCTGATCTGGCGTAAAGGCCATGCCTGCTTCTTTGGCGATGGCCGCGGCGGTGCCAGGCGCGTCGCCCGTCACCATCGCCACGACAATGCCGGCGCCGTGGCATGCGTCAATTGCGCCCCGCACTTCCGGCCGCAGCGGATCATGCATGCCGACGAGGCCGAGAAACACGAGATTTTCCAGATGCTGCGGACCATAGCCGTTGTCAGGCTCCGGCGCGATCTCGCCTTCGGCGAAAGCGAGAACGCGCAGCCCCCTCGCTGACAGGGCCTCTTTTTGGCGCCAGAGCGCCTCCCGGTCGATTGGGACCAGCGCGCCGCCAACGTCCATGCGGCCGGCCATGGCGATGAGCGTCTCGGGCGCGCCCTTTGCGAATACGCGCACAGCGTCTTTCTCCTCATGGAGATGGAAAGACGCCGCATATTTGAGATCTGGCTCGTAGGGGATGCGCTTCACCAGCGGATAGCGCGCCCTGACCTCATCATGCGCGACCCCGCTTCTGTGCGCGGCGACGAGCAGGGCGACGTCGACCGTGTCGCCCACGCCCCTGATCTCCTCCTTCTCGCGCCGGAGTTCCGCCTCGTTGGGGAGCGCCGCCGCGCGGAGCAGCGCCGCGAGCAGCAGATCGGCCTGCTCGTTCGGGGCCGCGCCGCGAAAGGAATAGGACTCGACGCCCTCGCCCGGCTGCAGCGCGAGAGCCGAGCCGTCCGGCAAGAGGATATCGGTGACGGTGAGTTCGTTGCGCGTGAGCGTGCCGGTTTTGTCGGTGGCGATGAGAGTGCAGGAGCCGAGCGACTCGACCGCCGCCATCTTGCGCACGATGACGTTCGCCTTGGCCATGCGGTGCATGCCGATCGCGAGCGCCACGGCGATCGCTACTGGAAGCCCCTCGGGAATGGCGGAGACGGCGAGGCCCACCGCCATCATGAAGAGATCGACGAGCCCCATCTGGCGGAAATAGCCGATAGCCATGAGGATGGCCACGGCGATGGCGACGAGAATGGCGATGAGTTTCGAGAACCGCTCCATGCGGATGATCAGCGGCGGCTGGGACGCGGACGGTTTGGCCAGTTCTCCGGCGATCTTGCCAACCTCCGTCGCAAGCCCTGTCGCCGTCGCCTCGCCGACGCCGCGCCCGCGCGTCACCAACGAGCCGGCGAAGGCCATGGCGTCGCGCGGCGCTTCCTTTGCTTCCGTCGCGCTTTTCCTCACGGGAAGCGATTCGCCTGTCAGCAGCGACTCATCGCAGCGCAAATCAACGGCTTCGATGAGCCGGAGATCAGCCGGCACGCGACGGCCGGCCTCAAGGAACACGATGTCGCCCGGCACGATGTCGCGTGCGTCGATTTCCAGCTGAACGCCATCGCGCAGCACGAGCGCATGCGGCTGATCCTGCTGGCGTAGCGCAGCCGCCGCCTGACCCGCGGAATATTCCTGGACGGCGCCGATGATCCCGTTGATAAACAGGACGAGACCAATGAAGGCGGCGTCTTTTGCGTCGCCAATCATCAATGAGACGCAGGCCGCGGCGACGAGGATATAAATCAGCGGACTCAGAAACTGTCTCAGGAAGACGGCCGCAAAGGACGGGGCTCGCGCTTCCGGTAACGTGTTCGGGCCAAATTTGGCGAGGCGCGCTTGAGCCTCGATCGTCGTCAATCCCTGCATGATGCTTGGACCTATATCCTCAATTCGCGATGCCTCTGTCGCCCGCTCTTTCTGCTTCGAGGGTGCGCGCGCTGGTCCAGAGACTGTATGATCGTCGCCCGCCGCGTGGCGCTATAATCCGCGCTACGCGATGGCGGCGCGCCCGCTGAGTCGCTCCAACTCCTTGGTCGCGCCTTTGGAGACGCCGCAGCCATCCTTGTGGGCCCCCTCAAGCATCGCGCCCTGCTTCGGACGGCGCGTCCGCCGTCAAATAGCGTCGCGGGCCGCCACCGGCAAACGCCCCGACAAGACGCGAGCCGGCCCCGCAAATTCGGACGGTGAGATAGGTGAATTTCCGCCTGACGTCGGCGAGGATTCTCGCGGCGACTCAGGAGCATCCGATGACGAAGCGAAGCCGCCGGACGCATTCTCCGGCGTTCAAGGCGAAAGTGGCCCTGGCCGCGATCAGGGGCGAGAAGACGCTGGCCGGGCTGGCGCAGCAGTTCGACGTCCATCCGAACCAGATCACGACCTGGAAGGGCCAGCTTCTGGAAGGCGCGGCGGGCGTGTTCGGGCAGGAGAAGGCGGAGCCCAAAGAGGCCGTCGTGGATTTGAAGGCGCTTCACGCCAAGATCGGCGAACTGACTTTGGAGAACGATTTTTTGTCCGGCGCGCTCGGCAAGGCTGGCCTGCCAAGCGCAAAAAGATGATCGACCACGGCCATGACCTCCCGATCGCGCGGCAGGCGAAGGCGCTCGGCCTCGCCCGCAGCACGGTCTACTACATGCCTCGGCCGGTCTTGGCCGAGAATCTGAAGCTGATGCGGCGCCTCGACGAACTGCATCTCGATTATCCCTTCGCGGGGGCGCGAATGCTGCGCGATCTGTTGCGGCGCGAGGGCGTCGTCGCCGGCCGCCGGCATGTGGCGACGCTGATGAGGCGGATGGGGATCGAGGCGATCTACCGGCGGCCGAATGCGAGCAAGCCGTCGCCGGGCCACAAGATCTATCCCTATCTCCTGCGCGGCGTGACGGTCGAGCGGCCGGATCACGTCTGGGCGATGGACATCAGCTACGTCCCGATGCGGCGCGGCTTCGTCTATCTCGTCGTGGTCGTCGACGTGGCGAGCCGGCGCGCGCTGGCGCATCGCGCGTCGATCACGATGGAGGCGGCGTTCTGCGTCGAGGCGCTGGAAGAGGCGTTGGCGATACACGGCAAGCCCGAGATTTTCAACACGGATCAGGGGAGCCAGTTCACCAGCCTCGACTTCACGCGCGTGCTGCTGGACGCGAAGGTCTCGATCAGCATGGACGGCAAGGGCGCCTGGCGCGACAACGTCTTCGTCGAGCGGCTGTGGCGCAGCGTCAAATACGAAGAAGTCTATCTACGCGCCTATGAGAGCGTCTCCGAGGCGCGCGCGTCGATCGCCCGTTATCTCGCCTTCTATAACGAGCGGCGCCCGCACTCGAGCCTTGACGGGCGCACGCCCGACGAGGCCTACTTCGGCATAAAGGAAACGGCGATGGCCGCATGACCGTCGCTTTCGATTTTGCCGCCGCTCTGGTCGGGCCTACGGCCCTCCCGACGCCGCGACAAAATCGAACCGCCCCGCGTTCGGCAACACCCGACAGAGATCCAATTAAAATCCGCGGGGAGCTGTCCAAACAACCGGAGCCAGCTCTCAACTCGTCCTTGCTCAGCCGCTGCAAATCAGTGCGATCCATGAGCACATGGATTCAGAGATCCGAGTCCGTGGCAACGGGGACGGAGAAACCCGGACCCGCACCCCCCAAAGGTCCGATGAAAATGGGGGTGGGTAATTACGCGTCTGATCTCTTTCATGACGCTCTTCCGCACTCTGCGACAATCTGTCCAAATCAGGGTCGGCAAGGCGTTCCAGAAGAGGCTTGACACTTGTGCAATGCAGCAATATAAAGGTGCATCGCAGCGAGAGTTGTCTCGCTCCGTAGCCCTCCTTGGGCGTTTCCTCCCTTGACTTGGGCCGCTGGTCTTCCGGCGGCCCCTTTTTTGTCTCATATCAACCCGCGCGGGGTGTGACTCACGTGGGATTCCCGAATCGGCGAATGTCTGATTTGTATTGGCGCACCGGGGAGGTTCGTCATGGCGGCGGCGGTGCGATTGCGGGATGATTTCGATGGGGAGCGGCTTCGGGCTTTGGCCCGCGGCTCCAGGGACGGGCCGCAGGCGCGCCGGCTTCTGGCCCTCGCGGCGATTTACGACGGCGCGCCGCGCGGCGAAGCCGCCGGGATCGGCGACGTGACGCTCCAGATCTGCACGATTGGGCGCTGCGCTTCAATGCCCATGGGCCTGACGGGCTTCTCGACCGCAAGGCGCCGGGCCCTGCGTCCGTGATGCGAGACCGGCGTCGCGCAGCGCTGGCGCGCGTCGTCGAAGATGGCCCGATCCCGGCGATACGTGGGGTCGTGCGCTGGCGGATCGTCGATCTTTGCCAATGGCTGTTCGAGGAATTCCGTGTGGCCGTTTCCGAAACGACCATGAGCCGGGAGCTGGGCAAAATGGGCTATCGCAAGCTGTCGGCGCGCCCGCGCCATCATGCCCAACGCGAGGGCGCGATCGAGGAATTCAAAAAAACTTCCCCGCACGTCTGAAAGAAATCGCAAGCGAGAAGGGCGTCGGCGCCAACGCGATAGAAATCTGGTTCGCCGACGAAGCCCGCGTCGGCCAAAAGAACAAGCTCACGCGACGCTGGGCCAAGCGCGGCTCGCGCCCTTCTGCGCCCAAGCATCAGCGCGCCGCCTCGACCTATATTTTCGGCGCGATCTCGCCCAAAGACGGCAAGGGCGCAGCGCTGGTTTTGCCCAGATGCGACACATGGGCGATGAGCCTGCATCTCGCCGAAATCTCCAGAAAAATCGCACCTGGCGCGCACGCCGTGCTGATGCTCGATCAGGCCGGATGGCATATGATCGACGAGCTCGATGTCCCGGAAAACATCACGCTCCTGCCGCCGCCGGCGAAATGCCCGGAGTTGAACCCGCAGGAGAACGTCTGGCGGTTCATGCGAGACAACCGGCTGTCGAACCGAGTCTTCGCATCCTACGACGACATCGTCGACCACCGCTGCGACGCCTGGAACAAGCTCGTCAAACAACCCTGGCGCATCATGCCCATCGGCCCGCGCCATTGGACGCATGGGTTCTGATCCGTGCGGGGTGGCATCAGCCGATCAGGTGAAAAAAGGAGCCGGAGACGGTTCCCTCGCAGAGGCCGGCAGGGGCGCCGGCGTCCGTATAGGCGTCGCGCGCCGTCACGAAGGGGGCCCCTGCCTCCGACAGGACTGTAGCGTAGTGAAATTCGTGGCCCCTGAAGGCTTGCCCCTTTGAACCGAGAAAATGATCGCGGCTCAATGTCGCCAGCCGATATCCGAGATGAAGCTTGCGCGCGGCAAAACTGGTCTCGAGAGGGAGCAGACCGGCCATTCGGTGTGTAACGCCGCTCGCATCGGTCAGCAGCCGACCTAGGACCATGTAGCCCCCGCACTCCCCGTGAACTGGCTTGTCCCGCGCGAAATGCCGGAGCCCGGCGAGAAAAGTTTGGTTCTGCGCAAGGCGCGCGGCGTGCAACTCGGGATAGCCGCCGGGCAGCCAGCACAGATCGCAATCGTCGGGCGGCGCTTCGTCGGCGAGGGGAGAAAAGAAGCGTAGTTCGGCTCCCGCCGCGCGCCATTGCCGGGTCAGATGCGGATAAAGGAAAGAAAATGCGTCGTCGCGCGCGACCGCGATTCGCTGCGCGGGCGCCGTGAGGGCGCAGGAGCCCGCCCGCTTTTGCGGCCCGACGGAAGCGGCGGCGGCGATCGCGCGGACGTCGGCGTGTTTCTCGATGAAGTCCGCGAGCGCGTCCAGCCGCGCGTCGAGTTCTGTCGTTTCGCCTGCTTGAACCAGTCCGAGATGCCGCTCGGGAAGGACGATCTTTTCGTCGCGCGGCAGGGCGCCGAATATCTTCATGCCCGTCCGGTCGACGCTTTCCGCGACCAGCCGCCGGTGGCGTTCGCTGCCGATCCGGTTGAGCACGACGCCTGCGACTTTCAATCGCTCATCGTGGCTCGCGAGTCCGCGAAGCGCGGCTGCGGCTGTCTGCGCCTGACCCGAGACGTCATGGAGAAGGAGAACGGGCCATCCAAGGAGCGCGGCGATATCCGCGCTCGCGCCGACGCCCGCCGCTCCGCCGGGGGCGCCGTCGAAAAGTCCCATCGCGCCTTCCGCGACGACAATGTCGACGCCCTCGCCGACCTGCGACGCCAGCTCGGCGATGAGCGTTTGGTCCATCGCCCAGGAGTCTAGATTGAGGCTGTCGCGGCCGGTCGCCGCCGCGTGAAAAGCGGGGTCGATGTAATCGGGACCGCATTTGACGGCGCCGACGCGCAAGCCGCGGCGTTTCAGCGCCCGCATCAGCCCGAGGGCGAGGGTCGTTTTGCCGGACCCGGAGCGTGCGGCGGCGATCAGCAGCCCCGGCGCGGTCATACGCCGCCCCGCGGCCGGAATCGGCGGTCGTAGCCGGCGTCGTAGAGCGCGCTCTCGCGGAAGTCGTCCGCCGCCAGCGCCGGGCCGACGAGAATTAGCGCCGTGCGCTCCATCGGCGCCTCGGCCGCGCGGGCTTCGATATCAGCGAGCGTTCCTCTTACGACCCGCTCGTCCGGCCAGGAGGCGCGATAGACGACGGCGGCCGGACAATCCGCGCCGTAGAAGGGAAGGAGATCCTCGACGACGCGCGCGAGCGCGTGAATGGAGAGGTGGATCGCGAGGGTCGCGCCCGATTGGGCGAAGGTCGACAGCTTTTCGCGCTCGGGCATGGCGGAGGCGCGGCCGGAAGTGCGCGTGAGCACCAGCGACTGCGCCACTTCAGGCAGGGTCAGCTCCCGCCGCAAGGCGCTGGCGGCCGCGGCGAAGGCGGGAACGCCCGGCGTCATCGTGTAGGGGATGGCGAGCGCATCGAGACGGCGCGTTTGCTCGCCGACGGCGCTCCAGATGGAGAGGTCGCCCGAATGCAGGCGCGCCACGTCCTGACCGGCGTCATGGGCGGCTTTCATTTCAGCGAGGATCTCGTCGAGCGACAGGGGCGCGGTGTCGACGATGCGCGCGTCTTTCGGGCAATGGGCGAGCACGCCGGCGGGGACGAGCGAGCCCGCATAGAGGCAGACGGGACAGCGCGCGATGAGATCGCGTCCGCGCAGGGTAAGAAGATCGGCGGCGCCAGGGCCGGCGCCAATGAAATGTACGGTCACTGCTGGTCCTCGGCGCTGACGGCGAGCGCGCAGGCGGCGTAAGGCGTCGCGAGGCGCGGCGCCAACAGGCGGCTTCCCGGCCCGGCGCCGACAAGCGCCGCCGTTTCCGCCACGCTCCCGACGCCAAGCATCGCTTGCACGCGCGGCGAATGGGTGGGCGCGGCGCCGCCCCGCGCGCGCAGAGCCTCCAGGGGTAGAAAGACGAGGCCCACGCCGAGGGTCTTTGCAGCTTCGCGCAGGCCCGCCTCGTCGCTTTTGCTCTCGATCGTGCAGAGCGTCACGCGCGCGAGCGGCGCGCCATGCCGGGCGGCGGCCTCGCGCACGAGATCGACGATCGCCTGCGCGGCGACGCCCTTCCGCGCGCCAACGCCAGCCGCGTAGCGCGCGCTCATGGTTTCACCGCCCGCCATTGCAGCACCGCCATGCCGGGGTCGAGCGCGTGGAAGCGCCCCACCGGCCGCGCGCGCGAAACCTGCACATGCGCAAGATCGCCGCCTTTCGTTTCAAATGTCCGGGCGAGCAGCGTCTGCGTTTCGAGCGTCACCGCGTTGACGACGATGCGGCCGTTCGTGGGCAGGGCGCGCCAGGCCGCGTCCAGCGTCTCCCCGGTCGCGCCGCCGCCGACGAAGATCGCGTGGGGCGCGGACAGGCCGTCGAGCGCCGACGGCGCGGCGCCCGTGACGATGTCGAGATCAGGAACGCCGAGCGCAAGCGCGTTGCGCGCGATCCGGGCGGCGCGCGCCGCATCGCGCTCAATGGCGATCGCGCGATTGGCGGGATGCGCGAGCATCCATTCGATCGAGATCGAGCCCGAACCCGCGCCGATGTCCCAGAGCGTCTCCCCTCTTCGCGGCGCGAGCGCGGAGAGCGTGATCGCGCGGATTTCGCGCTTGGTGAGTTGTCCGTCGTTCTCGAACCAGTCGTCGGGAAGACCGGGCGCGAGCGAAACGACGCGCGCGCCGGGCTCGGCGGCGACGTCGATCGCGACTGTATTGAGCGCGGCGGTATCCGTCAGGGCGAAGGCGTCGGCGCGCGTCTCGCGAATGCGCTCATGCGGCCCGCCGAGTCGCTCAAGCACGACGAGACGCGAGCCGCCCATGCCGCGCGCCGCAAGGTGTCGCGCGATGCGCGACGGGGTGGTTTCGTCCCACGACAAAGCGATGATGCGCGCGCGGGGTTGCAGAAACGGCGTTATGCGCTCGAAGGCGCGACCGTGCAGCGAGAGCAGCGCGCAGTCCTGCTGGCTCCAGCCGAGCCGCGCCGCCGCAAGCGAGAAGGCCGACGGCGCAGGGATGCAGAAAATCTCGTCTCGGGCGACATGCCGCGAGAGGAGGTCGCCGACGCCGTAAAAGAACGGATCGCCGGAAGCGAGAACGACCGTCGGCTTGCCGCGTTGCGCGAGGAGTCGCGGCAGCGCGTCCGTCAACGGCGAAGGCCATTGCAGGCGTTCGGCCGCCGTTTCGCCGACGAGCGCGAGATGACGCGCGCCGCCGGCGATCAGCGTCGCCTGCGCGATCAGCGCGCGCGCGGCGGGCGGCAGCGCCTCGACGCCGCCTTCCCCGACGCCGACGATGGAGAGCCATTTTTCCATCACGGCGCCTTCCGCGACGTGTAGATCCAGTCGCGCGCGGTCTCGCGCGCAATGCGGCGCGTGCCGCTCGCGCCGATCACGACCAGCGTCGACATGTCGACCTGCGACGGATCGGCCGCATCAAGGCGCGAGAGAATGATTTCCTCGCTCTCCCGCCCCACGGACTTCGCGAGGCTTACGAGCGTGTCGCCGGGAAGAAACCGCCGCAGCAACGCGAAGGCGTCGGCGATGCGCGTCGGCCGCGCGCGCGAGGCGGGATTGTAGAGTGCGATGACGAAATCGCCTCGCGCCGCATGTTCGAGCCGCTTCTCGATCACGTCCCAGGGCTTGAGATTATCAGAGAGCGAAATGGCGCAGAAATCGTGGCCGAGCGGGGCCCCGAGACGTGCGGCGGCCGCCTGCATGGCGGAGACGCCGGGAATGACGCGAATGTCTAGGCCGCGCCATTCCGCCGGGCCGTGTTCGACGGCCTCGAACACCGCCGCCGCCATGGCGAAAACGCCCGGATCGCCGCCGGAGACCACGGCGACCAGACGTCCCTGCGACGCGCGCGCCAGCGCCTCGCGCGCGCGGTCGATTTCAACGCGATTGTCGCTCGCGAGCCGCGTCTGGCCTTCGCGCAGGGGCACGCGCGCGACGTAAGGCGCGTAGCCGATCACGTCCTGCGCCCGCTCCAGCGCCTCGCGCGCCTCGAGCGTCAGCCAGCGTTCGTCCGCGGGCCCGAGGCCGACGATGTAGAGGATCCCGCTCACGGACGGCGGCCCCGTCCCGGCACCAGCGCCATGGAGAAATAGGGCGCGGCGTCGTCCCGTTTTTCGGCGAAGGCCATGATCTTCTCGCCGGCCATCGTGCCGCGTTCGACATAGATTGCGCGCCCGATGACGCCTGCGCGCTCCATGGCGCGGCGCAGCTTGGCGAAATTGCCGCCGAGTTTCATCACGACGGCGGCGTCCGTCGTCTTCAGGCGTTCAGTCAATGTCTCTTCGTCGAGCGTCGCGGGCAAGACGGTCAGCACGTCGTCCCCCCATGTCATGGGCTGGCGCGCGGCGGCGAAACAGCCGGACATGCCGGAGACGCCCGCGCAGATTTCGACGCGAAAGCGTCCGTCGAGCCGTGTGAACATATGCATGAAGGAGCCGTAGAGCAGGGGATCGCCTTCGCACAGAAGCGCGACGTTGCGGCCTTGTTCCAGCGCAGCGGCGATGCGGCGCGCGCTTTCCGCGTAGAAGCCCCCGAGCGCGGCGATGTAATCGGGGTCGTCGAAGGGAATCTCGGTCGTTACCGGATAGAGCAGCGGCATTTCCTCGCAGCCTGGCGAAAAATAGCGCGCCGCGATCGTGCGGGCGTTGCTCGGGCGTCCGGGCTTGCCGAAATAGGCGACGGTCTTCGCCTCGCCGATGAGACGCGCCGCCTTCACGGTCACGAGTTCGGGATCGCCCGGCCCTAGGCCGACGCCGATCAGCGCGCCGACGCGCGCCGCAGTTTCGCGGGAAGTCGCGGGAAGCGCGTTCATTCCTTGTCGCTCGCGAGCGCGTTGACGGCCGCCGCGGCCATGGCGCTGCCGCCCTTCCGGCCCCGCACGATGGCGAAGGGCGCGCGTCCGTCCGCAGCAAGGGCCTCCTTCGACTCGGCCGCGCCGACGAAGCCGACGGGCATGCCGATGACGGCGGCCGGGCGCGCCGCGCCCTCGTTCAGCATCTCGAGCAGGCGGAACAGCGAGGTCGGGGCATTGCCGATCACGACGAGGGCGCCGTCAAGCCGGTTGCGCCACAGCTCCATCGCCGCCGCGCTGCGCGTATTGCCGAGTTCCGCCGCGAGCGCCGCCACATTGGGCTCGGCGAGCGTGCAGACGACGGCGTTGTTCGCGGGCAACCGCGCGCGCGTCACGCCATGGGCCACCATATTGGCGTCGCAGAGAATCGGCGCGCCCTTGCGCAGCGCCGCCTTGGCCTCGGCGACGAAGGTCGGCGAAAATACGATGTCGTCCGCAAGCTCCACCATGCCGCAGGCGTGGATCATGCGCACGGCTACTTTCTCCTCCTCCGGCGAAAAGCGCGAGAGATTGGCCTCGGCGCGAATGATCGCAAAGGAACGCTCGTAGATCGCCGCGCCGTCGCGGACGTAGTTCAAGGCGTCGGACATTTCTTTTCCTCTGCGCGCATCGCCAGCGCGCGTTCGACGGCGTCGAGGTCGAGCCCTTTCAGTTGCGGCGCGTCATGCGCGCGGCCGTGCTCGACGAGGTCGAAGCCCCCTTGATCGGCCACAAGCGTCACGGGCGCGGCGCCGGGGCGCGCGCACCCTTTTGCGCAGCCCGATATATGCAGGCCCACACCGTCTTTCCCGGCAAGTTTTTGCGCCAGCGGCGCGAGCCGCGCAAGATGCGCGCGCGTTTCGCCGCGCCCCTGCGGACATTCCGGCGCGCCGGGGCAGGCGGCGACGGCGAGGCGCGGATCGTCGTGCGAAACGACGAGATCGCCCGCACGCGCCGCATCGACTGCGCGCCGGGCGGCGCCGATCGTTTCCGTCGGGATGAGAAATGCGCGCCAGGGCGTGACGCGCAGCTCGCCGACGCCGCAGCTCTCCGCGAGCGCCGCGAGCCCCGAAAGCTCGGCCGCCCGCCAGCGGCCGAAGGGCGCCGCGAGCCCGGCGAAGACGGCGCCGTCCGTCTCCCGCGCCCCCAGAAAGCCGGGGCGCGCGCCGTCATGCGCCCGCTCATGCGATTGCGCGACGAGCCCCGCTTCGCCGAACAGCCGGTCGGCGCCGAAGATCGACACGAGCCGCCGCATGCGGCGCAGTTCGAAAACGCCGTCCCGCAAGACGATGAAAGCGCGCGCGAGCTGCGCCGCCGAGGCGACGGCGTCCCGCCGCCCGCAGATGGCCGCGCGTCCCTTCGCGCCCGCGATCATCACAGCGACGCAGCCGCCCGCCGAGGCTGAGATGAGAATGTCCGCTTCCACGTTCGCGAGCGGCAACGGGCCGCCGTCGTCTATGGCGAACAGAAACTTGGCGGGCAGGGCGCGTAGGGACGGATCTTCCTGCAACGCCGTCGCGAGTTCGCGCGCAAGCGCATTGGCGTCTAACGCGGCGTTCGCGGAAAGACCGGCGAGCGGCGAGGCGACGATGTTCGTCACGCGTTCGGCGTCGGCGTCCGGCGCCAGCATGTCGATCGTCGCGAGGCGGCGCAACGCTTCCGCGAGCGTCGTCTCGCTGACCCCTCGGATTTGCAGTTGCGCGCGCTGCGACAGATCGACGAGACCATTGCCGCAGGCGGCGGAGATTTTCGCGACCTCTGCGAGCTGCGACGCGGCGATCCTCGATCCCACCAGCTTCGCGCGGATCAGCAGGCCGTCGTTGCTTGCCATCGGGCGAAAGGCGCCGGGGCACCAGCCCTTCACTTCCGGGGCGCCCGGGCGCGCCTTTTCGACGTCAGGCGTCGGCGGCATGACGTTCTCCGAGGCGCGTCAAGACGTCCATTGCGCTGTTGCGCCGCGTGCGCCACAGACCGCGCGCGAGCGCTTCGTTGAAGACATGGGCGACCGCCTCGAGCGCGCGCGGATTTTCGCGCGCGAGAAAATCGCGCACCTTGTCGTCGCCGAGCGTGGCGGAAAAGGCGAGATCGAATTGCGCGTCGCTGACGAGGCCGCTCGTCGCGGCGAAGGCGTAGAGATTGTCAATCCCTTCGGCGATCTCGGCGCCGCCGCGATGGCCGTGGCGCATCTGGCCGTCGAGCCAGCGCGGATTGGCGAGACGCATGCGCAAGACGCGCGCGATCTCCTCCTGCAAGGGCCGCGCGCGCAGCCGCTCGGGGCGCGTCGCGTCGAGATGCAAGAGATCTGCGCCGCCGCCGAGCATCTTGTTGGCCGCAGCGAAGCCGCCTTCGAAATCGGCGAAAGCGGGGCCCGTCAGCACATCGACCTCCGCCATGTCCTGCACATGCACATGCGCGTCGGCGCGCGCGACCTGCGCGGAGAAAGCGTCGAGCGCCGGCGCGCTTTCGCCCGCGCGATCGAGCGCATGGCCGCCGGATTCGAGAAAGGCGCGCGCGAGATCGTCCTGCGTCGACCATTCGCCCCGCAAGATCCTGTCGCTGACGCCGAGCCCATAGCTTCCCTGCGCGGCGCCGAAGATGCGCGTGAGATCGGCCGCGTCTTTCAACGGATTGAATTCGGAGTCTTCCTCCAGCGCCGCGACGGCGCGCACGGCGTCGTCGAACAGCGCGATGAGGCCGGGGAACATGTCGCGGAACAGGCCCGAGACATGCAGCGTCACGTCGACGCGCGGAAAGTCGAGTTTCGCCTGCGGCAGGATTTCGAAGCCGATGACGCGCGCGCTGGCGTGATCCCAGCGCGGCGCGACGCCGAGCAGGGCGAGCGCCTGAGCGACATCCTCGCCGCCGGTGCGGATCGTCGCGCTGCCCCACAGGTCAAGCATGATATGCCGCGGATATTCGCCATGCGTCTGGGCGTGGCGCGTCATCACCTCCCGCGCGGCGCGGCGGCCGATGTCATAGGCTGTCTGCGTCGGCGCATGGCGCGGGTCGATGCAGAAGAGATTGCGGCCCGTGGGGATGACGTCGGCGCGTCCGCGCGACGGCGCGCCGGCGGGTCCGGGCTCCACGAAGCGTCCGGCGAGCGCGGCGATCAGCGCGCGGCGTTCGTTCGCCGCGCAGGCGCCGCGCGTCGCGTCCGCATCGGCGCGGCCGAACACATGCAGTCCGTCGCCGATGCGCATTTCCTTGAGATCGCACATCCAGGCGTCGAGACGCGCGAGCGTCTCCGCGATGTCGGCGTCGCGCGTGACGCCGCATTCCTGTGCGAGCCCGCTACGCTCCGCCTCGTCGAGAATCGCGCCCGCGACGAGACGCGCGCGGCGCGGGTCGAGCGAGGAGGCGTTGGAATATTCGTCGAGCAGCGTTTCTAGCCTCGCGGCGGCGTCGAAGAGTTCCGCGTCGACGAGCGGCGGGGTGAGATGGCCGATCGTCACGGCGGCGGTGCGGCGCTTGGCCTGCGCGGCCTCGCCGGGATCGTTGACGATGAACGGATAGACGAGGGGCGTCGGGCCGAGCACGGCTTCGGGCGCGCAATCGGGCGACAGCATCACGGATTTGCCGGGCAGCCATTCCAGCGTGCCATGTGCGCCGAGATGGATCAGCGCGTCGATCTTCCGCGCATGTCGCAGCCAGAGATAGAAGGCGACATAGGCGTGGCGCGGCGCCCGGCCGACATCATGATAGGTTTCGTAGCGCTCCGCGCGCGCGCCGCGATCGGGCTGCAGGGCGATCGCCAGATTGCCGCTGACGATGCAGGAGAAGCGGAAGGCGTCGCCCGCGACGGCGGGATCGGCGCTCGCCTCTCCCCATGTCTCGTTGACGCTCGCGATGAAGCTCGCGGGGAGCGCGGCGCGCCAGGCGCGGTAATCCTTGAGCGGAACGTCGATCGTCTGCGTCGCGTCTTCGAGCGCGCGCAGGAGGCGTGGTTCATGAAAGAGTTGGCTCCCGCCGACATTATAGCCCGCTTCACGCAGAGCTCCGGCGATTTCCGTCACGCTCGCTTGCGCGTCGAGACCGATCGCATATCCGCCGCGCCCGCGCCGCGCCGGATAGTCGGAAAGGATCAGCGCAAGGCGCTTTTCGGCGTTCGGCGTTCGGCGCAGGCGCGCCCAATTCGCGGCGAGATCCGCGACAAAGGCGATGCGCGAGCCTTCCGGCGCGTGACGCGGTTCGTCGAGTTCGGCGGGGCCGCGTTCGGCGATTTCCTTGAAGGAGATCGCGCGCGTGAAAATGCGGCCGTCGACTTCCGGCAGAACAACGTTCATTGCGAGATCCGCGCCGTTCGCGCCACGCGCGGAAGCGGCCCAGGCGTCGCGCGTCGACGTCGCGAGCGCGGCTTGCAGCACGGGCGCGCCGGCGCGGTCGAGGACCGCGCCGGTCTCGCGCCGCGCCGAGAAGGCGGTAGCGTTCAGGATGACGTCGGGCGCGAAGCCGTCGAGCGCCTCCGCGACGAAGGCTTCGCTTTCCGGCTCCTTCAGACTCGCGACATAAATCGCCTCGACGCGAAAGCCGCGGGCGTGAAGCGCATCCGCGAGCGCGACGATCGGCGCCGCGTCGTCCGCAAGGTAGAGCGAGCGATAGAAGACGATCGTCGCGCGCGGCGCGTCGTCGGGCGCATGACGGCAAGCGCTTTCGAATCGTCCGGCGTTGGCGACTGGGATGCTCTCGCGCCATTCCGCCGGCCGGCCGGCGAGCGTCGCGGCGTAGCCGAGGAAGGCGCGCATATTCTCAGGCCCTCCGTCCTGAAAGAAACGCCAGATGCGCGCGAGCGCCTCGCCGCCCAGCGTCGAGGCCTGCGCAAGCCGCATGTCCTCGACCGTGTCGCCGGGCACGATGGCGAGCGCGATCTTGCGCGCGCGGGCGAGCGTTTCGAGCTGTTCGACGCCATAGGCCCAGTAATCCTTGCCGCCGAGCAGACGCACGACGATGAGCTTTGCGTGGCGCGCGACCGTGTCGAGATAGAGATCGACGGAGTAGGGGTGCTTCAACTGCGCGAGCGGCGCGCAGCGCAGGCCCGGAAGCGCGCCGGCCTCGCGCGCATGCAGTCGCGCGAGAAGGCGCAGCTCAGAGTCGGAAAAGGACAGAAAGACGATGTCGGCCGGCGTCTGGCCGAGGTCCGTCGCCGCGCCGGCGTCGTCGAGACTGTGGAGATCGCGCGGGAGGAGATGCATGGCGCGTCACGGCTGCGCCAGCGTGGCGGCGATCGCGGCGCGGTCCAGGCCTTTTTCGCCGATGACGACGAGGCGGCTCGCGCGCGCCTCGCCCGGTTTCCATGCGCGGTCGAAATGATGCTGGACGCGCGCGCCGACGCCCTGCACCAGAAGCCGCATCGGCTTGCCGGCGACCTCGACGAACCCCTTCACGCGCAGCACGTCATGCGCGCGGGCAACCTCGGCGATTTTCTCGACGAGCGCGGCCGGCTCGGCCACCGCGGGAATGGTCACGACGAAACTGTCGAAATCGTCGTGATCATGTTCGGGCTCGGCGTCGTGATGCGACGGACGGTTGTCGAGATCGTTCTCGGCCGCGGCGGCGAGGCCGAGCAGCACGAGCGGGTCGACGCGGCCCTCGCGCGCCCGCACGACCTTCGCGCTCGCGCGGGCGCCCTGCGACAGTTGCGCAGCGACGGCCGATTCTTCCTCCGGGTCGAGCAGATCCGTCTTGTTGAGAATGACGAGATCGGCGCAGGCGAGCTGGTCCTCGAAAACCTCCTCGAGCGGATTGTCGTGGTCGATCGTCTGGGTTTCGGCGCGCTCTCGCGCGATGGCGTCGAGATCGTCCGCGAAACGGCCCTCCGCGACCGCCTTGCCGTCGATGACGGCGATGACGCCGTCGACGGTGAGCCGCGAGCGAATTTCCGGCCAGTCGAAGGCCTTCACCAGCGGCTTCGGCAGCGCAAGGCCGGACGTCTCGATGATGATGTGATCGGGCCGTTTCTCATGCGCGAGCAACGCTTCGATCGCCGGCGCGAAATCGTCGGCGACGGTGCAGCAGAGGCAGCCATTCGCCAGTTCGACGATATTTTCCTCGGGGCAATTCTCCACGCCGCAGGCGCGCAGGATGTCGCCGTCCACGCCGACGTCGCCGAATTCATTGATCACCAGCGCGAGGCGGCGGTCGCGCGCATTCTCCAGCACGTGGCGGATCAGCGTGGTCTTGCCGGCGCCGAGGAAACCCGTGACGATGGTCGCAGGAATTTTCGCCGCGCTCATTTGGCCTCCGCGTCATGAGGGGACAGAAGCCGCCACGCGAGACCCGCGAGCGCGCCCGCGAGCGCCCAGCTTGCGGCCTGAACGGCGAGCGAGGCTGCGGCGAATCGCGCCGCGAGTTCGGCCGGGACCGTGCTTTCCGGCGCGGCGGGCGTCGGCCAGAAAAAATGCGGCGCGGCGATCAGCGCGACGCCGATGATTTTGGCGGGCGCCGCCTCCAGACGCAGCAGGGCGAAGAGGCCGGCGCCAGTCGCGGCGGCGGTCGCCAGCCACCAGATTTGGCGCCCGGCGAGATCGGTCTCCGCGGCGCCCGGCAGTTGCGGCGCGAGGCCGAGGCTCGTCGCGAGGCCTGTGGCGGCGAAGGCGCAGGCGCCCCACAGGGCGGCGCGGCGCGGGCCGATCGTCTCGCCGGAAAAGAGCATGGCCGCGAGCAGGATCAGCGCGTAGCCGGTGGCGACCGCGACGGTCGCGAGGCTCGTCGCCGCCGCGCGGCGGAAGCCTTCGAGGGCGGGCGCGGCCTGTTCGGCGGCGTCATGGGCGTGCTGGGCCGCCTCATAGACCTCGGCCGCGAGAATGAGGGGGGTCGTGGCAACGTGCTGCAGGCCCGCAACCGCGAGCCCCGCAACTACGCCGGCGAGGAGTCCGGCCGCCAAAAGACGCGCGATCACGGGTCGCGTGAAAGGCGGTCAGTGGCAGGGGAAGGAAAGCGCGTGGCGCGTATCGTGGGCCGCGTCGTGCACGCTCTCCGAGTTGGCGAAACCCGCGCCATAGACGAGGCCGAGGCCGAGAAAGAGAGCGACGAAAGCCGCCGTCAGCGTCTCGATCCTCGATGCCGAAACCGAGCAGCCGGCGGTAATGTTGGTCTTCATTGGGCGTCTCCCTGCCGCCCCACCGGCGGCGATCCATTTCGACAGGCGACGGCAGGTCTCCTGGCTCCCGGGCGCCTCATCCGCACCGCCTTCCCAGGCTTTCGCCCAGTGGCTGATGGCGCGGCCATTCCCGGTTACAGTTGCGGGGGCAGCCGCGGATTTGGGCGAGCCCGCACCGCGTTCCCTCTTCGCCTTCTTGCGAAGGACCGTCTTGTTCACTCATATGCGCGCGTCATCATTACGTCAAACGGCAAGGAAGACGTCTTGACATCAACGCAGGAAAACGACGAGGCGCGCCGCCATCGAGAGAAGATGGAAAAGCGCAAGGCCGTGCAGGACGCCGAGGTCGCGAGCAAGACCATCGCCCAGAAAGGCCTGCTGATGGTTCACACGGGGCCGGGGAAGGGCAAGTCCACGGCCGCCTTCGGCCTCGCCCTGCGGGCGCTCGGCCATGGCTGGAAGGTGGGCGTCGTGCAGTTCGGCAAGGGCGCCTGGCGCTCGGGCGAGCGCGACATGCTGGAAAAGCTCGGCGAGGTCTCCTGGCATACGCTCGGGGAGGGCTTCACCTGGGAGACGCAGGACCGCGGCCGGGACATGGCCGCCGCGCGCCGCGCCTGGGAAAAAGCCTGCGATTTGATGGACGACCCCGAAATCCGCCTGCTCGTGCTCGACGAACTGAACATCGCGCTGCGCTACGAACATCTGCCGCTCGATGAGGTTCTCGCGCGGCTCGCCGCGCGGCGGGAGGGTCTTCACATCCTCGTGACGGGCCGTAACGCCAAGCCTGAGCTGATTGCCGCCGCCGATCTCGTAACGGAGATGACGATGGTGAAACACCACTTCTCGGCGGGGGTGAAGGCGCAGGAAGGAATAGAATTTTGACCCCGAAAAGCGCGGGCGCGCGGCGTTACTTTGCCGATTGCGCGCCCGGCGCGGCGAGATCGGAGAAGGATTTCCCGAGAGAGACGATGGCCCGCCAGAGCGCCGCGCACGACTTGACGGCGGGCGCCGCCAGCATTCCGACGGCCGAATGCGGGTTCACGCCTTCCTCGTTCACGCCATAGGACAGGCGCGGATTTTTCTCCGACGGGATTTCGAGCGTCCCGAACATCCAGTCCCATACGGCGAGGACGCTCCCCAGATTGCGGTTGAAATGCCTCGGATCGTCCGAGTGATGGATCTGATGATGAGCGGGACTCAGGATGAGCCGCCCCCAGACGCCGCGGAAGGGGATCCAGAACTGCGAATGTTGCAGATGGCCGATGGTCCAGAGAAAAACGATGAAGATGATGTTTTTCCCCTCGACGGAGAAATATTCCGGGCTACGGCTGAACAGCCACTCGAGCGCGCCCGACGCGCCGCCGATGAATGTCGCGAGCATGTAGCCGAAAACGATGCTGTCGATCGGGTGGTTTCTGAAGTTCGTCAAAGGCGTCAGCACATCGGCCGTATGATGAAGCTTGTGCAGCTCCCACAGAAACGCAACCCGGTGTTTCAGGTAGTGGTCGATCCAGTATCCAATCTCATAGGCGAGAAATAACACGATCGTGCAGAATATCTTTATTTGAAGCGGGCTGAAATCGAACGGTCCCGGCGCGCCGAACAGCCTCGTGAGAGCGCCGTGGACGCCTGACGACACGGTATGGGTCGAAACGACGAGCGCGCCCACGATCGCCGGCATGAAGACGACGCTCAGCACGAAAAGCTTCACGTCGGCGATAAATGATTCCCGCCGCAGGAAATTCCTGGAGAATATCGCCCGCGCGACGGCGCGCACATTCGCGCGGCCGCGGCGCTTCCTGTGACGATAGGCCAAAGCGAAAAAGCCGACGCAGAATGACGTCGCCAGCGAATAGACGGAAAGGATCGAACCCGCCGAAAACAGTTCCACGGAAAGTCGTTTCGCGGAGAGGCGGGCGGCGCTGCTCAGGTCCATCGCTAGGCACGGGTCCGGAAAATGGAGTCGTCCAGCCGTGTCGAAGCGCGGCGAACGGCCCTCTGAGCGACTGCGGCCGAAGATTATTCGTTGGGCGGGACGTTGCCAAGACGCACGTCCGCAATGACGGAGCGGCGCGCGCGCGCGCGGCGGCGCGGCCCCCGCCGGCAGAAGCTGGCCATGGCGGGGCCGGCCTCGACCAGAACGACGCCGAGCAAAATGAGGGCGCAGCCGAGAATCGCCGGTCCGGTCAGACGTTCGGACAGGAGGACGGCGCCCGCGAGGGCGGCGACGACGCTCTCGAGCGACATGATCAGGGCGGCCTCGGCCGGGGGCGTGAATTTCTGCGCGATAATCTGGAGCGTAAAGGCGACGGCCCCCGAGCACAGGCCCGCATAGAGAATGGCGGGGAGGGCTTCGACCATGCCCTCGCGCGTGTTCGTCTCGAAAATCATCCCGCTGGCGAGGCCCAGGGCGGCGACGACGCCATATTGCGCGAAAGCCAGAAAAAAAGGCCGATCGGCGCGGCTCAGGAAGACCGGAACCAGGCTGATCGCGGCGGCCCATGCGACGTCGGCGACGATGATGAGGGCGTCGCCGGACGCCCAGCGCTGGAGTTGCCCCTGTTCGGTGAGGAGCCAGGCTCCGGCGATCGAGACGGCGCCGGCGACGAGAACGACAAATCTCGGCCTTGCGCCGGTAATGCCCCAGACGATGAACGGAACCATGATGACGTAAAGCGCTGTCAGGAACCCGCCGTTGGTCGCGGTCGTCGTGACGAGGCCGATCTGTTGCAGGCCGGCGCCGAGGAAGAGACAAAACCCGATGACGCCGGCAAGGCGCAAGTCCCGTCCGGCCAATCGAGGGCGATCTCGCCGGCGATGCTCACGGAAGGCGAGCGGCGCGAGGGCGATCCAGGAGAGCGCAAATCGCGCGCCGACGAAACTGACCGGCCCGATGCTGTCGTTGGCGCGTTTCTGGGCGATGAAGGCCGTTCCCCAGATCAGCGCAGCCAGCAAGAGCAGCAGATCGGCGCGCAACCGGGTCATCGCATCCTCGCCCGAAGGCCATTGGCCCGTCCGGCGTCTCGTGGTCTTCGAACTCTGGCCGGGCAGGGCGCGCGCCGCGCTGCGGCTGCCTCGCACACTGGCCAAGACCGTGAGCGACCCTTGAAAGACGGAAGCCGACGCCCGATCAAGTCGAGAGCGTCGGCTCCAAAATGATCTGCCCCGTTGCCGAGCGGATCGCCCTTTCCAAAAGACAAAGCCGGAAGTGGTGCCACCCCCGGCAAGTCTATTGGCAGGGGTATTACTGAATCATGCGCGCGGTCGCGCCGGTTCCGGCGGTGCCAAGAGCCTCGCGGTTGTTGCCCGTGCCGTTCGTGCCCTCAGGGGAGATCCAATCCGGAACCCACGTGAGCGCGACGACGACGAAGCCGACGAAGGCGGCGACCCAGATCAGCATTTTGCCGATATCGCCGGAGTTGTGAACGTTGACGGCCATCCGATTTCCCCCTGTTGTTCTTTTACCAGAATGCTTGCCGCATCGAGGTAACCCTAGCTCGATTCAAAACGGTTGGCAATCGGCCTGCCGAGGCAAATTTTAGTCATTCAAAAACGCATATTTTATATTTAAAAACAGTTACATAGCCTGCGACAACTCGTCGCGGTCGAAAAAAAATTTTGTGGCGCTGGCGCGAAAGATCGGCGTCCCGGTGGCCTGATCGACGTTTCCTATAGTGGTCCCTGGCGGGCATGCCGTCGCCGCGATCTTGGCTTTATGAGCGGGAGGTCCACGCGACATATTGCCCTGCGCGGGCGCATCGCCTATAAGCGCGCGCATCCCACAGGCGAAGGTTGCGCGGCGTCTGACTGAAAGACGTCGTTTCCGGTGGCCGGTTTCCGGCCTCTATCCCTGCTTTCGCCGAGGTTCAACCGGAGAAATCAAACATGGCGCTTCCTGAGTTCACCATGCGCGGCCTTCTTGAGGCTGGCGCCCATTTCGGCCACCAGGCCCATCGCTGGAACCCGAAAATGGCGCCCTACATTTTTGGCGCGCGCAACAATATCCACATCATCGACCTCGCCCAGACGGTGCCTTTGCTGCATCAGGCGCTGAAGGCCATTTCCGACACGGTGGCCAAGGGCGGCCGCGTCCTCTTCGTCGGCACCAAGCGTCAGGCGCAGGACCAGATCGCCGACGCCGCGCGCCGCAGCGCCCAGTATTACATCAATTCCCGCTGGCTTGGCGGCACGCTGACCAACTGGAAGACCATTTCCGGTTCGATCAACCGCCTGCGCAAGCTCGACGAGATGCTCTCGGCCGGCGCGCAGGGCGTGACGAAGAAAGAGCGCCTGCTCCTCACCCGCGAGCGCGACAAGCTCGAGAAGGCGCTCGGCGGCATCAAGGACATGGGCGGCACGCCCGACCTTATCTTCGTGATCGACACCAATAAGGAGCAGCTTGCGATCAAGGAGGCGAACCGCCTCAAGATCCCGGTGGTTGCGATCCTCGACACGAATTGCGATCCGGACGGCGTGACCTATCCGATCCCGGGCAATGACGACGCCGGCCGCGCCATCGCGCTTTATTGCGATCTCGTCGCCAAGGCGGCGATCGACGGCATCTCCCGCAGCCAGGGCGCGCTGGGCGTCGATCTCGGCGCGGCCGAGACGCCGGACGTCGAGCCGGCGGTCGCCGACGCGGCGGAGACCTACGCCTCGGTGGAGGTTTTCGAACTGCTTGCCGCGCCGCGCGGCGCGCCGGACGATCTCGCCAAGCTCAACGGTGTTGGCCCCCAGCTCGTCAAGAAGCTCAACGACGCCGGCATCTTCCATTACTGGCAGCTCGCCGCGATGACGCCGGCCGACGTGGAGAAAGTGGACGCCGAACTCAAGCTCAACGGCCGCATCGCCCGCGACGGCTGGATCGATCAGGCGCGCGCGCTTCTGTCCGCGTAACGTCCGATCGTCATCTTTCGACTTTACCCCCGGGCGTCGGCTCTCACCTGAGCCGGCGCCCGTCTCAATAAACGCCTCCGGGAGCCGGGAAGCCGCGCCATGCGCGCTTTCGCACGGCTGAAAACAGAAGGATTTCGACCATGGCCACGATTACCGCCGCCCTCGTCAAGGAACTGCGCGAAAGCACCGGCGCCGGAATGATGGACTGCAAGGCCGCGCTGACCGCGACTGACGGCGATTTCGAGGCCGCCGTCGACTGGCTGCGCAAGAAGGGTCTTTCCAAGGCCGCCAAGAAGGCCGACCGCGTCGCCGCCGAGGGGCTCGTCGCGGCGCTGACCGGCGACAAGACCGGCGTCGTCGTCGAGGTGAACTCGGAAACCGATTTCGTGTCGCGCAATGCGGATTTCCAGACGCTGGTGAAGAACATCGCCGAGGTCGCGCTGAAAAGCGGCAAGACCGACGTCGCCGACCTGGGCGCACAGGCCTATCCGGGCGGCGGCACGGTCGCGGAAAACGTCACGAGCGCCATCGCCACGATCGGCGAGAACCTGACGCTCCGCCGCGCCGCGTCGCTTTCGGTGGCCGACGGCGTCGTCGGCCGTTACGTACACGGCCAGGTCGTCGACGGGCAGGGCAAGATCGCGGTCATCGTCGCCCTCGAATCGACCGGCGACAAGGAGACCCTCGCCAAGCTCGCCCGCGAGATCGCCATGCATGTCGCTTCCGCCAATCCGCAGGCGATGGACGCCGCCGGCCTCGACCCGGCGGTCGTGGAGCGCGAGGCGAACCTGCTGCGCGAGAAGAACGCCGGCAAGCCCGACAATGTGCTGGCCAAGATCGTCGAATCGGGCATCAAGACTTTCGCCAAGGAAGTCTGCCTGCTCGATCAGGTCTCCAACCATCCCGAGCACAACGGCAAGACCGTCGCCCAGGCCGTGAAGGAGCTGGAAGGCAAGGCTGGCGCGCCGATCGCCATCAAGGGCTTCATCCGCTACGCGCTTGGCGAGGGCATCGAAAAGCAGACGAGCGACTTCGCGGCGGAAGTCGCCGCGGCCGCCAAGGGCTGAGCCGTCCGCCCAGTGAGCCGGGACGGCGCGAATTCGAGAGGCCTGGGCGCGAACCCCGGCCTTTTCTGTTGCCGGGCGCATTCCGCAACGCTTTGTTTCCCGCGCCGTGACAAGGGTCACTTGCGGGAGACGCCGCCGGTTCGTATGTAAATTGCGCCCCGCCCGAGCCAGCCCAGCGAGATCCGCCATGTCCGACCACGCCTCGAAGCGATACAAACGCGTGGTCGTGAAACTTTCGGGCGAGGCGCTGCAGGGATCGCTGGCCCATGGACTCGACGCCCCGACGCTGGAGCGTGTCGCGGCTGATCTCGCCCGCGCGGCGGAGAACGGCCACGAGGTGGCGGTCGTCGTTGGGGGCGGCAATTTCTTCCGGGGAATCAAGGGCGCCGACAAGGGGATCGAACGCGCCCGCGCGGACTCGATCGGGATGCTCGCGACCGTGATGAACGGTCTGGCGCTGGAGCAGGCGATCGAAATGCAGGGGCGCCCCGCGCGCTGCCTGTCGTCGGTTCCCATGCCCGCCCTGTGCGAGTCCTTTTCGCGCCGGGCGGCGCTGCATCATCTCAACAAGGGGCGGGTGGTCATCGCCGCCGGCGGCACGGGCAATCCTTTCTTCACGACCGACACCGGCGCCGTCCTGCGCGCGGCGGAGCTCTCGGCCGACGCGGTTCTGAAGGCGACGCAGGTCGACGGCGTCTATACGGCCGACCCCAAGCGCGACCCCGGCGCTAAACGTTACGACCGCTTGACCCACGACGAAGCGATCGCCAAAAACCTCGCGGTCATGGATACGGCCGCTTTCGCGCTCGCGCGTGAAAACCGGATACCGATCATCGTTTTTTCCATCGGGGAGCCCGGCGCGATCGCCGAGGTCCTCGCGGGCGGGGGCCGTTCCACGCTGGTCGCGCCGTAAAGCAGTGCGTCTTTCTTGCGCGCGGAGCCGAAAAACATGCCATAAGGGGCGCGTCGCTTTGCGGACGGCCAAGCCGCCGTCCTGCGGGCGCTGAATGACAAAAGGGCCGCCGTCGAGAGCCGCGCCGGGAGCGGCGTTGGCGGCCGATGACAGGTTGTGGAGATCATGACGGACAAATTCGACCTCGCTGATCTGAAGCGCCGGATGCAGGGCGCGATCGCGACGCTGAAGCACGAGTTCGGCGGCTTGCGTACGGGCCGGGCCTCGGCGAGCCTGCTCGATCCAGTGCATGTCGACGCCTATGGCCAGGTCTCGCCGCTCAATCAGGTCGCCACCGTCAGCGTGCCCGAACCGCGCATGCTCTCCGTCCAGGTGTGGGACAGGGCGCTGGTGATCGCCGTCGACAAGGCGATTCGCGAGGCGAATCTCGGGCTGCAGCCGACGGTCGAGGGCCAGACGCTGCGCATCCGCATGCCGGAGCTGAACGAGCAGCGGCGCAAGGAACTCGTCAAGGTCGCGCATAAATACGCCGAGGAGGCGCGAGTCGCCGTGCGTCACGTTCGCCGCGACGGCATCGACATCCTCAAGAAATTGCTGAAGGATCACGCCATCCCCGAGGATGACGAAAAGCGTCACGAAACCGAGGTGCAGAAGGCGACCGACGAGGCGGTGAAGGAGATCGACGCCCTTCTGGCCGCCAAGGAAAAAGAAATAATGCAGGTCTAGTCGGACCGTTTCTCGAGCGCGACAGCGTCCGCCCGCCTCCTTTGCTAAGATCGGCCGGCGATTCGGAACGCAATGATGGCGGAAGGCGATTTTCTAGAAATGGCTACGACCGCGCTCGGGATTGGAGCGCCGCCCCGCCATGTCGGGATTATCATGGACGGCAACGGCCGCTGGGCCGCCGCTCGCGGCCTGCCGCGCTTCGAAGGCCACCGCCGCGGCGTCGAGGCGCTGCGCCGGGCCGTGCGTGCGGCGATCGACCTGAAGATTTCCTACCTGACGGTCTATTCCTTCTCCGCCGAGAACTGGTCGCGGCCGCTCGAAGAGGTGCAGAGCCTCATGGGGCTTTTGCATCGCTTCATCCGTAACGATCTCGCCGAACTCCACGCCAACAATGTGCGCGTGCGCGTCATCGGCGTCCGCGACGGCCTTTCTCCAGATATTGCGGAACTGCTGCGCGAGGCCGAGCAGGTGACGCAGGCCAATACGGGGCTCACTCTGGTCGTCGCCTTCAATTACGGGGCCCGGCAGGAAATCGTGGCGGCGGTTCGGCGGCTGGCGAAAATGGCCGCGGCGGGTCAGCTCTCGCCCGAGGCCATCGACGTGGAGACGATCTCCGCGCATCTCGAGACGGCGGACATTCCCGACCCCGACCTCATCATCCGCACGTCCGGAGAACAGCGCCTGTCGAATTTCCTCCTCTGGCAGGCGGCCTACGCAGAATTCGTTTTCCTGCCGATCCTTTGGCCTGATTTCGACCGCGCCGCGATGATCGCGGCCCTGCAGGAATACGCCCATCGCGAGCGGCGCTTCGGCCGGGTCGAGTCGCCGCGCAGCGCGAAGACCGCGTCATGAGCGCGCAGACAACTGGCGGTGCGGCGCCCAGAGGCGGATTCGCCGACCTCGGGCCGCGCGTCGTCTCCGCCGTGGTCCTTGTCGCCGCCGCGCTGCTGACGCTGTACGCGGGCGGCGACGTCTTCGCGCTCTTCTGGCTCGTCGCGGGCTTCGCCATCAATTGGGAATGGCAGGGGCTCGTCGGCGGGGAGCGCCGCATGGGGCGAGTCGTCGCGGGCGGCGCGGCCGTAGCGGCCGCCGCCGCCTTCGGACGATATGGTCTCGCCGGCGCCGCCGCGCTGGAAATCGTCGTTTTCGCGCTGATCGCGGCCGTCCTTGCCGGGCCGGCGCGCCGGATATGGGCGGCGACGGGGGTGATCTACGCCAGCGCGCTGACCTTCGCGGTCTGCCTGCTGCGGGAGTCGCCGGACAACGGCCTGCTGGCGATCGCCTTCCTGTTCGCCGTCGTCTGGGGCACCGACGTCTTTGCCTATTTCGGCGGCAGGCTGATCGGCGGTCCGAAGCTCTGGCCGCGCGTTTCGGCGGGAAAAACCTGGTCGGGAACGATCACGGGCGTCGTCAGCGGCGCAATTCTCGGGCTCGGCGCGGCCTATCTCGGCCGGGGCGCCGCGCTTGCGGTTGTCCCGACCTTTCTGGTCGGGCTGGTCGCCGCGGCCGTTTCGCAGATGGGCGACCTGTTCGAATCCTCTGTCAAGCGCCGCTTCGGCGTGAAGGATTCGAGCCAGCTCATTCCCGGCCACGGCGGCGTGATGGACCGGCTGGACGGGTTCATTTTCGCCGCCGTTTTCGCGGCGGCGCTGGGATTGGCGCGGGGCGGCCCCTCGGCGGCGGCCGGCCTCTTTCTCTGGTGAGCACCAACATGGCTTCAGGCGACGGACATTCGAACGGACGGGCCCCGCGCCGCATCGTGCTTCTCGGCGCGACGGGCTCCGTCGGCCGCTCGACGGTCGATCTTCTCGAGCGCGATCCCGAGGGATTCTCGGTCTCGGCCGTTGCGGGCGGGCGCGACGCCGCCGCGCTGGCCGAGATCGCCCGGCGCACCAAGGCGGAATTCGCGGCGATTCGCGACGAAAGCGCGTATTCGGAACTGAAGGAGGCGCTGTCCGGCACCAATACGCAGGTCGCCGCCGGCCGTGAGGCGGTGATCGAGGCGGCGCTGCGCGACGCCGATCTCGTCGTGTCGGCCATCGTTGGCGCCGCGGGCGTCGAGCCCACCCATGCGGCGATGTCGGCGGGGCGCGACGTGGCGCTCGCCAACAAGGAATGTCTCGTCTGCGCCGGCGCGCCCTTCATGCGCACGGCGAGGAAAATGCAGGTGCGGCTGCTGCCGGTCGACAGCGAGCACAACGCCATCTTCCAGGCGCTGGGCGGGGAGGATCCATCCCGCATCGAGCGTATGATCGTCACCGCCTCGGGCGGTCCCTTCCGCACCTGGAGCAAGGAGCGGATCGCCGCCGCGACGGTGGAAGAGGCGCTCAATCACCCGAACTGGGCCATGGGGCCGAAGATTACGGTCGATTCGGCTGGCATGATGAACAAGGGGCTGGAGCTGATCGAGGCCCATCACCTGTTCTGCGTGCCGGCGGAAAAGCTCGAGGTCGTCGTTCATCCCCAGTCGATCGTCCACGGCCTCGTGGCCTTTGCCGACGGGTCGGTGACGGCGGGCATGGCGCCGCCCGACATGCGCGTGCCGATCGCCCACTGCCTCGGCTACCCCGACAGACTGACGACTCCTGCGCCGCGGCTCGATCTCGCGAAGATTGCGACACTGACCTTCGAAGCCCCTGATTTCGAGCGGTTCCCCGCGCTCAAGCTGGCGCTCGACGCGCTGGCCGATGGCGGCGGCCTCGCCACGGTGCTCAACGCCGCGAACGAGATCGCCGTCGAAGCTTTTCTCGACCGCCGCATTCCCTTTTCCGGCATCGCGCGTCACGTCGCCGACGCCTGCGAGGCGGCGATCCGCGAAGGATATGCGCAAGAACCTGAAAGCGTTGAGGAAGCCCTCGGCGTTGACCATATTGTCAGAGAAAGGTCGCGAGCGGTCTTGGCCGCCGGCGCTCCATCAGGCATGTTAACGCTTCAGTAACCATCTCCCTCGCCCTGGCGCCGGCGCGGGTCATGGCCCGCGTGATGCGTTGGAGGCGAGACCGTGCTGGACCTTTTGATGACATTTGCAATCTACGTCATACCCTTCGTCATCGTTCTGAGCCTCGTGGTCTTCGTCCACGAATACGGACACTTCATCGTCGGACGTTGGTGCGGGGTGCAGGTGGACGCCTTTTCCATCGGCTTCGGTCCCGAGCTCTACGCGCGGGTCGACCGTTACGGCACCCGCTGGCGTGTGGCCGCAATCCCCTTGGGCGGCTATGTGAAGTTCCATGGCGACGCCAATGGCGCGAGCGTCCCGGATCCGGACGCCGTGGACGCCATGCCGGCCGCCGAGCGGGCGGTGACGTTCGCCGCCCAGCCGGTCTGGAAACGGTCGGCCATCGTCTTCGCCGGGCCTTTCGCCAATTTCCTGCTCGCCATCGTCATTTTCGCGGGCCTCTTCACCTTCTATGGACGCACTGTTCTGGCGCCGCGCATCGGCTCAGTGGTCGCCGGCGGCGCTGGAGAGACGGCGGGTTTCATGCCCGGCGATCTCGTGCTGTCGATCGACGGAACGCCTATCGACACCTTCGCCAAAATGCAGGAAATCGTCGCGGTTTCGGCGGATGTGAAGCTGACCTTCGTGGTGCGCCGCAATGATCGCGACACGACGCTCGTCGCGACGCCCGCCTGGCGCGAGGTCGAAAGCGCCGCTGGCAAAATGCGCATCGGCATGCTGGGGCTGAAGGCCTCGACGGCGGCCGAGGACGTGCGAGAGGAGCGTTACGGCCCGGTCGAGGCGCTCGGCATGGCGTTCCATGAAACCTGGCAGGTGGTTCATCGCACCGGCTCCTATGTGGCCGGACTGGCTACGGGCCGCGAAAGCGCCGACCAGCTCTCCGGCCCGATCGGGATCGCCCAGATTTCCGGTCAGATGGCGAAGGCGGCGACCAAGGTCGGTCTGGCGCCTTTCCTCAACCTCATCGCGATCCTCTCGGTGTCGATCGGCCTGCTCAATCTGATGCCAGTGCCTCTGCTCGACGGCGGCCACCTCCTTTTCTTCGGCATCGAGGCCGTGCGCGGCCAGGCGCTCAACGAGCGCGCCCAGGATTTCGCCTTCAAGATCGGGCTCGCGATGGTCGGGACGCTGATGATTTTCTCGACCTACAACGACATCGCGCACCTCATCCAGCGGCTCGCCGGCGGCGCTTCGTGAGGCTGCGGGCTGTTTCCGGAATATGACGAAACCGCGGCGCCGGCGCCGCGGTTTTTCCATTTTTATCTTTCGGATTGAGCGCTCGTTAACGAGCCGCTGACCATGAATCGTGACTTTACCGCCACGCCTTCGACAAATTGCTAAAACACATTTCATTCCGCATTTGCAGGGGTGGTCAAACCCTGTAGAAGATTCGGCGAACCTCCCTGAGACGCGGCTCGCCACGTGCACATGGGTGTCATTCGCCGCGCCCTGGGCGGCGAAAGTTGCGACGAGGACCGGCATTACATGCAATCCATCAGCGGCATTTGGAAATCTTCGTCACTACTGGTAGCGGCGTTAGCGGCTGTTCTCGTCTATTCCGCCCCGGCTTTCGCCGAGATCATCGTCTCCGGCAACCGCAGCGACGCGGAAACAATTCGCTCCTATTTCAACGGCTCGAGCCCAGAGGACGTCGAGAAAGGCCTCGAGGCGTTGCGCGCCAGCGGGCGCTACTCCGCCGTTTCCGCGAGCCGCCAGGGCAAGAATGTCGTCATCAAGGTGAGCGAAGGCACGCTGATCAATCGCGTCGCGATCGAGGGCAACAGCAAGGTCAAGACCGAGAACCTGCACCCTGAACTGCGCACGCGCGCCCGCACGGCGTTCAACGCCCAGGTCGCAGAGGGCGACGTTGCGCGCCTGACGGAAATCTATCGCCGCGCGGGCCGCGCCGCGGCCAAGGTCTCTTATCGGACGGTCGATCTCCCCAACGGCCGTATGGACGTCGTGTTCACGATCGTCGAAGGCGACAAGACCGGCGTCAAGGAAATCCGGTTCATCGGGAACAACGTCTACTCCACCCGGCGCCTCGTCGGCCTGATGGAGACGACGGAGATGAATTTCCTGTCGTTCCTGAAGACAAGCGACGTCTATGATCCCGATCGCATCGCCTCGGATCTCGAACTTATTCGCCGCTTCTACCTGAAGAACGGCTACGCCGATTTCCGCGTCGTGAGTTCGGACGCCCAGTTCGACCCCGCGCAGGGCGGCTATGTGATCACCATCCAGGTCGAGGAAGGCCCGCAATATCGCGTATCGTCGGTGGACGTCGAGTCGCATCTGCCGGACGTCGACGGCGCGGCGCTGCGCGACACGCTGCGTCTCTCTCCCGGCGATGTCTATAATGGCGACGCGGTCGAAAAGACCGTCGAGGCGCTGACGCGCGAAGTCGCCAGGAAGGGCTATGCCTTCACCCAGGCGCGTCCGCGCGGCGAGCGCAATCCAGCCGCCCAGACCGTCGCGATCCGCTTCGTTCTCGACGAGGGTCCGCGCGTTTATATCGAGCGCATCAACATTCGCGGCAATACGCGCACGCGAGACTATGTCATTCGCCGCGAGTTCGACATCGGCGAGGGCGATGCGTATAACCGCGTTCTGATCGATCGCGCCGAGCGTCGCCTCAACGGCCTCGGCTACTTCAAGAAGGTCAAGATCACCAACGAGCCGGGCTCGGCGCCCGATCGCGTGGTGTTGAACGTCGACGTCGAGGATCAGCCGACCGGGAACTTCGGCGTCTCGGGCGGCTATTCGACCAATCAGGGCTTCATCGCGGAGGTTTCTGTCTCCGAGAGCAATTTCATGGGCCGCGGCCAGGCCGTCCGTCTCTCCGTGCAGGCGGGACAGATCGCGCGCGGCGTGAACTTCAGCTTCACGGAGCCCTATTTCCTCGACCAGCGCATCTCCGCCGGTTTCGACGTCTTCGCCCGCCGGCAGGATGCATATAATTACTCGATCTACAGCTCGACGTCGGTCGGCGGCACGCTGCGTCTTGGCGTGCCGATCACGGACGAGGTGAGCTTCTCGCCGCGCTATTCGATCTATCAGACGACGATCTCGATCCCGAACGACTCGCGTCGTCCGTATAACGACTGTAGCGTGCCGGTTCCCGGCATCACGCCCGGGCCTTTCTCGGCCTTCCTGCCGCCGCCCGATTATCCGAACCTGTTCACGAACTGTCAGACGAACGGCGAAGCATCGCTCGCGATCAAGGAATCTCAGGGCACGATCCTGACGTCGATGATCGGCTACACCGTGAACTACAACACGATCGACGACTTCCGGAATCCGCACAACGGCTGGCTCGCGACGCTGACTCAGGACGTCGCAGGTCTCGGCGGCACGTCGCGCTACCTGCGCACGACTGGCGATATCCGTTACTTCCACGAGATTCCTTATATCGACGACGTAGTCGGCATCGCGCGTCTGCAGGGCGGCGACCTGACGACCTTCGGCGGATATACGCCGCGCATCCAGGACAACTTCAACCTGGGTCCGAGCCTTGTGCGCGGCTTCGCGCCGGGCGGCATCGGTCCGCGGGACTCGAATCTGTTCACGACCTACAATGCGCGTAACGGCAACTCGCTGGGCGGCTCGAATTACATCGGCGGCTCGCTCGAAGTGCAGTTCCCGCTGTGGGGTCTGCCGAAGGATCTCGGCCTGAGGGGCGCGCTCTTCGCCGATGCTGGCAGCCTCTGGAATTTCCAGGGCCGCACCAACTTCAGCAACAATCTTCCGACCATCCCGGGCGTGACCTGTCTCGCCGCGTATACGCCGGCCGCGGGCTTTGGACAGGGCACCTGCGTCGTTCCGAATTCCAACGAATTCCGCCTCCGTTCGTCGGTCGGCGCATCGGTTCTGTGGAATTCGCCCATGGGTCCGATCCGTTTCGACTATGCGGTCGTGACCTCGAAGGCGCGGGAAGACATCACGCAGAATTTCCGCTTCTCGGGCGGCACCAACTTTTGACAATTGTTGCGACGGCTCGCCGGGCGATTTTCGCCCGGCGAGTTTCTTCTCGGTGGCGCGCAGAGAAGCGGCTGTCATGACGCTTGCAGCCTTTTTCCATCTGTCTCGCCCGTTCTCCGTTGCGGAAATCGCCGAGATAACTGGCGCAAGGATTCTGGAACCTCCGGAAGTCCCGTCGTCCCCCGTGATCACCGGAATCGCGCCGCTCGCCGCCGGACACAGGGGCGACCTCTGCTTTTTCGCCTCGCCGCGCTACCGGGAGGCGCTTGCCGCATGCCGCGCCACGGCCTGTTTTCTCCAGCCGCGACACGCGCATTTTCTGCCCCCCGGCGTCATTGGTCTGCTCGTCGAGGATCCGCAGCGGGCGATGACTCTCGCCGCGGCGCATCTCTTCCCCGAGGCTCTGCGGCCGATCTCGCTTTTCGGGGCGACTGGCGTCTCTCCCGGCGCCGTGGTGCATCCGCAAGCGCGGCTCGAACCGGGCGTCACGGTCGATCCCGGCGCCTTTATCGGGCCGGGCGCAGAAATCGGCTCAGGCACAGTCATCGGTCCTCAGGCCGTGATCGGACCGGGCGTGCGCATCGGGCGGGCTTGCTCCATCGGCGCGCATGTCAGCCTCGTCTGCGCGCTGGTCGGCGACCGTGTCATCATCCATCCCGGCGCGCGGTTGGGCCAGGACGGCTTCGGATATGCGCGCGGCGACAAGGGCTATCTCAAGACCCCGCAGCTCGGTCGGGTGATCGTGCAGGACGATGTCGAGATCGGCGCAAACACGACCATCGACCGTGGCGCGACGCGCGACACGATCATCGGCGAAGGCACAAAGATCGATAATCTCGTGCAGATCGGCCACAACGTCGTCATTGGCCGCTTCTGCGCGATCGTCGCCCAGACGGGAATCGCGGGCTCCTGCGAGATCGGCGATTACGCGGCGCTCGGCGGCCAGTCGGCCGTCGCCGGCCATCTGACCATCGGCGAAGGCGCAGCCATTGCAGCGAAGTCCGGGGTGATGCGCGACGTTCCCGCAGGCGCGCGTTTCGGCGGATCGCCCGCCCGCCCGATCCGGCGCTATTTGCGCGGCGAGGCCATGCTGGACAAAATGGCGCGGCGCGAGCGGCCCGACGACTCGCTATAAGAACGCCGCAAGGGCGCAACAGACGCTCGACGCCAAAGAGATAAGGGGGGAACCATGTCTGGGATCGAAGCCGGCGCGACGCTGGAGAGCGCGGATATTCTCGAGATCATGCGCAGCCTGCCGCATCGCTACCCGTTTCTGCTCGTCGACCGCATCGTTGACATTCGCGGCGACGAATCCTGCGTCGGCGTCAAGAACGTCACGATCAATGAGCCGCAATTCATGGGGCATTTCCCGGAGCGCCCGGTGATGCCGGGCGTGCTGCTGATCGAGGCGATGGCGCAAACAGCGGGCGTGATCGTCATGCGGGCCCAGGCGCAGGCGCAGGCCGAGCGGCCCAAGCTCGTCTATTTCATGACGATCGACAGCGCCAAATTCCGCAAGCCGGTGACGCCGGGCGATCGCGTCGAATTTCACATGACCAAGACCGCGCACAAGCGTAATATTTGGTGGTATCAGGGCCGCGCGCTGGTCGACGGCGCGCTCGTCTGCGAGGCGCAGATCAGCGCCATGATGGGCGTTTAAGGCGGCGAGCCCGCGCGCGAGCCCGGCGATGAGCGTCAGCGTCCATCCATCCGCCATTGTCGAACGCGGCGCGCTGTTGCAGGATGACGTCGTCGTCGGGCCATTCTGCCATATTGGCGCGGGCGTCGAAATCGGCGCGGGCTCGGCGCTTCAGTCTCATGTCGTCGTCGTCGGACGCACGCAAATCGGGGCGCGCGCGCGCGTCTTTCCTTTCGTCTCGATCGGCGCCCCCTCGCAGGATTTGAAGGCGGGACTTGCGGAAGGCGTTCTCAATGTCGGCGACGATTGCGTCGTTCGCGAGGGCGTCACGCTCAATTCAGGCGTGGGCGAAGGCACGCGCATCGGCGCGCGATGCGTTTTTCTCGCCTATTCCCATGTGGCGCACGATTGCCGGATCGGGGAGGGCGTCGTGCTCGCCAACCATGTTCTGCTCGGCGGCCATGTCGAGATCGGCGATGGCGCCGTCGTCGGCGGCGCGACGGCGGTGCATCAGAATGTGCGGATCGGCGCCCACGCCTTCGTGGGCGGACTCGCCGGCGTCGAGGGCGACGTCATTCCTTTCGGCCTCGCCGGCGGCAATCGCGCGCATCTTTTCGGCGTCAATGTCGTTGGCCTGCGGCGCCGCGGTTTTTCCGGCGCGCGCATCGCGCAGTTGCGCGAGGCCTATCGCCGGCTCTTCGGCGGCGATGACGCGCGGCCGTTGAGCGAACGCCTCGAGCATGTCGCGACTGCTTTCAGGGGCGACGCCGATGTCGCCATGATCGTCGATTTCCTGCGCGGGCCCTCGCGCCGGCCCCTCTGCGCGCCGCGCGCTCGCGGCGCGGGCGCGTGAGCGGGCCGCGCATTTTCCTCGTCGCGGGCGAGGCCTCCGGCGATGCGCTCGGCGCCGCGCTGATGCGCGCCCTGCGCGCCGCGCGGCCGGAGGTCGAATTCGCGGGCGTCGGCGGCGAGGCGATGACCAGCGAAGGACTCGCGTCGCTTTTCCCGATAACCGAAATCGCGGTGATGGGGCTCGTGCCCGTGCTCGCGCGGCTGCGACGGCTTCTCGCGCGCATCGACGAAACCGCCCGCGCCGTTCTCGATGCGGCGCCTGATTGTCTCGTCATCATCGACGCGCCAGACTTCACCCATCGCGTCGCGCAAAAGGTCCGGCGCGCGCGTCCCGATCTGCCGATCGTCGATTACGTCAGCCCGACCGTCTGGGCGTGGCGGCCGTCGCGCGCGCGCAGGATGCGCGCTTATGTCGATTGCGTGCTCGCGCTGCTGCCGTTCGAGCCAGAAGCCCATGAGCGGCTCGGCGGGCCGCGCTGCGTCTATGTCGGTCATCCGCTCGTCGAGCGGCTCGACGAATTGGCCTCTCCGCGGGAGCGAGAGGCTGCAGGCGCGCGGCCGCTCCTCCTCGTCCTGCCGGGGTCGCGCGTCGCGGAAGTCGCGCGTATGACGCCGCTCTATGGAGAGACGATCGCCTTGCTCATGCGGGATCGCCCCGGTTTCGAGGTGGCGATTCCGGTCGCTCCCGGGATGGAGGCGGTTCTGCGCGACGGGCTGCGCAGCTGGCCCCTCGCGCCGCGTCTCCTCGGTCAGGAAGAGAAATTCGCCGCTTTTCGTGCGGCGCGGGCGGCGCTGGCCACTTCCGGCGTCGTCACGCTGGAACTCGCGCTCGCCAATGTGCCGATGGCGGTGGCCTACAAGGTGTCGCCCGTCGAGGGGCTGCTACGGTTTCTCGTGAGCGTTCATTCGATCGTATTGCCGAATCTCGTTGTCGGCGAGAACTTTGTTCCCGAATTTCTGCAGGAAGCCGCGACGCCGCGCGCGCTCGCGGACGCGCTCGCGCCGCTGCTTGCGGAAACCACGGCGCGCGCGGCGCAACTCGACGCTTTCGCGCGCGTGCGTCGCCGGATCGCGCAAGCCGGAGTCGCGCCCAGCGCCCGCGCGGCGGAGATCGTGCTGGATCATGCGGAGCGGGGCCGGGCCTGATCCCTTGCGCCGGCGCACGGAAGGCGCGGGCCATTTCCGCTTGTATCTTTTCGCGTCGCACCCATAATCGGCCCGCGTTTCCATGGGCCGTTGCGAGAGCTGCGGCGGGCCGAGCATTTGCGAAAGGGCGAACCCTTGTCCGACGTCGCGCGAAAAGACTATCTCACCCGCAAATCGGTGCATGCGGTCATCGCCGCGAACGCCTCCGAGAATGACGGCGACGGTCTCAAGCGCGCGCTTGGCTGGGCTTCTCTCATGGCGCTCGGCATCGGCGGCATCATCGGCGCCGGCATTTTCGTTCTCACGGGCACCGCGGCCGCGAATTACGCTGGCCCGGGCGTGACGATCTCATTCCTTCTGTCGGGGATCGCCTGCGCTTTCGTCGCACTGTGCTATGCGGAGCTTGCCGCGCTCATTCCGGTGTCGGGCAGCACCTATACCTACACTTATATCACGCTCGGCGAGATCTTCGCCTGGATCATTGGCTGGAACCTGGTTCTGGAATACGCCGCCGGCGCGGCGACCGTCGCCGTGGGCTGGGCGGGCTATTTCAATCGTGTGATGCAAGGTTTCGGGATCGCCATTCCCCCGCAATTCACCACCGCCTATTTCGCATCGTCCGGCGAACAGGGCTTGCACGGACTGTTCAATGTTCCGGCGGCCGCCATCATTCTTCTGCTCACCGCGCTGCTCGTGCGCGGCACGTCGGAGTCGACGGTCTTCAACAACGTGATCGTCGCCATCAAGGTCACCGTCGTGCTGTTCGTGATCTTTTTCGGCGCCGGGCATGTCCAGACCGCCAACTGGTCGCCGCTCGTTCCGGAGAACAGCGGCGAGTTCGGCGTTTTCGGATGGAGCGGCGTCGTGCGCGGCGCGTCGGTCGTTTTCTTCGCCTATATCGGCTTCGACTCCGTGTCGACGGCGGCGCAGGAGGCGCGCAAGCCGCAGCGCGACGTGCCGATCGGCATCATCGGATCGCTCATTGTCTGCACGATCCTTTATGTCGCGGTCGCCGCGGTCGCGACTGGCGTCGTCAATTACAGGGAGCTCGGCGTGCCGGATCCAATGGCGCTGGTCATGGATCGCACCGGCGTTTCCTGGCTCGCCTGGATGGTGAAATTCGGCGCGCTCGCGGGCCTCACGACTGCGATCCTCGTGCTGCTCTACGGGCAGACGCGCATCTTCTTCACCATGGCGCATGACGGGCTGCTGCCGCTGGTCTTCGCGAAGCTGCATGACCGCTACCGCACGCCGGCGGTCAGCCAGACCATGGTCGGCGTCGTCGTCGCGCTCGCGGCGGGCCTGCTGCCCATCGACATTCTCGGCGAGATGGTGAGCATCGGCACGCTCGCGGCCTTCACGCTCGTCTGCATTTCGGTCATTCACCTGCGCAAGATGCACCCGGAACTGCATCGTCCCTTTCGCGCGCCCGGCATTCCCGTGCTGCCCGTGCTCGGCATTCTGTCCTGCGTCGCGCTGATGGTCGCGCTGCCTCTCGACACCTGGCTGCGCCTCCTTATCTGGACGGGCGTCGGCCTCGCCATTTACATGTTCTACGGAATCAATCACGCGAGGCGATAACTTTGGGAGGCGCGATGGCGCCAGCGATCGTCTGGTTTCGCAATGATCTTCGTCTCGACGACAATCCAGCCCTGACGGCGGCGGCGCGCTCCGGCGCGCCGATTGTCGCGCTCTACGCGCTCGATGACGACAGCGCGGGCGCGTGGCGCATGGGCGGCGCGAGCCGCTGGTGGCTGCATCATTCGCTCGCGGCGCTCGCGCGCGATCTCTCGCGCTTCGGCGTTCTCTTGACGCTGCGTCGGGGACGGGCGGAATTCGTTCTGGAGAGCCTCGCCGCCGAGACGGGCGCGTCGGCCGTTTACTGGAACCGGCTCTACGAACCCTGGGCGATGCGGCGCGACAGCGCAATCAAGGCGGCGCTGCGCACGCGCGGGCTCACGGTGGAAAGCTTCAACGCCTCCTTGCTGTTCGAACCCCTGCATATGCGCAACAAGCAGGGCGAAACGTTCAAGGTGTTCTCGCCCTTCTGGCGCGCCTGTCTCGCGGCGGAGGGGCCGGCGGATCCCTCGCCTGCGCCGCCCGAACTAAAGCCCGCCCCGGCGCCCGCGAGCGACGCGCTTGACGACTGGCGGCTTCTGCCCACGAAGCCCGACTGGGCGCAGGGATTGTGCGACTGCTGGAGGCCCGGTGAAGCGCAGGCGCGCGCGCGGCTCGCTGACTTCGCGCGAAACCGTGCGCGCGAATATAAGGTTGCGCGCGATTTCATGGCCCGAGAGGGCGTTTCGCGCCTCTCGCCGCATCTGCATTTCGGCGAGATCTCTCCGCGTCGCATATGGGCGGAAATTACGGCGGCCGTGGGCGAGGCGGGCCTGCCTTACCTGCGGGAACTCGGTTGGCGGGAGTTCTGCCATCACTTGCTCGTCGCAAATCCAAACATGCCCGAGCAGGCGCTCGACCGGCGTTTCAACGCTTTTCCGTGGCGCGACGACGCCGCCGCGCTCGAGGCGTGGCGCAAGGGCCGCACCGGCTATCCGCTGGTCGACGCCGCCATGCGCGAATTGTGGATCACCGGCTACATGCATAATCGCGCGCGCATGGTTGCGGCGAGTTTCCTCGTGAAGCATCTGCTCCTTCCCTGGCAGGAGGGCGAGCGGTGGTTCTGGGATACGCTGGTCGACGCCGATCTGGCGAACAACAGCGGCGGCTGGCAGTGGGTCGCGGGCTGCGGCGCCGACGCCGCACCTTATTTCCGCGTGTTCAATCCCGTGCTGCAGGGCGAGAAATTCGATCCCGAGGGGGATTATGTGCGCCGCTATGTTCCCGAACTCGCCAGGCTCGACGCGCGCTGGATTCATCGCCCCTTCGAGGCGCCGGCGGATGCGCTGCGCGCGGCGGGCGTGACGCTCGGCGAGACCTATCCGCGCCCGATCGTCGATCATGCGAAGGCGCGCGCGCGGGCGCTCGACGCCTTCGAGGCGATGCGCGGCGACGGTTAGGCGCGCCGCTCGAGCGCGCGCCTTCCTTTGGCCGTGACGGTCCAGACGCGCGGTTCGAGTCCGGCTTGGCAGGCGTCTTTCAGCGAACAGCCGCCGCAGGGCGCGGCGCACGCCGACGCAGGTTCGAGATAGCCGTAGCGCGCGAGTTCGCGAAAGATCTGTTCGGCCATGGCGGGACTGACGGCGAGTTCGCGCGCGATCTCTCCGATCGTCATTCTCTCTCTCGCCGCCGCGAGCCGAAGAACCGCATCGAGCATCACGCCGATCCCGTGAGCCAGCTCGCGACGTGGTAGGAAATCGCTCCCGCGACCAGCGCGATGGCGAGCAGCATTGTCACGCCGAGGAGCGTCCACTTCCAGCTGTGCGTTTCCTGTCGCATGGCGGCGACCGTCGCGGCGCAGGGAATGAAGAGCATGGTCGTCACGAGAAACGACAGGCCCGACGCCATCGACACCGTGGATGACAGGAGTTCGACGAGCGAATTGCCTTCCGAGCGGTAGAGAACGCCGAGCGTCGCGATGGCGTTTTCCTTGGCGACGAAGCTCGTGAGCAGCGCGACGGTCAGCCGCCAATCGAAGCCGAGAAAGCGGCCCAGCGGCTCAAGCAGCGCGCCGAATTGCGCGAGATAGCTGGTCTCGACGTCGCCATTTGGAAAATAGCCCAGCGCCCAGACGGAGGTCGCGACGGCGAGGATCATCGTGCTCGCGCGGCGCAGAAAAGACCATGTGTGATTCCACATGAAGAGGCCGATCGAGCGCGGATTGGGCGCGTGATAGAGCGGCAGCTCCATGACGAAGGCGACGCGCTCGCCGCGAAACAGCGTGCGATTGAGAATGACGCCGACGATCGCCAGAACCGCGATGTTGAGCATCACGAGACCCCATGACGCCCAGACCGCATGGGCGCCGAAAAACACGGGCGCCAGGAAGGCGAGCACAGCGAAACGCGCGCTGCAGGGAACGAGCGGCGCGAGCAGGATCGTGAGCAGCCGCCCGCTCGGCGACTCGATGACGCGCGCGCCCATGATCGCCGGCACATTGCAGCCGAAGCCGAGACAAAAGGGCAGGAAGCTTTTTCCGTGCAGCCCGATGCGATGCATGAACCGGTCGGTGAGATAGGCGACGCGCGCGAGATAGCCCGTGTCCTCGAGAAAGCCGAAGATCGCGTAGAAAACCAGAAGCAGCGGCGCGAAGGTCATGACGAGGCCGGCGCCGCCGATCAGGCCATCGGCGACGAAATGCGCGAAGGCCGGCGGCGCCCATGATAAAGAACCGACGGCCCACTGTTTCATCGGCGCGATGACGCCTGTCTCGAGCAGCTTCTGCAGCGGCCAGGCGATCGCGAATGTCAGGGCGAAGGTGGCGCCGAGCACGCACAGGAGCGCGAGCAGGCCGCCGACGGGATGCAGAAGAGCGCGGTCGATTTTCTCCGTGACGCCGCTGGCGCCATGCGGCGCGCGATGTACCGCCGTCTTGATCGCGCGATCGACCCATGCGTAGCGCTGGCCGACAATGTCGATGACGGCGTCTTCGTTTTCGTCGAGTATCGCCTGCACGCGACGCCAGTCCTCTTCGGACCCCGCGCCGCGAATGAGCTCGGTGAGCTCCGGATCGCCCTCGAGCAATTTCAACGCGATCCATTCCGGGTCGTAGGGCCCGGAAGCGCGGCTTCCGATCAGCTTCGTCAGTCTCGCGACCGCCTGTGGGCATATGCCGCGCAGCTCCGGCCGCGAAGGGCGGAAGGCGCGCGGATCGTCGGCGAGGCGCAGGGCCGCCGTCACGAGTTCCGCGATTCCCTCGCCGCGCACGGCGCGCAGCGGCACGACCGGAAGCCTCAGCGACGCTTCGAGCGCGGAGGGCGCGATTTCCACGCCCTGCGCCGCCGCGACGTCCATCATGTTCAGTCCGAGCGCGACCGGCGCCGGCAGCGCGAGAAGCTCGGCGAGGAGGTAGAGATTGCGCTCGAGCGCCGCGGCGTTCGCAATCATGACGACGACGTCCGGTCGCTCCGCGACGATGTAGTCCCGCGCGATCCGTTCCTCCTCCGACCGCGCCGCGAGACCGTAACAGCCGGGGAGATCGACGATGCGTACCTCGCGTCCTTCGTGAAGGAACGTTCCCTCCTTGCGCTCAACCGTCTTGCCCGGCCAGTTTCCGACATGCTGGGCGAGCCCGGTGAGCGCGTTGAAGATCGTCGATTTGCCGACATTCGGCTGGCCGGCGAGCGCGACGGTCAAAGGGCGATTCCGGATCGTTTCGCTCACGAAGACAACTCCACGAGAATATGCGCGGCTTCTTCGCGCCCGATGGCGACGAGCGTGTTGCGCACGCGAAGGAGCATTGGCCCTTTTGCATGGCTTTGCAGAATGTCGGCCGCGGCCCCGACGACGACGCCCAGCAGCATGAATCGGCTCCTGAGCTCGCGATCCGCGCGCAGTTCGCGCACGACGACGCGCGCGCCGGCGCTCACCCGATCGAGAGGCATTCGTTGTATTTCGGGCATGGCCGGGGTTTTCGTTCCTGCGTTGCTCTCGTTGCGTATCAAACTAGGCGCGCGGGAGGCCGCTTGCGAGTCGCGGCGCGCCATGCGAGGCGCGCGACATTGTCGCGGCGATGGTCCCGGCTCGCCATTCCGGCCGTGAACGGCTAAAGCCTTCGCCATGGCTTCCGACATCCGCCCCTTCGAAGAAATCCGCATGCTCTTCGCGAGTCTCCCCGCGTCGAGCGAGGAGAGCGTCGCCGCCGTGCGCGCGCGGGACGCGCAACTCACCAAGCCGCCAGGCGCCCTTGGGCGGCTCGAGGAGATCGTCGAATGGCTCGCGGCCTGGCAGGGCGTCGCCCGGCCGGCGGTCGCGCGCCCGCTCGTCGCGGTTTTCGCCGGCAATCATGGCGTCGTGGCGCAGGGCGTTTCCGCTTTTCCGGCGAGCGTCACGGCGCAGATGGTCGCGAATTTCACCAGCGGCGGGGCGGCGATCAACCAGATCTGCAAGGCGCATGACATTGGCCTGAAGGTCTACGAGCTGGCGCTGGAGCGCCCCACACGGGATTTCACCGAGGCCCCGGCGATGGACGAGCGCGAGGCGGCCGCGACCTTCGCCTATGGCTTCGAGGCGCTAGAGGGCGGGGTCGACCTGCTCGCGCCGGGCGAGATGGGCATCGGAAATACTACGAGCGCCGCTGCGATCTATACGGCGCTCTACGGCGGCCCGGCGTCGCGCTGGACGGGGCGGGGAACCGGCGTCGACGACGGCGCGCTCGCGCGCAAGAATGCGGCGATCGAGGCGGCGGTCGCCCTTCACGGGCCGCATCTTTCCGATCCGCTGGAGATCATGCGCCGTCTCGGCGGGCGCGAGATCGCGGCCATGATGGGCGCGATTACGGCGGCGCGGCTCAGCCGCGTGCCTGTCGTGCTCGACGGCTACGTCGTCTGCGCGGCGGCGGCGCTGCTTCACGCCATCACGCCGGACGCGATCGCCCATTGCGTCGCGGGCCACGTATCGGCGGAAGGCGCCCATGCGGAGGTTCTCGCGCGTCTCGGCAAGCGGCCGCTGCTCGACCTCGGCATGCGTCTCGGCGAGGGATCCGGCGCGGGCCTCGCCATCGCGCTCGTGAAAACGGCGCTCGCTTGTCACGTCGGCATGGCGACCTTCGAGAGCGCGGGGGTGAGCGGGAAAGCAGAGTAGAGGGCCGGAGCCTGTTCAGAACTGAATGCATCGGACCGGGGCTCCAGCTTTTTATCTCAATGCGTTTTCGCGCGCCAAACCGGTTTCCGCTCCGGGGGAAGCCGCTTCACGCCGGGATTATCAGCTCCCGCTCGGTGAGCAGATAATCCAGCCGCTCGTCGTGCGGCTCGGTCGGCACGCGATCGGCCTCCTGGCAGGAATAGGCGACGCCGATCGCGACGACCTTTTTCTTCGCGCGCAATTCGGCGAGCGTCGCGTCGTAAATCCCGCCCCCGTAGCCGAGACGGAAGCCGCGCCGGTCGAAGGCCGAGAGCGGGGAAAAGAGAATGTCGGGATCGCGCGCGGGCTTGTCCGCCGCAGGCTCCGAGAGGCCGAACGGCCCCTTCACGAGATCGTCGCCCGGCGCGAAGTCCCGGAAGACCAGCGGCTGACGCACCTTGTGCATGACCGGCAGCGCGACCGGATAGCCACTGGCGGCAAGCGCGTCGATCAGCGGACGCGTGTTGAGTTCGCTGCGGATCGGCCAGTATATGGAGACGACCGGCCTCTTGAGCCCCGTCTTCGCAGCGAGGTCCTCGACGAGCGCCAGACCCCGGCGGGCGACGGCGGCGGCGGCGTCATGCGCTTCCCGCGAAGACACGAGGTCGCGGCGCGCCAGCGAATGCCGGCGCAAATCGGTTTTCACATCGGTCATGGAGAAGATGAGCCGGAACGCTGAGTTTGAAGGCGCGGGCCACGTGAGCCGTGGGACATCGATCCCGGGAACCTACAAAGTAGGTGGGCGCCGTATGGCCAAGCCCACGGGCAAGGCCAGGGACAGCTCCCATTAGGATCGATAAGGCCCCGGGGAAAAAGTCCAACACGCACCCCGCAGCGCCGCGAAAATAATGTAGCGCGGCGTGCGGGATCGCGCCAGCCTTTTGGCTCAGGCGAATTCGAGCGCCGGCGGCGTCAGTTCGACGGCGTCGGTCTGCTCGGCGGGCAAACGCTGGATGCGGATCAGCGAGAAGAGGCCGAAGGGCGCGAGCAGGCGGCGCTCCATGAGCTGCATGTCCGGCCGCTGGTCGATCCAGTCGCCGATGATGGACCAGGGGAATTGAGGCCGCCAGCCGAGCTTGGGCGCCACATGGCGGTCCAGCCAGGCTTCAAGCAGCGCGAGCGGATCGTCCTTCCGGCTGATGTGGTTGACGAGAATGATCTCTCCGCCGGGACGCACGACGCGCGCCAGCTCGTCTAGCATGGCCTCCGGCTCGGGCGCCACGGTGAGCACATAGGGGGCGACGACGCAGCCGAAGGAGGCGTCCGCGAAGGCCATGCGGGTCGCGTCCATCTTGTAAAGGCCCGCGACGTTGCGCAGTTCCTCGCGCTCCACGCGTTGCGCCGCGCGGCGCAGCATGGGCTCCGAGAGATCGACGCCATAGATTTCCGCCTGTGGCTCGAACATTGGCAGTTCGAGCCCCGTGCCGACGCCGACGTCGAGAATCGGGCCGTCGGCCTGGGAGGCGGCGGCGGCCAGGGCGCGTCGGCCCGGCTTGAGGATGGCCGTGAAGGTCAGGTCGTAGATCGGCGCCCATCGCGCATAGGCCGCCTCGACGTCGCAATTGTCGAGCGTTTCGCCGTCGCGGCTGTAGTCTCTCGCTTCGCTCATCTGGGCGCCCCTCGCGCGGTTACGGCGCGCGGCGTCGGCGCCATGGTTTGAACTCTGCTCTGCGCAGGCTCGACGGCGGCGATGAAGCCGCCCCCGAGCACGCGCGCCTCACCTTCGGCTGCGTCGTAAAAGACGCAGGCCTGACCAGGCGACACGCCGAATTCGCCCGAGGCGAAAACAACGGTCGCCTCGTTCCCTTCCCGTGCGATCAGACGCGCCGGAACAGGCGGCCGCGTCGAGCGCACCCGGGCCAAGATGTCGATCCCCTGCGGCGGCAAGCCAGAAAATCTCCCCGGACCGATCCAGTTGACGTCGCGCAACGCCACCGCGCGCGCCTCCAGCGCCTCGCGCGGGCCGACCACCACCTGCGCCCGGGCGGCGTCCAGCCGCACGACGAAAAGCGGCTGCGCGTCGCGGCCGGCGACCGCCGCCCCGAGCCCAAGGCCGCGCCGCTGGCCGATCGTATAATGAATGACCCCGGCGTGGCGGCCGAGCACGCGGCCGTCGACGTGAACGATGTCGCCGGGCACCGCGGATTCCGGCGCGAAACGCTGAACGACGTCCGTGTAGCGGCCGCTCGGGACGAAGCAGATGTCCTGGCTGTCCGGCTTGTCGGCGACGTCGAGCGCGTAGCGCCGCGCCATCTCCCGCACCTCGGCCTTGGTGAAGTCGCCGAGCGGAAAGCGCAGCATTTTCAATTGTTCGCGAGTGGTGGCGAACAGGAAGTAGCTCTGGTCCCGCGACGCGTCCCTGGCCCGATAGAGGGCGCGCCCGCCTTCGCCGTCGTCGCGGGACGAGATGTAATGCCCGGTCGCGAGGATATCCGCGCCAAGATCCTTCGCCGTCTCGAAGAGGTCAGCGAATTTGATGAACTGGTTGCAGGCGATGCAGGGAACCGGCGTCTCGCCGCTGGCGTAGGAGGCGGCGAATTCGTCGATCACCTTCTCCTGAAAGCGCCGCTCATAGTCGAGCACGAAATGGGGGATGCCGAGCCGCGCCGCAACCGCGCGCGCGTCCTGGATGTCCTGGCCGGCGCAGCAGGCGCCCTTGCGGTGCGTCGCCTCCCCGTGATCGTAGAGCTGCAGGGTGACGCCGATGACGTCGTAGCCCTGTTCCTTCATGAGCGCGGCGACGACGCTCGAATCCACCCCTCCGGACATGGCGACGACGACGCGCGCCGCTCCTGGCGCCGCCGGCATGGTCGCAAGCTTATCCGAAACGCTGGTGCAGACCGTCATTCTGGGAGGTTACGCGTTCGAGTGGCACGGCGCAGACCCCGCCCGACGCGCTGCGCGGGGGAGACAGCATAAAGACATTTAGATCATTACCGGTCCGCGACGCAATCGCGTCGGATGAAGAGTCCGCCATATCCGCGTCATATTGTTCCCCGGCCTCCCGGCTGCTAAGACGCGCGCGAAACAGCAGCGGGTATGGGGACCGGGTCCATGGCGGCGATGAAACTTCTGGCGGGCAACTCCAATCGAGCGCTCGCGGAGGCCATTGCGGCGCATTTGAACGTCGCGCTGTGCCGGGCGCATGTCCGGCGCTTCGCCGATCAGGAAATCTGGGTCGAAGTGCTCGAGAACGTTCGCGGGCAGGATACTTTCGTCATCCAGTCGACGTCCTTTCCCGCGAACGACCATTTGATGGAGCTGCTCATCATGATCGACGCGCTGCGCCGGGCGTCCGCCCGCCGCATCACGGCGGTCATTCCCTATTTCGGCTACGCCCGGCAGGACCGCAAACAGGGGCCGCGCACGCCGATTTCGGCCAAGCTCGTGAGCAATCTCATCACCCGCGCCGGCGCCGACCGCGTCCTGACGGTCGATCTGCACGCGGGGCAGGTGCAGGGCTTCTTCGATATTCCCACCGACAATCTCTTCGCCGCGCCCGTGATGGTCGCCGACATCAAGGCACATCGCCAGCTCAAGAACGCCATGGTCGTCTCGCCGGACGTCGGCGGCGTGGTGCGCGCCCGCGCGCTGGCCAAGCGGATCGACGCCCCGCTGGCCATCGTCGACAAACGCCGCGAACGCGCGGGAGAGTCCGAGGTCATGAACATCATCGGCGACGTGGCGGGGCACAATTGCATTCTCGTCGACGACATCGTCGATTCGGGCGGCACGCTCTGCAACGCCGCGGAAGCGCTGCTGGCGGCGGGCGCCGAGTCGGTGCACGCCTATATCACCCACGGCGTGCTCTCGGGCGCGGCGGCGGAGCGCATCGCCGCCTCCAAGCTCAAGGAGCTCGTCATCACCGACACGATCCGCGAGACGGACGCCGTAAAAGCTGCGCAGAATATCCGTGTCATCCCCATCGGCCCGCTCATCGGCGAGGCGATCGCCCGCACGGCGCGCGAGGAGAGCGTGTCGAGTCTATTCGATTGAGGGGGAACCGGGCTCGCGGACCGAACGCCTCACCCCGCCTGCGCCGCCCGCGGCGGCGTCGCATAGTTCTGCACGCTGCCGTCCACGAAGAAAACCTTCTTCACCAGAAACACGGCCCGCAGATTGTCCTTGTCCTCGCTGACGATCCGTCTGCCCTTTTCGTCTAGCCTTTTCGCGTCGACATGCTGCTCCCAGCGCAGCGCGCCGTTTTCGGCGATCAGCGCGCTTACGGAAATCTTCGAGCTGTAGAGCAGGGCGTCCTGTCCGTCGGAGAGTTTCATCACGCCCTCGAAGGCGCGGATCGGCTTGCCCGCGAGGTTCTCGAAGCTGAGCGCGAACTTCACCCGATCGCCTTCCTCGCCGCCTGGGACAATTTCCTTGTCCATGAGCGCGAAGGCGATCGGGGCGGGCTGCTCCGTCGTCTGCGGGCGCGCGGCCTCGGCTCTGACGGCGGCGGCCCTCGCGAGTTCCGGCTTGACGGGCGGGGCGGGGATGTCGGCGGGCGGCCTCGGATCGGATTTCGCCTCGCCGCCTCTAAGAATGCGCGCGAGTTCGGCCTTGTCCGCCGGCTTCACGGCGTGCGTCGGCGCCTCGGCGCGTTTAGGCTCCGACGCGGGCCTGGCCGGTTGCGGGGCGGGTTCGGTTTTCTCCCGTGAGACGAGCGCCATGATTTTCGGCTCAATGGCCTCGCTGTTCCTTCCGGCGAAATAGCCGCCGGCGGCGCAGGCGACGCCGAAGGCGAGCGCCACGCGGGCGGCTGAGCCTTTCGAGGCCGGAGCCTTTTTCTTCGCCACGTTCTTCGTCATGCCGCAGCTCCCGAAACTTTGAATCGAATCTGCGGCAAGCATGGCGCATCCGGCAAAGTTAGAAAGCGCCGCGCGTTCATTTGGTTGATGGAGGGTTAACAAATCCGGCGGGCGCCTTCCGCCGCGCCCCCTTGCCCTCCCGCCGCGCCGGCGCCAAAAGCGCGGGATGAGCCAGACCGCAACTCGCGAACCCGTTCCCGACCGCTTCAATCTCGCCCGCTACTGCCTCGCGGAAAACGCGCGGCTGCGGCCGCATGTCACGGCGATCACGGTTGTCGGCGACGCGGGCGCGCAGCGCTGGACGCACGCCGAACTGGATCTGAACGTGCGCCGGCTGGCCGCGGGGCTCCGGTCGCTCGGCCTGCCGACCGGCGCGCGGGTGATGATCCGGATGGGCAACGAGGCCAATGCCGCGCTGACATATTTCGCGGCGATCGCGGCGGGTTATGTGGCGCTGCTGGCCTCCTCGCAGCTGACCTTTGAGGAAGCCGATTTCCTTCTGAAGGATTGCGGAGCCTCCGCGCTGGCGCTCGGCGCCGCCTTCGAGGCCGAGGCCCATGAGAGCGGCGCGATCGTGCTGCGCGGGGCCGATTTGGCGCGGCTATCGGAGTGCGCGCCGCTCGACGGCTATGCGGATACGGCGGCTGAAGATCCCGCCTATCTGGTCTACACTTCTGGCACCACGAGCCGGCCCAAGGGCGTGCTCCACGCGCATCGCGCCGCCTGGGGACGACGGCCCATGCGGGCGCATTGGACGGGGCTCGGCCCCGGGGACGTGATGCTGCACGCGGGGGCCATCAACTGGACCTATACGCTTGGAGTCGGCATCGTCGATCCATTGTCCGCCGGCGGCTCCGCCGTGCTTTACAACGGCCACCCCGATCCCAACGTCTGGCCGCGCCTCATTGCCGAACATCGGGCCACGATCTTCGCCGCCGTGCCCGGCGTCTACAGGCAAATACTGAAATACGCCGCGCCGGAGACGGCCGATCTGTCGAGCCTGCGTCACGGCCTTTCCGCCGGCGCCGCCTTGACGCCGAGCCTTCTCGCCGAATGGCGCGCGCGCACGGGCAAGGACATCTACGAAGCTTTCGGCATGAGCGAATGCTCGACCTTTATTTCCAGCGGGCCGACGACGCCGGTGCATCCTGGCTCTCCCGGCCGCCCGCAGCCGGGCAGGGTGGTCGCCGCTCTCCCGCAGGATGGCGGCGAGACGCCGTTGCCGCCGGGGGAGACAGGCGTTCTCGCCGTCCGCCGCGACGATCCGGGCTTGATGCTCGGCTACTGGAACCGGCCGGATGAAGAGCGGGAGGCCTTCCGCGGCGATTGGTTCGTCTCCGGCGATCTCGTGGCGTTCGACGCGGATGGCTACATGCACCATCACGGCCGCGCCGACGAGGTGATGAACGCCGGCGGTTACCGGGTCTCGCCGGCCGAAGTGGAGAAATGCCTTCTCTCCTTCGATTGTGTCGCGGAGGCGGCCGCCGCGGAGCGGCCGGGGCGCGACGCGGATACGACGATCATCAAGGCCTATGTCGTCATGCGCGACAATGCGCCGCATGACGAAGCGGCGATCCTCGCGCATTGCCACGAACATCTCGCCGCCTACAAGCGTCCGCGCGCGGTGATCTTCCTCGACGCGCTTCCGCGCAACGCCAACGGCAAGCTCGATCGACGCGCGCTGCCTTGAAAAACAGGCGGACCCGACAGCGCCGCGGGGCAGGTTGGCGCTGTCGGGCCCTCACATCCGTCGCGGGGCAGTTGGACGGATGTATTACGCTTTATCCCGAATGGACTCGGCCAGCGGCCGCTCTCCGCTTCCTCGTGCGCGGCCGTCGCCGTCTCGCGCGGCCGGCGCGCGCCCGTTGATGGCGGCTTTCATATTTGGCGACGCCTTGAACACCACGACCCGGCGCGCTTCGATCGGCACGGGTTCGCCGGTTCGCGGATTGCGGCCGGAACGCTCATGCTTCTCGCGCACGACGAAGGAGCCAAAGTCATGCAGCTTCAAGGTTTCGCCGGAAACCAGCGTCTCCACCATTTCGTCGATCACGCTGTCGGCGAGCCGTTTCGCCTCGCGGCGGGAAAGTCCTGGCACGCGTTCGTAAATCGCGAGCGCGAGATCCTGGCGCGTGAGCGTTCCGCGCGGACCCTCGTGACCGTCAACAGACGGCGCCCCTCCGGGCTTTCTGAAATCGGATTGCTTGTCGCTCGACATGACTATCTACCAATCTTGCATCGTTCCAACGCCCTTAGTGATCGCTAACCTTTTGTGGCGCCGGAAGATTGCGTGAACTTGCTCGTAGCGCGTCGAATTCGACAGTGCTGATTGTCACGGTCTTTCCGTTACTTTCGTCATCTTTGCTCGTCTTTGGCGGCCCTGCGTGATAGGAGTGTCATCATTCGATCGTCGGGAGGTTCCGCGGCCACGGCGGAAGCGGACAATCGATCGACAATTTGCGGCATTCGAGGGTTTTGCATGGATAGCGGCAAGGACGAACAGCGCACGGGCGACGCGGCGCCCATCGGCATGCTCTTCGATCCCATGGAACAGATGCGCGAGCTGCTGTTCGGAGCGGCAAAACGTGAAACAGAAAGCCAACTTGCCGCACTCGATCGAACGATCGAGGACATGCGCCGGGAGTTCCTCGCGCGCTTCGAAGCGCTCGAGAGTCGCCTCGTCGAGATTGCTCAGGAGTCCGAGAAGAACCGGTCCGAGTCCGTCTCGGCGATCGGCGGCGCGATCGCCGATCTCGGCGCCGCGATCCAGAACATGAGCGCGAATCGGAAGGCGTGACCATGTCGGCTCCCGACGGCGTGGAAGCGTTCGAAAAGCTCAAAACCCTTTTGCTCGGGGACGCTCTGCGTCGTCTTGACGCGACCGCTGATCGTCTCGAAAAAATCGACGCCCGCGTCGGCGACGACAGGAAGCTGGGAATTTCCGCAGGCGACGCGCTCGTCGACGCCGTAAAGCGCGCGGAAGAAAAGAACCCGCGCGAATTGTCGCGAGCGCTGGCGCCGCTCGTCGTTTCGGTCATCCGCTCCGAGATCAAGAACTCGAAGGACGCGATGGTCGAGGCGCTCTATCCTATCGTCGGCCGTCTCGTGACCGCCAGCGTCGCGGGCGCGTTTCGCGATCTCGTCGAAACGCTGAACGCGCGCATCGACGCGCTCGTTTCCGCGAATTCCTGGCGCCTGCGTTTTCGCGCCATGGCGACCGGACGCTCCATGGCGGAAGTCGCGCTCGCGGAGGCGGAGGCCGGCCGGCTGAAACGCGCACTGCTTCTCGAACGCGGCAGCGGACGTTTGCTCGCCATCTGGCCGCCCGTCGGAGAAACCCCGGAGGGCAAGGACGCCAACGCCGATCTGGAAAGCGGCATGATCGCCGCGATCACCGAATTCGCAACCAAGGTCTATGCGGATAAGGGCGGCGAATTGCGCATGCTCGACATCGGCTCGGGCAAGGTCTTCCTGCGTGCGTCGCCGCGCGTCATCGTCGCGGGCGAGTTCGGCGGCGAATTGTCGCGCCAGCGCGAGCGCCGGCTCGACGACGCCTTTCTCTCGATCGTGGAGCGTCACGAGGCCGACGAGGCGTCCTGCACGCCCGAAGCGATCGTCGGTCTGCTCGACGAGGCGCTGGCCGATCCGGCGGCGAAGCCGAAGAGCAAGGCGCCGGTCGCGATCCTCGGCGCCGGTTTGGCCGCGCTCGCGGTCTGGTTTTCGTGGCCCCCTGCGGTTCACGCTTGGCGCGCGCATCGCATCCGCGACGCCTACGCGGCGGCGATGGCCGGCCATCCGGCGCTCGCGCAATATCCGCTGCGTCTCGACATCGAGCACGACGCCGGGCGCGCCGTGCTGCGCGGGCTCGCCGCCAATGACGCCGAGCCGCAGGCGGTCGCGGACGCCATGGCGTCCGCCGCCGCGCCCTACCGAGTGGAACGGGAAATCCAGATCGTCGCGCTCGCCGCGCAGACGCAGGAACTGCGCGCCGGCGAAACGCGCGCGGCCGCGACCTTGCAGGAGGCGCTCGCGCAAATCGACGCCTTGCGCGCGGAGCTGCGGCAAACGCGCGCGGCGTTCGATCGCCTCGCCGCCGAGCACGACTCGCCTCGCGCGAAACTTCAGCGCTTCGTCGAAACGTTCGCGGTGTTCTTCTCGGACTCGGACACGCTGCTGAATCCGGCCGCCGCCGCAGCGGGGCTCGACGAACTCGCGGCGCTGCTGAAGGCGAGCGACAGTGGGTTGCGCGTCGTCGGTTACGCCGACGACGTCGGCGCGACGGTGTCGAACCGCTCGGCCTCGCGCAAGCGCGCCGACAAGATCGTCGCTATGCTGGTCGAGCGCGGCGTGCCGCGCGGCAAGCTCGCGCTCGTGTCGCGGTCGACGCTGAATCCCATCGCCGACTCGACGCTGGACACGATCCGCAGCCGCCGCGTGTCGTTCGAATTGCCCTTCGCCGGGGAGTTCGACGTGCGATGATGTCGGCCAAAGTCATGCTTCTCGGCGACATCGGCGTGGGCAAATCCTCGCTCGCGAGACGCTTCGTTTTCGACCGTTTCGAGAGCGACTACAAGACGACGCTCGGCGTCGACGTGCTGACCCATGACGTCGATCTTGGCGTCGAAGCCGATAATGACAGGCTGCGCTTCGTTCTTTGGGATACGGACGGCGATTTCGGCGCGCGCATCTTCGAAACTGTCTATCTCGCGGGCGCCTCGGCGGCGATCGTCGTCGCGGACGCCACGCGGCCGGCGACGCTCGTCAAAATGGCGGGGCTCGTCGCGCGTTTTGAGGAAATGTTTCCCGGCCGTCCCGTTTCCGCAATTGTGAACAAGATCGACCTCTTGCCTGGCGGGCTGCCGCGCGACGGGGAGGGCGCGGCGCCGGCGAATGGCGTCGTCTACACCAGCGCCAAGACGGGCGAGGGCGTCGAGGGGATGTTTCTTGCGCTGGGCCGCGCCATCTGGCGTCGAAGCCGCGCGGCTTGATCAGCGGTCGGAGAGCGCGCGGATCGCGAGTTCAGTGCGGCTGCGCAAATGAAGCTTGGCGAGGATCGTCGAGACGTGGTTCTTGACCGTGCCCTCGGCGAGACCCATTTCGCGGGCGATTTCCCGGTTGCCCTTGCCGGCCGCGACATGCGCCAGCACGTCCTTCTCGCGCTCGGTCAGCGGCTCCTCGTCGTTCGACGGGGCGGCGAGCTTCGGCGCCTTCACGCGACGGAACTCCGCGAGGATTTTCGAGGCGACGCTAGGAGAAAGCCGAGGCTCGCCCCGCGCCGCCGCGCGGACGGCGGCGAGTATTTCGCTCTCCTCCGCCTCCTTGAGCAGATAGCTCTGCGCCCCCGCGGCGATCGCTTCGAAGACGAGTTCGTCCGAGTCGAAGGTGGTGAGCATGATGACCCGCGTCTCGGGCGCCTGGGCGAGGATCGCGCGCGTCGCCGCAATGCCGTCCATCCGCGGCATCTTCAGGTCCATGAGAATGACGTCGGGCGCGTAGGCGCGTGCGGCGGCGACGGCCTGCTCGCCGTCCGCGGCGGCGCCGACGACGTCGATATCCGGCTCGAGCGAAAGAAGCGCCGACAACGCTTTCCGGATCATGGCTTGATCCTCGGCGATCATCAGGCGGATCGGTCTTTCGGCGGTCACGCGGGCTGCTCTCCAAAGTTGCGCTCAAGCGTTACAATATTCACAAGCGCGCCGCGAGGCAAAGCTGACTGGCAGATGAACGGCGCAGACACGTCCTGTTCAGGGAAGAGGCGCCATATTGAGCGCCATGGGATCAAGTCGAAGACTTGGTCCGAAACGAAGGGCGCCCTCGACGCCTCTCATCCGCTGCGATTGGGACGATGGCGGCGCGGCCGCCGGTCCGACCCTTTATGGCGCGGTCTTGGGTTCCTGCCGTTCCTTCGCCGATCGACCCTTCACGGACGATTGGGGAAACTTCATCGATTGTCGCGGACCTCGGGTCTGCGATGACGGCCCCGCCTTTGAGGCCGAGCCGGAGTAGCGTCCAGTCCTGCGTATTGGTTTCCGCCGCCGCCTTCCCGCCCCTCTCGCGCGGCGGCGGACCATGAGCCTCCCGGAGCGATCCGGGAGGCTTTTTTCGATCAGATGGGTTTGAAACCGAGAGATTTCCCTTCCTTGGGGTCGCGGCGCCAGACGCCGGCGTCGTCGCGCTCGAAATGGGCCTTGTGCCCCTTGCGGGCGGTGAGAACGAGACGACCGTGCTCCAGCGACCACCGCACGGGATCGAAAATGACGATGCCGTTGTCGCGGCAGGCGGGCGCGAGCTGCGCCCGCGCGCCCCCGAAAAGCGTTAGCATGCAGCCCGTGTCCTTGTCGTCACGCAGAATGGCGTAACGGCCGGCCGCGTCGCTCGCCGCGAGGGCGTCGGCGGACGGCAAGGCGACAAGCGCGGCCGTTGCGAGGCCAAGACGCCGGATTGTCACCGCGCGCAAGGAAAAAAGCGACATGGACGCCTGCTCCGATCGAGTTGGAATCACGCGCAGTCTGCCCTTTCCGGGCGCATGGGCCAAGACTATTCGTCAGCCGCGACGCGAAGGCGCGCCAATCTGTAGCAGCGGGAGCTTTTGCGCCGGGCCGGCGGGCGCGTTAAGCTTCTAAAAATCCAAGTCGACAAAGGGACTCCGCGCAATGGACCCGGCCTCTCTCTCCCTCGCCGAACGCGCCGTTCCGCGCTACACGAGTTATCCGACGGCGCCGCATTTCTCGAAAGACGTCGGCGACGCGCAGATGCGCGACTGGCTCGCCGCGCTCGATCCGCACGCCTCGCTGTCGCTTTATTTTCACGTTCCCTTCTGCGCCGCGATCTGCTCCTACTGCGGTTGCCACACCAAGGCCGTGCGGCAGGAGGCGCCGCTCACCGCCTACAAGGAGACGCTGCTGCGGGAGGTCGAGCTCACCGCCCGATCGACCCGCGCGCGCAGCGTCGCGAGCATTCATTGGGGCGGCGGCACGCCGAGCATTTTGGGGCCGGCGCGTTTCGGCGAGATCGTCGAGCGCGTGCGCGACCTCTTCGACGTGACGCCCGAGACCGAGCACGCCATCGAACTCGACCCGCGCATCCTCGACGTTCCCATGGCCGAAGCGCTGGCGCGCGCGGGGATCAACCGCGTGTCCTTCGGCGTGCAGGATCTCAACCCGCATGTCCAGGAGGCGGCCGGGCGCCTCCAGCCCTTCGAGGTCGTCGAGCGCGCCGTCGCGCTGGTTCGCGCGGCCGGGGTCGGCGCGGTAAATCTCGACCTGATGTATGGTTTGCCGCGCCAGAGCGTCGAGGACGCCGCGCGCACCGCGACGCTCGCGGCGTCGCTGACGCCGCAACGGCTTGCGGTCTTCGGTTACGCCCATGTGCCCTGGTTCAAGGCCAATCAGAAGCTCATCGACGCCGCGGCGCTTCCCGGCGCGGCCGAGCGGCTGGCGCAGGCCGCCGCGGCGCGCAGGACGCTGGAGGGCGTGGGTTACGAGGCGATCGGCCTCGATCATTTCGCCCGCGCCGACGACCCGCTCGCCGTCGCGGCCAGGGACGGCCGGATGCGGCGCAATTTCCAGGGCTATACGATCGACGCCGCCACAGCCCTGCTGCCATTCGGCGTGTCGTCGATCGGCCGCCTGCCGCAGGGCTTCGTGGGCAACGCCACTGATCTCGCGGGCTGGCGCCGCGCGGTCGAGGCGGATCGTTTTCCGGTGACGCGCGGGCTCGCTTTCTCGATCGAGGATCTCGCCCGCGGCGACGTGATCGAGCGGCTGATGTGCGATTTCGCCGCGGATTTCGGCGCCGTCGCGCTGGAGCACGGGTTTCCCGCCGACGCTTTCGACGACGCCCGCGTCCAGTTGCAGGCGCTCGCGAACGATGGCGTGGTGACGTTGGCGGGGCGGCGGGTCAGCGTCACCGAACGCGGCCGCCCCTTCGTCAGGCTCGCCGCCGCCGCTTTCGACGCCTATCTACAAGCAGCGCCGGCGCGCCACTCCTCGGCGGTTTGAGCGCGGGGCAGGGGGGCATTGCGGGAGGCGCTGCATGTCGCCGCTGACGGCCTTTGTCGCCAAGCTCCTTGGCGCCTATTCCCTTTTCGCAGGCCTGTGGCTGCTGCTTCGCAGGGACGCCGCGCTCGCGCTCGTCGCGCGCGTGGAGAAAGATCCCGTTTTTCTGTCCGTGATCGGACTCGTCCGGCTCGCGATCGGGCTCGCCATGGTCATCGGTCATGATCGCTGGAGCGGCTGGGTGGAAATCCTCGTGTCCCTCATCGGCTGGATCACGCTTTTCAGAGGGCTCGCGATGATGTTTCTGCCGGCCGGCGCGCTTGCGCGCTTCATGGCGTCCGCGCGTTTCGAGGAACGCCTGCCGCTTTACGGTCTGGGCGCGGCGCTGCTCGGCGCCGCGCTGCTGACCGGCGGCTTCACTGGCTGATCCGGGCCGGCTTTTCGAGCGGAATCGACGCCTCGGGCGCGGGAACCTTCGGGATCAGCGCCGCGGCGACGTTGCGGAACGGCGTCAGCACGAGTTCCGTCACGCAATGCGGATCGACGCCCGGCTCCTCGACGCCGAAAGCGAGGCGCGGCGACTCCTCCTGGGGGATGACGAGCGTGCCGAACAGCCAGTCGTAGATCGCGAGAGCATTGCCCATGTTGCTGTTGTAATGGGCCGGGTCGATCGAGTGATGAATCTGGTGATGCGCCGGGCTCATCAACAGCCGGCCCCAGACGCCGCGCAGCGGCAGCCAGACTTCCGAATGCTGCAAATGAACGAAGGTGAAGAAGAACAGCACGAGGATGACATTGGCGCCGTCGACGCCGAATGCGGAAACATGCTGGCCGAGCGCGAAGGCGAGGACGCCGCAGGAGGCGCCGACGCAGAGCGCGACGACATTGGTGAACATCAGCGAGTCGAGCGGATGGACGCGCCATACCGTCAAGGGCGTGAGCCGCTCGGCCGTGTGATGCGTCTTGTGCATCTCCCACAAGGCGGGAATGCGGTGCTTGAGATAATGGTCGAACCAATAGCCGAATTCGAAGGCGAGGAAGCCGACGACGGTGACCAGGGCGCGCAGCAGCCACTGCGGCGCGCCGGTCTCGGGGCGGAAGCCGAAACGATCGACAAGCGCGCCTTGCGTGAAATCCGCGACCTGGCCGACCGCGAGACAGCCCCAGCCGATGAGGACGCCGGTGACGAAGACATTGACGAAGAAGTAGAAGGCGTCCGCCTTCGTCGAGCGGTTCAGCAGCAGCTTGCGGGAAAAGAAGGCGCGCGACAGCGCCTTCAGCCGCAGACGGCCGCGCCGCCGGTATCGTCGATGGGCGAGAAAGCCGAAGCCGAGGACGAGACCCGCCGCCAGCGAATAGAGCGAAAAATGCGAGCCAGGGGAGAAAAGAACGGGGTGCAGCTTGTCGCTCAGGCTCGCCAATACGCTCATAACGCCCGCTCTTTGTCAGATTTCTCACTGTCTCGACGCTAGAGGGCGCGGGTAAAACTTCTCTCAATGAAATTCACGCCGAGGGCGGCGTTGCGGCGTCAATTCGACGCATTCGGCGTTGAACGTGAGGAGCGCGGCCATGGTCGAAGCAAAGGAACTCTTTCGTAACCCCAAATTTGTCGCGCTTTGGGTGGCGATCTGGGCAGGGCTGCTGCTCGCGATCGAGAACATCCTCACCAAGATCAGCCTGTTGATGCAGCTCGCGCAATAGCGCCGTCTGGAGCGACCCCCGCTTGTGAGAGGATGCTGGCTCCGGCAGTGTGCATGTTCCCGATTCGATCCCGCCTCACGGAAACATGCCTGTCTGGACGCCCGAGCAGGACAATGCGCTGACCGCGGTGGCCCGCTGGCTGGAGACGCCTCGCGGCCCGCAGGTGTTCCGCCTCTTCGGCTACGCCGGCACGGGCAAGTCTACGCTCGCGCGCCACATCGCGGAGCATGTCGATGGCGACGTCGCCTTTGCGGCCTTCACCGGCAAGGCGGCGCTCGTCATGCGCTCCAAGGGATGCAAGGATGCGCGCACGATCCATAGCCTCATCTATCGCGCGACCGATTCGGAGACGGCGGAGCCGTCCTTCGTGCTCAATGACGAAAGCGATGCGTCGCGCGCGCGGCTGATCGTCATCGACGAATGTTCGATGGTTGACGAGGAACTTGGGCGCGATCTTCTGTCCTTCGGCAAAAAGGTTTTGGTGCTCGGCGATCCGGCGCAATTGCCGCCGGTGAAGGGCGGCGGCTTTTTCACCGAGGCGGAGCCGGACGTGATGCTGACGGAAGTCCATCGACAGGCGGCGGACAACCCGATCATCCGTCTCTCCATGATTATCCGCGATGGCGGAACGCTGCAGCGCGGCGACTATGGCGAGGCGCGCGTCGTCTCGCGCGAGGGGCTCGATCCCGGGCTCGTCACGGGGGCCGACCAAGTGCTTGTCGGCCTCAACAAAACCCGGCGCGCCTACAACGGCCGTCTGCGGGAATTGCGCGGCTTCGCGGGAACGTTTCCGCAGTCCGGGGAAAAGCTCGTCTGCCTGCGCAACAATCGCAAGAAGGGCCTGCTCAACGGCGCGCTGTTCACGGTGAAAAGCGCGGGGGCGCTCAGGCGCGGCAAGATCAGAATGCTCGTGACCCCGGAGGAGGGCGAGACCGGCAAGTTCCAGCGCGTCGCCGTCATCCCGCACTTCTTCGAGGGCGGCGAGGGGGAAATCCCATACGCGTTGCGCAAGGACTCGGACGAATTCGATTTCGGCTACGCGCTCACCGTGCACAAGGCGCAGGGCTCGCAATGGGACGATGTGGCGCTCTTCGACGAGTCCTTCGCCTTCCGCGAACATCGCGCGCGCTGGCTCTATACGGGCGTGACGCGCGCGGCGAAAACGCTCACGCTCGTCATGTGAGGGCTCGATGACTCAGGACGCGACGATCGAGATGCGGCGGCTGAGCGACGGCGCGGTCTACCGCTTTCATGCAGCGGCGGCGGCGGAGGGTTTTCCGCAGTGGCGCCGGGCCGACAAGGACATCTGGATCAGGCGCGATCCGGCCTTCGGCTGGATCGTATGGGATGCGGAGGAGAATGCGCTGATGGGCCGGCCATGGGATATTTCGGTCGCCGATCAGGGCGCGCTTCCGCCCGAATGCGATTGGGTGAGTCGGAAGGGCGCGAATTCCTTCGTTTACCGGCTGGCCTTCGTGTGACGCTTATTTGCCCCAGGAGTCGATGGCGTCGGCGAAGACGCGTTCGCCGGACGCGCCTTTCTCCATATTGATCGTCGCCGCGCGGCCGTCGTTAAGTTGCAGCGGCAGGTCGAGCACCGAGAGCGAGCGCAGCAACTGGATGTTGCGCGCCTCGCGGTCGCCGCGCATCAGGCCGATGAGAAAATTATTGTCCGTGATCGGCACCGGGATGCCGGCGACCTTCTCGCCCGACTGCGCGTCGGGGCGGCGCATCTGGATTGGCCCGATGGCTTTCACGCCGCCGAGCGGGCTGTCGGCGGCCGGTTTGAACGAAACATTGATCGTATGCGAGGCGGAGAGAGTCGCGTCGTTATTCTTGCGGAACAGCAGGCTCATCTTCATCTTTGCGTCCGGGATGTCGACGTCGCCGCGGATCGCGGAGGCGACCGGCTCGCCGGGGCCGCCGCCGACATTCTCGAGCCGCCAGACGACAGTCGCGTTATAGATGCGGTCGACCTTGTTGGGCTCCTGAAGCGACGCGACCCAGAGCTCCGCCTTCTGCGCCACGGGCACCGCGGTCGTTGCGCGCTTGGCGGGAGCGGGCGCGGGCGCAGCGGCGCCGCCGTCGACACGGTCGTCGAATTTGCCGGCTTCCGCCGTCTCCGATTGCGACGAGTCGTCTTCCGGCTTCAGCTTCGCAAGATCCTCGGGGCGTTCGCGGAGATACCAGGCGAGGGAGCCGACAACGGCGATGAGCGCGAGAAGCACGCCGCCGAGCGCCAGAGTCCGCGGCGCGGGGCGCCGCGACTTGGGCGGCAGCGGCAGGGGCGCCGCGGGCCGTTGGGGTTCGCGCGCGGCTGGCGTTTCGTTCTCGGCGGCGGCGAGCGTGTCGCGCCAGGCGTCCTCCGCGGTGCGGTCCGGGGCCGGCTGAGGCGCCGAAGCCGCCTTCGAAGGTTCCGGGGCGGCTGGCTTCATTGCGGCGGCCGCCCCGGCTTCGGCGGGCGCGGGTTGGGCAGCCGGCGCGTTCCGAGCGGCGATTTCGATTTCGAGCCGGGTGATGGCTTCCTCGAGCGCCCTGCCTTCCGCTGCGATGTCGGCCTCCGCGACGGGCGGCTGAATCCCGCGCAGCTGGTTGAACAGCGCTTTCCGCGCCCGTTCATAGACGGCCTGTCTCGCGTCCGGCGTCTGCTGGGGGAGAGCGGCAATGGCGCGCGAGATCAACGAATAATAATCAGCCATGGTCGGTTAAGAGCACTTCCGGCCGGGGGCGTCAATCCTGAGCCACTTGTCAGTTCAAGAAAAACCGGGGATTTGAGCCGGATGGGCGGTCCTTGTCGCGCGGCGAAGGCCGGGCGTTGATTGGAGAGAAACATGTCATCGACAAGCTCGTTGACGCGGGCGTTTTGCGCGGCGCTGTTCCTCGCGCTTCTGAGGCCTCCGCAGGCGCAGGCCGTCAGCATGGACAAGGCGTCGACGATTCGCGACCAGTGCGAAATTTCGATCGGCCCGGATCTCATCGGCGTCGTCGCCTACATGCCGGATCGCTCGCGCGACAGGTTCTGTGCGGATTTTCCCGCGACGGGCCGAATCATCCTCACGATCGATCTGATCGCGGAGCGCCTGCGCGATCTGCCGATCGAGGTGCGAATCGTGAAGGAGCCGGGAAAGCCGCTTACGGAGGAAGACGATCTCGCGCCCCACACTGTCGCCTATTTCGCGCCGCGCGTTTATCCCGGCGGCGCGGTTCCGGTCGAGCACGTTTTCGAGGAGAGCGGCAATTACGCCGCCTTCATCACGGTGACGGAAGCGTCCGGCGCGAGGCGCGTCACGCGATTCGGCTTTACCGTCGGCGGGCCGTTGCAATTTTATGCGACGGCGATGCTGGCGGGGGTGCTTCTCGCAGGCGCGGTGCTCGTCTACTGGCGGCACAGCAACGGCGAGCGCAAGGGCGCGGGGCGCTTCCGGCTCTGACGGCGCCGTTCAGGGCGATGGTTCAACCGGTTTCGCGGGCGCGGCGATGAGCCAATAGATCGCGCCCGTCAGCGCGCCCGTAAGAAAAAACAAAAGTGCAAGGCGGCTCTCGGCCGGCGTGAACGCCTGGGCGCGCTCCAGTCCCTTCGCGGCGCGCGCGATCCAGGGCGAGGCCCCCGCAAGCACGCCGCTGACGCCGGAATACCAGACGAAGGAGCGCGCGCCGGCGGCTTCGCCGATCAGCGCCGCGATGGCGAGCGGCGCGACGCAGGTGGCGATCACGACCGCCCATAGCACGAAGCCCAGCGCCGAAGCTGCGGCCTCCGGGTCGCCGTCGCGCAGCGCTTCGTCGAGGATTGCGAAGAGGCCGGCCATCAGAGGCGCGAAGCCGGCGTCGCGCGTCGCGGGATCGAAAAGGGCGGAGACGACCAGAAAACCTGCGCCGACGCCGGAGGCGGCGACGAAGCCAAAGGCCATGACCATGAGACGTCGCAGCATCCGGCTCCTCGCCCCCGCGCCTTACGGCTCGAGCACCGAATCCCAATAGAGATAGTCCATCCAGCTTTCATGCAGATAGTTGGGCGGGAAAAGCCGGCCGTTGCGGTGGAGGTCGGCGATGCTCGGCTGGAACGGCGTTTGCGCAGGCGTCATATGCGCCTCGTGCGGCAGACGATCCCCCTTGCGCAGATTGCAGGGGGAGCAGGCCGCGACGACATTTTCCCAGGTCGTCGCGCCGCCCTTGGAGCGGGGAATGACATGGTCGAAGGTCAGCTCCTCGTGCGCGCCGCAATACTGGCAGGTGAAACGGTCGCGAAGGAAGACGTTGAATCGCGTGAACGCCGGCTGGCGGGCGGGTCTGACGTATTCCTTGAGGGACACGACGGAGGGCAGCCGCATCTCGAAACTCGGGCTTTTGACGGTCTTGTCGTATTCTGAAACGATATTGACCCGTTCCAGGAAGACGGCCTTGATAGCGTCCTGCCAGCCCCAGAGGGAGAGCGGATAATAGCTCAGGGGACGGTAGTCCGCGTTGAGCACCAGTGCGGGACAGGCCTGCGGCGAAACGGTCTGCTGACGAAAGTAAGCGGTCACCCTGCCTGCCTCTCGGTTTCTCGAGAAGGGCCCGATGGACCGCGCCAAGGTCCATGCGGCCTTTTGCGACTCCAAATAGTCTACAGGGAGGATGACGCCCTTGTGAAGCCGCCGCGCAAGCGGGGCAATCATTAATTTTCGGCGCCGCATTAACTTTAAGAAGCCATTGCCGAGGCGGAGCTGAAAGCCAAAACCTCCGTTCAAGTCATAGGCTTACGGCGGCGCTGCCGCTGAGGCGCAATTCAACATGAATTGTGAGGGGCTTATGCCTTGCAGCGCGACCGGCGAAGCGTCCCGGGGACCAGTTGTCTGTTCCGAATCAGGACGCGCGGATCGGTCGGAGTAGAGTCTTGTCTCAGCAGGTCGATTATACGAGCGCGTCGTCGCGCGTCAGAACCGGAAACATTCATAAAAACAAAAATTTCCGTGTGTCGCGGGAGAGAAGTCGAACAGTTTGGGCGCCGCAGCGCAATACGGCCTTCGTGCGGGCCTCCTTTTCCGTCCTCGCCGCCGCGCTGGATTTTTCGACAATCGTGATCTCAGCCGTCATGGTGCAGGCGCTTTATCATCTGGCGATCTACGGCTGGAACGGACTGACCGCCTCCAATCTGCAGATCAGCGTCATCGCCGCCGCGACCTTCGTTCTGGCCAATGCGGTCCGTAACGAATATTGCTTCTCGAAATACTTGCAATTGCGCGGCCATGCCTGGCGCTGCTTCAGCCTCTGGACGGTGGTGAGCCTGCTCGCGGTCGCGATCGGCTTCCTGACCCGATCGACCTCCGAGACGTCGCGCGCGGCTTTTCTTCTCGTCTATGGCGTCGGCTTCGTCGCGATCTTCGCGCAGCGCGCGACGCTCTCGCATTTCGTGCGCTCCAGCGCCGCCGCGGGCGGGGTTTCCGCTCGGCGGATTTTCCTCGTCGGATTCGAGCGCGAGGTCGAGACCTTCACCTACCGCTACAAGCCCTGGACCTGTGGCATGAACGTCGTTGCGGCGGTTGTTCTGCGCGACAATGCGGAGACGCTCGAAGATGACCTTACCCTCGCGGCGGCCTCTGCCCGCATGTTGCGGCCCGACGACGTCTTCATCCTCGCGCCCTGGTCGCGCGCGGAGGCGATCGACGCCTGCGTGACGGCGTTCCTGCGCGTGCCGGCCCGCATCCATTTGGGACCGGAGCGCGTGCTGGACCGTTTCGTCGACGCGCAGATCGACAAGGTGGGCGCGATTTCGAGCCTGAGCCTCTCCGGCCATCCGCTCAATCTGCTGGAGGTCGCCGCCAAGCGCGCCTTCGACATCCTCGTGTCCGCGACCGCGCTCGTTTCTTTGTCGCCGCTGCTGGTGGTCTGCGCCTTGCTCATCAGGCTGGAGAGCGAAGGACCTGTCCTGTTTTGGCAACGTCGATACGGCTTCAACCGCGAGACGTTCCGCATCGTGAAGTTTCGCACCATGACGACAATGGACGACGGCAGAGAGATCAAGCAAGCGACCGCAGGCGACAAGCGCATCACGCGCGTCGGCCGCTTCCTGCGCCGCTACAACATCGACGAGCTGCCGCAGCTCTTCAACGTCCTGCGCGGAGAAATGTCGCTCGTGGGGCCGCGTCCCCATGCGCTCGCGCACGACCAGCTCTTCGAGCGGCGGATCGCGCTCTATGCGCGCCGCCATAACGTCAAGCCGGGCATCACCGGCTGGGCGCAGGTCAATGGATTGCGCGGCGAGATCGACTCGCCGGAAAAGATCAGACTGAGGATCGAGCATGACCTCTACTACATCGACAACTGGTCGCTGCTCTTCGACGTCTGGATCATGTTCCTCACCGTCTTTTCGCGTAAGGCGTATCGTAACGCGGTTTGATTGGGCTGGGGGGCCGGGCGGCAGGCCAGGGCTGGCGCGTTGCGTATCGCTTGCCTTGAGCCTGCCGCTTGCGGCTTACTGCGGCTGACGTGATTCGACTTCTCCACACCGCCGACTGGCATCTGGGGGCCGCGCTGCAGGGATGGCCGCGCGAGGCCGAACACCGCGACGCCCTCTCTCAGCTCGTGGCGACGGCCAGGGCGCGCGCGGTCGACGCCGTGATCGTCGCCGGCGACATTTTCGACAGTCTCAACCCCTCCGCCGAGGCGCAGCGCCTGCTTTACGATACGCTGCGCGACCTGCGCGCCGCCTGTCCGCGCGCGACCATCGCGCTGCTCGCGGGCAATCACGATCCGGCGGGACGGCTCGAGGCGCCGCGCGCGCTGTTCGAGATGGCGGGCGTGCATTCGGTGGGCGTCGTCGCGCGGCGCGCGGGCGCGCTCGATCTGTCGACCCATCTCCTGCCGTTAATGGATTCATCCGGGCAAGCGGGCGCGCATCTGCTCATGCTGCCCTATCCGCGCGCGGCCGATCTGCCGATCGCCGGCCCGGAGGTCGCGGGCTCAGGCGTCGTCTGGGGCGTGCGAGAACTTTATCGAGAGGCCGTCGCAGCGGCGCGCAGGGAAATCGGCGCGGCGCCGCTCGTTCTCACCGGCCATCTGCATGTCGCGGGCGGGCTCGAATCCGAGGGCGCCGAGCGGCGCATTCTGGTCGGCGGCGAACACGCTGCGCCGCCCGACATTTTCCCGGCCGACGCCGCCTATGTCGCGCTCGGCCATCTGCATCGCCCGCAGAGCATCGGACGGGAAACCATCCGATATTCCGGCGCTCTGATCCCGATGTCGAAAACCGAGATCGACTACGCCCATGGCGTGACCATCGTCGAGATCGCCGACGGCGGCGCCGTCACGGTCGAGCATGTCGCCCTCACGCGCGCCGTTCCTCATTTGCGGCTGCCGCACCGCGGCGCGTTGGCGCCGGCGGAAATTGAAGCGGCGCTCGCGGCGCTCGCCATCCACCCGCAGACGCTCGACGCGGCGAAACCCTTCGTGCATCTCGCGGTGAAGGTCGACGGTCCGGCCGTCGGGCTCAAGGCGGAGATCGACGCCGTTTTCGAGAAGTTCCCGGTTCGTCTCGTGTCGCTCGCGGTCGAGCGGCCGGGGCGCGCCGACGCCCCGCAACCGGCGCCGGTGCGTCTTGCCGAGCGCCAGCCGCTCGATCTGTTTCGCGAGGCCTTCGAGGCGGCGCACGGGACCGCGCCCGGGGACGAACATCTGCGCTGTTTCGATCAGCTCGCCGAGGAGCAATAGGTGCGCATTCTCGCGATCCGGGGCGAGAACCTCGCCAGTCTCGCCGGGCGTTTCGAGATTGAATTCGAGCGTGAGCCGCTGCGCTCCGCCGGGCTGTTCGCGATCACCGGCGAGACGGGCGCGGGCAAGTCGACGATCCTCGACGCGCTGTGTCTCGCGCTTTACGACAAGTTCCCGCGCGTCGTCGCGCCGGGCGGCGCGGAGGGCGCGCCCGATCCCTCCGGCGACACGCTGGCGTCCGGCGATCCGCGCGCGATCCTGCGGCGCGGCGCGGGGCGGGGCTTCGCGGAGGCGGATTTCGTCGCGCGCGACGGGCGGCGTTATCGCGCGCGCTGCGATCTGATGCGCGCGCGCGGCAAGGCCGCCGGCAAGCTGCAAAACCGCGGCCGCAGCCTGTGGCGCATCGACGAAAACGGCGAGATGATCGAGGCGGTGGAGTCGGGCGTCGAGCCAGTCAATCGCCGCATTGTCGATCTCACCGACCTCACCTTCGACCAATTCCGCCGCACGGCGCTCCTCGCCCAGGGCGATTTCGACGCCTTCCTGCGCGCGGACGCGAAGGAGCGCGCCGATCTGCTGGAAAAGATCACCGGCGCGGAAATCTATGGGGTTCTGTCGCGGCGCGCTTACGAACGCGCCGATGCGGCGAAACGGGCGCTCGCGACGCTCGAAGAGCGCCAGGCCGAGATCGGCGTCATGGCCGATGAGGAACGCGCCGCAATGGGCGCCGAGATGGCCCATATCGCCGCGCGGCGCGCGTCGCTGGCGGCCGAGAGCCAGGAAACCCAGGCTGCGCTGCGCCGTCTCGACGCGCGGGCGCAGGCGCAGGCGAAGCTTGCGGAGGCGGAGAAGTCGCGCGCCGCCGCCGATCGTGCGTTGCAGGAACTTGCGCCCCAGCGGCGCACGCTCGCGGATCTCGCGCGCGTCGAGCCCTTGCGCGGTCCGCGCGACGAGGCGCGAAAAGCGGAAAGCCTCGTTGCGGAATCGCAGGCGGCGGCGGCGCAGGCGCGCGCGCGGGTCGAGGCGGCCGGCGCCGCGCTCGAGCTTGCGCAGACGCGGGAGCGCGCGGCGCGCGCCGCGCTGGAGGCGGCCGCTGAGGACATCGAGCGTTTCCAGCCGGTCTGGACGCAGGCGGCGGCGCTCGACGCGCGCGTCGAGGCTTTGGACAAGGAAACAGCGAAGGCGCGCGCGGACGAAGAATGCGCCCTTCGGCGTTTCGACAAAAAGCGCGCGGCGCTCGCGCAGGCGCGGGCGCAGGAGCAGGCGGCGGCGGCGCAATGCGACTCGGCGCGAAAAGCCTTCGACGCGCTCGCGCCTGCGCAGCCGTTGAGCGAGCGCTGGCGGGACATCGACGACTGGCTGTCGAAGCGCGCGCGCTTCGCGAAAGAGGCGGGCGAAACGTCGCGCGCCTTGGAAAAGGCGCTCGACGAAGCGACGCGCGCGCAGGACATGCGCGCGGCCTTCGACGAAGCGGACAGGAAGGACCGCGACGCGCTCGCGGCGTTGCTCGCGCAACTGCGGGAGCGCGAGGCGGCGCTTTCCAAGCTGGACCCGCCCGCGGCTCACCGGCGCTCGGAGGAGCTGGCGCGCGCACACGAGCTGTTGCAGGCGATGGCGCAATGGGCGCGGGCGTACGAGGCTGCGCAGGCGAAAGCGACAGACGCGACGGGAGACATCGCGCGCCTCGCAGAAGAAGAGGCGGCGCTGGCGCAGGTTCTCGCGGCGCTGCGCGCGACCCGGGCGGCCCAGGTGGCGCAGAAGGAAGAGGCTGAAAGGCTTGGGGAACTGGCGGAAGCCGCCGCTGACGCGCAAATCGCGACTCTGCGGTCGCGTCTCGAAGACGGAGAGCCGTGTCCCGTTTGCGGCGCGACGGACCATCCGTTCCGGCACTCCAACGAAGCCGCGCGGGCGCTGGTCGAGACATTGCGCGCGAAACGCGAAGCCGCGCGCCGCGCGCTGGCGCAGACTGACGCAGAGATCGCGTCGGATAGCGCGCGGGCAGCCAAGATGCGCGCGCTGCGCGAGGACGCGGCCCGCCGGCGGGAGGAGGCTCAAAAGGCGCTCGAAGACGCACGGCGGGAATATGCGGCGCGTCTGGCGCAACGCCCCCACCGGGATGCGCCGGAAAACATCGACGCCGCCCTCGAGCCGATCGACGCATTGATCCGCACCGTCGCCGATGAGCGTGTTGCGCTGAGGAAGATCGTCGAGTCCGCGCAACGTCTCGGCGGCGAGATCGACCGGCTGCGCAAGGCCGCGGATGCGCATCGCGACGCCATCGAAAAGCGTGAGGCCGCGCGCGCCGAGACGGAAGCGCTCGGCCGTCGCGCGGGGGAAGATCGCGCGCGGTTCGAAGAGGCGCTGAAGGCGGCGCGCGAACGCGTCGAGTCGCTCGACCGCGCGCTCGCGCCCTTCCTGACGCTCTGCGATCTGACGACCGGCGATCTCGACCGCGCCGCCGCCGATGCGCGCAGGCGGCTCGGAGAGGCGGGCGCGCGTTTCCGCGACGCGCAGAAGGCGTTGGAGAAGGCCGAGACGGGCCTCGCGGCGCTCGTTCCCGAAATCGCCTCCCTCGCGGCGGAGGAGCGCGCGCTCGCTCAACAGGCGCAGGCCGCGGCGAAGGCGCGGATCGAGCGCGAAGCGGATCTCGCCGCCGCGCGGGAGGCGCGCGGCGCGCTTCTGGACGGGGAGGCGACCGCGCCGCATCGCGCGCGCATCGAGGAAAAACACAAGGCCGCGCGCGTCGCGCATGAAGGGGCGCGGGACGCCCTTTCGCAGGCGGAAAAGGACAAGGCGGCTAGCGACGAACGCGCCGCCGGCGCCGAGCAGGCGCTGGAGAAAGCGCAGGCCGCTCTCGCGGCCGCGCAGGAGGCTTTCGGCGCGGCGCTGACGGCGGCGCGAGCCGACGAGGAAACCGCGGCCGCGTTGCTCGCGATCTCCCGAGAGGACGCCGAAGCGATGCGCGCCGGCGTCGAGGAGGCCCTGTCCGCCCTTCGCGCGGCGGAGGCGGCGGTTGAGCAGCGCCGCCGCGACGTCGCCGAGGCGGAGGCCGCCGGCGGGCCGGAGACGCCGCGCGAGGCGCTCGCCGCGCGGGAGACGGCCTTGGCCGGCGAGTTGGAGGCGCTCCTGAGGCGCGACGAAGCCCTTCAACAGCGCCTCGCGCAGGACGACGAGGCGCGCGCGCGCGCCGAAACGCTCGCGGGCGAGATCGCGTCCGCCCGCGCTACGCGAAAGATTTGGGACGAGGTCAACGAGGCGATCGGCTCGGCGAGCGGAGACAAGTTCCGCCGCTTCGCCCAGAGCGCGACGCTGGAGCAACTCGTCGCGCTCGCCAACCGGCGGCTCGCGCTGCTCTCTCCGCGTTACCGGCTGGAGCGCGCGGGGGAGGCGGGCTCGCTCGGGCTTCAGATCGTCGACCGCGACCTCGGCGACGAGCGGCGCTCCACACGCTCGCTCTCGGGCGGCGAGCGCTTCCTCGCCTCGCTCGCCCTGGCGATGGCGCTGGCGGGGCTTGAAGGGCGCGATTCCTTCGTCGATACGCTGTTCATCGACGAAGGGTTCGGCGCGCTGGATTCAGCGACGCTGGACGTCGCCATCGACGCGCTGGAAAATCTTCAGGGGCAGGGCCGCAAGGTCGGCGTCATCAGCCACGTCGAGTCTCTGCAACAGCGCATCGCCACGAAAATCCGCGTCGAGCGCCGCGGCGGCGGCGTGAGCGCCATGAGTCTGCAGGCGCCGGGTTATGGGGCGTGAGGGGGCGAGCGGCGGCGAGGCAGATGATTGACGCGCATGATCGCCGTCACGCCCGCCGGATCGCTGCCAGTCCGATGGCGAGGCTCGCCGCCAGCATCAGCGCCGCGATGAAAAACCCCGCGCCCGCAAACATGCCGGCGGAAAGCGAGAGCGCAAAGACCTGTGAGAAAAACAGCGGGCCGAACATGCCGGAGACGCCGCGCAGGCTGCCGATCGCGCCTTGCAGACGGCCCTGTTCGGAGGCGCCGGCGAGGCGCGTCGCGAGGCCCTGGAACGAGGGATTCGCCATGCCCCATAGCGCGATGAGCGGCGGCGCCGCCATGAAGACCGTTCCCGTCGGCGCGAAGGCGTAGGCGAGGAGGCCGAGCGCGCCGCAGGAGAGCGCAATGGCGAGCGTGGTCTTTTCCCCGAGCCGCGCCACAGCGGGACGCACCAGCGCGCCCGAGACGACCGTCTGCGACACGCCGACGAGGGCCAGCGCCCAGCCGGTCGTGCTCGCGTCCCAGTGATAACGCTCCTGCGTGTAAAGAACGAACAGCGCCGGCATGGATTCATGCGCGAGGAAGGACAGGAACAGCCCCGCCGCGATCAGCGTCAGCGTCGGCTGGCTGCGCAGAAATTGGAGCGAGCCCAGCACATTGGCCGTGCGCCAGACGATCTTCGGCGTGCGCTTCTCTGGCGCGAGCGACTCGGGGAGAATGAAATAGCCGTAGAGCGCGTTGGCGAGGCTGAAGGCCGCGGCCGCCCAGAAGGGGAAACGCAGGTCGTAATCTCCCAGCGCGCCGCCGATGGCGGGGCCCAGAATGAAGCCTAGTCCGAAGGCCGCGCCGATGAGGCCGAAACGGCCCGCGCGCTTTTCGGGCGGCGTGATGTCGCTGATATAGGCGTTGGCGGTGGAGACGCTCGCCGCCGTCGCGCCGGAGATCAGCCGGCCGACGAAGAGAAAGGGCAGGGACGGCGCCAGCGCCATGAAGACGTAATCGAACCCGAGGCCGAGATTCGACATCAGGACCACGGGACGGCGGCCGAAATGATCCGACAGGGCGCCAAGCGCCGGCTGAAACAGGAACTGCATCGCCGCCCAGGAAAAGCCGAAGACGCCCACGATGCGCGCGGCGGAGCGCAGGTCGCCGCCCTCGAATTCCGCGATGAGCTTCGGCAGCACGGGAATGATGACGCCCAGCGCCAGCATGTCGAGCGCGACGGTGATGAGAATAAAGAGAAACGCCGCCTGTCGTCGGGGCTGGAGCGCGGTGGTCATGGGCGGCCTTGCGGTTGAAGATTCGGCCCCTCCGATAGCGGCAACGGGAGGGCGCGGCAAGGCTCGGAGGACTGGCGCCTGATATTGAAGGGGCTAAAATTATTTTTCACCTGTTGCCGAAATGCGACACGAATCAGTTATTTCCAGGATGCGTCTGTGGCATTCAAACCACAGTCTTTAACCTGATGGCTGTCACATTGCAGCTGCCTTCCGCTTTGTCACAGCTCTGTCATTTGGCGACGGTTTCACTCCCGCACGGAAGTTAACCACGGGGGTTCCCAGATGAAGTTAGGAGTAGGACGGACCGCTCTCGCCGTCGCGGGATTGGGTCTTCTCGCCGGGGCGGTCGCCTCGCCAGCCGCGGCGGACACCGCGGCCGAAATTCGCGCGCTGCGCGCACGCCTCGAGAAGCTGGAGCGTGCGGAAGCGCAAGCAAAAAGAGAAGCGAAAGAGCGCGCCGCGGCCGAGAAGGCTTCCGCCCAGCACGCGTCCGCGGGCGGGCAGGCGGCCGCATCCTCGCCGCCGGCGCCGAAGCATTGGTACGAGCGCATCAGCCTGCGCGGCTACACACAGATGCGTTACAACGACATTCTGCAGGCTGGGCCTTATTACAATGATGTCGCCTCTCCCGGCGACCGTTCGGTCGGGCCCCGTCAGAACTTCCTGATCCGCCGTATGCGTCTCATCTTCAGCGGCGACGTCACGGACCACCTGTATCTTTATGTGCAGCCGGATCTGGCGTCGAACCCGTCGGGAACGTTCAGCAACTCGCCGTCGGTCGTCACCAATCCGCTTTACTTCTATTACAATAACCAGGTCGGCACCTATTCGAACTCCGCCGGCTATTTCGCGCAGCTGCGCGACGCCTACGCCGACATCTCGATCGACGAGAAGAAGGAATTCCGTTTCCGCGTCGGCCAATCGAAGATCCCCTACGGTTTCGAGAATATGCAGTCCTCGCAAAACCGTCTCGCGCTAGACCGCGCCGACGCGATCAACAGCTGCTGCCGCGACGAGCGCGACTTGGGCATCTTCTTCTATTACGCGCCCGAGCATATGCGTCATCTCTTCAGGGATCTCGTGAAGAACAACCTGAAGGGCTCGGGCGACTACGGAATGCTCGCCCTCGGCGTATACAACGGTCAGGGCGCGAACCGCATCGAGCTCAACCGCAACACGCATATCGTCGCGCGCTTCACCTATCCTTACGTTTTCGAGAACGGCCAGATCGTCGAAGCGTCGATCCAGGGCTACACGGGCCGCTTCGTCCCGCAAACCTCGGCCATTACGCCGTCGCTCGGCATGGCGACCGCCTATGCCGGCTTCCGTCCGCCGGGACTTCTGCCGGGCTCCGGCTGGGTTCCGATCGTCGGCGCGCCGGGATACAACAATCTTGGCAATTTCAATCTCGGCACATGGCCGTCGGCGACGTCGGCGTGGGTTCCCGCCTGCGTCAACGGTTGTCAGGGCGTGAAGGATGAGCGCGTCGCCGTCACCGGCGTCCTCTATCCGCAGCCCTTCGGTCTGTCCGCCGAATGGAACTGGGGCCGCGGTCCCGTGCTCGATCCGACGCAGACCTATATCACTAGCGGCGGCCTGAACGGCGGCTATGTCCAGGCGACGTACAAATACGACGACACGATGTTCGGCCTCGGCACGATGTTCCCCTTCGTGAAGTGGCAATACTACAATGGCGGGTCTAAGTTCGAGGCGAACGCGCCGCTTCAGCGGCTGCACGAACTCGACGTCGGCCTCGAGTGGCAGCCGCTTCCCGAAGTCGAGCTTACGGCTGTGTATTCGCACATGAACCGCACCAATGTGCTGGCCGCGCCCTATCGCCAATTCTCGGCGGATCTGATGCGCTTCCAGCTTCAGTGGAACTACTGATCCAGCTGGCGGCTGGCGGATTTAAAGATGAAGGCGCTCCCGGTTTTCCGGGGGCGTCGTTTGTCGTTCTTGAAGGACAAGGTCAGGAATGTCGATACGAGACTGTAAGCTTGCATCGCTTGTTTTTGTGTTTTTGTGCGTTGCGGGATCGGCGCGCGCAGATGATTACGAGGCGGCGACCGATGCGACGCGACGGGGCGATTTCGCCTCCGCATTCAAGTTGCTTCGGCCGCTGGCCGAGAAGGGCGACACCCGCGCACAAGCCGAACTCGGCGCAATCTACGCGGCCGGAAAAGGCGCGCCGGCGGACCCGAAGGAAGCGTTGAAATGGACCAAGCTCGCGGCCGAACACGGTAATGCCGCAGCGCAGGCCAATCTCGGAACCATATATCTCGAAGGGCAGGGCGTCCCGCGCGACTACAAGGAAGCTATGAAGTGGAGCTTGCTCGCGGCCGGGCAGGGGGTCGCCGCCGCGCAGATGAATGTCGCAAGCATGTATTACGAAGGCGTCGGCGTGCCGCAGGATTTCAAGGAGGCTGCGCGATGGATTCGTCTCGCAGCGGAGCAGGGCGACGCGGAAGCGCAACTCAATCTCGGCGCGATTTACGCCATGGGCAACGGAGTCGTTCGCGATCCTGTTCGTAGCCATATGTGGACGAGGCTCGCGCTTGAGTCGCCGATGCTGTCGATGACGGAAGGCGAAAAAAAATCTGCCCGCGAGATGTCGGCGAAGCTTTTGTCGCCGGATGAACTCGCGAAGGCCGAGGCGATGGCAAAAAAATGCGTTGAGTCGAAATTCAAGACGTGCGACTAAACCTCAGAAAAGAAGATTAGTTTTTTCCTCCTTTTTGACGCCCTCGATCCGCTTCGGGGGAGCTCTTTTAGTTTTACCATTGTTCCGTCCCGATCTGTCGCTTTCGGGAGCGCTCGCGAGCTTCTGCTCTCGCGAGAGGCTGATCGACGAGGGTTGTTTCAGCCTCGTTCAGCCAAGTCCGCCGCCACGCCCCTTCGGCGCTGAGCTTTTCGCCCGATCATCGACCCTTTGACGGCGGGCGCGCTCAAAGGGCGGCAGGGGAGAAGCCTGCGACTGTTTCAGACCCTTCGAAAACTCCTGACTAGCGAACCAGGCCGGGAGGGCTCGGATGCGCGGAGGAGAATGGTCGGGGCATGTTTCACGTCTGTGTCTGGTCTGTTGATTATGTTTCTGAATAATGTCTAATATAATCTCATAATCAAAATATATATCTATAATGTTTCTATAATATTTCTGGTATGTGGAAGCGATTATGAATCAATGACTTGAATTTAGTGATTGGCGTCTTCTATATTTCAAAAATTATAGTGTTGCTGAATCGCAACTTTTGACAATTTAAACATGCTTTCGTTCAGCGAAGACTGTGTTTGTCACCATTATGTCACACAAGTTGCGTGAGTATGGGGTCGGCCTAATATTTAGGCGGTTTTGGACTTAGAGGCTGACAATGATGATGACGACGAAAAAATGGGCGGCGGCGGGAGTGGCCTTAGGCGCGCTGCTCTCCGCGACTGGCGCGGCCTGCGCCACTGCCAACCCCGCCGCCATCGAGGCGCGGTTGCGCGCTCTGGAGGCGGAAATCGCCAAGCTGCGCAAGGAGGCGCATGAGGCGAAGGCGCAGGCCGCCGCCGCGCAAAGCAAGGCCGCCAATGTCGCCAACGCCGCGCACGGCAAGGCGGACCCGCAAGCTCCGCCGCCTCCGCCGCCGGTTTTCGTCAGCTTCAAGAACGGCATTTTCGTCGAGACGGAGGACAAGGCATACAGCTTCAAGGTCGGCGGCCGCATCATGGTCGACGGCGGGGGCATCACCCAGCCGTTGAACGGCTTCTCCAGTCAGGTCGGCTTCCGCCAGATTCGTCTCGAGGTCGAGGGCAAGGCCGCGGCGATCTGGTTCTACAAGCTACAATACGATTTCGCCGGAACCGGTCAGATCACCGGCAACAATCAGGTGCTCGGCGGCATTCGCGATTTCTTCTTCGGCATCCAGCACCCGGCGATGACGTTGCCCTGGTCCAGGGATCCGATGTTCATCATGGTCGGCAACCAATTCGAGCCGTTCAGCATTGAGTCGTCATCGTCGTCGAAGTTCCGCCCGCTGATCGAGCGCGCCATGGCGGTGGAAGGCATCGCGCCGAGCCGCCACCTCGGCGTCTCGGTCGGCGCCTATGGAGACAACTGGACAGCACGTCTCGGCGTATTCTCGACGAGCCCCGAAGACGCTTCGATCAATCCGGCGCAGAATACGCCTGCCTCCTGGGGCGTTCCGAAGGCGGCGGGCTGGTCGTCCACCGGCGGCGCGCAATACGTCGACGTCTCGGGACGCATGACCTATGCGCCGATCAAGGACGAGCATGATCTGCTTCATATCGGCGTTTCGGGGCGGTACCACAGCCCTAATGACTCGACGGGTCTTTCGAACGACCGCGTGCTAAGGCTCGGCAACCGCCTGCGCTCGGAGGCCACGATTCTCGGACAGGGTCTGCTCGGGACGCCCGATCTTTCCTGCGGTTCCTATACGCTCGGCGGCTTCTTCGGCGGCATTCCGACCACCTCGGCCGCTGGCCATTGCGTGCGCGACGTCGTGTCCTACGGCGTCGAGGTCGCCGCCGCGCATGGCCCCTTCGACATGCAGGCGGAATACATCGCGACCGATTATCACCGGAACATGGACAAGATTCTCCAGGCGCGCGCCTCGGGGATTTACGCGCCCGGCGGCGCGAGCCAGCATTTCAGCGGCTATTACGTCTATGGCCATTACTGGCTGACGGGCGACGAGCGCGCCACGGCCTATTCGACCACCGACAAGGCCGGCGCCAATTTCTTCGAGCCAAAGATCAAGAATCCGGTGAGCGCCGGCGGCTTTGGCGCCTTCAGCCTCGTCGGCCGCTACAGCGCCATCAATCTGAACAGCGGGCCTTATTCAGGCTCGGGGCTCGCCAATATGATGGCCTGGGCCACCTTTGTTCAGCCCAATGCGATCAATCAGGCGATCATCGCAAATTCCGGCGTTTATGGCGGACGACAGGAGAATGTGACCGCCGGCTTCGACTGGTATCCGGACAGGGGCATCCATCTCCAGTTCAACTGGACGCACGTGCTGCACGTCTCGGCGCCGCTCAACGACTACAATCTCATTGGCTCGCCGATGCCGAGCCGGCAGGGGTTCTATTTCAACGGCGCGCATCCGGACCTCTTCGAGGCGCGCGCGCAGGTCTATTGGTGACCGTGTCCGCGACGCGAACCCCGCCGGCCGGAAGTCCGGCGGATCGCTCCCGCGCAAAACGCCGCATTGACCCTCGGTCGCGCTTCCTGTAGCAGAGAGACGCTGCGCCGCAGCATGAGGCGCTCCAGCCGCGTAGATCGGACCCCGCTTTTTGGGCCTCCGACCAGCTGTCGAGCCTCCCTACGCTCCAAACGACGGCCCGATACGCGGGGCAAGTCTCCCTTTTCGCCCTGATCGAACCGACCGCGCCTGCGTGATGGCCGCGGCGCGCGATCGCATATGAAAGACGCTATGACCAAATTTTCCGATCTCGGACTCTCCGAGATTCTTCTTCGCGCCCTCGCTCGCGAAGGCTACGAGACCCCCACCTCCATCCAATCCCAGTCGATTCCCTTCCTGTTGCAGGGCCGCGATCTTCTCGGCATCGCGCAGACCGGGACCGGCAAGACGGCCGCCTTCGCCCTGCCGATCCTGGAACGCCTCGCGACGGACCGGCGGCGCCCTGCGCCCTTCACAGCCCGCGCGCTGGTGCTGGCGCCGACGCGCGAACTCGCGGCGCAGATCGCCGACAGTTTCCGCGCCTACGGGCAGTTCATGCGTCCGAGCGTCGGCGTGATCGTCGGCGGCGTGTCGCATCGCCCGCAGATCGACATGCTGGCGCGCGGACTCGACGTGCTCGTCGCGACGCCGGGACGCCTGCTCGATCACATCGCCTCGGGCCGCTTCAGGCCGGCGGCGACCGAGGCGCTGGTGCTCGACGAAGCCGACCACATGCTCGATCTGGGCTTCATCGTCCCGATCCGCCAGATCGTCGCCAAGTTGCCGAAGAAGCGCCAGACGCTGCTCTTTTCGGCCACCATGCCCAAGGAAATCGCCGGCCTCGCGCAGGACATGCTGAACGACCCCGCGCAGGTCGCGGTGACGCCCGTGGCGACGACCGCCGAGCGGGTCGACCAGCACGTCTTCCTCGTTGACGGCGGCGCCAAGCGCGACATTCTCGTGGAACTGATGAACGGCGCGGAGATTTCGCGCGCCATCGTCTTCACGCGCACCAAACGCGGGGCGGATCGCGTGGCGCAGCATCTCGACGCGGCGGGCGTCGGGGCCGAGGCGATCCACGGCAACAAGAGCCAGAGCCAGCGCATCCGCGCGCTCGACAGTTTCCGTCGGGGTCGCACGCGCGTCCTCGTGGCGACCGACATCGCGGCGCGCGGCATCGACGTCGACGGCGTCTCGCATGTCGTGAACTTCGAGCTCCCGGAAGTGCCGGAGGCCTATGTCCATCGCATCGGCCGCACCGCCCGCGCCGGCGCCTCGGGCCGCGCGATTTCGCTGTGCGACAACGGCGAGCGCTCGCTGCTGCGCCAGATCGAGAAGCTGACGCGCCAGTCGATCCCCGTCACCGACCGCCGCAGCGCCGACCAGAGCCACGACGACGCCGAACCGCAGCGCCGTCCGCGGCGGGGCGCGAGCGGCGTGCGAAACGCGCCCAAGCATCCGCGCCGCGAGGCGCCGCATCGCGAGGGCCAGCGGCCGAACGACGGACAGCGCCCGAACGGCCCGCGTCCGGCGAGCGGTCAGCGCCCGCGCGCTCAGGGCGGCGCCGGCAATCGTCCTCAGCGGAGCCGGCAGCAGGCCTGATCAAACCGGCGCGGTCCTTCCCTCCCCCTTGCGGGGAGGGTTGGGCCGCTCCGGCGTCGATGCGCGGCGGGGGCGCTTCATGCGCGTTCCTTGCGTCCGCCCGCGCCCGCCTTAGATTGAGCGCGAGCCAAAGCGAGCGGCGCGCATGATCTACGATCTTCTCATCATCGGCGGCGGGATCAACGGCTGCGCCATCGCGCGCGACGCGGCGGGGCGGGGGCTGTCGGTCCGGCTTGTCGAGCAGAACGATCTTGCGAGCGGCGCGTCTTCCGCCTCCACGAAACTCATTCACGGCGGCCTGCGCTATCTCGAACTCTACGAGTTCCGTCTCGTGCACGAGGCGCTCGCCGAGCGGGAGCTGTTGCTCGCCGCCGCGCCCCACATCATCTGGCCGCTGAAATTTGTCCTGCCGCACGAAAAAGGCCTGCGCCCCGTGTGGATGCTGCGGCTCGGCCTCTTCCTCTACGATCATCTCGCGCGCCGCAAACGGCTCGAGGGTTCGCGCATGGTCTCGCTGAAGGGCAATGCGCTCGGCGCGCCCTTGCGGGAGAGCTATTCGGTCGGTTTCACTTACGCCGATTGCTGGGTGGAAGATTCCCGCCTCGTCGTCCTGAACGCGCTCGATGCGAAGGAGCGCGGCGCGACGATCGACGTCGGAGCCCGGCTCGCGCAGGCGCAGCGCGAAGGCGACAACTGGATCGCGACGCTCGAAGGCGGCGCGCGGATCGAGGCGCGCGCGCTGGTGAACGCCGCGGGGCCATGGGTCTCGGAGGTGATCGAGGGGGCGCTGCACGTTCATTCGCGCAAGCATGTGCGGCTGGTGAAAGGGTCGCATCTCGTCACGCGCAGACTTTATGACGGAGCCCACGCCTATATTCTTCAAAATCCGGACGGCCGCATCGTCTTCGCCATTCCTTACGAGCGCGATTTCACGCTCGTCGGCACCACGGACGTTCCTTATGACGGCGCGCCGGGAGCGGCGTCGATCAGCGACGCCGAGACCGATTACCTGCTCGACTCGATCAATCATTTCCTGCGCCGCGCCGTGACGCGCGCGGATGTCGTGTGGAGCTATTCTGGCCTTCGCCCGCTCTACGACGACGGCTCGCTGAACGCGTCGGTCGTGACGCGCGACTACGCCTTCGACCTCGACGCGCCGCAGGACGGCGCGCCCGCGCTCTCGGTCTTCGGCGGCAAGATCACCACGGCGCGCCGTCTCGCCGAACATGCGCTCGATGACTTGCGCGGCTTCTTGCCGCCGCATGGCGAAGCATGGACAGCGAATGCGGTCTTTCCCGGCGGGGAAATGGAGTTCGAGGCCTGTCTCGCGAAACTCAAGGCCGAGAAGCCGTTCCTCGACGACGCGCTCGCCCTGCGCCTCGCCCGCGCTTACGGGACGCGCGCCGTGCGCGTTCTCGATGGGGCGCGGTCGATGGCCGACCTCGGCCGCGATTTCGGCTGCGGGCTCACCGAAGCGGAAACGCGTTACCTCGTCGACAATGAATGGGCGCGGACCGCGGACGACATTTTGTGGCGGCGCTCGAAGCTGGGCCTGCATCTGAGCGCAGCCGAGCAGGCGGCGTTGCGGGATTGGTTGGGCGCCTGACGGCCCGCTGCTTTCGCGCGAGGAGAGGATTTCAGCCTGAGAGGGCCGCTTTTCCGTCCGTCACTGACCGCGCGCCTTCCATCGTCATTTTCGCGAGACCCGGCGCGGCGACGGCGACGTTCTTCGCGAAGAAATGCGACAGCGCTTCATAGCGCGCGGCGTTGTGGTCGCCGGCGCGGCGCGCGACTCTCGCGCCTTTTTCGAGCAGCGTGGCGCCGCGCGCGAGCGCGAAAAGACGCAGATAGGGCGTCGCGCCGGCGAGCGCCTCGGCCGGGGCCCGGGTCAGCGCCGCCGCGAGATAATTGCTTGCCTGCGCCAGCGCGTCGACCGCTTCGCCGATGGAAGCGTATTCGCTCTCTCGCGCGATCGCCCGCATGTCCGCAATCTCGCGGGTCAACGCAGCGCCGCCGGACATGGGCAATTTGCGCCCGACGAGATCCATGGCCTGAACGCCATTGGTTCCCTCGTAGATCGCGCAGATGCGCGCGTCGCGCATGAGCTGGGCGACGCCTGTTTCCTCTATGTAGCCCATGCCGCCATGAACCTGCACGGCGAGCGACGTCGCCTCGTTGGCGATGTCGGTCGAAAACGCCTTGGCGACAGGCGTGAGCAGACTTGCGCGCTCGGCCGCTTCCCGCGCGCGCGCCGCGTCCGCGTCGCGTTTCGCGCGGTCGAGCGCGGCCGCCGTCTCGAAACAGATCGCGCGCGCCGCCGCCGTGAGACTCGCCATGGTCAGCAACATGCGCGCGACGTCCGGATGCTCGATGATGGCGCTCGCGCCGGAGGCGCCGGGCGCGCGGCCCTGCTTGCGTTCGCGCGCATAGGCGAGCGCCGCCTGCGTCGCGCGCTCGGCGAGCGCGACGCCTTGAAGCCCGACGTTGAGGCGGGCGTTGTTCATCATGGTGAACATGCAGGCGAGTCCGTTGTTTTCCTCGCCGATGAGGAAGCCGATGGCGTCCTCGTAGATCATGATGCAGGTGGGCGAGCCGTGGATCCCCAGCTTGCGTTCGATTCCCGCGCAGCGCAGCGCATTGCGCCGCGTGAAGACGCCTGTTTCATCGGGCAGGAATTTAGGCGCGAGGAACAGCGAAATGCCTTTCACGCCCGCGGGCGCGTCGGGCAGGCGCGCGAGCACGAGATGCGCGATGTTGTCCGCGAGATCGTGCTCGCCATAGGTGATGAAAATCTTCTGGCCGGCGATGCGGTAGGAGCCGTCGGCGTTGCGCTCGGCGCGCGTGCGCAGCAGCGCGAGATCGGTGCCGGCCTGCGGCTCGGTCAGATTCATCGTCGCGGTCCATTCGCCGCTCACGATCCGGCGCAGATAGGTCTCCTTCAGCGCCGCGCTGGCGTGGGCCTCCATCGCTTCGATCGCCCCATGGCCCAGAAGCGGGCAGAGCGCGAAGGAAATGTTGGCGGCGTTCCAGATTTCCGTGCAGGCGGCGCTGAGCAGCGCGGGCAGGCCGAGCCCGCCATGGTCCGGACTCGCGGCGAGGGCGTTCCAGCCGCCTTCCTTCCATTTCGCATAGGCTTCCCGCCAGCCCGGCGGCGTGGTCACGGCGCCGTCGGCGAAGCGCGCGCCGATGCGGTCGCCCGCGCGGTCGAGCGGCAGCAATTGTTCCTGGGCGAATTTCGCCGCTTCCGCGAGCGTCTGTTCGGCGACCCCGCCGGAGAGATCCGCGAAAACCCCATCCGCTTCGGCTGCGCCGCCGCTCGCAGCGAGGCGAAGCGCAAAGATCAGGTCGGGGAGCGGCGCGCGATAGGTCATTTTCTTGATCCAGCGGAACGATTCGTCTTCGGAATTTAGCGCACGGCGCGCCCGGCGCGTATGTCCGCGCGATTTGCCGCAGAGGGGACGCGCCTTGCGGAAAGTTCGGGAAGACCCGAAAATAGGCCCGATCCTTCCTGTCAGACATCAAGAGACGACATGCCCCTTTACGCTTTTCGCTGCCAGAAATGCGCCCACGATTTCGAGACGCTCGCGCGATTCGAGGAGACGCCCGAGTGCCCTGCCTGTGGAAGCGGCCAGGTTGAGCGTCAACTGTCGCTGATCGCCAAGCCGGCCGCGGGCGGCGACGCGGGCGAAAGCTGCGCCGCCATGTCCGGCGGAACGCCCTGTCCGAGTTGCCCGGCGCTGGCGAATTGACGCCCGCCGAGGCCCTGCCCGGCGCGCGGCGCGTCGTCGTTCCCGCCAACGGACTGGACTTCGAGGTTTTCGAGGCGGGGGAGGGGGAGCGCCTTGCGTTGCTGCTTCACGGCTTTCCCGAGACCGCGGCGATGTGGCGCCATCTCGTCGCGCCGCTCGCGGCCAAGGGATACAGGGTCTGGGCGGTCAATCAGCGCGGCTACGGCGCCACCAGCCGGCCCGCAGGCAAGGAAAATTATTCTCTCGCGGCGCTGACGGGCGACATCGCCGCGCTCATCGACGCCTCCGGCGCGCGGTCAGCAACGCTCGTGGGACATGATTGGGGCGGCCTCGTCGGCTGGGTCTTCGCCATCCGCAAGTTGCGCCCGCTGGAGCGGCTGGTCTTCATCAATATTCCGCATCCGCTCTGCTTCCGTCGCGCCTTGAAAAGCGCCGAGCAGAAAAGAAAATCCTTCTATGTCGCCATGTTCCAGATGCCCTTCCTGCCGGATTGGCTGCTGTCCGCCGGCCGCGGGTTTCTGACTGGCGTTCTCATCCGCAAGGCGGCGGGGCGGCGCGACGCCATTCCGCAGGAGATTCTCGACCTTTACCGCGACAACGCCGCCGCGCCGGGCGCCGCGACGGCCATGCTCGACTGGTACCGGCAGGCGGCCCGCGACATTTTCGCGGCGACGGATCTCGCCGCGCCCGTCGAGCCGCCGACGCTGATCGTCTGGGGAACCGAGGATGTCGCGCTGGGAGAGGCGACGCTCGAGGGAACCGGGCGCTACGTCGCCGACCTGCGGATCGAGCGGTTGCCCGGCGTCAGCCATTTTTCGCCCGAGGACGCGCCGGAAGAGGTTTGGGCGCTTATAGATGATTTCCTTTGATCTCGGCTTTGGCGTGAATAAAGCGCGGGCGGGCGGTTTCGGCAGTTGACTTGACGCGCAGTCGTGAGATTGTTCCCGCTAGTCTGGACCCCGTCCGGAAAAGCCTATACGCGCGCGCTGCAGCGCGTTTACTTGCCCAATGGCCGAGGTTTTCGGCCCCCAGAAGGAGAACGATCCATTCGCAGGCCAATGAAGAGCACCGCGGCGCCGCAGAAGGAAGGCCCGCGCACCAATCGTGAAATTCGCGCGCGCGAAGTGCAGTTGATCGATTCCGAAGGCAAAAATCACGGCGTCGTTCAATTGCTGGACGCGCTTAACATGGCTGAGCAGGCCGGGCTCGATCTCGTCGAGATCGCGCCGAACTCCACGCCCCCCGTCTGCAAGATTCTCGATTACGGCCGCTTCCGTTTCGCGGAGCAGAAGAAAGCCGCCGAGGCGCGCAAGAAGCAGAAAGTGGTCGAGGTCAAGGAAATCAAGCTGCGTCCCGGCATCGACGAGCACGACTACGACGTGAAGATGAAAGCCGTGCGACGTTTCTTCGAGGAAGGCGACAAGGTCAAAGTGACCCTCCGCTTCCGCGGTCGCGAGATCGCGCATCAGGACATCGGCTACCGCCTGATGACCCGCGTGAAGGCCGAGACCGCCAACATGGCGAAGGTCGAGCTCGAGCCGTCCATGGAAGGCCGGCAAATGGTGATGGTTCTGGCGCCGCGCTGAGGCGTCTCGGCCGCCGGCAGGACCGGCGGCCCATTGGGAAAGGGGCTAGGCCTTGCCGGGGGTTCGCGTGGCGTCCTCGACTTTTTTTTCTCGGGCGGCCGCGGCGACGACGCTGGCCATGCTTCTGACGGGGGAGCCTGCCCATGCGCAGCTTGCGCTTCCCGGCGCCGTCGCGCCCACGCCCGAAGGAACCGTGACGAGCCCGTCCGGCGCCGCCAAGCCGAAGAAAAAGCGGGTGAGCGGCAGCGGCGCGATGGGCGAATCGAGCGGACACGCTGTCATGCCCAAGGCGCCGTCCGAGGATACGATCGTCGGCAAGCCGCTGAAGCTCGACGGGACAGGAAGCGCCATCGAGTTCGCGCATTCGGGAGCGGACTTGCAGGTCGCCAGGCTGACGCTCTCGGGCGACCGCCTCACGCGGTCGGGCGAGGAATGCCGCGTCGAAGTCTCTGGAATGCCGTTGAAACTGACGGCGCGCGACAGCGGCTCGGGCCTGCGTCGCTATCAGATCGACTTTCCGGCCTGCGCCTTCACGCTGGACGTCCTCGATGGGGCCATCCTCGTGACAAATGACGGCAAGGCCTGCGAGATCAAGGAGGCCGACTGCCGCGCCGATCCGAGCGGACTCTGGGGAATGGGCGACAATGAGTTCGACCCCAAGAAGGCGGAGGAAATGCTCGGCGCGCGCGCCAAGGTCGAGAAGACCGTGCGCGGCAACTTCCGCGCTCTTTACGACCGCAACAAAAAGGACAAGCTGGTCCGCGACTTCGTCGTGAAGGAACAGGCGGGATTCTCGTCCTGGCGCGAGGAAGTTTGCCGCTCCTACGCCAAGGAGTCGGAGTTCGGATATTGCGCCCTTCGCCTCACCGAGGCCCGCGCCATCGCGCTCGGGGCCCAGCTCGCGAGCGGCGTGAAACTGCCCGAAGGTTACGCGGAAGCCGCTGCGTCCGAGGAGGCCGCGAAGGCCGCCAAGGGAAAGAAGTAGCCCGGTCGTTTGCGACCGGCTTAATCCTCTCTTCAGACCTGATTCCTAAAGCTGTCCGCGATCCTCGATTCATTGGCGGGCGGCGACCGCATGGCTTCGGATAGTTTCCCCGACGACCTTGGTCGTTCTGCGCAACCTTTCGACGTGAGCTGGACGACGATCGGGCGTCTTGCCGAGGAGCGCGCGTCCTGGCGCGAACTCGCCGATTGCGCGATCGAGCCGAATCCGCTCTACGCTCCGAATGTCCTGATCGCCACGGAAAGGCATCTGCGCGGCGGAAAGCCCATTCCCGCCGTCGTCGTTCGCGACCCGGCGCGCGACGGCGCGCTCGCCGGTCTCGCGCCGGTCGAGGCGCTGGGCTGGCGCAACGGGTTTCCTGGGCGCGCCTGCGGACTCTTCGTCAATCCTTACACGACGCTGACCCATCCGTTGATCCGCCGCGACGGCGCCGTCGCGATCCTGCGCGCGATGCTGCGCTTTCTCGCGCATGAGGGGCAGGGCGCGGTGATCTTCGCGTTTCTGACCGAAAAGCGCGGCTTTTTCCGCGCACTCGACGACGCGGCCGGCGCCGAGGGCTACGCGCTCGCGCGCGTCGATGGCTTGAGCCGGCCGGCGATCGAGCTCGACCCCGGCGCGAGCGGCGAGCAATACGCGCGGGCCTATATGCGCAAGAACCGGCGCTCCAGTACGGAGCGCCGAATGCGCCGGCTCACCGATATCGGAACGGTCGGCTTTTCTGAAGCAATGGCGAACGGGCCGGGCGGGCGTGAGGCGCTCGAGGCGTTCCTGCGCCTCGAGAGCGCCGGCTGGAAGGGAGCGTCTGGCACGGCGCTTGCCTGCCGCGACGCGACCCGCGCTTTCGCGCTCGAGGCTTTCGGCGGCGCGGACGATGCGCCCCGCGTGCGTCTTCGCGCGCTCACCCTCGACGGCCGGCCGATCGCCATGGCGCTGGATCTCGAGTCGCAGGGCGTCGGCTACGCCTTCAAGGCCGCTTACGATCCTGCCTACGCCCGCCATGCGCCGGGGCTTGCGCTCGACGCGCGCACGGCCGCCAGCGTCGGCGGCGGCTTCGCCATCGAGCGGCTCGACTCTCTCGCGCAGGTCGAGATCGCGCAAGAGGGGGTCTGGCGCCAGCGGGAGCCGGTGGGGCGCTATGTCCTGAGCCTGTCGCGGGAAGCGTCTGCGGCGGAGACCCTCGCGCGCCGGATGCGCGCCGCCGCTGACGTCAAATCGCGCGCGAAGCTCGCTGCGGCGGGCGGCCGCGCCATCGTCCGCTCGGGGCTGCGCGCCGCGAAAGATTACCGTCTCGCTCTCGCGCTTCTCCTGATCGGCGCCAGCCTTCCGATGGCCTCGCTGCTGACGCAGCGCGGGGGATAAGGCGTCCCTACCCGGCCTTGCGGAGCAACATGCCGCGCGCGGGATCATAGGCGACGATCGCCGCGACGAGAAAAACGGCCGTATAGCCGCCGAGCGCGAGGAGCGACGTCCACTCTATCTTTTCATAAAAGGCGAAACGGATCAGCTCCACGGCGTGGGTGAACGGATTGACCGAGCAGACGTAATAAAGCCACGGGCTCGATTCCTTCACGCGCCATAGCGGATAAAGCGCCGAGGAGGCGAAGAACATCGGGAAGATGACGAAGTTCATCACCCCCGCGAAATTTTCGAGTTGCTTGATGAGCGACGACAGCAGCATGCCGAGCGCGCCGAGCATCAGGCCGGCGAGGGCGAGCGCGGGCAGCACGGTGAGATAGCCCCATTTGGTCGGCGGTTCGATCTCCCAGAACCAGGCGATGAACAGGAAGGCGTAGACCTGGAGAATGGACACGGCGACGCCTGCGAAAAGCTTGGCGCCGAGCAGGAACCAGCGCGGGAAGGGCGAGACGAGCAGCGTCCGCATATTGCCCATCTCGCGGTCGTAGACCATCGACAGCGACGACTGCATGCCGTTGAAGAGCTGGATCATCGCCATCAGGCCCGGCGCGATGTAGACCTCGTAGAGCACATAGGTTTCGTAGGGCGGGATGATCGAAATGCCGAGCACCTGCCGGAAGCCCGCGGCGAAGATGAAGAGCCAGACGAGCGGACGCACGAGGGCCGAGACGAAGCGCTCGCGCTGATGCAGGAAGCGCAGCCCCTCGCGCCACACGACGCCCCAGAGGCAGACGAGATATTGGCGCGGGGTAAAGCCCCTGCGGGAAACATCCATTGTCGCGCTCATGCCGAAAGTCGCTCCCCGCCGGCGCCTGTGACCTTGGCGAAGGCCGCTCCGATATTCGCTGCGTCATTCGCCGCGACGAGCTCGCGCGCCGTTCCCGTCACCAGCACCCTGCCCTGATGGAGGATGACGACCTGATCATCGTCCTCGATCTCGTCGATGAGATGTGTTGTCCACAACACGCCGAGTCCCTCATCGCGCGCCAGGCCGCGCACATGGGCGAGGAGATCGGCGCGGGCCTTGATGTCGAGGCCGACGGTCGGTTCGTCGAGCAGCAGCAGCTTCGGCCCGTGCAGCAGGGCGCGGGCGATTTCGACGCGGCGCATCTGGCCGCCCGACAGCGCGCGGGCCTTGTCGTTTGCGCGCTCGGCGAGTCCCGCGCGCGTCAGCGCGTCGAGACCAAGCCGCCGCGCGTCGAGCGGACCTATGCCATGCAGCGCCGCGTGATAGACGAGGTTCTGCATCAGGCTCAATTCGAGGTCGAGCGTGCGCGCCTGAAAGACGACGCCGAGTTTGCGCAAGGCCGCGCTGGGCTCGCGCATCACATTCGCGCCGAAAATGTCGATCTCGCCCTCACGCGCCGCGTAAAGACGGGTAACGAGCGAGAACAGCGTGCTCTTGCCTGCGCCGTTGAGGCCGAGCAACACGGTGAAGCTGCCCGGCGCGACGCTGAAAGACACGTCGTCGAGCGCCTTGCGCGTCCCGTAGGAGTGGCTGAGGCCCCGTATCGAAAGCGCTGGCGTTTCATTCATTTCGGGGCCACCACGACGCCCCAGGGGAAGGAGCCCACGGGAATCGACTTCACAACTTTGAGATTGGCGACGTCGATCACCGACACGTCGTTCGACACGCCATTGGCGGTGAGCAAATACTTTTCGTCCGGCGTGAAGGCGAGATGCCAGACGCGCTGGCCGACGAGCAGATATTTCTCGATCTTCTTCGATTCCGCGTCGATCACCGCCACGCGATTGGCGGGGCCGAGCGCGACGAAAGCGCGTTTGCCGTCGCGGGTGAAGGAGATGCCGATCGGCTGGATCGCCTCCTTCGACATCGCCGGAATCTCGAAGCTGATCTTCTGCTTCAGCACGCGCTTGACCGGGTCGATGACTGCGACCGTGCCGCCGACTTCCGACGACACCCAGAGCTCCGAACCGTCCTTCTTGAATTCCGCGAAACGCGGGCGGGCGTCGACGAGAATATTGGCGACGATCTCCTTCGTCTGCGTATCGATCAAATGCGCCATATTCGTCGTTTCCGACGTGTTGACGAGCAGCTTGCCGTCGGGGCTCACCGCCATGCCTTCCGGCTCGACCCCGACGGGAATGTCGCCGATCTGCTCCTTGCGCTTCACGTCGATGAGCGTGACGAGATTGTCGTTCTCGTTCGAAACGAAGATCGTGTCGCCGCCGGGCGAGAGCGCGAGAAGCTCGGGGTCAGGGCCGGAGGGCAGCTTGCTGGTGAGCTTCAAGGTTTTGGTGTCGAGCACCTGAATGGCGTCGTCGTCTCCGGCGCAGATGTAAAGTTCGGACCCGTCCTTGTTCAGCTCGATCCCGCGCGGGCGACGGCCCACTTTCACCGTCGCCGTCGCTTCGAGCTTGTCAGTGTCGATGACGGTGATGGAGTTGCCCTTCTCATTGCTGACATAGGCCGTATAGGCGAGGGCGGGTGAGACGAGGCAGGCGGCGAACAGCGCCGTTGCGACAGCGCGAGCGCCCCGGCCTTCCGCGCGGCCGCGATGAGAGGAGGCGCCGGCAAAGAACTTGTTCATTTCAACCTGCATTTGGTTTCGGGCTGATCCAGCCCCAGCGTGTCGAGTTCGCTCACCTGATGCAGGAAGCCCTCCTGCGGCGAGACGGAGACGGTCATGCGTCCGTCGGAAAGAAGGATCGGCTGACGCAATTGCTGGTTCCACGGACGCAGCGTCTGGCGCACGCCCTTGAAGGCGGCGATCGAGAAATCCTTGCCGAGCATGAAATCGCGCACCTTATCGGGCGCATTGGAATTGGTCCGCGTCGCGGCTTCGCCGATCATGCGCATGGCCAGCCAGGCGTTGTTGTCGCGCGCATTCATCGGGCGGCGGAACGCCGCCATGAAGCGGTTCTGCAATTGATGCGCGCCCCATTGCTCGTGAGCGGGATCCCAGTTCGTCGGATAGAGCCCCGCAGAGCCCGCGACGGGGCGCGGATCCCATGTGCGATAGGGGAGATAGCCCGCAAAGACATCGCTTTCGTCCGCGGCGACGAGCGCGTCATAGGCGGGCGCGTTTTGCGTCAGAACGGGCATCTGGCGCTGCGTCTGAACGGAGCCGGAGTCGCTGCGCCGTCCGCCGCCCGTGTCCTCGTAGACCCGCTCCTCGACGATCTTCGCGCCGAATTTTTTCGCCGCGTGGCGATAGGCCTGCGCCAGCAATTCGTCGTTGGGATGCGAGCCTTTGATCAGCAGCCATTTGCGCCACTGCTTCCACACCAGATATTGCGCGAGGGCGTCGGCAAGCATCGCGCGCGACGGCGCAACATGTACGACATTGGCGCGGCAATCTTCCTCGCGCAGGCGTTCGTCCGGAGCGGAGACGTTGAAGAGCAGGGCGCCCTTGTCCTTCGCGCGTTCGGCGGCGACGAGGAGGCGATCCGGCCCGAGATCGGCGATGATCAACATCGCGCCCTTGTCGATGAGCGCGTCGACGGACGCCGGAACGTCGGCGCCCTCGTCGAGCTTCTCGTCTATCGCCTCGAATGTCTGATTGGTGAATTTGCCGGTAGTGTTGTTGTCGGCGGCGCCCAGCAGCGCGCCTGCGATCGTGTCGTCGCCGGCGGGTATGTCGAGGATGGAGAGGGTCTCGCGCGAGTGTTGCTCGCGCAGCACGCCGACCTTGACGTTCAGCGCGTCCGCGGCCGCGGGCGCGGCGGCGCAAAGAAGAACAAGAACGGCGGCGAGGCTTTTCATGGGCCCCTAAATGGCCGCTTTGGCGCGCGGGATCAAGTCGCCGACCCCGCGCGCCGACCTCATTTATCGGGTCACGCGCAGCAGCGACTTGCCCTGCTTCGAGGCGAATTCCTTTTCGTCGAGCGTGCCGTCATTGTCCGGGTCGGCGGCCTTGAAGAGCGACTCGACCGCGGCGAGGAATTCATTTTTGTCGAGCGTGCCGTCGTTGTCGGGATCGGCGGCCTTGAATTCCTTCTTCGACAGGCGGCCCTGAAGCTCCTTGGGCTCGATCGTGCCGTCCGCGTCCTTTTCAAGCCGGTCGAACAGCGCTTCCGCGGATTTCTTCAGTTCGTTGAAGTCGACCGTGCCGTCGTTGTCTGTGTCGAGCGCCGCCACGGGGGGCGCCTTTTTGGCGAGGGCGGGGGTCGCCGGCCCCGCCGCCAGCGCGGCGATGGTGAGAGCGGCGGCGAGAAAGGTCTTGTTCATGTCAGCTCCAGTTCGGGAACAACGCCTGTAGGATATAGGATGATTTCCGCCGTTGCGATAAGGCCTGGCCGCGACAAAAAAAGGCGGCCCCGAGGGGCCGCCAGTTCATGTCGAGCTCATGCAAGCGGGCAAGTCAGTATGTCACCTTGACGCCGCCGAAGGCGCCGATCGGCGGGCCGAGCGAAACCATGCGCGGATTGTTGAAGGTCAGAAAGGAAATGTCGCCCGTGTCGAACCAAGAGCCGAAGCTGCGGGCGCGCGTATTGGTGACGTTTTCCAGCAGGCCATAGACCTCAACATTCGGCGTGATCTGATAGGAGGTGCGCAGATTCAGCACGCCATAGGAGGGCAGGCGGCCGCCGATGTTGATCTCGTCGCCGAACAGGAAGCCGCCTGCGGCGTAATGCACGTCGGCGCCCACGCGCCATTGCGGCGTCACGGCGTAGTCGGCGCCCGCCTTGAAGCGATGCGGCGCGACCGAGGAGAGATTGGCGCCCGGCGTCACCACGATGAAGCCCGTCCCATAGAGCTGGGCCAGCGGATTGTCCGGCGCGCCCAGCGCGAAGGTCGACCGGAAGGTCGCGTTCACCATCGTGTAATTGGCGTAAGCCTGGAGCCGCTCGTCCGTGTAGCGCAGCGACACTTCCACGCCCTCGCGTCGCGTCGAACCGGCGTTGGTGAAATAGCCGCGGCCGTTGATCGTGCTGGGAACAGCGAGAATGTCGTTGAAATTGTTGGTGCGATAGACGCCCGCGCTCCACGCAAGCTGGCCCGGCAGATAGCCGCCGGCGTTGGGGAAGATGGCCGGCATTTCGACATTGCCGCGCAGGCCGAATTCGGTCGTGTTCGATTCGACCTGCTTGAGCGGCGGGTCGGCCACGAGGAAGGTGTCGATGAGACAGGGGCGGGCCGGATCGGCGCAGCCGAGCTCCAGCGGCGTCGGCGCGCGATTGGCCTCTGAGTAGCTGGCGTAAGCGAAAGTATTCGGCAGCACCTCGTAAGTAGCGCCCGCCACCGGATTGATTCGCGTATAGACGTCCGCGCCGTTGAGCGCCGTGCCGCGCAGATCGTAGAGCGCGATGCCCGCGCGGTTGAAACGCGCGCCTGCGGTTATTTTCAGCCGGTCGGTCACGTCGAGCGTGTCGAGCGCATAGACGCCGAGATAGGTGTTGGAGGCGCGAACATTGACGCTGGCGATGCCGCTCGCCTGTTCCTCGGTGATATGGCCGATGCCGCCGACGGCGAGATTGGGCTGAATGATTCCCAATTCCTGATTGGCCTGGAAGCCCGACCAGCCCTTGTCGATGCTGGCGCCGACGGTGATCTTGTTGTGAAAGCCGAAATAGCGGTCGTCGTTCGTCGCCTGAACGGTTCCGCCGATGGTGCGCGAGCGCGTCCAGGTGCGGTCGATGGCGCCGAGCGGAACCTGGCCGTCGAAATAATTCGGGATCGTGGTTTCATCGCCGTTGTCGTTCTCGCAGACGGGCTCGCCCGGCTCGCATTCGAACTCGGTCGTATTGCCGTCGACGCGCGCCTGATCGAAAGCGCGATAATGCACGTCGCCGAAGAGCTTCCAGCTCGGCGTCGGCGTATAGACGCCGTTGAGGTCGAACATGGAAAGGGTGTTCTTGAGAGTCTGCGGCGTCGTATAGACCGCGCTCTGGTCAACCGCCGCCAGTTCGACCGGCGCCGGACCCGAGGCGCCCGCCTTGTTGCCGGCGAGCGTCGCATTCGCATGGACCTCGAGCCCCTCGGAGCCTCGCCAGCCGATGTCGCCGTAAAGGCGCTTGATGTTCGTGCCGGAGAATTGGCGATATCCCTTGTCGCCCAGCGCCTCCAGGGCGAGATAGGCCGCGAAGTCGCCCTTCTGCACGCCATATTGCATGGCGCCCTGACGGCGGTTGAAGCTGCCGCCGCGCCCGTCGATCTCGAAGCCCTGATAGGTGAAGCCGTTCTTCATATCGAGGACCACCGCGCCGCCGATGGCGTTGAGGCCGAAGAGCGGGTTGCCGGTGACGATGGTGGAGCGGTCGATGGCGATATTGGGGATCATGTCCCAGTAGACGTTGTCGCCCCAGGCCTCGTTGATGCGCACGCCGTTCTGATAGACGGCGAGGCCCTGCGGCGTGCCGGCGACCGGCGAGGCGGCGAAGCCGCGGAAATTGACCTGCGGCTGCAGGGGATTGCCGTTCACGTCGGTGACGTCGACGCCCGGCGCCTGACGCAGAAGGTTGTTGACGAGATCGAAGGCGCGCGTGTTCTGCAACTCCTTGGCGTCGAGCGTGTAGGTGGCGGAGGGAACCGCATATTTCACGTCGACGCGAGTGGAGGCCGGGGCGGCCGGCGCGCCCGTCGCGGGAGCGGCGGGCGCGGGCGTTGCGCTCGCGGAGGAACGACCTGGCGCCGGACGGGCGGGGGCGGCCTGAGCCGGCGCCGGGGTTGCGCGCGGCGCCGAGCGGAGCGGCGCGCCGCCCACTTCGATTGTCGGCAATGTCTGCTGGGCGGCGGCGGCGCCCGAGGAGAGCGCGGCGGCGAGCGCCAGGAAAGAAACTTGCTTTTTGGAAGTCATGTCTCCAGCCCGGTAGGTTTAGGCGTCCTTGTCGGACCGACTTATATCGTTATCGAAGGCTTTCCGTCTCCGCGGGACGGGTGATTTGTGACAATATTCCCGACCTGTTGCTGAGCCGCTACACTTATGAAATATAACGATTTTCTTTGGAAATTCTCCTGTCCGGATCGGGAACTTTTCCCGGGTCTCCGCGAACCCTTTCCGCCGCACGGCGTAAAGGCAGTTCGGCGAAAAGACGCGCTCCGCCGTCGGGGCCGTCCGTTAGCGTCAGCGCGCCGCCGAGCGCGGCGACGCGCTCGCTCAGGCCGCGCAGGCCCAGCCCGCCGGCGATGGGCGCGTCGGGCGGTCCGGCTCCGTCGTCGGCGACCTCGATGCGCAGCAGATCGTCTTCCCGCGCCGCGCCGACGTCGATGCGGCGCGCGCCCGAATGCCGGACGGCGTTGGTCAGTCCCTCCTGCACGACGCGATAGGCCGTGAGCGCCGTCGTCTCGTCGATGGAGCCTCGCGCGCCGTCGAGCGAGAGGCAGATGTCGATTTCCGGCCGCGTCTCCCGCCAGCCGCGCGCCAGCGCCTCCAGCGCGTCGGCGAGTCCCATTTCCTCGAGCGCGGCGGGCCGGAGTCGACCCAAGATTCGTCGATTCACGTGCTGGAGGGCGGCGATCTGCGAATCGATCTTCGCGCAGTCTTCCGCGAGCCGGGCGGCCTCCGCGCCGGGCGCCCGGGCCTTCCGCGCCAGCGCCCCGACCCCGGCGCGAACCGTGAAGAGAAAGGGCCCGATCTCATCATGGAGATCGCGCGCGATGTCACGCCGTTCTTCATCCTGGACATGGATCATGCGGGCGACGAGACGGCGATTCTCGTCGTCGAGCCGTTGCAGGGTCTGCGCCAAGGCGTTGATGCGGTCGGCGATGACGACGAATTCGGGAGGACCGTCGGCGGGCACGCGCACCGAATGGTCGCCCCGCTCCAGTCGCCGCAGCCCGTCCGAGACGGCGCCGATCGGACGCAGGGCGCGGGAGACGGCGTAGGAGACGAGCGCGAAGGCCGTGGCGGCGACGCATGCGCCGACGATCGTGATCCAGACGATCTCCTCCCAAATCTCCGCGATTTCGTCGGCGGGATTAACGGCGATGTCGATGGCGCCGAACGGCGTGGGAACGCGGGTCGCCGCAGACGGCCGCAACGCCAGCGCGCTGAACCATTTCGGCGCGCGCAGGTCGTCCGGCGCGGGGGGCGCGTTGTCGCCCGCCGGAATGGCGCGCACATGCCGAAGCCGTCGCACGTCGTCCATGAGCCGGGCGAACTCCGCCCGGGGATCGGGCGAACTTTCGACCCGCGGCAGGCTCGACTCCACCAGTTCGCGGGCGAGACGGGTGGCGGCTTCCGCCTCGATCCACACGCGCCCGCCCGCGTTCAGCACGAGAAGGGACACGCCGAAGGCGAAGCCCGCCGCCAGAACGCCGCCGAGCAGCAACGACAGACGCGCCCGCAGCGAGAGACTTTGCAGCATCGACGGCTTCCCTTCCCGAAGCGGCGACTTTACGAATGGGCTTCCGATGGTCAATGTGCCGGCGGGGCGCTGGAGGAATGATGCGGGTTCTCATCGTCGACGATCATCCGATCATCGTGTCGGGTTGCGCGGCCATGCTCGCCGGCGAGGGCGACATAGAGGTTTTCGACGCGCGCGACGCCGAGTCCGGCCTTGCCGCCTTCCTTGCGCACGCGCCGGACGTCACGATCGTCGACATCGCCATGCCCGGCCCCTCGGGCCTGGAATTGACGCGGCGGATTCTGGAAACAGATCCAGCGGCGCGCATCGTCGTTTTCAGCATGAACGACGATCCGATCTTCGCCGCCCGCGCCATCGAGGCGGGCGCCAAGGGCTATGTCACGAAAAACGACGATCCCTATCTGCTCGTGAAGGCGGTGCGCGAAGTTGCGGCGGGCGAAGTGTTTCTCATGCCGAAGATCGCCAATCAGCTCGCCTTCGAAAAACTCGGCGGCGGGCCTGCCAATCCGCTCGCGGCGCTCACGGCGCGGGAGCTCGAGATCCTGCGCATGCTGGGCTCGGGCCTTGGCATGGCGGAAATCGCGGCGGCGACCCAGGTTTCCTACAAGACAATCGCGAACAGCTGCTCGATCATGAAACGCAAGCTCGGCGCCCGCACGCCGATGGAGCTGATGCGCATCGCGCTGGAGCAGAAACTCGCGTGAGGGCGTCCCGTCTCTTCCCTAAAGGCGCTTATCTCGCCGTCGCGTCTGCGTAGGGCTCCGGCGCGGAATAATTCGCCGGAACGGCGCCCGTCAGACTCCCGAGAAAGGCGACGATCTCCGCCGCGTCCTTGTCGGAGAGGCTTTTGCCGAGCTGCGTCTTGCCCATGATCTTGACGGCTTTCGTCAGATCGTCGACCGATCCGTCGTGGAAATAGGGGGCCGTTTCCGCGACGTTTCGCAGGCTCGGAACCTTGAAGACATAGAGATCCGCGTCGTTCTTCGTTACGTCCGCGCGGCCTTTGTCGGGGATCTTGGCGCCAGTCGCTTTCCAATAGTCCTCGGTCACGCCGAATTTCTGGAAGGAGTCGCCGCCGACGCCCGCGCCATTGTGACAGGCGGCGCAGCCCGTATCGATGAATATGCGCAGTCCCGCCTGCTGTTCGGCGGTAAGCGCCTTGACGTCTCCGGCGAGAAAGGCGTCGAAAGGCGCGGGCGTCAGTAGTGTGCGCTCAAAGGCGGCGACGGCGAGGCCCCAGTTTTTGGAGCTGATCGGATCCTTGTCGTCCGGAAAGGCCTTTGCGAAGGCGCCGGCGTAATCGGGAATGGCCTTCAACTTGCCCATCGCCGTCGTCTGATCGGGGTTGCCGAAGCTCGCCGGGCCGAGCAGCGACTTCTCGGCCTGATCCTCCAGCGAATCGCGGTCCCCGCGCCAATGCTGCTTGAAATTGAGCGCGGCGTTGAAGATCGACGGCGCGTTACGCGGATTTTCCTTGCCGAACACGCCGATCGCCTTGGGCAGACCGTCGCTCGCCTGTTTGTCCGGCAGGTGACAGTGCGCGCAGCTGACGTTGCCGTCCATCGACACGCGATTCTCGAAAAAGAGTCGCCGCCCCAGTTCGACGCGCGCCGTCTCGGCCGGATTCTTCGCGATGGGGACCGGGGGGAGGGGCTGGAACGACGTCCTGGCGTCGGCGAGCAGCTTCTGCGCGTCGAGGACCTCGGCGCCCGCCGGCGCCGTCAGGGCGGCCATCGACAGGACGAGAGAAGGGAGAAGCTTGCGCATCGCGGACGTCATCCGGGCTTGGCGGCTACGTTCGAGCCAGATTCCGGGCAAAAAAAATCGAGCCGAGCAAGAACATCGCGCTGCCGCGCCGTTGGTCCTACCGGCTCGATTTTGATGGGCGGAGCGCCGCGCCGACGCGGCGACTCGCGCGAAAACTCAGATTTCGGCCGACGAGTAAGCGGTGACTTCCATGCCAACGCAAACTTCGACGATCACAGGCGTGGTCCAGGCCATTGTCATTTCCTCCGGTTGGATCTTCGGCAGCTGCTCCCTGCTCTTGCGTCTCAGCTTCTCGGGCCGAGCGACTGGGGCAGGTTCAAGCTCGGCGAGAGCTTTATCATGATCGGGTTAGCCGTGCAATTGGCGTCGCGCCCCCGCATGCTTCGGGAAAAGTCGGAAAAAAAGCGCCAGGTTCGGCGCTGGAAGGCCCGGGCGTTGCGCTTGGAACGGGGGCGGGAGCGCGCGCGGCGGCGTTCGGGGCGAGTCGCTCAGGCGCCTATTATTTGCCCTTGCTGGACCGGCGTTCGGCGTCGACGCTGCATAGCGCCTCCGTCATGGGGGCGGCAATCCCGGAGGAAGTCATGAAGATTTCAGCCCGCAACATGTTCGACGGCGTCGTCAAGGAGGTGAAAAAGGGCGTCACCACTGCTCACGTGACGATCGACGTCAATGGAATCACGGTCACGGCCGCGATCACCAACGAGTCGGTCGAGGATTTGGAACTGGCGCCCGGGTCCAAGGTGAAGGCCATCATCAAGTCGTCGGACGTGATCGTGGCCGTAGACTGATTTTGCCGCGCAGTCGGGACGGCTGCGCGACGCTCCCGCCTGTCTCTCGAATGCGGCTCGCAACCGTCTCGACATGGGGCGTGACGGCTGCTAGGCATATCGCGCTTTCGGCGGGGCGGCGGCGCGATCCGGCCGAGGCGTATCGTCAGAATTCCGAGAGTTTTCCTCACGCCGCCGGCGAAGGGGACGAGTCTCGCGGGCGGCGCCCGCCGCACGCCATGGAAAACAACCGCCAAAGCGGCACGGGGCAGGAAGCGAATGAGCAAGGCTTCGCTCGACGGCAAAGCGATTGCGCTCGAAGACGCCTATAAGCAGGCGGCGAGCATTTTGAGCGGCGCCAAATTTCCCCTCGTCGCGGGGCTGGGCGCCGACGTTCCAGGCGCCCGCGCGGCGATTCTTCTGGCCGAGCGTCTGCGCGGCGCCTTCGACCACATGGCGTCGCGCGATCTGCTCGCGGATATCGACGTGAAGCGCTCTTTCGGCATGTTCACGACGACCGCCAACGAAGCGCGCGTGCGCGCCGACGTGGTTGTGCTGGTCGGGCCCGGCCTGACGCGCATCTGGCCCGGCATGCTGGAGCGCCTCGCGCTCGACCAGGCTCCTCGCCATGGAACCCACGCGGGCCAGCCGCGCAAGGTGATCTGGATCGGTCCAGAGGCGGACGAGGCCAGCGCCGTTCCCGGCGCCAAGGTCATTTCCGCGAGTCTGAAGCAAATTCCCGGCGTTCTTGGCGTCTGGCGCGCCCGCGTCGGCGGCCGCCGGGTCGATCCAACCATCATCGACGCGGCGAAACTCGAACTCGTGGACGGCGTCGCCGAGACGCTGAAAAACGCGAAGTTCGGTTGCTTCGTCTGGGCCGCCGCCGCGGGACTCGACGCGCTCGCCATCGAAATGATGCAGGCGCTCGTTACGGAGCTGAATGTCACGACGCGCTTCACCGGGGTTCATATCGGCGGCCGCGCAGGCGCTTCGGGCGTGACGCAGGTCGCGGGCTGGATGACCGGGTTCCCGCCGCGCACGGGTTTCGGCCGGGGCTATCCCGAGCACGATCCCTGGCGCTTCGAGGCGAATCGACTCGTCGACAGCGGCGAGGCCGATGCGGCGCTCTGGATTTCGGCCTTCGACGGCGAGGCGCCGTCATGGTCGCGGAGCGACATTCCGCTCATTACGCTCGCCCCCGCGGGCGCCGCGCCCGCGCGCGGTCTTTACATCGAGGTCGGCCAGCCCGGCGTCACCCATGACGCTGTGCTCATGGCCCAGGAGACGGGCGGCCTGACGCTGCGCGCGGCTGCGACGCCGTCCGACGCGCCGACGGTCGCGCAAGTCATCGACGCCATCATGGCGCATGTTTCGGAGGTCGCGCCTTGCTGACAGTTTTGCGTGGCGGCCATGTCGTCGATCCGGCGACGGGCAAGGATGGCGTCGGCGACGTCTGGTTCGAGGACGGCTGCATCGTCGCGCCGCCGACAGGCGGCAAGGCCGATCAGGAGATCGACTGTTCCGGCCATGTGGTCATGGCCGGCGCGATCGACATTCACTCGCATATCGCCGGCGGCAATGTGAACACCGCGCGCCTGCTGCTCCCGGAGCTGCATCGCAGCATTCGCGCGCGCCTTGCGAATACGCCGCTCTCGACGGCCAAATGGTCGACTTATGAGACGGGGCGTCTCTACGCGCAGATGGGTTTCACCACGGTCGTCGAACCGGCGATGGCGCCTCATCATTCGCTACAGACGCATTACGAACTCAACGACGTGCCGATCATCGACAAGGGCGCGCTGACGGTCCTCGGCAATGACGACTTCCTGCTGCGCCAGATCCGAGCGGGCGAGTCGGAGAGCGCGATCAACGATTATGTCGCGCAGACTGTGAGCGGCACGCGTTCGCTGGGTCTGAAGTGCATCAATCCGGGCGGCTGCGAGGCTTTCAAGGAGAATATGCGCGCCTTCGGCCTCGACGACGAGGTGCCATTTTACGGCACGACGTCGCGCCAGATTTTCCAAACGCTGCAAAAGGCGACGCAGGCGGTGGGCATCCACCATCCGCTCCATTTGCACATGAACAATCTGGGCATCGCCGGCAATATCGACACGGCGCTCGCCACGATCGACGCGTCGCAGGGCCTGCCGCTGCATCTCGCGCATGTGCAGTTCTACGCCTATGGCAAGGAAGGCAAGAACGCCTTTTCCTCGGCCGCCGCCGCCTTCGCCGAGAAGATCAACGCCAATCCCAACGTCACGGTGGACGTCGGGCAGGTGATGTTCTCGCAGACGGTGACGGTCTCTTCCGACGTGCTGAAGCAGTTCAACAGCATGCCCGGCGGGAGCCCCAAGAAGGGCGCGATCTTCGACGGCGACGCCAATGGCGGCGGCATCGTGCCCTACGCCTACAAGGTCTCGAACTACTACAACGCCATTCAGTGGGCGGCGGGTCTCGAGTTGTTCCTGCTCATCAAGAATCCCGAGCAGGTGTTCTTCACCACGGACCATCCGAATGGCGGCCCGTTTACCGCCTATCCCGAGCTTTTCGCACTGCTGATGAGCGCTGAGCTGCGCGAGGAGATGATGTCGCGTCTGCCGGCCGAGGTGCTGGAGCACACGACGCTGCCGTCGATCAAGCGCGAATACAACTACTATGAGATCGCGCAGATGAGCCGCTCCGGCGCCGCGAAGCTCTTCGGCTTCAAGGACCGCGGCACGCTGGCGCCGGGCTCGATCGCCGACATCGCGGTCTACAAGAAGAGCCGCGACGTCGCCGGCATGTTCCGCAAGGCGGCCTATGTCTACAAGGACGGCGATCTCGTCGTGAAGGACGGCGAGGTGTCGCATTACAAGCGTGGCAAGACGCTGCATATCAGCCCGCGCTTCGACAAGAACATCAACAAGCGTCTCGACGCTTACTACGAAGAGCTTTACGGCCTGCCGCGCGGCATTTTCGACGTGCCCGACGCCGCTCTGCCGAACAAGGACGCCTTTGCGGAGGTTGCATGCAAGGAATAGTTCGCAACGGCGTGCGCATCGACGACAGTTTCGCGGAGGCGTTTCCGATGGCCGCGACGGGGCTGATCGTCACGGCGCCCACCCGCAAATGGGCCAATCAGGCCGCCGCGACGGCGACCGGCTACGCCACTTCCGTCATTGGCTGCGACTGCGAGGCCGGCGTTGACTGCGAGTTGTCTGAGGACGAGACGCCCGACGGCCGCCCCGGCGTGCGCATGCTCTTTTTTGCTTTCTCGGCGAAAGGCGCGGAGAAGGCGCTGGTCAATCGCGTTGGCCAGTGCATCCTCACCTGTCCCGGCACGGCGCTTTATTCGGCTTTCGACGGCGACCTAAAGATCAAGGTCGGCGACTCCATGCGCCAGTTTGGCGACAAATGGCAGATGTCGAAGGCGATCGACGGCCGCCGCTTCTGGCGCGTGCCGGTCATGGACGGCGAGTTTTTCGTCGAGAGCCAGGTCGGCGTGCTCAAGAAATGCGTCGGCGGCGGCAATCTGCTCGTCATGGGATCCGACTGGGAATCCACCATGCGCGCGACCGAGGCCGGCGTCGAGGCCATCAATGCCGTGCCGGACGCCATCATGCCGTTCCCCGGCGGCATCGTGCGCTCTGGCTCGAAGGTCGGCTCGCAATATAAGGGCATGAGCGCGTCGACCAACGACGCCTATTGTCCGACGCTGAAGGGCGTGACCAAAACCGCGCTTGAGGACGATATCGGCTGCACGCTCGAAATCGTCATTGATGGCCTCACCGACGAAGCGGTTCGCGTCGCCATGCGCGCGGGCCTCAAGGCGATCATCGACATGGGCCCGGAGAAGGGCGCCAAGCGCGTCGGCGCCGGCAATTACGGCGGCAAGCTCGGCCCGTTCCACTATCATTTGAAGGATTTGCTGCCGTGAGTTCCTTCACCTTCACGCTCCGTCAGGAACCGCCGCAGCGCGTCGACCTTTCCGCGCTCACGCCCGACCGCCTCGCGGGCAAGTCCGTGGCCGACATCGAGAAGATCGAAATCGGCACGACGCGCGCTTCGACCAAAGTCGGCGATGTTTTCAAGATCGCGCAGGGCGACCTCAAGACGCTTCGCTACGAAGGCGGCTCGTCGCGTTTCGACCTCGTCGGCGCGAAGCTGCTGCCAGAGTTCTGCATTCACGTCGAGGGCGACGTCGGCCTGCAGGTCGGGCGCCTCGCCAAGGGCGGCAGGATCACGATCTCCGGTAGCGCCGGCGCCTATGCGGCCTCGGGCAATGAAGGCGCGCATATCGAGATCAAGGGCGACGTTGGCGATTTCCTCGCGGCGCCGCTCGCGGGCGAGCTCGGCGGCATGTCCGGCGGCCGCGTCGTCGTGCGCGGCAAGGCCGGCGCGCGGGCGGGCGATCGGCTGCGCCGCGGCATCCTGATCATAGAGGGCGACGCAGGCGAAGATCTGGGCTCGCGCATCATCGCCGGCACGGTCATCGTGCTGGGCGAGGCCGTCGGCCGCGTCGGCTATCTCAACCGCCGCGGCTCGCTGGCGCTGGCGAAGCGCAAGGACTTCGGCCCGACCTATATGGATTGCGGCGCCCATATTTTGACTTTCGCCCGCCTGTTCGCCCGAAGCCTGAAAGCGGACAGCGCCGCCGCCTCGGCCCTTCTTTCGGGCAAGCTTCAGCGCTTTGGCGGCGACACGGCGGTTTATGGCAAAGGCGAGATATTGACGCCCGCATAACTGGCATTACCCTTGCTTCGGTTAAGCGCCGTCGGTCTGGCGGCGTTGTCGCGAGGGGATTTGCCGATGAATTTCGTCGAACTCATCCTGACGGTTTGCACGCTCGCTCAGCCGGTCGCCTGCGACGAGCGCAAGATGATGCTCGAGTCTCGAAGCGGCTCGACGCGCAACTGCATGATGCAGGCAATGCCATACATCGCCCAATGGTCGGGCGAGCACCCCAATGTGGAGGTGACCCGCTGGCGGTGCGTCGCGCCGGGTTCCGAGGGCGACAAGATTTAAAGGCGTGCGTCACATCCTCGTCCGTGCGTCACATCCTCGTCAATGTCAGCAGCGGCTCGCCGCGCGCGGAGAGGCGTTGCATCCGTCCGTAAACGTCGAAGCGCGCCGAACGGGTTTCCAGGAGGGCGGAGAGAAACTTGCGTTCCTGACCGACGAGGGCGCGCGGACAGGCCCGGCCGGTTGTCGCAAGCGACCAGATACGTATCCGAGCGCCGTCGCGCGTCGCCTTCTTGAAGTAGCGGTTGCAGCCGAATGAACCGGGCGCTTTGCCGTCGGGCGCCGCGCTCAGGGTCGTTTGCGCATTGTCGATGACGCTCCGGCCGCCGATGTCCTCCACGCGCCAGTCCGCGCCGTGCCATGCGATGGGCTGGGCGGCCGCTGGCGCGCCGACAGTCGCGAGGGCGAAGACACAGGCGCTCCCCAAGGATTTCATAGAGGTTTCTTCCCTTTGCCGGGCGAACCTCCGCTCCCCATATGCCGCATATAGGCATTCGCCGGGGCCGCCGCCATGAATCCGCTACCGCTCCCATTCGCTGCGCCCTATGCGCCGCCGGACGAAACAGTCGCGGTCGCCCTTTTGAGCGAGCGATCCGATTCCGACGCCCGTGCAGTTGTGGAATCGATCGCGCGGGCGCTCGTGCGCGGGATGCGGGCGGAACACAGCGCGTTTGGCGGCGTCGAGGATTTTCTGCGTGAATTCTCGCTCTCCTCGCGCGAGGGGCTCGCGGTCATGGCGCTCGCGGAGTCTCTTCTGCGCGTGCCGGATGACGCGACGGCGGACCAGCTCGTCGCCGACAAACTCGCCGCCGGAGATTTTTCGCATCACGAAGCCGCGTCAGACGCGATTCTCGTTCAGGCATGCGCTTTTGCGCTCGGCTTCTCCGCCCGTCTCGTGGGGCAGGGCGAGCCGCGCGGCCTCGTCGCCGACCTCGCGCGGCGCATCGGTCTGCCCGCCCTGCGCGGCGCGGCGCGTCAGGCCATGCGGCTCATGGGCGCGCATTTCGTGTTTGGCGAAACGATCGGCGAGGCGCTGGCGCGCGCGGAAGGGCGCCGCGAGCGCTTCTCTTTCGATATGCTTGGCGAAGGCGCCCGCAGCGCTGCGGACGCCGAGCGCTATTTCGAGGCCTATGCGGCGGCGATCCGAGCCATCGGGGCGCGGGCGGGAAAGGCGGCGTTGCCCGACCGCCCGGGCGTGTCGGTCAAGCTCTCGGCGCTCCATCCCCGCTATGAAGCCCTGTCGCGCGAGCGGGTGTTGCGCGAACTGCCGCCGCGCGTGCTGGAGCTCGCGCGCCTCGCGAAGGCGCGCGAGCTCGCCTTCACGATCGACGCGGAAGAGGCCGACCGGCTCGAACTCTCTCTCGACGTCGTCGCGCGCGTCGTCTCCGATCCCACGCTCGCAGATTGGGAGGGCTTCGGCGTCGCGGTGCAGGCCTATCAAAAGCGCGCCGGCGCCGTGATCGATTATGTCGCCGCGGTGGCGGCCGCGTATGGCCGACGGTTCATGGTCCGCCTCGTGAAGGGCGCCTATTGGGACAGCGAGATCAAGCGGGCGCAGGAGCGCGGGCTCGACGACTATCCGGTCTTCACGCGCAAGGCGATGACCGACCTGAACTACGACGCCTGCGCGGCGCGGCTCTTGTCGGCGCCGCGTCTCTTTCCGCAATTCGCCACGCACAACGCCCGCAGCGTCGCCGAGATTCTCGCGCGCGCCGGCGATCGCAAGGATTATGAATTCCAGCGCCTGCACGGCATGGGCGACGCGCTTTACGCCGCGCTTGCGGAGATGAGCGGCGTCCCGGTTCGGGTCTATGCGCCCGTCGGGCCGCATCGCGATCTTCTCGCTTATCTCGTGCGGCGACTGATCGAGAACGGCGCCAATTCCTCCTTCGTCGCCCGCGCCGCCGATCCCGATGCGCCCGAAGACGCGCTGATCGCCGATCCGCGCGACATTGTCGGCGATGCGTCGCGCGCGCGCCATCCGCATCTGCCCTTGCCGCCGCAACTCTTTCGCCCGTTGCGCGCCAATTCGCGCGGCGTGGAATTCGGCGACCGGACGGCGCTTGCGGCTCTGCTTCGCGAAAGAGACTCGGCGCCGCCGTCTTCCGACGCGCGGCCGAGCGTCGGCGGCAATGGCGACGCGCGCGACGTGCGGTCGCCGATCGACGGCGCCCTTGTCGGGCGCGTCGTCGAGACCGACGCCGCCGGCGCGCGCGACATGATCGCCGCGGCAGCTGGCGCTTTTCGCGAATGGCGCGCAACGTCCGTCGAGAGCCGCGCGCAAATTCTCGAACGCGCCGCCGATATGGTCGAAGCGCGTCGCGGCGGATTCGTCGCGTTGCTGCAAGACGAAGCCGGGAAGACGCTCGACGACGCGGTCGCGGAAGTGCGCGAAGCCGCCGATATGTGCCGCTATTACGCGGCGCAGGCGCGTCTGATCGGTCGGGAGGCGGATCTGCCGGGGCCGACCGGAGAGAGCAACCGTCTGCGCTACGTCCCGCGCGGCGTCTTCATCTGCATTTCGCCGTGGAATTTTCCCCTGGCGATCTTTCTCGGCCAGGTCGCCGCCGCGCTCGTTGCCGGCAATTGCGTCGTCGCGAAACCCGCCGAACAGACGCCGCTCGTCGCGGCCATGGCGACGCGACTGCTGCATGAGGCGGGCGCGCCGCGCGCGGCGTTGCAATTCGCGCCGGGCGCCGGAGACGTCGGCGCTGCGCTCGTGGCGGACCCGCGAGCGGCGGGCGTCGTCTTTACGGGTTCGGTCGAGACAGCGCAGCGCATCAACCGCGCGCTGGCGGCGCGCAAGGGCGCCATCGCGCCGCTCATCGCCGAGACGGGCGGGATCAATGTCATGATCGTCGACTCGACCGCGCTGATCGAGCAGGTCGTCGACGACGTCCTGGCCTCCGCCTTCCGCTCCGCCGGCCAGCGCTGCTCGGCCCTCCGGCTCCTGTGCCTGCAGCAGGACGTCGCGCCCGCGGCGCTGGAGGCGCTGATCGGCGGCGTGCGCGAATTGCGTATCGGAGACCCGCGCGAGGCGGGCGTGCATATCGGCCCGGTGATCGACGCGGCGGCGAAGGAAAATCTCGATCGTTACATCGCACGACGACGGACGGAGGGGCGCGTGCTCTACGCCGGCGGCGCGCCGGCGTCGGGAACCTACGTCGCGCCGCATATCGTGCGGATCGACCGGATTTCCGATCTCGACGAGGAGATTTTCGGTCCGGTTCTGCATGTCGCGACCTGGAGCGCCGCGGATTTCGATCGGCTTCTGGAGGAGGTCGAAGGTGGCGGCTACGGCCTGACGTTCGGCCTTCAGACGCGCATCGAAGCGCGCATAGAGCGCGTCGCGCGACGTGCGCCGGCGGGCAATATCTATGTCAATCGCAACATGATCGGCGCGGTGGTGGGAAGCCAGCCTTTCGGCGGCTTCGGTCTTTCCGGCACGGGCCCGAAGGCAGGCGGGCCGGATTATTTGCGCCGCTTTCTGCGTGAGACGACGGCGACGATCAACACGGCGTCGCTCGGCGGCGACGCCGCGCTGCTCTCTCTCGACGAATAACCGCGACATTTTGCGCCAATGGCGACGCTTGAAAGGCGCTCGGCCGCCGACCAACTCTTACACGGACCGACGCCGTTCGTCGCTCCAACGGGTTTGTCAGATCGAGCATTTCGCTTACGGAGGCAGATATGGCGGAACAGCAGAACACCCCCGCAAAAAAGGACGCCGGCGCGATGATCCCTACGGATTTGTGGGATTGGCGTCCTTTCGAGGCGCTGCGTCGTCAACTTGACCGCTTCTTCGACGAAGCGCCGTTGCAGAAGCGCTCGGGCGATCTCGAGCCCTTCGAGCGTTTCATGGGATGGCAGGGAATGCCGCCCGTGGATTTCGTCGAACGCGACGCGGAATATGAAGTGACCGCGGAGCTCCCGGGCCTCGACCAGAAGGACGTGGAAGTAAAGGTCGCGAATGGCGCGCTCGTGATCCACGGCGAGAAGAAAATGGAGCGCGAGGAGAAGGAAGAGGGAATGTTCTTCTCGGAACGCCGCTACGGCTCCTTCAAGCGCAGCTTCCGCCTGCCGGAGAACGTCGACGCCGGGAAGATCGCCGCCGTTTTCGAAAAGGGCGTGCTGAAGGTCACCATGCCCAAGACCGCGCAGGCGAAGACCGAAGAAAAGAAAATCGACATCGCCGTGAAGTGAGGCGCCGCCGATAAAGGCGTTGCGCCCATCATATGAACTTTGCAGGATAGCCAGGGCGCGCCGTAATTTGGCGCGCCTTTTTCTGTAGTCAGCTCGCGCGGCGCGCCTCCTCGACCGGCCGGCGCATCAGCCGCGGCAGGACGAGATGCGGCAGCACGCCCTCGCGGATAACCGCGCGGCGCAGCGGACCCAGCGCCGCGACGGCGATGAAGCTCGCGCCGCGGAAGAGGTCGACCGGCAGATAAGGGATGATCAGCGAGCGGTTGAGCACGTCGACGCCATGCGTGCGGAAACCGATGTCGGCGCGGCGATGGCGGTCGTAGCGAGCAAGCGCGCGCGACAGCTCCCGCTCGTTCTTCAGATCGACGCTCCCGAGACAGTCTTCGAGATCGGCCACGTCGCGCAGGCTCAGATTTAGGCCTTGCGCGCCGATCGGCGGAAATACGTGGCAGGTTTCCCCAACGAGAGCGAGACGGCCTCTGGCGTGCTGCGACACCTGCATGCCGCCCATGCGGAACTGACCGATGTCGCTTTCGATCTTCATCGTCCCGAATTCGGACTTGGCGTAGTCCTCGATTTCATATTCCAGCTCCTCGCGCGGCTTGGCGAGCCGGCGGCGCGCGTCCGCGACGCTCATCAGCCAGACGAGACTCGACCGGTGCGGGGCGTCCTCGTGGGCCGGCAGCGGCACGAGGGTGAAGGGGCCGGAGCGCGTGTGCCACTCGGTCGACATGTTGTCGTGGGGGAATTCGTGGCGCAGCATCATGGTGAGCGCGATCTGCGGATAGGTCCATTCCTTCACGTCGATGCCCGCGACCGCGCGCGCGCGGCTGTTGCGGCCGTCGGCGGCGACGATGAAATCCGCCTCGACGCGGCGCCCGTCGGCGAGGATCGCGGCGGCGGTCGCGCCGTTGAATTCGTAATCGACGATGTCTGCTTCGATCAGCTCGATCTCCGGGCGCGCGCGCACGAGGTCGAGCAGCACGCCGACGAGTTCGTCGTTGGAGATGTTGACGCCGAGCGCCGGGAGATCGACTTCGCTCGCGCGCAACGTTAGTTCCGGCACGGGAAAGAGCTGGTCCGTGTCGTCGATCATGCGGATCGCCTCGACCGGGCAGGCGAGCGCCCTTACGCGCTCCAGGGCGCCGAGCGCGTCCAGAAATCGGACGGACGCCTCGAACAGCGCGACCGTGCGGCCCGGGAGGGGCGGCGGGATGCGGCCGACGAGCGCCGTTTTAAGGCCCGACTGCGCGAAGGCGAGGGCGGCGGCGAGTCCGGTCGAGCCGGCGCCGGCCACGAGAATGTCGGTCTTCGTCGTCGCGCCGGCGGGCGCGTAAACTTCGGTCATGGAGAACTCCTGCTGTTGCGGGTGTTATAGCGGCCCGCGCCCTGCAGGGCGAGGGTCGGCGCGGCGCGTTTTGCCGCGCCGCCGAGCCCCCGCGATTCGAAGCCTTTCAAAATCTCCGAGCCATTCTGGGGCGCGCCGGCGCCGTCCGGGGGATGCGTCGCGCGGGGAGGCGGCGTCACAGCCGCGACACGGTTTTGTCGTTTGAACGGCGCGCGCTAGATGAAACAAGGGAAAAATCGGAGGACTCGATGGTGAAGGCGATCCGCGTGCATCGGCCGGGCGGCCCGGAGGCGTTGCAGCTCGAGGAGACGGAGCTTGCGCCGCCGGGGCCGGGCGAGGTGCAGATCCGGCATCGCGCCATCGGCGTCAATTTCATCGACATCTACCGGCGCACCGGCGCCTATCCGGCGGAATATCCGTTCGTGCCCGGCCACGAGGGCGCGGGTCAGATCGTCGCCGTGGGGGAGGGCGTCAAGGACTTCGAGGAAGGCGATCGCGTGGCGTATGTCGGCGCGCTCGGCGGCTACGCCGAGGCGCGCAACATCGCGGCCGATTCGGTGATTCACCTGCCGAAGTCGATCAGCTACGAGCAGGGCGCCGTGATGATGCTCAAGGGGCTGACTGCGCAATATCTGCTGCGGCGGACCTTCCGCGTCAAAAAGGGCCATCGCGTTCTCGTCCATGCGGGCGCGGGCGGCGTGGGGCAGTTGCTCTGCCAATGGGCAAGCGCGCTCGGCGCCAAGGTCGTCGCCACCGTCGGCTCGCCAGAGAAGGCGGAGATCGCGCGCAAGGCCGGCGCGGACGAGACGATCCTCTACCGGGAGGAGAATTTCGCCGAGCGGGTGCGGGAAATCACCAAGGGCCGCCTCTGTCACGTCGTCTACGACGGCGTGGGGCGCGCGACCTTTCCGGCCTCACTCGACTGTCTTGAACCTTTCGGCATGTTCGTGAGCTTCGGCTCGGCCTCCGGCCCCATCGAGGCGTTCGACATCGGGCTGCTGGCGCAAAAGGGCTCTCTCTACGCGACCCGGCCCTCGCTTTTCAATCACATCGCGAAGCGCCGCGATTATGAGGAGATGGCCGAGGACATGATCCACGCGATCAAGCGTGGACAGCTGACGATCGAGCCCCCCGAGTCCTTCCCCCTGTCGGAAGCCGCGCAGGTTCACGCCGCCCTCGAATCGCGGCAAACGGCTGGGGCGATGGTGTTGGTTCCTTAGGTCGACGCGGATGAAGCTCCGTGCGAGCCGTTTTCCTACAATTTCGGCTTGTGTTGCCTTTCGGCCACAAATATGCGCGCGGGTGGGAGAATCAGCCTCAAGCGATTGAAAATCCGATCTTTCAATGAGCTCTTTCCGGAGAGTCCACGAGCGGGGAGGGCGCTTTGACCCGCGTCAAGGCGTCCTTTTCCCGCAAAGCTGGCGCCTGCGATGAAAAATGCGCGAGCTTTTTTCAGGAAATGAGCTATTGTGAAGTTGTTCTGGCTTTGAGGTTCCTCCCGCCTCTCGATTAGCCCGAACTGCCTCAAAGACCCGGCTGAAGACGCCGGGTTTTTTTCTGAACGCCCCGCGCCCTGGGCGTTTGATGTTGCATTCCGTGACAAAGAGTCCCATCCTATTTTCGCGGTCGCCGAACGGGCCGCGAAGCATGAGGGTTGCAACGCTGTCGACAAGTGTTCATCCGGGAGCGGAACGTCCGCTCCAGCCGGCAATCGGCGCAAAGTCGCCGTTGGATGGCTCGATCGCGCAGAGTGTCCTCAAAGCGCTGGACGAGACGAAAGCCGAGGACATCATTTCCATAGACCTGCGCGGAAAGACCCCGCTCGCCGATGAAATGATCATCGCGACCGGACGCTCGACCGTGCATGTCGGCGCTATCGCCGACAAGGTCATCAAGGCTTGCAAGGCGGTGGGCGTCACGGCCCGCGTCGCGGGCCTTCCCCAGTGCGACTGGGTGCTGATCGACGCCGGCGACGTCATCGTCCACATTTTCCGTCCCGAGGTGCGCCAGTTTTACAACCTCGAGAAAATGTGGGGCGGCGACCGGCCGGTGGAGATGCGGCTGGTCTGACCCATCGGGCCGGAGCCGCATTGCGGTTTTCGGGCCAGATGATGCGAGCGAAGAGCCTGCCGCCGTGCGACTGGGTCTAATTTGCGTGGGCCGGATGAAGGCCGGTCCCGAGAGAGACCTTTATGGGCGCTACGCCGAACGCATCGCCGCGCTGCGCCGCATCGGGCTGGAGGGGCTCGACCTCCGCGAAATCGACGAATCCAGAGCCAAAAACCCGGCCGAGCGCGTAGCGCGCGAGGGCGAGGAAATGATCGGCCTGCTGCCCGCCGACGCGGCGCTGGCGGTCTTCGACGAGCGGGGCAAGCCCGTCGACAGCGCGGATTTCGCCGGCTTCATCGGCCGCGAGCGCGACGCGGGCCGGAAGGCGTTGTGGTTCGCGATCGGCGGCTCCGAGGGGCTCGATCCCGCCGTGCGCGCGCGGGCGGCGGCGGTGTTTTCCTTCGGCGGGATGACCCTGCCGCACCAGCTCGTGCGGATACTGGCGGCGGAGCAGATTTATCGGGCGATGACGATTCTCTCGGGCCACCCCTACCATCGGGGATGACTATCCCGGCGGCCAGGCCGCCTCGCGCAGATATTTCCCGTTTGCCCACCCTTTGCGCCCCGCGCCGTCCTCGACCCGGCACCAGCGCTGACCGCGCGTATTCTTGCAACCATGGTTCTTCATGATCGCGGTGTTGAGAACCTGCGTCACGATCCCGGCGCGGGGCGAGGGCGCGGCGCGCACCTTGAGCGTGTCGCCCTTCGGAACGCCCGTCACCTCCCAATAGTCCGGCCCGCCCGTGAGCCCGTCGGCGAAGTCCGGGCCTCTCTCGTCGGTCGCGCCCTTGGCGCCGACCGAGATGGTCAGCGTATATCTCGCGGTCGCGCCCCGCCGCGCCTCGTTGCGCATGAGATAGACCCGCGCCGTATAGTCGCCGGCCACCGGGGCGACGCCGCTGAAGGACGCGCCCGAGGTCGAGCCGACGAAAATCGCCTCCTCCGAGCCCGGCGGATTGATGTTGAAGTAATTGCCGCCCTTGCCCGACTTGAGCGTCGCCGCGATCGACTCGCCCGCGCCGGCGGGAAACACGTAATCCTTCGTCGCATAGCCCTTGACGGTCCCTTTGATCGTCGCGCGGCCGTCCTTGAACGTTACGCGTTGAACCGTGGAGGCGTTCTGCCCGATCGCAAGCGACGGGAGCAGGGCGAGGCCCAATGCAAGCAATGATCCGCGCAACATGAATCCCATCGGGCGCTCCCTGGACGTCGAGCGGCGTTTCTTCCGCCGCGCCGTCCACGTTAGCCGGAGTTGCGCGCCCGCGCGACCCTTCGGGTCTTTACCGCCCCGCCGTCCTGCGCTAAACCCCGCCCGTAACGAGCCCTTCGCGTTACGCGCGCGGGGCTTTTGCCGTTTTTGAAGGTTCGAAGACAAGATCATGGCGAATGTGGCGGTGGTCGGCGCCCAGTGGGGCGACGAGGGCAAGGGCAAGATCGTCGACTGGCTCTCGCTGGAGGCGGATGTCGTCGTGCGCTTCCAGGGCGGCCACAACGCCGGCCATACGCTCGTCATCGACGGCAAGACCTACAAGCTCGCGCTGCTGCCGTCCGGCATCGTGCGGCCGGGCAAGCTTTCCGTCATCGGCAACGGGGTCGTCGTCGATCCGCATTTCCTCGTCGGCGAGATTGACCGTCTGCGGGAGCAGGGCGTCGAGATCGCGCCCGCCAATTTCAAGGTCGCGGAGAACGCGCCGCTCATCCTCTCCCTGCATCGGGAGCTCGACGCCCATCGCGAGGAGGCCGCCGGCGGCGGCGCCAAGATCGGCACCACCAAGCGCGGCATCGGCCCGGCTTACGAGGACAAGGTCGGCCGCCGCTCCATCCGCCTGATGGACCTCGCCGAGCCCGATATGCTCGACGACAAGATTTCCCGCGTCCTCGCGCATCACAACCCCTTGCGCCGCGGCCTCGGTCTGCCGGAGGTCGCCCCGGCGACGCTGCGGGAAGAGCTGCTCTCGGTCGCGCCGAAAATCCTTCCCTTCATGGACGCCGTCTGGGATCTGCTCGACGCCCAGCGCCGCGCCGGCAAGCGCATCCTCTTCGAGGGCGCGCAGGGCGTTCTGCTCGACGTCGATCACGGCACCTACCCTTACGTGACGTCATCAAATACGGTCGCGGCCTCGGCCGCGAGCGGCTCAGGGTTGGGGCCAGGCGCGATCGGTTATGTGCTTGGCATCGCCAAGGCCTATACGACGCGCGTCGGCGGCGGGCCCTTCCCGACCGAGCTCAACGACGCCATCGGCGAGCTGATCGGCGACCGCGGCCATGAATTCGGGACCAACACGGGCCGGCGCCGGCGCTGCGGCTGGTTCGACGCCGTGCTCACGCGCCAGGCGGTGAAGACCTCGGGCGTCAATGGCGTCGCGCTGACGAAGCTCGACATTCTCGACGGCTTCGAGGAAATCAAGATCTGCACCCACTACATGCTGGACGGGGCGCGCATCGACCGCCTGCCGGCGTCGCAATCGGCGCAATCGCGGGTGACGCCCGTTTACGAGAGCTTCCCCGGCTGGAAGGAGACGACGAGCGGCGCCCGAAGCTGGGCCGAGCTTCCGGCCCAGGCGATCAAATATGTCCGCCGCATAGAGGAGCTGATTGGAGCGCCCGTCGCGCTGTTGTCCACGAGCCCCGAGCGCGACGACACGATCCTCGTGCACAATCCGTTTCAGGACTGACGGTTTCCGCTCGCGCCCGCGCGCTGCGTGCGAGAACGTCAGTGGCCGACGCGTTCCCTGGCGACCGCTGGAGTGGCGACCGGACTCTTCGGACATGAATGGACGATCGGGAGCGGCATTCGGTAAACACCCGGACGCTATCATTTCGGCTGGCCGTGATTCCAGAGGGCGCGCCGGAGCGGAGAGCGCGAACCGATGCGTTAACCGTGCGACGACGCGAGCGGATTGGGGCCTGCGTCGCTGAGCTTCACCAGCGTGCTGCGATCCGTGTGCTTGAACGGCGTCCCCCCATTGACCATCAGCGTCGTGGTTTCGTCATAGGACCATGTGCCATCGGCGTTGACGGCCACCCTGATTCGATACTCGTCCGTTCTGAACGCCTCCTCTAGAAACGGATTGGAGCAAATCCCATAGGTCGTCACGCCCCGAGTCGCGACGAGTTCGAATTCCGTCGCATCGGGGTCCGCCTTGCCAACCGCCATCGCCGTCTGGCCGCGCGGAATGGCGAGCGTCTGAATGATGACGCCGGTCGATGGCTCCCAGAGCCAGTAGCCGACCTGGTCGTGATAGGTTTCCACTTCGCCCGGCTTCACGACATGCTGATGGTAGCGCAGCCCGTAAAAAAGCTGCGGCCCGTTGGTCTGGGGGTCGATCGGCTCCAGCACGATGCGGTCGATGTAAGTCTGCGTTTGCGGCCCATCGGCCTTCGGGTTCACGTCGACGCCCTTGACGCCGCGCCAGACGCCGGCCATGGGGCGCAGCGGTCCGAGATTTCTCAAGGTATCGTTGTCGACATCCGCCGGCTCGGTGAAAATGTCCCGCCCATAGGCGGCGTAAAGCTCCGTCATGCGATGTCCTTCCTTGCGTGTGCTCGGGCGCCTCGTCCACGAGTTTCCCCCCAATGTTTTCGTCAGCAATGAGGCCACAAATCCAGCCGATCGAAAAGGGCGCGCGAAGGGGGCGCGGCACGACCCATGTCGAGGGGGTTCGTCGGACTTGCGTCCCTCTGCGGCTCTCGCCATATCGCGGGAGAGGGAGGATCAGCATGGCCGTAACCCCGCTCGACACTACTCTGGCGCCCGCGCTGCGACTGCATGCGCTCGACAGCGAAGATCTCGCGCTTCTTTCCGCGCATCTTCAGGACGCGCTGGTGCGCGTCGGCGACATCGCCTATCTGCCCGCCAAGCGCCGCTTTGCGCTCGTCGGCTCGCGCTTTGATTGGGCGGCGGAGATGGAGGGGCGGCTCGAACGCTGCCGGTCGGGGCTGCATTTCGAAGGGGTGCAGCGCGTGCGCTGCAACCGCGTCTCGCGCGACCAGCCGGATGTGATCCTCGTCCTTCTCGCCGTCACATTCGAACCCGGGCCGGAGGCCCCCGGCGGAACCATCCGGCTGACCTTCGCGGGCGGCGCGGCGATTTGTCTCGATGTGGAATGCGTGGAGGCGCAGCTTTGCGACATCGGCCCGCGCTGGCGGACGGCGTCGCGTCCGACCCACGACGCGCATTACCAAACTTGACGAAAACGCTCCACAAGGGTCATGACAACCGCGTCACCCCGGTTGGAGATGGAAATGACCCTGCGCCTGGACGCCGCCGCCCCTGATTTCGAGCAGCAATTCGTGTCCCTGCTCGCCATGAAGCGGGAATCGTCACAGGACGTCGACGACACAGTCCGCGGCATCATCGAGGACGTGATCGCCCGCGGCGACGAGGCGCTGATCGACTATTCCAAACGCTTCGACCGCATCGACCTGTCGCAGACTGGCATCGCCGTGTCCGCCGCCGAGGTCGCGGCCGCCGAAGCCAACTGCTCGAAGGAGCAACTCGCGGCGCTCGATCTCGCGCTCGAGCGCATCGCCGCCTTCCACGAAAAGCAGAAGCCCGAGGATGTGCGCTATCGCGACGCGGCGGGCGTCGAACTTGGCTGGCGCTGGTCGCCCCTCGATTCGGTCGGCCTCTATGTGCCGGGCGGCACGGCCGCCTATCCGTCCTCGGTGGCGATGAACGTCGTCCCCGCCAAGGTCGCGGGGGTGAAGCGCATCGTGATGGTCGTTCCGACGCCGGGCGGCCATGTCGAACCGCTGGTGCTCGCCGCCGCGAAGCGCTCCGGCATCGATGAGATCTATCGCATCGGCGGCGCGCAGGCGGTGGCGGCGCTGGCCTATGGCACGAAGACCATCGCCCCCGTCGCCAAGATCGTCGGCCCCGGCAACGCCTGGGTCGCGGCCGCGAAGCGCCGCGTTTTCGGCCAGGTGGGCATCGACATGATCGCCGGACCGTCCGAGGTCCTGATCCTCGCCGACAAGACCGCGAATCCCGACTGGATCGCCGCCGATCTGCTGGCGCAGGCGGAGCACGACGAATCCGCGCAGTCGATCCTCATCACCGACGACGCCACGCTCGCCGACGCGACCGTCGCTGCGGTGGAGCGGCATCTCGCGACGCTCTCTCGCGCCGAAATCGCCGGCGCCTCCTGGCGCGACTACGGCGCCGTGATCCTCGTCAAAAAGCTCGCGGAGGCCTTGCCGCTCGCGGATCGCATCGCCGCCGAACATCTCGAAATCATCAGCGTGGAAGCGGAGGAGCTCGCCGCGCGCGTCTCCAACGCGGGCGCGATCTTCATCGGCGGCTATACGCCGGAGGCGATCGGCGATTACGTCGGCGGCAGCAATCACGTCCTGCCGACGGCGCGTTCGGCGCGTTTCTCCTCCGGCCTCAGCGTGCTCGATTTCGTGAAGCGCACCTCGATCCTGAAATGCGACGCAGACTCGCTGCGCGCGATCGGCGCCGCGGCCGTCACGCTCGGCGACGCGGAGGGACTGCAGGCCCACGCGCGCTCGGTCTCGATCCGTCTCAATTCTCTCGGGGCCTAGCGTGGACGCCAGCGCTCACAACCGCCTGATTTCGGTCACGCTCGACGAGAATTCGATCGGGCGCGGCTCGGCCGATCAGGAACACGAGCGCGCGATCGCGATCTACGATCTCATTGAGGATAACAGCTTCACGCTCGTCGGCCACGACGGCGGGCCTTACGCCCTCACGATTTCGCTGATGGACGCGAAGCTCGTTTTCGATATACGCGACAAGGCGGGCGCCAGCGTTGTCACGCACATTCTGTCGCTGACCCCGTTCAAGCGCATTCTCAAAGATTATTTCATGATCTGCGACGCCTATTACGCGGCGATCCGCACGGCGACGCCGAGCCGGATCGAGGCGATCGACATGGGTCGGCGCGGCCTGCACAACGAGGGCGCGCAGCTGCTGCAGGAGCGGCTCAAGGGCAAGATCGATTGCGATCAGGACACCGCGCGGCGGCTCTTCACCCTGATCACGGCCCTGCACTGGAAGGGGTGAGGCGGATGGCGGCGTTTTCCGCCGGCGTCGACGCCTCTTCGGCGATGAAAACGCGGTAGCGACAATGCCCCGTCCGCAATCCGTCCTCTTCGCCTGCACGATGAACACGGTGCGCTCGCCTATGGCCGAGGCCATAGCGCGGCATTATTTCGGCCGCGAAATCTATTTCGCCTCCGCCGGCATCAAGCGCGGCGAGCCCGATCCCTTCGCCGTCGCCGCCATGGACGAGATCGGCGTCGACATGTCGCGCCACAGGCCCCACACCTTCGAAGATCTCGAGGATTCTAATTTCGACCTCATCGTCACGCTCTCGCCGGAAGCGCATCACAAGGCGCTGGAGTTTACGCGGACGATGGCGGTCGAGGTCGTTTACTGGCCGACGCCGGACGCCACCGCGACGCAGGGCTCGCGCGAGGCGATTCTTTCCGCTTATCGCGACGTGCGCGACCGGCTGACGTCGCGAATCAAGGAGTTGCTCGCGCCGGGCAGGTGACGGGGCGGACGATGCGACGGACTATTTTTTCATCTTGGCGCAAAAGCGCTGCGCCAGCGCGATGAGCTTGCGGTCCGTCCCGCCCCGCCCGACGAAGGACAGCGCCACCGGCGCTTCGGTCGTTGGCAGGGGCAGGCTGATCTGCGGCAGGCCCCAATAGCTGGCGATGAGGAAGAGCCGCATCATCTGGTAGCGCTTGGCGTCGAGCTGCTCCTCGCTCTCGGTGAGGAGCGGCGAGCGGAAGGGCGCCGTCGGCATGACGAGAAAGCCCTTGTCGCCGAGCAGCGCGTCGATGCGCCTCCTCGCCTCCTCGCCGAAAGCCAGCGCCGCCTTCTTCTGGTCGAGCGTCACTTTCGAGGCGATGGCGAAGCGCTCCTCGACGCCCTTCCCGAAGGTTGGATGGTTCGCGCCGATCCAGGCGCCGTGCGAGGCCCAGGCTTCATGCGCCTGAAGATTGCGAAAATGCGCGAGCGCCGTCTTGAGGAAATCGTCGTCGAGCCGGCCCTCGCGCCATGGCCCGCTTTTCAGCATGTCGATGGCGGGCGCCGCGGCGGCGGCGAATTCCGTTTCGACGCCGCGAAAAGCGTCGCTCAGCAGCACGGCCTCCTCGTAGTCCTCCGCGCCGGAGTCGGGCGGCAATAGCGCATCGCCGACGGCCGCCATGCAGCCGAGATCGCGGGCGAACCAGCCGATGACGTCGAGGGAGGGCGCGAGCGGCGCGACGCCGTCGACGGAAATCGCGCTATGCGTGGAGCGGAAGCCGAAAACGCCGCAAAAGGCCGCGGGCGCGCGACAGGAGCCGGCCGTATCCGTCCCCAGCGCGAAGGTCACGAGGCCGGCGGCGACGGCGACGGCCGAACCGGACGAGGAGCCGCCGGGATGCCGATCTTGCGCTGCGGGGTTGATCGGCGTTCCAAAATGCGGATTGGCGCCGAGCAGACTGTAAGCCATCTCGTCCATATGCGCCTTACCGACGAGCCGTGCGCCCGCTGCGAGGAGCCTGTCGACGACGGCCGCGTTCGCCCGCGCGGGCGGATGCGTCGCCGCCCATTGCGGATGGCCGTTGGTGGAGACCTGCCCGGCGACGTCGATGTTTTCCTTGACGACGAAGGTCGCGCCGGAAAGAGGCCCCGCGCCCTCCAACTCTTCATTGAGTACGACAGACAACGCGCCGAGATCGACATTCATCGCCGCAACTCCCCGCATGTCGCGCTAAAGTGGAACGTCGCCGGCAATTATTCGCCGATAAAGCGCCGAATCCAAGGCCTCATATATCGGCCGGTCGGGAGCGGCGAAAAAGACCGGCTCGTCGATGGCGCTCGGGTCGAAGCCCTGAACCGCAAGTTCACGCTTGCGATGCTTGAACGTTTCCGTGACCTCCAGCTTGCGGGAAAGACGCAGGAACAGCGGCCACGCGTAAGAGGGCAATTGCGCGGAGAGATGCGCGCGCAGTCCGGTCATGTCGAAGCTGTCGTCCACGACGAGCGCCGCCATCCCGGCGCGGCCATCGCGGGCGGGAACGTCCACGCCGTAAACGGTGACGTCCTGTACGCCCGGATAAGACGCGATCGCCTGCGCCACTTCCGCCGTCGCAACATTCTCGCCTTTCCAGCGGAAAGTGTCGCCGACCCGATCGACGAAATAGAAAAAACCGCGCGCGTCACGGCGCATCAGATCGCCGCTTCGCATCCAGGCGTCCCCCCGCCGGAAAACATCGCGCAGAATCTTTTTTTCCGACGCTGCGCGATCAAGATAGCCTTCGAAATCATTGGCGATGCGGGCGATCGCCTCGCCCGGCTCGTCGGTGGCGCAGGGAATGCACAAGCCGTTGTCCGCGCGTAGCGGCGCGTCATTATCCATGTCGTATCTGACGAGGCTCACGGCGCGACTTGCCGCGAGAAACGCGGGGATGCGGCCAATGGCGCCGGGCTCGCCCTCGACATTGTAGAGCGAGAAATTGCTTTCCGTCGCGGCGTAGAATTCGAGAATGCGCGGAATGCCGGAGCGTTCCTGAAAAATGGACCACACTTCCGGACGCAGTCCATTCCCGATCGCCATGCGCAACCTGTGCTTCCGTTCGCTTTCGCTCGCTGGCGCATGCGCGAGATAACGGCAGAGTTCGCCAATGTATTGGAACAAAGTGCAATCATAGCGGCGGATGTCGTCCCAGAACGCAGAGACGGAAAAACGCTCGCGCAGCACGACCGATCCGCCGCCGAGCAGCGTCGCCCAGACAGCCACGACGCCCCCGACGGAATGATAGAGCGGCAAGCAGTCGTACATGCGGTCGTCGGGCGTGACGTCGACCAGGCCGCAGAACCACAACGCCCAATTCATCACGCGCCGGTGCGAGACGATGGCGGCCTTCGGAAGGCCGGTTGTGCCGGAAGTGTAAATATAAAGCGCATGGTCCGATAGGGTTGGTCGCACATTGTCCGCTAACTCCAACGGCGCGATCGATTGCGCCGCCAATTCGGCTTCCAGCGCGTCGTCACAGACGACGAGGCGCGCATCGTCGGAACTCCGCAACGCCTCGACGCAAGGCAGAGCGCAACTTTGGGAGGAAAAAACAACGCGCGGTGAGGCGACGCGGATGCAATGCGCCAGCGCTGCGCCACTCAAATTGTTGTTGATCAATGCGACGACAACGCCGATGCGCGTCAGGCCAAGCCAGATCGCGATATAGTCCGGCCGGTTCTCCATGACGAGCGCCACCGTGTCGCCTTTGGCGAACCCCTGCGCGAGTCCCCAGCGCGCGTAGCGTAACGAACGCTCCGCGAGTTGACGAAAGGTGAATCCGCCGCCATCGCTGAGAAGCGCCGGAGCGTCGCCGCGCCGGACGACAATCTCGTCGAATGCGACGGCCAGCGTGCGCAGCGGATTTTGTTCGATCGGCGCAGTGAGTTTCAGCGCACGCAGCCAGTCCTTGTTAACCGATCGCCCCGGTGCGGGCGCCTGGACGGCCGTTTCTGAAGGGGTCATCTTGGATCACCGGAAATTGGTTTATGCGCCGCAAGTGCGCCGTCGATCAACCATATCCGATAATCCCCAGAAAATCCGGAGGAAAGAATCGTCCCTTGTTAGGGTTACGACGCGCTTTTCATCGCAGCGTCTGGGAAAGCCCCTTAAATGTTTAGACGATTTATCTGCATCGGGAACGAGAATGCCCGGCGCAGGCCACGGCGGCGGGCGCCGCGGGAGAAAGATCACATGCGTAACGAAACAATCGCGGTGCATGGCGGCTATGAAGGCGATCCGACGACCCGCTCTGTCGCCGTTCCGATTTATCAGACTGTGGCCTATGAGTTCGAGAGCGCCGATCACGCCGCCGCGCTTTTCGATCTCGAGGAGGAGGGTTTTCGATATAGCCGGATCGCCAACCCGACCACGGCGATCCTTGAGCGCCGCGTCGCGGCGCTGGAGGGAGGCGTCGGCGCGTTGGCGGTCGCTACGGGGCAGGCGGCCCTTTACTACTCTTTCGCTAATGTAGCGGACTGCGGCGGCAACATTGTCGCCGCGCCGACGCTCTATGGCGCGACCCACACGCTTCTCCAGCATGTGATGGGACGCCAGGGCGTACAGGTGCGATTTGCCGCGAGCGGCTCGCCCGCCGACATGGAAGCGATGATCAACCGCGAAACAAAGGCCGTTTTTTGCGAAAGCGTCGGCAATCCCGCGGGCAATATCTGCGATATCGAAGCGCTCGCCGCAGTGGCGCACGCCCACGGCGTTCCGCTTATCGTCGACAATACGGTCGCCACGCCAATTCTGTTACGACCCATCGAGCACGGCGCCGACATCGTCGTTCATTCCATGACGAAATTCATGGGCGGACACGGCACGACGCTCGGCGGCATCATTATCGATAGCGGCCGATTTCCCTGGACGAAATATCCCGAACGTTTTCCGACATTCAACGAGCCGGACGCGTCCTATCACGGACTCGTTTACGCAAAGCGCTTCGGAGAAAACGCCTACATCGCAAGGGCGCGCAGCGTTTATCAGCGAACAACCGGCGCCGTGCTGTCGCCCTTCAATGCGTTTCTCCTGCTACAGGGACTGGAAACCGTCGCTCTGCGTGTCGAACGCCATGTCGAAAACGCGCGCAAGGTGGCTGAGTTCCTTCGCGACGACCCGCGCGTCGCCTGGGTCAATTACGCCGGCTTTCAGGAAAGCCCCTACTATCGCCTGGCGCAGAAATACCTCGGCGGTCGCGTTCCTTCGCTCCTGACTTTCGGCGTGAAAGGCGGTCTCGACGCCGGCAAGCGCGCATACGACTCGCTCTCGATCATCAAGCGACTCGTGAATATCGGCGACGCCAAGTCGCTCGCCTGTCATCCGGCCTCCACCACGCATCGGCAGATGTCGCCGCAAGAACAGGCAAAAGCGGGCGTAATGCCCGAGATGCTCCGCCTCAGCATCGGCATCGAGCATATCGACGACATCATCGACGATCTCGACCGCGCGCTCGCGGCGGCGGCAAGCGCTCCCCGGACGTCGAAGCTCACGGAGGCTGCGCTATGACCGGACCGGCGTCGCGCAAGGACAAGATTCTGGAGATCGCGCTCGTCAACAACATGCCCGATCAGGCGCTCGCGGCGACTCAGACGCAGTTCGCGCGACTGGTTCGCGCGGGCGCCGAAGGACGGGCAATCCGATGGAGATGCTATTCGCTTCCCGGAATGGAGCGAAGCGAAACAGCGCGGCGCTATCTCGCGCGCAATCACGAAGATATTGAGACGCTCTATCGTCGCGGGGCCGACGCCTTGATCGTCACCGGGTGCGAACCCAGAGCCGCGCGTCTCGACCAGGAGCCCTATTGGCCGCAGTTACAAACGCTGGTGGATTGGGCGGCGACGCATACGGCTTCGACGATCTGGTCGTGTCTTGCAGCGCATGCGGCGGTGTTGCATCTTTCCGGCGTTCAGCGGGAGCGGATGCGGAAAAAGGTGAGCGGAGTTTATGCCTTCGAGCCCGTACGGAAACATTGGGCCGGGCAAACGGAAAAAGGCGCCGCGCTCGTGCCTCACTCACGGCACAACGGGCTCCGACCCGACGCCTTGGAGGCAAAAGGGTTCACGATCGCTTCAATTTCAACCGAGGTCGGCGTAGATACATTCTGGCGTGAGGAGCCGAGTCTCTTCGTTTTTCTTCAGGGGCATCCCGAGTATGACGCAGAGACCTTGCTGAAGGAGTATCGCCGCGACGTTCTTCGCTACCTCGGCGGCGAACGCTCTGATTATCCGGAGCAGCCAGCCAATTACTTCAGTCCGGCCGTTTCAGAAGAATTGGACGCGTTGCGGATCGCCGTGATGTCAGGCGATGAAGTATGTGCGGCGGATCGGCTCTCCGCTGTGCTATCGCAGCAGGCGTGCGACATGCGGTGGCGGGATCATTCGATCGCTCTCTATCGTGACTGGTTGCGAGTGATTTCGGAAAGAACGGGAGTATGGCGCGAAATCGCCTGAGCAGAAAAGCGGCGCCGCGTTTGGCGCCGCGTGTGGTTTAGGCGCGAAGATCGCGGACAAGCGCTTCGATATTCTCAATCGTTCGAAAGTTGGCCGGAACCAGTTTTGACGCCGGAATCGTGACATCGAATTCCGCCTCGATCGACAACATGAGATTCACCATCTGCATTGAGGTGAGGCCGAGTTCCTGCAAATCCTGATCAGGGCGCACTATCGGCGCATCCCTAAGGAATTCGGCGACAATGGCGTTTATTCGATCGGAGGCTTGAACCCTCGGCATGTCCAGCATTTTCGCTATCCTGTCCTTCGGCGGCGCCGTGTTGTGAACTTCAAAGAGTTAGAATCCTGGATATCCGCGGTAAAGATCCATCCGTCAATTAACGTTATAATTGTATAGGTTAACCTTTACTTCGGCAATTTGAGGAACAACGTGGCTTATTTCAAATTTAGCGCTTAGTCTCATGGAGAACAAAATCGCGCATACCGCGCTCCTCGAATGAGGCGAACCATGGCGACAGCACAAAAAATTGCGCAGTTCGAAGCGCGCGCCAATCAGAGGGATGATGATTTCGCGACGCGGGTTGCGGCGGCGGTCGCTGTCGCGGCTAGATACGCCGATGCGGCGGATCAGGAGGCGCGCTTTCCCGGCGAGGCTTTTGACGAACTGCGGGCACAACGTTTGCTCGGCATCCTGCTTCCTGAAGTCCATGGCGGAGAAGGCCGTAGCGTCGCGGAGGTTGCTCAGGTCTGCTACGCACTTGGTCGCGTTTGCTCATCGACCGCGATGATCTATGCGATGCATTCGGCCAACGTCGCCTGTGTCGTCAACCATGCGGACAAGAGCGACCGTTATAGCTCCTATTTGACACGAATTGGCGCAGAGCAGATGCTTCTCGCCTCATCCACCACCGAGGGACAGAACGGAGCCAATGTACGCTCGAGCGCTTCCGCCATCGTTCGGAATGGCGGCCGCATTTCGCTCAATCGCGACGCGTCGGTGGTTTCTTACGGTGCGGCGGCGGATGCGATCGTCACTACCGCGCGCCGGTCGCCGGACTCTCTTCCGAACGACCAGGTGCTGGCGCTCTTCTTCAAGGGAGACTACAGGCTCGACCGCACCGTTTATTGGGACGTCATGGGGATGCGCGGCACATGCAGCGAGGGCTTCCAACTCGTCGCCGAGGGAGACGCTGAGCAAGTTCTTAGCGAGTCTTACGACAGGATTCATCGGCGCAGCATGGTGCCGGTGACCCACTTGCTCTGGGCGGCATGCTGGGCGGGCGTTGCGGCGGGAGCCGTCGAGCGGGCGCAAGGATTCGTGAGGAAGGTGGCGCGTGCGGCAAAGGGAACGCTGCCGCCGGGAGCGCCTTTTGCCACGCAGGCGTCTCTTTCACTGATGACGCTAGTCAATCTCGTCGACGCCGCCGTCGCGGATTATATGAGTCGCGTCGGAAATGACGCAGCATTGGAGGAAATCGGGTTCCAGACGTCTCTCAATCTTTTGAAGGTGAGCGCTTCGGAGACGGCGATCTCGACCGTCATGCACGCCCTGAACGCCTGTGGCATCGCCGGCTATCGCAACGACAGCGAATTCAGCATCGCCCGGCCGCTGAGAGACATTCTCTCATCGTCGGTAATGATCAACAATAATAGAATTCTTACGAATGTCGCGTCATCGTGTCTCATTGGCGGCGTGCCGGAGTCGATCGTGCGTACGCGTTGAAATCGATCGGGGACGTTCAGGGAGCGAGACGAAGATGACTATCGAGTTGCGATCGCCCGCAAAGCGGCCTGACGATGGGACGTTGCTTGATCATCTCTTCCGGCCGATGGGCGTCGACGGCGTTTATGCGAGAACGCGCCGATACGAGGACGTCGTCGATTCGCTTCAGAGATTGATATCGCGCCATAGACCTGAAGAGGCGGAGGTTTTGCGATTCCCTCCTGTAATGAGCCTTCGGCAACTCGAAAAGCAGGGGTATCTGAACAGCTTTCCTCAACTGCTCGGTTGCGTATGCTGCCTTCATGGCACGGAGGCGGACGTTTCAGCGGCCGTCGCGCGAGCCAAAGAGGGAGGCGATTGGACGGCCGAGACGACGGCGGCGAATCTGGTGCTGAGTCCTGCGGCTTGCTATCCGGTTTATCCGCTGGTTTCAAGACGTGGCGCGCTTCCGGACGACGGTCTGACGTTCGATGTCGCGGCGGATTGCTTCCGTCATGAACCATCACGCGACCTGGATCGTCTTCAATCCTTCCGGATGAGGGAGTTCGTTCGTATCGGAGCCCCAGCGCAAATTGCAAACTTCCGCGAGCAATGGATGAAGCGGGCCGAAAAACTCGTGAATGATTTGCAGCTTCCCTACTCATTCGATCGCGCGAGCGATCCGTTTTTCGGACGCGTCGGGCAATTGATGGCTGCGAACCAGATCGAGCAGGCGCTGAAATTCGAGTTGCTCATTCCTGTGCGGTTCGGCGGAACCCCGACGGCGTGTATGAGCTTCAATTATCACAGGGATCACTTCGGCAAGACTTGGGAAATTTACGACGAAGCGGGCGAGGCAGCGCATTCCGGGTGCGTTGCCTTTGGAATAGATCGTCTCGTGATTGCATTGTTTGCGACACATGGACTTTACGTCGAGGAATGGCCTGAGGGCGTTCAGTCGCTTCTGGACTTGCCGTGATTTTTCCTGGTTGCCGGCATAGAGGAACAGCGAGATGCAAATGACACCGAATCATAAGATCGTTTTTTCGGGGGCCGACAAGGTGGAAATGCAGCCCTGTCCGGTCAATCCGGCCTGGGTGATCGAAGGAAAGCCCGTTGCGCGGAATTTCATTCTCTCGCGCAGCATTGACGGCAGCGCCTGCACTCTGTTGTGGGATTGCACGACTGGCGTCTTCAACTGGCATTACGACGTCGACGAGACGGTTTATATCCTTGAAGGTTGCGTGATTGTGCGCGACGACGAGGGCCTCGAGCATCGGCTCGGGCCAGGGGATCATGCGCTGTTCCGCGCGGGATCGCAAGCTGTCTGGTGCGTCGAGTCATATGTCCGCAAGGTAGCATTCTGCCGAAATCCGGTGCCCCGACCGATCATGTTTGCCGCTCGCGTGATGAGAAAACTCGCGAAAATGGCCGGGGTCGGGGGACGGACGTCCGATGCGCCGGCAATGTTCAGCGGTGCCTGATGGAGATTGGAATGCCGTCGCCAGTTGTGTTTCGCTCCGTGTCGCAGACCTGGACATTTTTCGCGGGGGAATGGCATGACGGCAACACCCCGATCCTGGGCCCAAGAACACATGGGGCCTGGCTGGGCTCCATGGTTTTCGACGGCGCCCGCGCATTCGAGGGCGTGACTCCTGATCTGGAGTTGCATCTCGCTCGCATCAACAATTCCGCCCGTGAGATGTTGCTCGACCCTGTCGTCACGGTTGACGAATGGCGGGAGCTTGTGGACGACGGATTGCGCCGGTTCACGCGGGACGCACAGCTATACATTCGGCCGATGTACTGGGCCGAAGATGGTCTCGGAGGCGGCGTTAAATTCGATCCGTCCTCGACGAATTGGTGTTTGACGATTTATGAGGCGCCGATGCCTGCGCCGAAGGGCGGCGCTGTAACTTTGTCTCCGTTTCGTCGGCCAAGCGGGGAGACCGCGCCGGTCGGCGCGAAAGCAAGTTGCCATTATGCAAATGGAGCACGTGCGTTGATCGAGGCGGGGAGCCGTGGTTTCGACAATTGCCTGATGCGAGATATGCTGGGCAATATCGCGGAATTTGCGAATTCTAACGCGTTCCTTGCACGCGATGGCGTGGTCTTCACGCCCGCTGCGAATGGGACGTTCCTGAACGGCGTTACGCGACAGCGCGTGATCGGGCTGTTGCGCGCGGATGGCGTCGAGGTTGTTGAAGCGACGCTGACCTATGAAGACTTCCTGAAAGCGGATGAGATTTTCTCGACCGGAAATTTCCAGAAGGTCGCGCCGATGTCGCGGATTGACGACCGTCTTCTGGAGCCAGGTCCGATGTACAAGCGCGCGCGTGCGCTTTATTGGGACTTTGCCCACAGCCGCGCCGCCGTTGTTTCGCCGCGTGCGGCGTGAGGATCGGTTTCCGTGAGCCTGCGGCTTTGGCCACGTCGGAAGAGCGTTTCAACTGCGCGCCAACGCTTCGGCCCGCAAGGTCGAGAGGTTTGCGGTGGGCGTTATTCTATCCGGATCGATTAATACGTGGATGATCGAGGGAAGCCCGGATCTCCTTGCCGCGTCGAATGCGGCTGGGAAATCAGCGGTTTTTTCGACGCGGACGCCGAAGCCTCCGAAGGCGCGCGCGTAAGCCGCAAAATCGGGATTATGCAGATCGGTGCCGATGACCCGGGCAGGATAACTCCGCTCCTGATGCATCCGGATCGTGCCATAACTGGCATTATCGCAAACGATGACAATGACCGGAAGCTGATACTGGACGGCTGTCGCGAATTCCTGCCCGTTCATGAGAAAATCGCCATCGCCGTTCAATGAAATGACGAGATGCTCGGGATAGAGCCGCTGAATCGCGACAGCGGCGGGAACGCCATAACCCATCGTCGCCGAGGTCGGAGCGAAATGAGAGCCAAAGCGGCGGAATCGGAAATAGCGGTGTATCCATGACGCATAATTGCCCGCGCCGTTGCAGATGATGGCGTCCCGGGGCAGGTTTTCGTTCAGCCAAATCATGGTCTGTGCGAGATCCACATCGGCCGAGGGTGCGTAGCTTCTGGAGAACTCGAGATATTCGCGATGCGCGACGCGGGTCTCTTCCCACCAAGGGCGGCTTTTGGGCGGCGTGAGCGTCGAAAGGGCTGCCGCGAAAGGCTTCGGGGATGCATGTATGGCGAGCGTCGGTGCATAGACGCGGCCGAACTCCTCCGCTTGCGGATAGACATGTACGAATTTTGTAGCTGGATTGGGAATATCGAAGAGCTTGTATCCCTGCGACGGAATTTCGCCGAGACGCCCGCCGACGAGCACGAAGAGATCGCTCCGCTGCACGCGTGAAACGAGCCTCGGATTTGCTGCGAGGCCGAGATCGCCCGCATAGCACTCATGCATGGAATCAAAGAGCGGCAGGCGTCTGTAGCTCGTTGCGACAGGGATCTCGAAGTTGGTCGCGAAGGCCATCATGCGGCGCGACGCTTCTTCGTCCCATCGGGTTCCGCCGAGAACGAAGAAGGGGCGCTCCGCCTTCGCGATCAAACCGGCGAGCGCATCGATTGCGTCGGCCGCAGGCGCGGTTTCGACAGTGGCGGCCGCGGGGCAGAGCCGGGAGAAAACGCGTTCCTCGAGCATATCCTTGGGAAGCGCGAGCGCAACCGGACCTGGCCGTCCGCCAAGGGCGACGTGGAAGGCGCGGGAGACGTATTCGCCGATGCGCGCGCCGTCGTCTATTTCGGCCGCCCATTTGGTCTGGCCGCCGAACATGGCGCGATAGTCGACTTCCTGGAAAGCGCCGCGTTCGCGATTACTGCGCTCGATCTGCCCAATGAAGAGGATCATCGGCGTCGAGTCGTGCTGCGCGATGTGGACGCCAGCATAGGCGTTGGCGGCGCCGGGGCCGCGCGTGACAAAGCAGATGCCGGGACGACCCGTCGCCTTGCCGTAAGCGTCGGCCATCATCGCCGCGCCTGCCTCGTTGCGGCAGACAGTGAGCGTCATTCCGCGTTCGTAGCAGGCGTCCAGAACCGAGAGATAGCTCTCGCCGGGAACGCAGAAAATGTGATCCACGCCATTGGCGCGCAGATGGTCGACGAGCGCCAGGGCGGCGGATGTTTCAGTTACGGCTTTCACGCTGGCCTCATGGTCCGAACAAAACTATTTCCGAGAACGCGAGATCGCCGAGACGCGGCCTGTCCGGGCCCTTGAAATATTTGGGACCGCGATCACGCATATAGATTCCGATGAGTCCGGCGAGGGGTTCGCTGGCGTCCACGAGAACCGTGGGATGCCCGAGTCGGAGCAGTTCGCGGCCGAGCGGACCGGCGAAACGCTGGAAGTCGGAAATATCGCGACAATACATTAGCTGAAGCGTGGGGAAGAATCCCTTGAGGACGCGGCGGGGCAGAAAGACGAAGGGATGAGCTTCGCGCTTTTCTTGGACCACATAGGCAAGACAACCGTGGTCCACATGGCTGACGAGCAGGTCTCGCTCCTGTCGTGTCAGCGCGTCGCCGTAATCCTTGCGCTTGTCGAAGGGGCGGGCCCTCGCTTTCGGCGCCCATTTTCCAAGCGCGGGAACGACGAGCATTTGGCCGTCGCAATAGCGGCGAAAGCCCTGCGCCTCGATCACCCGCCAGGTATGCGCCGCGGGAGAAATATTGACGTATGTGACATCCTTGTAGCGGACGGCGGCCGCGATCAGCAAGGAGGCGTATCCACGATATTCCTCGTCGACATACCAGCTTGAGATGTTGCAGCGAATATGCCTTTCGCCGAATCTTGTGAAGATCATGAGGATCACGCCGACGGGTGCGTCATCGTGCTCCAGAAGATAGCCGAAGCGCGGATAGCCTTCCGGCGCATCGCGAAGCGCCAGGATATCGAGCGCCTTGGCCCAATAGCCGATCGTGCGCTCCGGAAACCCGCGCGCGAGAAGTTGGGAGAGGGCGGGCATGTCCCGTTCGGCGATCATGCGGCAGCGGATGCGGGGGGATGCGTCTTTGGTCATCGGGGACTATTCGGCGTCATGAACATTCACCATTCTGCGGCGAAATACTTGCGGATTGAACACAAAAATAGATAGGTCATTCTTAGCCGACAATGAAGAGGCAGCCGCCAATGAGCATACGGTTAACAGTGCTTTCCGTTATGGAAGAGGTCGCGGCCGAGCAGGAGAAAACGCTTGCGCCGCTGACCGACGACGCCGTCCTTGCATCCTCCGGACTCGACTCGCTTTGCTTCGCAATCATCGTCGCGCGGCTGGAGGACAGGCTCGGCGTCGATCCCTTCACCGCGTCGGAGGAGGTTTATTTCCCGGTGACCTTCGCGGATTTCGTCGCGCTGTATGACAATGTCGCAGCCGCTTGAACTGGCGGAGCTGGCGCGCAAGGCGACGCTGGAGTCGTGTGGGCGCCTTGCGGGTCCCCGCGCGAGCGTCTCCTGGCATAAGGCGATAACTGGAACGACGCTGAACGGAAGACGCGACGCGCTTGCCGGACGCTCGGTCCTGATCTGGGTATCCTCGCAGTTTGCGGCGGCTTTGGCGATGCTGGAGCTCGATGGATTAGCCGCGCGGATGGTCGTTGCGCCGCCGGACTTTTCGACGGAGCGAATAGCTTCAGCGATCGCCCAGGCAAATGTCGATGCAATCGTTTGTAGCGATGAGACCAAGGACTTCGGCTTTGATCTGCCGCGCTTCGTGGTCGGAGATTTGTCGCCGGAAAAGGAGAGGCGTTCGGAGCCGGTCTCGACGGAATGGGTGATGCCTACCTCGGGGACGACGGGCGCGCCAAAACTCGTCGCGCATCGTCTCGAAGGGCTTCTCGGCGCGTTTCAGCCGCGCGTAAGCGGGCCTCCTGTCGCGGTTTGGTCGACCTTCTACGACATTCGCCGATATGGCGGCATGCAGATTTTTTTGCGAGCGGCGACGAGCGGTTCCGATTTGGTCCTGACGGACTCGGATGAGCCGCTTGCGGATCATGTCGCAAGAATGGCCGAAGCCCGCGTTACGCATATTTCGGGGACGCCTTCGCATTGGCGTCGTCTGCTGATGAGTCCGGAGGCTGCGCGCATTTCACCTTCGTATATTCGCCTTTCGGGAGAAATTGCGGATCGTGCGATTTTGGACAGTTTGAGATCCGCTTTTCCGCGCGCGCGCATCGTTCACGCTTACGCCTCGACGGAGGCCGGCGTGGGCTTCGAAGTCACGGATGGGAGAGAGGGGTTTCCCGCTTCTTACCTCGATGGCGTTGGAGATGTGGAAATGCGCGTCGTCGATGGTTCCTTGCGTCTCAGATCCCGGCGTACCGCGCATCGATACGTCGGACGTGACGATCTGACGCTTTCGGATGCAGAGGGTTTCGTCGACACGGACGATCTCGTCGAGCGCGTCGGCGACAGAATTTACTTCCGTGGCCGCCGCGCGGGCACGATCAATGTCGGAGGCCTGAAAGTGCATCCGGAAGAGGTCGAGCAGGTGATCAATATGCATGATGCGGTGCGCATGTCGCTTGTCAGGGCGCGGCGAAATCCGATTACCGGCGACCTCATCGTGGCCCAGGTGATTTTGAAGGAACCCGAGGCCGCGCCGGAGTTCAAGAAGGCGGTGAAGGATGAAATTCTCTCGGCATGCCGCATGCGCCTCGAGCGGCACAAGACGCCTGTGACGATTGACTTTGTTCCCGCGCTCGCGCTCACAGCGGGCGGCAAGCTGATGCGGGGGCGGGCGTGATGCGCAACGTCATCGTCACGGGCGGCAGCCGGGGAATTGGGCTTTCCATCACGCGACGCCTTGTTTCGGAGGGGTACCGGGTCGTTGCTGTAGCGCGACGCGAAAGCGACGAGTTGCGCGAGGAAATCGCCCGCAGCGACGGCGCGCTCTCCTTCTCCACGCTGGACCTTTCCGACATCGACGCGATCCCGGATTTCGTGCTGGCGCTCAAGAAGGAATTCGGCGCGCCCTACGGCCTCGTCAACAATGCGGGGCTCGGCACGGAAGGGCTCCTGGCGACCATGCACAACTCTCAGATCGAGATGCTCACGCGCGTCAATGTGACGGCTCCGATCATCTTGTCTAAATATGTCGTTCGGAACATGATGTCTGCTGGCTCTGGCCGCATCGTGAATATTTCCTCGATCATCGCGTCGACTGGTTACAGCGGTTTGTCAGTCTATGGCGCGACGAAGGCGGCGCTTGTCGGCTTCACGAAATCGCTCGCGCGCGAGGTGGGCCGTATGGGCGTCACGGTGAACGCCGTCGCGCCGGGGTTCATCGAGACCGAGATGACCGCGTCGCTGGGCGTGGAGGATCGCGCGAAGATTGCAGGACGGGCGGCCCTTCGCAGGCTTGCAGCGCCCGAGGATGTGGCGAACGCGGTTTCTTTTCTACTCGACGACAAAGCGAGCAGTATCACAGGGACCGTGATCACCATCGACGCTGGCGCGACGGCTTGAGGAATTTAAAAAAAGGAGCCCGATCCGAGAACCGAGCTCCGAGGGGGGAACCTGGATAACCAGCTGAACAAAACTGTATCGCGCCGGTCGGCGTGGGACAGGTCGAGACCCGCCAAAAAGCGGTCCATTTCCGCCATGCCGCCTGATTGTGCGTTAACTGTTTGTTAACGATAATCGCCGACGATGAGCAAACGATCTTCCGGGCCGGGCGTGACGTCCCGATCCGAAGCTCCACCCCTTCGGCGGCGCAGATGCGCCGACGGCAAAGAGACGGCTCGCGACCTCGGATGTAAAGGCGCGGGCTGTTTTTTTATCTGACGCAGATCGGGTTGTTCTCTCGCCGCGGGCGTATGCTCTACCGCCAGTCCGAGCCCGTCGGCGTCTTTTTCGGCGGAACGTCGATTGACTCGAGGGCGCGTTCGAAGGGCGCGCGATATCGCCACAACTCAGCTTCGGCCAGATGATTTCCGTCAGCGAAGAGTGATCTGCCGTCGAGCAGAAACTCGCAGCGTTCGCCTGAGCACTGGACGACGTCAGGCCGCGCGAAGCCGATGTCCCGCCTTTGTTCGAAATGGCGAATGGCGCTTCCGAAGCGCTGGTTGAAATCCGCGAGCGGAAGGTAGGGCTTGCGGTCGAACGGGCGGCCGAAGGCGATCTGCCTGCTAATGACCGAAGGCACATCCCAATGCGGCTGCGCGGTCGGACCGGTCAGAATCACCTGCTTGCCGGCGCGGCGCAGCTGGCCGATCAAGTCGTCGATGGCGGCCGTCAATTCAGGCGTTCCATTGCCTTCGACAGTTTGGCCGTCGGCGTTCTGGAGTCGCGCGCCGTTCCACCATGTCAGGCCGAGAACCACGATTTTGGCCCGAGCGAGCGATAATACTTCGCCGAGATTGGCCTTCGCCACGTCCTTGCATACGGAGGAAAGATTCACCTGCGTCGTCGGCAGGCATTCATTCATCAGGATCAAAAGGACGGAGCGCCCGCGTTCGCCGAAAAGCGAGGCCCAGACGGGGGCGTACATCAGCGCATGCGAGTTGCCGAGCAGGACGACTTCGGCGTCGGCCGGGTTCGTCAACCCTGCCGTCATCGGACATACGCGCGCGGAGCCGAGGCTTCGGTAGTTGGACAATGGACAATGATACATCGCCCCGACGGCGTCGTTGATGACGGCGGCCTCTTTGTTCAAGCGGTTCGGGAACCCCTGATAGGCGAGAAGGGCCGTTGCGACGCTGACGAAGACGACCGAGCCGCCTGCAGCGGCCATACGGCTCGTCCGAACCGGCATATGTTTGCTGCGAAACGGCCGCTCTATGAAACGCCATGACCCGGCCGCCGCGACGAACATCACAGCGGCGGCGGCAAGCTTCTCGGCAAGCGTATAATCGCGAACGAGATAATACTGGCCGAAGACGATGATCGGCCAATGCCACAGATAGAGCGAATAGGAAATCAGTCCGACGAAGACGAGGGGCCGTGCGCTGAGGGCGCGGTTCACGGGCGAAGCTTTCGAAAACCCTGCGTAAATGACCAATGCCGCGCCGACGACGACAGGAAGGGCGACCGGCAACGGCGCAAGCGCCTTGAAGGGATAAGCGATTCCCGCGAGCGCCAGCAGCGCGCCTGCAAGGCCGAGCGCTGCGCCAGTCTGCCGGCGCGGAGAAAACCACGCTGGCAGAAGCGCGAGAATTGCGCCTGCGCCAAGCTCCCATGCGCGCGTGGGAAGCAGCCAGAAGGCGGCCCCCTCGAGCCCGAGATTGTAAGCGATCGGGTTCAAAGAAAACGAGACGGCCGTCAGGGCCAAAATCGTCGGGAGCGCAGCGCGCGGCCAGCGCCGCGCGAGGAATGCGAGCAGAAGCGGGAAGAGAAGGTAGAACTGCTCCTCGACGCCCAGCGACCAGATGTGGAGAAGCGGCTTCTCCTCCGCCATGCGCGAGAAGTAGCTCGTGTCGCGCCAGAAATAGAAATTGGCGGAGAAGGCGAGGGTGGCGAGAAGGCTCTTCGCATAGCCGATGAGATCCGCTGGGAGCAGGATCAGATAGGCGAACACGCTCGTGAACAAGAGCAAGAGCAACAACGCCGGCATGATGCGCTTGATGCGGCGATCGTAAAATCTGACGATCGAAAAGTCGCCCCCTGCGCCCTCGCGCCAGATGATCGAGGTAATGAGAAAGCCGGAAAGCACGAAAAACATGTCGACGCCGAGAAAGCCGCCGGGCAGCGTCGAACGGGACAAATGGAAAATGACGACCGAAACGACGGCGATGGCGCGCAGACCGTCGATGTCTGGCCTGTAGCCGACCGCCGTGAAGGGCGCCGCATCGGCGCCATCGATCTTGACGTTCATGTTCATCTTTCGGGCCCCCGGGCCTGTCGGTGCTAACCGCGCTCAATCTACGGAAGATCAATGATCGGGCGGGACGACGTCTTTATTCGAACGCCCGAAGCCGGGGTTCAGCGCAGTTCCCCCGATTATTGCGCGGCGTCGGCGCTTGTCCCGGCCGGTTCGATGCCCAGGATCGCGGGGATGCGCCCGAAAGCGATAATCGAGACGGTCGCCAGGATGATTTTGACATCTGTGGCAAGGGACATATCTCGCGCATAACGTTCGTAGTGCCCGAACTTGATCGGCATGATTTCGCGCCGGTACGTTTCGGCCGGATTTTCACGGCTCGACAGAAGCGCGCTTTCGTCGCGGAAGATGATGGCCGCATAATCCGTCATGCCGGGCCGCATGGACAGGATCACCTCCCGCTGCTCTGGCGTGTAGCTCGACATGAACTCTGGGACTTCCGGACGCGGACCGACGAGGGACATGTCTCCGGCGAGGACGTTCAAAAGCTGGGGAAGTTCGTCGAGCTTCCATCTGCGGATGAAGGCGCCGACGCGCGTCACGCGATTGTCGTCGCGCGTGGTGATGGCTGGACCGAGTTTCGGCGCGGCGACGGTCATGGAGCGGAATTTGAAGATTTGAAACGGTTCGCCGCCGCGCCCGACGCGCGTTTGCCTGAAAAATACCGGCCCGGGACTGTCGGCCTTTATGGCGAGCGCGATGAGGAAGAAGACGGGCGAAAGCAACAACAGGCCGACGGCGGAGCCGGCGACGTCCAGCGCTCGCTTGAGCGCCAATTCCGCAGGAGAGATTTTCGTTGATCTATGCGACTCGGACACGCTCGACAAAATAGAATCCCCGGACCTTGAAAGGATTTCTGGGCGCGGCTCGCTGCGGTCGGGCCGCTTGCGATTCCCGCCCTTTAAGTAACGCTCGACGTCCAAGGGATGTTCCGTAATCGATAAAATAAAAAACGGACGAAAGCTCCGGATCGAGCCATGCAGAAGCTGCAGCTGTACTTTAGTTCGTGCGGAATTCGATAGTGAGCGCCGAAGGCTTGCGAGAATTGCACGGCCGGAGCGGCGCCGCGCGCGAGTGAACGGCTCCGGCGAGCGCCAAAGATGTCCTTTGGCGCGAGAGAAGCAGGAACAACCAGGTTTGCGATGCAAAGAACTTGGGCGATGAAAAGTTTCTATAAGTGCTTCTCAGAGCCTGTTTGAAATTTCGGTCTGAACCGCCCCGGGTTTGCCGGAGGCCGTATTGTTTGAGTCACGTCGCCATGGGCGGCCTCCGCATCCGTCGAAATGCTCACCCGTGAATTTCCAAACAGGCTCTTACATGCCGATCTTCACAAACTCTCGGGAGAAGTTTGCCGAGGCCGCCGACAATCGTTTCACTTCTGCGCTGCTCGCGGGCGCCGAAAATTATGACCCGCAGTTGATGAACGGACGCACGCAGGTTTGGTCGGCTCCCGGTGACAGGTCCACTTGCGATGTCAGCGCATCGTTGGTTCCAGCACCAGCGCGGGCGAGCAGGATTCGATCGCGCGACAGCGCGGCGTTGCGCGCGTAATCGTGGAAGAAGAAAAGGCGAACAGTCAATGCGCGCGAACTGCGCGTGGCGACTCGAAGATATGAAATATTGTGTTTTTTCTTCAATCCATCACAGGCGCGACGGAGAAGCGGATGCCCGTGGGCTGGATCATGGCGGGCGGGCGTTTGATGGCGTTGCTCCTTGTTATGCCATGCCCGCGGCTGTCGAGCGCTCATCACGCAGGCGCCCGCGCGGGAAGGCTCTGCGTCAGGGCGCAGCCCCGGCCGGCTCCCCGCTGGTCGGCGCGTCCCCCGTTCGAGGCGGGTCTGCCGAGGAATCGCGCGCTTTTTGAACCGTTTGCAAAAAGATCGGGCGGGCGAGATAAGCGGCCTCGACGCTCATATGGGACCATTCGTCGCGATAAAGCGGCGTCCGGTCGTCATTGAAGAAGCCGCATATGTTCCCGGGGCAGAGGACGGGGAACAGGTCCATCAGGAAAAAATTCTGGTTCGCTCGACGGACCCTGTCGAGCGTGGCGTGAAGCCGGGCCATTCGCTGGAGGGACTCGGCCTTCGTGTAGTAGACGCAGCCCGCGCGTTCGGAGAGATTGAACCATTGCGGTTTGGCGATGTCGGGCGTGCAACCGGATTCGCGCATAAATGGATTGTGCGACTGAAAGACGATTTTGATTCCCCTGCCGCGCATCTCTCCTGCGATCCTGTTCAGTCCGGCTTCGAGACGCGCGAGGCTGTCTTCCTCCGCGGGCGTCATCGCTTTGGGCGTGAAGGTGGAAAGGTCGTTGATCATCACCAGCACATCGCCCGCGCGAAGCTGCGCGCTCAGGTCCGGGATGACGGCGCTCCAGTAATATTGGTTCGCCAGCGTCCATGGATTATCGATCTTGACCTCGGGCACGGGCGCGGCGCCCCAGGACGAGGTTGCGACGACTTTCCCGGCGCCCTTCTCGTAAAGCGCCGAATACATTTCGAATTCAGCCGCGCTGAACGAATTGCCGATAACGAGGAAGGTCGGTCTGGCCTGCGTCGGTCCGCCGAGAGCGCAAGCGTCGGCGTCGATCTTTTTTCCGACCTCGTCGTTCGAGGAGAGGACGCAGGGACGCGGGCGCCAGATGACTTTTCCGGCGTAGAATTTTTCGTCGAACAGGGTCAGCACGCCTTTCGCGGCCATTTCCGCCGGCGAACCGGCGTAAAGCGCGCCCTTGAACGTCGTATTCAGCTTGTTCATCGTAAAGGCCGAGGCGGCGAGCGCCGTCAGGCCGTAGGCGATCGTGAGGAGTTTTTGCCTCGACCACTGCGCGCGCCGCAGAGGGCGCTCGACGAAAGCGTAGCTGGCCGTTCCGAGCAGCAGGATCGCTGCGATCTGGAACGGGGCCGTGCGCCAGTCGATCCCGATCGTCCACCGGCTGACGGAGAGAACGGTCCAGTGCCAGAGATAAAGGGAATATGAAGCGAGACCGACAAACAGCGCCCATTTGTTCGTCAGCAGGCGATACGGGCCGCCTGTCGGGCGACTCGTCAGAATGAGCGCCGCAGAGGCGAGAACCACGAGCGGCGTCGTGACGGCCTGTCGATCGGCGGACGCGCAAAAGGCGCCGAAAAGCAGCGCGACCGAGAGCCATGACAGAGTATCGGCGCGCCGGTCGAGCTTCGAGGCGGCCCACGCGGGCGCAATAGCCGCAAGGCATCCCGCGCTCAATTCGAAAAAGCGCGGCGGCATCAGGAAATAGGCGGCGTCCGGCATGACGCTGTTCAGCCATGCGAAGGAGACGATCGAGAGGACCGTCAAGACGCAGAGAATGGAAAGGAGCGTCGCGCGCTTATCCGTCCGCCGGGAAAGGCGCCCTGCGAGCCACAGCAGGGGAGGGAACAGCACGTAAAACTGTTCCTCCACGCCGAGAGACCAGGTGTGCGTGAATAGATTCAGCTTCGCCGACAGGCCGAAATAGTCGATCGCCTCTGTGAAGAAATAGATGTTCGAAACGCCCAGCAGGGAAAAGAAGCCGGCGCGCATCGAGTGGGAGAAGCCGGCGGACTCCGGATTGATGAAGATTGCCCCGAGCAGTCCCGTCACGAGGACGCAGAGCATCAGCGCCGGCAGGAGGCGCTTGATCCGCCGCGAATAGAAATCGACGAGCAGGACGGGGAACCTGTCGTGATCCCGGTCGAGGAGGGATGTCGTGATGACGAAGCCGGAAATCACGAAGAACATGTCGACCCCGAGGAAGCCCCCGGGGAGAAAATCGGCGCCGAAGTGATTGACGATGACGGCCAGAACGGCGACCGCCCGCATCCCATCGATATCCGGCCTGTAGCGTCCGGCGGGCGCGCCCGAACCCGGCGCGCAATGTGCGACGGAATGTCCGACCTTGCCAACCGTTTCTGTCGACATGCGCGATCCTGCCCCCTCATTGCGCTCGGGAAGCCGATCTCTAGCACAGAAGTGCGGGAGGCCGGGCCGGGCAATATGGAGGGCCGGCTCGATCGTGACAGGATCGGCCGGCGTTTCGCCGGTTGCTTGATCGGCATGATTGCAGAGAGTATCCATTTCGCGCCGGCGGGCTCCGGGCTCATCCTGTTTCGGGCGGGAGGCGCAGGCTCTCGCCGCCCGGAAAGAATGGAAAAAGGGAGCCGAATTCGATGGAGGAGCGTATCTGGGTGGCCGGGCACCGCGGCATGGTCGGCTCCGCGATTACCCGCCTTCTCGAATCGCAGGGCCGGAAGGTCATTACGGTCGACCGTTCCGTGCTCGACCTTCGACGGCAGCCCGAGGTGGAGTTCTGGCTCCGGGCCAATCAACCGACCGCGATCATCTTTGCAGCGGCGAAGGTCGGCGGCATTCTCGCCAACAGCACCTATCCCGCGGATTTCATTTACGACAATCTCACGATCCAGACCAACGTCATCCACGGCGCGCACAAGGCGGGCGTCGATCGGCTGGTGTTTTTGGGCTCCTCCTGCATCTATCCCAAATTCGCGCCGCAGCCGATCGCCGAATCCGCGCTGATGACGGGGCCGCTCGAGCCAACGAACCAGTGGTACGCGATCGCCAAGATTGCGGGAATCATGAGCTGCCAGGCCTATCGACAGCAGCACGGGCGCCGATACATTTCGGTCATGCCGTGCAATCTTTACGGACCGAACGACAATTTCGACCTCGAGACGAGCCATGTGATCCCTGCGCTGATGCGCAAATTCCATCAGGCGAAGCTGGAGGGAGCTCCCGAGGTCGTCGTTTGGGGCACGGGAACGCCGCTGCGCGAATTTCTTCATGTCGACGATCTCGCGAGGGGCGTCGTCTTCTGTCTCGACAACTACGACGAATATGAGCACATCAACTGCGGCGCAGGGTTCGACGTGACGATCCGGGAAATCGCGGAGACGATCGCCGACGTCGTGGGCTACAAGGGCGCATTGACCTTCGACACGACGAAGCCCGATGGCACGCCGCGCAAAATCATGGATTCGAGCCGCATTCGCGCGCTGGGCTGGAAGCCGGAGATTTCGCTCGAAGACGGGCTGAGGTCCGCCTATGGCTGGTATCTGGAGAATGTCGCGCAGGCGTCGCGTTAGGCCATCTTCGCGCCGTCAGTCCGGCTCGAAGGCGTAGGGCATGTTGACGCTGAACCAGGCGTCGATTTTGTCGCGCGGACCGTAAGTCAGCGCCAGACGACGCAATTCCTTGGACGTCTTGCGGTCGTCGGAGCCTGAAAGACCGCCGCTCGTATAGACTCCGATGACGCTGTCGCAATGCGCGAATCGGCGGCCGCGCCTTTTGGCCTCATAGAGAAAGGCGTGGTCGGCCGCGATGCGGTAAGCCGGATCGAACGGCTGTTCGCGCAGCAGCTGGCTTCGGATAAAAACCGCCTGTCCGCAGGGGATGCCGGCGAGCCATGGCCAGCTGATGTCGCCGGACCGCAGAATGCTCCATGTTTCGTCGAAGCTCGCGCCCTTGTGGAGACATTCGACGCCGCTTGCCTCGACATAGACGTGATGGCCGACCACCACGTCGGCCTCGAACATGTCCGCATCCTCGAAGGCCTCCGAAATCGCGGATTCATGAGGAAAGAAATCACCGGCGTTCATGAAGATCAGGAATCGCCCGCGGGCGAGGCGGGCGGCCTTGTTCATGCCGTCGTAGGGGCCGTTGTCCCGTGCGCTGACCCAGTAGTCGAGAAGCGCGTCGCGCGCGGCGATTTCGTCGCGGGTGCCGTCGGTCGAGGCGCCGTCGACCGCGACGATTTCGAGATTGGGATAATCCTGGGCGAGCACGGACATGAGCGTGGGCGCGAAACGCTCCCGCGCATTCCGTACGACAATGGCGACCGTAATGAGCGGCGCGCCGGGTCGATCCTGGCGGACGTCGCCGCGCGACCGCTTGCCGCCTTCCGTCGCCTGTTCGGGCGGCGCTTCCGCCCCCGTGGGCGCCGCCGGCCACTCGACCTGCGCGATCGTGCGGCGCTCCAGCGGCCGTCCCGCGACAAAGGCGCGCAGCCGGGCCTGATCCGCCTCGAAGCGCCGGCGGGCTCGCGTTGTCACGCGGCGGGCCATGGCTCCGATGGCTTGGCCGCGTTCCGCGGGCGGCGCGAGGCTCCCGCTCGCGAGGAGTCCCGAAACGCCGTGGGTGATGAATTGCCTGAAAAGTCGCCGGTCCGGCCCATAGACGACGACGCCGCGCGCCATCGCCTCCAGAAAATCGCCATTCAATCCGCCCGCTCCCGGAGAGGCGACATAGACGGCGCCGCGCTGCGCCGCCTCGGCGGCCGTGGCGCGGATGACGCCCGACGGACGGCGCGGGCGCGCAAAGAGGCTGAGGAGCGCCGCCAGCCAGAGCGGCTTTGAAAGGAGGTAGGAGAGATCCCGCAACGCCGGGCGTCTTTCGGCGTCGAGCCCGCTTTCGAGGAATCTGCCCTGACGCAAAGGCGCGTCGTCTTCGACGACGGTGGGAGCCCAATCGAAAAAGGCGGCGTCGACGCCGCGACGGCGCAGTTTCGAATAGGTCTCGAACGAGAAGCTCGCGACGCGCACGGCGCGAAGCCGATCCTCGAGTTTATCGTCGAGCGTCTCGGCGCCGTCCAGCACCAGCGTCAGTCTTTTGCCGAGAAGCGGCGCGAGCAAGCTGGCCAGGCGCGGCAAGCCGACGAGCAGAATGGGCCGGAACGATTCGCCTGCGCGAGGTTCTGTCTCGGCCAGCGCGCGCCGGAGGTCGGAAACGAACATCGAGCCCCGAAACCGCGACGCGAAGAGTATTCTCGGGCGCACCTGTCATTCCCCGCTCAACGATCGGACGCAATTTGTCCCCAGTTTTGCCGGGGGAAAGCAGTAAGGCGTCGATCTTTCAGCCGTCAACCCGTCGATCCGGTCGCGGCGGCCGCTCGACGGCCTGGACAGGGCGGGATAATTACGCGCGCGGCGCAATTGGCGGCGTTCGACGGGAAAGGGAAAATGCCCTACGCATCGAAGATCCCTCTCTTCACGTCCATCCCTCCCCGCGTGCGACGCCCGGTGAATGGCCGCGATTACGGCGACGCCTGGCAGGCGGCCTGCATTGAATCCTGGCGGCGGAGCGGATTCCGCGTCATCAGCCTCAACGGCGCGGCCGAACTCGTCGACCTTCGTCGATCCTACCCGGCGGGCGTCGATTTCATCGAGCTGCCGCCGGGCGTCGAGCGCCCGCGCATCGTCGATTTTCTCGACGCGGCGAAAGACAGCGGCGCGGCGACGGCCGGCGTCGTCAACGCGGATTGCCTGATGATTCCGCAGACGGGCCTCGCGGAGCGTCTTTCGGAAGGTCTGAAAAGCGTAGCGATCGTCGAGCGGATCAATCTGGATCGCCAAACGCTGCGTCCCACCGGCCAGCATTGTTACGGTTTCGACGCCTTCTTTTTCCCCACCGGCGCGCTCGGCGCCCTGAAACGGGACGAGAGCTGGCGCATCGGCGACACATGGTGGGATTACTGGCTGCCGCTCGCCTTTCATCTCGGCGGCGTCGAACCGCGGACATTGCCGGCGCCGATGCTCGTGCACCTCGATCATGAACTCGCCTGGAACAAGGAGGGCTGGATCGAAAAATGCCGCCGATTGCTCGCCTATGTGCGCGACGGCGCGCGCGCGCCGGACGATCCCGAACTCGCGGCGGCTTTCGCGGCCATGCCGCAGGCGCCCGAGGAGCTGGAAGTCTACGGATTCAGCCAGCGGATTTTCGCCTGGCTACGGGCGCGTGAGCCGCTATGGCGGCCGGAGGCGGCCTCGATCGACGACTTGTTCGCCGGCGTTCTGAACGCGCTCGCGACGCCCGCCCCGCCGACTCCGCCGGCTGCAGGGACGGCGGCGGGTCGTGAAAATCCCTTGCGGCGCATAGTGAGCTGGCTTGGCGCGAATCGACGCGGCTGAGGACGGGGCGCCCGCGCGTCCGTCCTCCCCGCAGAAACCGGCGCTTGGACAGCAGCTTGCGGTCAGCTAAAGTAATCGTCGAATCCGCGCGGCGATCCTTTCCCCGCGGCCTCCCGGGCCAAGACCCGGGCACAATGACATCAGGGCGACGAAGCCGGAGCATAAATGCTAGACAGCTTGAAACGATGGCGCGCTATCGCGCAGGGCGCGTGGGATTATCACAGGCGCCCGGATTTGCGGGATCCCTGGGGCGGCCCGTTCAATAACCAACGCGCGCGCAAGTCGTTGTTCCTGTCCCTCGTGGAAGCGTTCCGCCCTTGGGCCATCGTGGAGACTGGCGCCTATCGCGGGTCGACGACCGAATTCTTCGCCAAGACCGGATTGCCGGTCTTCAGCGCGGAACTCGATCTCCACGCCTATGGCTTCTCGCGCATGCGACTGCGGCGAGACGGCAATGTGAAAATCATGAATGGCGACAGCCGGGCGGTGCTTCGCGAACTGCTGGACGGTCCCATGTGGACGAATCATGGGTCCAATCCTTTCTTCTATCTCGACGCGCACTGGGGCGAGGATTTGCCGCTTGCGGAGGAGATCGACATCATTTTTTCGCGCTGCCCCGACGCGATCGTCATGATCGACGATTTCGCCGTGCCGGGCGACGACGGCTATGGCTATGACGATTACGGTCCGGGCAAAGCCCTCAACGCGGACTATATCGCGCCCGCGCTTCAGGCGCACGGTCTGGCCGCCTTTTATCCGTCGACGCCATCGAGCGCGGAATCAGGGGCGTTGCGCGGATGCGTCGTGCTCGCCAAAGCCGCTCAGCATGGCGCGAAACTATCCTCATTGCCCTTGCTTCGAGCAGTCTGACCCCCTAGGGCTGGGGACCCGGCGCCGGCTTCCGACGCGAGTCGCAACCCGGTTCGAAGCGAAACCGGTAGAGGAAGTATCGACCTATGGCGCGGGACTCCGCTTGGCTTCTCGAACATAAAGCCGACGTCTATTCGCAGACCGGCGAGGACGGAATCATAGAAGCGATCCTATCGAGGATCGGAGAACGCGATCGCTGGTGCGTCGAGTTCGGCGCCTGGGATGGCCAGCATCTCAGCAATACGCGCAATCTGATCGAGACGCAGGATTACCGGGCCGTCTTGATCGAAGGAGACGCGGCGCGTTGCGCCGCGCTCGGAAAATTCTACGAGGGCAATAACCGGATTTTTCCGCTGAACGCCTTCGTCGGTTTTGACGAGGCGACCGGCCTCGACTCCTTGCTTCGCAAGACGCCGATACCCGCGGATTTCGATTTTCTGTCCATCGATATCGACGGCAATGACTATCACGTATGGAACGCGGTCCGGCAATACCGGCCGAAGCTCGTCGTGATCGAGTTCAATCCGACGATTCCGACGGAATGCCATTTCGTTCAGCAGCCCGATCCCAACGTAAATCAGGGCTCGAGCTTGTCCGCCCTCACGGCGCTCGCGACGTCCAAGGGCTATCAACTGGCGTGCGTCCTGCAGTTCAACGCCTTTTTCGTGCGGGACGATCTCTTTCCGAATCTGGAGATCGCCGACAATTCGCCCTTCGTCCTGCGGCGGGATCTCAGTCAGCTGACGTTCCTGTTCCAGGGGTTCGACGGAACGATTTTCCTGCACGGAAATCGACGGATGCCATGGCATGATCTTGATATCGACGATAATGACGTTCAGATGCTCCCGGCTCCGCTTCGGAAATTCCCGTCGGCATATTCGCCGCTCGAAGCCGCCCTGTTTCGGTTGTTCAAGCATTGGCGGGCGTTTAAGAAGGCGTTGCGCGACGCGATGACGTCGTCGGGCGCGCGTCTCGCGTGGTCGCGCGACAACGATCGGCGTCCCCGCGGCGACGGATAAGCCGCTCGACCGAGGAGACGACATGTTCGAAGCTTTGCGAAAGAAACTGTCGACCCTTTGGGCGCGTCAACCAGAGGCTCCGGTGGCGCAGGAGGACCGTTTCCTCGGCGCCTGCAGGGGCGTGCTGCATGTCGGCGCAAATTCCGGTCAGGAACGCGAAACCTACGCCCGGCTCGGTCTGCCCGTCGTGTGGGTCGAGGCGCTGCCTGACGTTTTCGAGGAGCTCAAGGCCAATATCGCGCCTTATCCTGACCAGATGGCCATTCGCGCGCTTCTCACCGACTGCGACGGTCAGAAATATGTTTTCCGCGTCGCGAACAACAACGGCGCCTCGTCGTCGATCCTGGAGCTGAAATATCATAAGGACATCTGGCCCGAGGTCGAATACGTCGAAGAGATCGAGATGGAATCCGCTACGCTCCGAACGGCGCTCGCGGCGCATGGCGTCGACCCGTCCGCTTATGACGCGCTCGTGATGGATACGCAGGGCTCCGAACTGATGATCCTGCAAGGAGCGGGAGATCTTCTCGATCGTTTCGACTACATCAAGACCGAGGCGGCTGATTTCGAATCCTACGAAAATTGCGCGACCGTCGCCTCCTTGACCGACTTTCTCGGCGCGCATGGCTTCAGCCTCGTGCGGCAGGACAAATTCGCAACGCATCCCAGTCTGGGCAGTTATTACGATATCCTCTTCGAGCGAACCTCGAAGCGGAACGACCGCCAAGATTGACGCAGCGCCGAGGCGCGTATGACCTCCGGGAAGACATCCGACGAAGCCATCGCCGCCTATCTGCGCGCGCTGAATGAGCGAGAACTGGTCGACGAGATCGGCGCGACGCCCGTCGAACAGGCTTACAAACGCGCGCGAAATCTCGTCGTGCTGCGCGTCAAGGAACTCTACTGGACGATTTCGCGTCTGCTGAGAAACGCGCAGGCGCGCCTTTTTCCTGATTATCGTGCGCGAAAGAACAGGCTCCCGGCATGGCGGACGTCCGACCGGCCGGACGCATCGCCTGAAGGGCGGCTTTTATCCAAACCGCGCCTGTTGCTCGACATGACGAGCACCTTGCGCTCCGGCAAGGGGACGGGCATTCAGCGCGTCGTGCGCGAGATTGCGCGCCATGCGTGGGAAATCGGCGCGGGAATTCCCGTCGCGATCCACAACGGCAGGCTGTTTTCCTATTATCCGCATCCCGACGTTCGGGATGTCGTCGAGATCGCCGACGGCGACATCTTCCTGATGCTCGACGCGAGCTGGAACCACACGGAAGAATATCTCCCCATTCTCGAAGAGGTGAAGGCGAGGGGCGGGCGCAGCGTCGTCTGTCTCTACGATATCCTGCCGCTGCTGTATCCGAACGCCTTCCCGGCAGATTTGAGCGCGCGGTTCCGAGTCTGGCTCGACCGCATCGTGCTGAAGAGCAACGGCGTCGTGGCGGATTCGCGCGCCGTGGCGGACAGCCTGCGCGACTATCTTCTCGCGCATGATCTTTCGGTTCCGGGATTTCCGATCGGCTGGTGGCGGCTCGGCGCCGACTTCTCGCCGGCGACGACGGGAAAGCCGTCCGAACAGGCGGAGCGCATCGCCTCCGGCGCCAAACCATATTTCCTTGGCGTCGGCACGGTAGAACCGCGCAAGGGTTATCCTGTCGTGCTGGAGGCGCTGGAGCGTCTATGGGGCGAGGGCCTCGATTTCGCTTATGTCATCGTCGGCGGGCGCGGCTGGGGCATGCGCCATTTCGAGAAGCGCTTGCGCCGCCATCCCGAGTTCGGGCGGCGTCTCTTCTGGCTTCAGCGCGCCGGCGACGCAGATCTTGCGCTGCTCTATTCGCACACGCGGTCGCTCGTTCTCGCCTCGGTCGCGGAGGGCTTCGGCCTCCCCATTGTCGAGGCTGCGAATTACGGCGCGCCGGTCATCGCGACCGACATACCGGTTTTTCACGAGGTCGCGGGCGATAGCGCGCGCTATTTCGCCTTGCTCGACGCCGACGATCTCGCCGCGCAGATGCGCGCCGGGCTCGCTGAAAAGCCGGTCGCGCCGGTCATTGCGTGCACGAGCTGGCGGGAGTCGGCGCAACAACTTGTCGCCATCGTGCGCGAGAATGGCTTCCAGACCCGGATGGACTGAGACGCGCGCTCAGAACGGGTGATACTGATACAGCCAGTTCTCCGAGAGAATCGTGTCGCCATTCTTGAGATAGAGGCGCATTTCGACCGGGTCCGTTCCGTCCACGGTCAGGTCGAATTGCGCGCGCCAGTGGCCGGGCACGCCGTCGAAAACCGCTTCCGTATAGATGTAGGAGAAGCTTCCCCGCGAGGCCCAGAGCACGGGCTCCGGCTTCACGCCAAAAGGAAGTTTCTCGAGCGGCCCGCCCAGAAACTCCACCATGAACTTGCGCACGCCCTTGGGGCGCGGCTTGCCCGGCTGGCCGCCATTGCCCAGTCGCGTCCCGACGCACCGCGCGAGCTGCGTCGGATAGGGCTCGTCCGCGAGCCAATGCAAACGGTAGGAGAATTCGAACTCGGCTCCCGGAACGGCCTTTTTCTCCGGCACCCAGACGCAGACGATATTGTCGTGAATTTCGTCGTCCGTCGGGATTTCGATGAGGTGAATGGCGCCCTTGCCCCAGTCGCCCTTGGGTTCGACCCACACGCTCGGGCGACGGTCGTAGAAGACGTTGTCGAGATAATGGTCGTAATTGCGGTCGCGCTGCATCAGGCCGAAGCCCTTCGGATTATTGTCGCCGAAGGCGGAAGCCATCACGCGATCCGGATTGTTGAGCGGACGCCACAGCCGCTCGCCCGTTCCGGTCCACATGGAAAGCCCGTCCGAGTCGTGCACCTCCGGGCGCCAATCCACCGCCGTCGGCTTCTTCGTCTCCGAAAACCAATACATTGATGTCAGCGGCGCGACGCCGAACCGTGTGAAGGAGCCGCGCAGATAAAGCGCGCAGTCGATGTCCATGACGACGCCCCTGCCGCGCGTCATCAGGAATTTATAGGCGCCGACGATCGAGGGGCCTTCCAGCAGGGCGTGCAGGACGACGCCGTCGGCGGTCTCCGGCCCGATATAGATGTGGGTGAAGTCGGGAAATTCCTCGTTTGAGCCGGCCTGCCAGGTGTCGAGCGCGACCCCGCGCGCCGAGAGGCCGTACTGGCGCAATTCGCCGATGGCGCGGAAATAGGAGGCGCCGAGGAAGGCCACCCAGTCGTTCTTCTTCCAGTCGAGCGGACCGTCCTTCGATTCCTGGATGCGGAAGCCCGCGAAGCCCGCGCCCGCCGGCAATTTCCGGGCGATGGAGTCCTCCGGCATGTTGAAGTAGCTCGTGTCGTACAGCACTTCGCGCGCCATGCCATTTTCGACCGCGTGAATGCGCACGGCCTTTTTGAAGAACATGCCGAGGTGAAAGAACTCGATCGGAAATCGCTCTTTCGTGTCCGCGAAGAGCGCGTGATCGGTGTTGTAGGTGATCTCGCCCCATTTCTCGTAGTCGATCTGCGAGGTGATTTCGGGCGAGGGGATATTTGGCTTGCGATAGGGCTCCTTGATGAGCCGCCGCGCTTCCTGCTTCAGCGCCTCGAAGGAGAAGGGTTGCGCTTCGCCGAGCTTTAGGTTGGAGATGCGGGAGGCCTCGGCCTCCGCGGGGCGGGCGCCGACGGCGCCGAGTGCGCCGGTCGCCGCCGCGACCTTGAGAAAGGAACGGCGATCCTGCTTGTCGATCATCTCGAAATCCCTGTGAAAACGACGTCGCCATGCTGGCGCAACGCGGCGACGGCGGGGGCGGAAAGCCTTAGGAGCGTAAGGAGGCCAGGCTTCCCAGTGTCAGCCGCGGATGGGCTCGTTGCGGATCGCGGTCCGCATGAAGAAATACAGACCGACGAGGCCGATGAGCGAGAAGAGGACTTCGAGCGCCCGGCTCACCATCGGGTCGAGCTGGAAAAGGCCGCCGAGCGCCCAACCCGCAGCCCAGGAAGCGCCGACAAGCTCCGTTCCGACGAGGATCGCGACGGCGATCAGCGTGGAAAGATGCAGGAAGTTGATCGGCTTCTGGCTCATGTCGCTGCTCTCGAGGGTTGCGCCCGGAGGGGACGCGGCGGGCCGCGTTTTGCGACAGTCCTGCTATAGCAAAGGGCATTGCAAGGCAATACCGGCCCCGATGGGGCCGGCGGGGGGCGCGTCAATGCGTCAGGCGGGCCGATTGCACGGCCTGCGCGAACATGTCCTGCATCGCCGCCGCAATGTCGGCCGGCGTGTCGGCCTTGCGGTAGAAGCCCGGCGAGGCGCAGGCCTGCATCGCAGAGGGGAGATGGGGAGCTGCGTCGTTGGCCTTGAACTCCTGATAGGAGGCGAAGGGCTTCGGATTGCTGAAGGTCGGGTAGGGGATCTCCAGCACGGAGACCGTGACGCCGCGCGCCTTGAGGACGCCGCACAGCGTCGGGTCCATGGCGCGGATCGAGACGGTCACGCCGGGTGGGGTCGGATAGGGCGTGACGCCCGGCCAGGCGCCTGTCGACGTGTCGAAGCGCTGGCTGTTCTGCATGCCGTCCGAGACGAAGAAGACGAAAGGCTGCGACGTCGAGGCGCCCGAGCCGTCGCCCACCGTCGCGATTTTGGCGTTGATTTCCTGGAAGATGTTGGTGATATGCGTGCCGCCCGACCCCATCGGGACAGTATCTGCGGGAATGTTGGGATTGGCCTTGTAATTCGGATTGAGATTGCGGGCGAAGACCTTGTCGTCGCCGAAGTCCAGCAGTTTGCCGAAGTCGGTCGTTCCCGTCGCGGAATTGTAATTGATCGCCGTCTCGACCGAATACTGGTCGCCGCGCAGATTGTCGGTGAGGTCGACGAAGGCGTTGACGTGGGTGATGAACGGATAGACGCCCACCCGATACTGCTTGGGCAGGGTCGCGGTCTCTTGCGCCTTTTTCATCAATTGCGCCACCGCCGCGCCGACGGCGTCGATGCGGAGCTGGATGTTGTTCGCGCGCGAGACGTTGTAGCCCTGCGACCAGGGGAAATGGCAGGCGAAGCGGCAGCCAGTGGGATATTGCGCCAGATCGTCGGGGTTCTTCGCGGCGAGGGCCGCCTCGCCCGCGGGCGTCGAGGGAAGGCCCATGGAGCCGGAAACGTCGAGCAGCAGGTAGAAATCCAGAAACTTCGCCATCTTGAGCTGCGCGCCCGCGCCGCCGTTGTAATTCATCAGCTTGACGCCGGCGATCTTGCCGAAATTCGAGGGCATGGCCGCGTTGTAGGCGACGGTGGCCGAGACGTCCTGGCCGTTGATCGTCACATTGATCGTCGGCTTCGCCAGAAGGTCGGAGGCGCGCTTGCCGGCCTGGGCGAAAAAAGACTTTTCCGCCTGCGCCCGCGCCGCGGCGATCGCCTGCGGCTTGGGGTTCGGGTTCGAGACGGAGAGTTCGGCGATGGTGTTTTGCGCCGTCTTGATGGCCGCCAGCGCCGCCGCGTCGGCGGAGGCGTCGAGACGCGATTTGGCGGTTTGCAGAATGGCGTAGTCGGCGGCGAGACCGGAGGCCAGAACCAGCGGGATGACCGCGAGTCCCATCGCGATCGCGACTGCGCCGTTTTCGTCGCGCGAGAAATCGGGGAGCTTCACAGGATTACGCATGGCACGCTCTCAGGCACAGGTGGTGACGAAGGAGTCGCCGGCGGCGACTGCGTAAGGCAGATTGTTCACGTAACGCGGCTGCAGATAGCTGGACCGCTTGATCGTGAGGGGGCCGAAAATCTTGGCGGCGAACAGCGGCCGATAGGCGTAGGTGAGATCGACGACGATGACCGAGTTTGGGCCGAAGACATCCGTCGGCAGGGTGGTGGGGCTCGGCGTCGTGGCGTTCGGCACGGGCGCCAACAAGGTATTGCAGGGCCGACGATCGGAGCCGCCGCTCCACGCGACTTTCGCGAGATAGGCGCAGCCGGAGACGCAACCGGGGGTCGTCGGCGCGAAGCCGACGGTCGACATCCCGACCTTGATGTTGTCGCTCCATTTCTGGCCGAGCCGCGCACTGTCCTGCAACGCGCGGGGAAACAGGACCATCACCGAGTCCTGCGCATATTTCATGTCGGCCGGTTCGACCTTCTGGGATTGCGACAGCATTTGCGCGATCGAGTTCGCGGCGTTTTCGAGCTGGCGCGCGGCCCAGGCGTAGCGGTCGAGTTCGATGAAGCCGAGCAGCATCAGGCCCAGGACGGGCAGGGCCAGGCCGAATTCGACGGCTGCAAAGCCGCGGTCTTCGGAGAGAAGGTTCTTGTGGATCATGGCTTTCGCGCGCGTCATGTCAGCACCCGACGTTGGAGGTGGGGAACGGCTCGTTCTTGAACGTCGCCGTCGACTGGACGAGGCGGGTCTTGCGGCCCTTGTAGATGGTCGAATTGGGGAACAGCAGCGCTGTGGTGAGGAGCGGGGCGGGGTAGGCCGCGCGCAGCACCACATATTTCTTGGGGCCGCCGACGCAGTAAGCGTTCTTGGCGTTGTCGAGTTGCGGCGGCTTCAACCCGCTCTTCGCGGCGTTGACGTAGTTCTGATAGGGCGTCGTCGCCGGCGCGCCGCCGCTGGCCGGCGCGTCGAAGGCCTGCACGTCCACGTAAAGGTCGTCGCAGCTCATCAGCGCCGGGAGCTTGGGGCACATGATCTGCGCGCGGAACTGGGCGGCGTCGAGCGCTTTGCCGGAGACGGACTGGTTCTGTACATAGCCGGTCATGATCTGCCGGGCGGTCTGCTGCACGACGGCGTCCAGCCGCGACTGGGCGAAATTGCCGTAGGCGTATTCGAGAATCGCGACGACCAGCAGCAGGAAGGGAAGCGCGACAAGGCCGAACTCCACCGCCGCGAAGCCGTGGGAGTCGTGAACGAAATCGACGCAATTGCGCGCTTTTGCGCCGCTGCGGCGCTGAAGGGTTTCGTTAACGCGTTCGATCATTTTTCGCTCTCGTTCATCAGCGGGGAGCGCGGTCGATCGCGGCGCGCTCCCTAGAAATTCCGGCGGTTTCGGCCCGTTCGGGACCCCGGGAACAACCGCCTGATGACGCGCGAGAGTGTTAGCGTTTCCTTAACGAATTCTTTTTTCGATCTTCGAATCTTCGAGACAATTGAGAATAGTTTTGATGCAACTGGCCTTAACGTTAAATTCACCGCTGGCTGGGCCGTTGATTTGCGGGAGGATCAAGGGGGAGGCGACGCCGCGCGAAAAAATGATGTGGATTGCGGGGAGCGATAGATAGCGCTTTCTATGCAACCAGTGCGCGAAAAGCGAGCCAAGGCCTCAGCGGCGCCGGGCGGACAGCGCGCTCCCTAGCGGCGCCGGCGTCCGGACCATTATCCAGCCGTGCGCGGGATGGCCGGCGCGCAGGGCGCCTCGCCGGCCAGCGTGACGACAGCCCCGCCCCGAGACGATGCGAGCCGAGGCTGGCGGCGGAACACATGATCGCGAGAAACGCGGGCGGCGCCCGCCGCGGAAAACCTCAGAACGGAATATCGTCGTCGAGTTGTTCGGAAAGACGGCCGCCGCCGCTCGCTTGGGCTGGTCGGCGCTCGACGGGCGCCCGCTCCATCGGCGAGGAGCGGCCGAAGGAGCCGCCGCTTTGGCCATAGCCGCCGCCCTCGTAATCCCCCTCGCCACGGCCGCCGCCCTTGCTGTCGAGAAGCGTCATCTCGCCCCGGAAACGCGGCACCACGACCTCGGTGATCTTTCTTTGATTGCCGTCCTTGTCCGTAAATTCGCGGGTCTGAAGCTGGCCTTCGATATAGATCTTGGAGCCCTTGCGGCAATATTGCTCGGCGATCTTGCCCAAGGCCTCGTTGAAGATCTGGACGCTGTGCCACTCGGTGCGGTCCTTGCGCTCGCCCGTATTCTTGTCGCGCCAGGATTCGGTGGTGGCGAGCGAGAAGGAAACGACGCGGTCGCCCGAGGGAAAGGTCCGGACTTCCGGATCGCGGCCCAGATTGCCGACCAGAATGACCTTGTTGACGCTGCCCGCCATGACTCTCTCCGCTTGCTCGACGCGCGGCACATTAACCCAGACGCGCCCGCGCCCGACGCGCCTGATGCGCTTGTCCACAGATCATGCGGCGCGGCCGAAACATTGTTCGTTTTTTGTTCTAGCACCGGCGCGCGGAGCGCGCAAGCCGTTCAGTCCGCCGTGCCAGGCGCTTCGGCGGCGGAGGGCGTCTCGGCGCCTCGCGACAGCCCTGCCGTCAGTTTCTCGCGATCCAGTTCGCCCTCCCAGGCGGAGACAACGACGGTTGCGACGCCATTGCCGATGAAATTGGTCAGCGCGCGACATTCGCTCATGAATTTGTCAATGCCGAGAACGAAGGACATGCCTGGCGCCAGCGCGGGATCAACGGCGGTGAGCGTCGCCGCGAGCGTGACGAACCCGGCCCCGGAGACGCCGCTCGCGCCCTTCGACGTCAGCATGGCGACGACGAGGATCGTCGCCTGATGACCGAAATCCAGCTCGGCGCCCATCGCCCGGGCGATGAAGAGCGTCGTGAGCGTCATGTAGATATTCGTGCCGTCGAGATTGAAGCTGTAGCCCGTGGGCACCACAAGGCCGACGACCGACCGGGAGCAGCCGAGACGCTGGAGCTTTCCCATCAGGGCGGGCAGGGCGCTTTCCGACGACGATGTGCCGAGCACGATCAGCAATTCGTCCTTGAGATAGGCGAGAAAGCGGAAAATGTTGAAGCCTGTCGCCGCGGCAACGGTCCCCAGCACGACGGCCACGAACAGCGCAGAGGTGAGATAGAAGGCGCCGATGAGCCCGCCGAGCGAGAGAAGCGCCGCGGACCCGTATTTTCCGACCGTATAGGCCATGGCTCCGAAGGCGCCGATGGGCGCGGTCTTCATCACGATGCCGATGAGGGCGAACATGACGCGGCCTGCCTCGTCCACCCAGATCCGCATCGGCCGGCCGCGCTCGCCGAGCGAGAGGAGCGCGAAGCCGAAGAGCAGCGAGAAAAGCAGCACCTGGAGGATTTCGCCCCTCGCGAAGGCGCCGACGGCGCTGTCGGGGATGACGTCGAGCAGGAAATCGACGCCGCTGCGATGCGCCGCCGCGTCCGTATATTTCGCGATCGCTGCGGCGTCGGCCTTGCCCGCGAAGTCGCCGCCGGGCTTCAGCACATTGCCGACGAGCAGGCCGAGCGCGAGCGCGAAGGTCGAGACGATCTCGAAATAGATCAGCGCCTTGAGACCCACCCGCCCCACCTTCCTGGCGTCCTCGATATGGGCGACGCCCGAGACGACCGTGCAGAAGATGATCGGCGCAATGACCATTTTGATGAGCTTGACGAAACCCTCGCCCAGCGCCTTCACCCAGGCGGCGGAGGCCATCTTAGGCGCCAAGAAGCCGAAAAGCGCGCCGAGCGCGATGGCTGCGAGCACCTGCACATAGAGCAGGCGATGGAGGGGCGTTTTCCGCGGGGCGTTGGTCATGTCCCCCGTGTAGTCCCGCCCACGCCCTCCGGCAACGGCCGCCAGTGGATTTGCGGCCCCGTCCGTGGCAGGAAAGGGCAGGCGTCGGGCGCCGGCGCCGAACATGCAAGTTTTCTCCATATGGCGAGCAACAACATGAAATCCGCCGCGGCGGTCGATCGCGTTTTCGACGACGCGAAAACGATCTCCATCCGCGGCGCGCGCGAGCACAATCTCAAGAACGTCGATCTGACGATCCCGCGCGACAAATTCGTCGTGTTCACGGGGCTGTCGGGGTCGGGCAAGTCGTCGCTGGCTTTCGACACGATCTACGCCGAAGGCCAGCGCCGCTATGTCGAGTCGCTCTCGGCTTATGCGCGCCAGTTTCTGGAGATGATGCAGAAGCCCGATGTCGACCAGATCGACGGGCTTTCGCCGGCCATCTCCATCGAGCAGAAGACGACCTCCAAGAACCCGCGCTCCACCGTCGGCACGGTGACGGAGATCCACGATTACATGCGCCTGCTCTGGGCGCGCGTGGGTACGCCATATTCGCCGGCGACAGGCCTGCCGATCGAGAGCCAGACCGTTTCGCAGATGGTCGACCGCGTGCTCGCTTTGCCGGAGGGGTCCCGCCTCTATCTGCTCGCGCCCATCGTGCGCGGCCGCAAGGGCGAATACAAGAAGGAGATCGCCGAATTCACGCGGCGCGGCTTCCAGCGCCTGAAGATCGACGGAACCTATTACGAGATCGCCGACGCGCCCGCGCTCGACAAGAAATTGAAGCACGATATCGACGTCGTGGTGGACCGCATCGTCGTGCGCAAGGACATTTCCGCGCGCCTCGCCGACAGTTTCGAGACGGCGCTGGATCTGTCGGGCGGGCTGGCGGTGATCGAATTCGCCGACGCCAAGGCGGGCGCGGAATTGGCGCTGGCGCAGGCGTCGGCCAATGTCTCCATGCATTATGCGCCGGGTCATATCGTCTTCTCGTCGAAATTCGCCTGTCCCGTATCGGGCTTCACCATCCCCGAAATCGAGCCGCGGCTTTTCTCCTTCAACAATCCCTTCGGCGCCTGTCCTGCCTGCGGCGGCATTGGCTGCGAGCAGAAGGTCGACGCCGATCTCGTCATCCCCAATCCGAAGACGACCCTGCGCAAGGGCGCCGTCGCGCCCTGGGCGAAATCATCCTCGCCCTATTACATGCAAACGCTCGAAGCGCTGGGGCGGCATTACAAGTTCAAGCTGGACACGTCCTGGGAGAACCTGCCCGAGAAGGCGAAGAATGTCATTCTTTTCGGCTCCGGCAGCGAGGAGATCAAATTCTCCTATGACGACGGCTTCCGCGTCTATGACGTGAAGAAGCCCTTCGAGGGCGTCGTCGTCAATCTCGAACGCCGTTTCATGGAGACGGAAAGCGAATGGGCGCGCGAGGAGATCGGGCGCTTCATGTCGGCGACGCCCTGCCTCGCCTGTGAAGGCTTCCGCCTGAAGCCGGAAGCGCTCGCGGTGAAAATCGCCGGTAAGCATATTGGCGAAGTCTCGGAGCTTTCCGTGCGCGCGGCGCTGGAATGGATATCGAAGTTGCCGGGCTTGCTCGACAAGAAGAAGAACGAGATCGCCTATCGCATCCTTAAGGAGATACGCGAGCGTCTTACTTTCCTCGTCGATGTTGGACTCGATTATCTGACGCTCTCGCGCAGCTCGGGCACGCTTTCGGGCGGCGAGAGCCAGCGCATCCGTCTCGCCTCGCAGATCGGCTCGGGCCTCACGGGCGTTTTGTATGTGCTGGACGAGCCGTCGATCGGCCTTCATCAGCGCGACAACGACCGGTTGCTCGACACGCTGCGGCGCCTGCGCAATCTCGGCAACAGCGTCATCGTCGTGGAGCATGACGAGGACGCGATCCTTGCCGCCGATTATGTCGTCGACGTCGGCCCCGGCGCCGGCATTCATGGCGGCAAGATCGTCGCGCAGGGCACGCCGCAGGAGATCATGGACAATCCTGCGTCGCTCACGGGTCAATATCTCACTGGCGCGAAGCAGGTGCGTCTCGCCCATACGCTGCGCAAGCCTATGGCGGGCCGCTGGCTCAAGCTCTCAGGCGCGCGCGGCAATAATCTCAAAAACGTCAACGCGCAAATTCCGCTGGGGCTCTTTACGGCCGTGACGGGCGTCTCCGGCGGCGGCAAGTCGACGCTCGTCATCGAGACGCTTTACAAGGCGGTCGCGCGACGACTCAACAATGCGCATGAAGTTCCCGCGCCGCATGACCGGCTCGAAGGGCTGGAACATATCGACAAGATCATCGACATCGACCAGTCGCCCATCGGCCGCACGCCGCGCTCCAATCCCGCGACCTACACAGGCGCCTTCACGCCGATCCGCGAATGGTTCGCGGGCCTGCCCGAGGCGAAGGCGCGCGGCTATGCGCCCGGGCGCTTCTCCTTCAATGTGAAGGGCGGGCGCTGCGAAGCCTGTCAGGGCGACGGCGTCATCAAGATCGAGATGCACTTCCTGCCGGACGTCTATGTCACTTGCGACGTGTGCAAGGGCAAACGCTACGATCGGGAAACGCTGGAAGTGAAATATCGCGAGAAATCCATCGCCGACGTGCTGGACATGACGGTGGAGGAGGCGGCGACGCTCTTCAAGGCCGTGCCCGCCATTCGCGACAAGATGGAGACGCTCAAACGCGTCGGCCTCGACTATATTCATGTCGGCCAGCAGGCGACGACGCTCTCGGGCGGCGAGGCGCAGCGCGTGAAGCTCGCCAAGGAATTGTCGCGCCGCTCGACCGGCCGCACGCTCTACATTCTCGACGAGCCCACGACGGGTCTGCATTTTCACGATGTGGCGAAGCTGCTCGAAGTGCTGCACGAACTGGTGGAGCAGGGCAACACCGTCGTCGTGATCGAGCACAATCTCGAAGTCATCAAGACGGCTGACTGGATCATCGACATGGGTCCGGAGGGCGGCGACGGCGGCGGCGAGATCGTCGCGGCCGGGCCGCCTTCGGACATCGTCAAGGAGAAGCGCAGCCACACCGGCCGCTATCTGGCCGAGGCGATGGCGCGTCGCCCGCTCGCTACGGAGAAGAAGCCCGCGCGGCGGAGCGCGAAGGTGGAATGATCGACGCCGCGCCCCGTTCGATCCACCGCTCGCGCGACGCCTCGAGCCCCCATACGGCGCCGAGCATGAAGAAGACGAAGCGCCAGTGGTCGATGTCGATCTGGAAGCCCTGAAGGAAAAGGGCGAAGAGGGTCGGCGCGACGACCTGCGCCTGACGCTGGTAGGGCGAAATGGTGAACATCAGGCGCAGGCCGATGTAGACCGTCACGCCGATGAGCAGAAAAAAAAGAAAGCCGCCGATCCAGCCGTTGTTGGCGAAGGCGCCGACGTAGGAATTGTGCGGCTCGAGGTCGAAGACGAGGCGGAAGCGTAGCGGGCCGAATCCCATGAAACGTTCGAGCAGCATGGGGATGGAGCGGATCTGATTGCCGAAGCGGCCGGTCGCGCCCTCGTCGTAATCCTGGGTTGCGGCCGTGCGTTGCGCGAAAAACTCCCGAGTCTCCGGAACGGACAGCAGCGCCACCACCACGATGGCCACCATCGCGACGGCGCCGGCCGTGGCGACGAGGATGCGGCGCTTCATGCGCAGGTCTTTCGTCGTGAAGAAGACCGACGCGATCATCAGCCCGAATGAAAAGACCGTCGCGCCATAGGAGCCGCGCGAAAAGGAGAGAAACATCCCGGCGAAGACCACGAGCAGCAGCGCCGAGGTCAGAAGGATGCTTCGCGCCCGTCCAAGCGTGAGATTGAGCGCGAGATAATTGATCGCGAGGATGAGATAGGAGCCGAGAACGTTCGGATCCTTGAAGGTTCCGGAGGCGCGGCCGGCGTGAGCGAAAATCTCGCCGCCGAGGCCGGCGACGTCGAAATAGCCGAGAATGCCCGTGAACGCCGCGATGAGGCAGCCGGCGGTATAGGCCTTAAGGCACAATTCGACGCGCGCGACGGTGCGATTGCCCATGTAAAGGGCATAGAAGAGGCCAGTCAGCACCAGATAGGCGGACTGATACTGATAGAGCGACGAATCCGGGCTATCCCAATAGGGGATCAGCGCGAGAAAGCCGGTGATCGTGTAAACGATGATGATGAAGGCGAAGACCAAGAAGCTTCGGTGGATGGAAAAGCCGCCGACGAACCACAGCGGCATCGCGATCAGCGACGCGAAGTCGTAAGGGGAAGGTTCGATGACGCCGATCGCGCCGCAGGCGACGAAGACGAAGACGAAAAAGCCGACGAGCTTTTCATAGTCGAAGGTCAGCGGCGCGCGAACACACTCGCCTCTCGTCGCCGCGTCCGTCATGGCTTTTCGTCCGTGCGCCGGCCCGTCTTGCGCGCCGTTAGTTCCTCATAAAGTTCGCGGGTTTTCGCCGCGGTCGTGGCGGCGTCGAAAGCGCCGGCTTTCTCGCGGCAGGCCGCCGCCATCCGGCGTCGTTCGTCGGGCGTCATCGCCGCTATTTCCAACACGCCGCGGGCGATGTCATCTGGCTCGAAGCTGGTGAGGACGCCGGTTTCGCCCGCGACGACGGCCTCGGGCGCCACGCCCACAGGCGGTGAGACGATCGGCACGCCGGCGGCCAGCGCCTCGGGGAAGATGAGCCCGAAGGACTCATAGTCGCTGACGCAGACCAGGCAGTCGAACGCCGCCATCATTTCGCGCCCGTCGGCGTGGGGCGCGAGCGTGGTCGCTTCCGCCACCCGCTGGGCGTGCAACTCAGCAGAAAATACGTCCAGCAATTCGCCGTTGCCGACGGCGACAAAGCGAAGGTCCGGCCTCGCGCCGGCCGTCAGGCCGAAAACCCGGGCGAGGCGCAGCGGATTCTTCTGCGGCGCCATGCGTCCGACAAAACCGACGACGAACGCGTCCGGCGAGAGCCCGAGCGCCGCGCGGGCTTTTTGGCGATCCGGCGTATGGGTGAAATCGACGCCCAATTGGATGAGCCGCAGGCGCGAGGCCGGCAGATGCAGCGCCTCGCGCGCATGGGCGTATTCCTGTCTCGATCCCAGGATGATCGCATCGCAAAACCAGCTCGCGGCCCATTCGACGACGCCGTAGAGGCGGCTCGCATCGGGCGCGAGCGTGACGAAGGCGTGCGGCGTGTAGACGACCACCGTCTTGTCGAGGAACAGGCCGGCGAGGCGCGCGAGCGCCCCGGCTTTCGAGCTGTGTCCGTGAACGACGTCGAAGGGGCCGAGTTCCCGCAGGACGCGCAACAGCCGCCAGCCGGAGACCGCATCGTGGGGTCCGACCTCCCGATACATGGGGAGGGCGCGCACTCGCAACGCCCCGCCGATCTCCGCGACCGCGTCGGTGAACTGCGCCTCGGCGCGGACCGGGGAGTAGATCAGCGTGACGTCATGGCCAGCCTCGACCTGGTCGCGCAAAAGCCCTGCGACGACCCGGCTGCTTCCTCCGCTAGAGGATTCGATGACGTGGCAAATGCGCATCTTGCGAGCGACAAACCTCAGCACGACTTCGTCGTGCGCGCCCCTGGCCTCGCGGTCAACGAGGACAAAAGCGCTCGCCGAGCGAAGCCACATCCGGCATGATCTTCGCCGGACATGGTTAAGATTGCGTATGTCGCTCCCGGGTTTTGAAAAAACCTTCTAGCTCTGCATCGAGGCCGATTTCGGGTCCGGCTCGTCGGCTTCCGGCGGGCGGGGTTCGTCTGCGCTCGCCTCCGGCTCCTCGGCGCTCGCGCGTTTCTTTCCGGCCTCGATGATGTCGCGTTCCGGGCGCGGCAGCACGGGCCCCTCGGGGAAGACGAAGCCGAGCTTTTTCGCGCCGCTGTCGTCGCCGACGACGACCACGCGCACGGCCCCGCCGTTCTTCAGCCGGCCGAAGAGGACTTCGTCGGCGAGCGGCGTCTTGATCGCCTGGTGGATGACGCGAGACATCGGCCGCGCGCCCATCGCCTCGTCATAGCCATGCTCGACGAGCCAGTCCCGCGCTTCGTCCGTGAGTTCGATCGTAACGTTGCGGTCGGCGAGCTGCGCCTCGAGCTGCATGATGAACTTGTCGACGACGCGCTTGATGACGTCCACCGGCAGATGGCCGAAGGGCACGATCGCGTCGAGACGGTTGCGGAATTCCGGCGCGAAAAGGCGATTGATCGCCTCGCTGTCGTCGAGATCCTTGCGCGTGCGGGTGAAGCCGATCGGCGTGCGGGCGAGATCGGCCGCGCCGGCGTTCGTCGTCATGATGAGAATGACGTTGCGGAAATCGATCGTCTTGCCGTTGTGGTCGGTGAGCTTCCCGTGATCCATCACCTGCAAGAGGATATTGTAGAGGTCGGGATGCGCCTTCTCGATTTCGTCGAGCAGCAGAACGCAATGCGGGTGCTGATCGATGGCGTCGGTCAGCAGGCCGCCCTGATCGAAGCCGACATAGCCGGGGGGCGCGCCGATGAGGCGGCTGACTGTGTGGCGCTCCATATATTCCGACATGTCGAAGCGCACGAGTTCGATGCCGAGCGAGGTCGCAAGCTGGCGCGCGGCTTCCGTCTTGCCGACGCCGGTGGGGCCGGAAAAGAGGTAGCAGCCGATCGGCTTCTCATGGTCGCGCAGGCCCGCGCGGGCGAGCTTGATCGCGGAAGTGAGCGCGTGAATGGCTTTGTCCTGTCCGTAGACGACGCGCCGCAGCGTCTCGTCGAGATGGGCCAGCACTTCCGCGTCGTCCTTGGAGACAGTCTTGGGCGGGACGCGCGCCATGGTGGCGATCGTCGCCTCGATCTCCTTGACGCCAATCGTCTTTTTGCGCTTGTTCTCCGGCAGCAGCATCTGCGCGGCGCCGGTCTCGTCGATCACGTCGATCGCCTTGTCCGGCAATTTGCGGTCGTGGATGTAGCGCGCCGACAGCTCTACCGCCGACTTCAGCGCGTCACTGGTGTAGCGGATTTTGTGGAACTCTTCGAAATAGGGCTTGAGGCCCTTCATGATCTCGATCGCGTCCGGGATCGACGGCTCGTTGACGTCGATCTTCTGAAAACGGCGGACGAGGGCGCGGTCCTTTTCGAAATACTGGCGATATTCCTTGTAGGTCGTCGAGCCGATACAGCGCAGCACGCCCTGTGCGAGCGCCGGCTTGAGCAGATTCGAGGCGTCCATGGCGCCGCCCGAGGTCGCGCCGGCGCCGATGACCGTGTGGATCTCGTCGATGAACAGGATCGCGTTCTTGTGGTTCTCGATTTCCTTGACGACCTGCTTCAGGCGCTCTTCGAAATCGCCGCGATAGCGGGTGCCGGCGAGCAACGCCCCCATGTCGAGGGCGAACACGGTTGCGCCCGCGAGCACTTCCGGCACCTCGCCCTGCGTGATCTTGCGGGCGAGCCCCTCCGCGATTGCGGTCTTGCCCACGCCGGGATCGCCGACGAGCAGGGGATTGTTTTTGTGGCGGCGGCAGAGCACCTGGATAGTGCGCAGCACCTCGGCCTCCCGGCCGATCAGCGGGTCGATCCGGCCGTCGCGGGCTTTCTTGTTGAGGTTGACGCAATAGGCTTCGAGCGCGCCTTCCTTCTTGCGGCTCTCGCCGTCGCGGCCGTCGCGGCCCTCGCCGCGTTCGCTATCGTCCTCCACGCCGCGCGGCGAGCGCGTCTGGTCGGAAAGGCCGGGACGCTTGGCGATGCCGTGGCTGATGTAGTTCACGGCGTCGTAGCGGGTCATGTCCTGCTCCTGCAGGAAATAGACGGCGTGGCTCTCGCGCTCCGCGAAGAGCGCGACGAGCACGTTGGCGCCGCTCACGTCCTCGCGCCCCGAGGACTGCACGCTGATGATGGCGCGCTGCACCACGCGTTGGAAGCCGGCTGTCGGTTTGCATTCGTCGGCGTCTTCATTCACCAGATTGTCAAGCTCGCGGTCGATGTAATCGCGCAGGTTTTTCGCGAGCAGATCGAGGTCGACCGAACAGGCTCGCAGCACCGCCGAGGCGTCCGCATCCTCGATCAGACTCAGGAGCAGATGTTCGAGCGTCGCATATTCGTGATGACGCTCGCGCGCGGAGGCGAGGGCGCGGTCCAGAGTCTGTTTCAGATTGCGCGAGAACGTCGGCATTCGCTGCGATCCCCTATTTTTTCTCCATGATGCATTGCAAGGGATGCTGGTGCTTCCTCGCGAAATCCATCACTTGGGTCACTTTGGTTTCGGCGACTTCATAGGTGTAGACGCCGCATTCGCCGACGCCGTGATTATGCACGTGCAGCATGATGCGGGTGGCTTCCTCTAAAGTCTTGTTGAAATACTTCCGCAATACGATGACGACAAATTCTTGCGTGGTATAGTCGTCGTTGAGCAACAACACGCGATACATATTGGGACGGCGGGTCTGCTGCCGCGTGCGCGTAATCAGCGCCGTGCTGGACCCCGCCCCCCCGTCGCCGGATTTTTTCGGCTCTTTGCCGGCGCGTGGAATCGAGCGCAGAGACTCGTTCCCCGCCTTCGACGATCCTTGCTCGGGTTTGATGGATATCAACGCCGCCACGTCCGTTGTGTCCTTCAGTCCTTTCCATGTAGGTCCCCGAAAAAAATCTTTCAGGGGAGCATGGAGCAATTTCTTTGCCGCGGTCTTGCGGCCGCCGGCCCGGGGCCGGTCCGCGGTCGGCTTAGTCTTCTGCTTCGCGCGCCCATTGGCAAGGGCAAAGGCGCCGCGACCGTGGCAAATAGCTGACCGTGAACCAGATATTTACCATATCGCGATAAACAAGGAGGCAGCTTTTCTTGGGCGACCTCCATGTCCGAATTCGATGACAATTCCTTCGAGCCGCGCTTTAGGGACAAAAGTGGGGTGTGGAGCCTCGCGGCGCTGTCCGCCGCCGTTTTCCTGTGCAGCGTGCTCGGGGCGAAGCTGTTGGCCCAGATGGTCGACCGCGGCGCGTTCGATTCGCTGGTTGCCGAGCGCTCCATGCGCGACTTGGCCAAAGCGGCGCCAGTCCCGCAGGCTCCGCAACGCTATTCGATCATCCGCAGCGTCGGCGTCGACGGCGTGACGACGGCGACGATTCCCTTACGCGCCGCTCCCGCCGTTTCGCCCTGCGGCGACGCGAAAAACTAGCCGTCTTTCGGGCCGGCGCCGACTTTTCGGGATTTATTCCCGAAAAAGCGGTCCCGGCGCTCGCAATTTCATTGACATTCGGCCCTTTGTTGTTCAAGCATATTTCTATGGATTGCGCCCCGCTTCTTTGCGGCGATTGCGGGCGAAACCTTCCGTCTTCGCGGCGATGACGGCGCCCTCTCTCAGAAAACTTGCGCGCTTCTCGCACGGCTGGCGCGCAGCGGCCTCCCGCTCCCGTAAGCCGTAACCAGGACAATTGATGACATTCGACGAATTGGGCCTTTCGGAAAAGGTTCTCGCGGCCGTACAAGCATCCGGCTACACGACTCCGACGCCCATCCAGGCGCAGGCGATACCGCCAGCGCTACAGGGCCGGGACATTCTCGGCATCGCCCAGACGGGCACTGGCAAGACGGCCGCATTCACGCTTCCGATGCTGAGCCGACTCGAACAGGGCCGCGCCCGCGCCCGAATGCCGAGAACGCTCATTCTGGAGCCGACCCGCGAGCTCGCGGCGCAGGTCGAGGAAAGCTTCAATAAATATGGCGCCCAGCACAAGCTGAACGTCGCCCTGCTGATCGGCGGCGTCTCCTTCGGCGACCAGGAAGCGAAGATCATGCGCGGCGCGGATGTGCTGATCGCGACGCCGGGCCGCCTGCTCGACTTCTTCGACCGCGGCAAGCTGTTGCTCACGGGCATTGAAATCCTCGTCATCGACGAGGCCGACCGTATGCTCGACATGGGGTTCATTCCCGACATCGAGCGCGTCTGCAAGCTGGTGCCCTTCACGCGCCAGACGCTCTTCTTCTCCGCGACCATGCCCCCGGAGATCACCCGCCTCACTGAGGCTTTCCTGCATAACCCCATCCGCATCGAGGTCGCCCGCGCTTCCACGACCGCCTCGACGATTCGCCAGGCGCTCGTCGCCTCGCGCGGACACGCCGACAAGCGGGAAACGCTGCGCAACCTCATCCGCGGCGCGGAAAATCTCAAGAATGCGATCATCTTCTGCAACCGCAAGCGGGACGTGGCGATCCTGCACCGCTCGCTCCAGAAGCACGGCTTCTCCGCGGGCGCGCTCCATGGCGACATGGACCAGCTCGCGCGCATGGCCTCGCTCGAGGCGTTCAAGAACGGCGACGTGAATCTACTTGTATGTTCCGACGTCGCGGCCCGCGGCCTCGACATTCCGGATGTCAGCCACGTCTTCAACTTCGACGTGCCGACCCATAGCGAGGACTACGTCCACCGAATCGGCCGCACCGGCCGCGCGGGGCGTTCCGGCGTGGCGCTGACCCTCGTCACAGAGGATGACGCCAAATATGTCGACCAGATCCAGAGTCTGATCGGCAAGGCGATCGAGTGGGAAGGGCCCGGCTTCGACGAACTGCCGCCCCCGATGGAGACCACCCGGCCGCATGAGCATCGCCGTGGCGCGCGCAGCGAGCGCGGCGGGCGCCGAGAACGCAGCGCCGGCGGCGAGCGCGCGCGCCGTTCCGAGCGCGTGGAGGCGGAGGGACCGGTGGCCATGGGCCGGCCGGCGCATGCGCCCCGGCGTCCGGAGGGCGACACGCGCAGCCGTCCCGTCTCGGAAGAGCGCCGCGACCGTCGGTCGCGGCGCCATCACGAGGACGATGGGCCGCCCGTCATCGGCCTCGGAGATCATGTCCCGTCCTTCCTGCTGCGGCCGGTCGTGCTTCGGCCAGCGAAGGTCGCGGAGGAATAGGCGGGGCCTTGCCGTTTCCGCCTCCCGGCTCCGCGGGGCGGGCCCTCGCCGCGCAAAGGCGGCGCGGGGTTTTATCGGGAAATGCCCCCGTTATCCTGCGAATGGCGTCATCGCCGCCCTGATCTTCGCTGCCTGCTCCGCCAGTTTCGCGTCGTCGGCCATGGTTCCCGGCGGGCGTAGCGGCACGCCTTCCCAGCGCGGAAGAAGATGGAAATGCAGGTGGTAGATCACCTGTCCGCCGGCGCTCTCATTGAACTGGTGGAGCGTCAGCCCGTCCGCATTGAAGGCTTTTTCCAGCGCTTTCGCGACATGCTGAACACGCTTCATGAGTTCCCCGAGCGTGCCGGACGACACATCCAGAAGATTCCGCGCGCCTTCCTTGGGGATCACGAGCACATGTCCCTCGGCCCGGGGCATGATGTCCATGAAGGCGAGCGCCACGTCGTCCTCGTAGACCGTGTGCGAAGGGATTTCGCCGCGCAGGATTTTGCCGAAGATATTGTTGGGATCATAAGCGGCCGACATGACTTCTCCTCGTTGCGCAAAGCGCTTGCAATTTTTTCTTGGCCGTCCTGACGGGCGCGGCGCTCTCGGGCGAGAGGCGGCGACTTACGCGCTGACGGCGGGCCGGACAGCGCGCGTCTGGTCACGCAAAGAGGGCGAGCAAAGAAAGCAGTGGCGCTTGCGCGGTGTCAATCCCTCGTCTGGGTTGCAACGCGGCGTCGGCCGCGCCGGCTTGCCAGATCGCGCCGCGCGGCCGCGACGCATGAGGCTCAATCTCCGCGTTCGAAACCGCGGATATTTGTGATCCGGAACTCCGCCGCGGGATAGACGCCGAGGATCTCTACTTCCTTCGAGAAAAAGCATAGCTCCTCGAAAGCGCGCGCGAGCGCCGGCTGCTCGGGATGGCCATCGACATCGACGAGAAAGCGCGTCGCGGCAAATTCGCCGTCGACCATGTAGCTCTCGAGCTTGGTCATGTTGACTCCGTTCGTGGCGAATCCGCCGAGCGCCTTGTAAAGCGCCGCCGGCACGTTGCGCACGCGGAAGATGAACGTCGTCATCGTCGGGCCGCCATCGGCCGGCGCCCACTGGCTCTTTTTCGACAGCACGACGAAGCGTGTCGTGTTGTGCGCCTCGTCCTCGACGTTTTCCGCCAGAATGTCGAGCCCGTAGATTTCGGCCGCGAGACGCGGCGCGAGCGCCGCTTTGGACGGGTCGCTCCACTCGGACACCTCGCGCGCGGCGCCAGCCGTGTCGCCCGCGGTGAAGGCGGCCAATCCGAGATCGCGGATCACCCGCCGGCATTGCCCGAGCGCATGGACGTGGCTGTAGACGCTCCTCAGCCCGTCACGGGTCGCGCCCTTGGGCGCCATCAGGTGAAAATGGATCGGCAGAAAATATTCGCCGACGATATGCAGTCCCGAATGCGGCAGGAAATGATGAATGTCCGCCACGCGGCCGGCGATGGAGTTTTCGATCGGAATCATCGCCAGGCCGGCGCGTCCCTCCGTCACCGCCGCAAACGCGTCTTCGAAGCTCGCGCAGGGCAGGGGGGTCATGTGCGGATAGGCGTCCCGGCAAGCGATGTCGGAATTCGCGCCGGGCTCTCCCTGATAGGCGATGAACTGGCTCACTGTGTTTCCTGGCGGCTCGACGCGGCGCGCAGGGCCGCGAGGTCGCGCCCGGTATCCACCGACGGGCCCGCTTTGTCCAGCACGGCCGCGTCGATGCGCATGCCCGCCTCGAGCGCGCGAAGCTGCTCCAGCCGTTCGCGCCGCTCGAGCGGCGAGGGCGCCAGCGCGGCGAAGCGCTCGAAGCTCCCGCGACGAAAAGCATAAACGCCCGTGTGTTTGAACAGCGGACCCTCTCCCCAGGGAGCCTGCGCGCGCGTGAAGTAAAGGGCGCGAAGACGATTCGGGGCGATTTCCGTCCCGACGAGTTTTACGGCGTTGGGGTCGTCGCTTTCATTGGCTGCGGCGAGAGAGGCGAGGGTTCCGATGTCGACGGATGGCTCTCCGAGCAGCGCCAGCGCCGCCGCGAGCGCCCCTTTTGGCAGGAACGGATTATCGCCCTGAAGATTGATCACGGCGTCATGACGGCCATGCGGGTCGAGCTGGCGCAGCGCCTCGCCGATCCTGTCGGCGCCGCAGAGATGGGAGCCGGCGGTCATGACGGCCTTGCCTCCAGCCGCGCGCACCGCGCTGGCGATTTCTTCGGAATCGGTCGCGACAGCGACAGGGCCGAGGTCCGCCTCGACGGCCCGCGCCCAGGCATGCACGACCATCGGCCGGCCGCCGATGTCGGCAAGCGCTTTTCCGGGCAGCCGGGTTGACCCAAGCCGCGCCGGAATGACGATGATGGGCGCTCGCGGCGCCATGGAATCAGTAGGCGTTATTGTCCTCGGCCATCCAGCCCTTTTCGGTCTTCAAGAAGTGAAGCGTGCCCTCGCTGGTGTGCACTTCGCTCTTTGCGAAGGTGCGATCCTCGTCGATGCCGAGGAAAGCGCATTTTCCGCGCTCGCGTTCGTCGCGGCACTTGGCCTCGAAGCCCTCGGGGAACTGGACTTCCGCCTCGTACATCAACTCGAAGGCGTCGATGTTGTCGCGCTTGACCTCGCGGGCGTTGACCTTCTTGAAGGAGACAATCTTGGCGTCGACGCCGTTCTTTTCCAATATGTTGCGCAGAACCTTCGCGCCGGTCGCGTCTCCGGGCGTGTGGTCGCCGCAACCCGTCAGCGCAAAGGCGGCTGCGAGCCCGATTAACAGACGCAGATTACGAGAAGTCATACATTTCCTCCGAAGCGGGCGCGCTCCCAGGGCGCGCATTTTTCTTCTATTTAGCGGAAAAGCGCCCGGCCGTCGCGGGAATTCACTTTCGCTATAAGCTCATTGTGAAAAAACATATCAGATAGTTGCAATTTTGTGCAGGCGGAGTAATTTGATGTCCGCCAAATGGGTTGCGCGTCTGGCGACGGCGAAGGGGGCTAGAAAATCTCCCACGGCGTGATCAAGCGTTCGATGCGTAACGGCAGAACTCGAATACCCTGCGGAGTGCTCAGGTCCGCCGCATCTCCTGGGTCCGTGGGGTTGGCCGGCTGACGATGGTTGGAGTGGCCTCCTTGAAGCCATTGTCAGTCGGCCGCCTTCATCCTCAAAGATGAAGCGCGCGGCGTCATCTTTCAGTTTGTAAAAAAGGGCTCCGTTTATCGGAGCCCTTTTTTGTGTAAGCCGCTGTCTCAGAGGAGCCATGCCGGCGGCGCGCGAGCCGCCTGCGAAGCGCCTTACTTGATCTTGGTTTCCTTGAACTCGACGTGCTTGCGCACGACGGGATCATATTTCTTAAAGACGAGCTTTTCCGTCTTGGTTCGGGCGTTCTTCTTGGTGACGTAGAAATAGCCCGTGTCCGCCGTGGACAGGAGCTTGATCTTGATCATGGCGGACTTGGCCATTGCGCTCGTTCCAGTCTGATAGAGAAAACAAAATCGCGCCCGCCGCCATGAGGAGCGGAGGGGGACGAATTGGCGCGAAACATACGTGCGGCGCGCGGGATGTCAAGGCTGGAGCGCTTTCCTGTCTTCCTGTCTCGCCAGAAAAACGCCCATGCCGGCGCCGAACAGAGTGTCGAGGAGATAGCCAGCGCATGCCAGCCAGAAAAATGCCGGCCGAGCAACAGCGCGCCGGCCGCGGCGAGACGGAATTCGTCGAACCAGGGCGCGTGATAGAGGCGGGAACGTTCGCCCGCGACGGCGGACCGCCGCAGAAACGGCCGCGCTTCTACGAACCGACCCGTTCACGAGAAGCGGCGTCAGGAAATTGACGTTCGGCCCCCAGGCCCTGACCGACCATATCTCCACACGAAGTGTCGCGCGCCGATATCCGGCGCCCAGTGCGGCAGGGCAAGTCCCGCGCCGATGACGTTGAAGCAGGCGGACGCGCGCCGCCCCGATGCGCTCACTTTCTCGCCTTCGCCTTTCGCGTCTCGCGCAACGCTGCGCTCGGCGTTCTGGCGCGGGGCGTCCTGCCGTTCCGCGGCGGCGCGCGCCGTTCGCCGCCGCTCACTACCTCGAAGCGCAGCGCGCCGGCGATGGGGGCCGCCTCGACGAGTCGCACTTCTATTATATCCGCCAGACGGTAGGTCACCCCCGAGCGCGAGGCGAGTGAATGGCTCGCCTCGTCATAGGAAAAATATTTGCGGCCCAAGGTCGCGGCGGGAACAAAACCGTCTGCGCCCGTTTCGATCAGCTTCACGAACAGGCCGGATTTGGTCACCCCGGATATTCGCGCGCCGAACCGTGCGCCGATCTGGTCGGCGAGATAATGAGCGATGAGGCGGTCGACCGTCTCGCGCTCGGCGGCCATGGCGCGCCGCTCCGCCGCTGAGATGCGCGCCGCGACCTCCGCGAGTTCGCCTGCCGGCATTTCCGGCATCGCGCCCTCGCCGAGCTTCAGCGCGCGAATCAGCGCGCGATGCACGATAAGATCCGCGTAGCGCCGGATGGGCGAGGTGAAATGCGCATAGCGGCGCAAATTCAGGCCGAAATGGCCGTAGTTCTCATGCGTGTATTCCGCCTGCGCCTGCGTGCGCAGAATGATCTCGTTGACGATGTTCTCATGCTCCAGCCCCTTCACCCGTTCGAGAATCACGTTGAAGTTGGCGGGCTTGAGCACTTGTCCCTTGGCGAGTTTGACGCCGATCGTGCCGAGGAACTCGGCGAGCGCGGTGACTTTTTCCTTCGAGGGCTCGTCATGCGCGCGGTAGATGAGCTGCTGGCGACGCTCCTCCAGCGTCTCCGCCGCTGCGACATTGGCGAGGATCATGAATTCCTCGATCAGCCGATGCGCTTCCAGACGCGCCGGAATGATCACCCGGTCGAAGGAGCCGTCCGGCTTCAGCAGGATCTTGCGCTCGGGCAGGTCGAGGTCGAGCGGCGCGCGCAGGTTTCGCGCATGTTGCAGCGCTTCGTGCGCGGCGTAGAGAGGCCGCAGCACGCTGTCGAGCAGCGGCTTCGTTTTCTCGTCCGGATTGCCGTCGATGGCCGCCTGCGCCTGCTGGTAGGACAGCTTCGCCCGCGAGCGCATCATCACGCGATGGAAGCTGTGTCCGATCTTCTTGCCCTTGCCTGTGACGCGCATCCGCACGGCGAGGGCGGGGCGGTCCTCGTCCTCGCGAAGCGAGCAGAGATCGTTGGAAATGCGCTCGGGCAGCATCGGCACGACGCGGTCGGGGAAATACACTGAATTGCCGCGCTCCAGCGCGTCCTTGTCGAGCGGCGAGCGCGGGCGCACGTAATGCGCGACATCCGCGATGGCGACGGTAAGGACGAACCCGCCTTCATTGTCCGGCGCCGGGTCGGGCGCGGCGTGCACGGCGTCGTCGTGGTCTTTCGCGTCCGGCGGGTCGATGGTGACAAGCGGCAGATCGCGCCAGTCCTCCCGGTCTTGCATCGTCGCAGGTCTGGCCCGCTCGGCTTCGGCGATCGCCTCGGGCCGGAAAACGTCAGGGATGTCATGGGCCCGCAGCGCGATGAGGCTTACGGCCTTTTCGCTCGTCACGGAGCCCAGCGTTTCGCGCACCCGGACGCGCGGCGCACCGAAGCGCGTCTTGCCGACGAGATCGACGGAAACGAGATCGCCGTCCTTCCCCTCGCCAATGTCGGCGGCGGCGACGGATAGTTCGCGGCCGGCCTGTTTCTTGTCGATCGGCAGGATGCGGCCGTGGCCGTTTGGCTCGATCTTCAGGACGCCGAGCACGCGGTGGCGCGCGCGGGACAGGAGCTTGACGACCCGCCCGAGATAGGGCGGCTCGTCGGGACCGGCGTCGCGGTCCGGCTCGGCGCGCACGAGCGCGCGGTCGCCGACGCCGGGCAGGGGGGCGCCCGCCTTGGCGCGGCGCGGCGCGCGAATAAGAATGCGCGGCGGGGGACCGAGTTCGTCCTCTTCCCATTCGACGGGCGTCGCGATCAATTCGCCATCGCGGTCGCGCGCCGTGATGTCGACGAGCGTAACGGGCGGGAGCGCGCCCTTGCGATTCACGCGTCGGCCGCGTTTTTCGAGAACGCCTTCGTCCGCGAGCGCGGCGAGCGTCTTCTTTAGCGCGGCCCGATCTTCGCCCTTCAGTCCGAAAGCGCGGGCAATCTCCCGCACGCCAATTTTGCGCGGTTCGCTGGCCTCCCTCTCGCGCGCGAGAAAAGCGAGGATGTCGTCACGGGTGGGTTGTTGCGGCGGATTTTTTCTGGCTGGCAAGATTTTACTCGAACAGCGGCGAAGCGCTGCCAAAGATATGGAGGGCGCACGCCGATTTGCAATGATTTAAACACGAAACGTCTGAATTTATGAGTCGTTCACGGCGAAGCTCGCTCCCGGCGCCCTGGGGCGGCTCCCGCCGTTCGAGCCGTCTCGCGCCTCGGCGGCGCGGGGAAACGCCGTCGCGCGTCGCCGAATTTCCAGGGCCGATCGGCCGTTGAGGAGGTTTACCGCCCGTCGCCCACGAAGACGACATAAGCCGTCTGCTGGTCGACCGTATGCGCATGACTGACGCCGCCGCCGACCGCAAAGAAGATCGCCGAGGCGATGAGTGCGCCGAGAATGGCGCTGGTAAACTTCGACATGATGTCCTACTCAGACTGTAATCGAGGGTGACTTTAGCAAGGAGGCGCCGACGTGAATGTGCGGGGCCGCACTCGGAGCGACCGCCGCTGAGAAGAGCCCGCTTTCGTGATCCGGCCGCGTTTCCGCGATGAGAAACGGCTACTCAAAATTGGAGGAGGAGCAGCGCCTGCGGATGGAACATCACGAGGAGGCCGTAGGCGACGAGGACTCCCCCCATGGCCTTTCCCGCGAGAGCGCCCCAGGAAAGGGTCTTTTCGACGAAAACGATGAGCGTGACGCTCGCAAGCGCGGCGACGTTCATCATGCCGAGCGGAAACATGACGGCGCAGAGCAGCCAGCAGCATCCGAGGCACCAGGCGCCATGAATCGCGCCCATCTGCAACGCGCCCACCATTCCTTCCCGCCATGACGTCATGATGAAGCTCAGCGGCGTGCGGCATTTGGTGAGGCAGAGACCCTTCAGCGGCGTCAGTTGATAAAGTCCCGCCGCCACGAGAATGACGCCGCCGACGCGCGCCGAAGTTTCCGCTGAAAGAGCGAGTTGTTGCGCGGCGGCCTCCGCGGCGATCGCGCCCAGATAAGCGACGACGCCGGACGCGCCCCAGACGAGCAGATAGCCGGCGAGGAACACCCATGTGCCAACGAATGCTTGACGCCGCTCGCGCCGGGCGGCCTGGAGCCTGTGGAAGGTGAGCGCCATGGGCGCGGCCGTCGGAAACATCATGGCGATGGTCATCGCCAGCCAGACGAGGACAAAGAGCGGCGCATCGAGGCCCATCGACGGCGCAGACATGCGCATATGCGCGTCATGACCCGCGCCTTGCCAGACCATCAGCGTCCAGGCGCCGACAGACAATGCGATCAGCAGGGCGAGAATCAAATTGCGCTGAAACGCAATCGGACCCGTGCGCGTCTGATCCATGCCGCCGCCTTCTCTCAGTTCGACCATTCGATGGGCGCGTAATGGCCGTTGCGGCCGGCGTTATTCCAGTCCATGCCATAGTCATTGAACCGATTGCCATCTCGGCCGACGCCGAACGCGATTTTCTCCGGCGCGAGCGGATGTCCGGTCATGCCCCAGATTTCGCCGCTCGGATGCATGCTTGCGAGCGGATCGACTGCGACGGCGAGAACGCCCGGTATGTCGACCGAGCGCGACTTGCCGTCGATCCTGTAATGGATGGGCGTCTTCCTGACCCCGAGATGCGTGCTGACCAGGGGCGCGAAAGCCGACATCGGCCCGCCTTCGGCCCCGCCGAAGATCGCGCCCAGCGCTTCGGTCTGCGCATCCGTCGCCCGTTCGTCGATGTAGACGGCGAGCGTCCAGTTTCCCTCGGCCATCGGCCCCGGCGCATGCGCCGCGAGCGCGACGTTCAGCCCGTCGAGCGCGACGTCGCCATAGCTTCCCTTGTCGATATGGAAGGCGAGAATGTTGTCGCAAACCCCTTGGGTCGGCTCCGCCATCATCGCCTTGGTGGAGACGAGACAGGGACAAACAATGTCGCAACTGCAATTCTCGAGATAGTCGCCGGTAAAGCGCCATTTCGTTTTCGTGGTCATTTTCTCTCTCCTGCGCCGCGCGGGCTCAGAACGGCTCCTTGAAGGGCCTGAGATCCAATTCATGTGTCCAGGCGGTAGGCTTTTGACAATGGAGCGTCCAGTAGGCTTCGGCGATGTCGTCGACCGCGAGAACGCCATCCGCGCCCTTCGAGAGGGCGTATTCGGCAAAATTGGTCGCCGCGTATTCGCCTGCGATCACGCCATCGATGACGACATGCGCGACATGCACGCCTTTCGGGCCAAATTCGCGCGCGAGGCCTTGAGCGACGGCGCGCAACGACGCCTTGGCCGCCGCGAAGGCCATGAAAGGCGGACGCGCGCGCAGCGACGCCGTTGCGCCGGTGAAAAGGATCGTGCCCTTTCCGCGTTCCGAAAGCCGCCGGGCGGCCTCCCGCCCGACGACGAAACCGCCGAGCGCGTTTTGCCGCCAGAGTTGTTCGAACATTGCGGGGGTCGTCTCCAGCGCGGAAGCGGCGACGTTGTTCCCCACATTGTAGGCGACGAGTTCGAGGCTCCCGTCATGATCCGCCGCCCGGAAGAGAGCGGAAACGTCGGCCTCGCTCGTGGCGTCGGCGGCCTCGATGGCGACCGTCCCGCCCGCCGCCGCGATTTCCGCGGCGACCCGCTCCAGGCGACGGGGCGTGCGGCCCGCGATCGTGACCCGCAGTCCTTCTCGGGCAAAGCGCTGCGCCAATGCGGCGCCGAGACCGGACTCGGCGCCGACTCCGATCACGATCGCGGATCCCTTATGCTCCGTCTTGCCCTGCGTCATGTTCTTGCGGCTCTCTCCGATCCCCTCACGCGCGTCCGAAAAGGAGAATGAAATTGTTGGCCGGCATGTCGATGATCTTCTTGAGCGCGATACGATGCGCATTGGCGGCGCGCTCGAGGTCGCGAACGTCTTTCAGGCCCCATTCCGCGACCTTCGGCGCCAGGATTTCCCTGTCGAATGCGGCGTTCGACTCGGTCGTATAACTGCCGTCGACCTTGAAAGGCCCGTAAATCGCCACGAAGCCTTCTTTCGTCAGCACGCGTTCAGCCACCTGCGCGATGCCGTCGCAGATGGAGACGGGCGCGACCTGAAACAGGTTCACGACGAAGATCGCATCGTAGAGCCTGTCGCTCGGGTTCGGCCATGTCTCGGGCGCAGTCAGGTCGATCCTGATCGGATCGAAAACGTTCGCGTTGCCCGCTTCGGCGCGCTTTTTCTTGATCGTGTCGAAGACCTCGACATCATAATCCGAGGGCTGGAACGACAGGCCGGGAAAATGGGGCGCGAAATAATTGACGTGATTGCCGGCCCCGCTTGCAAGCTCCAGCACCGCGCCGCTCTTGGGGAAAATATCCTTGAACACGGTCAGGATGGGATCGCGGTTGCGGTTGCCTGCCCACGCCACATAGGGGCTGAGCGGATGCGGATCGATCGGCGGACGGTCGGCGGGCACGGAGACGGACATGGCGATTCTCCTCGGTTTTCCTCAATGCTTGAGCCGCTCGCCCGTTTCATGGGGAGCGCCGCGAGGCGCGTCCTGAACTCTTCATCTTGTCCTTTATCTCGGCGAGCCAAGCCCCGCAGCTTTATAGAGAGCAGCGCGGGGGGTAAAATTCTAAAAATTCATGGGCCTATTCAGGGAACTAAAACAGTAGAGAAGCTCAAGTTCGCCGCGGGCGCCGGCGCGAAGGGAACTGCTGGATGACCAATCTCAGGTCTTTCGATCTCAATCTGCTCGTGGCGCTGAAAGCGCTCGTCGAGGAGAAAAGCGTGTCCCGCGCCGCGGAAAAACTCTGTATCAGCCAGCCCGCCATGAGTCATGTGCTGCGCAGGCTGCGCAGCCATCTGGACGATCCGATACTTGTGAAAACGAACATGGGCATGGCGCCGACGGCGCGCGCCCTCGCGTTGCTGAAGCCGACGGCCGCCGTGCTTCGGGAGATAGAAAGGATCGTCGAGCCTCCGCCTGCGTTTGATCCGGCGACGAGCCGTCGCCGTTTTGTCATTGCTACGAGCGATTACGTCGCCTTCACCTTGCTGCCGAAAATCGCCGACGCGTTGTCACGCATTGCGCCTGATGTCGAACTGCAGATTCGCCAGCCGATCGCCGGCGCGCCCCATATCGCGATCGAGGAAGAGAATATCGATCTCGCCATCGGCTACAACGCGATCTTCGGAAGCACGACGCATACCTGCTCGGCGAGATTGATGTCCGAAAGCATCGTCTGCCTGACGCGGCGGTGCAACGCAGAGGTTCCGGGGAACGCCATCACGCTCGCGCAATTTCTGGAATGCAAGCATATGCTGATCACGTGGCGGGAGGGAGGGACGGGCCTCATCGACGACTGCCTCGCCCGGCATGGACTGCGCCGGAAGATTTCCCTCGTGCTGCCGAATTTCCTCGCGACTCCCTGGGTTTTGGAGAAAACGGACTTGTTGCTCTGTCTGCCGCGCAGAATGGCCGACAAATTCGTGCAACTCGCGCCACTCAAGATACTTTCCGTTCCCATCGATCTGCCGCGATATGAATTGATGATGTTATGGCATCCGCGTCATGAGAAGGATCCGGCGCACAATTGGCTGAGGGACCTCCTGATCGAGACCACTCAAGACGTCGGTAGGGACGAATCCATGTTTCGGCGCTCCTCGGCTCGATAGCGTCGGCCGCGCGATGCGGAGCGAGCGAAAGGAGAATCCGTCAAACTCTTGCGTCTCAGCCTGCGATGCATGGCGAAGGCTGATCGACCAGCCAAAGACAATCACCCCTGGCGCATCATGTCCATCGGCCCGCGCGATTGGACGCATGGGTTCTGATCCGTGCGGGGTGGCACAAGTTGACAACGAAGCGGTTTTCAGGTCTGTCATTCAAGCGCGCTAAAAAAGCGCTCGGCTTATTCAGAATCCGGTGAGATTTAACATGCAGGCTGCGGTATCAGAACCTTCGAGCCCGCTTAGGCGCTATCTGGAAAATGATTTCGCCAATATTCAAGGGTGGTGCATACCTCAACTTTGGCAGGTGATCGAACCGCTGGATGCGATTCAAAGGGAACTTGGTGTCCGTGCTCCGATCGCAGAGATCGGAGTCTACCATGGCAAATTTTTCATAGGCCTCCTCAAAACGAAAAATGTCGATAGAGGAAATTTCGCCATCGACGTTTTCGATATGCAGCGCTTCAATCTCGATGGCGCCGGAGCCGGCGATTTGGCAATTTTCAAGCAAAACCTTGATCTTTGTAACGTTGCTGAAAGTGAGGTGACATTTCATCGAGCTGACAGCACCACCTTGAGAGCGCCAGAACTCGCCGCCATTCGCGAAAAGTGTGGCGGCGGCTTCTCTATGTTCAGCGTTGACGGCTGCCATCTTGCTGAGCACACAATCAACGACGTCAAAATTGCTATGGATTTGACGATCCCTGAGGGGATAATAATGGTAGACGATTATTATAACGCTCACTGGCCGGGCGTGCAAGAGGGCGTTTGTAAATTGTTCCTGACGAGCTCCCCAATGTTCATTCCACTCGCATACTCCTGTAATAAATTATTTCTTTGTCACTTCGGTTATCATTAGCAATATTTCAAAAAAGTGCTCGAACATGTGAAATCGAACTTTCCGACAAGTAGGTGCAAGATCGTGAAGCGTTTCGGTTACGACACCATAAGCGTGATGCCGGACCTGAATAAGGCGGAATACATAACCGCCACGCGCTGAAGAATTGCGATTGGTGCTGTGGGGGCATCAAGACTGGCTTCGGTTCTCTGGACAGCTCCCCGCGGATTTTAAGTGGATCTCTGCCGGGTGTTGCCGAACGCGGGGCGGTTCGATTTTGTCGCGGCGTCGGGAGGGCCGTAGGCCCGACCAGAGCGGCGGCAAAATCGAAAGCGACGGTCATGCGGCCATCGCCGTTTCCTTTATGCCGAAGTAGGCCTCGTCGGGCGTGCGCGCGTCATGGCTCGAGCGCGGACGCCGCTCGTTGTAGAAGGCGAGATAACGGGCGATCGACGCGCGCGCCTCGGAGACGCTCTCATAGGCGCGTAGATAGACTTCTTCGTATTTGACGCTGCGCCACAGCCGCTCGACGAAGACGTTGTCGCGCCAGGCGCCCTTGCCGTCCATGCTGATCGAGACCTTCGCGTCCAGCAGCACGCGCGTGAAGTCGAGGCTGGTGAACTGGCTCCCCTGATCCGTGTTGAAAATCTCGGGCTTGCCGTGTATCGCCAACGCCTCTTCGAGCGCCTCGACGCAGAACGCCGCCTCCATCGTGATCGACGCGCGATGCGCCAGCGCGCGCCGGCTCGCCACGTCGACGACCACGACGAGATAGACGAAGCCGCGCCGCATCGGGACGTAGCTGATGTCCATCGCCCAGACGTGATCCGGCCGCTCGACCGTCACGCCGCGCAGGAGATAGGGATAGATCTTGTGGCCCGGCGACGGCTTGCTCGCATTCGGCCGCCGGTAGATCGCCTCGATCCCCATCCGCCTCATCAGCGTCGCCACATGCCGGCGGCCGGCGACGACGCCCTCGCGCCGCAACAGATCGCGCAGCATTCGCGCCCCCGCGAAGGGATAATCGAGATGCAGTTCGTCGAGGCGCCGCATCAGCTTCAGATCCTCGGCCAAGACCGGCCGAGGCATGTTGTAGACCGTGCTGCGGGCGAGGCCGAGCGCCTTCGCCTGCCGCGCGATCGGGAGGTCATGGCCGTGGTCGATCATCTTTTTGCGCTCGGCAGGCCGGCCTTGCCGAGCGCGCCGGACAAAAAATCGTTCTCCAAAGTCAGTTCGCCGATCTTGGCGTGAAGCGCCTTCAAATCCACGACGGCCTCTTTGGGCTCCGCCTTCTCCTGCCCGAACACGAGCTATGGCGGAATCTTGGTGATGACGGCGTGAAGCAGGCGGCGTAACGGGGTTGGCAGCCAAGCCCACCCGAACCTCCCGATGGAGCGTTACGCCATGAACGAGAATAAGGTGATCGTGTCCCTTGGTGTGGCGTAGCTGGTTGGCGTGATCACGACGCTTGCCGGCAAGCCGGGTTGGTCAGGCGGCCACGGCGGGCAGCCCGACGATCGCATCATCGCTGAACGGCGCGATTGTTTCCAGCGTCATGTATCGGCTGCGCGGGACGGCCCCTTCGTCGTTCTGTTCAGGATCGCGCCGACGAGGCGGATGATGGCGGCCTCGTTGGGGAAGATGCCGACGACCTCGGTGCGCCGCTTGATCTCGCCGTTCAGGCGCTCGATCGGATCCGTGCTGTGCAGCTTGGCGCAGTGCGCCGCCGGGGGCTGCGTGGCGTCAGGCTCGTCGTCTCCGACGCGCATGAAGGACTGAAGGCCGCGGTCGCCAAGGCGCTGCAATCGACCTGGCGGCGCTGCCGCGTCCACTTCATGCGCAATGCGCTCGCCCATGCCGGCACGAGCTATGACTGAAGTTGGGTGATTGGGCCTGAAAAGGCGGCGTATCGTGGCGGGTGCTAAATCCTGCCAGCTCCTCCAAAGGAGCGATACGCCATGGAAGAAGATAGCACGATCATCCATCTCCGGCAGCGGGGTCTGATCTCCGATCCCCTGACGGAGATTGACCGAGAAGGCGCACAACGCATGCTTTTGGCCGCGCTGAAGGCTGAAGCGGACAGTTTCGTCGAGATGTTTTCCCACGAGCGGCTGCCTGATGGCCGCCAACGTGTTGTGCGGCATGGCGTCGGGCCAGAACGGGTCATCCAGACCGGGATCGGGCCGATAACCGTTCAGCGGCAAAAGGTCCGGGATCGCGCCGCCGATGCGCCGGCGTCGGCGAAAGTTCGCTTCAGTTCGAACATTCTGCCCAGATGGGCGCGCCGGTCGCGCAGCCTCGACGCCTTGTTGCCGGTTCTTTATCTGCGGGGCGTCTCGATGGGCGACCTTCAGGAGGCGCTGACGGCCCTTCTCGGCCCAGAGGCCCCGAACCTATCGCCGGGCGTGATCGCTCGTCTGATCGAGGCTTGGCGGGAGGAGCATGGTCGCTGGCAACGTCGGGATCTCTCGGCTCGCCGCTATGTCTACATCTGGGCGGACGGCGTCTATCTACAGGCGCGGATGGAGCCGGAAGCGGAATGCATTCTCGTCATCATCGGCGCCACGCCCGAAGGCAAAAAGGAGCTTCTCGGCTTTCATGTGGGCGCCCGGGAAAGCGCGCAAAGCTGGCGTGAGTTGCTTGTCGATCTCAAGGCGCGGGGCCTGACAATCTCCCCCGAACTTGCGGTTGCCGATGGCGCTTTGGGGTTCTGGAAAGCAATGGACGAGATTTATCCAGCCGCGCGGCGTCAGCGATGCTGGTTCCACAAGATCTCCAATATTCTCGGCAAGTTCCCGAAGTCCATGGCGGCGGCGGTCAAGGCCAACCTGCAGGAGATCCATCACTCAGAAACCAAGGCGGCGGCGCGCGCGGCGATAAACCTCTTCAACGAAAAATACGGGACCAAATACGCGCCGGCCGTCGCCTGCCTGACCAAGGATGAAGAAGCATTGCTGGCGTTCTACGACTTCCCCGCCGAACACTGGGATCACCTGCGAACGTCCAATCCAATCGAGAGCGTCTTCGCCACCGTCCGGCATCGGACGGTGCGCACCAAGGGCGCTCTGTCCCAGAAGACGGTGAAGATCATGGTCTTCACCCTCATTCGAGCGGCGTCAAAAACCTGGCGCAGATTGAAAGGCGCAAATCAGTTGCCTCGGCTCATCGAAGGCGTCAGATTCGTCGACGGCGTCGCAAGCAGCGACGCCAGAGAAAGCCACGCCGCTTGATCAGCGCCCGTCACCCACATTCGGCCATAGCTCTGGGAAGCCGGCCGTGGCGCACAACGCGCCGATGGCCATCGGCGGTCTTGAGACCGGCATGTTGGCTCAAGAACTCGGCGACCTCGGCTTCGACCGCCTGGGTCAACAGGGCGCAGGCCCCATTGCGCAGGACATCGGTCAAATGGTCGGTGAACATCCCTGGCTGAATCAGCTTGATGACGTTATCGTTGGACACGGCGTATCACTCCTTCGATGGAGAAGTGGAGGCTCGAACACCCCAACGATACGCCGCCTTACCGATTCAAGCCCTCACCAACTTTCGGCCATAGCTCCATGCACCCTCGCGGGGAGGTTCCGCGGTTCAGCCCGACCAGCTCAGAAAAAACCGGTCTCTTGTTTGTCGAACCAGTCTCTTCTGGTCGTCTCGATCCTAGCGACGGAAGACGAAATTTTTAGGTCAGAGACTTACTTCAAATTGGCGACCGAAGTCTCCGATTTTGGGGTCTCTGAGGCGCGTTCCCGGGAGCGAGAGGGGGCTAAGTCCCTATTATGTCGGGGGCTACGAGTCTGGCTACAAAATCATTAAAAACAAGTAGTTAGCATGGTGGAGCCAGACGGAATCGAACCGACGACCTCTTCAATGCCATTGAAGCGCTCTCCCAACTGAGCTATGGCCCCATTTTTCTACGGGCCTCGTGGGGGAGGCTTCGGCCGACGCGGCGTCGACAGGCGCTGTATAGTTCAGCCGGCCGCCGGCTGCAAGCCCGAATTCATTTTTTGTTGCGTTGCGCTCAGGCTCAGGCGGCGGCGGCCGTCACCCTGTTTCGGCCGGCCGTTTTCGAGGCGTAAAGCGCCTTGTCGGCGCGCCTCAGCAGGGCGTCGGCGTTGGCGTCCGTTCCGCGTTCGGCGAGGCCGATGGAGGTTGTTACGGGGATCGTGCGGGTGGCGGCGGCGTCGATCGGGAAATAAGCGCCCTGCACGGCGGCGCGCACGCGCTCCGCGACGCGCTCCGCGACCGCGAGAGGCGTGTCTGGCATCACGACCACGAACTCCTCGCCTCCTAGCCGGCACACGAGATCCGCGCCGCGCAGCACCCGCTTGATTCGCTGCGCGAACACTTTCAGCACTTCGTCGCCCGCGTCATGGCCGTAGGTGTCGTTGACCGACTTGAAGTGGTCGATGTCGAGAATCATCAGCGACAGCGGCCGGCCGTTGTGCGCCGCCTGATCGAGCGCATTGGCGAGATGCGTTTCCAGGAAGCGGCGGTTGTTCAGGCCGGTCAGCGCGTCGACGACAGCAAGTTCGATCGCCGCCTGGACGTTTTCGCGAAGGCTGTCGGCGTAACGTTTGCGCCGCAGTTGCGTCCGCACGCGGGCCACGAGCTCGTTGCGATCGATGGGGCGAAGGATATAGTCGTTCACGCCCAGATCGAGCCCGCGCAGGATGCGCGGCCGGTCTTCCTGATCGGCGAGCAGCAGGATGGGGATGGCGCGCGTGCGCTCCAGCGAGCGCAACTGGCTGCACAGGCGCAGCGCGTCGAAATCCGTAAGCGTCAGGCTGACGATGACGAGCTCATAGCCGTTCTCTGCGGCGCGGAACAGCGCTTCCTGCGGATAGCTCTCGACCTCGACCTTGTGATAGTCCCGCAGAGCCGCGACGATCCGGTCGGAGGAGCTCATGCGGTCCTCGACGAGTAGAATGCGGCCCCGCTCGCCGTCATTGGGCTCTCGCGAGGCGAGCCCCAGATTGGCGGAGGTGTTGGCGCGGGCCCGCAACTCGTCGAGCATGATCTTGAGGCGCGTGAGCGAACGCACGCGAGCGATCAGCGCCAGTTCGTCCACAGGCTTGGTGAGGAAATCGTCGGCGCCGCATTCCAGTCCGCGCACGCGGTCGGCGGGCTGATCGAGGGCCGTGACCATCACCACGGGAAGGTGCATGGTGGCGGGGTCCGCCTTCAGGCGGGTGCAGACCTCGAATCCGTCCATGCCGGGCATCATGACGTCGAGCAGAACGATGTCGCAGCGTCCGTCCCGGCAAAGCTGCAGGGCCTCCGGGCCGTTCGTCGCCGAAACGACGTCGAAATATTCCGCCGAGAGGCGTGCTTCCAGCAGCTTGATGTTGGGCAACAGGTCGTCGACGATCAGGACGCGCGCGGTCATATTGCTGACGTCTCCTACTTCATTTCCGACAGGAAAGAATTCACCGTCTCGAGAAATTTTGCGACCGAGATCGGTTTCGACAGATAGGCCTCGCATCCGCCCTGGCGGATTTTCTCCTCGTCGCCCTTCATGGCGAAAGCGGTAATGGCGATGACGGGAATGTTCTTCAGATCGTCATCGTCCTTCAGCCAGCGCGTGACTTCGAGCCCGCTGACTTCCGGCAGCTGAATATCCATCAGGATAAGGTCGGGACGGTGTTCGCGCGCCAGCGCGATCGCCTCCACGCCGCTTTTCGTGCGCAGCGTCGCATGGCCGTTCGCCTCCAACAGATCGTTGAAGAGCTTCATATTGAGTTCGTTATCCTCTACGATGAGGACCGTCTTTTTCATGGGCCGACTCGTGAGACGCGGGGCCTTTGACGCGGCAAGGGTTCCAAAGGGTGTGCCGATTGCCTGACAAGTACCACGGGAAGATTAATGAAAAGCGGCAAAGGTTCTCCAGCTTTTCGCGCCGCGAAACCCAATCTACCGCCGCCGGCGGAGATCGCCCTGCGCGGGCTCGCCTATCTCACGCGCGACGAGGAGAGGCTGGCGCGCTTTCTGGCGATGACGGGGCTCGACGCGGGCGACGTGCGTCCGCTCCTCGCCGATCGTGGTTTTCATCTAGCCGTCCTCGATCATCTTGCCGGCGACGAGACGTTGCTGCTCGACTTCGTCGCGGCGGAAGCGCTTCCGCCCGAGTCCGTGGGCGAGGCCCGGCGGGCGCTTGGCGGCGACGGTCAAGCGAGCTGATCCTTCGCCCGCCGTGCGTAAATCCTGACGAACGCCCACCGGCTTTCGCGAGAACCGTAAACAGAAGATTAACCCTGCTCGGCGAGCGCCTCCGCGCCGGCCCTCGCAACGATGCCGTCCTCGAAGGACTGTACGCCCGAGACGCCGATGGCGCCCACGACCTGACCCTCGTGCAGCAGCGGAACGCCGCCCTCGACCGGAGTGATGTGCGGCAGGCTGAGCAGCGCGACGCGTCCGCCGGCGACGCTTTCCTCAAGCGCCTTCGTCGGGCGGCGGAACAGCGCCGCGGCCCGCGCCTTGGCCTGGGCGATGTCGCAGGAGGCCGGCTGCACGCCGTCGAGGCGCTCCAGATACATGAGCAGCCCCGCGTCGTCGACGATGGCGATCACGACGCTCCAGCCGTTGCGCTGAGCCTCCCGCGCGGCGGCTGCGGCCGCGCGCTTGGCGTCGGCAAGCGTCAGTGCGAACTTCATTTTCATCGTGGCTCCTTGTCCGAAGCAGGCTTCCGGGGCGCCCTTGCGCCGATGGGGCGGCTCGACTAGGGGATGTCTCTCAGGCCGGGGCGCCGCGCGCGCCTGATCCCACGCCCTCGCGGCGGATGCAACTTTCCTCGGTTCGGGCGCAAAGGGGAGGCGCAACGCAATGACGCTCATCATGCCGGCGCCCGAGCCCGAAATCCTTTCCCGCCGGGACGAGATCATCCGCCGGCTGCGCGCCATCCTGCCGGAGCCCAATCTCATCATCGACGAGACCGCGCGCCGCGCCTATGAATGCGACGCCTTCACCATGTATCGCGCGCTCCCGCTCGTCGTCGCGCTGCCGGAGACGGTCGCGCAGGTGACGGCCATTCTCGCGCTCGCCGCGGAGATGAACGTCAAGATCGTGCCGCGCGGCGCGGGCACCTCGTTGTCGGGCGGCTCCATGCCCCTCGAGGACGGCATCCTGCTGGGGATGTCGAAATTCAACCGCATACTGGAAATCGACTACGAGAACCGCTGCGCCCGCGTTCAGCCAGGCGTGCAGAACCTCGCCATTTCCAAGGCCGTGGAGGGCAGGGGCTTCTATTACGCGCCGGATCCGTCCTCGCAGATCGCCTGCTCCATCGGCGGCAATGTCGCGGAAAACGCCGGCGGCGTGCACTGCCTGAAATACGGGCTGACGACGAACAACATCCTCGGCCTCGAGGTCGTGCTGATGGGCGGCGAGGTCGTCCGCCTCGGCGGCAAGCATCTCGACAGCGAGGCCTACGATCTGCTCGGCCTCATGACGGGCTCGGAGGGGCTGCTCGGCGTCGTCACGGAAGTCACGGTGCGCATTCTCCAGAAGCCCGCCGTCGCCCGTGGCCTTCTTGTCGGTTTTCCGAGCGTCGAGGCCGGCGCGCGTTTCGTCGGCGCGGTCATTGCGCAGGGGATCATTCCCGGCGGCATGGAAATGATGGACCGGGCGACGATCCACGCCGCCGAGCGCTTCCAGCCCTGCGGCTATCCGCTCGACGCCGAGGCGCTCGTCATCGTCGAATTGGACGGAACGCAGGCCGAGGTCGACCTTCTGATCGGGCGCGTCGAAACGATCGCGCGCGAGGCGGGCGCGACGACCGTGAAGGCGTCGAACAGCGAGGCCGAGCGCCTGCAATTCTGGGCGGGCCGCAAGAACGCCTTTCCGGCCGTTTCCTGCATCAAGCCGGATTATCTGTGCATGGACGGCACGATCCCGCGCGCGCGCCTGCCGGAGGTGCTCGCGGGCATGGACGACCTCGCGAAGCGCCATGGCCTGCAGGTGGCCAACGTCTTCCACGCCGGAGACGGCAATCTTCACCCCCTGATCCTTTATGACGCCTCGATCGAGGGCGACGTCGAGCGCGCCGAAAGGCTGGGTTTCGACATTCTCCGGCTCTGCGTGGCGGTCGGCGGCGTGCTGACGGGCGAGCATGGGGTCGGCGTCGAAAAGCGCGACCTGATGGGCGAGATGTTCAACGAGACGGATCTCGACCAGCAATTGCGCGTCAAATGCGCTTTCGACCCGATGAACCGTCTCAACCCCGGCAAAGCCTTTCCGACGCTGCATCGCTGCGCCGAATTCGGCATGATGCATGTCACCGGCGGCAAGACGCCGTTCCCCGACCTGCCGAGATTTTGATGAACGCCGCGCCCGCCACACTGGAAATCCGCGACGCGGCTGACGCTGCGGAGGCGATCGCGACGGCGAATGCGCGCAACGCGCCCCTCGCCATCGCTGGGGCCGGAACCAAGAGGCGGCTCGGCCGCCATGCGCCGCTTTCGCAGGAGCTGTCGACGAAGGCGCTCGCGGGCGTGACGCTCTACGAGCCCGAGGAACTGGTGCTTTCCGCCCGCGCCGGAACGCCCCTGCGCGACATCGAGGATTTGCTCGACGCGCATGGCCAGCAACTCGCCTTCGAGCCCATGGATCATGCGCCCCTCCTCGGCGGCTCCTCGCGTAGCGCGACGATCGGCGGGATCGTCGCCGTGAACGCCTCCGGTCCGCGGCGGATCAAAGCGGGCGCGGCGCGCGACCATCTCCTTGGCTTCAGTTGCGTCACGGGCCGCGGCGAGATCGTGAAGTCCGGCGGACGCGTGATGAAAAACGTCACGGGCTACGATCTCTCCAAACTCGTTTGCGGCTCTTTCGGCACGCTCGCGCTGCTCACGGACGTAACGCTGAAAGTGCTGCCGAAGGCGGAGACGGAAGAGACGCTCCTCGTCCTCGGCCTTGACGAAGAGAAGAGCCTCGCGCAACTGCGACGCGCCTCCGGAACGCCGAACGAAGCGTCGTCCTTCGCCGTGCTGCCGGCGGGCGCGGCGCCGCTGGGGCTCGATGCGAATGCGGCCTTGCTTCGCGTGGAAGGACCGCAGATTTCCGTTTCGACTCGTCGCGACGCGCTCATCGCGGCGTTGCGCGAGAGCGGCGCGCGTTTCGAAACGCTGGCGCGCGCGGAGTCTCTCGCGCTCTGGGCGGGCCTTCGCGACGCAGCGCCGGTCGCCCCCCTGTCCGGACAGATCTGGCGCGTTTCCGTCGCGCCGGCGGATGGCGCGCCGCTCCTCGCCGCCTTGCGCCGCGCGAACGCGCCGCTCCTCGGGCATTTTTTCGATTGGGCGGGCGGGCTCGTCTGGCTGTGTCTCGAAGCGGCGCCGGATGCGCACGCCGCGCGCCTGCGCGCCGCGGTCGACGCGCTTGGCGGACATGCGACGCTCATTCGCGCTTCCGACGACATACGCGCGCGCGTGGAGGCGTTTCATCCGCAGCCCGCGCCGCTCGCCGCGCTCTCGAAGCGCGTGAAGGAAAGTTTCGACCCCGCCCATATTCTGGAGCGCGGGCGAATGCGCGCGGAGTATTGAGGTGCAGACGCATTTCTCGCTAGCGGCGCTCGCGGACCCGGACATGGCGCAATCGGAGAAGATCCTGCGCGCCTGCGTGCATTGCGGCTTCTGCACCGCGACCTGTCCAACCTATCTCCTGACAGGCGACGAACTAGACAGTCCGCGCGGCCGCATTTATCTCATCAAGGAAATGCTCGAAAACGAGCGGCCCGCCGACGCCCGAACGACGCGGCACATCGACCGCTGCCTCTCCTGTCTTTCCTGCATGACGACCTGTCCGTCGGGCGTGCACTACATGCATCTCGTCGATCACGCGCGCGCCCATATCGAGAAGACTTTTTCGCGGCCCTTCGCGGAAACGTCCTTGCGCGCGCTGCTGGCTTTCGCGCTGCCGCGTCCCGCGCCCTTTCGCGCCGCACTGCGCGCCGCTCGTCTGGCGAAGCCTTTCGCGGGCCGCCTGCCGCGACGTCTGCGCGCGCTGCTCGCGCTGGCGCCGGCAAAGATTCCGGCGCCGTCGCCGGTCGACCGCCCGCAGCTATTTCCCGCTGAGGGGCCGCGCAGGATGCGCGTCGCGCTGTTGAACGGTTGCGCGCAGACCGTGCTTGACACGCGCATCAATGAAGCGACCGTTCGGCTGCTGACGCGCCACGGCGTCGAGGTCGTCGTCGCCGAGGGCGCGGGCTGTTGCGGCGCGCTGCCGCATCATCTCGGCAAGATCGACCAGTCTCACGCCTTCGCGCGCGCCAATATCGAGGCCTGGACGCGCGAGATCGAAGCGGGCGGGCTCGACCATATCGTGGTCAACACGTCGGGATGCGGGACCAGCGTGAAGGATTACGGCTTCATGCTCCGCAACGATGCGGCGCTCGCCGAAAGGGCGGCGCGCATTTCGGCGCTGGCTTGCGATGTGAGCGAGATCGTCGAGAAGCTCGATTTGCAGATTCGTTCGGCGCCGCGCCTGAAGGTCGCCTATCACTCCGCCTGTTCGCTGCAGCACGGCCAGAAGATCACGCGCCGGCCGGCTGAAGCGCTGGAGCGCGCGGGCTTCGAGGTCGTCGCAGTGCCGGAAGGACATATCTGTTGCGGCTCGGCGGGAACCTACAATCTGCTTCAATCGGAGATGGCGGATCAGCTACGCGCGCGAAAGGTCGCCAATATCGAAAGCGTCGCCCCCGATGCGATCGCCGCCGGCAATCTCGGCTGCATGGTGCAGATCGGAGCCGGTACGGCGATCCCGATCGTGCACACGGTCGAGCTTCTGGATTGGGCGACAGGCGGGCCGAAGCCCGCGGCGCTCGGCCGCGATGGAAGATGAGTAAGCGCCATTCCTTTCGCGACGAGGATAGCGAGGCGACCGCTCGCTTTACCTCAAGAATCCCACGATATCCTTCACGGCGTTCATATTCTCGCGGGCGATGGCGCGGGCGCGTTCGGAGCCGTCGCGCAGCACCTGGTCGACATAGCCTTCGTCCTCGCGGATGCGGCGCATCTGCGCCGTGATCGGCGAGAGTTTCGCCACCGCGAGATCGACGAGCGCGGATTTGAAGGTCGAGAAATTCGCCCCGCCGAACTCGGCGAGCACATCAGCCTTGCTGCGCCCGGAGAGGGCGGCGAAAATGCCGACGAGATTATCCGCCTCGGGACGGCCTTCGAGGCCTCTTTCCTCGGAGGGCAAGGGCTCCGGATCGGTCTTCGCCTTTTTCACCTTCTGCGCGATCTGGTCGGCGTCGTCCGAGAGATTGATGCGCGAATAGTCGGAGGCGTCGGACTTCGACATTTTCTTCGTGCCGTCGCGCAGACTCATCACGCGCGTCGCGGGGCCGGAGATCAGCGGTTCGGGCAGCGGGAAGAACGCCTCGCCGAAGCCGTTGCGTTCGATCGATGGGCCGAAGTCGTTGTTGAACTTTTGCGCGATGTCGCGGGCGAGTTCGAGATGCTGCTTCTGGTCGTCGCCGACCGGCACATGCGTCGCGCGATAGATGAGAATGTCCGCCGCCATCAGCACCGGATAATCGAGCAGGCCGACGGAGGCGTTTTCACGGTCCTTGCCGGCCTTGTCCTTGAACTGCGTCATGCGGTTGAGCCAGCCGATGCGCGCGACGCAATTGAGCACCCAGGCGAGTTCTGCGTGCTCCGGCACCTGGCTCTGGTTGAAGACGATGTTCTTCTTCGGGTCGATGCCGCAGGCGAGGAACGCCGCCGCGATTTCGCGCGTGTTGTTGCGCAGTTCGACCGGATCCTGCGGCACGGTGATCGCGTGCAGGTCGACGACGCAATAGAGGCAGTCGAAGCTCTTTTGCAGTTCGACGAATTTGATGATCGCGCCGAGATAGTTGCCGAGATGCAGATTGCCGGTGGACTGCACGCCGGAGAAGACGCGCTGCGGGAAGTTGGACATGAGAGCGCCGTTACGGATCGAGGAACTTTGGCCGGGGTTATGACAACGCCGGGCCTTCGGCGCAAGTGCGCTGCCGGCCCTCCCGGCGATTCCGGGGAGGGGCCCGCGCCGACGCCGGACCTCACAAAATAAACCGGCTCAAATCCCGGTTCTTCGCCAGATCGCCGATGTGTTTTTCGACGTAGTCGCCGTCGATGACGATCTTTTCGCCCGAGCGGTCGGAGGCCGTGAAACTGATTTCGTCGAGAACGCGCTCCATCACGGTCTGCAGGCGCCGCGCGCCGATGTTTTCCACAGAGGTGTTCACGGCGACGGCGACTTTCGCAATGGCGTCGATGGCGGAGGGCGCGAAGTCGAGCGTCACCCCTTCCGTGCGCATTAGCGCCGTATATTGCTTGGTCAGGCAGGCTTCCGTCTCGGTGAGGATGCGCCGGAAATCCTCTTCGTTGAGCGAGGCGAGCTCCACGCGGATCGGCAGGCGGCCCTGAAGCTCCGGCAGAAGATCCGAGGGCTTGGCGACGTGGAAGGCGCCGGAGGCGATGAAGAGCACATGGTCGGTCTTCACCGGCCCGTGCTTCGTCGCGACGGTCGTGCCCTCGATCAGCGGCAGCAGATCGCGCTGCACGCCCTCGCGCGAGACGTCCGCGCCGCCGCGGCCCTCGCGCGCGCAGATCTTGTCCATCTCGTCGATGAAGACGATGCCGTTGTTCTCGACCTCGTGGATGGCCTCGCGCACGCTCGCCTCCTGGTCGATGAGCTTGTCGCTCTCCTCGGCGACGAGCGGCGCGCGCGCCTCCGCGACGGCGAGCTTGCGCGGCTTGCCGCGCTGCAGGGCCTTGCCGAAGATGTCGCCCAGCGAAAAGGCCGAGACGTTCCCGCCCGGCATGTTCGGCAGTTCGAACATCGGCATGCCGCCGCCGGACTGCTGCAATTCGATCTCGACTTCCTTGTCGTCCAGTTCTCCGTCGCGCAGGCGCTTGCGGAAGGTTTCCCGCGTCGCGGGAGAGGCGGCGGGGCCGACGAGCGCGTCGAGCAGGCGCTCCTCTGCGGCCTTTTCGGCGCGCGCCTGCACGTCCTTGCGGCGGCGCTCCTTCACCATCACCAGAGCGACCTCGATCAGGTCGCGCACGATCTGCTCCACGTCGCGGCCGACATACCCCACCTCGGTGAATTTCGTGGCCTCGACCTTGAGAAAGGGCGCATTGGCGAGGCGGGCGAGACGGCGCGCGATCTCCGTTTTGCCGCAGCCTGTGGGGCCGATCATGAGGATGTTCTTGGGCATCACCTCTTCGCGCATCTGCCCTTCGAGTTGCAGACGGCGCCAGCGGTTGCGCAGCGCGATCGCGACGGCGCGCTTGGCTTCGTTTTGCCCGACGATGTAGCGATCGAGTTCGGAGACGATCTCGCGCGGCGAGAAATCGGCCATCAGATTTTCTCCACCACGATGTTGTGGTTCGTATAGACGCAGATGTCGGCGGCGATGTTCATCGCGCGCCGCGCGATGGTCTCGGCGTCGGCGCCGGTGTCGATAAGCGCGCGTCCGGCGGCGAGGGCGTAATTTCCGCCCGAGCCGATGGCGGCGACGGCGCCGGTTTCCGTGCCCTCCGGCTCCAGCACGTCGCCCGAGCCCGTCAGCACCAGTCCCACCTGCCGATCGGCGACGAGCATCATCGCCTCGAGCCGGCGCAGATAGCGGTCCATGCGCCAGTCCTTGGCGAGTTCCACGCAGGCGCGGGTGAGTTGCCCGGGATATTGCTCGAGCTTGGTCTCCAGCCGCTCGAAAAGCGTGAATGCGTCGGCCGTGGCGCCGGCGAAGCCCGCGATGACGTCGCCCTTTCCGAGACGGCGCACCTTCCGCGCATTGCCTTTCATGATCGTCTGACCGAGACTCACCTGCCCGTCGCCGGCGATGACCGTCTCGCCCTGTTTCTTCACCAAGATGATTGTCGTCGCATGCATGAGGGGCGACTTCTCGCGTTCGCTTTCCATTCCCGCCATCCCGAGAAATATGTCTGGCCGATGTAGGCGTTTGGCGCGCGCCGAACAAGGGCGGCGCGGCCGCCGTTCGTCACGGGCCCTTGAAACGGTCGGCGATTTCTTGCGCCTCTCGCGTCAGCGCGGGAAAGAAGGCCTCCTTCGGCGTGCGTTCGGCGTAGCACGCGCGGTAGTCCTTGTCGGCCTTGTCCTGCACGGCGTTGTAGGAGTCGAAGACTTTCTGATCCTTGGCGCCGCCGTCCGTGTATTTCTTGTAGATCGCCTCGGCCTTGGCCTCGGCGCCTTTCCACATGGCTTCGCAGGCGGAAATCTTCTTGAGTTTCTTCGCGCCCTCGCTGGCGATATAGACCTTCCCGCCCTTTTGCAGCGCGACGATGATCTCCTGGTTCGGGTTGGGGCCGACGTCCTGCGCCCAGCCGCCGAGCATCGCGACGGCGAGGGTCGCGCCGTCGGGCGTGGCGATCGGGAGGTCCGTGGTCTTGGAAAACGCGGCGTCGGCGCCGATGGCGTAGGTGTAGAAGTCCTCGGTCGCGAGGGCTTCCCCGATCGCGGGGGGCGTCTTGCTCTTCTTGGTCCACCAGTCCTCGGGCTTGCTCAGCCATTTCGCCAGCAGGCTGTCCGTCGTCACGTAAACCTGCTGGACGTCGTCCTCGTCCCTCGCGAAACGCAGCGCGTCCAGCCCGCCCGCGCCAACCTCGTTCTCCGATAGGGCGTCGATCGCAAGCTTGCCCTTCGCCGGGTAGGGCTTGACCGACAGAGGGCCGATGACGGCCTGCAGCCGCTTGTCCAGATCAGCCAGCGCCTTTTCCTCCATCTTGCCGGCGTCGCGGCCCGGATTCTTCGCCTCGAACGTCTTGATCTTCGCGATCGCTGCGTCGCGGGCGGCGATATAGTCCTCCTCGGGCGTTCCCGCGAAGGCCAGGGTCGCGCCAAGAAAAAGCGCGGGCAGGGCGACGAGCGCTGGTCTCATGAAATCTCCCGAAATCTGTTCTTCTTGCCGGACTTGAAGCGCGATCATAGGCGGGCGCCGGACGAAGGGCCAGCAGTCCCTCGCTGCTGCCTGGGCGGGTGGCGAAGATGCGACGAAATTGCTACAAGCTGCCGGCTCGCGGCCGGCGGACGGCTGGCGGCGTCTCTCGGAAGGCCTTCAACTCCATGCGCAGCGCGAAAATCGAGCGCAACACGAAAGAAACGACGATCTCCGTCGCCGTCGATCTCGACGGAACGGGGAAATCCGACATTTCGACGGGAATCGGCTTTTTCGACCATATGCTGGACCAGATCGCCCGCCATGCGCCGCTGGACCTGACCGTGCGCGCCGAGGGCGATCTGCACATCGACGGCCACCACACCGTCGAGGACGTCGGCCTCGCGCTCGGGCAGGCTGTGGACCGCGCGCTCGGCGACCGCAAAGGGATCGCCCGTTATGGCGACGCCCATGTTCCGCTCGACGAGGCCCTGACCCGCGTCGTCGTGGACGTGTCCGGACGGCCTTTTCTCGTCTATGGCGTCGCCTTCCCGGCGGACCGGATCGGAGCCTTCGACACGGAGCTGATGCGGGAATTTTTCCAGGCATTCGCCGTGCAGGCGCGGATCGGACTGCATATCGACAGCCTGAAGGGCGTCAACAGCCACCATATCGCGGAAAGCGCCTTCAAGGGATTCGCCCGAGCTTTCGGCAAGGCGGTCGCGATCGATCCGCGCCGGTCGCAGGCCGAGGCGCCTTCCACCAAGGGCACGCTGACCGCCTGAGCCGCGAAGGGCGGGCGTCCGGACGAGGAGGGGAAGGCCGATGGCCATTTACACGGTTCATTTGCCGCCGGCGGCGGCGGGGGCGACCCCTGCGCCGGAGAGGATCGTCTTCCTGCGCGACGGCTTTTCCTTCGCGGCGTTCTTTTTCGGGCCCTTCTGGCTCCTGTGGAAGCGCGCCTGGATTCCCGCGATCGGCTGGACGCTGCTGCTCGCGCTCATCGGCGGCGCCGGCGAGGCGCTCAAAATACCCAGCGACGCCATGAGCTGGGCCGGACTCGCGGCTGCGACGATTCTCGGCTTCGAGGGCGACCGCTTCCTCGCATGGACCTTGCAGCGGCGCGGCTATGTCGAGAGCGACGTGGTGATCGGCGACAATGAGGAGGAGGCCGAGGAGGCTTACTTCGGCCGCCTCCGCGGGCGCGCGCCGCAACCGCATTTGGAGAAGGACGCTTGACGACGGCGATCATCGATTACGGCTCCGGCAATCTGCACTCGGCGCAGAAGGCCTTTGAGCGCGCCGCGCGGGAGGCGGGTCTCGAGGGCGTTGTGAACGTCACCAACGACCCCGACGCCGTCCGCCGGGCCGGGCGCGTGGTGCTGCCCGGGGTCGGCGCCTTCGCGGATTGCCGCCGGGGCCTCCTTGCGCTGCCTGGGCTCTACGATGCGCTGCACGAGACCGTGATCGCGCGCGGGCGCCCGTTTCTCGGCATATGCGTCGGGATGCAGCTCATGGCCGCGCGCGGGCTGGAGCATGGGGAAGCTCCCGGTCTCGACTGGATCGGCGGCGACGTCGTGGCGATCGAGCCGGGCGATCCGTTGCTCAAGATTCCGCATATGGGCTGGAATACGCTCTCACTGACCCGCGACCACCCGGTTTTCGCGGGCGTTCCCACGGGCGAGAACGGGCTCCACGCCTATTTCGTCCACTCCTATCACCTGACGCCGGCCAACCCCGCGCATGTGCTCGCGACGACCGATTACGGCGCGCCGCTCACGGCCGCCGTCGCGCGCGACAATCTCGTCGGCGTCCAGTTCCATCCCGAAAAGAGTCAGAGGCTCGGCCTCGCGCTCATCGCCAATTTCCTGAGGTGGCGTCCGTGATTCTCTTTCCTGCGATCGATCTCAAGGAAGGCCAGTGCGTCCGCCTCGCGCAAGGCGACATGGACCGCGCCACCGTTTTCAACGACGACCCCGCCGAACAGGCGCGCGCCTTTGAGGCTCAAGGGTTCGAATATCTGCATGTCGTCGATCTCGACGGCGCCTTCGCCGGCGCGCCGCGCAACGCCGCGGCCGTCGAGTCCATACTCGGCGCGCTGACGATTCCGGTGCAGTTAGGGGGCGGCATTCGCGACATGCGCACGCTCTCCGGCTGGCTCGACAAGGGCGTCGCGCGCGTCATCATCGGCACGGCGGCGGTGAAGGATCCGTCCTTCGTGCGCGAGGCCGCGCGCGTCTATCCGGGGCGCGTCGCGGTGGGCGTCGACGCCAAGGACGGCATGGTCGCGGTCGACGGCTGGGCGCGCACGACGCGCATGTCGGCGCTCGATCTTGGCAAGAGTTTCGAGGACGCGGGCGTTGCGGCGATCATCTATACGGATATTTCGCGCGACGGGATTCTCACGGGCCTCAACATCGAGCAGACGTTGGCGCTCGCCAATGCTTTGACGATCCCCGTCATCGCCTCCGGCGGCCTCGCCTCGCTCGCCGACATCGAGCGCCTGCTGCAGCCCGACTGCGCCAGGCTCGCCGGCGCCATTACGGGGCGCGCGCTCTATGACGGACGGCTTGATCCGAAGGAAGCGCTGGCGCTGATCAAGAAGGCGCGCGCCTGATGCTCAAAGCCCGCGTCATTCCCTGCCTCGACGTGAAGGAAGGCCGCGTCGTCAAGGGCGTCAATTTCGTCGATCTGCGCGACGCCGGCGATCCCGTCGAATGCGCCATCGCCTATGACGCCGCCGGCGCCGACGAATTGTGCTTTCTAGACATCACGGCAAGCCACGAAAATCGCGGCATCCTGCTCGACGTCGTGCAACGCACGGCGGAAGCCTGCTTCATGCCGCTCACCGTCGGCGGCGGCGTGCGCACGCTGGACGACATTCGCAATCTCCTGCTCGCGGGCGCCGACAAGGCGTCGATCAACACCGCGGCCGTGTCGAATCGGCAGTTCGTGCGCGAGGCCTCCGAGAAATTCGGCGCGCAATGCATCGTCGTCGCCATCGACGCCAAGCGGACAGGGCCGGAGAAATGGGAGATCTTCACTCACGGCGGGCGGCGTCCGACGGGCATCGACGCAGTTGACTATGCGAGAGAAGTGACGGCGCTCGGCGCTGGCGAGATTCTGCTCACCTCCATGGATCGCGACGGCGCCAAGACCGGTTTCGACATTGCGCTCACGCGCGCAGTGGCGGACGCGGTCACCGTGCCGGTCATCGCCTCTGGCGGCGTCGGCAATCTCGATCATCTCGTCGCCGGCATTCGCGAGGGTCACGCGACGGCGGTGCTCGCCGCGTCGATTTTCCATTTCGGCGAATTTACGATCCCGCAGGCGAAGCGGCATATGGCGGCGGCGGGCCTGCCGATGCGGCTGGATGGGTTGGAGGCGGTGGGATGACCTTTGAAATTCTAGGCTTGGAACACGCCCCCTCCCTGTCCCTCCCCCGCGTAGGGCGTCTGAAAAGACGCCCGTCTCTCGACGGGCTTTTGCGGGAGAGGGGACGCTCACGATTCACGCTTTTGATGAAGGCCGCGCCGTGCTCGCTCTCCCGCGAAGCGGGGGAGGGCTGGGGAGGGGGCCGATGACCTTCACCCTCGACGACCTCGCCGCGCTCATCGCGTCGCGCCGCAGCGACAGCGCGTCGAATTCCTACACCAAGCAGCTTTTCGACGCGGGCGTGCCGCGCATTTCGAAGAAATTCGGCGAGGAAGCCTTCGAGGCCGTCATCGCCGCGATGGAGGGCGACAAAAAGGCGCTGACGAGCGAAGCGGCGGATGTGCTCTATCATCTGCTGGTGCTGCTGGAAGCGCGCGGCGTCGCGCTCGCCGACGTCGTCGCCGAACTCGGCCGCCGCACCGCGCAGTCGGGCCTCGAGGAGAAGGCCGCGCGCGGAGCGCCGAAATGAGCGATTTCGGCGCGCAGGAAAACGGCTTGATCTCGCCCTACCGCCGTTTCACGCGCGCCGAATGGGCGTCGCTTCGCGCCGATACGCCGCTGACGCTCACGATCGACGATCTGACGCGGCTGAAATCCGTCGGCGACCCCATCTCGCTCGAAGAAGTCATCGAGATTTATCTGCCGTTGTCGCGCCTCCTCGCGCTTTACGTCGCGGCGACGCAGGGGCTCTTCAAGGCGACGCAGCGCTTCCTCGGCGCCGAAGACGGCAAGGTGCCCTACATCATCGGCGTCGCGGGTTCGGTCGCCGTCGGCAAATCGACGACCGCGCGCATTCTGAAGGCGATGCTGTCGCGCTGGCCGAACACGCCGAAGGTCGAACTCATCACGACCGACGGCTTTCTCCTGCCCAACGCCGTGCTCGAACGCGAAGGGCTGATGGAGAAGAAGGGTTTTCCCGAAAGCTACGACAATCGCGCGCTGCTGCGCTTTCTCTCCGCCGTGAAGGCGGGGCGGCGCCATGTTTGCGCGCCTGTTTATTCGCATCTCGTCTACGACGTGGTGCCGGGCGAAACCGCTTGCGTCGACGGACCGGACATTCTCATCGTCGAGGGCGTCAACGTGCTCGCCGCGCGTCCATCGCGCCAGCCGAGGGAAATCCCCTTCGTCTCCGACTTCTTCGATTTTTCGGTCTATCTCGACGCGAGCGAGGAACAGCTGGAGCGCTGGTACGTCAGCCGATTTCTGCATTTGCGTGAAACGGCCTTCAAGGATCCGCGTTCCTACTTCCGAAAATACGCCGACCTCTCGGACGATGAAACGGAGCGCGTCGCAAAGGACATCTGGACGCGCATCAACCTCGAAAACCTGCGCCAGAACATCGCGCCGACGCGGCCGAGGGCGAGCCTGATTTTGACGAAAGGCGCCGATCACAAGATTGAAGAAGTGGCGCTGAGGAAGTTGTAGAATCCGCGACTCGGCCTCATCCTGCGAGACGCGAGCTTGGCCCGCGCCTCAGGATGAGGCCTTAACGACTGCGCAAGGAAAACGCCAATCGTGCTGAGGAGCCTGCGAAGCAGGCGTCTCGACGCGCGAGGGGCGTCATCACATGCTTTCCGCTCCGCCTTACGCGTTCCCCACCGTCCGCAACACCGGCCGCGCGGGCCCATGCGTCGGTTTGCCGTCGATCGTGAGCGCGGACCCTTCGGCGGAAATCTCCACCGTCGCCCCATCCACGATCTCGCCCGCGAGCAGGCGTTCGGCCAGCGCGTCCTGCAACTCCTTCTGCAACACGCGCTTCAGCGGACGCGCGCCGTAAGCGGGGTCGTAGCCCTTGGCGGCGAGCCAGTCACGCGCCTTGGCGTCCAGACGCAGCGTGATCTTGCGATCTTCCAGAAGCTTCTGGAGCCGCTTCGCCTGAATGTCGACGATCGCGCCCATATCTTCACGACGCAGTCGGTGGAACAGGATGATCTCGTCGACGCGGTTCAGGAACTCCGGCCGGAAGTGCGAACGCACCACCGACATCACCTCGTCATGCACCGCCGACGAATCCTCGCCCTCCCGCTGCATCACCAAAAATTCGGCGCCGAGATTCGACGTCATGATGATCAGCGTGTTCTTGAAGTCGACCGTGCGGCCCTGGCCGTCCGTCAGGCGCCCGTCGTCGAGCACCTGCAGCAGCACGTTGAACACGTCCGGGTGCGCCTTCTCGATCTCGTCGAAGAGCACGACTTGATACGGCCGGCGGCGAACGGCTTCCGTCAGCGCGCCGCCTTCCTCATAGCCGACATAGCCGGGCGGTGCGCCGATGAGGCGGGCGACCGAGTGCTTCTCCATGTATTCCGACATGTCGAGGCGCACCATCGCCGTCTCGTCGTCGAACAGGAAGTTCGCGAGCGCCTTGGTGAGCTCCGTCTTGCCGACGCCTGTGGGGCCGAGGAAAATGAAGCTGCCGATGGGGCGGTTCGGATCCTGTAGGCCGGCGCGGGCGCGGCGCACGGCGGTCGAAACCGCCTCCACCGCTTCGCGCTGCCCGACGACGCGCTTGGCGAGTTCCTCCTCCATGTGGAGAAGTTTTTCGCGTTCGCCTTCCAGCATCTTGTCGACAGGCACGCCCGTCCAGCGGGACACAACCTGCGCAATGTCGTTCGCGGTGACGGCCTCCTCGATCAGCGCGCCCTTGCCCTCGGCCGCCTCGGCTTCCGCGAGTTTTTTCTCGAGCTCCGGGATCACTCCATAAGCAAGTTCGCCTGCGCGTTGATATTCGCCCCTGCGCTGCGCCTGGGCGAGTTCGTTGCGCGCCTGCTCCAACTGCTCCTTGAGTTTCTGGGCGCTGCCGAGCTTGTCCTTCTCCGCTTTCCACCGTGCGGTGAGCGCGGAGGATTTCTCCTCCAGCTCCGCCAATTCGCCTTCGAGCTTTGCAAGACGATCCTTGGACGCTTGATCGGTTTCCTTCTTCAGCGCCTCCTGCTCGATCTTGAGCTGGATGATGCGGCGGTCGAGTTCATCGAGCTCTTCGGGCTTGGAGTCGATCTGCATGCGCAGGCGCGACGAAGCCTCGTCCACAAGGTCGATCGCCTTGTCGGGCAGGAAGCGGTCGGAGATGTAACGGTTCGACAAAGTCGCCGCCGCCACGATCGCGCTATCGGTGATGCGCACGCCGTGGTGCATTTCATATTTCTCTTTCAGCCCGCGCAGAATCGAGATCGTATCCTCGACCGTCGGCTCGTCGACGAATACGGGCTGGAAGCGGCGGGCGAGCGCCGCGTCCTTCTCCACATGCTTCCTGTATTCGTCGAGCGTGGTCGCGCCGACGCAATGCAGCTCGCCGCGCGCGAGCGCGGGCTTTAAGAGGTTCGAGGCGTCCATCGCGCCATCCGCCTTGCCGGCGCCGACCAGCGTGTGCATCTCGTCGATGAAGAGGATGATCTTGCCCTCGGCGGCGGTGATTTCGCTGAGCACGGCCTTCAGGCGCTCCTCGAACTCGCCACGATATTTCGCGCCGGCGATGAGCGCGCCCATGTCGAGCGCGAGCAGCTTCTTGTCTTCGAGCGATTCCGGCACGTCGCCATTGACGATGCGCAACGCCAGTCCTTCGACGATCGCCGTCTTGCCGACGCCCGGTTCGCCGATCAGCACGGGGTTGTTCTTCGTGCGGCGCGACAGCACCTGCACAGTGCGGCGAATTTCTTCGTCGCGGCCGATCACGGGGTCGAGCTTGCCCTCGCGCGCCGCTTCCGTGAGGTCGCGGGCGTATTTCTTCAGCGCGTCATAGGCGTTTTCGGCGGAAGCCGAATCCGCCGTGCGGCCCTTGCGCAAATCCTCGATCGCGGCGTTCAGGGTCTGCGGGGTCACGCCCGCGTCGCGGAGAATTTTCGACGCTTCGGCGTCTTTCTCCAGCGCCAGCGCCAGCAGCAGGCGCTCGACCGTGACGTAGCTGTCGCCCGCCTTCTGCGCGATCTGCTCGGCGTTGGCGAATAGCCGCGCCGTTGCGGGCGCCAGATACAACTGCCCCGCGCCGGCGCCGCCGACCTTGGGAAGCTTCGCCAGCGCGGCCTCGGTGCGGGCCAGCGCCTCGCGCGAATTGCCGCCCGCGCGGTCGATGAGGCCCGAGGAAAGACCCTGCTCGTCGTCGAGCAGAACCTTCAAAATATGTTCGGGCGTGAACTGTTGATGCCCCTCGCGGGTGGCGAGGCTCTGCGCGCTTTGCACGAATCCGCGCGCGCGTTCGGTGTATTTCTCGAAATTCATAATTTCCCCTCTCGACCTTGAGGCGAGCCCCGTCAGGCGACGCGCCTCCGTCAGATTGCGGCCCCTTCCGGCGGCCCTCGGAAGCGATATGGGGAGAGAGGCCGGGAGTTGAAGGGGGAATCGCGCGAGAACGTAAGGGGCCGGGGTGCGGCGAAGGGGCGCGGCCGCGCCGCGGCTTTGGCGGGATTTGGGATCTCAAATGGCCGGCCGGCCGGCTCCGCGAGGCGCCGGCCGGCCGCCGTTTAAGATACCCAGTCTATTATTATTGGACTCTGACCGGGATGTAGGTCGCGTTGTTCTGCCGATAATTGTCTGCGTTTGCGTTCAGCGGATCGACGATGACGCCGATCCAGTAGTTGACGCCGGGGGTCAGCCAGTTCGGCAAGGTCAGCGTGGTCCGCGCGGTCCAATGTGCGCCCGGGGTCAGCGTGACGCTTCCCGTGCCGATCGTCGTATCCGCCGTCGAGATGATGTCATTGGTCGAAATCACCCAGCGCAGCGGCATTGTCTGCGTTACGCTGCCCTGATTTTCGTAGGTGAACTCGACCTGCACCGTCTGACCGCGGCTGACCAAATGGCCGCGTTCATTGTTGACGTTCGCGACTGGCAGCGCGGCGCCGGACGTGTTGTAGACCTGTGTGCGCCGATGGGCGGAATATTCGCCGCTTACGCCCATATATGCCCAGTGCGCCGCGCTGAAGTCGCGTCCGGCCGACCACCATCCGTAAAGGAACGCGGAGCCCTGGCCGGAATCGCCGCCGAGATATCCGTAGGCGGTAGAGCCGTTCGCCCAGATATGCTGGAAGTCCGTGCCCATCATGTTGTACCAACGATTTTCATGTCCGAGGCCGGAGGAATGGCCGAGTTCATGAATCGCCGTCGCTTGCAGCTGGCGCAAGCCCGACCCATTGAAGTTGTACGTCCACAGGCTCGTCTTCAGTTCGTCGCCCGTCCATTGCCAGGGAGCGCTGTAGTTGAAGTAGATGTCCGACTCGCTGATCCCGTAATGCCAGCCGAACGCCCAGTAGCAGGTGCGCCGCGTGAGGGCGGCGGCGGGCGCGCCGCCATGGACCGCGGAATCGTTCGTGCCAAAGATTTCGTTCACCCCGTTGCCTGACCGCCACGTCGTGTCGTCGGTGCCCAGCGTGAAAAAGAAATTGCTGGGGTTGCGATAGTGGATGTCGACGGCGCGTTGCAGCGCGTTGCGCCAATAACCCGTCGGAAAGCTGACCGGGCTTGCCCGCATCGTGACATTGTTGCCGCTCCACTTGATTGGCGAGCCGTTGCAGGTCCAGTAGCTATAGGCGAAAGCGTCCGCACTGGAAAGGAACGCCGCGGAGGCGGCGATGATTGCAAAGTGTTTACGCATTGTCGTGTGCCCCTGATGAAGAAATTCTCTCTCGAAAAGTTCGGGATTACTGTCCCTTTCTCGGAAGCCGGGAGACGTCGTCTTTCGGAAGGCGTCGCTCTTCCTCGATCGCGTCGGCCGGACGCTGCGCCATCGGACGCTGACCGGCGGATAGCGGCGCGGCGGCCGGGAGAAAGGCGGCGGCGGAGCCGGCAGCCTGCGCATTGAAGGAGGCGAAGGCGGCGGCCGGCGCCCGGACGGATTGCGCCTTGGCGGACACGGCGCTCATGAAGGCGTCGGCGGACACCGTAGGACCGGCCTCGGCCGTCGCCGAGGTCTGGCCGCCGCTGGGAACCATCGTCATGACGATGTCCTGCTTGTTCGCCTCATATTGTTTGCGCGCCTGCTCCAAAGGCATTCCCCGCGCGAGAATGGCCGCCCGGGCTTCGGGGTTTTTCACCAGGTCGTCGAATTTCGGCGCCGGATAGCGAACGGTCAGGAATTCCTTCGGAGGCTGGCCATTCGCCACGATTTCGCCCTTTGCGAGGGAACGGACCGGCGCGCCATTGCTGTCATAAACGGCGCCCCTGAGGACGCGGAAGCGGCCTTCCGCGCAATCGACAAGCGGGCAGCCATTGTTCTGGCCGTTGTTGTTGATGAAGAGGATGTCCTCATCGCCTTTTTGGAAGATCGGCGCGTTGGAGACCTCAGTGACGTTGCCCTGTCCGTCGGGTCCGCCGAGGAAGCGGATGACAATCGATCCGCCGGCCGCGCCGCGGGAGGCGCCCTGTACGTTGAAGGTGACGATCGTATACGGCAAGCCGCCCGGTCCGCCGGTTTTGTATTCGACGTTGGCGACCCTGGTGCGAACGACGAGATTCGACTTCTCGACGAGGCTTTGCAGGTCCGAGGCGGAGGCGGAGGCGACGCTTCCGAAAAGCACTGCGCTTCCCAAGCCGAGCGCCTTAAAGGATTTGATCTTAGACATTTTGACACCCCTCTTCGTCGTGCGGCGCTCGCGGGAGCCCCCGTGAATTCGCCGCCCAGTGAGCCCGAAAGGCTTTTCAATCGGACATTGGGGTTGTAACGGCGTGGCTCCCGGAAGAATGTGCGCGGTCGCACAAGCCGCTCGCCGGGCCGGTCTGGCCCTGAATTCGAGCTGTCGTAAAATCTGCTCGATCAGCGGCGGCCGCCGATCCCGAAAAACGAGCAGGAGCCGCCATGCGCATCGACAGTCTCTATCGCTATCCCGTCAAGGGTCTCTCGCCGGAGCCGCTCAAATCGGCTGAACTGCCCGCGGGCGGCTATTTCCCCTGCGACCGGCTGTTCGCGCTGGAGAATGGCCCCTCGGGTTTCGACGCGACCGCCCCCGAGCATCAGCCCAAGATCAAATTCCTGATGCTGATGAAGAACGCCGCGCTGGCGGGCCTCGCGACGCGCTATGACGAGAAGTCGGGCGCGCTGACGATCTGGCGCGAGGGGCGCGAGGCCGCGCGCGGCGACCTGCGGACGGCGGCAGGACGCGCCGCGATCGAGGCGTTTCTAACGCACGTCATCGGGGAGCCGGAGGTGCGAGGCCCCGTGAAGCTGCTCGAGGCGCCGGCGGGGTTTCGCTTCACGGATTCGAAATCCGGCTTCGTCTCCATCATCAATCTCGCGAGCGTCTCGGAGATCGAGAAGGCGCAGGGCGCGCGCGTCGATCCGCTGCGCTTTCGCGGCAATCTTTATGTCGCGGGCGCGCAGCCCTGGGCGGAGGCGGGATGGCTGGGTCGCCGGCTCATGATCGGCGAGGTCGCGCTCGATGTGCTGAAAATGACCGATCGCTGCGCGGCCACCGGCGTCGAGCCCGGCACGGGCCGGCGCGACATGGACGTCGTGCGGACGCTGCGCGTGAATTTCGGTCATATCGACTGCGGCGTCTACGCCCGAATCGCGTGCGGCGGGCGCATCGCGGTCGGGGACGCGCTGACGATCGCCTGACATGAAAAGAGCCGCCCCATGGGACGGCTCCAATATTTGCGATTTTCGTAATCAGATCCGGTCCGGCTCGAACGGCAGCTCCGTCGGCTGCGAGGCCTCCTCGCGCGCCTCGCCGGCCGCCTCTTCCGCCGGCGGACGCGGTCGGCGCCGGCGGCGCGAACTCAAATGAAAGTTCACGCCTTCATGCTCGCGGGCCTGCGGGCGCTCGGCGGGCGCGAAACCTGGCTCGGGCGCTTCCGCTTCGGCCGCGGCCGGACGCGCGGGCGGCGCGGTGATGAAGGACGGCAGCTCCGGCGCCGGCTGGTCGCTCGGCTCGGCCCGCGGGAAACGGCGGTCGCGGTTGCGCTCGAAGCGGCGCGGTTCGCCCTCGCCGCCGCGTTCGCGGAACGGCGGGCGCTCCGGCCGGGGCGGCCGTTCGCCGCGCTCCGGCCGCGCATCGACGCGAATGTCGCCGATCGGGCGCTCCTCGAAGGGTTGTGGCTGGGCTTGAGGCGGCGCGAAATGCGGCTGCGACTGCTGGGGCGCGAAGGGCTGCGGCGACGACTGATAGACCGGCGGCGGCAGGCGCTCGGAGAGCGGCGCGAAACGGTCGGGCAGGGCGGCGAAATCGTCGTCGTCGTCCACGTCGACTTCCGCTTCCATCTGCGGTCGGCCGAAGCCATTCGCCTGCTGCTGGGCCTGCTGAGCCGCGGCGATCAGCCGGAAATAATGCTCGGCGTGCTGCAGCAGGCTCTCGGCCATGATCGTGTCGCCGGAGGACTGGGCGTCGCGGGCGAGCTGCAAATATTTCTCGGCGATATGCTGCGCGGTTCCGCGAATCTTGACGTCCGGCCCGTTCGATTCGTAGGAGCGGGTGAGCGGGTTGGGGCCCTTGCGCCCGCTGCGCCCCCGCATTCTCTTGTTTTGTCCTGGTCTCATCCACTCCCCCGAAAGCTTCGCACGCTCCGTGCGCGACTGACCCAAATTGTCTGCTGGACGCCGCCTGTGGCTCCTTCCGCCGGGACGACAGGACGGCGCGCGCCTGTTCTCGGGCGCACAGACATATCCGTTCAAAAGGCGCCTGGCCGCGCCCTTCCGGTCCAAATTTCCCGCCGCTTTCCGCTGCTGACCCGTTTCCGTCTCGCGCCGCGACGCCGCGCGCCCGTTTTACTCGGGGCCCGGCGAACTGAGGCTCTCGCGCATCTTCAAGGAATGCGCGCCGCTACCGTCGACGTGGCGATACTCCACCGAGATCTACAGCTTTGCCGCCGGCGTCTGCCGGCTGGTCCCGCGCGTCCGCTCGCGAGGCGGAGCCGGAAGAGATCGAGATTCCTCTCTCGATTTCGACGAACAGCTGGATTTGAGCTGACTATAGTAGCTGCGCTCCCCTGCGCCAAGTGCGGCGCCGCGCGACTCTCCCGAAAAAGCCCGGGTGTAACCATTTTGTCACTGGCGTGGCTGCGCCCGGCGGGCGGCGACGACGCGCTCATGGCCGCCCGCGTCCCGGCCGACGCGCGCGATGGCGAAACCCTTCGCGCCGAGAATGGACGCGACGCTCACCGCCTGGTCGTGACCGACTTCGAAGGCCACGAGTCCGTCCGGCGCGAGAAGCCGCGGCAGGTCCGCGACGATTTCCCGATAACAGTCGAGGCCGTCCGTTCCGCCGTCGAGCGCGAGCCGAGGGTCGTACAGCCTGACCTCGGGATCGAGCGTCGCGATGTCCGTCGCGCGCACATAGGGCGGGTTGGAAACGATCACGTCGAAGGGCCCCGCGAGCGCGTCGCCCCAACGTCCGCGCACCGCCCGCGCGCGTTCCGAAAGCCCGCAGCGCGCGAGATTTGCAGTCGTCGTCGCGCAGGCGTCCTCGGACAGGTCGACGGCGACGCAACGCGCCGCCGGCAATTCGCTCAGCAACGCGCAGGAAATGGCGCCGGTTCCCGCGCCGAGATCGAGAATCGTCAAGCGCGCGTCGCGCCTTTCGATCAGCGCCAGAGTCGTTTCGACGAGCGTTTCCGTATCCGCGCGAGGATCGAGCACATTGGGCGCGACGATGAGGTCCAGCGTCCAGAACCCGCGCTCGCCGAGGATTCGCGACACGGGTTCGCGCGCCGCTCGCCGCGCCGCGAGGCGCGACAGCGTCGACGCTTCCTCGTCCGAGAGCGGCGCTTGCGGCGCCATGGCGAGATCGAGCCGCGTCAGCCCCGCCGCCGCGCGCAACAAGGCGCGCGCGTCTTCCTGCGCGAGCGCCGCCTCGATCCCGCTCTCGACGAGATAAGCCGCGACCTCGGAGATGGCCTGCGCGCGCGAGGGCGGAGTTTCGGGCGCGCCGGCGGAAGTTCGACGCACAGGCGCCGGCGCGCTTCTCATCAAATGACTTTGGCGATCAGCGCGCCGAGGCGCCTCGCGAAGGCGGCCGGATCGACAGGCGCATCGCCGTCGGCGACGCGCGCGAGGTCGAGCAGCAGATGCATGCCGTCCGCCGCGTCCGCGCGGCCCTTGTCGCGCAACAGGGCGACGAGCGCGGTGACGGCCGGATGCCTGGCGTTGATCTCCAGCACGGGCTTGCCCAACATGGCTTTCTGTCCGCTTTGCGCGAGGATTCGCTCCAGTTGCCGGTCGAAGCCCTTGTCGGAGGCGACGAGGCAGGCGGCGCTTTCGGTCAGGCGCGTGGAGACGCGAACGTCCTCCACCGACTCTGCGAGCGTCTCCTTGAGCGCCGACACGAGTTCGCCGACGTCCGCCGACGGGGGCGACTGATCCTTCGGTTTCTCGACGAGCGGAATCAGGTCGATGTCCGCCGCGCCCTGCGTCACGGATTTGAACGGCTTACCGTCGAAGCCGAGCGCATTGCTTGTCCAATAGGGGTCCACCCGGTCGTCAAGCAGCAGGACCTCCACGCCGCGCGCGCGAAAACCTTCGAGTTGCGGGCTCGTCGCAAGCCGTTTCGCGTCGTCGCCGGCGATGTAGTAGATCGCAGTCTGGTTCTCGCGCAAATCCGCGACGTAATCCTTCAGCGTGCGCGTTTTCGTTTCTGATTTCGTGGAGGCGAAACGCGCGATCGCGAAAAGTTCGTCGCGGCGGCTCGGGTCGAAATAGAGGCCCTCCTTCAGAACGGCGCCGAAATCGTCCCAGACTTTCGCGAATTTTTCGGGTTCGTTTTCCGCAAGCTTGGTCAGTTCCTGAAGGATGCGGCCGGCGACCGCCTTGCCGATCGCGGCCAGGACGGGGCTTTTCTGCACCATCTCGCGCGAAACGTTGAGCGGAATGTCCGCGCTGTCGACGACGAGCCGCACGAAACGCAGCCACTCCGGCAGGATCTCGACGTCGCGCGAGATCAATACCCGCCGGACATAGAGCTTGGATTTGCTCTTGCGGTCGGGGTCCAGGAAATCGAACGGCCGGGAGCCGGGCACGAAGGCGAGGACCGTATATTCGTAACGGCCCTCCGCGCGCCAATGGATCGTCAGCGCCGGTTCGTCGAAGGCGCCGGAGAGCTGGCGGTAAAAATCCGTGTACTGCTCCTGCGTGATCTCCGATTTCGGCCGGGTCCACAAGGCGACGCCGTCGGCGATGCGGCGCGGCTCCTTGCCGGGCTCCTCGACGAGGTTGATAGGCGTCGAAACCGCGCCTGAATGTTCGCGAACGATGCTTTCGATTCGCCAGGGCTCAAGAAACTCTTCGCTCTCCGCGTTGAGATGGAGAGTCACGCGCGCGCCGACCGCCGGCGCGTCTTCGAGCGGGAGAGGGACGATCGCGTACGATCCCTTGCCCTGCGAGGACCACAGCCACGCCTGATCGTCGCCCGCGCGGCGCGTCGCGACCTCGACGAGATCGGCGACCATGAAGACTGAATAAAAGCCCACGCCGAATCGGCCGATGAGCGAGGCGCCCTGATCGCCGGATTCCTTGCCGAGCTTTTCGAGAAAGGCGCGCGTGCCCGAATTGGCGATGGCGCCGAGCGCGCTGATGAGTTCCTCGCGCGACATGCCGACGCCGTTGTCGGCCACAGTGAGCGTCCGCTTCTCCTTGTCCAGCGAGATGACGACGAGCGGCGCGCCGGCCTGGGCGGCGAGTTTTTCGTCGGAAAGCGATTCGTAACGCAGTTTTTCGCAGGCGTCGGCCGCGTTGGAGATCAGTTCGCGCAGAAAAACCTCGCGCTCCGAATAAACGGAGTGCGTCATCAGTTCGAGAAGCTGCGCGACATCCGCCTCGAAGCCGAATTGAGCGGCCTGCGGCGCGTCTGCTGTGGCAGCGTCGTTGGTCATGCGGTCTCCGAAAAAAGTTCCAGCTCCAAAACAGGAGCGCCTGATTTGAAGGGGAAAGAGGGCGGTCTTGCGGCCGCGATCCGTCAGTTCGTCATTCGACGCGATTTTGCAAGGCTTGGAAAACGGTTTGCTCGGCAAATTCCGGAAAAGACAGGGTCGGCGCGGGATTTCTCCCGGCCGACCCGTCCATCGCTACGACTTTGTTGACCGCCGACTTGCGATCCCGGGGGGCTGGGGGGCTGACGAAAACCGGAAAAGCGCGTCGAAGCCAGTCGCAGCAATGAGGACAAGATATTGGGCGACACGTTGGACATGCAAGAGGCCCAATCTCGGCAAGATTGTGATTTTTCTTAGATATTTGCTACGCTCAAGGCAGGTCGAAACGAATTGCGTCCTCGATAGCACAAACGGCGCTTGCCCTCTCGCCTCCATCGCGCAAACATGACAGTTGTGTGAGGAGAAGGTCGGATGGCGGAGTCGGAGCCGACGGAGCCCAGCCGTTCCCGCCCTGCGCTGGTCGTGGTCGCAGGATCGATGCGCGCGATTCAGACCGAGCGACAGGGGGGCAAGAGCGAGTCGAAAAGCGCGGGGCTGGTCTCTTTCGACCGGCGCGAACTCAACGCGCTTTTAAATCTCTACGGCGCGAAAGTGGCCGCGGGCGAGTGGCGCGATTACGCGCTCGACTTCACGCCGGCGAAGGCCGTGTTCTCGATTTTTCGACGCGCCAGCGAAGCGCCTCTTTATCGGATCGAGAAAAATCCCGAACTCGCGCGGCGCCAGGGCGCCTATGCGGTGATTGCGTCCTCCGGACTCGTGCTTCGGCGGGGACACGATCTCTCCCGCGTTCTGCGGGCGCTCGACCGCGGCCTGAAACTCGTCGGCGTGGAATAGCAAAAAAAAGCCCCGGACTCGCCGGGGCTTTCCTTGATCGCGCCAAGGTTCTCAGTCGTTGCGCTGACCAAAGAGGAACAGCAGCGACTGGAACATGTTGATGAAGTCGAGATACAGCGACAGCGCGCCGAACACGCTCTTTTTCTGCGCGACTTCGTAGCCGTCGCTCTCGAAATACATGTCCTTGATGTTCTGCGTATCCCAGGCGGTCAGGCCGGAGAAGATCAGAACGGACAGGATCGACAGCGCGAACTGAAGCCCGCTCGACTGCAGGAACAGGTTGACGAGGCCGGCGACCACGAGACCCCATACGCCCATCACGAGGAACGAACCAAAGGCGGAGAGGTCGCGCTTCGTCATATAGCCGTATATGCTCAGCCCGCCGAACGCGGCCGCCGTGATGAAGAACACCCGGGCGACGGACACGCCGGTGAAGACCAGCAGCAGCGACGACATCGACAGACCCATCACGGCCGAGAAGGCCAGGAACAGGTTGCGCGCCGTCGCGGCGGACATCGTATTGGCGCGCGCGCCGATCATGAAGACGAAGGCGAGCGGCGACAGAATGATGACCCAGCGCAGCGGCGAGGCGTAAATCATCTGTCCGAAGGGGGTCAGCATGACCTGGCCGGCCTCGACCTTCGTCACCGCCAGCATGTAGGCGCCCAGCGCCACGAGACCCGTCACGGCCAGGCCAAGCGTCATGTAGTTGTAGACGCCGAGCATGTAGGCGCGCAGGCCCTCGTCGATTTCGGCCGTGGTCGACCGAGCGACCCCGCGGCCGTAGCCGAAGCTCGTATTGCGGTCGTAGTGAGACATTGCGATCCTCTCGATCTCCAAGGCCGGTCGCGCGCGGCATTCCGCCATCGCCAACGGCCCAGCCACTATGGCTCTCTGCAATATGGCTTGGCGCATTTGATGAGGCAAGGCGCTGCCGGATGAACTCTTGTTAAGGCGCCAGCAGCCTTAAGGGATCGTTCCGGCCGCGGCTGTTGCGTCGCAAAACGGGCCGGAGGCGCGCCTGCGTCCGGGAGCGTTCGCTCGGCGGGGCGGCGGCTCGACCTCGCAGCTACAGGTCATGTTGCAGAGCGGGATAGATGACCTATTGTCGCACCCTTGCTGTCCCATGAGAATGCGCTAACATCGGCGCAACGGCGTCGTCCGACCTTCCCAGGCGCAGTGGGGATTTGCGCGACGCATTCCGAAATTTCCTGAGCGTCGCGTGTCCTTGTCACACGAAGACCAGGAGGAGAACATGAGTGACGGTGCTACAGCCTCTTGCCCTCGCCTTTTCGCTAAGTCGTTGAAGTTGCTTGCTGTCGCCGCGGCTCTGGCCTTTGTCGGATTCGCTGCCGCGCCGGCCGAAGCGCACGGGCGGCTCGGCGCCGCGGAGGGCCGCTGCCGCCTGTTCATCGGTCCAGACATCATGAACTTCACCGGCTATCTGCCGGAAGCCTCGAAGAACGAGTTCTGCGAGGACATTCCGTCGACCGGTCCCATGATCATGGTGCTGGACGCGGAGCAGGAAGAGCTGCGCGACATGAAGATCGAGCTTCGGATCGTGAAGGATGTGGGCGGCGAGGAGAAAGAGAACGAAAATCTCGAGGCCGTGACGGTCGCCTACCAGCCGCCGAAGGTGTATCCCACCGGCACGGTCAATTTCGAGCACACTTTCAAGGAAGGCGGCTACTTCGTCGGCATCGTCACGGTGACGGGCGATCACGGCGAGCGCTGGGTTTCGCGGTTCCCCTTTTCGGTCGACCGCACGTTCATGCGCGACCTGCCTGTTTACCTGACGCTCGCGATCGGCGTGATCGCTGCCTTCGCAATCTACCTCGTCCACCGTCGTCGCAACCCGCCGCCAAATATCACGACCGCCGCCGCCGCCTTCAAGACGCCGCCGGTTCCGGCCGCCGAGGCGGAATCGGATGCAGAGTCGGTCGCCGCCTCTGGCTCTCAGGGTGAAGCAGAGCCGGCCGACAAGGCCGACGGCGAAGCTAACCGCCATGATGACGACGGCGACGACGCCGAGAAATACAAGACAGCCGCGGAGTGATCAGCGCGTCGTGGGAGTTTGGTCTTTGATGATGAAATCGCCGCCCCGACCGGGGCGGCGATTTGCTTTCGGGTTCGTCTTTGGCGGCGCGCCAGCGCAAGCTCTCAGTCGTCGCCGCCGTCGATCTGCTTGCCGATGATGGCGATCGCGCGCTGATAAACGGAAGCGGCGTTCCAGGCCTGGATGGCGTCAAAATTGGGTTCGCCCGGCTGATACCCGCCGCCAGCCCGCCAACCGTGGGCGTGAAGAAAGTTCGCCGTCGACATCAACGCCGCGGAAGCATTGTCGAGATTGCCGACGCCATAGTGCAGGATGTTCTTCGGGAGGAACTGCGTTTGGCCGATCTCGCCGTGCATGGAGCCGCGCGCATTCGGCGACAGCCGGCCGCTATCGATGAGCTGGAGGGCGGCGTAGAGCTGGTCCGTGAAATATTCGGACCGCCGGCAGTCGTAGGCGAGCGTCGCGACCGCCGAAAGGGCGTGCTGGTTTCCATGCACGGCGCCGAACCCGGTCTCCATGCCCCAGATGGCGAGGAGCGGGCCCGGCGGCACGCCGTAACGGCTTTCGATGGAGGAGAAGAGGGCGGCCTGGGACCGCTTGAGTTGCCGCCCGCGCGCAACGATGGCCGACGCGCCGCGCTTCGCCATGAAGGCGTCGAGCGAAAGATGGAAGCTCTTCTGACCGCGGTCGGCCGAAATTGTCGCGGAATTGTAATGCGTGTTCATCAGCGCGTCGATGCCGGTCGCACCGACGCGGCCCCGCGCTTCCTCTGCAAATTCCTGCTTCCAGGCCTCGAAACCGCCCGCGCCATTACCGCAGCGCGCCGCCTGCGCGGGCGCCGCGCCGGCCAGCGCGGACGCCACCATCAAAATAGCGCCGGCTGTGCTTGATCTCATCATCGGCCTCCTCCTCGGGCTTTTCGAAACGCCCGCGAGCCTAAACAATTTTGTTCCAGCGGCAACCACGCGTCGTTCAATCGCGCGTATGTTCATATATTGTTCTTGCGCAATCAAGAGGCGGCGTCTAGTTTGGTCGCGTTTCAGGCGGGCAGGCCTATTTTCTGGAGCGTTAGAAATGGCGGTCAGGGTTGCGACGGTCGCTTTCGAGGGCGTCGAGGCGCGGCCGGTTGACGTGCAAGTGCAGATTTCGCCTGGGGCGGTGGTTTTCAATGTCGTGGGTCTCGGGGACAAGGCGGTCGCCGAATCGCGCGAGCGCGTTCGCGCCGCATTGATCGCCTCGGGTTTGGCGCTTCCGGCCAAGCGCATCACGGTCAATCTCGCGCCTGCCGACATGCCGAAGGAGGGAAGCCATTACGATCTTCCCATCGCCCTCGGCGTGATGGCGGCGATCGGCGCGATTCCATCCGACGCGCTGGAGGGATTCGTCGTGCTGGGCGAACTCGCGCTCGACGGAAGCCTGACGCCCGTCGCCGGGGTGCTGCCGGCGGCGGTGGCCGCCAATGCGCGGGGGCAGGGTCTCATCTGTCCACGCGACTGCGGGCCGGAGGCCGCTTGGGCCTCGCGCGACATGGACGTGCTTGCGCCGCGCTCCCTCATCCAACTCGTGAATCACATCAAGGGAACGCAGGCGCTGGCGCGGCCGGAGCCTGCGGTGCGCGCGCTCGCCGCCGATTTGGCTGACCTCTCGGACATCAAGGGGCAGGAGAGCGCCAAGCGGGCGTTGGAGATCGCCGCCGCAGGCGGGCACAATCTGCTGATGAGCGGGCCGCCCGGCGCGGGCAAATCCATGCTGGCCGCGCGCCTGCCGTCGATTCTGCCGCCGCTGACGCCACGAGAATTGCTGGAAGTGTCGATGATCCATTCCGTCGCCGGCCAGATCGCGGGCGGAGCGCTCACCGATCGCCGGCCGTTTCGCGCGCCGCACCATTCCGCCTCGATGGCGGCGCTCGTGGGCGGCGGCAGTCATGCGAAGCCCGGCGAGATTTCGCTCGCTCACAACGGCGTTCTCTTTCTCGACGAGTTGCCGGAGTTTCAGCCGCAGGTTCTCGACAGCCTGCGACAGCCGCTCGAGACGGGCGAGGTCGCCGTGTCGTGGGCGAATCATCGCGCCGTGTACCCCGCCCGGTTCCAGCTCGTCGCCGCGATGAATCCGTGCCGTTGCGGACACGCGCTCGATCCGGGCTACGCCTGCCGTCGTCAGCCCAACGAGCGCTGCGTGGCGCAATATCAGGCGCGGCTGTCGGGTCCGCTGCTCGATCGATTCGACCTCCAGATCGAAGTCCCCGCGGTGACGGCGGCGGATCTCGTCCTGCCGCCGCCCGCCGAAGGGTCGCGCGAGGTCGCCGCGCGCGTCGGCGGCGCTCGCGCCCTTCAGCGCGCCCGCTACGAGTCGCTGGGGCTTCCCGGCGTTTCGGCCAATGCGTCGGCGCCGGCTTCGGCGATCGAGCGCGTCGCCAATCTCGACGCGGCCGGGACGTCGCTGATCCGCGAGGCGTCCGACCGCTTTTCGCTGACCGCGCGCGGTTTCCATCGCGTGCTGAAGCTCGCGCGCACCATCGCCGATCTCGACGGGGCGGAACGGATCGCCCGGGGGCATCTCGCCGAGGCCTTGTCCTATCGGGCCGGTCTCTCCTCCGGGCGGATCGCGGCGTGAGCGCGGCCGAGGCGCTCGTTCTCATTGGCGCGCAAGCCGCCGTGCTGTTGCTCGGTGCGGCGATTTTCGCCGCCTTGCGCAAGGGGCGCGCCGACGGCGTCGAAGCCGAACTCGAAAAGCTTCGGGACGAGATTTGGGAGCTGCGCGCCGCCGCGGCGGCGCGGGACAAGGCGGAAGCCGCCAGTCTTGCGAAGTCGCGATTTCTCGCGACGGTCAGCCACGAAATCCGGACGCCGCTCAATGGCGTGATGGGCCTTGCGCAGCTTCTCGCCATGACGCGTCTAGACGCAGAGCAGGCGAGCTATGTCGAGGCGATCGGCGATTCGAGCCGGTCTTTGGCCCAGCTCATCGACGACATTCTGGACTTCTCGAAAATCGAAGCGGGCAAGCTCGAATTGCGGCGAGAGACTTTCGCCCTCTCGCCGGTCGTCGAATCGGCTGTCGAACTGCTCGCGCCGCGCGCCTTTGCTAAAGGTCTCGAAATCGCCAGCTATATCGCGCCGGATGCGCCGCGCGAGATCGAGGGCGATCCGGCGCGGCTGCGGCAGGTGCTGGTCAATCTCCTCGGCAACGCCGTCAATTTCACCGAGACCGGCGGCGTCGGCGTGCGCCTCCTTCGCGAGGGCGACGCCATTCGCTTCGAAGTGCGCGACACGGGGCCCGGTGTCCCGCTGACGGCGCGCGCCGCGATCTTCGAGGAGTTCGAGCAGGGCGACGGCTCGGCGACGCGGCGCCACGGCGGCACGGGCCTCGGCCTCGCCATCTCCCGGCGTCTCGTCGGCGCGATGGGCGGCGTCCTCGCGCTTGCGGAGACGTCGGAAAAAGGATCGACCTTCGCCTTTACGCTGCCTGCGCCGGCGGGCGCGGCGTCCGAGTCTGCGATCCCCCTCGAGGGCCTTCGCGCCCTGATCGTCGCCGGCAGCGTCTTCGAGGCTCCGTATCTCGCGCAGAGCCTGAGCGCCGCTGGCGCCGAAGCCGAAATCGCGGCGGGGGTGGAAGCCGGACGCGCGCGGCTTGCGGGCGCCGGCAGCCCACCCCTCGACGTGGTGATCGTGGATTGCGCGCTTGGTCCGCAGATGACGTCCGAGCTCGCCGAGTCCGCGCGGGCCGCGCAGGCCGGACGCCTGTTTCTTCTTTTCTCGCCGCTCGAACGGCGGGCTTTCGGAGAGAGCGCGCTTCGAGATTTCGACGGCTGGCTCGTCAAGCCGGTGCGGATGGCGTCGCTCGTCGCGCGGCTTTTGCGGCGGCGGCCCGACGCGCCAAGGCATGCGGCGCCGGAGCCCGTGCGCGCGCTCGACGGTCTGCATGTCCTTGTCGCGGAAGACAATGACGTCAACGCGCTCATTCTGACGCGCCATCTCGACAAGCTCGGCGCGACGACGACCCGCGCGCGCACGGGCGCCGAGGCGGCCTCGCTGGCGATTTCGGGCATGAGCGACGCGACGGCGTCGTACGACGTGATCGTCATGGATCTCTTCATGCCCGAACTCGACGGGCGCGAGGCGACGCGCCGCATCAGAGAGGCGGAAGCGCGCGCCCGCGCGGGCCGCACGCCGATACTGGCGCTAACTGCCAGCGCTCAGGAGGAAGACGAGCGCGCCGCTCGTTGCGCCGGCGTGGACGCTTTTCTCACAAAGCCGGTCGATTTCGCCGTCCTTGCTGCGACGATCGAGGAATTACGGGTCGCGCCGCGCCCGGTGGAGCGTCGGCGCGCGGGCCCCTGACGCGCAGCGATGCGGTCGGATCCCTGTTTTCGAGAGCAACGCGCGTCACGCCAGGAAATCGATCGCCGCCTGCGCGGCGGACGATTCCCTCGGATTGCGACGGCGTCTATGTCCCGACCGGCGCCATCGCGCCAAAGCGGCCGGAGCGATAATCGTCAACCGCCTGCGCGAGTTCTTCCTGCGTGTTCATCACGAAGGGGCCTTGCTGAACGACATCTTCGTCGATCGGCTCGCCGCTGAGGAGCATCAGCTTTGCGTCGGTCCGCGCCTCGAGGCGAATGTCGCCGCCGTAACGCTCGAAGACGACCGTCTCGCCGGATTGAGCATGTCCGGCGTCGTTGACGACGACCGGACCGTCGAGCACGACGGCGACGAGATTGTGTCCCTCCGGCGCGGAAAAGGCCGCCGACTTCTCGGCGTCGATGCGAGCGTCCCAGATATTCATGGGCGTCGCCGTCTGCGCGGGTCCTGTTGCGCCCGAAAATTCGCCGGCGATCACGCGCAGGAGTCCGCTGTCGTTCGGCAGATCGACCCGTGGGATCCGGGCGTCGGGCAGCGTCTGGTATCTCGGCGTCGTCATTTTGAGCCGCGCCGGGAGATTGACCCAGAGCTGAATGATCTCCAACCGTCCGCCGCTTCGCGAGAAGGTTTCCGAATGGAACTCCTCGTGCAGCACGCCGGATCCTGCCGTCATCCATTGCACGTCGCCGGGGCCGACTGTTCCGCCCGCTCCGGTCGAGTCGCGATGCGCGACCTCGCCGTCGAACACGATCGTCACGGTTTCGAAGCCGCGATGCGGGTGCGGTCCCACCCCGCGTCGATGCGCCGAGGGCGGAAAATCGACCGGCCCCGCATAATCGAAAAGAATAAAGGGACTGACCCGCTCGCCATGCTCCTTGTGCGAAAACAACGTGCGGACGGGGAACCCGTCGCCCACCCAATGAATGTCTTCCGGCGCGGGATAGACGCCGACAATCTTTCTCATGGCGACGGCTCCTTTGCGAATTATTGTGGGGCGCCGCCGAAAGAATTCAAACGCCCCCGCCCAGCCTGAGCCTTGACGCCGGCGGCGAGAGCTTCAACAAGGCCTCCGGCAAACAGCATCCGGAAAGGAATCGTCGAAATGGCCTGGATCATTCTGCTGATCGGCAGTCTTTGCGAAGTCGGCTGGCTGGTCGGCATGAAATACGCCGAGGGCTTCACGCGCTTCTGGCCCACCGTCATCATGCTGTTTTTCATGGTGGCGAGCGTCGGCTGTCTCGGCCTCGCCGTAAAGACGATACCGGCGGGCACCGCCTATGCAGTCTGGACGGGCGGCAGCGTGGCCGCCGTCACGGTGGTCGGCGTCTATCTCTTCGACGAGCCGACGACGCCGATGCGGCTCGCCTCGATCGGCTTCATCGTGCTCGGGATCATCGGCCTGCGGCTGAACGGCGTGACGGATTGACGCCGCGCCTGCGGGCGCGGCGCCTCCTGATCAGAAGTAGCTCTCGAGCGTTCCGCGCCGGCGCACGTCCAGCGTCGCGCAATGGAAGGCGCCGCCGAAGGCGGCGTAATGCAGGAAGGGAACCGGGATCGGCTCGTAGCCCCATTTCTCGACCTGCCGCATCATGTTGACGTGATGCGGATCGACGATCATGCGCTTCTCGTCGATCATGAGAATGTTCATGCTCAGCCACTTGCCGCACATGGACGTGATCTTGAGGATGCGGTCCTCGATTGGCGTCGGCTCTGGCGCGACCAGAATTTCCCACTTCTTCAGAATGTCGGGCAGTTCGTCGGGGTCGATATATTCCGGATTGATGAGGATGCGGCCTGGGCCGAGCGGCAGGATTGTCGTATCGATGTGCATGGGATTCGGGCAGCGGCTCTTGATCTCGTGGATGCGGTAGCCTTCGCCCAGATGCCGGCGCAGCCAGTCAATGCCCATCTTGTTCGTCACGTTCGAGCGCGTGACGAAGATGTCGCGGCCGCAACGGAAGAAGTCGGCGGCGTCGAACACCGGCTCGAATTCCGTGAGGATGTAGCGGATTGGCTCGCCTTTTTCCGGGAGCGTGAAGTTCGGGTCGAACAGCTCGTCCGTGAGTTGCGGCTTGGGCGCCGAGGTCCAGCGCGCCCCGCGGCGGAAATAATCCTTCAGGATCGGCCGGTAGGAGTGGGTTTCGAAATAGCGGCAGGGCCAGGCCATGGGCGTTTCGAGAATCTCATCGCCGATGACGAGCATGGAGTCGCGCGGGCAGGAGTTGCAGAAGCCGCGCGAGGACCAGTAGGGCGTCGAGAATTTGGCCTTGTGGTTGAAGGGCTCCGGCCGGGTCACCTTGACGCCGAGCGATTCCAGAACCTTGATGAAATTGTCGAGTTCTTCCTGGGCGGGTTCGACCATGAATTTGGGGAATCGGAACCCGGCCGCGAGCGCCTGCGCCCGCGCGGCCATGCCGGGAATGTTGCAGGTGACGACGGGGTGGTCGGAGGGAATGGTCGAGCCCTCGAGGCGGCCGACAATGATTTCCTCCAGCGGATCCCATTCATTGTGCGAATTGACAGGGCTTTCCGAGGCAATCGTTTCTGACAATGGCGCGTGGACGTTCATTCAAGCGGCCCCTTCCCCTTCCGGTTGCTTTATGTTTTGGCGCGCCCGGTCTGGCCGAGCCGAGCTGAATATGTCGGAAGTGGCAGTTATGTCCACCTCCGCCCTTGCAATCGGGGCCGACTTCGCCTTATAAGCCGCGCTTCCGAACCGCCCGGCCAGTTTATGGGCTGCCGTGGCGGTTCTTTTCGCTTGCGCGAAACGCGCCATCAAGGTCCAGCGGAAAAGGTCCACTGGACCGGGGCGCGCAAGGATCAACGGGGCTGTGGCCCAGGAGAGCAAAATGCCCAAGCTGAAGACGAAATCCGGCGCCAAGAAGCGCTTCAAGATCACCGGAACCGGCAAGGTGGTGTACGCCCAGCAGGGCAAGCGCCACGGCATGATCAAGCGCACGAACAAGCAGATCAGAAATCTGCGCGGGACGAACGTTCTGTTCAAGACGGACGGCGACAACGTCAAGAAATACTTCCTGCCGAACGGCTGACCTCGTCCCGGATCAAAAGCAGAATTCTGAAGGAGTTTCGTCATGGCTCGCGTCAAACGGGGCGTCACGTCCCACGCCAAGCACAAGAAAACGCTGAAGGCGGCCAAGGGCTTCTATGGCCGTCGCAAGAATACGATCCGCACCGCCAAGGCGGCGGTCGATCGCGCGATGCAATACGCCACGCGCGACCGCAAGGCCAAGAAGCGCACCTTCCGCGCGCTCTGGATCCAGCGCCTCAACGCCGCCGTGCGCGAACATGGGCTGACCTATTCGCGCTTCATCGACGGTCTCGCCAAGGCGGGCGTCGCCGTCGACCGCAAGGTTCTCTCGCAGCTCGCGATCGAGCAACCGGAGGCTTTCGCGGCCATCGTGGCGCAGGCGAAGAGCGCGCTGCCGCAGGCCGCCTGATCCGCCGCATCCCTGCGGTCCGCAAGGATTTTTTGAAGGCGCCCGCCAGGATGTCCGGCGGGCGCTTTTCGTTTTTCCAGGGGCGTCGGCTTTCTGGCCTTTGCGGACGTCGATGTTCGCGCCGTCTCGACGTCGCCGTCCCGCGCGGATAACACTGCGGCGCGGAACGGCGGCGAGGCGAGGCTGAGATGAGCGATTATGACATTCTGGTCGTCGGCGGCGGGCCGGGCGGCTATGTGGCGGCGATCCGCGCCGCGCAGCTCGGTTTGAAGACGGCGGTGGTCGAGCGCGAGCATCTCGGCGGCATCTGCCTCAACTGGGGTTGCATTCCAACGAAGGCGCTTCTGCGCTCGGCGGAAATCTACCGGCTCGCTTCCGACGGCGCGCGTTTTGGCGTCACCGGCGCGGCGCCCGGTTTCGACGCGGCGCGGATCGTGGCGCGCTCGCGAGAGGCGGCGGGGCGGCTCAACGCCGGCGTGGGCTTCCTGCTCAAGAAGAACAAGGTCGACGTCATCTGGGGCGAGGCGACGCTTCAGGGCGGGGGCGCGGTGAAGGTCGCCGCGCCGGCCAAGGCCCCCGTGACGCCGCAACTGCCCGCGCCGAAGACGACGCTGGGGGAGGGCGTCTATCAGGCGAAGCACGTCATCCTCGCGACCGGCGCGCGCCCGCGCGTTCTGCCGGGGCTCGAGCCTGACGGACGCCTCGTCTGGACCTATTTCGAGGCGCTGAAGCCGGAGCGCTTCCCCAAGTCTCTCCTCGTCGTCGGCGCCGGCGCGATCGGAGTCGAATTCGCCTCCTTCTTCCGCACCTTCGGCGTCGAGGTGACGCTCGTCGAAGCCTTGCCGCAAATCCTGCCCGCCGAGGACGCCGAGATCGCGGCCCTCGCGCGCAAGAGTTTCGAGAAGCAGGGGATAAAGGTCAGGACGGCGACGATCGTCGCCGGGCTGGAGAGGAAGGCCGATAGCGTCGTCGCGACGCTGAAGACGGCCGATGGCGCGATCGAGACGCTCGACGTTGAGCGCGTGCTTTCGGCGGCGGGCGTCGTCGCCAATGTCGAAGATCTCGGGCTGGAAGCGCTCGGCGTCGCGTTGGAGAAAGGCGTCGTAAAGACCGACGGCGTGGGGCGCACGAATGTAGCCGGCGTCTACGCCATCGGCGATGTCGCCGGGGGCCCGATGCTCGCGCACAAGGCGGAACATGAGGGCGTCGCCTGCGTCGAGGCGATCGCCGGCCTCGATCCCCATCCGCTCGACAAATCGCGCGTGCCCGGCTGCACCTATTGCCATCCGCAGGTGGCGTCGGTGGGTCTCACGGAGGACAAGGCGAAGGCGGCGGGTTACGATATTCGCGTCGGGCGCTTTCCCTATCTCGGCAACGGGAAGGCCATTGCGCTCGGAGAGCCGGAGGGGCTCGTGAAGACGATTTTCGATAGGAAGACGGGGCGGCTCCTTGGCGCGCATCTCGTCGGCGCTGAGGCGACGGAACTCATTCAGGGCTTCGTCATCGCGATGAATCTGGAGACGACGGAAGAGGAGCTGATCCACACGATCTTCCCGCATCCGACGCTCTCCGAGACGATGCACGAGAGCGTGCTGGACGCCTACGGGCGCGTGATTCACGTTTGATGGTCTCCCGCGCGGAGCGGGGACGAGGCTGCTTGAACGCGAGACGAGCGCCGCTATCTCTCCAATTGGTCCCGAACTGGAAAGGGCGAGCCCGTGCGCGTCAAATTGCTGGCTTCGACAATCGCCTTCTCGCTTTACGCGACCGCCGCCCTCGCCATGCTGAAACCCGGCGACGCCGCGCCGGACTTCTCGATTCAGGCCGCGCAGGGCGGAAAGGACTTCGTCTTCTCGCTCAAGGATGCGCTGAAGAAAGGCCCCGTCGTCCTCTATTTCTATCCAAAGTCTTTCACGAGCGTCTGCACGGAGGAGGCGCATGAATTCGCCGAGGCGATGGATCAATTCGCCGCGATGAACGCTTCGGTCATCGGCGTCTCGGGCGACAAGATCGAGACGCAACGCGAATTCTCCACCAAGGAATGCCGCGACAAATTCCCAGTGGGCGCCGATCCCGGCTTCAAGGTGATCACGGCCTATGAGGCGTCCTTCGACCTGCCCGTGGCGGGACCAATGTTCGCGAGCCGCATCTCCTATGTGATCTCGCCGGAGGGGAAGATTTTGTCGGCCGTCTCTGACTCCGGCGCGACGAAACATATCGAGAGCGCGCTGCAAGTCGTGCGGGACTGGGCGAAAGGCCGTAAGTGACGGCGTCGCCGTTTGGTGACAAACTCTCTTGAAAACGCCGGGCATCTATCCGTTTCTCCAGCAAGGCGCGCTCGGCTGCGCGCTCTCGCGCACGGAAGGAACGCGGCTTGGAAAAAGATTCTGCGTCAAAGGCCAGCGAAGCGACGAGCCGCATGCGGGCCGCCGTCCACCCCATCGGCGACCTTCTCGCCGAAGGATTTCACTTTCTTGGCCTGTTCGCCATTGGCGGCGCGACGGTCTGGGCGGCCGTCAAGGCTTTCATCGAGATGACCGGCAAGGGCCACGCCTCGATCGAAGACCTGTTGTTGCTGTTCATCTACCTGGAGATCGGGTCGATGGTCGGCATCTATTTCAAAACCAATCATATGCCGGTGCGTTTTCTTCTTTATGTCGGCATTACCGCGCTGACGCGTCACATGATCGGCTATGTGCAGAAAGACGCGCCGCCGGATATGGGCGTCCTCATCCTCGCCGGCGGCACGTTGATCCTCGCGCTCGCGGTTTTCGTCATCCGCTACGCGTCGTTCCATTATCCCTCGCCGGACGCGGGCCCGTCCGGCCGCGAGACGGCGTAGAATCTACGCCTTCCCCTCCGGCAGGTTCAGCCGGATATGCAGTTCGCGGAGCTGCTTCATGGTCGCCTCCGACGGCGCTCCCATGAGCAGGTCTTCCGCGCGCTGGTTCATGGGGAAGAGCGTGACCTCGCGCAGGTTCTCTTCCTCGGCAAGAAGCATCACGATGCGGTCGACGCCGGGCGCGATGCCGCCATGGGGCGGGGCGCCGTATTGGAAGGCGCGATACATGCCGCCGAATTTCTCGATCAGCACGTCCTCGCCATAGCCCGCGATTTCGAAAGCCTTCTTCATGATCTCCGGGCGATGGTTACGAATGGCGCCCGAGGACAGCTCCACGCCGTTGCAGACGATGTCGTATTGATAGGCGAGGATGTCGAGCGGATCTTTCGTCTCCAGCGCCTCCATGCCGCCCTGCGGCATGGAGAAGGGATTGTGCGAGAAGTCGATCTTCTTGTCTTCCTCGTTCCACTCATACATCGGGAAGTCGACGATCCAGCAGAATTCGAACACGTCCGTCTTGGAAAGGCCAAGCTCCGCGCCGATGCGGATGCGCGCCATGCCCGCGAGCTTGGCGGCGGGCGTCTCGGCCCCGGCAGAGAAGAACACTGCGTCGCCGGCCTGCACGCCGGCCTTTGCGGCGATGGCCGCCTGCACGTCGGCGGGGATGAATTTCGCGATCGGTCCCTTGCCGACGAGCGCGCCGCCCTCTTCCTCGAAGATGATGTAGCCCAGCCCCGGCGCGCCTTCCGAGCGCGCCCAGTCATTGAGCTTGTCGAAGAAGCTGCGCGGCTGCGCGGCTGCGCCGGGCGCGGGGATGGCGCGCACGGTCTTGCCCTTGAAGGCCTTGAACGAAACGCTCTCGCCCTCGAACTCCTCCGAGACGTCGACAATGATCAGCGGATTGCGCAGATCCGGCTTGTCGGAGCCATATTTCAGCATGGCCTCGCGGAAGGGGATGCGCGGGAATTTCTGCGTGACCGGCTTGCCGTTGGAAAATTCCTCGAAGACGCCGCGCAGCACGGGCTCCATAGCCTCGAACACGTCTTCCTGCGTGACGAAGCTCATCTCGACGTCGAGCTGGTAGAACTCGCCGGGCGAGCGGTCGGCTCTGGCGTCCTCGTCGCGGAAACAGGGCGCGATCTGGAAATAGCGGTCGAAGCCCGCGACCATGAGCAGCTGCTTGAACTGCTGGGGCGCCTGCGGCAGCGCGTAGAACTTGCCGGGGTGGAGGCGCGAGGGCACGAGGAAGTCGCGCGCGCCTTCCGGCGAGGAGGCGGTCAGGATCGGGGTCTGGAACTCGAAGAAGCCGCCGGCCTTCATGCGCGAGCGGATGCTGTCGATGATCCGCCCGCGCAGCATGATGTTATTGTGCAGCTTCTCGCGGCGCAGATCGAGGAAGCGGTATTTGAGGCGAATGTCCTCGGGATAGTTCACGTCGCCGAACACCGGCATGGGCAATTCGCCCGCCGGACCCAGCACCTCGATCTCGCTCACATAGACTTCGACCTGACCGGTCGGCATGTCCGGGTTCTCGGTGCCGGCCGGGCGCTTGCGCACTTCGCCGTCGAGACGCACGACCCATTCCGAGCGCAGCTTCTCGGCCTCGGCGAAGGCGGGCGAATCGGGGTCCGCCACGCATTGGGTGAGGCCGTAATGATCGCGCAGGTCGATGAACAGCACGCCGCCATGGTCGCGGATGCGGTGGCACCAGCCGGAGAGGCGGATTTTCTGACCCGCGAGCGCTTCGTTGGGCTCTCCGCAGGTGTGCGAACGGTAGCGATGCATGGGCCGCTTTCGAGTGGAAAAATGCAAGGAATGCCGGAAGCCCGGCGCGTGGGCGCCAAGAAGCGCAATGGCCTTGCCCCTGTCAAGCCGCGCGGGGCCGGCGCCGATTTCCCGAAGACGGCCCGGCGGCGCGCCTGAAAAAACAGCCCTCGTCCGCACAATTGTTTAGACCTATCTGCTATTGTGCGTCCGCGAAGCCGAACGGAAATCGCCCGACCCCGGGCCGGGCCGGGGCGGCGGCAAGACGAAAACCGATGACGAAATGGGTCTATAATTTCAGCGCAGGCCGGTCCGAAGGATCGGCGGCCATGCGAGACCTTCTGGGCGGCAAGGGCGCAAATCTCGCCGAGATGGCGTCGCTCGGCCTGCCGGTTCCGCCGGGCTTCACCATCACCACCGATGTCTGCGCCTATTTCTACGCCAATGGGCGGAGCTTCCCGGCCGATCTCGAAGCGCAGGTCGACGCCGCCATGGCGGAGATCGGCCGCGTGGCCGGCCACGCCTTCAACGACCCGAAATGGCCTCTGCTCGTCTCCGTGCGCTCGGGCGCCCGCGCCTCCATGCCCGGCATGATGGACACGGTGCTCAACCTCGGTCTCAACGACGAGACGGTCGAGGCGCTGGCCAATTATTCCGGTGACGCCCGTTTCGCCTGGGATTGCTACCGCCGCTTCATCGAGATGTATTCCTCCGTCGTGCTCGGCGTGGAGCATCACATTTTCGAGGAGGCGCTGGAGGAGCTGAAAGAGAGCAAGGGCTTCACGCTCGACACCCAGCTCTCGGCTGACGACTGGCGGGCGGCGACGGCGCGCTTCAAGGCGATCGTCGAGGCCAACGCCGGCGCCGAGTTTCCGCAGGATCCGCGCGAGCAGCTCTGGGGCGCCATTCGGGCGGTGTTCGCCTCCTGGATGAATCATCGCGCCATCGTCTACCGGCACCTTCACAATATCCCCGAGAGCTGGGGGACAGCCGTGAACGTGCAGGCGATGGTGTTCGGCAATATGGACGCCAATTCCGCGACCGGCGTCGCCTTCACGCGCAACCCCTCGACCGGCGTCAAGGAGCTTTACGGCGAATATCTGATGAACGCCCAGGGCGAGGACGTGGTCGCCGGCCTGCGCACGCCGCAGCCGTTGACGGAGGCGGCGAGCCGCGCCTCACCCGGCGAAAAGATTTCGCTCGAAGCGGCGATGCCCAATGTCTTCGCGGAATTCGCCGCGGTGGCGGACAGGCTCGAACGCCATTACCGCGACATGCAGGACATGGAGTTCACGATCGAGCGCGGCAAATTGTGGATGCTCCAGACGCGCAGCGGCAAACGCACGGCGCGGGCCGCGCTCAAGCTCGCCGTCGACATGGCGAACGAAGGGCTCATTTCCCGCGACGAGGCGCTGCTGCGCGTCGAGCCGAGGTCCCTCGACCAGCTGCTGCATCCGACGATCGACCCGGCGGCGCGGCGCGACATCCTCGCCACGGGCCTGCCCGCGTCGCCCGGCGCGGCCTTCGGCGAGATCGTCTTCAACCCGGAGGAGGCGGAGACGCTCGCGACCTCCGGCCGCAAGGTCATTCTCGTGCGCACCGAGACGAGCCCCGAGGACATCCACGGGATGCACGCCGCGGAAGGCATTCTCACCGCGCGCGGCGGCATGACCTCGCACGCCGCGGTCGTCGCGCGCGGCATGGGCAAGCCCTGCGTCACGGGCGCGGGCGCGCTGCGCATCGACTACGAGGATCAGAGCTTCACGGTCGCGGGCAAGCGCTTCGCAAAGGGCGACAAGATCACCATCGACGGTTCGGCGGGCCATGTCATCGCCGGCGAGGTGAAGATGCAGCGGCCCGAACTCACCGGCGAATTCGCCGTGCTGATGGGCTGGGCGGACGAGGTGCGCCGGCTCAAGGTGCGCGCCAACGCCGAGACGCCGTCAGACGCGCGCGCCGCGCGCCGCTTCGGCGCCGAGGGCATCGGGCTCGCGCGCACGGAGCACATGTTCTTCGAGGGCGAGCGCATCGTCGCCGTGCGGGAGATGATTCTCGCCGACGACGCGGAAGGCCGCCGCGCCGCGCTCGCGAAGCTGCTGCCGATCCAGCGCGAGGATTTCAAGCATCTTTTCGAGATCATGGCCGGCCTGCCGGTCACGATCCGTCTGCTGGATCCGCCTTTGCACGAATTCCTGCCGCACAGCGACTCGGAACTCGCCGCCGTCGCCCGCGCCATGGGCGCGGACCCGGTCAAGCTGAGGCGCCGCGCCCTGCAGCTTTCCGAATTCAATCCCATGCTCGGTTTCCGCGGCGTGCGTCTCGCCGTCGTCTTCCCCGAGATCGTGGATATGCAGGCGCGCGCGATTTTCGAGGCGGCGATCGAGGCGAGTCTCTCCACCGGCGAGCCGGCGCAAATCGAGATCATGGCGCCGCTCGTCTTCGCCCGCGCGGAGCTCGATCTCGTGAAGGCGCGCGTGGAGGCCATGGCGACCCTCGTCGAGGACGAAACGGGCATCCGTCCCCGCTACCACATCGGCACGATGATCGAACTGCCGCGCGCCGCCTTGCGCGCCGGAGACATCGCGCCGTCGGCCGACTTCTTTTCCTTCGGCACCAACGACCTCACCCAGACGACGCTCGGCATTTCGCGCGACGACGCGGGCTCGTTCCTCGGCGTTTATGTGGAGAAGGGCGTGCTGCCGAACGATCCCTTCGTGTCGATCGATCAGGAGGGCGTGGGCGAACTCGTCGCGCTCGGCTGCCAGCGCGCCCGCGCGGCGCAGCCGGAGATCTCCCTTGGCGTCTGTGGCGAGCATGGCGGCGACCCGGCGTCGGTCGCGTTCTTCGATAGGATCGGGATCGATTATGTGTCCTGTTCGCCCTTCCGCGTGCCAATTGCGCGGCTGGCTGCGGCGCAGGCGGCGCTCGGCAAAACCGCCGAAGACCGCGCCTGAAAAAGGCGCCGCCAGATCGGCGGCGCTCAACAGAGGGGATGGCTCACCTGTCTCGCGCCCGGGCTTTGGAGCACGGAAACCCGGGCGCTCGCCTCAATTGATCATTTTGACGGTGCGGCCGACCTCGGGCGCGCCCTGTTCGCCCTGCGGAGCGATCCAATCCGGCACCCAGGTGAGCGCTACGACGACGAACGCCGCGAAGGCGGCGATCCAGATGATGGATTTGCTGACTTCTTCGCCACTGTGAACGGACATCGCCATATCAGAATCCTCCTCGATGCTGATAAGACCGCGCCGCGATCTTGTTCTAGCATCAGATCACGGCGCGCCTGCCCTTGATGAGTTAGCGAGGCCAGCGCCTGCGACAAGACGACGCAGCAAAAAAATTTGAAGAGGCCTTGCGTCGCCCTCACGCGCTCTCGAGTTCCTCGCCCCTGTGGTTTGCCTCGAAGCGCCGCACGATCAGCCGAACCATATAGAGGCCGAATTCCGGGTTCTGGAAATAGATCTGCTCGAACTGTTCATAGGTGATGGTGAGCAAGCGGACGTCGGTGAGGCATCGGGCAGAGGCGGTTCGCTTCCCGTGTTCCGTGAACAACGCCATCTCTCCGAAAATCGCGCCGGCTTCGAGGACGACGCCGCGCTCGACGATCTCGACCTGTCCCTCGGTCAGGAGAAAGGCCTCGTTCGCCGGGTCGCCTTTCTCGAAGATGAAATCCGTCGCCCGCACGGTCCTGGGATGCATGAAGGGTTTGAGCCATTCGATGTTCAGATCGCCGTTATTGGCTTCCCGCACGCTGTCGATGAGGCGGCGCATCTCGCGCAGGCGCGTCGCGTTCAGCGGGAAGTTGATTGCGTGTTTCACGATCGTCGGCAGATTGCCGGTCACGAGACCGAGCGTGACGCCGAGCAGATTGCCCGTCATGGCGGTGATGCGCAGCGGGATCATCCGTTTCATATAGGCGGCGCCAATGACGGTCGCGGCTTCCGCCCAGGCGAGCGCGGCGAGGGCGATCGCGCCCGTCTCCTTGCCATAGTCGGAGGCGGCCCAGTTCGTCACCGCGTCGATCAGGCTCCCGGACATATGCGCTCCCTTGGTTCGAGGCCGCGCTTAGCCTCTGCCTGCGGCGATGACAAGCCGCCTGCGCTGGACTTTTCCGCGCGCGCCCGCACATTTGCGCCATGAGACAGGCGACGAGGCTTCTGCGAATCGACACATCAGGCCGCGGCTTCTACGAATGCACGGCCGCCGTCGCGGACTTCGCCCGCAGCGCGCGAATGGCGGAGGGGGTGCTGACGGTCTTTTGCCGGCACACCTCGGCCTCGCTCCTCGTTCAGGAAAACGCCGATCCGACCGTGCTGCGCGACCTCGAAAAGACCTTCTCGCGCCTCGCGCCAGAGGGGGCGGACTACGCCCACGACACGGAAGGGCCCGACGACATGCCGGCGCACATCCGCGCCGCGCTGACGCAGACGCAGCTTTCCATTCCGATCCTCGGCGGCGCGCTGGCGCTCGGAACGTGGCAGGGCGTCTTTCTTTTCGAGCATCGCCGCCGTCCGCACCGCCGGGAAATCGCGCTGCATGTGATCGGAGAATGACCCCGCCTGCGTCATTCTGGCACGCAGACTTGGGCGCAGCAGCAACAGTTCCGCAAGCCTAATACGACGATAATTCCCCCACATTTTTCGCAATGGGGAGCGCGGCGTCGGGCCGGATCCCTGCGATGGGGCGGTTGGACCTGGGCTAGCTTATGCGTCGTCAGTCGAAAGCGCGTTGGGTTTTCAGCGTCATGGCCCCTTGGGCCTTCAACGTCATGTCGCCGTGGGCGCTGGGCGTCGGGCTCCTTGTGTCCTTCACGGCGGACGCCGGGCAGGAATCGGCGAGCGACTGGAACGTCGCGCCGCTCACCGCCCGCGCCCGTGCGACGGCGGCGCCCGCGACCTTCCAGCTGGCGTCATTCGGCGAGGTCGCGACGGGAGACCTCGGCCTTTCCGGCCAGACGCGCGCGCTGGCGCAGAGCGCGCGACTCATGGTCGGGGCGCCGGACGATCTTCGTTTCATTCCCGACGAACGCGAGCCGCATGTCGATCTCAAGCCGGACGTGAAGAATTTCCCGGAAGTGGATCGCACGCACAAGGGCGATCCCCTGGTCGCCATGCGCCCGGGCTTCGAGACGCGCGTCGTCGATCCGGCGGCGCTGGGCCTCGCCGAGCCGACGCGGCTGACGTTCAGCATCAAGGGGAAAAATGCGGGGCGCACGAGCGTCGCACTGGCGCCGCGCGGGGCCGTTCCCGGGGACGACGCGCTCTACGAAGCCGAGGCCGCGAAGGCCGAGGCGCTGTCGACGACGCAGACCCAGAAATCCGCCGCCGCCGTTTCGCCGTCGCAGAGCGGTTCGAAAGGGACGTCCGGCGCCGCGGCCGAGCCCTCCCGCGAGCCGATCTATCAGGCGATGGAGGAGCGCGCGCTGCACGGCGCCACGCCGCAAGTGTCGCGCGCCATGGCGCTCAGCTCCTCGACGCCGGCGCAGCCCGACGCCCTGCCGATCGAGGTCTCATCCTTCCCGCGCGCCATGATGGCGCTGGCGAATCCCGCCGCCACGGAGAACGGCGCGCGTCCGGACTACGCGGCGCTCGTCAGCCCCGACAATCTGGATCGCGAAAAGCGCTGCCTGGCGGAGGCTGTCTATTTCGAATCGCGTAGCGAGCCGGAGGCGGGGCAGGCGGCGGTGGCGCAGGTGGTGCTCAACCGCGTGCAGAGCGGCCTTTACCCATCGAGCGTCTGCGGGGTCGTCTATCAGAACCGGCATCGCTACAAAGCCTGCCAGTTCTCCTTCGCCTGCGAAGGCAAGTCGCTGCGCATCACCGAGTCAGACGCCTGGGAGCGGGCGGTGCGCATCGCCAGCGAGGTGATGGACGGGCGGACCTATCTGACCGAAGTTGGCCGATCGACCCATTACCACGCCACCTATGTCAAGCCGCGCTGGGCGCGCGCGCTGACCCGAATGGAGATGATCGGCCGGCATATTTTCTACCGGCTCAAGCCTGGTCAGACATAGGCGGCGAGGGCGGCGTCTCGCTTCTGCGCCGCCGCCGGGCGCCGCCGGTTTCCGCATGCACGGCGATCCAGAACCAGATGGTCGCGGCGAGCCAGGCCGAAGCGACCGGGTGGGCGGACACGATCTCGAAAAAAGCGCGCATGAGACATCCTCGCGTCTTGTCTCGTGGAAACCCGTCTTCCCGCGCGAGCGTTAAAGGCCCTGACAATTGGAACGCTAGATTTGCGTCGATCCGGCCAATAATCGTCAGCCGGCCAGCGTTGCCCGAACGAGGCCGCGCACCGAATTGCCAAGGAGAAATTCCTCCGGCAAATCTTCGAGGCGCAACGGGGTCTCTCGCGCCCGTCCCGACGCAAGAAGACTGGCCCGCAACGTCCCGGGCAAAAGCCCGCAGGCCAGCGGCGGCGTCAGCAGCGTCGCGCCTTCGGGGACGAAGAGATTGCAGCGCGCGCTTTCGCACAATTCGTCGCGTTCGTTGAGAAAAAGAACCTCGTCCGCGCCGCAGCGCTTCGCCGTCTCGGCAAGTTCGTCCTCATAGAGCGCGCGACGCGTCGTCTTGTGGCGCAGGAGAGGATCGCCGGAGGAGAAGCGGCGGCGGGCGCGCGCGACGCGCCAGACCGTTTCGGGCGGGACAGGTTCGATCGCCATGGCGCCCGTCTCGACCGCGCCGTTGCGTGCGAGCGTGAGACGCACGCGCAGGCGCGGCGCCGCGGCTTGTGCGACCGCCGAGGTCAGCGCCGCGACCGCCTTTTCTTCGTCGTGAACGAAACCCAACGCCGCGCTCGACGCCGCGAGACGCGCGAGATGCTCCGGCAGAAGCGCGAAGCCCCCGTCGCGCGTCCAGAGCAGGGTTTCGATCAGTCCGAAGTCTTCGCCCCGGCGAGGAAGCGCGCCTTGATCAGACATTCTTCGTACTCTTGCGCGGCGCGCGAGTCGGCGACGACCGCCGAGCCGACGTTGCAGACGAGTTCGTGACCGGGAAAGAGGGTCAGCGTGCGGATGGCGACGTTGAACCGAACGTCCCCGTCGGGCGCGATGAGGCCGAGAGAGCCGCAATAGACCCCGCGCGCGGCGCATTCGAGGTCGCGGATGATCTCCATCGCGCGGATTTTGGGCGCGCCCGTGACAGAGCCGCAGGGAAAGAGGCCGGTGAAAAGATCGGCGAGCCTGACGTCCGCGCGCAGCCGCGCCTCGATTCCCGAGGTCATTTGATGCAGCGTGGGATAGGTCTCGATGGTGAAGAGGTCCGTGACCTTCACCGAGCCGATTTCCGCGAGCCGCGAAAGATCGTTGCGCAGCAGGTCGACGATCATGAGGTTTTCGGCGCGGGATTTCTCGTCTTCGACGAGATATTGCGCGCGGGCCATATCCTCGGTCGGCATCACGCCGCGCTGCGCGGTGCCTTTCATCGGCCGCGCGCGGATATGGCGGCCATGCGCCTCGAAAAACACCTCCGGCGAAAGGGAGACCACCGTCTCCTCTCCGAGCGCCACGACGCCGCCATAGGCCACGGGTTGGCGCTGGCGCAGGCCGCGATAGAGCGCGAGCGGATCGCCCTCGTAGCGGCCGTAGAGCGGGAAGGTCAGATTGATCTGATAGACGTCGCCGGCGAAAATATAGTCGCGGCACTTCCGGAAGCGCTCGGCGTATTCGGCCTCCGTCCAGGCCGGCGTGAGCGGAATGAAGGGCGCGGCGGCCTCCGCCGGCGGCAGGGTCCAGGGCTTGGGAGCGCGAAAGGCGCCGAAGAGCAGCAGCGGCGTGCGCGAACGCGGCGTCGTCTGGGCGCTGAATTTGGGCTCCAGCGCATAGCCAAGCTCATAGCTGGCGTAACCTGCGAGGTAGAGCCCGCGCTTCGTCGCCGCCTCCATTCGCGCGAAGGCGTCCGAAACCTCCCCGGCTTCGCGCGCGACGATGATCTCGTCCGGCTCGTCGAACAGAAGCGCCCGGCCGCCCTCCCGGCCGTCCTCGAAAACGACGTAGGGCCGCTCCGGCGCGTGCGTCTGCGTCGGGGCGTCGGGACTTGCGGCTGCGTCGGGCATCTCTCGGGGGGCTCGGTTCACGGGAATGTTACATCAGACGCCCTCACCTATGAAAGGCGGGGCGTTTCCGCAATCGGGATTTCCTCCCTTTTAGAGAGAACAGATTTTGATTTGGCGGCTGGCGCGGGCTATTGAGGACCATGTCCAGCGCCCCGCAACCCGCGCAGCCCATGCGCCTTCTTTTCATCGGCGACGTCCTCGGCCGTTCCGGCCGCGCGGCGGTCGCCCGCTACGTCCCGCGACTGCGCGAAAAATGGGCGCTCGATTTCGTCGTCTGCAACGGCGAGAATTCGGCCGGCGGGTTCGGAATCACGGAGTCGATCTGCGAGGAAATGCTGCTCGCGGGCGTCGATTGCGTGACGCTCGGCAATCACGCCTTCGACCAGCGAGAGACGCTCGTCTTCATCGAGCGCCAGCCGAGGCTGTTGCGGCCCATCAACTATCCGCCGGGCGCGCCGGGGCGGGGAGCCAATCTCTTCACCGCCGCGCGCGGCCAGCAGGTGCTGGTGATCAATCCCATGGGCCGCGTCTTCATGGACGCGATCGACGATCCCTTCGCCGCGATGGAGCGCGAGCTCGGGGCCTGCCCGCTGGGCGTCGGCTGCGACGCCATCGTCGTCGACATGCACGCCGAAACCTCGAGCGAGAAGATGGCCATGGGCCATTTTGTCGACGGGCGGGCGTCGCTCGTCGTCGGCACGCACACCCATGTGCCCACCGCCGACGCGCAAATCCTCCCCGGGGGCACGGCCTATCTCACCGACGCCGGCATGACCGGGGATTACGACTCCGTCATCGGCATGGAGAAAGAGGAGCCGCTGCGCCGCTTCATCCGCAAGACGCCGGGCCAGCGCTACGAGCCCGCGAACGGCGAGGCGACGCTGTGCGGCGTGGCGGTCGAGATCGGACGCGACGGGCTCGCGGCCATGATCTCGCCGGTCCGGCTCGGCGGCCGTTTACGGCAGGAATGGCCGCAGGACTGGGGCGCGCCCTAGGCTCGCCGCCGCGTCCCTCCCTTGGTCCGGCGCCCTACACATCGCGGCGCAGGTCGATTACAAAAGCGGCATCGTCACAGACGGCGCCAGCGGAGCCTCCGGTTATGAAGTGGGAAGATTTACAGACATCCGAGAACATCGAGGACCGCCGGGGCGAGGACGGCGGCGGTATGTTCGGCGGCGGCCCCTCCATGGGCGGCGGCGGGATCGGCCTTGGAACGATGATCGTTCTCGGCGTCATCGGATGGGCGCTCGGCATCAATCCCGCGCTGCTGATCGGCGGCGCCGAAATGCTCGGCAAGATGCGGGGCGGGGGACAGGTCGTGCGCGAGGAGCGGCCGCGCGAGCCCTCGACGCCGACCGACCAGATGGGGCTTTTTGTCGCTAAGGTCGTGGGCTCCAACGAGGCGGTCTGGTCCGAAATCCTGCCGCAGCAGAAGGGCGTTCGCTTCGAACCGCCGAAGCTTGTGCTGTTCGACGGCGCGACGACTTCCAAATGCGGGCCGGCGCAGTCGGCCATGGGGCCGTTCTATTGCCCGCTCGACCGGCGGATTTATCTCGACACCTCGTTCTTCCGGGACATGAAGCAGCGTTTCGGCGGCGGCGGCGATTTCGCCTACGCCTACGTCATTTCGCACGAGATGGGGCATCACATCGAGAATCTGCTCGGCATCCTTCCGAAGGTGCAGCGCGCGCAGGCGCGCGCCTCGAGCCGTGCGGAGGCCAACAATCTCTCGGTGCGCGTGGAGCTGATGGCCGATTGCCTCGCGGGCGTCTGGGCCAATAACGGCAACGCCCGCCAGCGCTTCCTGGAGGAAGGCGACATCGAGAAGGCGGTCGCCTCGGCTCAGGCGATCGGCGACGACCGTCTGCAACGCGCGCAACGCGGCTACGTCGTGCCCGACAGCTTCACGCACGGCTCTTCGGCGCAGCGCACCGAATGGCTGTTGCGCGGACTGAAAAGCGGCCGGATCGACGACTGCAACACGTTCGGAAGGTAACGGCTAGAAGGCGCGGCGCGCGACGCTTTTCAGCTCCGCGCCGCGCAGGGTTCTCGCGAGCCGTTTCGGATCGGCGCTCGCCGCCGCGCGCAAGGCGCTGCGGCTGGCGACGACCCCGACCGGCGCGGCAAGGCGGGGCGCCACGCGCGTGACGAACGAATTGGGCGCGGCGCGCAAAACCAGCGGACGGCGGCGGTCTCCATAGGCGAAAGCGTCGTCGACCTCGTCGACGAAGCCGCGCTCCACCGCATAGCCGGCGAGCAGCAGCAGGACATCGTCGCGCCGGGCGATTGACAGCGCTTCCGACAGACCGTCCTCCGGCCGCTGCGCCTCGACCAGCGCGCAGCCCGCTTCGTCCGCGACCTTGTCGAGACCGCGCCCCGGCGCGCCGACGAGCACGGCGTCGGCGACCAGTCCCTGCACGCAGGCGTCGACGAGCGATGCAAGGCCGCGCGCGATGGCGTCGCGGCGCAAGGGCTGGGCGGGCGCATCATAGGCGAGAAGCACAGCTGTCAGCATTTCAGATGCATAGCGGAAACAACGCCGCGGCGGAATGCGGCGCCGAATAAACGTGCTCCGGCGTCAAGGATTAGGCGCCGCCCATTGCGCCGGTCGCCGCCATCGGTCACCATCGCCAAATCATGCCTCTCAGCCCCTTTCCTCTCGAACTTCTCACCACCGAACAGATGGCCCGCGCAGATCGCATGACGATCGACAGCGGCGTGCCGAGCATGGACCTCATGGAGAGCGCCGCGGCGGCGATCGCGCGCGTCACGAGCCGCATTTTACAGCGCACGAGCGGGCGCCGCGTCCTCGTGCTGTGCGGGCCGGGCAACAATGGCGGCGACGGCTATGTCGCGGCGCGGCTTCTCAGGGCGCAGCGCTACAAGGTGCGCGTCGCCGCGCTCACGCCGCCGGATCAATTGCGCGGCGACGCGGCGCGGGCGGCGGCGGGCTGGAACGGCGCGCTGATCCCGGCGCAGGAGTGCGACTTCAAAGGCGTCGATTTGGTGATCGACGCGCTGTTCGGCACGGGCCTCGCGCGCGATCTCGACCCGGCCGCCCAGACGCTCGTGAACCGCCTCAATCAGTGGCGGCGCGAGACCAGACAGAACGTTGTGAGCGTCGATATTCCGAGCGGCGTGGACGGCACCACGGGCGCCATTCGCGGCGCCGCCGTCGAGGCCGACGAGACGGTCACGTTCTTCCGGTTGAAGACCGGCCATCTCCTTTTGCCCGGCCGCTCGCGCTGCGGCAGGCTCACCTGCGCGCATATCGGCATCCGGTCGACGACGCTCGAGTCGATGGAGGTGAAAACCTTCGTCAACATGCCGGAGCTGTGGCTGCCGGCGCTGCCGCGGCCAAAGGTCGAGGGCCACAAATATACGCGCGGCCATGCGCTTGTCGTTTCGGGGGGCGCGTCCTTCACCGGCGCCGCGCGGCTGTCCGCCGCCGCGGCCCTTCGCGCCGGAGCGGGGCTGGTGACGCTCGCCAGTCCGACCGAGGCGCTTCCCGTCAATGCGAGCGCGCTCACCTCCGTTATGGTGCGGCCGGCGGACGGCGCGGAGGGCCTCGCGACAGTGCTCGCGGACGAGCGCAAGAACGCCGTCGCGATCGGCCCCGGGCTCGGCGTGAGCGAGGAAAGCTGCCGGCAGGTGGAGGTGGCGCTGACGCCGCAGGCCTATCGCCGCGCCGCCGTTCTTGACGCCGACGCGCTGACGAGCTTCGAGAGCGACCCGTTCCGGCTCTGGCGCGCGACCCGCGCCGCGCCGGGGCCCGTGGTGATGACCCCGCACGCCGGCGAGTTCGCGCGGCTCTTCGCGGAATGCGACGGCGACCGCGCGCTTCGCTCTAAGCTCGACAAGGCGAGGGATGCGGCGCGGGCGAGCGGCGCCGTGGTGCTCTATAAAGGGCCGGACACGGTGGTTGCGGCGCCGGACGGGCGCGCGTCGATCCTCAGTTTTGCGACGCCGTGGCTTGCGACGGCCGGCTCGGGCGACGTGTTGACCGGGATCGTCGCGGGGCTGCTCGCGCAGCGCATGGACGGCTTTCTTGCGGCCTCCTGCGCCGCCTGGATGCATGCGCGCGCGGCGGAGCTCTTCGGCCCCGGGCTCATCGCCGACGACATCATCGCGACGTTGCCCCAGGTCTGGCGCGAATTGAGCGGTCCGTAGAAATTATTTCTGGATTGTGTCTAACTTTTTTCCCTATATTTCTCTGTCGAATATAAAAGCGGCTGTGGCGCCACGAACTTTGCCCGAAATGGATATTTGTAGGGGTCGGCGGCCCATCTAGAGTGCAGGCGCTGGAGCTTTCGAGAGACAGCGGCGCGGCGGCTCTGTCCAACCAAGCCCTCGCCGTAGCGCCAAACGCCCTCAGGAAATGCGGCCGGCTGGGCGCGGACGACGCCCCATACGCCGGCCGATTGTCACATGAGCGCAGTCTGCGACCGGCACAAGACCCGAAAACCCGACAGGAACAAGCGAGACGAATATATGAACGTCGCTGATCAAAAGTCCTTCGCGGGCCCGGCGCGGCCTCTTCCGCACCCGCCGTCGGCCTCCACGGCCGCGGCGCCCGACACGATTGGTGGGCGGTTGAAGCTGTTCATGACGCTGTGGGACAGCCGCTTCGAAGATCTGAAGCGCGAGACGTGGCTGCAGACGACCTATCGTGATTTCAGCGCCGGCCTCATCGTCGCGCTGACGGCCATTCCGATGGCCATGGGCTTTTCGATGGCCATGGGCCTGCGGCCGGAGCAGGGCATCATCGCCGGCGCGCTGGCCTGCATCGTCGGGCGCACTTTCGGCGGCTCGAAGTATCAGGTCTACGGCCCGACCGCAGCCTTCATCCCGGTTATCGCAGGGCTCGTCAGGAAATATGGCGAGGCGGGCGGCGGCTCTTTCGCCGAGGCGCACGGCTTCCTCGTGCTCGTCTCCATTATTGGCGGCGTGATCCTGATGGGCATGGGCTTGTTCGGCCTCGGCAAATACGCCAAGCTCGTGCCGAACTCGATCGTGGTCGGCTTCACCGCCGGCATCGCCGTGGCCATCGCCGCCTCGAACATCGAGTCCGTGCTGGGCATCCGCGACTTCAAGGAGCTTCTCGGCGAAGAGGCGGATTTCTTCGGCAGCTTCGAAACGACCATGGCGACGCTTGTCGGCAATCTCGACAAGATCAACCCCTGGGCGGTCGCGCTCGGGCTCGCAACCTTCGCGCTGACGAAGATCCTGCTGCGTATTTCGATCTTCATCCCCGCTCCGGCGATCGCCATTGCGGCCTGCACCGCGCTGACGGCGACGGTCCTGTCCAACAAGGACATCGTCGTGGTGCGCGACATCTACGGCGCGATCCCAAACAATTTCTTCGTCTTCACGCCGCCGGTCCTGCCGGCGATGAGCGGGGGCGTCCTGTTCGACATCGTCTATTTCGCGCTCGCGATCGTCTTCGTTTCAGGCGTCGAAAGCCTCCTGTGCTCCTCGATGGCCGATCGCCTCGCCGACAATCGCGGCACGCCGTTCAACCCCGACAAGGAGTTCTGGGGCCAGGGCCTCGTGCAGATCGTCACGCCGATGGTCAACGGCTTCCCCTGCACGGGCGCGCTGGCCCGCACCGCGACGAGCATAAAGGCCGGCGCAGTCACGCCGCTCGCGGGCTATTTCAAGGGCTTCCTGAAGCTGACGCTTGCCTATTTCATCGCGGACTACCTCGAAATGGTCCCGATGGCCTGCATCGGCGGCATTCTGCTCTGGGTCGCCTCCAACATGATCAAGGTCTCCGAGATCAAGGAGGTGCTGCGCCACAACCGTTTCCACGCCGGTCTGATGGCGTTCACCGCCGTCATGGTGCCGGCGACGGACTTCCTCACAGGCGTTCTTTCGGCGCTGGTGCTCTACTTCGTCGCCCGCCCCTTCCTCGACACCCCGGCTGTCGCGCACAAGGCCGCCGCGGCGGCGCCCGCGCCCGGGATAGAGGCCGAAACCTTCCGGCACGGCGTGTTCAACAGGGTCGCCGTTCCGCTGTCGCTGACGCCGGAAGACGCCCATTTGCTGGATTACGCCGAATATCTTTCGCGGCTCGGCGTTGTCCGCGACCTTCACTTCGTCCACGTCGCGACCCCGCGCGACGCGCAGGCGCCCGAAGCGATGCGGGAGGAGGTCGGGAGGCGTTTCGCCGGCGCAGAGCATCGGGGACGCATCTCCTTCGAGGCCCGGGAGGGCGCCAGCCGTCTGGACGAACTGGTGAAGTTCACGCTGGAGGTCGGCGCGGATCTGATCCTGCTCGGCCACCGCAAGAGCCGCTCCGGCAACCGTTCTCTCGCCACGCGCCTCGCGCTGATCACCCATTGCTCGGTGTGGATGGCGCCGGAAGGAAGCGCGGCGGCGATCTCGAAGGTTCTGTCGCCGATCGATTTCTCCGATCGCTCGGCCGACGCCCTCGGACAGGCTGTCGCGATCGCCCGTGCGGCGAAGGTTTCCAGTCTGACGGCGCTGCACGTCTACTTCGATCCGTCGGTGCTGCGGTACGAAGAGCATGACGCCATCGTCCGCGGCGAGGAAGAGGCGCATTTCCGGCAGTTCGTTGCCAAGATCGACACCGACGGCGTCGCCGTCGAGTCGAGATTCGTCGAAAGCAGCCACGCCGCCGACGCGGTCCTGCGCGTGGCGGCGGCGGAAGGCGCCGACCTGATCGTGCTCGGCACCCGGGGTCGGAGCCAGGCGGCGACGATCCTCCTTGGCAGCGTCGCGTCGGAGGTCATCCGCCGCTCGACGATCCCCGTGCTCGCGATCAAGCACTTTGGCGATCGCATGACGATCAAGGACGTGCTGCTCTCCGGTCAGTTCTGGCGCGCGCCGGATATCAAGGCTAACTGACGCGCATTCGGCGGCCGGCGAGCCCGGCCGCCGTGCTGCGGCGCCCGCGACGACGGTTTCGGGCGCGAGCGGGTGCGCGCGGCGATGACGCGGAGGGGCAGAAACTTGTCGCTCCGGCTGCTATGATGCGCGCCATGGACAGACCGGCTTCCACGCGCAACCACGCAATGCGGGCTAAAATGAAAAGCTACGAAAAGCTGCTTCTCGAGAACAAGGCCTGGGCCGAGGAAAAGAAACAGAGGGAGCCCGAGTATTTCGAGAGCCTGGCGCGCGGCCAGCAGCCCGAGTTCCTCTGGATCGGCTGCGCCGACAGCCGCGTGCCCGCCGACATCATCGTCAATGCGGAGCCGGGCCTCATTTTTGCGCATCGCAACATCGCCAATCAGGTGATCGTGACGGACTTCAACTGCCTCAGCGTGGTTCAATACGCGGTGCAGGTTCTGAAGGTTAAGCATGTCATCGTCTGCGGCCATTACAATTGTGGCGGGGTCAAAGCGGCGTTGTCGCACCAGCGCTCGGACTTCACCTTGCTCAACAAGTGGCTGATCCACGTCAAAGACGTCTATCGCCTGCACCGCGAGGAACTCGACGCGATCAATTCCTTCGAGGACAAGGCGAACAGGCTCGTCGAGCTGAACGTCATCGAGCAGGTCAACCATTTGTCCTTTACGTCGATCATTCAGAACGCTTGGAGAGCCGAAGGCAGGCCGATGGTTCACGGCTGGGTCTACGCGCTCGACGACGGATTGCTCAAACAACTCATTTCCCTGGGGCCGGACAGCAAGATCGACCGGATCTACCAGTTGGACGAGCCGTGATTCTCCCCGACTGATCCGCGCGAGCCGAACAGGAGATTCCGATCGTGATCCGTAAGCACCTCGATTATTATCTGCGTTATCTCGACCACGACATTCCCGCGGGGGTCGTCGTCTTTCTTGTCGCGCTGCCGCTCAGCCTCGGCATCGCCGCCGCGTCGGGAGCGCCGCCCATGTCCGGCGTCATCGCCGGCGTCGTCGCGGGCCTCATCGTCTCGATCATCAGCGGATCGCAGCTCAGCGTCTCCGGCCCCGCGGCCAGCCTGACCGTCATCGTCGCAGGCGGCGTCGAGAAATTCGGATTCCAGGGGGTGCTGCTGGCGGTTGCAATTTCAGGGCTCATCCAGATCGCGCTGTCTTACGCGCGGGCCGGCGAGATCGGCGCCTATTTTCCGTCCGCCGTCATCAAGGGGATGCTGGCGGCGATCGGCCTCCTCCTGATCATGAAGCAGTTGCCGCACGCCGTCGGCTATGACGCCGACGCGGACAGCGACTTGTCCTTCCTCGAGGGCGACAGCAACACGACCCTTTCCCTCCTCTGGTCGTCGCTGCAATCGATTTCTCCCGGCGCCACGGTCGTTTCGCTGGCGTCGATGGCCATTTTACTGCTGTGGGAGACGCCGCGGATCAGGGACCGGCGATATCTGTCGCTCGTTCCGGCGCCGCTCGTCGCGGTCGTTTTCGGCGTTTTCTTCAATCTCTTCGCCCAGAACATTCTAACCTGGTTCACGATCGCGCCGCAGCATCTCGTCGCGCTGCCGGAAATCGGCGGCCCGGCGCAATTCCTGGGCGAGTTTCGTTTTCCGGACTTCAGCAAATTGACTGAAGTCGACATCTACCTGATGGCCGCGACGCTCGCGCTGGTCGGCAGTCTCGAAACGCTGTTGAGCCTGGAAGCGGTCGACAAGCTCGACCCTCTCAAGCGAACTGCGCCGACGAATCAGGAACTGAAGGCGCAGGGCGTCGGCAATTTCATCAGCGGCATGATCGGCGGCCTGCCGATCACCGCGGTCATTGTTCGCAGTTCGGCGAATATCGACGCCGGCGCCCACACGAAGGTCGCCTGCCTCGTGCATGGCGTCCTGCTGCTCGTCGCGGTGATGTTCTTTGCGTCCGTTCTGAATATGATCCCGCTCGCCTGCCTCGCGGCGGTGCTCATCGTCACCGGCTACAAGCTCGCCCAGCCCCGGCTCGTGATCGAGCAATATGAAAAAGGCTTCGCCCAGTTTGCGCCTTTCGCCGTCACCATCGCAGCGATTCTGCTCACGGATCTGCTGAAAGGCATGGCGATCGGCATGGCGGTCGGCCTCTCCTTCGTGCTCTACGGGAATTTTCATTCCGCCTTCACGTTGACGCGCGACGGCAAGAATTACCTGCTGCGGCTACAGAAGGACGTTTCCTTCCTCAACAAGGCGCCCTTGCGCAATATTCTGGAGAGCATCGAGGACGACAGTTTTCTCGTGATCGACGGCACGCGCGCGAACTTCATCGATCATGACATCATGGAGACGCTGGAGGACTTCCTGAAGGCCGCGAGCGAAAACAACATCCGGGTCGAGCTCAAGAACATGCGCGGCATGACGCCGGCGAACGGTCTGGTCGCCGCCTGACCGGCCGGCGCCCGGAGGCTCCCGTCCGGGCGCTTCGTCAGGGAAGCGGCGAGAAGCCTTCGAAAACGATCTGATCGGCCCAGCGCCGCGCCTCGGCGGCCTGGGCCGACGAACGTACGGTCCAGGTCGTCACCGGGAGATCCAACGCATCCCGCAGCAGCGCGGGAACGGCGTGCGGATAATCGGCAACCTTCCACGACAGAAAATCCGGCTGCGTGCGCGGATAATGCAGGAAATGCGTCATGTCGCGGCGCTGCGCGTCGGTGAGTCCCGGCCATTCGTCCGCTTCGTAGCGCGCCTGTCCGACGATCCCGAGCGGAACATGCGCCACGCCCAGTCTCTGCGCGTTGGCGCGGAGATGTGCGACGATGTCGGGATCGAAGCTTTCGATGACGGCGGGGCCGGCGTAGGCCGCCAGCGCGCGCGCCGCGCCCTCCGCCGCGCGCATGTCGCCGTCGAAGAAGCTCTTGATCTCGACGATGAGCGGGGCGCGCCCGGCCACGGCGTCTAGGAATTCCGTGAACCGAGGGATCTGTTCTCCTCCGCCCGCGAGCGTCAGCGCCGACAGCGCCGCGGCGTGATGGGCGCGAATGTCGCCGCGCCCCTCGGTCAGCCGTTCGAGCGTATCGTCGTGAAAGACGAAAATCTCGCCGTCGCTGGCGCGTTGCACGTCGCATTCGATCGCGTAGCCGGCCGAGACGGCGGCGCGGGCGGCGGCGATCGAATTCTCGATCACGCCACGCGCGTAGTCATGGAGTCCCCGATGCGCGATCGGCCGCTCGATCAGCCAGCCGAGGTCGCGCGTCATGCGAGAATCTCGAAAACGCCCTCCACCTCGACCGCCGCGTCGAGCGGAAGCTGCGCAACGCCGACCGCGAAGCGCGCATGTTTTCCATTTTCGCCCAGAACGGCGGCGAAAAGATCCGAGGCGCCGTTGACGACCTGTGGCGTCTGGCCGAAATCGGGCGCGCAATTGACATAGCCGCCGATGCGGACGGCGCGCAATCTGGCCAAATCGCCGACGGCGGCGTTCGCTTGCGCCAGCACGTTCAGCGCCGCCTGCCGCGCCGCCGCCTGTCCGTCTTCGAGCGACACGCCGGCGCCGAGCTTGCCCTTATGCGCGGGATCGACGCCGCCGGCGCCCATGGGCAATTGACCAGAGACGAACAGCAGATTGCCGGCGCGCGAGAAGGGAACGTAATTCGCCACGGGCGCCGCCGCCACGGGCAGGGCGAGCCCGAGCGCCGCAAGGCGCGCGAGCGGCGTCGTGTCGGTCGCGTTAGTCATGTCGCTTGCTCCCTGGAGAGAAAACAATTGCCCGGATGCGGGGCTGACCCTAATTTCGTCGCCCACGCGACGCAATGCCGGCGCCCCGCATCTGGTGAGAACCCGTCCATGTTTTTGATCCGACCGCTTTTCGCCGCCGCATTGGTCGTCTGCGCGTCGCCGCTCGCGTGCGCGCGCGCCGAAACGACGCTGCCGCTCGCGACGCATCGCGCGGTTTATGATCTGACTCTCGCCAAGGCGACGGGCGCCAAGGCGCCAGCCCAGGCGCGCGGCCGCATCGCTTTCGACTTCGCGGCCTCCTGCGACGGATATGTGCAGAACTTCCGTCAGATAACGGAGTTGCAGCCGGCGGAGGGCGCAACGAAGCTCTCGGACATGCGTTCCGCCACATTCGAATCGCTCGACGCCGCCGATTATCGTTTCAAAGTCGAGACCAAGGTGAACAACGCTTCCGCCGAGGAAGTCGACGGGAAGGCGCAGAAAGGCAAGGATGCGCGCATCGGAATCGACCTGACGCGTCCCAAACGCGCGCGTCTCGATCTCGACGGGCCGGTTCTGTTTCCGACGGAGCATCTGCGTCGGATCGTCGCCGCCGCGAAGGCCGGCGAGCCGCTGCTGGAGGCGCGCGTCTACGACGGAACCGGCGAAGGCGACAAGGCGTTCGAGACGCTCACGGTGATCGGCAGGGCGACCGACGCGCCCGCGCCGGAGAAGCCCGCCCAGGCGGAAGCGTTGAAAGGCATGAAGCGCTGGCCGACGACGGTCTCCTATTTCGAGCCGGGAAAACGCGACGGCCAGCCCATCTACATTCTGTCCTTCGATCTTTATGAAAACGGCATATCGCGCGCGTTGAAGCTCGATTACGGCGATTTTGTTCTCAATGGCGACATGACGGAATTGACCGTTTCATCGCCTGCGCCGTGCAAGAAATGACTCGTTAATGTCGACCTGATTGTTCGGCGCGTCAGCCGTTAGTCAGGGGCAAACTTCGTGTAGCATCCTGCGCGTCCGACGGGCGATGGCGCCTGTCGCTTCAGGACGGGCGAGATGACGACGATCGCTTCTTATCTTTCGGTCGCCAACGACCTCGGCAGATGGCGCGCGATCACGGCGCGTGCGCCGGATGTCGCCGCAGAGACCCGATATTTCAACGATAATATTGGCAAGGCGACCTCCATCGACGCCCTGCTGAAGGATCGGCGCCTGTTCGCTTATGCCATGAAGGCCTTCGGACTCGGCGACAAAACCTATGCTGTTGGCCTCATGCGCAAGACGCTGGAGCAGGGCGTCGACAATCCCGAGGCGCTCGCCAACACGCTGCGCGATCCCAACATCCGCGCTTTTGCGAAAGCTTTCGACTATGCGGGGAAGGGCGCGGCGGTTCCCTCGGCGGCGCTCGCGGAAATGGTGACGGGCCGCTATGTCGAGCGGGCGATGCAGGCCGAGCAGGGCAAGCAAAATCCCGGCGTCGAACTCGCGCTGTATTTTCGCGAACGCGCGCCGGAACTTTCGAGCGTCTATGGGGTGCTGGCCGACAAGAAGCTGCTTCAAGTCGTGCAGACCGCCCTCGGCATATCGCCGAAGACCTCCGCCCAGCCGGTCGACACGCAGGCGCGTCTTCTGAAGGCGAAGCTGAATGTCGAGGACTTCAAGGATCCCGGGAAGCTCGCGGCGTTCATTGCGCGCTTCTCGGCGAATTACGACATGCAGAACCCTGCCGCCGTTCCGGCGTGGACGACGAACGCCAACGCCATTCTATACGGCGCCTCGCTCGCGGCCTCGGATGGACCTGCGAGCGTCGATTTCAGCCTGATCCTGCGGATGCAGAACGCCCGGCGCGGCCTTTGATCAGGCGGCTCAGAACGTCGCGGGCGCGTTCCGGCCACGCGCGCGGCCGCCACAGCATCACGCCGTGGATTTCGAGCGTCTGCGCCTCGAACGGCGCGACGGCGGGGGCGGCGATGATGGTCTGGTCCTCGGGCAGGCGCATCAGCTGTCGTTCGTCGTCCGGCATGGCGATTTCCACTTCGCCGTCGGCGTCGATCGCCCGCGTCGCGTAGTGAAGAAGCATGAGGTTTCTGACGGCCTCCTGCATCTGGGATCGCGAATTCTTTCGGAACATGCGCGCCTTTGCGCGGATGCTGTAAACGCCGCTCGAGTCGTTCGATTGCAGCATGAGTCCGACGAGGCGCCCGCGGCCGGGCCAAAGACTTCGTCCGCCGCGCGCGATTTCCAGAAATGGCCCCTCGAAGACTTTCGACGTCAGACGATGCAAACGGCAGGGTCCCCGCGTCGTGGCCTGCGTCGCGTCGATATAGTCGAAACGCGCCAGGCTCACGCCCGCGCCGCGCGGAACCGCCAGACCAGACTCGATCGCGGCGAGCACGGCGTCCGCAATGCGGCCGGAAGCTTCCGGGTTGAGATGGTTCTCGTCGACAAAATGCCCGGCCGTGAGTTCCTCCGCGATGATTTCCCGCAGCCACAGGCAAGGAAAGGCTCCGCGCTGCGCCGCCTCCGCATAGAGCGGATGCACGCGCGCGATCGCCTTTCGTGGTTTTGCTTCGCCCAGCGGCCGCGGCTCCAGACAGAGGAAGAGCAGGGCGATCCGCTCGCGCGCGCAAATGGCGGCGACGGCGTCGAGCGCGTCGATGATGAGCGGCCCGCCGAGAACGCCGGCGTCGACGAGGAGAATGTCGTTGAGGCAATATTCGAAGATGACGAGGTCCGGGCGCGGGCCGCCGTCGCGCGCGCGTTTGAGAAGCGCCATCACGCCATAGAGAGAGCCCACTGCGCCGAGAAAGCGGTTTTCGACCGTGTGCGTGGCGGCCTTTGCCGCAAATTGCGCGGCCCAACCATCCCGCATGCCGGCGTTCGAGCCTCCGAGGAGGAGAATGTTCATTCCGGCGCAGGCCTTCTCGCAATCGGGCGGGGCGTCTTCATCCGCATTTTATTGCTCGGCTCTTCCCGATCCGGCGTTGATCCCGAAATAGAAGCCGCTCCAGCCGTCTCGGCGCTGTTCTTGCGGCGTCGGGCGATCGGCCGGCTTGTCGATCAGCGCGCCGGACGGCGGCTTCCCGTGCGTCGGCGTCGCGACCCGCCTCGTTTCGCGGCCTGGCGCGGCGACCGCCTGCGCGACGAACGCGAACGTCAAGGTTGCGAACAGGAGCGGCTTGCGCGACATGAATTCCCCCGCGCGGGTGCGGCGACGGTTTCCTGCCATCGACCCGCCGCCGGCGCAAGGGGCGGGGACGCGCGGGCCTGGCCGGTTGCTCAAGCTCGTGCCAAGATCGTCCGGGACGTGTTGCGAGCGGAGGACAACGGTCGAGATGAGCGCGCTGATCAAGGACGCCAGAGGCGACTACCGGTTCTTCGACGAGTCGCGCTACCTCCATCTCAATCCCGACGTCGCGGAGCAAATCGCGGTGGGCGCCTATCCCTCGGCTCGGGCGCATTTTCTCGAAAAAGGCCAGCACGAAGGCCGTCCCGGCGCGCCCCTGCTCGACGAGGTTTTCGACGAGGCGTTCTACCTCTCGGAGAATCAGGACGTGGCCGAAGCGGTTCGGGCGGGGCAGTTCCCCTCGGCCCAGGTTCATTTCATCGAGTTCGGCCACAAGGAAGGCCGCAGCGGCGCGCCGGACATCGAGAATCCTCCGGAGCTTCGCTTTCCGGGTCCGTTGCCGCCGGCGAAGCTGCGCAAACGCGTTCACGGCGTGGCGCAGGCCTATAGTTTCGAGCGGGTCGGCAAGGCCGTTTGCGAAAATCTCGCTCAGGCGGCGAAGCCTTATTTTCCGAAGATGGCCGCGCGTCCGAAAGTCCTCGATTTCGGTTGCGGTTGTGCGCGCGTGCTCGCCTATTTCAAGGCGCTGCGCGACATGGACATGGTCGGAAGCGACATCGACGCCGAGGCGATCGCATGGTGTCGCGAAGCTTTTCCGGACTCGACCTTCCTCGTGAACGACGCCATGCCGCCGGTCGACCCTCCCGCGGATACGTTCGATCTCATCTATTCGATTTCGGTCATGACGCATTTGCCGGAAGACATGCAGACCGCGTGGCTGAAGGAGCTTGCGCGCATCGCCAAGCCTGGCGGTTTATTGCTGCTGACGACGCGCGACACGCACGATGTGCCGCTGAACTGGCGGCAGCGGCTCGCCTATCGTCTGAAGGGCTTCCTCTATTGTGGCGGCCGCCTGACCGAGGGATTGCCCGATTTCTACCGCAACGCCTTCCATTCCGAGGCGTACATCCGCAAGCACTGGGGCAGGTTTCTGGAGATCGTGGAGTTCCGTCCGCGCGGAATCAACAACGACCAGGACCTCGTAATCTGCCGCAAGCGCTCATGAAGACGCCGGCCGGCGGCGGAGCGGGAGAGGCGCTTGGCTATCGACGCGCAGAGGGGCGTAAAGCGGGGGGCGATGGCGGAGGGGGCGGGTCTGAGAGCAAACCGCCTCTATCGTGCGGGCGCTCCCGTGTAGAAACTGGCCCATAGCGCATCCTTCCAATCACTCGAACAGATCGCACCATCAAATCCTGGGATCAAACAGCTAGGGAGAAGCTCTACGAAGGTCCGCCGGAGCTGCGCCAAGCCTATGCCCGGCTCCTCATGGACGAGGTCACGGTCAGCGACGAGGAAATCCGCATCACGGGCTCAAAAACCGTGCTGGCGCGCGCAGCGACGCAGGAGGCGGACACGCCGCCGTCTGCGGTTCTCTCTTTTGTTCGGGAATGGCGCGCCCAAGGGGATTCGAACCCCTGTTTTCGCCGTGAAAGGGCGACGTCCTAGGCCTCTAGACGATGGGCGCGTGGCCGGCGCCGCCAAGCGGCGCGAGCGAGGGCTGTATAGAGGCGCGCGGCGAACAAGACAAGTCTCGACGTCGCGCGTTCCGACGATAGTTTGGGTTTGTCGGCCGCTAGGCCCGCGAGGTCGCCGGCCGGGAGACGGCGGCCGCCAGCGCGGCCGGCCTTCACAGGCCCCATTTCAGCGCTTCATAGGCGTAAAGGCCGAGGCGCGTCGCATAAATGCCGACCAGCGCGAAACCGAAGGCTTTCACCGTGATCCACAGATAGGCTTCCATGTCGGGGTGCATGACGCAAATGCCTTTCATCTCAGTTTGATTCGCCTCGGGTTCTCCTCCGTTTTCGCCTTTTGAAAGCTTCAAGCAATCGCCGTGCCGCCGTTCGTCCCCGACGGCCGCCAAATCCTTCTGGCGACGCGCGCCCGAGCCTGTTACTGGGCGTGCGGACATGCTCACCATCAACGACCTCACCTACCGGCTCGGCGACCGGCTGCTGTTCGACCATGCGGGCGTCTTTCTGCCGGGACGCGCGCGCGCGGGCTTCGTCGGCCGCAACGGCGCCGGCAAGACGACGCTTTTCCGCCTGATCGCCGGGGAAATCGCCGCCGAATCAGGCAATATCGCGCTGCCCGCGCGCACGCGGCTGGGGCGGGTGGAGCAGGAGGCCCCCGGCGGGCCGACGAAGCTCGTCGACTTCGTGCTCGCCGCCGACGTCGAACGCGTGGAACTTCTCGCCCGCGCCGAGACCGCGCATGACGCCCATGACATCGCCGAGATCCAGACGCGGCTCGCCGACATCGACGCCCATTCCGCCCCGGCGCGCGCCGCCGCCATTCTCCATGGACTCGGCTTCGACGCGGAGGCGCAGCAGCGGCCGCTCTCGGAGTTCTCCGGCGGCTGGCGGATGCGCGTCGCGCTCGCAGCGGTGCTGTTCTCGGCGCCGGACCTGTTGCTCCTCGACGAGCCGACGAACTATCTCGATCTCGAAGGCACGCTCTGGCTCGTCGATTATCTCGCGCGTTATCCGGCGAGCGTCATCGTCATCAGCCACGACCGTGACCTGCTCGACGCTGTGGCGACGCACATTCTCCACCTCGAGCGCGGCAAGCTGACGCTCTATAAGGGCGATTATTCCTCGTTTGAAAAGCAGCGCCGGGAGGCGCAGCTCCTCGCCGCCAAGGGCGCAAAGAAGCAGGAGGAACAGCGCAGGCGCCTGCAGGCCTTCGTCGACCGCTTCCGCGCCAAGGCGACCAAGGCGCGGCAGGCCCAGTCGCGGCTCAAAATGCTGGAGAGGATGGAGCCGGTGGCGGCGATCGTCGACGACAGCGTGCCGCCCATTCATCTGCCCTCGCCGGAGAAACCGCTCTCGCCGCCCATCATCGCGCTGGACAAGGTCTCCGTTGGCTATGGAGAGCGCGTGGTGCTTTCGCGCCTGACGCTTTCGATCTCGAACGACGACCGGATCGGCCTTCTGGGCGCCAACGGAAACGGCAAATCGACCTTTGCGAGGCTGCTCGGCGGGCGCCTCCCGCCCATGGCGGGCAAGATGGTGCGGGCCGCGAAGCTGGAGGCGGGGTTTTTCGCCCAGCATCAGATCGACGATCTGAACGAGCAGGACACACCCTATCTCGTCTTCTCGCGGCTCATGCCCGACGCCCCGGAGGCGCGGGTGCGGGCGAAGGCGGCGCAAGTCGGCTTCTCTGGTGCGCGGGCGGATACGAAGGTCGCGCATCTCTCGGGCGGCGAGAAGGCGCGGCTGCTCATGGGCGTCACCTCCTTCAACGCGCCGCATCTCCTCATTCTCGACGAGCCGACGAACCATCTCGACATAGACAGCCGCGCGGCGCTGATCGAGGCGATCATGGACTATGAGGGCGCCGTCGTACTCGTCTCGCATGACCGCTATCTGCTGGAGGCCTGCGCCGACCGGCTGTGGCTGGTGGGGGAGGGGACGGTGAAGCCCTTCGACGGCGACATGGACGAATACGCCAGGTTCGTCCTGTCAAAGACGAAGAACGTCGAGCCCAAGCGCGAGGCGCCGCTCGCGCCCGTGGCCGAGGCGGGGCCGAAGCGCCGGGACGCCGGCTTCTACCGCCGCAAGCTCGCGGAGGCCGAGGCGAAGGTCGAGAAATTCACCCAGCTTCTTGCGCGGGTGGACGAGGCGCTCGCCGCGCCGGACGCTTTCGCCCGCAATCCGCAGGAGGCGGCGAAGCTTGCGGCGCAGCGGGAGGAGCTAGCGAAGGCTTTGGCCACTGCCGAAGAGCAGTGGCTGGAGCTCGCGGCGGAGGCGGAAGGGGGCTGAGGCCGTCTCTCACCCCTCCAGATCGGCAAACTCCCGATGCCGCTTCAGATAAGCGACAACGAAGGAACATGTCGCCCGCACCTTCAGCTCTTGCGCCCGCGCCGAGAGCAGCGCCCCGCGGATCAGCTTCGACGCCGCGCCGCGCCCCTGTAGCTCGGACGGCGTCCGTGTGTGGGTGAAGGTCATCACGCCGTCGGCCAATTCATACTCCGCCACCGCAAGCGACCCGTCGATTTCGAGTTCGAAGCGGCTTTTCGCGGGGTTTTCCCGAACGTTGGGGCTATCGTCGGTCATTCTTTCCTCCGGTAGACGGGTCCGACATGGCGTCTCCGGGCGCGAAAGGGAAGGAGGTCCCTCCCGAAGCTTGCCTTTTCCGCCCGCGCGCGCTTCAACCGCCCGCAAGCCGCCGCTATGCTCTGCGTCCTCGAATCGAGAATGGATTCCCCATGCGCCTGTCCCGTTACTTCCTGCCCATTCTGCGCGAGACGCCCAAGGAGGCCGAGATCGTCTCCCACCGGCTGATGCTGAGGGCGGGCATGATCCGGCAGGAATCGGCTGGCATCTATGCCTGGCTGCCCTTGGGCCTGAAGGTTCTCAACAACATCACGCGCATCATCCGCGAGGAGCAGAACCGGGCGGGGGCCATCGAATGCCTCATGCCGGTGATCCAGTCGGCGGACCTGTGGCGCGAATCGGGCCGCTACGACGCCTATGGCAAGGAGATGCTGCGCATCCAGGACCGCCATGAGCGCGAAATGCTCTTCGGGCCGACCAATGAGGAAATGATCACGGAGATCTTCCGCGCCTATGTGCGCTCCTACAAGGATCTCCCGCTCAATCTCTACCATATCCAGTGGAAGTTCCGCGACGAGGTGCGCCCGCGCTTCGGCGTCATGCGCTCGCGCGAATTTCTCATGAAGGACGCTTATAGCTTCGATCTCACGGCCGAGGGCAGCCGCCACTCCTACAACAAAATGTTCACGGCTTACCTGCGCACCTTCGCGCGCATGGGGCTGACGGCGATTCCGATGGCGGCCGACACCGGCCCGATCGGCGGCAATCTTTCCCACGAATTCATCATTCTCGCGGAGACGGGCGAGAGCGAGGTCTATTGCCACAAGGACTTCCTCTCCTTCGAGGCGCCGCCGGCCGACGTGGATTTCGACGACGTCGCGGGTCTTCAGGGGATATTCGACAAATGGACGAGCCGCTACGCCGCGACGAGCGAGATGCATGACGCCGCCGCCTTCGCGGCGGTGCCGGACGACGCCAAGGTCGCCGCGCGCGGGATCGAGGTCGGCCATATTTTTTACTTCGGAACCAAATATTCGGAGCCCATGAAGGCCGTGGTGAACGGCCCCGACGGCAAGGAGGTCGTCGTGCAGATGGGTTCCTACGGCATCGGCCCCTCACGTCTCGTCGCCGCCATCATCGAGGCCGGCCATGACGAGGCGGGCGTCGTCTGGCCGGAGACGGTCGCGCCCTTCCACGTCGGCGTGGCGGATCTGAAGGTCGGCGACGCGGCGACCGGCAAGGTCTGCGGCGAACTTGTCCAGCAGCTCGAAAACGCCGGGCTTGAGGTTCTCCACGACGACCGTGACGAGCGGCCGGGCGCGAAATTCGCGACGCTCGACCTCATCGGACTGCCCTGGCAAATCTTGGTCGGTCCGAAGGGGCTCGCGGCGGGGCGTGTCGAGGTGAAGCGCCGCAGGACCGGCGAGCGCGAGCTTCTGTCGCCCGCGGACGCCGTCGCCCGCGTCGTCGATGCGGTGAAGCAGGCCGGCGCATGAGCGAAAGCGAAGCGGTTCCGTCGCCGGCGAAAGGGTTCAAGGCCTTTTCGCCCTTCGAATGGATGGTGGCGTTGCGCTATCTGCGCGCGCGCCGGGCTGACGGCTTTGTTTCCGTCATCGCCGGCTTTTCCTTTCTCGGCATCATGCTCGGCGTCGCCACGCTGATTGTCGTCACCTCGGTGATGAACGGGTTCCATCGGGAACTGATGGACAAGATCATGGGCATCAACGGCCACGCCTTTTTGCAGGCCGTCGAGACGCCATTCACGGACTGGGACGACGTCGCCAGCAAGACCGAGAAAGTGCAGGGCGCGAAGCTCGCCATCCCCATGGTGGAGGGGGCTGCGGGCATATCCACTCAATTCGGGCAGTCGGGCGTATTGGTGCGCGGCATCCGCGAGAAGGATCTCGTGCGCCTTCCTGGCATCGCGGGCAACGTCAAGAGCGGATCGCTGACCGGCTTCGACAAGGGCGAGGGGGTCGCCATCGGCCAGCGTCTCGCCGAAACGCTGGGCGTGTCGGTGGGCGACAAGGTGAGCCTGCTCATCGCCAAGGGCGCGCAGACGCCGTTCGGCGTCGCGCCGCGCATCAAGGCCTATGTGGTCACGGCCATCTTCTCGATCGGCATGTCGGAATTCGACAATGTGTTCGTTTATATGCCGCTCGCCGAGGCGCAGGCCTTCTTCAACAAGGAGAACGAGGCGACTGTCGTCGAGGCCTTCGTCGACGATCCCGAGGAGATGGACGCATTTCGCGCGCGGCTTGAGAAAGCGGTGACGCGGCCCATGATCGTCACGGACTGGCGGCAGCGCAACAAGACCTTCTTCGACACGCTTCAGGTCGAGAAGAACATTCTTTTCATCATTCTCACGCTCATTGTCGTCGTCGCGGCCTTCAACATCGTCTCGGGCCTCACCATGCTGGTCAAGGACAAGACGCAGGACATCGCGATCCTGCGCACGATTGGCGCGACCCGGGCCTCCGTGCTGCGGGTTTTTCTCATCATCGGCGCCTCCATCGGCGTAACGGGCACGATCGCGGGCTTTCTGCTGGGGCTGCTGATCGCCAAGAACCTCGACTCGATCCGCGTTTTCCTGAACTCGGCCTTCGACGCCAATCTGTTCCCCGCCGAATTCTATTTTCTCTCCCGACTGCCCGCGATCGTCGATGCGCGCGAAGTGACGATGATCGTCGTCATGACGCTCGTTCTCGCCGTTCTGGCGTCGATCTATCCCGCCTGGAAAGCCGCCTCGCTCGATCCGATCGACGCGCTCCGGCACGAGTGAACGCATGAGCGACGCCGTTCTCGAATTGCGCAACATCGCGCGCCACTATCGCGAGGGCGAGGCGCGTCTCGACATTCTCGTCGACATCAATCTGTCGATCTATCCGGGCGAAACGGTTGCGCTCGTCGCGCCGTCGGGGGCGGGGAAATCGACCCTGCTGCACATCGCCGGTCTGCTGGAACGGGCCGACGGGGGCGAGGTCTTGATCAATTCGGCGCCGACATCCGGGATGAGCGACGCGGAGAGGACGGGGCTGCGGCGCGCGACCATCGGTTTCATCTATCAGTTCCATCACCTGCTGCCGGAATTCTCCGCCCTGGAGAACATCGTTCTTCCGCAGATGATCAACGGGCTCGATCGCAAGGAAGCGGAGACGCGCGCTCAGCAATTGCTGGATTATCTGAGGCTTGGCGTCCGGGCGACGCATCGGCCGTCGGAACTGTCGGGGGGCGAGCAGCAGCGTGTCGCCATCGCGCGCGCGGTCGCCAATGCGCCGCATCTTCTTTTGGCGGACGAGCCGACCGGAAATCTCGACCCGCGCACCGCGGAACATGTGTTTGCGACGCTGATGACGCTCGCCCGTCACTCCGGGCTCGCGGCGGTCATCGCGACGCACAATCTCGATCTCGCGGAACAAATGGACCGTCGCGTAACGCTACGCGACGGCCGCATCGAAGAACTCGACTGACAGATGTGGCCGGTCAGGCCGACGTCTTCTTCTGCTTGTCGATGATGAAGTGCTTGTACCACAAGCCGAAAGCCACCGCGCCAGCAAGGCCCAGCACCAAGAAGGTGGTGATTTCCTTGCTCGCGGTCAGACCGACGGAGAAGGGGAAGCGGGCGATATATTCCTTGCTGCCGTCGTCGCTGCGCGCTTTCACGATGCCGATGTATTTGCCCTCGTTCACGAAATTGTGGTCGAAGGTCAGAGTGCCGGTCTTGTACTTCTTCGGCGGCGAATAATATTCCGTATTGGCTTCGAGATTCTCGTTGTCGTCCTTCTGGCCGACGTCGCGCAGCACGCGCATCTCGAGGTTCATGTCGCGCAGCTCGTCCTGCTGGGCGTCGAGGGTGATGATCGTTGGCCCGGCATCCGGAATGTCGTCGCAGAACTGCTCGCGCGACTTCAGCGGCTGATAGCCCGTGAAGCTCATCGTGTCCGGCCCGATTTTCATCAAGCACTGACCCTGATTGGAGCCGACGTCGCCGTGCGCGTGCGCCTGCGCCACCAAACCCATCGTCGCCATACTCACGGCGACGAGAAAGCGCTTCATCATCCTGTTTCTCCCTTTGTCAGTGCCTTGCCGCTTCTTTGCCGAGCGGTTGCCCCGTTTTGTCGGCGCGCCGCCAAGGCCGCACCCTCCGCCATGAATGCGCGCCCCGCCGGGATTCCAGGGAAATCTCTCCGGAACCTTGGCGTCGCTCCCGTCCTGCAAGGAGACGGAAGCGCAAATAACAGCTTGTAATTAGCATATATCAATTCAAGAGCGGCTGTCCCGCGACCTTAGGCCACACGCGGCGGCTTTCGGGATGCGCGGGCGCCTGGCGGAGAAGATGTCTCGCCCGGGGTTTTCAAAATTAACCAAATTTCCCCTTTGCCGGGACCGATGCGCAATTATTTTAGCGTTTCTGACGGCTTTGGATTAAGGTTTTTTTAACCAATGGCGTCAGCCAAGTCCCATCCCCAGAGGCCACCATGGGTTATCTTTCCGCCAAGGAATTGAAGGAGCTTACGGAACTGGTCCTGCCGCACGAGGGCCCGCGCGAGTTCTGGCTCGAAACGCTCGACGCGCTGGTGCTGCGCAAAACGACGCCGGGCTTCGATCGCGCCAGCGTCGAGAAGATTTCCGCCCTGCTCGGCGCCATTGAGGCCGGACGGTTTCCCGATCTGAAGTATCTGGTGTTCGACTTCGCACACGGCGGTGCGGACTCGACCCGCCCTGCGGAGGGTTACGACAAGATGATCGCCGCCAACGCCGATCTGATTGTCGATACGCCCGTCATCACTTTCGCTTGGGCGCGCTCGCTGATCAACGGGCTGGATTTCGATTTCGCGATGAACTGCTCCGCGATCGTCGCTGAGAAAGACGCGCGCTTCTCCTTCGCGGGCGATCCGGACGATCTTTTCGGCCTTTACGCCGCCATCGGCCGGCGTATCGGATTCGGCAGGGCGGAACGGCTCATCGAGAGCGACGCGACGCTCACCGCGGAGGAGGCGCGAGACCTGCTGATCGTCAAGGAGGTCGTCGAGCCACAGCCCGAACTACAAGGGGTATCGGCCTTTCTGACGCAGTTCGGACGCCGCTACAATTCGTCGCATGCGATTTTCCGGGCGCAACGAATCGCGGAGCCGCCGATCGACCGTCGTCCCATCGTTTTCGGCGCCTGAGCCGCCGGCGGCGACTTACGCCGCGCTTTCGAGGCGCGGCGCATCCGCCCAGCTTTCCAGCAGCGGCGCGAGTTCCTCGACCGGCCGCGGCTTGCTGTAAAGATAGCCCTGGATCAGGAAGATGCCCTTGCTCGCCATGAAAGCGAGCTGGGCGTGCGTCTCCACGCCTTCGGCGACGAGGTCGAGGTCCAGGTCGCGCGCGAGCACCGAAATGGCTCCGATGATCGCCTGCGTCTTCGGAGAGTCGATCGCCTGGCGCGCGAAGGCCTGGTCGATCTTGACCTTCTTCACCGGGAACCGGTTGAGATAGCCGAGGCTGCTGTATCCTGTGCCGAAATCGTCCAGAGAAAGACGCACGCCGAGCGCGGCGATTCCGTTCATCTTGGACGCTACGTCGTCGTTGTTGGAAATCAGCGCGGTTTCGGTGATTTCGAGTTCGAGCCGCTCTGAGGGGAGGCCGGTGATGCGCAACGCCTCGGCGACGGTGTCGATCAAATCCGGCTGCCCGAACTGGAGCGGCGCCAGATTGACGGCTACCCGCACGTGCGAAGGCCAGGCTACGGCGTCCTGACAGGCCCGACGCAGCACCCATCCGCCAATGTCGAGGATCAGGCCGGTTTCCTCCGCGACCGGAATGAATTCCCCGGGCGAAATCATGCCGCGTTCGGGATGGCGCCAGCGCACGAGCGCCTCCATCGCGACGACGACGCCGCGCCGCGAATCGACGATCGGCTGGTAGAAGACGACGAGTTGATCCTTGGCCAGCGCCTCCCGCAACTCGTCCTCGATCTGACGCTTCTTGAAGAGAGCTTCCTGCATCTTCGGCGTGTACCAGACCGCCGTGCCGCGCGCCCCGGCCTTGGCTTCATAGAGGGCGAGATCGCTGCATTTGAGCAGCCCGATCGGACTCTGCGCATCGCCGGGCGCGACGGCGACGCCGATGCTGGCGCCGATGGTGATCCGATGGCCTTCGATGAGGAAGGGCCGGCTCATTTCGGCGAGAATTCGGCTGGTCATCGCCTCGATCTGCGGCGCGTCCCGGGACGCGCGGATGAGGACGCAGAACTCGTCGCCGCCCAGGCGCGCGACGAGATCCGGCGTCGGCGCGCAGGCGCTCAGCCGCGCGCCGACATGGGCCAGAAGCTGGTCGCCGATGACATGGCCGAGCGTGTCGTTGACTTCCTTGAAGCGGTCGAGGTCGATGTTGAGCAACGCCGCCGTCATGTCTTCCTGCTGCAGCCGGGCGAGATCTTCGCCAAGCGTGTCCTGGAATTGATAGCGGTTGGGCAGGCCGGTCAGTTCGTCGTAATGGGCGATGCGCTCGATTTCCCGCAGCGCGCGCTGCTTAGCGGTCACGTCCTCGATGACCGTGATGAAGGTGCCGCCGTCCGCGCGCTCGCAATGGAAGTCGAAATAGCGGTCGCCGATCCGGTGCATGAACACATTGGCGTGCGGCATGGCGGCGTGGCGCATCCATCTTTCCGCGAACATGGCGATTTCGCTGGCGGACATGTCCTCGCTGCGGCCGATCGCCTGCGCCAGCGCCTCGAGGCGGATCGGCGTCGCCGCCGCGACGATGCCGAAAAACTCCACGATTCTCCGGTTCATCACCGTAATCGTGAGGCTCGAGTCGCCCATACACAGCCCGTGGGTCATGGAGTTGAGCGCGATGCTGAATTTCTGCCGTTGCCGCATGGCGTCGATGCCGTTGCGCAGGGCCGACTCGAGATGGCCGTGGAGAAATTTCGTCGTCTTGAAGACGGAGACGGCGCCGAAGATCAGAAAGGCCGAGAGCCCCCAGTACCAGACGGAAAACTGGAACAGCACCGTGATCGCCAGCGGCATGCAGGTGCCCATCACCTGCCAGAACACGATGTTGGGGCGCGCCGCGTTGCGGCTGGCGAGATTGCCGGTGACGCCCGTCATGATGATCACGCCATAGTAGCCGATCATCTCATTGTGGTGCTGGCTGAACAGGATGGCGGCGCTGAAACCAAGAGCGGCCATGAAGGAAATCGCTCCGACGGCGTAGCGATGCTCCCACTTGGCGGCGTCGCGCCGGCGTTCCGCGATCGGCGCGCGCCGGTGGGCCAGCAATATTTCGATGCGATAGGCGCCGATGCCCGCCATCAGCGTGACGAGCGCGAGATAGGTGACCTCGCCCGTCGAGAGCCAGGCCACGAAGGGCGCGAGGAGGCCCGCGAGAATGCCGGTGACGAGCGTATGAGTCGTGTCGAAAAGCGTCTCGACGAGGTCGGCGTAAATTTCCGCTTCGGTGGACGCTTTGAGATTCGTCGCGGGTCTCATTCGGTTTCGCTCGCTTCCCCTGCTGCCCGTCAGGAAGAACTGGATTCAAGAGCAGGCTTCGCCGCCGCCAGCTTTTGAGACGCCGCGGCGAGGCGGCGCTGCGCGCGCACCAGCCGCTCCATATGCCGCAAATCCCTTTCCTCGATCCGGGCGGAGCATTCCGCCCAGAGCTCGGTGATTCGGATGAGTTCGTCATGGGTGATCGGATGGCTGCGCCGGCGCGCTTCCGCGATGGCCCGGCGCCGCCGCCAGCGCTTGTCGCCGTCTTCCCGCATCCATTCCACCGCCGCGGCGCGCGCCGAACCGGACGGCGCCAACGAGTCGACGACTTCGAGTTCGAACATTTCGCGGCCGGTATAGGTCCGGCCGCCCATCACGATCTGCTGGGTCAGGGCGGGGCCGACGCGGCGCGTCAGCATCGTCACCGCGCCCATGCCGGGGAAAGTGTTGAAGGCCACCTCCGGAAGGCCGAAGACAGCGTCCTCTTCCGCGATGATGAAATCGAAGGCGAGCGCGGCTTCCAGAGCGCCGCCCAGGCATTGCCCGTGAGCCGCGCACAACGTCACGATCGGAAGGTCGAGACTTTGCGAATAGCTGTAGACCAGATCGACGCAGGCGTGCGCGTAGGTCAGCAGGGTCGACAAATCCTGCCGCCGGATCGCGCCGGCGAATGTCTCGAGATCGCCGCCGAGCGAGAAAACGCCGGGCCTGTTCGCCGCCATGACGAGGTAGCGGAACGGATAACGCGCAGTCGCTCCGGACGCGTAGAGGGCGCGCAGCGAGTCGCGAAGCTGGAGGAGCTCCACGAGCATCTCGAGCGTGTAGCACTGCGGCGCGTCGGCGCGGTAAGTCATCCAGATCGACCGGGTCTCCGCCTGATAGTCGATGTCCAGCGTCTGGAATCGCCAGTTGGGAAACTCGTCGGGGTTCTTGGGGCCGTGAAAGACGATTTGCGTCATCGCGGATGTCCCTTCGCGAGGCGAGGTCGGCGACGGCGATTCGCCCCCGTCGCGGCCGAAAGGCCGGCTGCGGCTCGCGTCGGGGGGCGGCAGCGGCTCGAAAAGGCTGAACGCATCTAGCCATCCGTGAGAGCGAACTCTGTTGCACGCCGCCGGCTCCCGGCAGCTTTGCAACCTCTGATTGAGATATTAACTCAATGCCGAGTATCCGCTGTAAATCTGAAAAAAAAGGAAAAATCTCCAAGTTGTTTCAAACAGATGTCTAACCCCTTTGAATTCAGTCGATTGTGGCGGGAGCGTCAGTCTACTTGCATCCAGGTCGCGAGACCGCCGGCTTCATGTTCCAGAATGTCGTCGTGGATGGCCCATTTACCCGAGTTTTCAGCAACGAAGGCGACATGCTTGGTCTTGCCCGCCGGCACGATCACGGCGTTGCGCCAATAGGGCTCCCAGCCGTCGTCGAGATCGTGGAGCAGGCGCATCGCGTGTCCGTGGACGTGCATCGCCAGCGCAACTTGCGATTTGTTGACATAGCCGAGCGTAACGGCCGCGCCTCGGCTCACGCGGAGAAGTGGCGGGCCTTCGTAACCCTTGCCGGGGGCGCCGTTGATCATCCAGGCGGGTTCCGCGCCGGCCGGAGCCGGTTCGATGACGAGATCGACCTTCCGGGCGTTGGCGAGTTTGATTTCCGGGGGCAGCGCCGGGTTCTGCGGAAGCGAATAAATCAGCCCGCGCTTTTCCGCCCTGGCGCCTTTCGCAGTCGCGACGAACAGGTCGCTGCCGCCGCCGTTTGGTCCGCGCAGGATCACCCGCGCCTTCGCGCCTTCGGTCGCCGGCATGTCGAAGATCAGTTCGAAGCGCGCGCCCGGCGCGACGGGAATGCTCCGCCGCACCGGTTCGAAGGCCTCGCAGGGCTGGCTGTCGATTGCGACGACGAAAGGCTGCACGCCGTCGAAGGACAGGATCATGATCCGCGCATTGGCGAGATTGGCGAGGCGGAGTCTGACGCGGGCGTTGGCGGGAAACTCCTGCGTGGCCGGCGCCGCCTTGCCGTTGACGGCGAGAAGGGAGCCGACCCGCCCTTGGCCGCGCGCCTCGGCAGCGCCGTCGAACCCGCCTTCGGGCCGGCCCTGGTCGTCGAGGCGCCAGTCGTCGAGAACGAGCAGCAGATCGTGGTCGGCGGGCAGGGGGTCGGGCTCGTCGACGAGAAGGAGCCCCTTTAGGCCGCGCCCCATGAGCTCCGGCGTCTTTCCGTAAACGCTCGGGCGGTAGCAGAAGAGCCCCGGATCCGGCAGCCTGCGCCGGTAGTCGAAGCTTCCGCCCGGCGCGACCGCCGCCTGCGTCAGCGGCGCGACGCCCTCCATCGCATTCTCCCCGCGCAGGCCATGCCAATGGATCGTGGCGGGAAGGTCCAGCCTGTTGACCAGCCGGACGTCCAAATCCTGACCCTGCCTGTAACGCAGAACCGGCCCGGGAGTCGTCCCGTCGAAGCCGAGAATATCCGTTTCCGCATTGCCGATCTTCGCCTTGCCGGGCCGAGCCTCGATGATTTTCGAGCCCGCGGGCGCGGCGCCGCGCGCCGGCAGCGAGACGAGGCTCGCGGCGACGCCGGCGAGGAAATCGCGGCGAGAAGAGAGGAGCATGGGCGTTCGTCCTGTTGCGGCGGAGCGGCGGGAATCCCCTATGGCGCCGAGAGGGTCCGCCGGCAACCGCCGAAGAGCTCGGCAGGCGGGATCGTCGCTGAAACGTCGGCCGCCGGCTGCGCGTATTTTTTTCGAGCATCCCTCGCGGGCCATGCTATAGAGCGTCGCCCGCGCCAGCGGGTTTTAGGTTTCGCGGCGGGTCCAGAAGGGGCCGCTCTCGCGGGCGTGGCGGAACTGGTAGACGCGCCGGATTTAGGTTCCGGTGACGAAAGTCGTGGGGGTTCGACTCCCTCCGCCCGCACCAGATGCCGCAGTTTCGCGGAAATTATCGGATGAACCGCCCGTGCGCGCGCCGGCGGCGACGAAGTTATAGAAGGCGATCGACATGCAAGTGACGCAAACCTCCTCGCAGGGTTTGAAGCAGGAATTCAAGGTCGTGCTGCCGGCGGCCGACCTTGCCGCCAAGCTCGGGGCGCAGCTCGCCGAGGTGCAGGCCAAGGCGCAGATCAAGGGCTTCCGCCCCGGCAAGGCGCCGATCGGCCATCTCAAGAAGGTCTATGGCAAGAGCATCATGAGCGACGTCCTGCAGGAGGCCGTCAACGAGGCGAACCGCAAGATCGTCGAGGATCACCAACTGCGAATCGCCGTCGAACCGAAACTCGACTTCCCCGGCGGGCAGGAAGAGGTCGAGCGCGCGCTCGCGGCGGAGGGCGACTTCTCCTTCGTCGTGACCTTCGAGACGTTGCCGAAATTCGAGATCGGCTCCTTCGACGACATCGCGATCGATCGCCCGGTCGCCGAGGTGAGCGAGGACGACATCGAGAAGGCGCTGAAGTCGCTCGCTGATCGCGTTCAAGAATTCGAGCCGCGCGACGAGGGCGCGAAGGCGGAGAAGGGCGACAAGGTCACGCTCGACTTCACCGGCAAGCTCGAGGGCGTTCCCTTCGAGGGCGGCACAGGCGGCGACATCGATCTGGTGCTCGGCTCCGGCATGTTCATTCCCGGCTTCGAGGAGCAGCTCGAAGGCGCCGCAGCCGGCGACCAGCGCCTTGTCAAGGTCAAGTTCCCCGAGGATTATTCGGCCAAGCACCTCGCCGGCAAGGACGTCGAGTTCGACGTGACGGTGAAGGCCGTCGCCGCGCCGAAGCCCCTCGAAATCGGCGAGGAGCTCGCCACGAAATACGGCTTCGAGAATTTCGAGGCGATGAGGAACGCGGTAAAGGGCAATCTCGAGGCGGACTTCCACAAGGCCTCTCGCGACAAGCTGAAGCGCGCGCTGCTCGACGCGCTCGACAGCCGCTATTCCTTCGAACTGCCCGAGACGCTCGTTGAGCAGGAATTCAACAACATCTGGGGTCAGCACGAGACCGAGAGCCGCCGCACGGGCGAGCCGCTCGCGGAGGAGGGCAAGACCGAGGACGAGACGAAGGCGGAGTTCCGCAAGATCGCCGAGCGCCGCGTGCGACTTGGCCTTGTTCTGGCGGAAATCGGCCAGGGCGCGGGCGTGAAGGTCGAGGACAAGGATCTGACCGAAGCGCTCGTCGAGCGCGCCCGCATGTTCCCGGGTCGGGAGAAGCAGGTCTGGGATTTCTACCGCAACAACGAGCAGGCGCTCGCTCAGCTGCGCGCCCCGATCTATGAAGAGCGCGTCGTCGATCACATCTCGAAGCTGATCAAGATCACCGACAAGACCGTGACGCGCGAGGAACTCTTCAAGGAGGAAGACGAAGCGTAAGCTTCGTTTGCGTCCCGGCGCGCGCCGGCATATGACGGAACGACGATTTCTCCGGCGGAGGGCGGCCTCCGCTGGCAAGGCCATGCGAGACGGCCTTGGAGCGCCTTCCCCACGGTGGGCGCTCTAGTTCAGGAAGGCGATGCGATGCGTGATCCGATCGAGGTCTACAACCAGTATCTCATTCCGCAGGTGATCGAGAACACCGCGCGCGGCGAGCGTGGGTTCGACATCTATTCACGCCTGCTCCGCGAACGAATCATCTTCCTGACCGGGCCCGTGGAAGATCACATGGCCTCTGTGATCATCGCGCAGCTTCTGTTCCTTGAATCGGAAAATCCGAAGAAGGAGATCTCACTCTACATCAACTCGCCGGGCGGCGTGGTGACGTCGGGACTCGCGATCTACGATACGATGCAGTTCATCAAGCCCAAGGTCTCGACGCTCTGCGTCGGCCAGGCGGCGTCGATGGGGTCGCTTCTGCTTTGCGCCGGCGAGGCCGGCCTGCGCTTCGCCCTGCCCAACGCCCGCGTCATGCTGCATCAGCCTTCTGGCGGCTTCCAGGGCCAGGCGTCGGACATTCAGCGTCACGCCGAGGACATCCTGCGGATCAAGAAGCGGCTGAACGACATTTACGTTCGCCACACCGGCAAGGATTACGACACGGTCGAGCGCACGCTCGACCGCGATCACTTCATGTCGGCCGAGGAGGCCAAGGCGTTCGGCATCGTCGACAGCGTGCAGGAGAAGCGCGCCGAGGACGAGACGGAAACCAAGAACTGACAGAATTCAGAGGGAGCCGGCGCCGGCAGCGCTCTCGCCAGAAGAACCGTCGCGCCGTCCGGGGAAGCAAGGGCAATCGGGGCTCGCATGTTTCGCAAGATTTTGATCGCCAACCGTGGCGAAATCGCCTGCCGTATCATCAAGACGGCGAAGAAGATGGGGATCGCCACGGTCGCCGTCTATTCGGACGCCGACGCCGACGCGCTCCATGTCGAAATGGCCGACGAGGCCATCCATCTCGGCCCGCCGCCCGCGGCGCAGTCCTACCTGCTCATCGACAAGATCATCGCCGCCTGTAAGCAGACGGGCGCCGAGGCCGTGCACCCGGGCTACGGTTTTCTCTCGGAGCGCGCCGCCTTCGCGAATGCGCTCAAGGAAAACAATATCGTTTTCATCGGGCCGAACCCGCGCGCCATCGAGGCGATGGGCGACAAGATCGAGTCGAAGAAATTCGCCTCCGCCGCCAAGGTGAGCGTCGTGCCGGGATATCTCGGCGTGATCGAATCGCCCGAAGAGGCGGTGAAGATCGCCAAGGACATCGGCTATCCGGTGATGCTGAAGGCCTCCGCCGGCGGCGGCGGCAAGGGCATGCGCATCGCCTTCAACGACGCCGAAGTCATCGAAGGGTTCACTCGCGCGAAGTCCGAGGCCGCGTCGTCCTTCGGCGACGATCGCGTCTTCGTCGAGAAATTCATCCAGAACCCGCGCCATATCGAAATTCAGGTGCTCGGCGACAAGCACGGCAACGTCATTCACCTCAACGAACGCGAATGTTCGATTCAGCGCCGTAACCAGAAGGTGATCGAGGAAGCGCCGTCGCCGCTGCTCGACGAAGCGACCCGCGCCGAGATGGGCGCGCAGGCCGTCGCCCTCGCCAAGGCCGTGAATTACGACTCGGCCGGCACGGTGGAGTTCGTCGCGGGCCAGGACAAGAGCTTCTACTTCCTCGAGATGAACACGCGCCTGCAGGTGGAGCATCCGGTCACGGAGCTCATCACAGGCATCGACCTCGTCGAGCAGATGATCCGCGTCGCCGCCGGCGAGCCGCTGCAACTCGTGCAGGAACAGGTCAAGATCAACGGCTGGGCGGTCGAGAGCCGCATTTACGCCGAAGACCCGACCCGCAACTTCCTGCCCTCGATCGGCCGTCTCGTCCGCTATCGGCCGCCGGAGGAGAAAAAGGAAAACGGCGTCACCGTGCGTAACGACACGGGCGTCGCCGAAGGCCGCGAGATTTCGATTCACTATGATCCGATGATCGCCAAGCTGGTCACCCATGCGCCGGATCGTCTGCGCGCCATTCAGGCGCAGGCCGACGCGCTCGACCGCTTCGTCATCGACGGCATCCGCCACAACATTCCCTTCCTGTCGACGCTGATGCAGATGGAGCGCTGGCGTTCAGGCAAGCTCTCCACCGGCTTCATCGCCGAGGAGTTTCCTGAAGGCTTTGTTGCGCCGGAGCCCAAGGGCGATCTCGCCCTGACGCTCGCCGCCGTCGCGACGCTGATGGATCACATCGGCAACGCTCGCAAACGCCAAATCAGCGGACAGCTCTCCAACGGCCGCCCGGTCGAATTCGCACGCGACCGCGTCTGCATGCTGGGAGAAACGCGCTACGACGTCGCGATCGAGGAGCAGGGCGAGGCGCTGGTCGTGCGCTTCGCAGAGGGCGACAAGCGCGCCCATCGCGTTTCCTCGCACTGGCGTCCGGGCCAGCCGGTGTTCAAGGGCGACGTGGACGGCCGCGCCGTCTATGTGCAGGTTCGTGCGATTCTCAACGGCTACGAGCTCGCTCATCAGGGCGTGTGCGTGCAGGCGCGCGTCTATACGCAGCGCGAGGCCGAACTTGTCGCCTTCATGCCGAAGAAGAAGGACGCCGGCGCCTCCAAATATCTCCTCTGCCCGATGCCTGGTCTCGTGAAGACCGTCGACGTCAGGGAGGGTCAGGAGGTGAAGTCGGGCGAGCCGCTGTGCATGGTGGAAGCGATGAAGATGGAGAATGTGCTGCGCGCCGAACGCGACGTGACCATCAAGAAAATCGTCGCGAAGCCGGGCGACAGTCTGGCGGTCGACGCGGTCATCATGGAATTCGCTTGAGGCGCGCCTGATCGATGAAAAAAACGCGGCTTTTCGAAGCCGCGTTTTTTATGTCTTCCTCCTAGAGTGACACCCGCCGCCTTGCAGGACGCCGGCCGCTGGACAACGGGCTATTGCATCGCCGCCGCGCAGGCGCCTTCGGCGCCATCCGGTTCGTCGACGATATTCGCCTTCACGATCTGGTCGGCGCGCGCCTTCGCTTCCGCGAGATCCTTGTCGAAGACCTCGGTCGCATATTCGTTCGAGGAGGTTTTTACGATCGAGTCGTTCATCGGCTTGGTCTCGGGCGCACTGACATTAATCGAAGTGATGGTCGAGAGGCCGGGGCGCAGCGGCGTCTTCTTCAGCTCATCCGTGTCGATGGCGATACGTACCGGCACGCGCTGAACGATACGAATGAAGTTGCCGGTGGCGTTGTCCGGCGGCAGGGTTGCGAAGACGCTGCCGGAGCCCGGGACCAGGCCCTCGACCGTGCCGTGAAAGGTGATTTTGGATCCGTAGAGATCGACCCTGATGATCGCCGGCTGGCCCGGACGAATCTGGTCCATGCGGTTTTCCCACATGTTCGCCTCGACCCAGAGGTGGTCGAGCGGCACAATATTCATGATCTGGTCGCCGGGCCGGACGCGCTGGCCGACCTGCACGCGGCGCTTCGCGACATATCCCGTCGCCGGCGCGCGAATATTCTGGCGCAGATATTCGACGTAGGCGTCATTGAAACGGGCGCGCGCCACCTCTATGTCCGGATGGTTGGTCCGCGACACGCCGCCGACGCGCGCCTCGATCGCCTGAAATTCGGCTTTTGCTTCGCGCAAGTCTGCCTCCTGCGCGTTCAGTGTGTCCTCGGTGTTTTGAAGCAGCTGACGCGACGCTGCGCCGCTCGGCGCCGCCTGGCGGTAGCGAGCGAGATCGTGCCGCGTCCGGTCGCGAGTCGCCGTGCGCGAGGTGACTTTTTGGCAGACCTGCCGGCGGTTGGCGAAAAGCGCGCCGACAGCGCGCACCGCGCGTCCGAGTTCCGCCTCCGCCACGCCGAGAGCGGCGCGGGCGCGCTGCGCGTCGAGGCGGATGAGCACATCGCCCTTGTTCACCATCTGGGTTTCTTCGGCGAGCACCTGCGCGACGACGCCCGTGGCGTCAGACTGCACGGGAATGATGTTGCCGGTGACGAAGGCGTTATCCGTGGTCACCCAGTCACGGTCGTAGGTGAGCCAGCGGAACAGCGCCGCCAACACGCCGATGCCGACGCCAAAGAGAACGACTCGGAGCAGGAAGGTGCGTCTAGCTCGAATGCTTTTTCGTGAGAGCATCGCGGACTCGGTTGGTTTTCGGTGTCTCTGCTTGATTTGCGGACAAGATCAGCCGCCGCCGAGCGCCTGAACCGTCTCGACGACAGGCGTGATGGGGTCGGTCTCCGGCGCGGGCTTCGGCTCCGCGGCGTGGCCATGATCGTCATAGCCGCCGCCCAGCGCCTGATAGAGATCGACAGCCGCGACGAGGCGCTCGCCTTCGAGCCCGCGCTGCGTATAAACGGCGTCGAGCATGTCGGCGTATTCCTGAACGACTTCGCGCCGATCGCGCAGGCCGTCTCGCAATCTCACGCGCGCGAGTTGCAGTTCCCCCTGCCGGGCCTTCACGAAGCGCGTTTGCGCGTCATATTCGGCGCGCGTGCGCTTCAAGGTCGCGAGCGCGTCGGCCACCTGCTGGGCGGCTGCGAGCAGCGTTTCGTTGTAGGTGTCAACCGCCTGATCGAATTCTGAGCGCTGAACCTCGAGGTTTCCGGAGAGCTTGCCGCCCTGGAAGATCGGCAGATGCAGGCCCGGCGTGACGCTGTAGACCATCGCGCCTGGATTGAAGAGATAGGTTCCGAGCTTGGTAAAGTTCGTCGACGTGACGGAAGCTTCGACGCCTGCTGAAACGGAGAGGTCGATCGATGGCAGGAAGAGCGCCTTCGCCGCATGAATACGGTCCGCCCAAGCCTCGGCGCGCCGAAGCGCCGCAGTGAGATCGGGGCGGTGCGCGAGCAGCTCGATCGGCAGATGCTTCGGGACCGCAGGTTGAACCGGCGCGACGCTCTTCTTTTTCGCGAAGAGGTCGCGCGCCGCATCGGGGCCTTCGCCCATCAGACGGGCCAGCGCGTTTTCCTGAATGGAGATCGCCGCGCGCAGCGACGCCTCGCGGCGCACCGCCGTCTCCTCGTTCGTGCGCGCGATTTGAACGCCATCGAGCGTGTCGATGCCCGTTTCGTAACGCTTCTCGGCGAGCATCCGCACTTCACGGCGCAGTTTCGTCAGTTCAGTCGCCAGGGCGAGCTGCTGGCTGAGAATGTAGCCGCGCAAATAGGCGCGCGCGACGCCCGTCGTCAGCAGCAGGCGCGTTTGCTCGAGTTCGCCTTCCTGCGCCAGCGCGTCGCCGATCGAGGCGTCGAGCAGGGCGCGGTTCTTGCCCCAGAAGTCCAACTCCCATTTGGCGGAAATGGGATTGAGGAAGCTCGCGGATTTGTTGAGCCCCGCTTGCTTGGGATTTAGGCTGGCGGCGACGCCGTTCTCGGCGTAGCGATACTGCTTGTAGGCGAGGTCAGCCTCGACGAAGGGCGTAAGCCTCGAACCGGCGATGTCGACGACGGCCTCCGCCTCCTTCAGCGTGTCGGCGGCCTTTCTGAGGTTCTGATTGTCCGCAAGCGCCTTCTCGACGATCCGGTCGAGTTCGGCGCTGCGGAAGGCGCGCCACCACTGCTGGCTCGGCCACGCGCGCGCGCTCACGCTGCCCACGCCGGAGGCGGCGATCGTCCGGCTCATCGCCGGCGGCTGCATGAATTGGGCGCGATCCTCCTGAGTGGTCGGCATGCAGCCCGCGAAGGCGAACGTCAGCGGCGCGGCGCCGACGGCGAGCGCGCGCCGCGACGGACATAGCCAATTCAGATAAGGACTAATCGGGCTCATCAATGTTTCGCCACCGCTGTCTTGCCCTCAAGTTTTGGCGTCGTATGCGAAGCGTAACCGGCCGGATCTTTCTTCAGGCGCGCGAACCAGACCAGTATCGCGAGGAGGAAGCATACGACGGCTCCGAGGAGGAAGGCGTCGTTCATCGCGAGTAGCCCGGCCTGCTGCCGCATGAGACGCGCGATCTGGCGGCGGGCAATCGATTCGGACATGCCGAGCGACTGCAGCTTTTCCGACAGTGCGGCGATCGTGTCCAGCGACGCGAAGCGTCGTCCCCCGAGATATTCGGAAAGATTCAACTGATGCCAGGGCGTACGGCGGAAATAGATGACGGTCTGTAGCGAAATGCCGAAAGCGCCGCCAACCAGACGCCAGAGGAGAAACTCTTCGGCCGCGCGCTTGTACGTCGTTCCCGACAATCCGTACGTCGCCAGCGTAGAGGACGGCGCCGAGAGGGCGGCGACGCAGAAACCGAGAAAAATGATTGGAACGACGAGCGCGTCGAAAGAAGCGGTTTTGTCGAAGATGCCGAGCCATGTCAGCACGGCCGACGAGCAGAAGAACATGATGCTGATGACGAGCCGCACGTCGATTTTCTTCGAGATTTCGTACATGAAGCCTGCGAGCGGCAGTCCGGCGATCATCATCACCAGAAAAACATGACCGGCGAGCGACGATGAGTAACCGAGGAGCAACTGCAATTGCACGGAAAGCAGCGACATCAGCCCTTGGATCGTGAGAAAGCCCATGAAGCCGCACAGGACGCCGATCGCATAACTTGAGCGCAAAAAGAGGCGCATGTCGATGATCGGGTGGCGTTCGCCCCATTCCCAGATGATGAAGGCGGGCACGGCGGCAATGAGAACCAGTTCTTCGATCATCAGGAGCGGCGAGTTCAGCCAGTCAAAGTCGTTGCCCATGTTGAGGATCATCTGCATGCCGAGCAGGATCACGGCCAGCAGAAAAAAGCCTACTGCGTCGAAACGCACGATCTTGCGCTTGTAGCTGCGGCCGTAGAGCAGGGCGCCGACCACCGCCGCAATCACGAAACCGACGACGGCGTTTGTGTAGAAGAGCCACCGCCAGGAAAAGTATTCGGCCCAGAAACCGCCGAGAAACACCGCGAGCGTGTAAGGCAGAATGCCGAGCGCGCTCCAGTAGCCGAGGCCGAGTTTATATTGCTTTTCGGGCAGTTCGCCGAGCGCGGCCGACTGGCTGACCACCGCGAGAAAGCCGCCGAACACGCCGAAGACGAAGCGGGACGGCGCATACATATAGACCGTGGGACTCGACACGGCGACGAGCGAGGCGATCGCATAACAGACGTAACCGAGCACGAGGACGCGATATTCGCCATACCTCCCGGAAAAAATCCGAGAGAGCGGGACGCCGAGCGCGACGCCGATCAGGTAGAACGTCGTTCCCCAATAGGCGAAACTCGGCGTCACGCCTTGCAGCGAGCCGGCGGAGTAGGGCGTGAGAATGGAATGGCCAGAGACGTTAGACAGCACGTCGACGTAGCCGAGCCCTAGCGCGCCGAGGAGCAACAGCAGCCTGCCGCCGGTCAGTCTGTCGAATTCCACCATCATCGGGGCGAGACGTCCCTTCCGCTTCGGGGTTGGCTGAAATGAGCTTACGCTTGCGTCTTACCAGGCCACAACAGACGTTGCGCAGCCGCGCGTGGAATGAGGCACGGGAACGAAGGGCGGAACAAGGCGGCCGGTCCCAAGTTTTTGGAAGATAGAGCATAGGGAGTTTTCATTGGCAAGGCGCCGGCCTATCGAATTGACTGTGTATATTTTTGATATTTCTGTCATCTACAACGTAGAGTTTGATGCAGATGACGTTTTTCTGAATTGAGTTTCGAGAGATGCTATCGGGCGTTGGACGCGCGCCAGTGGATCCATCATGATTTGTCCTTTTGGAACTATCTGAATCCTCACGATTTTCCGATTTTAATTAGGCGCCGGGCCGAGAGATGGGAAATAGAAAGAAGCTATATTATTAATAGATTTTTTGAATGCGATGGGCGAGCGACGAGGTCGTGCGCCGGATGGTGAGGAATTTTTAAGCAATTTCAATGCAGCCGCGAAAAGCGCCTTCGCCTGGCTGGGAAAAGCGTTGTTCAATATGGTAGCAAGCAGCCAGCACTCATTGGAGCGCCAAATGAAAACTGCGGCGAGAAAGCCCGTTCCGCCGAAAATGTGGCGACGACGCGCTTCTTTCCGTTGATTCGCGCCCTGAATCGGAAGGCGGCGATGCCGGTGCGGCGAGCGCCGGAAGGATTCCGAGAACCGTGATCTCTCTCGAAACACGGGCGCCGGCGACGATGGTTTCGAACGCCAAAGCAACTCGCCGCATGCCGGCCGTTTCGATTACGCGTTGCTTCTCTCTGGGCGGAAGACGACGAAAATGGCGCCGATCACCAATCCGATGAGCACGAGAATGAGGGCGGATTGTTTCAGCCAGGCGATGGCCGGCACGGTGAGCGCCAGAAGAATGCCGAGAACGGCGATCTCTCCCGACACGTGAACGCCGGCGACGAAGGTTCCCAGCGCCAGCAGCAGCATGAGCGCAAGGCCCGTCGCGGGGCCGTTGAGGAAGGTGTTGACGGAGGGGAGCAGCAAAATGCCCATCGCGAGCAAAAACGCCGTCCAGTGCAGCGACTGGGTGACGAGAACGCGCCGGCGCTCCGCCTGGCTGGGCGCGCGCCGCCAGCCGATGGCGATGCACGCAAGGCCGATCGCAAAGCCGAGGAACTCCCAATAGCCGTTGAGCGGGCGGCTCGCCATGCTCGTGTAGGCGACCCCGATCAGCGCGAGGATCAGGACGATCAGATACGGCAATCGCGCGCGCAGCCACGACAACGCCCCGCCAGACGTCGGCCTCGATAGGTCGGTTGTGTTCGTCATCGCTGCTTCAACTCTCATGCCAGACAAATATATCGTCACTATACCAAGCTTGCGCGTCCTTGCAAAAAAGAGCGTCGGGCGCGCGCCCCGGCGCGCCCGTTTCCTTGCGCCGATTAAGGAGCGCTCGATGCGCTCGCTTCTTCGACGACGATCAAATCCCCCTCGGATAGATCGCCGCCGAGAATTTCGACCTGCGCCTCGTCCTGCCCGCCCAGTTGAACGCGCACGGGCGAGGGGACGCCGTCGCGCAGGACCCAGAGGAATGACCAGCCCGGCGGAAGAGAAGGGAGCCCCTGCTCGCGCGCTGCTCTTTTCGAGGCGTATTCGACGGCGCGCGCGGTCACGGAGAGTTTGCGCCCGCTTCCATGTGGCGTGACGGAAAAGACTGCAGGGCCTTGCCCGGCGACGACATCGAGGCCGATCGGCGCTGTCGCAGCGATCGTTCCGTCGACAGGCGAGACGACGCGGGCGCGCGCGAGGTCCCCCTCGGCCGCCGAAAGCGCCGCGCGAATGCGCTCCGCCTCGGCGCGATCCGCTTGCACGCGTTTTTCGGCGCGCGCGAGGGCGTTCCTTGCTCTCTCCACGGCCGTGCGGGATTGTCCGCCGCGGGCCGGGCGCAGCAGGGCGCGCTCAAGGTCGTCCCTTGCGCGGGCGGCCGCGAGCGCGCTCGCTTCCTGCCGCGCGAGCGCCGCCTCTAGCGCCGTCTTTTGAGCCGCAATCGTCCGTTCGAACGGCGCAGGATCGAGTTGCGCGCAGGCCTGTCCGGCGCTGACCGTTGCTCCCTGTTCGCACAGGATCGCCACAACGCGGCCGGACACGTCCGCGATCGCCTCCCGAGGCCCTGGCGTCTCATCAGTCGTCGCCAGCGCTGGCGCCTTTGTTACGGGCGCCGTGACAAATTGCGTTCCGCTCTGACGCCAGAACATGAACGCCTCGCCCGCCACGAGCCCCGCGACGGCGAGCGCGCCGAGCGCCAGCTGCCAGCGGCCGGACCTCCGCGCCGGGTGCGGCGCGGCGTGAAACTCCTGAAGGGCGCGCGCCGCCGATTCCCGAGCGCCCCGCGGCGGAGACGGCTGCTTTGCCCGCGCGAACCGTCGCACGAAGAATTTCTCCAGCTCGACGACGAGGAAGAAAACGAGCCCGCCAAGAAGCAACCATGGCCAGATCTCGAGCGGCACGGCCGCGGTGCCGAACAGCCTTTGCAATGGCCCGGCGTAGGTGAAGAGGAGTTGCAGCACAATGACGGCGCCGATGCCGATCGGCAGATATGGATTGCCCAGATGGGCCGTGATCGACAGGGACGACTCCGTCTTGAAGCGGCTGTTGAGCAGGTAGAACGCCTGGCCGATGACCAGCGTATTGACTGCAACCGTGCGGGCAAGCTCATCCGACGCATGCAGCGACTTCATCCAGAAAAAGGCGATGAGGGTGAGGGCCAGAAGCGAAACGCCCACAAATATGACGCGCCAAACCCCGAAGCCGTCGAGGATCGGGCGGGAGACGGCGCGCGGCTGCCGCGACATGACGTCGATCTCATGCGGTTCGAATGAAATGACGAGCCCCAGCGCGACCGAGGTCACCATATTGACCCACAAAATCTGCGGAGCCGTGATCGGCAGCATGAACCCGACGACGATCGCCACGAGAATGACCAGGGCCTGCGCGACATTGGTCGGCAGCATGAAGAGCAGCGCCTTTTCGATGTTGTTGTAGACCGTTCGCCCTTCTCGGACCGCGGCGGTGATCGACGCGAAATTGTCGTCGGCGAGCACCATCGCCGCCGCCTCCTTCGTGACCTCGGTGCCCTTTATGCCCATTGCGACGCCAATATCGGCGCGCTTGAGCGCCGGCGCGTCATTGACGCCGTCGCCCGTCATGGCCACCACCTCGCCATTGGCCTGAATGGCCTTGACGAGACGCAATTTGTGCTCCGGGCTCGCGCGCGCGAAGACATCGACGTTGCGGACGGTTTCCTGTAGCGCCGCGTCGTTCATCGCCTCGATCTCGGCGCCCGCCACCGCGGTTTTGCCGTCGCCGATTCCAAGCATTTTGGCGATCGCCGCCGCTGTGATTTTGTGGTCGCCCGTGATCATCGTCACGCGAATGCCGCCCTTGTGGCATTCGGCGACGGCCTCCACCGCTTCCTTGCGGGGCGGATCCATGAGTCCGACGAGGCCGAGCAGCACGAGATCGGTCGGAAGATCGCTCGGCGTCAGGCTTTTTGTCGATATGCTCGGATTCTGCCGCCACGCGAGCGCGAGCACGCGTTCGCCCTGAGCCGCCATTCGGTCAGCGGCCTCCGCCCAATAATCGCGGCGAAGCGGCGCAGGCCCGGTCTCGCTCTCCTCGCGGTCGCAGTTGGCCAGAATGACCTCCGGCGCGCCCTTGACGAGGAGAAGGCGTCCGCCGCCGCGCTCCTCATGCAAGGTCGCCATGAATTTATGTTCCGACTCGAAAGGGATCGCATCGATGCGACGGTGTCCTTCGCGTTGGCTGGCGCGATCCAATCCCATCTTCGCGGCGAAGGGGTAGAGGGCGGCCTCCGTGGGATCGCCTTCAACCTTCCAGACGCCTTCTTCGAGACGCAGCTCCGAGTCGTTGCACAGCGCGGAGACGACGCCCATCCGCGCCAGGGCGGAACTGGCGCCGGCGGGCTTGTCGCCGAGAAGAATCTGCCCTTCGTTCGCGTAACCATCGCCGGTGACGCGATAGCTCGCGTCGGCGGTGACCGCCGAGGCCACCATCATTTCCATCAGCGTCAGCGTGCCGGTCTTGTCGGAGCAAATGCGCGACACGGATCCGAGCGTTTCCACCGCGGGCAGTCGCCGGATGATCGCATGACGTTGCGCCATGCGCTGCACGCCGATCGCGAGCGTGATGGTGATGAGCGCCGGCAATCCTTCCGGAATGACCGAAACGGCGATGCCGACCACAGCCTGAAACGCCTCGACGAACGGCAGATCCCGCACCCAACGGGCGTAGGCGAACACGGCGGCCGACACGAAGCCGATCACTTTCGCGATCGTATGTCCAAATTCCTCGATCTGGCGCAGAAGCGGCGTTTCCAGCGCGTCCACTGAGGCGAGCATCTGATTGATGCGGCCGAGCTCGGTCTGCGCGCCGGTCGCGACGACGACGCCTGTCGCGCGCCCGGACACGACGAGCGTGCCGGAGAAGGCCATGTTCTCTCGGTCTCCGACCGTTGCGTTCTCCGACACGCGCTCGATCGACTTTTCGGCCGGCACGGATTCTCCGGTCAGCGCCGCCTCGTCCGTGCGCAGATTTTTGACGTCGATGAGCCTGAGATCGGCCGGCACGCGGTCGCCCGACTCGAGCAGCACGATATCGCCCGGAACGAGATCCTCGGCGGGCGCGATGCGCGCCGAGCCGTCGCGCAGAACGCGCGCATCCGCGGACAGCATGTTTCGGATGGAGTCGAGGGCCTTTTCAGCTTTGCCTTCCTGAAGGAAGCCGAGCAGCGCGTTGATCAGAACGACGCCGGTGATGATGGAGGCGTCGAGCCAAAGCCCGAGCATCAGCTTGATGAAGCCGGCCGCGAGCAGCACGTAGACGAGAATATTGTCGAATTGCTGCAGAAAGCGCGTCAGAGGGCCGCGCTTTGCCCCTTCGGGCAGCCGATTGGGCCCATATTCGCTCAGACGACGCGCGGCCTCTTCGACGGAGAGCCCTTTTTCCGCATCGCACTGAAGGCGCGCAATCGCGTCCTTCGCCGGCAGCGCATGCCAACTTTCTTTATTTTCGACCAGATGAACAGTCATTGCGCGCAACCTCCTCAAACTGTCTCGATCCTGACGAAGGCGCTCCCTGCCGTAAAGGCCAAACTCGCCTCGCCGGCCAAGGTCAAGGCGCTGTTGGAACTATTCGCGCGCCAGGCAAAAAGCGCCCAGAAGCCGATCGGTAATATAGCCGGCGTCAGCGCCCGCAATTTCACCGATCGGGGGCGCGGTCAACCCGCCTCCCGGATGCGGAAAGCGAGTACGTAAAGGGCAGGGGTGACGATGAGGGTGAGGATGGTTGCGACGAGCAGCCCGCCCATGACGGCGAAGGCCATCGGACCCCAAAAAACGGTGGAGGCGATGGGAATAAGGCCGAGCACGGTGGAGACGGCCGTGAGCATGATCGGCCGGAATCGGGACAGTGTCGCGTCGACGACGGCTTTCCACTGATCGCTTTGCAGACCGCGCTCGATTTCGATCTGTTCGACGAGGATCACGGCGTTGCGCGCAATCATGCCGAGCAGCGACAGAATGCCGAGAATGGCGACGAAACCCAGAGGTTTCCCAAAGATCAGAAGCGCCGCGATGATTCCGATCAGGCCCATCGGCACGATGGCCAGCACAAGAAACATCCGGCTGAAGCTTTGCAGTTGAATCATCAGGAAAGTCGTCATCAGAAACAGCATCAGCGGCACGCGCGCGAAGACGGAGCCTTGCGATTTGGCGCTTTCCTCGACGGTGCCGCCTGTCTCGATCTTGTAGCCGGGCGGCAGGTTGGCGTTCATCTCCGCGACGCTTGCCGCAAGCGATGCGACGGCGGCCTCCGCGCTCCGACCGGCGGCAGGGTCGGCCTGAACGGTCAGCGTCGGCAGGCGGTCGCGCCGCCAAATCAGCGGGCTCTCCTGCTCGAAGACGAAGGTCGCGACCTGATTGAGCGAGGCGACGCCGCCATTTGGCAGAGCGATCTGCAGCGATTGCAGCGCTTCGAGCGACATGCGTTGCTCGTCGGACGCCCGCGCGACCACGTCGACGAGATAGATGTCGTCGCGCACCTGCGTAATCGTCTGACCGGTTGCGACGCCCTGCAGCGCATTGGCCAGCGCGCGGGAACTCAGACCGAGCAGGCGCGCTTTGTCCTGGTCGATCTTCACGCGCACCGCCCGGGCGGGCTCGATCCAGTCGAAATTGATGCGCGTCACGGAAGGGTTCTCGCCCATTTTCGCTGCGAGACCGAGCGCGAATTCGCGCACCCTTTCGACGTCGGGCCCGCTCACGCGATACTGAACCGGCCAACCGACGGGCGGACCGAGTTCGAGCGGCGCGATGCGCGTGACCAGCCCCGGAAAGCGCTCGGCCAAAACGGCCTCGAGCCGCTTGTGGAGCCGATCCCGAGCGGCGACGTCCTTCGCGATGACGACATATTGCGAGAAGAAGTCGTGCGCGAGTTGCACGTCGAGAGGAAGATAGAAGCGGATCGCGCCCCGCCCGACATACGCGCTCCAGTTCGCGACGTCAGGGTCGTCTTTCAGGATTTTGTCCAGCCGCTCGACGACGTCCCGGCTGGCGTGGATGGACGCGTTCTGTCGCAGGGAAAGATCAATGACGAGTTCCGGCCGGTCGGAGGCCGGGAAAAACTGCCGCGCAACGAGGGGCGAGACCAATAGCGCCAGAACGAAACATGCGAGCGTCGCGCCGATCGTGACCCAGCGCGCGCGCATGGCGGCGAGGAGCAGACCGCGAAAGGCTTGTAAGACCCGTCCCTCTTCGGCGCCCGCTGGTTCCTCAGGCTTCTTGAGAAGAAGAACGCCGACGAGCGGCGTGAAAAGCACCGCGACGATCCAGGAGACGATCAGCGCGATCGAGACGACCGCGAATATGGAAAAGGTGTATTCGCCCGCCGAACTCTTCGCCAGGCCGATGGGCACGAACCCCGCCGCAGAGACGAAGGAGCCGGTCAGCATCGCCATGGCGACGCTCTTGTAGGCGTAGCTTGCGGCGGTTTCCTTGTCGTCGCCGGCGGCGAGGCGCGAGGTCATGACGTCCACCGTCGTCATGGCGTCGTCCACGAGAAGGCCGAGCGCAATGATCAGCGCGCCGAGCGAAATGCGCTGGAGATCGATGCCGATCATCTGCATGATCGGAAAGACGATGGCGAGCGTCAGGGGAATCGAGATGGCGACGACCGCCCCGGCGCGCACGCCGAGGCTGACGAAACTGACCCCCATGATGATCGCGATCGCCTGCCACAGCGATTCCATGAAGTCGCCGATCGCATGCTCGACAATGCTTGGCTGGTTCGCCACGAGAATGGGCTCGATCCCGACCGGGAGTTCGGTCTTGAGTTCAGCCATCGTTTTCGAGACGTTGGTCCCGAGCCTGAGAACGTCGCCTCCCGGCCGCATGGCGATGGCGAGGCCGATCGCAGGCCGGCCATTGACGTGAAACAACGGTTGGGGCGGATCGACCGGCGCACGATGGATTTCGGCGATATCGCGCAGCCGGATCAGCCGCCCATTGGCGAGAATGGTGACGGCGAGAAGGTCATTCTCATCCTGGAACGCGCCCGAGACTCGCAGGGAGAGCTTTTCGTCGCCCGTCTGCACGACCCCCGACGGCGACACGGCGTTTTGCTCCTGCAGGACGGCGATGATCTGCGACCGGTCGATACCGAGACCCGCGAGCTGGCGCGTGGAAAATTCGATGAAGATCCTTTCGTCCTGCGCGCCAAGCACCTCGATCTTGGAAACGTCGGGAACCGCGAGGAGGCGCGAGCGAACGGACTCGACGTAGTCGCGCAACTCGCGCTCGGTGAAGCCATCCGCCGTGAAGCCGTAAATGATTCCGTAGGTGTCGCCGAAATCGTCGTTGAACCCCGGTCCGACCACGCCCGCCGGCAGCGTGTGGCGGATGTCGCCGATGTTCTTGCGCACCTGATACCAGATGTCAGGGACTTCGTCGGGGGGCGTCGACCCCTTCAAATTGACGAAGATGACCGTTGAACCCGGCCGCGTGTAACTGCGGATGAAATCGAGGCTGCGCGTTTCCTGTAACTTGCGTTCGATTCGCTCCGTCACCTGCTTCATCGTCTCATCGATCGTCGCGCCCGGCCACGCGGCCTGTACGACCATCGTACGAAACGTGAAATTCGGATCCTCGTCCCGCCCCAAATTGAAATAGGCGCTCAAGCCGGCGACCGTCACCGCGATCATGCAATAGATCATGAAGGAGCGGTGCTTGAGGGCCCAGGCCGAAAGATTGAGCTCGCTCATGGCCGCGCGTCGCCCAGCAGACGCACTTTCTGGCCCGGATGCAGCGCCTGGACGCCCGCCGTCACGACAATGTCCTCGGGCTTTAATCCCTCCGAGACGAAGACGGCGTCGCTCGTGAAGCGCAGCACTTTGATCGGCCGCAATGAAACCGTCATCGTAGAGGGCTCGACGATCCAGACGGCAGGCTTGCCGTCCTCCTCCGTCAGCGCGCTCGGCGGCACGGCGATTCCCGAGGAGGGATCGAGTCGAACGCGCCCCGTGATGCTCGCGCCGAGCCGCATCGCCGGCGGCGGGGACAGGATCGTGACCCGCACGCGGAAGGTCCGCGTATTCGGATCCGCCGCCGGATCGACCTGACGCACGCGGCCGATCGCCGTGACGCCCGGTTCCTCGGTGAGCGACAATGCGACCTGTGCGTCTCTCGGCGCGAGGTTCAGCACGCGGGCGGGCACGTCGAAGACGGCGTCCCACCCGCCCTGGCGCGCGAGGCGGAAGATCTCCTGGCTCGCCTGCACGACCTCGCCCGCTTCAGCCGCGCGCGCGACAATGGTGCCCGCCGCATCGGTCTTCAGCTCCGTATATCCGACGCGGTCCTGGGCGATCTTGAGCTGCGCCGTTGCGTCTTCGACATCCGATTGCGCGGCTTCGAGCGCCGCCTGCGCCTGGTCGAAACGGATTTTCGTCGTATAGCGGCGTGGCAGCAGCGCCTGTTCGCGGGCGAAATTGTTGCGCGCCTCACGCAGGCGGCCTTGCGCGGCCGTCAGCCGCGCCTGCGCGGAACGCAGCGCATTCTGTTCGGGTTGCGGATCCAATCGCGCGAGAACCTGGCCGGCCCTGACGGCGTCGCCCGTCCCGACGAATCGCTCGATCATGCGGCCGCCGATGCGGAAAGAGAGCACGACCTGGTTCTCCGGCTGAATACTGCCAGTGAATTCGATCAGTTCGCCGAATTTGCCGCTCTCTATCGTCAGGGCGCGGACGGGCCGCGGCGCGAGCGCCTCATCGTCTCCGTTGCGTCCACATCCCGCCAGAAAGGGAAGCGCGAGACATGCGCACAAGAAGAAGCTGCGCGCGCTCCCCCTCGTCGCCATACGCCAAATGCGAACCAATTGACCATCCCGTCTTTGCTAGGATCGCTGGCAACGGTGTAAATGGAAAAGCCGTAGCGGTCTGCAAAGATGGCCGTGCATTCACGCCTTTTCTGTGGATAACTGACGAAATGGCGGGCGGCGAATATTGGATCGCGACGCGCGTCGATAAGACGTTGCACCGTGGCGCGCAACGAAACGTCGAACGATGGAAGGATGCGCCATGCTGACGGCGCTACGCGCTGTCCAGCGCGAAGGAGGCCCCGATTGAAGGTCCGGATGCTGGCAGGGCTTCGCGCTTGGAATATTGCGTCCATCCTCGTTGCGACGACGGGGCTGTCGAGCTGCAACCTCGAATGGGAAAAGCCCGACCCGAGCACGCCGCCGCCGGAACGTTTTCGCGAGGCCGATCCGAAATCCGCGAAGCCGATTGCCGCGGGTCCGGCGTTCGCCGTCAAGTTCGGGTCGAAAGAGCTGACCAGTCTCGTGGAGACCGCTCTGCAGGACAATCTTGCGATCGCGGCGGCCATGGCGCGGATCGATCAGGCCGATGCGAGCGCGCGTATCGCGAGCTCCGCGCTTTGGCCGGCGATCGGTTTCGGCGCGACGGCGCAGCGCACCCAGATCCCCGGGACGCGAACGAGCGCGACCCCGAACTACAATCCCGCGAAGGCCTTCCTGCAAGCGGCCGGGCAGCGCGACGCCGCGGCGCTCGTCGAAAATCAGGCGGTGTTCAGCGCCACGCGCAACAACCTTTACGCGCTTGGCCTGAATGCGAGTTACGAGATTGATTTCTGGGGCAAAAATCAGGACGCCTCCAACGCCGCGCGACTCGTCGCCAACGCCTCGCGCTTCGATCGCGACGTCATAGAGATCGCGACCGTTGCCGCGGTCATGAACGCCTGGCTTCTCGTCGTCGCGGCTCAGGAGCAATTGCGCATCGCGCATGAGAACGTCAAAATTTCCGAGCGCGTGCTTGGCGCGATCGCCGCGCGACTGGAAAAGGGCGCCGCGACCATGCTGGACTATGGACAGCAAGCCGCGGTCGTCGCCGGCCAGAAGGCCACGATCCCGCCGCTCGAGCAGACCCTGCGTCAAACCAAGGTCGCGCTCGCCGTATTGCTGGGTCAGACGCCGGAGACGCTCGACATAAAGGGCGCGGCAATTACGAAGCTGACGTTTCCGCGTCTCGACCCCGGCCTGCCATCGGAGGTTCTGCTGCGCCGGCCCGACGTCGCCGAGGCGGAGGCGCTGCTCGCCGCACAGGAGTTCTCCGTCCTGCGCGCCCGCGCCGCGTTCTTTCCGTCCATCACGCTCAACGGGCAATATGGCCTGCAAAGCATCGTGCTGCGCAATCTCATGCGGCCGGAGGCCGTCGCCTGGCAGATCGGCGCCAATCTCGCGCAACCGCTCTTCGACGGCTACGCGCTCCAGGGCCAATATGAATTGGAGAAGGGCCGCTTCGCCGAAGCGGCGGCCTTTTACCGCCAACGCATTCTCGCTGCGCTCGCCGATACGGAGAGCGCCCTCATCGCAATGAAAGAAACGGCGAAAAGCGTGAAGATCGGTCAGGAGGCGGTCGCCGCTTCGAAGATCGCCCTCGACGCCGCGCAGGCCCAACTCCTCGAAGGCACGATCGACGTCGTCACGCTCTCGACCGTGCAGACCACGTTCTTTCAATATGAATTTGCTCTGACGCGCGCGCGCCTCGAGCATCTCCAGTCGGCGGTGAGCCTGTATCAGGCGCTCGGCGGCGGATGGTCTCCGACAACGCGCAACGCGGAAATCGCGCGCGCCAATGAGGCCTATGAGGCCAACAAGGGGCCTTGGCCTTAATGGTTTGACGCAGGCGTCGCTTCATGCCCGAGGGGGCGTTGATCCTTCCGTTCCGCGTCATCACAATCAAATGCGCCCACGACGTTGGGATTGAAACCCTCCGGGTAACCAAGAGCCGATATTTTCAACGCCTTGCGAGGTCGTGACGGCGGCATGGGACGGCTGGCTATTGACCCCGGCAACGGAAGCTGTGTAATTCTTTCCGGACGCATCTCGCGACCGAAAGCTCCGCCTTTGGGCGGGGATAACACTAGGGGAGGTTGCCAAGTGAGATTGCATTTGAAGACCGCGCTGCTGAGCGCGGCGTGCGGCGTATTTATGAGCGCCGCTGGTTCGTCCCAGGCGGCTATAATGTTCGACGCAGACGACCTGCGCGAGACGGCGGCGTCGTCTCTCGTCCAGCAAACGACGTTCGGTCCGCCTCCTGGCGCGCGCTGCATCAAATGGACCCGTCGTTGGACGACGCGCCACGGCTTCGGACGCCGCCGCTGCGTTCAGTGGCGCTGAGCGCGGATCGAGATCATTCCTGTCGAATGCGCTGGTGGAGGCGCGCGACGTCCTTTGTACGTAATCGACGTGAAGGGGCGTCTCCATCCGCACTACAGAAACGCGCTTCTCCCGGCGCCTCGCATAGTCCCCCATTGGGTCTGGCTCCCCTCATCCTCCCAGCGACGGTCTGCGGCGCGCGTCTTGCTTCCCCTTCACAGTTTTACCGTATGAAAACCTTTGGCGTTCGCGCCTGAAAGGTCGGCGATGCAACGGGATGTCATTCGCATTGACCTCGCCCTCCAGGGAGGAGGCGCGCATGGCGCGTTCACATGGGGCGTTCTGGATGGGCTGCTTCAGGAAGATTGGTTGAAAATCGAGGGGATCTCGGGCACCTCCGCTGGCGCCATGAATGCGGCGGCGCTGATCAGCGGTTTCGCGAGGGGCGGTAGTTCGGGCGCCCGTGAGACGCTGGAACTCTTCTGGCGACGCGTATCGGAGGCGGCGCGGCTCAGTCCGCTTCAGCGCAACCCCGTAGACGTCTTGCTCGGCCGCTGGACCCTGGATTCCTCACCGGCCTTTCTGGCGACGGATCTGCTGTCGCGGCTGTATTCGCCCTACGACTTTCTTGGCAACAATGTAAATCCGCTCTGCCGCATCCTGGCCGAGGTCGTCGATTTCGATTTGCTCGCCCGGGCTCCGATCAAAATCTTCGTCACGGCCACCAGCGTGTCGACGGGACGCGCCCGCGTCTTCAGAAACAGCGATTTGACGCCTGAAGCGATCCTCGCCTCCGCATGTCTCCCCACAATGTTCCGCGCCATAGAGATCGACGGTGAGGAATATTGGGACGGCGGCTTTTCCGGCAATCCCACCATCACGCCGCTCGTGCGGGAATGCACGTCGCGCGATACGATCCTCGTGCAGATCAATCCCGTCGAGCGCAAGGAAAAACCCCGCTCGGCGACGGACATACTGAACCGTCTCAATGAAGTGTCCTTCAACTCCGTTCTTCTTAAGGAGTTGCGCATGATCGCGCTGCTGCGTCAGGCGGCGGACCGCGGCGCCTGCGAGGGCGCGCAATGGGCCGAAATGCGCATGCACCGCATTACATCCGACATGATGACGAAGCTCAGTTCTTCCTCGAAACTGCTCGCCGAGTGGGATTTCCTCTGCATGTTGCGCGACGAGGGCCAACGCTGCGCGCAAACTTTTCTCGAGGCGCATGGCGACGACATCGGCCGTCGCTCCACGCTCGATCTGGACAGTCTGCTGGAAGGGGTTTGATCCGATGGGCCTGCTCGGTATTTTGATCGCGCTTTGCGGCCTCATCTGGTTCGCCTATCGCGGCTGGAGCGTCTTGCTGCTGGCGCCGGCGGCCGCGCTCGCCGCGGCGCTCTTTGCGGGCGAGCCGCTTCTTGCGCATTGGACCGTCACCTTCATGGGCGGCGCGGCGCGTTTTGTCGCGCAATTCTTTCCCATCTTCCTGCTTGGCGCGCTCTTCGGCAAGCTGATGGACGACAGCGGCTCCGTCATGGCGATTTCGCAGTTCATGGCGGAGAAGTTCGGTCCGCGGCGCGCGATCCTCTCTGTCGTGCTGGCCGGCGCGATCATCACCTATGGCGGCGTCAGTCTCTTCGTCGCGTTCTTCGTCCTTGCGCCGATGGCGCAGGAATTGTTCCGCAAGGCGGGTACGCCGCGGCGTCTCGCGCCCGCAGCCATTGCGCTCGGAACGTCGACTTTCACAATGTCCGCGTTGCCCGGCACGCCAGCGATTCAAAACGCGATCCCGATGCCGTTTTTTGGCACGACGGCTTTCGCGGCGCCGGGGCTCGGCGTCATCGCCTCGCTGATCATGCTGATTTTCGGCATGTGGTGGCTGTTGCGCGCGGAAGCCGCCGCGCGTCGTCGCGGGGAAGGCTTCGGCGACGCGCCGCAACCGGCGGATGTCGCTCAGGATCAGGCGATCCGCGAGCGCGCCGCAACCGCGCGCGAATTCGATCTCGCGGAAATTCCGCACGGCCAGCGTGCGGAAGGTCCCAACATATTCGTCGCCGCCTTGCCGCTCATCGTCGTCGTTGGCGTCAATCTCATGATGTCGCTGCGCGTCATTCCGCGCATGGACGATTCGTTCCTGTCCGAAGAGCGGTGGGGTCCGACCACGCTTGCCGCGGTTGGCGGCGTCTGGTCGGTAATCGTCGCCCTTGCCGCCGCCATCATCACGCTTGTCTTCTTGAACTGGCGGCGCCTCCCTGCGGTCCGCGAGAGCGTCGATGCGGGCGTCACCGCTTCGGTGCTTCCGCTGCTCAGCGTCGCGAGCCTCGTGGGCTTCGGGGCCGTCGTCGCGGCGATGCCCGCTTTCGCCGCGGTGCGGAACTGGGTGCTCGGGATCGGGGGCGGGCCGCTCGTGTCGCTGGCGATCGCGACAAATGTGCTCGCCTCGCTCACGGGTTCGGCGTCGGGCGGCCTCACGATCGCGCTCGACACGCTGGGCGAAACCTATCTGCGTCTTGCCGAACAGCAAGGGATCGATCCCGCGTTACTGCATCGCGTCGCCGTGATCGGCGCCGGAACGCTCGACAGCCTCCCGCACAATGGCGCTGTTGTAACGCTGCTCGCCGTCTGCGACTGCAAGCACAATGAGAGCTATCTGGATATTGTCGTCGTCGCGATCCTCGGGGCGATCCTTTCGCTCGTGGCCGTCATCGCGATCGGCTCGCATTTCGGATCGTTCTGAGGGGAGCGGGGAGGCCGCGGCGGTATGGAATGATAACGCCGGCGCGAAGCGCTCGAAAAAGGCGGACGCTGAGAGATGGGAACGGTTCAATTAGAAGGCAGGCCGCACCGCCCTGCGCCGGCAGGACGGTGCGAAGCTTCCCACAATTACTGCGCGGGGGCGGCGTCTGGACGCGGCTGCGGGCGGCCAGTATGGCGAACGCGCGCGATGCGACGATGACGACGCGATCCCCTCGTCGGGCTGCGCGGGCGGGACACGCGCGGCTGATGGCGGAAACCCTTGAACTGCCGCTCTACCGACTCCTGAGCCTCTGCGTCGGAAGCTTCGAGCGTGACCGCCGGAATCAGCGTCGCCGCCGCAAAGAGCGCGGCCACAAAAGATCTGCGGGAAAGCTTCGTGTTGTTTTCATCATTTAACATTGTTGTCGACTCCTCCCGATCAATACGCTTTGATGTTGATCGCAAATCATAGTAACACCGTCGGCGGATACTCGCAATTGAAGGCCCGCGTCTTCCGGCCGAGAAAGGCTACGGACGCTTGCGTTCCGCCGCGTCGCGCTTTCAGCGCCGGCGGCGGCGAGCGGGAACTTTCGCGTCCGCTTGCGGCGTGTTTTGGCGCGCCGTCGAGGGGAGGTCAGCCGAAGCGTTTTTGGCGTCGGGCGGAAGAAGTTCCTCGATCCGTTTCAGCAAATACGGAAAAAATGGATTCGACGACATTCGGATCAGGGCGTCCAGACTGACCACCAGCGCGTTTCGCTCGCCCCGAAGCGGCAGCGCGCCCAAATGCACGCCATAGTCCTCGTCCCCCTCTGGAAAAAGCCCATAAAGGGAATCGTTGAGCGGGAAAGGCAAGGCGACGTGGGAAAGCGAATAGACCCCTCCCGGATATTTCAACCCGAGCGGACGGCTTCGCTCCGCGCCTTGTCCGGCCTCGATGACCCGCTCCCGCGCGTCGTCGGTTCCCTCGCCCGCATTCTCCACGATCGCCAGGCGAAAGTTGCGGATCCGGGGCGGCGCCAATTCGGAGAGCTTCGTCTCCGCCGATTGCCGGAAGAGGGGCCCGAACTTGGCGTTTCGATTAATGTCGAACAACACGAGTTCCGAGCCGTTTGACGGCAGGATTTCATAAAGGCCGGAGAGGATCGCGCGGCTGCTGACGGTAAAATCCAGAACCGATTGAAATGTCAGAATCGGCGGGAGCGCCGACAGGCGGCCGTCGCGGCTCAGGCTGGAGAGCTGCCTCTGCAAGGCGTCCGTGAGACGCCACGACTGGCGGGCGCCGTTAACGGGAAATGAGTTGTATTTGAAAGGATTGAACTCGGGCAGAATGCTCAGCCACGCAGCGCTTGCGAAAGCCGGCAAAATGGCCGGCAAACCCGCGAGGCCGGCAAACTGCGCAAAGGCCGTGACCCCCACCATCGGGGACAGGAGCGCAAGGCGATCCGCGCGGGGAAGCCGTTCGTCCTCGATCGCGTCGAGGGCGTATTTGAGCGCGAGCGATCCGCCATTCGAGAAGCCGACGATATGCAACGGCGCGGGCGGCGGCGCCAGCCGGCGGGCTTCGCGCACGGCCAGTCTCGTCGCGGCGAGCCAATCGGGCCACTCGACGTCGGCCAATGCGGCCGGCGTCGTGCCATGCGCGGGGATGCGGATCGCGACGGCGGCGAATCCATGCGCCGCGTAGAACTGTGCGATGTGGCGCAAGCTGTAGGGAGAGTCGGTCAGTCCGTGCAGCAGAACGACAGCGCCAAGCGGCTTCCCATTCGGTTCGAGGCGATAGGAGCGGTTCCAGTTCTGATGAAAATGTTCCGGATCCACCGGGCTCCCGGCGAAATAGCGGTTGAAGGAAACGCGCTCCTCGGCGGTCAGCTTGGCGCTGACGTTCTCCCGAACGGACGCGAAGGCCCGTTCTTCGGCCTGGATGTATTTTTCCCAGTCCGCTTCGTCGATTTCCCCGACGCTGAGTTCCTGCGGCGCGTAAGTATGCCAAAGCTCGAGGGGCGGACCCTGCAGCGATTGGTGCGCGCGAAACCCCACGAAAAAAATCACGAAGAGGGCCAATCCCCCAAGGGCCCAGCGCGCCGCTTTTAGAGCCATTGCCCGCATTTGTCGTCCTGCCGCCGCGCCGAATGCCTGCTGCATTCATCCGCGGAAGGGCATATACGAGCGCGTTCCGCCGAGCAACGGCGGTCGCCAAAGCAGTTGCGAGCGGCCTCGCCTTCGTCTCCCCAAGACAGACAAAGCGCGCAAGATGGCAAAGCCTTCTCCGCCGCCGCGCTATGGGAGAGATCGCCGTTCGGCGATGTCGCAGAGGTCGCCGATCATTGGCGGCGATTCGATTCGCGCCTTGTCTCGGCCCAGTCCGGATCTCGGCGCATCGCCAATTCGCGGATGAGCGGCTGCCGCGAGCTTTGCTTTTTTGCGAAAGCCCTGTTCAAAAGCGAAGGCGCGTGCGGTTTTGCAAGGACGCGCAAGCTTGGTATAGTGACGATATATTTGTCTGGCATGAGAGTTGAAGCAGCGATGACGAACACAACCGACCTATCGAGGCCGACGTCTGGCGGGGCGTTGTCGTGGCTGCGCGCGCGATTGCCGTATCTGATCGTCCTGATCCTCGCGCTGATCGGGGTCGCCTACACGAGCATGGCGAGCCGCCCGCTCAACGGCTATTGGGAGTTCCTCGGCTTTGCGATCGGCCTTGCGTGCATCGCCATCGGCTGGCGGCGCGCGCCCAGCCAGGCGGAGCGCCGGCGCGTTCTCGTCACCCAGTCGCTGCACTGGACGGCGTTTTTGCTCGCGATGGGCATTTTGCTGCTCCCCTCCGTCAACACCTTCCTCAACGGCCCCGCGACGGGCCTTGCGCTCATGCTGCTGCTGGCGCTGGGAACCTTCGTCGCCGGCGTTCACGTGTCGGGAGAGATCGCCGTTCTCGGCATTCTTCTGGCGCTCACCGTGCCGGCCATCGCCTGGCTGAAACAATCCGCCCTCATTCTCGTGCTCATCGGATTGGTGATCGGCGCCATTTTCGTCGTCTTCCGCCCAGAGAGAAGCAACGCGTAATCGAAACGGCCGGCATGCGCCAGGGCGCGTACATTGTCTCGAGGGCGTCTCGGCGGCGGCGTCGCGACTGGACAACGCTGGTTTTCAGCGCGTTCGCGCTGGCCGGCTGCGCCGCGCCGACTGGCGTGCTGGCTCCGGTAGCGGCGGATGCGCAGGGTGCGACGCGGCTCGACGTGCTAGCCGTCACCACCCGTGCGCCGGCGCCCGACAGTGGGACGGCTTTTTCCGGCGAACGCGGAGAGCTGTCGCTCTCGCGCTTTGTCGTATCGATCCCGCCAGACGGCGCACGCCAGATCGGGCGGGTTCAGTGGCCGCGTCAGACGCCGCCCGACCCGGCGACGGAATTCGCGGTGACGCGGGTCGAGGCGCTGGGTGGCGGCCTTGGCGATCTCGACGGCTGGCTGCGCAAGAACGCGCCCAAAAGCCGCCGCGCGCTTGTTTTCGTGCACGGGTTCAACACGCGGTTCGAAAGCGCGCTGTTCTCTTTCGCGCAGATTGCGCACGACTCCGGCGCCGACGCCGCGCCGGTTCTGTTCAGCTGGCCATCTCGCGGAAGTCTCTTCGAATATGTCTATGACCGCGAGAGCGCCAACGTCTCGCGCGACGCGCTGGAAAAGTTGCTCGCGCGTCTCGCCGCAAGTCCCGCCGTTCGCGAGATCACCGTGCTTGCGCATTCCATGGGCGCATGGCTCGCGATGGAGTCGTTGCGGCAGATGGCGATTCGCCGCGGCGGGCTGCCGGAACGAATCAACGCGGTGATACTGGCGTCGCCGGACATCGACGTCGACGTATTTCGCGCGCAACTTAAAAGCCTCGGAGAAAGGCGCCCCCAGATTGTCGTCTTCGTCTCGCGTCAGGACCGCGCTCTGCAATTTTCGCGCAGCATCGCTGGCAATGTCGAACGGCTTGGCGTCGCAGATCTGCAATCGAAGCCCTGGGTCTCGGAGAAGGGCGTCGATGTCGTCGATCTTACGGGGGTCGACAGCAGCAACCCCACGCGGCACAGTAAATTTGCGGAAAACCCCGATGTGGTGCGTTTTCTCGGGACGCAGCTGATCAATGGCGACTCCTTGCGGGAAGCGGAGGGCGGCGTCGGAGAGCGAGTTGGCGGGGCTGCGATGGGTCTCGCACAGGGCGTGGCGGGCGTAACAGGGCTGACGTTGAGCGCGCCGATTGCCATCATCGATCCCAAAATGCGCCGCGCCTATTCGGATCAGGTCAATCAGCTCAGACAGGCCGTCGACAATGCGGTTGCCTCGGGTGTGGAATGATGACAAACTATTTTCGTGAGCGCTTTTACTCAAATCGGTCATGCGAGTGAAATAAAGACCGTTCATCGTCCTAAGCCATAAAGAGCGCAGCGGAACGAACCTGAAGACTGTGGCGCTGGAGGATCTTCCCGAGAGCGGATTGGTCGACACAGTCATCGCCACGGACGAAAAATCCGCCGGTTTGAGTGAAGACCTTATGTGGAGGAAGCCATGTCCGATCTCGTTCGTCGCGCTTTTCTCAACCGCATTCTCGCCGGCGCAGTCGTCGCCGGAGCGAGCGCCGCTCTCCTCCCGGCCGAGGCCGGCGCCGCGCCGGTGATGGGCGCGCTGGCCGAGGGCGCTTCGCCGGACAATCTCGTTGAAGAGGCCGCGGTGCGCACCACCTGCTGGTGGCGCGGAGGACGGCGCGTCTGTCGTCGTCGGCCGGTGCGCCGGGTTTGCTGGTGGCGGCACGGGCGTCGCATCTGCGCCTGGCGCTGATCCGATCGCCGCTATGGGAGCTTCAAAGGCGGAGTGGAGAAATGTCGGATCTGGTCGTCATCGTTTATGAGACGGAAGCAAAGGCCGAGGAGATGCGCAGCAAGCTCTTCGAGCTTCAAAAAGAATATTTGATTGAACTGGGCGACGCGGCGATCGCCGTCAAGCAGCCCGACGGCAATGTAAAGCTCAACCAGCTGCTCAATACGACCGCCGCAGGCGCAGCTTCTGGCGGGCTCTGGGGGTTGCTCATTGGGATGATCTTCCTGAATCCGCTGCTGGGCGTCGCGCTGGGCGCGGCGTCGGGCGCATTGAGCGGCGCCTTGGCCGATTACGGCGTCAACGACAAATTCATGAAGGAACTCTCGGAATCGCTGCGTCCGGGCAACGCCGCGCTGTTTCTGCTCGTCAGAAAGGTGACAGGCGACAAGGTTCTCGAGGCCGTCAAAGGCACCGGCGGCATGGTCCTGAAAACCTCGCTCGACGACAGCAAGGAAAAAGCGCTGCGTGACGCGCTGGCTGCGAGCTAAACGCCTCTTTTCCGCGCGTCGTTCTTGGACGACGCGCTTCTTCTCACTCGGGGCGACTGATGAAGTTCAGTTTGTTGAAAGGGAGCGATCCGCGCGGCCTCGGAGCCATCGATCTAGTTTCCCAAGCGATTACCGTTTCGCTCATCATCGTCGCGATCTTTGGAGGCGCGATTGCGGCTTGGCGGCTGAGCGATCTGCTTCCCATCGTTTTCGCCACGATCCTTCTTGCAGTCGCCTGGCGCGGCTCGGCCGATTTCGTCTCGCGTCGTGCGGGCGCGCCGCTGGGCGTTTCGCTTCTCATCGTCGCGCTTGGCCTCGTGACGGCGACCTATTTCTTCGGGAAACTATTCGGCGCGCAGCTTCTTGCGCAGTATGACGAGGTCGCGCTGGACATCCCCGCCGCCATGGCGATGATCGAGCGCGTGATCGAGGAGCATCCCTGGGGGCGTTTCGTCGAGAAATTGATGAGCATCGATTTCTCTCAGGCCGCGGCCCCCGTCGCCAACAAATTCGGCGCGGCGCTCGCCGCCCTCAGCGGCGCGTTGGGAACGGCGATCTTCATCGTCATAGGGGCGGCCTATCTCGCCGCCGATCCGGCGAGCGCCTCCTCGGGCCTCGTGGCCTTGACGCCTGCTTCGCGTCGGGACGCCATGATCGAGTTTCTCTCGCGCTCCGGCGTCGTGTTGCGCCAGTGGCTCGTGATCCAGCTCTATGTGGTCGTAATGAACGCCGCCTTCGCCGCGGTTCCGCTTTGGGCTTTTGGCGTTCCGGCCCCGATGGCGATTGCGACGATCAGCGGCGCGCTGGCCTTCATTCCCTATTTCGGCTCGGTCGTCGCACTCGTCATCGCGGCGCTCGTCGCCCTCCCGCATGGCGTCGACACAGCCGCACTGGCGGCGCTCTCCGTGGGCGGCGCGAGTTTCGTCGAAGGCTATCTCATCACGCCTTTCCTGCAGGGCCGGTCGCTCATGGTTCCGCCCATCGCTCTGCTGTTTTTCATTATGGTCTTCGGCGCGCTCTTCGGGGCGATGGGCGTGGCCTTGGCGGTGCCTGCCACCGTCGTGCTCTTCGTCGCCTGGGACGTCTTTCGATCGCCAGAGACCTCGAGTCCTGCTCAATGACAATCTGTGCCTGGAGTCGCTGCGCTCGGGATGCGGCGGAAGGTGAGGCGATATGATAGGCTTTGTTGGCAGAGCCGCGATTTTTCTTTGCCTATGGTCCGTCATTTCCGGGTTTTCGGCGGCGGATTTCCTTGTCGGCCTCGTATCGGCGGTCGGCGCGGCGGCGGCGAGCCTGTATCTCCTGAAGCCCGCAAGGGGTAGCGTGAACCTTGCCGCTTGCGCCGAAATTGCGCTCAGGCTTCCATTCCAGTCTCTCGCCGGCGGCGCAGACATCGCCCGGCGCGCCCTTCGTCGAGATCTTCCGTTGCGGCCGTGTCTGGCGCCCTTTGTCTCGGACATTCCACAAGGGCCCGCGCGAAAGGCCTTTGCCGCGCTCGTCTCGATGCAGCCGGGCAGCGTGGTGATTGCAACCGAACAGGACGACGTGTTTCTGGTGCATTGTCTCGATGACAGGGTTCCCATCGCCGCGTCGCTCGCCGCGGATGAGGCGCGCGTGAAAAAAGCGCTCGGTCTGAGAGGCGTGCGTGGCTGATTTCTTTTTCATCGCGGCGGCGATAATTGTGCTCGTAGTGGCGGTCGGGCTTTTTCGCGTGCTTCGCGGGCCGAGCGACGCAGACCGTATGATGGCGGCGCAGCTGCTTGGAACCGGAGGCGTAGCGGCGCTATTGCTCGCGGAGGTCCGCGGGGCGCGCGGAGCGGCCGACGTCGCGCTCGTTCTTGCATTGCTCGCCGCTTTCTCCGGCGTCGCCTTTGTGACGGCTTTCAGCGAAAACTCGAATGCTTCCGATGACGACGCTCGCGATTGACGCCTTCACGATACTTTGCGTCTGCGGCGGATTGTTTTTCTTTCTGACCGGCTCTGTCGCTTTGCTGCGCTTTCCGGACACGCTGACCAGGCTTCATGCGCTGACGAAGGCGGACAGCGCCGGCCTCGGGCTGATTGTTCTGGGATTGCTGCCGCAGAGCGGCGATTTTCTTTCAGCCGCCAAGCTCGCGCTGGTTTGGGCGATCGCGCAGCTCGGCGGGGCGACGCTCAGCCAGCTCATCGCGCGCCGGGCAAAGGAAGGGAACGCGAAGAGATGACTCTCGTCTTCCTTTTCGACGCGAGCCTCGCTCTGCTGACGCTGGCGGTCGCCTTCTACGCGATCGTCGCGCGGCAGGCGATTGCGTCGGTCGTCGCTTTCGTCGCTTATGGCTTGCTTCTCGCGCTCGTCTGGGTTCGTCTCTCCGCCGTCGACGTCGCGCTGACGGAAGCCGCCATCGGCGGCGGCGTGACGGGCGCTTTGCTGATTGGCGCCGCCGCGCGCATCGGCCATGGCGACAGCTATGACCCGCGACCGCTCGGACGCTCTGGTAAAGGCGCAATCGCGCTTCTTTGCGCCGCTCTGTCGGCAGGGATCGCCATTGCGTTTCTCTCGCTGCCGACGCCGGCGCCGACGCTTGCGCCTCTTGCGGCGGAGCATCTTCCGTCCACGGGCCTCGGCAATCCTGTGACGGCGGTTCTGCTCTCGTATCGCGCGATCGACACCTTGCTCGAAGCGGTCGTGCTCGTCTTTGCGGTCGTCGGCGTGTGGAGTTTCGCGTCCGACCGGGATTGGGGCGCAAGTCCCCCGCGTCCGGGGAACGCGCGCGTCGAAGGGCCGCTCGTCTTCCTCGGGCAAACGCTTCCTCCACTTGGAATTCTCGTCGGCGTGCATCTGGTCTGGACAGGCGCGACAGAGCCGGGCGGCGCCTTTCAGGGCGGCACTGTTCTCGCGGCCGTCTGGGTTCTCGCCATGGTCGCAGGCCTTGCAGACCCGCCGCCCATCCGCCGTCCTTGGCTCAGATTTGCGCTCATCGGCGGGCCCGTCTTGTTTCTCGGGATCGGCGTCGCGGGTTTCACGCTCGCGGGCGCTTTTCTGGCCTATCCCGAAGGCTACGCGAAGCCTTTCATTCTTGTCATCGAGGCGGCGTTGACGTTTTCGATTGCGATTGCCTTGGGCTTGCTCGCGCTCGGAGCGCCGAGCAGAGGGAAACAGCTGAGATGACCGCTGTGACTCTGGCCGGGCTCGCAGGCGCGGCGCTGATCGGCATGGGCCTCTTCGGGCTCGTCGCCAATCCGCATCTTCTGCGCAAGATCGTCGCCTTCAATGTCTTGGGCGGCGGCGTATTTCTCCTGTTCGGCGCCGTCGCGCGCAGAGGCGCGGCGGCCGGACTTGGCGCCGATCCCGCGCCACAGGCTTTGGTGATCACGGGAATTGTGGTCGCCTTCTCCGCCACGGCGCTCGCAGTGGCGCTGCTGTTGCGCTATTTCGCGGAAACCGGGTCGCCCTTTCTTGCGGATGAGTCTAGGGCAGAGGCAGACCGTCCGGAGCCCGATAGCTGATGGCCGTCTCGGCGCTTTTTCCAGTTTCGTCGGGCTCGGAGGGCATGCTGTTGCCGCTCGCAATCGCGCTGCCTGTCGGCGCGATGCTGCTGTCAGTTGTTTTGGGCGGATACAGGGCGCAACGGACGGCCATCGCGTTCATGCCGATCGGCGTCGCGCTTTCTGCGGCGATCTCCTTCGTCGTGTGGCGCGACCAGCGTCCGCTTGTCTATTTCATCGGCGACTGGCCGCCGCCGCTCGGCGTGGCCATAAGAGCCGATGGCGTCGCGGCCGCCATGCTCGTCACGACTGCGCTGATCGCCTCGGCGGCGGGCCTCTTTGCCCGCGACGTCTTTCGGGCGAAGCCGGGGGAGGGGGAAGGCCGCGCGCACTTCGGATTCTGGACTTTGCTGCTTGCGATCTGGGCGGCGCTCAATTGCGTTTTTCTCGGCTGGGATCTGTTCAGCATTTATGTCGCGCTGGAAATGCTCACTTTCGCGGCCGTGCCGCTCGTCTGCCTGAAGGGACAAAGGGAGACATTCGTCGCAGCAATGCGCTACCTGCTCTTCGCATTGTTGGGATCCGCCTTCTACCTATTGGGCGCGACGCTCGTCTACGCCGCCTATGGCGCGCTCGATATCGGCGTTCTCGCGAAAATCATGAAGCCGGAGCCGGCGGCGGCGATTGCGCTCGCCGCGATGACCGCGGGGCTTCTCGCGAAAACCGCGCTCTTTCCCCTGCATCTTTGGTTGCCGCCCGCGCATGCCGGCGCGGCGCCGCCGGCGAGCGCCGTTCTCTCGGCGCTTGTCGTGAAAGGATCTTTCTTCGTCGTCGTCAGGCTGTGGCTCAATCTCGCGCCCCAGCAGATGAGCGAGGCGCCGGCGGCCGTTCTCGCCATACTGGGCTGCGCGGCCATTTTCGCCGGAAACATCCTCGCGCTGCGTCAGGAGCGCCTGAAGCTCATCATCGCCTATTCGACGGTCGCCCAGATCGGATATCTGTTCCTGATGTTTCCGCTCGCCCTCGGCCACGGGGCGCCCGCGAGCGCAGCATGGAGCGGCGGGGCGCTTCAGGCGATCTCCCATGCTTTCGCCAAGGCGGCGATGTTTCTTTCGGCGGGCCTCATCGCCGACGTTTTGGGTCACGATCGTCTGTCCGGGTTCAGCGGCCTTGGCCGCAGGGCGCCGATGCCCATCGTGATCTTCGCGCTCGCGGGCGTGTCCTTGATGGGCCTTCCTCCAAGCGGCGGCTTCAACGCCAAGTGGCTCCTACTGAGCGCCTCCGTCCAAACCGGCCAATGGGCTCTGGCCGCCGTCATGGTTCTCGGCGGGCTGTTGACCGCGACCTATCTCTATCGCGTGATCGCGCTCGCGCTCGCGTCCGCCGAGACCGGACACTCCGCGCCCGTGAGCCTCCCGCCCGGAGGCGTCGCGCTCGCCATGGCCCTTGCTCTTTTCGCAATTGTCCTGGGATTTGCGCCGCCGGAGTTGTCGTCCTTGCTCGAAGTCGGCGCGCCCGCGGCGATTGGAAGGGTCGAATGAGCGACGATGTTTTTCCCGCGCTCGCAACTTTCGCCCATGGGCCGCAGACGCTCGCCCTGGCCCTTGCGGTTCCGTTCCTGTTTCTGCTCGCCAGCGCTTCTTCGCGCCTTCGCAGATTTACGCCCGTCTATCTGACGGTCGCGCCGCTTTTCGCCCTCGCAGCCTCCTTTCTGGCGCATGATTCCGGGCCGCTCGTCATCGATCAGATGATCTATCCGATCGTCCTCGTCCTCGATCGGCCAGGCGCGCTGCTGTTGGGCGTGACCGCCTTTTTGTGGAGCGCGGCCGGGATTTTCGCCGCCGCTTACCTTGACGACGACGTGCGTGGCGGCGCGTTCGTTCCCTTCTGGCTCGCGACGCTGATCGGCAATATCGGCGTGTTCATGGCGGCGGATCTCGCGAGCTTTTATCTTTTCTTCGCGCTCGTCAGCCTGCCGGCCTATGGCCTTGTCGTCGCACGGGCGCGCGCCGGGGACGACGCGGGCGGTTTGTATCTCGCGGTCGCTCTGCTCGGGGAGGCCTTTCTGATTCTCGCCTTTGCGCTGCTCGCGGCGGCGACTCCGGATCGAAGCCTGCTCATCTCCGACTGCGTCGCAAACCTGAACGCGTCTCCGTGGCGCGACGCGACGATCGGCCTGCTGATCCTCGGCTTCGGAAGCAAGATCGGCACGCTTCCGTTGCATATCTGGATGCCCTCGACTTACCGCGCCGCTCCTGTCCCGGCGGCTGCGGTTCTGAGCGGCGGCGCCGTCAACGCCGGCGTCATCGGGCTCGTGCGTTTCTTCCCGTTCGATCAGGCGTTGCCGCCGTGGGGCGAGGCGCTCGCCGCGCTCGGATGGTTCGGAGCCTTTTACGGCGTCGCCGTCGGTCTCACGCAAAGGAACGCGAAAGCCGTGCTGGCCTATTCGAGCGTGAGCCAGATGGGTCTCGTCGCAGCGACGCTCGGCGCGGGCCTCGCAGCGGGAAACGCCGGCGCCGCCATGGGAGCCGCGCTTTACGCGGCCCATCATGGTCTTGCGAAGGGCGGGCTGTTTCTCGCGGTCGGCGTTCTGTCGGGGTGCGGACCGTCCCGCCTGAAACGGCTGGCGCCGCTTGCCGGCCTGCTGGCCCTGAGTCTCGCCGGGTTGCCGATTTCTGGCGGCGTCGTCGCAAAGCTTGCAATCAAGCAGCCGCTTGGCGACGGGCTCGCAAGCGCGCTGTCGACGCTTTCGGCGATTGCTACGACGCTGCTGATGCTGCACTTCCTGCGGCGCGCAATTGCGGCCGCCACGCCCTATGGCGAAAGGATGGGGCCCGCCATGGTCGGCTCATGGATCGCTGTCGCGGCAGCCTCGATCGTGGCGCCGTCCGCATACTATTTCGAGGCGGAGAACCTCGGCTTCGGCGCGCTCGACAGCGCTCTCTTCTGGGAGGCGCTCTGGCCGATCGTCGCGGGCGCTTTTCTGGCGATCATCGGGCGGCGCTGGGCCGATCGTCTGCCGGAAGTTCCCGAGGGCGACGTTGCAGCAGTTGTGCGGCGGATGCTCCGCCCTGCCGGTGCCGCCGGCGAGACCATCGACCGTGGCGAGGCGCTTCTTCGCAAGTGGCCCGTCGCGGCGGCGGTTCTGATCCTCGTCGCTATCACGATTTCCGGGCTGAATCTGTTGCAGGAGCGGCGTCAGCTGACGACGCTGCGGCCGCCGGACAACAGGTCGGCCAAGCCGCGCGTCGAAGGAAACTCCTCGAAGAGGGTGATCGCCGCGATCGCGAGCGGAACGCCGAGGAAGGCGCCGAGAGCCCCCCATAGAAAGCTCCACAACACGATCGAGAAAAGCACGAGCGGCGGCGAGATCGATAATGCCCTGCCCGCGAAAACGGGTTCGAGATAGCTGCCGATGACAGCCTGGATGAACAGGACGCCCAGGAGGACGAAGGCGGTCGTTTCGATGGATCCGAACTGCACGAAAGCGAAGAGCGGCACGAACACGGTGACGATCAGCGATCCAATGTAGGGGAGATAGTTCAGCGAAAAGGCGAGCACGCCGCAGGCCGCGGCCAGTTCGAGGCCCATGAAGCGCGCGAGCCCCCAAACCGCAAGGCCCGTCGCGACGCTGGCGATAGAGCGCACGGCCATATATTTGCGAAATTTCTCACCGATCCGCCGGCCCGCGACGAGAAGATGGCGGCTCGTCTCGGGATTTTTCCAGGCCGCGACGCGCTCGGCCAATATGCTCGCTTCTCCGAGACCGAGGATCACATAAATCATCACGATCAAGGCGAACGCCAGTATCGTGTTGATCCGAAGGGCGACGACCTGGAGAATGCGCAAGATGGTCGGGGCGTCGAACTGATCCGCGATGGCGGCGAAAATGAAAATGTCATGATCTTCAAGCCAGGACGTCGACTGGATCAACGACTCCTGTATGCGGTCCAGGTTTTCCCGGATCCAATCCGCAATCTGCCGTCCTTCCCAAACGATCAGCAGCAATAGCGCGAGAACGACGACCGAGGTGACTGCGAAGGTGATCGCAAGGGCCGCCGCCTTGCCGATCCGCTCTTGCAGCCACTTCTGCATCGGCCAGGCGATCTCGATGATAAAGACCGCAAATATCGCCGGCTCGATCACGGGTTGGGCGTTGTAGCACGCGGCAAGGACGAGCAGCAGCGCGACGATGACGCCCGTCGTCTCGGAAATCCGTCCATTGCCCATTCGCGCGGCTCATTCCCGGAAAGAAAAATATTCTGCGATTGAGCGACCTTATCGCGGGCGGGCGGGGAGTCAATCAAACGCCGTCGCCGCAGTTGTCGCGCTGGGACGGTTTGCAGGTTCGCGGCGCGGGGCAGGCGATTGCGCTAGTGAGACGCGGGCGGAGCGTTCCGACGCCTGCTCGTCAATCGAACGCCATCTCGTGGCGTCCGTAGTATCGAGCGTCCGGCCATTGGCGGCGGGCCGAGCCGGCGGCGACGTCGCGCTGAGCAGGACAGGCGACGCGATCCGATCGGGCATCCCGACCGTCGCGCTGTTTTTCTCGAGGCTTGCCAAGGCTCTCGTAGAAGTCCATTGAAGGCGCTTGCGTCGCGGAAAGCGTCGGCGCTGCGACGAAGACGACGAGTGCGACAAAGCGGGTCACGATGGGCTCCGGACGCAAACGGGGACTCGCATCGGGAGATCGGGCGAGCCCCTCTTACTCAAACATCCGAGCCGCCTATTGAAAATTAGAATATATCTATGTAATCTATCGTCATTTGCGATGGATGAACATGGACCGGCTCAACTACCAGCATCTCTTCTACTTCTGGAACGTCGCGCGCGAGGGCAGCGTGACGCGCGCCAGCGAGAAACTGCGCCTCGCCCAGCCGACGATCAGCGGCCAGCTTGCCGTTTTCGAGGATGCGATCGGCGCACAGCTTCTACGCAAGGAAGGCCGGAAGCTGACCCTGACGGAGAAGGGGCGCACGGTGTTCAATTACGCCGACGAAATTTTCGCGCTGGGGCGCGAACTCACGAACGCGCTGAAGGGGAGGGCCGGCGCGCTCGGGCACAGGCTGAGCGTTGGGATCGCGGATGCGCTTCCCAAGCTCGTCGTCTACCGGCTCATCGAACCGGCCCTCCAAAACCCGGAGGAGACGCAGGTCGTCTGCCATGAGGACAAGGTCGAGCGCCTGCTCGCGGAACTCTCGCTCCACGGCGTCGATCTCGTGCTCGCGGACGCTCCGGCGACGGCCTCCGTCGGCGGTCGCGTCTACAATCACCTGCTCGGCCAGTGCGGCGTCGCGGTCTTCGGCGCGCCGGAGGTGGCCGAGAAATATATCGAAAATTTCCCCAGATCGCTCGAAGGCGCGCCTTTCCTCTTCCCGACGCCGGCGACCGCGCTCCGCCGGTCGCTCGATCTGTGGTTCGAGGCCAAGCGTATCTTCCCCGCGATCCGCGCCGAGATCGAGGACAGCGCGCTGATGAAGACCTTCGCGGCGGCGGGCGTGGGGCTCTTTGTGGCCCCGGTCGCGGTGGCGGAGCAGATCGAGAGGCAGTACGGCGTGAAGAAGATCGGCGAACTGGACGGCGTGTCGGAGAGCTTCTACGCCATCACCGTGCGCCGGAAGGTCGACCACCCGGCGATCACGGCGATTCTGGAGAATGCTCAGGACTGGCTGGCGCAGGGGTAGGGGAGGCGGGCCGCCCGCCTCAGGCCTTCACCCGCGTCACATGGCCCATTTTGCGACCCGGGCGGCTTTCCTTCTTGCCGTATAGATGCAGGCAGGCGCCGTCCTCGGCGAGGATGTCCGCCCATTTGTCCGCGGCGGCGCCGATGAGGTTGCGCATGACGACCTCCCTGCCATGACGGCGGGTCGAACCGAGCGGCATGCCGGCGATTGCGCGCATATGTTGCTCGAACTGCGAGGTCACGGCGCCGTCGAGCGTCCAGTGGCCGGAATTGTGCACGCGCGGCGCGATCTCGTTGACGACGAGACGCTCGCCTGCAGAGTCGGAGACGACGAACATTTCGACCGCGATGACGCCGACGTAACCGGCCGCTTCCGCGATCGCGCGCGTTATGCCGACCGCAGCCGTCGCGGCCGCCTCGCTGATCGCCGCCGGGGCCGTGGTGGTCGCGAGAATGTGGTTCTCATGCACATTTTCGCAGACGTCGTAGGCGCGGAAGTCTCCGTCGACCCCGCGCGCGGCGACGACGGAGACTTCCCTGGCGAAGGGCACGAAGCCTTCGAGGATGCAGGGCGCGCCGCCGAGCGATTTGAACGCGCTGGCGAGATCGACGCCGTCGACGATCTTCGCCTGTCCCTTGCCGTCATAACCGAAGCGCCGCGTCTTCAGAATAGAGGGGCGCCCGAGCCGCGCCACGGCCTGCGCCAGCGAGTCCACGTCGCCGACCTCCGCGAAGGGCGCGGTGGCGACGCCGAGGCTCTGGACGAATTGCTTTTCGATCAGCCGATCTTGCGTGAGCGCGAGGACTTTGGGATTGGGCCGCACCGGGCGATGCGCCCCGAGCACCTCCGCCGTGCGGGCTGGCACATTCTCGAATTCATACGTTACGACGTCCACCGACTCCGCGAAGGCGGCCAGCGCCGCCTCGTCGAGGAAGTCGGCCCGCGTATGCGCCGAACAGACGTCGAAGGCCGGATCGTCGGGGACGGGTGAGAAAACGTGGCTCTTCAGGCCCAGCCGCGCGCCGGCCGTCGCCAGCATGCGCGCAAGCTGTCCCCCGCCGAGAATGCCGATGGTCGAACCGGGTTTCAGCATTTTTTACGCCTCATCTCGCGGCGTTTCCGCCACGCTTGCGGTCTGCCGGGCGCGGAACGCCGCGAGCCGCGCCCCGATCTCCCTGTCTTCGAGCGCAAGGATCGAGGCCGCCAGTATCGCCGCGTTGATGGCGCCCGCCTTGCCGATGGCCAGCGTCCCTACGGGCACGCCGCCGGGCATCTGCACGATGGACATGAGCGAATCCATGCCCTTGAGGGCGGCGGATTCGATCGGCACGCCGAGCACCGGGAGATTGGTCATGGAGGCCGTCATCCCGGGCAGATGCGCTGCGCCGCCAGCGCCCGCGATGACGACCTTGAAGCCTTCCGCTTCCGCACCCTTGGCGAAGGCGACGAGGCGATCGGGCGTGCGATGCGCGGATACGATCCGCGCCTCGCAGCCAACCTCGAGCGCGGCGAGCGTATCGACCGCATGGCGCATGGTCGCCCAGTCGGACTGCGACCCCATGATGACCGCGACAGGCGCATTCTGCTTCGCCACTTGAAAATCCATCGGCTCGAGCGTGGGAAGCCAAGCCGCATAGACGAAGGGCGTGCGGGTGGCAAGCCGCGCAATGGGATTGCGCCGCTAGAACGCGGTCAGCGGCCCTCCGATGCTGACGCGCAGGGCCGGGGGCTCGACGGGTTTGAAATGGCGGTCCATGACGCCGACGCCGCAGACCGGAGCGGGGGCGATTCCGGCCACGCACTGCTGGTAGAGCGGGTCGCTCGGCAGGAGCGAGCCGTAGCCGTAGGTGATCTGGTCCGAGCGGGAGTTGAAGATGTTGAAGGCGTCGATCTGGAAGCGCCAGCCGTCCGCCCAGCGATAGCCCAGGCGCGCATTGACCGTGCCGGTCGCGGGCGATTTGAGGTAGCCGTCGGGCGTCAGCGGCCGCTGGCCGAAATAGCGGTATTTCAGCCCGCCGAACCAGCCCGTCGACTCGCCGATCTCCAGCCCGCCCATCGCGACGATCGCCGGCGCGTTGAAGAGATAATTGCCCGGCGCATTGCCGAGATAGGTTCCATAGGGCAGCGCCTCGGGGGCGATCAGATCGAGATAGCCGAGCCAGGCCTGCTGGTCGACGCCGCGGAAGCGGGCGCGCACAAGGGACACGTCGCCGTCGAACATCAGCCAGGACGTCGGCTTGTAATGGTTGGCGATTTCGATGCCGTAGCGGCGGCTCGGGCGGCCGAATTCCGTCGTGCCCGCGTCGCCGACATACTGGTTCTCCGACTCGAGATTGAGCCAGAAGAAGCTGATGCTCGAATCGAGGCCCTCGATGAATTTCGTGCGCGCGCCGATTTCCGCGCCGCGCGATTTCACGAGCAGCGGAATGCGCGCAACCGGAACGAAGGCGTCGTCATCCCCGAGCTCCGTCGTCGCGACGCGCTGCACCGCGCCGCGCGCGTCGGTCGAATGGAAGCCCTCGCCGTAGTTGAAGTAAAGCTCGGTCTTGTAGAAGGGGCCGACGATGATCGACGCCTTCGGGCTCACAAGCGCGGCGCCCTTGACGCCCTGGTTGAACGGCCCGGCCCAGACGAAGGCCGGCAAACCGTTGCTGTCGAAGACCTTCGGCGCGTCGTAGAGCGACTGGACGTTGGCCACATTGGCGTTGAAATAATCGAAGCGCACGCCGCCGATCGTCGTGAGCCAGGGCGTTACATGAACAGAGGCGTCCGTCCAGATTCCGATGCTGCCCTCGCCGACGTAATTATTGCCGATCGTTTGATAGGGCGTGCGCCGCAGGCTCTCCTGCAGACCCAGGCGGATGTCGTCATAGCGGCCCTGCAGGCCGATCCGCGTCTCGACGGGAACTCCGAACATGTCGGTCCATTTGATCCCGTGCTGGGCGTTGACGCCGACGATGGTGCGATTGTCGAATTGACGGAACTGGTCGCCAAGGTCGGGATGCGCGAGGAAATAGGTGAAGTTGTTGTAAAGCTCCAGCGTCTGGCGAACGACGTAGCCTTCTACGCGGGTGGAATGATCGCCGTCCGTCTGGCTCCAGCGCCCGGAGAGCGAGAAGCGCGACGTCGCGCCGCCGTCGGTGGCGTCGAGCGTGCCCCACAGAGACTTGAGGCCCGAGGTCACGGCGCGCATCGGGATCTGGTCGGTCGAATACCACTTGTTGACGTAACCCATGAAGGTCGCCGCCGCGCCGTCGGTCTCCGTGCCGCGCGACCAGCGCAGCACGCTGTTGAACTTCCTCAGATTGTCGCCCCGCTCCCACGGGCCGTTGTAATAGTTGGCCTCCGCCGCGCCATAGGCCGAACCGCCCGCGAAATCCTTGTAGGGCTGGATGGCGAAGGCGCGGCCATAGCCGAAACTGCCGCCGGTGAGGCCGAAATAGCCTTTGTCGACCTTGTCGATATATTGCATGTAGATCGACCCGGCGGAGGAGAAATCGCCGTCTTCCGCGCTATACGGCCCCTTTCGGGCCAGCACATAGGACAGAAGTTCCGGGATCAGAAAATTCGTGTCCGCATACCCCTGCCCATGGCCGTGGGTGCGCATGTTCAGCGGCATGCCGTCGAGATAGATCGCGAGATCCGTGCCGTGGTCGAGATTGAAGCCGCGCAGATAATACTGGTTCGCCTTGCCGTCGCCCGAGTGCTGCGTGACAACAAGTCCAGGCACAATTTCAAGCGATTCGCTCGGACGCGAATAGGGATAGGCCGTGACCTGGGGACCCGTGAAAAACTTCTCGCTCGACGAGGTGATCGGCGGCGGCTTCGGTCCCGACGGCTGTGGCGCCGGCGCAGCGGAAGGCGCCGGGCGCGTCACTGCTGCGACGAGGGGCGACGCGCCGCCCGTTCCGTGCGATTGCGCAGGTTGCGGGCCGTGCGCGGCCGCGCGGGCGGGACGGCGCGCGCCGACGTCGATTGTCGGAAGCGCCTGCTGTGCGGCGGCGGAAGCGGAGAGAGCGATCGTTGAGACGAAAAATGGAAGGCCGAGACGGCGTCGCGGTTGAAACATGGCTGACTCGCAGCAGACGTGGACCGTCACTGCGAATGGCCGCCGCCCGCGCCGCGGCGGGGCGACGCAGATGAGAGCCGCCCCGGTGCACCCCGCCCGGCGCTTTCGCGCGTGACCACGAACAACGGCAGGTCTCCTGGCTCGCGGGTCGTCGCGCTCGACCGCCTTCCCGGGTCGCCCCAGTGGCTCTTATTGGTCTCGCGCTCGCCGCTTACAGTTGCGGGGGCAGCCGCGGCCTTGGGCCGAAGGCCCGCACCGCATTCCCTTTTGATCCCCGAAAGGAACCGTTGACGTCAGTGAACAGGTTTGACACGGATCATGTCAAGAGGCGGCCGGCGTTATTTCCCGTCTCTCTGGCGCTTCGCCGATTTTGATCGACCTCGCCCGGCGGTCGCTTTAAACACCGCCCAAGCTTCCCCTCACGCCATCCGAGCCGGGCCCATGGACGAACAACTCACGAAAGCCGTCGCCGTTCTCGCCGTCGCAATGATCGTCGCCATCGCCGCCCGGCGCGTGAAACTGCCCTACACGGTCGGTCTCGTCCTGGTCGGCGCCGTGATCACGGCGACAAGTCCAGACTTCGGACCGCATCTGACCCATGACTTCATCTTCGATCTGATTCTTCCGCCGCTCCTGTTTGAAGCAGCCTTGACGCTTTCCTGGCGCGAGCTGGTTCGCGATTCCCTTCCGCTGATCACTTTGGCGGCGCTAGGAACGCTCGTTTCGGCGGCCTTTGTGGCCTGGGCTTGCGTCGCGCTGCTTGGCTGGCCGGCGGCCTCCGCGCTCGTCTTCGGGGCGCTTATCGCGGCGATCGACCCTGTCGCGATCATCGCCATGTTCAAGGACAATGGCGTCAAGGGGCGACTACGCCTCCTCGTCGAGAGCGAAAGCCTGCTCAACGACGGCGCGGCGGCGGTGCTGTTCGTGATGGCGCTGGCCTGGGCCGAGAGCCATGGAGCGGGGCAGGGGGCCGGCGACATTCTCGCCACGCTTGCGCGTATCGTGCTGGGCGGTATCGCCGTCGGCGTCTTCGTGGGCGCGACAGCGATCGTCATCGCCATGGGCACGGCCGAGCACCTGGTCGAGGCCGCGCTCACCACCATCGCGGCCTTCGGCTCGTTCCTTGTCGCCGAGCATTTCCACCTTTCGGGCGTGCTGGCCTGTGTGACGGCGGGCCTGATGATGGGCAACCTCGGCCTGCTGAGCGAGGAGAATCGCAGTTATCTCAGCTACAAGGGCCGGGAGTTCGTCCACGGCTTCTGGGAATTCGCGGCCTTTGTCGCGAATTCCATGGTCTTCATGATGATCGGCGTCGACGTCGCTTCCACGCCGTTCGCGGATTACGGTTTGCCGCTGCTTTTCGCGGTGATCGGGATCGTCCTCGCCGCGCGCGCGCTTACCGTCTACCCGCTGAGCGCGCTCTTCCTGCCGACGCGCTGGCGCATCGGCTTTGGCGAGCAACACGTGTTGTGGTGGGGCGGATTGCGCGGGGCGCTCGGCCTCGCGCTCTCCCTGTCGCTCCCCGACACGCTGCCCATGCGCGACGTCATCGTGGTCGCCACCTTCGCCGTGGTGGCGTTCTCCATCGTTGTGCAGGGGCTCACAATGCCCCTACTGTTGCGCGCGCTCGGCTTCATGCCCAAAGACGTCAATGCGGGAAGTTGAAGAGCCGCCACATGGCAAGCGATATCGACGCCGTCGCAAGTAGAACGAGAGCCGCCGTAACCTTGAAATAGAGCGGCGTGAAGATCGGCCGATGCTCCCGCGCGTCGACGACGCGGACGCCCTCCACCGTGCGGACGCGGCGGCCGTACTGGTCCGGCTTCGGGGCCTTGGGACGGCGATCGTAGGATTCGCTGATCGAAAGACCGAGACGAGGCATGACTTGGTTTCCCATTCGTTGACCGGAGGCGGTTCGCTTCTGTCCCGAATTCGGACAATGGAGCCGCCTATGGCCAAAGGGTTTCAAGTCGTGTGCCTCATTAACTTCTAGGCAATGATATCCGGCGTGAGCTGGTCCTCGAGCTGCACGATGCGATCGCGCAGAACGAGTTTGCGCTTTTTGAGCCGCTGAATCTGGAGTTGATCCGGCGCGCCGACCGCGATCAGGGCGTCGATCGCCGCTTCGAGGTCATGGTGTTCGAGGCGCAGGCGCTCCAACTCGGCGCGTATCGCGCTTTGGTCCGCCTCGCCGGGATTGTCGTTCATCGCCGCAACCAGACTGCCCCGAGGGGCCGTGAATCATCTCTGCGATTATCGCGCCGCACACAAGACGGGTTCAAGCGGAAATCCGCAACGCGGTCCCGGGCCTCAGACCGGTGCGAGGCGATAGGCGTCTCGCATCAGGGCGATCTCGGCGATCTTTCGTTCCAGAGCGGACCAGTCGTCCTTGTCGGCGATGGGCGCCCAAATGGCCTCGACCTCGTCGATCAGCATGGCGCAGGGCGAGAGCCGTTTGAAATAGGCGTGATCGAGACGGGCCGCCTCGGTCGTTTCATGTTCCGCCAACGCCTCCCGCACGGCGACGAATTCGGGCGTTTCATAATAGCGCGCCGAAGGGCTGGCCTTGGCGCGCCCGGCGCTGGCCAATCCCCCGCGCCAGTCGAAATAGGCTTGTTCGAAAGGCGCCCGCGTCGCGATCAGGAAATCCGTCCAGGCTTTGGCGAGGCGGGCGTCGGCCTCTTCGCCGGCGGAGGAGAGCGCCAGCCGGCGCAGGAGCGCGGCGCGGTATTCCCGCTGGATCAGGCCGGGGAAGACGTCCAGCGCCTGCTGGGCTGCGTCGTGGCCGATGAGATGAAGCAGGCATTCCGCGAGCCGTGCGAGATTCCACGCGAGCGCGCCGGGCTGGCGCCCGAAGGAATAAAGCCCGCTCTCGTCGAAATAAGCGGCCGTGAAGAGGGGATCGTACGCTGGCGCGAAGCGCCAGGGGCCATAATCAAAACTCTCGCCCGTGACGTTGATATTGTCCGAGTTCAAAACGCCATGGACGAAGCCGGCCGCCATATAGCCCGCGCCGAGCTTCGCGACTCGGGCCACGACCGCCTCCAGAAAGGCGCGGGCCTTCCCGGGGCCGGGCAGCTCCGCGAGCGCGGGGAAATAATGGCGGCAGACGTGGTCCAGAAGGCGGTCGATCGCCGCCTTGTCGTCATGAAAGGCGAGGCGCTGAAAGGTGCCGATCCGGATGTGCGAATGCGACAGGCGCACCAGCACGCTCGCGCGCGTGGGCGAGGGTTCGTCGCCCCGCACGAGCGCCTCGCCGGTTTCGATGAGGCTGAAGGTCTTGGAGGTGTCGACGCCGAGCGCTTCCAGCATTTCGGTCGCGAGGATTTCGCGCACGCCGCCCTTGAGGGTCAGCCGCCCGTCGCCCCGCCGCGACCAGGGCGTCTGGCCGCTGCCCTTGGTGCCGAGGTCGAGCAGACGGCCGTCGGCGGCGTCTCGCAATTGTGCGAAGAGAAATCCACGGCCGTCGCCCAGTTCCGGATTGTATACCCGGAACTGATGGCCGTGATAACGCAGAGCGAGCGGCTGGGGCAGGCCGCCCGGCAGGGGATCGAAGCGGCCGAAGTGGGAGATCCATTCCTCGTCGGTCAAACCGTCGAGCCCGACCTGCGCCGCCCAGCGCTGGTTCCGAAAGCGCAGGATCGTTTTTGGAAAGCGTGCGGCTTCGACACGGTCGAAAAAGGGGTCTCCCAGGCTCTCGTGAAGAGTCTCGGGGCAATAGTCGGCGGTTACGGGCATTGGGCGGCGTCTCGTGGTTGTCGGCGCATTCGCAGCGAGCAGGGGTTGCGCCAAAAAATAAGGCGGAGAGCGCCCTCCGCCTATGTAGAGACGTCTTTCGCTTTGGAATTTGGGGGGACCAGGGGACGCGTCAGTGGCGCGTCGGACTTCCCTGCAATTTGGCGAGTTCGTCCTTGATTTGCAGCTTTTTTCGCTTGAGCTCCAGAATTTTCGCCTCGTCGGCGTTCGGATGGAGTTGCTCTTGCTCGATTTCCTTCTTGAGCGCCTCGTGGCGGCGTTGGAGTTCGACGATATGACCCTGCAAGGACATGCGGAACCTCCTTATCTTGCGGCCCCGGCGAGGGCCGCAAAGTCAAGCATGCCATAACCGGTCGAAGCTGCAAGGCATGAAATGCCGCATCTGTCACAAATCTTTCGCGAGACGGAGCGGAGAATGTAACGTTTCGTCAACCTTTGTTGCGGTCCCGCCCGCGCTTCGGCGCGCCCCGATCGGGCGTTGTGGGTTCGGGAGCGGAGGATGCATTTTTAACGAGAAAGGCGCTTGCGCCCCGGCGCGTCCGCCACTATACACACGCCACCCGAACCGCCGACGAGGCGGACCCCGGAAGGGGGCGCGTAGCTCAGCGGGAGAGCACTACGTTGACATCGTAGGGGTCACAGGTTCAATCCCTGTCGCGCCCACCATTCAAATCAAAGACATAGGTGGATGGTGACTTGCTGACGTGAAGCCGCGTCAGCAATACGTCAGCAACGCACAAAAGGCGCGGCCGTGGCTGTCGCGCGGTCGCCATTCGAGCGACCGGCTTGGTCCCTTCCCATGGTGGGGTTTGCCCCGAGCGCAGCTGGACGCCGCCCCGATCTTGGCGGCCCGAGCCCCAGCGGCCTAAGCTCGCGCTCATGCCTTCCCCGACGTGCTACACTTGCCCGGCCATAGACCTTGCGAACATGCGCAGCCTTGGCGTCCGCGCCGTCGCCGTCGAATGCGGCTGCGGCCGTCGCGAGAGCGTCGATATGTCGGATCGCCGGGGTCCGTCGAAGTGCCCACCCTCAAGCGCCGATTGCGCTGTCTGGTCTGCGGTGCGCGCCCGAGCGACGTTCGGCCCGATTGGTCACGGCATCGGGCGAGCGGAATGGGGCGGTAGCAGCTGACACACCCCGTGGGAAGGAACTGCGCCAATCGCCGGACGTTGACTTTGCCTGTGGGCAAAATTCCCTGTTGGAAACCTTCGCTGCACCCGCTAAAATTTAGAACAAAAAAAGAACGTAGTTCCGATTCGGGGAGAGTGTGGTGCTGTCATGCTAACTTACGTCAGGACAAGCATCTTTGATTCGCCGGCTCAGACGCTGGTGAACACGGTGAATGTCGTCGGCGTTATGGGGAAAGGTATCGCTCTTGGTTTCAAGGAGCGGTATCCGGATATGTTCAAAGCGTACAAGCGCTTGTGCGACAAACATGAACTCAGCGTCGGCAAGCTGCATTTATGGCGAGCCCCAGACCACTGGATTCTAAATTTTCCAACGAAGACGACTTGGCGGCAGCCGTCAAAAATTGAATACGTGGAGGCGGGACTTAAGACGTTCGTCGCGTCTTATCAAGACATGGGAATATCCTCGATCTCATTCCCGCCGTTGGGATGCGGAAATGGTAATTTATCCTGGGATGAAGTGCAGCCGCTGATGGAGAAATATCTAAGTAAACTCGAAATTCCCGTCTATGTCCATGATCGGCAAGTGTCGGTTGGTTTTGTTCCGGAGCATAAGGAGACGCATGCGTTTAGGATGCCGGCTTCTTTTGATGACTTCCGCAATGATGTTTACGCGCAAATCGCCGCACATAAGGGGCGTTTTGAGACACTCAAAGATTCGACGCCCTTTGAAGCGAAATGGGGCGACGAAGGGATCTTCATAAAAACGAACAGCAAAAATGTCCTTTTAAGGCCAGAACTCCTAGAATGGACGTGGGCTACCATTCAATCTGGATTTCTTTCCAGCGACCAATTTCCGGGAGACGCCAGGCGCTTGAAATCTTACCTTTTCCCGATTCTTGGCGCGCTTCCCTACGTCAAGATTGCCGAGATAATGAAGCGCGAAAATACGCTTCCTTCTCACGGACTTTATATCAGTCGGGTAGAGAAAAAAGCTAAAGCTACGTCCGTTGCACTGCCTGACTCGAAAGATGATCAAATTTGCCTCTTTCAATAGCCCGTGCACAAAAACATATAGAGGAAGAAAGCAAGCGGCTAGCGTCAAGCTATCAGCACAAGTTCTGGCCGCAGTTTCTTTATCACACGACACATGTCACCAATGCTATAAGCATTGTAGAAGATGGCTGCATTTTTGCACGCAATCGCGTCACGAACTTTCACGACGTAGCTAACCAGGGGGCGCTCTCAGCTTACACGGAGTCGCACGGCAATGCGCGGTTATATTTCCGCCCAAAGAACGGATACCATCTTCGTACCGAGGGTATAAAGTGCCGCAGTGATCCCTACAGGCAGGAAAACCAAATGTCGATACCTGCCTGTTTTGTATTCAAATTCGCGGAAGTCATTACGATGCCGAATGCTGTTTTTTCTGCCGGAAACATCCAAAGGAAACGCAACGTTTGGCTTTCTTCCGACAGCGATTTTGATACACTTGACTTTAAAGCCATCTACCATGATAGCTCGGTAACTCAGGACAAAAAAGAATATATACACGATTGCAGAATGGCGGAGGTCGCGATTCCAGATAGTCTCCCGCTTAATGATAGGTTGCACGCGATCGTTTTCCGAACAAAGTCGGATTTATCTACATTCCGATATCTCCTCTCCGCTAGAAACATCCATTGCCCATACCTAACTGGCACCGAGCAGGTTTTGGGTTCCTTATTTCTGAGGAAGGGCCTATTTCTGAGTGATATTGCTTTTACAGATGACAAGCTCATCCTTACGTTTAACTTTCCGTACCCATATGCGCCAAAAGATAACAAGTATCTCGTTGTCGTTCGACAGAATAGTGGTGGAAAATATCTAGACTATTCTGGAGAGGTTGAGTTACGACGCCCATCCTTAGAAATCACTGGGTTCAAACCTGACCCGAAGTCGATTTGGACAATTAATCTTGAAGGAGAGCTCGCGTTCGAGGGCACTCTGCAGCACGCGAAATCTGAGTTGTTTGGCTAAAATTACAATAGGACGCGACTTGTTCGTCGCAATACGGTCTATTATAAAACGCGAAACCTCATCGCCTCCTTGTCACACGAAATGCGGTGGGCTCAAGCTCCCATAGCTCGATATCCCAGCCGAGCATTGCTTCAACTTCGCCGCCCTCGGCGGCATATTCTTCGCTCTGATTTGAAAGGCGGATTTTCGACACGACAATTAGGGCGGTAGCGCCTTTTTCGCTCCGATGAAGTTCTACTTCGTTACGCGTCATCAGCAGCGCGTCCGCGCGGTCACTCGTTGTCCCCTTAACTTCGACCTTTAATACGTCGCTGCCGTTTTTTGCTTCGAAATCATAAGGGCGGCTGCTTGAGCAATCGTGGACTAAGTAGCCGCTGTCTATTAGCCACTTCTCCGCGACTGCCATCGCCCGACGTTCAACCACCTTTTTCGCTGCAGCCGGAAGCCCATAGCCCTGACGATACGTAAGCGCGTGGCTAGGATTCAAAACCGCTTGCAATTCGAGTTCTGCCTGGTCGGCTTGGCTTAAATCACGGCCCGTAGCCTGGGCCTCATAGATGTAGCGCAGCCGTTCGGCCGCCTGCGTCAAAAGTTTCTCGAAATCGGTAGCTTCAATTTCTTCATACGGCACACGCTTTGCAATTGCTGTTGCTCGCTGAAACGAGATCGGGAGTTTCCGCGTAGCCTTGAAGTCCGGGGCGTCGGAAAACGGTTCAAGGGTTCCTAAATTTTCAAGCAACACGGTGCGCGCCCAAGCGGTCTGCGCATCTAATTCACTGTCGGGCAGCGGGACTGAACTACCGTTATGAAACCGGGAAGACCCGCACCCTGCGGTCACATGGACGGCGCTCCCGTCGGTCGAGAAATGGATCACGGAGTAGAAGCCCTCGGTGGGGCTCGGCGACATACTTTTCGAGCAAAACCGGACCCAAGGAAGCTCTGTCTTTCGCCCAATCCCGTCGGATGCGTCTACGGAGAAGTCGTTCCCAAATCGCCCGAGCGCTGGCGCGAGTATGGGCTCCAATTGTTCGATTGCTGGCTTTAGGATGCCCCGGAGTTGAGCGCCCCGCTCTCGCATTTCGGTGGTGTTTTCAGCCGAATAATAGGGTTGGAGTTCGCATATCCGCTTGAGCGCATCTTTCATGTCGTCAAACCGTAAGGCTAAAAGGTTTGGTCCGCCGCGTCTCTGAATCCCTATCGCAGTCTTGCAATGGTCCAGCCGCTTACGTTGTAGCTACGGCCGATTTCAGCCAACGTCTCGTCGCCTCGTTCACGCCTGCCCATTGCTTCCTTCTTTTGATGCTCGGTTAGCTTGGGCTTGCGTCCGAGCTTCACGCCGCGTGATTTTGCGCGTTCCCGACCCTCACCCGTGCGAGCGCGGATCAATTCGCGCTCAAATTCAGCAAGACCGCCCAGGACCGTCAACATCAGTCGCCCATGTGGGGTGGTTGTGTCTGCCCAAGCGTCGCCAAGGGAACGAAAGCCCGCGCCCTTATCGGCGACAGAGCCAAGCGTATTGAGAAGATCGCGCGTTGACCGTGCAAGCCGGTCAAGGCGCGTAACAAGCAGCAAGTCGCCTTCGCCGAGGCGTTCGAGAGCACGACGAAGCTGCGCCCGGTCTGGTTTTGCGCCGCTCGCTGTTTCCTCGAACACCTTCGTCGCACCGGCAGCCTTTAGCTGCGTCACTTGGGCGTCGACACTTTGGCCGTCGGTTGAGACTCTCGCGTAGCCATAAATCATAGGGCAATTTTGCACGTATATTCTGCACAGGGAAAGCCGTTGGGATTCAGCGTGGTAAATTCCGTGCAAAAATCATAAAATATGCACATAGGCCTGTCGGTAGCGCTGCCTAGAAACGGTGATATGCTCTGAGTGTAGACCGCGCATTTGGGAGCGTGCCATGTCTGATACTGGGGTCGGTGAAACTAAGGCCGGTGCCGGATATAAAATAATCTCAATTGTATATTGGTGCGTTCTTGCATTGGTCCTCTTAATACTAATTTCGCTGTTGGCAAAGGCCGTGTATTTTCATGAGGGTTTTACATTTGCTCTCCAATACGTCGGTTTATCAACGGTAATTATGTGTTTAATATTACTTATCGGTGACCTCGTTGGTATTGTCGCAATGCCAAAAGAGGTAAGGTCCGGGACAATGGCTTCGTTCGTGATAGGTGTTCTCGGCGCATCCGCGACATATTTAAAGCGCGAGCTGACAGCAACAAAGTCAGATCCGCTAGTTGCTGAAACTATACTTATTGACGAAGCAAGTGCCGCTCGCATTCAGCGTGTTTGGTGTAGTTCTGAGATCAGGCAGAGATCAAATAATCACTGGGTAATCGGTACAAAGAATCCGTTACGGATATTCGTTGCTACTAAGATAAGAAATTACGGAATCGATGGAATGAACCGACCGGATATTTCTGCGCTTGCAATCCTGTCAACTAAAGACGGCTTGAGTGATGTAGGCGAACTTCCGCGGACCCAAGCAATTGACGCATGGCGAAGCAGGCCAATCACTGCCTCTTGCCCGCCGAATGCAGAGGCTAGAGCTAAAGCAATCGAGGCGGCGTTATCGTTGCAATCAACCGATGTGCTCTACCTCCAATTTTTGGAAATTAACTCCATCGTTGCGAAAGAAAGCGTGGCCGCGCGCCAGGCGTCCCTGAAAATAATCGTTACGGATCACATCGCTGATTCTGCGGCAGAAACCACGACTCCAATCACCGTCGAGTGAAAAAGGCCTTGAAATTGCCTTGTGCGCCGCTGACATTGATTTTTGTGCCGTTCCGGCAACTACTCCTTACGGGAGATCTAAAATGATCGTCAATAGCTAAGAGCGTGGCTCGCTACGACCCGGCCGGATTACCGGCCGGGGCTGTTTCGCTAACGAAAAAGCATTCGTCCTCAAATGTCCCACATTCGATTGAGCAAATGCCTTACCGGCTGCGGCCGATTTTCGGCTTGCCAGACGGCCATGGCGGTTGAAAGCACAAGGTCGTCGTGAACGCTTTCACGCCACGCCTCGAAACTCTCGTTACCGCTCACGCTGATTTTCACCTTGAAATTCTCAAGTTCGTTGACGAGCGTTTCCACGTGCGGCAGGCCCCTTGCAATCTTTAGCCGGCTCGTTTGCAGCACCACTTGCAACAGCCCCGCCAATATCCTTTTAGGCACGCGAACGTCGCGGCTCGTCACCCGATTGACTTGCTCGCCGCCGGTAATCGTCAACGCTATCGGGTCCAGCCCTTCCTTGCGGAACAAATCGACGCATGGCCTTCCCACGCCGGTTGCGTCCACCACAAGGCTCGGGGGCTCGGACCGCGTGGGAAGGTCCGCCAATAGCACCCGCACTTGGTCGATGATCTTGGGGTAGGGCGTCCCGAGCGCGGGCCGATGCATGAACACAAGCGAATGGTGCACAACTTCCTTGCGTTCCTCGATTTGCGGCGTCGGCTCAAAGCGAGCCCGCGCGAATGTCGTTTCCGTCGCCGTCTTCCGTTCGTTGACGATTATGGCCGTGTAGTCCTTGGATTGTCCAAGGTCCACGCCGACGACAAAACCCGTCGATTGCGGTTCGGTTTGTTCGTGCCATCTATGCAGGGGCGGCGTCAGCGCGTTCATGACAAAATCCGTAGGGCAAGCGGTTGCACGTCGTCAGTAAGGGCGTTCATGATTGAGTCAGTCGAAAACAGTTGGTCCACGCTATCGACAAACTCGCACATATATTCTTGGCGGAACCACCATTCGCCGATGGTTGCGCGTTCGGTATCCAGAAACTCGCGCGTAATGCGCGGCACGTCGTAGGCGGTTATCCGCTCGCGTTGCCATTCTTCGTCCGCCGAGTGCCAAGCGTCGAAGAAATGTCCGCGCTTGCCGTGAGGCGTTGACATTAGGATTAGCCGTCCGCCGCTGACGGCGAGCATTGGGCGGACCGCCATATACAGCGTGTCGTCAACGAATGCGGCTTCGTCTTCGATAAGCAGCGTCACGGCGGAAAAGCCGCGAATGCTGTCGCCGTCGCCCGGAAGGCTGATAATGCGCGAGCCGTTGGCGAGTTCGCAGGATAGCTTATTGTTCGTCATTAGCTTCGCCTCGGGAACGCGAGACAGGAAGCCGCTGACCTTTGCGAATAGCTCCGACGACTGGCGTAGGCTCTTGGATACGAGCAACGTAAGCGAGCCCGGCCGATAGATTGCGGTATGCGCCGCCAATACCGCCGTCGTGGTCGATTTGCCGGATTGCCGGGAGCAATTGAGAATGACGCGCTTCGCCGACGATTGTAGCAAGCGCGTTTGCCAAGCGTCCGGCGTGAAGTCGAGACGGTCACGGGCGAAGGCCACAGGGTCCAACCCGTGCAAAAGGGCGCGGGCCATAGCAGCCTGTGGGGCGCGTTGAGCGCCTGAGGAGCTACCCATGGGGCGCTTGCCCGTTTTGACGCGTCCACGGGCCGTCTGTGTGGCGGCAATCGACAGTCCCGGCGGCGGGGTCATGGCGCTTGTTCCGAAATGTGGGCCAGCCGGGCGGCGACGGCGGCGCACGCGTCGGGATACGGGGCCAGCGCGTCGATTATGAGTTGCTGGAAAACCACGAATTGCGCGTTGACTACGATGTTGATCGCGTCGGGCTCAACGTCGCCGGTTAGCCGGCCAATGAAGACGAGACATTCGCGCGCCTCTTTGACGCCGCGCAACGCGGTTTGAATGTCGCCGCCGTCTTCCGCCTTCGCCAGCAAGTCGCGCGCCTTGTCCAAAAGCTCATGCGCTTGCTCTAGCAGCGTCGCGCCGCGTCGCCCTTCGGCTTCGGCGCGTTCGGCTTTTGCCGCCTCGATAGCCGCCTTGGGAAGATGCGCGGAACGATGACGCCAGAGCGCTTGTTTCGTTATTCCGTATTGTTTCGAGATAGCTTCGGCGTTGACGCCGCCGACAATGGCGGCGTCAATCTTATCTCGCTCGGGATGATTGCAGCAAAGGCAGGGTCTAGCCATTGCGGGTCCGTTTGCGTTGGGTTTGCACGTAGGGCAGTAGCGTCATGTCAGTTGCCGGATTTGCCCCGGTATTCCGCTAGCTTTTCCTCATAGACTTCCTGCCAGCCTTGCATGTTGGCCGGCTCGCCGCGTTCGCTCATTGCGCGCCCGGCAGCGTTGGCGGCGAAGAAGTTGGGATGCATACGGCGCTGCATTTGCTTGCGGCTTTCGTTGAGCAGCTTTTCGGTTTCCGCCTCAAATTCGGCGTCGGTCATTTGTCTGGCGTGCTTGTCGGTCATCGTTGCTTCTTTCGCTTGTGTTGGGATTGCAGAGGCGGTTATGTCGGTTCGTTGCTAGTCGGTCGCCTCCCTTCGTTTGTGCTACCCACGGGGGGGGGGGACCCATGGGATGGAAGCTCAAAGCCATCGCTGCGGAAGTCTGCGGCGGCGGTTCCCCTAAAGGGGAAACCTCCGCACCTCCGCAGACGGGGTTGCGGAGGTAGAGAAGAAATGAACCTCCGCACCTCCGCGGCCCGCATTTTCAATGGTTTGCGAGCGGAAATTTGCGGCCGTTGGCCATTTTGCGGAGGTTCGATTTTCAACCTCCGCAACGTGACTTCCGCAAAGTCAACCTCCGCACCTCCGCAACGATGAAAAATAAGGGGTTTTCGCATTTCATTCGCCTCCCGCCGTCGAAGTCGGGCCGCGAACCTCCGCAGCCCCCGCAGACAGCAAATCGGGGCAGGCAAGCTCGTAATGGTCGTATTCCTTTCGGTCTTTGCCGAAAGCCTTTGCAGGCGCTAGCACCCGGTCTTTGACGAGCTTGGTGATAAACGCCTTGATGCGTCTTTTGTCGTCAGCGTTGTCGGGGTCTAGCCCGAGTGCGCCGCCGATTGGACGCCCGACCCATTCCGGCGAAAGATGATGCGTCCGCCACGGTCTGCCTCTCACGGCGTCGATAATCACGCGGCGCTCGTCGTCGGAAAGTTCGTCGTCTTGCTTCGGCGGCGTCCAAATTTCAACAACGCCCACAACGTCGCCGTTAGGCAAAGGCTGGCCAACAAGGCGATACCACCAAGGGCGAGCGGATAGCGGCGACATATTCGCCTTGCCGTTTGTGACCTTGATAAACAGATGGCGGTTGCGATTTGGAATGTCCTTTAGATATTCGTTCGCTTCGCCGTCGGTCATGACGTTGAGCATTCGAGCGCAGCGCACGGCGTCAACAAGAGCCGAAGCGCCGCGCGAGTGATCTACGGTCACGTCGTTCCCGTTGGCCTTGCGCGAGTGGTGCACAAGCTCGATTGCGCAATTCGCTTGCTGCGCAATCCGCCCCCATGTTTTCGCGACAAGATCAATCGCCGGATTATCGTTTTCGTTGACGCGATGGCATGAAACGAACGGGTCGATAATTAGAACGTCAATCCCGTTGCCGATTAGCTCGGCAATGATCTTATTCATTACCGCATTATCGACACGCGGTTTGCCGTCATCTGCGGACACGACGACCATTTCAGTATCGCGGCCCGATGTTACGAATAGCTGGTTGCCAATGTCCTGTGGCAGCATTCCATGATGCAACATCGCCGCCGTCACGCGGCGTTGCAATTCGTCCATAGGGTCTTCGCCGTTGTGATACCAAACGCGAGCGACGTTTCTTGCCGTTGCGTTGAGGATCAAGCGACCGGAAGTCAGCGCGAGCGCTTCGGCGATGACGAGCGACGACTTGCCAGTGCCGCCGGGCGCAACTGTCGCCGACACGAATTTTCGCACGTAGTGGTCGCCAAAAATCCATTCGCGCCGGGGAATGTGCGCGGGGTCAATGAACGGAAACGGCGTGGCCTTGATCGGAGGCCAGTCGGGATTGACTGCATTGGCGTTGAACGGGGTAACGTTGCTCACTTCGTCACCCCGCCGCCAACGCTCGCCAGATACTCTTGATGGGCACGCCAGACCGCTTGCCATTCCGCTTGTTGGTTCGGGTTTTCGGGGGCTTTCTCCAAAGGCGGATGCGGTCGTTGCATTCCATTTGTCAGACCGCTTTGCAGGGTGGCCCATGCCTTGCGGTCGCCGTGGCGGTTGTCGTCACGCCAGCCGTTAATTTCCATCGCTGCGTAAAGCGCGCCTTCGACCATTTCGCGCTCAATCCAGCCGGCCGCGATCATGCGTCCCATGCGGAAGGCGATGGCGTTGCAGGCCCGGTTCCGGCCGCTGTGAAGGCCTGAGAGTTCGGCCGCGTTCTTCGCGAGGGCGTCGGCGGCGTAGGCGCGTTCACGGTTGCCCGCCGGCTCGGGAGAGGCGAAGGGATAACCCCCGTGGGAAGGCGCAACAGCGGGCCTCGGGAGCGCCGTGGCTTGCTCAATGGGCGCGGCTATGATGTTGGCGGCTTCGGCGAGGAACGCCGTGATTTGGTTTTCCGTGACCGGCGTAAGCGCGGCGCGGTCGAATTGGTCGGGTGGCAAGGGCCACCATTCGAGCGGAACGCCTGTCGGGTGGTTGCCATAGGCGACGAACTGTTGCCCGTAGGCCGTGTGGACGAATTGACGATTGAAGATTGCTTGGGGATTCCCACGCGGAATCAGGCATGATTTCATAGGGCTCCGACTGAGTCGGAGACCAGAAGCCATGTCGACGCGGATGGATGAGGAAGACTGGGCGCATACGCTCGCGGTGTTTCGTGCCTGCCTTCCGCGTCGCGGACGCAAAGGCGAGGATGACCGCCGTTTCCTCGAAGCGCTTCATTTCTTCACGGTCGAAAACGTGCGATGGCGCGCGCTGCCGGAACGGTTCGGCAACTGGAACAGCGTCTGGAAGCGCTTCGACCGGTTGAGCAAGGCCGGCGTGTTCGAAGCCTTCTTGGATGCGCTCGCCTCCATGAGTTCGACGGCGCATCTCATCCAGATGTTCGATTCAACCATCGTGCGCGCGCACGTATCGGCCGCAGGCGCCAAAGGGGGCAAGAAGCGCAGGCGCTCGGGCGTTCGCGCGGCGGGTTCACCACGAAAATCCACGCCAAGTCGGACGCGTCGGGCGACATCATCGCTTTCGATCTGACCGGCGGCGAGGCTGCCGACGCGCCGCATTTCGAAACGCTTCTCGACATCGGCCCCGATATTCAGCCGCGCGCCGCGATTTGCGACAAAGGCTACGCCAGCAAGGCCAATCGCGCGGCGGCGAGGGCGCGCGGCGTCGCGCCCGTCATCCCGCACAAGGCCAATGAAAAAGTCAAACCGAAATTCTTCGCCAGGACGCTCTACAAAGCCCGCGCCCGCATCGAGCAGGGCATGGGACGCATCAAACGTTTCAAGCGCGTCGCCCTACGCTGCGAAAAGACAGCCCGAAACTTCCGGTCCATCGTCAGTTTCGCTGCGGGCCTCTGCTTGATCAAATTCGTCCACACGGCCTAGCCTAAAATTTCGACTTTCTCGGCTTTGCCGTCGGCGCTTGTATAGACGCCGGAAACGATTGCGCGTTTTTTCGGCGTGCCTTGGGCGGCGCGATAGAGCAAAAGAAGGCGATGGCTATTCCGCCGCCCACGGGCCGGCGCGCCGCCGAGCATCGCGAACGCCAATCCACGAAGTGCGTTCGCTCGCGCCGGGTCGTCAACGTCAATATCAACGGCTCTTAGCCCCTCGCACAAAAGACCAGTATTTAGCGCCCACGATTGCGCCGGGTTAACCGCCGCGAATGGCGGATTTGCGCGCGCGCGCCCGTTCCAATTCATGCCGTCGGGCTCTTTGCCGCCGGTCCGAACGGCTAAAGGCCGATGACCTTGCGCCCACAGTTGACGGCGCAAGTTCGTCACGTCTTCACAGCGTTCCGATATATCGTGCATTGTTGAAAGGGCTTCTTATTGGTGTTGATAAAGCTCGCGTCAGTAGTATTGCGTCAGGCCCTTGAGAGCTTCCCAACGCTTCCGCCTTGCTCTTTCATTCAGTGAGCGGTTAAAATCTGCTAAGTGCGGCGGTAGTCCGCGCAAGCCTACCTCTTCAACTATTTGGTATAGTCGCTCGTCACGCTCGAATGGATTGTAGAGCATTTCCAGTCCCGCAAAGAGAAACCCTTTGTGGAAGTTTGCTGCACGGTATTCTTCGATTTGCGCCTTCGTGTTCGGGCGCTTGCCTTTGCAGTTGTAGAAGCTTCGGCGACGCCCCGTGAAATTCGCGTCAACGGGGCTGGGCGCGAGTTCGGCAATGACCATGTTCGCGAAGGCAAGCCCGCCGCGCCCATCGTCCACGATGACTTTCGCTGGCACTGGAAATTCGTGAGCGTCTATGTCCCGACAGATGGGGCCGGCTTTGCAATAGAGTCGTTGCCACTCCGCTTGTGCGAGTTGCGGATTTAGCTTGCCCGGAACATCGTAAGCGCTGTTCTGCTCGCACCTGTTTTGAATGAGTTGGGGCGACGATAATCGGAGCGAAAGGGGCTCCGACACATGTCGATTTCAGAGCGTAAGCATATGTCGGAGCCTGAAGCAGCTCCGATGCGGCGGATCGAGGTTTTCACGGGCGCGGGACGCCGGAGAACGTGGGGCTCCGATCAGAAGGCGGCGATCGTCGCTGAGAGCTTTGCGGAGGACGCGAGCGTTTGTGAAGTGGCGCGGCGGCACGGTCTGACGGCGCAGCAGCTTTTTACGTGGCGTCGTCAGGCGCGCAAAGAGACCGAGGCTCGCGCGGACGCAGGCGCGCCGCCATTGTTTGTTCCGGCAATCATGCAAGGGCCTGCGCCCGCGCCGCCGGCGAAGCGCAAACGCCGCGCCGTCGACCAGGAAATTGGTTCGACGCCGACGATCGAACTTGAAATTGACGGCGTTACGGTTCGGGTCGGACGCGGCGCGCAAGCGAAGACCATCGCTGCGGTGATCCGGGCGTTGAAAGTCGCCAAATGATCGGCCCGACGGGCGCGGTGCGCGTGATGGTGGCGACGAAGCCTGTCGACTTCCGCAAGGGCGCAGAGGGTCTCGCGGCGCTGGTGCGCGAGACGATGCAGTGCGATCCCTTCGACGGCGCGATCTACGTCTTTCGCGCGAAACGGACGGACCGCATCAAGCTGGTCTTCTGGGACGGCACGGGCGTGTGCCTCTTCGCCAAGCGGCTGGAGGATGGCGAGTTCCGCTGGCCGAAGATCGAAGACGGGGTGATGCGGTTGTCGGCGGCGCAATTTTCGGCGCTGCTGGAGGGGCTGGACTGGCGGCGCGTCCACAGCGTGAAGGAGACGCCGGCGCCGGCCTTGGCGGGATGATCTGCGACACAATGAATCAGGGCGTCGAAGAGCGTCGAAAGACCGCAGAAAATATGGTCTTCTGTGTCTATGGCGCAGGCGGTCGAGACGCTTCCCGACGATCCGAATGAACTGAAGGCGATGCTCCTCGCCGAGCGGGCGCGCAACGAGCGCCTCGTTCAGATCATCAAGGAGATGCAGCGTCATCGCTTCGGACGGCGCGCAGAGACGCTTCCCGATGACCAGATGCTGCTGGCGCTCGAAGAGGTCGAGCAGACGGAAGCCGGCGCAGCGGCGGAGGGGGAAGCCAAGTCCGCCGCCGAACGCGAGAAGGCGTCCAGAAAGCGCCGCACGAACCGAGGCGCGCTGCCGGCGCATCTGCCGCGCATCGAGACCGTCGTCGATGTCGAGGACTACGCCTGCCCCTGCTGCAAGGGACTGCTGCACAAGATCGGCGAAGACGTCTCCGAGCGGCTCGACATCGTCCCGGCGCAGTTCCGGGTGCTGGTGACGCGGCGTCCCAAATACGCCTGCCGCGCCTGCGAGGGCGCAATCGTGCAGGCGCCGGCCCCGCCGCGGCTGATCGAGGGTGGACTGCCGACCGAGGCGGCAATCGCCCATGTGCTCGTCTCCAAATATGCCGATCACTTGCCGCTTTATCGCCAGGCGCAGATCTACGCCCGACAGGGGATCGCCCTCGACCGTTCGACGCTCGCCGACTGGGTTGGCCGCGCCGCCTGGCATTTGCGGCCCGTTCATGAGCGGCTTCTGGAACACATCCGGTCGTCGACGAAAATCTTCGCCGACGAGACGACGGCGCCGGTGCTCGACCCCGGGCGGGGCCGCACGAAAACCGGCCAACTTTGGGCCTATGCCCGCGACGACCGGCCATGGGGCGGCGCCGATCCGCCGATCGCCGTCTATGTCTATGCGCAAAACCGAAAGTCCGAGCAGCCGCTCGCGCATCTCGCTGGCTTCACGGGCGTCGTGCAGGTCGACGGTTACGCTGGCTATCGCGCGCTGGCGCACAAGAACAGCGTGGCGCTGGCCTTCTGCTGGTCCCATGTCCGCCGGCGCTTTTACGAACTCGCCGCGGCAGGTCCTGCGCCGATCGCCAGCGAGGCGCTCGAACGCATCGGCGCGCTCTACGCCATCGAGAGCGACGTCCGCGCGCAGAACCCGGATGACCGGCGCGCGGCGCGACAGGAGAAATCCCGCCCGATCCTCGACGCCCTCGAGCCATGGCTGCGTGAAAAGCTCGCGCTGATCAGCCAGAAGACCAGGCTCGCCGAGGCGATCCGCTACGCGCTCTCGCGTTGGGACGGCCTGGCGCGCTTCATCGACGACGGGCGCATCGAGATCGACTCCAACATCGTCGAGCGCGCCATCCGCCCCATTGCCCTCAATCGCAAGAACGCGCTTTTCGCGGGCTCAGACGGCGGCGCAGAGAATTGGGCGATCGTCGCCTCGCTCATCGAGACCTGCAAGCTCAATGGCGTCGATCCGCAGGCCTATTTGGCCGACGTTCTCGTGAAGATCATCAATGGCCATCTCGCGAGCAAACTCGACGAGCTCATGCCCTGGGCCTACGCGCAGCCGGTCGCTCTCGAAGACGTGGCCTGATAACAGCGGTTACGGAACATCCCACAGGCATTGAACGCGCGCGCCAAAAGGCGTTGCGACAAAGCCGATATGCAAGGGGGAGCGATCGTCATGCGGTATCATTTCAGCCGCCCTTGCTGTCGGACGTTGACCGCTTCGGCGCTGACATTTTCCCGAGCGCCCATGCATCCAAGCTGGCTCGCGGATACACGACGGCGCGACCGCATTTCCGAAATTCAGGACCGCCGCCGCGCACGCGGTCTTTGGCCAGCGTCTTGGCGTTTCCAATCCCGTAGCGCGTGCGAAGGTATTCGGCCGCCTCGGGAGTTCTCAAAAACTCTTTCGCTTCCATGATAAGCCTCGTCTTCCCCATCTTGGTAGATGTAATGACGAGGCAAAGATAGGCACGTGTGCCCTAATTCCTCAAGTAGGGCGAAGCTGGAAATTTACTATATCCGGGAATTTTACACACATAACGACTTGGTTTGCGGCTTAGTCAATCGTATTGACCGCTACGAGTGCTTATAAGTGTTGTCGCATAGCTAGTTTATACATTCGTTGCTTCTGATTGCGTCTCGGATTGACGCTAACTTCGGCCCTATCGCAACGCTGTTGCGATTGTTTCGGCCACGCGCGAAGCGGCGTCGATAAGCACGGCGTCCGGGCGACGGATGTAGTGCCGTTCCGTAACCCCACGCTTCGAATGTCCGATTAGCTCGGCAATCGTCGCGTCACCGTAGCCGAGTTCGGCGGCTATCGTTGCAAAGGTTCGGCGTGCATCATGCGACCGCGCGTCGGTCAGTCCGGCGGCGTCGAATATCGCGGCAATCTGCTTCTTCAAGTCGGCGCTTCCGTCGCCCGTGCGGTTTGGGAACACAAATACATCGTCCATTTGCGTGATTGAGCGCAGATGGTCGATTGCGGCTTTCCCGACGGGGCGCGTTGAACGGCCGGTTTTCGTCGTCTCAAGACGTAGGCAAGAGCCGTCGAAGTCGATTTCTCGCCAGCGCAGCCCGCACGCTTCTTCGCGCCGCAAGCCTGTAAGCAAGATCAATCGGAGAGCCGCCGCCGCTTGGGGCAGGCGAGGGGAGGCGTTGTCAATCGCCTTGCCGAGCGCGCCGAGTTCGGCACGGGAGAGAATGCGGTCGCGGGCCTCCCCACGCTGTGTCTCAACCCCGTGGGCAGGGTTCTTGTCGCCGACGTATCCGCGCCGTTCGGCCCAAGTCCAAATGCCGCCCAACAATTCGACGACGCGGGCGGCGGTTCCGGCCCCGCCGGTCACGCGCGCGACGCCGCGCGTCTTCGTCTTGACGGTTGCAGCGGTTTTGCCAGCGGCGATGGCGTCCGCCATGCGTTGCACGTCGGCGCGCGTCAATTCGGCTGCAATCTTGCTGCCCAAGAGCGGGAGAATGTGGCGGGCGACGCGGCCCTCATCTATTGCGACCGTTGACGCCCGCTTCGGCCGGCGAAAACGCGTCGTCACGCTCCCGGCGCGCGCTGCTTCGAGATATTCGGCGCAAAGCTCGGCGACCGTGACAGCGCTTCGGCGTTCCTTGCGCTCCGAAACCGGGTCGCGGCCTTGGCTCACTTCGGACAGCCGCTCGCGAGCGATCTTGCGGGCTTCGTCGGGCGTCATTGCGCCAACCGCGCCGATGACCAAGCGCCGCTGGACGCCTCTTTCGGTCCGGTAGTTGATAATGAAGCTCTTGCGGCCCGACGGCATAAGTCGGACGCCGAAGCCCGGCGTTTCGCTATCCCACGCATACACGTCGCGGGCGGGGTTGGGGGGCAGTCGGTCAATAACTGTTTTCGTGAGCTTGGGCATTCCGCGCCTTCACGTCAGCAATACGTCAGCGCCGAAAGGTAATCTCACGCCTCGCCAAGCGCAACTAAGCAAATCACATATGCTTAAATAACAGGTGTTTGTGGGTGATCATGGGCTCTAGGGAAAGCTCTGTAATCGTATTGGTCCTACGTTGACATCGTAGGGGTCACAGGTTCAATCCCTGTCGCGCCCACCATCAAAACACCTGAAATCACTAGGACGTCTCCATCGCCGGCCAAGCCGACGTCTTTGGGGCGACGCGCAACTGACATGCAGTTAGGGTGGGCGCTACGTAAGTCAGGCCCAAATTGTCAATCGGCACTGAAGTTTGACCCCGGATTAGGGGATCAAAATTGCACGCCGAAACACACCATAGCCGCCGTCGAGCGCGCCACGGTCATCCACTTGGACGATCCGCACGTCAAAAAACTGGCTGGAAGCCGCTTCGAGGTCATTGGCGTTGCCGACCTTCCGCTCCCGCAGACCAACGCTCAGAGCAGCTTCCCTTCGAGCAACAGGAGGAATCCGCGCTGGGCGCCGACATCGGCAGGCCTTAACTGGCCGGGTGGTCGCACGCGGCACGACGGCAGCCCTGACGCATCGCCTCTCAATGCGTCTCATCAAATCTCAAGCCCGAGGTGGGCGCAAGGAAAGCGTCTCGAATCTTTCCAGAAGAAAATCAATATCCTATGAAACCGTTTGGTCGGAGTGAGAGGATTCGAACCTCCGACCCCCTCGTCCCGAACGAGGTGCGCTACCAGGCTGCGCTACACTCCGAACCAGCGGCCGCGGGCCGCTTTCGAAGCGCCTTATAGCCATAGAGGGGCGTCCCTGCAACTGGTTCTTGCGGCTTATTTCGGCGCCGGTTCGGAGCGGCGGCGAAGGGTCACGAATTCGAAATCCGCTTCGTCCTTTTCGCCGCGCGCCGGGGCGTGACGGGCGATTTCCTCCCAGTCCTCCGGGTCAAGCGGCGGGAAATGCGCGTCGCCGGGGGTATCGAGGGCGACCTCCGTGAGTTCGATCGAATCGGTCTCAGGGAGGAAGGCGCGGAATATGTCCCCGCCGCCGGCGATGATGATTTCCTCTGAGCCTACCAGTTCGGCGAGCCGCCGCGCCGTCGCCAGCGCCTCCGCCGGATTGGCCGCGACATGGGCGCCTTCGGGCCGGAAATTCGGGTCGCGCGTCAGGACGACGATTTCGCGGCCCGGCAAGGGGCGGCCGATGGAGTCCCATGTGCGCCGGCCCATGATCATCGGCTTGCCCATGGTGATCGCCTTGAAGCGCTTGAGGTCGCTCGACAGGCGCCAGGGCAGGTCGTTGTCGACGCCGATCACGCCGTTTCTGGCGCGCGCGACCACGGCCACGAGTTTCGGTTTCATGCGTTCCTCTATACGGCGATCGGCGCCGGTATCGCCGGCCAGGGATCGTAGCCCTCGATCGCGACGTGCTCGAATTGGAAGTCGAACAGCGAGGAGACGGCCGGGTTCAGGGTCAGGCGGGGCAGGGGGCGCGGCGCGCGCGAGAGTTGAAGCCGCGCCAGTTCAATGTGGTTCAGATAAAGATGCGCGTCGCCGAGACTGTGGATGAAATCGCCTGGGACGCAGCCCGTAACTTGCGCAACCATGTGGGTGAGCAGCGCATAGCTCGCAATGTTGAAGGGAACGCCCAGAAAAACATCCGCCGAGCGCTGGTACAGCTGGCAGGAGAGCCGCTTTACGCCGCCCACCTCCGCGACATGGAACTGAAACAGGCAGTGGCAGGGCGGCAGCGCCATGTCCTCCACCTGCGCCGGGTTCCATGCGGAGACGATGAGGCGGCGCGAGAAGGGATTGATCTTGATCTCCTCGACGACATTGCCGATCTGGTCGATCTCCGCCCCGCCGGCGGACCACCTCCGCCATTGCATCCCATAGATTGGGCCAAGATCGCCGTTCTCGTCCGCCCATTCGTCCCAGATAGTGACGCCGTTCTCGCGCAGATAGCGGATATTGGTGTCGCCCTTCAGGAACCATAGGAGTTCGTGGATCACCGACTTCAGATGCACGCGCTTGGTTGTGACGAGCGGAAAGCCCTCCGAGAGATCGAAGCGCATCTGGTGGCCGAAGATGGAGAGCGTGCCCGTCCCCGTGCGGTCCTCCTTGCGAACGCCCTCGCGCAGGATTTTGTCGAGAAGGTCGAGATATTGGCGCATGCGGCTGACCGTCGGGTGGTTTTTTCTGAACCGTCCTAGCCCTTGAAGAACTTCTGGGGAAGGGAAGAACTTCTGGGGAAGGAGAGTCGATCCGATTTTCGCCGCCCTGGCCTTTGCAGCTTCACGGGCTCCTCCCTATATCAACTCACCGAGGGGGAGCGGACGCTCCCCGCGAAAGGGGAAAACTCACGATGTTGCGGTTTCTTGCGCATAAGCGCGGATCGCTGATCTCTCTGGCTCTCGCGGCTCTGCTGGCGCTTGCGCCGGCCGTCGCAGAGGCGCGTATGGGCGGGGGCGGCAGCTTTGGCTCGCGCGGCTCCCGCACGTGGTCGGCGCCGCCGCCGACCCGCACGGCGCCCGGCATGGCCTCGCCCTTCGAGCGCAGCCTGACGCCGCGTCCGGGTCCGGGCATGGGCCAGCCCGGCTATAATCCGGGTTATGCCGGCCCGTCCTTCGGCCGAGGCTTCTTTGGCGGCCTCGCCGGCGGTCTGCTCGGCGCGGGCCTCCTCGGGATGTTGACGGGCCATGGTTTCTGGGGCGGCGTCGGCGGCTTCATGTCGATCATCGGCCTGCTGTTGCAGATCGCGCTCATCGCGTTCCTGGCGCGCATGGCCTTCGTCTGGTGGCAGGGACGCAATGCGGCGGCCGGCGCCGGCGCGCGGGGCTCGACGTTCAACTTCGGCGGAGGTGCGCCGTTTGGCGGTTTTCGTCCGGGAGTCGCCGGCTCTGGATTTGGCCCGATGGGTTTTGGCGGCGGCGCGGCGCAGCAGCGTCCGCGGTCGACGCCGATTAAGGTCGAGACGGCCGATTTCAACGCCTTCGAGCGCCTGCTTGGCGAATCGCAGGCCGCCTACAGCCGGGAGGACATCGGCGCGTTGCGCATGCTGTCCACGCCGGAAATGGCGTCCTACTTCGACGACGAACTGGAGGCGAACCGCCGCAAGGGCGTGGTCAACCGGATTTCGGACGTAAAACTCCTGCAGGGCGACCTGTCGGAAGCCTGGCGCGAGGGTGCGGACGAATACGCCACCGTCGCCATGCGCTTCGGCCTCGTCGACGTCATGGAGGACCGGACCACCGGCAAGCCCGCGCCCGGCTCGCCCGGCGCGACGCAGGCCACCGAGGTCTGGACCTTCCGCCGTCCCGCTGGTTCCGGCCCGGACGCCTGGAAACTCTCGGCCATCCAGCAGGCGGCCTGACGCGAAGCCTGATAGTAAAGGGCGCTCCCTCCGACAGGAGGGGGCGCTTTTTTGTCGTCCCGAGCTGAAATTGACACGCCTACAGGACGCCCTCCCTATCGACGCCGTGCTGCCGGACATTCTGTCGGCGCTGGCTTCCGCTCCCAATCTCGTGATCGTCGCGCCGCCTGGGGCCGGCAAGACGACGCGCGCGCCGCTCGCCCTGCTCGACGCCGAATGGACGCGGGGCGGCAAGCTCATTTTGCTGGAGCCGCGCCGCCTCGCCGCCCGCGCCGCCGCGGGCCGCATGGCTGCGACGCTCGGCGAAAAGGTGGGCGAGACGGTCGGCCTGCGGATGCGGCTAGAATCGAAGGTTTCGGCGAAGACGCGCATCGAAGTCGTCACCGAGGGCGTCTTCGCCCGCATGATTCTCGACGATCCCGCGCTCGACGGGGTCGCGGGCGTGCTGTTCGACGAATATCACGAGCGCTCGCTCGACGCCGATCTGGGGCTCGCGCTGGCGCTCGACGCGCAAGCGGGGCTGCGCGACGATCTGCGTCTCGTCGCCATGTCGGCGACGCTCGACGGCGCGCGCGTCGCCGCGCTGATGGGGAACGCGCCGGCAATCGTATCCCGAGGCCGCGCCTTTGAGGTCGAGACGCGCTATCTTGGCCGCGACGCCAATGAGCGCGTCGAGGATGCGGTGAGCCGCGCCATTCTGCGCGCCCTGGGGGAGGAGAGAGGCTCCGTTCTGGCCTTTCTGCCGGGGCAGGGCGAAATCCTGCGCGTCGCCGCCCGCCTCGGGGAGGCGCGTCTCGCGGACGTGGACATTGCGCCGCTCTATGGCGCGCTCGACAAGGGCGAGCAGGATCGCGCCATTTCCCCCTCTGCGCCGGGGCGGCGCAAGGTCGTGCTCGCGACCTCGATCGCCGAAACCTCGCTGACGATCGAGGGCGTGCGGGTGGTGGTCGATTCGGGCCTCTCCCGCGTGCAGCTCTATGAGCCCGGCCTCGGCCTGTCGCGGCTGGAGACGGTCCGCGCTGCGCGCGCCAGCGTCGACCAGCGCCGCGGCCGCGCGGGTCGCGCGGAGCCGGGCGTTTGTTACCGCCTCTGGGACGAGCCGCAGACCGCCGCGCTTCCCGCCTTCGCGGCGCCGGAAATATTGGCCGCCGATCTTTCGAGTCTCGCGCTCGACCTCGCCGCCTGGGGCGTGGCCGATCCGGGGCAGTTGAAGTGGCTCGATCCGCCGCCGGGCCCCGCCTGGAAAGAAGCGGTCGCCCTCGATCGGGAGCTCGGCGCGCTGGACGCCGACGGGCGGCTCACGGAGCAGGGCCGGGCGCTGCGCGCCTTGCCGCTGCCGCCGCGGCTCGCCCGCATGGCGCTAGAGGCCGCGCGTCACGGCGAGGCGGAGCGGGCGGCGGAACTCGCCATGCTTCTTTCGGAGCGCGGACTGGGCGGCAATGACGCGGACCTGTCGCACCGGCTGGAGAGATTGCATGGCGACGGCTCGAAACGCGCCCGCGACGCGCGGCGCCTCGCGGCCAACTGGGCGCGGCTCGCGACGGCGGCGGCGCGGGAGCGAGATCCGAAGCCGCTCTCCGACGGCGCGCTGATCGCGCTCGCCTATCCCGACCGGATCGCCAAATCGCGCGGCGCGAAGGGGGATTTCCTCATGGCGAACGGCCGCGCCGCCTCCCTGCCGGTCGAAGACCCGCTGTCGCGCGCGCCTTTCCTGGCGATTGCGGAACTCACTGGCCGCGCGGCGCAGGCGCGCATCCTCGCCGCCTGCGCGCTCGACGCGGAGGAGGTCGAGGCGATCGCGGGCGCGCGCCTCGAGACCCGCGACGAGACGGTTTTCGATCCTGCGACCGCGAGCCTGCGGCGGCGGCGGTTTCGGCGGCTCGGCGCGATCCGGCTCGGCGAGCAGAATCTCGCGGTGGAGCCCGGCGAGGAAAGCGCGCTGGCGCTGGCGCGGGGCGTCGCCGCCCTGGGCGTCGCGCGGCTGCCCTGGACGAAGGGGCAGGCGCAATTGCGCGACCGCGTGGCCTTTCTGCGGCGGGCGGGGGGAGAGGAGTGGCCCGATCTCTCCGACGTGGCTCTCGCGGAGGGCGCGGAGCAATGGCTTGCGCCCTATGTTCTCGGCCGCACGTCGGCGGCCGACATCTCTCCGGGCGACCTTGACGCGGCATTGACCGCTTTGTTGCCCTACGATCTCATGCGCCGCCTCGACGCCGAGGCGCCCGCGCATTTCGAGACGCCCGCCGGTTCGCGGCACGCGCTCGATTACGCGGCGCCTAACGGGCCGCTCCTCTCCGTGCGCGTGCAGGAGCTGTTCGGCCTTTCGACGCATCCCGCCGTCGCGCGCGGGCGCGTTCCGTTGACGCTCGAACTGCTGTCGCCGGCCCATCGGCCCATCCAGACGACGCGCGACCTGCCCGCGTTCTGGGCGGGCTCATGGAACGAGGTGAAAAAGGAAATGAAGGGCCGCTATCCCCGCCACCCCTGGCCGGACGATCCCGCGAAGGCGGCGCCGACGACGCGGGCGAGGCCGCGGGGCTGAGCGACCGCGCAAACCGCGAAGCGGCAGATCGGCCGGCGGTTGCCCCGCGATCGAGAGGTTGCGGCTGTGCAGGCGGGTCGCGGCGGTGTAAACCGACGGCGATCGCCTGACCTCGCTTCGCCAAGGATCTTTGATGTTTCCCACGCCCGTTCAAAACCTGCGCCCGAATACATTCGATTATGAGCAGAAGCCGCTCGTGAAGCCCACGGGCTTCCGTGAATATGACGCGCGCTGGCAGTTCGGGCCCGAGCTGAATCTGATGGGCGTGCAGGCGCTCGGCATGGGGCTCGGCACGCTGATCCACGAAATGGGCGTCGCGCCGGACCTTGTCACGGGCCACGACTACCGTTCCTATTCCGCGTCCATCAAGCTCGCGCTCATCGCGGGGCTGATGGCTTCCGGCGTGCGCGTGCGCGACATCGGTCTGGCGCTCTCGCCCATGGCCTATTTCGCGCAATTCGACCTCGACGCGCCGGCGGTCGCCATGGTGACGGCCTCGCACAACGACAATGGTTGGACGGGCGTAAAGATGGGCGCGCAGCGCCCCGTGACATTCGGCCCGGAGGAGATGACCCGTCTCAAGGAGATCGTTCTTTCCGGCAAGTTCCGCGAGGCCGGCGGCGGCGCATATCGTTACATCGAGAATTTCGGCGCGCGTTATCTCGACGATCTCTGCCGCCGCCCGAACTTCGCCCGCAAGATGAAGGTCGTCGTCGCCTGCGGCAACGGCACCGCGGGGGCTTTCGCGCCGCAGATGCTCGAGCGCCTCGGCTGCGAGGTGATCCCGCTCGACGTCGAGCCGGATTACACTTTTCCGCGCTACAATCCGAACCCCGAAGACATGGAGATGCTGCACGCGATCGCGGCCAAGGTGCGCGAGACGGGCGCAGACGTCGGGCTCGGCTTCGACGGCGACGGCGACCGTTGCGGCGTGGTGGACAATAACGGCGAGGAGATTTTCGCCGACAAGATCGGCGTGATGCTCGCGCGCGACCTTTCCAAGGTCTATCCGGGCGCCAAATTCGTCGTCGACGTGAAGTCGACAGGGCTTTTCGCCACTGATCCCGAACTCGTCGCGCGCGGCGTGCATACGGACTATTGGAAGACCGGCCACTCTTATATCAAGCGTCGCGTAAACGATCTCAATGCGCTCGCCGGTTTCGAGAAATCCGGCCATTTCTTCTTCAACGCGCCGATCGGCCGCGGCTACGACGACGGGCTGCTGACGGCGGTGCATATTCTCGAAATGCTCGACCGCAACCCCGGAAAGAGCATGGCCGATCTTTACGATGATCTGCCGAAGACCTGGGGCTCGCCGACGATGTCGCCACATTGCGATGACGAGAAGAAATACGACGTCGTCAAGAAGGTCACCGCGCGCATCGAGGCCATGAAGGCGCGGGGCGAACAGTTCATCGGCCAGCCGATCCGCGGCGTGGTGACGGTGAACGGCGTGCGGGTGACGGTTGCCGATGGAACCTGGGGCCTCGTGCGCGCCTCCTCGAACAAGCCGGAACTCGTCGTCGTCGTCGAGAGTCCTGAGTCCGAGACGCGGATGCGGGAGATGTTCGCCGCCATTGACGGGATCTTGCGCGAAAACCCAGAGGTCGGCGCCTATAATCAGACGATCTGACAACAGAGCGCCGGCGTCGCGGGACGCCGGCGGTCGATCGCGCTTCGGACGCTTTGCGGCTCAGGGCGTTCCCTGACAGTTCGTTCCAGAGCTCATGTAATATTGGATGTGGGGCGGCGAGAAAGTGTTTCGTACGGGAGCGTAGCTTGTGCGCGACATCGTCCAGGTCGGCGGCGACCCCCACCTGAAAAGCTCGAAGCTCACGCCCGGCGAATATTGGTAGACAACGTCCGCGACGATCACAGGTCCTTCCGTCGGATTGACGCCGTTCGTGATCTGCGTGTAGCTCGTCGGCATCGTCGTGCTCGAGACCGGCGGCACATTGGCGGCCGTGAGCACCTGGCAGGGGCGCGGCGTCGCGCCGTTGCGCGTCACGGTCCAGACCGTCCGCGCCTGCCAGGACGTCGGGGCGCCGGCGGGCGTGCCGGTGATGTTCACCTCCGAGATCGTCATTTTCAGCGTGTTGGTGGGAAGGGGCGCCATCAGCGTATTCGCCGCCGAAAAGATCGACGTGATATCCGCCTCCGTCAGACCCGCCTGGCCGGTGCTGGCGCCGCCGGTCAACTGCTGCGCCGTCAGATCGGCGAGCGTATGCGCGACGAGATCGAGCTTCTGCGCCGTGCGCATGCCGCGCGACAACTCCACGAGGCCCATGTAAATCATCAGCATGAGCGGCAGGATCAGCGCGAATTCGACCGCCGCGATGCCGCGTTCGTCCCGCCTAAGGCCGGCTCCGGCCGGGAACCATTGAATGCGCGTCATGATCAGGGCTCCACGCGGAAGGCGGCGATGCCCATCAGCATCGTTGTCCAGGCGCCGTTGTACTGCACCTGGCCATTTCGGATCTGGCCGTAGCTCGAACTCTTGAAGACGCTGCCGCCGAGGATGCCGGAAATGACCGTCATGGGATAGGCGATACGAACGATCGCGATCTGTCCCGGCGCGGGCATGTTGATGACCGAGGAGGGCGGATTGGGCGAGTTGTAGAAGTTATTGCCGGTGTCAGCTGCGCCCCAGGTCGCAGGGCTGCGAATGTCCACCATGAGCTTGTCGCAGTCGAACATGGTCGACAGCGTGCCGGGTTTCACGACTCCGCTCGATTTCCAGGTGCAGATATTCTGGTTGATGAACTGCTGGTAGGTAAGGCCCGCGGCGGTGCTGTGCGTCAGCACGGACCGGCTCGCCGTCTCGGTCGCCATCTGCAGCTGCGCGGTGCGGAAGTAAACCGTGCCCGTCTCGAAAATCGCCCCGATGAGGCCGATGAAGGGCACCGAAATCATTGCAAATTCGATCGCTGTCGTTCCCGCGCGGTCGGCGACGAAGCCTTTCCGGCGCGACAAGCCCTTCAACCGCGGAAGTTTGATGTTTGAAAGCAAGTCCGCTGTCATGTCTTTGTCCCGTAGCGCCCGCGGACGGAGAGAGCCTCTCCGTCCCCGCTAGTTCGACACAAACTGACTGCGATTGGTTGCCGGGTCGTTACCCATTTTGTCGATGCTGCGGCTTCCCGGCGCGAAAGCGTTTCGTGGTTACCGGATCCGCTAAAGCTTTTATTTCCGGATCGAGGTCGCCGCGCTGTCGTGCGCCTTCACCGCCTCGATCGCGGTGTTCATATATTGAATGTCGTCGGCGAGATCGACTGCGCGGGCGCATTTGGGAAGGCAGGACAGCGACTCGCGATGCGAACCTCGCTGGACGACGAGCTTGTCTTCCGCCGGCACCACAGTGACGATGGATTCGCCCACCTGCGCGCCGGATTTGTCCAACACGATGAGATTGGTCGTTCCGAAGCTCTTGCCGGTGATGACCATGAGCTGGCTGTTCTTGAGCATGGTCACGTCCGCGATGAGCGGATTGCCGATGACGAGCGTCTGGGCTCCCTGCGGGATTTTCACGATGCGCGCGTAATCGAGGTCGACGCGAATGGCGCGGTCGCCGCCGGCGGCCTCGGCGACGGACGCCTGGAACGCTGCGAATACACAGGCCAGGTACATGGCCCCGCGGAGGATGAACGGAAACGATGTCATGCGGTTCACCATGCAGCGCTGTCGCTCGGCGCTATCCTGCAAGCTCTCTGATCAAATAGTCCCGCGAGTCTTCGACGGGGCAGACGATCGGACCGCCGCTCGAGGCGGCGACGTCGCCCGTCCATTGCGGTTGAAACGACTAAAGCAGCTAATGGTGAACGATTGCTAAAATTTTCTATTTCGCTCGCGGAGGCGTCGCGTCGTTGGCTACGCCGCATCCGGATTTCTCCCATTTCCTAGCTGTAACGGCGCTTTGGACGATGCGGCCGCCGCAGCTTCCCTGCGCGGGAGGCTTGGGCGCTTTCCATCTTCGCGTGAAAGCATGTCGCGATTGCATGTTCAGCGTCAAGATTTCGGCGATTTGGCGCTTTGTCAGTCAACGACTTTGAAAGGTTCGGCGATTAGCTTCAGAGCCGTTCGAGCGGGTCGTCATAAAAGGAGCAGGCCCGACGACATGCAAACACAGATTCGGAGCAGGAACATGAGCAAGATTTTCGCGCGTTTCGTTAAGGACGAGTCGGGCGCCACCGCTATCGAATACGGCCTGATCGCCTCGCTGATCGGCGTCGCCATCATCGCTGGCGTCCGCGCCCTCGGCACGAACCTCTCGGGCACTTTCGCCAAGGTTTCGGGCAACCTCGCCTAAGTTCTCACAGAGAGCGAAACGCGTCGGCGGCCCCGGAAACGGGGCCGTTGGCTTTTCGGCGGTCAAATCAGCGACTTCCCTGCTTAACGGCAGGTTAATGATTTGGCCGCATTCTTCCGCGGCTGGGCGCGTCTGGCGCTCCGCGAGGCAATGTCGGGTTAGGAACGTCCCATGATCGAGGCCGTGGCTCTCGTCGTCTTTCCGATGCTGATGGTTTTTGCGGCCTTTTCCGATCTGTTCACGATGACGATTCCCAACCGGGTGTCGTTGCTGCTGATCCTCTTCTATTTCATTCTCGCTGCCTACCTGCCTTTATCGCTTCACACGTTCGTTATGCATGTCTCATGCGGTCTCGCCATGCTCGCGCTGACCTTCGTGCTCTTCCAGTTCGGCCTGGTCGGCGGCGGCGACGCGAAGCTCGCTTCGGCGACCGCTCTCTGGCTCGGTTGGGAAAACCTGCTGGATTACGGCGTGGTGGCGTCGATCGCGGGCGGCGTGCTGACGCTCGTCATTATCGCGCTGCGCTGGAACGAACTGCCGCGCCGTCTGCTCGATATCGGATTCGTCGAGCGACTGGCGGAAAAGAACAACGGCGTACCCTACGGAATCGCGCTCGCGATCGCGGGACTGATGATCTATCCGCAAACCGGGGTTTGGACGAAGCTAAGCGGCATCTGACCGAAAGCGCCGTAGCCCGCTTCGTTAGGCGGTCGATCGTAAAGCTCTCGGGCTTTTGCGACGAAGACGTTAACGCGCGGACAGCCATTCTTCGAATGAGGCGGGGAAACGGCGCGCAAATTCAGAAATTTAATAAGCTGCCTCACGTTTTTCGATTAACGACAGCTTGTAACATCTGATTAACCCTAATTTGACGTTTATCCGCTTCAATCGTGTCCAACCTCGATTTGGCGAGGCTTGGATATTGCACGATGAACAAGGCACAAATCGCAGTTCTCGCAGTCGCAGTGGCCGCCGGCGGCGCCGCGTTCATGATGATGAACAGCTCGAGCCCGCCGCCGGAAGTGCCGGTCGTAGCGCCGCAGCCCGTCAATACCGATCAGGTCCTCGTCGCCGCGCGCGATTTGCCTTATGGCACGGAACTTACCGACGCTGACACCAATTGGGTCGATTGGCCGAAAGGCTCCGTTCCAGTCGGCGCGATCTCCAAAAGCGAGGCTCCCAACGCCAAGGAGGACGTCAAGTCCTCCTATGTCCGCATCCCGTTTTCGGGCGGCGAGCCGATTCGCAAGGAGCGTCTCGTCAAGGGCGTTACGGCGGGTTTGATGTCGACCATGCTGTCGCCGGGCAAGCGGGCGATCGCGATCGACGTGACGCTGAACAACACCGCCGGCGGCTTCATCCTCCCGAATGATCGCGTCGACGTGATCCGCACATATCGCGACACGGAAGCGACCAAGGATCTTGGACACGAAGTCTACAACTCGGAAGTGGTGCTTTCGAACGTGCGCGTCCTGGCTATGGGCCAGACAGTCGAAAAGAAGGGCGCGGAGCCGGTCGTCACGGGATCGACCGCGACCCTTGAGCTCGATCCGCATCAGGCAGAGCAGGTGATTCTCGCCCAGCGCACTGGACAGCTCGTGTTGTCGTTGAGACCGATCACTGACGCCATCGTCAAGGACGCAGCGGCTGAAACGCCGGCCGACTCCGGAACCGACGAGACGCTAACGGTCGTCCGGCACGGCGTCGCATCAAATATGAGAATGAAATGAGCGCCCCGATGAAGCCCTTACATCTCGAACACGTCAGCAAACGAGGAGCGCCGCATATGAGCCGCCTCATGCATAACATCGTCGGCGCCGCGCTGACCACGGTGGCGATCGCGACGGCGACCGCAATCGTCCCGGCCAGCGCACAGGGGCAGCGCGTGGGCGTCGAGTCCGACGACAGCGCCCTGATCGCGCGGCGGATCTCGATGGGGCAGGGCAAATCGATCATCGTCGACCTTCCGCGCGACGTCGTGGAAGTCGTGGTCGGAAATCCCAAGGTCGCGGACGCTGTCGTGCGCACGCCGCGCAAAATCTACATCATGGGTAACGAAGCCGGCCAGACGACGATCTTCGCCGTCGACGCCAATGGACGGCAAGTGGCCAATCTCGAGATCAGCATCGGTCGCGACGTCGGCGAACTGATGCCGCTTCTCAAGGCCGCTCTTCCCAAATCGAACATCACCGCGCGCACGGTCAACGACGTCATCATACTGACGGGCACCGTTAGCTCGGCGGGCGAGGCGCAGCGCGCGGTCGATATCGCCAAGGGATTCGCCTCGCGCGCAATGGGCGGCGGCGGCGCGGGCGCCGTTTCTGGCGGCACGCCTGCTACGGCGGCTCCCGGCGGCGTCGGCGGATCCGCGGACGGCAACGTCATCAACGCCATGACAATCCGCGGCGAAGACCAGGTCATGCTCAAGGTGACCGTCGCCGAGGTCGAGCGGAAAGTCCTCAAGCAGCTCGGTTTCTCTGCGCAGTCCGGCGGCGAAACCTTGCTGAACGGCAACTGGGGACGTCTGGTGCAGGAGAATCCCTTCGCCATCAACTCCGTCCAGAGCGCAAGCGGACTCCTCATCAACGGCCCCAACGGCACGCAGGCGACGTTGAAAGCCTTCGAGCGCTATGGCGTTTCGCGCCTGCTTGCGGAACCGACCGTGACTGCGGTTTCAGGCGAATCCGCAAAGATGCTCATCGGCGGCGAAATTCCGGTGCCGGGCTCCGGCGGATGTACATTCTTCACCGGCGGCAATCAGCAGCCCGTTTGTACGCCCGGCATCGTGTTCAAATCCTACGGCGTATCGCTGAACTTCATTCCGGTCGTTTTGTCGGAAGGACGTATTTCGCTGCGTCTCGCCGCGGAGGTGACCGAAGTCGATCTTCAGAGCACCTTCACCTACGCCAACGTGTCTGTTCCCGGCTTCAAGACCCGCAAGAACGAGACCACGGTCGAACTGCCGTCAGGCGGCTCGATCGCTTCCGCGGGCTTACTGACGCAGAAATCCGCTCAGGCCATCACCGGCCTTCCGGGGCTGCTCAATCTGCCGATCCTGGGCACGCTGTTCCGCTCGCGCGACTATCTACGCAATGAAACCGAGTTGCTGATGATCGTCACGCCCTACATCGTGCGGCCTGTGACGCAGCAGGAAATCTCGAAGCCAGACGACGGCTTCGCAGACGCTTCGGACCCGCAAGGCTGGCTGCTCGGCCGAATGAACCGGATTTATTCGTCGCGAAACAATCCGCAGATGATGCAGAACTTCAAGGGCCGTATCGGCTTCATTCACGATTGACGCTCGACGGCCGCGAGGGATGACGACAATGTCGACCAAACTGAAAATGGCGAAGACGCAAGGCGGCTTTGCAACGCATGTGAAGCGCCTGGGCGCGCTTCGCAGCGGGGGCTTACTTGCGTTGTTGTTGGCGGCGCCGCTCGGCGCCTGCGGTGTGCAGCGGACCTTGCCGCCTCCCGCGACGCCGTACGATTACCACGATCGGCATCCGGTCATTTTGAGCGACGCGCCGCATGTCCTCGACGTTTTCCCGTCGAGCCGGCACGGCAGAGTCGACCAGGAAACGGCAGGCCGCATTCGCGAGTTCGTCGCGAGGTACAACGAACTGGGCCACGGTCAGGTCACGATGCTCACGCCGGTCGGCAGCGGCGCCGCGGTCGCGACCGCGAGCGAAGCCGGCGCCGTGCGGCGTGCTTTGGCGTCGGCGGGTTTGCGCGGCAACATCATGGTAGGAACCTACCAAGTTACCGATCCCCAGCTCGGAGCGCCGATCCGGCTGTCATTCCAGTCCCTGAAGGCGAAAGTCGGCCACCGTTGCGGCGAATGGCCGAGAGATCTCGCTTCGGGCAGCACGCTCGACGGATGGCAGAACGAGTCGTACTGGAATTTCGGTTGCGCGTCCCAGGCGACGCTCGCCGCTCAGGTCGCCGATCCGCGCGATCTCGCAAATCCGCGCGGCGAAACGCCCGCCGACATCGAGATGCGGATGCGCGGCATCAACCGTATGCGCATGGGCACGGATCCGAGCACGATGTGGCGCCTCAAAGCGACAGACATCAGCAATGTGGGGGGTGGCTCGTAATGACCGATACAGCAGTCGAACGCGCGTCGCTCAACGACGTGACGAGCCAGATCGCGCCTGTCCCGAGAATTTCGATTCAGGCGTTCTGCGAGTCGCCGGACGTCGCGCAGGTTGTCGAGGACGCGGCGATGGACCGCCGCATGGCGAAAGCTCATGTGAAGGTTCACATGGGCGGGGTCGCGGCCGCGATCGAAGCCTATCGATCCGCGCCGACGCCCAACCTGATCGTGCTGGAGACGTTTGCCGATCGCGCGACGCTCATCGAGCAGCTCGACAGCCTCGCCGAGTTTTGCGACGCCGGCACGAAGGTGATGGTCGTCGGGCATGAAAACGATATTGCGCTCTACCGTGAGCTGACCTCGCGCGGCGTCAGCGATTACGTTGTCGCGCCGCTCGATATTCTCGGGTTCATCAGCCAGGTCTCGCATCTGTATAACGGGCCGAGCGCCGAGGTTCTCGGCCGCGTCGTCGCAGTCGCCGGCGCCAAAGGCGGAGTAGGAGCGTCGACGATCGCGCACAATCTCGCCTGGTCGATTTCGCGGCTCCTCGAATATCAGACCGTCATCGTCGACCTCGATTTACCTTTCGGCACGACGGGCCTCGACTTCAATCAGGACCCGCCCCAGGGGATCGCAGATGCGGTGTTTTCTCCGGAGCGTCTGGACAGCAATTTCGTCGATCGCCTTCTGTCGAAGTGCAGCGATACGCTGAGCATTCTCGCCGCTCCGGCGACGGTTGACCGTCTTTACGATTTACCGGAGCAGGCGTTCGACGCCACTCTCGACATCCTTCGTTCGACGACGCCGTGTACGGTTCTTGACGTGCCGCACCAGTGGTCCGCATGGACCAAACGGGTCCTTGTCGCCGCCGACGAAGTCGTGATCGTGGCCTCGCCGGATCTCGCAAATCTGCGCAACACGAAGACGATTATCGATTCGCTTCGCGCGGCGCGCGTCAACGACCATCCCCCGCGCGTGATCCTCAATATGGTCGGCGTTCCTCGACGTCCGGAGATTTCCATCTCCGAGTTCGCAAAGGCGATCGAGATCGAACCGTTCGGGGTCGTGCCGTTCGAGGCAAAGCTTTTCGGCACGGCGGCGAACAATGGTCAAATGCTGGCGGAAGTGGAAGCGGGCTCGAAGATCGTTGAAACGCTTGACGATGCGGGTCGTGCGCTGATGGGACGCGTGACGGCGCGGCGCGCCAGGAAGACTCTTCTGTCGCCGCTCCTTGAGCGTTTCTCGCGTAAAAAAGCGAGCTGAAGGCGGCGCGCAACGGCATGACGCAAGGATAATCGGCAATGTTCGGAAAGCGTACGAATGTCGGCGATACGTCGGCCCGCCCGCGCGGGTCCGCCGCGGCTCCGGCGGTGAAGCCTCAATTGCCGCTCCCGGCGCCCTCCAGCGTCGAAGCGTCGGCGGCCCCGCCTCAGCCGGAACAGAAGAAATCCGAAGAGTATTACATCACGAAAAGCGTCATCTTCGGCGCGCTCATCGAAGCGATCGACCTCGCGCAACTCTCGAAGCTCGATCCGGAGAACGCGCGCGAGGAAATTCGCGACATCGTGAACGAAATCATCGCGATCAAGAACGTGGTGATGTCGATCGCAGAGCAAGAGGAATTGCTCGACGATATCTGTAACGACGTTCTCGGTTACGGTCCGCTGGAACCCTTGCTGGCGCGCGACGACATCGCCGATATCATGGTGAATGGCGCATTCAAGACCTATATCGAAGTCGGCGGCAAAATTCAGCTTACCAACATCCGGTTTCGCGACAATTCGCAGCTGATGAATATTTGTCAGCGCATCGTGTCGCAAGTTGGCCGCCGCGTCGACGAGTCGTCGCCGATCTGCGACGCGCGTCTGCTCGATGGTTCCCGCGTGAACGTCATCGCGCCGCCGCTGGCGATCGACGGTCCGGCGCTGACAATTCGTAAGTTCAAAAAGGACAAACTTACCCTCGATCAGCTCATCAAATTTGGCGCAATTTCGCCTGAAGGCGGCGAAGTGCTGAAAATCATCGGCCGCGTGCGCTGCAATGTTCTGATTTCCGGGGGCACGGGCTCCGGCAAGACGACGCTTCTCAATTGTTTGACAAACTACATCGAAGCGGATGAGCGCGTCATCACCTGCGAGGACGCCGCCGAGCTTCAACTCCAGCAGCCGCATGTGGTGCGTCTTGAAACGCGTCCGCCGAACCTGGAGGGGCAGGGCGCCGTAACCATGCGCGACTTGGTCAAGAACTGTCTGCGTATGCGTCCCGAACGCATCATCGTGGGCGAGGTTCGTGGACCCGAAGCCTTCGACCTTCTGCAAGCGATGAACACTGGTCACGATGGTTCGATGGGCACGCTGCACGCCAACTCGCCGCGCGAAGCGCTGGGACGTCTCGAGTCGATGATCACCATGGGCGGGTTTTCTCTGCCTGCTAAGACAATTCGCGATATGATCGTTTCCTCGGTCGATGTGATCATCCAAGCCGCGCGCCTGCGCGATGGTTCACGCCGCATTACGCATATTACGGAGGTCATGGGCCTCGAAGGCGAAGTGGTGACGATGCAGGATCTGTTCGTCTACGAGATTTTGGGCGAAGATGCGAATGGCAAGATCATCGGCCGCCATCGGTCTACCGGGATCGGCCGGCCGCGGTTTTGGGAGCGCGCGCGGTATTATGGCGAGGATGAGCGACTCGCTGCGGCGCTCGACGCGTCGGAAGTGCGTGACGAGGAATAAAAACGAAGGAGTTGCGCCATGGACCGCCAGATCGCCGTCGTTGTTCTGATAGGCGTCGCCGTCGCGGCGCTGATGTACGCTTTCGTTTATCCTTATCTCTCTGGCGACATCAAGGCGCAGAAGCGGCAGGCGGCTCTCACGAGCGGATCCGCCGAGCGCGGCGCGTCGTCGCGCGGCGGCGTCGATCCTGCGAAGCGGCGCAAGGCGATCGCTGAAAGCCTCAAGGAGGTCGAGGAGAAGAACAAAAAGAAGAGGGTCGATCTGGAGCAGCGGATCATGCAAGCGGGCCTCACGGTGTCGAAGGAGGCATTCTTGCTGGGGTCCGTCGTTTTTGGGCTCTTGTTCGGATTTTTCCTCTATGTCGTCAACGGGGATCCCTTGGTCGCCATCGGCGGCGTTGGCGTCGGCGTGCTCGGTCTTCCGAACTGGCTGCTTTCATTTCTTCGCAAGCGGCGCATCGGTAAGTTCATCGAGGAATTTCCCGGCGCGATCGATGTCATCATCCGCGGCGTGAAAGCGGGTCTGCCTGTCGCCGACTGTTTCCGAGTCATCGCGAGCGAAGGGCAAGAGCCCGTAAAGAGCGAGTTCCGGCGCATTGTTGAATCGTCTGCGATCGGGCTGTCGATCGGCGAAGCGGTTGAGCGCTTCGCGGAACGCGTTCCTGTGCCGGAGGCGTCGTTCTTCTCCATTGTCATCAATATTCAACAAAAGTCCGGCGGCAATCTGTCGGAGGCGCTTGGCAATCTTTCGCGGGTTCTGCGCGATCGCAAGAAGATGAAAGGCAAGGTTAAGGCGATGTCGTCGGAGGCGAAGGCCTCGGCCGGCATCATCGGCAGTTTGCCCTTTCTCGTCGGCGGAGCGGTCTATCTCACGACCCCTTCCTATATGATGGTTCTGTTCACGACGAACATCGGGAAGGTGATCATCGCCTGCGGTCTGTTCTGGATGGCGATCGGGGTGTTCATCATGCGCAAGATGATTAACTTCGATATTTGACTTAAACGTCTTCAAAGGAAGGCGTCGGGGTCGACAAGGCGGACAAGATGGAAGAAATTCTCGAGAAGGCGACAAGTTCGCAGTTTGTCGTCAGCGCATTGACGGCCGTGGCGGTCGTCGCGACGATCATCACGCTCGCGATGCCGTTCCTGAGCAATGACTCGCTGGCCCGGCGCATGAAAAGCGTTTCCAGCGAGCGCGAGAGAATTCGCCAGCGCGAGCGCGCGCTCGCCAAGAGCCAGCAGAGCAAGGGCCTGAGGCAGGAGCCGAAGGCCTTCATGAAGAATATCGTCGACAAATTCTCGCTCTCGAAATGGCTCAACACGGAGGATTCGAAGATGAAGCTCGCTTCGGCGGGCTTTCGCGGGCCTCAGGCTGAGATTGCTTTTCTGTTTTTCCGCCTGGTGGCGCCGATCGTCTTCCTGCTGGCGGCGGTGTTCTATATTTTCGTGCTCGGCGATCCCGAGATGGGAGGGTTGTTGCAGGCCGCGATCGTCATCGGCGCGACTTATTTTGGCGTGAAAGCGCCGGAGCTGTTCCTGAGCAATACGATCGCGAACCGTCAGCTGTCGATGCAACGCGCCTTCCCCGACGCACTCGACCTGATGCTGATTTGCGTCGAGTCGGGCATGTCGATCGAACACGCGTTCCGCAAGGTCGGGCAGGAGATCGGCGCGCAGTCCATTCCGCTTGCCGAGGAGTTCGCGCTCGCGACGGCGGAGCTCTCCTATCTCCCCGACCGCCGCACGGCTTACACAAATCTCGCGGCCCGCACCGGCCTCGAAGGCGTCAAGCAGATTGCGACGGTGCTGATCCAGGCTGAAAAATACGGCACGCCGCTCGGTCAGGCGCTGCGCATCACTGCGCAGGAAAGCCGCGACATGCGCATGATGGAGGCGGAAAAGAAGGCGGCGGCGTTGCCGCCGAAGCTCACCGTTCCGATGATCGTCTTTTTCCTGCCGGTTCTCATGGTTGTGGTTCTGTCGCCTGCAGCGATTCAGGTGATGCAGACTGCCGGCTGAGGTTTTCGCGGAAGGCGCTCGACACGGGCGGCGCCTTCGGCGAAAAAAGGGCATGCACGCTTCGATCGCCGACGACATTCGCGACTGCCTGCGGTTTTACTCCCGCCTTCCCGTAGGCGCGGGCCGCGACGGGCGCGTCATGCCCGATTTCTCGCGCGCGGCGTGGGCGACGCCGATCGCCGGCGCGATCATTGGCGCGATCGGCGGCGCGACGCTTCTCGCCGGATCATTGCTACACACGCCGCCGCTCGTGTCCGCGATTTGCGCCATTGGCGCGTTGACGCTCGCGACGGGCGCCCTCCACGAGGACGGACTCGCCGACGTTGCGGATGGCTTCGGGGGCGGCGTGAACCGGGAACAGAAGCTCGCGATCATGCGCGACAGCCGGTTGGGCGCGTTTGGCGCGGTCGCGCTTTGCATCGCGATTTCCTGTCGCGTTTTCGCCCTTGCCGCAATTGTCGAGCAGGGCGTCTTCCTGGCGGCTTTTTCGGTTGTCGCAAGCTCGGCCGTATCGCGCGTGGCGGGCCTTGGGCCGCTGATGACCTTGTTGCCGGCGCGGGCGGACGGCGCTGGGTCGGCGGCCGCGCCGCCGGCGCCTTCGGCGATGCGGCTCGCGCTTTACATTGCCGCGGGCCTTGGCCTTGCGCCATTTTTCGGCGGCGCGACGCTGGCGCAAACCGTCGTGGCGTCAATGGCGGCTTTCGCGGCCGCGGCGGGCGTGTCGAAACTCGCGCAGAAGCAGATCGGCGGCTACACCGGCGACGTGCTTGGCGCTGCGCAACAGGCGGCCGAGATCGCCGCGCTCGTCGCGCTGTCGGCGCGCTGAAATCAGGCGGCCGAGGCCTCCCGCATCCTCTCCACGGCGTTCCGCACTTCGGAGACGGCGGCGCGGAGGACTTCAGGTCCCGCGCCGGGACGTGCCGCCTCTAGGGCCAGCTTTCGGCGGTAGCTTCGCGCGCCCGGCAGGCCGGCGAACAGGCCAAGAAGGTGGCGCGTCATGTTCGAGAGCTTTTCGCCTTTGGCGCATTCGCGCTCGATATAAGGGAGGAACGCGTCGACCGCTGCGAAGCAGTCGGCGAAGGGGGCGGGCGCGCCGAAAAGCTCCGGATCGACCGCGAGAAGCAGGCCGGGGTCGTGGTAGGCGGCCCGTCCGATCATGACGCCGTCGACGGCCGCGAGCTGCTCGCGAATCTGGTCGAGCGTCGTCAGGCCACCGTTGATGGCGATCGGCGTCTCGCAGAACGCCTTTTTCAGCCGGTGGACGAGCGGATAGTCCAGCGGCGGAACGTCACGGTTTTCCTTTGGCGAAAGCCCTTGCAGCCAGGCCTTTCGCGCATGGACGAAGAGGGCGTCGACGCCCGCCTCGACGCAATGCGCCGCCATGTCGAAGAGGGCTTTCTCGGGTTCCTGGTCGTCGACGCCGATGCGGCATTTGACCGTGACCGGAAGCGAGACGGCGTCCTTCATCGCCTTCACGCAGTCCGCGACAAGCGCGGGGGTCAGCATCAGGCAGGCGCCGAACGCGCCATTCTGGACGCGGTCCGAGGGACAGCCGACGTTGAGGTTGACCTCGCAATAGCCGAAATCCGCGACGATGCGCGCCGCCTGCGCGAGCCGCGCCGGATCAGAGCCGCCGAGCTGGAAGGCGACGGGCTGTTCGAAGGCGTCGAAGCCCATGAGCCGCGGTCGGTCGCCGTGGATCGCCGCGCCTGCGGTCAGCATCTCCGTATAAAGCCGCGCCCGCCGGGAGAGCAGACGGTGGAAATAGCGGCAATGGCGATCCGTCCAGTCCATCATCGGCGCAACGGCGAATCTAATATCTTGATTTGTCAGCATTTTCTGTTTAGTCTCAACGGCGTAGGTCGCGTCGTGTGCACTCCATTCTACGCCTCGATACGACACTTTTCGCTACCTTTCGATCTTTCAGTGCACACAGAGCGCACACGAAATGGCGACGTTCACGAAGCTCAAATCGGGATCTTGGCGCGTCCAAGTTCGGCGCAAGGGAAAATATGTCAACGATTCATTTCTCCGCCGTCGCGACGCGGAGGAGTGGGCGCTGGACATCGAACGGCGGATTGATCGCGGGGAGTCTCCGACAAAGCGCGCGCGAAGGGACGCCAAGACGTTCGGCGATCTGGTTCGCCTCCATCGAGATGACCTTCGCGATGTGGGCCGACAGATCGGCCGTTCGAAGTCCGCCAGCTTGGTTTTTCTGGAGCGAAGGCTTGGGGCTTGTAAGCTTGGTCAGCTGGATCGTGAGCGCCTCATCCAATTCGGCCGAGATCGGGCGAAAGAAGGGGCGGGCCCGGTTACGCTCGGGATCGACCTTGGTTACATCAAGACGATATTGTCGCATGCGGCCGCGGTGCATGGCGTTCAGGTATCCATGGAACCAATCGATCTTGCGCGCATTGCGCTGGGTCGACTTGGATTGGTGGGGAAGGGGACCGAACGAGATCGTCGGCCGACGCAGGATGAAATCGATCGTATCATCGCGTCGTTTGACGATAATCCGAGACAACATATTCCGGTCGGTCGGATAGTTCGGTTCGCGATTGCAACTGCTATGCGGCAGGATGAAATCAGCAGAATACGATGGGAAGATTTTGATCCGGCTGAAAAGATGTTGCTCATTCGAGATCGCAAGGATCCTCGAAAGAAGAACGGAAATAACCAGAGGATCCCGCTGCTCACTATCCGTGATTACGACCCATGCGCGATTATCGAAGAACAGCGCTCCATCTCCAGGACGAACGAGGGACGGATTTTTCCCTATAATGGGAAGTCTGTCGGAACTGCCTTTCGAAGGCAATGCCGCGAATTAAAGATAGAGGATTTGCATTTTCATGACCTGCGACATGAAGGCACGAGCCGTCTTTTCGAAGCAGGGTTCACGATAGAGCAGGTCGCTTTAGTTACGGGCCATAAGGACTGGAAGATGCTGCGGCGGTACACCCATTTGAGGCCCGAGACGCTGCATGAGATCAGTGTAATTCGTGCGGCCTGAATCTCCGCTATTCAGAGGTCGCTTTTGGATTGGCATGCTTGGATGGGTCACCGCTCTCGGTCTTTACTCACGACGACGCGCCTTTCCAAACCCCCTGTCGCTTGCGATGAATCTCTCCAACATCGGCGCAATGAGTTTTTCCGGCTCGATCGCCTTCCCTGAGTCGCGCGCGAGGATTTCGGCATAGACGACCAGATTGCGATGCAGGGCCGCCGACAGTGTCACGGTGACCTTGACGGGCTTTTCATCTTCCACTGAAGAGAGCTTCAATTTGGTCATGGCTCGCTTCCTGATGCGGCGACGTCGCCGGGCGCCCGGTAAGGCGCGAGGACGAGATCGCGAGTCATGATCACCCGCACCGGAAACCCTGGCCGAATGGTGAGCGTCGGCTGGATATTTAGATTGCGTCCGACGATCTGCTGGCCCGTTTGGTTGAGACTTTGTGCGCCGCCGCGGCGCAGCGCCTGGATGAGGGCGTTTTCGTCGCCGGTCGTTCCGAGCTGCGTCCCGACGCCGAGAATGGTTGACAAAGCAGCGGCGCCGGCGAGGCGGAGCCAATGATGATCGACCTCGTCCTCCAGCCCGGAATAGCCGGCGGCGTCGGCGCCGGGCTGGCGCTCGAGAACGATTGAGCGCCCATCGGGGAGAATGAGGCGATTCCACACGAGGAGCACGCGCGATTGGCCGAAGGCGATCTGCGAGTCGTAGACGCCGACGAGCTTGGCGCCCTGTGGGATAAGCAGAAAGCGCCCCGTGGGGCTGTCATAGACGTTCTCGGTGACTTGCGCCGTGATCTGGCCGGGAAGGTCAGAGCGGATGCCCGTGACGAGCGCAGCGGGAATGACCGCGCCCGCCTGCAGGACATAGCGCGACGGCGGGGCGGCGAGGCGGTCCGGACTGACGGTGCGGCGATCGGCGGGCGCATTGACGAAAGCGAGCTTGCGATCCTGCATGTTCTGGACGTCGCCGGGATCGATTGGGGGCGGCTCGGTTGGAGACGCCGATGCGTGGACGCCTGGATCAACCGTCGATCTTTGAGCGTCCTCGGCATTGCTCGACGGCCTCTCGCGCATATTCGTCGTCGCAAAGAGTTTCGCCGTCCGCGCCGCCTCGCGCTCCTGGCCAATGCGCTGTTGTTCGGGATCAGGACCGGTGGACGGCAATTGCCCTTGGGCCGCGAGGATCGGCCGTCCGAGGTCGCCGGGAAGCGGCGGCCCGAGCTTGGGGACGTTCTTCGGCAGGCCCGCATAGTCGCGCGGCAGGGACGCAAGGCCGTCGGGGGTGGTCTTCGCGTCCGTGTTGATGAGCTCCGGCGTGGGGCCTGAACGCGAGCGCCCCTGCAGCGCCCAGATGGTCATTCCGAGAAGCGCGGCAGACGAGACGCCCGCGAGCGTGACCAGCACGCGGCGCGAGAGCCGCGTCACCGGCGGCCGCTCGGGTCGAAGCCGCAGCTCCTCCGCCAGCTTCTTCTCATGTTCCGGCGCGTTCATATGGCGGACCTTCCGTCGCTGCGCACGATACGGACGACTCTCTGGTCGTCGGACCCGAAGCGCAGTTCGGCGGCGGCGAAGAGCCGGTCGACGATCATGTGATTGCCGCGCACGCGATAATTGACGAGCTGGCTGTCGCCGGAGGCGCCGGTGACGAAGAGCGGCGGCATCTCGCCCTGGGAGATCCCGCGCGGGAATTCGATATAGACCTTGCGGCCGTCGTCGAAGGCGCGCAGCGGCCGCCAGGGCGCGGCGTCGCCGTCGATCGCGTAGCGGAAATTGAGCCGGGCGAGATCGAGGCCGACATCGACCGGCGCGGCGGCCTCGGCGGCGACGTTCTGACGGCGCAGCGCGATGAGTTCATCCTGCGGATATTGCCAGGAGACCGAAGCCATATAGGTCTTCTCGGTGGAACGCAGCTCGAGATGATAGGTGCGCCGGTCGGTGTTGATGACGAGATTGGTCATCAGATCCGCGCGGGTCGGCTTGACCATGATATGTGTCTTGCGGGCGGCGCCCGCGCCGCTCTCTGTATCGCCGATGATCCAGCGCACCGTATCGCCGGCGGCGACGGGGCCCGAGCCCACGAGTTGCTCACCATCCTGCAGGGCGATGTCCGTGATCTCGCCCGGCGCGGCATAGACCTGATAGAGCGCGCCTTCGGTGAAGGGATAGATCTGGACAGCGTTGATATAGCCGGCGCGGCGCGGCTCCATGCGCGCGGCGGCGTTGGCCTGTTCAATCCGCGCCTTCGGGTCGATCGGCTCGGGGCGCTCGCTTTTGCCTCGCGCAAGGGATTTGAGCTGGCCGGGGAGCGGCAGGATTTTCGGGACTTCGACGATTTTGACCGGGCCAGGCGGATCGCTCTGCAGGCTCGCCGGAACCGGCAGATCGTCATAGGCGATCTCCGGCGGCTTGAAGGTCGAACAGGCGCCGAGCAGGGATGACGAGAGAAGCAGGCTCGTGAAAGCTCGAAACGAGAATGGCGTCATTGGCCAAGCTCCTTCGACCAGTTGATGGCGTGAATGAAAAGGCCGAGCGGGTTCTTGCGCAGCCGTTCGGCGTCGCGGGGCGGCTGAACGACGATGGTGAGAATGGCGGTCCAGCGTTCGGTGGATGCGAGGCTGGCGTTCTCGTAACGGCGCTCGGTCCAGGCGACGCGGAACGAATCGTCCGAAGCGCGAATGACGCTGGCGACATCGACGGCGATCTGGATCTGGCCGACCTTGGCGAAGGGATCGTTCGCGCGGGCGTAGTCGTTGAGGGCCAGCGCGCCCTTGTCGGTGACGAAATCATAGGCCTTGAGCCAGTTCTGACGCACGACAATGGGGTCGGCCGGGATCGAGCGGACATGCTCGACGAAGCGGGCGAGATGCCAGGCGATCTGGGGATCGGTTGGCTGGTAGTTCGCGACGGCGGGGGCGACGGCCTGCGCCTCGCCGAATTTGTCGATCTGAACGACCCAGGGAACGATCGAGCCGCGCGCATTCTCCCAAACGAGGGCGCCGGCGAGACCGCCGGCGAGGAAGAGATTGCCAAAGGCGATCAGCCGCCAGTTCTTGGCCTGCACGCGCGCGGAGCCGATGCGCTCGTCCCAGACCTGCGCGGCTTTCTGGTAGGGCGTTTCGGGTTCGGGCGTGCGCGCGTAGCGGACGGAGCTTCGTTTGAACATTAGCGGGCCTCGGACAGATTGACGGAGGCGCCGCCGCCATGGGCGTCGCCGGAGCGGAGAGCATGGGCGGCGATGGACACGCCGTGCGAGACGGATTGGGAGCGCTTCAGACGCTTCGCCCACGCGGGTTCGGCGGATAGCGCCGGATTGACGCCGCCGCCTGAAGAGACGCCGCCATCAGGCGGAGGGGCCGCCGCGGCGCCCACTGAAGCGAATGGCCGCGCAGCCGAAATTCCTGAGCCGCCGCCAGAACCGTCAGGGGGCGCGGAAGGCGGGGCAACGCCGCCGGGCGGCTGCGGCCCCCGTGAGGGCGGCAATGTCGCCGCGGCCTGCGTCTCACCCCTTCCGGCGAGCCCAGAGACCGCGCCGCCCGCAAGGCGTAGGGCGCCATATCCAGCCGCTGCCGCGCCGCCCGCGACAAGCCCGGTCCCAACGACCGCGCCCGCGCCAAGCTGGGGGCCGCCCGAAACGATGCCATTGGCGATGCCGGGGCCGAATATTCCGAGACCGAGAAGGGAGAGGGCGGCGAGGACCAGCGCCATGGCGTCGTCGACGGTGGGCTGGCTTGCAAAACCTTGCGTAAATTGCGCGAAGAGCGTCGAGCCGATGCCGACGATGACGGCAAGCACCAGCACCTTGACGCCCGATGAGACGACATTGCCGAGGACGCGTTCGGCAAGAAAGGCGGTCTTGCCGAAGAGTCCGAAGGGAATGAGAACGAAGCCGGCAAGCGTCGTCAGCTTGAATTCAATCAGCGTGACGAAGAGCTGGATCGCCAGAATGAAAAAGCTCACGAGGACGATGAGCCAGGCGATGAGTAGAATTGCGATCTGGATGACGTTCTCGAAGAAAGAGACGTAGCCCAGAAGCTGCGAGAGGGAATCGAGCAGGGGGCGTCCGGCGTCGATGCCGACCTGGGCGACGCGCCCGGGCCGCAGGAAGTCGGCAGCGGAGAGCCCGGCGCCGGCGGCCTTGAGGCCCAATCCCGAAAAACTTTCGAAGACGATGCGGGCGAGATTGTTCCAATTGCCGATGAGGTAGGCGAAGACGCCGACGAACAGGGTCTTCTTCACCAGACGGGCGATGATGTCTTCGTCGGAGCCCATGCTCCAGAACAGCGCGGCGAGGGTGACGTCGATGACGACCAGCGTCGTCGCCACAAACCCCACTTCGCCGCCGAGCAGGCCGAAGCCGGAGTCGATATAGCGGGTGAAGGTCTCGAGGAAGCGATCGATGACGCCGGTTCCGCCCATGGCGCTACTCGCTCTTCGGCTTCGGCAAGACGCCGTCGGCGGGCGAGCGATGTGACGGGAACATATCGATCAGATGTTCGGCCGGCTCCGTCGTCGACTTGCGGTCCCCAAGAAAGCGCCTGCGTTCCTTTGCCCAGAGCGCCTTGCAGGCGGGATCGTCCGCCTCTTCAATGGGAAGCTGGGCGCAGCGCAAAAGCTCGGGATCGATGGCGGGCTCTCTCGAAGGCGCGCCGCTCGGCAAGAGCGACGCCGGTTTCGTTCGCGCCGCGACATCGGCGTCGCAGGCGGATTCGACGCCAATGAGCGCGATCGCTCCGATGACGATCCCGACGGCGACAAAGCCGATATTCTCGGGCGCGAGCCAGTCTCTCCAGTTCATGACGGAGCCCTCGCTCAATGAAACATCGCGACATTGCCGGGTTGATAGGCTTGGCCTGGCGCAACGAAGCGGCGCATTTGCTCGCGCGCCTGTTCCTGGGCTTCGGCGTTGCGCGCGAGTTCGAGCGACTGGGCGCGGCCTTGCGAGGCGAGGAGCGCTGTCACGTCTGCGAGCTGCTTGCTTTGGAGGGCGAGGAGCTGATTGCCGGCCTGCGACGCCTGCAGCGCGCCAAGCGCGGACTGGCTGGACGAGATCAGCGCGCCGGCTTCCGAACGGGCTGTGTCGATGGATTGCACGATGCCGGCCTGAACGCGCATCGCGTCCTGCAAGGCGGACAGAGAGTTTTGCCAGCGCTGCCTGGCGCTGTCGACAAGGCTCGCCGAACTCACCGAAGCATTGACGGGGCCGTACTGCGTCGAGAAAGCCTGGTCGATTTGCTGCACGTCATAGGCGATGCGCTGGGCCTCGCGAAGCAACTGCTGGGTCTGTGAGATCGACTGCTGGATCGTCTGCAGCGAGGAATAGGGAAGGTTCGCAAGGTTCCTTCCCTGATTGATCAGCATCCGTGCCTCGTTTTGGAGGCTGGTGACCTGATTGTTGATCTGCTGCAGCGTGTTCGCCGCGGTCAGAACGTTCTGGGCGTAATTGGTCGGATCGAACACAACGAATTGCGCCGAGGCGGGCGCGCTGAGGAAAGCAAGCGACAATGCGAATGCGCTCGCGGCTGCGAGGCGACGAATGCGGGTCATGACGATGTCTCCAGATCGGTGGGGGGAGGCAGAAGTTCGGCGGCCCAATCGAGGCCGCGCGCGGAAAGCCAGGCGCGTGCGAACCCCTCGCGTCCGGCGCGTGCTGAAATCTCGGCGATGAGTTTTTGGTCAGTCTTCGAGGACGCGGCGCAAAGGGCCAGCGCTACGGGACCAAGCCCGAGTTCAAAGAGGCGGTTGCCGCGCCGCGACTGGCAGTAATAGTCGCGCTTGGGCGTCGCCCGCGCGATGATCTCGATCTGTCGGTCGTTCAGGCCGAAGCGGCGATAGATCGACAGGATCTGCGGTTCGATCGCGCGTTCATTGGGGAGAAAAATCCGCGTCGAGCAGCTCTCGACGATTGCGGGCGCAATCGGGCTTGTCTCGATATCGGCGAGCGACTGGGTGGCGAAGACGACGGAGGCGTTCTTCTTCCTCAGCGTCTTGAGCCATTCGCGCAGTTGCGTGGCGAAGCCGGGATCGTCCAGGGCGAGCCAGCCTTCGTCGATGACGAGAAGCGCGGGCGCGCCGTCGAGCCGGCCTTCGATGCGGTGGAAGAGATAGGAGAGGACGGCGGGCGCCGCGGCGGAGCCGATGAGGCCCTCCGTCTCGAAACAGTGGACGTCCGCGGCGCCCAAAACCTCCGCATCGGAATCGAGCAGCCGCCCGTGCGGCCCGGCCAGGCAAAAGGGTTTGAGTGCGCGCTTGAGCGGATTGGATTGGAGGAGCACGGAGAGGCCGGTGAGAGTGCGCTCTTCAATCGGCGCGGAGGCGAGCGACGAGAGCGCCGACCAGAGATGCTCCTTCACCTCCGGCGTGACGGCGACATTCTCACGGGCGAGGATGGAGGCGATCCATTCGGCGGCCCAGCCGCGCTCGGCGGGATCGTCTACCGCGGCGAGAGGCTGCAAGGTGACGGGTTCGATTGTCTCCGCGGACAGCGCGCCGCCGAGATCATGCCAGCTCCCGCCTATGGCGAGCGTCGCCGCCCGCGCCGATCCCCCGAAGTCGAAGACAAAAATCCGGGAGCCTTCGTAGCGACGGAACTGCAGCGCCATGAGAGCCAGCAGCACGCTCTTGCCGGCGCCAGTCGGTCCGATGACGAGCGTATGGCCGACGTCGCCGACATGGAGCGAGAAGCGGAAGGGCGTCGAGCCTTCGGTCCGGCCAAAGAACAGCGGCGGCGCATCGAGATGCGCGTCCGTCAGCGGCCCCGCCCAGACCGCCGAGAGCGGGATCATATGAGCGAGATTGATCGTCGAGATCGGCGGCTGACGGACATTGGCGTAGACATGACCCGGAAGCGAGCCGAGCCAGGCCTCGATGGCGTTGACCGTCTCGACCATCGACGTGAAGTCGCGTCCCTGGATGACCTTCTCGGCGAGGCGCAGCTTCTCGTCTGCGAGAAGGGCATCCTCGTCCCAGACGGTGATCGTCGCCGTCACAAAGGCTTGACCGATCAAATCGGAGCCCAGATCCTGCAGCGCGGCGTCGGCGTCGAGCGCCTTGTTGTGGGCGTCGGTGTCGAGAAGGACGGAGGATTCATTGGTCATCACCTCCTTCAGGATCGCCACGATGGATTTGCGCTTGGCGAACCATTGCCGGCGGATGCGGGTGACGACCCTCGTCGCGTCGGTCTTGTCGAGTGTGATGGCTCGTGTCGACCATCGATAGGGAAAGGCGAGGCGATTGAGCTCGTCGAGGATCCCGGGATGGGTCGCGGAGGGGAAACCCATGACGGTGAGGATGCGCAGATGTTTGCCTCCGAGCCGGGGCTCGAGGCCGCCGGTTAGCGGCGCGTCGGCGAGGATGGCGTCGAGATGCATGGGCGTCTCGGGAACGCGGACCTTGTGGCGCTTGGTCGAGACGCAGGAATGGAGATAGGTCAGCGTCTCGCCATCCGAGAGCCATTCGGCTTCCGGCGCGAAGCCGTCGATGAGCTGCAACAGCCGGTCGGTTCGGTCGATGAAGCTGGAGAGAACGGCGCTTGGCGCGCCTTCCTGCGAGCGGCCCTCATAGAGCCAGCTCTCGGCGCCTGCCGCCTCGTCTTCGGGCGGCAGATAAACGAGCGTCAGAAAGTACCCGCTCTCGAAATGCGCCCCTTCCTCTTCGAACTGGGCGCGGCGCTCTTCGTCGATGAGGGCGGCGACGGGATCGGGGAAGGAACTCGCCGGATAATCCTGCGCGGGATTGCGCTGCGCTTCGAAGAAGATCGCCCAGCCGGATCCCAGGCGCCGGAGCGCATTGTTGAGCCGCGCCGCGACGCCGACGAGTTCGGCTTGGGTGGCGCTTTCGAGATCTGGACCGCGAAAGCGCGCGCTTCGCTGCAACGAGCCATCTTTGTTGAGGACGACGCCCGGCGCGACCAGCGCTGCCCAAGGCAGGAAATCGGCAAGGCTTTGCGGCTTCTTGCGATATTCGGCGAGGTTCAGCATTCCCGCTTCTCCTCACACCCCGAAATGCGCCGGGTAGCGTAAATGCCGCCGCACGACTTCGAGGAAGTCGGGATCGCGCTTGGCCGCCCAGACCGCCGCGAATTGCGCGACGATCCAGAAGGCGATCCCAGCGAGCCAGAGCCGCAAGCCGAGGCCGAGCGCTGCTGCGAGCGTGCCGTTCAGAATGGCGATGGATCGCGGCGCGCCGCCGAGAAAGATCGGTTCGGTGAGCGCCCGGCGGACGGGAACGCGAAAGCCCGCGATCGCGCCGTCGATGGGAAGGGTCTCGTTCTCCATCAGATCAGCGCTCCGCCGCCGAAGGAGAAGAAGGAAAGGAAGAAGCTCGAGGCGGCGAAGGCGATCGAGAGCCCAAAGACGATCTGCACCAGCCGCCGGAAGCCGCCCGAGGTGTCGCCGAAGGCGAGCGTCAGGCCGGTCGTGATGATGATGATCACGGCGATGATTTTGGCGACGGGGCCCTCGATCGATTGCAGGATCTGCTGGAGCGGCTGTTCCCAGGGCATGTTGGAGCCGGCGGCGAGGGCCGGCGTGGAAAGCGCGGCGATCGAGACGATGAGGGAAAGCCCAAGACAAATCCGAGCGCGTAATCGATTGCGAGTAAGAAACCTATTCATGAACGTCTCCAAAGGTGACGGAGGTGAGGTCAGCGAGCGCGTAGTCGCCGTATGAATCGAGGCCCTGGACGGCGGCGAGTTCGATCAATCGCCGGTCCCTTCCGCGGCCGGCGAGAACCGCGATGATTTGAATGGTCTCCGCGATCAGCGCGCGCGGAACCGTCACGACGGCTTCCTGGATGAGCTGTTCGAGACGGCGTAGCGCCCCCAGTGCCGATCCCGCGTGAATGGTGCCGACGCCGCCGGGATGCCCCGTGCCCCAGGCCTTGAGCAGATCGAGCGCTTCGCTCCCCCGCACTTCGCCGATAGGGATACGGTCAGGGCGAAGCCGGAGCGAGGAGCGGACCAGATCGGAGAGCGAGGCGACGCCGTCTTTCGTGCGCAGCGACACGAGATTGGGCGAGGCGCATTGCAGCTCGCGCGTATCCTCGATCACCACGACGCGGTCAGAACTTTTGGCGACCTCGGCGAGCAGGGCGTTGGCGAGCGTCGTCTTGCCGGTGGAGGTGCCGCCGGCAACGAGGATGTTTTTGCGCTCAGCGACAGAGGCGCGAAGGATTGCCGCCTGATCTTGCGCCATGACGCCAGCAGAGACGTAATCGTCGAGCGAGAATACCGCGACCGCCGGCTTGCGGATGGCGAAGGCTGGCGCATAAACGACCGGCGGCAAAACCCCTTCGAATCGCTCGCCCGTTTCCGGCAGCTCCGCCGAGACGCGTGGCGCCCCGGCATGCACCTCGGCGCCGACATGATGCGCGACCAGCCTGATGATCCGCTCGCCATCTTCAGGCGACAGTCGCGCGCCCGTATCCTCGAGTCCGCTCGTCAAGCGATCGAGCCAAAGCCGTCCGTCGGGATTGAGCATGATCTCGACGACGCTCTCGTCCTCGAGCCAGCCCGCGATCTCTGCGCCGAGCGCCGTACGCAACATGCGGGTGCTGCGCGATAGCGCTTCGGCGTTGTCGTTTTGAGGGTGCACGTCCGTCCCCGGTTCCGCTGAACCGCGAGACGGCGGTTCCAAGCCGGGGTTGATTAAGAAAGGCCGGAACCGAGGTAGTGCAACAAGTCAGTTAGGGGCGTAGGGCCGTGGCGTGCAATGACAGGGGATTGGCAGGGCGCCTCCGGCCATGTTTGTCTTCAAAAAGCGGCGAAGCGCGTTACCACTCGTTGCGTCTAGCCTGACCTATTCAGGACGACGGGCGTCTGCGTGCCTTTTTGCGAGATGCTGACTCCAGGCGTGCGGCGCCGTTCGTCTTTTTCACCGCCTGAGGATCGGTACTGTTGATTACGCGCTGGAGGGGACGGACGGACGAAGGGGCGGACGGCCCGTCGCTTACGGGCCGAGCGGGGAGAGCGCGCCGGGCAACCCGCGGAACAGATCGGCCTCTGGGCAACAGGCAGCGAAGGCGAGGCGCACACGGCTGGCCGTCTCGACGACTCTGGCCGCGACCTTGATCAGCCGGAGCCGCAGGGTCGCGAACTCCGCCTTCGCCAGATCGCGGGCCTTGGGAATGGCGTCGCGCACTGTCAGCATCAACCAATAGGCAGCCGTGTGCAGCACGAGGCGCACCTGATTGGCGACGGCGGACCGGCAGGACGTGCGATCCGACGCCAGCTGCGTCTTGTGCAACTTGATCAGGTTCTCGGCCTGCCCGCGCGCGCAATAGAGGCTGTCGTAGATCCACTCGGGCGAGCCGTGTTCGAGATTGGTGACGACGAAGCGGATGTCGAGGCCGAGCGTCGTCGCCTCGATGCGAGCAACGGCGCGCCGCTCGCGGCTCCATGATTTCGCCTTGTGGCGCGTCTCGGCATAATCGCGCACGACCGGCTTGTCGGAGACAGCGCGCTCGGTACGGATCGCGTCGGCGGCGTCATCGACCTTCCTCGACAGAGGCTTCGAGCCAGGCAGCCCAAAGACGTAATCGACGCCATTGTCCTCGCACCACGCCATCGCCTCTGGCCGGGCGTAATGGCCGTCGCCGCGGAAAGTGAAGCGGGTCTTGGTCCAGCGCTTGCGGACATGCCGCACAAGACGCCGCAGATGCGCGCGCACTTCGACGCCGGACGGCGTCTTGCCCGGCCGCAGGACGACCGCGACCGGACGGCTGCGTTCGGTGTCGTAGACATGGATCGGCAGGAAGCAGCGTTCGTCATAATGCGCGTTGAACAGCGACAGCTGTTGATGGCCATGCACGACATCGCAGGTGTCGTCGATGTCCAGAATGACGGACGCAGGCTCGCGTTCGTAAGACGCCATCCACTGATCGACGAGCGCATAGGTCAGGCGGATCGCATCCTTCAGGGAAGGCGCGTTCTCCAGCCGCGACAGCGTCGGCTGCGAACAAAGATCGGCGCCGGTCTCGGGCAACCTTCCGCAGGCAAGCTTGAACGCGGGATCGGCACGCAGGCTGTCGAGATCGTCGGCGTCCTCATAGCCGCAGGCGATGGCGAAGGCGCGCGCGCGGATCATGTCGGCGAGCGTGTGCGTGATCCGGGACGGATCGCGCCGATCCGGAAAGGCGCGGGCAAGCCTATCGGCGATCCCCAGACGACGTTCGGCCAGCGCCAGCAACATGACGCCGCCATCGGACGTGAGGCGGCCTCCGTCGAAATCGGCTGTGACTTTCTTGCGAGCCACGGCTGGAAACGAGAACGGCAGAATCGTAGTGTCGGTCATGGCGGGCGTGGCTGGCGCGGAATGCGCGTGAGGTTGGCTTAGACACCCGAATCCTACGCGGCATCAAATCGCTATGCTACCCTTGCCAGCCTCGAAACACTCACGTCACGAATAAGAGCGGCTAGAGACTGGTTCAAGACCCATTTTGCGCCATGATTGGCCGATAGTGATCAGTGCTTTCGTGCCAAGAGAAGGAAATAAGCCAGCCAGAAAGGTTAGCTAACATGGGTGCAACTGGCCCCGACGCAGCTTAAGCAGCGGGTGAAAGCCCAGTAAACTCGATTTCGAAAGTCGCTCCTCCGCGATCCGTATCTACCACCCGAATTCGGCCGCCCATTTCTTCAACGAGCTCTTTTGCGATCGCCAAGCCTAGCCCCGCTCCGGAGGTTGATTCCTCTTTACGCCAGAAGGGTTCGAATACAAGGCGCTTTTCTTCATCCGAAATGCCTGCGCCATGATCGATCACCTCGATGCCTGCCTCCGTCACCCGGACGATAACGACGCCTCCTAGGGGCTCCGCGCGAAGTGCGTTGTCGATCAGGTTGCCGACGACGCTTTCGAGGGCTCGTCGATCGCCCTGCATATATCGGTGTTCTACGGACGCGCGATATTCGACACTCTTTCCACTTTTAACCGCGATAAGTGCATAATCATCGACGATTGCTGCGACGATGTCACTCAGATCGATCTGCTCGAATGTGATGCCATCACTCTTGCCAAGCCGTGCATAGACGAGCAATTGTTCGACGATGTTCCGCAGGCGCCGAACATCGCGATCGAGCTCTCTCTTCAAGTCAGGACGTTCCGGTCCGTTGATGCGTGCGTTCATGATCGTCAGCGGCGTTCGCAACTCGTGGGCCGCATTGGCGAGAAATCGCTGCTGGCGCGTAACGCCTGCTTCCAGTCGAGAAAACGCGTCGTTGACCGCTTCGACAAGCGGTGAAATTTCTCTCGGTGTTCGCCCGAGCGGAATTTTCCGATTGAGCGATGAAATATCTATTTTGCTGACCTGCTGAGCGACGGCTTGCAAAGGCGCCAAGCCCTTTGTCAAGGTGATCCAACCAATCCCGATAGCGATTAAAATCGTGAAAGCGCTCTCTTTGAGAGTGCCAACGATATCGCTTCCAATGTGATAAAAGAAATCGCGCCACTCGAAAACATATCCGTGAGTTGCGATGGTCAAGCGACCGAATGGCGTTTCCTGCAGGATGTATGATCCCGATAACTCGCCATCCAGCAGATGACGCATTCGGAAATCGCGCATTTCGTCCGCGACGATCCCGCTATGCCCCTTCAGCGCAGTGGCGAGTTCCGGGGAGGATCCGCTGAGCGCTACGCCGGAGCTCGGATCGAAGACCGCATATTGCAGAGTCGGATGAGCGCGAAGGAGACTTTGTAGATCAGGAGAAGGATCAATCCGCAACTCCCCTGTCGAAGTTTTGACGATCGAGTTTGCGACGTAAATGCGCGCACGCATTTCCGCGAGATAGTTCCATTTGACGGCGGCGGCCGGTCCCCCGCTGACAAGTGGCGCGATGTGGAGCCCTACCATTGTAATTGCGAACGAAAATAGCTGACCGGCGAGCAACAGAACCGACAGCCGGAGCGTCAGAGATGGCTGTCTTTGCATGCATCAGCCTCGGTTAGGAGATAGCCTCGTCCGCGAATAAGATGGATGGCGATCTCCGCCCCTTCGTCTCCCAGTCGGCGCCGCAGCCGAGAGACGAGCGTGTCGAGTGCGCCCGGCAGAACTGCTTCGTCACGACCCCAGATATCCTGCATGAGACTCTGTCTGACCGCAACTTGGTTCACGCGGCGCATTAACGATTCCAGTAGCGAAAACTCCCGTCTGTGCAGAACGATGAGTCGTCCCCGGACGAAAATCTGACCTGTGCCCTGATCATACGTCAGAGCGCCGACTTTGATCGGCGGCAAGGCGGCGTCGGGAGAATTGCGGAGCCTTGCACGAATGCGCGCCAGCAGTTCCTCCGGTTCATATGGTTTGGCGAGATAATCATCCGCGCCAGCATCGAGCCCTTGCGCCTTGTCATTCGCTGAATCCCTCGCGGTCAGAAGAATGATGCGCGACTTCGGACTGGCCTTTCGGAAGGTCGGGATGTGGGAAACGCCGTCTCCGTCCGGAAGACGGCGATCGAGCAGGACGAGGTTATAAGAAGATGTCCCGAGCATCCTGTACGCCTCGCCGGCGGTTCCCGCGCAGTCGCATTCAAATCCGGCGTCTTGCAATTGATCTACCAGCAGGCTTGCAATTTCCAATTCGTCTTCCACGACCAGAATGCGCATAGACGATGCCTCCCAGGTCCTCGCGAGGTCCTTCATAGTCTATTTGCGTCCAAAAAAAGACATTGATCTTCGGTGGAGCCGGTCGGTGCCGAATTTGTCGTTCGTAGCTTTTCCGATGCGTGGCGGATTTGCAACAGGTTGAAAGAAATACGCCCGTGACAGACTCGTGAAAGGTTACGGCAGAGGCGTGACAGACGCGAATGCTACTCAGGTCTTCGGCGCAGCTTTGCCTCGATGCTTCGAGGGGTTGCGGTTTGCGGCACGAATGTCACGCCGGAGAGGCGTCCAGCCAGGAGATCACGATGCGGCGTCTTCCTATCCTCAGCAGAGCAAGCGTTCTGGCGATTGCGCTCGCCACGCATGGCGCATTCGCCCAGCAGACGCTGCCGACGATCGACGTCGGCGCGTCGACGCGGGCGGCGTCTGGCGGCGGCCGGGCTGGGGCAGGCGGGCGCGGCGTCGCGCGCGCGGCGACGCAACCGCAGACGGCGGGCGGCGGTCAATCGGGACAGGGCGGACCGAATATACCGGCCGCCGCCGATCCGAAGGTCTACAAGGTCCTCGACGCGGCGACCGCGACCAAGACCGACACGCCGATCATGGAGACCCCGGCCAGCATCAAGGTCGTGCCACAGGCCGTTCTGAGGGACCAGCAGGTCGTGAGGGTCGATCAGGCGCTTCAAAATGTGTCGGGCGTCGTGACTGCCCCGTCAAATCAGGGCGGGTCGGACGCCTTTCTGATTCGCGGCTTCTACAATGACACCATCTATCGCGACGGCTTTTTCATGCCGAGCGCGCTGGGCGGCGGCACCAGCAAGCGCGATACCGCCAATCTGGATCGCATCGAAGTGCTGAAAGGCCCGGGCTCCATCCTCTACGGCCGCGCGGAACCCGGCGGCATCGTCAATCTGGTGACCAAGCAGCCGCTCGATGCAGCATACTATTCGGTGCAGCAGCAGATCGGATCCTTTGATTTTTACCGCACCACAGTAGACGCCACCGGGCCGGTGACGCAGGACAAATCGATTCTCTATCGCGTCAACATGGCTTACGAAAACGCCCATTCATTCCGTGATTTCATGAAGAACAACCGTTTCTTCATTGCTCCGGTGGTGAGTTGGCGACCGGACCAGCACACGCGCGTCAATGTCGAATTCGAGTATCAGCATTATAACGATGCGGTAGACCCCGGCATACCGCCGATCGGAGCGGTTTCGCTCGCGCAGGTCGCGCCCGAACTCGCCGCGCTCTATCCAAATCGCATGGTCCGGTACGGCTTCCCGGCGCAGATACCGCGCTCGCGCTATGTAAGCGAACCGCTCACGAGTCGCAGTTCTGGAGACCGCTTCCTGAGCGGCCTCAATTTCACACGTGAGCTCAACGAAAACTGGAAATTGATGACGCGCTTCACCGGCGAATGGTGGCGCTTTGGAGCGGCCAACAGCCTTTTCTTTGGCCCTGCGAATAATGATGGAACCCTGGACCGGTTTTTCAATCTGACGCCCCCGGGCGCCCAGTCGAACCGGTATTATGGGACTGTCAATCTGACTGGCAAAGTCGACACTTTTGGCGTCAAGCACACGCTGCTTTTCGGCTATGACTATTTTCATATAAACGACTACCTTCAGAACGACTGCTGCGCAGCAGCTCCGGCTTTCAATATCTTTGCGCCGACCTATTTGCCCTATCCAATCTATGCGAATCCCGTCATTTATGCGGATCCTTTAAATCCGTTCGGAAAGATCGGCTATTCGCAAGTGTGGAATGGATACTATTTCCAGGATCAGATCGAACTACCCTACAATATCTTCTTGATGGGCGGCCTTCGCTACGACGACGCGAGCGGGACGAACACGATAGCTCACTTCCTTACGTCGAAGGACAATAAAGTCAGTCCGCGCGGCGCGATTCTGTGGCGTCCTGTCCCCTGGCTGTCCGTTTACGGCAGCTATACGGAAAACTTTGGCGCCTCCAACGCGCTGTTTCGCGCGCGCGACGCGAATATGGCGCCAACACAAACGGCCCAGCAGTGGGAAGGCGGCGTCAAAGCGGAGCTACTGGACGGCAAGCTCCTCGCAACGGCTTCCTATTGGGATTTGACAAAGAATAATATCGGCACACCTGACCCTGTCAATCCAATCTATACGAGAGCGATCGGGCAAGCCGAAACACGGGGCCTCGAATTCGATCTGTCCGGTGAAATTCTGCCGGGTTGGCGGGTGATCGGCGCCTACACCTATATGCCTTTCGCCAAGATCACCAAGGACGTCGGCTTCGATGGCGGCCTTGGTTTTACAGGCAATCGCTTGTATCTGGCGCCAACGAATTTCGGCAGCCTGTGGAGCACGTACGAATTCCAGCCGGGCCACCAGTTGGCTGGACTCAAAGTCGGCGGCGGTTTTCAGGCGATGGACGAACGCTTCGGCGATCCGGGAAATACCTACAAGCTGCCGGGCTATGCGATCTTCAATCTCATGGGCAGCTATTCGTTCAACGCCTTCGACAAGAAATTCACGGCGCAACTCAATATCGATAACCTCTTCGACCGCACCTATTATGTCGGAACCAATAGCTGGGCCTTCATCACGCCCGGCACGCCCCAGAAATTCCTCGGCTCGATCCGTATGGAATTCTAAGCCCGCCTCGAAAGCATCGGCCCCATTGGGAAAGCGCCAATGGGGTCGACCGGTCCACAACAAGGAGGCGCGGCATGGGCCGGCAAATGCTTGCATCGCTCCACCGATATGCGGGTCTTTACCTCGCCGGCCATCTTGCGATCATCGGCCTCGCGGGGAGCCTTTGCGTCTCTTTCAAAGAAATCGATCACTATCTGACACCTGAACTGCATCATGTTCAGCCAGGTGTCGTTCGCCTCGATCCCGCGACGCTGATTGCGCGTGCTGAAGCGTTGGCGCCCCAGGCTCGAGCAACCGACATTATTCTCGATGCAGAAGACGGCGACACGACGCTCATTCGCATGGAGCCGCGCGACGATCCGGCGACGAGCAAGCCCTACAAGATCGACTTCACCGAAATCTACCTCGATCCATATTCGGGAGAGGAACGGGGGCGTCGCGCCTTCGGTGACATCTCGCAAGGGCTCAAGAATCTCATGCCGTTCATTTATCGGTTTCACTACAGTCTTGCGATGGGAATATTCGGAGCGCGACTGCTGGGAGTTTCCGCGCTCATCTGGACGATCGACTGCTTCGTGGGATTCTTGCTCACTCTTCCCGCGTCCGCCGGGAAAGGGGGCAAAGCGCGTCGCAGTTGGCTCGAACGCTGGGGGATTGCCTGGCAGGTGAAATTTCAGGCCAGCGCGGTCCGCGTCTTTTATGACTTCCATCGCGCCACTGGTCTATGGCTATGGCTGCTCCTGCTTGTCTTCGCCTGGTCGTCGGTCTCCTTCAATCTCAGAGACGAACTCTACTTGCCGGTTATGCGGACGCTCTTCGTATTTCAGGAGGCGCCGAAGTCCGGCCCGAAAGTAGCGATGACCGTCAGCGATTTGTCGCCTGACTGGGCGGCGGCGCTAAGCCGGGGTCGGCAGATCATGCAGGACGTCGGCGGCCACAACGGTTTTAAAATCGATCGCGAGAGCTGGCTCGCGCTCGACCGCGCGCAAGGCGTCTATCTCTACGGCGTGCACAGCGATCTGGATATTGCGACGTCAGAAGCACAAACGATCGTTACTTTCAACGCCGCGAACGGCTCCTTCGTCGCCTTCAACGCTCCCAGCGCAATTGCCGCCGGCGACACCATCACCAATTGGTTGGCAGCGTTGCATAAGGCCGAGGCGTTCGGAGGCGCATATAAAATTGCAGTCTTTCTGTTCGGCTTGGGACTGACGTCGCTGTCGCTCACAGGGGCCTGCATTTGGTGGAAGCGCCTGAAAGCGCGTCGCGGACAGGCGGATCGTGTCCGTCGCAGCGACCAACATGGATGCGCCGGTCATTACGTCGCTTAGCTGAGAGACGCACCGATGAGGATTGAGACGAATGAAATCGAACGTCTGCGCCGCTCATTGCCAATGTCGGCGTATCCGCGCCGCCAATTGCTGGGCTTTCTTCTCACGCAAGGCGTGGTGAAAGGGGCAACGCCAAAATTGGCGGTGGTCGATATATTTCCCGGCGGCGACGATTTCGGCGCGATGTGTCGCTTCGTCATTTGCGGAGAAAATCAGTCGAAGAGTTTCGTCGCGCCGTTTTCGCAAATCGCTACCAGTTCCCGCTTTTCGTCCGTGGGTTGCAATGTTAGCGGCCCTCGCACGCGAGCGATTCATGGGCCGATATGAAGGCGTTTACGCTCGCCGCGATGCTGGTGCTTATCGCTGTCGGCTCGGCGCGTTGCAATGAGGCCGCCCACAGCGCACAAGCGGACAAGTCCATCGTCAAACGTCATAAAGCCCGGATTGGCGAGAGGACGCCGGAAGAGCTCAAGTGGCGCGAGGAGAAGCCGGAGCATCAGACAGGCGAAAAGCCTGACATCGCGCCGCGCGCACAAAGCCTCGGGCGTGATCAAAGCGGCGTCTTCGTCAACGAGTCTGCTTCCAACGCCGCCTATTCTCCAAGTTTCGTCATGCGCGGGTTCCCGAGCGGGGTTACGCTCTTCGACGGCGCTGCGCACGGCTACACCTCACAAAGCGTCGATCTCTCCACGGTGGATCACGTCGAATTCTTCAAGGGTCCAAGCGCCATGTTGTTTGGCAAGGCGTTAGGCTCAGGACTCATTGATTGAGGAAGAAAGTGACGGCTGCTGCGATGCAGATCGCGGAGAAGAAGGTGTGGGCGCAACGGTCGTAGCGGGTTGCGATGCGCCGCCAGTCCTTGAGTTTGGCGAACAGGTTCTCGACTTTGTGGCGCTGACGATAGAGCGCCTTGTCGTAGTCGAGCGGCGTTTTGCGATTGCGCCGTGGCGGAATGCAGGGTTCGGTTCCGCGCGCTTTGAGCGCGTCGCGGAAGGCGTCGCTGTCATAGCCCTTGTCGGCGATCAGCGTTTTGGCCTTCGGTAGGGCGTCGCACATCAGCCGGGCGCCTTTGTGATCGCTCATCTGGCCTTCAGTCAGCATCATGACGAGTGGTTTGCCGGCGCCGTCGCAGACGACATGGAGTTTGGAGTTCAGCCCGCCCTTCGTGCGCCCGATACAGCGGGAAAGAACCCCTTTTTTAACAGGCTTGCCGCCGTGCGATGCGCTTTCAGATGCGTCGAGTCGATCATGATGCGTTCGGGGCTTGGGCTTTCGCCGGCAAGCGCGGCGAAGATGCGATCGAAGACGCCGAGCCGGCTCCAGCGGATGAAGCGGTTATAAAGCGTCTTGTGCGGCCCGTAGCCTTTGGGCGCGTCCTTCCACTGCAGGCCGTGCTTGATCACGTAGACAATGCCGCTGACGACGCGCCGGTCGTCGACGCGCGGAACCCCATGCGCCAGAGGAAAGAATGGCGAAATCCGCGCCATCTGGCGCTGGCTCAGTAAAAACAGATCGCTCATCATCAAGGCCTCCGAATCGGAACCCCTTGTGAATCACAACTCAATCAAATTTAATAGGTCCTGAGCCTAGGCGGCTACGGCGGCGCTGCGAATTACATCCGGAAGGCACCGACTGGAGAGAGTTTCGCCAATATCTCGACAAGTCTCGGATCTTTTAGGTTACGGCGAACGGCCATCGATGTGAATGCGCCGCTCAACGAGCGCAAGAACCTGCTTTTCCGTGTTACAGGCTCTGCTCAAACGCTCGGAAGTTTCGTCGATTTCGTGCGCTCACGAAGCTTCGACATCGCGCCTATGATTGCCTGGACGGCGGATAATGGCGACCGCACAACGCTACGCGCGGAGCACAACGGAGAACGCTACGTCTATCGCGACGGCGTTCCGGCCGATCCGATTTTCTTTCTTATTCCCCGTGAATTTTATGCTGGCGTTCCGGCCAACGAGCATGAATCGCCCGTCTATGACGATGTGACGTTCTCTTACGAACATGCTTTGAACGTGGATTGGAAGCTAACCGCCGTCGCGGACTACTACCTCTTCGCCAACCGCTGGGGATGGTTCACCGGCTGGGGTTATGACGGATTTCAGTCGGTCCTCTTCGGCAATCCTGTCCGCTCTCGAACCGCCATTCGCAGCTTCGATGCGCAGATCAGATTAAATGGACATGTCGATACAGGCCCCTTGTCCCACACCCTTTCCTTCAATCTCGAGCATTGGGATTATTTCTTCGGCTATTCCAACGCCATATCCCGCTACGAAGCCGCGCCGCTGAACATCTTCTTTCCCGCCTATCAGCCCGGCGTAGACTACGCCGGAGCCTATTGGTCCAACGGCGTGGCGCGGGCGATCGGACGTTCGCTCTATGGGCAGGATCTCATCGATCTGAGCGAGAACTGGCGCGTCCTCATCGGCGGCCGCTACGACATCCTTGCGCAACGGGAACGCGTCTTCGATCCTTTTGGATCGCTGACAGGCGAGCCCACAGCGAGTCTAAGCAAGGGGACGCAGGGCTATTTTAATCCGCGTGCGGGCGTTCTCTTCAAGGCAGATCGAGAGACAGAGGTCTTTTTTGCCTATGGGCAATCTCTGGTTCCCAATACCGGCGTGCGGCTTCTGGGCGGTGAAGCGCCACCGCCCCAGCAGGATACGCAATATGAGATCGGCGCGCGTCGGCGCTTCCTCGACACCAAGATGACCTTCGAGCTGGGGCTTTTCGACATCACCCGCGACAATGTCGCGATTCCCAATCCCGCCAATCCGTCCGGCTTCTATTCGCTCGTCACCGGCCAGCAGCACAGCCACGGGATCGAGGTCAATCTTGGCGGCGAGCCGCTTCCCAATCTCAAGGTCAACGCGGTGGCGACCTTTCTGCACGCCGTCGTCTCGAAGGACTCGAATGTCCCCTCGCAAGCTGGCAGCGACCTCCTCGGCGCGCCGCGGCGCGTCTACAATTTTTCGGCCAATTACAGTTTCGACAGTGGCGATCTGAAGGGGCTGGAACTGGGCCTGAACTACTACTATTCCAGCCGCGCCGAGGCGACCTTGCCCAACACGCCCGGCTTCACCCTGCCGCCGCAGCGGATGCTCGGCGCGACGCTCGGCTACAGCCTCGACAACAATCTCAAGATCGACGTCAGCCTCACCAATCTCACCAACCAAGCCAACTGGACCTCGAACGGCGCCATGTTCCATGGCGAGCCGAGGGCGATGTCGGTGAGTCTGAGCTGTAAATTCTGAGAGCCTTCTCTGATTGGGGTCGTTGGCGTCAAGCCGTCCTGTCGCAATCGTAACTCTTTGGCGATCGTAACTCTCTTTGCTGGTCTCGTTCTCGTGGGTCACAGGCTTCTCTTCGCGGTCGGCGCGTGGCCGCCGCATGATGGGGTCAGAAAGGCGGGCGTCTCAATCTGTTTCACGACTTTGCGGGCCTTCGCCGGCAGGTTCGAGACTCTTAACGAGATCGCCTTGCCCATCGTCCCCAAGGGAACGATCCGGATCGCTCTTTCGAGCGAATGCTTTGTGTTCGTCTCCCCGCTTTGGCTCGGGTTAGGCGACCAGAGCGACCGCCGCCGCGGCGGGCTCCTTGCCAAAGCGGAATTCGACGCCATCGGTCCACATGCGATGCAGAATGACGGCGAGTTTGCGCGCCACCGCCACACGGGCGCGCGCCATGCCACGATGTTTGGCGACCTTCACGCCCCAGGCGCGCAGAGACGACCATTTGCGGCTGCGTGTGAGCAGCGTGTGTGCCGCCTCGTAAAGCGCCGTGCGGGCGAGTTCGTCGCCGCATCGGCTGATCCTGCCTTGGATGTCTGTCTCGCCGGACTGGTAGCGGGCCGGCGTCAGGCCGAGATGCGCGCCTACGTCCCTCGAATGCCGGAAGCGATCGGGTTGGTCGATCGTGGCGCGGAAGGCGAGCGCCGTGATCGGACCGACGCCCGGAACGCTCATCAAGCGGCGACAAACCGCCTCCTTGCGGACGACCTCAAGCACCCGCTTCGTCAAACGAGCGAGTTCGCGCAGCATCGTCACGAGGATTGCGAGAAGAGGCTCGACGAGCGGCGTCGCCTCGGAATCACCGCCGGCCAATTCGCGGACGCGTTCGACAAAATCCGCCCGGCTCGGTGTGCCGAGCTTGACGCCGGTTTCCCGCAGGATCGCCCGCACCACGTTTTCGATCGACCGCATTTCGTTGAGGATTGTGCGGCGCGAGACAAGAAGCGAGCGCCATAGCCGGCATTGCCGGCTCTTGACATGAACCTGCCGGAACCAGCCCGTCCGCATGATCTGGGCGAGAGCGCGGGCGTCGTTGCGGTCGGTCTTGTTCGGCATCGTCTTCATCGCCGCATTAGCCTGCCGGGTCTCGATGCAGATCGCGGGCAAGCCGGCTTGCGTCAGTCCGTCATGCAGCCACGCTGTCAGCGAGCAGGCTTCCAGTCCAACGCGCTCCAGCGTCAGACCCGTATCTCGCAAAGTCACGATGAGAACCTCCGGCTCACTTGCGGCGCGAAGCTCTTTCACGATCCGGCCCGCCTCGTCGACGATACAGATCGACGTCTCTTCCAATGACACGTCGAGTCCGACAAAATATCTCATGGCTGCTCCTTCCTGATGCTTGTGGCGATACGACACCGACCACGTTCTCACATCTCGACAGGAGCAGCCGCCCTTCCGGGAGTAGACCCCAATCACCCCATCTGTTTGAAAATTCGGAATGTTGGGGATTCCTGTTTCGCTTCAAATATGATTCACACTTTGGATGTGGACACGCAAGCAGCGGGGCCGGATGGCCAGGATCGCCCGAAAGACCAAGCGCTACCCGTCTGATCTGACAGATGAGGAATGGGCGCGGATCGCGCCGTTGATGCCGAAGCCGGGACGCAGGGGTCGACCGCGCGAGGTCGAATTTCGCGAAGTCATCAACGCGGTGCGCTATCTCGTGCGGTCAGGCTGCGGCTGGCGGATGCTGCCGGTGCATTTCGGTCATTGGCGCACGGTCTATGGCTGGTTCCGCGAGCTGGCGCGACGTTTCCTGTTCCAGACGATCCATGACGTCGAGCTCATGCTCGATCGGGAACGACAAGTACGAGAAGCGAGCCCATCAGCGGCGGTTATCGACAGCCAGTCGATCAAGGCGCCGCATGCGCAGACGCGGGGCTATGACGCGGGCAAGAAGATCGTCGGCCGCAAGCGCCATATCGCGGTCGATGCGGATGGTCGCTTGCTGATGGTCAATCTGACGACCGCCGACATTTCCGACAGCGCCGGGGCGCAGACGATCCTCGACGCCATCCGCAAGCGCTGGCCGTGGGTGAAACATCTCTTCGCCGACGCCGCCTACGACCGGCTCAAGTTGATGGACAAGGCCGCCTATCTGGAGTTCGTGCTCGAGATCATCCGTCGCCGAGACAATCAAAAGGGCTTCGAAGTCCTGCCGCGTCGCTGGATTGTCGAACGCACTTTCGGCTGGATGATCCGCTGGCGCAGGCTCGTTCGAGATTACGAGCGCCGTATCGACGTCTCAACCGCCATGATCCACGTCGCCATGGGCGGCGTTCTCATCCGTCGGAATGCTCACCCGTGATTTTCCAAACAGGCTCTGAGCGATCCAGCAAAACGGTAATACGCCAAGACCGCTTTTGGGCATGAGCGGACCATCACAAAATGTTCGTCCACGCAGGGAGAGCAATAGACGACGCGCAATGTTTTAAAAGTTCCCGTCGCGGACATTTGACTGGACCTCCTCCAAAACCTCCTTCGCCAATCGCTGCCCCTTTGCCAGCCTCCGTCCTAAAGCCTCGATGAAGCTTTCATATCGCTCTCGTCCCTTGGCCTGTGCCGCCGCTTGCGCGCCTTCCGGCAAAGGCGGCGTGGCCGTGAGCCAGGCTCGGATATAGAGCGCCAGCGCTTCGACCGAGAATTCGAGGTCGCGCTCCACGCGATCGACGGAGCGGGTGAGCCGGTCGAGCCGTCGCGTGAGGGCCGCTTCCCAGCGATCAGCGTCGTCCGCGGTCAAAAAGGAAATGATCGCCGCCTCCGCAATCGAAGATTTAGCAACGCGCTCCGTCGCGGCGAGATTTTCCAGCCGCGCCATCATGTCGGCGTCGAGATAGACCGAGAGACGCTGTTTCACCGCCATGCAGTCACCTTACAACGCAATGCTATCGTCCGGGTCGAGCGCCGCCTGGCGGGCGAGCGCGCGGCCCTGACTGCGGAGAAGTCGGGCCTTGATCGCCTCTTCGCCATCCGATGCGTAGGCGGCGAAAGCGTCGATCGGTGGGGCCGGGGTGGGTTCGATCGGCGCGATGTCCTCGTGCTCAGGGAGCTCTGGCTCGCGGCGCATTCCGCCATTGGCGGGATCGTCGTCGGGCCCAGCTTCGCGCTTGGGCGGCGGTAAGGCAGACCAATCGTCCCTCACATTGGAGGCCGCGGAATTCAAGGCCGATAGTCCAGCGTCGGTTACGTGGCGCTCCGGGGGCCGCAGTATCCGCCCATTTAACCGGCGGTCTTCATAGTAGCGCGCTTTCTTGGCGCGGATAGGCGGCAGGCCGGAGACGAGAATGATTTCGTCGGCGTGCGGCAGTTGCATCACCTCTCCGGGCGTCAACAGCGCCCGTGCGGTTTCCTGTCGCGAGACCATCAGGTGCCCGAGCCAGGGGCTTAAGCGATGGCCAGCGTAGTTCTTCATGGCGCGCATTTCCGTCGCGGTGCCGAGCGCATCGGAAACGCGCTTCGCCGTGCGCTCGTCATTCGTCGCAAAGGATACGCGGACGTGGCAATTGTCGAGTATGGCGTTGTTCGGTCCGTAGGCCTTCTCGATCTGATTGAGCGACTGGGCGATGAGGAAGCTCTTGAGGCCATATCCCGCCATGAAGGCGAGCGCGGACTCGAAGAAGTCGAGTCGCCCCAATGCCGGGAACTCGTCCAGCATGAGCAGCAGCCGATGGCGCCGCTGCTTCGAGTCCAGCTCCTCGGTCAGCCGCCGCCCGATCTGGTTCAGGATCAGGCGCACTAGCGGCTTGGTCCGGGAGATGTCGGAGGGCGGCACCACGAGGTAAAGCGTCGCCGGTTTCTCGGCCGAGACAAGGTCGGCGATTCGCCAGTCGCAGCGCCGTGTGACCTTCGCGACGACGGGGTCTCGATAAAGGCCAAGGAAGGACATGGCCGTCGAGAGAACGCCTGAGCGCTCATTCTCCGACTTGTTGAGAAGCTCGCGCGCGGTCGACGCCACCACCGGGTGCGGACCGGCGTCACCAAGATGTTTCGTCGTCATCATGGCGCGGAGCGTTGTCTCGATCGGGCGTCTGGGATCGGAGAGGAAGTTGGCGACGCCGGCGAGCGTCTTGTCGGCTTCGGCGTAGAGGACATGGAGGATGGCGCCGACGAGGAGCGAGTGGCTCGTTTTCTCCCAATGATTGCGCCGCTCGAGGGCGCCTTCTGGATCGACGAGAATGTCGGCGACGTTCTGGACGTCCCGTACCTCGGCGGGCCCGCGCCGGACCTCGAGCAAGGGGTTATAGGCGGAGGACGAGGCGTTGGTCGGATCGAAGAGCAGCACACGGCCGAAGCGCGCTCGCCAGCCGGCGGTCAAGGACCAGTTCTCGCCCTTGATGTCGTGGACGATGACAGAGCCTGGCCAAGTGAGCAGCGTCGGCACCACAAGGCCGACGCCTTTGCCAGAGCGCGTCGGCGCAAAGCACAGCACATGTTCGGGGCCGTCATGGCGTAGATAGCGCTCCTGCAATCTCCCGAGCACCACGCCGTCGGGCCCAAGGAGTCCCGCCGCTTCGACTTCTTCCGGCCTCGCCCAGCGCGCCGATCCATAGGTGACGACGTTTTGGGCTTCGCGTGCGCGATGCACGGACATGGCGATGGCGGCGGCGATGGAGACGAAGCCGCCCGAGGCGGCGATGCCCGCGCCCTCGACGAAAACGTCCGGCGCATAGGCGTCGAAATGATACCACCACCAGAAGAAGGCCGGCGGCGGATAAAGACGCCACTCTCCGACCAACATCCAGGGCGGACCCAGCTCCGGCTGATCCGCCAGTCGCCACGCCGTCCATTGAGTCGCGCCCCATGTGGTCGCGAGCACGATGGCGGAGACGACGAGGATCTGACCCCAGAGGATGCGGGTGGCGGACATGGGCGCCAGCTTGTGGGGTCGTCGCTCGCGCCCGCAAGAAGACTTGATCAGGTGTCGCAGCCTGTCGTGCTACGGCGCGTAAATACCGGGAGAGATGTGACCTCAAGGACTGCGAGAGCTCGGAAATCCCAGCAGCACGCCTCAATGCCCCTCCTCCTACAATCCGATTCCCTTCTTCCGGCCAAAGCTCCAATCTACGCCCCCTGGCGTCATTGTGCCCGACACCTGCCGGCCGAGTTCCTTTTCCAACGACGGGGACCACGGGACGAGGCTGAAGCCGAGTCCGTCGTCGATCATGGCGAAGCGGCCCGACGCGAGAGTCAGGCGCTGACGATATACGCCAGCAACGGTCTCGCCCTCGGCGACGGCATGCCGCGGAAGGCCTGTCTGCGCTGTGAGTCGGTTGGAAGCTTCGCTCAGTTCGCGCGACCGCAGCGTGTCGAGAAGATCGCGCGCGAAGACAAGGCGCTGACCTTGGCGGCGAGCCAGCCCTTCGGTGGCAAGATTGTCGGCGCGCGCTTCCCTGGCGTCCCGGACCTCGCGGCCGAAGCCTGATTCCGATAGTGGCATAGTCTCCCTCGAGACGAGGCATCGATCGAGCCAGGTGGCGCCCGTCGCGTTGATTTGCTCCTCGATGGAAAGGTCGGATCGAACGGCGAGGACCAGAAGGGGCGTCCCCGCATCCCGGGGAGGAAGTCGCCTGACCTCCACGATGGCGCCGGGGGCGGCGTCGCTCGTGGCGTCGATGTCTCTAAGCCGAACGTGATGCGCGCGGCCGTCGACGCCGTCGACGATCGCAAAGGCCGAGCCCTTGAGTTCGTCGTCGAGACCGCGCGCGATGAGGCGGCCGATAATCGACTCGCTGCGCACGTCGCTGTCCCAGACGAAGTCGGCGGTCGCCCGCTCGACGCCTCGCTCCCTGAGGCCGCGATGGATGCGCTTGATGATATCGCCGCGTTCGCCGAGCGCGCGCAGGACGCTCTCGGCTTCTTCGCCGATCATCCACTGGCCGGGGCCGAGCGGCGCGGCGAGCCCAAGCCTTTCGAGCTTGCGCGCGCGACCGATCAGCATCGACCGTTCAACATCGTTCTCCTGACACGCATTCGGTCGAAGGTCGACGAGTCCGTCCTGCGTTCCGGCTTCCCGCGCCAGCGCCTGATCGAGCGGCGTCCAGCGGTCTGCGTCGACCTGCCGCTCGAGAGCCCGTCGAATCTCTTGCTCGCTGCGCGGCCCGAGCTCCAAGGTGACAAGCTGCTCGGCACGGGCGCGAAGACCCCGGCTAATGTAGTCGCGGCTGATGACGAGATCGGCGCCGTCGTCGTCTCGGCCTCGTACCAGGACATGGATGTGGGGATGCTCGGTGTTCCAATGGTCGATCGCCGCCCAAACAAGTTTGGTCCCGAGATCGCGCGCCATCTCGCCCATGAGTTCACGGGTGAAGGCGCGAAGGTCGGAAAGCTCCTGGGCGTCATCGGGCGAGACGATGAACCGGAAATGATGGCGATCACTCTGGCAGCGTCCTGCGAAGGCTCGCGCATCCGCCTCGTCGCCATCGGCGTCAAACATGCGTCCGGTTGCGCCGTCGCGGGTGACGCCGTCGCGTTGTAGATAGGCAAGATGCGTCGTGAGCTGCGCCGATTTTAGACCGTGCCTTACGACGCGCGCCTTGATCACAACGCCGCGCGAATGGGAGGTCAGGCCGCGCAGCGCCGAGAGGCTCGCCGCCCGGCCGCGGCCGAAGGCGCCCCGCCCCCTTCCGTGCGCGCCCGACCGATGCAGGCCGCCCGCCTTCTGTGTCGCCGCCAGCACGCGCGACACGAAGCTCCTTGTTCTTCCCGGCTTGGTCGAGCGGATGCGGCCTGGCCGAATGCGAATGTCGTCGTCACTCGACATGGCGAAGCGCAGAAGAGGTAGAAATTGTTGAGACTTTCGAGACGGATGCCTTGATGGACAGGCTGCGCATGAAAAATACAGCCTGTGTGAATGCATTGAAGCGAAACCACAAACCGACCGCCGGACAAGGCCGCAGGCTGTCCCTTTTATCCTGCAATAGGTCGGTCGCTGGCGCTCCCTTGGCGCCGCTCGCGCACAAAGGCGCGAGGACGTGCGCTATCCTGCGAAAATGGGAGAGTTGGGTCATCGGGATGCTCCTGAAGGTCCGCGAACGGCGAAAAGGTTGGAGGAGCGTGAAAAAGCAGCGAGGGGCGAAGCGTCGGGGCTGTTCTCCGTGTGCAAATCTGTTGCAAATAATCTGACGTCTATCCGCGCCGGAATGAGCGAGCGGCGTGTCGATCCTTCGGCTACGAAAGCGGCATCGGCGCTGTATCTCGGCAGTTGACCGTCGTGCTTTTCCGGTGCGGTGATCGCGACAAAGATTGAAGAGGAACCGTTGCCAGAGGAGGCGGAATAAGGGCCTACGGAATTTCCGCCGAGTGAAAGTGCGAACGCGATCCGTCGGACATATTCCGTCGTTTCGGCTGGCAGAGAGCGACCGCGAAGATAGTCCTCATAGCGTCCCGGGCCGGCGTTATACGCCGCCAGAAAGCCGTGCTCGCCATATTGGTCGAGCAACTCACGAAGGTAGGCGGCTCCCGCCTGAATATTGTCGTGCGGATCGAAAGGGTCGGCGCCAAGACCGTAGCGCGTCCGCAATTCGGCGTAGGTCGCGGGCATGAGCTGCATGAGGCCGATCGCGCCCTTCCTGGAGATGGATTTGGCGTCGCCGCCGCTCTCGGCGCGCATGACGGCGCGCAGCCAATGAACCGGTAGCCGGAAGCGATTGGACGCCTCCGTGAGAGCGCTGGTGATGGCGAGACGGCGCGAAAGTTGGCTCGATATCGTCTCGTGGTGCGCGGACTCAGCATATGCAGGAAACGCCCACAAGGCGCAGAGCAAGGCGCGCGCAATTGTTCGAAGCCTTGCCGAACGCCGACCAATTGATGCGCGGGTGCAATTTGCATCCCAGCAGAGCGATGGGTCGATCATCACTCCGCCTCCGTCCAGATCGGCTGCGCGCGACCGACGACAGCCTCAACCGGAAGCGCCCCGAAATACCGCCCGTCGAGCGACGCGGGATGGTCCCAATTGAGCAGGAAGACTTCGCCGGGCCTGAGCGTGAAACATCCGCTCCAGCGCGGCAGGTCGCGGCCCGCGTGATCGCGCGCGTTGGCTTCCGCGACGGCGCTCCCATCGACAGAGATTGTGAAGTCCGTTCGGCAGACTTTCTGTCCGGGAAGCGCCGCCACTCGCTTGATGAGCAGCGCGCCTTTGGGCAGATAGCCGCGCGTCGCGAGCCACTCGGCGAGCAGTTCGGGCGGCCGAGCGACGATGAGATCAGTGATAGCGAGGGCACCAGCCGGATGGACGGCGTAAAGCCCGATGGGCGCGCTGGCGGAGGCGTTCCAGACAAGAAGCGGCACAGGACGCTCGGCGAAAGTCGACGCGATTGCGCAGACGGCGACGAAAGCGAGAGCGAGCGTCCTCATGGGCTTCGCTCCAAGCCAGCACGCATCAGCCAGGCGCGATGGCGCTCACGCGAATAGGCGCGCGGCGGCAGACCGGCTGCGAGCCGGTTGTGGACGTGCCGCCAATGGTCGGGACAGATTTCCTGCGGAAGAAAGCCAAGCGCTTCGACGGCGTCGATGGCGCGCAGGACGCGCTGTACCTTCTCCCAGCCGACCGTCCGTAGCAAAATTTCCGCGCCGGGCTTTACGCCCGGAATGGTGGAGCAGGGCTCGCCGTCGTCGCAGGCGCGCAGGATGTCGATGCGCGAGACGAGCGTGCCATGCGCATTCGACGCCCAGCGGACGAAGGCGAAGATGGCGCCCGGCGCGAATGTCGCGACGCGCCGCCGTCGATCAAGCGTTCGCTCGTTGATCGGTTTGCCGAAGCGCAGCCAGCGTTCGATTTTGCCTTTGACGAAATAGAGTTCGACTTCGGTCGGCGCGTTCATGGTTGGCCTCCGGTCACGTCATGGTCGAACGGAGGAAATGCGCGCCGATTTTGGTCCGCTCGCCGGAGCGCGATGGCTCGCTGTGCCGAAGGGGTGTCACTGTCGCCCGAATGGCCGGCTCTGCGCGCGCGTCGCGGATGTCGCGATGCGGGCGCGCCTTCTTCTCTTCCCGGCTGGCTTTTTGCTCGTGGGGCGGCAGTCGAGCGGGAGGCGCCCGCCGTTAGAAGGAATCCGAAGGATTCCGAAGTTAGTAAGTTACGAGCGCCGTGAAGGCTTCGACGACAATGGCTTGGGCGCCATTTTGGTCCCCGATAGCACGAGGATTTGGTCCCCGATAGCACGATAGATTCGGTCCCTGATAGCACGAGGCTATTCACAGCTTTTCCACAGCGGCGAGACGACGATCGAGGCGCTGAACGGCGCGCTCGAGCGGATCGGCAGTGAGCGGCGTGAAGATGAGAAGTTCGCGGCCGAACGGGCCTCGGCGGATGTCGAGCCGGTAATTAGGAATGGGCTGGCGCCGTACGATGCCGCGCAGATCGAACGCAAAATGCTTGAGCGGCGAGAGCGCGCCGGACTTGGCGTGGAGATGCGCGAAATCGAAGCTCCAGCCGCCCTGCTGATTGCCGGCGTGTTTGCGAACGAGGCGATACAGCCAGCGCTCAAGACCGCCCGTCAGCGAGAAATATGCCCGGTCGATTGTGAGCACCAAGGCTTCGTTGAGGACGCCTTCATAGAACCAGTCCGGCACGATCAGTTCGACGCCGAGAGGCCGGCCGCTCGGATCAGCGGTCTCCTTCCATTCGTTGATCCAGGAGAAGCGCCGCCGGCGTCTTTCAGTCGTTTGACGGATCGACGTGACGACGCTGGTTGACTGCAGCCGGTCGAAGGCGGCGCGCAGGCGCTGATAGTCGCGCGCGCCCGTGGCGCGGCCGATGAAGGTGAGAATCTCATAGGGCGTCGTCGCCATCAGGCGCGAGGTCTTGAGGCCTCTATCGCGCGCCTGGACGATTTGGGACGCCGCCCAGATCAACACGTCGGCATCCCAGATGGTGGCCATGCCATGCTCGGCGGTCGCTTCTACCTTGATCGCGATTTGAGCCGTCCTGAAGTCGATGGGCGCCGTTCGCTTTGACTTGGCGAGGCTGAAGAAGGGATAGGCCATGAGGTCCTGCGCATCGCGCGGCGCGAGCTCGCCGGGCAGCGCTCGAAAGAGTTCGAGCTGCTCCCGTTCGTCGCCGCAGATGCGTGCGTGTCGGTCTCGGGGCGTCATTCTCGTCGCTCCCGAAAGGTCAGCCGCGCGGTTGAGCGGCGCGCTGCGCAAGGTGGTCGGCGTGCCGGCGCGCGGGCAGGACGGTTCCGACGCCGGGGTCGGAGGTCGACGCCTTGGCGCCGCGATCGGCCCAGGCTTGCAGGTCCTCGACGCGGTAGACGACGCGGCCGCCGAGTTTCGAGTAGCGCGGGCCCGTTCCGTAGGTGCGATGCTTTTCGAGCGTGCGGCCTGAAAGACCAAGAAATCGCGCGGCTTCGGGCGTGCGAAGGTAACGCGGCGGCAGGGGCGCGGATTGTGCGGACATGGATGGCCTCGGCAGATCATGGCGCGCCGCCGGCTATCGGCGGCTTGGCTCGATCACCATGGCGGAGGGAAACGGGCGGGAGGGATGGCGAAGATGGGGGCGACGAAAATCGCCACCCGGCGACAGCATCCGAAGAAGCTTTGGCGAGCGCCGCTATTTTTTGAGGAACTTGCGATAGCCGCCGCGCATCAGCGCGACGCCGCCGCGAACGAGGCGGATCGTGGCGTCACGAAGGGAAGAGGTTTTCCAGGGATCGGCGGTGACGCGGGCTTTGCTGAAGAGGCGTTCGGCAATCTTGCGATAGGAAGCGCCGCCGAGATGGCCGTCGAGGGCGCGAAGAAGGGAGAAGACGCGGCGCAGATCAGGAGGATGTTCGGCGCGAAGCGGCGGCTTGTCGCGCAGTAACCGCCAGAATTTCAACGCGGCTTCGGCTCGGTGCGGCGCAAGTTCGTCGAGCAGGATCACTGCGGCGAGTGGTCCGTCGCCTGCCTGCCGATCGGGGAGCCAAAGCTGGCATTGGTCGCGCACGGATTGCAACAGGACGTGTTCGCCATCGTCACTTGTTCGGTGAGCGACTAATTTGGAATGAGTTCGCAACTCAGCGGCGGAAGGGGCGATCGAAGACGATCGCGTCGTTTCCTCGTCAGAGGCGGCTGGAATGGGCGACGCGACAAGAATGACGCTCGATGTGCGCAGCTCAGGCAGCCAAAAGATCTCCGCTTCGTCGGCGCGCAGCTCGGGATCCACCGCGAAATCGCAACCCCCAGCGCCGCGTCGCACCGGCGACGCCGGCGTCGAGCGCAGCTCGAATGTCTGGGTCTGCGAAGTCGGCGCGATAATCCGCGTTGCGTCTGAGAAACTCCCAGGCGAGGCCCGGAGCGCTCAAGTCCTGCAAATAATCGTATGCCTTTGGCGAGCGCCAGTCCTGATCCGACATGGGGGTTCTCGCGACGAATGAATATTGCCTGCAAAGGTTGTGGAGAAACGTGTCAAGAATCGCGTCAGAATCCGACCGGAATGGGGAATCGACGGCGATGGAGTCGAATCGAATGTCTGCAGAAGCTACGGTTCAGCTGCCTTTGAGCAAATCTCGATAGCCGCCCGCAGTGAGCCATCTCGCCCGTTCGAGATGAGATTGATGCGCGCTTGCCGCGCGTTGCGGTTCTCGATCGGGATCAATGCCGAGCACGATCCGGCAGGCTTCTTCCCATGAAGCGCCTTCGGCGGCCGCGTCCAGCAGTCGCAGATACGTCGCCGCGTGGGCGCGATCATAGTCTGTGACGGACGCTTCGCTGGGCGCAAGATCGGCGACGGGCATGGGATCGGGACGGCTCATGACGTCGCGTCTCCTAAATTGGCCTGCCGCATCATTAGCATTCTACAGGAATTTTGCTCGGTGTGTCCCAATGCGGGCGGGCGCGATTTACATACTATAGTGGATAAACATTATGGTGTGTAAAAGGCCAGCCTCCCTGCATGGATATGCGGAAGCTGGTCGGGCGGAATGTGAAGCGGATCAGGCTCGAAAAGGGCCTGACGCAGGAGCAATTCGCCGAACGTTCAGGCTTCACGCAACAGTATTTGAGCGGGCTGGAACAGGGTAAGCGAAACCCGACAATCCTCAGTCTTTACGAGCTCGCGCTCGCGTTGGACGTCGATCAGGTGGCGCTCGTTGCGCCAGACGAAGTCGCTTTGGAGGAAGAGGCTCGGCGTCGCGCGCCTTCGAACGGCGACGCCAAGGCAGGTGGGGCCCGAATAACGAGGGGCAAAGCGAAAGCCGCCCCGAGCGCGAGTGGCGGCGGCGCGCAGCAAAAGATCAAGAAAGCCGCCCCGTGATGGTCGAGACAACGCGCCAGTTTGGGGCTACCCCGCCCGATTGCTCGGGCGGGGCGCTCGCAATCACTCGCCGTTGGCCTTGCGGCCGCGCGACCAGATGAGGCTGTAGCCGTCGCCTTCCTCGTCGTCGAAGAGGTTGGCGTAGATCGGCGCGGTGAAGCTCGGATCGTCGAGCTTCAGAGAGAGATAGTCGCGGCCTTCGTTGGAGCGCTTCGGCCAGGCGGCCCCGATCTCGGCGCGACCGACGAAGACGCGGTGGCTGGGGGCGTTGTCGTTGGCGCGGTTGGTTTCGGGGAGGATGCGGACGCCGCGAGCCTGGACGCTGAGGGTGACGATTTCGCCCTGATACTCGTTGCCGGACTTTTTGAAGGAGCCGATGTTCGCCATGATATTCTCCTGTTGATCTCGCTTTCGAACCCGCGACCACCGCGGCCTCACATGAGGGACCGTTGGTCAAGAGGGCGGCGTGCTCTGGGATACTGTGGGTTGCAGATCGGACGCTCCGCCTTAGGCGGAGCGTCCGTAGCGCAAGTCAGCGCGACCAGATGAGCTTGTGTTCGGCGTTGTCGCCCTGGACCAGGGTCGCGTAGACCGGGGCCGTGAAGGACGGATCGTCGAGCTTCACCGAGAGGTATTCTGCGCCCGAGTCCTTGGCGGCCTTGCTCCAGCCTGCGCCCAGTTCGACGCCGTTGGCGGCGACCCGGAAGTCGGGACTGCGTTCGCTGTCCTTGGTGGCAACGGGTTTGATGGTCGCCTTGGTGTTGATGTTGAGAGTGCGGATCGTGCCGGTGAAGGTGCCGTCGTCGTTCCGGGTGAAGGTGCCGATCTGAGCCATTGTCGTATCTCCTGGCTGTTGCCCGAAGCCGCCCGATGCGACCTCGTGGCGGTCTTGAGGTGACGGGACGGACGCCTGCACCCTTGGGCCGCAGCGCAGCGGAGGACGGCGGCAGCCGAGCTTGTTGCCTCGCGAGGAATGACCGCTTGCGGTCAGGGGAAGAAGGTCGGCGAAGCCGTTGCAGGCATAGGACGGCCCGGCGCCAGACCAGCCCCATGAGAGGCCGCTCGGCGGCTTCGCTCGGCATTGTCGGCCGAGAAACGGCAATGAAGATCGTCGCGCCGTTAGAAGCGTCAAGGCGGCCAGCGGCGGTTGCGTTTCCTCCACTTCAACACGAGGTCCGAACCCGTTCGTGATCCGCGCCAATGCACGTATCAACCTCACATCCGGTCGCCGCCTGGGCGGACGCACCATAATCCCGCTTTCGGCGGCATGGGTTCAGGAGGGCGATACCAGACTCGATGACGGCGTTTTATGCCAGGCCGCAGATACGGTCGCCCACCTCGATCCGCAGGGCTGATCACGCCCCGACGGAACTCAAGATCACATCATGCGCGCACAACCGCACCTTCAATGTCGACGCCGGCGGTTGCGTATTTCCAGAGCGCCACGAACAGCTTTCGCGCCAGCGCGGTGATCATCGTCTTCTTCATCCGGCCGCCGTTCTGGGCCACACGGTTGCGGAACCATTTGGTGAGCTCGGACCCCGGCTGATGGCGAATCCAGAGCCAGGCGAGCTGGATCAGCGTGCTGCGCAGTCGACCGTTGCCGGACTTGCTTACGCCTTGTTCGCGCGCGACAGCGCCGCTTTGCCATGGCGTCGGCGCCAGTCCGGCATAGGCGGCGACCTGTCGTCGATTGTCGAAGCGCCGGAACAGGCCCTCCGACCATAGCACCGCAGCGAACTCGGCGCCGATGCCAACGACGTTGGTCAACATTCTTACAACAGACGTATCGCGACTGCTCTCAGCAGCCAGCATGGCGTCGCGCTCGGCATCGACGGTCGCCAGCTGCTCCATGACCTGTTCGAGGCGATCGATTTCGCGCAGGATCTGCCGTTTCATATGCTCCGGCAGCGGACGACCATCGCCGGTCGTCAGCGCTTCGAGCCGCGCGCGGCGGTCGCGTCGCAAGGGTGAGAAAGTCGTGATGCCCTGCGAGAAGAGCAGTCCCTTGATCCGATTGCTGTGCTGGATGCGCTCGCTCATCAGGGTCTTGCGCTCGCGCCCGATGCGACGCCGATCCTCTTATTCCGGCGACGGGACGCGCAGCATCGCGCAGATGCGGGGCTCGCCTCGCTTGTAGGCGAGCAAGGTTCGGACGAGCGTCTCGCCATCGACGCGGTCCGTCTTGACCCGGCGCTTGCGACGCGAGGTCGCGATCGAGGCGGCATCCACGACATGGCTGTCGATCCCTTCCGACAACAGTGCGCGGTGAACCCAGAAGCCATCAAAGCCAGCCTCGTGGATTGTGACGATTGGATACTCTCGCTGCCTCCGCTGCCGGGCCTTGGCCCGCAACAGCGAAAAGCGCTCGAGAAGCGCCGCCAGATTGCCCGCCTCGATCGTGTGCCGCGAAATCTTCTCGCCCGCGCCCGGCGACAGCGACGTGATCAACCAAGTGCTTCGGCTCAATTCCAACGACACGAAGATCGCGTTCAGTTCACCGGCTATTCCACTCTCGTCTCCAAACTGCATGATCTTTCTCCCAGCGACAATCGCGCGATCAGCTTTTACCAAGCGGCGCCTTGTCTGCCGTCATGGGATCTCGATGGCGCTTCGAGAGACGGAGGCGATCCGCCGACGCACCCGCGGGGCCGCAGCAAAGCGGAGGACGGTGGAGAAGCGGCTTTCTTGCCTCGCGAGGAATGACGCCGCAGGCGTCAGGGGAAGAAAGTTGCTGACCCGCTGTTGCGTCTTAGGCGATCGAGGCGCAGCCGTCCTTCGTCCAGATGCAGCCAAGAGAGAGACCAGCGGTGGCGTCGGGCTGGATTGCGATCAATGCGGAGAGTTGGCGCGCAACATCGGTTGCAGCACAAGTCCTGCGAGCTACGAAGTGAAGCAAAAGAAAGCGTCGGCGGCGTTCGGTTGACGTGACCTCAGACCGGAGCGACCTTCGCGACGAGAGGAGCCGCAGTGCGCCTCTTCATCGCAGCGGCGTCCGCGCCGCAGCCTCCGCGTCAAACGATGCCGCAAGCTCTCGTCTTCGGAAGATGTGACGTTCAGCTGTCCGAACTCGGATGTGCGACGACGGGGAAAGATCCGTCCCGGCTCGCCTAGCATTACATTTGCGATTTCATATGGGCGGGCTTGGCCATCGCCTGATGCGCCCGTCGCCAGAGCGACCAGACGATGACAAACTCTGGTCGGATGCGATCGCGCGCGAGGCGCGTTGCGATGCGGCGGATTTCCTGCATGGACCAGCGGATAGGCGACGGGCTCGTCAGCTCTGAGGCGAACAGGGCGTCGTCTTTCGGCGAACCGTTTTTGGGGGTGACGCGACCGTATTGGCGTGAGCGCGGATCGCGGCCATCATGGCGAAGGCGAGCATGACCAGCGACACGTGACGACGCCAGCCGTGCCAGGAACGCGTCTCGTTGTGATCGAGGCCGAGTTCGTTCTTCGTCGTTTCGAAACTGTCTTCGATCGCCCAACGACGCCCATCGATTTTCGCCAGTCTTTCGATCGATGTCCCGCTCGGCGCCCATGTTGTGAAGAAGGCGAGATCGCCATCGGCGATTTTACGCCGGATCAAGAGGCCGCGTGTCCATGCCTGTCCGGAGAGCGCCTCGCTGTATTCGCCGGCGTCGAGATCGGCGAGTTCGAGATAGGCCCAGTCGTGCAAGCGCTCGCCCTTCGTTCCCGCGCCCGCCGAGATACGGCGCCACGCGGAGGCGGGCAAGCCCTCGGCGATTTCCTTTGCCGTTCCGGCGACGGTCTGTGGCTTGCCCCAGGAGCGATACGGATGGATTTCACGCCGAGCAAATAGCCCTTGCCGGCGCGCCGCAACGCCATCGATATCGCCGACGCCATAGACGGTGTCGGCGGCCACGAAAGAGAACGGAACTTTCGAGGCAATCGCGCGCTCGATCATGACGCGCGCCAACGCTGGCTTGGTCGCAAGGCCGCCAGACGCGCTGTCGACGATCTCCTGTGGGACATGCGCGCTGGCCATGCGCCCTTATAGTCGGTCCAGCTTTTGGGTAGATACAATTCACGGTCGATGAACGCATGACCGCGCGGCGTGACATAGCAGGCGAAGACGCCGATCTGGCAGTTCGAGATCTTGCCCGCCGAGCCTGTATATTGCCGCGCGACACCGCAGGACGCCTTGCCCTGCTTTAAGAACCCCGTCCCGTCGATGACGAAAACCGCGTCGTCATCGGCCAGTGTTTCAAGCGCGTAATCGCGCACGACGTCACGCAACGCGTCTGCATCCCAGCGTCCGCGGCCAAGGATCGCTTGTTGCCGCCACGGACCCGGATCGCCGGCTGCCTCGGCGCGGTCCAGCCAGTCTTGCGGCGCTCATCGCCGAGTAGACCTTCGAGGAAATTCTCCGCAGAAAGGGCCACGCGCTCTTGCGTGAAAAGAGGCCGCATCCGACGCTTCACGTCACGCAGCGAGGACTGTAATGGTAGGATCTATAATTTCCGGACGTATCTTCAGCGCAACATTGGCGAATATTCTGAGGCGCTTTGAGGGGAGGCGGTTCTCGTGCAGATCGACTGGACGCATTTTACGCCCGCAAGCGCATTGGCTGGCGGCGCGCTCAACGGACTCTCCGCCAGCTCGCTGTTGCTCCTATCCGGCTGCATCGCCGGCGTCAGCAGCATTCTTGCAGGGCTGATCCCCCCGAAGCCCGACGACGCGGGCTGGCGCGTCGCTTTTCTCGCCGGATTATCCGCGGCGCCCCTCGCGGCCGGCCCGTTTGGCGAACGCGTCACGCCGGTCTTCGCGCCTCACTATGGCTGGCTCGTGCTGGCCGGGCTCCTTGTGGGCTTGGGCGCGCGTCTTGGCGGCGGGTGCACGAGTGGCCACGGCGTGGGCAGACTTTCGCGGCTGTCTATCAGATCGCTGGTTGCGACGGCGACCTTCATGGCTTCCGCAATGACGACGGTATTCGTGTATTTCCATCTTTGGGCGACGAGGTAGGCCGTGCGTCTCATCGCGCAATTTTTTCTGGGGCTGGTTTTCGGGCTAGCAGGCTGTTGAAAAAGCGGTCTGCTTTGGCGTCGTTCCGTTTCGGTCGGCATTTTTGCGTGCTTGATGCTGTCGATTGGGCTCGAGACGCTCGCGCTCTGGTCCTTTTCGACGCTCCGGGCTCACGCCGCCGCAAGCAGCTTGGGCAGCCGGATGAGATTATAGGCGGCGGCATCGTACTCGACTCTCATTCAGCGGGCCATTGATTTCAATTCGTTAACAGGAAGTTTCGACGACATGAGCTGTCGGAGGAAGACGATTATTTGAGCGGGTTTGGCAGAGGCGGCGATTTTGTGCAACGTCGCGACGCCGAGGGCGAAGAGTGACCACGCCCTCCGGCCATGCTTCTTGATCGGGATCGGGCGTAGCCGCGCGGCGGCGACGCCGGCTTTGACGCACAGCGTCACGGTGAGCGCCAGCACGGCCAATAAGGTCGACAGCTTGCCCGCGTTGGTGATGTGCGTATCCTCCAGATTGAAGCCTTTGGTTTTGAGGTTGGCGAACAGGGTTTCGATCGTCCACCTCTGGCGATAGGCGGCGAGCGCCCGATGCGGATGGCCCGAACACGCCAGCGCCAGAAGCTCGTTCGTGGGCAGGCGCATCACGACGATCCTCACCAGCGACGAGTGAGCCCCTGCGTTTTGCCCGAGCCGACACCTGCCATTGAGGATCATTCTTTCGCCCTTGCAAAGACGCCGCGCAATGTCGGCGATCGTCCAAGTGTCATAGCCCGCGCGCACGACATGCTGGTTCTCGCGAAGCCGCAGGACGAAGGGGATTTTCCTCGCGCTCAGATAGGCCATCCACGCGTCGCCGATGAATTCGCGGTCGCCCATCACGGAGGCGATTTTCAGATCGGGAAACGCCTTTCGCAGACGATCCAGCAGCTCGGTGCGCGCCTTCGTGTTGGAGTTTCCCGCCGTGGGCAGCAGTGTCCAGATCAACGGAACGCCCATGCCGTTCCAGAGCACCGACACCATCAGGATGTTGATGGTGGTCTTGCCGAACTCCCAGTTGGTGCGGTCCATCGCCAGAACCCACGCCTTGCCGCGCAGTCCGAGAAGATCGACGACGACACGCGCTGTCATCGCGCCGTCCAGTTCGACGTGCTGAAAGAACCGATAGAAGCGCCGCCGTACAGAATCAGTCGCCGCCGCCGTCGCGACATGCGCCGCCAACCGCCACAGGCAGATCGTGCCCTGCCGCATGATCAGCAACGCCAGCCACCCGAGCGTTTCGCGCCTTGAAGCAGACAACGGGATGTGGTTGCATACCGCCTCGGATAAGGCGTTAGAGAATGTATTCTGCATCAAAGCGATCCTTCGTTTGCCGACAAAGAATCGCTTTTGTGAATCGTCTCAACGCCTTATTCAACCGCGTCCAGTACGATGAGGCGGCGGCTGCGAAGGTGAAAGCGAAGCCCACCCTGTCGCAGCCCCGAAACTTCGTCTTCTCCTGTCCGGCGATCGTCTTGATCCAGCCAAAGCCCTCCTCGATCTGCTTGCGGATGCGCTGGCTGAGCCCGTAGCCCGCGTGCCGCGTCGTGCGCCCGTCGATCGCCGATGATCGTCTGCTGACGTTCTGCGCCACATGCGGCGTCACACGCATGGTCCGCAACTCGTTGACGAAGTCCTCCGCGTCATAGCCCTTGTCGGCGGCGAGCGTGACTCGCGTCGTACGGTCGGCGCGCGGCTCGATCATATGCAGCGCGGCGACGCGCTCGGCGTGGCCATCGGCTTTCGTCAGGCACGCGTCGACGAACAGCGCGTTGCGGTTCTCCATCAAGGCATGGCCGATGAAACACAGCTTCGCCTCCTTGCCCGCGCCCTTGCGGTAAAGCCGCGCCTCCGGGTCGCTGGTCGAGGCGTGCGTCTCGTTCGAACGCTTCTCGCCATGGAAATCCGCTTCGCGGTTGCGCCCGCCGCCGCCGGAAGGCGGATCGTCCGTCCCGTCATTGGAGCCTTCGCTCGCGCCTTTCGGCGCAAAGCTCTTCATCGACGCCCAGGCTTCGATCAGCGTGCGGTCAACCGAGAAATGGTCGTTACTCAGAAGCCGCTTCACGCGCGGCTGCGCCAGCACGGCGGAAAGAAACTTCGCCGCGACGTCGCCGTCGAGCAGACGGTCGCGGTTCTTCGAGAAGACCGAATGATCCCACACCGGATCGTCGATCCCGAGCCCCACGAACCAGCGAAACAAAAGGTCGAAATCCAGCCGCTCCATGAGCTGGCGCTCGGAGCGGATCGAATAGAAGGCTTGCAGCAGCATGGCGCGCAGCAGCTTCTCCGGCGGAATGGACGGACGGCCCGTCGAGGCGTAGAGCGCCGAAAACTCCCCGGCCAAAGACGAGAGCGCCCCGTTCGCCAGATCGCGGATCACCCGCAATGGATGCGATTTCGGAACCCGCGATTCTAGGTCGACGTAGCTGAACAGCGCGCCAGACCGCGCATCCTCGCCCCGCATCCGCTTCTCCCCTCGTCTGAGAACAAAGGGAATCATATCAACGCCGCAAGCGCGAGGGGTTTTTCAACAGCCTGCTAGATGTCATAGAAGAGCGCTTGCGCGTCTTCTCTCGCTAGTTCGCTCATGCGTTCCAGCGAGCAATTGTCGAGCACCTCGGAAAGCGCTTGTTGCGCATTCTGCATGACCCGTCGGACGGCGCAGGTGCTTTCGTCGAAGCAATCGTCGCAACGGCGATAACGTGTCTTGCTTGCGCATGGCACCGGCGCCAGCGGCCCGTCGATGGCGCGCACCAACTCTCCGATGGTGATGTCCCGCGCCGGGCGGGCGAGAAGATAACCGCCGCCTTTGCCCATCTTCGAGTGGACGAATCCGGCGTTGCGCAATTCGCAAAGGATGCTGTCGAGGAATTTCTTCGGAATGCTTTGCTTGTCGGAGATTTCCATGACCGGGACGGGACGGCCGGGCGCGGCGCATGCGAGATGCACCATGGCCTTGAGGCCGTATTTGCCCTTCTTGGTCAGCACCGACTCAGATCCCCGAAACGCCTAAGGTCGGAGAGTGCTAGCCGCTCTTATTCGTGACGTGAGTGTTTCGAGGCTGGCAAGGGTAGCATAGCGATTTGATGCCGCGTAGGATTCGGGTGTCTAAGCCAACCTCACGCGCATTCCGCGCCAGCCACGCCCGCCATGACCGACACTACGATTCTGCCGTTCTCGTTTCCAGCCGTGGCTCGCAAGAAAGTCACAGCCGATTTCGACGGAGGCCGCCTCACGTCCGATGGCGGCGTCATGTTGCTGGCGCTGGCCGAACGTCGTCTGGGGATCGCCGATAGGCTTGCCCGCGCCTTTCCGGATCGGCGCGATCCGTCCCGGATCACGCACACGCTCGCCGACATGATCCGCGCGCGCGCCTTCGCCATCGCCTGCGGCTATGAGGACGCCGACGATCTCGACAGCCTGCGTGCCGATCCCGCGTTCAAGCTTGCCTGCGGAAGGTTGCCCGAGACCGGCGCCGATCTTTGTTCGCAGCCGACGCTGTCGCGGCTGGAGAACGCGCCTTCCCTGAAGGATGCGATCCGCCTGACCTATGCGCTCGTCGATCAGTGGATGGCGTCTTACGAACGCGAGCCTGCGTCCGTCATTCTGGACATCGACGACACCTGCGATGTCGTGCATGGCCATCAACAGCTGTCGCTGTTCAACGCGCATTATGACGAACGCTGCTTCCTGCCGATCCATGTCTACGACACCGAACGCAGCCGTCCGGTCGCGGTCGTCCTGCGGCCGGGCAAGACGCCGTCCGGCGTCGAAGTGCGCGCGCATCTGCGGCGTCTTGTGCGGCATGTCCGCAAGCGCTGGACCAAGACCCGCTTCACTTTCCGCGGCGACGGCCATTACGCCCGGCCAGAGGCGATGGCGTGGTGCGAGGACAATGGCGTCGATTACGTCTTTGGGCTGCCTGGCTCGAAGCCTCTGTCGAGGAAGGTCGATGACGCCGCCGACGCGATCCGTACCGAGCGCGCTGTCTCCGACAAGCCGGTCGTGCGCGATTATGCCGAGACGCGCCACAAGGCGAAATCATGGAGCCGCGAGCGGCGCGCCGTTGCTCGCATCGAGGCGACGACGCTCGGCCTCGACATCCGCTTCGTCGTCACCAATCTCGAACACGGCTCGCCCGAGTGGATCTACGACAGCCTCTATTGCGCGCGCGGGCAGGCCGAGAACCTGATCAAGTTGCACAAGACGCAGCTGGCGTCGGATCGCACGTCCTGCCGGTCCGCCGTCGCCAATCAGGTGCGCCTCGTGCTGCACACGGCTGCCTATTGGTTGATGCTGACAGTGCGCGACGCCATTCCCAAGGCCCGCGATCTGGCGAAGGCGGAGTTCGCGACCCTGCGGCTCCGGCTGATCAAGGTCGCGGCCAGAGTCGTCGAGACGGCCAGCCGTGTGCGCCTCGCCTTCGCTGCCTGTTGCCCAGAGGCCGATCTGTTCCGCGGGTTGCCCGGCGCGCTCTCCCCGCTCGGCCCGTAAGCGACGGGCCGTCCGCCCCTTCGTCCGTCCGTCCCCTCCAGCGCGTAATCAACAGTACCGATCCTCAGGCGGTGAAAAAGACGAACGGCGCCGCACGCCTGGAGTCAGCATCTCGCAAAAAGGCACGCAGACGCCCGTCGTCCTGAATAGGTCAGGCTAGCACCTTGGGGGGGAGATAGTCAATTATATCTATAGACTATAGCAGGCAACTCATCTGCCCGAGCGCCCTTTGCCGGCCTGCAGCCTGAGGAGGGCGGCCACAAGGGCGTCCACATCCTCGCAGGTGTTGTAGAAGGCCAGCGAGGGCCGGATCGTCGCTTCGAGGCCGAAACGGCGCAGGATCGGCTGGGCGCAATGGTGGCCGGCGCGCACCGCGATGCCTTCTCGATCCAGTGCCTTGCCGACATCCATCGGGCTGTGGCCGGCGAGGACGAAGGAAAGCACCGACGCTTTCTCCGCCGCCGTGCCGATGAAGGTCAGCCCCGGCACGGCGCGCATCTTCTCCGTCGCATAGACGAGCAGTTCGTGCTCATAGCGGGAGATGATCTCCATGCCGATGCCTTCGACGTAATCGATCGCGGCGCCGAGGCCGACGGCGTCGGCGATGTTGCCCGTGCCGGCCTCGAAACGCTCAGGGGCGTCCTGATAGATCGTCTTCTCGAAGGTGACGTCGGCGATCATGTTGCCCCCGCCCTGCCAGGGAGCCATATGTTCGAGAACGGCGTCCTTGCCATAGACGGCGCCGATGCCGGTGGGCCCGAACACCTTGTGGCCCGAGAAGATAAAGAAGTCGCAGCCGATCGACTGCATGTCGACAGGCATATGCGAAACCGACTGCGCGCCGTCGATCAGCACGCAGGCGCCGTGGCGATGCGCCATGGCGGTGATCTCGTGAACGGGCGTCACTGTGCCGAGCGCGTTTGAGACCTGAGTCATGGTGACGATGCGCGTGCGCGGGTTCAGGAGCTTTTCATATTCTTCGAGAATGAGCTGGCCGCGATCATCGACCGGAGCGACGCGCAGCCGCGCGCCCTTTTCGGCGCAGAGCATCTGCCAGGGCACGATGTTGGCGTGGTGTTCGAGATGCGAGACGACGATTTCGTCGCCCTCCTGAACATTGCGGCGCCCCCAAGCCTGGGCGACGAGATTAATCCCTTCCGTTGCGCCGCGCACGAAGATGATGTCCTTCACGGAAGGCGCCTTCAGGAAGCGGCGGACTTTCTCGCGCGCGGCTTCATAAGCGTCCGTCGAGCGCGCGGCGAGCGCATGGGCGGCGCGGTGGATGTTTGAGTTTTCGTATTCGTAGAAATGCGACAGACGGTCGATGACCGACTGCGGCTTCTGTGTCGTGGCGGCGTTGTCGAGCCAGATGAGCGGCTTGCCATGCACATGCTGCTGCAAGATCGGGAAGTCGCGCTTCACGCGATAGGGATCGAAAAGCTGACGCGTCTCCACCGGAATGGCGGCGAGTTGCGGCTCGTAACCTTGCGGCGCGGCGGTAGGCTGCGCCGGGGCCGCCGCGCTGGGAATGCCGGGATGTCCCCCGCTGTGACTGACGAAATAGAGCGTGTCGTTCGCGGCGGGACCGGATTGGCCCGGCGCGGGAACGCTGCCGAATCCGCTGGAGAACTGTTCGCCGCCGACGGGCGGCGTGGCGAGCGATGCGACATCCGAAAGTCGATGAGGGTCGGCTTCGGACGGGCCTAAAATCGCGAAGCTTTCGGGCGCAGTGGAGACGCTCGCTTCCGCCACGGCGGGCGCGCTGGGCGCGGAAACCGGAATGTTGGGATGTCCGAGCTCAGGCTGAGGCGCGACCGTGGGCGCCTGCGGCGGATAGGAAGTCGCCGGCGCTCCAGGCGCGCTCGACGGCGTGCGTTCGTGTAGAAAGTAGAGATTGTCGATCTGCGCCGGCGCGCCGCCGCCGGGAACGCCTGCGTCACTCATGCCGAGCGCGGTGGAGCTGTATGTTGGCGGCGCGGCGTGGCCGTGCGGAACCAGGGCGAGATCGGGTGCCAGAAAACGTGGAATGAGGCTGTAGTCGATATCGGCCGGGGCTCCAGTCGGTCCGGTGCTGCCGAGCGAGGCGCCAGGCTGCGGAACATGGTCGAGGCCGAGCGGGCGCGTCGGCGATTGCAGGCCGGTCGGCGCCGCTGGCGCTGGAATATTCGGGGTGGGGATGACCGAGGGAATCGTGGTCTGCGGAATGTCCGGCGGGCCGTAGGGCATACGGGCCGGGGCATGCGGCGCGAGCGTCGTTACGATGGAGGGCGCGGGGGCATCGGGTAGGCTTGGCGTCGCTGCCGGCGGGCCGAACGGGAGCGGGTGGTTCGCGAGCAGCCCAGGCTGCGACTGGAAAAAGGCGTTGGCGAGGCGCGCGATCATGTCCGGGTCGAAGACCGGCGTTACGTGATGGCCGGCGTCCTGAATGGGGACGGCGTCGAGCGGCAGATCGGCGGACGCGGGACCTGCAGGCTTCGCGGGCGACATGGATACGGCTTCCTTGGTCGTTTTGGCCGGCGGCGGAGGCGCCGCCGGCTCTCAATGTGTCATGGATTGTCGCGGCGCCGATCAGACGCGCTTGTCGCCATATTCGTGGAACTTGCTCACGTCGACGTCCTCGAGCACGCCCAGCGCGTCATGCGTCAACACGGCGGCGGAGCAGTAGAGCGAGATGAGGTAGGACGCGATCGCCTTGCGGTTGATGCCCATGAAGCGAACCGAAAGGCTCGGCGCCACCTCGCCGGGAACGCCCGGCTGGAAGAGGCCGATGACGCCCTGCTTTTTCTCGCCCGTGCGCAAGAGCAGGATGTTCGTCTTGCCGTTCTCGTCGATGTAGAGCTTGTCGCTCGGCACTAGCGGCAGGCCGCGCCAGGTGATGAAGGGCGAGCCGAACAGGGTGACGGTTGGCGGCGGCACGCCGCGACGCGTGCATTCGCGCCCGAAGGCCGCGATGGCGCGCGGATGCGCGAGGAAGAACGCCGGCTCCTTCCAGACCTTCGAAATCAGTTCGTCGAGATCGTCGGGCGTCGGCGGACCCTTGCGGGTCTTGATCTTCATCGACGGCGCGACATTGGCGAGAAAACCGTATTCCGCATTGTTGATCAGCTCGGCTTCCTGCCGCTCCTTCACCTTCTCGGTGAGGAGGCGGACCTGCTCCTGAATCTGATCATAGGGGTGATTGTAGAGGTCGGACACGCGGGTCTGCACGTCGAGGACGGTCGTCACCGCATTCATCGAATATTCGCGCGGAGCGTCTTCGTAATCGACGAAGGTCTCCGGCAGATCGGCGTCGCGGTCGCGCGCCGGACTGCACTGAACGTCGGCGTCGCTCAGCGCCGAGGATTCCTTCACGCGGTTCAGGCGGTAAATGCCGGCCTCCACCGGAACCCAAGGGAGAAACGACACCAGCCAGCGGGGCGTAATGCCCGACCATTGCGGGCGCGTCTTCGTGGCGTTGGCGAGTTGGCGGGCCGCCGCCTCGCTCAATGTGCGGCGGACTTCGGGTTCTGCGGTCATGCAACCTTCCCTGGAGGGCGATGTGAACGAGGGCGACGGCCAGATGGAAACGCCGGCGTGAACGCCGCTCTTCAAAGGACAAGAGGTCGCCAAACGAATGCTTGCGACTTGTCGCACTCTACACGGATTAAGCTGGGCATCAAGAGTAATAATTGGGTATAATTCTCGATGCAAAATAGATACGTCTAGTAAAACGCCAAGCCTTTACAAGATCGGTCGACTATCTCGGACTATGCCGCTCCGCGCAGTTGCCAGCGGAAAGAAGCTGATATAGTCTATATAAAATGTCAGGTGTTGGCGCGGGCGACTGTCTAGTCGCTGGCCGCCCACCTGAACCGAAAAGGCAATTCCTGGATGACGGACCAAATCGACAGGCTCGAGCGCCGCATCAAGTCAATAGAGGTCGAGGAGATCGTGCAAGCGCTCGGCGCTCTGCGCAAGGCCTCGCAGACCAGTCGCTATGGAAACGGTCGTTTGCCGGAGTTGCCGTCACGCGCCGCGATGGCAGAACTCGTCGAGAATCTAACCGCGGCGCTCTATCCGCGACATTTCGGTCCGAGCGAACTGACCCCGGCGACGACGGACGGCTTTGTCGCGCGCACGCTTGATGGCGCCCTGCGCGCCCTGCGCGACCAGATCCGTCGGGAGTTGCAGCTTTTCCCTGTGGAAGGCGCGTCTGGAGCGCTGCAGGCTCGCGCCGAAGAGATTGCGCAGGCCTTTGCGAAGAGCCTACCGGAAGTGCGCGCCCTGCTGGACAAAGACATTCGCGCGGCTTTCGCGGGCGACCCTGCCGCAAAAAGCGTCGATGAGGTGGTGTTCTGCTATCCCGGCGTCGCGGCGGTCATCCGGCATCGTCTGGCGCATCGGCTCTATCTGCTCGGCGCGCCGATGCTCGCCCGCATCGTCTCCGAGATCGCGCATTCCGAGACCGGGATCGACATTCATCCCGGCGCGACGATCGACGAAGGATTCTTCATTGATCACGGCACTGGCGTCGTCATCGGCGAAACCACGATCATCGGCAAGCGGGTGCGCCTCTATCAAGCGGTGACGCTCGGCGCGAAGCGCTTCGACGTCGACGAGGCCGGCAATCTGGAAAAGGGCAAGCCGCGCCATCCGATCATCGAGGACGACGTCGTCATCTACGCCGGCGCCACTGTGCTCGGACGCATCACCATCGGCCGCGGCTCGTCCATCGGCGGCAATGTGTGGCTCACGCAAAGCGTGCCGCCCGGCAGCAACATCACCCAGGCCAAGGCGCGCATGGACGTCTTCGATCATGGCGCGGGGATTTAGACGAATGACAGCGGACCTGAGCAACTCGGCAGCAAAAATAGGAGCGCGCAGATGACAATCCACAACGCCAGCTTCACGCCAGGGGCGAAGCCTGGACGCGGAAAGATCTATGACTCCATCACGGAGACGATTGGGGACACGCCGATCGTGCGCCTCGATCGTCTGGCGCGCGCGAAAGGCGTGACGGGGAATATTCTCGTCAAGCTCGAATTCTTCAATCCGATCTCGAGCGTCAAGGACCGCATCGGCGTCGCCATGATCGACGCGCTGGAGAAGAGCGGGCGCATCACGCCCGGCAAGACCCTGCTCGTCGAACCAACCTCCGGCAACACGGGCATCGCGCTCGCTTTCGTCGCGGCCGCGCGCGGCTATCGGCTGATTTTGGTCATGCCGGAATCCATGTCGATCGAGCGGCGCAAGATGCTCGCCTTGCTCGGCGCCGAACTCGTCCTGACGCCGGCATCGCAAGGCATGAAGGGCGCGCTCGCCAAGGCGGATGAACTTGTCGCGAAGCACCCCGGCGCGATCATTCCGCAACAATTTGAGAATCCGGCCAATCCCGAGATTCATCGTCTGACGACTGCCGAGGAAATCTGGAACGACACCAATGGCGAGATCGACTATTTCGTCTCTGGCGTCGGCACTGGCGGCACCATCACTGGCGTCGGCCAGGTGCTGAAGCCGCGTCGCCCGTCCTTGCGCGTCATCGCCGTGGAGCCCGAAGACTCCGCTGTGCTCTCCGGTCGCCCGCCGGGACCACACAGGATCCAGGGCATCGGCGCCGGCTTCGTACCGCCCATTCTTGATCGCGGCGTGATCGACGAGATTGTCACCATCGCCAATCAGACAGCCTTCGAGACCGCGCGCCAGCTCGCCCGCATCGAAGGCGTGCCTGTCGGCATCTCGTCGGGCGCCGCGGTCGCCGCGGCGCTGGAGATCGCCGCGCGCCCGGACGCCGCGGGAAAAAACATCGTCGTCATCATCCCCTCGTTCGCAGAGCGCTATCTTTCCACCGCGTTGTTTGATGGACTTTGAACGAAGCGACCACGAAACTTGATAACTAGTTGACAAGCTCTATAGAATAATATGAATATTGCCGATGTTGAATTTGAAAGTAAATCTGGAGAATCGGTATGCCGCAGCAAGGTATGGATCGACTGCTCACGAAGCGCCTTTGGGCTCGATTTTTGATTGGAGGCGTCTGCATTGTATGGGCATTCACCGCCAATGCGGGGCAGGCGCTGCTGAACGTCTCATATGACCCGACGCGCGAACTCTATAAGCAGATCAACCCTGCTTTCATCGCCGACTGGAAGGCGCGCACGGGAGAGACGGTCGAGGTTCAGGCGTCGCACGGCGGCTCCGGGGCGCAGGCGCGCGCGGTGATCGACGGCCTCGCAGCGGACATCGTCACGCTGGCGCTTGCCGCCGACATCGACGCCATCGCGACCAAGAGCGGCAAGATCGCTCCGGACTGGCAGAAGCGCCGCCCGAACAATTCGGCGCCCTACACCTCGACGATCGTGTTCCTCGTGCGCAAGGGCAATCCCAAGGCGATCAAGGAGTGGGACGATCTGGCCAAGCCCGGCGTCGCCGTCATCACCCCCAACCCGAAGACCTCTGGCGGGGCGCGCTGGAACTATCTCGCGGCCTGGGGCTATGGGCTGAAAAAGTTCGGCGGCGACGAGGCCAAGGTGAAGGACTTCGTCAAGGCGATCTACAAGAACGCGCCGGTGATGGACACGGGCGCGCGCGGCTCCACCATCACCTTTGCGCAGCGCGGGCTGGGCGATGTGCTGATCACCTGGGAGAACGAGGCCTTCCTCGCGCTCAAGGAATTCGGCGAAGACAAGTTCCAGATCGTCGCGCCCAAGCAATCGATCCTCGCGGAGCCGCCCGTCTCGGTCGTCGACGCCAACGCCGAATCCAAGGGCAATCGCCCGCTTGCGGAAGCCTATCTTGACTTCCTCTATTCGCCGGCTGCGCAGGCGATCATCGCGAAGAACTTCTATCGCCCCGTTCATCCTGAACATGCGGCAAAGGACGACCTGAAGAAGTTTCCCAAGCTCGAACTCGTCACCATCGACAAGACGTTCGGCGGCTGGGCAGCGGCGCAGAAGAAGCATTTCGCCGATGGCGGGATCTTCGACGAGATACAGAAGCAAGAGCCGGCGAAGTGACCTCCCCGAACTTCGCTGGACAAAACGCTCGGCGCTTCAAAGCGCCGAGCGTCATTCCCGGTTTTGGGCTGACCTTCGGCTACACGCTGCTCTATCTGGGGCTCGTGGTGCTTCTGCCATTGGCAGCGCTCATCTGGCGCTCGTCGGGCCTCGGCCTTTCCGGCCTCTACGACATCGCGACCGAGCCGCGCGTCGCGGCCGGTCTGCGCACGACTTTTTTCATCTCCTTCTGCGCCGCGCTCGTCGATCTTTTCTTCGGCCTCATCATCGCCTGGGTGCTGACGCGCTACGAGTTCCCCGGCCGGCGCCTGCTCGACGCCTTCGTCGATCTACCCTTCGCGCTGCCAACCGCGGTCGCGGGCATCTCGCTTGCGGCGCTTTATGCGCCCAACGGCTGGTTCGGCGAGCCTCTCGCGGCCTATGGGATCAAGATCGCCTATACGCGCTGGGGCATTCTCGTCGCGCTGATCTTCATTGGCCTGCCCTTCGTCGTGCGCACGGTGCAGCCTCTCATCTCGGAGATCGAGACCGAGCTCGAGGAAGCCTCCGCGACGCTCGGCGCCTCGCGCCTCCAGACCGTATTGCGCGTCTTGCTGCCGCCGCTCGCGCCCGCGCTGCTCACGGGTTTCGCGCTCGCCTTCGCGCGCGCTATCGGCGAATATGGCTCTGTGATCTTCATTGCGGGCAACATCGCCTATGTCTCGGAGATTGCGCCTTTGCTTATTGTCGTGAAGCTCGAACAATACGACATTCCCGGCGCGACCGGCATCGCAACCATCATGCTCGCGATTTCCTTTGCGGCGCTTCTTGCGATCAATCTCGTCCAGGCGTGGGCGCGCAGGAGATTTGGTCATGTCTGAGTCGATCGCAGCCGACATTCCGGCCGCCCGGCGCCGCGCGCGCGTGCGGCCCGTCACGCAGGATTCGCCCTTCGCCCGCTACGCGCTCATCGCGACGGCTGTCGCCTTCCTGTCGCTCTTCCTCTTCGCGCCGCTGATGGTGGTGTTCGTCGAGGCGGGAACCAAAGGAGCCGCGGCTTTCTTCGAGGCGTTCCAGGATCCGGACGCGCGCGCGGCGATCCGTCTGACGCTGCTCGTCGCAGCCATCGCCGTGCCGGCCAATCTCGTGTTCGGCCTCGCTGCCGCCTGGTCGATCGCCAAATTCTCCTTCCCCGGAAAGAGCCTGCTGATCACGCTGATCGATCTGCCCTTTTCGGTCTCTCCCGTCGTCGCGGGCCTCGTCTATGTCCTGCTCTTTGGCTCGCAGGGGCTGCTGGACGGCTGGCTCTCGGCGCATGGCGTTCAGGTGATTTTCGCCGTGCCGGGCATCGTGCTCGCGACCATCTTCGTCACATTTCCCTTCGTCGCGCGCGAACTCATTCCGCTGATGCAGGAGCAGGGCAGCGTGGAGGAGGAGGCGGCGCTGACGCTCGGCGCCTCTGGCTTCAAGACATTTCTCACCGTGACGCTGCCCAACATAAAATGGGGTCTGCTTTACGGCGTGCTTTTGTGCAATGCGCGCGCAATGGGAGAGTTCGGCGCGGTCTCCGTCGTCTCCGGCCATATTCGCGGCCTCACCAACACCATTCCGCTGCAGGTGGAGATCCTTTACAATGAGTACAACAATGTCGCGGCCTTTGCGCTCTCGGTTCTCCTTGCAAGCCTTGCACTCGTCACTCTCGGGATTAAAACTTTCCTCGAATGGCGACACGCGGACGCGCTCGCCGCGCGCGGAAGGAGACACTAACTTGGGTCGCCAGCAGGGCTTCGCCATTCGCGTTCAGGGCGTCGAGCAGGACTTCGGCGCCTTTCCCGCCCTGCGGGACGTAACGCTCGACATCCAACCCGGCGAACTCGTCGCGCTGCTCGGACCCTCGGGCTCAGGCAAGACGACGTTGCTACGCGTGATCGCGGGGCTCAATGCCCCTGATCGTGGCCATGTCTATTTCGACGGCGAGGACGCCACCAATCTTCCCGTGCAGGACCGGCGCGTCGGCTTCGTCTTCCAAAATTACGCGCTCTTCAAGCACATGACTGTGGCCGACAATATCGCCTACGGCCTGAAGGTGCGGCCGCGCCGCTCGCGTCCGTCGAGAAGCGCGATCGAGGCGCGGGCCAACGAGCTTTTGCGCTTCGTGCAGCTCGAAGGGCTCGGGGGCCGTTATCCCACGCAGCTTTCGGGCGGCCAGCGTCAGCGCGTGGCGCTTGCGCGCGCGCTCGCGATCGAGCCGCGCGTGCTGCTGCTCGACGAACCCTTCGGCGCGCTCGACGCCCGCGTGCGCAAGGATCTGCGCCGCTGGCTGCGCGAGGTGCACAAGGAGACAGGCCTCACGACCGTCTTCGTCACCCACGATCAGGACGAAGCAATGGAACTCGCCGACCGCGTCGTGGTGCTCAACGAAGGCCGCATCGAGCAGATCGGCACCCCCGCGCAGCTCTACGACCAGCCGGCATCGCCCTTCGTCATCTCCTTCGTCGGCGAGGCGGTGGCGCTGCCTGTCACGGTCGCGGCGGGGCATGTGAGGTTCGGCGACCGCGAGCTGCATATCGACACGCATGGTTTGCGCAGCGGCCCCGCGCGTGTTTTCTTCCGTCCCGCCGACATCGCCGTCGCCGCGAGCGGCGCGGGCGAACTCGAGGGACGCGTGGAGAGCCTGCGCCGCACGCCCGCCGGCATGCGCGCGACCATCGCCATCGACGGCTACGATCAGACGCTCGAAATCGACTCGCCTATCGAAAGCGCGGCGGCCCTTGGCGACCGCGTGCCGCTGTCTCTGGCTAAAGCGCGAATCTTTCCCGCCGAGGAAAGCGAATATGTCGACGCCGGAGAGGGCATTTGACGGCGGCCGCGCTGGAGCAGGGGGGGGTCGACGCCGGAAATGCGCCGCGCCGCGCGCTGGCGGATTGGAACTCCGAGCTCTATCTCAAATTCGAGGCGGAGCGTACGCGCGCGGCGCGCGATCTTCTCGCCCGCATCCCCTATTGCGAAATCCGGCTTGCCTTCGACCTCGGCTGTGGACCGGGAAACAGCACGGCCCTGCTGGCGAGCCGCTTTCCGGGCGCGGCGGTCGTCGGTGTCGACACGTCCGACAATATGCTGGACGTTGCCCGCGCGCGCATCCCCGGCGCTTCATTCGTGAATGCCGATATCGGCGATTGGCGTCCGCCCGAGGGCGCCGACGTCATCTTCGCCAATGCGTCGCTGCATTTTCTTCCCGATCATCGCGGCACTATCACACGGCTGCTGCACGCGCTTCCCCCCGGAGGGCGACTTGCTGTGCAAATGCCGAACAACACGCATGAGCCGTCCCACGCTGCGATGCGCATGGTCGCCGCCGACGGCCCCTGGGCAAGCCGGCTGTTGCCTGTCGCGAAGTCGCTCACGGTCGTTGGCCAGGCGGAGGAATATTATGATCTCCTCGCGCCGCTCTGCCGCAAGGTCGACATCTGGCAGACAATCTACGTGCATCCGCTCGATGGACCCGATGACGTCGTGGAATGGTTCGCCGGTTCCGGATTGCGCCCGTTTCTGGATTTGCTGACGCCTGCCGAGATCGAGGAGTTTCTCGCGCGCTACCGCGAACGCCTCGCGCAGGCCTATCCCGGCCGCCCGAACGGGAAAGTGCTGCTCCGCTATCCACGCCTCTTTTTCGTCCTGCAGAAATAGAGAGGCGCTCGTGCCGCTTGCTCGGGCGCGATCGCAGACGCGCTGTGGGTTTATACAAAAGCGGAGCGATGGCCAGCAGATAAGCTTGTGGCATTCCCGCAACGGTCGCCCGAAGAAGCTGCGTTAGTCTATTAAATAACTAGACATGATGGCCTGTTGACGGTTTGATGAGTTCATGTCGCGGCGGCGGCGCAGGCTATAAGTCGAAACATGAACGAGAGTGCTGGGCAAATGGGGAACTTTCAGCGAGATCTGAAACTCGGAGTCGCCGTCGCGGCGCTCATGGCCGTCGCGGGAATCGCTCACGCGCAGGAGAACAAGGTCGATCTGTCGAAAGCAGCAGACGGAAAGGCCGCGGCGTCGAAGCCCAAGGCTGGCGAGCCAAAGGCAGCCGATGCGAAGCCGGCCGACGGAAAAGCGAACGGCGGGAAGGCCGAGAGCAAAACGGCTCCAAAAGCCATCGACAAGTTTGACGAAAAAAAGAGCTATTACGTCAAGACGCGCGGCTACCGGCTCGACCCTGCGCCGGACGTGCCGGCCTATGTCCGGGAGCTCGGCAAGACGTACAAGCAGTTCGAGGGGATCGACTGGCTCAACATCGGCCTCGATGAACGGGTCCGGTTCGAATACCGGCAGGACGATTATCGACCCTGGACCAGCACGGCTACCGGCGCGCCTGTTTCGCAACGGCGCTATTTTCCAGATTCGCTGTGGCTCTCGCGCACGCGCGCCTATTTCGGCGTCAAAAAGATTCTCGATCCATTGCGCTTTGCTGTCGAATATGAAGACGCGCGCTCCCACAACAGCATTTACGAGCCGGTGCCAGGTCAGGATATCAACGAGAACGAGCTGATCCAGGCGTATGGCGAACTCTACTTCAAGGACGCGCTTGGAAAGGATGATCTCGGAAATGATCGTCCGCTCTCGCTGCGTGCGGGACGGTTTCATCTCGAACTGCTTGACCGACGCCTGATCGGCAATAACCAGTTCCGAAACACGACGAATAATTTTGAAGGCTTCCGCATCAAGCTCGGCAAGCAGGACAATGATTGGGATTTAGACTCCTTTTTGATGCGCCCGGTCAGGCGGCTTCAATATGAATGGGACCGGCCCGAATGGGGCAACTGGATTTATGGCGGCGTACTTAGCATCCGCCGCTGGTCGGAATATGCGACGATCCAGCCCTATTTTCTCGGCCGCAAACAGTTTGCGGATGTTCTGAACTCGTCGAACGCGCTACGACTTCCGCGTGAAACCTATGCGCCGGGCTTGCGCGTCTATGGCGTGCTTGGCGATTTGGATTATGACGCCAACGTCAACAAACAATTGGGATGGCGCGGCGAGCTTCGTGACTTTGGCGCCAGGCGCAACGCGATCCAGACCACCGTGCAACACGATGCGATCGCTTATGCGGTCGAAGCCGGATACACTTTTTCCAAGCTCGCTTGGAAGCCGCGCGTCAGCGTGTCCTACGCCTATGGCTCTGGCGACAAGAGCCCTTTCGACAGCGCCAACCAGACGCTCGACATCTTCTATGGCTTCAATCAGCCCTTCTCGCGTAACGATTATTTTGCCTGGGACAACACCAAGAATCTGAAGGGACGGCTTGAGTTCGATCCAGCCAAGAACGTAAAAGTAGATACCGCCTTCAGCGCCTATTGGCTCGCAAGTACAGCGGCCCCGTGGAGCCGCGCCAATCTTTCGGCGCCTCTCGGCAACAGGGGCGACTATCTCGGCTCGGAATTTGATATCCGTATTCGGCACAAGCTGAGCCAGTTTATCGATTGGAGCATCAGCTATGCGCGCTTCTGGCCGGGCGGCTTTACCTCGAGCTTTGGGTCGCCGGTCGCGCTGCAACCGTTCGTCCCACAGTCCTTTCCCGGCCAGACGGGCACAACCAATGGTCTGACGGCTCGCCCTAGCGACTTCTTTTACATCGAAGTCAGCGCTAACGCCTTCGGCGATGGCCAGCCGATCACCCAGGATCCGGTCTCGCAGCTCTGGGCGGGAATCGGACCCGAAGCGAAAGAGCCGAAGCCGAGCTGGCGCGACGCCTATGTCGGCCTCAACGGCGGTGGCGCCTGGTCGAGCCCGGTGACGCGCAGCATCGTCTATCCGATCGACAACGCCCCTGCGAGCGCGCCCGTCGCCGCAGCGTCCAACTTCCGCGACAATGGCCCCAGCAATCTGGCGGGCTTCGTCGGCGGCTTCCAGATCGGCACGAACTGGAAGTTCGACAACAACATCGTCGCGGGCCTCGAAACCGATCTTCGCGCGGTTTCCGGCAATACGGACGGTCAGTGGCAGTCGTCCGCGGTTCCTGTGGGCGCCAATGCCTTCGTGAATTACCAGCAGCGCAACACGACGCTGAATTACCTCGGCACGCTGCGCGGGCGCCTTGGCTATCTCTTCACGCCGACCGTGCAGGTCTACGGCACGGGCGGCATGGCCTATGGCGGCGTGACGTCGAGCTCGGCCTTCCTGACGCAGCGCGCGGCCGGAACGAACCTCACCAACGGCACAGCCGTCTTCCAGGACTCGCGCATCGGCTGGACGGCAGGCGGCGGCGTCGAATGGGTGTTCATGAAGAACTGGAGCGCCAAGGCGGAGTATTTCCACTACGACCTCGGATCCGTCGCCGCCTTCACCGCGGTCGCGCAGCCCAACGGCTTCTACGCCTACGCCGCCAACACCAAGACCAAATTCGACGGAAACCTGGTCCAGGCCGGCATCAACCGCCACTTCGACCTTCTCGAAAAAGAGTAAGGGCGGCAAATCCAGAGCGCCGGCGCCGGGAACAATCTGGCGCCGGCGCGCATTGGTCATTCTCCATAAATCTGGAGAAAAGCCATGCACGCAGAGCAGATCATCAGCACGCATCCTCACGTTCAGGGCAATGTGAATCATGCTCTCGCGCGGTATATCGAGGAATGTTTCGATTGCGCGCAGTCCTGCGCCTCCTGCGCCGACGTTTTCCTGGGAGAGCAGGCTGTCCAGAGCCTCACGCAATGCATCAGGCTCAATCTTGATTGCGCCGACATTTGCGTGGCGACGGGCTCTATAGCGACGCGCCGCAGTTGTGGGCGTCTTCGCTGCGTGATGTGAAGCGTCGTCTGCGACCTCTGTTTGCGCAGGAGCGCGTGGCGCGGTCGGCGGAACATCGAAGAGCGGCGCAACGCACATCGTCGTCAGAGGAACATGGATAATCCTTGGCGACGGCGCGTCATTGACCAGTGGCGGCGCCTATGCGCCGCTGCTCTCGTATCTCCAGACCGGGATGCCGAGGACCCGCGCCTTGTCGGCCAGATTCGCGGAAATGCCGGAGCCGGGGAAGACGATGACGCCGATGGGGAGCGTTTCGAGCATCCGGTCGTTGCGCTTGAAGGGGGCCGCCTTGGCGTGACGCGCCCAGTCGGGCTTGAAGGCGATCTGCGTCACCTTTCGATTGTCGGCCCAGCAGGAAGCGATGCGTTCGGCCCCCTTGGGCGAACCGCCATGGAGCAGCGCCATGCCGGGATGTTTCGCCAGCGCCTTGTCGAGCCGATCCCAGATCGCGCGATGATCGTTGAAGTCGAGCCCGCCGGTGAAGGCGATCCGTGGGCCGGCGGGAAGGAGAAGCTCGGTGTCGGCGCGGCGCTTGGCGGCGAGAAAGTCGCGGCTGTCGATCAGCGACGCTGTGAGAGATCGATGATTGACCTTGGAGCCGCCGCGGGGACGCCAGGACGAGCCGCTGTGCAGTTCGAAGGCGTCGGCGGCCTGGTCGCGAAAGAACTCCATGCTGTCCCGGCGCTCGATGAGCGTCTGCCCCTCGCAGATCAGCCGTTCGAGCTCGACCGAGCGGATTTCGGAGCCATCCTGCTCCTTCTGGCTGCGCTTTTGCGCCTGCTCGTTGTCGTCGAGTTCGCGCTCAATGCGGGCGATGGCGCGGTGGAAGAGATTGACTGTCGACCAGAGCAGGTCTGCGAGGTCGGGCTCGAGGCGGCTGTCGCGCAGGGTCGCGACAAGCGCGTCGAAGATGTCGGCGACGGCGCCGGTGATCGTGCTGGGCTCGGGCAGCGGCCGGGGATCGGGTTCGTCGTGAAAGGGGCGGTAGCCGTAGAGTTGGAGTTCGGCGAGAACCCGCTGGGTTGGCGAGGCGGCTTGCGTGGTCTCGAAGTCTCGGTCGTCGCGATCGGTCGTCATAGGCGCTCTCCTTCGTCGGATGGGCCGCGACCCTCGCGGCCTTCGTGGCGACAAAAGGCGGCGGACGAGTCCGGCCGGCACCGGGAGCGAAGCGACGGGCCGAAGCGCAGCGGAGGATGGCGAAGCGCCGGCTATTTTGTTTCGCGCTGTAAAGCGCCCGCAGGGCGCGACGGAAAATAGCCGGCCGCAGCCATTGCCGGGCGAGCGCGTGCGACGCAAGGGTCGCCCTCTCAGAAGGCCGGGGCTGCGGCGCGATCTGGCGGTTGGAAGCGGATTGGCGAGGATGGCGGCGGCGAGAAGTCTGCAGCGAACATGCTCGACCTGCAAACTCACGCCGAGAGCCAGAAGAAGCGCTCGACATCCTGCGGCGCGAGCTGCGTCCGGATCGCTGCGCGCAGTGCATCTTCGCCAAGGCGACGTAAATCGTCGTTGAAGTCGCCGAGCTGGGGAACAAGGATGACCGCCTCGATGCCCTCGGAGGTGGCGCGGTTGACGAGGATCGCCGAAGCCTTCTTGCCGGCGGCGTCATTGTCGCGAAGGACGTAAAGACGGCGCAAGGTCGATGGCAAAAGCAGCGCGGCGAGATGCGCGGATGAGAGCGCAGCGACCATCGGCATGGTCGACAGCAGAGATAGCAACGAGAGCACGGTCTCGATGCCTTCGCCCGCGGCCATGACGTCGAGCGGCGCGCCAAAACGTACGCCATTGCCGCGAAGGTCGCCCATCGCGCGTCGAGGGGTGGCTATCGGCGCCTTGTCGCGCCCCGATCGATCGAGCCAGGTGCGATGCGCGCCGGTGATCTTGCCGTCGAGATCGGTGACGGCGGCGATCAATGCTGGCCAGGTTTCGACAGCGGAGGATTTCTCCGGCCGGTAGTAGCAACGGTGGTGAAAGCGCAGGCTGTCGAGATCGTGCAGCATCGTTATGCCGCGATGTCGCAGATAGCGCTCGGCCAACGTGCCTATGATCGGTCTCGACATATGGAAGAGACGTCGTGCGGCATCCGAAGAAGCTTTCGGAGCCTGGATAGCCGATCTCCCTCGTTCGGTCGGCGGGTCATCCCTTGGCAGGCTCAGAAAGCGCCGCGCTTCATCAATGGCACCGACGAAGTCGGCGCAGCGGGCGCTTTCGCGGATGATGTCGAGAAGATCGCCATGTTCACCCGTGGCGGCGTCGGTCGTTCAGCGACCCCTTGCCGCTCTTGGTCCGGTCGGTCGGACGAACAGGCTGCGGCCGGGCGTATTGCGCACATCGCCGACAAGCCGGTCGCGACCCTCGCGGCGGCCATTCGACGGATCGCGGTCAGCCGCCTCGGCGTCCTGCGCAAGGCGGCGCGCCAGCTCGGAGGCGACTGACCTGGGCGCGGCTCCACCCTCCGAAAAGAGGAAGAACGCATGGCGAGCCCCACGCTGTCGGCCTCGGGGAGGTCTCTCGGCGGCGACGCCCTGGGGCTCGTCGACGAGCACCCTCATCAGCATCTTCCTCGGAAGCGGCTGCGTCGATGGCGGTTTCGGCTGCGCGATCGCCGCCGTTTCTTTGACCGGCATGGCGTGTTCCTCGGCGGTCTGCTCGGAGGGCGTTCCTTTCGGAGCATGCAGATGCAGGGCGCGTCCGGGCGTGCGAAGCGGCTCGGGCAGCCAGTGCGTTCCGCAAGTAGTCGCTCCGCCTCCTGTGCCATGTCGCCTTTCTTCAGCCCTTCGATGCGCCGGGCGACGTCAACGCCCTTCGCCTCGCGAACCGCCTGGACGATCCCGCGCCTGGTCACACGGCCGAGAAAATTGTCGGCCGTCGGCGTCCAACCCGTCGCCGCGATGTCGAGGGAAAGGGACGCAGCGAGACGATCGGCATGGGCGATGGCGCGCGGGCGCCGGCTCCAGGGCTCATGCACGGCGTTGACGGTCAGGAACGCAATGCGCGACGCTGGCGTGCTTCCACGTCAAAGGTCGTCAGAACCTCCCAGAGGTCTTGCGGCTCCGCCGGCAGCTTCTGCGACCAGTCGATGACGGGCGTCGACCTTGGCCGCGAGCGGCGTGTGGAGAGCCCCGCGACCTGCGCCAAAAGGAAACATTCTGGCTCAGATCTGCAGGCAGGTGTCCGAACCGTAGCGGATCGAGCCGTAGGGCGCCGTGGCGTGAAGCGCGGCGGGAAGGGCCATGTGTGGATCGATGCCAGCGCCTCGCGCAGCGCCAGCGTGCGATAGGCGGTGAGTTCCGTCGAGCAATTTGTCGGGCAGAGGACGAAGGCCTTCGTCTTCCTCGTCCTCCGCAGGGCCAGACCGGAGCACATCGTCGCCATCCGGCGCCGCACCATGGGGCTGCTCGAAAGGTGCTTCGCCGACGTCCTCTGTCTCGCCTTCGTCGAATCAGCGCTTCAGGCTCCTGGATCGGCGCTTCGTCCTCGGGGCGGACATAGCCGCGCTCGATCCGCAGTCGCCGATCCGTCGTTCTTCGAAGACGCCAGCCACCAGGGCGATGTCCTCCGGTGTATAAATAACCGACAGTCTTCCATCGCTTCGAGCGCGGTCTCGATCTCGGCGAGGCATCGACGTCCTGGGGAATCTCATCGGCGTCCGATCGGCGGCTTCGAGCTGATCCGCTTCGAGACGAAGCGCCTCCCGGGTCGCGGCTTCCGCTTCACTCAGAGGCTGGCGTTCGCCCTATATGGCGGAGCCCCGTCCGGTGCTGGCCATAGGGGAAGTCGATCGCCGTCTCGACCCATTTCCAGCCCTCCGCCCGAAGGGGCTCGGCGTCGCGGGCCAGCTTCTCCGCGACGAGCCGCTCGAGAAGGGGGACGTACTGTCACCAGCCGCCGTCGTCGCTCTGGAAGAGGTCCCGCATGATGGGACCGCCGCGGCGGCGGTCATCTTCGCCGAAATTTCGCCCGCTTTGTCCGATGCCCGGACCGCGCCCTCGGTGAGAAGCCGGCGGAAATGATGGCCACCTTGTTCTACAAGACGCTGATACGCCTCCCAGACCTGTTCCTGGCGCTCATGGTCGGGATTGACGGTGAAGGCCATCAGCTGGTCGAGCGTCATGCCGTCCTCGGCATAGACCTCGAGAAGCGCCGGGGACACGGAGGCGAGCCGCAGGCGCTGTTGACGACTGGCAGCGGCGACGCTGACCGAAGCAGGCGGCGATCTCCTCCCTGGCTCCTGTTCGCGCAAGGTCGGGGAGGCAGAGGAACTCAGTCGAGCGGGTGCAAGGGCGCGCGCTTCGACGTATAGGCGAGGCTGTCTTCTTCGGCCATTTCCCTCCAATCGCGCCACGCAGGGGATGGGGGCGTTGCGCGAGGCGCTTCTGCTTCACCAGAAGTTCGAGCGCGCGGTAGCGCCGTAGGCCGGCGGGATTTCGGACCTGCCGGTCTCCGCGCCTGGATCGTGAGCACCGGCCGCACCGTGATGCTCTGCAGGAGCGTGCGGCGTGCGATGTCCTCGGCGAGTTCTTCGATCGAGACGCCCTTGATCCTGCGGACATTCGCCTGTGACAGGATCAGCTTCTTGAAGGGAATGTCGCGCGAGGCGCTGAGCTTCGATTTCTGAACTGACTTCGCCATCGGGATCGACTCCGCGACGGGCAGCCGGGAAACTTTCTCTCGGCCTCGAACCCGTCACGAAGCGCAGCGCCGCCCTCTGACTTTGAGGGCGACGCCGGGAAATCATTGAGGCCAATGCGAAGGCCCGTGACGACCATCTTGTCGAACGGGGCCCACTGCACCAGCGGGCCTGATCGCCGCTCGCTCGAACAGCTTTTTCGCCCGCGCCTCGAGGTCGAGCCGCGCGTCTTGATGCGTTTGTTGCGTAACCGCTGCTATCAGGCCACGTCTTCGAGAGCGACCGGCTGCGCGTAGGCCCAGGGCATGAGCTCGTCGAGTTTGCTCGCGGTGGCGCTGATGATCTTCACGAGAACGTCGGCCAAATAGGCCTGCGGATCGACGCCCGTGAGCTTGCAGGTCGATCGCGAGGCGACGATCGCCCAATTCTCTGCGCCGCCGTCTGAGCCCGCGAAAAGCGCGTTCTTGCGATTGAGGGCAATCGGGGCGGATGGCGCGCTCGACGATGTTGAAGTCGATCTGGATGCCGCCCGTCGTCGATGAAGCGCCGTCCCAACGCGAGAGCACGTAGCGGATCGCCTCGGCGAGCCTGGTCTTCTGGCTGATCAGCGCGAGCTTTTAGAGCAGCCATGGCTCGAGGGCGTCGAGGATCGGCAGTTTGTCCTGTCGCCGCGCGCCGGTCATCCGGGTTCTGCGCGCGGACGTCGCTCTCGATGGCGTAGAGCGCGCCGATGCGTTCGAGCGCCTCGCTGGCGATCGGCGCAGGACCTGCGCGGCGAGTTGGTCAAAGCGCCGGCGGACATGGGACCAGCAGAAGGCCAGCGCCACGCTGTTCTTGTGCGCCAGCGCGCGATAGCCAGCGTAACCGTCGACCTGCACGACGCCCGTGAAGCCAGCGAGATGCGCGAGCGGCTGCTCGGAGGACTTCGGTTTTGCGCATAGACATATCAGGCGATCGGCCGATCGGCGCCGCCCCATGGCCGGTCGTCGCGGGCATAGGCCCAAAGTTGGCCGGTTTTCGTGCGGCCCCGCCCGGGGTCGAGCACCCCGGCGCCGTCGTCTCGTCGGCGAAGATTTTCGTCGACGACCGGATGTGTTCCAGAAGCCGCTCATGAACAGGGCCGCAAATGCCAGGCGGCGCGGCCAACCCAGTCGGCGAGCGTCGAACGGTGGCGGGCAATGTCCCTATGAGGCGTAGATCTGCGCCTGGCGATAAAGCGGCAAGTGATCGGCATCCTCGAGCGCACATGGGCGATTGCCGCCTCGGTCGGCAGATGGCCTCGATCAGCCGCGGCGGGGCCAGGTGCCGTTGGCCTCGCAGGCGCGGCAGGCGTATTTCGAAGGGGGCGCCGCATCACCAGCACCCGGAACTGCGCGGGACGATGTCGAGCCGCTCGGAGACGTCTTCGCCGATCTTGTGCAGCAGTCCCTTGCAGCAGGGGCAGGCGTAGTCCTCAACGACGACGGTCTCGATGCGCGGCAGATGCGCCGGCAGCGCGCCTCGGTTCGTGCGGCGCACTTTGGACGCCTTCTCGCGTTCGGCGGCGGACTTGGCTTCCCCCTCCGCCGCTGCGCACCAGCTCCGTCTGCTGGAGCGCCTGTTCGAGCGCCAGCAGCATCTGGTCATCGGGAAGCGTCTCTGCGCGCCGTCCGAAGCGATGACGCTGCATCTCCTTGATGATCTGAACGAGGCGCTCGTTGCGCGCCCGCTCGGCGAGGAGCATCGCCTTCAGTTCATTCGGATCGTCGGGAAGCGTCTCGACCGCCTGCGCCATAGACACAGAAGACCATATTTTCTGCGGTCTTTAAACGTTTGTTGGACGCCCCCTGAATTCATTGTGTCGCAGATCATCCCGCCAAGGCCGGCCGGCGTAGCGCTGTGGACGCGCCGCCAGTCCAGCCCCTCCAGCGGCGCGAAATTGCGCCGCCGACAACTGGCATCAGCCCGTCTTCGATCTTCGGCCAGCGGAACTCGCCATCCTCCAGCCGCTTGGCGAAGAGGCACACGCCCGTGCCGTCCCAGAAGACCAGCTTGATGCGGTCCGTCCGTTCGCGCGAAAGACGTAGATCGCGCCGTCGAAGGGATCGCACTGCATCGTCTCGCGCCCAGCGCCGCGAGACCCTCTGCGCCCTTGCGGAAGTGGACGGGCTCCATCACCACCATCACGCGCACCGCGCCCGTCGGGCCGATCATTTCGCGAGTTCAACGCCCGGATCACCGCGCGATGGTCTTCGCTTGCGCGCCGCGTCCGACCCGAACCGTAACGCCGTCAATTTCAAGTTCGATCGTCGGCGTCGAACCAATTTCCTGGTCGACGGCGCGGCGTTTGCGCTTCGCCGGCGGCGCGGGCGCAGGCCCTTGCATGATTGCCGGAACAAACGATGGCGGCGCGCCTGCGTCCGCGCGAGCCTGCGGTCTCTTTGCGCGCCTGACGACGCCACGTAAAAAGCTGCTGCGCCGTAGGTTCCCAGTGCCGCCGCGCCACTTCACAAACGCTCGCGTCCTCCCGCAAAGCTCTCAGCGACGATCGCCGCCTTCTGATCGGAGCCCCACGTTCTCCGGCGTCCCGCGCCCGTGAAAACCTCGATCCGCCGCATCGGAGCTGCTTCAGGCTCCGACATATGCTTACGCTCTGAAATGGACGTGTCGGAGCCCCTTTCCTCTGCGGATTATCGTCGCCCCAACTCATTCAAAACAGGTGCGAGCAGAACAGCACTTCTTGTTCCGCGCGATCGCCGTAATGCCCTGCACGAAGTCGAAGACGCTTTATGCGCACTTTCGGGATTATGCAGGTGGCGCCGATCCGCCGGTTTTGCTTGAAGCTGCAGCCTGATTTACTCGGCATAATTATGGTCCCTCGGGTTGTTGCGACCCGAGGGACCGGTTCATCGATCAACCGCTATTTTGCGCGCTGGATGTCAGCAAGGCTCGCCGGCGGCCTATTTCGGGTGGGCGAAATCTACCTTGCTGGATCGTTGGCGGCGCGTGCGCAGCGAGCACAGCAAGCTTTTTCCGCAGGGTCGACGCGGAGATAGGCTTCTGTGCTTTGCAGGCTTGCGTGGCCGAGCCGAGGGACACCTTGCGGATGTCGCCGGTGGCAGCGAGCATGTGCATGGCGCAGCTGTGCACAGCGCGTGCGGCGTTACCCGCTTCGCAACAGCGAAGGCTGCTTTGCGGCCGCTGCCATGTCGACGTGCAGCGCCGATCGAATCGCAAAACCGTCACGGCTCATGCGCTTGCCATCTCGATTGAGAAAACAGCTCAGGGACCAGAGGCTTCCGGGCGCACCGCAATCCACGCCCGCACAACCGCCTGCGTCTCGCGCCATAGCGGTAACACGCGCTCGCGCCGCCCTTTTCCAAGAATGCGTATTGTCGCGAGCGAGTGATCCGGGAAGTCTGCGATGCGCAACGAAAGCAGTTCGGAGAACGCCTAATCCGGCGGCATAGGTCAAGTGCAGCATGGCCCTATCCCTGCGCCGCCTGGTGTCCGCATTGGGAGCGGCCAGCAAAGCCTGTATCTCCTCCCGCGTCAGATGGTCGATCAACGCCTTGTCGGTCCGCTTCATCGGCGACGCCGATTGGCGTCGCTGTTCAGCAAGTCGCGGGACCTTGTACTCGACATAGCGGAAGAACGATCTGATTGCGGCAAAGCGGGCGTTGCGCGATCTGGCGACGTTGAGCCGCTCGCCTTCTGGTCGAGAAACTTCAGCACAAGTTCTGGGTCGATTTGTTCGATAGCGGAATAGAGCTCGGCCGCCGCTTGAGACGGTCGGCGGAGCGCGCAGGGCGAAGGCATGGGCGTAGCTCGCGACGGTATGTGGGCTGGCGCTGCACTATCGCGGGAGGTGCTCGCGCAAGACCGAGTCAGATGGAGAGCAAGGGCTGTCATGCCGCGTCCTCCCTAAACAACCGCTCGCTGGCCACGGCGATGCTGGCATACAGACCGCGGGTGGCCTCCGGATCCAGTAGGTGTGCGCGATGTCCGCATGACCGAGGTATGTGCTGAGCGCCACCATATGATTGGCGACGATCTGCCGATCATGCGCGCCGGAGACTTCGACGAGCGTACAGCAAAGCTGTGCCGCAAGTCGTGCAGACGCAGCCGATGTCCCTGTCGGCCCGCGCAGTCCGAGGCGACGCGCGATCTGGACGAACACGACGTGCGCCCTGACCTTGCTTGGCGCGCGCCCGGTTTTTATGATGAACAGATCAGCGCCATCACCTCCGGTTTCTGTTCCGGATGGCGATGTAATTCGTCAGCGCCTGTCGCGTCGTCGCGTGGATCGGCAACAACCAGCTCTCGGTTTCCCCGTACGAACGACCAGGCCATCCTCGGTGAGATCATCGCATTGCAGCGCCAGGGCTTCCGGGGATTGCGGAGCCCTGTCGCCGCCGACGGGCCGAAGAGATGGTGGTAGGTAATCGGACTGATCGAGCCACTCGGAGGAATCGAGTACGCCGCATCCATAATGGCGCGAATTTCATAGCTCCAAAGATGGGGGGCCGGACGCCGGTGGCTTCCTCGCCGAAGGCGCCGGCGGAGGACCTGGTGCTGCCGAGGTCTTCGCGTTGAGGAACGCGCAAAAACGCCGGACGGTGTCGAAGCGCGATCTCGCCCGAACAGGGGAGGACACCATCCGACACCAGTCGTGGACGCGGCTGATGCACGTGCCGGTCTCCGTGCGCCTCAGCGTAGTCGGCAAACAAGCGGAGCGTCCGGCTTTGTTCGCTGAAATTGAGCCCGAGCCGGCGATAAAGGGCGACGTAGCGCGTCGCATCCTCACTCAGCATGACGCCTCTCCGGCCAGGGCTGCGCGACCCGCATGAGCATCGGCACATCGACCTTAGCATAGATGGCGGTCGTGCCGGGCGATCGATGTCGCAGGACGGCGCCGACCAACTCCAGGCTGGCGTCCGGTTGCTCGCGGCGTTGAGGTCGCCGATGGAATTGTCGGAACAGATGCGCCCCAGTGGGAACACCTTCAATTCCGCCTCGCGCCAGAATGCGGGAGACGATGCCGGCGATCTCTGAGGATGACGCGAGCGGGGTGAATCCAGCTGGACGCGCAAAAATAATGTACCTCCGTAACCAGCGGACGGCCGCGCTCGATATAGGCGAGCATTCGTCGCCCACATCCTGCGGCAGCGGCAGGCTGACGGAGCGACGTCCCTTTCCATCACATAGCAGCGCGTTCGTCCAATCGACGTCGCTGATCCGCAGCCGGCGGATGTCGCCGCCGCAAGCCGAGCCGCGCCAAAAGAAGGACAATTCCAGATACGCGAAGGCGGACTGGCGTCGCGGTTCCGCACGGTAAGGAGATGATCCGCTCTATCGTCGAGGGGCTCGCGTATCTTTGGAAGGGAAGCCAAGCGCCGCCGTGCAACCGACGGCACCGCCGGCGAAGCTTCGGGACGGCACTCGCTCCTTGCGGCAAGGAAACGGAGGTAGCTTCGCAGCACGCGGTTGCCGTCATCCGTTACGACGAGCGGGAACGGGACGGCGCTTGGCTCAGGACCACATTCCGGATTGCCGCCGCGTCATACACGGTCGGAATAGGCGCCGCCATGAATCCACCGCGACGTTTCGTGGAGATAACGATCGATCGTCATCGGTTGCTCCCGGCGGTGCTGCTGCCGCTGAGCCAGAAGCGAAACTCGGCAAGCCGAGGGTCTTCTACCGGCATAGCCGCTGCGCCGGTCGACGCGATGACGCCTGGTCCTTCAGGAATGCGAGAAACCGACGCGCCCCTCGCCGCCGCTTCTTCTCGCCGATTCCTCCAGCTTGGCGCCTCACCGATCGAGCAGCGGCAGTCATGCTGCACGAAGCGTTCGACGACGGCTTCGTCGACATCGCGCCATCGAAGCCGCGAAATACGACCCAGACGAGCGAAATGTTCAGCTGCCGAAAAAATTACCCGCCGCGCCCAACAGCTGTGCTGCCAAAGCCGTGAGCCGATCCGCGTAAGACGACAGATGTGCGGCGATGTCTTCTACATCGTCGGTGCGGGGAACGTCGCCGCGATCCTCCAGGAAACGAACAAACCGCCCGACCCGGCTGATGTAGGCCGGATTGATCAACTGCTTCGGGCTATAGCGAGGGCAGCGGCATCTGTGCTTCGCAAAGCAATAAAGCAGCAGCCATGTCCACGCTGCTGATGGCAATGCGGTTGCGATTGAGCCAGAACAAAAAGTGGCGGGCGGCGCTTCCGCAGCTCACGAAGGAGGACGTTCCTGGCATCGGTTCAAGAAACTCCGCCAACGCATCCGTTTAAATCACGGGTGGCGCAGTCAGTCTGCGGTAACCGAGTGGTCAGGCGCTGAAATATGCATGTTTGCATCCCTAAGGGGTTACCGAGACCCAAGAGGACCGTGATTATACCCGGAGTAAAATCAGGCTGCAGCTTCAAGCAAATCCGGTGGATCGGGGGCGCTACTCGGCATAATCCCGAACTCGCATAAAGCGTCTTATGCCGATATCGGCATAAGACGCTCTCGGGCTTACGGCCTTCTTCGGTCAGCACAGTGTCGATGATCTTGGCGGTCTCGGTCTTTGAAAAACCGCGCTTCCGCAGGAAGTCCGTACGGTCGTCGTCATTGCGGGCGACGATCCGTTCCCGCGCGGCCTTGACGCCGTTGATGAAGGGCATGGGTGAGGAATTGGCGAAGCGCGTCAGCGCCGGCGCCGCTTCATGTGCAAAGCGTGAGGCCGCATATTTGGAATGACGAATCGTGATCTCCTCGAAATCCTCGACGCCCCAGAGATTGCGGTTCTGACAGACTGCGCGAAGATAAAAGCTAGCGATACCGAGCGTCTTGGCGCCAACTTCAGAATTCCAGCAATAAAAACCTCGGAAAAAGAGGTCGGGAGAGCCATCTGGCAGTCGCCCGGCTTCGATCGGATTGAGATCGTCGACGAGGAACAGGAAGACGTCGCGGTCGGAGGCGTAGAGCGTCGTCGTGTCTTGGGTGACGTCGACATTGGGGTTGTATATCCCAGTCGACCAGTCCAGCACACCCGGCACTTTCCAGCGTGTATCGCCCACACCATTGCCCGCGATGCACTGCACGGCGGAAACGAGTTCGTGATCGTAGATCCGACCGTAATCGGGACCAGTGACCGCGCGCAGCTCGACGCGCCCGTCTTCAATCTCCAAAGCCTTGACCTGTTCGGCGCGATGCGCGGTCAGTCCATATTGCAGATTGATGCCGGCGAGCGGCGCTGGCAGCTGACGAAGATAGGTCGCCGGCGCGCCGACGAGGCTTGCGATCTGGCCGAAGCTCCAATGCGTCGGCGCGACGGGGGCGTCCGAGCCTGGGAGCATGAGCGCGAGCCGCTCGGAATCGTCGCGGCTTGCCTCCACACGAATCGCGGCGCTCTCCACCGTACGTGTCCGGCTGCGTTCAGTCCGCCCATGGACGGTCGCGAACAGCTCTGACAGCGACAGATAGCGCTCATCCGAAGGCCGCGAAAACCACTCCGACGAAACGCGGCCGACACGGGCGCCGCGGCTCGCATCCACCTTGTAGCCGGCCTCGGCGCCGCGCGAGGCATCCAGAATCTCAACCTGGGTCATGGGGCTTCTCCATGACGGGCGCCGGGAGCCTCTCTCTCGGTCCTCAACCCGTCACGGAACACCCGGCCTGCACTCTCACTCTCGCGGGCGTTGCGGGGTTACTCCGCGCAGAAGGGGTCGGCTGAGACCAAGGGCCTCGGCCGCAGCGGAAGGCCTTCCCCGCAGGCCAATGCTCTCAAGGCCGACGGCCACGCCGAACGTGTCGCAGCCCTGCATATGATCGAACCGCGCGCCGATCGCGCGAAGAGGATCACGCTCGCGGCCGACAAGGGATACGACGCGGAGGATTTCGTCAACGAACTGCGATCGATGCGGGTGACGCCGCATGTCGCGCAGAATGTGAGCGGACGATCGTCGGCCATCGACCGGCGCACGACGCGGCACGAAGGCTACAGGCTCAGCCTGCGCATCCTCAAGCGGATCGAGGAGGGCTTCAGCTGGATCAAGACAGTCGCCGGGCAGGAGAAAACGAAGTTCCGGTGCTGCGACAGGGTCGTTTTCGCGTTCACCTTCGCAGCCGCCGCCTATAATCTCGTCAGGCTGCCGAAGCTGCTCGCCACAGCGTGAGGCAGGACGCCGAGAGGGAGCGCGCCCCGCGCCTCCGAGCCAGGTAGACCGGCTCGGACATGACCTGAAAATATCGCTCAAAGCGGAATAAAGCCGACGCGGGCCCCTTTTTCAACGGCCTGCTAGGCAAGCGATCGGCAAAGGCTGTGTCGTTGTCCCCCATGCGCTCGCCCAAATCGTCGCAAGTTCTCATTTGTCCACAAGCTCTTGCATAAAACAACGCTCGACGGGGAGACTGTAATGGGGCCTGACGGCCAGGATAACGTCGGACGCTCGCTTCAGCTCGGACCATTTCACGATTATGGGGCGGTCCGATGCGAGGCCGAATGGTCCGATAACCCGTCATCACGCTGCCTTCTCCTGCCTCGAACGGATATCGGCGATCCACTTTTCCAGTGCGTCGATTTCGGCCTCAATTAGCGACGGCGCGGGCAGCCGGGGATTGATCTCACCGGGCTGACTGTGAAGGAGCGCCGAGCAACGCCCAAACGCCTCCCGCATGGCGGTGCAATCGGCATCTGTGAGGACGGTAAGTTTGATGAGGCCCGTCGTGTCCACCTTGCGGGATAGGCGGCGGATCACAGGCCCTACAACCTCCTCGACGGTGCGCTCCCAAGTCGTGCGAAGTTGATCCTGAAAGGACGTTACTTCGCGCAGCCATTTCGCCTGGTCGCCGCGTTCGTGATGGATTTTCACATTGCCGAGATGCGCCTTCATTCCGCCGATTACCTTGTCGAGCGGCATGACGTTGGCCGGTGGGTCCTGATGACAATAACCCGCATTTTCCGTCCCGCGACTGATCAAGCGGTACGCCACGGGCGTTGCGTCACGATCGTTGGTCGCCCGGCAGGCTTCATCGAGAAGAAGCAAGAACGCCATGTCGTGGGTGAAGACGATGACCTGGCGCGTCTGCCCGGCCTCGGCCAATCGAGCGGCGACCCTGTCGCGATGCAAATGGTCGAGCGAGGAGACGGGATCGTCGAACACGATCGCTGACTGCGCATCGATGGTCGACAGCTCCGCGAGAAATGCGGCCAGCGCGACGCAACGGTGTTCGCCTTCGCTGAGGACCTTGCCGACCGGTTCGTTCGGCTTGTTGATCAGCCGGACCTGGAAGAAGGGGACGCCGGCTGTGGCTTTTGCCTGCTGAAGTTCGATGGCGAGGCCCGCGACGCCGAGCTTGTCTACCTCGATCGCGAACCTCCCTCGCAAGCGGTTGGTGACGAGAGCTTGCGCGATACGGGCGCTCTGGGTCGTGATCTTGTTTGTGGTCGTGTCCTTGCTGACGTTCTCGATCGCCTCAATGGCCTTGAGGCGCTCTATTTGGGCAAGCACGTCGGATTTCACCACGCCGAGCCACTTGCGGTCAGCAAGGCTGTCACGCTCGGCGATGAGCGCGGCGCGCTGCGGTGAACTGGCTTCCGACTGCAGGCCTTCGATACGCGTCGCGATGCCGCTGAGGACGGTGCGAAGTGGATCAAGCGCGATGGTCGCTGCTGGCGGTAGAGCCGGCTGGGTCGCGAGGCTGTGGGTCCGCAGAATGGCACGCAGGCGCCAAGCGAGATTGAGGATCTCGCGGCGAAGGGTGTTCGCGACTTCATCCTGGCCAACATCATCGCGGATCGTCGCAACGATCGCGACGAGGTCCTTCATCGAGAGGGCTTGCGACGAGACCTCTTCGAGCTTCTTTTCATAGGCGTCAACGGCTTCTTGTTCACGGCGCTTGCTCTCGTCCTGCACAAAAGTTTCGAAGCTGCTGAGCCGCTTCGAGGTTTCCTCAGTGAGCGGCTGCTGGCAAAGGACGCAATGGGCGCCAATCTCGGTTACAGGGAACGGGCGGTCGGGATAGGCGGAGGCGCGCGAATAATCCCGGGCCGCCTCCCACAGGGCCTTCCAGACGTTGGAGCCGATGTCGGGCAGAGGTTCATCGGCGAACAGACTCGCGGAGGCGGCTGCGGCGGCAGAGCGCGCAGTTGCAAGTTGCGTGTGGGCCGAGCGTAGCGCTGCCTGGCTTTCGTCCGTAGCGGCGGCCGTCAGCCGCTCGAGTTGCTTAATCGCGGAACTGATACGAATCTCCTGGTTCTGGAGCTGGCGAACCGTGCGCGCAGGGTCGCTGGCAAGGTCGGCATTTAGCGTTTGAAGTCGGGTCGCTTCTTCTGCCGTCAGACCCGCGAGCTTTTCGACGGTTTCCCGGTTCGCTTTGCCCGAGAGACCGGCGATCAATTTGCCGACCGGCGTGTCCATGTTGCATTCGGGTTTCGATAGGATCACGGGCGTTTGGTCTTGGAGTGCCTTTATCTCAGCGGTCAGCTTCGCCTTCACATCCTGGCATGCCTGCGCGAGACCGGCGAGGATTCGGAGTGGCAGTGGTGTGTAGGCGAGATCGTTGGTGTTCTCGACGTGGACGTTAGCCGTGCGCGAATCGAAAACGCTGACAGCTGATAGCATTGAGTCAGGCGCGTTTCCTTGTGTCCATGATGCGCTTCGCTTTTGTCCGCCGATGAAAAAGTCGACGCTGGCAGCTGGGATGCCGGAGCCAGCCGCGTAGATGTTCGGTAGAATTGCGTCGCTTTTCGGCGAGCGGGCTCGGCAGAGTTGCTTGAGGACGCGCGCGTAGCCGGATTTGCCAGCGCCATTGTCGCCGTAGATCACGGTCAGGCCTGTTTTGCCGAACGAGAGGCGTTCGCCCGGCGCCAGCGCGTTGACATGAGACAGGCTATGAAGCGCGCCGAGGCTAACGACGGCGTGACTGGCTGCAGGGTCCCTCACGTGACTGGCATCGAGCGGGGCGGCCGCCGCGTCGCCCTTGCAGATCGCGACAAGCGCTGTGATGTCGGCTGCCTCCAGCTTGGTCTGGCTGCAAAGGCGACGTAGTGCGTCCCGTTGCCAGCCCGGGAGATCGGTCGACCATTTCAGGATATCGGCGAGCGCCGCCGCCTCATTCGAAAGATCGTTCTCCTGCGCTTCCACTGTTTCGCCCTTGTTCATGCCGCGTCTGGTGTTGCCGGTTGTTTCCCATGGTGTCCTATATTCTGCGTCCGCTGGTTCAGGCGCTGCCGATGATGCGTCGCTCCTGACCGAGTGGGACGATCCAGCCGCCGGCGCGGTCAGGTCGCGGAAATTCATCCGGATGAGTGATTTGGGTAAGGCGGGTTCGCACAGTCTGCGGCTCCGCATCAATGGCGGCGCGGATGAGATCGCGCTCGATCCCAACGAAGACCGGCCGAAGGTTGAGGCGGGCGAGTGCTTCCTGCTCGGCGGGCGCTGCCTCGACGTCAGTGATCGGCCCCGCGCGCGTGACGATCCCGCCGATCAGGCCGTCTATGGCAGTCGCCTTCTCCACTTCCCTAACCGGAGCGGCGTCCAGTAGCGTCCGGGCGCGCCCGAGGTCGTCTTGTAGCCTGCGCGCGAATGGCTGGTGCGTGATGCGGTAGAGCGCGTCAGCTAGCTCGGCGTGACCGAGCGGCTTTATCAAATTGGCGATGTGCAGGCGCAGAAGTCCGATGAATAGCTTATCTCTCTCTTGAGGATTGATAGGCTCGCCTTCATCGATCGGATCGCGAACCGAGAGGTGGGCTTCGGTCGGGCCTGACGCGGCCATGCCCCAGCGTGTTGCGATCGCAATGCGCTTCAACGTGACCTTGCGACCTTGTGCGGTGACGTCGATCCGTCCGGCTTGTGTCCACGCGCGGTTCAGCGCTTTCGCCGGTCCTCCGGCATCATGACAACCTTTCGCTTCGGCCACCGTCAGAGAGGACAAATCGGCGACGCAGGCGATCCAGTCGGGCAGATCGCCACGCGACAGGCGCGTGACCTTAATTTGCCGTCGGCGATCGAGATTGATCGTTCGGCTGCCGAGATGGGCAAAGATGGAGAGATTAAAGTAGCGCTCCAAATAGGCACGAGCGACGAAGCGTCCGAACAGGCCCGACAGGGCGACTTTGACTTCGCGCGCCTGTCCAAGCGGCTCCCTGAAGGTGAACGGCGTTCCCGGGCCGGTCGGTGCGGGCAATGCGTCGAGGATTGACCACGCGCCATATGCCGCGCCGGGCGTTTGCAGCACTTCCCGAATTCCGGCATCCTCGATGTCTGAGACTTCAAGGTCGACGGTGGTGCCGGTGATGGGGCTCGCTGTCGCCGGCTCGAAACTGTGCAGAAATGTCCTCGTCATAGCGTCAGCGCCCGTTTGAGATCGTCATGCTCGAAGGCGCTGGCCATTCGGGCTATCTCGGCCGTGCGTGCGCCGACAGCCTTGGCCGTATCGCGCCAGGTCGCGGTCACCGTCGCGACGTCTTTGATGATTGCGCGGGCCTGCGTCAGCGTCAGCGCGAAATATTCCGCTGCCTTCTCCAGGAGATCGAGCGAGCAGGTGCCCTCGTCGAGATCGATATTCGTCGTGAGCACGCGCGCCTTGAGATCTGTCGGTACCGGATTGAGGTCGTAAGCAGGCGAGAGCGACCATCCAGCCTTGCCGAGCCAGAGGAAACCGTGGTTGCGCAGATGATCGTCGACGTTGGAGATCAGCACATTGAAGACGACGCGCCGATAAAGCGCGTGGGCGTCCGTCTTCCCCTGCGCGCCATGCCGGGCGAGCGCATCGACGATTTCGGGATAGCTGCCACGGTCGCCATCCTTGGCGCCCATCATCGCCATAGCGGAGAGGAACGGGATGCGGATCGCGCCATCGCGATCGAAGCGTCGCGATAGCATCACCGCCTTACCGGCGACTTCGATCAGGTGGTGTTGCGGGGTGGCGATGCCGGCTTGGCCGGCCAGCCGCAGCGCGATCTCCTCCCAGGTTTCCATGCTGTAGTCGTCGGTCTCCTTCGGAAACTTGGCGATGGATAGATGGCAATGTTGATCGATGACCGACGCCTTCGGACGCGCACCGCCGAGAGACGAGCCAGGCGCGAAGATGAGCTGAAGATCTTCGTCTGTTTCCTCGTCCCGAAGAATCCGCTCGGTGATCTGAAGTAGACGGCCAAGTTCGATCAGGGCCGGCACGCCGGTCGTGATCGGCGCTTGGAAGGTCTTATCGCCAACCCAACGAAACCGTAGCGCACCGAGCCGCGTTTCATCTGCAACCCCGAGCAGGTAGTCGCTTTCCGCCAAGTTCCGAACAGCGCGGTTCCCGCGTTCGGCAAGGCGACGTTCGGCGCGCTGCATTAAGCGACGGCCCCAGGTGTCAGGAGCCGAGTCGCCGATTGAGCCGAAGGTTTGCAGACCGGCGGGAGGAGCGAAGGCGCCGCGCGTCAGTGCAAGTGCCGGCTCGAGCGAAAAGCGGTCCGGATCCTCCAGCCATGCACGGTCGTACTCGAAGAGAATGGTCTCCGTGCCGCGGACGCGATTGCTCCTTGCCAATCCGATCGGGCGCGTGCTGCCGTACAGATCGATGTGGACCTCGAAGTCAGCCATCGCGGGACGATCCTGTTGGCCGCTTGAGATGAACGTGCTTGGGCAGATCGGCACTGGCCAGCGCCTGTCCAACGCTGTCATTGCCGATGTCGGCGACTTGGCCCAGCCCTTCAAGCAAACCGAGGGCTTGAAGGACGCTCGCATAGATGCCGATGCTGACATTGGTGTCGCCAGCTTCGACCTTTTGCAGGGTCGAGCGGGAGGTGAAAGCGCGCTCCGCCACGACCGCCATCGGCAGTTTGCGGCGGCGGCGGGCATCGTTGATATCCGCCCCGAGCTTCCGCAGGACGCGGCGCACAGCCGCTGGAGGGGTATGGGGAGTAGGCATTGCCACCTTCGCACTACAGATAAGCCGAATATGTAGCACGAAGATTACATTTTTCTAGCCCCTATTATGGGTGCTCCAGGACTGATCGGTGGTGGAACCATGCGGTCTCACGAGCCGCTCGATCCGAAGTGTGAATCCTGCCATAGACAACTGACGGTATTTTTGGGGCGGCCTCCGCAGCGACGCTGGGCAGCCAAAAACTGGGCCTCAAGGCCGAATGAGCTTGATGTCGAAACCTCGAAAATATTTTTCCCGGAATTCTTCCAACAAAATCAAAAGCGTAGGGGCTTGCAGTCGGTGATTGACCGTCAGAACTAGCTGGTATCATCAATTTTTCAAAGGCTTAAGGATAATTTGCACAATCGAGTGGGGAGCGCTCGAATCTGCCTTGATCGGATCTGATCGCGCGACAGCGCATCATTGCGCGCGTTATCGTGGAGGAAGAAAAAGCGAACAGTCAATGCACACGAACTGCACACGTGGCGACTCAAATATATGAAATATTAGACTTTTTTCTCCAATCCATCATAGGCGCGACGGCGAATCTAATATCTTGATTTGTCAGCATTTTCTTTTTAGTCTCAATGGCGTAGGCTGCGTCATGCGCACTCCATTCTACGCCTCGATACGACACTTTTCGCGGCCGTGTCCCGGGAGGAGGCGTAGCTCACGCGGAGCAACCGGCTCGTGATGGGCGCTTTTCGTAGCGCCGTAACGAGCGAGCGGCTTGCGGTGGTCATCGACGGCTCGCCGGCGGCGATCATTTGCGGACGCTCGGTTCTCGATGGGCGTCAGGAGGACGACGGCTCCTTCGCCGCCTGTCGCCCGCAAGCGCTTGCCTCAGCGCTTACTGCCGCGAAACACGAAGGTTCCAACTCTCTGTGAAAGATTCTAAGTGTCTTTGATTTGAATGGCTCCCCGAGTAGGACTCGAACCTACGACCTAGCGATTAACAGTCGCGTGCTCTACCAGCTGAGCTATCGGGGAACGTGAGGGGGCGTATACAGGGCGGGGGATGATTTGCCAAGCCCCCATTGCGCGCCCTGTTGAAAACTCGTCTCAAACGGCGGGCGCCAGGCTCATCCCTTCCTCGAAGGCCGCTTTTGCGGCGGCAATGTCCGCATGGGTCGGCAGGCCCGCCTCGTTGCCGAGATGCTGGACCTTGTGCGCCGAGGCCGCCCGGGCGAAGTCGAAATGCGCGCCCCAGGACGCTTCGGGGCGTTCGAGATAGGACGCGCAATAGGCGCCGTGAAAGACGTCGCCGGCGCCGGAAGTGTCGACGACCTGTTCCGCGGGAACGCGCAGCGACGGCAAATGCTGGATCTCGCCGCCGTCGGCATACCAGAACGTGCCTTTTTCGCCGACGGTGACCCCGCCCACGCGGCATCCCCTCGACTTCAGCCACGCGAGCATCTCGATTTCGTTGAACGACATTTGCTCGCAGAGCTTCTTGGACACAACGGCGACGTCGACGAAGTCGATCAGCTCCCGGATGCAGGGCCGCAGCGCCCCGCCGTCGAGAGAGACGAGCACGCCCTTTTCTCGCGCCGCCTTGGCGTAATAGAGCGCCGCGTCGGACATATGGCCGTCGAGATGCAGGAGTCTCGCGTCGGAAATGTCGAGGCGCAGGAACGGCTGGAGGTAATTATCATCGCGGGCGCGCAGAATCGCGCGCTTCCCATCGTTTGGCAATACGAAGGAGAGCGAGGAGCGCGCGACCTTTCGCGGGTGCAGCCGCACGCCATAAAGGTCCGCCATCTCCGCGAACATATGGCCGAGCCAGTCGCGCGCCTGAGTCGTCAGGATATGCACGTCGTGCCCCAGCTTGGCGCAGGCGAAGCCGGCGGTGACGGCGTTGCCGCCGAAACTCACCGCGTAATCCTTCGCCACCGACTTTTCATCTCCGGTGGGCATGTCGTCCGTCACCATGGTGACGTCGATGTAGGCGTGGCCGAGGAAAAGCGCGTCCAAGGGAAGCTCCGTGAGTGATCCGTCGATCCGGTCGGTATCGCCCCGCGAAATGACGGGCGCGCGTCAGATCGAGAAGCTCGTCCCGCACCCGCAGGAGGATGTCGCGTTCGGATTGTCGATTCGGAAGGACTGGCCCATCAGATCATCGACGAAATCGATTTTTGCGCCGGCCAGAAAGCTCAGGGAGGCCGGGTCGATGGCGACGCGCGCGCCGTCCCGCTCCACTAGCGCGTCCTCGGCCGTCGGCGACGGGTCGATCGCGAACTGATACTGGAAACCGGAGCAGCCGCCGCCCTCGACCGAAACGCGGAACGCCGCGCCCGGCGTCTCGCCGGAGAGGAGCGCGGCGATTCGCTTCGCCGCCTGGTCGGTGAGCGCCACATCGCTGGCCGCCGTCGCCGTCATGCCCATGTCCCTCTTGAATTCTTGCTTTGGCCCGGAAATGCGGGCTATGCGCTGCAACATAGGCCCGGCGTCCGGGCCTTTCAATGACGGGAGCCCGACCGTGGCGCTTCGCGAGCCCCTCGCGCCCTATGCCTGCGACGCGACGACATCCCGCGGACGTTTATTCGCCGTGGCGCCGTCGCCGACGCGCAGCGCGTTTCAGCGCGACCGCGACCGCATCATCCATTCCACCGCCTTCCGCCGCCTCGCGCACAAGACGCAGGTCTTCGTGCCGCTCGACGGCGACCATTTCCGCACGCGGCTCACGCATACGATCGAGGTGGGGCAGATCGCCCGCGCGCTCGCCCGGGCGCTCAGGGTCGACGAGGATCTGGCCGAGGCCGTCGCGCTCGCGCACGATCTCGGCCACACGCCCTTCGGCCACGCCGGGGAGGACGCGCTCGAAGCCTGCATGAAGCCCTACGGCGGCTTCGACCATAACGCGCAGGCGCTGCGGGTCGTCACGCTGCTCGAGCGCCGCTATGCGGATTACGACGGGCTCGACCTCTGCTGGGAGACGCTCGAGGGCATCGTCAAGCACAACGGGCCGCTGACGGGGCCGAAGGCGCTGCGTCCGCCCGCCCGCTACGTGCTGGAGTTCGACGCGCTTTGTCCGCTCGAGCTGTCGAGCTATGCGGGCGTCGAGGCGCAGGCGGCTGCGCAGGCGGACGACATCGCCTATATCGGCCACGACATCGACGACGGTCTGCGCGCCGGGCTCTTTTCGCTCGACGATATTGCGGCGGGCGCTCCTTTCGTCGCGCGCCTGCTCGCCGAAATTGACGAAAAACATCCCGGCCTCGAGCGGGGGCGCGTCATTCACGAGCTGGTGCGGCGGGTCATCACCCGCTTCGTCGAGGACGCCATCGCGACCTCGCGGGCCCGGCTCGCCCGGCTGGCGCCGCAAAGCGCGGCGGAGGCGCGCGGGGCGGGGGAGGCGATGGTGGGGCTCTCGCCGGCGATGATCGAGGCCGAACGCGACCTGAAACGGTTCCTCTTCGCCCATATGTATCGCCACGCCCAGATCATAGACGTCTGGGAGCGCGCCCGCGACGCGATTTCCCGGCTTTTCCCGGCCTTTCTCGAAACGCCGTCGCGGATGCCGCCGGAGTGGGCGAGCCTCGCGGCGGCGCGGGAAGGCGCCGCGCGGGCCGTGGTCGTCGCGGACTATATCGCCGGAATGACGGACCGCTACGCGCTGGGAGAAGTGAAGCGCGTCTTCGGCGCGTGAGGGCGGCCGGCGGGCATTCGGGGGAGAGAAACAGATGGACAAGCTCGCGCTGGCGAGAGCGTTGCATGTGGCGGCCGTCGTATTGTGGATCGGCGGCGCGGCCTTCGTCACGACCGTGCTGCTGCCGGCGATCCGGCGGATGGACCGGAGCGACAAGCTCGCTTTCTTCGATGCGATCGAGCGCCGCTTCGCCTGGCAGGCGCGCGCGAGCACGCTTCTCGCCGGGGCAAGCGGTTTCTATATGACGGCGGAATTCGAGATGTGGGACCGCTTCCGCTCGGTCGGTTACTGGTGGATGCACGGCATGGTCGCTGTCTGGGCGGTCTTCACGCTGATGCTGTTCGCAGCCGAACCGCTGTTTCTCCACCGCTGGCTCGAGCGCCGCGCGGCCGCCGATCCGGACGGGACATTCGCCCTTGTGGAAAGGCTGCATCGCTCTCTGCTGGCGATCAGCCTGATCGTCGTTTTCGGGGCGGTCGCGGGCGCGCATGGCGCGGTCTTCTTCGGAGAGGGAGCCGGGCGGATGATTTCACGCGACGGACCTGCTAAACCCGCGCCCGATCCTCTCCCCCCGGAAGTCAGATGAACATTTTCGACATTTTCCATGCCCGCATCGCCGCGATCCTGACGGGGATTCAGTCCGCGGGCCGCCTTCCCGAGCTCGACCTGTCTCGTTTCGTGGTCGAGCCGCCGAAAGACGCCGCGCTCGGCGATCTCGCCTGCAACGCCGCCATGGTCTTCGCCAAGGAGGCCAAGGCCCATTTCGCCAATCCGCGGGAGCTGGCGGTCGAAATCTGCGTTTCGCTGGCGCAATCGGAGGGCGTGGCCACGGCGGAGGTCGCCGGACCAGGCTTCATCAACATCCGCCTGAAGCCGGAAATCTTCGCGCAGGTGCTGCGCTCGGCGCTCCTCGACCCCGAGAATTTCGGCCGCGTCGAGAAGGGCAGGGCGGGCGCGCTGCAGGGAAAGGTCAATGTCGAATATGTCTCGGCCAATCCGACGGGGCCGATGCATGTCGGCCACGGCCGCGGCGCGGTGTTCGGCGACGCGCTCGCCAATCTGCTCGCCTTTTCAGGCTGCGAGGTCACGCGCGAATATTACATCAACGACGCCGGCGCTCAGGTCGACGTGCTCGCCCGCTCCGCCTTCCTGCGCTACCGCGAGGCGCTGGGCGAGACGATCGCGATTCCCGAAGGTCTTTATCCCGGCGATTATCTGAAGCCGGTCGGCGCCGCGCTCGCCAAGGCTCAAGGCAGGGCGCTGCTGGACAAGCCGGAGAGCGAATGGTTGCCGATTGTCAAGAAGGCCGCCATCGACGCCATGATGGACATGATTCGCGACGATCTCGCCGCGCTGAACATCCGGCACGAGATATTCTTCTCCGAGCGCACCTTGCATGACCGCTCGAACGGCCCCTCGAAGATCGACGCGGCGATCGAATGGCTGCGTGAGAAGGGTCTCGTCTACGAGGGTCGCCTCCCGCCGCCCAAGGGCCAGCTGCCCGACGATTGGGAGGACCGCGAGCAGACGCTGTTCCGCTCCACCGATTTCGGCGACGACGTCGATCGCGCGCTGAAGAAGTCCGACGGATCGCCGACCTATTTCGCCGCCGACATCGCCTATCACAAGGACAAGATCGACCGCGGTTTTGACACGCTCGTCGACGTCTGGGGCGCCGACCACGGCGGTTACGTGAAGCGCATGGCCGCCGCCGTCGCCGCGCTTTCGGATCGCAAGGTCGCGCTCGACGTCAAGCTCTGCCAGCTCGTGAAGCTGATGCGCAACGGCGAGCCGGTGAAGATGTCCAAGCGCGCCGGCGATTTCGTCACGCTTCGCGAGGTCGTGGACGAAGTCGGCGTCGACGCCGTGCGCTTCATGATGCTCTACCGCAAGAACGACGCGCCGCTCGACTTCGACCTTTCCAAGGTCATCGAGCAGTCGAAGGACAACCCCGTCTTTTACGTCCAGTACGCCCATGCGCGGGCGAAATCCGTGCTGCGGCAGGCGCTCGCGGCCTTCCCGGACCTCGACGTCGCCCTACCGACGCTGGCGAAGGCGAAGCTGGAGCTGCTGACGGACGACGGCGAGGCGCAGCTGTCGCGCATGATCGCGCAATATCCGCGCGCCATAGAGGCGGCGGCGGCGGCGCACGAGCCGCATCGCGTGGCCTTCTATCTTCATGAAATCGCAAGCGTCTTCCACTCCCATTGGAGCCGCGGCAAAGATCAGCCACAATTACGCTTTGTTAATGCAACGGAGAGAGATTTGACGAGCGCCCGGGTCGCGTTGGTTTTATCCTTAACTGTCGTCCTGGGGTCGGGCCTAAGACTTCTCGGCGTGAGCGCCCCCGACGAAATGCGTTGACGCGGAAACCTCGGTCCCTGGGCCTTGCGCGCGACGCGCTCCGAACAGCTCCGCGCCTGGGAAGAAGCGATCGAGGTGCATCATGCGTGAACCCCCAGTCAGAGGCCCCGCCGTCGACCTGAGCGAATTCGAGCGTCGCATGCGCGGCCCCGAGCCAAAGCCCGCCGCCAAGGCCGATCCTTTGAGCGAACTCGCCCGGCTGATGGGCGAGCGCGAGGACGCCGATCCCTTCGGCCACATCCTGCCGGATCCGCGCGCCCAGCAGCCGCAGCGCGCGGCCGCTCCGCACGCCGCGCGGGAGTGGGAGGAGGATTTGCGCGGATCTTTCGATGCGGCGCCCCAGCCGTCGCCGGAGCCTCGCCGCTATGCCGACGACGCGCGCCACGAGCCGGAGTTCGATCCGCGCGCCTATCCCTCCCAAAGCTTCGACCAGCCCGGCGGCTCCCATCAGGAGCAGGACTACGCCGAAGAGCCCGGTTACGCGGGCCAGCAATACGACCCTGCCTATCCTGGCGACGACGGCGGCTGGCAGGACGACTCGCAATACCTCGATTACGGAGCCGAGGAAGCGCCGGAGGCCGAACCGCGCGGCGGTCTGCGCGACCGTCTTCGTCCCTGGCATGCGATCGCAGCCGTATCGGTCGTCGCGGTGGCCAGCATCGCGTGGGGCTTCATGCACCGCAATGGGGTCGGCGGCTCCAAGGAGATCGCGGTGATCGACGCGCCGCCCGGTCCGGTGAAGGTGAAGCCTTCGGCCGACGCGGAGCAGGATCAGCCCAACGCCAGCGGCGCGGCCGTTCTGGACCGGAAGGATTCCACGCCCGTCAAGCAGGTGGTCGCGCATCAGGAACAGGCGATCGATCCGACCGTGGCTCCGAAGGCCGTAAAGCTCGGCGCCGGACCGGTGGACGCGCCGCATGAGCCCGCGCTCGGCGCGCAGCCCAAGCGCGTGAAGACGGTCACCGTGCGTCCGGACGGCAGTCGCGTGGACGACGCGGCGGCCTTGCCGCCGGCTGTGGCGAAGGCGACGAGTTCCCCGCCGGCCGAACCCGCGCAGACCAGGGGCGCGACCCCGAAGCCGGAGGCCAAGCCCGTGACGACGTCGCAGGCCGCCAAGCCCAAGGCTCCGCCGAAAACGGCTGCGGCAGAACCGGCGCCCGCGCCGGGCGGCGATGCGGCCGCCCCGGCGACGCCCACGACGAGCGGCGCCTACGCCGTTCAGTTTGGCGCGGCGGGCAGCGAGGACGAGGCGCGCGCCCTCATCAAGACGGTCGCCGCGAAATATGGCGTCAAGCCGACGTTCAAACCCGCCAAGGTGGGCGACAAAACGGTCTATCGCGTCCGGGTCGCCGGCGTGAGCAAGGACTCGGCCACCGCCATCTGCAACAAGGTCAAGTCGGCTGGCGGCAGCTGTTTCGTAGCCGGGAACTGAGCCCCTCCGCCGGCGTCGGCGAAGCGAACCAGAGCCGCGTCGCGCATCTGGTTGGCGGCGCCGTCGCCGCCCTGACAGCGCACTTCGATAAGGGTTGTCCATGCGCGCCTTCATTTGCGGCCTCAAGGGCCTTTTCCTCGACGCCGAGGAACGCGCATTTCTGCGCGACGCCGCGCCCTGGGGCGTCATCCTCTTCCGCCGCAACGTCGACAGTCGCGAGCAGTTGGGACGGCTGACCGCGGATGTGCGCGAGGCGCTCGGCCGCCATGCGCCCGTGCTCGTGGATCAGGAAGGGGGCCGCGTGCAACGGCTCAATGCGCCGAACTGGCGCGCCTATCCCAGCGCCGCGCGATTCGAGGCGGCGGGCGCCGACGCCGCCCAAGCCGAACGCCTCGCCTGGCTCGGGGCGCGGCTGATGGCGCACGACCTGCGCGAAGTCGGGATCGACGTCGATTGCCTGCCTGTGCTGGACGTGCCGGCGGAAGGCTCGCACGCTATCATCAGCGACCGCGCCTACAGCCGCGACCCGGCGCGCGCCGCGCGTCTCGGCCGCGCCGCCGCCGAAGGGTTGATGGCGGGCGGCGTCGCGCCGGTGATGAAACACATCCCCGGCCACGGCCGCGCCAGAGCCGACAGTCATCTCGAACTGCCGGTCGTCGATGCGCCCCGCGCCGAACTGGAGGCGGTCGATTTCCCTCCTTTCAGGGCCAACGCCGATCTGCCGATGGCGATGAGCGCCCATGTCGTCTACACGGCGATCGACCCCGACGCGCCCGGCACCCAGTCGATGACGGTGGTGCGCGAGATTATCCGCGGCCTCATCGGCTTCGACGGCCTGCTGATGACTGACGACCTGTCCATGAAGGCGCTGACCGGCGGCTTCCGCGACCGCGCCGAGCGGGCGATTGCGGCCGGCTGCGACATGGTCCTGCATTGCAATGGCGACCTCGCCGAGGCGGCTCCCGTCGCCGAAGGCGCGCCGGAACTGACCGGAAAGCCGGCGGAGCGGGCGGAGAAGGCGCTGGAGTGTGTGCGGGAGGTTGGCGCGTTCGACCTGGCGGCGGCGGCAGCCGAGTTCGAGGGGGCGATCGCGGCGGTCGCATGACGCGCCGTCGTGGCGCATTGCGCGAGGTCAGGCTATCTTCTTTGTTATGACCGCCGCCGCTCTTCCCCAGCCGCGCATGAGCGCGGAAGAAATTCTCGCCTGGTCGCAGACGCAGGCGGGACATTACGAGCTTGCCGGCGGCGAAGTTTTCGCACAGTCGTCCGAGCGCGCGGCTCATGCGAAAACCGAGGGCCGGGTTTACATGGCCCTTCACGACGCGATCCGGCGGACGGGCCTGCCGTGTCACGCGCTCCCCGACGGCATGGCTGTGAAGATTGACGCCGATACGGTCTTCGAGCCCGACGCCCAAGTCTATTGTGGTCCGGAATTGCCGGCCGACACGATCCTCGTCGAAAGCCCCGTCATCGTCGTCGAGGTTCTCTCGCCCTCGACTGGCGGGAATGACGCGCCGGGGAAGCTCGCCGCCTATTTCCGCCACGCGCGGGGAGGGGATCGAGATCCTCACCCGCGTTATCCGTGAGGGCGCCCTCGCGCTCGATCCGCCAGGCCTGGAAATCGCCGTTCCCGATATCTACGGGGAGTAGATGCTGGCGTTATCCACCCCTCTATCTTGTGGATGAAGGCCTTGGACGGCGTCGCGGCCTTGCGGCGGCGCCTCAAAGAGAACACTCTCCGCGCGACAAGGTGAGTAAGGCGTAAACGCGCGCCGATTCGCTGGAGATTCAATGGCCCAGGAACTTCCATTCGATCTGTCGGACGAACCGCGCGCGGAAGGCGAGGCCTTTCTCGTGGACGTCGATGGTTTCGAGGGGCCGCTCGATCTGCTGCTGGAGCTCGCGCGCCGGCAGAAGGTCGATCTCTCCCGTATTTCCATTCTCGCGCTGGCCGAGCAATATCTCGCTTTCATTGAGGCCGCGCGGCGCGTGCGGCTGGAACTCGCGGCGGATTACCTCGTGATGGCCGCCTGGCTCGCCTTTCTCAAGTCGCGCCTGCTGCTCCCCGAGCCGCCGAAGAACAGCGACGAGCCGTCCGCCGCCGATCTCGCCGCCGCGCTCGCCGAGCGTCTGCGCCGGCTGGAGCTCATTCGGCTCGCGGCGGACAACCTCGTTCAGCGTGGCCGCCTTGGGCGAGACATGTTCTTGCGCGGCAGGGCGGAGGGGCTCGAGACGATTTCGCAGCCCAGATACCAGGCGAGCCTTTTCGACCTGCTGTCGGCCTACGCCCGGCAGCGGCAGAAGACCGCCGTGTCCCGGGTCGTGCTGAAGCAGCGGAACGTCTGGTCGCTGGCGGAGGCCCGCGAGGCGCTGGAGCGTCTCGCGGGCGCCGCCGCGGAATGGACGGTGCTGGACGACTTCCTGCTGCAATATTGCGTTGATCTGCAAACGGCCCGCACCGTCCGCGCCTCGTCTTTTTCCGCCTCGCTGGAAATGGTCAGGGAAGGGCGCTTCGACATTCGACAGGACCGGCCCTTCGCGCCGCTCTGGCTACGCAAGCGCCCGGCCCCGGCGGAACGGACGGCCGAAAACTTCCAATAAGGAGGACGCGCCTTGGCGCAGCCCGCGGAAAAAGTCGAACTCTTCGACGTCAACAGCGACGAGGCGCTCGCACGCAACGAAGTCGCCCTGCGCGAGGCGGAGCGCATCGTCGAGGCGATGCTTTTCGCCTCGGCCGAGCCGCTCGATGAAACTGAAATGACGCGGCGAATCTCGGACGACGTGGAGCTGTCGCAGGTGCTGGAGCGGCTGCGGGCGCATTACGCCAATCGCGGCGTGAACCTTACCCGCGTCGGCCAGAAATGGTTCTTCCGCACCGCGGCCGATCTGAACTGGATCCTCGCGCGCGAGCAGGTGGAGGAGAAGAAGCTCTCCCGCGCCGCGCTGGAGACGCTCGCCATCATCGCCTATCACCAGCCCGCGACCCGCGCCGAGATCGAGGAGATTCGCGGCGTCGCCATCTCCAAAGGGACGCTGGACACGCTGCTGGAGACCGGATGGATACGTCTGCGCGGCCGCCGCAAGGCGCCCGGCCGGCCGATCACTTACGGCACCACCGATTCTTTCCTTATGCATTTCGGGCTCGAGCAGATCGGCGACCTGCCGGGCCTCGATGAGCTGAAGGCTGCGGGCCTCTTCGACGGGCGCCTGCCCAAGGGCTTCGGCGTGCCGCAGCCTTCCGACGACATCATGCTGCGCGACGACGAGGAGCCGCTGGAGGACGAGGTTCCGCAACTCCTCGAAATGGAGTTCCCGGACGAGCCCGAGGCGCCGGAGCCGCTCAACGACGACGAGGCCTGAGGCGCGCGCCGGCGGCGCAAAAAGGCTGCGTCCGTAGGCCTCTTCGCCTTGTTTTTACGCGCGCGGCCGCATAGGTTCCCCTCACATCGGCCGGCGATCCCGGTCCATCATGTTTCCGGAGGTTCGCGTCATGGGCAGCCTGTCGATCTGGCACTGGATCATCGTCGGCGGCGTCGTTTTCGTGCTGTTCGGCGGGAAGTTCAAAATCTCCGACGTGATGGGCGACGTCGCCAAGGGCATCAAGGCCTTCAAGAAGGGCATGGCGGAGGACGACGTGGCGGACGCGCAAAAGCCCGTCGAGCAGACCGCCGAACGCCGCGCCATTGAGGCGGACAAATCCGCCGACGGCAACAAGGTTTGAGAGGCCGGGGCTTTTTTGGTCTTTCCCGCGCCGCTGCGGCGGAGGAAAGTCGTCCTAGTCTGGATTTAGCGGGGGCGCGCGATCTTCCGCCCCTCTCATAAGATGTGTGGAGCCCCTCCGCCGTCCACTCGGAACGGGAAATGTTCGATCTCGACCCCGGCAAGCTCATCGTCATCGCCATCGTGGCGCTGATCGCGATTCCGTCGAAGGATCTGCCGCGCGTGCTGCGCACGCTGGGCCAGATGACGGGCCGGATGCGCCGCATGGCGGCCGAGTTCCAGGGGCAGTTCATGGAGGCGCTTCGCGAGGCGGAACTCTCCGATCTCCAGAAGGAAATCGAGGAGACGAACAAAAAGATCATGAAAGGCGTCAAACTCGACGGCGCTTTCGATCCGATGGCCGAGGCCCGCAAGCAGATTGTCGGCGCGGCGGAGGGGCAGGAGCCTGGCGAGAGGGCGTCGCCGAAGACCGCGCAGACCAGGGACGGCGAAGCCGGCGGCCCTTCCGAAAAGGCCGAAAAATGAGCCCGGAAGACGAAGTTGAAATCGAGGCCAGCAAGGCCCCGCTGATCGAACATCTGATGGAGTTGCGCGAGCGCCTCATCAAGGCGCTGCTCGCCTTTCTGGCGATGTTCATCCTCTCTTTCTTCTTCGCGAAGGACATCTACAACCTCCTGGTCATTCCCTATACGCAGGTCGCAGGGCCGGAGGCGCGCCTGATCTACACGGCGCCGCAGGAATATTTCTTCACGCAAATCAAGGTCGCGCTCTTTGCCGCCGCCTTCCTCTCATGTCCGATCGTGCTGTCGCAGCTCTACGCCTTCGTCGCGCCGGGGCTTTACCGGCACGAGCGCGCGGCGTTCCGGCCCTATCTTTTCGCCACGCCCATCTTTTTCGCGATCGGCGCGCTGGTCGTCTATTTTCTGGTGATGCCCAATCTGCTGCGTTTCTTCATCGGGATGCAGCAGGCCAACGAGCCGGGCAAGGCGCAAATCGAGCTTTTGCCGCGCGTCTCGGAATATCTCTCGCTCATCATGACGCTGGTGCTCGCCTTCGGCGTCGTTTTCCAGATGCCGGTGATTCTGACGCTGCTTGGGCAGGTCGGGATCGTGTCGTCGCAATTCCTCGCCGAGAAGCGGCGCTACGCCATCGTCATCGTCTTCGTCATCGCGGCGATCCTCACCCCGCCGGACGTCTTCTCCCAGCTCGCGCTCGCCTTTCCCGGCATGGCGCTTTACGAACTCTCCATCTATTCCGTGCGGATGGTCGAGAAGAAACGCGCGGCGCAAGAGGCGGCGGCGCAGCAATAAGCGACATTGCGTCCGCTTGACCCTCTATCGCGGCTGCGAGACAAAGACGCCGAACAGCCCGCCGTCATGGCCGGGCCTGTCCCGGCCATCCACGCCGAGAGGCTTCGGCGTTTCCTCCGCATGACGTCACGGCGGCGCCGCGTGGATGTCCGGCGCAGGCCGGGCGTGACAGCTTGAAAAATTTTCCTCCACCCCGCCGGTAGCCCGACATGTACGACATCAAATGGATTCGCGAGAACGCTGGACTTTTCGACAAGGGACGGGAGCGGCGGGGGCTCGCGCCGATGTCGGCGCAACTCCTCGCTTTCGACGACGCGCGCCGCGCGGCCATCGCCCAATTGCAGGCCGCACAGGAGCGCCGCAACGCCGCCTCGAAGGAAATCGGGCTCGCGATGAAGGCCGGAGACGCGGCGAAAGCCGAGGCGCTCAAGGCGGAGGTCGCGCAGATCAAGGAAAACTGGCCGGCGCTGGAGGAGGCCGAGCGCTACGCCGTCGCGGAGCTGGACAATGCGCTCGCGAGCATCCCCAACACGCCGCTCGACGAGGTTCCCGACGGCAAGGATGAGAACGACAATGTCGAAGTCGCCCGCTGGGGCGCGCCGCGCGCATTCGACTTTACGCCAAAGGAGCATTTCGAGATCGGCGAGGGTCTCGGCTTCATGGATTTCGAGGCCGCCGCCAAGCTCTCGGGCGCGCGTTTCGTGGTGAACAAGGGGCCGCTCGCGCGGCTCGAACGCGCGCTCGCGCAATTCATGCTCGATCTGCACACGAGCGAGCACGGCTATATGGAGGTGAACCCGCCGCTGCTCGTGCGCGACGAGGCCATGTTCGGCACGGCGCAATTGCCGAAGTTCAGAGAGGATCAGTTCGGCGCGGTCCGACAGCTCACTTTTGAAGAAGCGTTCGACGCCGCTGTGAAGGCGGATGGCGACGCAACGAAATTTACGCCGGCTATGGACTACTGGCTCATTCCCACCGCCGAAGTGCCGCTCACGAACCTCGTGCGCGAGTCCATTCTCGACGAGTCGCAACTGCCCATGCGTCTCACCGCCGGCACCTATTGCTTCCGCGCCGAGGCCGGCGCGGCCGGAAAGGACACGCGCGGGATGATCCGCCAGCACCAGTTTTACAAGGTGGAGCTGGTCTCGATCACGACGCCGGAGCAGTCGCTCGACGAGCATGAGCGGATGACGGGCTGCGCCGAGAAAGTTCTCCAGGCGCTCGAACTGCCCTATCGCAAGGTCGTGCTCTGCACCGGCGACATGGGTTTCGCCTCGCAGAAGACCTACGATCTCGAGGTCTGGCTGCCGGGGCAGGGCAAATATCGCGAGATTTCATCCTGCTCGGTCTGCGGCGACTTCCAGGCGCGCCGCATGAACGCCCGCTCGCGCGGCCCGGACGGCAAGCCGCGTTTCGTGCATACGCTGAATGGCTCTGGCGTCGCGGTCGGCCGCGCCATGGTGGCGGTGCTGGAAAATTATCAGGAAGCGGACGGCTCCGTGACGATGCCGCTCGTCCTTCGGCCCTATATGAGCGGACTGACGCGAATCGCGCCGGGCGCGTAAACTCAAGGAACGGGAAAAGCTCCCGGTTGGAGGCTTTTCCCGACCTCGGGGAGACCCTCAGCGCAGGACGCTGACGCCTGCGTCGAGGACTTCGCCAGCGGCGTCGAACGGCGCCGTGACGATGGCCGCGCCGAGTTCGGCGGGGCCGCTGTCCTGAACGCCCATCGTCCCGCCACGCGGGCCGTAAACCCGGCCGTCCAGCACGCGGGACAGGTAGATGTAGCCGCTATGCGGTCCGTGCGTCACGGCGCACCAGCCGTGGTCGCAATGGTCGATGTTCACGATGTCGCCTGCGCCGAGGGTCATGATGTGATGACGCGAACCCGGATGTTCATGCAGTCCGAAACTGCCGCCGAGCATCGCCTCGAATGCATAGGCGGCGGGAGCCGCGCCAAGGACGGCGACGGCGGCAACGAGGGAAAGGCAAAGTTTGCGCATATGAGCCTCCTGAACAAAGTTACTCGCACTGAAGAAGATAGGGCGAAACCGAGGCGATCTATCCTCGCCGCGAAGATTTTTTATTGTCAGGTTTTCGATAAAATTCTCATGGTTGCCGCCTGAATGCGCATTCTCGTCACAAATGATGACGGCGTTCATGCGCCCGGCCTCGCCATCGCCGAGAGAATTGCGCGAGAACTCTCCGACGACGTTTTCGTCGTCGCGCCGGAGTTCGAACAGTCCGGCGTCGCCCACTCCCTGTCGCTCAACGATCCGCTCCGCCTGCGTGAAATCTCCTCCCGTCATTTCGCGGTGAAGGGCACGCCGACGGATTGCGTCATCATGGGCGTACGCAAGCTGATGCTCGATCATCCGCCGGACCTCGTGATCTCGGGCGTCAACAGCGGTCAGAATCTCGCGGAGGACGTGACCTATTCCGGCACCATCGCCGGGGCGATGGAGGCGACGATCCTCGGCATTCCCGCGATCGCGCTGTCTCAGTGCTATGACTTCTTCGCCGGCCGGCGCACCATTTACTGGGACTGCGTCGAGGCGCATGGCCTCGCCGTCGTGCGCAAGCTCCTCGCCGCCGGCATCCCGCGCAACGTGCTGATGAACGTGAACTTTCCTAATTGTCACGCCGACGAGGTCAAGGGCGTGGCCGTCACCATGCAGGGCCGGCGCAGCAACGATCTCATGCGGATCGAGGAGCGCAAAGATGGGCGAGGGAACCCCTATCACTGGATTTCCTTCCAGCGGGGAAATTTCTCGCCGGGGGCAGGCACGGACCTGCTGGCGATCGACGAAAATAAGATCTCGGTGACGCCGCTCCAGCTCGACCTCACGGACCATCCGAGCGTCACGCGGCTCGCCGCCGTCTTCGAGGAGGGTCTATGAGCGCGCCCGGCGTCGCCCCCGCCGCCTTCGAGGAGCGCGCCGTGCTGATGCTCGCGGTGCGGCAGGCGGGCGTGCGCGACATATCGGTGATGCGCGCGATCGAGGCCGTGCCGCGCGAGGCTTTCGCGCCCTACAAGTTTCGCGATCTCGCCAATCGCAACATGGCCTTGCCGCTCGGCTGCGGACAGAGCATGTGCCGCCCGGCCGACCTCGCCCGCCGGATCGAGGTCATGCGCATCGGCCGCGGGCATCGGGTGCTCGAAGTCGGGACGGGATCGGGCTATGGCGCGGCGATCCTCGCCCGGCTCGCGCAGGAGGTCGTCACGCTGGAGCGTTTCCAGACGCTCGCCATCGAGGCGGCGCGCCGCCTCGCGGCGCTGCCGGCGTCGAACGTCGCTGCGCTGCACGCCGACGGGCTCGACCCTGCGCCTGCGCTGGGCGCGTTCGATCGCATCGTCGTTCAGGCCGCGCTTCAGGCTTCGCCCGCCGCGCTGCTTCGAATTCTCTCGCCCGGGGGATCTCTCGTTTACGTTCTCAACGAGCAGAGCGACCCCGAGGAGCGTCCGCGTCAACGATTGATTAAGGTTGACCGCATCGAAGGGGGGGAGATGCGGGAAACCGACCTTGGTCCGCACAGCCTTGGACTCGCGACGCTTGGCGTCGCAAACGCGCTATAGGCCGAGGGATTCCGATATGCTGAAGATTTTCGTGAAGCGACTCATCCCGCGTTCATCTTAAACGGCTCCTTAACCCGCTCGCGCATACAACTTTCGTGTTGATGGTGCGTGCGAGTGGGTCGCGTCATGGCTATAGAGCGTCAAATTGCTTATTCGCAGGCCGCAGTGCGGCTCCTGCTGGCCGCGGGGGCGGCCGCGTTGATGGCGGGCTGTTCAGACGCCTCGCGTTTCTCGGACCCTTTCTCCGATCCTTTCGGTTCAGGCGGCGCCCCAAAAATCTCGTCTCGCGGCGTCGACCGCGCGCCGACGGGCGCCATCCCGTCGAGGCCGCATGTCGACTCCCGGCCCCTGCCGCCGCCGACCGCATCGGCGACGACGCCGCCGCGCGCTCCAGCGCCAGTCGCTTCCGCTGCGCCGGTTCCGGCCGGCTCGGGCGGATCCCACTGGACTGCTGACGGCGGCACGCCGGTCACTGTCGGCCCCGGGGAGACTGCGGGCATGCTGGCGACGCGCTTCGGCGTGCCGACCGACGCCCTCCTGCGCTCCAACGGCTTTGCCAGCGCCTCGCAGGTTCAGCCCGGTTCTCGCATCATCATTCCGGTCTACCGCGCCGGCGGCGTCGCCCATGCCGCGCCGGCCGCGCCCCCCGCCGCGCCGGTGAAGGTCGCTGAAGCCAAGCCTGATCCCAAGGCCGAAGCCGCCGCCGCCCGCGAGGAGCAGCGCAAGGCGGAAGCCGCCGCCAAGGCCGCCCGCGAGGAGCAGGCTAGGGCCGAGCGCGCCGCCAAGCTGGCTCGCGAGGAAGAGGCCAAGGCCAAGAAGGCCGAAGCTGCTGCGCGGGACGAAGAGATTCGCCGCCAGAAGAAGGCCGAGGCCGCAAAGGCTGCGGAGGAGGCGCGACTCGCCAAGCTCGAGGCCCAGAAGGCTGCGGAGGCGAAAGCCGCCGAAGCGAAGAAAGCCGCCGAGGCGAAGGCGCTCGAGGCCAAGAAACTGGCCGACGCGAAAGCCGCCGAAGCGAAAAAAGTCGCGGAAGCGAAGCAGGCCGAGGCCAGGAAGGCCGCGGAGCTGAAGGCCGCCGAAGCCAAAGCCGCGGCCGAAAAGGCCAAGCTCGCCAAGGCCGAGGCCGCGAAGTCCAAGGCCGATATGGCGAAGGCCGAAGCGGCGAAGGCGGAGGCCGCCAAGGCTGCGGAGGAGGCGAAGCTCGCCAAGGCCGAGGCGTCCAAAGCGGCGAAGGCCGAGCGTCTCGCCAAGGCCCAGGCCGCGCGTGAGGAAGCCGCCGCCCGCGAAGAGCAGGCCAAGGCCGAGAAGCAGCAGAAACTCGCCGCCGCCGAGAAGCCGGCCGAACCCGCGCCGACCCCGGTGCGACAGGCGGTCGACAAGTCGACGCCCACTGCATCCATCCCGCCGGCGGAGGAGGCGACGAAAGTCTCCGTCACGGAGAGCGACAAGCCCGAATTCCGCTGGCCGGCGCGCGGCCGCATCATTCAGGGCTTCTCCTCTGGCGGCAATGACGGGATCAACATCGCCGTGCCGGAGGGCACGCCGGTGAAGGCGGCGGAAGGCGGCACGGTCGCCTACGCCGGCAGCGAGCTGAAAGGCTACGGCAATCTGGTTCTGATCCGCCATCCGAACGGTTTTGTCACCGCTTACGCCCACAATGGCGAACTTGAGGTCAAGCGCGGCGACTCGGTGAAGCGCGGACAGACGATCGCCAAGTCCGGCCAGACCGGCAATGTCGGCTCCCCTCAGCTCCACTTCGAGCTGCGCAAGGGCTCCACGCCGGTCGATCCGACGAGTTATCTCGCGGGTCTCTGAGCGAGACGGGATTCTTCGGGATTCGCGAGACACTTATCCCGGAGACAGCAGGGCGGCGGGTCCCAGGAAAGGCCCGCCGCCCGCTTTGTTTTTTGCGCCCGCCGCGCGCCCGTCGCGGGATTTGCTCCGGTCTCGCCAGAGACTTGTCCCGCCCGACGCGAAAATGAGCTAAAGGCTTCCCTCCAAACAACGCCAATGAGGCCAGGACCCGTGAAATACCGTCTTGCTTGCTTGTTCGTTCTCGCCGCCATGCCCGCCTACGCCGTCGATCCGACGGGGATCCCGCAATGCGACGCCCTGCTCAAGCGCTATGAATCTTGTTCTTCGCTGCTGACGCCCAAACAGGTTCATGCGGCGCAGAAAGAATTGCTCGACGGCGCCATGGGCATGCGCGCCGCCGCCGGCGATCCCAAGCTGCGGGCCGACCTCGAGCGCTATTGCGCGGATACGTTCGAGCGCATGAAGAAAGAAAGCGACATCAAGGAGTGCATGGCGAAGCCGTGAAGCCCGCGGCTCAGGTCGACGTCGGGGCCAGCAGCCGCCTGCCGGCCGCGCAGCTTTCGAGATAGCGGCGCCCGCGCATTTCGGCGAGGCGGGAAACGGCGCGGCGAAACTCGCGCGCCTCGTTCCCTTCTCGCGCCTCGTAGAGGCGTTCGGGCTCCACGGCCGCCGACATGGCCAGGAGGGCGCGCGCTTCGTAAAGCACGTCGACGAGCATGATAAGGCGGCGCGCCTCGTTGCGCTGTTCCGGCGCGAGGATGGGCGCGTCGTCGACGATGACGGCGTCGAAGCGCTGCGCCAGCGCCAGATAATCCCCGGCGGCGAGCGGGCGTCCGCAGACGTCGGCGAAGCCCATGCGCGCCACACGGCCGGCCGCCTGCGGAATGAAGACCGCGCGCCGCTTCACCTCCATCGTCTCCGGCGCGCCGTGCTTGACGCCGGTGAGCGAGAAAAAGAGCGCGTCCAGCGCAGCGTGCGCCCGCGCGTCCGCCGGCGCGAAAAAGACCTCGCCCTCGCAATCGTGGCGGGCGCGATAGTCGATCGGTCCCGCGAGCCGTAGGACGTCCAGCCGCTTCTGCAAGAGCGCGACAAAGGGCAGGAAAAGGTCGCGGTTGCGGCCGCCTTCATAGAGGCGCCCGGGCTCGACATTGGACGTGGCGACGACGACGACGCCCGCCGCGAAGAGCGTCGTGAAAAGCCGTGCGAGAATCGTCGCGTCGGCGATGTCGGTCACGGCGAATTCGTCGAAACAGAGCAGCCGCGTCTCCGCTGCGATCTCCTGCGCAATCGCCGTGACCGGGTCCGCAACCCCTTCGGCTGCGGCGCGCCGGGCGCGGTGCAGCCGCTCGTGCACGTCGGCCATGAAGGCGTGGAAATGAGTCCTCCGCTTCCGCTCGACCGGCGCGGCCTCGAAGAAGAGGTTCATCAGCATGGTCTTGCCGCGCCCGACCGGCCCCCAGAGATAAAGACCGCGCGGGCGCTCGCGGTCGGGAGCGACGAACCGAAGCAGGCGCGACAGGCCGCCGCCGGGACGGGCGCCGTCGCCGAGCGCGTCGACCAGCGCCTGGAGCTTCGTCACCGCTTCGTCCTGGGAGGCGTCGGGATGAAGGCCCCGCTCGCGCACGAGCGCGTCATAGCGTTCGAGAAGGATGCGGCGCTTCATCGTGTCAGACGCGCCGCATTTTGCCGCTTGCGGCGTCGAGCGCGCCGGGGCGCAATTCGCAATAGAGCAGGCGGTCCGGATCGACTGGGCCCGGCATGACGATCTTGCCGCGCGGGACGCGGGCGAAGCCCAGGCGCGCGTAATAGTCCAGATCGCCGACGAGCAGCACGAGCCCGTGACCGGCTTCCCGCGCGGCGTCCAGGGAGTGCTTGACGAGCGTTTCGCCCACCCCCTGCGAGCGGAAGGCCGGCTCCACCGTGAGCGGCCCGAGCAGAAGGGCCGGCGAGGAGCCGACGAGAATTGGCGTCATGCGGTTCGCGCCGACGAGCAGCGTGCCGACGCGCGCAACGAAGGAAAGCGACAAATCCGGCGCGACGCCTTCGCGCAGGCGGTAGGCCGTGCGCGCGTATCGGCCGGGTCCGAAGGCGCGTTCGTCGAGCTTCTCGATCTGCGCTTCGTCGGCGGCCGTGAGGGGGAAGAATTTGATGACGAGGTCGATCATTGCGGCTGGCTTGTCGCCGAGCCCTTATCATGCGCCGCGCCGGGGGCAAAACGGCGCGTTGCGCGGCCTCCCGGCGCCGTGAGAGATTGACCCCGATGACGAGAACGCCCATTCGCCGCGCGACCGCGGAGGACGCCCCGGCCATTGCGGAAATTCACATCGCCTGCTGGCGCGAGACTTACGCCGGCATGATGCCCGCCGAGACGCTCGCCGGACTCGACCTCGACGAATGGACCGGGAGATGGCGGGGGCGGCTCTCGGAGGGCGGCGATCCCGCCGCGGCCATTTTTCTCGCGCTCGACGACGCCGGCGGGCCTGCAGGCTTCGGCCATTGTCGCCGGCAAAGCTCCGACAAGCTCGCGCCGTTCGGATACGAGGGAGAAATTTCGTCGCTCTATCTGCTGCGGCGCATTCAGCGGCGCGGCGTCGGACGCCGGCTTCTCGCCGCGATGGCCCGGCGCCTGATCGACAACGGCTGCGCCAGCGCCAGCGTCTGGGTGTTTCGAGACGCGTTGCACGCTCGGGCGTTCTATGAAGCGCATGGCGCGACGCCCGTCGGAATAGAAGGCGTGTGGGAAATTTACGGCATGGTCCTGCCTGACCTCGCCTATGGCTGGCGGGATTTGGGCGCGCTGGCGCTCAATGCAGGCTGCGCATCAGCTGGCGGATGAAGGGCGCGCGCTTGAAGGCGGCGAGGTCGATTTTCATATCCTTTTCGTCCGCCGCTTTGGCTCCGACCCCTATGCGCGCGTCGCCGAGCACCCCGGCGCGATAATCATCGAGCGACAGAAAGCCGCTCCTGCTGCGGTCCCAGCGCTTGAAAATCTTGTATTTCGCGCGGTCATAGGCGTCTGTGCGACCCTGGTCGGCGGCAATGTCGGCGAGGCCGAAGCTGAAATTCAGCCAGGCGGCCGGGGCGATCTTCCCGGTGCGTTTCGGGTCCATGTCGGCGAAGGTCTTGTCGATGAAATGATTGGCCTCCGTCGTCGTGATGTAGCCGTCGCCGTTTTGGTCGAACATCTGGAAGATGGCGTCCATCACATGCTGCGCGTCGCTCTGGGCGCGCGCCGCTCCCGGCGCGGCAAGGGCGGCGGTCAGGACGAGCGACAGGGGAAATTTCATCCGAAACATGGGTCACCAATAGGGCGAGACCGGCTCGCCGTTCAAGACCTCCGCGAGGCGGGCGCGCGTCGCCGGCGTCGCGTCGCCTGGCAGATCGGAAAGGGGGAAAAAGCCGGCTTCGGCGATTTCCCGGTTGGGTTCGCGCGGCCCTTCCCACGCGAAGTGGCGCACGACGTAGAGCGCAACGTGGTCGCGGGCGGAAATGCGGCGGTTGAGGTAGACGCCATGAAGCGCCGGCGCGCCGAGCAGCCGCACGCCGCCTTCCTCCTGCAATTCCCGCGTGAGCGCCTGCAACAGAGTCTCGCCGCCTTCCACGCCGCCGCCGGGCAGATAAAAGCCCGGGACATAAGTGTGGCGCACCAGCAGGACGCGGTCTTCGGAATCGATGACGAGTCCCCGGACCCCGAGCGTCATCGGCCGCTGGAACAGCGCCCCGAAGGTGATGAGCCGCGACGTCAGCCGCGCGCGGAGAGAGGACTCGGGCCGGTCCTTTTCCGGCGCCCTCGTCGCGGGCGTTTCCTGTCTCATGGCGCGACTATGGCAAATGACGCGCGAAGGCTCTAGGACTATTCGGACACAACGAAGGTCGAACGTGAGCTTTCTTCTCGCCCATCTCTCCGACGCGCATATTGGACCCATTCCCCGGCCTAATCTGGCGGAGCTGCTCGGCAAGCGCGTCACCGGCTATGTGAACTGGCTCTACAAGCGCTCGGCCCAGCACGACATGGGCGTGCTCGCGCGCCTCGTCGCGGACATGCGCGCGCACGCGCCCGACCATGTGGTCATGACCGGCGATATCGTGAACATTGGCCTGCCGGGCGAAATCGCGCTCGCCAAGGACTGGCTCGCGACGCTGGGAGCGCCCGGGGAAGTGAGCTTCACGCCCGGCAATCACGACGCCTATGTCGCCGACGCGACGAAACTCGTGCATGAGGTCTTCGCGCCCTGGACGGCGGGAGACACCGGGACGGCGGGCTTTCCCTTCCTGCGCCGGCGCGGGGGCGTCGCCCTGATCGGTCTCGACTCCGGCGTGCCGACCGCCCCGTTCATCGCGTCGGGGCGTCTGGGGTCAGACCAGCTCGATGCGCTCGGCCGTCTTCTTGACCAGACCAGATCCGAGGGGCTCGTGCGGGTCGTCTTCCTGCATCACCCGCCGCATGTCGGCGGCGCCCGCGTCCTGCGCGGACTCGACGACGCCGCGGAGTTCGAGACCGTGATCGCCCGCCACGGCGCGGAGCTTGTGCTGCATGGGCACAACCACAAGCCGAGCCTCGCATGGCTTTCGGGGGCGGGCGGCAACACGCCGGTCGTCGGCGTGGCCTCGGCCTCGGCGCGGCCGGGCGGGCACTATCCGGCGGCCGCCTATAATCTCTACCGGATCGAGCGGGAGAACGGCGCCCTGCGGATCAGTCTGCGCCGGCGCGGCCTCAATGAGGCCGGCGAGGTGACGGAGGTTGACGCGGAAAGCTGGAGTCAGGGCGCGACGTAGGTCCGGTAGGCCCATAGGACGATGACCGCCAGAAAGCCGAAGAAAGCGGCCGATCCCAGAAACTCGATAAAGAACAGAAACGCCTGAAACGCATTGCCGCTCCAGAAGCCGGCCCGCGCCTCGGTCGGTTTGCCGCGGGAACGGATCGTCCGCGCCGCGCCGCCGCTCGCATAATCGATCGCGAGCGCCTTTTCCCGCTCGATGAGGCGATGGGCGATATAATCCGTCACGGCGTCGACCATGTCCTCGACGTCGCCGCTCTCACGCAGCGTGATTCGGCCGTGCCGCGTGTCCTGCAGGAAACGGTAGGTGCGGCGGTCGCGATCCATCTCGACGAAACCGATTTGGTCGATGAAGAGGCGCGGACGCTCGCCGGGGGAAACCGCGACGTCGAAAATGTCGCAATCCGGCGGAACCTGCGCCAGAACGGGCGAGAGCGCGTCGGAGAGAATGTCCAGCCGCGCGATCTCCGCGGCGCGCAGATCGGCGAGCGCGGCGGAATGTTCCGCGTTTTCGACGCGCGCGCGGCGCAGGGCGGCCGCAAGGCCCGCCATGCGCTGGTCCAGCGACGCCTTGCCGGCCGAATCGGCGTTTCGCTCGCCCGCCTTCGCGGCGCCGCTATCAGCCGCGACGATCGCAGAGATGCGGTCGATCGACGCGCCGGACGAGCGCACGCGCAAGGTCGGGCGGCCGTTGTCGGTCGATGCGGGCACTGGCTCTTCCATGTCGCTCACTCGCTTCGCCCTCGCCGGCGCGCGGAATTAACGCTTTTTTCACTATAACGGCTCCGGCGGCCGATGCGAAGCGCCGCAGGCGCGTTACGGAGGCGGGAGTCGACTTTTCCCCCGCCCTGCGGCTAGGGAATCAGCTAGGCTGCCGGTGATTCCGGCAATTAACCATAAGATGGCGCCGGCCAACGGACGCCCGGAGGAACTCCATGGCCCACACCCATGGCGAATCGGAGACTGGCGGCGCACTTTTCGAGCGTATTCTTTTCGGCGTCGTCTTCGCCGTCGTCGCGGCGCTCGAGGCGTCGGGCGGGAGAGACCATCTGTTTGTCGCCGGCTTTTTCTCCGGCGCGGCGCTCTATCTCCTGCGTCCCTCGAGCGAGGGCGGCCGGCAGGCGGTCAATTTCGCGGTCGACTTTCTGGCCGTCGGCGTCTTCGCGGCGCTCTGCGACAGGTCCTGGGTGCTGTGGCGGGCGCCCGACACGCTCGAGCAGCTTTTTCTTCTATCGCCCGTCGGCGCGGGCGCCGCGACGATCGTTTACCTCGCCGGCGTCGTCGCGCTCACGGCGCGATCGCGTATGCCGCTGCGGATCGCGCTCTTCCTGCTCCCCTTCCTGTTCAGCTTGATCATCGCGCTCGGCTCGCCGCCGATCACGCAGATCGGCGAGGCGTTTTTCCTCGGTCAGGACGTTCCCGAGTTCCTGAAAAAAATCGTTGGCCGAACCTTCGTTCTGTTTCTACTGAACGAGGCCGTGGTCGTCGGCGTGCCGCTCGCGCTGGGGCGTTTCCTGCCGCGGCAATGGCGTCCGCACGGCATTCTGTTTGTCTCCGCCTTTCTCGCCTCGTTGACGCCCTTCGTCGCGACGGCGGTCACGGTCTTCGTCACGCCCTACGTTCCGGCGCCGGTCGCAGCGGCGGCGGCGGCCGTGGCGGCGGCGCTCGCGCAGGCGGGACTGTGGGGCCAGACCTATCTCGTCACGCAGGCCATCGCGGGCCTTTTGCGCGCCACGCCGTCGCTGTCCGTCGTGGTCTATCACGACTGGAAGACCGGCGCCGAAAAGGGCTTCGTGTACGGGCTCGTCTTCATGGCGCTGGTGCTCGCGGTGGGGCTCATCGTCTCGTTCCCGCCCGCGCTCGCCGTCGTGACGATGACGGGACCGGTCGGCGCGGCGCTGATCGGCGCCGCGACCTATCCGCTGGCGCGCGCCATCATGGAGAGCACCGACTCGACGCCGCCATTCTTGGGGCGTCTCGAGGAGGCCTACATCCGCCCCTCGAATTACGCGCGCGGCCTCGTGGCGGGCGCGGCGGTCGGAATCGCGCTGATGATCGATCTGCCGGCGGCGAGCGGGCCGGACCGCTTTCTCTTTGGCGCGGCGACGGGCGCGCTCGCCTATGCGGGCGTCGACGCCGCCTTCGACGTCGGCGAACTGACCCGCGGCCGCCGTCAGCGTCTGCGCAGCTGGCGCGTCTACACGCTCGGCGCGATGCTGGGCGCTTTCGTGGCCGGGGCCATCGCCTGGTATTTCGACGCGGATCAGCTCGGCACGGTGGTCAGGAAATTCTACGCCTACACCGCGCTCGACTACGCGGCCGCCAGCCAGCCGATCAATCCCTATATCGTCCGTCCGCTATTCTCGAAATGGGGCGCGACCGACCTCGGCGTCGTCGACGGCGGGGTGCGACTGTTCTACGACGAGTCGCTGTCGGGCGTCATTCAGTGGGTTTTCGCGGCGCCGCTCTTCTCGATCAATCTGTTCTTCTTGACGGCGCTTGTCCAGCGCAGCCTTCAGCCCCTGCGCCAGCTGGCGAGCTGGGAAGGGCTCGACATGCTCGTCGACAACGCCGTGCGCGTGTTGCGCTGGGGCCTGTGGATGGCGCCGGTGATCTACTCTTTCCTCAAGGCGGCGCCGGACCCGACCTGGTACAATCAGGACGGGCTCATTCGCACCGGCGTCGCCATTTGGATGAGCTACATTCTGCCGGACGAGGAGTTCCGCGCCTGGAGTCTCGATATTTTCACGGCGCTGCTGGCCTATGACGTGTTGCGGGTGCTCATCTGGTTCGACCACATGGGCCTGCGCGTGGCGACGCTGGTGAATTTCTCCTTCGTTGGCGGCGACGCCCTGGACGAAAGGGCCGCGCGCTTCCTCGGCAAGGAGCAGGTGAGCCGCGCCATACCGGAGGGCATCCGCCGCTTCGGCACCTGGGCGCCGCTGCTGCTGCCGTTCTACATTCCGCGCGGCGCGGAATGGGACAAGGCGTGGAGCGCGGCCGAGCAGATGAGTGCGACGCGCCCGCCGTCCTACACCTATCTCGTCGGCGGCTATCTCGCCTATGCGGGCTTCGTCGCGCTGGGCCTCGTGCTGTTCCTGCTCGCGCGCCTCGCCCAGGCGCAGAAAATCCCGCTCGAAGGCGTCACCGGCGCCGGCGGCGCGCCCGGCTCGCGGCCGATGAAGCTCACCAACGGTCTGATGACCAGCGAGTGGTTCCAGGACGGGCAGGGCGCGATCCGCATCGAGGGCGTCGCGCGCGGCGGTCCGCCGATCGACCTCACGCGCCGGCCGGACGACCACGCCCATCCGCGCGGACGATTCCTTTTCCTGCGCGAGGACGGCGGCGAGCTGTGGTCCGTGGGCGAGGCGCCGACGCGCTGCCCCGGCGCCTGCGCCAATCTCGTCGACGCGGGCGAGAACTGCCTCTTCTTCATGGCGGAGAACAACGGCTTCGCGGTCGAGGCGCGGGTCTCGCTTGCGCCGGACGAGGCGGTCGAGATCCAGCATCTCAAGATCGTCAATCTCGAGCCTCGCCCGCGCAAGCTCGTTCTCGCCTCGCTGCGCGAATGGGTGCTCAACGAAACGAACGTCGAATTGCGCGACGCGGCCTACAACGCCATTCACGTCGGCACGTGGTACGTGCGGTCGCTCAACGCCATTTTCGCGCAGAACCGACTGCTCAAGGGCGGCGCGCGGCGTCACGCCGACCGGCGCCTGTCGCCGGAAATCGGCTTTCACGCCATCGGCGCCGGGCCCGACACCAGGATGACGGTCCTCGGCTACGAGGACGTGAAGTCCCGCTTCTACGGCATGGGGCCGACCAATGCGCCGGACAGTCTGCTCGGCCTCGGCGAAACGCCGCGCGATCCCGGCGACGAGGGCCTGCTCTACGGTTTCGATCCCTGCGCGAGCCTGCGCGTGGAAATCGACATCGCGCCGGCGGGAACGGCCGAGCTGATCATCGTCGACGGCTGGGCGAGGGACATGGGTCGCGCCACGGATTCCGTCGCGCGCCATCTCGGCGTCGCCCCTGTCGCGCCAGAAATCCTCGACCGCGCCCTGTCGCGCAAGCGGTCGCTCGTCATGCCGCCGGCGCCGCCGCGCAACCGATACGCTTTTTCGGAGGACGGACGCAGCCTCACGCTGGAGCCGGGCACGCCGCGCCCCTTCGCCCATGTCATCGCCAACGCCGTCGGGCAAGGCTGCGTTCTGACGAACGACGGCGACATCTTCTCATTCTCCAGCAATTCCCGCCTGAACAGTTTCACCCCCTTCCGCTTGGGCGAGGGCCGCATGGCGCCGGCGGGGCAGATGATCTACGTCTACGATCTTGCCCGCACGGACGCGCATAGCCCGACCTTCGTGCCCCTGCGTCGCCGCGACGCGCGCTACGACGTCACCTTCGCGCCGGGCTCGGCAATCTTCCGCGCGGAGCGCGACCATCTCGAACTGGAGATGACGGTCTTCGTGAGTCCGACGGAGCCGATCGAGTTTCGTCTGCTGAAAATCCGCAACAAGGCGATGCATGAACGCCTGTTGCAGATCGTCCCGGCGATGGAGGTCATTCTGGCCGAAATCCCGACGGAGAGCCTCGGCGCCGTCCAGTCCGTGATCGACGAGGATCTGCACACGATCTATTTCCGAAATCCGCGCAACAATTTCGTCAAGGGCTGGGCCTTCGTCTCGACCTCGATCCCGGCGGAATTCGCGGAAACGTCGCGCCGCCGCTTCCTCGGCCACGAAAGCCGCAATCCCTATCTGCCCTACATGGTGGAGCACGGGCATCCGGACGCCGGCGCGCCGGAGCACGAGCGTAAGGTCGCGGCATTTTGCGGCGCCATCGACGTGCCGGCCTGCGACGAAGCGACCGTCGTCGTCGCCCTCGGCCAGACGACGACGATGGAGGAGGCGCGGCGGCTCGCGACGCTCGCGCGAGATCCCGCTTTCGCCAAAAAGGAGCTGGAGGCGAGCGTTGCGGCATGGGACAGGCAGTTGTCCGTGCTGCGCATCAAGACCAACAGGCCGGACGTGGACCGCCTCGTCAACGACTGGCTGCCCTATCAGCTCCTCGCCTCGCGCCTGTGGGGCCGCACCGGGCCGTCGCAGCGCTCGGGGGCGACGGGCTATCGCGACCAGTTGCAGGACGTGATCCCGCTCATCCATCTCGCGCCGGAGCGCGCCCGCGCGCAAATCCTGCTGCACGCGAAGCACCAGTATCTCGAGGGCGACGCCTGCAAATGGTGGCATCGCGCGCCCAATGGCGGGACCGGACTGGCGGATCGCACCCATTCGTCCGACCCGCATCTTTGGCTGCCCTATGTCACGATCCGCTACGTCAAGGGCACTGGCGACATGGCGATCCTCGACGCGGTCGAGACCTTCCTCGAGGCCAATCCCGTGCCCAAGGATCAGGAGGGCGAGGCGACCGTGCCGCTGATCTCGCGCGACAAAGACACGCTGCTCGGTCACTGCGCCCGAGCGATTGACTATACGCTTGACCGTTTCGGCGCGCATGGCCTCCCGCTCGTCGGTTCCGGGGACTGGGACGACGGCATGCATCTCGTCGGCGCCGAAGGGCGGGGCGAGAGCGTGTGGCTGGGCTTCTTCCTGCACGGCATCCTCGTCGACATCGCGCCGCTTTTCGAGCAGAAGGGCGACAGGGCGCGCGCCGAGCGCTATCGCGAACGCGCCGCGAAACTGCGAGACGCGCTCGACAAATGCTGGCGCGGCGATCGCTACGTGCGCGATTTCGCGGACGACGGCCGCGAGATCGCGCCGATGAGCGCCATGACCGCGCATTGGCCGACGCTCACCCATGCGGTCGATTTCGCGCGCGGGCGCGAGGCGATCGAAAAGGCGCTCGCTGTGCTCGGCCGCAAAAACCGCATCCTGCTCGTGACGCCGCCGTTCAACGAACATTCCGACCCCTATCCGGGCCGGAGCGCGGAATATCCGCCGGGCGTTCGAGAGAACGGCGGGCAATATTCGCATGGCGTCTCTTGGTTCGTGGACGCGCTGGCCAAGCTCGGCGCGGAGGCGAAAACGAGCGGCGACGCCGAGGCGGCGGCGGAACTGTTCCGCCGGGCCTTCGAGAGCTGGATCGCCATTTCGCCGATCTCGAAACTCGAAACCCCCGCCGAGGCGGACATCTACGGCTTGCCGCCGCATCAGCAGCCGGCCGATGTCTATGAAGGCGAGGGCTATGAAGGCCGCGGCGGCTGGGGCTGGTACACGGGCGCCGCCGCGCGCATGATCTCAGCCGCCTACGCCATGCTCGGACTCGAATTCGAAAACGGCGAATTGCGTCTGCGCCCCGACGCCTTCGATCCCAAGGGCGAGTTGCGGCTGGAAAGCGTCCTCTACAAGGGCAAGACTTTCACCGCAGAGAACATGAGAGAAACGTACACGGAACGTCTGTAGACAGACTGTTTACATTCATATTGCCACCTTCCTGGTCTGACGGTAGCGTTCAAGCTGTATCGCGCCGCCCGGCGCAGCGTTTGGCGTGGCGTCATGCGTGCGTCGCTTTTGGCATTGTGTGTCATATGTTGGTTTTGCGCGCCTTTTTCCGTGCTGGCGGGCGCCTGGCTCTATCCCGAGGGGAAGGGACAGGCGATTGTCACGACTACTTTCGCCGACGCCAGCAACGCCTATGATGCGCAGGGCCGGCTCATCAAGACGCCGTCCTATCGCAAGTTCGAGACGAAGATCTATGTCGAGCACGGCGTCGCCGACTGGCTCAATTTCGTGGGCGAAGCCGGTTATTTCGACTTTCACGGCGCGGCCGTTCCGACGGATCATCTCAATCTTCTGATCGAGGAAGCGAAGGCGGGCCTGCCGCTTTCCGTCGCGGGGCCGCCTGGGCCGAAATATGCCGGTCTCGGGATCGGCGCCGCGGGCGCGCGCATGCGGCTTTTCGCATATTGCGACTATGTCTTCTCCCTCGAGGCGAGCGTTCGAGCGGCCTCGAAGGAGGCGCGGCGGTTTCTCGACATGCGCGACGCGGCGCAACTCGACGTCCGTCTTCTCATGGGGCGTCCCTTCGCCCTTTTCGGCATGTCCGGCTTTCTCGACGCACAGCTCGGCTTTCGCTCGCGCGGACAGAACGGCGACGAAGTGCGTGCGGATTGCACCGCGGGCCTACGCCCCATGGACCGGCTGATGGTCATGGCGCAAAGCTTCTCGGCTTTTGCGCCGAGGGGCGGCATGGCGACATTTGTCGCCGCGCAGAAATTTCAGCTGAGCGCCGTCTATGACGTGACGCCCGCGATCTCCGTGCAGATCGGCGGGGTGACCGCGCTCAGCGGCGTCAATTCGCCGGCCGAGCGCGGCGCGATCACCGCGCTGTGGTGGCGTTACTGAGCCTCGGCCACGGAGACCGGCTCGACCTTAACCTGCGCGACGCCAGCGGAACGGAAGCCGAGCGCATCGGCGGCATGGGCGGAAACGTCGATCACGCGGCCGCCGGTGAAGGGTCCGCGATCATTGATCGTCACGACGATCGAGCGATTGTTCTTCAGATTGGTGACGCGCACTTTCGCGCCGAAGGGCAGGGTTCGATGCGCCGCCGTAAAGGCGCCGACATGGCCGCCGCTCGCGGTGCGGCCGCCGAGATTGTAGTACGAGGCCTTTCCGACCCAGGCGGCGTCAGCCGCGAAGCTCGAGGAAAGAAGGATGGCGGCTCCAATCAACAATTTTTTCAACAGCACTCTCCTGACGGCGTGCGCAACAGGCGCACGCTTTCCGCACGCCGTGGTTTCAGCGACGGCGCGGCTCCCGATTAGGCGGCGGCGCGGGCAAAATAAAGGCATGAAAAATGCTGCAATGGCTCACATCTGATGCGTTCAGCGGCGCTGGCGCAGCGTCTTGTCTTTTTCATGCGGTTTCTGATTTTCGTACAAGTGGAGGCGTTGAAAGAAATTTATTTTGTTCGTCGTAACGACTGTGAACCAAACTGTTGCATGAATGCGACACATGGCGTTTTTTATCTAAGGAAAAGGCTGAACCACAGATTTCTATTTTAATGCGAATGGCGGCCGGAAACCCCGCAGGGTCTTCGCCTTGAAGTGCGCCCCTTGCGGCGGCATCTATTTTTGTTGCGGGAGGGGCGGCGGAACGCGCGCCCGCGCGGTTCTGCGGTTCAGCGCCCTTCAGCAGGGAGGCGGATATGGCGATCCAGAAACTCAAGATTACGACCGCGGCGCTCGCGACGGCGCTTCTGGCGTCGGCGGGCATGGCCGAGGCTCAGACGCTTGGAGGCGGCGGGTTTCATGGAGGCGGATTCGGCGGCGGCTTCCACGGCGGCGGCTTCCGCGGAGGCGGTTTTGGCGGCGGCTGGCATGGCGGCGGCTTCGGCGGCGGGGGCTGGCATGGCGGCGTGGTCGCCGGCGGGCCGCGCACCATCTGGGGCGGCGGCTGGGGGCACCGGCCCTGGGGCTGGGGCGGCGGCGGTTGGGGTCATCGGCCCTGGGGATATCGCCCCGTTGGCTGGGGGTATCGGGGGTGGGGATGGCGCCGCCCCTGGCGCGGCTATTATTGGGGCGCCGGCTGGCCGGTTTACGGCGCGGCGTGGGGTTCCGGCTGCTATCGCCCCCACTGGGTGTGGACCGCTTTCGGCTGGCAGCGCCAGTGGGTCAATGTTTGTGGCGGCTGGGGATACGACAATGGTTGGGGCTGGGGCTGGTAAGACCCCAGCGCTTGCCGCGTGAAGCGGTCGCCCTCCCCGTTGCGCTGGGGGAGGGCGACGCCTCGTCAGGCGGCGGCCGTATGCGCGTGGACGTCGCGGCCGCCGTTCCTGCGCATGATGGCGATGGCGGTCTTCTCTTTTGCGTCGTCCCAGACGCGCGCCCAGAGCAAGAGCCCGCCGTGCTGCATCTGGTCCTTGAGCCAGGCGGCCTCGCGCGCGCCGACGATCTGGGCGAGCGTTGCGCCAATGAGGCCGCCGCCGCCGCCCGCGACGATGGCCGCCGCAATGGCCGCGCCGAGCGCGCCGCCCGCCGCCATCACGGCCCCTGCGCCGCCGATCGCGCCGATATACATCAGGGCTCCGATTAGCCCGGCCTTTGCCTGATTGCGCGCTTCGGGGTCGATGTATTCGCTGCGCGGCGCGGCGGGATTGTCCTCCAGCGCTTCCGCCGGCACGCGATCGGCGCCGAGTTTCTCCCGCACGGTCGCCTCGTCCGCGAGGAGGCTGATCGTGGATTGGTCGAAGCCGTCGGTCAGCAGATCGTCGATGGCGGACTGAAGCGCGTCGAGATTGTCGAACACGGCGACAACTTCGCGCACTTCGCCGCGCTGTTCGGGGGTGAGGGGTTGTTGCGTCTCCATGGCCGTTCCTCCGCGAGCGCGAGACGCGCCGGGCGGCCCCGGCTAACCGCGCTCTGATTATTATAAAGGGGGCGGGGACATTGGGCCGGCAAGGCGGGTTCGACGGGAATTTTAGAGAGTCTGCGCGGCGTGGGCGCGCCCGACGCGCGCAAGCCTTGCGGCGCCGGCGCGCCGTTCTCATCTGTTGAGGCTGTGACGCCGGGGCGTTCCCGGCGTATCCGCGACGGTGCGCCGGACGCGGGGACGAAGGGCGCTCATGACCATTCTCGACGCCGCATTTTCGGCGCTCGCCTCCAACCAGCTTCTCGCCGGCGGCGTCGGCACGCTCGCCTTCGGCACGGCGATGTATGTCCTGCGAACGGTTCCCGAGACGGTTTTCGGCCTCGTCGAGCGAACCTTGTGGACGAAGGTCTTCGTCGAAAGTCTCTCCAATGAATACGGCGACGTCGACGCCTTCATAGAAGGCCGGCGGCTCGACTTCTTCAGCCGGTCGCTGGAGATCAAGGACGGCGCGCTGAAAACTGGCTTCGGCGGCGGCTGGGGCGTTTATGAAGGAATTCTCTTCAAATATTCCAAGACGCGCTCCACGCAGCAGATCACGCCGTTTGAGACGATCGCTGTCTCCTTCCTGACTCGCGACCGCGCCGTGGTCGAGCGCTTCCTGCGGGACTGCCGGCCCGAGGAGCACAGAAACTCGATCTATGTCTCGCTTTACGGCGCCGGCGGAAGCGACGGCGGCATGCGGCGGCGCAAGCGCGGGCTCGAGACGGTTTTCGTCGATCAGGCGATCAAGGATCGGCTTGTCGCGCGCTTCAACTGGTTTCTGGGCGCGCAGGAGTGGCATGCGTCGCGCGGCATTCCCTGGAAGCTCGGCGTCGCGCTCCACGGCCCGCCCGGCACAGGCAAGACGAGCCTCATCCACGCGCTCGCCTCGGACTTCGATTTCGACATCAAATATGTGAAATCGCTGCATGGCCTCGGCGCGGCCTTCAAGTCCGGGACGGCGAAAGATCTGTTCGTCATCGAAGACATCGACACGATCGCGAACGGCCTCGACCGCGGAACGAAAGCGAAGGAAGACGACGCCGCGCGCGCCGCGCCGCTGCATGAAATCCTGAATTCGATGGACGGCATGCAGACGCCGGATGGGCTGAAATTCATCGTGACGACGAACCATCTCGACCGCCTCGACCCCGCCATCGTGCGGCCGGGGCGGATCGACGAGGTGATCGAGGTCGGGCCGCTCTCGCTCGACAGCGCCCGGGCGATGTTTAAGGCCTTTTACGGACGCGATGGAATCGAGGATTACGCGCCGCGCACGGGGGCGGAGTTGCAGCGGATGTTTTCGACCATGAGCGCGGAGGCGGCGGAGGCCGAGTTGGGGCGCGGGGCGGAGAGGGTGCGGGCGGTGGCGTGACTCATCACTGGAGACGGCCCCTTGCCCTTCGAGACGCCTGTTTTGCAGGCTCCTCAGGGTGAGGGGCCTTACGTGCGCATGCGCGTTTATGGAGAATGCCTCTAGCAGCGCCAACAAGCGATCCTCGTCCTGAGGAGCCCCCAGAGGGCGCGTCTCGAACGAGGAGGAATGCGCGGGCGATCATTGGCGACGCCATCGCAGGAAATAGCCCCGCCGTAGCGGTTGAGAGATTACGTCCTCAGCTGCACCCCGTCGTTGACCCACACGTCTCGCACTTCAGACACGTCCCGTTCCGCACCAAGGTAAAATTCGCGCACTCCGGGCACGCCTCGCCGACATAGCCCTTCATCCGCGCTTCGGCGCGTTTCTCGGCGACGCCTTGCACGGTCTTGGTGGGCTCGGTCCAGCCGAGCGTCGAGAGGGGCTCGACGGCTTCTTCGCGCGTCACTTCCGGCGTCTCGCGCAGAGCGACGGCGCCGCCGTTGACGACCATCAGCTTGTCGGTCTTGGAACGCAACAGGCCGCGCGAGACGATGTTTTCCGGCGCCTTGCCTTCGTGCTCGCCCTTGCCGAGCACGGTGTGGCCGATGTCCTCTGGCGACACATGCGCGAGGTCGTGGCGGCCGAGATAGGAGACCGCGAGTTCACGGAACACATAGTCGAGGATCGACGTCGCATTCTTGATCGCGTCATTGCCCTGCACCGGACCCGCGGGCTCGAAGCGGGTGAAGGTGAAAGCGTCGACATATTCCTCGAGCGGCACGCCATATTGCAGGCCGAGCGAGATGGCGATGGCGAAATTGTTCATCAAGCTGCGGAAGGCCGCGCCTTCCTTGTGCATGTCGATGAAGATTTCGCCGAGGCGCCCGTCGGCGTATTCGCCCGTGCGCAGATAGACCTTGTGGCCGCCGACCGCCGCCTTCTGCGTATAGCCCTTGCGGCGATCCGGCAACTTCTCGCGCTCGCGAACCAGCTGATGAACGACGCGCTCGACGACGCGCTCCGCGACATGCGCCGCGCGAGCCGGCATGTTCTGGGCGACGACTTCCTCCACCGCTTCCGCGGCGTCGATGTCGTCGTCGCCCTGAATGAGCTGCGCCGACAGCGGCTGCGATAGCTTGGAGCCGTCGCGATAGAGCGCGTTCGCCTTCAGCGCGAGGCGCCAGGAGAGCAGATAGGCCTGCTCGCAATCCTCGACCGTCGCCTCGTTCGGCATGTTGATGGTCTTGGAGATCGCGCCCGAAATGAAGGGCTGCGCCGCCGCCATCATGCGAATGTGCGACTCGACCGAAAGATAGCGCTTGCCTGTGCGGCCGCAGGGATTGGCGCAGTCGAACACGGGATAATGTTCCGCCTTCAGGAAAGGCGCGCCCTCCAGCGTCATGGCGCCGCAGGCGTGAATATTGGCCGCCTCGATCTCCTGCCTGGAAAAGCCGAGATGCGTCAGCAGATCGAAATTCTTGTCCTCGAGCTGCTCGGGGCTCACCTTCAATGCGCTCGCCAGGAAATCCCGCCCGAGCGTCCATTTGTTGAAGACGAATTTGATGTCGAAGGCCGAAGGCAAGGCGGCCTCGATCGCCGCGATCTTCTCGTCCGTGAAGCCCTTGGCGCGCAGCGTGGCGGTATTGATCCCCGGCGCCTGCGCGAGCGAGCCGTGGCCGACCGCGTAGGCCTCGATCTCCGCGATCTCGCTCTCGCGATAGCCGAGCGCCCGCAACGCCTCCGGCACGGCGCGGTTGACGATCTTAAGATAGCCGCCGCCCGCGAGCTTCTTGAACTTCACGAGCGCGAAGTCGGGCTCGATGCCGGTTGTGTCGCAATCCATCACGAGGCCGATCGTGCCCGTGGGCGCCACGACGGTGACCTGCGCATTGCGATAGCCATAGAGTTCGCCCTGCGCCAGCGCCTTGTCCCAGGCGGCGGCCGCGCGCGCCATCAGCTGCGGATCGGGGCAGGCGGCGTAGTCGAGCGGAACGGGCGGCGTATGCAGACCCTCGTAGCCCGTGCGCTCTCCATGCGCGGCGCGGCGATGGTTGCGGATGACGCGCAGCATGGACTCCCGATTTTCCATGAAGCGCGCGAACGGGCCGCGCTCCTTCGCCATCTCGGCGGAAGTCGCGTAGCACACGCCCGTCATGATCGCGGACAGAGCGCCGGCGATCGCGCGTCCGGCCTCGCTGTCATAAGGGACGCCCGAAGACATCAGCAGGCCGCCGACATTCGCGTAGCCGAGGCCGAGCGTGCGGTATTCATAGGAAAGCTGCGCGATTTCCTTCGACGGGAACTGCGCCATCAGCACAGAGATTTCCAGCACGACAGTCCACAGCCGCACCGCGTGCTCATAAGAATCGACGTCGATCTTTTTCGTTGCCGGATCGCGGAACTGCAACAGGTTCAACGAGGCGAGGTTACAGGCCGTATCGTCGAGGAACATATATTCCGAACACGGATTGGAGGCGCGGATCTCGCCGCCCGCCGGGCAGGTGTGCCAGTCGTTGATTGTCGTGTGGAACTGAATGCCGGGATCGGCCGAGGCCCAGGCGGCGTAACCGATTTTCTCCCACAGGTCGCGCGCCTTGACGGTCTTCGCCGTCTTGCCGTCGAGGCGCTTGATGAGATTCCAGTCGCCGTCCGTTTCGACCGCGTTCAGGAAGGCGTCCGTCACGCGCACCGAATTGTTCGAGTTCTGGCCGGAGACGGTGAGATAGGCCTCGCTGTCCCAGTCCGTGTCGTAGGTGTCGAACTGAATGTCCTTGTAGCCCTGCTTGGCGAACTGGATGACGCGCTTGATATAGTTGTCCGGCACTTCGTCGCGCCGCGCGGCTTTGATCTCGCGCTTGAGAGCGGGATTCTTTTCCGGATTGAAGCAGTCGTCCCCCGGACCCTCGCAGTTCATGCAGGCGCGCATGATCGCCTTGAGGCGCCTCTTGACGATCTTCGAGCCCGTGACGAGCGCCGCGACCTTCTCTTCCTCCTTCACCTTCCAGTCGATGAAGGCTTCGACGTCGGGGTGGTCGATGTCGACGACGACCATCTTCGCGGCGCGGCGCGTCGTGCCGCCGGATTTGATCGCGCCCGCCGCGCGGTCGCCGATCTTGAGGAAGGACATCAGACCCGAGGAGGAGCCGCCTCCCGAGAGCTTCTCCTTTTCGCCGCGCAGTTTCGAGAAGTTCGTGCCTGTGCCGGAGCCGTATTTGAAGAGGCGCGCCTCGCGCACCCAGAGATCCATGATGCCGCCGTCGTTGACGAGGTCGTCCTCGATCGACTGAATGAAACAGGCGTGCGGCTGCGGATGCTCATAGGCCGACTTCGACTTCACCATCTTGCCGTTGGCGTAGTCGACGTAGAAATGACCCTGGCTCGGCCCGTCGACGCCATAGGCCCAGTGCAGGCCGGTGTTGAACCATTGCGGCGAATTGGGCGCCGCCATCTGCATGGCGAGCATGTAGCGCAATTCGTCCATGAAGGCCTGCGCGTCTTCCTCCGCGTCGAAATAGCCGCCCTTCCAGCCCCAATAGGCCCAGGCGCCGGCGAGGCGGTCGAAGACCTGCTTGGCGGAGATTTCCGAGCCGGTGCGCTGATCCTTCGGCAGCTCCGAGAGCGCCTCCGCATCGGCGACCGAGCGCCACAGGAAAGAGGGGATCGAGTTTTCCTCGACCTTCTTCAGGCGCGCGGGCACGCCGGCTTTGCGGAAATATTTCTGCGCGAGCACGTCGCAGGCCACCTGGCTCCATTGGGCCGGAACCTCGATATTCTCGAGCGAAAACACCACCGATCCGTCGGGATTGCGGATCTCGCTCTTCGTCGTGCGGAACTCGATAGACGCGTAAGGAGACTCGCCCGCCGTGGTGTAACGCCGCTCGATTTTCATGCCCTTCAATCTCCTTTAGGCGCAAGCCAACGCTCGCGCACGGCCGCTCGCCGGCCAAGCGACGCAGAGGTTCGCCGATCCGAACTCGAAAGAGGCGCGCCAGGCGTCTTCGAACAGAAGGGTCGCGCGGCGCCGCCGGATACGAGGATTACGCTCAAGCAAAATGACGCCTCTGGCCGGCTTGCGCCGGAGACGGCGCGACCTCGGGGAGAATGTCCGCCGCCGCGTCATGATCTTGTAGCTCCACACTGCGCGAGTCTGAAGAGATCGTCAAGATATTGTGTCGGATATTAACAGGCGGACAATATGTGGAGAAAATAGTGAATATTGGGGACAATTCCAGTCCCTCGCGGCGAGGAGGCTCGACGAAAAGGCGAGATTCGGCAAGCCGGCTTTTGCGGCGCCGCGGCCTATTTGCACGCCGCCTCTGGAGCCGGGCGCAGAAGGAAGGCGCGATTCGCCGCGTTGTCAGGGTCGAGATAGAGATAGGCGCCGCTTTCCGGGCCAGGCAGTTCGAGTCGCTCGCGGACGGTCAAAAGCAGGCCCTCGGGGGTTTGCGCGAGCCGGAAGGAGCCGGGCTCGGCGAGCGCGATTCGGCAGTTCCGCACGCCATCCTCCCGCGTTTGGCAAATGGGCTTTTTCTCGTCGGAGCCCGCGGCGTTGCAGACGAGCGAGGCGCCTTCCTCGTGGCAGGTGCCGATCGTGGTGAACGCGGTCTCGCCCGACCACAGCGCGAGCAGCGCATCTGCGACGACCGGCTCCGTCTCGCCCGGGGTTTCCGGCACGGCGGTCCTGACGACGGAGACCTGCGCGCGCCCCACGAGTTGGCCCGGCCGCGTCTTCAATTCGGCGGCGTCGTAAACCCGCATGTAACAACCGGCGAGGGGAGGGGCGCCGGCCGAGGCCGGAGCGGCGGCGAGCGCGCAGACGCAGGACAGCAGAAACGGATTCGGGCGCAAGGCCATTCATTCCTCCGGACGAAGAGGCGCGGAAACTAGAGCGCCACGCCCGCGGCGTCACCTGCGCCGCGTCACAAAAGCTTTGTCGATTCGTGATCATTGGTCCTCGACCAGCGCGAGGAGAGAGACGCGGATGTGGACGACCAGCGCGGACCTTGGCCGAACGATCGCCGCCCTTGCGAACCTCCAGCCGCCGCCGAATAAAGCCGAACTCGACGAAACGCTCGGCCGGCTCGGCGCGCTCGAGGCGCGGCTCGCGCGCGGCAAAAAGGAAATCCGCGCGGCGCAGCGCCTGCGCTTTCAGGTCTTTTACAAGGAAGGCGGCGCGATTCCCGACGCGAAGACAGCCTTCACGCGCCGAGACTCGGACCGGTTCGACAAATATTGCGACCATCTCGTCGTCATCGACCATGCCTGGAAAAACAAGCGCGGCAAGACGAAGCCGAAGATCGTCGGCGCGTATCGCCTGCTGCGCGGCGACATGGCGGCGCGGGCGGGCGGCTTCTATTCAGCGGGCGAATACGACATCGCGCCGCTGCTCGCACGCCATCCGGGCAAGCGCATTCTCGAACTCGGGCGCTCTTGCGTGCTGGAGTCGCATCGCAGCAAGCGCACGATCGAGCTTTTGTGGCGGGGGCTCCTCGCCTATGTGCGCGCGCATCGCATCGACGTGATGATCGGCTGCGCGAGTTTCCCCGGCGTGAGTCCGGCCGCTCATGCGGAGGCGCTGAGTTATCTCGCCTATTACGCCGGCGCGGAAGGGCAGTGGAAAGTGCGGGCGCGCGGCGATCTCTATCTGCCGATGGCGATGGTCCCGAAAGAGGCGCTCGACGCCAAAAAGGCGCGCGACGCCTTGTCGCCGCTCGTCAAGGGCTATCTCCGGCTCGGCGCGCGCTTTGGCGACGGCGCGGTGGTCGACATCAAGTTCAACACGACGGACGTCTTCGTCGTCATGCCGGTCGCGGAAATCGGCGCGCGCTATATCGACTACTTCAGCGGCGCGGAGCGGCGCGCGGCGTAAGCGCCGTCAACATCTCGCACACTCGCGCGTGCGTCTCCGTGGCCAGCGTCTTGCGATCCTTGCCCGCGGGCGCGATCGCGTCTCCGAAAGCGATGCGGCAACACACGCCGCCGCGCTTCATCAAGCTCCAAAGATGCGGCAGGAAAGTCATGTCGCCATACCATCCGACGTCGACCGCCCGTTCTCCGTCCGAATAAAGAATGGCGGCGGGCGCGATCGCGACGTCGTCGCCATGCTGCGCGACCGCTTCGAAATGCGCGGGCTTGAAAGGCAGGACTGTCGCGCCGTCGCTCGACGTGCCTTCCGCGAAGATGACGACGTCGCGGCCCTGGCGCAGGGCGCGGCTCAAGGCGGCGTTGACGCGCGGAATGTCCGCGCGCGCGCCGCGCGTCACGAAGACCGTGCCCTGCAATCTGGCCAGAAAGCCGAGGACGGGCCAGCGCGCAACTTCGCTCTTGGCAAGGAAGACGAAGGGATAGAGGCTCGCGAGCGCGACGATGTCCGTCCAGGACACATGGTTCGCGACGACGATCCGCGGAGCGGCGCCGGGCAGGGCGCCGATCGGCGCCACATCGATGCCGATGATGCGGCGCATGACGCGGCAGAAGCCGGTCTGGATGTCGTGCTGGATCGCCCATCCGCGCCGCCGCGCGAGCGCCTGCACGGGAACGACGAAGACGAACGCCGCCGCCATTGCGGCGACGAAGAGAAGCGCGCGGAGATAGGGCATGGCGCGCTGATGGCGCGGTTGTGAGACGGGTGTGTGACAGCCTGCGGGCGTCACAGGCGTTTTCGGCGCCGCATCCTTTTCCTTGCGGGCGCGAGCGTCGGACCGCCGGCCATTCGGCGCGCCCGGCCTTGACGCCGCCGCATCGGGCGCCCTTATGTGCGGGGCCGCCCGAGAAGCGGCCAAGGAGAGGTTCCCCAGGAGAAATTCCCATGTCCTTTGTGATTGCGCGCCGCGCCGTGGTCGTTGCGGCCCTGTCGCTCGTTTCCGTCGGGCTCGCGTCGGCGCCGGCCCTGGCGCACGGCCCCTCGCGCCAGAAGGTCGTCGAGAAGGTCGAGATCAACGCCCCGGCCGACAAGGTCTGGGCGGTCGTCGGCAATTTTCAGGACATGAGCTGGCATCCGGCCGTCGCCAAGACGGAAGGGACGGGCGGCAACGAAAAGGGCGCCAAGCGCAAGCTGACGCTCAAGAACGGCGGCGTGATCGAGGAGTCGATCGAGGCCTATGACGCCGGTAAGTCAATCAAATACCGGATCGACAATGTCGACGTGAAGGTTCTGCCGGTGAACAACTACGCCGCGACGATTTCGGTCAAGGACGCGGGCGGCAAGACGGAAGTCGAATGGAAGGGGGCTTTCTATCGCGGCTTCATGAACAACGACCCGCCGCCGGAACTCTCCGACGAGGCCGCCGTCAAGGCCGTCACGGACGTCTACAAGACTGGTCTCGACGCGCTGAAGGCGAAGCTCGAGGGCAAGTAAAGCCGGGGCGAGAGGGGCCGCCGGGAGGATCGGACATGTCCAGCCTGACGCGCCGCGCCGCGCTTGCCGCGCTGGCGGCGCTCGCCCCCCTGGCCCGAGGGGCTGTCGCGGCCGATGCGGAGTCCCCGGTTCCGGGTCCGGATTCCTGGGCCGCGCATGGCGCGGCCCCGCTCAAATCCGTCGAAACCATCGTCATCGACGCGCCGCCCGAAAAAGTCTGGGCGGTGGCGAGCGATTTCGCCAATTACGACTGGCTCCCCGGCGTCGCGCGCGTGGAAGCGCGCGGCGGAAATTCGCCCGAGCAGGCGAAGCGCAGGCTCGTGATGGCCGACGGCGGCGCGGTCGAGGAGACGCTCGTGCGATGGGACGCGGAGCGCATGACCCTCGCCTGGCATCGCGACCGCGACGACGTGAAGCGCCTGCCCGCCATCAATTACATGACCCATGTGACGGTGAAGCCCGGCGACGGCGGCCGGACGCTCGCGGAATGGAAAGGCCGCTTCTATCGCGGCCATCCCTTCAACGATCCGCCGCCCGGCCTCGACGACGACACGGCCCTCGCCGCGGTGACAAAGCTGCATCGGGCGAATCTCGCCGCGCTCAAGGCGCGGGTGGAGGGGAGGTGAAGGTCGTGGTTTCGGCGCACGGAGGGCGCGGGTTTTGCCGCCGCGCCATTTTGGCCGCCGTGGCGTCCTTCGCGGCTGCGCTCCTCGCCTGCGCCGCGCCGGCCCGCGCCGACGAAGCCTTCGTGACGGCGCAGGGGGCTGACGCGCTCGACGTGATCGACGTCGCGACGATGGCCCCGCTCGCCCGTTTGCCGATCGGCGGCAAGCCGGCCGGGATCGCCGTGAGCCGCGACGGCGCCCGCGCCTATGTCACCAGCCCGGAAGGCAGGTTTCTGACGGTCGTCGACGCGAAGGCGCGAAAGATCGTGCGGCGGATCGACATTCAGGGCGGGCCGCTCGGCGTCGCGGTCGCCCCGGACGGCCGCCGAGTCTATGTCGCCGACCTGTATGGTCGTCGTTTGGTCGAGATCGATCCCGAAAAGGGCGAGACGCGCAGCGTCGGAGTCGGCGCGATGGCCTCGGGCGTGGCCGTGACGCCCGACGGCGGGACCATCCTCGTCGCCGACCGCGACGACAACGCCGTCTCGGTCATCGACGCCGCGAGCTTCGAACGCCGCGCGGTCATTCCTGTGGGCAGGCATCCCTTCGGCGTCACGATCGACGCCGACGGCGCGCGCGCCTATACGGCGAATGTCGAATCGGACGACGCCAGCGTCATCGACATCGCCGCCGGAAAGGTCGTAGCCGTGCTCAAGACACAGAGCCGACCCTATACGGTCGCGCTCGCCTCCGGCCGCGTGTTCGTCGCCAACCAGCACGCCGACAGCGTCAGCGTCTTCGACGCCTCGACGCTTGCGCCGGTAGCTGTCGTAAAGGTCGGGGAATATCCGGAAGGGATCGCAGCGAGCGCCGACGGCGCGCGGATTTACGTCACGAGCTGGTTCTCCAACGAACTGTGGGCCATCGACGCGAAAACGCTCGCTGTCGCCGGCAAGGCGGAGACCGGCGACGGGCCGAGAGCCTTCGGCGCCTTCGTCGCCGCCACGCGAGACTAGACACCGCCGCATTGCGACGCCATAAGAGACGCGACGACGCCGACGGGCGTGCGCCGGGATCGGGAGATCTGGCGGCGCGTCGCGAGCAAGAGGCCGAAGACCGCATGTCCTACATTGTCCGATTCTTCACCTGGTGGAACAAGGCGACGCTCTCGACGGGCTTGTGGACGCTGCTCTATGGCGAGCGCGTGGGGACCGACGAATTCGGCAACGTCTATTACCGCCGCCGCGGGGGCAAGAAGGACAAAGCCCTCGGGATCGAGCGCCGGTGGGTGATTTTCAACGGCTATTGCGAAGGTTCAGCGGTTCCGCAAGGCTGGTACGGCTGGCTTCATCACACGGTCGACACGCCGCCCACGCAGGAGAGCTATGTCCGCAAGGAATGGGAGCTGCCGCATCAGCCGAACATGACCGGCACGCCGCTCGCCTATCGCCCGCCGGGATCGCAGCTCTCGACCGGTCAGCGCGCGCCTTCGGGCGGCGACTATGTCGCCTGGCGGCCAGAAGGCTGACGCCGGCTCTCCTTGGAAACGCCTTTCTTTCCTGTTTTCAAATTGGTTGCGTTTTCCTCTGGCCGCCTCGCGCGGCGCGGTGACCCGATGAAAGCATCCCTACGCTATGGCGCCGCGATCGGCGCCTTTGTGGCCGCGTTTTTCGGCGTAGCCGCCGCCGAACCCATTCGCCATCCCACGGCTGTCTTCGCCGGGCTCGACAAGACGACCGGCCGGATCATCAATTTCGACGTCGCGATCGACGAAACGGTGCAGTTCGGCACGCTGAACGTCACGCCGCGCGTGTGCAACACGCGGCCGCAGACGGAGACGCCGCAGACGACGGCCTTTGTAGAGGTCGACGAGATCGTGACGAAGCAGGAGCGCCAGGCGAAGCTCGAATTGCAGGCGAAGGCCGACGCCAAGCCGGAAGGCAAGCAGGAGGCCAAACGCATTTTCTCCGGCTGGATGTTCGCCGCGAGCCCGGGCCTCCATGGCGTCGAGCACCCCGTCTATGACGTGTGGCTGGTCGACTGCAAGGGCGGCAAGGAAGAAGTCGCGCCGGCCGCTTCGGCGGAACAGACGGCGACGCCTTCCGACGCCGCCGCCGCTCCGGCCCCGGAGACTGGCAAGAAGAAGAAATCGCGCAAGGTCGAACCCAAGGCGCCCGCGCCGGTGGAGAACGCGCCGATCGGACCGGCCGATTCGGCGCCGCCCCAGCCGTCCGCGGAGTCTCCCGCGCCGGACGCCATGACGGGCGAAGCCCCTGCGGAACAGCCAGCGCCGCGCAAGAAGAAGAAAAAGCCGCGCGCCGAGGCCCCCGCGGCGACGCCCGTGGAGCCGACGGGAAGTCCGCTTCTGCCGTTCTGATCAGTCGTCGAGCGCCGCCAGCGCCTGGCGGCCGCTCACCGGCGCTTCGGGCTTCCAGACGTAAAAATCGGCTCTGGCGGACAGCGCATCCTCGAGCGCGCGATGATACGCGTCGCGCGAAATTTCGATCGCCCCGAGAGAAGCGAGATGCGACGTCATGAATTGCGTGTCGAGGAGCTGGTAGCCGCCGGCCCGCAGCCGGGCGACGAGATGCGTCAGCGCGACTTTCGAGGCGTCGCGCTCCCGGTGAAACATGCTCTCGCCGAAAAAGGCGCCGCGCATGGCGACCCCGTAAAGGCCGCCGACGAGCCGTCCCTCGCGCCGGCACTCGACCGTATGGGCGAAGCCCATGTCGAAGAGTTCGCGGTAGAGCTTGCGGATCTCGCTGTTGATCCAGGTCTTCTCACGATCCAGGGCCGGCGCGGCGCAACCCTCGATCACGGCGTCGAAATCGCGGTCGACCACGACCTCGAACTTGTCCGAGCGCACCGTCTTGGCCAGCGAGCGCGAGACGATGAAAGTGTCGAGCGGAAAAATCGCGCGCTTGTCGGGATCGACCCAAAAGAGCTGGTCGTCCTCGGCGCTCTCCGCCATGGGAAAGAGGCCGATGGAGTAAGCGCGCAGCAGAAGTTGCGGCGTGATGGCGTAGGACGCGCCGGGCTTGGACATGGCGACAGGATAGCGCCGAATTCGACAAATTGAAGCGGGCGCCATTCTTTTCCTTCCGCCTCAGAACCCTGGCTCGATCCCGCCCGTCGCCAGGAAGTGCTCCAGCCAGTGGATGTCGTAAATGCCGTTCTGCACGTCCGAGTTGCGCACCAGCGTGCGGAACAGCGGCAGGGTGGTGTCGATGCCGTCGACGATGAATTCGTCGAGCGAGCGGCGCAGGCGCATCAACGCCTCGGTGCGGTTGCGGCCGTGGACAATCAGCTTGCCGATGAGCGAGTCGTAGTTCGGCGGGATGGCGTAGCCCTGGTAAACCGCAGAATCGACGCGCACGCCCACGCCGCCCGGCGGGTGATAATAGGCGATGCGGCCGGGCGAGGGACGGAAGCTCGAGGGATGCTCGGCGTTCACGCGGCATTCGATGGCGTGGCCGTAGAAATGAACCTCCTCCTGCTTCATCGACAGCGGCGAACCGGCCGCGACGCGAATCTGCTCGCAAACGAGATCGACGCCCGTGATCGATTCCGTCACCGGATGCTCGACCTGAATGCGGGTGTTCATTTCGATGAAATAGAACTCGCCGTTTTCGTAGAGGAATTCGATCGTGCCCGCGCCGGAGTATTGCAGCTCGCGCATCGCCCGCGCGCAGGTTTCGCCGATCTCGCGGCGCTGCGCGTCGTTCAGGGCGGGGGAGGGGCTCTCCTCGAACACCTTCTGGTGCCGGCGCTGAAGCGAACAGTCGCGTTCGCCCAGATGGATCGCTTCCCCGCGGCCGTCTCCGAAAACCTGGATCTCGATGTGGCGCGGCTTTTCGAGATATTTCTCGATATAGACCGTATCGTCGCCGAAGGCCGCCTTGGCTTCGGTGCGCGCGGTCGCAATGGCGATGGCGAGATCATGCGCGTCGCGGGCGACCTTCATGCCGCGGCCGCCGCCTCCGGAGGCCGCCTTCACCAGCACGGGGAAGCCGATCTTCTGCGCGACTTTGAGCGCTTCCTTCTCGGAGAGGATCGGGCCGTCCGAGCCCGGCACGCAGGGGATGCCGAGCCGCTTGGCGGTCGCCTTGGCCTCGATCTTGTCGCCCATCAGACGGATGTGCTCCGACTTCGGGCCAATGAAGGTGATGTTGTGTTCCTCGAGGATTTCGGCGAAACGGGCGTTCTCCGAGAGAAAGCCGTAGCCCGGATGCACCGCGTCCGCGCCGGTGATTTCGCAGGCCGAGAGCAGCGAGGGGATGTTGAGATAGGAATCGCGCGCGGCCGGCGGCCCGATGCAGACCGACTCGTCGGCCAGCTTGACGTGCATGGCGTCAGCGTCGGCGGTCGAGTGCACGGCGACGGTCGCGATGCCGAGCTCCTTCGCGGCGCGGAGAATGCGCAGCGCGATTTCGCCGCGGTTGGCGATGAGGATTTTATCGAACATTCGCGAACCTTATTCGATCACGAGGAGAGGTTCGCCATATTCGACCGGCTGTCCGTCCTCAACCATGATGGCGGTCACGACGCCCGACTTCGGCGCGACGATGTCGTTGAAGGTCTTCATCGCTTCGATGAGCAGCAGCTTGTCGCCGGCCGACACGCGCGCGCCGATCTCGACAAAGGGCTTGGCGTCTGGATTGGGGCGAAGATAGGCCGTGCCGACCATCGGCGATTTCACCGCGCCGGGGTGGTCGGCGAGCGATTCCTCGACGACGGGGGCCGGGGCGGGCTTCGGAGCTGCGGCGGGCGCCGTGGCGGGCGCGGCGGCGACGGGGGCGGGCGCATAGGCCTGCGGAGCGGGCGGCGCGGCGATCGTCACGGTCGCCGGCACGGAGACCGGAGCCGGCATGCGGGCGGCGCGAATGCGCAGATCGCCCTTTTCGACCTCAAATTCGGTCAGGTCGCTCGCGGCGACGAGCTCGGCGATGGTGCGCAGCAGCGCCGGGTCGATCAGCGGCGACGGTGCTGCCGGCGCGAGCCGGGCGGCGGCGGGAGCGGCGGCCGGTTTGCGGCCGCGCGCGGCTTTCGAAGGCGTTTGAGCTTTGCGCGCCATGTTTCCCAGGTCTTTCTCAGATGTTTTCGAGAATGGCCTCAAGGGCCAGATAATATGAAAGCGGGCCGAAGCCCAGGATCACGCCCCGCGCCGCAGGGGAGATGTAGGAGTGGTGACGAAAACTCTCCCGCGCATGGACGTTGGAGAGATGCACCTCGATCACCGAGGCCTGCGCGCCCTTGATCGCGTCATAAAGCGCGATGGACGTATGGGTCAGCGCCCCCGCGTTGAGAATGACGGGCGCGCCTGCCTGTCCCGCCTCCTGAATCCAGGCGACGAGATCGCCCTCGCTGTTGGACTGTTTGAAGATCAGATCGGCGCCGCGCTCCGCGCAGCGTTTTTCGAGCGTCGCCCGAATGTCGTCGAGGGTGGCGGTTCCGTATATCGAGGGCTCGCGCTTGCCCAGAAGGTTGAGATTGGGACCGTTGAGCACGTGTACGGCTGGCATTGCGTTCCCGAACGATCCCATTGTTCCAACAAGCGCGACGCGCGTCTTTTCTTAGACTCATTGCGTCCACAAAGAAAGCCCGGCGACGCGTCCGGAAGACGGCCGCGGGCGCCGGGCTAAGGGGTCGCCGTCAGGCGTGGAAAGGCGGGCGCGCCCTGCTTCTCAGCAGGTCGCCTTGCCGCATTTCCGCATATTGTCGATCTTGGCTTTCAGCTGCGCATAAGGCAGGCCGCCGACGACCGCTTCCTTGCCGATCACCCAGGAAGGCGTGCCGTCGAACTTCAGCTGGTCGGCGAGCGTGGCGACTTCCTTCAGCGCCGCTTGAGTCTCTGGGCTGGCGGCGTCCTTTTCGAGGCGATCCATGTCCGCGCCCGCCTCCTTGGCGGCGGCCAGCGCCTGCGGCTTGCCGATATGGCCGCGGGTGGAGAGCAGCTTCTTGTGGAATTCCCAGAACTTTTGGGGGCTGAGCTGCATGCGCGCCGCCGTCGCGATCTGCGCGGTCTCGACGGAGTCGGCGCCGAGGATCGGGAAGTCCTTCAGGACCACGCGCAATTTGGGGTCATTTTCGATGAGCTTGGCGACCGAGGCGAGCGACTGTTTGCAGTAGCCGCAATTGTAATCGAAAAATTCGACGAGCGTGACGTCGCCGTCGGGATTGCCGACGACGGCCTGGTTGACGGAGCCGAGGAGCTTGTCGCCCTGCTCGTTCACGGCCTTTTCGCGCGAGGCCGCTTCAGCCTGCTTCTGGCGTTTCTCGAGTTCGTCGATCGCCTCGCGAATGACTTCCGGGTTGGCGACAAGATAGTCATGAACGATCTTCTCGATCCCCGTCTTCTGCGCAGCCGAAAACTCGCCGGCCGCCCGGGTCGTTGCCGTGGCCGCGAGCGACAGGGCCGCGACGGCGGCCGCGAGCGCGAGGGCGCGCCGCGGCGCAGCGGCCAGGAAATGGGGGAGGCGCATCTCTTTCTCCTTCGTGCGCGGGGCGTTCCGCTCGCGCGCTTCTAACAAACGGCCGGACGCCTGTCATTTGGCCCGGCCCGTTGCATGGCTCAGCGCAGATTCGACGTCGGATTGCGGACGCCGTCGTTCACCAGCACGGAACCGAGGCCGTAGTTGAACCGCGCCTCGCCGAGCGTGCGGAACTGCAGGGTCACCATCACGGACTGGTTGCGCGCCGGCAGGCCGGTGGTCGACTGCGGCTGATAGATCTGGGAATAGTTGACCGCCAGCGTGGTGCATTCGTCGTGATAGCCGACGCCCGCGCCGAGCGCCGCGACCGAGAACAGCGGCGCCGTGCCGACCACGTTGATGCCGCTCGACGTGGGGCAGACGCCGGTCAGACTCGTGCAGGAGTTGTAAAGATAACGGCTCATGTCGAAGGTGACGGTGCCGTTGAGGAAATAATGCTTCGTGAGGTCGTAGCGGCCCGTCGCCGAAAGACCCTGGCGGCGCACATCGAAGCCAATCGCCGGCTGCGACGAGTAGTTCGCGTATTGCAGCTCCAGGTGCAACGGATCGATATGGAATGTCGAGAGCAGATCGATCCGCCGCGCCCACATCGTGCTCTGGTCAAAGCGGGCCTTGGCCATGAAGCTGACGAAGGACGCCGGCGCGAAGGCGAAGCGGCCGACGATGTCAGACGTTCGCGTGTCGAGGCCCGAATTCAGGCCGACATTCGCGGCGTCGGCGGTCGAATAGGCGTTCGCGCCCGCGATCTGGGTCGACTGACCGAGCATGGCGTTGACGTAACCGCCGTTCGTGAGCGCCAGAGTCGCCTGGCCGCCGTAGTTGAGCCGGGTGCCGGTCTCGAAACGGTCGTAGCCTGAGAACTTGCTCCATTCGAACAGCGTCGAGTCGTCGAAGACGAGACTCTGCGCGTCGATGTTGACGAGCGAGGGGATGGACGTCTGGTTCGGGCGGGCGACGAGCTGAACGATCGGCTCGAAAACGATATTGCCGATGGGGCTTCTCGCCAGCAGCGGATAGCGCCACTCCACGCCGACGCCGGGCGTCGCTTGCCCCCGGAAGCGGTTGTCCGCGCCGTTCAGGAACAGTCCCTGATTTATGTTGGGAATCGGCGAATAGGTCGCCGACAACGCGTCGTAGCTGTAGATCGGGAACCGCCCCTGGCGGTCGTAGTTCAGATAGCTGCCGACGAAACGCGCGAAGGCGAAGGGCGTCCATACGCCGCCGATCGGGTCGATGACCTTGCGTTTCCAGTTCGCGCTGATCGTCGCGTGCTCGTAATCGCCGCCGACGCCGCGCAAGAGACACTGGCTGCCGTTGCGGTCGATCGTCGGCGAATAGATCGAACAGACGTTGTAGAGCCCGTAGATGACGTCGAGCCGGCGCGGATTGATCGATTCGTAGTTGGCGACGTCGCCCGACGTGCTCGTGACATTCGCGTCGAGTTCGACCTGTCCGCCGATCCCGGCGAATTTGGCCGGCTCGATGTCGAAGACGCGATTGTAGTCGGTCACCGGATGCACGACCGACTGCTGCGCCTGCACGTCGTTGGGCGACAGGACCTGGAAGTAATAGCCCCGCATGTCGAAGAAGCTGCGCGGGCCCTGGCCGTTCAGATAGATCGTCGACGACGCTTCGCGGAAGAAGTAGTTCTGAAGCAGATAGTTGTACTGCTTGTAATCTTGCAGGAAATATCGATCCGAGAGGGCCGTGATGTCCCAGCCCGCCCGCCAGCGGTCGTTGAGCGAGAACTCCCCCTGCGTCTGGAGCGCGCCGCGCCATTCCTTGCCGCCCGCGCCGAGCGGGGCGGCGGCGAAGGCGCCCGGATCGCCCACATGCGCGCCCTCAGCCCGGAACGACAGGCTGCCATTGTCGAAGCGCTTGCGGAACTCGCCGGTGAGGTAAGGCCCCTGACGGGAGAAGACGGCGGGCGTAATGGTCAGATCGGCGTCGGGCGAGATCGCCCAGAAGTAGGGTATGCCGAAGCCGGCTCCGAGCTGGGAGCGGTATGTGAAGACCGGCGTGAGAAAGCCGGATTTGCGCTTGACCGTCGGATCGGCCGACGACCAGAAGGGAACGTAGGCGATCGGCGTGCCGAGGAGCTCGAAGGAGGCGTCCTCGTAGTAGATCATCTTCTCGACGTTGTCGTGGATGATCCGCTTCGCTTTCAGCACCCAGGTGCGCGGCTTCGAGGGGTCGTCCTTACAGGCCTCGCAGGCCGTGTAGGCGCCCATCAGAAAGGTCGTGATGTCGTCGGCGCGCTCTGCGCGCGGCGAGCTGAAATGCGTGTCGTTGGCCGAGTCGACCTGCAGGCTTTCGATGAAGCCCTGCTTGAAGTCGTCGGTGAGGTCGAAACGCTCCGCGCGGGCGACGGTTCCGTTCGCTTCGGTGAGCTTCGCGTGGCCCTCCGCGAAAACGCGCGACGTGTTGCGGTCGTAGACGACGCGGTCGGCCTCTAGGATCCGGCCCTTGAAAAGGATCTGGACCTGTCCGCGGGCGGTCACCGTATTCTTTTTCTCGTCGTAGACCATCTCTCTGGCTTCGACGACCATGCGCGCGGCCGTATCCTGCGTCGCCGCCGCGGGGCGCGACGCCGCAAGGGCGGACGCTCCGGCGAAAACGGAGGCGCTGGCGAGAAGCGCGGGGAGAAGGCGGAGGCGGCGCGAGCCCATCAGCCGTCCTCCGAATAAAGTAAAGTGAGCGTGCCCAACATGCTCCCGACAAGCGCAGGCGACCATGCGGCGACGAGCGGACTGATCAGCCCCGCGCCCCCGAGATCCGAGAGGATTTTAGTTAACACGTAAAGCACGAAGCCTGCCACGACGCCACCCGAAAGGGTCTTCGCAACGCCGCCAAATCGAAAGAACCTTAACGAGAAGCTAGCGGCGACCAGAACCATGGCGACGAGAAGTAGCGGCCGGGCCAGAAGCGTCTGAAATTGCAACCTGTAGCCGGTGGCGTCGAGCCCCGCCTCAGCCGTCCGGGCGGTCATTTCCGGGAGATCCCAGAAGGGGGTGCCCTGGGGAGGCGTGGTCGCGGCGGCCGCCTGCTCGGGCGTGAGATCCGTCGCGAGCAGATAGGTCTTTACTTGACGGGCCGGCTCGCCGGGCGCGCTGATGGTGGCGTCCGTCAGCGCCCAGGCGCCAGGCTCCAGATGCGCCTTCCCGGCCTCGACGCGCTCGAGGAAGCCGCCATCTTTGCCGTAAATGTTGACGCTCACCGCGGTGAGGTCGATTCCGCCGTTCGACGAGTCCATGGCGTGGATGACGGCAAGGCCGTCGACGCCATGCTGGCGCAGCCACACGCTGTGGTCGATTCGGATGCTTCCCGGCACGCCGAAAAGCTCCAGCTCCATCTGGTCGGACCGCTGCTTCATTTCTGCGGAAAGAGGATTGTAAACGGCGATCGAAAAAATGCCGATGACGAGCGCCGCGAGCACGGGCGGCGCAATGAACTGCCAGACCGACATGCCGGCCGCCCGCGCCACGATCAGTTCGAGCTTGCGCGTCAGGTCGACGAAGGTCGCCATTGAGCCGAAGAGGACCGCGAAGGGCAGGATCATCTCGGCGGCCGCCGGCACCTTCATCGCCGTCATCAGCGCCACGACGCCCGCGCCCGCCTGCGGATTGTCGCTCGCGCGCCGCAGCATCTCCACGAAGATGACGACGAACATCAGGCAGAAAATCGTGAAGAAGATCGTCAGAATCGTGCGCGTGAAGCGCCAGGCGAAATAGCGGGTGATGGTGACGCCGATCATGACGACGCTCCGCGGACCGCGCGCATCGAAAGCGTCGGAGCGCAAATTCGCGTCTTCGTCGCCATCGGCCCCGGTTCGCTCCCGCTGTTACTGACTCGAGCGCCCGAGGCGACTCCGAAAGCCATGGCTAGACGCTGCCGGGCGCCCGCGCAAGCGGCGCCGATCTGTCGAGCAGGCTCCCAACGCATTCATTTACCGAACGTTGCTTTTTCGCAACGGAATCATCTTCCGTTCGGATCGCGGCGATTTGGGGGCATGATTTGACCCGCGCCCTTGGCCGCGATATTGCGCGCCCAACATTTCACAGCGCGGCCGCCGCCGGTCGGCGGCGCCTCCAGCGAGGCCAAAAATGTCTCTCAACGCGAAATTCGAGGTTCTTTCTTTCGACGGCGCCGAGGCGGCGCTGCGGGCGCCGGAGGACGCCAGCCGTCCGCGCACGCTCGTCGTCTTCGCGGGAACGGATCTCGCGATGGCCGATCGCGTCAAAACCCTGCTGAAGGATGCGAAGCCTCAGATCGACCGCGCCGCCGCAGCCGCGAAATTCAAGGGCAAGTCGGGGTCGTGTCTAGAAATTCTGGCGCCCGTCGGCGCGCCAGCAAGCCGCCTGCTCGTCATGGGCGTCGGCGCCGGGACGCCGGACGACGGCGATAAACCATTGAAATTCGAGGATTATCTTTCGCTCGGCGGCCAGACGGCGGCCAAGCTCGGGCAGGGCGCTTCGGCCGTGATTCTGTTCGACTTGCCGGAGGCGCCGGCGGAGCCCGCCGCCGCGGCGGCGCAATTCGCGCTCGGCGGCTGGCTGCGCGCCTATAAATTCGATCTCTACAAAACCAAGAAAAAAGACGACGCCGACAAGGACGGCGGCCCGATCGAGGCGGCGCTCGGCGTGGCGGACGAGGAGAGCGCGAAAGCGCTTGTCGCCGACGCGGCGCACACCGCCGAAGCGGTGGCTCTCGCCCGCACTCTCGTCAACGAGCCCGCCAATGCGCTGCCGCCGGCGGAATTCGCCCGGCGCGCCTCGGAGCTGATGAAGCTCGGCGTCGAGGTCGAAATCCTCGACGAAAAGACGATGGCCGAACTCGGCATGCGCGCGCTGCTCGGCGTGGGGCAGGGCTCCGAGAACGAAAGCTGCCTCGTCGTGCTACGCTGGAACGGCGGCGCCAGTGACGCCGCGCCCATCGCTTTCGTCGGCAAGGGCGTCGTCTTCGACACGGGCGGCATTTCGATCAAGCCCGCCGCCGGCATGGAAGACATGAAGGGCGACATGGCCGGCGCCGCTGCCGTCGCCGGCGCGCTCTACGCTGTCGCCGCCCGCAAGGCGAGGGCGAACGTCGTCGGCGTTCTCGGCCTCGTCGAGAACATGCCCGACGGCAAGGCCCAGCGCCCCGGCGACATCGTGAAGTCCATGTCGGGCCAGACGATCGAGGTCATCAACACCGACGCCGAAGGCCGCCTGGTGCTCGCCGACGCGCTTACTTACGTCATCGAGAAGCACAAGCCGGCGGCGATCGTCGATCTCGCGACGCTGACGGGCGCGATCCTTGTCGCCCTCGGGCAGGAATATGGCGGTCTCTTCTCCAACAACGACGAACTCGCGGACCGGCTGACCAAGGCCGGAACCGCAACTGGCGAGAAGTTGTGGCGCTTCCCGATGGGTCCCGCTTACGACAAGCTGATCGATTCCAAATTCGCCGACATGAAGAACACGGGCGGGCGTCACGCGGGCTCGATCACCGCCGCGCAATTCCTGCAACGCTTCGTCGGCAAGACGCCCTGGGCGCATCTCGACATCGCCGGCACCGGCATGGGCTCGCCCTCGAGCGACATCAATCAGAGCTGGGGATCCGGCTGGGGCGTGCGGCTGCTCGACCGGCTGGTGAAGGACTATTACGAGGGGTGAGGCGTACGCGCTGCCGCGCGCCGTCGTCGATCGTCCGGGAGATGAAAGACGACAGGCCCGCGGCCCTGCGCGAGTTCGCCGACGACAGCCCATGTCACGGGTCGGGGGAGCGCGCCAATGGTCGATATTTCCTTCTATCACCACCAGACGCGCCGGGTCGAAGACACGCTTCCGACTTTGCTGGAGCTCTCGCTCTCGCGCGGCTGGCGCGTGGCGGTCCAGGCGGTGAACGACGCGCGTCTGCGGGCGCTCGATCTGCATTTGTGGTCGTACAGGCGGGAAAGTTTCCTGCCGCATGGGACGAAGGCAGACGCCTCGCCCGAGACCTTGCCGATTTACCTCACCTGCGCTGACGACAATCCCAACCGCGCGGACGTGCGCTTTTTCCTCGACGGCGCCCATATCGCGCCCGTGCTCGCGCGCGAGGCGGCGCCCCGCGAACGCGCGGTTCTCCTCTTCGACGGCGAAGATCCGCACGAGCTGCAGAACGCCCGCGCGCAGTGGAAGGAACTGCGCGACTCGGGCCACAGGCTGATCTACCAGCAACAGGACGAGAGCGGCCGATGGGTGGAGAAAGCGCGCGAACCGAAAGCGACGTCATGAACGAGGCCGATTTCGCAGCCCGCCGCGCCAAAGCGCGCGAAAAACTCGACGCGATCGATCCGCACAAGCGCGAAGGCGGCGTCGCGGCCGACCCCAAACGCGCCGAATGGTTCGAGGCGGTTTACAAACTCGCGGGCGACGATCCGGCCGGCGTTCCCTGGGCGGGGCTCGCGCCGCATCCCGCGCTGTCGCAATGGCTCGAGGGGCGTTCGCTCGCCGGGTTGCGCGCGCTCGACGTCGGATGCGGGCTCGGCGACAACGCCGAGGCGCTGGCCGCCGCCGGCGCGCGGGTGACCGCCTTCGACCTCGTCGAACGCGCTGTCGATTGGGCGCGGCGGCGGTTTCCGCAAAGCGCGGTCGACTACCGCGCCGCTGATCTGTTCGCCCCGCCCGCAGAGTGGCGCGGCGCTTTCGATCTCGTGCACGAACTCTATACGCTTCAGGCGCTGCCTGCCGTTCTGCTGCCCGACGCCGCGCGGGCGCTCGCGTCATTCGTCGCGGCCGGCGGCGCCCTGCTGGTCATCTCCCGGGCGCGCGACGCGGCGCAGGCGGTCGACGGGCCGCCCTGGCCGCTGACGCGCGCGCAGATTGAGGCGCTCGCGATCGACGGCCTGCGCCTCGCGTCGCTGGAGGACATTCCGGCGAACGACGCGATCGTGCGCCACTGGCGCGCCGAATTTCGCCGCGAGGGCGGCAGGTGAGCGCGCCGCTTCTTTCCGTCGAAGGCGTGACAAAGAGATACGGCGCCGTCCTCGCGCTCGACGGCGTTTCGCTCGACGTCGGCGCGGGCGAATTCTTCGCGCTGCTCGGCCCCTCGGGTTGCGGCAAGACAACGCTCATGCGCTGCATCGCCGGCTTCGAGACGCCGGACGGCGGGCGGCTTGCGCTGCGGGGCGAGGATCTCGCGGGCGTGCCGCCCTATCGGCGGCCCGTCAACATGATGTTCCAGTCCTATGCGCTCTTCCCGCATCTCGACGTGTTCGAGAACGTCGCCTTCGGCCTTCGCCGCAAGGGAGAGCCGGAAGACGCGATTCGCACGCGCGTCGGCGAACTGCTGGAGATGACGCAGCTCGCGCCCTTCGGCCGGCGGCGCATCAATGAATTGTCGGGCGGGCAGAAGCAGCGCGTCGCGCTCGCCCGCGCGCTGGCGCCGCGCCCCGCCTTGCTGCTGCTCGACGAGCCGCTCGGCGCGCTGGATCGCAAGCTGCGCGAGGAGACGCAGTTCCAGCTCAAGGAAGTCCAGCGGAAGACGCAGACGAGTTTCGTCATCGTCACTCACGACCAGGACGAGGCGCTGGCGCTCGCCGATCGCGTCGCCGTGATGCGCGCGGGCAAGGTGGAGCAGATCGCCTCGCCGATCGACATCTACGAGAAGCCGGCGACGCGCTTCGTCGCGGGCTTCGTCGGCGAGACGAATTTCATCGAGGGCGCGGTCGCGCGCGACGGCGGCCCCGTTTTCGTCGCATCGTTTGCGCATCTGCCGCGTTCGGAATGCCTGCTGCCGGAAGGGGCGCGCGCGACGCTGAGCGTGCGGCCGGAGCGCATCGGCGTGGCGCGGGACGGGGAGGGCATTCCGGGCCGAGTGGAGGACTTTGTCTTTCGCGGCGAATATACGCTGCTGCGCGTGCGCGTCGCGCCCGACATGGCGCTGCGCGTCGGCGCGCACGCGGGGCGATTCGCGATCGGGGACGACGTGAAACTGACCATCGCGCCGGATGCGGGCGTGCTGTTTGCGGAGGAGGCGTGAGGATGCGACGCCTTTCGCTCGGCCAGCGGCTGACGCTCGCCGTTCCCTATCTCTGGATCGCGGCCTTTTTCCTCGCGCCGATGCTGCTCATCGCCAAGATTTCATTGTCGCGCTCCGTTCTGGCGCGTCCGCCCTATGAGCCGCGTTTCCTGCCCACGGACACATTCGCCGAATGGTGGGCGAAGGCGCAAACGCTCACGCTCGACAATTACCGCGCGCTCTTCGCCGACAGCCTCTATTTCGACGCATACGTCTCGTCGCTCTGGATCGCCGCCGTTTCGACGGCGACGACGCTGCTTGTCGCCTATCCCTTTGCGCTGGCGATCGCGCGCAGCCCGCGCCCATGGCGTCCCTTTCTCATCGGTCTCGCGGCCGCGCCCTTTTGGACGAGCTTTCTCATCCGCGTCTACGCCTGGATCGCGCTCCTCAAGGACGAAGGGCTCATCAACAACGCGCTGATGGCGTTGGGCGTCGTCGACGCGCCGATCGAGATGTTCGCGACGACCGGCGCCGTCGTCGTCGGCGTCGTCTATTCCTATCTGCCCTTCATGCTGCTGCCGATCTACGCCGCGCTCGAGGGACAGGACGCGAGCCTGCGCGAAGCGGCGGCCGATCTCGGCGCCACGCCGGCGCAGGTTTTTCTGCGCGTTACGTTGCCGCTCTCGCGCGAGGGCGTCGTTGCGGGCGCGCTGCTTGTTTTCATCCCGGCGGTCGGCGAATTCGTCATTCCCGATCTGCTCGGCGGCTCCGACACGCTGATGATCGGCCGCACGCTGTGGAACGATTTCTTCGCCAATCACGACTGGCCCGCGGCGTCGGCGGCGGCGATCGTTCTCGTGAGCATTCTCCTTTTTCCGCTCCTGATCTGGGAGCGCGCGCGGCTGCGGGAAGAGGAGGGGGGCCGATGAGCGCGGCCGCAAATGCCGCGCGCCGCGCCGTTCTCGCCGCCGGTTTCCTGTTCCTTTACGCGCCGATCGTCATTCTCGCCGCGATGAGCTTCAACGCGTCGCGTCTCGTTTCCGTCTGGGGCGGCTTTTCGACGAAATGGTACGCCGCGCTTCTGGACAACGATCTTCTGATCCAGTCCGCCAAGGTCAGCCTTGCGGCCGCGGCCGTCTCTGCGACCATCGCGACCTGTCTCGGGCTGCTCGCCGCCATTGCGCTCGCGCGCTACGGCGCCTTTCGGTCGCGGATGCTGTTCTTCGGCGCGATTCATGCGCCGCTCGTGCTGCCCGAGGTCGTGCTCGGCCTGGCGCTGCTTTCCTGCTTCGTCACGCTGGGCGTCGGCCGCGGCTTCGGGACGCTCGTCATCGGCCATGTGACGCTGACCATGTGCTTCACCACGGTTGCGCTATTGTCGGCGCTGCGCGGCTGCGATCCGACGTTCGAGGAAGCGGCGATGGATTTGGGCGCGACGCCGGCGAAGGCTTTCGCGCTCGTCGCCTTGCCGCAGATCGCGCCGGCCATTGCGAGCGCCTTCCTCCTTGCCTTCACGCTCTCGCTCGACGATCTGGTGATCGCGAGCTTCGCCACGGGGCCCGGCGCGACGACGCTGCCGATGCGCATCTATTCGCAGGTGAGGCTCGGCGTTTCCCCGCAGATCAACGCGATCTCGACGCTGCTGCTCGGCCTCGTCGCGGTCGCGCTGGGGGTTTCGGCGCTCGTCATGCGGGCGGGGAGGCGCAAGGGATTGTGACGCGCCGCGCGCGCGCCAGATAGAGATCATGGCCTTCAACTGGTTTGCGTCGCTACCGAATTTCATCACGATTGGCAGGCTGGTCTTGACGCCGGCGGCCGTCATGATGATCGTCGATCGCAGATGGCCCGAGGCCTTCGTCATCTTCGCCGTCGCGGGCGTTTCGGACGCGCTCGACGGCCTGCTCGCCAAGACCTTCAGCCTCCAGTCGGAACTCGGCGCGGTGCTCGATCCGCTGGCCGACAAGGCGCTCATCGTTTCGATCTATATTTCGCTGGCGATCGCCGGCGATTTGCCGCCCTGGCTCGCGATCCTCGTCGTTTCGCGCGACGCGTTGATCCTGGGCGGCGTGCTGGTGGCGTGGTTTCTGGCTCGCCCTGTCAAGGTCAGGCCGCACTTTTCCTCGAAGATCACAACCGCCTTGCAGATCGCGCTCGCCGGATTGGTCTTGGCCGGCGAGGCCTACGGCCTGAGGTTGGACGAAGCACGAAGCGCGTTGATCGCGAGCGTCGCCGCATTGACCGTTGCTTCCGCGGGCGTCTATCTGTCGCTCTGGGTCCAGTACATGAGGCCGTGAGCAATGGCGCGGAAGGATCAGCCGGCGGCCGCCCGTAGTCGGGGCGCGCACAAACCAGCGGACGAGTCTATGACGGTCGCGGTTGTCGATGTCGAGCCGGGCGACTCACTCTCGCGAGGCAGCGTCAAATGGGCGGGGCTGAGCCTGGAGCGTCAGCTCATGCTCTGGGGGATCACGCTTCTCGCACTGGCGGCGGTCCTGTATCTTTTGAGTCCGGTCCTCGCGCCCTTCGTCGCGGGCACGGCGCTGGGCTATCTGCTGGATCCCGTCGCGGACCGCCTGCAACGCATGGGCGCGTCGCGTCTCGGCGCGGCGCTGCTCCTGCTCGTCGCCTTCATCGCTTTCGTCGTGACGGCGCTCGTCGTCCTCCTGCCCATTCTCTCGCATCAGCTGACCGGATTCCTGACCGCGCTGCCCGGCTATCTACAGACTCTGCACGGCCTGATCACGGACTGGAGCGAGCAATTCACCAACGAGACCATCAACCAATGGCTCGAGAAATACGGCCTCGGCGCCGCGGGCGCGAGCTTCGACGCGCAGAAATATTTCAACGACCTCGCCAGCCAGGGCGCGGCGCTGGTCGGGGATTTTATCAAGTCGCTCGTCTGGCGCGGCTATGCGCTGATCAACGTCATATCTCTCATCGTCATCACCCCGGTCGTCGCCTTTTACATGCTGCTCGACTGGGATCACATGGTCCAGATCATCGACGATCTGGTTCCGCCGCGTCATCGGGAGGACGTGCGGATGCTCGCGCGCGACATCGACCGCGCGCTTGCGGGATTCGTGCGCGGACAGTCGCTCGTCTGTCTCTTCCTGGGGGTCTGGTACGCCGTGGGGCTCTCCGCGATCGGGCTCAATTTCGGCTTTCTCATCGGCGTTATCGCCGGCTTTCTGAGTTTCGTCCCCTATGTGGGGTCGATCACGGCCTTTGTCCTCTCGATCATCATCGCGGTGGTGCAAGCGTGGCCGCATATCAACCTCCCCATCGAGGCGATCGCCATCGTCTCCACCGGCCTCGTCATGGACGGCTACGTGCTCTCTCCGCGTCTCGTCGGGGCGTCCGTCGGCCTGCATCCCGTGTGGATCATGTTCGCGCTGCTCGCCTTCGGCGCCCTCTTCGGCTTCACGGGCCTCATCGTCGCGGTTCCGGCCGCGGCCGCGCTTGGCGCCCTGATGCGGTTTCTCGCCCGCCGCTACCGCGCCAGCGCGCTCTATCGTGAGAGCCCTTACGCCCGCGACAGGGCCTGAGCCGCTATGGGAGGGGGGGGCCGGCCAGTCCAGCTTCCGCTGGAGCTGCCGCTCGCGCCGCGCTACGGCCGCGACGACTTCCTGCGTGCGCCCTCCAACGAAGCGGCGCTGGCGATGGTGGAGCGCTGGCCCGACTGGCCGGACAGGATTTTGCTGCTTGTCGGCCCGCCGGGGAGCGGCAAGAGCCACCTGCTCGCGATCTTCACGGCGCGCGCTCATGCCTGCCGCGCCGATCCGTACGCGCTGCCTGACGTCGGGCGCCTTATGGCGCAGTCTCCGGCCGCCATCGTCATCGACGACGTCGACCGCGCGACGGACGAGACCGCCCTTTTTCATCTGCTCAATGTCGCGGTGGAGAACCGGGTCTTCGTGCTGATGAGCGCGCGCCGGCGGCCGACCGCCGCCGACGTCCGGCTTCCGGATCTTCTGTCACGATTGCGTCGCGCCCCTGTGGTGGAAATCGGCGCGCCCGACGACGAGCTGATGCGCGCCGTGCTGGAGAAGCTGTTTCGCGACCGGCAACTGCTGGTCGAGCCTCCGGCGCTCGCCTATGCCGCGCTGCGCCTGGAACGCTCGCTGGACGCCGCGCGCGCTTTTGTCGCGGCGCTGGATCGGGAGGCGCTCGCCCAGCGGCGTCCCGTGACCCGCGCGCTCGCCGCGCAGGTGATGGAGCGCTTCGCCGGGCCGCCGCCCGGCGCGGAGGAGTGAAGGCGCGACGTTTTCGCCTGCCGCGCGCGGCGCGGTTGTGGCATGATGCAAAGGGGCGGAACGGAGCGGCATGAAGGCGAAAATGAAAGAGAACGTCGAGCGCAGCGGGGCCGATGTCGAGGTCGCCGCGATCGAGGTCATGGATCCGGCGGGCGAAATTCTGGAGCACCCGGAGGAACTCGCGGTTTCGCCGCGACGCTTCATCAATCGCGAACTTTCCTGGCTCGAATTCAACCGGCGCGTTCTCGAGGAGGCGTCGAACAAGAATCATCCGCTGCTCGAGCAATTGCGCTTCCTGTCGATCTCGGCGAACAATCTCGATGAATTTTTCATGGTGCGCGTCGCGGGTCTGCGCAGCCAGGTGCGCTCCGGCCTCACCACCGTGTCGCAGGACGGGCTGACGCCGGCCGAGCAACTCGCCAAGATCAGCGAGCGCGTCGTGCGCCTCACCAAGGAGCAGTTGCGCCGCTGGCGCGATCTGCGCCGGGAAATCGAGGAAGTCGGCATCGTCATCGTCGAGCCCGGCGACCTCTCGAAGCCGGACCGCGAATGGCTGGAGGATCATTTCCTCAACCGCATCTTTCCTGTCCTGACGCCGCTCGCCGTCGATCCGGCGCATCCGTTCCCGTTCATTCCCAATCTCGGTTTCACTCTGGCGCTGGAGCTGGTTCGGCCCGGCGATCGCAAGACGCTGCAGGCCCTCGTGCGCCTGCCGGCGAAGATCGAGCGCTTCGTTCATCTGCCCAATCACGGTGGAACCCGCGAGCGCTTCATGCTGCTCGAAACGCTGATTGCGATGAACGCGCAGCGGCTCTTCCCGGGTTATTTGCTGCGCGGGCAGGGGCTTTTCCGCGTAATCCGCGACAGCGATCTCGAGGTCGAGGAAGAGGCGGAAGATCTCGTGCTGTTCTTCGAGACGGCGCTGAAACGCCGGCGGCGCGGATCGGTGATCCGTCTCGAAGTCGCCGCCGACATGCCGGAGACGCTGCGCGCGCTCGTCGCCGACGAACTCGACGTCGCGCCGACCGAGACGTTCGAGATCGACGGCATGCTTGCGCTCAACGATCTCTCCGAACTCGTGGCGCTCGACCGGCCGGATCTGAAATTCAAGCCGTACAATCCGCGCTTCCCGGAGCGCGTGCGCGACAATGGCGGCGACTGTTTCTTGGCCATCAAGCAGAAGGATCTCTGCGTCCATCATCCCTACGAGTCGTTCGACGTCGTTGTTCAGTTCCTTCAACAGGCCGCGCGCGATCCGAACGTTATCGCCATCAAGCAGACGCTCTATCGCACCTCGAACAACAGCCCTATCGTCCGCGCGCTCGTCGAGGCGGCGGAGGCGGGCAAATCGGTTACCGCGCTCGTCGAACTGAAGGCGCGTTTCGACGAGGAAGCCAATATCCGCTGGGCCCGCGATCTGGAGCGCGCGGGCGCGCAGGTTGTCTTCGGCTTCATCGAACTCAAGACGCACGGCAAGCTGTCGATGGTCGTGCGGCGCGAGGGCGCGGGGCTTGCGACCTACTGCCATATCGGCACGGGCAACTACCATCCCGTGACGGCGCGCATCTACACGGACATCTCCGTCTTCACGGCGGACCCCGTCATCGGCCGCGACGTTTCGCGCATCTTCAACTACATCACCGGCTACGCCGAGCCCGCGGGGCTCGAACGCATGGCCGTGTCGCCGATCTCGCTGAAGAAAAAACTGCTCGAACACATCGAGCGGGAGATCGAATTCGTCAAAGCCGGCAAGCCCGGCGCCATCTGGGCGAAATGCAACGCGCTCGTCGATCCCGAGATCATCGACGCGTTTTACGCCGCGTCGAGGGCGGGCGTCTCGATCGACTGCGTCGTTCGCGGCATCTGCTGCCTGCGGCCCGGCGTTCCGGGACTTTCCGAAAACATCCGCGTCAAATCCATCGTCGGGCGCTTTCTGGAGCATGCCCGCGTCTACGCGTTCGGCGGCGGCCACCCGCTGCCGCATCCGCGCGCGCACGTCTACATCTCGTCGGCCGATCTGATGCCGCGCAATCTCGACCGGCGCGTGGAGGTCTTGCTGCCCATCGTCAATCCGACGGTGCACCAGCAATTGCTCGATCAGATCATGCTCGCCAATCTCATCGACAATGAGCAGAGCTATCGCGTGCTGCCGGATGGCTCCTCGCAGCGAGTCGCGCCGCCAGACGGCGAGGAGCGCTTCAACGCGCATAAATATTTCATGACGCATCCGAGCCTTTCCGGCCGCGGCAAATCGCTCAAGGACTGGCGGCCGCGTTCGCTGCTAAAACGCCAGCAAGATGCTTAGGTCGCTTTTCCGCCAGCAGCCCGTCGAGGCGACGGCGGCGCCGGTCGCCATCGTCGACATCGGCTCCAATTCCGTGCGCCTCGTCGCCTACCAGTCGCTCTCGCGCGCGCCGACGCCCATCTTCAACGAAAAGGCGATGTGCGGGCTGGGCAAGGGCGTCGTCACCACCGGCCGTCTGCCTGCGGAGGGCGTCGACAAGGCGTTGATGGCGCTGCGGCGCTATCGCGCGCTGTGCGACACGATGGGCGTTTCGGACATCGAGGTCATTGCGACGGCGGCCGCGCGCGACGCGGAGAACGGCCCCGCCTTTCTTGACGCCGCGCGCGCGGCGATCGGGCGGGACATCCGTCTCCTCTCCGGCAAGCGCGAAGCGGAACTGTCGGCGCTCGGCGTCGTTTCGGCGATTCATCAGCCGGACGGCGTCGTCGGCGACCTCGGCGGCGGCTCGCTCGAACTCATCGACGTGAAGGGCGAAGAACTCGGGAAAGGCGTGACGCTGCCGCTCGGCGGCCTCGCCCTCATGGACGCTTCGCGGCGCTCCCCGCGCGACGCGACGCGCATCGCCCGCAAGGCCATCGCGGACGCGAAGCCGCTCGAACATCTCAAGGGCCGCGCGTTCTACGCGGTCGGCGGCACCTGGCGGTCGCTCGCGAAATTGCATATGCGCCAGCGCAATTATCCGCTCGGCGTGATGCACAATTACCGCATCCAGACGAATGAGGCGGCGGATTTCGCCGCGCTCGTCGAACATATCGACAGCGAGGCGATCGAGGACATCGGCGTTGTCTCCGCCGCGCGCCGGCCGCTTCTCGCCTACGGCGCCATCGTGCTCGATGAGATCATCCGCCGCGCCAAGCCGAAAGAAATCGTCATCTCGGCGGCCGGCGTGCGGGAGGGGCTCCTTTTCGATCGCCTGGCCGAGTCCGAACGGCGTGTCGATCCCTTGCTGTCCGCCTCGCGCGAGCTAGAGGTTCTGTTTTCCCGCGCGCCGGGCTATGGCGACAATCTGATTGCCTGGACGGACGCGTTCATGGCCTCGGGCGTCATCGACGAAACGCCCGAGGAAAGACGTCTGCGTCACGCCGCCTGCCTGCTGTCGGACATCGCCTGGCGCGCGCATCCGGAATATCGTTCCGAGCGCGCCCTGACCGTCGTCACGCAGGGGCCGTTCGTTTCGGTCGACCATCCGGGCCGGGCGTTTCTTTCGCTCGCGGTTGTCCTGCGTCACGAGGGGCCGGACGGCGGCGACAGCGTGGGGATGCTGCGCAGCCTGCTTACGACGCGGCTTTTCGTGCGCGCGCGCCTCCTCGGCGCCGCGATGCGGGTGGCCTATCTCCTGTCGGCCTCGATCCCGGGCGTCCTGCCGCGCACGAGCCTGCGTCTTCGCAAGGAGGGGCTCGTCCTGACCTTGCCCGGCGATTTTGCCGACCTCGTGAGCGACCGGGTGCTCAGCCGATTGAAAGCCTTCGGGCGGCTTCTTGGCGTCGACGCCGCGATCGAAATCGCGACGTAGTCGCGTGGAGGCGGGCCTGTCGAGCCGTCGTCACGCCGCCGGCGTGAAGGCGTCCGACCGAATCGCCTTCAGGCTGGCACCGGCCATGAACAGGTCGCGCTTGAGCCGTTTCACCAGATTTTCGCCGCCGCAGAGAAAATAGGCGGTCTGAGCCACACGCGGCGTCTCGGCGTCCAGCGCCAGCGCGGCGACGTCCCCGCCATGGGGCGCGTTCGCGTCGAGATGCGACGGGAAGTAGTCGACGTTGTCGCGTGCGCCGGCCAGCGCCTGGAGTTCGTCCACCAGGTAGAGGCCCTTGGGATCGCGCGCCCCGTGATACAAGCGGATGGGTCCGCGATGGCCCTGGCGCAATGCGTCGCGCAGCACGCCGTAGAGCGGGGCGAGGCCGGTCCCCGCGCCGATCAGGGCGAGCGGCTGGTCCGGGTCGACGCCCTCGTAGAAGCACGTGCCCGAGGGGCCGGCGACGTGGATTTTGTGGCCTGCGCCGAGCTTCTCCATCACATGCCGGCTCATGCGGCCGTTGGGATGCAGGCGAATGTGCATTTCGAGGAAGGGATCTTCCTCGGGATGACTCGCGAGCGAATAATGACGTTTGAGGTCTTCGCCGGCGATGAGCTGTAGGAATTGACCCGGCCGGTAGCTGAAATTTTCCGTCTCGATGCGCAGACGCACGATATCGTGCGACAGCTGGTCGATCGAATGGACCGTGGCTTCGAGCGACGCGCCCACGTCGTCGGGCGGAACGATGGTGAGCGGCCCCCTGGGCCGGCAGACGCAGGGAAGGAAGAAACCCAGCGCCTTCTGGGCGTCGCTCAGGCCGACCTGCGACTCCGGCGGCGGGCCGCCCTCGACCGCGCGATGCAAGCAGGATTGGCAATTGCCGGCGCGGCACGAATAAGGCGCGTCGACGCCCGCCCGCAGCAGCGCTTCGAGGACGGTCTCGCCCGGCGAGATGTCCACCGGGCGATCCTTGTAGGTGAGCGTCGACACTGCGATCAGCGACCGAGCACGTCGTCGCGGACGGAATTGGCGAGCGCCGCAACCTCCTTGACTTCCTTCTCGGGAACGCCGAGCGTGCGCAGGGTGCTGTTGAGGTTCTCGATCACGGCGTCGACATGGGAATCGTTCAGCCCCATGGCGACGAGGCGCTTGTGGGCGTTGCGCATGTCGAGGCCCGTGTATTTGTTCGGGCCGCCGAAGGCCATCGTCAGAAACGACTTCTGCTTGGCGATCTGGTCGTCCATGTCGACGCCATCGAAGAAGCGCGCGATGCGCCCATCTGCGAGAACCTTGCGATAGAAGAGTTCGACGGCGGCGTTGACGGCTTTCTCGCCGCCGAGACGCTCATAAAGACTGGACATGGTGGTTCCTCCCTAAAGATGTATTCCTGATGCATCTTTATAATAAGCCTGCCAAAGCGGGACGATAGAGCCACATAAAAGCTTCGCGATAGGACCACGGATGCGGCTGACGACGCACAGCGATCTTTCGTTCAAAATTCTGATCTTTCTAGCGATAGCCGGAGAGCGGGGCGCGACGATCCCTGAAATTTCCTCTGCCTTCGCGGCGTCCGAGAACCATTTGCGAAAGGTCGCGCTGGAGCTGGCGCGCCTGAATCTGGTTATCGCCACGCGGGGCCGAAACGGCGGACTGCGTCTCGCGAAGGCGCCGGCCCAACTCAATGTTGGAGGGTTGTTGCGGATGTTCGAGCCGGAATTTGCGGCGTCCGAATGTCTGGGCGCGGGTCAGAACGGCTGCGTGATTTTCGGGGCCTGCGGCCTTCAGCGCGTTTTCAACGAGTCGTTGCAAGCGCTCTTCGCCGTATTGGACCGCTACACGCTCGCGGACGTCATGAACAATTCGAGTGGCGTTGCGGCGCGGCTTGGGATAGAGGCGCCGCCGCCGGCGGCGTGAGGATGGCCGCGCTTTGGCGGCCATCCGGAAGGCGCGCGGGTAGAGATCACTCCGCCCGAAAGGCGGCGAACCGATCGACGCGGATCACGTTCATCGCTTCCGCGCTTTTAAGGCAGGTGAAGCGCGACGATTTGCCGTCGGCGTCGTCGACATTTGCGCTCCGGCCCGGCGCGACCGTGAGCTGCACGCGCGCCGGGGTCCGCGCGCCCCCTTCCGCGGCGTCCGCCATCATCAGGGTCAGCCGGCAGGCGCCGTCGACGTTCTGGAAATAGCTCACGACATGGGCGCCCCCGGCGTCGAGACTGGTCGCCATCAAAGGCTTCATCGTCATCGCGGACCAGGAATCGGCGGCCGACACGGGCGTCGCAGCCGTCAGGGCCAGGGCTCCGCCGAGCGCCGTCGCGATATACCGTGTTTTCATGATCTATTCCTTTCTTCTATCGACGAAGGCGGTAGAGCGCTCCCCTGAGCGCCTTCCGTCCTATCTCCGGCTGGCGTTGCCGCAGCCGGCCGTCGCTGAGAGGAAGGTAGCGCCGCGGTGCAGCATTTCAATACTGCGCCGCAAAAAAATATCGTATAACATTGATCTATATGGATATAGAGAAGTCATTTCCACGTCAGCCGGAGGAGCTTGTTTTTGGCTCAGATCGTGGTTGATTATTATGCTCACAAAGAGAAAAAGATCTGTGACGACAGCGCCCTATGCTCCGAAATGATAGAATGTGTCTATCATTATTGCCGGCCTCGGTCGCTCAGCGGGACTGACGCTTTTGCCGGTTTTGGACCCTTGGAACGCCTCGCACGAGCGGTCTGCGTCCGAAGGCCGCAGCGCCGCAGAAGGGGTGGCCGAAGCGCTTTTCGGGCGCGCAGGCGTTTCCTTTTCTGACGTGAGCGCGCGACCGCGCGAAGCCGCGACAGGCCGGGCGGCTTGGTTCGCTGGAAGTTTGCGGGTCCGCGCCTCGGCTGGTCAGTCCGAGACCGAGGCTTCAGCGGGCGATTCGGTCGAGGGCGCCGGCTCGGCGTCCTGGGGCTCGGCGTCCTGCCAATCGAGCGTCACCACTCTGCCGTTCTCGATCGCGAGCGCTAGACGGCCGCGCTTCAGTTCAAGCGCGCGCTCGCCGAAAATGGTCCGGCGCCAACCCTTGAGGGCGGGCACGTCGGCGCGGTCGTCCGCCGCGATCGCCTCCAGATCCTCGACCGTGGCGATCATCTTGGCGGCGACGCCGGTCTGCTCGGTGACCTGCCGCAGCAGCACCTTCAACAGTTCCACCGTGGCGCCGTTCGAGCCGCGCCGCTCCCGCTCGATGCGCGGAATGCTGGCCGGATCGCGGGCGAGGCCGCGTTCGACGGCGGCGATGATGTCCGCGCCGGCGCGGGCGCGCTCCATTCCCTTAGGGAAAGAGCGGAGATTGGCGAGCGCCTCGGGCGTGCGCGGCGCGGCCTGGGCGATTTCGATGAGCATGTCGTCCTTGAGCACGCGGGAGCGCGGGACGTCGCGGCTCTGCGCCTCGGCTTCGCGCCAGGCGGCGAGCTCCATCAGAACGGCGAGGTCGCGGGGTTTGCGGGCGCGATGGCGCAGCCGCTCCCAGGCGTTCTCCGGGTGCTGCTCATAGGTCGCGGGCGAGGTGAGCGTCTCCATTTCGTCCGCGAGCCAGTCAAGCCGGTTGGAGCGTTCGAGCCGCGATCTCAGCGTGGTGTAGATGTCGCGCAGATGGGTGACGTCGGCGATGGCGTAGTCGATCTGGGCCGGAGAGAGCGGCCGCCGCGACCAGTCGGTGAAACGGGAAGACTTGTCGAGATTTGCGCGGGTGATCGCCTTAACGAGTTCGAGATAGGAGGCCTGCTCCCCGAAGCCGCAGACCATGGCCGCGACCTGTGTGTCGAAGAGCGGCGCGGGGATCAGCCGCGCGAGCCGCCAGATGATTTCGAGATCCTGGCGGGCGGCGTGGAAGACTTTGACGACCTCGGCGTTCGCCATAAGCTCGAAAAAGGGCGACAGGTCGATCCCTTCCGCGAGCGCGTCGATCGCCACCGCTTCCTCGGGGGAAGCGATCTGGATCACGCACACCTTCGGCCAGAAGGTGGTTTCGCGCAAAAATTCGGTGTCCACGGTCACGAAGGGGTGCCGCGAGAAGCGGTCGCAGATGGCGGCCAGTTCGTCGGTGGTGGTCAGCAGGCTCATTGACGCCAGTCTACCCAGTTTCGCCCGAAGTCTGAAGCTTTTTCGCGCTATGCGCGTTCCACGATGACGGCTGTGCCGTAGGCGAGAACCTCGGTGACGCCGTCCATGATGTCGTTGGCGTCGTAACGCATTCCGATAATGGCGTTTGCGCCCGCCTCGGCGGCGTGTGCGCACATGTGGTCGAAGGCCTCCTGCCGGGTCGCCTCCGCAAGATTGACATAGACCGAGAGCTTGCCGCCGAAGATCGTCTGGAGGCCGCCGAAGAAATTTCCGACGACGGAGCGCGATCGCACCGTAATGCCCCGGACCAGTCCGAGATGGCGAACAATGCGATAACCCGCAACCTCGTTCGTCGTGGAGACGATCATGGAAAACTCCTGGAAAATGCGAATCGCAATTGAACGATAGCGTATCCGCAGCCGGGCCCGCCGGAAACAGCGCATTATTGATGTTGCGGCCGGCGCCCAAACGAGTAGCATGCCGTCGCCACTCTTCATCAGGGAGCTTTTCCGCCAAATGGTCGATCATTTTTCCGTCGCCGCCCGCGCGGCGGTCGCGCTCGCTTTCTGCGCCGGCGCCCTCACAGTTTCGCAAGCGCGCGCGGCGCATGGAGGCGGCGTCAGCCCGGGCTGGAAGCTCTGCCGCTCCGGCGACCCCGACCAGCGGATCCAGGGCTGCACGCAGGTCATCGCCGACATCAGGAAAGAAACGAAGCACAATCAGCTCGCGGCTTATGTGAATCGCGCCAGCGCCTATCAAGCGAAGGGCGATTATGGCCGCGCCATCGAGGATTTCGGCAAGGCGCTCGAGCTCGACGCGACCTCGACCGTCGTGATGCTCGCGCGCGGCGCGGCCCAGCACGCGAAGGGCGATCTCGACGCCGCCATCGCGGATTACGATCGGGTCATCGCGCGCGACAGGAAGAATGTCGCCGCCTTCATGGCGCGCGCGTCGGCCTGGCGCATGAAGGGCGACGCGGAGAAAATGCTCGCCGATCTCGAAGAGGCGTTGAAGCTTGACAAGAAATCCGCCGCGCCGCTCGTCGCCCGCGGAGCCTATCTTCACGGCAAAGGGGAGCACGACCGCGCGATCGAGGATTTCTCGCAGGCGGTCAAACGCGAGCCCAGGCTCGCATCCGCCTACAACGGGCGGGGCGCGTGCCATTACGCGAAGGGCGAATTCGACAAGGCGCTGGCGGATTTCGACGCCGCGCTGAAAATCGACCCGAAAAACGTCAACGCCCTCGTGAATCGCGCCAACGCCTGGCGCGGCAAGAAGGATTTCGAGCGCGCCAGGGCGGACTACGAGGCGGCGCTGGCGCTGAAGCCCGATCTCGCGGCGGCAAAAAAGGGCGCCGACGACATGGCGAAGATCATCGCCAGGAAGGCGGCGACAGGCGGCGACGCGCCGGCTGATACTGCGCCCGCCGCCGAACACGAGCACAATTGACGCGCAGCCGTCCCCGCCGGCGTGAGGGCGGGGACGCTTTTCCGGCCCCTCACAGCTTTTTCGCGGCCTCCAGCACTTCCTCGGCGTGGCCGGGAACCTTCACCTTGCGCCAGACCCTCGCGATCTTGCCGTCGGCGTCGATGAGGAATGTGGAGCGCTCGACCCCCATATATTTGCGGCCGTACATGCTCTTCTCCACCCAGACGCCATAGGCGGAGAGAACGTCCTTCGATTCGTCCGACGCGAGGGGGAAGGCGAGTTCGTATTTGTCGCGGAATTTGTCGTGGCTCTTCACGGAATCGGGCGACATGCCGATGACGACCGTCTTCGCTTTCGCGAACTTGTCTCGCAAGCCGTTGAATTCGATCGCTTCCTTGGTGCAGCCAGAGGTGTCGTCCTTGGGGTAGAAGTAAAGGACGACCTTCTTTCCCTTCAGCGCGGCGAGCGAAATCGTTTCGCCGCCCGCGCCGGGGAGATCGAATTGCGGCGCGGCGTCGCCTTCGCCGGGGCCCGCCGCGGGCGCGGCCTCGACCTTTGCCGTCGCCTTCGATTTCTCGGCCGCGGAGGCGGACGCGGTCCCGGCTTTGGATTTACCCCTCTCGGATTTCGTCGTCGCCGCTTTCGTGGCCATGGCGCCTTCCTTTCGTCGCAACCGCCGTTAGAATCCGGCTAAAGAATGCAGACATGGCGCCGGCGGGCAAGCGCGCCTAGCGACAAGTTCGCATCGTTTTCTGTAAAGGCCCTGATCGCCGCAAGCGAGGTTGATTGACGGAACAGGCTGGGCGTGAGGATCGCGACGGTCGGCTGGCCGAGCGGCGGCGGCAGCCGAGACTGCGGCCGCGCGGACGCATGGGCGGGCTCGCGCGCGGGGCGGCCTGCGTCGGCCTCGGCTCGCTGGCGCTCACCTTGGTGGCGCTCGGCGCCTTTTTCTTGCTGTTGTCGCGCGGACCCCTCAGCTTCGCCTGGCTCACGCCGAGAATCGTCGCCTCCCTGAACGAATATTTCGCCGGGCGTTACGACTTTCAGCTTGCCGGCGTGTCGATCGCGAACGCCGATCACGGTCCGACGCTGTCGATCGACGGCCTCGTGGTGAAATCGGGCGGGCGCCCCATCGTGGCGTCGCCCCGCGCGCAGCTGTCGCTCGATCTTCCTTCGCTTCTCCTTGGCCGGGTCCAGCCGAGGCGTCTGGAGGTGCTCGACCTCGAACTCCGCCTGTCCGTTCAGCCGGACGGCGCCGTCGCCATTTCGGCCGGGGCCGAACCAGTCTCCGCCGCCAAGCCGGTCGAACCGCCGGCAGCCCCCGAGTCCCCAGCGCCCGTCGTTCCCGTGGAGCGCGTCGCGCTGCTCAAGACCGCTGCGGCGGCGCTGCGCGGCGTCATGGACCTCGCGACAAGCCGAGATAGCCCCATCGGCGTGCTCGATCGCGTCGGCCTGCGGCACGGGCGGCTCGTCATTGACGACCGCACGATCGACCGCGTGATTCGCTACGACGACGTGGCGCTGAGCCTGGACAAGGGCGAGGGCGCCATGCGCTTCAGCCTCGCGGCGACGGGGCCGTCACGGCGCTGGAGCGCGGTCGCCGTGGCCAAGGGAGCGCCGGGGCGCCGGAGGGAATTTCTCGCGAAATTACGCGATCTCTCGCTCGACGAGGCCTCGCTCGTGGGCGGATTCCGCACATCGCGCTTCGATACGGATGCGCCGTTCTCGCTTGACCTGTCCTTTGCGCTTGGACCTGACGACAACGTGCTCGAGGCCAAGGGCGGGTTCGCGGTCGGCCATGGCTTCTTCCGGCTCGAGGAGCCGGATCACGAACCCGTGATGATCGATAGGATCAGCGCCGAGGCGGCCTGGGACGTGGGTGCGCGCAAGATCGTCGTCGCCCCCGTCCAGTTCAAGGCCGGTGGTTTCGACATGGCCATCGCCGGCGAGGCGTCGGCGCCGGCGGAGCTTCCTGCGGGCGCCGATCCCGGCGCGGACGCCTGGACGATCGGTCTGCGCCTCTTGCGGCCGACCGTCGTGGCGCCGGAGCGCGCCGCTGAAAAAGATGTCGCGGTCAGCGAAGGCGCGCTCCAGGCGCGCGTGATGCACGGGCAGGGGCGTGTGCTGGTCGACCGTTTCCGTTTCTCGGGCCCCGATGTCCGGGTCGACGTCACGGGCTCCGTCGTCTATCGCGGCGCGCCGCGCGTCGCCTATACGCTGGACGTCGCCGACACGCAGATACAGACGCTGGCGCGCCTGTGGCCGACCCATGTCACGCCGCCCGTGCGCGCCTGGTTCGTGTCGCATGTGCCGGTCGGCGTAATCAAGCGCGCCCATTGCGCGGGCGAATTCGACGACGACGCGCTGACCGCCATGCGCTACGAGCTGCCGCCGCCCGACGATTCGGTCGAAGCCGTCGGCGAAGTCGTCAACGCCACGGTCATCGACGTTCTGCCCGGGCTCGCGCCCTTCGTCGGAGTCTCGGGACGTCTCCATGTGACAGGCCGAACGGCCAGTTTCGAGGCGACGTCCGGCGCGCTCGAAACCGCTCCGGGACGGCGTCTTACCTTGTCCGAAGGGCGGTTTTCCGTCGCAGACAATGCGCTGCGCCCCACTCCGGCGGCGCTCGATCTGCGGATCGCCGGCAACGTCGAGGCGGTCGCCGACATATTGTCGCTGCCCGCCGTCTCGCCTCATGCGAGTGTTCCCGTCGATTCGTCCGCGCTGAAGGGCCAGATCGACGGCAAGCTGCGGCTCAATTTCGAGATCGGGGACAAGGCGCGCGACGAGATGACGACTTTCTCGATCGACGCCAACGCCAGCAGCCTCACCATCGAACGGCTCATCGGGAAGGAGCGGCTGGAGGGCGCCAGCCTGCATGTCCTGGCCGACGGCGCTGGTCTGCGCGTCAATGGCGCGGGGCGGATTTACGGCGCGCCGGCGACGATAGAACTGAAGCGCGGCTTCGGCGAGAAAGGGCCGGCGCACGCGCAGGTCACGCTCGTTTTCGACGAAGCGGCGCGCCAGCGCGCCGGCTATTCCCTTCCGGGCGTGAGCGGTACCGTTGCGGCGGTCGTGCGCACGCCGCTGCCCGCGGAAGACCTCAATACGCAGATCGAACTCGATCTCACCCGAACCGTTTTCGACAACCCCATTCCCGGAGTCGTCAAAGCGGCCGGCCGGCCGGCGAAGGCGTCTTTCCTGCTGACGAAGCGGGGGGATGGAATCGCGCTCGACCAGTTGAGCTTCGACGCCGGCCCCATCCAGGCGCAGGGCGTGATCGAACTGACGCGCGAGGGCGCGTTTCGCGCTGCGAAACTGTCGCCGGCGCGCCTGTCGCCGGGCGACGACATGAAGATCGACCTCCAGCGCGGCGGCGGCGCGCTGAAAATCGTCGCGCGCGGATCCAATTTCGACGCGCGACCGATGCTCGCCGCGCTCATCCGCTCCGGGGGCGGCAAGGCAACGGGCGCTTCCGGGAAGGGCGCCGCTTCAGTCGACGACGTCGACGTCGACTTCAAGGCGCCGATCGTCACCGGCCACGGGAAGCAGATACTTTCCAACGTCGATTTTCATTACGAAACGCGCGGCGGCCATCCGCGGGCCCTGTCCGTCACCGGCAATTTCGGCCGCGAACAGGTCGCGGCGACGCTGCGCAGCCAGAGCGGCGGCGAGCAACTGGAAATTTCCACGAACGATGGCGGATCTTTCCTCGCCTTTCTCGATCTCTACCGGAAAATGGAAAGCGGCGTTCTGAACGCTACTGTGCAGCTTGGCCAGAACCGCGCGGACGGGTCGATCCGGATTCGCGATTTCTACGTGAAGGGCGAGCCCGCCATGCGCCAGTTGATGGCCCAAGGCGGCGCCGCGCGCACGGACGACAAGGGCGTTATGCGATTCGATCCGGACTCGGTGCGTGTGGGACGTTTGCAGTCTAATTTCACCTGGGCCAGCGGCCAATTGTCTGTGCGGGAGGGCGTGATGTCCGGCCCGGAAATCGGTATGACCTTCGACGGGTTCTTCGACTTTCCGCGCGACCGCATCGACCTGTCGGGATCCTATGTGCCCGCCTATGCGCTCAACAGTCTGCTGTCGAACATTCCCGTCCTCGGCGTCGTCATCGCCGGCGGCCAGCACGAGGGGATTTTCGCTCTGAACTATCGCGTCACGGGATCGCTCTCGTCGCCCGTCGTCAACGTGAACCCGCTCTCCGCCATCGCGCCGGGACTGATGCGCAAGATCATGGGCGTGCTGGACGGAACGGCGCGGATGCCGGAACGGCGCTGAGGCGGAGCGAGGGTTCGATTGCTTCGGCGCGCTTCAAGCGCGCTCCAGCAACACGTGCTTCTTTTTGCCGAGCGAGAGTTTCGCGACGCCGTCCTTCTCAAAGTCCTTCTCGGACAGTGCGCCGCGTTCGTCCGTCACCACCGCGTCGTTGACGCGCAGGCCGCCGCCCTTGATCTGACGGCGGGCCTCGCCCGTCGACGCGACGAGGCCGGCCTTGACGAACGCTGAAAGCACGCCGAGGCCCGCCGCGATTTCTTCCGCAGACACGGCGACCCGAGGCAGCGAAAGGCCGAGCGCGCCTTCCTCGAAGGTCGCGCGCGCGGTTTCCGCCGCCTGTTCGGCCGCCTCGCGGCCGTGGATTAGCGCGGTCGCCTCTGTCGCCAGCGTCTTCTTCGCTTCGTTGATCTCGGCGCCTTCGAGCGCGGCGAGGCGGGCGATGTCGTCCATGGGCAGGAAGGTGAAGAGCTTCAGGAAGCGCGCGACGTCGGCGTCTTCCGTGTTCCGCCAGTATTGCCAGTAGTCATAGGGCGACAGCATGTCGGCGTTGAGCCACACGGCGCCGGCCGCCGTCTTGCCCATCTTGGCGCCCGAGGACGTCGTCAGGAGCGGCGAGGTCAGGGCGTAGAGCTGCGGCGTTCCCATGCGGCGGCCGAGGTCGAGACCCGTGATGATATTGCCCCATTGGTCGGAGCCGCCCATCTGCAACAGCGCGCCGTGGCGGCGGCTGATCTCGACGAAGTCATAGGCCTGGAGACACATATAGTTGAACTCGATGAAGGACAATTCGTGCTCGCGTTCGAGCCGCAACTTCACCGAGTCCATCGTCAACATGCGGTTGACTGAAAAGTGCCGGCCGACCTCGCGCAGAAATTCGATGTAGTTGAGAGGGGCGAGCCACTCGGCATTGTCGAGCATCAGGGCGTCGGTCGGGCCGTCGCCGAAGGTCAGGAAGCGCTCGAAGACGCGCCGGATCGAGGCCTTGTTCGAATCGATCTGCTCGATTGTCAGCAGTTTGCGGCTCTCGTCCTTGCCGGAAGGATCGCCGACGCGCGTCGTGCCGCCGCCCATCAGCGGCAAGGGCTTCCCGCCTGTGCGTTGCAGCCACGCGAGCATCATGATCGGCAGGAGCGAGCCGACGTGGAGCGACGGCGCCGTGCAGTCGAAGCCGATATAGGCGGCGAGGCCGCCCGCCGCGGCCTTTTCGTCGAGGCCGGGAAAGTCCGAGCACTGGTGGACGAAGCCGCGCTCCATGAGCACGCGCAGGAAGTCGGATTTGGGGGAGAAGTCGTCGGCCATGGGGGAGGGTGATAGGGGCTCGCGGCCGGGCGCGCAAGGTTAGGCGGCGCTCAGCAGCCGTTCGCCAGGCGCACGATCGCCACGGATGTCGCCAGGGCGGCGGCGAGCATCGCGGGCTCGTCCCACCGGTGCGGCGCCTTGGCTTCGGCTAGGGCGAGCGCCGCCGGCAGCAGCAGGAGCGCCAGCCAGAACTGTTGCGGCGGCAGCTCCGGTTCCATGGCGACAAGACAGAATGCGGCCGTCGCCGCGACGCAGGCGCTTCCTTCCAGCGTGCGGGTGTAGTTCCGCCGGGAGAAAAGGGCGCGGGTGCGATAGCTGAGCCGTCCGAGATTGCGTCCGACGAGCCCGGCGAGAAGATCTCCGGCCGTGATCGACGCAAATGCGACGGCGAAGTAGGCGGAATGGCGCGGGATGGCCCAGAAAGCCATGAGAATCAGCAGGAGCTCCCCCGCCGCATATCCGGCGACGAACCATTTGACGGCGTCGGGGTCGTCTTCCGGGCGGATGACCGCCCTGAACGTCGTTCGAAACAAGGGCGAGGCCGCGAACGCCGGCAGAGCGAATAGGCATAGGACCGCGAGCAATGACGCGAAGCTCGCCAGTTCATGCGATGGATTGGGCGTGGGGCCGATCTGGCCGGCGACCGCGAAAGGCGTCGCGAACAGCAAGGCGCTCAACGCTTTTCGGGCCACGCACGGGCTCCACCCGCGCCGCGTCACGAGTCCGCCTAGGCCGGCCGCCGCGGAGAGGAAGCCCAGCGTCGCCAGCGTCTGCATGGCGAGAAAGGCAGGCAGCGTCGCCAGAAATTCCGTTCCCCAAAGACCGAACTGCGAGGGCGCCGGCCAGCGGATCGTATGCGGCGGACGGCAATCCGGCGTCTCGATGCGAGGCTGGAGCAGGGCGGGCATGACCGCCTTGACCGGGACGATCGCGTTCGAGGGCGTCGCGGGGGCGGCGATGGCGAAGGGCGTGAGCGAAATCAACAAAACGGCGATGAACGCGAGCCTACCCAATTCGATCTCCATGAAATCGATTCAATAAGACGCCGGTTCGAATGGGACGCATCCTACATCGTTTGCAATCAAAAGCTGAGCTTTTTCGCGATGGGGTGAACGCAACCTTGCCGCTCGCGGCGGGGCTTGGTAGACAGTCGCCGCCATAAGCTGGAAATCTCATGCTTTTCTACGAACCGCTGTTCCTGTTTCTCTTCGCGCCGGCGGTCTATCTTCTCTATCTTTTCTTCGGAGCCGACCGTCGGCGTCGCGTCTTCGTCCTGCTTCTCGCCAGCGTCGTCTTTTACGGCTGGAGCGAACCCGTCTTCGTTCTCGTGGTTTTCGCGTCGATCGCGCTCGATCTTCTCGTCGCCCAACGGATCGCGCGCGCGGCGGCGGGCGACGGGCGGCCGCGGCGCTGGCTTGCGGTCGGGGTCGTCGCCAATCTCGCGATCCTCGTCTATTACAAATACACGGGGTTCCTCGCGTTCAATCTCGACGCGCTGCTGCGCGCGCTCACTCTGCCGGGGATCGGCATTCCCGAGATCGCCTTGCCGATCGGCGTGAGTTTCATCGTCTTCGAGAAGATCACCTATCTCGTCGACGTCTATCGCGGGATAACGGCGCCGGCGCGGCGGCCGCTGCTCTATGGGCTCTACGTATTCTTCTTCCCGAAGCTTCTGGCGGGACCGATCATCAAATATCACGACATCGCGAGCCAGTTCGAAACCTGCCCCCACGCGGACGTCGACGACTTCGTGAACGGTTTGTCGCGCTTCATGCTTGGGGTCGTGAAAAAGCTGCTGGTCGCCGACGTCATGGCCAGCGGCGCCGACGCCGTCTTCGCGCGCGACGTCGCAACGCTCGGCTCCGGCGACGCCTGGGCCGGCGTGATCTTCTTCACGCTGCAAATCTATTTCGATTTCTCGGGCTACTCTGACATGGCGATCGGTCTCGCGCGCATGTTCGGCTTTCGCCTGCTCGAAAATTTCGACATGCCCTACATCGCCACGAGCATCACCGATTTCTGGCGGCGTTGGCACATGTCGCTGACGAGCTGGATTCGGGAATATCTCTACTTTCCGCTCGGCGGGAACCGGAAGGGCGAAGCGCGCACCTACGTCAATCTGTGGGTCTGCTTCCTCGCCTCGGGCGTTTGGCACGGCGCGGCGTGGACTTACATCTTCTGGGGCGCCTACAACGGCGTGTTTCTCGTGCTCGACCGGCTCTTTCTCGTCGATCGTCTGAGGCGCCTCCCGGACTGGCTCGCGAATATCGTCACCATGCTCATCGTCATGGTCGGGTGGACGCTCTTTCGCGCCACGTCGCTGGAACAGGCCGGCGCCCTGCTTTCGCTGATGGCGCGGCCATGGGCGCAGGGCGTCGCGCCCTTCTCGGCGCCTTCGGAATATGTGGCCATGGCGATCGTCGCAGCGGGCGTGTGCGTGGCTCAGCGCATTGGCGCGGACGCGCCGGGCTTCGACTGGAGCGCCCTGCGGCGGCGCTATGCGCTGGCGGCGAATGGCGCGCTGGCGCTGCTTTTCGTCGCGGCGCTGGCCAAGGGCGTCGCCGATCCCTTCAAACCTTTCATCTATTTCCGGTTCTAGGCCGATGACGCGCGTTTCCCTCGCCCGCTTGCCGATCTTCGCCTGCGCCGGATTAATCGGCGTCCTGTTCGCCATCACGGTCTGGAACCTCGCCGTCGAGCGCGCGTGGCCGAAGCTGCGCGTGCGTAGCGCCACGCCGCTCTGGGGCGTTCCCGCTCCCAAGCCGCCATCCTGGACCGTCGACGCCTTTTTGTCGGGCGACTTGCAAAGAGCCGTTTCGACCAGTCTCGGCCAATCGCTTCCGGTTTTTCCGCTGGCGGTCCGCGCAAAGAACCAGTTCCTCTATTCGGTTTTCCACGAATCCGGCGCGCCCAACATTGTCGTCGGCAAAGAGCGCGAGCTGTTCGAAAGCTTTTACGTCGATGAGTTCTGCGGTCGCGGCGCGCAACCGGATCCCGTCGCCGTCGCGGCTTGGGCGGATGGCGTTCGCGAGACCCAGACTCTGGTGGAAGCGAAGGGCAAGCGCTTCGTTTATTTGATCTCGCCCTCCAAGGCCGCGCGCTACAGCCATTATCTGCCCGAGCGCCTCTATTGCGCGTCCCTCGCAAAAGGAACCACGGAGAAGCTTGCGGCGTATCGGCAGGCGCTCGAAGCCCGCGGCGTCGCTTTCGTCGACGGCGCGTCGCTGACGACCGCTGCGATGCCGGATTATCCGATCGATCTCTTCCCGCGCGGCGGCACGCACTGGAATTATCTCGGCTCGGCGATTTCCACGCGTGAACTGACGCGGACGCTGAACGCGGACGGCAAGGCGTCGCCGATCCCGCGCTATGATTTCGACTGGCGCGAGGCGCCGGAGGCCCTGGGCACGGATCGCGATCTGCTGAACCTGCTCAATCTCGTTTGGCCGGACGCCAAATATCCGACAGCGTCCATTCAGGGCCGCAGCCTCGGCGTCTGCGCGAAGGCGCCGAGGCTTCTGGCGGTCGGCGGCAGCTTTCTTGTCGAGGTGATTGCCAATCTCGTCGAGGCGTCGCCTTGCGCCGCACAGGCGGATTACTGGCACTATGTCCGCAAGGCGCCCGGGGAATATGGCCGGAAAAGATTTCTGGTCGACAATCAGGGCGGCGGCGCGCAGTTGCGGGAGCACGGTTTCGAGTCGGTCGCGGATTTCGAGAGCAGCCTCGCGCAGGCCGACGTCGTGCTGCTGGAAGAGAATGAATCGGTCATCGCCAATATGGGCCAGAACCACGATCTTCTGGCCGCCGCGCGCAAATGATCAGGCGGCGCCCGGCGCTTCCCAATAGCCTTCCGCGCGGGCGATCCGCGCATAGTGGCGGCGGACGAGCGCGGGATCGTAGACCCGCTCCAGACGCCGCACAGTGAAATGCCCGCGGGCGAGCGTCTGGAAATGTTCGGTGAAGGCGACGTTGATCGCCGCGCCGGCGACGGCGCCGACGACCGGAACCGCCTGCGCGGCGGCTTTCTGCGACACGACGACGCCAAATCGCGCGGCGAGCTGGCTGATGAGGCGAACGAGCGCCGGCGCGTTCCCCTGCGCAAGGCCGCGCGCCGCAACATAGCGCGCCGCATCGCTGACCGATTTCGCGAGCAGGCTGCGCACAGCGAGATAGCCGCCTTCGATCAGACTGTCGCCAGCATGGCCGCCGAACGCGAAAACCTCGAGACAGGCGAGGCCCGTCTCGGGATTCGCGATGTTCTCTCCCTCGTTGCGCGCAATGTCAGCGATCGAGCGCAGCATGATCGTCGTCGAGACAGGGAGTTCGATCGGCAGGCTGGCGAGGCCAGCGGCGCCGCCAAGGCCGCCCGCGACGGCGGCGAGGCGGCGATGGTAGCGCGCCGAGTCGCCGCGCGGCTCGCCCTCCAGACTCTTCAACGCCACTTTGAGCGCGGCCGACAGCGCCTTCTGCGCCGCGGCGGAGGCGACGGCCTGAACATGCGGGGGCAGCGTGAATGCGACGAAGCCGGCGTCGCGTCCCGCGAGAGACGCGATTCGTCCGGCGAAGCTCTGGCGCTCGAGCGCCGCGACCGCCGCCGCGAGCGCCTCCAGATCCGCCGCCGAAAGGTCTGGCTCGTACAAAACCGGAAGCTTGGCGCTCATCTGGTCACGTCCGTCGCCGCGTCCTTGCGTCGCATAGAAGCGCAGGGAACGCCTCATTAACTGAAAATCGTCCGCTCGACCGCTTTTTGCAAGCTTTTACAGAAAGGGAAATCGGCGCTGTCTTTAACTGAGGGCCGTCCTGTGCGACGACGCACGCGCGCACGGGCGGCGCCGGTATAGCTACTGTGGCGATCCGGACGGATGTCATATACTTGTTCTATGCGTCGCAAATCGTTCAGTTTTGCGATTGCAAGACAAGGGGCGGCAAAGCCCGAAGCGAAGAAAGAGGAGGAGTCTTCTTATGTCCACCCGTTTCAATCTCTCGCGCGCGCTCGCGGGCGCTTGCGCTCTCGCGCTGTTGGCGCCCGCCGCCGCTTCGGCCGCTGATCGCATCGGCACGCTGCAGTGCAAGCTGCTCGGCAACGGCATCAGCGTGCTCGTCGAGAATCAGCAGATCGACTGCGTCTACAACGATGACGCCGAGGGCGCCGGTCCCGCCCATTACACGGGCACGCTGACGAAGGTCGGCCCGAATATAACGATCAACGGGGAAGGCGAACTGGCCTGGGGCGTCATCGCGGCGACGGGTCACGTCGGCCCCGGCGCGCTGGCGGGCAACTATGTCGGCCCGGGCGTTTCGGCCAAGGTCGGCGTGGGCGGCGGCGGCGCCATGCTCGTCGGCGGCTCCGACAACACCTTCTCGCTGCAGCCGTTCAATGTGCAGGCCGGATCGGGTCTGGGCTGGAACGCCGGCGTCGAGAGCATGACGCTGACCTACGTTCCGCCGCCGCCCCCGCCGGCGCCGCACGGCCACAGCCATCGTCACAGGCATGGCGGAAAGTGGCACACGCATCCGCATGGCCATCACCACCACCACTGATGATAACGCCGCGCGAGGCCCGGCCCCGCGCGAGCGTCAGGCCGGCCGGTGAAAATCCATCAGCCGGTCGGCGGGAAAGTCATAGAGCCTTCCGCTCTCGCGCCACTCCGGCCTGAGCAGCGGAAGGCATTTTTTTGCGAAATCCTCGGGCGCCGGCAGCGTCATCGGGTTTTCGCCCGGCATGGCTTGGGCGCGCATGCGCGTGCGCATTCGTCCCGGATTGGCGATCATGACGGTCACGCCGTCGCCGCGGACCTCGTTCGCATAGGTGCGAGCCAGCGTTTCGAGCGCCGCCTTGGAGACCGCGTAGGGGCCCCAGAACGGCGTCGCCTTGTAAGCCGCGCTGGAGGTGATGAAAGCCACGCGGCCGGCGCCGGAGGCGCGCAGCAGAGGGTCGAGGGAGCGGATCAGCCGCCAATTGGCGGTGACGTTAACCGCCATGACGCGGTTCCAGTCCTTCACGTCCACATGCGCAAGCGGCGACAGCGGCCCCAGCGCGCCTGCATTGCCGACAAAGGCGTCGAGCTTGCCCCAGCGCTCGAAAATCGCCGCGCCGAGACGGTCGATTGCGTCGAAGTCGGTGACGTCGCAGGGGACGAGCGTCGCCTGACCGCCGAGGGTCCGGATCTCGTCGTCCAGTTCTTCCAGCGCCCCCTGCGTGCGCGCCATCGCGACGACATGCGCGCCGTCGCGCGCGAGTTCGAGGGCGATGGCGCGGCCAATGCCGCGCGAGGCGCCGGTGACGAGGGCGATGCGGGGGGAGGTCAAAGGCGCTCCGGTCTTAGGGGAAGATGTGGGCCAGTCCGATGGAGAGACCCGGCGGATCGAGCGAGATCGTCCCCTCTCGCAGCAGGGACACGGCGAGTCGCTCGCCCTCGCGACAATAATGAAGGATCAGGCGGCGCGAGGACGGCGAGATGACCGCTACGGTCACGACGGGCGAGGGCGCTACAAGAGAATCGCCAAAAAACGCCTCGCCGCAATTTACGAGAACGTCAGGCTGATAGACGGTGAACTCGTCGACGGCGACGCCGAGGCTGTCCACGAAGGCTTCGCAGGGGAGCCCCGCGCGCGCGATAGCGTCAGCGAGTGCGCGCCATACCCTCGCCTTCACCCCCCCGTGCTCCGCCCGTTCCAGCGCCATCGCGACGACTTCGCCGCGCAGCGGTTCGAAGCTTCCCTTCGGCTGAGTGTCCACCCCGCCCAGAAACTCGGCGGCGTTCATTCTTTTTGCGGCGCGCTCGGACATGACGCTCCATACCACAAACCGGGCCGCGGTACGCGATCCTGGCCAGGCGCCGTTTTCAACTTGCTTCGGCCAGCAGCGACAACTGCGCGCGGTTTTCTTCCGCGAGGTCCGTGAGGGAGGTCGGATAGTCGCCGGTGAAACAGTGGTCGGTGAATTGCGGACGGGCGTTGTCGCGGCCCGCATAGCCCATCGCGCGATAGATCCCGTCGACGGACAGAAAGGCGAGGGAGTCCGCGCCGACATAGGCGCGCATCTGCTCGAGCGAATGTGTCGCGGCGAGCAGCTTTTCCTTCTGCGGCGTGTCGATGCCGTAGTAGTCGGGATGGGTGATCGGCGGCGAGGAAATGAGGAAGTGCACTTCCGTCGCGCCTGCGTCGCGCATCATCTGCACGATCTTCACGGATGTCGTGCCGCGCACGATCGAGTCGTCGATCAGAATGACGCGCTTGCCTTCGACCACGCAGCGGTTGGCGCTGTGCTTCATGCGCACGCCGATTTCGCGCACCGACTGCGTCGGCTGGATGAAGGTGCGGCCGACGTAATGGTTGCGGATGATGCCGAGTTCGAAGGGAATGCCCGACTGTTGCGAATAGCCGAGCGCGGCGGGCACGCCGGAGTCGGGCACCGGCACGACGACGTCCGCGTCGATGATTTGCTCGCGCGCGAGTTCACGGCCCATGGCTTTGCGAACCTTGTAAACCGGACGCCCGTGGACGATCGAATCGGGGCGCGCGAAATAAATATATTCGAAGATGCAGGGACGCGGCGCCTGCGCCGGGAAGGGCATTATGCTCTCAAGGCCATCCTTTGAAATTACGACGATCTCGCCATTCTCGATGTCGCGGACGAAACGCGCGCCGATGATGTCGAGCGCGCAGGTCTCGGAGGCGATGATGTATTTTCCGTCGAGTTCGCCGAGCACGAGCGGACGGATGCCGAGCGGATCGCGCGCGCCGATCAGGAGTTCGTCCGAGAGAACGACGAGCGAATAAGCGCCTTCGAGCCGGCGCAGCGCCTCGATGAAACGGTCAACGACGCGGGCGCGGCGGCTGCGGGCGACGAGATGGAGAAGCACCTCCGTGTCGGAGGTCGACTGGAAGATCGAGCCTTCCATGATCAGCTCCCGGCGAAGCGCCAGGGCGTTGGTCAAATTGCCGTTGTGTGCAACAGCGAAGCCGCCTGTGTTCAGTTCGGCGAAAAGGGGCTGCACGTTGCGCAGCATGGTTTCGCCCGTCGTGGCGTAGCGCACATGGCCGATCGCGGCCGAGCCAGGCAAGCGCTTGATGGTGCTTTCCTTGGAGAAGTGGTCGCCGACGAGGCCGAGGCGCCGCTCGCCATGGAATCTTCCGGCCTCGTAGGAGACGATGCCGGCGGCCTCCTGGCCGCGGTGCTGGAGCGCGTGCAGGCCGAGCGCGGTGATCGCGGCGGCGTCGGGCAGGTCGAAGACGCCGAAGACGCCGCAATATTCCCTGAGCCGGTCTCCGTCGAGATCGTCGGTCTCTTCGATCTGGCCGGGAATGAAATGGTCGTGTTGCGCCGACTCGGTCATTTCAGGATCTCCCGTGCGGACATCGGCGTGACGCGCCACGCCGGCAGCATCGTCTTTGCCACCCGCGGGGAGCGCCGGCAAGCGCCGCTCCCCGATCTCACCGTCTTACTGGGCGTCCGTCTTCTCGCCCTCCGGCGGCGTCTCCGCCGGCGCCTTTTCGGCATCGGATTCGGCCGGCGGCGCTTCTTCGCCCGGCGCGCCGGCTTTCTTCGCCTTAATCTTGGCGACGATGCTGTCGATGTCGTCGGGCAGCAATTCGCGCAGCTTCTCGCCGCCCGCCTGCAAGAGAGGTTTGGCGCGCGCGTTGCGAACCCATTCCGGCTGGTTGGCGTCGGGAACCAGCCAGCCGTAGAAAACGAAGGCGACCACCGCGAGCAACGCCCCGCGCAACGCGCCGAAGACAAATCCGAGCGAACGGTCCAGCGCGCCGATCTTGGAATCGAGGATGATGTCCGACAGTTTCACCGTGACGATCGACACCAAAACGAGCGAAACGAAGAACACCGCCGCGACCGACGCCGCCAGCGCGAGCTCTTCCTTTGATATGTAGGGCTTCACGTAAGGCATCGCCATCGGGTGGAAGTAATAGGCCGCGACGGCGGCGGCCACCCAGGAGGCTATCGCCAGCACTTCGCGGGTGAAGCCGCGCAGGAGGGCCAGCATGCCGGAGACCAGAACGATCGTAATGACTGCCAAATCGAGGTATGACGGCATCGCTGTCCTCTTTTTTTCGCCCTGACGCCCGAAATTCCGTGGAACGCTTTACAGCCAGCGCGCCGCGCGCGCGCCAGTCGCAGCATTCCGCCTCGAAAACGCTTCGGCTCTCGGCCATCGAATGCGGCAGGGCGATCGCCCCGGCGGTTGCGACGGGAAGCTTCTAGCGCAACTCCGCTGTCGGCGGAAAGCATAATTGACCATATTTTTAGGCGCGGGCGCGGGTCCGCGGGGCGTTTTGCGCGATCGCCGCGACGAGTTGGGCGACGTCGGCGCAGGGCCGCAGGATCAGTCCGGCGCGCCGGTCGTCGTCGTTGATCTGCTGACCCTGGGCGAGCACGGCTTGATGAAACCCCAGCTTGGCCGCCTCGCGCAGACGCATGCCCGCGTGAATTACGGGGCGAATGGCGCCCGAAAGCCCGATCTCGCCGAAGAAGGCCTGATCGGCCGGCAGCACGGCGCCGGTTAGCGACGACACGAGCGCCGCCGCGGCCGCGAGGTCGCCTGCGGGCTCGTCGGCGCGCATCCCGCCCGCCACGTTGAGATAGACGTCGTGCATGCCGAGCTTCAAGCCGCCATGCGCCTCCAGAACGGCGAGGATCATGGACAGCCGGTTCTGATCGAAACCGACGACGGCGCGCCGCGGCGTGCCGAGCGAAGTCGGCGCAACGAGCGCCTGAATCTCGATCAGCATGGGGCGCTGGCCTTCCATGCCGGCGAACACCGCCGCGCCGGGAGCGGTCGCGTCACGGCCCGCGAGGAAGAGGGCGGAAGGATTGGCGACCTCCGCGAGCCCGCGGCCGGTCATCTCGAAGACGCCGATCTCGCCGGTTGCGCCGAAGCGGTTCTTGGAGGCGCGCAGCATGCGGAAATGATGCGCCGCGTCGCCCTCGAAAGAGAGCACGGCGTCGACCATGTGCTCGACGACGCGCGGGCCCGCGACCTGGCCTTCCTTGGTGACGTGGCCGACGAGGATGATGGTCGAGCCGGTGGTCTTGGCGTAGCGCAGCAGCGCCTGCGCGCTTGCCCGCACTTGCGTCACCGTGCCCGGCGCCGAGGGCGCGAGTTCGGTGTGCATCGTCTGTATGGAGTCGATGACGATCAGCGCGGCGCGTTTGCCCGTCGCGCAGGTGGCGAGGATGTCCTCGACCTGCGTCGCGGAGGCAAGCTCCACCGGCGCGTCGGCGAGATCGAGGCGCGCGGCGCGCAGCCGGACCTGCGCCACGGCTTCCTCGCCGGATATGTAGATGACGCGCGCGCCCAGGCGGGCCAGCGCGGCGCAAGCCTGAATGAGCAGGGTGGATTTCCCGATGCCGGGCTCTCCGCCGAGCAGAAGGACCGAGCCCGGCACGAAACCGCCGCCGGTCACGCGGTCGAATTCGTCCATGCCGGTGACGATGCGCGCGGCAGGCCGGTCGGAGCCGGCGAGGCCCTCGAGTTCGAAGGGCCGTCCGCGCATGACCCGGACCGCCGCCGGCCCAGGGTCGGTTTCCTCGACGATGGTGTTCCATTCGCCGCAGGATTCGCAGCGGCCCTGCCAGCGCGACGCGACGGCGCCGCAATTCTGGCAGACGAACTGGGGACGGGATTTGGCCATGCGCGGTTGGCGCACGCCGCGCGAAGTCTTGTCAAGAGGCGGGTTTCCCGGCCCGCCGTTCGGCTCAATCGTCCTCGTCGTCGTCTTCGTATCGATGGTCGGCGCCATCCCCTCGCAGTTCGCCGTCGAAGCCGTTGTTGACCCGATCGCGGAGGATGTTCGAGGGCTTGAATGTCACGACGAGGCGGGCGCTGATCTTTGCGTCCTGCCCTGTCTTCGGATTGCGTCCGACCCTTTCGCGTTTCGCCCGAACCTGAAAAGCCCCGAACGACGAAAGCTTCACATCTTCGCGGTTGACGATGGAGTTGAAAATTTCCTCCAACACCATCTCGACCATTTTGGCCGACTCCGCGCGGCCAAAGTTCATTTTTTTATGCACTGCGTCGGCGAGGTCCGCGCGCGTGAGGGTTCTCGATGCGCCTCCGCTGACGTGAATGCCGCCGCCCGCCGATCCAACGCGCCTTTCCTCCGCCGTCATGTTTCGCCTTGCGTATTCTCAACAAAAAACGTTTTGCGGCAGGGCCAAATGTCCGCGCCATGCGCACGCGAAGCGTGGGCAATCCGCTGGTTTTCAATCACTGGTAGCGCACAAGCGACAAATTCACCGCCGCAGACGTCAGCTTGCCCATTCTTTTTCGGAATTTTTCAGAATTGGCGGAGGAAATCAAGCTCAGGTTGTATAAAATATCGCGACAAATAGTAGCGATAAATAAAAACAGTATTGTTTTCTTTGGCTTACCACCGAATTAACGCCGAGCCCCAGGTAAAGCCGCCGCCCACGGCCTCCAGCATCACGAGATCGCCTCGCTTGATGCGGCCGTCGGCGACCGCCACGGAGAGCGCGAGCGGGACGCTCGCGGCGGAGGTGTTGCCGTGCAGATGCACCGTCGCCACGACCTTTTCGGGCGCGATGCCGAGCTTCTGCGCCGACATGTCTATAATACGGCGATTGGCCTGATGCGGCACGAACCAGTCGAGCTGTTCAGGCGTGATCCCGGCGGCGGCGAAGGCGTCGACGACGACGTCCGTCACCTTGCCGACCGCGAATTTGAAGACTTCCTTTCCTTCCATCCGCAGATGGCCGACCGTCTGAGTCGCCGAGGGGCCGCCGTCGACATGGAGCTTGGCGCGATGGCGTCCGTCCGACCGAAGATGCGTGGTCAATACGCCGCGCTCGTCCATGCCGCCGGTCGAAGGCCGCGCCTCGAGCACCATCGCGCCGGCGCCGTCGCCAAACAGAACGCAGGTCGTGCGGTCTTCCCAGTCGATGATGCGCGAAAATGTCTCGGCGCCGATCACCAGCGCGCGCTTGTGCGAGCCCGAACGAAGGAATTTGTCGGCCGTGGCGACGGCGAAGACGAAGCCCGAGCAGACCGCCTGTAGATCGAACGCGACGCCGTGCGAAACGCCGAGCGCCGCCTGAATTTGCGTGGCCGTGGAGGGGAAGGTCCAGTCGGGCGTCGACGTGCCGACGATGATGAGGTCGATGTCGTCGGGAACGAGGCCGGCGTTCGCAAGCGCGGCGCGGGCCGCCTTCTCACCCAGCATGGAGGTCGTCTCGCCTTCCGCGGCGATGTGCCGTTCCTTGATGCCCGTGCGCTGAAAGATCCACTCGTCGGTCGTGTCGACGATCTTCGCCATGTCGTCGTTGGTGAGGGTCTTTGCGGGGAGATACGAGCCGACGCCGAGAACGACGGAGCGAAAAAGAGGATGTTCCGTCGTCACTGAGCGGCTTCCTGGGGCGGGTTCGAGGGAGAGACGGCGCTGCGACTTTCCAGCTGATGCGCCAGCGCGACCGTGTCGCGGATACGGTTGAGCAGATCGCTGCTGGCCATCTCGTAGCCGATCTCGACCGCGCGGGCGAAGCCGACCGAGTCTGCGCCGCCGTGGCTCTTGATGACGACCCCCTCGAGGCCGAGGAACACGCCGCCGTTGATCGCGCGTGTGTCCATCTTGCCCTTGAGCTCCGCGAAGGCGCCGCGGGCAAGGAGATAGCCGAGCCTCGCGAGGAGGGAGCCGCTCATGGCGGCCCTGAGATAGGCGGCGATCTGCTTCGCCGTGCCTTCCGCGGTCTTGAGCGTGATGTTGCCGGTGAAGCCTTCGGTCACGACGACGTCGGCGGCGCCTGCGCCGATGCCGTCGCCCTCGACGAAGCCGGCGTATTCCAGCCCCGGCAGATTGGACTCGCGAAGGATGGCCGCGGCGGCCTTCACTTCCTCGACGCCCTTGATTTCTTCCGTGCCGACGTTGAGCAGCCCGACCGTGGGGCGCTCGATCCCGAGAATGATGCGCGCCATGGCCGACCCCATGATGGCGAGATCGACGAGGTGGCTGGCGTTGGCGCCCATGGAGGCGCCGACGTCGAGAACGACGGACTGGCCGCGCAGCGTTGGCCACAGGCAGGCGAGCGCCGGCCGGTCGACGCGGGCCATCGTCCGCAGGCAAATCTTCGCCATGGCCATGAGCGCGCCGGTGTTGCCGGCGGAGACGGCGGCGTCGGCCTCGCCTTTCTTGACGGCCTCGATCGCCATCCACATGGAGGACACGCGGCGCCCGTAGCGCAGGGCCTGGCTCGGCTTGTCGTCCATGCGGATCGCGACGTCCGAATGGCGCACTTCGGCGCGCTCGGCGAGGCGCGGCGCTTTGGCGAGTTCCGCCTGGATGGCTTTTTCGTCGCCGACGAGCAGGAAACGGCTCTGCGGCCTGCGGTCGAGAGCGGCGGCGCAGCCGGGGATCGTCACGGACGGGCCGAAATCGCCGCCCATCGCGTCGACCGCGATCCGAACTTCCTGCGCCATCTTATCCGTCTTCCCCCCGACCGCCGGTTTCGTTTCGTTCGGGCTTTCGCGCCCCGCCGGCCCTTATCTGCTTGCAGACGGGCGCTGATTGCCATTTGGCGGGCGACGGCGCAAGTGCCTTGAGGCGCCAGCATCGTCGCATCGTCCGGCCATGATTTACGCTACGCGTCCTTCGGCGGTTCGCCGCCGGCGGCCCGGAGCCGGGCGAAGGGAGACGCCGTGGCCCACGCCGTCTCGGGCGCCGGCTCCACGAATTCCGCGCCGGGCTTTCGCGGGTAGGGGTCGAGGGCGAGGGTCAGGAATTCGGATGAGACCGCGCCAAGATCGACGACGCCGCCGATCAGCGGGTCGGGCGGATCCTCGCCGAGCGCGTCGTGTTCGACGGCGACGGGCTCCTCTTCCCCGCGCCGTCGGGACACGCGGGGCGCCTCCCGCGGGGGCGCGAAACGCATCTCGATCGGCTCGACGATCTCCGAGTCGAACTCCTCCAGAGTGAGCACGCAGGTCTGGCGGATGCGGGCGCGCAACTCGCCCTCGACATCGAGACCATCGCCGCGCCAGCGCCGCGCACGCAGCTTCGCCCCGAACGACATGATCGCCGGCAGCCCATTGAGTTCCGCCAGCGCGGCGCGCTCGGCCTCCGTCGCGACAATTTCGATTTCCAGCCCTTCTGGCGGCGTCTCCGCGAGCGAAAGCGGGCGCGACAGGGGCGGGGGATTTTGATGAACTCTGTTGCCGGTCATGGACGGCCTCCCGCGTCTCGGCGTGTCGAAAATCTTTTGTCTAATTACATGTGGCCCGCGGCCAGCTCCAGCGAAAGCCCCCCGGCGAGAGGCCGCCGGCATTGCCCTGAACCTCTGCGGGAGCGGCTTGCATTCGCTGCAATCGAAGGATAGGCAAGCCACACGGCTTTACGATCCTCGCGGCGCGCTCGCGCCGGGAGAAAAATGGCGACATCCAGTTTGGCGGAGTTCTATATGGCGGGGCGGGGCTTGCGCATTCAATCGGGAAATATGGCGGCCGCCGGCGCGTTGCGGCTCGTCGCGGCATGCGGGGTCGCGCTGACGCTGTCCGGCTGTCTCGGCTACGAGGGGGTCATCAACCGCGGCGCTGTGATCGACCAGCGCAGGCTGGCGCAGGTGAAGCCGGGCATGGCGGCGCCTCAGGTCATGCAGGCGCTCGGCACGCCTTCCACGACCTCCACGGTCGGCGGCGACGCCTGGTACTACGTCAGCCAGCGCGTCGAACGCTCCCTCGCCTTCATGCCCCAGCAGATTACGGACCAGCACGTCGTCGCCGTGTATTTCGACAAGTCCAAGAAGGTCACGCGCGTCGCCGATTACGGCATGGAGGACGGCAAGCCGGTCGACTTCCTCTCGCGCACGACGCCGGTCGCCGGGCCGGAATATCACCTGCTGCAGAGCCTGCTCTCGAAAATCTCGCTCTGATTTCGAAAGCGATCCCGCGTTCGCTGTCTGTTTCATGGCGCAAATGTGACGGCGGATCGGCGCCCCGCGCCGCCATGGCCGCGCCCCGCCGTTTTTCCGGGCAGTCCTTTGCGTTCCGCCGGGTGGGGATTGTGGCGCGGACGTGACGCCCGGCGTCGCTCTTTCGCCGCGCCGCCGCGTTAGACTCCCGCTCAAGCCGCTTTGCGGAGAGAGGGAGCTTTCGCGAGGAATGACGGATTTTTCGACGCCTGCCACGGAGTTTGCGCACAAGCCGGGTCTGCGGGACCGCCTGTCGCTCCTTTGCGCCCACAGCTGCTCTCATGTCGCGTTCAGAGCGCTTTGTGTTGGCGCGATCCTGTCGGCGCTCGCAGCCGTATCCTTCTCCGTCAAACGCGACGAGTCGCCGAGATCCGAGCGTGTGAGCCGCATCGCGCGCACGCGGGCGCCGGCGAGCGTCCTTGTGCAACTCGCGCGCGGCGAGGCGGACTCCGCGCTCGACAGCGATTTCTCTCTCGAGCAGGCCGCGCTCACCTGGTCGCATCGTCTGGCGGACGGCAGGGACGCGGCCGATGCGCCGGGAGTCATGCGCTTCGGCCCGGTGAAGGTCCAGCAGTCGATCGTCGAGCGCGTCGTCCAGGCCGCCGCCAAGACGGACATGGATCCGGCGCTGCTGATGGCGATTGCGGACAAGGAATCGAATTTCTCCTCCACCGCCAAGGCGAAGACGTCGTCGGCCTCCGGCCTGTTCCAATTCGTGGAGAAAACCTGGTTCAAGGCGGTGAAGGACTTTGGCCACCGCTACGGCCGCGTCGAGGAGGCCAGGGCGATCGCCAGCGGGCAGGACGCCATCGCGAGCGTCGCGCCGCAAACGCGCGCGAAAATCCTCGGCTTGCGCAACGACCCCTATCTTTCCGCCGCGCTCGCGGCCGAAATGCTGAAAAAGGACAGCGCCCGAATCGCCGAAAAGATCGGCCGCGCGCTTACGCCCGGAGAGACCTACCTGATCCACTTCCTCGGGCCGGACGACACAGAGCGCTTCATGAAGGCGATGGTCGAAACGCCCCAGATATCGGCCGCCGCCCTGCTGCCCAAGCCCGCGCGGGCCAACCGTCCGATCTTCTATGAGGCGCAGGGCCGCAAGCTCAAGGAGCGGACCGTCGCGGAGGTTCACGACGCGTTCGAATCCATGATGGACAAGCGGACCAGCCGCTACGAGGACGTAGCCGCCAAGCTTCCCGCCGGCGCCTTGGCCTATTCGGAATGACGCGAGCCGGGCGGCAACTGGCGCGCGCCGTTGTGCTACAATTGCGTCCGACTCGGAAAGAGAGGATTCCGTGCCGGATTTTTTCAGCGGACTTTTGGCCTTTGCCGTCTATTTCGCCGGCGCTATCGGCTTTAGCGCCGCCTTTTGCCTGATCTACACGCGCGTGACGCGCCATGACGAGTTCAGCCTGATCGTCGAGGAGCAAAACGCCTCCGCCGCCATCGCCTTCGGCGGGAGCCTGCTGGGTTTCGCCATCGCGCTCGCGGGCGCGATCCACCACACCGGCTCTATCCCGGAATTCGCGACCTGGGGCTTCGTCGCGCTGCTGACGCAGATCGTCGCCTATGGCCTCGCGCGGCTCGCGCATCCCGGCCTTTCCCGGGCGATCGAGGAGAACGCTCTCGGCGCGGCGATCTGGGTCGCGGCGGTCTCGATTTCCGCGGGGCTCCTCAGCGCCGCCTGCATGAGTCCGTGACGTCATGACCGAGGAGGGGAAGCCGAAGACCTTCGGCAAGCGCGCGCCGCCGCCGGTCGTGACGCACAGGCCCAAACCGCCTCATGAGCCGTTCATCTCAGGGCAGAAGCGGTCGCTGGCGATTTCGCTCGCCTTGATGGGCGCGCTGTCGCTGGGCGCCTACGAGGTCATCGACTGGCTCGACAAGAAATTGAACTGCGATCCCGATCCCGCAAATCCCGAGGAGTTGATCTGCAGGCACAGCAGCAGCGGCTCCTCTTATCGCCGATCCAGCAGCGGCGGCTGGCATTGGGGCGGCGGCTCCGGGTCGACCCATGGCGTATTGTTCGGCGGCTTCGGCCACGCGGGCGGCTTTCACTTCGGCGGCGGCTGATGAAACGCGAAGCCTCCGCGCCGCGCCCGAACGTCGAGCCGCATTTCGAGGAGATCGGTTTCGCCTACGCTTACATCGACGGCGAGGCCTATTGGGACGAGAGCGCGCGTTACGTGTTCACGCTCCGGGAGATCGAGGACGACATCGAGGCGGCGACTCGCGAACTCGACGCAATGTGTCTTGAACTGGTCGGCCGCGTCGTCGACAGCGAAGCAATGATGGACCGGCTGCGCGTTCCGAAACATGCGCGCAGCCTCATCGCAGAAAGCTGGCGGCGGCGCGATCCGTCGCTCTACGGGCGCTTCGACTTCGCCTATGACGGGCGCAGCCCGCCCAAGCTTCTCGAATACAACGCCGACACGCCGACGAGCCTTTTCGAGTCGGCCGTCGTGCAATGGCACTGGCTGGAGCAACTCGTCGACAGCGGGGAATTGCCGAAGGACGCCGACCAGTTCAATGCGCTTCACGAAAAGCTCATCGCGCGGTGGGGCGACATCGCGCCGAAAAGCTTCGTGCACTTCGGCGCAATGAGCTCGAGCGTCGAGGATTTCGGGACGATCGCCTATCTTGCCGATTGCGCAAGTCAGGCGGGCTGCGCTGCGGCGCTGCTCGACATGCAGGATATCGGCCTGAAGGGGACGACCTTCTGCGACCGCGACCTGCGGCCGATCGGGACGCTCTTCAAGCTCTATCCCTGGGAGTGGATGTTCGCCGACGAATTCAGCTTCACGCCCGCGATGCGCGCAACGCGCTTTCTGGAGCCCCCCTGGAAGGCCGTGCTCTCCAACAAGGGAATGCTGGCGCTCTTGTGGGAAATGGCGCCGGGCCATCCCAATCTGCTGGAATGTTATTTCGCGGACGACCCGCGCGCGGGCTCTCTCGGCCAGACTTACGCGAAAAAGCCGATCTACTCGCGCGAGGGCGCGAATGTCCTGTTGGTGCAGGACGGCCGCGCCGTCGCGAGCGCGCCCGGCGACTATGGCGCGGAGGGCCATGTCCGGCAGGCGCTGCGCCTGCTGCCCTGTTTCGACGGACGCTATCCGGTCGTTGGCTCCTGGCTCGTGGGCGGCGCGCCGGCGGGCGTGGGCATCCGCGAGGACTCCTCGCCCGTGACGTCGAACCGCTCGCGTTTCACGCCGCACGCCATCGTCGGCTGATCAGAAGCGCGCGGCCGGCTGGGTCTTGGGTTCGGGATCGACCCAGTCCTCGGCCTCGCGCGTATACGCCAGTTTGTTGCTCTTCAAGAAATCCTCGAGGTGTCTTTCGATCCGGTCCCGCAAGGCGAAATCCGGAGTGTAGCGGAGGCGCCGCCAGGGCAGGACAGGGGGCTCCAGCGTCACGGCGAGGACATATTCCTCCATCTTTTCATTCCCTTCCGCCGGTCCGGCGTGGGCGATGGCGACCCAAAGCGGCGAATAGCCCTTCTCGCCGATCCAGAAACCCCAGCCATAGTCCTCTCCGACCGGGTCGCCGGCCGCCACCTCGTCCCCCTCCCGCTCGCCGAGATAGCGGATGAACTCTTCGGCGAACCGCTTGCCGCGGTGGCCGTGGATATTTTCCGCGCCGCTGGGGTCGTCGAGGTAGCGGTCCGTCACGACTTCGAAGATCCGCCCGATATTGCGGTCCTTGGACATGATGATCGCCAGGCGCACATTGGCGGCCGAGATCAACGCCGCCAGAATGAGCCATGGGAGGAACAGATCCTCCTCGGGCGCATATTCATATTCGCCGATGGCGAGCGATGGATCGAGGGCTGTGGATATGCCGATCAGCACCCCCAGCGGGATCAGAAAGACCAGCGCTGACAGAATCGGACCGGAGACCAGCCCGACCAGTATGTTCCAGATCAATTGCGCGCGGCTCATCCGGCGGTTCTCCTCGCCCCTGTCGATTCGTTTGGGAAGTGCGCAAATCCATAGGCAGAGACTATGAAAAACGCATCGCCCGGGGAAGGGCCTGCGTGGGGCGCCGATTGCCGCGGAGCGCAGCCACAGTCCAGCGCGGCGCTATCTACGGGTGTTAGGAGGGCTGGGATTTTGCGAGAGGACGGGTCATGCGACTGACTTGCGAGGCGTTTGTCGACGGCGGGACGATCCCGCGGCATTTTACCTGCGACGGCGAAGACCTGTCGCCCGCGTTGCAATGGGCCGGCGTCCCGAGGGAAACAAAGAGTTTCGCGCTCCTGGTGGACGATCCCGACGCCCCGCGCGGCGTATTCCATCACTGGGCCTGCTACGACATTCCCGCCCACCACACCGGACTCGTCGAGGCGGCGGGACGCCCCGAGGGGTTCGAGGATTTCCGACATGGGGTCAACGATTTCGGCGAACTGGGCTACAATGGCCCCTGTCCGCCGCACGGACACGGAACGCATCGCTACCGTTTCCGGCTGCTGGCGCTCGGCTGCGAGGAACTGCCGATTCGCACGCATCCGAGCTGCAAGGAGGTCGAGGCCGAGGCGATGAAGCATGTGCTCGGCGAGGCGAGGCTGACGGGACTGTATCATCGCTGAGCGCGCCGTGCGACGCGGTCGGAGGGCGAGTTGGATGGGCTTTTGGGATTTTCTGCGACGCGGGCGGCGCGACGAGAGCGATCCGGCGACGCGCGAGATCGCGGGGGCGATCTGCGGCAATCTGCGCGCCCTCGGGCTCCATGTCGAGGCGAGGGCCTACGGATGGGGGTTTTGCGAAATCAGGGCCTCGACCTCGCCGAAGCTCATCACCACCCCCGACGGAACGGAAGCCTCGGGCGTGGCCCTGCTGCTCGCTCGCCGCTACGATCCGCCGTCTCTCATCTTCGAGCAGATCAATTCCCTCGAGCGCGGCCTGGGCCGCAAGATGGTCGCCGCAGCGCTCGACGGGCTGCGGACGCAGCCGGGCGTCTTTCCCCGCGTGCGGGTCAACGATCTGTCGCCCCTCCAGAAGGACGGTCGGCGCTGGTGGGAGAATGTTGCGGACGGCTACCCCGACTTCGATTGGCTGATCACCCATGACGAAGACTCCACGCATCGCGCGCCGCCAAAATCGTCGCCGCCTTCCGCTGAAGACGACGTTTCACGCTCGCCGGACTTTTTGAGAAAGCAGGAGACGCTTCGCGCGCTTGCGCGCGACTTCGGCCATGATCCTGCGGCCGTGGCCCTGAGCCCGGAGAAGAAGCCGTTTCATTTCCTTGGCCAGAGTTTCGATTCGGAAGGCGAGGCGACCCCGGATGGTCGTGTGACGATCTATTACGATCCGCATATGAGCGACGCTCGGCTTGGTTGCTGTCTTGCGCATGAACTCCAGCATCTGCGCTATTTCGTCGTCCGCGACGCCTATGCGGCCGAGCCGCCGGACGGCCCGCTGCATCGCCGTTTCGCGGCCTTCACGCCGCAACTTCTGGCCGCCCGCCGCGGCGTCTCGCCCTACTCGAACGAACATTGGGACGCCTGGCGCGCCGCTGCGCCGCCCCGGCTTTTCTCGGACGAACTGGAGGAGGGCGGGAGCGAGCCCATCAACGAGACCATCGCCGAAGTCGCGAAGGCTGTCTACAACTGGGGATCTGACGTGCGGATCGATCCGGTCTGGCGGGAGCTGCGCGAGGCGGTCGACGCTGAATACCGGCGCATCGCCGGCGCCCCTTTAGAGGAAGACGCCAAAGCGGCGCAGGAGCGGCAGCATCAGGGAATAGGCTCCCGCCGTCGCGACGACCGACGCGCCGAGGCTGGTCCAGAAGCCTAAGCCGTTCCTGATGAGGCACGGCAGCAGCGGGAAGAGCGCGAGCGAGGGGATGATCAGCCAGAAAATCTGGCCGGAGAGTTCTCCGATCTTCTCCGCCTCGGTTCCCTCGATCCGCATCCAGACGAAGGCGAGGAGAGACGTCAGCGGCAGCGACGCTACGAAGGCCGCGAATCCGGTCGACCGCTTCGCGATCTCGGAGACGGCGACGATGACCATGGCTGAAACGAGAACTTTTACCACGTAGTAGATCATGCAGAACCCTCATATCCCCATCCGGAGGGAGTCGGGGCGGGTAAGGTTTTGGAATTTTCGGGGCGCCGGCTCAGGCTGCGCCCTCGAGCTTTGGGGAACCGTCGACGCATTGGCGAACCGCGACGCCGATCGGCGCCAGTTCCGCCTCCGTGAAGGTCTCGCGCTCCAGCAGTTGCTGGGATGACTGCCGGTGGATGGCGGCGCAATTTTTCAATATCGCCGTCGCCCGTTCGAAGGCGCTTCCAATCAGTTTCTCGATCGCGGCGTCGATTTTCGCCGTGGTGTCGTCGCTGATCTCGGAGCGCAGGGCCGTCAACCCGTCCATGTCGAGATAGCGGCTGCGCTCGGCCGAGAGGCTCGCCTGTCCGATCTCGGGCTCCATGCCATAGCGGGTGACCATGGCTCGCGCCATCTCCGTCGCGCGCTGCAAGTCGTCCGCGGCGCCGGTCGTCGCTTCCTGAAACACGAGAACCTCCGCGGCCCTGCCGCCGAGCAGCACCGTCATTCGGTCGAGCAGTTCGGAGCGCGTCATGAGATAACGGTCTTCCGCGGGCATCTGCATCGTATAGCCGAGCGCGCCGATCCCTCTCGGAATGATCGACACTTTCTTGATCGGGTCGGCGTGCGGCAGCGCCATGGCGACGATGGCGTGGCCCATTTCGTGATGGGCGACGATGGCCCGCTCATGCGGATTGAGCAGGCGCTTGCGCTTCTCCGGCCCCGCGATGACGCGTTCGACCGCGGCGGTGAAATCGTCGATCGAGACAGATTGCGCGCTCCGCCGCGTCGCGAGCGTCGCCGCCTCGTTGACGAGATTCGCGAGGTCGGCGCCGGTGAAGCCGGGCGTCAGGGCGGCGATTTGCGCGGGGTCGACGTCCGCCGCGAGCTTGATCTTGGCGAGATGCACCTTCAGGATCGCCGCCCGCCCGTTCTTGTCCGGCCGGTCGACCGAAATCTGCCGGTCGAAGCGGCCGGCGCGCAGCAGGGCGGGGTCGAGCACCTCGGGGCGGTTCGTCGCGGCGAGCAGCACGATTCCGACCATGGGATCGAAGCCGTCGAGTTCGCTCAGGAGCTGGTTGAGCGTCTGCTCCTTCTCGTCGTGGCCGCCGCCGCCGAGGCCCGGAAAGCCGCGGGCGCGGCCGAGCGAGTCGAGCTCGTCGATGAAGATGATGCAGGGCTTCGCCGCGCGCGCCTGGGCGAAGAGGTCGCGCACGCGCGAGGCGCCGACGCCGACGAACATCTCGACGAATTCGGAGCCATTGATGGAAAAGAAAGGCACGGCCGCCTCGCCCGCGACCGCGCGCGCGAGCAGCGTCTTGCCGGTGCCCGGCGGGCCGACGAGGAGAATGCCCTTGGGGATGCGGGCGCCGAGACGGCCGTAGGTCGCGGGATCTTTCAGGAAGGCGACGATCTCCTGAAGCTCCTCCTTGGCTTCGTCGACGCCGGCGACGTCGGCGAAACCCACCTTGATGTCCGTCTCCATGAAGATTTTCGCGCGGCTCTGGCCGACGGACATGACCGAGCCCAGTCCTTCCCCGATCCGGCGCGAGAGCAGGCTCCACAGGAAGAAAAAGAAGGCGATCGGCAAAACCCAGGACAGGAGGGTGGCGATCCAGGTGTTTTCGACGGCGCCGGAATATTTGACCTTCGCGGATTCCAGCTCCTGCGCGAATTCGGGATCGACGCGCACCGTGAAGATTTCCTTGCGGCCGTCACGGAGGGGCTCTTTAAGCTTCGCGCGAATCGCTTTCTCGCCGACCGTCACTTCCTCGACCTTGTCCTCGCGCAACAGATGAGTGAACTCGCTATAGGGCACGACCTCCGTCTGGCTGTGCGTTTCCCAGAATTGGTGGAGAACCAGAATGGCGATCATGGCGAGCAGAAAATAGCCGACGTCGAAACGCCACTCTCGCTTGGCGACTGGCTTGTCCATGTCCGTTCCTCGAATCCTCGACGAGGGTTAAACGCCCTTCGACTTGAAAAATAAAGCCCTCGGACCACAAGTCCCGAGCCGTGCGCCGCTTTGCCGCCGGGGCGGGGCGCTCGCTCGCCTTTCCCGCCTGGCTGTGCTAACCGGAACGCCTCCCCCAAGGGGACAAGAAAATCCGGGCTGGAAACCTTAAAGGGTCGCGCGAGAGATGTCGGACATTTTCCATGAGGTCGACGAGGACGTCCGTCGGGACAAGGCCGCCGAATTCTGGCGCCGTTATCAGACGCCGATTTTCGTCCTCGCCTTTCTGATCGTGGCCGCGACCGGGGCCTGGAGCTATTATCAGGACAAGCGGCAGAAAGCCGCCGAAGCGGCGAACGCCCAGTTCATCGCCGCCGTCGCGCTGGCCGAGGAGGGCAAGAATGCCGAGGCCGCCGCCGCCTTCGACGAGATCGCTAGAACTGGCCCAAAGGGCTATGCGGGGCTCGCCCGCATCCGCGCCGCCGAAGCGCGGCCTGACCCGGCGAAAGCGCTGGAGGAGCTCAACGCCATCGGCGAAGACCCCAACGTCGACAAGCTGACCCAGCAGATCGCGCTGTTGCGCGCGGCGCTCATGGTGCTCGAGGGCGACGACCGCCAGAAGCTCGAGCGCGCGCTCGGCCCGTTGATGACGTCGGACGGGGCCTTCCGTTTCTCGGCGCAGGAGTGGAACGGCCTCGATGCGCTGTTCAACGACGACTTCGACGAAGCGGAGCGCGTGTTCGAGCAGGTGCTCAACAACGGCGACGCGCCGCAATCCATGCGCCAGCGCGCTTCCGCCTATAAGGGCCTGCTGCACGCCAAGCGCGGCCCGAAACCTGCGGCCGGCGCGGCGGCGGGCGGCGGAACGGACGGCGGCAAGATCGACGTCGTCCCCGTGATCGAGCCGGAGTCCGGCGGAGCGACGCCGGCGGGAACGGCGCCGCTCGAGGCGACGCCCGCCAAATAGCGCGGCGCGCCGCGATATGTGCATTTGCCGAGCCCTCTCCCTGTGGGAGAGGGTTTTGCGTTACTAGAGGGCGCCCGGAGCGCTTCTCGCAGAGTCCCGACATGTCTTTTTCGCTCGCCATCATCGGACGCCCGAACGTGGGCAAGTCGACGCTGTTCAACCGGCTGACCGGCAAGAAGCTCGCGCTCGTCGACGACCGGCCCGGCGTCACCCGCGACCGCCGGGAAGGCGAGGCGAAGCTCGCCGATCTTCGCTTCACCATCATCGACACGGCGGGTCTCGAGGAAGGCGCCGGCGCGACTCTCGAGGGCCGGATGCGCGCCCAGACGGAGAACGCCATTCTCTCCGCCGACGGCGTCCTGTTTGTCGTCGACGCGCGCGTCGGCGTGACGCCGGAGGATAAATATTTCGCCGATCTCGTGCGCCGCGCCGGCAAGCCCGTGATCCTCGTCGCCAACAAGGCGGAAGGAAAGGCGGGCGAGGCGGGCGCCTATGAGGCGTTTTCGCTCGGCCTCGGCGATCCTGTGCCGCTTTCCGCGGAGCATGGCGAAGGCATGGGCGCGCTCTATGAGGCGCTGCGCGAGGCGCTGCCTGAGGAGACCGCCGAACCCGCCGAGGAAGAAGCGCGGCAGGAAGAAAATCTCTACGACGACGAGCAGGACGGCAGCGACCTCGACGTGACGAAGCCCTTGCGCATCGCCGTCGTCGGGCGCCCCAACGCCGGCAAATCGACGCTCATCAACCGCATTCTCGGCGAGGAGCGCCTGTTGACGGGGCCAGAGGCGGGCATAACGCGCGACTCCATCGGCGTCGATTTCCGGTGGCGCGACCGCAAGATGAAGCTCTTCGACACGGCGGGACTGCGCAAGCGGGCCAGGGTCGTGGACAAGCTGGAAAAGCTCTCCGCCGCCGACGCGCTGCGCGCGGTGCGCTTCTCGGAAGTCGTCGTGCTGCTCATCGACTCGACCATTCCCTTCGAGAAGCAGGATTTGACCATCGCCGATCTCGCCGCGCGCGAGGGCCGCGCCTTCGTCATCGGTCTCGGCAAATGGGATCTCATCGAGGACAAGGGCGCAACGCTCGTCAAACTGCGCGAGGACGCCGAGCGCCTGCTGCCGCAAGTGCGCGGCTGTCCGGTCGTCCCCGTCTCCGGCGCGACGGGGCAGGGGCTCGACCGGCTAATGGAGGCGATCGTCTCGACGCACGCGGTCTGGAACAAGCGCATCGCCACGGCGCGGCTCAACCGCTGGCTGTTGCAGACGGTTGAGGAAACGCCGCCGCCCGCCGTCTCTGGACGGCGCATCAAGATCCGCTACATGACTCAGGCGAAGTCGCGTCCGCCGCATTTCGTGCTCTTCGGCAATCAGCTTGAGGAGTTGCCCGCAAGTTACGAGCGGTTTCTCATCAACGGGCTGCGCAAGACCTTCGATCTGCCCGGCGTGCCGATCCGCATTTCAAGGAAGGCGGGGGACAATCCTTTCGCGGGAAAGAAAAAGAGCTGAAACGCAACGACTAAAAAGGGGGACCCATGTTGAAAAAAGTCATGTTCGCAGCGGCTCTGGCCGTTCTTCCCGCTGGCGCCGCGCCGGCCCAAAGCCTGTTCGACGTCTTTTCGCCGCCCGAAAACGGCCAGATGCTGCCGATGGAGGATATTCTCGCACGGGCGCGCGAGGCCGCCGATGGCGCGATCACTGAAATCGAGCTGGAGCGCAAGAAGGGCCGGTGGGTCTATGAGGTCGACGTCGTGGAGCGCGACGGAAGGAAGTACGAGCTTCTGTTCGACCCGTGGACGGGCAATCTTCTCTCCCGCAAGAGAGAGCGCGACTAACGTCGCGTCACGGCGCGACGAGCGCCGCCGTCAGCGCGGCGCGCACCGCTTCAGCGAAAACGTCTAGATGCGGCGCGTCACGAGCAAATTTGATCCGCAACGCGCGCGGGATTTCGATCTGCGCCCCGGCGCCTCGTCGCCCCTTGTTGCAGATGTTCCTCGGATCGCGGCCGGCGAGCGGATGACCCTCGCCGACCGCCTTCGCCCGAAAGCCGGCGTCGAGCAGCGCGAGAGAAATCGCGTCGCGCAACGGCTCGTGCAGGCCGCCCAACCAGATCGACGCGTCGTCCGCGCCGTCCTTGCGGCCGTGCACGCCGATCGCGACCTCCGAACCCGCGACGAGCCGCAGCGCACAGGGTTCGTCGAAGCGCGTCGAGGTGATGTGCAGGCCGTCGCCTTTCGCGCGCATCGTGAGGCTTTCGAAGCAATAGAGCGAATGCGTCTCGTGCGCGATCGCCGTCGCCGCCTCCGAGGTGCCCGGCTCGATCCAGCCGCCATGCGGCGCCAAGATGACGACGGGCGAGGGGCGAACGGCGACGTGAATGCGATAATGAACGTCCTCGATCTCGCGCGCGGCGAGCGCTGCGAAACTGTCGTACTGGTCGGCCATGCATTCAGATTAGCCGCGCAACGGGGAGTTTGTCATGAGCATGAAGCCGTCGCCCGAAAAGCCCCTCTCGCTCGGGATGTCGTTGTGGAACCCCAAGGCGCTGCTCGCCGCTTCTTCGCCGACGCCTTGCCCGATGCGGATGTGATCGCCATGGGCCATATCCTTCACGACCGGGATTTCGGCCAGAAGCATATGCTGCTTCGCAAAGCCTATGACGCCCTGCCCGCGGGCGGCGCGCTCATCGCCCATGAGGCGCTGATCGACGACGGCCGCCGCGAGAACCCCTTCAGCCTGCTGATGAGCCTCGACATGCTCATCGAAACCGCCAGCGGTTTCGATTTCACGGGCGCCTATTGTTGGGGGGCTGGATGAAGGCGGCAGGCTTCAGGGAGACGCGCGTCGGGCATCTCGTCGGCCCGGATTCCCTGGCGATCGGAATCAATTTAGGGCGAGCGCCGCGCGAAATGCCGGTCCATGGCGGCGGCCGGGGCGGAAACTGCCCGGGGATTGTCCGATTTCAGTTGGACGGGACGTAGTTTTGAATTATTCTAAGGAAGTGACGCCGGGGCCTCTCGCGGGAGGCGCCGCGCGCCGTCAATTCTCCTTTGGAGGCAATAATGGCATCGCTCAAGGGCAGCAAGACCGAAGAGAACCTGAAGGCCGCTTTCGCCGGCGAATCGCAGGCGAACCGCCGCTATCTCTATTTTGCTCAGAAGGCCGACGTCGAAGGTTACAATGACGTCGCCGCCGTGTTCCGGTCCACCGCGGAAGGCGAGACCGGCCACGCCCACGGCCATCTCGAGTTCCTCGAGTCCGTCGGCGATCCGGCCACCGGCCTCCCGATCGGCAAGACCGCCGACAACCTCAAGGCCGCCGTCGCCGGCGAGACGCACGAATACACCGACATGTATCCGGGCATGGCGCGTTCGGCGCGCGAAGAAGGCTTCGACGAGATCGCCGACTGGTTCGAGACGCTCGCCAAGGCAGAGCGCTCGCACGCCGGGCGTTTCCAGAAGGCGCTCGACGAGCTGAAGTAACGCCCGCAAATCCCCTCTTCCCGCAGATTCGCGGGGGGAGGGGATCCTTTTCCGTCATAGCAGGACGACCATGAGAGAAGGCAGTCTCGAGGCGCCGATCCGGCATCCGCTGGATTGGGAAAATCCCGATTTCTACGACGAGGCGAAGCTCGACGCGGAAATGCGCCGCGTCCTCGACATTTGTCACGGCTGCCGCCGCTGCTTCAATCTCTGCGACTCTTTCCCGCGGCTCTTCGATCTCGTCGACGAATCGAAGACGGGCGAACTCGATTCTGTCCCGAGCGCGGATTTCAAACAGGTCGTGGACGCCTGCACGCTCTGCGACATGTGCTTCCTGACGAAGTGCCCCTACGTTCCGCCGCACGAATTCAATCTCGATTTTCCGCATCTGATGCTGCGCTATCGCGCCGTCGAGGCGAAGAAGCGCGGGATTTCCGCCGCCGATCGCGCGCTGACCGAGACGGACCGCAACGGCAAATGGGCGACGCTGATCTCGGGCGCCGTCAATTGGGCGACGCGTCGCGGGAGCCCCCTGCGCGGACTGGAAGAGAAATACGCCGGCATCGACAAGAACGCGGCGCTTCCGGAATATGCGGGCCAAACGCTCGAAGCGCGCGCCAAGGCGGCGCCGCCCGCGCGCAACGCGGCCGGCCCTGCGAAGGGCCGCAAGGTCGCGCTCTACGCCACTTGCTACGGAGATTACAACGACACGTCGATCGGAATGGCGGCGCTGGCCGTGCTGGCGAAGAACGGCGTCGAGACGAAAGTCGTGCATCCGCATTGCTGCGGAATGCCGAAGCTGGAGCAGGGTCTGATCGGCGAAGTCGCCGACGCCGCCCGAAAGGTCGCGGCCGCCTTCGCGCCCTATATCGACGAGGGTTACGATATCGTGGCGCCGGTGCCCTCCTGCGCGCTGATGCTTAAATTCGAGTGGCCGCTCATTCTGCCGGACGACGGGAGCGTGAAGAAGCTGTCCAAAGCGACCTTCGACCTCTCCGAGTATATCGTCGACATCGCGAAGAAGGAGGGGCTCGCTGAGGGCATGAAGCCGATCGACGGCGGCGTCGCCTTCCACATGTCCTGCCATTCGCGCGCGCAGAATTTCGGCCAGAAGGGCGCCGAGCTTCTCAAGCTCATTCCGCAGGCGGATGTTGCGGTTGTCGAGCGCTGTTCGGGCCACGGCGGCGCCTGGGGTTACAAGAAGGGCAATTTCGAAACCGCGATGAAGGTCGGCAAGCCGGCGATGCGTCAGCTCAACACGGCGGGCAAGAAGCACGTCGTGTCGGAATGTCCGCTCGCGGGCATTCATCTGGAGCAGGGGATTGAGGCGCTTGGCGGCGACGCGCCAAAACCCGAGCGCGTCGGCCATCCGATCGTGCTGATGGCGCGGGCGTATGGGATTTCGTCTTCCGGCGAATAGTCGGGAGGACGGGAGTCGAGAGAAACGACATGTCCATCAAAACCGAAATCACCCGAGACGATATTCTCCCCTGGGCCGAATATGCGAAGGGACGCGCGGAGCATCGGCGCAGGATCACGGCGGTCAAGCGCAACCGGCGCGTCGAGGTTGGTCCCTATGTGACCTTCTATTTCGAGAGCTTCGATACGATGTGGCTGCAGGTGCAGGAGATGCTGCACATCGAGCGCGGCGGCGAGGCGCAGATTCCGGAGGAACTCGCGGCCTATAATCCGCTCATCCCGAAGGGCCGGGAACTCGTCGCGACTTTCATGATCGAGATCGACGATCCGCTACGCCGCGCCCGCGTGCTCGCGGGGTTGGGCGGCATCGAGGACACGGCCTTCATCGAGGTCGGCGGCGAACGGATCCAGGGCGCGGCCGAGGCCGATCAGGACCGCACCACGGCCGACGGCAAGGCGTCGAGCGTGCAATTCGTGCACTTCCCCTTCACCGACGCGCAGGCAGAAGCTTTCCGCGCGCCGAACGCACGGGTGATTCTGGGCCTCTCCCATCCCAATTACAGCCACATGGCCGTGATGTCGGAGGCGACGCGGGAAGCGCTTGCAGGGGATTTCGCCTGAGAAGGCCGCGCCCTCGGCCTGGCGCGCAAGCCCTGTGCGCGATCTGGCTGCGGGCGCCGAAATGCGCCCGCTTCCTGACGTTTGGAATGCTCAGTCGACCTTGAGCGTTGGGCAGGTCGATATGACCGAGCTGGCCTTCGTTGCGCCGAAGCGCATTGTGTAGGCCGCTGGCGGCAAGGCTGCGGGGATCTGCCACTGGCCGGACCAGACGCCGTCGCGGTCAGGGTCCGTGAGGGGGAGCGTGCGGCCGGCGACTGTGACGCTGACTGTGTCCAGCGACCCCGTCGTCTCGGCGAAAAAGTTCACATAGTCGCCCCTTGTCTGACGAGCGGGCGTCACCCAGCAGCGGGTGATGCCCGGCGTTGTGCTTGTCGGCAGGGAGATGATGCCCCAGTCGACCATCACCGCCCAGATCGCGCGCCCAGGGTTCCGCGTGTCGATGTCGATCCTGACCAGATTGCGCCCATCGACGAGCACGCCGGGCGGAATGGCGAAGATGTTCACGCCCCAAGCGCTGTCGCTGCCGTTCAGAACGCCGACCCTGACGCCATTGACATAGACGATGTCCGCTTCGCCCGCGGCGGCGTCCACATCGAAGACGTCCATACGCAGCGTGGCGGCTTTACCGGCCGAGCCGGCCGGAAGGACAATATTATATTCGATCGGCGCATTGGCGGCCGTATTGAAAAGATAGGCGTCCATATCGCCGTCGGGCGTATGGGTGTTCGCATTGTTCTCGTTGTCGATGTCCGTGCCGTATTCGCCCCGTTTAAGCACGGGCATGCCGTGCGGCGTGATCGACGACATCTGGCCCCGGGTGAGCGGCTCGTCGCGGGTCTGCGGGGCCGAGGCGGGCGTGGCGCTCGGCCAGGTCTTCAGCGGCGCGACGAACGCCCGCCGCGCATCCGCAGCGTTGACGGTCGTTTCCTCTCCCGTCGCGGCGGCCGGGAAAAGACCCATCGCCGCGATCATGGCGCCATTGAGCGCCCAGCCCCTCGCAGATTTCATGGAACTACCCTTCTCTTTACAAACTACACAAAAAGGCGCGCGCCTTCGCGCAGGTCGCCGCATTCATCCGTTCGAGCGATTTCGGGAGGCGCGCGCTCGCGATCAGCGCAAAAAAATAAAGAACGCTTCGCTTCTGGCCCCGCTCGCGTCGAGACCAGCATTGGCTAACTTTTCGTTAAAACACAAGATGCAATCTCGGGATCTTCCATGTTTTCAATATTTAGCCGGCTGGAATCCAATTCAACCCAGGCGTGTGAACCCGTATATCTGGTTGCGCCCGCGCCGAACGCCGGGGCGCATTTCCGGGCGGGGGCCGGAAGCGCCGCGGCCCGCCGCGATTCGCGGATTTCGCTCTCGTCTTCGGCCGCTTTGCTGTAAATGCCATCGGCGGCGCGGTTTCCCGAGAATCGCCCGCCGCCTCTCGACTCTATGGATCGACCTTGACCGCCTCCACCCATCGCGACCCCGTTTCGCGGCGCCGCACTTTCGCGATCATCTCGCACCCTGACGCCGGCAAGACCACGCTCACCGAGAAGCTCCTGCTCTTCGGCGGCGCCATTCAGCTTGCCGGCGCCGTGAAGGCCAAGCGCAACGCCCAGCAGACGCGCTCGGACTGGATGAGCATCGAGCGCGAGCGCGGCATTTCGGTCGTCACCTCGGTGATGACCTTCGAATACGCCGATTGCGTCTTCAATCTGCTCGACACGCCGGGCCACGAGGACTTCTCGGAAGACACCTATCGCACGCTCTCCGCGGTCGACGCGGCGGTGATGGTGATCGACGCGGCCAAGGGCATCGAGGCGCGCACGCGCAAGCTTTTCGAAGTCTGCCGCCTGCGCGACATTCCGATCGTCACTTTCGTCAACAAGCTCGACCGCGAAGGCCGCGATCCCTTCGAGCTGCTCGACGAAATCGAGAAGACGCTCGCGCTTGACACGACGCCGATCACCTGGCCCATCGGCGGCGGCAAGAATTTCGCCGGAACCTATCGCTTCGCGACGAAGACCGTTCGCCAGATCGACAAGGACGGCGACGAGTTGAAGACGGAAGGCATTTTCGATCCGCTCTTCGACAAGCTTCTGCCGACCGACGCCGACCATTGGCGCGAGGAGGCGATGCTGGCGGAGGAGGGCAGCAAACCCTTTGATCTCGCGGCTTTCCGCGAGGGCCATCTCACGCCCGTTTTCTTCGGTTCGGCGCTCCGCAATTTCGGCGTGCGCGATCTCATCGACGCCATGGCCGAATATGCGCCGAGCCCGCGCGCGCAGGAGGCCGACAAGCGGATGGTGGAGGCGAGCGAGCCGAAAATGACCGGCTTCGTCTTCAAGATCCAGGCGAATATGGACCCGAACCACCGCGACCGCATCGCCTTCATGCGCGTTTGCTCGGGCAAGCTAACGCGCGGCATGAAGGCGAAGCTCATCCGCACGGGCAAGAACATTCCCATCAACGCGCCGCAATTCTTCTTCGCGCGCGACCGCTCGATCGCCGACGAGGCTTTCGCGGGCGACGTGGTGGGTCTGCCGAACCACGGGCAACTTCGCATCGGCGATACGCTCACGGAGGGCGAGGACATCCGCTTTCGCGGCGTGCCGAGCTTTGCGCCTGAAATCCTGCGCCGCATTCTCATCAGCGACGCGATGAAGGCCAAGAAGCTGCGCGAGGCCTTGCAGCAACTCGCCGAGGAGGGCGTCGTGCAGGTCTTCACCCCGCATGACGGCTCCGGCTCCATCGTCGGCGTCGTCGGCGCGCTGCAGCTCGATGTGCTCGCGACGCGGTTGGAGGCCGAATATGGCTTGCAGACGCGCTACGAAACCTCGCGCTTCACGATCTGCCGCTGGATTGCGTCGGACGAGCCGGCGAAGCTGAAAAGCTTCATCGACTCCAACGGCTCCAGCATCGCGGACGATCTCGACGGCGCCCCGGTGTTCATGAGCACGTCCGCGTTTCAACTGAATTATGACGCGGAGCGCAACCCGGCGATCAAATTCTCGGACGTGAAGGACTATCAGAAAAGCTCGGCCTGAGCCGGCAATGGCGCCTTCTCCCTCAAGGGAACAATCGGGTCCGTATCAAGCCGCCAAGTCCATATCAAGCCGCCAAGTCAGCCGGGGACGATCCCCGCGATGCGCGACCGCGCCGTGCTCGACTTTCTCGCCGACCGCGGTTCTCGCGCGAAATATGTCACGAGCGCGTGCACGGGCTCGCTGCTGCTCGGCGCGGCGGGTCTGCTCAAGGGCTACAAGGCTACGAGCTATTGGATGGTGCGCGACGGCGGGCCTCGATTTCGGCCTGACGCTGGCGGCGGTGCTGCGGGGCGAAGACCATGCGAAGATGCTGCAGCTTGCGGTGGAATACGATCCGCGGCCGCCTTCCGACGCCGGGTCGCCCGAGCGGCCGCCGGCGGGAATGGCGGAGAAGATCAGGGATATGCGGGCAGGGGAGCTGGAGGCGGCGCGGGAGGCGATTGCGGCCGCGGCCGGTTTGCGGGCTGAACGGCGCCCCTGAAATCTGGTCCGGACCGATGTCCCGCGCCAATCCGCCACTCTTCCCGTTGCGCCCGCGCCGTGATAAGGCGGACGCCTCAACGATGCGCGACATGGAGAGCCGGTTTCGCCGCGAGAATCGGGGAAGCCGCCTTTTTCGCTTATCTTTCGCGCGCTCAGGCTAGAGGACATTCCATGAGCCAGTCCGGTTTCTTCACCACCTCCCTTGCGCAGTCCGATCCGGAACTCGCCAAGGCGATCGAACTCGAACTCGGCCGCCAGAAGCACGAGATCGAGCTCATCGCGTCGGAAAACATTGTTTCCAAGGCGGTGATGGAGGCTCAGGGCTCGGTTCTGACCAATAAGTACGCGGAAGGCTATCCGGGCAAGCGCTATTACGGCGGCTGCCAGTATGTCGACATCGCCGAGAACCTGGCGATCGAGCGCGCCAAGAAGCTCTTCGGTTGCGGCTTCGCCAATGTGCAGCCGAACTCCGGCTCGCAGGCGAACCAGGGCGTTTTCCTCGCGCTCGCGCAGCCGGGCGACACCTTCATGGGCCTCGACCTCGCAGCGGGCGGCCATCTGACGCACGGATCGCCCGTGAATCTCTCCGGCAAGTGGTTCAAGCCGATCCCCTACACGGTGCGCAAGGACGATCACCGCATCGACATGGAGATGGTCGAGAAGCTCGCCAAGGAGCACAAGCCGAAGATCATCATCGCCGGCGGCTCGGGCTACTCGCGCATCTGGGACTTTGCGGCCTTCCGCAAGATCGCGGACGAAGTCGGCGCCTACTTCATGGTCGACATGGCCCATTTCGCCGGCCTCGTCGCCGCGGGCCTGCATCCCTCGCCGTTCCCGCACGCCCATGTCGTCACCACCACGACGCATAAGACGCTGCGCGGCCCGCGCGGCGGCATGGTGCTGACGAATGACGAAGACATCGCCAAGAAGATCAATTCGGCTATCTTCCCCGGCCTGCAGGGCGGCCCGCTGATGCACGTCATCGCCGCGAAGGCGGTCGCCTTCGGAGAGGCGCTGACGCCGGAATTCAAGGCCTATCAGCAGCGCGTGAAGGACAATGCGCAGACCCTCGCCCAGACGCTGGTCGACGCGGGCCTCGCGATCGTCTCCGGCGGCACGGAGAACCACCTCATGCTGGTCGATCTGCGTCCGAAGAAGATCACCGGCAAGGCGGCGGAAGCCGCGCTCGGCCGCGCCCACATCACCTGCAACAAGAACGGCATCCCCTTCGACCCGGAAAAGCCCTTCGTCACCTCCGGCATTCGTCTCGGCACGCCGGCGGCGACATCACGCGGCTTCGGCACGGGCGAGTTCGCCGAGGTCGGCAAGCTGATCGTCGAGGTGCTGGACGGCCTGTCGTCGAAGGGCGAAGAGGGCAACGCGGGCACGGAAGCGGCGGTGAAGGAAAAGGTTCACGCGCTGACCGCCAAGTTCCCGATCTATCCGTAATCGGGACTGTTTTGCGCCCTCCCCTCAAGGGGAGGGTCGCGCCAAAGGCGCGGGGTGGGGCGGACTTCCGAACTTCGGGAGTCGCCCCGGACCCTGCGCCTTCTGCTTTAGGCAAATTCGGCGAGCGTTCGGGTCATCGCCCCACCCCGAACGGCTTCGCCGTTCGACCCTTCCTCCCGAGGGGGTGAAAGAGCGCCGAGGGTTTTGATGCGCTGTCCCTATTGCGGCTCCTTCGACACGCAGGTGAAGGATTCGCGCCCGGCCGAGGACTCCGCCTGCATCCGGCGCCGGCGCGTGTGCCCGACCTGCGGCGGCCGTTTCACCACTTTCGAGCGCGTGCAGCTGCGCGAGATCGTCGTCGTCAAGAAATCGGGCAAGCGCGCGCCCTTCGACCGCGACAAGCTCACCCGCTCGGTCGAGATCGCGTTGCGCAAGCGTCCCGTCGAGCCCGAGCGCGTGGAGCGGATGATTTCGGGCATCGTCCGCCAGCTCGAAAGCGCAGGGGAAGCCGAGGTGGAAAGCCATCGAATCGGCGAATTGGTGATCGAAGGCTTGCGTTCCCTCGACGCCGTGGCCTTTGTCCGCTTCGCCTCCGTCTATCGCGACTTTCGGGAAGCGCGCGATTTCAACGCGATCATCGACGAACTCGAGAGCGGCGGCGAATTTGCGGAAGGCGCCGACGACTAGATGAGCCTGCACGAGACCTTTCCACTCGCCGCGACCGACGACGCCTATATGGCGGCGGCGCTGGCGCTCGGCCGGCGCAACATGGGCCGCACGGCGCCCAATCCGGCGGTCGGCGCGCTCGTCGTGCGCGACGGCGTCGTCGTCGCGCGCGGCTATACGGCCGTCGGGGGGCGTCCGCATGCGGAAGCCATCGCTCTCGCGGCGGCGGGGGAGGCGGCGCGCGGCGCGACGCTCTACGTCACGCTCGAACCCTGTTCGCATCACGGGGCCACGCCGCCCTGTGTCGACGCCATCGTCGCAGCGGGCGTGGCGCGCGTCGTCACGGCGATGGAAGACCCGGATCCGCGCGTCGCGGGGCGGGGCCACGCCATTCTGCGCGAGGCGGGAATCGACGTCGCGGTCGGGGCAGAGGCGGCTGCCGCGCGCTGCGACCATCTCGGCCATATTCTGCGCGTCACTAAACATCGGCCGATGGTGACGCTGAAGCTGGCGCAGACGGCGGACGGCTACGCGGCGGGCGCCGCGCACGACCCACGCTTGCGCATCACCGGACCCATCGCCGACGCTTTCACCCATGTGCAGCGCTCGCTTCACGACGCGATCATGGTCGGCTCCGGCACGGCGCGGGAGGACGATCCGCTGATGACCGTGCGTGCGCCGGGCGTCGACGGACCCAGACGGCTGCGCGTCGTGCTGGATCGCCGGTTGACCATGTCGCCGCGATCGCGGCTTGCCGCGACGGCGCGCGAGACGCCGCTGCTCGTGATCGTCGGCGAGGATGTGGGGGAGGACGCCGCGCGCGCTTTCGCCGAGGCGACCGGCGCCGAAGTCGCGCGCATCCCTACGATCGACGGCCGGCTCGATCTGCTCGCGGCGTTGCGTCTGCTCGCCGACCGGGGAATCACGCGCGTCTTCAGCGAGGGCGGGCCCCGCGTAGCGGAAAGTCTGCTCGTCGCCGGGCTCGCGGACGAGGTCATCCTTCACAAGGGCGTGAAGCCGCTCGGCCGTCCAGGCCGTCCGGCCCTCACCCCCGCGGCGCGCGCGGCTTTGGAGAATGTCTCGCGCTATCGCATGATCGAAAGCCGAACGCTCGGCGCAGATCAGATGACGCGCTACGCGAGAATGGATTGAAACGGCCTCGCCGATTGGACGCAGGGCGCGTGCGAGGTTTACGCCTCCCATGACGAGGCCGTCTTGGAGTTTTTCATGTTCACCGGCATCGTCACCGACATCGGCGAAGTTCTTTCCGTCGACCCGCGCGGCGATCTGAAGCGCCTGCGCATCGGCTGCGCCTATGACGCCGATACGATCGCGCTCGGCGCCTCCATCGCCAATTCCGGGGTGTGTCTGACGGTGGTCGCCGTCGCACGCGAGGGCGGGCGCACCGTCTTCGACGTCGACGCAGCGGCCGAGACTTTGGCGAAGACGACTGTGGGAGCATGGGCGCCGGGAACGCGCGTCAATCTCGAGCGCGCGCTCCGGGTCGGCGACGAACTCGGCGGCCATATCGTCACAGGCCATGTCGACGGAGTGGCGCACATTCTGTCGAGAGACGACTTTGACGCGATGGCCCGCTTCTGGATCGAGGCCCCGCACGACCTTGCCTGCTTCATTGCGCCAAAGGGGTCCGTCGCGCTGGACGGCGCGTCGCTCACCGTGAATGAGGTCGAAGGCGACCGATTTTCGATCTTGCTCATTCCGCACACGCTGGCCGTGACCACCTTCGGCGCGCGCCGGGCAGGAGACGCCTTGAACATCGAGGTGGATATGATGGCGCGATATGCGGCGCGGTTGAGCGGAAAATGACGGCGCTGGCTGACAAGCCGCAGCCGCTGTGACATAAGATGCGCCAAAACCAAAAATATCCGCGGAAACGCTACCCCCTCTCCGTCCCTCTCCCGCTGCGCGCGAGTGAGGGGGACGCTTGCGATCGGCGGCGTATATGAAGGCCGCGCCGTCACTCCCTCTTCGACAAAGGGCGTCGGAAGACGCCCGTCTTTGACGGGCTTTGGCGGGGGTAGGGTTGGGGAGGGGCCTTTCGGAGTTCGAAAATGGCAGGTTTTGCACCCGACGACCTTGATGCGACGCCGGTTCCCGGCGCGCGCATCCTCGTCGTCGCGGCAAAGTTCAACGCCGACATCGTCGGCCAACTGAAAGAAGGCGCGATCGCCGCGATCGAGCGGCTCGGCGCGCGCGCGACCGTGATCGAGGTTCCTGGCGCGCTGGAGATCGCGACCGCCGCCGCCATCGCGCTCGACGCCGCGGAAAAGGCGGGCGCGCCCTATGACGGGCTCGTTGCGCTCGGCTGCGTCATTCGCGGCGAGACGTATCATTTCGAGATCGTCGCCAATGAAAGCTCGCGTGCGCTGACCGACCTCTCGGTCTCGCGCCGCCTCCCTCTGGGCAATGGAATCCTCACCGTGGAAAATGACGAGCAGGCGATCGTGCGCGCCGATCCGAAGCAGGGCGACAAGGGCGCCGACGCAGCCCTCGCGGCGCTCGCGCTCATCCGCCTGAAACGGAGTCTCGCATGAGTCTCGACCAGCGCTCCGCCGCGCGCCTCGCCATCGTGCAGGCGCTGTATCAGATGGAAGTCGCGGGGAAGGGCCTCAACGAGGTCTTCGCGGAATTCGAGTCGCACTGGATCGGCCGCGAGATCGAGGGCGTGCAATACAAGCCTGCCGAGGTGGCGTTCTTCCGCGACGTGCTGCAGGGCGTGCTCACGGATCAGGTGGCCATCGACCGTCAGATCGATCGCGTCCTGTCGGGCGGCTGGCCGCTCGCGCGCGTCGAGGCGGTGATGCGCGCCGCCCTGCGCGCGGGCGCCTATGAGCTGCGGTCGCGCAAGGACGTCCCGGCCCGCGTTGCGATCAAGGAATATGTCGACGTCGCCGGCGCCTTTTTCGGGTCGATGGAGTCGGGCATGGTGAACGCCGTACTCGACAAAATCGCGCGCGAGGAGCGGGCGGGGGAAATGGGGTAGCCCCCTCCCCAACCCTCCCCCGATTGCGCGGGAGAAGGGGCGGATCCGGGCCTTCATCCACATCGCTGATCGCGAGTGTCCCTCTCTCTCGCGGAGCGGGGGGGGGGGGGGACAGGGAGGGGGCGCAGGGGCAATGTCCGACCGCTACACCGAAGACGAACTCATCGCCCGCATCTTCGCGCCCATCGCCGGGCCTGCGGCGCTGGGTCTGAAAGACGACGCGGCGCTGATCGCGGCGTCCGCCGAGCCGACGGTCGCCACGGTCGACATGCTTGTCGGCGGCGTGCATTTCTTCCCCGACGACCCGCCTGCGCTCATCGCCAAGAAGGCGCTGCGGGTCAATCTCTCCGATCTCGCCGCCAAAGGCGCCGAGCCGGTCGGCTTTCTGCTCTCGCTGGCCTTGCCGGGCGACTGGACCAACGACTGGCTGACCGCCTTCGCCGCCGGTCTCGCGGAAGACGCCCGCGGCTATGCCGCGCCGCTTCTCGGCGGCGACACGGCCGCGACGCCGGGGCCGCTGACCATCTCGATCACCGCCCTGGGCCGCGCGCCGCGCTTCGTCCCGCGCACAGGCGCGCGGCCCGGCGATGCGATCTACGTCTCCGGGACGATCGGCGACGCCGCCGTCGGCCTTGCGCTGCGCCGAGACCCGGCGCTGGCGGCGCGGCTTTCTCCCGCCGCCCGCGATCATCTGCTGGACCGCTACCTCCTGCCGCGCCCGCGCCTCGACCTCGCGCCGCTGCTGCGCGCCCACGCCAGCGCCGCCATGGACGTCTCCGACGGGCTCGCGGGCGACCTCGCGAAACTCTGCCGCGTCTCCGGGGTGAGCGCGATCGTGGAGGCGCCCCTTGTTCCGCTTTCTCCCGCCGCGCGCGAGGCCATGGCCCTGGCGCCCGAACTCTTCGAAACCGCGCTGACGGGCGGCGACGATTATGAAATCCTGTTCGCCGCCGGCTCCGCCTTCCGCGCGGGGGAGGGGGTCGCCCGGATCGGCGAGATCGTCGCCGGAACGGCGCCGCCCCTGTTTCGCGACGCGGCAAAAAAGCCCCTGAATTTCGGGAAATTGTCCTTCAGCCACTTCTGACTGCAAAGGGCGGCGCCATTGCCGGTTCGCCCGGTTTCTGGCAGAAAGCGCGCGGAAAATTCTCGCGCGTCCGGCCGATTCGTCGCGTCCGGCCGTGTTTCCTTTTTTCCGTTGCGCGCCCACCCCTTTGTGGCGCGGTCATTTTCGGCCGCCCTCCGGCCGAAGAACGAAAAGGCGAACCCAATGGTCCTTTTTCTTACCATCGTCTTCGGACTCATGTCCGTAGCCTACGGCGTGAAAACGTCGCAGGAGCTGCTCGCGGCTGATCCCGGCTCGCAGCGCATGCAGGAAATCTCGGGCGCCGTCGCCGAGGGCGCGCAGGCTTATCTCAATCGCCAGTACAAGACCATCGGCTACGTCGGCGCCGTGATCTTCGTGCTGCTCGTCATTCTGCTCGGCTGGGCGGTCGCCTTCGGCTTCGCGATCGGCGCGGCGCTCTCGGGCGCGGCCGGCTATATCGGCATGAACGTCTCGGTGCGCGCCAACGTCCGCACCGCGCAGGCGGCGACCAAGTCGCTGGCCGGCGGCCTCGACATCGCCTTCAAGGCGGGGGCCGTCACGGGTCTGCTCGTCGCGGGCCTCGCGCTGCTGGGCGTCGCGATCTACTACGCGATCCTCACCTGGTTCGTGGGCTATACGCCTGCTGATCGCGTTCTCGTCGATGCGCTCGTCGCGCTCGGCTTCGGCGCGTCGCTCATCTCGATCTTCGCGCGTCTCGGCGGCGGCATCTTCACCAAAGGCGCCGATGTCGGCGCCGACCTCGTCGGCAAGGTCGAGGCGGGCATTCCGGAAGACGATCCGCGCAACCCGGCGACGATTGCCGATAACGTCGGCGACAATGTCGGCGACTGCGCGGGCATGGCGGCGGACCTCTTCGAGACCTACGCGGTCACGGTCGTCGCGACCATGGTTCTCGCCGCGATCTTCTTTTCCGGTCAGGAAGGCCTGCACGGAGCCGTGATCTATCCGCTCGCCATTGGCGGCCTGTCGATCCTGACCTCCATCGCCGGCACCTATTTCGTGAAGCTCGGCAAGGACGACACGCAGTGGGGCCAGATCGCCGCGCCCTACTTCGAGAAGCTCGGCCTCAAGGACGACCAGATCATGGACGCCCTCTATAAGGGCCTCATCGCCACGGGCGTTCTCTCGATCCCCGGCCTCTTTCTCGCCACGCTCTTCACCGTCGGTCTTGGCGAAGTCGGCAAGGTCAACGGCGAGTCGATCAACGGCTTCATGCTCTTCCTCTGCGGGATCATCGGCCTGATCGTGACCGGCGCCATCGTCTACATCACGGAATATTACACCGGCACGGGCAAGCGCCCGGTGGTGTCGATCGCCCAGGCGTCAGTGACGGGCCATGGCACCAACGTCATTCAGGGCCTCGCCGTATCGCTCGAGTCGACGGCCGCCCCGGCGGTCGTGATCGTGCTCGGCATCATCCTCACATATCAGTTCGGCGGCCTCTACGGCACTGCGATCGCGGTCACGACCATGCTCGGCCTCGCCGGCATGATCGTCGCGCTCGACGCCTTTGGCCCAGTGACCGACAACGCCGGCGGCATCGCCGAAATGTCGGGCCTGCCGAAGGAAGTGCGCCAGTCGACCGACGCGCTCGACGCGGTAGGCAACACGACCAAGGCGGTGACGAAGGGCTACGCCATCGGCTCCGCGGGACTCGGCGCGCTGGTGCTGTTCGCGGCCTATACGAACGACATCCGCCACTTCGCCGAGACCGGCGTCGGGTATTTCAAGGGCCTCGAGAACATCGACTTCAGCCTGTCGAACCCCTTCGTCGTCGCGGGCCTGATCTTTGGCGGCCTTATTCCTTACCTCTTCGGCGGCATCGCCATGACGGCCGTGGGCCGCGCGGCGGGTTCCGTTGTCGAGGAAGTGCGCCGCCAGTTCCGCGAGAAGCCCGGCATCATGGACGGCTCGGCCCGTCCGGACTACGGCCGCGCGGTCGACATGCTGACGCAGGCGGCGATCAAGGAGATGATCGTCCCCTCGCTGCTGCCGGTGGCCGCGCCGCTCGTGATGTTCATTGTCGTGCTTGTCCTCGGCGGCGGCAAGGCCAACGCTCTCGCGGCGGTGGGCGCGCTGCTGCTCGGCGTGATCGTCAATGGCGTCTTCGTCGCCATCTCGATGACCTCGGGCGGCGGCGCCTGGGACAACGCCAAGAAGTCTTTCGAGGACGGCTTCGTCGACAAGGACGGCGTGAAGCACCTTAAGGGCTCCGAGGCGCACAAGGCATCGGTCACGGGCGACACCGTCGGCGACCCATATAAGGACACCGCCGGCCCGGCCGTGAACCCGGCCATCAAGATCACCAACATCGTCGCGCTGCTGATGCTGGCGATCCTGGCCCATTGGGGTTGATCGGGCCCACGGTTCGGAAAAGAAAGGGCGAGGGCGGGGGAGACCCCGCCCTTTTTGTTTTTGCGCATCTATGAGACATGGAGGCATGTTCGTGGCATGCGAGAAACGGGTTCTAGCTCTGACGGCTTTGCTCGCCGCCTCCCTCGCGCTATCCGACTGCCTCTCGACGAAAGTCTCCTTGCTCGCCCCCAATATGGTCCGCGTGACGCTGCAAGGCGCCGACGCGCCGAGCGATGAGCAGGCGTTGAAGGAGGCGCTGGTTCTCGGGGCGAAGGAGACGCTCGCGCTTGGATACGACCTCTTTCGCTTCATCGACTGGAGCGCGGGAGAGGTTCGGATTCAGCAGCCCGGCCAGCCTGCCGTCGCCAATTTCGCGGTTACGGTGGTGATGTTTCGCTACGGCGAGCAGGGCTCAAATCCGGTCTTTGACGCGCGCGCGATTTTAAAGACGCAGGAACCCCGGCAATAGAAAAAGGGCGGGGGAGGGGCTCCCCGCCCTTTCCGCGGCGACATGAGCGCAACGGGGATTGCGCTTCTCTTGCGCGCCGCTTCAGGCCTTCGGCGGCCCGTAATAGCCAGGTTTGGCGTGGGTCTCGTCGCGAAGCAGTTTCGCGCCGTCGATCACATGCGGCGCCAGCCCTGCGCCGCCGGCGTCGATTAACGCGAGAAGCTCCTCGCGCATCCGCGGATCCCAATAGGTCCGGAGATGATTGCGAATGCCTTCCGCGCGCCGCTCGGGGGGATAGGGCGCGAAAAAATCGCCGATCTGGTTGGCCATCATGACGATGCGATCCAGCGCCATGACCGGGACGCCGGCGCCAGACTGTTGCTGTGTCATGTTCATTCAGCGGCCTCCAGCTCCTCCACGCGCGGGGCTTCCGCATCGCGAGCGTTATCCGAGGCGGGGCCGTTCGTGCGCACGACATCGACCGCCGTCACCTTATATTCGGGACAGTTCGTCGCCCAGTCGGAGAGGTCGGACGTCACGGCGTTGGCCTTGGATTTCGCGTGATGGAAGGTCGTGTAGACCACGCCGGGGTTCACGCGCTCGGAAATCCGCGCGCGCAACTCGATTTGGCCGAAGCGGCTTGACACTTTCACCCAGTCGCCATCCGTCACGCCGCGCGAAATCGCGTCGTGCTCGTTGATCTCGAGCACGTCCTCGGGGTGCCAAAGCGAGTTCGGCGTGCGCCGCGTCTGCGTGCCGACATTGTATTGCGTAAGAATGCGGCCCGTCGTCAGCAGCAGCGGATATTTGTCGTTGGTGCGCTCGGCGGTGGGCACATATTCGGTGAGCATGAAGGTGCCGAGCCCATTGGCGCGCGGGAACTTCTCGCGGTGCAGCACCTCCGTGCCCTCGGGCGCCTCCTCGTTGCAGGGCCATTGCGCCGAGCCGATGCGGTCGATGAGCGCAAAACTTATGCCGCGATAGTTGGGCGAGAGCCGCGCGATCTCGTCCAGCACTTCGCCGGGATTGGAATAGAAAACATCGTAGCCCATGGCGTTCATGAGCTTTACCGTGATCTCCCAGTCCTGAAGGCCGGCGAGAGGCTCGATCACCTTGCGCACGCGCGAGACGCGGCGTTCGGCGTTGGTGAAGGTGCCGTCCTTCTCCAGCGACGAGGAGCCGGGCAGGAAGATATGGGCGTATTTCGACGTCTCGTTGAGGAAGAGGTCATGGAGGATGACGCACTCCATGTTCTTCATCGCGGCGATGACGTGGTGCTGGTTGGGGTCGCTCTGCACCGGATCTTCGCCCATGATATACATGCCCTTGAAAGAGCCGGCGACGGCGGCGTCGAGCATGTTGGGCAGGCGCAGGCCAGGCTCAGGGTCGAGCGTCACGCCCCATTCGGCCTCGAAACTCGAGCGGGTGGCGTAATCCGTTACGAAGCGGTAGCCGCTGAAGACATGCGGCCAGCTCCCGAGACAGCTTCCGCCCTGCACATTGCCCTGGCCGCGCAGCGGATTCACGCCGACTCCTTCGCGCCCCAGCATGCCGCAGGCGAGGCCGAGATTGCCAAGGCACATCACGCCCGTCGAGCCCTGCGAATGCTCCGTAACGCCAAGACCGTAGTAGATTGCGCTGTTCGGGCCGCCCGCGTAGAGACGCGCCGCCTTGCGGATATCCTCGGGATCGACGCCGGCGAGCGGGCCAATGACTTCGGGCGCATATTTGTCGGAGCCGACGAGCGCCTTCCAGTTTTCGAACTCGGTCACTTCGCAGCGGGCGCGCACGAATTCCTCGTTGTAGAGCCTTTCGCGCACGATCACATGAGCGATGCTGTCGAGGATCGCGACATTCGTGCCGGGACGGATGGCGAGATGCACGTCGGCTTTGACATGCGGGGATTCCACCGTCTCCGTCTTGCGCGGATCGATGACGATGAGCTTCGCGCCCTGACGGATGCGCCGCTTCATCAGCGAGCCGAACACCGGATGGCCTTCGGTGGGATTGGCGCCGACGACCATGATGACGTCGGCCTGAAGGATCGAGTCGAAGTGCTGGCTCGCCGCGCCCGCGCCCACGGTGTTCGTCAGGCCGAACTGAGTCGGGGAGTGGCAGATGCGGGCGCAATTGTCGATATTGTTGTTGCCGAGCACCGCGCGCGCAAATTTCTGCGTGAGGAAAATCTCCTCATTGGTGCAACGCGAACTCGACACGGCGCCGACCGACTTCACGCCATAATTCGCCTGAATGCGCTTGAACTCTTTGGCCGCGTAGGCGAACGCCTCGTCCCAGCTCACCGGCGTCCACGGATCGTCGATCGAGGCGCGGATCAGCGGCGTCTTCACGCGATCCGGCGAATTGTAATAGTCGTAGGCGAAGCGGCCCTTGATGCAGCTATGGCCGTGATTGGCTTTGCCTTCCTTCCACGGCGTCATGCGCACGATCTTGCCGCCGCGCGTCTCGGCCTTGAAGCCGCAGCCGACGCCGCAATAGGCGCAGGTCGTGACGACCGATTTTTCAGGCTTCAGCGGGTTCGGCATGTTTATACTCTCCCTCGAAGAGGCTCTTTTCGACCAGCGCATGACTCGGGCAGGCCTGCACGCAGGCGCCGCAACTCACGCATTCGGACTCGAAGAACGGCTCATCCTGTCCGGCGGCGACTTTCGACTCGAAGCTCCGACCCATAATTGTCAGTGCGAATGTGCCCTGCACCTCGGCGCAGGCGCGCACGCAGCGCGAGCACACGATGCATTTTGCGGGATCGAACAGGAAATAAGGGTTCGACTGATCGACGGGCGCATCGAAATGGTTCGCGCCTTCGCCATAGGGGTGCGACGTCACGCCCTCGGCTTTCAGCGTCTCGTGGAACTCGCTCCAGCCGTCCGCGATCTCGCTTTCCGGGAAGTCAGAGAGGTAGAGCTCCAGCACGCCCTTGCGCAGGCGTTGAAGGTTCTCGGATTGCGTGCGGACCTTCATGCCGTCGGCGACGAGGGTTGTGCAGCTTGCCGGGAAGCCGCCGCGTCCCTCGATCTCGACGAGACAAACCCGGCAGCTGCCGAAGGCTTCGAGCATATCGGTCGCGCAGAGCTTCGGGATCGGCCGGCCGGCGGCCGCCGCCGCCAGCATGACGGAGCTGCCCGCAGGAACCGTAACGGTGACGCGGTCGATCTCCAGCCTGACGGGCGCGCCGTCGCGCGGCGGCGTGCCGTAGTCGATATCGTCCTTGAGGCCGCGTATTTCGGACCACATGTCGAAAGTCCTTTCCCCCTCGGTTAACTTCATTCGCCCGACCGGATTTTGCCCAACCGGTAAGCCTAGTGCCGATTTTCGGGGCGTCCAGCCTCGCTTTAGAACATTTCAAAAAAGGAATGTAGCGCGCGGAAGTCACTGGAGTGCATAGAAAAACTCAATTTCACCCATAGATTAAACAAATGGATTGTGCCCGTCGCCGCCTGGGCTCCTGCGCCGCAATCCCCGGCCGTGGGCAGGAATGACATCGTCTTCGGGTCTCGGCATTATCCCCTTCCGCCGATCGAGGCCGTTTTCGATCTCCCCGCCACGCCGGACGTTTTCGGGCTGACATGACCCACCCGTTCTTTTCGCTCCACACCCATGGTTTCATCCGCGCCGCCGTCGCCTGTCCGCGCGTGCGCGTGGCCGATCCGGCCTTCAACGTCGCCCGCACGATCGACATGGCGAGCCAGGCGCATGAGCGCGGGGCGTCGCTCGTCCTGTTTCCAGAATTGGGAATTTCCGCTTATGCGATCGACGATCTCCTGCAGCAGGACGCGCTCCTCGGCGCGGTCGAGATGGCGCTGAGCGACTTGATCGAGGCCTCGCGCGCGCTGCATCCGCTGGTCGTCGTCGGCGCGCCGCTGCGTCATCGCGGACGGCTCTACAACTGCGGCGTCGCGATCCTGCGCGGGCGCGTCCTGGCCGTGACGCCGAAAACCTATCTGCCCAACTACCGAGAGTTCTACGAGCGCCGCCACTTCGCTTCCGGCGCCCATATCGCAGGCGAGGAGATCTCCCTTGCGGGCCAGACCGCGCCGTTCGGGTCCGACATTCTGCTTGCGGCAAGCGACTTCGACGGGCTCGTGATCCACATGGAGGTTTGCGAGGACGTCTGGGCGCCGATTCCGCCATCGTCGCGGGCGGCGCTCGCGGGGGCGACGGTGCTCCTCAATCTGTCCGCCTCCAACGCGATCGTGGGCAAATCGGATTACCGGCGGACGCTGTGCGCCACCCACTCGGCGCGGTGCCTCGCCGCTTATCTCTATTCGGCCGCGGGGCAGGGGGAATCGACGACCGATCTCGCCTGGGACGGCGAAGCGATGATTCACGAATGCGGCGATCTGCTCGCCAAGGCGCCGCGCTTCTCCGACGAGCCGCAACTCGTCCTGGCGGACGTCGACCTCGGGCGCCTGAGAGCGGAGCGCGGGCGGCAGGGAACTTTCGGCGATTGCGCCGACGTCGAGGCGGCCGGAGCGCGCTATCGCCGCGCGACCTTTGAACTCGCCGCGCCCCGCGACGCGGATCTGGGCCTCATGCGCGACGTCCCGCGGTTTCCCTTCGTGCCGAACGACGAGGCGCGGCTGGCGGAGCTCTGCTTCGAGGCCTTCAACATTCAGGCGCACGGGCTGGGGCAGAGACTGCGCGCCGCGCGGATGGAAAAAGTCGTCATCGGCGTTTCCGGCGGACTCGACTCCACGCAAGCGCTGCTCGTCGCCGTTACGGCGCTGGACAGGCTCGGCCTGCCGCGCGCCAACATCCTCGCCTATACGCTCCCCGCCTTTGCGACGACGGACCGCACGAAGGCCAACGCCTGGCGGCTGATGCGCGCGCTCGGCGTCTCGGCGCAGGAAATCGACGTCTCCGCCGCCTGCCGGCAGATGCTCGCAGACATCGGACATCCCGCCGCGCGGGGCGAAGCGGTCTATGACGCGACCTATGAGAACGTCCAGGCGGGGGCGCGCACGTCTCTGCTCTTCCGCCTCGCCAATCTTCACGACGCGATCGTTGTCGGCACCGGCGACCTGTCGGAGCTCGCGCTCGGCTGGTGCACCTATGGCGTCGGCGATCAGATGGCGCATTACAACGTCAACGCCTCCGTGCCGAAGACGCTCATTCAGCATCTCATCCGCTGGTGCGCGCGCGACGCCCGCTTCGGGGCTCAAACGGTTGCGGTGCTGACGGATATTCTCGCAACGGAAATCTCGCCGGAGCTCGTTCCCGGCGACACGGCGCAGCGCACCGAGGCCTTCGTCGGTCCTTATGCGTTGCAGGATTTCAACCTGTTTTACACGACCCGCTATGGGTTCGCGCCCGCAAAGGTCGCCTTCCTCTCATGGCGCGCGTGGCGCGATGCGAGCCACGGCAGATGGCCCTCTGTCATCGCGGAAAGCGACCGGGTCGCCTATGATCTTCCCGAGATCAAACACTGGCTGACGGTGTTCCTGCGCCGCTTTTTCGCAACGAGCCAGTTCAAGCGTTCGGCGCTCCCCAACGGCCCGAAGGTCAGCTCCGGCGGTTCGCTCTCGCCGCGTGGCGACTGGCGCGCGCCGAGCGACTCCTCGCCGGAGGCGTGGCTTTCGGCGCTCGCCGACATCCCCTGATTCGGGAGGGCCGGCAAACCAGGGCGTTCTCCCGGCGGCGGGTTTCGCCGACCCCTTCCACGATCGGACGTTCGTCAAATCCGGCCTTCTCTCGCCAGCGGCGCCGGCGCATCGTCAACCTGGAAACATTTCGAAGGCGGCGCGCTCAACGCCAATCACGCGCCGTGACGGCGAAGAGTCGCTGGCGCGGGCATCGAAAGTTGTTGTTCAACAGAATTTTTCTGACGCGACTTTTCCCCGCCTTACCGTCCCGAACCCGGCCAATCGACCGCGCGGCGCCGGGGTCTTGCCCGCGGGTCGCGCGACGGTAAAAATCGTCCGTTGGGTTGAAAATAAATCGTCATCTTAGGGAGGGCGTTCGATCCATGTGCTACTCACTCGAAGCAAGCGTCATTGCTGGGATCGGCCTCGGGACGGCGGGGCTGGGCATGTTGTCGAAGGCTCGAAAGGTCGACCGCCGGATGCTGGTCTTCGCGGCCTTTCCGCTCGTATTCGCATTGCACCAGTTCTCGGAAGCCGGCGTGTGGTGGACGGTCGGCGATCGGCAGGCCGGCCAGCCGTTCAGATATCTCTATACGTTCATCGCTTTCGTGGTCTGGCCCGTGCTCACGCCCTTTGCAGCCGCCTATGCTGAGACGGATGCCGAACGACAGCGTCTGTGGCGGACGATGGGCGGCGTGGGGATCGTCCTCGCCCTCTATCTCATCTTCAAGCTGGCGGTCGCGGACGGGATCGACCTGACGATCGTCAGGCATTCCCTGGCCTATGAGCCGCAATTCGACCGGCCGCCGCTGGTCGTGCATTTCCTCTATGTGCTGCTCACGGTCGTGCCGCTCATATTCAGCCAGCGGCGCGGCGTCGCGCTTTTCGGATGGGCGGTGTTCGGCACATTCGTCTTCGCGCTCGTCGAGAACCGGCCGGCCTGGTACTCGCTCTGGTGCCTGGCGGCGGCCGTCTTCAGCGTGATGCTCGCGCTCGCGATTGAGAGCGAGCGGAGCGCCGATATGGACAGCGTGCAGGCGCAAGGTTGATCAAATCGCGGTTGCGCGCGCGAATTCGAGATAAAGCGCGCGCAGCCGCCTGGCGCAAGGTCCGGGCACGCCCTCGCCGACAGGACGGCCGTCGATCGCGACCACCGGCAGAACCAGATTTGACGCGCTCGTGAGGAACGCCTCGGCGGCCGCCTTTGCTTCGTCCACGGTGAAGGGGCGCTCCTCGATAGCCAGTTTCTCCCGCGCGGCGAGCGCGAGTATGGCTTGGCGTGTGCAGCCGGGCAGGATCGCGCTGGAATTGGGGCGGGTCACGATCGCGCCCGCCTTGTTGAGAATGAAGGCGGTTGAGGAAGAGCCCTCCGTCACGAAGCCGTCGGCGTCGACCATCCAGGCTTCCTGGCAGCCGGCCTCCGTCGCCGCCTGCTTGGCGAGCACCTGCGCGAGCAGGGCGACGCTCTTGATGTCGCGGCGCGCCCAGCGCATGTCGGGCAGGGTCCTGACCTTGACGCCCTTTTCTGCGTAGGGCGACGCCAGAATGCCTTTCTTTTGCGTAAAACCGATCAACGTCGGCTTTACGCTCTTCGGAAAAGAGAAATCCCGCTCCGCCGCGCCGCGCGTGATCTGGAGATAGACCATGCCCTCGCGCACCTCGTTGCGGGCGACGAGCGCCTTTTCGATGTCGACGATCCCGGCCATCGGGAGGGGGCTCTCGAGGCGCAGCTCCTTCAGCGAGCGTGCGAGTCGGGCGATGTGGGCGTCGTTGTCGACGAGCCGCCCGTCGATGACGGCGGCGACTTCGTAGACGCCGTCCGCGAACAGGAAGCCACGGTCGAGGATGGAGATTCTGGCGTCGTCGATCGGGGTGAAGACGCCGTTGACATAGGCGATGTCGGGCAAGGGAAGCGCTCCGGGCGGGATGTCGGGGGCTCTTTAGCGAGAAACGCGCTCGGGCGCGACCCTTCGCCGCTTTCGCGCGATCCCGCCCCGTAATAAAACCGGACGGACGGGGCGGGGCGGCCGGGAGCGACATGGGCGAGGAAATCGGGGCGACGGGCTTCACGGGCGCGGACAAGGCGCGTTTCGCCGAGCGTCTGGCGCGGGAAACGGACGTCGCCCGGGCGCTCTTCTCGGGCGAGAAATTCTCCCGTGCGGGCCATATGATCGGGTTCGAAATCGAAACCTGGATTCTCGATCACAATTATTTCCCCGCCTCGATCAATCAACAGCTTCTCGAAGCGCTCGACAATCCGCTCGTCGTGCCGGAATTGTCGCGCTTCAATCTCGAGCTCAATTGCGATCCGCTGCCGCTTCAGGGCGACGTTGTCGGCCGCGCGCATGACGCGCTCGCGGAGGTTTGGGCGGCCTGCAACGCAGTCGCCCACCGGCTCGACGCCAATCTGGTCCTCATCGGCACTTTGCCGACGATCCGCGACGACGACCTCACCCTCGCCAATATGTCGCCGCTCAACCGGTATTATGCGCTGAACAGCGAGGTTCTCCGTCTGCGCGGCGGGCGGCCCCTGCGGGTCGACATTCTCGGCCGCGACCATCTCGTGTCCGAGCATCGCGACGTGATGCTGGAGGCGGCGACGACCTCCTTCCAGGTGCATCTCAAGGCGCCTGCCGATCTCGCGCACCGCTATTACAACGCCTCCATCGCCGCCTCCGGGCCGATCCTCGCCGCCTGCGGCAACGCGCCGTTCCTCTTCGGCAAATCTCTCTGGGAGGAGACGCGCATTCCGCTGTTCGAGCAGGCCGTCGACGTGCCGGGGCCGGCCCGCGTCTCCATGGGCTCCGGCTATGCGCGGTCGCTTCTCGACGTGTTCGAGGAGAATTTGCGCGACTATGACGCGCTGCTCCCCATCGGCTTCGACGACGCTCCGGAGGCGATGCGCCACCTGCGCCTGCACAATGGCGTGATCTGGCGCTGGAACCGGCCGCTGATCGGTTTCGACGACGACGGCGCGCCGCATCTGCGCATCGAGCACCGCATCCTGCCCGCCGGGCCGAGTTTCGTCGACATGATGGCCAACGCCGCCCTCTACATCGGTCTGGCGCGCACGCTCGCGCTGGGGAGCGAGGACGGAACGATCGGCCTTTCCTTCGAGGACGCCCTGCGGAATTTCTACGCAGCGGCGCGATTTGGCCTCGATGCCGTGCTCGATTGGCCGAGCGTCGGCGAGATGGCCGCGGACCGGCTGTTGCTGGAGCGGATCATTCCCGCGGCGCGCGAAGGGCTCGCCGATTTCGGCGCCGCCGATCCGCGCGGCTATCTCGACGTTCTGGAGGCGCGCGTGCGCACGCGGCAGACCGGCGCGGCGTGGCAGCGCAAGGCGCTCGCCGCTTGCGGCGGCGATCTCTATGCGCTGATGGCCGCCTATTGTGAGGCGCAACGCAGCGGCGCGCCCGTGCACGAATGGGAAGCATGACGATGGAGACGATCGACGCGCCCTGCGCCGTGATGGACAGGCTCCCGGAGGGGTTTCTCGACTGCCCCGCCGACAGGCTTGTCGACCTGCTGCCCGGCCCGACGCTGTTCGAGCTGCCGGGCCGCGACCCGAATCCGCTTTTCGTCTCGACGCTGCTGCATGGCAACGAATACAGCGGGCTCGACGCCATGCAGGCGGTGCTGCGCCGTCACGCGGCGCGGGGCTTGCCCCGCGCGCTGATGTTCTTCGTCGGCAATATTCGCGCGGCGGCCGCCAATGTCCGTACGCTGCCCGGCGAACGCGACTACAACCGCGTCTGGCCCGGCACGCTCTATCCAGGGGAGAAGCAGGCGGAGCTGGCGCGCTGGGTTTACGACTACGCCGCACGGCGCGGCCTTTTCGCGAGCGTCGACATCCACAACAACACGGGCTTCAATCCGCACTATAGTTGCGTGACGAAACTCGAGCCGAAATTCATCGCGCTGGCGCAGCTGTTCTCGCGCATCGTGGTGCATTTTCAGCGGCCGGTGGGCACGCATGCGGCGGCTTTCGCGGATCTTTGTCCCGCGATCACCGTCGAATGCGGCAAGGCGGGCGCGGGTTCGGCGACGCAGCACGCGATCGAACTGGTCGAGGCGGCGCTGTCCATCTCCCATTTGCCGGACCATGCGCCCCCGCCGCACGACGTCGATCTGCTGCGCACCTACGCCATCGTGAAGCCCCCGGCGGAGGCGACCTTCTCTTTCGACGGCGCGCCGGCCGATTTCATGTTCCGCGCCGACATCGACCACATGAATTTCAGCGAACTCGCGCCCGGCGCGTCTTTCGGCGTCGCGCGCGCGGGCATGAAGCTCGACATTCTGCCGGGCGACGGGGACGACAGCGCGCCCGGCGAATATTTCGACTATTCGGGCGGGGAAATCATTTTGACCCGCGCGGCGATCCCGGCCATGCTCACGGTCGATCCGCAGGCGGTGAAGCAAGACTGCCTGTGCTATCTCATGCACCGCATCGGAATGGACGGGCGGCGATTGCCTGCAGCGTAACGTTTCGGGGGCAAGCCAGCGCCGTCAAAACGTGAAAGTCGCCACGATCGGCGCGTGCAGCGATCCGAGAATGGGGTCCTGCGCGAAGACCTCGTCCTGCAATCCCTCGTTCAGAATGCGCGTCTCGCGCCAAGCCGCCGCGAGCGCGTTCGAGGCGAGCAGGTGGTCGATCAGTTTCGGCGCGCCGGCGTGCAGCACCGTATAGCGCTGCGCCGGCGCGACGCGCGCTTCGAGCGGCGTGAGCGCGCGCGCGCCCTGCTGCAATTCATTGTCGCCGCCGCGCAGGAGACGGGTCGGCGCGTCGTGTTCATCCGCGTTGAAGTCGCCGCAGATGGCGATGCGCGCCTCCGGTTCCGCGTCGAACAGGGTTTCGACGAAGAGCCGCGTCTCCAGCGCCTGACCCTCGCGTTTCTGCGCGGCGACGAATTGCCCTTCGATCTGCGCCTTGCTGGAGCCTTCGCCGCGCGCCGTCGCGACGGGCGCGGGCCGCGGCGCCCGCAGGTGGAGGTCGACGACATGGAGCAGGGGGCCGGACGGGGGCTCGATGGCCGCATAGAGCGCTGGCCGGTCCCATTCGATGACGATCGGCTCCGGCCGCGCGTCTCCCTCGCGAGGCGGCGGCCAGCTCCAGCGATCGACGATGTCGTGATGGAGCTGCCGTCGCGCGCGGATCGGCCAGCGGCTGAGGATGACGAGATTGTGCACGTCGGAGGGCGCGTTGGCGCCGGGCCGAACCGTCGCGGCCCGCTGGAAGCCGGCGTAGGCCGTGCCCGCGAGCAGGCGGTCGAGCGCGAGATAGTCGCGCGCGCCGTGCTTGCGCGGCTTCTGCGCCCCGACCTCCTGAAGGCAGAGCACGTCTGCGTCGAGCGCGTCGAGCAAGGGCAGGAGCGCGGCGCGGCGGCGGTCGAATTCCGCCTGCCGCGTCGCGGCCCAGTTAAGATTTTCCAAATTGAAGGTGGCGAGCCGGAAGTCCATCCTCAATCTTCGCGCGGTTCGCCATGTCGCGCCAGACTGTCCGGCAAAGCCAAAGGCGCGGCAAATTTCTTACGCCGCGGGGCTCGATTCGAATGCCCGCGACTCGACGCTGGAGGTTTTTGGGGTCACTATCTTCGCGATTTTCTTTACCGATCCTGGAGCGCTCGTCAGTGTCCGTTTTCGAGGGCATACCCTTCTTCGCCGGGCTTGATCCCGCGCGCGCGGAGACCTTCGCGCGTCAGTGCATCCGCAAGAGGTTCAACGAGCACGAACTCGTTCTCGATTTCGACGACCCCTCGACGGACGTCTATTTCATCGTGAGCGGCGACGTGCGCGTGCTCATTCGCACGGCGGCGGGCAAGGAGATGATCCTCGGCGATTTCGGGGCGGGCAAATTCTTCGGCGAAATGGCGGCGATCGACGGCGCCAAGCGATCCGCGAACGTCACCGCGCTCACCAACGCCGAGCTTCTGCTCGTTCCGCCCTCAGTTTTTCGCGAGATCGTGCTCCACTCGCCGGACATTTGCGAGCGTCTGCTGCGCCTGCTCACCTCTCGCGTCCGCGAGCTCAACATGCGCCTCTTCGAGCGTTCCGTGCTCGATCTGCGCCACCGGCTCTACGCCGAGCTTCTGCGCATGTCGGCGCCGCGCAAGGGCCATGACGGGCAGGCGATCGTGTCGCCGCCGCCGTTCCAGCACGACCTCGCGGCCCGGATCGGCTGCCGCCGCGAGCAGGTCAGCCGCGAACTCGGCGCCATGGTCGACGAGGGCCTGGCCGAGAAAGTGCGCGGCGGCCTCGTGCTGATGCGTCCGGGCGTGCTGGAGAAGCGCGTGCGCGACGCGATGAACGAGGCCGAATGACGCCTGTGCGGGCGCGCACAAACCTCTTGGTAAACGGCTCCTACCATCGCCCTGCTCGCAAATGGGGCAAAAGACCCGGCGAGCGGAACGATGGAGGCAAGGCAGATGTTCCGCCTGATGACGCCGATCGACCGCTGCTCGGAGGTCGCGGGGCTGCGGCCGCACGAGATCGTGGTCGGAGTGACCCCCTCGGAAAAGCATGAACGGCTGTTGAAGCGATACCGCTCCCGCCGCTCCCGGGCGGCGGCGCGCGTGAAGCTCGTCGCCGACATTCGCCGGGCCGTGAGCGCGGGCGCCGCGCGCCGGGAACGCGGCGGCGGAGGGGCGCGTCGCGCGAGAGGAGCGTCTGGCGCGCCGGGCTCTCGAAGACGCGGGTTCCGACGGCAAGCGGCGCAAAGGTGATTCCCTTCCCTTCAAGGCCCGCGAATGGCGCGGCCGACCCTGTTGTTTGAACGCCACAGTCAGGAATTGTTTGTCGATTTTAAAACAGTCGCCCGAATTGCAAGCCGGCGAATCAATTTAGCCAGTCGATTGAGATTCAGAGCCTTACGGCCAAAGACTGCAAAAGGGCGGCGTTTTCCGGCTGCTTGCGGCGGCGCGGGCTTTGAGTCAGCTTCGGCGCGGTGGGCGGGCCGGAAATTTCAACGAGGGGCGCGTTTTAATGTCGCTTTCTGATCTTTCATGGAAGATTGTCGGGGCGCTGTGCGCGACTGTCGCGCTGGCGACTCCGGCGCCGGCGTTGGATACGGAAGCCGAACGCGACCAGCTTGCGGCGCATATCCAGAGCCATCCCGAGGATTTCGACGCCACCTATCGCTTTGTCCGGGTGACGACCGAGTTGCGGGATTATGAAGCCGGCGTCGGCGCGCTCGAACGGCTTTTGATGTTCAACCCGAAGCTTTCCCGCGCCGAAAAGGAGCTGGGTTTCCTTTACGCCCGGCTGGGCGCGTGGGAACTCGCCGCCCAACATTTGCGCGCCGCCCGCGCCGCCGGCGATCTCGATCCTGTGCAGATGGCGCAGATCGACGCGCAACTGCCTGACATTGAGAAACGCACGCAAACAAGCCGTCTCTCGGTGCGGATGCATTTTGGTGTTCGCGCGCAGTCAAACGCCAATTTCTTCCCCGTCAACAGCCTGATCCAGGCTGGCGGCGTCGGCGTCGCGCCGGCCGGCGGCAAGCGGGACGACGTGAATACCTTCCAGCTCGTGCAGGCGGCGCATGACTACGAGTTTGGGAACCAGCGCGGCGATCGTCTCGAGACGCGCGTCACCGCATACGCCACGCAGCAATTCCAACTGCCGCAATACAGCGTCGCGCTCTTCTCGGGCGCGATCGGCCCCCGCTTCTTTGTGCCGCAGGACATCTTTCACAGCTTCTCCGTTCGCCCTTATCTGACGGGCGCCGTGACGATGCTCGGCTCGAACAACTATCTCAACACCGGCGGCGCCGGCGCGAGCTTCCGCGCCGAATTCGGTCCGGACATCTGGCTCGAACCCGGCGCCGAATGGCGCGGGCTTTGGGTCGATCCCGCCCGCGGTTTTCTGGGCTTCAACCCCTACGCGACGCTCTCGACCCTCGCGACGGGCGACGTGATCACGGGCTATCTGAGCGGCTCCTACCGGATCTTCGACGATGTGCGCTTCGACGGCCGCGTCGGCTATTCGCGCGCCAACGCCGGCTACGCGGCGCAGAGCTCCGATCAGGTCGACGTGCAGGCGATGCTGCGGGTGGAGGTCGATCCGCCGCATCCGATGATCGCGCGGCGCTGGACGATCGCGCCTTATGCGCGCTTCACGCAGCTTGCTTTCGACGCCGCCAATCTTCTGGTCAACCCCTTCGTCGCGCGCCGGGACGCCGTCTGGACATATGGGATCATGCTGGACTCTCCCGTGACCGAAACCTTCGGCTTCGCCGGCCATCTCGAATTCGCGCGCAACGACTCGAACCTGCCGAACTTCAAGACGCAGAACGTTTCCGTGTCTTTCGGCCCGACCGCGAAATTCTGAGGGAGGGGCGCGCATGATCCGGATTTTCCTTCCCGCCGCCGTCCTGTCGCTCGCGGCCTTTCCCGCCCTGGCCGAGAAAGTCGGCAATGTCGGCGCCGTCAATGTCGCCGCGCACGGCACGCCGCCCGGCGCGGCGAAACGGGCGCTCACGGTCGGTCTCGGCGTCGAAAAGCGTGAGCGCATCGAGACTTCCGCGGACGGCAGCGCCCAGATCGTCTTCAACGACACGTCGACGATGACGGTCGGGCGCAACAGCTCGATCGTGATCGACGACTTCGTTTACAACGGCGAAAGCGGCAGTCAGGGCGTTTCGATCGCCAAGGGCGTGATGCGCTTCGTCGGCGGCGGCGTCAGCCATGGATCGGGCGCCAATCTCAAGACTCCCACGGCCTCCATCGGCGTGCGCGGCGGCTCGGCCATGGTGCGCGTCGGCGGCGAATGCGAAACGCTCGTCGTGCACCAATATGGCGTGATCGAGATTGCCGGCGGGGCGGGGGACTCGCAAATCCTCAATCGCGCCGGGTTCGGCGTCTGCGCCCGGCGCGCCGGGATCTCGGAGCCCTTCCGCGTGCCCGCCGAGACCATCGCCGCCATGATGGCTCAGATGGCGAGCCGGGGCGGCCAGAGGGGCGGCGCCAAACGCCAGCCCGAAAACGAGGAAGCGAATCTCGCGCTCGGGAACGACCGCGCGGCGAGCGTCGAGGCGCCGCCCGGGCTCGAAGCGCTGGCTCCCATGTGGTCGGGCAATGCGCTCGTGCAGAGTTCCGCCAATATCGTGAACCAGCCCGCCCCGGTCGCGACCCCGCCGCAGCAGGAGTATCGCGACGGGCCGCTCGATTAGGGCGAGTGACGGCGATAGAGACGGGTCGGGCGGCGGCGCCCGGCGCGCGTCGCGAAGCGGATCGGGGATGCTGAGCCGACGGCGAGTCTTCATTATCGCGACAATCGTCGCCGCTGCGCTGGTTCTCCCATGGGGCCTTCTTCAGCCGCGCCCGCTGGAAGACCTGCGCAATCATGTCTTCGACAATTTCCAGCGCATTTCCCCGCGCGTCTACGACCCCGAGACGCCGGCCCGCGTCGTCGGCGTCGACGAGGAGAGCCTGAAAGCCTATGGCCAGTGGCCATGGCCGAGGACGCGCGTCGCCGAACTCGTGGAACGGCTGCGCGATCTCGGCGCGGCGGCGATCGCTTTCGACTTCATTTTTTCGGAGGCGGACAGGGCGAGCGCCCGCGCGCTGGTCGACGCGGTGCCGGATTTGCGTCTGCGCGCGGAGATTTCCCGACTCGCGGCCAAAGCGCCGGACAGCGACGCCGTTCTCGCCGCCGCGCTGCGCAGGGCGCCCGTGGCGCTCGGCGCCACGCTGGCGCTCGAAGGCGCGAGGAATTTTCCCGCCAAGGCGGGTTTTGTCTCGGCTGGCGACGATCCGGCGCCTTTTCTGGTGTCTTTCCCTGCCGCCGTGCTCCCCCTCCCAAGCCTTGTCGAAAATGCGCAGGGGCTCGGGGCGACCAACTGGTTGCCGGATCGTGATCTCGTCGTGCGTCGCGTGCCGCTCCTCACGCGCGTGGGACAATCGCTGGCGCCCTCGCTCGCTCTGGAGGCGCTGCGCGTCGCGCAGGGCGAGCAGAGCTTCGTCGTCCGCTCGTCCAACGCCAGCGGAGAAACCGCTTACGGCGCCAAGACGGGGGTTAACGCGATCAAGGTCGGCGCCTTTCAGATCGCGACCGGCCCCGCCGCCGATGTGCGCCCGCGATACAGCTTCAGCAATCCGGCGCGCGACATTTCCGCGAGGGCAGTGCTGGAACGGCGCGTGCCGCGCAGTGAGATCGAGGGACGCATCATCTTCGTCGGCGCCCTCGCGGTGGGCCTCGGCGACGTGCGCGCCACGCCGCTCGAGGCGGTCGTGCCGGGCGTCGACGTCCACGCCCAGATCGTCGAGTCGCTGACGACCGGGGCTCTGCTGTCGCGGCCGGACTGGGCGCCGGGGCTCGAATTCTTCGTCGCCTTCGCGGCGTTCGTGCTCACCATGCCGCTGCTGTTTGTGGCGCCGCCGTTCGTTTCCGCCGCGTTCCCGCCGCTCGCGATCGCCGGACTGTTCGGCGCGTCATTTTATTTTTTCGAGAAGCAGGGGCTGCTTCTCGATCCCGCCTATCCGAGCCTCGTCGTCGTGGGATCCTATGTCGTGGGCGCAGTGACGCTATGGCGCGCGGAAACGCTGGCGCGCCGTCAGGTGCGGCGCGCCTTCGGCAAATTCGTCGCGCCGGCCGTCGTCGACCGGCTCGCCGAGCACCCGGAGCGTCTCGTGCTGGGCGGCGAGACGCGGGAACTCACCGTGCTCTTCTCGGATCTGCGCAATTTCTCAGGCATTTCCGAGGGGATGAGCGCGCGTGAGCTCACGCAGTTCATGAACGATTATCTGACGCCCATGACCGACGCCATTCTCGAATGCGAGGGCACGGTCGACAAGTATATGGGCGACGCCATTCTCGCCTTCTGGAACGCGCCGCTCGATATCGCCGATCACCCGCGCAAGGCGGTTCGCGCCGCTCTGGCGATGCGCGCCGCGCTCGCGCGCCTCAACGAAACGCGCGCCCGCGCCGCCAGAGCCGAGTGCCGGAGCCACGTCGAGGCGGCGATGGGTCTCGGCCTGCATTTCGGGCCGTGCAGCGTCGGCAATATGGGCTCGATCCGCCGTTTCGATTATTCGATCCTCGGCGACAACGTCAATCTCGCCTCGCGTCTCGAAGGGGCCAGCAAGGCTTTCGCGACGGACATCATCGTCTCGAGCGCCATTCGTGACGTCGTTCCCGACATGGCGTGGCTCGATCTCGGACGCATCGTCGTCGTAGGACGCAGCGAGGCCACGCATGTTTTCGCGCTCGCTGGAGACGCTGAATTTACGCAATCCGACACGTATGTGCGCTGGCGCACAGCGCATGACGAGATGCGGGAGGAATATGAAATGGGTCGATTCGCCGCCGCCGCCGCACGCGCCTCGGCTCTCGCGCAGTCGGTCCCCGGCGCCTGGGCTTCTCTCTATGTGGCGCTGGAGAAACGATATTCGGGGCTCGCCCGCGAGGGCTTGCAAGAGGGCTGGTCTTCGATATGGAATCTCCAGAGCAAGTGACCCCCCGACCGCCGTCTGCGACCCTCCGGACTCCTCATTGGCCTCACCTAAGGACCGCCGCCAGCGCATGACACAAGCTATCGTCGAGAAATATTGGGGCTTGCTCGCCGCGCGCCATGACGCCGACGCTTTCGCGACTCTCGACTCGGCCTATCGCGAGCCGCAGCGCGCCTATCACGCCTGGGGCCATATCATCGATCTGCTGACGAAGCTCGACCGGCTTTCGCATCTGGCCGTGCGTCCCGATCTCGTCGCCGCCGCCATCTTCTGGCACGATTCCGTCTATCTCACGCGCGACCCCGACGGACGGCCGCGGACCGATCCGGAAAACGTCCGCGCCAGCGCGGTTCTTTTCGAGTTCCACGGGAAGTTCGGCGAGCCCGACGAGCGGGCGGTCTACGACATGATCATGGCGACCGCGAACCACATGAAGTCGAAGGCGATGCAGGAGCATTACGCGGGCTTCGCGCGCGATCTGGATTTCTTTCTCGACCTCGACCTGTCGTCGCTCGCCGCGCCCTGGCCGGTTTTCGAGAAAAATCTCGACGATATTCATTTCGAATTCGGCTGGGCGCCGGAACGCGCCTTCTATCTCGGCCGCGTTCAAATGCTGGAGAGCTTTCTTGGCGCAGGGGACGGGCTCTATCGCCTGCCTGAAACGCGCGCCTTGTGGCTGACGCCCGCGCGCGAAAATCTGACGCGGGCTGAAACGGAGCTGCGGGCGCGTCTCGCGCGGCCGGCGTAATCAGCGCAGCGTTATGCGCCCGTCGATCGCCGGCGCGATGACGCCATCCTTCTGAATCGCGTCGATCACCACTGTCGTCAACAACGGCGCATCCGTCTCGCCGACGATCGGCCTGGCGCGCGAGAAGGCTTCGTAGCCGTCCTTTCCGCGCGCGAGAAAATCATTGGTCGCGACCTTGTAGCGCCGCGCGTCGTCGAGCGGCTTGCCGCCAATCTCGACGGACACGAGCCGCGACCCCGGGACCGCGTCGCGCCGCGCAACGATGCGGGCGCCGGAAATCTGCGCGAAACGCCCCGCATCCTTGCCCAGGCTCCACAGCGCGCTTTCGAAAGCTGCGCGCAGATCGGCGCCGCTCATTTCCAGCGTGACGAGCTTGTTGGCGAAGGGGAGCGCTGCGAGGACCGTCTTGCGCGTTAGCGGCGATCCCGGCGCAATGATCGCCTCGCCGCGGATCGAGCCGCCGTTGAGGACGGCGACGTCGGCCCCGCTCGCCGCCCGCATCGCGTCGGCGAAGAAATTACCGATGGCGGTCTCCTGTCCGCGCACCATCGCCTTGCGGCTGTCGAGCTGCGTTTTCGTGACGCCGACGACCGTATCGAGATCCTTGTCCAGACTCGCCTGATATTCCGCGACCCGCGCGGCGACCGCGGGATCGGGCGTCGCGTCCGCGGTGTCGATCACGCGGAACTTGGGCGTCCAGGTCGTTTTTCGCCTACCGCTGTCGTCGATCGTAATCTCGAGATCGACCGCGACAATCTGCGCCCCGTCGGCCTGCGTTTCGCCGATGGCCGCGCGGCCGTCATAGGCGACGAAGAGATTGTGGTCGTGACCAGAGAGCACGACGTCGATGAGCCCGGTCCTGGCGAGGCGGAGATCGTCCTGCCATTCCGAATGTGTGACCGCGACCACGAGATCGGCGCCCGATTCGCGCAGCCGTTGCGCCTGCAAGCGCGCGGTCTCGATCGTCGGCGAGAATCGCAGCGAACCAGAATTGGAGCGCTTCGCCGCCTCATCGTCGGTGAGGCCGAAGACGCCGATCTTCACGCCGTCGATGTCGAAGATCCTGTTGTCGGCGAAGCCGGGCAAGGGCTTTCCGGCGGCGTCGCGCAGGTTGGCGGCCAGGCGCGTCGCCTGCAATTCCGACATGCGCTTGCGGAAGACGTCCTCGCCGAAGTCGAATTCGTGATTGCCGGGCGTGAAGACGTCGATCCTCACGCGGTTGAGGAGGTCGATGATATGGGCGCCCTTGTCGAGGCTCGACATCAGCGAGGGCGAAATCGTGTCGCCCGCATGCGCCACGATGACGTTTTTCGCTCTGGCGCGTTCGGCGTTCAACGCGCCTGCGACGCGGGCGAAGCCCCCGCGCCCGTCCTTCTCCGACATTTCGTAGATGTCGCTGAAGACGTCGAGGGTGACGTCGACGACCCGCTCCGCGGCGGAAGCGGGGAGCGCGAGGAGGATGAGGATGACGATGGCGCGGGTGAGAGTCACGCCGGCATGTTGGCGCGTAAGCGTGACGAGAGCAATACAGAGGCTGAGGTTCGTCCGCCCGCCAAATGAAACGGCGCCCGTGGGCGCCGTTTCGTCTTGCTCGGGGGATACAGCTCAGTAGTTGTAGGCGCGTTCGCCGTGATCCGCGATGTCGAGGCCCTCGCGCTCCTGATCGGGCGCCGGGCGCAGGCCCACGATGACGTCGACGACCTTGTAGAGGATCGCCGAACCGATCCCGGAGAAGAGCAGCGTGGCGACGACCGCAATACCCTGCGCCTTCATCTGGGTCATCATGTCGTATGTGCCGGCGAAGCCGTCGAGATTGGTGTAATCGACGATGCCGGCGCCGCCGAAGGCCGGGTTGACGAGCAGGCCCGTGGCCAGCGCGCCGGTGATGCCGCCGATGCAGTGCACGCCGAAGACGTCCAGCGCGTCGTCATAGCCGATCTTCTTCTTGATCACATCCACGAAGAAGAGGCAGATCGGCGACACGACGAAGCCGAGGATCAGCGCGCCTACAGGGCCGGAGAAGCCGGCCGCCGGGGTCACGGCGACAAGACCCGCCACCGCGCCGGTGATGAGGCCCAGAAGCGAGGGCTTGCCTTTGAGCAGCCATTCCACCAGCATCCACGACAGGCCGGCCGCGGCGGTCGCGACCATGGTGTTGACGAAGGCCAGGGCGGTGCCGCCATTGGCTTCGAGGTTCGAGCCCGCGTTGAAGCCGAACCAGCCGACCCACAGCAGCGAGGCGCCGATCATCGACATCGTCAGCGAGTGGGGCGCGAGCACTTCCTTGCCGTAGCCGATGCGCTTGCCCACCATGATCGCGCCGACGAGGCCCGCTATGCCGGCGTTGATGTGGACGACCGTGCCGCCCGCGAAGTCCAGCGCGCCCTTGGCGAAGAGCCACCCCGCGCTCGCGCCGAGCGAGTCGATCGTCGCCTGTGCGGCGGTTTTCGCCTCTTCGCTGTCCGCGGCCGCGAGCTTCGTCGCCGCATCGACGAGCGCGTTCGGATCAGGCGCGCCCCAGACCCAATGGGCGATCGGGAAGTAGATGAAGGTCACCCAGAGCGTCGTGAAGAGCATGACCGCCGAAAACTTCATGCGTTCGGCGAAAGCGCCCACGATCAGCGCCGGGGTGATCATCGCGAAGGTCATCTGGAAGACCAGATAGACGTATTCGGGAATGACCTTGCCGGGCGTGAAAGTCGGCGAAACGGACGAGGAATCGACGCCCTTCAGGAACAGTTTGTTCAGGCCGCCGACATAGGGGCTGAGGGAGCCGCCGTCGCCGAAGGCGAGGGAATAGCCGTAGATGGTCCAGATCACTCCCACGAGGCAGACGATGGCGAACACCTGCGTGAGGAGCGACAGCATGTTCTTCGTGCGCACGAGGCCGCCGTAAAACAGCGCGAGGCCAGGGATCGACATCATCAGCACGAGCAGCGTCGACGTCAGCATCCAGGCGATGTCGCCCGGGTTGGGTACGGGATCGTTGCCGGCGAGCGCCGGCCCGGCCAGCGCGACGAGCGCCGCTCCCGCGAGAGTCGAAGCCGCGAACGCGCTCCGAGGCGAAGGAAGTTTCATGCAGCAAGGCTCCATATGTTCGGGGAGAGGACGATCAGAGCGCGTCGGCGTCGGATTCGCCGGTGCGGATGCGGATGGCGCGCTCGAGCGGGCTGACGAAAATCTTGCCATCGCCGATCTGGCCCGTGCGGGCGGTGGCGGTGATCGCGTCGATGACCTTGTCGACCAGATCCGCTGCGACCGCGACTTCGATCTTGAGTTTCGGCAAAAAGCTGATGGCGTATTCCGCGCCGCGGTAAATTTCCGTATGCCCCTTCTGCCGTCCGTAGCCCTTGACTTCCGTCACCGTGAGGCCGTGCACGCCGATGTTGGTCAGCGCGTCGCGCACCTCGTCGAGCTTGAACGGCTTGATGATCGCTGTCACGATTTTCATCTGCCAATCCTGTTTGTTACCGACCCCTTGGACGGGCGCCGCTTCCTCGAAAGCCGGACGCCGCAGCGCCGCGGTCGCTGGAGCGAGCACTGGCGTGCTCGCGCGCCATTGCCTTCAAATGCCGTGCCACCGCGGCGAAGGTGTTGGAAATCCTATGGGACCACCACAAACTGGGCGCGCATGAGCGCGATGGCCGCGCTGCGCCGCAGCGTGCGAATTTCAGCGGGAATGCGCGGATTTGCTGACGAGTCGCGGCAAATTGCTTGCGAATTAGGCGTCATCGCAAGATGCGCTGTGGCGCCTACAAAATAAACAGGCGCCTAAATATTAGTGCGCAGGCGGATCAGGCCTTCCTGAGCGACCGAGGCGAGCAGGCGTCCGTCGCGTGAAAAAATCTTGCCGAAGGTGAGTCCGCGAGCGTGCGAGGCGGCCGGGCTGTCCTGGACATAAAGCAGCCAGTCGTCGACTTGAAAGGCGCGGTGGATCCAGAGCGCATGATCGAGGCTCGCCACCTGAATGCGAGGATCGAAAATATTGCGGCCATGGACTGTGAGCGCCGTGTTCAGCAGCGTCATGTCCGAAAGATAGGCGAGTAGGGCCGTATGGATCGCCTGATCGTCGGGCAGGGGGCCCTCGACCCGAAACCAGATCAATTGCCCGGCGCGGTTGGGCGCGAGCAGGGTCTCCGGCGCGACGATGCGCATGTCGAGCCCGCTGGCGCGTTTCATCCAGTGCTCGGAGGGCGCGGGCAGAAACCCGCGGAACCTGTCGACGAGATCGCCGATCGGCTCTAGACTTTCGGGAGCCGGGGTCGCGGGCATGTCGACCGAATGCTCGAAACCGTCCTCGCGCGCCTGAAAAGACGCCTCCAGAGAGAAAATGGTCCTTCCCTCTTGGGTCGCGACGCAGCGGCGGGTCGTGAAACTGCGCCCGTCGCGAATGCGCTCCACGGCGAAGTCGATGGGAATTTGGGGATTGCCCGCGAGCACGAAATAGGCGTGCAGCGAATGGACCGGACGATCCGTGGGAACGGTGCGCGTCGCGGCGACGAGCGCTTGCGCGACCACCTGTCCGCCATAAAGATGCCGCCCCGCCGACGTCGGACTGTGGCCGAGAAAGCGATCTTCCCCGATGGTTTCGAGGTCGAGAAGCGCGAGCAGGTCGCCGGCGGGCGTCTCCATGGCGGAGCGCGCGGTCAGTCGATCTGCCGCGCTTCCTCCGGCAGCATGATCGGAATGCCGTCGCGAATGGGGTAGGCGAGACGGGCGGAGCGGGAGATCAGCTCCTGCCGGGCGCGATCATATTCCAGAGTCGTCTTGGTCAGCGGGCAGACCAAGATTTCGAGAAGGCGCGGGTCGATCTTCGTCCCCTCGGCAGCGCTGGTTTCCGTCTGATCGCCGCCCGCCTCGATATTCTCGTTCATCTTCCCGATCCTGTCCTCGATGTGGATGACTCAATGCCATTGCTGTCTATCGCCCGACCGCTCGGCCATGTCGAGCTTGGCGAGAGCTACGAGCGTCTCCGCCCGCGTTTTTAGGTCGATCGCTTCGACCAGCGCCTGTTTTTCATTGGCGCCGAAGGGCGACATCATCGCCAGCGCGTTGACCAGCGTCTCCGTCGGCGCGGCGTCGATGCTCGCCCAGTCGACTTCGAGTTTCGAATATTCCGCGAAGTTGCGCAACATCGTGACCATGCTGTCGCGATCCACGGCGTTCTCGCCCGCGCCGGGCGACAAGTCCGCGTCGAAGCCGTCGTAATTCACGCGAAATTGACGATAGGGCGTCATAACGTCGAGCTCTTCGCGAATGCGGAAGCGCGCGACGCCCGTGAGCGTGATGAGGTAGCGGCCGTCTCCCGTCTCCGCGAAACGGGTGAGGCGCCCGGCGCAGCCGATCTGGAAGAGATCCGAGGCCAAGGCCGCCGACGGCCCGCCCGGCAGCGGCTGGATCATGCCGATCAGCCGGCTTCCCGCCAGCGCGTCGTCGATCATCGCCAGATAACGCGGCTCGAAGATGTTGAGCGGCAGTTCGCCGCGCGGCAGGAGCACCGCGCCCGTCAGCGGAAAGAGCGGCAGGCTCCCCGGCAACTCGCTGATGTCCGAATAAGGGCGATTGAGGCTCATGGCGAACGGCGGAAACGCCTCCCTTCAGGAGAAGATCAGCGTGGAGAGGCGCCGGCGCGCGGCGACGGCCGCCGCGTCCATCGGCCCCCACGCTTCGAAGAACTTGACAAGCTGCTTTCTGGCCCCGTCATCGTTCCAACTACGGTCCCGCCGGATGATTTCAAGGAGGGCGTTCGCCGCTTCCTCGCGCCTGTTCTTGGCGTTGAGCGCCAGCGCAAGATCGAAATAGGCCTGAAGGTCGTTCGGATCGAAATTGATGCGCGTCTTGAGATCCTCGATCTCGCCCAGATCCTGCGCCGCCTCCGCGTTGACGATGGCCGCCATCGACGCCGCCACGTCCACGTCCTTGTGCGCGGATTCAGGCAGCCGCTCGATCAGCGCGCGGGCCGGCTCGATCTGCCCCGCCTCGACGTAAAGCCGCGCGAGGAGCGCGATCGCCTTGGGGTTTGGCGATTCCTGCGCCGCGAGTTCGGACAGCAGTTCATGCGCGCCCGAGACGTCGCCCTCCGCCAGCAGCGCCTGCGCGACCTCCAGCGGATCGCCCGCGTCTTCGATCGGGCCGACGAGACGCTCGAGGAACCCCTTGATCTGGCTTTCGGGCAGCGCGCCAACGAATCCGTCCACCGGCCGCCCGCGCTGGAAGGCGACGACCGCCGGAATGGACTTGATGCCGAGTTGATCGGCGATCTCGGGTTCCTGATCAATGTTCATTTTGACGAGCGCGATCTTTCCGCCCGTCGCGGCGACGAGCCTTTCGATCACCGGCGCCAATTGCTTGCAGGGCCCGCACCACGGCGCCCAGAAATCCACGAGCACCGGTTTGCGCATGGAGGGTTCGATGACGTCTCCGCGAAACCGCGCCACCGTCGTCTCGATCGGCGCCGTCGCCCCGATCGCCGTATTCGTCGTATCGACCATTCGCCGCTCCCCTCTCGATTCCTAGCCGGCCCGCCTGACGAACGTCAGATAGACCGGACGACGGCCCGCCGCCATCGCTTTGGCCTCATATTTGGTCTGCGTCCAGCCTTCCCAAGGGGCGCGCCAATCCTCCGCCGTCTCGGCCCGCCAGCGGAAATCGTCGCAGGCGCGCAGCCGCGCGAGGGTCCAGGCGGCGTAATCGTCGATGTCCGTCGCGAAGCGCAGTTCCGCGCCCTGCCGCATGACGCGGGCGAGGCGGGCCAGGTTTTCTTCCGAGACGAAGCGGCGCTTGCGATGGCGGCGCTTCGGCCAAGGGTCGGGATAGAAAATGTAGACCCGCGACAGGCTCGCGTCCGGCAGCCGGTCGAGAACCTCCGCCGCGTCGCCCCGATAGAGGCGCACATTGGTCAGCCCGCGCTCCTCGATGCGCGACAGCAGTTTCGCCATCCCGTTGACAAAAGGCTCGCAGCCGATGAAGTCCGCCTGCGGCGCGCGCGCGGCGGCTTCGATCAGGTGCTCGCCGCCGCCGAAGCCGATCTCGAGCCTCGTCTCGCGGTCGAGCCGTAGAAGCGGCGCTGAGAGGTCGATCGCGAGCTTGGGCAGAAGCTCCGCCATCAGAGCGGACTGATGCGGGCGCAGCGCCTTGCCCTTCGAGCGGCCGTAAAGGCGCCGTGTGGGTTTAGCCGCTTCGGTCATATTCCCGTCGCGTAACGCCAATGGCCGGGACATGCCCGGCCATTGAATGCGATGCTTGCGAAATCGGTCAGGCGAGCCACAATTTCAGCTTGTCCGCGAGGTCGGTCTTCTCCCAGGAGAAGCCGCCATCCGTCTCCGGCGCGCGGCCGAAATGGCCGTAGGCGGAGGTGCGCGCGTAGATCGGGCGGTTTAGATCAAGACGCTCGCGAATGCCGCGCGGCGAGAGATCCATCGCCTCGCTTAGCACGGCTTCGATCTTGGCTTCATCGACCTTGCCGGTGCCATGCGTATCGACATAGATCGACAGCGGGCGCGCGACGCCGATGGCGTAGGACAGCTGGATGGTGCAGCGGTCCGCCGCGCCGGAGGCGACGACGTTCTTGGCGAGATAGCGCGCGGCATAAGCCGCCGAACGGTCGACTTTCGTTGGATCCTTGCCCGAGAAGGCGCCGCCGCCATGCGGAGCCGCGCCGCCGTAGGTGTCGACGATGATCTTGCGGCCGGTGAGACCGCAATCGCCATCGGGACCGCCGATGTAGAAGGCGCCAGTCGGGTTGACGTGCCAGATGGTGTCTTTCGTCACCCAGCCTTCAGGCAGCGCCTTGAGCACGTAAGGCTCGACGATCTCGCGCACCTGACCCGAGGACAGTTCCTTGATGACGTGCTGATGCGACACCACGATCTCGGTGACGCCGACCGGCTTGCCGTCGACATAGCGGACCGTCACCTGACTCTTCGAATCGGGGCCGAGCTTGGCGCCGTCGCCTTTCCCGGACTTGCGGGCCTGGGCAAGGTCGAAGAGGATCTTGTGGGCGTAATAGATCGGCGCCGGCATGAGTTCCGGTGTCTCGTTGCAGGCGTAGCCGAACATGATGCCTTGGTCGCCCGCGCCTTCTTCCTGATTGGTCGGCTGCTTGGCGTCGACGCCCGCCGCGATGTCGGCCGACTGGCCGTGCAGCAGCACCTCGATGTTGCAGTTGGCCCAATGGAAGCCTTCCTGCTCATAGCCGATGTCGCGGATCGCCTTGCGCGCCAGCTCCTGGATCATCTGGACGGTGACGCCCTTCGGGCCGCGCGACTCGCCGGCGATGATGACGCGATTGGTCGTGGCCATGGTTTCGCAGGCGGCGCGGATGATCCACGGATCCAAACCTTCCTTCGCGCCCTCGCGGTAGAAGGCGTCGACGACTTCATCCGAAATGCGGTCGCAGACCTTGTCGGGATGGCCCTCGGAAACGGACTCGCTCGTGAAAAGAAAATTTTTCCGGGTCACTTTCGGAATCTCCCAATGGCCGCCGGATGCAGGACAAGCATGCGACTTTGCGCCGCTCGCGCCGTCATCTGCCAGTCGGCGTTCGTTACGTCAAGCCAAAATGCGGAAAACCGTTCGTTTTAGAGAACCGGACGGATCAACGAATATGTGCCGTCGCTATTCGGCGCTTCCGTCCTGCTCCGCCAAAGCGGCCACGAGATCGAGCACGCGCTTGCGAACCTTCGGATCCTTTATCCGGGCGAAGGCGCGGTTGAGGTGCAGGCCTTCGGCCGTAGAGAGGAAGTCGACGACATATTGTGATGAGGACTCCTCGGCGAAACCGTTGCCCTCCGCCGCTCCGACGCCCGGCGCGCCTTCGAAGAAGAAGGAGGGGGGAACGTTGAGGGTCTTGGAAATCTGCTGCAGCCGACTCGCGCCGATACGGTTCAGCCCCTTCTCATATTTTTGAATCTGCTGAAAAGTGAGCCCTAGCGCCTCGCCAAGTTTTTCCTGGCTCATCTTCATCAAGATGCGCTGCATCCGTACGCGGCTGCCGACATGTCTGTCGATCGGGTCTGGCGTTTTTTTCACAGCGAACCCTCCTGCCGCGTTTTAGCCTAACGCCGTCCAATTGCAAACATCCTTTATTATTACCTCTATGAAATACAAGAAAGAAACGAATGGGAAAACTAAACTCCCTCTGCGAGGAGGCCGGTTCGCGCAAGATGTGGGCAAAAATCAGACTCAACCTCCTGAAGTTGGTTGCGTAAAAAATACCGGGCGGGGGAACGGTCGCGGGCGATGGAAATCAGCCGCGCCAGCGCCCGAAGAGGGCGAGGAAAAAGAAAGACGCCCAAAGCGCCGGAAAAATTGCGCCGCCGAACCTCGAGAACAGAGTATCCGGCGCAGGTTTGGGGAGACGGCCGTCGATGATCCCTTCTTCGCCGAGCGGCAGGGAGGCGATCGTGCGTCCGTAAGCGTCGACAATGGCTGATATGCCGGTGTTGGCGACCCGCACGAGCGGCAACCCCTCCTCGATCGACCGCAGACGCGCCTGGGCGAAGTGCTGGTAGGGGCCGTTCGTTCTTCCGAACCAGCCGTCGTTCGTCAGGTTGAGCAGCATCTGGGGCCGCTTGCCCGCGCGGTCCCTGACGGCCGCTTCTCCGGGAAAAATCGCCTCGTAGCAGATGAGCGGCGCGATGGACGGCAGTCCGGGGGCGGACAGGCTTCTCGGACCCTGGCCCTGATCCCACGTGCCCGGCACGAGATGCATTGCGCCCAGCGGCCTCAGGAGCCCGTCAAGGGGTAGATATTCGCCGAAAGGAACAAGATGCGTCTTGTCGTAGAAGGCCAGTATGCGATCGCCCTGCAACACCTCGATCGAGTTGAAGATTTTGCCGCGGCGCCCGCCGCCCTCGCCCTCCACGCGCGCCGCGCCGGTGATGAGGATCTTGCCCTGTAGCGCGCGCGCGATGGCTGAAAGCGCCTGCGGTTCGCGGGAGAGAATGTAGGGGAACGCCGACTCCGGCCAGACCAGATGGGTGACGTCGGCGACGCCGGTCCGGTCCGGTCCCGTCGCGCGGTCCGAGAGCGCCAGGTAATGGCGCAGGATTTCCTGCCCGTTCTCCGGACGGAATTTCGCGTCCTGCGGCAGATTTGGCTGCATCAGCCGAAGTTTGACGCCGTCGACATATTCGGTGTCGTTCGCCGCGAGCCGCAATGCGCCATAGGCGGACAGCGTCAGGAGAAGAAAAGCGGCGGCCCAGGCCGCTGCATTGGAGAGAAAGCGCTCGCCGGGGCGCCGATCCACGATTGTCGCCGGCGCGGCGAAAATGACGATGGCGAAGAGATCGAGCCCGTGCAGGCCGACGAGCGCGCCGGCCTGGCCGATCGGCCCGGCCTGCGCGAGCGCCATGCCGACGTCGTTCCAGGGAAAGCCGGTAAAGATGTGGCCGCGAAGCCATTCAGAGGCGCCGAGCCCGGCGGCCAGCGCGAAAATCCGCAGACTGCCGGAGGACCACAGAAGCCGCGACAGAGCGAAGCCGAAAGCAGGAAACAGCGCGAGCGCCCCCGGCAACCCGATGACGGCCAGCGGGATCGCCCAGGCGAACTGATCCGCTTCGACGAGCATGGCGGCGCCGAGCCACCACAGTCCGGCGAGAAAATAGCCGAAGCCGAGCCACCAGCCCGCGCCCGCGGCGGCGCGCAGGGGCGCGAAGCTGAAGCGCGCGCCCCGAACCGCCGCGCCGTCGATCAGCCAGACGGCCGTCGTCAGCGGGACGGCCATGGCGGGCGCGAAGTCGAAAGGCGGCAGCGCCAGCGCGCCGGCCGCGCCCGCGGCAAAGGCGATCATGCGGCGCGTCCAGCCGTCGGCGAGAATGACGCGCTGGGGGAGAGACGACAGCTCCGCCCGCGCGGCGGACAATTCGGCACCTGGCGCCATCGTATCGGAGTCTCCCGCGAATCGGCGGTTCGACTTTATTCGGAATCCGGGCGGCGCAAAGCCCGGAATACGCTTCAGAGATGCTGGCGCGCCCGCACCCGCAGCTTTCCGACCCGGCGGGGATCGGCTTCGACGATCTCGAATTCGAACTGCTCGACCGGCGTTCCGATGATTTCGCCGCGCATCGGCACCCGGCCCGCGAGCCAGGCGACGAGGCCGCCGATGGTCGTCACTTCTTCCGGGGTGTCGTCCAGCCGGAAATCGACGCCAAGTCGCGTGGTCACCTCATCGAGGTCGGCGCGCGCGTCGATCAGGAAGTCGCCGTTGTCGAGTTCCTCGATTTCCGGCGGTTCGGCGACGTCGTGCTCGTCCTCGATGTCTCCGACGATCATTTCCATGATGTCTTCGATGGTTACGAGCCCGTCGGTGCCGCCATATTCGTCGATTACCAGCGCGAGATGCGTGCGCGTCGTCTGCATCCTGATGAGCAGATCGAGCGCGGGCATGGAGCGCGGCACGAACAGCACCGGCTTGAGCAGATCGGCCGCTGACAGGGGCGTGTCGAAATCCACTTTCTTCGGCTCGGCGCCGCCGGCTTCCTGAGCTGCGGCGCGCTTCTCGGCGCAAAGGGCGAGGTGGTTCACGAAGTCCCGAATGTGAACCATGCCGCGCGGATCGTCGAGCGTGCCCGCATAGACCGGCAGCCGCGAATGGCCTGCGTCGCGGAAGATTTTCAGCGCGTCGCGCAGCGACGAGTCGATCGAGATCGCGATGATGTCGGCGCGCGGGATCATGGCGTCCTCGACGCGCAGATCATGCAGGCCCAGCACATTCTTGAGCAGCGCGCGTTCGTGCGGCGTGACGTCGCCGGCGGCCTCCTCCAGCGCGTCCTCGATGTCCTCGCGAACGGAGGCGGGGGCAAGGCCCAGCAGGCCGCGCAGCCGGTCGAGCAGCGTCAGACGCGGTTCATGGCTGCGTCTTAATGACTCCTCGGCGTTTTCAGATCGTGTCGACATGACCTTCGTTCAGTTCGCCCGCGCCATCCCCTTCGCCGGCCGATTCGCCGGCATAGGGGTCGGGCAAGCCCAACCGCGACGCGATCCGTCTTTCGAGGCCCTCCATCGCTTCGGCCTCGGCGGCAGTCTCGTGATCATAGCCGATCAGATGCAGAAATCCATGGATGACCATGTGAGCGGTATGTTCATGCAACGTTTTTTCCTGTTCCCCGGCCTCCCGGGCCACAGTCTCGTAGGCGATGACGATATCGCCGAGGAGCGGCCGCGCCGGGAGGGGACCGGGCGTGGGGAAGGAGAGAACGTTGGTCGGCTCGTCCTTGCCTCGCCACTGGGCGTTGAGCGTCTGGATCTCCGCGTCGTCGCAGAAGGCGATGCTGACTTCGCAGCCGTCGACGAGGGCCGCGCCGCTCTCCGCGAGGCTCGCATCGACGCAGGCGCGCGTGAGCGTCTCCAGCCCGTCGACGCCCTCCCAGGCCTCGGCGGAAATGATGATGTCGATTTCCGGGCTCATGCGTCGCCGCGCGGCTTCGATCTGGCCCGGGCGGCGCGGTCATAGGCGCCGACGATCTGGCGCACGAGATCGTGACGCACCACATCGCCTTCCGAGAATTTCACCCGGCCGACGCTGTCGATCTCGGAGAGAAGCGCGACGGCTTCCGAGAGGCCCGAGGTCTGACCCGGCGGCAGGTCGGTCTGCGATGGGTCGCCCGTCACGATCATGCGCGAGCCCTCGCCGATGCGGGTGAGGAACATCTTCATTTGCATCGAGGTCGCGTTCTGCGCCTCGTCCAGCAGGATGCAGGCGCGGGTGAGCGTGCGGCCGCGCATGAAGGCGAGCGGCGCCACCTCGATGATGCCGGTCTGCATCCCGCGCTCGACCATGCGCGAATCCATGAAGTCGTGCAGCGCGTCGTAGATCGGGCGCAGATAGGGGTCGACCTTCTCGCGCATGTCGCCGGGGAGGAAGCCGAGCCGCTCGCCGGCCTCGACGGCGGGGCGCGACAGGATAAGCCGCTCGACCGCGCCTTGCTCCATGAGCTGCACCGCATGGCCGACGGCGAGCCAGGTCTTGCCCGTGCCGGCGGGACCTTCGCCGAACACCAGCTCATAGCGCTTCAGCGCGCGCAAATACTGGTCCTGCGCGGCGTTGCGGGCGCGCACGAGGCCGCGCTTTCGGGTGATGATCTGCTCGAAGGCGCCGCGCGCGGGCTCCGCGTCGGGAAAGAGGCTGCGCTGGCCGGCGGTTTCCTCGATGGCGCCGTCGACGTCGCCAAGCGCCACGGTTTGCCCCTTGGAGATGCGCTCATAGAGCGCCTCCAGCACGCGGCGCGCGTGCTCGCAGGCCTCGGACTTGCCCTTCAGCGTCACGTGATTGCCGTTGGCGAAGGAGGCGATCTTCAAACGCCGTTCGATCTTGGCGAGGTTCTGGTCGTAATGGCCGAAGACAAGGGATGCGTATTTGTTGTTTTCGAAGGCGAGGGTGATTTCCGCGTCGGGTTCGGCCGCCTCGTCCCGGCGTCCGAGCCGCAAGTCGTCAATCGTCGTCAAGCCTTCGCCTCCTCGCCTTCGCCCGATAGCCGGCCGGCCAGCGAATTGGAGCCCGCCGCGACAATTGCGACCCGCGCCACGCTGCCGATCATGTCAGCGGGGCCGCTGACATGCACAGCCTGCATATAAGGGCTCTTGCCAGCGATTTGACCCTCGTGGCGGCCGGGTTTTTCAAAAAGCACCTCGACGTCGCGGCCAACGGTCGCCGCGTTGAACGCCTGACGCTGTTCCTCGAGCAGCGCCTGCAACGCCGCGAGGCGCGTGCGCTTGACCTCTTCGTCGATCTGGTCGTCCCGCTCGGCGCCGGGTGTGCCGGGCCGGGCCGAATATTTGAAGGAGAAGCTCGAGGCGAAGCCGATTTCCTGCACCAGCGCCATCGTCTCCTCGAAATCCCCGTCCGTTTCGCCCGGGAAGCCGACGATGAAATCCGACGACATCGCCACGTCCGGCCGCGCTTTCCGCAGCCTGGCGACGATGTCGAGATAGTCGGCGGCCCTATGCTTGCGGTTCATGGCCTTCAGCACGCGGTCGGAGCCCGATTGCACGGGAAGATGGACATAGGGCATGAGTTTCGGAATCGACCCATGCGCGTCAATCAAATCCTGGGCCATGTCGACAGGATGACTGGTGGTGTAGCGCAGCCGGTCTATCCCTTCCCAATCGGCGAGGCAGGCGAGCAGACGGGCGAGGCTCCATTCCCGTCCCTTTTCGTCCGCGGCCCGATAGGCGTTGACGTTCTGGCCGATGAGCGTGATCTCCCGAACGCCGGCGTCGACGAGCCGGCGCGTCTCGGCAAGGATATCGGCCACCGGCCGCGAAATCTCGGCGCCGCGCGTATAGGGCACGACGCAGAAAGAGCAGAACTTGTCGCAGCCTTCCTGCACGGTGACGAAGGCGGAAACGCCGCGGGCGCGGATTTGCGCGCGGCTCGGCTGGGGCAGGGCGTCGAACTTGTCCTCGACCGCGAATTCGGTGTCGGTGAGGCGGCGTCCGTCCTTCGCCTGTTTCAGCAGAGCCGGCAGGCGGTGATAGCTCTGCGGCCCGACGACGAGATCGACCGCCCGCTGGCGCTTGAGCACTTCCTCGCCCTCCGCCTGCGCCACGCACCCCGCGACGACGATTTTCAGCTCGCGCCCTGACTCCTCGCGCGCCCGCTTTTCCTGCGCCAGCTTGCCGAGCTCCGAATAGATTTTCTCGGCCGCCTTCTCGCGGATGTGGCAGGTGTTGAGGATGACGAGATCGGCTTCGGCCTCGTCGGCCGTCTCGGCGTAGCCCTCGCGGCCGAGCAGATCCGCCATGCGCGTCGCGTCATAGACGTTCATCTGGCAGCCGTAGGACTTGACCAGAACCTTGGCGCTTTCGGCGGGCGCGGTCTCGGGAGCCTCCGCATGCGCCGCGGCCGCGTTCGAAACCTGGGTGGGAATTTTGCCGCTCCTTCTCTCCCGAAGGCCGCGATTCGCGGCCCGCTTCAGGATTTGGCGGCATTATAGAGATTTTTCGCGCGCACAACGACTCGAATATCGCGCGGGCTCACATCTCCAGGCGCAAATTCACCGCCGCGCGCTTCGTCCCGTCTGCGCGCTGATAGTAATTCTCCCGCCGGCCGATTTCCTTGAAGCCGGCGCGAAAATAGAGCTTGAGCGCCGCCTCGTTGTCGTCCGCGACCTCCAGAAAGACGAGGCGCGCGCCGCCGCGTTCGAGATTTTCGAGATGCCTGTCGAGAAGCATGCGGCCCAATCCCACGCCGCGGCGGGCGGGGTCGACGGCGAAGGTCAGCACCTCGGCGTCGGGCGGCAGCAGGCGCGACAGGATGAAGCCCCCGAGCATGCCCTTGGCGCCCTCGCTCACCGCGCCGTCGGCGATGACATGGGGATCGGTGAGGTAGCTTTCAAAATCCGTCGCGGACCAGCCGAAGGCGAAGGAGGCGCCGTGCAGCGCCTCGCATTCCTCCGCGCGCTCGGCGCCAATCGGCTGCACGACGAATGTCGGCTTGACGAAAAAGCTGGAGAATAAACTCATGGCCGTTTCACGCCTGCGCCGGCGCGGAGGCGAGCGCTTCCGGAGCGGAGCCCGGCTGCTTGGCGGCGGGCGCCGGCGCATCCTCGGCGGCGGAGGCGGCGTGCGCGGTTTCTGGAGCCTTGGGAAGCGTCACGTCCGGCTCCTTGAGGTAGAGCGGCTTCGCCGGCGCGCTTTCCGGCCGGGCGGCGAGGCCGAGCCGCGCGATATACTCGATGTCCGGCGAGGGCTGTTCGCTGATGATCTGAACCGGCAGGCCGCGCGCGTGGGCCTCCTTAGCCAGAAGTTCGGCCCCCGAGCCCACCAGCAGCAGCGGCCCGTCGCCGAGGGCGCGAAGCGCCTCGTGCGCGCCCGCGCGGCGGGGGGAGAGCAGGGCGCGGCCGTCCGGCCCGAAGGCGGCGACGTAAACTTTGCCGTGCCGCGCGTCGATCGCCGCTGCGACGATCCCGTCGGACGCGTCGAGAATGAGCGGCGCGGCCAGCGCGGCGAGCGTCGAGACCCCGACGACCTCGGCCTTGCAGGCGAGCGCAATGGCCTGACCGGCCGCGAGGCCGATGCGAATCCCGGTGAAGGAGCCGGGGCCGACGGCGACCGCGACGCGGTCGATCGTCGAGAAACCGCCCTCGACCTTGCTCATCACGCGTTCGATGAGCGGCATCACCGCCTCGGCGTGCCCCCGCTCCATGGCGAGGGACTCCGCGGCGATGGGCGCTTCCGCGTCGCTGTCGAGCACGCAGGCCGAAACGGCGGGAAGGGCGGTGTCAATCGCAAGGATTCGCATGCGGCGGAGCATATGACCCTTTTGGGGCCGCGATCAATAAAGCTCGACTTCGCGTATCGTAGAAAAAGGAAAATTCTTGCTATGGCGAACTGAGTCGCCCACGCCGGTTGATGCAATTGCGGTTGAACCGCACTTGCCCAATGCTGCATTTTGGCGCAGGCTTGACCCTGCGAGCTATAAAAAATGGGGATTTTGATGGCCATTATTGTTATTGATCCGGGGCATGGGGGGACAAGCCCTGCTGGCAACCGCGAAACCTGCGTCTCAAGTCCAAACAACGCGGTCGGCCCGGCCGGGACGCTTGAGAAGTCGCTGACGCTCGACGTCGGGCGGAGGGTCCGCAGCGTTCTTTCTTCCCGCGGCCATCGCGTCGACCTGACTCGGGATGACGACGTCAATCTCAGCCTGAAGGACCGGGCCCGGCGGGCCAAGCGCGCGTCTGCCGCCGTGTTCGTCTCGATCCATTTCAACGGGTCGGAGGCGCACAACGCACAGGGAACTGAAACCTTCGTTCATACGGACCATAGAGATATTTCGGCTGCGCTATGTCGCGCCGTCCAGGCCAGACTTGTCGCAGCCACTGGGCTGCGCGATCGCAATGCGATCCATCCCGGCGGCGTGAAACGCATGAATCTCTGCGTCCTGCGCAGGGCGTTTCATGCCGAGGCCACGGCCTGCTGCCTGACCGAGGTAAGCTTTCTCGATCGCGCAGACGAAGAGGCGAAGCTTGGCAGCGAATCGTACCGGAATTCGATCGCCGTCGCGATCGCAGATGGTATTGAAGACTATCTCGGCCAGAACCTTTTTATAGCTGCGGCGGAGGACGGGTTCGAAGACGCCGTCGCCTTCGCCACTGCGGAAGCCGAGCTTTCCGTTGATCGGCTATCGGTGTCGAGAGTGGATACTCAAGTGGCGTCCGTCGACCTCGGCGGCGCCGATCATGAGCGCGTACTCGGTAGGATTGCTGATGATCTGGCCGAGGCCGTCGCGTCATTGGCCGAAAATGACGTTCGGGAGTTCGCTGAGCAGGATCCCCATGGCGGCTTCAATATCCAGATTTTCGACGCGGATGCCGCCAGGAATTTAGATTTGTTGCGCAGGTGGTTAACTGCAGAGGCCTTCTACGGCTTCGATTACGACGCCTTCAATGCCCAGATCCGATCGATTGGTCTGCGCTACTTTGCACCGGCGGAGTTTCTCTTTCTCGGCGCGGGCAATCAAAGCGGCGCCTGCGCGGGCAAAAACACCCTGCCGCCGCGGGCGGTCTGGCCGAATCTCACAAATACAGCGTTGATGCTGGATGAGATTCGCCACCGGCTGGGCGCCCCGGTCCGGATTCTCTCGGCGTTCCGAAGTGAGGGCTATAATGAGTGCATACGGGGTGCGGGGGAGAGCCATCACCGGCGCTTCAACGCGATCGATTGGACTTGCGCGGGCGGTGAGCCTTCCGACTGGCGGGAGGTGGCCCGCGCGGTGCGCGATTCTGACCCGCGCTTCCGGGGCGGCATTGGCTACTATCCCTCGAAGAAGTTCATCCACATCGACACGCGGGGGTACATCGCGGATTGGTGACAAGATCCACGGGCCTGGCGGCAACGAACGCCGCCAGGTGCCAAGTCAATTTTACGCCGGCTCGACCGATTTCACCTGAGGCAGGAAGTGCCGCAGCAGGTTTTCGATGCCGTTTCTCAGCGTCGCGGTGGAGGAGGGACAGCCCGAGCAGGCGCCCTTCATGGCGAGATAGACGACGCCGTCGCGGAAGCCGCGAAACACGATGTCGCCGCCGTCGCCGGCCACGGCGGGACGCACGCGCGTCTCGATCAACTCCTTGATCGTCGCGACGGTCTCGGCGTCGTCGTCGTCGTAGAATTCGCCGGCGTGATCCGTGACGGCGTCCGCGCCCTCGGTGAGGAGCGGCGCGCCCGAGGCGAAGTGCTCCATGATCGTGCCGAGAATCGCGGGCTTGAGATGCGCCCAGTCGCTCTCGTTCTTGGTGACGGAAACGAAGTCGGCCCCGTACATCACCGCCTCGACCCCGTCGATGGCGAGCAGCGCCTGCGCCAACGGCGCGTTGGCCGCGGCCGCGGCCGAGCGGAACTCCATCGCGCCCTGGCCGAGCACGGCCTGGCCGGGCAGGAACTTCAAGGTGGCGGGATTGGGGGTGGCTTCGGTCTGAATGAACATTTTCAAGCCTCCTGAGCCCGGTTCAAGGCCGGGGGACGGGCGTGGGTCTAGCACAATTTCGGGTTCCGGCGATATGCGCCACCCTTTATCTGGCGTTTCGATCGTATTCGCGGAAGGCTTTGCGGCGGTCAGTCCAGCGACGCAGCGCTACGCCCGACCATATCGCCTCGACGAGGCCGAAAGGCCACGCCCCTTGCAGAAAACCATATATGGAGCCAAGCGCGCAGGAGGCGGCGAAGCACAGCACCAACCAGTGGCTGCGTTCCTCGAGCGCATAAGACAGCAGCATGGCGCTCACGGCGAAAAGTCCGAAAAGGGTCAGCGCATCCATGGGGAATTTTCCGGACCGGGAGCAAGCAACAATCTCGCCAGGGAGAGAGTCCGCCGCGCGCGCATATTGCGCGGCGAGGACAAATCCCCCACTCTCTGCGGATGGACGAAGACTCGCTTCTCGCCGCCAACGCCGCCTATTATCGCGCCTTCGCCGCCCGAGACCTTCCGGGCATGGCGGAAATCTGGGCGGAAGACGGCGTGAGCTGCGTGCATCCGGGCTGGACGGCGCTGATCGGCCGGGCGCCGATCCTCGGCTCCTATCGCGACATTTTTCGAAATCCGTCGCAGGAGGCGGTCACCGCGCGGGAGGAACGGGCGCTGGTCCAAGGCGGCGAGGGCCGCGTCTTCTGCGTGGAGGAAGTCGGCGGCGGACTGCTGCTCGCCACCAACTGGTTTCGCGTCATCGACGGCAAATGGCGGCTGCTGCATCATCAGGCGAGTCCGCTCGCGCCTCCGCCGCCCGCGCAACGCGAGGCGAAGCGTTCGTTCCATTGAGCGGCGCCGGCGCGCGCGAAGCCCGATCCGACCCCGCGCGGCTCAGTATTCGCCGCTGCCGACAAGAGGATGGATGCCGCTGCTCGCGCCGCCGCCGCTGTTTCCGCGTTTGCGGCTGCTGCGGCTCGGCGCCGGTTTGCGTTTCGCCGCCGCCTGGATGATCGGATCGGCTTTCGACGTCGCTAGCGAATGCGGGCTGATGGAGGGCAGGGCGGACGCCGCGGGCGCGCCGAGCGCGCCAATGAGAATTGCCGCAAGAAAATAAGGCATCTGATCGCTCCCTTCGGGCCTCGAGCGCGAGCCCCTTCCGCGACGCTAGCACGGCTTGGCCTTGAATGGGAGCGCGCGCTCGGCTGCCGGGCAGGGGCCGCAAACGCGGCTCACTCCGTTTCCGCCGTCTCTATCTTCTTCCGGCGCCATGCCTTTTTCGGATCGCGCCGCGGACCTTCCACGAGGCGCACCACCATGCCCCAGAGCGTGCGCACGTCCTGTTCCGTGAGGCTCATGCGGTGGAACATGTTGCGCAGGTTGCGCGACATCACGGGCTTTTTGTCGAGTGGACGGAAGAAGCCGCGCTTGTCGAGCTCCTCTTCCAGAAAGTCGAAGAAAGCCATCGTCATCTCGCGCGTCGCCGGGGGCGAGCGTTGCTCCAGCTCGTAAGGCAGCGCGTCGCCATGGGCGGCGCGGAACCATTCGTAGCCCACGAGCAGGACCGACTGCGCGAGATTGAGCGAGGCGTAGGCGGGATTGACGGGAAAGGTGAGGATCGCGTCGGCCAGCGCGACGTCGTCATTGTCGAGGCCGGTGCGCTCGGGGCCGAAGAGGAAGCCATGCGTCTCCCCCGCCGCGTGCCGGGCGGCCGTGTCGGGGAGCGCCCTGGCGGGGGCGATCACGGGCTTCATTTGCCCGCGTCCCCGCGCCGTCGTGGCATACACGAAATTGAGATCGGCGATGGCCTCCCGCACGCTGTCGTAGAGCTTCGCCTGCTCGAGAAGATGCGTCGCGCCCGCCGCCGCGGCGTAGGCTCCCTTGCGATAGGCCCCCGTGCGCGGCCAGCCCTCGCGCGGGCTGACGAGGCGCAGGTCCGAGAGGCCGAAATTGGCCATCGCCCGCGCGCACATGCCGATGTTCACGGCGAGCTGCGGCCGCACAAGAATGATGGCCGGCCCGCCCGTGAGCGCCTGTTTCGTGTGATCCGTGCCCGCTCCGACCAATTTCCGCTTCCCCCGTGACGAACCGCTGATTACGCGGAAGCGGCGCGCGGGGGAAGGGGTCAGGCGCGGTCGGGCGCCATGGTCGGGGTCGGCGGGCGCGGCAGCCAGTCGATCTGTCGCAGCGTCGCCGCCTCATGCGCATAGACCCCGACGACGAGCGCGAGGCTCCCCGCGACGGCCAGGCGGCGCCAGCCGTCGGCGGTCGACGAACCCGCCGTTTCGGGCCGCTTGCGGTTGAACCAGGAGAGCGCGACGAACATCAGGCCGAAGGGCAAAAGGTCGTCGCGGCCCGCGAAAACGACCGCGAGCAGCGCGGCGAAAAGCCCCGCCGCGACGTGGCGCCGCCGCCTGCCGCCGAAGATGGCGCCGAGGGCCACGGCGCCGTCCGATCCCGTCCAGGGCAGGACATTGGGAATATTGATGAGCAGCGTCAGCAGGGCGTAGACCGCGCCGGAGAAAGCGACGAAGGCCGCGCCATATTCCGGCGCATTGCCGCCAAGCCCCTGCATGAGCGCCGAGAGCCGGCCGGGGTCGGGCAGAGCGGCGAGGGCGACGACGGCGGAGAAGGCCGGCCCCGCGAGACTCACCGCGCCCGCCTCGAAGGCGCTGGCGTAGTCGCGCGCGCCGAGCGCCACGCCGCCGCCGAAGGGGATGAGGCTCACGGTGATTCCACGGTGGCCGAAAGCCGCGAGCGCCAGCGCATGGCCCATCTCGTGGACGAGCGTGGCGGCGATGAAAAGCGTCGACAGAAACAGGGCGATGGCGAAACCGAGGGCGAGCATGAAGCCAAGCGCTTGCGGGTCGGCGAGGAGCGCCTCGAAGGAAACGCCCATGGATTTGAGCGCGGCATAGAACCCCGGCGCCAGAATCAACGCCGCCATGACGACGCCGCTGACGACCCCGAGCGCCGCGAGCCGCCAGCCGGAGAAGCGGAAAAGCGGCGCCGCCCCAGCGTCGCGGCCCAGGACCGCGTCCGCAAGCGCGTCGAGATCGCGCGCAAAGCCGAGGCGCGTGATCTCATAGTCGAGAAGGCCTGTGACGCGTCGTTCATAGGTTGCGTTGACCGTCACGCCGGCGCCGGAGTTCGCGAGCGTAACCTCGCTGCGGGCGCCGTCTGGCGCGTGGTCCGCGCGGAAGACCCGGCGGGCGGCGACATCAACGAGGCATTCTTCCTCCGCGCGGACGAAAGGCCGGTGGCTGTGGCGGGGACGACGCTCCATTGAGAGCGTGAGCGGATTCCCGGACAGTTGCGCGGCGTTCCGCGTCTCGTGGAGGAACGACCAGCCGCCCTGGGGTCCGCGCGGATCGAGAAGGCGCCAGATCCGCTCCATCGGGGCGGGAATGACGACACTGCGGCGAAAACGCCGGCGTCCGAGCGGCATTCGGAAACACGCCCACCAGCCAGCGAGCGGCGGGATCGAATAAATCAGAAACAACAGGAGAGAGGGCGGCATCCAGGGCGTTCCCAGCGCGAAAAGCGGAGAGACTCTAAGGGCGCGCCGATAAATTCGCGTAAACGGACAGGCCCGGCCATCGGCGGGTCTGCTCGAGCGCGGTTTCCGCCAGCGCCTTGTTGAACAGACATTGCATCCCGCACGGCCTGCCGACGCAAGGTCGAGTTTCAGAACGTTAGGGTTGCGCATTCCCGATCGTTTTGCGCGCCGCATGGCGCCGTTAATGCAAAGATGGCGCGTTGGGCGAATGGCGACGCGCGGGAATTCAAGCACTTGGCTCGAACGGCGGAAACGGCCCCGCTTTTCGCTTTGGTTTCCAAACCATTGTTGAAAATCCAACGAACGGCCCGCTTTCCCTTGCGTCCGGGCGGAGCTATAAGGCGCGCGCAGCTTGAGGATCGATCGGACATGCAGAAGATCAAGGTGGCGAACCCTGTCGTCGAACTCGACGGCGACGAAATGACCCGCATCATCTGGGCCTTCATCAAGGACAAGCTGATCCGGCCCTATCTCGACGTCGATCTTCTCTACTACGACCTTTCCATCCAGAACCGCGACGCGACCAACGATCAGGTGACCGTCGACGCGGCGAACGCCATCAAGCAGCATGGCGTCGGCGTGAAATGCGCCACCATCACGCCGGACGAAGCGCGCGTGAAGGAATTCGGCCTCAAGGAAATGTGGAAGTCGCCGAACGGCACGATCCGCAACATCCTCGGCGGCGTCATCTTCCGCGAGCCCATCATCTGCTCCAACGTGCCGCGCCTCGTCCCGCACTGGACGCAGCCCATCGTGGTGGGCCGCCACGCCTTTGGCGACCAATACAAGGCCACCGACTTCAAGGTTCCCGGCAAGGGGCGCCTGACCATCAAGTTCGAAGGCGAAGACGGGCAGGCGATCGAGAAGGAAGTCTTCAAATTCCCCGGCGCCGGCGTGGCGCTGTCAATGTACAACCTCGACGACTCGATCTACGAGTTCGCGCGGGCGTCTTTCAATTACGGCGTGCAGCGCAAGTTTCCGGTCTATCTCTCGACCAAGAACACGATCCTCAAAGCTTATGACGGGCGCTTCAAGGACATCTTCCAGGAAGTCTACGACAAGGAGTTCAAGCCGCAATTCGAGGCGTTGGGCCTTTGGTACGAGCATCGCCTCATCGACGACATGGTGGCCTCGGCGCTGAAATGGTCCGGGGGCTATATCTGGGCCTGTAAGAATTACGATGGCGACGTGCAGTCGGACATCGTGGCGCAGGGCTTCGGCTCGCTCGGACTCATGACCAGCGTGCTGATGACGCCGGACGGCAAGACCGTCGAGGCCGAAGCCGCGCATGGCACGGTGACGCGCCATTACCGCGAGCACCAGAAGGGCCACGAGACTTCCACCAACTCCATCGCCTCGATCTTCGCCTGGACGCGCGGTCTCGCCCATCGCGCCAAGCTCGACGGCAACGAGGAACTGGCGCGCTTCTCGCGGACGCTCGAAGACGTCTGCGTGAAGACGGTCGAGTCCGGCTATATGACGAAAGATCTGGCGCTGTTGGTCGGCTGCCATCAGAAGTGGCTGTCGACGACCGGCTTCCTGGACAAGGTCGACGAGAATTTGCGGAAGGCGATGGGGTAGACCGCCTGTCCGGGCCGCGCCGGACCTGCAGGTTCGCAGCGGGGAGCAAGCCTGCGCATGCGCATTGTATCTGTCCTGCGTCGCGTCTATATAGGCCGCGCCTATCGGCCAATTGAGGATTCTCGGCAATGACGGTGGATTTGGACGAAACCTACAAGCCGTCCGAAGACGAGCCTTTCATGTGCGATCGGCAGCGCGAATATTTTCGCCGTAAGCTGCTCGCCTGGAAGGAAGACATTTTGCACGAAAGCCGCGAGACGCTCGCGGCCCTCCAGAATGAAAATGAAAATCATCCCGATCTCGCGGACCGGGCGTCTTCCGAGACGGACCGCGCGATCGAACTGCGCGCGCGCGACCGTCAGCGGAAGCTCATCGCGAAAATCGACGCCGCGCTCGGGCGGCTGGACGACGGCACTTACGGCTATTGCGAGGAGACGGGCGAACCCATTTCACTGAAGCGCCTCGACGCCCGCCCCATCGCGACCCTGTCGATCGAGGCGCAGGAGCGCCATGAGCGGCGCGAAAAAGTCTACCGCGACGACTGACGGCCTGAACCGACATCGGCTCCGATAAAAGATGAGGAAAGGGCGTCGCCGGAAAGCGACGCCCTTCTCTTTTTGGTCATTCCTTGTCCGTCCGGCCGAGCAGTCGCGCCATTTCGGCTTCGAGCGACTCGAGCGGGTCGACGTCAACCGGCTTGGGCGCCTCTGACGGCGGCGGCGCCGGAGGTCTTGCCGCGGCGGGCGGCGTGGCCGGCGGCGGCGCAGGCGGACGGGTCGCAGCAGGCGGCGGCGCCGGCGGGGCCGCGGGTTTGGGCGCCGCCGGGGCGGGTGCGGCGGCGGCCGGGGGCGGCGGAGGGGCGACAGGCTTCGGCGGCGCCGGCGGGGCCGCGGGTTTGGGCGCCGCCGGGGCGGGTGCGGCGGCGGCCGGGGGCGGCGGAGGGGCGACAGGCTTCGGCGGCGCCGGCGGCGCGGCGGCCGGGGACGACGGCGGGGAGGGCGCGGCGGCGGCCGGGGGCGGCGGAGGGGCGACAGGCTTCGGCGGCGCCGGCGGCGCGGCGGCCGGGGGCGACGGCGGGGCGGGCGCGGCGGCGGCCGGGGGCGGCGGAGGGGCGACAGGCTTCGGCGGCGCCGGACCGATTTCCGGCTTCGGCTGAATCAGACGCTGGGCGCGCGCAAGAAATGGCGGCGTCGCGGGACGGGGCGATGCGGGCCGCGGCGGCGGGGCGCTCAGCCCCGACAAGCGCGACGGGGCAGGCGCAGGCGCGGGCGGCGGCGCCGAGGGGAGCGTCGGCGCTGGCTCCATCGGCTTCGCCGGCGCAGGCGCGAACAGGTCCGGCGGCAAGTTGAGCGGGCCTGTTGGGGCGGGCTTGGGCGCCGGCGCGGGGGGCGTCGCGCTCGGCTCCAGGGCAGGCGCGGGACCAGGCGGCCAGCCGGCGCCCGCCGGTTGCTGCGCGGGACGCGACTCTGGCTCAGGCGCGCGGGCGACAGCCGTCTCCGTGCGCGCAATCGCGGCCTCGACCAGAAGATCGTTGGGCCCGCCGAGGAGGAGGAGATGTTCGGTGTTGTCGCGGCGGACGATCACAAGTTGCCGTTCGCGATCGAGATCGAAAACATCGACGATGTCCAGCCGGCGCGGGCCTTTTTTCGCGCCTGCCGCGCGAATTCTTCGCCCGAACAGAAGGCGGAAAATGTAAACGACGAGGAGCGCGGCGATGAGGAACGCCACGATTGCTCCCAGAACCGGGAGCAGTTGTGAGAATTTATCTTGCATGAACAGCAGGTCTCTCTTCGAACGCGCCTGAACCTTGCCAAATTAACATCTTTCTTGGCAAGCGGAGTCAAAAGGTTAATGAATGGTTAACGAGAGATCGACGGGGAAGGCCTCCAATGGGCGCCGTTGCCTTCGACCCTTTGGCCAGCCATTGTTCCGTCTGATTCCGCCGGCCTCCGGGCTAGACGAGTCGAAAGTACGCGAGGCCGTCGGGGACTCGCGCCTTAATTAACCATATTCTGGCATGCAGTCCGAATCGCTCGCGAAATTCCTGGTCGCGGGCGCGCGACACGCGGGGCGTTCAGAATGACCGATAGGGTGGCGTCGTCTGCATTGGATCGCGGCGAGAGACCCGGAAACGCCGGACTGGTTCTGGCGCTCGCGGTGGCGATCGTCGCCGTTCTGGGAATCTATTTTCTCGCGCCGGCCGCGATGGCGCCGCGCTTCGTGATGCTCGCGCTGGCGCTTTTCGGCGTGGCGGGCGTCTTCTTCCTGTTCGCCTACGCCGTGGGGCTCATTCAATTTTCCGGCCGCGTCGCGCGAAATGACGTCACGAAGCTCATCGCCGACAGTTCGACGGAGGGGCTCCTCGTCACGCGGGGCGACATGCAGATCGCCTACGCCAACGAGGCGTATATGGCGCTGTGCGGCGCGCGCGACTCCTCAGGCCTTCAGGTGGTGGAGCGACTCTTTTCCGGGCCCCCCGAAGTCTCCGAGGCGATTTACCGGCTGGCGCAGGCGGCGCGGGCCGGCGTGCCGCATGTGGAGGACCTGCGCTTGTCGCCGCCGCTCACGGGCGGCGGCCCTGTCGCCTGGTACCGGATCAAGGTGCGTCCCGTGCCGCTGGCCGGTCCGCGCGCCACGCTCTGGAAAGTCGGCGACGTCACCGGCGAGCGGCAACGGCAGGAGGGCGTGTTCCAGGAGCTTCAGCACGCGATCGACTTCCTCGACCATGCGCCGGCGGGCTTTTTTTCCGCGTCTCCCGACGGCGCCATTTCTTACATGAACAAGACCCTCGCGGGCTGGCTCGGCTATGATCTCACCCAGGTCGGCTCGGGCGGCGCGAGCCTTTCCTCCATCGTCGCCAACAATGGCGCCGCGCTCATCGCCGCCGTGTCGGGATCGCCCGGCGAGGTGCGCACCGAGCAGATCGACCTCGACCTGCGCTGCAAGAACGGCCGCTCGCTGCCGGTGCGCCTGCTTCATCAGGTGGCGTTCGGCCAGGACGGCGCCGCCGGACCGTCGCGAACGCTGGTGCTCAACCGCGCTTCGGGCGAAAAGCCCGAGGAGGACTTGCGCGCGGCGGAAGTGCGTTTCGCGCGCTTCTTCAATTCCACGCCCATGGCCATCGCGACCCTCGACGCGGAAGGGCGCGTGCTCGATTCCAACGCCGCCTTCGCCAAACTGCTGCCGCAGGCGCTCAAGACCGGGCAGGCGAAGGAGGGATGGTCGGTCCTCACGGGCCTCGGAGAGAGGGACGCTCGGGCGTTGAGAAACGCGATCCAGGAGGCGATCGAGGGCAAGAGCGACATTCGTCCGGTCAATGTCTCCTTCGAAGAGGGCGGGGGCCCGCGTTCAGCGAGATTCTTCGTCTCGCCGGCGGAAGACGCCGGAAAGAAGGGCGCGATGATCTATGCGCTCGACACCACGGAGCAGCGCAAGCTCCAGGAAGAATTCGCACAGTCGCAGAAAATGAACGCGGTGGGGCAACTCGCCGGCGGCATCGCGCACGATTTCAATAATATGCTCACGGCGATCATCGGCTATTCCGATCTCCTGCTGTCGAGCCACCGTCCGACCGATCCGGCCTTCCGGGACATCCGCCAGATCAAGGAAACAGCGAATCGGGCCGCCGGCCTCACCCGCCAGCTTCTGGCCTTTTCGCGGCGGCAGACCCTGCGGCCGCAGGTTCTCCAACTCGGAGACGCGCTTTCCGAGCTGCAAATCCTGCTGCGTCGCGTTGTCGGCGAGAAGAACGAACTCGACCTGCGGCACGGCCGCGACCTTTGGTTCGTCAAGGCGGACATCACGCAATTCGAGCAGGTCATTATCAACCTCGTTGTCAATGCGCGGGACGCCATGCCCGAGTCCGGCGGGCGCGTGCAGATCCGCACGCGAAACGTCACGAAGGACGATTGCGCGTCCTTCAACGAGCCGCATCTGACGCCAGCCGATTACGTCCTCGTCGAAGTCGAGGACAATGGCGCCGGCATTTCGCCGGAGGTCATGGAGAAGATCTTCGAGCCTTTCTTTACGACGAAAGAGGTCGGCAAGGGCACAGGCCTCGGTCTCTCGACCGTGTTCGGCATTGTAAAGCAATCCGGCGGCTTCATCTTCGCCGAAAGCGAGTTAGGCCGCGGCGCCGTCTTCCGCATCTTCCTGCCGCGCTATGTGCCGGAAGAAAAGGAGATGCCCCAGAAGGAGGCCGACGCGCCGAAGGCGGCGGCCGATTATACGGGGCAGGGCGTGATTCTGCTCGTTGAGGACGAAGACGCCGTACGCTCGATCGGCGCGCGCGCGCTCAAGTCGCGCGGTTTTACCGTGCTCGAGGCGACGACAGGCCTCGAGGCGCTGGAAATCGTCGAGGAGGCGGACGGCAAGATCGACCTGATCGTCTCCGATGTTGTCATGCCGGAGATGGACGGACCGGCCATGTTCGCGGAATTACGCAAACGCGGCGTCACGGCGAAGGTGATCTTCGTTTCGGGCTATGCGGAAGAGGCCTTCGCCAAGAACCTCCCGGATGGCGACTTCGGCTTTCTGCCGAAGCCGTTCTCGATCAAACAGCTCATCGAGACGGTAAAGGCGCATTTAGGGTAAATTGACCGTCGCCGCCTCTCGACGATTGCTGAAGCTGCGCCGTTAATCCGAATTGACGACCATGCCGGCGTCCGCCGCTTTTGCGGCGCCGGAGGGAATAATGAAATTATCTTGCAGAATATTGGCGCTACTGACGGTTTTTCTCGCGCTGGCGGCGGGCGGTTCGCTCGCCAGGGCCGACAGTCCCGGCGGTTCCGCCGAGACTTCGCGCGTCGCGTAGGATCGCGGGGCTAGAAATAGCCCTCCCGCTTCTTTTGTTCGAGGGATCCGCCGTCCTCCCCGTCGCTGATCCGCCCCTGACGTTCGGAGGATTTCGAGGCGAGCGTTTCGGCCAGCACGGTCGAGATATCCGTCGCCTCCGATTCGATCGCGCCGGTGACGGGCCAGCAGCCGAGGGTCCGGAAACGCACCTTCCGCATTTCGATTTTGTCGCCAGGTTCGAAGCGCATGCGCGACTCATCGTCGACGACGATGAACGCCCCCTTGCGCCGCACGACCGGGCGGGTTTCTGCAAAATACAGCGGCGCGAGCGGGATGTCGTGACGCAGCGCGTAGCTCCAGATGTCGTTCTCGGTCCAGTTGGAGAGCGGGAAGACGCGCGCGGATTGCCCGCGCCCGAGACGGAAATTGTAAAGGCGCCAGAATTCCGGCCGCTGCTGGCGCGGATCCCAGACATGTTTCTCGTCGCGAACGGAGACAACGCGCTCCTTAGCGCGCGAGCGCTCCTCGTCGCGGCGGGCGCCGCCGAAAATCACGTCATATTTGCCCATGTCGAGCGCGGCCTTCAGCGGCTCGGTGCGCATCACGAGCGTATATCGGTCGCCGTAGTCGAAAGGGTTCATCCCCGCCGCGCGGCCTTCCTCATTCGCATGGGCGATCAGCTTGAAGCCGTGGGCTCTTGCGAAAGCGTCGCGGAATTCGAGCAGCGAGCGGAACTCCCATGTCGAATCGATGTGAAGGAGCGGGAAGGGCGGTTTGCTGGGATAGAAGGCCCTGACGGCGAGATGGGCCAGCACGGTCGAGTCCTTGCCGGCTGAAAAAAGCATGACGGGATTGTCGGACTCGGCGACGGCTTCGCGCAGGATGTGAATGGCTTCCGCTTCCAGCCAGGCGAGATGAGACGGGCTTCCCCTCACAGACGCTCCTCCTTGGTGGCATGTTGCACTGCAAGGTGTAGGATTGGCGCGGCCAGGGACCAGCCTGCGCGCCGGCGTCGATCTGCTGATATTTTTGGCGCCGCACCCCGCGGTTACAAAAGCCCCGCTACAGCGTCGGCGCCACCACGCGCACCCGGCGCTTCACGCCGTCAGGCCCGACGACGTCGCGGAAAATCTCGCGTCCGGTCGTTACGCCGCCCTCGGCCGTGCCCCGCAGCGGCTGGTCTTGTACGGAGCGTGAGAGCGCGTCGGCCTGACCGGCGGCCTTTTTCGCGCGGGCGTCCGCGGGCGCGATCGGCCGCGACATTTGCTCGGCCTGTTCCGCCGTCACCATCTGATCCTTTTTGTTGCGCTCGGCCAGAATCCTCTCAGCCTCCGCCAGCGTCTCCGCCCAGGTCCTGTCCTTTGGCTTGCAGCCGCAGGCGGCGTCGTAAGTTTTCTGGAATTTGTAGGCGTTCGGATGGTCGGCGTAAGGTTCGCCGTCGACTGAAATCGCCGACTCGAGGCCTTTCCATTGCGATTGCGTGTAGAGTTTCGCCTCGGCGCCGGGGCACATCGCTTTGCAGAGGGCGTTCAGGTCGTCGAGATCGGCGCTCCGCGCGGAATAGGTGATCGGGAAAAATCCGCCGTCGCATTCGCGCACGCATATGGCCATGGAGCCGCCGCGCGGCCGCTCGTCGGCCTTCTCTCCTTCGTCTTCCAGCGTCTCGGTCTGTTCGTTCTCCGGCGGTCCGAGCGGCGTCTCGCGTAGCCCGGTCGTCGGGTTCGGCGGCCGGACGCCGAATAGCTCCTCGAAGAAATTGCCCGGAGCCTGGTCGCGCGTAACGATGTGCGGATCCCGGCACTCCACCTCGTAGCGCGCCATTAGCGCCTGACGCTGGCTGTCATCGGACGCGCCCTGGTCGTAGGCGGAGATGCTTCCCTGAAGGGCGGCGAGACGGGCGTTGATCCAGTCGCATTGCGGCGGCGGCGGATCGCCGAAAAACAGAAACTGCTGGCGGTCGCAGCCGAGCGTCCGCGCCTTTGCGGCGAGGCGCCCGTATTCCTGGCGCTGCTTCGCGGCGGCGGCGCGGTAGCGCGCGGCGAGGCCCTCCGTTCCCGCCTTGGCGATCTGGGCGCGCAAACCTTGACAATAGGCGCTCTCGGCGCTCGCCGGGCCGGCGACGACGGCGGATCCGGCCGCCAGGGCGAGCGCCGCCGCTCCAGCCATCAGGATTTGCGCCGCTCCGCATATTCTGGAAACGGCCAGTTTTGGCCTCATCAACTGCTCCGGTTGCCGGCGTGGGGCGTTGGGTCGTCTAAACCACGCTGCGGCTTCGTTCAGATTCGCGACGCGGGGCGTTTCTTCATATTCGTCCATTCGGGCCGCGGATCAAACTGGCACATTTGTCGGGCATCATGTCCGCAAAAAGGCGACGGACGACAGCTGGCGTCGACCGGCCGGAGGGAACGGCGCCCGCGGCTTTTTTTGTTGCAACGCGCTCTCCAGCCCTTCCATCGGGTGGGGTCTTCGCCCATATCCCGCGGCGACGCCATGGAGGTCCATTTTATGAAGAGAACCAGATTCGCCTCGGTTTTCCCGATCGTTTTCGCGGCCGCAATCTCCGCGACGCCATCGCTCGCGCAGGAGGGGCCGGACCTCGTCTTCCGCAAGTCGACCGACTTCAAGCTGTTGACGCCAAACGACAAACTGGCGACCTATGTCGTCGACGACCCGCTGATCGACGGCGTCGCCTGCACCTATACGGCGCATGAGAAGGGCGGCGTCGCGGGCATGTTCGGCGTCGCCGAACAGACATCGGAAGTATCGCTCGCCTGCAGCCAGTATGGGCCGATCAAGCTGCGCAAGGAGGGCGCCAAATTTGCTCAGGGCGATCTTGTCGTGAGTGAACGCCGGTCGTTGTTCTTCAAGCAGATGCACATCGCCCGCGGCTGCGACACGAAGCGCAACATGCTGGTTTACATGGTCTATTCGGACAAGCTGATCGAGGGGTCGCCGGAGAACTCCACCGCGACCGTGGCGATCCAGCCCTGGGGCGGGACCGAACCCCCAAAATGCGCAGACTGGTTGAAGTAGCGCTTTAATCCGCGCAGGAGACGACAGCCGCGTCGGGCTGAACAGGTTGGCGCGGCGCGTCGGTCGCAATCGAGGCGGTGACGTCTTCGGCGCGGCCGTAGGCGCGCGCGGGCCCGTGGCCATGCGACTCGCACCAGGCGTCGGCGACGATCTTGCCGCAATCCGACTTCTGCGTCAGGCATTCCAGCACGCCATAGCCATCCTGATCCGACACCACATAGGCGGTCGAGGCGGCGGCCTGCGCGTTGGAGTGGTAAGCGGCGGAAGCAAGGAGCCCTGCGACGAGCGGGAAGGCGATGCGCGGCCACAGAGATTTTTCGTTTTGCGACGAGAGAATGAACATCGGCGGCGCCCGCTCCCCAGCGCCGCCAGACGCGGCGGCGGTTGATGGAAGAGGTAGCGGCGCGCAGTAAAATATGCGTTAAGTCGCCATGATCCCGCCAAAAATGCGGCGTCGCAACAGCGCGCTTGACGCGGCGGCGCTTTCGGGCGCATGGTCTGCGCATGACGCGCGAACGCCGAATTTGCGGCCGGATCATCATCAGCTAGCGACCAGCGCTGGCCGGAGCCGTCACGTCTGAAATCACGACATGAAACGCGCCGGCCCCGCTGGCCACAGAGGTTTTCATGTCGACGCCCGTTCTCAGGATTTACAACACGCTGACGCGAACGAAAGAGGTCTTTGCGCCTCTCGATCCCGCGAATGTGCGCATGTACGTCTGCGGGCCGACAGTCTACGATTTCGCCCACATCGGCAACGCCCGTCCGATCATTGTCTTCGACGTGCTGTATCGCCTGCTACGCCATCTCTACGGGCCGGAGCATGTGACCTATGTCCGCAACATCACTGACGTCGACGACAAGATCAACGCCCGCGCCGCCGAGCGCGGGATCACGATTCGCGAACTGACGGAGGAGACCAACCGCGTCTTTCAGGAGGACGTGCGCGCTCTTGGCTGTCTCGAGCCGACCGTGCAGCCGCGCGCGACGGAACATATCGCGCAGATGATTGCGATCATCGAGAAGCTCATCGCCGCGGGCCACGCCTACGCCGCCGACGGCCACGTTCTGTTCGATGTGCCCTCCATGCCGGCCTACGGGCGCCTGTCGCGCCGCTCGCTCGACGAGATGATCGCCGGCGCGCGCGTCGACGTTGCGCCCTATAAGCGCGGCGACATGGATTTCGTGCTCTGGAAGCCGTCGAAGGAGGGCGAGCCCGGCTGGGACAGCCCGTGGGGCAGGGGCCGCCCCGGCTGGCACATCGAATGTTCAGCGATGAGCTGGACGCATCTCGGCGAGACCTTCGACATACATGGCGGCGGCATCGACCTCGTCTTCCCGCATCACGAAAACGAAATCGCGCAAAGCTGCTGCGCCTTCGGGCGCGACGTGATGGCGAATTACTGGATGCACAACGGCTTTCTTCAGGTCGAGGGCGAGAAGATGTCCAAGAGCCTGGGGAATTTCGTGACGATTCACGAGTTGCTCCACACGGAGAAATTCGGGGGACGGAAATGGCCCGGCGAGGCGCTGCGCCTTGCGATGTTGAGGACGCATTACCGGCAGCCGATCGACTGGACCGTGAAGGCGCTGGAGGAGGCGGAGGCCGTCCTCAGCGATTGGGCAAAGTTTTACACGCCCTGTGAAGAAGTTGCGGCGCCAGCGTCAGGCGTTCTCGAAGCGCTGTGCGACGATTTGAATACTACCGAAGCAATCGCAGAATTGCATAGACTTCGCGCTAGCGGAGACGCAGCAAAGCTTCGGGCCTCTCTGAACCTGCTCGGCTTGGGCGCATCAAAGATATATGTCCTAGACGTCGCCTCTACGAGCTTTTTAGTCCGGGGGGCTGACGCCAAAATGCTCGAACTTTCGCCTCAGGAGATTAGCGCGAACAACGCGATTCAACAACGCCTCGCCGCTCGCGCCGCGAAGAACTGGGCCGAGTCCGACCGCATCCGCGATGAACTCGCGGCAATGGGCATTGCGCTCAAGGACAATAAAGACGGCACGACGACATGGGAGGTGAAGCGGTGATCGCGGCGCCCCACTGGTCGCGCTTCGCGCCCCGCCCGCCCCGCGAAGGGGAGGGCGCCAAGCCCGCAGCGTTGCGTTCATGCCGAAACGCCGATCCGGTTTCGAATCTTCGAGGTGATCGGCGCCGCCGACGCAGCCCTGTCCCTCCCCGTTACGGGCGGGCGCCGCGGTTAGGATAAAAGGAGCGAGCCATGTCCAATGACGACTGGAAAAAGACGCTGCCATTCAAGCGCCATTGGGCGGTCTATCTCCTGTTCAAGGTGCTGGTGCTCGCGGCGGCGGCCTTCATCACCTGGCATCTTCTGCGCGCCTTCGGGATGGTCTGACCATGGCGCAGCGCGGGGTCTCGCCCGGTCTCCGGCCATTCCTGCCGAGCGACGCGCCCGCACTCGCCGCGCTGTTTCGCGCGAGCGTCGATGAACTCGCGGCCGACGATTACAGCGAGGATCAGCGCGAAGCCTGGGCGTCGGCTGCCGACGATGCGGAGGTCTTCGTCGCGCGGCTTTCGGGCGCGCTCACCATCGTCGCGCTGGTCGGCGGAGAGATCGCGGGCTTCGCCTCGCTCAAGGACAACAAGCTGTTCGACATGCTTTACGTGCGGCCTGATCTCGCGCGTCAGGGCGTGGGCAGCGCGCTCGCTGACGCGATCGAGAAACTCGCATCCGCGCGCGGGGCTAGGAAACTGAGCGTCGACGCCTCTGACGCCGCGCGCGATTTCTTCGCGGCGCGCGGCTATGTCGCGCAAAGCCGCAACACGGTGTCGATCGCCGGCGAATGGCTCGGCAACACGACGATGACCAAGGAACTGGCGGCGACCGCCGCCTCGGGGCCGCATTGATGACCAGGGAACGCGTCACGCTCTACGACACCACGCTACGCGACGGCGCGCAGACGACGGGCGTCGATTTCTCGCTCGACGACAAGCGGCAGATCGCCGCCATGCTCGACGATCTGGGAATTGATTATGTCGAGGGCGGCTATCCCGGCGCCAATCCGCTCGATACGGAATTTTTCGCGCAGCGCCCCGAGATCCGCGCGCGTTTCTCCGCTTTTGGCATGACGCGGCGGCAGGGACGCTCTGTCGAGAACGATCCGGGGGTCGCGGCGCTGCTCGACAGCGCGGCCGACGCCGTGACCTTCGTCGCCAAGAGCTGGGATTATCAGGTCAAGGTCGCCTTACGCTCCACGGAAGAGGACAATCTCGAGGGCATTACGCAATCCGTAAAGGCCGCGGTTCTCAGGCGGAAGGAGGCGGCGGTCGATTGCGAGCACTTCTTCGACGGCTACAAGGACAATCCCGGCTATGCGCTCGCCTGCGCGAAGGCGGCCTATGACGCGGGCGCGCGCTGGGTGGTGCTTTGCGACACCAATGGCGGGACGCTGCCGCACGAGATCGAGCGGATCGTCGCTGACGTGGTGAAACATATTCCCGGCGCGCATGTCGGTGTGCATTGCCATGACGACACGGGGCAGGCGGTGGCGAACTCCCTCGCCGCCGTGCGCGCCGGCGCGCGCCAGATTCAGGGCACGCTCAACGGGCTCGGCGAGCGCTGCGGCAACGCAAATCTCACGACGATCATCCCGACGCTGCTGCTCAAGGAAGAGTTCGCGGCGCGCTACGAGATCGGCGTAACGCGCGAGAAGTTGACGCATCTGACGCGCATCAGCCATTCGCTCGACGAATTGCTCAATCGCGCGCCGAACCGTCATGCGCCCTACGTCGGCGCCAGCGCCTTCGCGACGAAAGCGGGCATCCATGCGTCCGCCGTGCTAACGGATCCGCGCACTTATGAGCATGTGCCGCCGGAGACGGTCGGCAATCAGCGGCGCGTCCTCGTGTCGGATCAGGCGGGGCGCTCCAACATCCTTTCGGAGCTGGCGCGCCTTGGCGTCACGCTCGACCGGGACGATCCGCGCCTCGGGCGTCTCCTCGACGAAGTGAAGGAGAAGGAGGCGCAGGGTTACGCCTATGAGGGCGCCGACGCCTCTTTTTATCTGCTGGCGAAGCGCGTCCTTGGCGAGGTTCCGCATTTCTTCGACATCGAGCGCTACAGCGTGGCGGTCGACCGCCGCTTCGCGCGCAACGGATTCGAGGATCGCGGCGCCGAGGCGATCGTCAAGATCGCCGTGCATGGCGAAAGCCGCATTTCCGCCGCCGAAGGCAACGGCCCGGTTAACGCCCTCGATCTCGCGCTGCGCAAGGATTTGGGCGCGTATCAGAAATTCATCGACGACGTGAGGCTCGTGGATTACCGCGTGCGCGTCTTCCAGGGCGGCACGGACGCGGTGACGCGCGTGCTGGTGGAATGCGCGGACGGAGAAGGGAATCGCTGGTCGACCGTGGGCGTGTCCGCGAACGTCATCGACGCCTCATTCGAGGCGATCGTCGACGCGATCAATTACAAGCTGCTGGTGTCAGGCGCGCGCGCGGACGAGGACAAATATACGCCGGCAAGGCACGATCCGCTTCGCGGGATTTTTTGATCGGTCCCGTCCCTCTCCCGTGTCGACGGGGGAGGGCTCGGGAGGTTTGATCACATCCGCTCCGTCACCGCCATTCCGGCGACTTCCGGCGTTCTGCGCGCGGTGGAGAGGATCATTGGCAGAATATCCTCGACGCGTTCGGCGACCATGTAGCGCACTTCATAGCCCTCGCGGATGAAGCCCGAATTGTGCATATGCGCGAAGAGCGTCAGCAGCGGGCGCCAGAATCCGCCGATGTCTGCGATGACGAGCGGCTTCGTGTGGCGGCCGAGCTGAATCCAGGTGAGCTGTTCGGTGAGTTCCTCGAGCGTGCCGACGCCGCCGGGCAGGGCGACGAAGGCGTCGGACTTCTCAAACATGAGCCGCTTGCGCGTGTGCATGTCGTCGACGACGATGAGCTCGCTCAATCCTTGCTGCGCGATTTCCCGATCGTCGAGGAAACCGGGAATGATGCCCGTCACCCGGCCGCCCGCATCGAGCGTCGCGCGCGCGGCGACGCCCATCAGTCCGCAGGAGCCGCCACCGAAGACGAGGCCGACGCCGGCCTCCGCCAGCGCGCGTCCGAAAGTCGCCGCGGCCGCCGCGTAGCGGGGATCGTCTCCCTCGGCGGAACCGCAGTAGACACAAATATTCTTGATTTTCTGCATAACCCTCATCCGTAAACTGGCTCCTCCGGCCCGGCCGTCAGGCGGGGTGCGCGAAGACGCTAAAAGTCTTATATGACGCTCAGGCCTCTTTCGCCGAGGCGCCCTTTCAGTTGTCACCGGACCCCCGATGTTGAGAATTGGCCAACGCGACTCGGGCGCCCTCGCGCCCGGCCCGCAAGACGCATCCCTTTCGGAAGCCTCGCTGCTCATGACGATTCGCCGCCTGTGGCCCTATATCTGGCCGCGCGGGCGTCGCGATCTGGAGCGGCGCGTCGCCGTCGTCTTCCTGCTTCTCTTCGTGAGCAAGCTCTTCAACGCGATGACGCCCTACGCTTTCAAATGGGCGACGGATGCGCTGGCGGAAGAGGGCGCGAACGCGATTCCGGCGCTCGGCCTCGGCGCGGTCGGCTTCACCCTGCTCATGGGCGTGATCCGCATCGTCGCCGTCATCCTGATGCAGACGCGGGATGGCGTATTCGCCGCGGTGGCGATGCACGCTGTGCGCCGGCTCGCAACCGACCTTTTCGTCCATATGCACGAATTGTCGCTGCGATTCCACATCAGCCGAAAGACCGGCGGGCTCACGCGCGTGCTGGAGCGCGGCCGTAACGCGATCGAGACTCTGGCGAGACTCGTCATGTCCACCGGCGCTCCGACGGCGATCGAGATGGCGCTCGTGCTGGGCGTTTTTGTCTACCAGTTCGACTGGCGCTACGGGCTCGTGCTGATCCTGACGCTCGCCGCCTATTTCGCCTATACGACGCTCGCCACCAACTGGCGCATCGCTATCCGCCGCAAGATGAACGAGAGCGATACCGATGCGAACCAGAAGGCGATCGACAGCCTGCTCAATTACGAAACGGTGAAATATTTCTCCGCCGAGTCGCGCGAGGCCGAGCGTTATGACAAGTCAATGGCCTTCTATGAAAAGGCCTCGACGCATTCCTACGTCTCGCTCGCCATCCTCAACGCGGGCCAGACGGTGATCTACATCATCGGCGTGACGACGATGATGGCGATGTGCGTCTACGGCATTCGCGACGGGCGCAACACGATCGGCGATTTCGTGCTCATCAACGCCATGATGATCCAGCTCGCGCAGCCGCTGAATTTCATGGGCACCTTCTATCGCGAGGTGCGGCAGGCGATCATCGACATCGAAACGATGTTCGGCATCCTGTCGCAAAACCCGGAGATCTCCGACAAGCCCGGCGCGCCGGCGCTCATCGTGCGCGAAGGGCGCATCGTCTTCGAGGACGTGCATTTCCACTATGAGAAGGAGCGGGAAATCCTCAAGGGCGTAAGCTTCGAGGCGCGGCCCGGCCAGACCATTGCGATCGTGGGTCCATCGGGCGCGGGCAAATCCACCATCTCGCGGCTGATGTTCCGCTTTTACGAGCCGCAGGGCGGACGCATCCTGATCGACGGACAGAACATTCTCGACGTGACGCAGACGAGCCTGCGCGCGGCGATCGGCATGGTGCCGCAGGATACGGTGCTGTTCAACGACACGATCGGCTACAACATTCGTTACGGCCGCTGGGACGCGACCGATGAGGAAGTTCGGGAGGCGGCGCAATTGGCGCAGATCGACGGATTCATCCAGCGCGTGCCGGGCGGCTATGCTGCGCAGGTCGGCGAGCGCGGACTAAAGCTGTCGGGCGGCGAAAAGCAGCGCGTCGCCATCGCCCGGACGATCCTCAAGGGACCGCCAATTCTCATCCTCGACGAGGCGACCTCCGCGCTCGACAGTTTCACCGAGCATGAGATTCAGGAGGCGCTGCGCCGCGTCGCGAAGGGGCGCACGACGCTCGTCATCGCGCACCGCCTGTCCACCGTGGTGGACGCCGACGAAATCCTGTTCCTCGACCACGGCCGCATCATCGAGCGCGGCCGCCATTCGGAGCTTCTCGCGCTCGGCGGTCATTACGCCGACATGTGGAACCGTCAGCGCGAGGCGGCGGAGGCGCGGGCGAAGCTTCTGGAAGCCGAGCGGGAGGAGGCGGAGTAGGGCGGGTTGACCGATTTCGCCCGCCCTTTGGCGAAGATCGTTCTTTGCTTCAGATCAAATACCGGCGCACCCTGAGGCTTCGCATCCATCGCGGCGATCCGGATGCCTTTCGCTCGGGAGCGTCTGATGCTGAAAAAACTCGTTCTCGCGGCGGCCATTTGCGCCGCGTCTTCCGCGCAGGCCCAGATCAAGGCCGAGCACCCGCGCTTTTGCGTCATGAGCGTCGGCCCGACGCAGATGATGTTCAGCGCCTTTCAGGAAAACAGGACCGACGAAATCTTCTGCCAGAGCATTCCCGCCCTTGGCCCGACATTGATCATCCTCGACGCCCGCAGCAATGAGCTGCGCGACATGAACATCGAGGTGCGCCTCGTCAGGGACGTCGGGCAGAAGGACTGGCGCGACGATCTCGACGCCAACATGGTCGCGGCATTCCCGGCGAAGAAATATCTGGAGCAGCGTGGCACGACGAGCCTCAGGCACGACTTCACGGGCGAGGGGGCCTATATTGCCGTTGTCCGGGCGACGAGCGACGACGGCAAGAAGGAATATGTCGGCCAATACCGCTTCACAGTCGGCGATTCCTCGGACTGGCTCATGGCCGGCGGCGCGCTGGCGGCGGCGGCTTTTGCCGGGATTGGCCTCTGGCGGCGCGGCGGTTCGTCGAAAAAGTCGCCGCAGACCCGGCCCGGACCGGCGCCGGAAGCGTCAACCGCGCGTCAGTCGACGTAGGTTGCGGTCGACGCGCTTTTTGTAGACCCGAACCGCGCGACCGGCGGCGTGATGCGGCTCGCCGGTCACGATCGCGCGGGCGGCGGCGAAAGTCGCCTCGGCCGCCGCGTCGATCTTCTCCGCGACCATCAGATTTCCCTCTCTCTTCGGGTCCACGACGCCGAAGGCCATTTTCGTCAGCCGGACCGCGATGACGGCGTTCGCCGTCATGCTCAGGGCAAGCGCGTCGGTAAAGAGCGTAGTGAGTCCCGGCTTGTCGGTCATCCGAGTGAGTCTCCCGCGACAGGACGCCAAGTCTGCGCTAAATGCGACAGAAATGCAAAGGCCGGGCGGGGCGGTCGGCTTTCCCGATTTCGGGGCCGCGAGGGGCGTCAAGCTTGCCGCTTTTCTCCGCCCCGATCGCCCCCCATAATGCCGCCATGGCCAAATCCCCGGACAAACCGACGAAAGACCCCGCGCGCCCCACCCGCGCCAAGGCGGCGAAGCCCGAGCTGGCGCCGCTTGCGCCGTATCTCGCGCAGCTTCTCAATCCCGCGCTGGCGCCGGGTTTCGAGGACGCGGGACAGACGGCTTACGGCGCGGATGGCGCGCCGCTGGAAGAGGAAGAGGTCCAGAAGTGGATTCTTGGCGACCTCCCGCCGCAGGGCGGCGGCGTGCAGGCGACGGCCGATTCGCTCGCCGAACTCCTGCGGCTTGGCGATCCGAACCTGCGCGACAAAAAGCCCTGGGTTCCGCACCGGCCGGAGCGGCCGGAAAAATCCGAGGGCGGCGTCAAATTCGAGCTTGTCTCGGATTACACGCCCAGGGGCGACCAGCCGGCGGCGATCGCGGAGCTGGTGAAGGGAATCGAGGCCAATGAGCGCGATCAGGTGCTGCTCGGAGTCACCGGCTCGGGCAAGACCTTCACAATGGCGAGCGTCATCGCGGCCACCCAGCGCCCGGCGCTGATCCTCGCGCCCAACAAGACGCTCGCGGCGCAGCTTTACGGCGAATTCAAGAGCTTCTTCCCCAACAACGCCGTCGAATATTTTGTCTCCTATTACGACTACTACCAGCCTGAGGCCTATGTGCCGCGCTCCGACACCTATATCGAGAAAGAGTCGAGCGTGAACGAGCAGATCGACCGCATGCGCCACGCCGCGACGCGCGCGCTGCTCGAGCGCGACGACGTCATCATCGTCGCCTCCGTCTCCTGCATCTACGGCATCGGCTCGGTCGAGACCTATACGGCCATGACCTTCTCCGTGCAGCTCGGCGAGAAGCTGGAGCAGCGGCAGTTGGTGACCGACCTTGTCGCGCTGCATTACCGCCGCGTGCAGGCAGATTTTACGCGGGGCGCGTTCCGCGTGCGGGGCGATACGGTCGATATTTTCCCGGCCCACTATGAGGACCGCGCCTGGCGCATTTCCTTCTTCGGCGACGAAGTGGAGTCGATCTCCGAATTCGATCCGCTCACCGGCAAGAAGACGGTCGATCTCGAATTCGTGAAGGTCTACGCCAATTCGCATTATGTCACGCCGCGCCCGACGCTGCTGCAATCCATCAAGGCGATCAAGGAGGAGCTGAAGCAGCGGCTCGACGAGTTGAACCGTTCGGGCCGTCTGCTCGAAGCGCAAAGGCTCGAACAGCGCACGCGCTTCGACATTGAGATGATGGAGGCGACGGGCTCCTGCGCGGGCATCGAGAATTATTCGCGCTATCTCACCGGCCGCAAGCCGGGCGAGCCGCCGCCGACGCTCTTTGAATATCTGCCCGACAACGCGCTGGTCTTCGCGGACGAAAGCCATGTCTCGATCCCGCAGATCGGCGGCATGTATCGCGGCGACTTCCGCCGCAAGGCGACGCTGGCCGAATACGGTTTCCGTCTTCCGTCATGCATGGACAATCGCCCCTTGCGCTTCGAGGAATGGGACGCGATGCGGCCGCAGACGGTGTGCGTCTCGGCGACGCCCGGCAATTGGGAGCTGGAGCAGACAGGCGGCGTCTTCGTCGAGCAGGTCATTCGCCCCACGGGGCTTATCGATCCGCCGGTGGAAGTGCGTCCGGCGCGGACGCAGGTAGACGATCTTCTGGACGAAGTGCGCGCCACGTCGGACATCGGCTATCGCACGCTCATCACCGTGCTCACCAAACGCATGGCCGAAGACCTCACGGAATATCTGCACGAAAACGGCGTGCGCGTGCGCTACATGCACAGCGACATCGACACGCTGGAGCGCATCGAGATCATCCGCGACCTGCGGCTGGGCGCCTTCGACGCGCTGGTGGGCATCAACCTGCTGCGCGAGGGCCTCGATATTCCGGAGTGCGGCCTCGTCGCCATTCTCGACGCGGACAAGGAAGGTTTTCTGCGCAGCGAGACCTCGCTGGTGCAGACCATCGGCCGCGCCGCGCGCAATGTCGACGGGCGGGTCATCCTCTACGCCGACCAGATCACCGGCTCGATGAAACGCGCCATGGACGAGACGGAGCGCCGCCGCGCCAAGCAGATGGCCTACAACAAGGAGCACGGCGTCACGCCGGCCTCGATCAAGCGCGGCATCGCCGACATTCTCGGCTCCGTCGCCGAGCAGGACCATGTGACAGTCGATACAGGTTATGACCTCGCGCCCGGCCACAATCTCGCGACGACCATCGCCGATCTCGAAAAGCGCATGAAGGAGGCGGCCGCCGATCTCGCCTTCGAGGAGGCGGCGCGGCTGCGCGACGAAATCCAGCGCCTGCAGAAGATGGAGCTGCTCGGCGACCTGCCGCCGCTGGAGCGCTTGCAACGGGCGCGGGAGGCTTCGCGTCACAAGGGCCACGAGCCCGAGGGAACGCTCTCCACCCGCGTGCGCAAGCCGACCGACGCCGACATGGGCCCGCATAATTTCGGCGGCGGGGAAGCGCGCCCGCTCGGCCGAACCCTGCCGGCGCGCCCGGCGGGGCGGTCGTCTGGCGGCAAGCCGGGGACGCGGACGGTGAAGGGGAAGCCGAAATAGGCGTTTTCAATGCCACGACACGCCAGACGCTACCGCCAGCTGCGGGCCTCCCGTCTTAAAATGGCAGAGGGCGGGACTTGGCCGCTCGTCGATGTTTCGCGCTTGACGTGCTCTTTAACGCCGACTTAACTATTGCTGTAATCGTTCTGATCAGGGTCTTTACGATGAAATCTTCCTTACGGTTACTCGCCCCGTCCCTGTGTTTGATCCTCTCCGTCCATCCCGTCGTTGCGGGGGACGATTTCTCTATGAACGCCGTCGTGAAACAGACCTTGCACTCATTCAGGGGTGCGAGCGGGTTTCGCGATGGAAGCGTGCCGAATGGACTCGGACTGGTGGCGGCGCCGGGCGGCGTGCTGTACGGCGTCACACAGCAGGGCGGCAACGAATTCATCTGCGGCGGAAGCGGATGCGGCGCGGTTTTCAAACTGACGCCGCCGACCCCTCCCGCCACCAATTGGACCGAGACCGTGATTTACAGATTCATGGGCGGTTGCAATGGGGCTTTCCCGGGCGGGGGCGCTTTGGTCAGAGATGCGTCCGGAGCCCTTTACGGTACAACCATTGGGTTTACGCCGGGCTGTGGCACTGCATTCAAGCTGACCCCTCCCGTCCCGCCTTCGACGCAATGGACTCACAGCGTGATTGCGACTTTCCCGCTCGGCGTCTATCCAGGGCCTCTCACGAGGGATCCGGCGACGGGTGCGCTCTATGGCGTCACGCAACGAGGCGGCGCGACAAATCAGGGAACCGTTTTCAAATTGACGCCGCCAGTTCCCCCCGCGACTCAGTGGACCAAGACGACGCTGTATTCCTTCAGGGGCGGCGAAGATGGCGCGAGCCCTTTCGGAGGCATGGCCATCGGCGCGGATGGTTCGTTGTTCGGGACGACGTCCTATGGCGGCGCGCGTCCTGGAGAAGAAAGATGCAAAGTAACCGGCCAATGGAGCGGGTGTGGCGTCGTTTTCAGACTGAAGCCGCCTGTGCCGCCTCAGACCGCGTGGGTGGAGTCGGTCATCTACCGCTTTCAGGGGTTCGACGGCGCGGTTCCGCAAGGTGACCTGTTGCGGGTCGGGAACGCGCTCTTCGGCATGACCGCAAACGGCGGCTCGGGCAACCTCGGGACCATTTTCAGGATCACGCCGCCAGTTCCGCCGTCGACTGCCTGGACGAAAACGACGCTTTACGAGTTCCCCCGTCGCCCTACGGATCCTTTCGCGCTTCGCGGGCATTCACCCTACGGTCGGCTCGTCATGGATTCGACCGGCGCCTTGTTCGGCACGGGGACTGGCGGCGGGTTCTTTGGAATGGGCGTCGCCTTCAAGCTTGCGCCGCCCGTTGCGCCGTCGACGCGGTGGACCCAGACGGTTCTGCACCATTTCCGCGGTGGCGTGGATGGGGTATTTCCGATGGGCTTCGTTAAGGTCAGGGGCGACCTGTACGGCGTTACGTCGCAAGGCGGAAGCATTGGCTGGGGCACCGTGTTCAAAATAAGCGGGGCCGCTACTCCTTAATGCCGAGAATGCCGACGGGGCGCTGGTTTTTTGCTCCCCGCATGGATGGGCGCGGGCTTTTTCCGAGTTACATGGCCCGCGCCCAACTCTCCGGTTCACAAATCCCTCGTTCTCGATTAGGGTCCGCGCCAATCCGCCGTCCGGCCCGGACGCTGCGGCTTTTTGCTTTGCCGCGCTTCCCGCCCGGATGCGCCACACAAGGAACCACATGGCCAAGGAAGAACTGCTCGAATTTCCCGGAATCGTCACCGAACTCCTGCCCAGCGCGATGTTTCGGGTGAAGCTCGAAAACGATCACGAAATCATCGCCCACACCGCCGGGAAGATGCGCAAGAACCGCATCCGCGTGCTGGAGGGCGACAAGGTGCTCGTCGAGATGACGCCCTACGACCTCACCAAGGGCCGCATCACCTATCGTTTCCGGTAATTTCCGTCAGGCGGAGCCGCTTTCGTGACAGCCGAACCCGCCGCGCCCCGTTCGAAACTCATCCTCGCCTCGGCCTCGCCGCGGCGTCTCGCGCTCCTGCAACAGGCTGGGCTCGAGGCCGACGCGCTTTTGCCAGCCGACATCGACGAGACCCCGCAACGCGGCGAGTCTCCGCGCGCGCTGGCGATCCGGCTGGCGAGCGAGAAGGCGGCCGCCGCTGCGAAAACCCGGGCCGCCCACCCTGATCTCAAGGATTCCTACCTCATCGCCGCCGACACGGTGGTTGCGGTCGGCCGCCGAATCCTGCCTAAACCGGAGACGGCGGAAGAGGCGGACGAATGCCTTCAGCTTCTTTCCGGCCGCCAGCACAGGGTCTATACGGCGGTGAGCCTCGTCAATCCGCTGGGCTTCGAGCGCAAGCGGCTGGTGGAGGCGCGGCTGCGCTTCAAGCGCCTGTCGTCCATGGAGGTCGACGCCTATCTCGCCTCGGGCGAGTGGCGCGGCAAGGCAGGCGGCTATGCGATTCAGGGTCTTGCGGGCGTTTTCGTGGTGAAGCTCGTCGGCTCCTACACCGCGGTCGTCGGCCTGCCGCTCTATGAGACGGTTTCGCTGCTCGCGGGGGAGGGGTATCCCGTGCTCCAGCCCTGGTTCGCCAAGGCGTAAATCTCAGGGGCCGAGATACCGCCGCGCATACCGCCGCCCGAGGCGGGTCAGCACCTCGTAGCCGATCGTCCGCGCCCGGCCCGCCAGTTCTTCGACGTCGATCGTCTCTCCCAGCAGCTCGACCCACTGGCCGCGCCCGGCCGCGCGCGCGGGCGCATCGGTCACGTCGAGCACGATGTAATCCATGGACACGCGGCCGACGAAGGGGCAGAGCACGCCGCCGACCAGCGCTTCGCCCGCGGGCTTGCCTGGCGCGGCGGTCGCGGAAACAGGCAGGCCGTCGGCGTAACCGACGCCGATGGTCGCGACGCGCGACGGTCGGGGGGCCGTCCACACTCCGTCATAGCCGACGGTTTCGCCCGTCGCGAGGTCGCGCAGAGCGATGATCCGCGCAGACAAGCGCGCCACGGCCCGCATGGGATTGACGGCGGCGGGCGTGGGGTTGCCGCCGTAGAGGGCGTAGCCCGGCCGCACGAGATCGAAATGCGGCCGCTGCGGCAGGAAGACGCCGGAGGAATTGGCCAGCGACGCCGCGACGCCGGGGAAATGGGCGCGCAGGGCAAGAAAGTCCGCGATCTGGCGGCCGTTGATCGTCGCGTCGGCAAGTTGCGAACTGACGAAATGGCTCATCACCAGCGTCGGCCCGATCGCTTTCGCCCGGACGGCGACTTCGGCGGCGTCCTTCGGCGCAAAGCCGAGCCGGTTCATGCCAGTGTCGAAATGGATCGCCGCCTCGAGCTTGCGGCCGAACGTCACGCCCGCCGCCGCCCACTCCTCCAGTTCCGCGAAGGAGCCGATGCAGGGGCGCAGCCGCGCCGCCGCGAGGCGGGACGCGCAGCCGGGAACGACGCCGTCGAGCACGTAGATCGTGGCGTCGGGCGCCAGCGCGCGGGCGGTTTCGCCTTCCAGCAGATTGGCGACGAAGAAGGTCTTGCAGCCCGCGCCGGCGAGCGCGCGCATGGTCGCGGCCTGGCCGAGGCCATAGCCGTCGGCCTTGACCACCGCCCCGCATTCGGCGGTCCCTGAGAGCGCGGCGAGCTTGCGCCAGTTCGCGACCAGCGCCGGGAGGTCGACGGAGAGAAAACCAGTCTCGACCGGCTCCGACGGATCGGCGGCCGGCAAGAGACGCTCGGCGGGCGAAATGATTCCCATGGAGAGACATCCTGCCTGCAAAAAGAAGGCGCTCAGATGGCGGCCGCCGACGCGCATTCGCGAATTTCGCTCCGACGCGCTAAATTCGTGAATTCGACCTCATTGTCGCGTCCGGCGCTCGAATTGGAGGTCCGCACATGCCGATCGACTCGCTTCTGCTCGCCGCCGCGCGCCTTTGCACTTTCGTAGGGCAGGTTCCGCTTACCAACGCCAGCAGCTTTTTCTTCGAGAGAAGCGGGCGCCTGTTCGTCGTGACGAGCCGGCATGTCATGTTCGACGAGGCGAGCAATCACCGCCCGGACCGCATCGAGATCGAATTGCATGTCGATCCGGAAAACCTGGCGAAATCGACCGGCTTCTCCATGCCGCTTTATCGTGACGGCGTCGCTATGTGGCGGCAGGGGCGGGACGATGCAGGTTCGATCGACGTGGCGGTGATCGAAATCGAACGCGCGGCGCTGCCGCAGCCTACCGTCTACCGCGCCTTCACCTCGGCTCATCTGGTCGATCCGGGAGCGAATGTGGAAATCGGCGCCTCGGTGCTCATCATCGGCTTTCCGCTCGGCTTTCACGACACGCTGCATCATATGCCCGTCGTCCGGCAGGCGATCGTCGCCTCTTCCTTTGGCCTGCGCTTTCAGGGGCAGGGCTATTTCCTCACCGACGCCCGCACTCATCGAGGCGTGAGCGGCGCGCCGGTGGTGATCCGCGCGACCGACGACGCGCCGACGCCGGACGATCTCCCCTGGCGCCTGCTCGGCGTGCATTCGTCGCGCCTCGACGTCGGAACGCGCGATATCGTTCAGGATGAGGCGCTGGGGCTGAATTGCGCGTGGTACGCCGACGTTCTGCTGACGTTGACGGAGGCATGACGGGCTCGAAACAGGTCGAAAGCCGGCCAGCGATCGGCTGGCCGGCTCTCCTTTTCCTTTCGACTTCCGGCTATGGCGGAAGCCGCCGGTTAACGCGCGATCCCGATCGGAATGTAAAGCGCCAGCAGTTGGCCGCCTTCCACGAGTTCGGGATCGGCCGAGCCCTTGTGGGACTGGCTGGCGAGAAGGAACCAGCCGTCGCCCAGGAACTGCGAGGCGTCGATCACGCCGGAGCTCTCTTCGTCGTTGGTGAGGAAGTTCGGGTTGCTCGACGCGTCGCCGCCGAAGAATTTCGGATTGTGGACGGCGACCTGCACGAGCTTTCCGCTGTCAATTCCATAGACATAGATGCGGCCGCGGCGATCGTTGCGGCCGGTGTCCTCCTGAAGAACGATGCGTCCCAGATGGTCGATCGTCATATTGTCGAACATCTGATAGGCCGGGTCGCTGTCCGGCGTAGAGTCGGCGCCCGGATAGAACTGGTTGGTCAGGAGCATCGTGATCTCGCCGCCGAGCTCGGGCCGGCGAATGTCGTCAAAGCGAAGGCGCCACAGCCGCGACGGACGCCAGGAGTCGGCGTTGGCGTGGAGGCGGCCCGTCGTCACGAAGTAATAATCCCGCTCCTTGCCTGGGCGCGGATCCCATGCCCCGTCCTCGATGCGCATGAACTGCGTGACGCTCGACGCCAGCGCGCGATCCTGAATCTGGACCCCGGTCCTATTGGAAACGTCGCCGAAATTGACGGCCTCGAAGCGGGCGGAGGTAATCGCTGGCGCGGATCCGCTGAAAACGAAGTCCTTGTTTTCGCCCGCGACCGCGACCCCATTGACCCGGACGCGCAGACCGAAGAAGCGTCCATTGGCGAGGCCGGCGCGCTGCACGTCCGAGCCGCCGCCCTGCTTGACGCCGACATACATGAAAAGCTCGCTCGGCGGCTCCTTGCAGCCGGTCTGGCCCTGCGTCCGGCACACATTGCCGAGGGTGACGTCCGTATCGCGGTTCGCGTCGTCGCTCAGCATGACGACGGTCTTGTTCTGCCTGAAGGGGCTCGCAAGCGCGTTCTCGAAAGCCATCTTGCCCAGTCGGGGCAGTTCGTAGGTTTTGTTCATGTCGGGTCCGCTGACGACATGGGCGAAGACCCGGCCATGGTCGGCGGAGAACGGCGGCGTGGTTTCCTCACCGCTTAGAAACATGCGACTTTGCGTTCCGATCGCGTTGTCAAAATAAAAGGCGCTCTTGGCCGGGAGGTCGGCCGAGCAGAGACGATCGAAGGCGATCGTTCCAGGAGCCCAGCCCGAGCCTCTCCAGGCAAAGACATTGTTTGGATTGGTCAAATGGTCTCGGCCCGACAGAACTTTCAGGCTGCGGTCGAAGCTCCAGCGGGATACGAAGGCGCCGTTCGAGCCATGCGCGCGCGTGACGCCGAGGTTCTTCGAAATTTCATGGTTCAGAACGAGATCGAAGGTCTGGGGATAGAGTGTGCCCGGCGCCTCGGATGGAACGCCAATGCCGTCCGGAAGGCCCACCATGCGATAGCCGCCGACCCCGTCGCCCACGGTCAGGATCGACGTGGTGACGACGCCCGGCGCAGTCGGAAGAACATAGGGTTCGGTCGTCGTGCTCGGACCGACGTTCTGGGCGACAGAGAGGTTAGGGATCGCTGCGGCGAGAAGGACCCCGGCCGTCAGCGAGTGTCTGAAATCCATGGCAAGCCCCCTGCAAAACGGGTTTCTGGCGCGCCGTGACGGCGCCGAGAGGGGGATCGCAAACCTGCGTAACAGGCGCGCTACGACTTTGCTGCGGTTTCGTGTCAGCAATGGCGAAGCGAATTGCCTCGCGTTGCGGTCGGAGCGTGTTGGTCCGCTGACGCCCTCTTGCGAGCTTCGTTCCGCGAGCGCCTGTGCTAATACCCTCGCCAAGCATAGGACGAGGGCTCAATGACCGACGGCAAGACTTTCAGCTTCGCGCGGCTTCGCCAAATCCCCGAAAGCGTCTGGGCCCTCGGCCTGGTCTCGCTGTTCATGGATTTTTCCTCGGAGATGATCCACGCGCTGCTGCCCGTCTATCTCGTGGGGGCCATGGGGGCCACCATGACGCAGGTCGGCGCCATCGAGGGCGTGGCGGAGGCGACGACGTCGATCGTCAAAATTTTCTCGGGCGCGATCTCCGACTGGGTCGGGAATCGAAAGCTTCTCGCCGTCGTCGGTTACGGACTCGCGGCGCTCACCAAGCCCATGTTTCCGCTCGCGCCCGATGTGGCCTGGGTGACCGCCGCGCGCTTCATCGACAGGGTCGGGAAGGGAATACGCGGCGCGCCGCGGGACGCGCTCGTCGCCGACGTCACGCCGCCGGCCTTGCGCGGCGCCGCCTTCGGCCTCCGGCAGTCGCTCGACACAGTTGGCGCCTTCCTCGGTCCGGCGGTCGCCGCCGCTGTGATGTGGGCGTCGCTCGATGACTTTCGCGCGGTCTTCTGGGTCGCCGCAGCGCCGGCGTTTCTCGCGGTGGCGACGCTGATGTTCGGCGTGCGCGAGCCGGAGGCGAGTCTGCCGGCGAAACCGGCGCGCTTTCCTTTGCATGTCGAGGAGTTGCGAGGGCTGGGCGGAGACTTTTGGCGCGTCGTTGGCGTCTCGACCGCGTTCAGCCTCGCGCGCTTTTCGGAGGCCTTTCTGATACTGCAGGCGCGGTCCGCCGGATTGCCGGACGCTCTTGCCCCGCTCGTGCTCGTGGCGATGAACGTCATTTACGCCGCCGTTTCCTATCCGGCGGGCGCCTTTTCCGACCGTGGCGGGCGCATAGCCGCGCTCGCCGCCGGCTTGCTCGCGCTCATTCTGGCGGATGCGGCGCTCGCCTTCGCGCAGGCGATGCCGCTCGTTTGGCTCGGCGTAGCCCTGTGGGGCCTCCACATGGGGCTGACCCAGGGGCTCTTTGCCGCGTTCGTCGCCGACACCGCGCCCGCGCACGCAAGGGGCACGGCTTTCGGCGTTTTCAACCTCACGAGCGGGCTGGCCTTGCTGGCGGCGAGCCTGACAGCTGGGAAATTGTGGGATTTTCTCGCCCCCTGGGCCGCTTTTGCCGCAGGCGGAGGCTTCGCCGCTATTGCGCTCGTCGGACTTCTGTTTTTAAGAGGGATTCCGGCCCCGGAACGCTAAAAGATGAGCTTTCTTGGAGTGTTGCGCTTGTGCAACGATCAGGCATTATGCGCCCTTGATCTCACATTAATTGATATACATCAATTTATCGAGGAGAATCGTCGCTATAAATAATCGCCATAAGGTTGAGTTTACGCGCATGGCGCTCAAGAAAGAGGCACGAATATGAAGAAGCTGTCTTTGGCGGTCGCCGCTGCCGCCCTGTCCTCCGTCTCGGCGCTTGCTGCTGATCTTCCTTCGCGCAAGGAAGCGCCGGTTTACGTTCCGCCGCCGCCCGTTTTCAGTTGGACCGGCTTTTATGCGGGCGTCAACATCGGCGGCGGCTGGATGGAAAACTGGAACCGCACTGGCAACGGCACTCTGTGGCTCGGCAATGTCTGGGTTCCGGGATATGTGATCGCAAATGGCAGCTCAGGCGGCGGCGTCGTTGGCGGCGGCCAGGTCGGTTACAACTTCCAGCTGACGCCCATGTTCGTTATCGGTCTCGAGACCGACTTCCAGGGCACGAGCATCAGCAGCGGCGCCGGCGGCGGTCTGGTGAATCCTGTGCGGCGCGTCGTTGACGACTTCGGCACCGTTCGCGCTCGCGTCGGCGTGACTCTGCCGGGTTGGTCGCAGCTTCTCGTTTACGGCACGGGCGGCTTCGCCTATGGCGACGTTCGTCTGAACCATGGCTGGCTGGGCAATCTGCACGGCTCGGCGATCGGCTGGTCGGCCGGCGGCGGCGCGGAATATGCGGTTTTGCCGAATTGGTCGGTCAAGGCAGAGTATCTCTACACGAACCTTGGCAACGACGCGTGGGGCGGCGTGAATCGCGCCGAGCACCATGTCAACTTCCACACAGTGCGCGCGGGCGTGAACTACCGCTTCAACTGGGGCGCTCTCGCGCCGGTCGTCGCCAAATACTAATACGCGACAAGAATAGTCGACGAACGCCAAAAGCCCCGCAAAGCGGGGCTTTTGTGCGAATGGAGCCGCGCCGGGCCCGTCGTCGTCGCGCGCAGGTCGAGTGGCGTAGTTGCGGCGCCGCAACATTTGAATTATCCACTCTTCAGGAAGCCTTTTCGGATCCTTTCCGAAGAGCGCGCGAGAGGGACGGACATGGCGAACGCCGAAACCGACGCCCGGGCCGCGAAGCGCCCGCTATCGCCGCATCTGACGATCTTCAAACCCTGGCTGACCATGGCCATGTCCATGGCGCACCGCATTACCGGCGCCGGCCTTTACATCTGCATGGCCCTTCTGGGGCTTTTCCTGCTGGGCGCCGCGTTCGGCGGCTGGCTTCACGCGCTCACGGGCTGGCTCGCCTCGGGGTTCGTCGGCGGGTTGCTGGTCTTTCTGGCCACCTGGGCGATTTTCCACCACCTTCTTGGCGGAATTCGCCACGCCCTGTGGGACCGCGGTCTTTATATGGACAAGGAAGGCCGGGAGCTTCTCGCCCAGGCGTCGCTTTACGGCGGGATCGGGCTCACCGTCCTGTTGTGGGTTCTCAAGACGATCGCGGGCTGAAACGGAGACGCGTCGAATGTCTGTTCCGACTCACTTCAAGAGCGGGCGCAGCGGCCAGGGCGCCGCGTACGTTTCGGACCATGAAGGCTCCGCGCATGCGCGCTTCATGCGGCTTTCGTCCTATGCGCTGGCGCCGCTCGGGGTGCTGTCGGCGTGGTGGCTCGCGGGCCTGGTCGGCAAGAATCTTGACGGCGTGCGCGCCGAGATCGGCCGGCCTTTTCCGGCCATCGTCCTCATCGCCTTTGCGGTCGTCGGCATGATCCACGCCCGGCAGGGCATGAACGAGATCATCGAGGATTACGTCCACGACGCCGCGCTGAAGGAAAAGGCGCTCTACTGGAACAGACTCGCGTCGATCGCGATCGCCGGGGTCTGGACGCTGGCGATCATGATAATCGCCGCGCCGAAGTAGCGCGAAAAAAGCCGCGAAAGAACGACGACAACAAAGGCTTCGATTATGGTTGCGAATGGCGCTGCTTCATCCGTGTCGATCGGCGGACGGGCCTATCCCATCACCGACCACACTTTCGACGTGGTGGTCGTCGGCGCGGGCGGCGCGGGCCTGCGCGCGGTCGTCGGCTGCGCCAAGGCGGGGTTGAACGTCGCCTGCGTCACCAAGGTTTTCCCGACCCGTTCGCACACGGTCGCGGCGCAGGGCGGCGTCGCCGCCGCGCTCGGAAATATGGGGCCGGACGACTGGAAATGGCACATGTACGACACCGTCAAGGGCTCCGACTGGCTCGGAGACCAGGACGCGATCGAATATCTCTGCCGCAACGCCCCGCAGGCCGTTTACGAGCTGGAGCACTGGGGCGTTCCTTTCTCGCGCACGAACGAAGGCAAGATCTATCAGCGCCCGTTCGGCGGCATGACCACGGACTTCGGCAAGGGCCCGCCCGCGCAACGCACCTGCGCCGCCGCCGACCGCACCGGCCACGCCATGCTGCACACCATGTATGGTCAGGCGCTGAAGCACGAGACGAAATTCTTCGTCGAGTATTTCGCGATCGACCTCATCATGGACAGCGAAGGCGCCTGCCGCGGCGTCGTGGCGCTGAAGCTCGACGACGGCACGATCCACCGCTTCCGCGCGGCGCTCACCGTTCTCGCCACCGGCGGCTATGGCCGCGCCTATCTCTCCGCGACCTCGGCGCATACCTGCACGGGCGACGGCGGCGGCATGGTTTTGCGCGCGGGATTGCCGTTGCAGGATATGGAATTCGTGCAATTTCATCCGACCGGCATTTACGGCGCGGGCTGCCTCATCACCGAGGGCGCGCGCGGCGAGGGCGGCTACCTGACCAACAGCGAGGGCGAGCGCTTCATGGAGCGCTATGCGCCGTCCGTGAAGGATCTCGCGCCGCGCGACATGGTCTCGCGCGCCATCACTGTCGAGATCAGGGAGGGCAGGGGCGTCGGCAAGCGCAAGGATCACGCCTATCTGCATCTCGAGCATCTCGACCCGGCGATCCTGCATGAGCGGCTGCCGGGCATTTCCGAGAGCGCCAAGATTTTCGCGGGCGTCGACGTCACGCGCCAGCCGATCCCGATCCTGCCGACCGTGCATTACAATATGGGCGGCATCCCGACGAATTATCACGGCGAAGTGCTGCGCAAGGTGGACGGGAACCCCGATGCGGTCGTGCCGGGTCTGATGGCGATTGGCGAAGCGGCCTGCGTCTCCGTGCATGGCGCGAACCGTCTGGGCTCCAATTCGCTCATCGACCTCGTCGTCTTCGGCCGCGCCGCCGGCCTGCGGGCCGCCGAGCTGGTGAAGCCCGGCCAGTCGCAGCCGGAGCTGCCCGCTGATTCGGCCGAACTGCCGCTCTCGCGTCTCGACTTCTTCCGCAACGCCAATGGCTCGATGTCGACCGCGACGCTGCGCGACAAGATGCAGCGCACGATGCAGTCGCATTGCGCGGTCTATCGCACCGGCGAGGTGCTCGCGGAGGGCGTCGCGGGCGTGCATGAGGTCTGGCGGGAGGCGGCGGAGGTGAAGGTTTCCGACCGCTCGCTGATCTGGAACTCAGACCTCGTCGAGACGCTCGAATTCGACAATCTCATCGTACAGGCGGCGGTGACGATCGAATCCGCCGCCAACCGCAAGGAATCGCGCGGCGCCCATGCGCGCGAGGATTTCCCCGACCGCGACGACAAGAACTGGATGAAGCATACGCTGGCCTCGATCGACCGCGACAAGAAGACGGTGTCGATCGATTACCGCCCGGTGCACAGCTACACGATGACCGACGAAGTCGCCTATATCGAGCCGAAGGCGCGGGTGTATTGAAGGTGCGCAGACCGAGGTGAGCTACCGAACTTCGTGAGGAGTCGAGCCATGCGTCCGAATCCTGGAATTGGTCATAACGTGGCGCGAGGGCGCAGCATGTATGCGATTGTCTTCGATTTCGATACTGAAATGCTTAGGCAGACCTATCCCAATGCATCGTGGAATAATGCCTACAGCGACGTCAGAAACTATCTGACTTCGCGCGGTTTCGAGTGGAAGCAGGGAAGCACATACTTCGGCGATCAAACGATTGACGCCGTCCGCTGTGTCACCGTAATTCAAAGGCTGTCTCGTCGCTATTCTTGGTTCAAGCCCTCGGTTAGAGACATCAGAATGCTTCGCATCGAGGAAAACAACGATCTGACGATCGCGTTGGAAGACGGCGAGGATTAGGGCAATGGTCGAATTCACCCTTCCCAAGAACTCCGTCATCGGCGAAGGCAAGGTCTGGCCGAAGCCGGAAGGCGCGAGCAATCTGCGCGAATATCGCATCTATCGCTACGATCCCGACAGCGACGCCAATCCGCGCATCGACACCTTCTTCGTCGATACGGACGATTGCGGGCCCATGGTGCTCGACGGCATCATCTGGATCAAGAACAAGGTCGATCCGACGCTCACCTTCCGCCGCTCCTGCCGCGAGGGCATTTGCGGCTCGTGCTCGATGAATATCGACGGCGTGAACACGCTCGCCTGCACCAAGGGCATGGACGAGATCGAGGGGCCGATCAAGCTCTACCCGCTGCCGCACATGGGGGTGGTCAAGGATCTCGTGCCGGACCTGACCATTTTCTACGAGCAGCATGCGGCCATCGAGCCCTGGCTTCACGCCGGCGCGGATCCCGAGAAGGAGCGGTTCCAGTCGCCGGAAGAGCGCGCGAAGCTCGATGGGCTCTACGAGTGCATTCTCTGCGCCTGCTGCTCGACGGCCTGCCCGAGCTATTGGTGGAACTCGGACCGTTTCCTCGGCCCGGCGGCGCTCCTTCAGGCGCATCGCTGGGTCATGGATTCGCGCGACGAGGCCACGGACGAGCGGCTCGGCTATGTCGACGATGTTTTCCGTCTCTACCGCTGCCATACGATCATGAACTGCACCAAGGTCTGCCCCAAGGGCCTCTCGCCCGCCAAGGCGATCGCGGAGCTCAAGAACATGGCGATCGCCCGGCAGGAGGCGTGACGGGCGCGCCGCCTTGATCCCGCCGCCGGACCGGTTTAGGACGGCTCCACTATCGTTGGAGGCTGAAGCCATGCGTCTTTGCGCGCGTCGTTTTCGCGGGTCCCTGTTTGTCGCCGCCTTCGTGATCGGTCTCGGAGCCGAGGCCGCCGTCGCCCAGGAATTGCAGCTCGATCCCAAGTCGCTCGATACGTCTGGGGCCGCGTCGTCGGTCTCCACAAAGCGTAAAGGGAAGAGGGCTCCAGACGCCGCCGCGCAGCCGGCGTCGGGCAAGCCGGCGGCTTCCGCCAACGGCCCGAACCGCCAGTTTGGCGAGCTCGAGGGCTGGTCGCCGGGCAAGGCGCCGCCGAAGCCTAAGGACAAATACGACCCCGAGCCGCAGGAGCAGGGCAAGAACTCGTCGGTGCCGGTCGGGATGTCGCCGTCGGGCAACATGTCCGTCGGACTTCCTTTCTAACCCGGTCGAGCGGCCGGACGGAGTTTCGAAATGGCGTACAAGGTCGCCGTCGTCGGCGCCACAGGCAATGTGGGCCGCGAAATGCTGGATATTTTGGCGGAGCGCCGCTTCCCGGTGTCGGAGGTGGTTCCGCTCGCGTCGTCGCGCTCGATCGGCGTCGAGGTTTCTTTCGGCGACAAGACGCTGAAATGCCGTCATCTCGATACCTATGATTTCTCTGACACGGACATTTGTCTGATGTCGGCGGGGGGGACGGTCTCGAAAGAATGGTCGCAGAAGATCGGCGCGCAGGGCTGCGTCGTCATCGACAATTCGTCCGCCTGGCGCATGGACCCGGACGTGCCCCTCATCGTGCCGGAGGTGAACGCCGACGCGGCGGCGGGTTTCACTAGAAAGAACATCATCGCGAACCCGAATTGCTCGACTGCGCAGCTCGTCGTGGCGCTGAAGCCGCTGCACGACGCCGCCACCATCAAGCGCGTCGTGGTCGCGACCTATCAATCCGTCTCCGGCGCCGGCAAGGAGGCGATGGACGAGCTTTTCGCCCAGACGCGTTCCGTTTTCGTCTCAGATCCCGTCGAATCGAAGAAATTTCCAAAGCGCATCGCCTTCAATCTCATTCCGCAGATCGACGTCTTCATGGAGGATGGCTTCACCAAGGAAGAGTGGAAGATGGTCGCGGAGACGAAGAAGATCCTCGATCCAAAGATCAAGCTGGTCGCGACCTGCGTGCGCGTCCCGGTCTTCATCTCGCATTCCGAGGCGGTGAATATCGAGTTCGAGAACCCGATCACCGCCGACGAGGCGCGCGACATCCTGCGCGAGGCGCCGGGCGTTCTCGTGATCGACAAGCGTGAGCCTGGCGGCTACATCACGCCGCACGAGGCGGCCGGCGAGGACGCGACCTATGTCTCGCGCATCCGCGAAGATCCGACCGTCGACAACGGGCTGGCGCTCTGGTGCGTCAGCGACAACCTCCGCAAGGGCGCCGCGCTGAACGCGATCCAGATTGCGGAAACGCTGATGAACCGCAAACTGCTGACGCCCAAAAAGGCGGCGGCCTAGCCGTCGCCGACTGGAACCAAACAAATCCTGCGCTTGGGGCGCTCCCATGAGCCGATCAAAACACGACGGGGAGCGCGTCACCGAACGATCATCAAGATTGTTTCGAATCTTGGGGCGCCGCCCCCCATGTCGCGGATGACGTTGTGCAGCCGGCAGGGTTCCGTATTGACGGCGCTTTCGCCCACAGCCATCATCACGTCCTTGGCGCAGATCGTGCGGCCAAAAGAAATCTGACGGCTAGCCGGATCGAAACGCAGCTTTTCAAACGGGCATTTGGGTAACGCTGTCCAGTTGCCCTCAGGATAGCCGTTATTGGCCTGCTCCTCGATCCAGTGCGCCCCCGTCTCGCTGTAGTTGAAGATCAGGTAGGCGGCTTCGCGGCCCGTTTGGATCTCTCGGGTCGCGACATTTACCGAAGCTGCCTGGGCGACGCCAAAGGCGAATCGCTTCATGCGTCGAACTCAGGATCGTGGCTGTTGGAGAGGAAGGTAAGCGGCAGGTTGGCCGTCAAGAATCTGGCCCGACGGGAGCCAGCCTTCTCGTCGCCTCATCCACGCTATGGAACACCCGTCCCGGACCAAGTGCGTCCATGACGCCGAACTGCACGAAACCATTCTGTGCGCGGATGGATTCGAGGCGCGCAATCGCCACGTCGATTCCTTTCGCCCGACAGGACGCAATCGCCTCGCGCATCGCTACGGCGGCGGAATAATCGATCTCGACGATGCTGCTCGCCTCCAGCACCAGGAGACGCAGCGGGCCGTCCGCCCGCTCGGTCGCCGCAACGATGTCGCGCCGGAACAAATCCGCGTTGAGGAAGGAGAGGGGCGCTTGGAAAGCGACGACGCGCACGCCCGGCAGGCGCTCGCCCCGTTGGAGCTGCGGCGTCGGCCACCAGACAGTCGTGCCGGGAATGCGGTCGAATTCAATCAGGCGCGTGCGCGTCGTTGTCCAGACGCCGTGCAGCAGCGAAAGAATGATCGCGAGCGCAACGCCCTGCTGGATCGGAAGCAGCACAACCGCGAGCATTGTGACGGGAATGAACAGAAACTCTGTGCGTGTGGCCCGCCAGATCGCAACCATGTCGCGCCAGCGGAAGATGCGATAGGCGACGAACATCAGCACTGCGGCGAGCGCCGCCGTTGGCGCCTGCGCCAGCATTCCCCCGCCGAAAAGCAGCACCCCCGTGACGATCACCGCGGCCACGAGGCCCGAAAGCTGGCTGGCGCCGCCGCTCTCGACGATAATCGCGGTGCGCGGCGGGCTGGCGTTGACGGCGAAGGAGCCCAGCAGGCCCGAAAGGACGCCGCCCGCGCCGACCCCGAGGAAATCCCTGTCTATATTCTGCTCCCCATGCGAGGGGAAAGCGCGGGACGTCGCCGAAGTTTGCACCATAACGACCAGCGCGACGACGATGGCGAGACCGAAAACCTCGCGCAAGTCCGAGAGCCGGACCGCAGGAAACGACAGATGCGGCGCGCCATGCGCGATGTGGCCGAGTTGAACCACGCCCTTTTCGGCCAGATGGAAATGGATCGCGCCCCAGGTCGCGCCCGCCAGCGCAATGAGCGCGCCTGGAATGCGCGGGCTGAGCGCCTCCGCGACAACGATGACGGCGAGGCAAAGCGCGCCGACCGCGACAGTCGGGCCGTTGGCGGCCCCGAAGTGGCTGAAAAGCGCTTCGATACGGCTTTGCGGGTCGCCATGCTCCGCCGGCAGCCCGAGAAAGGCGGGGGCCTGCGAAAGCGCGATATGTATCGAGACGCCGGCGAGGAAGCCTGTCAATACGGGTATAGACATCAAATCGGCGATCCACCCGGCCCGCAGGAGCCCCGCCAGAATCAGCGTCGCGCCGACGAGGATTGCAAGGAGGCTGGCAAGCGCGGCGTAATGAGACCCGGTCGTCGCCGTGAGGCTGGCGAGGCCGGCAGCGAAGATGGGCGCGATCGTGGAATCGGCCCCGATAGAAACGACGCGGCTCGCGCCCGCGACGGCGAAAGCGAGTGTGCCGGCGATGAAGGCGACAAAGCCGAAGTGAGGCTCGAAACCCGCAAGCCGCGCGGTCGCCATTTGCTCCGGAATGGAGATGGCCGCTAACGTCAGGCCCGCGAACAAATCCGTGCGAAGATTCGCTCCGCGTAATCCTGAGAAAAGCCGGAAAGCTTTCACCGCTATTTGCTGATCTTGAACAGCGCGGGGTCGGGAGTCTTCGTCTGATCGATGTTGAAAAGCGTGATGAGCGTCTCGTAGCCCTGCGGATCCTTCACCTCCCACTGCTTCAGCTTGAAGGTCTTGGGATCGAAGATGAGCCGCAGATGCGAGGTGCCGCCGAAGGTCGCCTTGTCCTCGATGAAGATCGTCACGCCGGAGTCGTTGATTTCGACGTCGTGGACAGTGACGTCCTTCTCGAGGTCGATCTTGTCCTTCATCAGGAATTTCAGTGGCGTCTGGTTGATGAAATAGAGATCCTGCGTCCCGAGCTTGCGGTCGCGCACCGCGACCTGCGCGCCGTCGGCGACGACTTCCATGGTCGCCGGTTGCGCATATTCGAAGCGCACGCGCCCCGCGCGCTGGACATGCAGCTTGCCCTCGGAGCGCTTGCCGTCGGCGCCGATCTGGACGAAGTCGGCGGTCATCACCGGCGAGGCGTTGAAAAAGGCGTTGGCGCGTTTAATCGCTTCCTCGCGGTTGAGGGGTTTCGCCGGCTCGGCGGGCGCAGCGGGATTCGTGAGCTGCACGGGCTCCCCGTTCTTGGCGGCGGGAGCCGTTTTCGCGCCCTTCTTGCCCTTGGCGGGCTTGGCTTCCGCGGGCTTCGCGTCGGAGGGCTTGGTTTCCGCAGGTTTGGCTTCGGCTGCCGGCGCCGGCGTCTTCGCGGCGTCCTCCGCGACGGCGGGCGCGGCGAGCGGGAGGGCGAGGACGAGGGCGGCGAGGGACATGTGCTTCACGGCGCGAATCCATTTCCGGGTGGCGACGCAGTCTTCGTAGCATATGGCGGCGATTTTGGGGGCGGGACAGACCCTATCCCGCCGTCGCGAGACCTCCGACATAAGCGCCATATGTGGCGAGCAGAACGAAACCGCGCCAGCGCGGAATGACGCCATTGGCCGGCGGCGAGACAAAAAGGCTCGCCACAACGGCCGCCGCGAGGGCGGGAGCGGCTTCGCCAAGGGTGACGCGGATCGGCGAAATCGCGCCAGCGATCCCGATGACAAGATAGCCGCTAACAATCGTGCTGCCGAGAATCATGCCGACGCCGACCTGATCGTGACGACGCAGACGCGAAACAATAAATGTCGCGAGTTCCGGCGTCGCCGTGCCGAGCGCCACGATCGTCGCGCCCACGACGAAATCGCTGAAACCGAAGTCTCGCGCGAGATGCGACGCGCCATAAACGATCAGTTGACCGGCGGCCACGAGCATGGCGAGTCCTCCACCCGCGTCGAGGAAAGCCATCCGGCGCGTCAGCGCTTTTTCCTCGGGCTCCTCGAAGGCGCCGCGCATCGAGAAATATAGCCAAGCGGCAAACATTGACGCGAGCAGTCCCGCATCCAGCCGCGAAAGCGTTCCGTCGGCGAGCATCGCCGCCAACATCAGCGGCTGAACAAGGACGAAGACGTAGCTCGTCTTCAGCGACTGCGGATTGACCGCGACAGGCGAGAAAGACAGGACGAGTCCAAGAACGAGCGCGAGGTTGACGATATTGCCGCCGAGATTGTTGCCGAGCGCGATCTCCGGCTCTCCAGCGGCGGCCGCCGTGAATGCGACGGACATTTCCGGACTCGATGTCGCGAGGCCCGCAATGGCGCCGGCCACCGTTCGCGATGCCATGCCCCATGAGCGTGCGAGCCCGAGCGTCCCGCGCAGGAAGAGATCGCCGCCAAAGAAGGCGCATGCGACGCCCAGCGCGAGCGCGAGAAGGTGAAGCTCTGCAAGCATGAGGCGTAACATCGAGCCATTATGGCGTAAGTCAAGCTCGCGCAGGCGCTATTCCGCCGCCTCGATATCGAAGGCCCCGCGATCAATGCCGCCGCCCGCCAAAATCTCGCGCTTGCCCGCATGGTTCGGGGCGCTGACCACGCCTTCCTTCTCCATACGCTCCACGAGCGAGGCGGCCTTGTTATAGCCGACCGACAGGCGGCGCTGGATGTAGCTCGTCGAGCATTTCTTGTCGCGCAGCACGATGGCCACGGCGCGGTCGTAGAGGTCGCCGCCTTCCTCCGCGTCCATCGAGCCCGGCGCGGGGGCGTCGCCCTCGTCGCCAAGCTCGTCGTCTTCCGACGTGATGCTGTCGAGATATTGCGGCGCGCCTTGGGCCTTCAGATGCGCGACGACATGCTCGACTTCGGCGTCCGACACGAAGGGGCCGTGTACGCGTGAGATGCGGCCGCCGCCCGCCATGTAGAGCATGTCGCCCTGGCCGAGGAGCTGCTCGGCGCCCATCTCGCCCAGAATGGTGCGGCTGTCGATCTTCGACGTCACCTGGAAGGAGATGCGCGTCGGGAAATTCGCCTTGATCGTGCCTGTGATGACGTCGACCGAGGGGCGCTGCGTCGCCATGATGAGGTGGATGCCCGCCGCGCGCGCCATCTGCGCAAGGCGCTGGATGGCGCCTTCGATGTCCTTGCCGGCGACGAGCATGAGGTCCGCCATCTCATCGACGATGACGACGATATAGGGGAGGGCGGAGAGATCCATCTCCTCATGCTCGAAGATCGCTTCCCCCGTCTCGCGGTCGAAGCCGGTCTGCACGGTGCGGGTGATCGTCTCGCCCTTGGCCTGCGCCTCGGCGACGCGGGCGTTGTAGCCGTCGATGTTGCGGACGCCGACCTTCGACATTTTCTTGTAGCGGTCCTCCATCTCGCGCACGGCCCATTTGAGCGCGACGACAGCCTTCTTGGGGTCGGTGACGACGGGCGTGAGGAGGTGGGGAATGTTGTCGTAGACCGACAGCTCCAGCATCTTGGGGTCGACCATGATGAGGCGGCACTCTTCGGGCCTCAGCCGATAGAGCAGCGACAGAATCATGGTGTTGATGGCGACCGACTTGCCCGAGCCGGTCGTGCCCGCGACGAGCAGATGGGGCATGCGGGCAAGGTCGACGATCACCGGCTCGCCGCCAATCGTCTTGCCGAGCGCAATGGCGAGCTTGTGATTTGAGTGGATGAAATCCTCGCTGGCGAGCAGTTCGCGCAGGAAGACCGTCTCGCGGCGCTGGTTGGGGAGTTCGATGCCGATGGCGTTGCGGCCCGGCACAACGGCGACGCGGGCCGAAACGGCCGACATGGAGCGGGCGATGTCGTCCGCGAGGCCGATGACGCGCGACGACTTGATGCCAGGGGCGGGCTCCAGTTCGTAAAGCGTGACGACCGGGCCGGGGCGGACGTTGATGATCTCGCCGCGCACGGAGAAATCTTCCAGGACGCCTTCCAGAACGCGGGCGTTCGATTCGAGAATGTCCTCGGAAATCTCCACGCCGCGGGCGGGCTTCTTCGGCTCCGCGAGGAGCGCCAGATCGGGATATTCGTATATCTCGGGCGCATGGCGCGCAGGCGCGCGGCCGGGCTGTCGCGTCACGACGCGGCGCGCGGGCGGGGGGACGCTCGCGGCGGCCGGACCCGCTGAACCCGACACGGGGGCCGGGGCGGCCGGGCGGCGGTCCTCGAAGGACTCGTCCAGATTGCGCGCGCGGCGCGGCGCGTAGATCTGGAAGTCGTCCATATCCTCGAATGTCGGCTCCACGCGCGCGTGGACCGGCGCCGCCGTTTCTGGCGCGGGCGTGACGGCCCGCTTGCGCAGGCGCTCGAACAGCCGCGCGCCCCAGGCCTTGAGCGCGAGGCCGAAATGAATGAGCGCGCCGAGCGAAATGAGCGCGAAACCGGGCTCGCCCGCGCGGTCGTCCTCGTCGTCGCCGTAATGTTCTGGCTCGTCGTCGTTTTCGAGCGCTTCTTCCCGAATGTCGTTCGCCGATTCGAAGCCGAGTCCGGCGGCGCCGCTGACGGAGAGAATTGCGACGAAAGCCGCCGCGAGGCCGAAGATCGCCATGACGACGCCCGAACCCGCGAAGATCGTGCGCGGCACCGCGAGAATCGCGTCGCCCGCGACGCCGCCGAGTCCCGTGGGCAGCGGCCAGCGGTCAGTCGGCGGCAGCAGCGAGGCCGTGGCGGCGGTGGCGAAAATGCCGGCGACCCACAGGCCGAGCCGCAGCGCGGCGCGTTCGATCCGGCGGCGCCGGATCACGCGCAGGCCCTGCGTCGCGAGCGGGAGAATCGCCGCAATGGCGCCGAAGCCGACGAGTTGCATCAGAAGATCGGCGACAATGGCGCCGGGCTGCCCGAGCAGATTGCGCACATGGCCGCCGGTGGCGTTGTTGAGCGAGGGGTCGCGCGCAGACCAGCTCACGAGCGCCAGCGTCATCGCGGCGGCGCTCGCCACCATGGCCGCGCCGACCGCTTCAGCCGTCCGTCGCGCCGTAAACTCGCGGACCTGTTCGGAATAATGACCAAAGCTTTGGCTGCGCATGAGAGAAAAAGCCCGCGTGGCGAGGCGCCGCCGATGGGGCGCGCCGATTGCGGGAGGGTAAAAAAGCTCGGTTAAGGGGCGCTTAAACCTTCGGCGGCGGGGGCTCGCCGCGTGTCGCGATCGTCTGGTTGAGCGCCGCCCCGTAGATGAAGATCACCGCCAGAGTTTGAAGGAAGACCAGCGCGATCATGATGGAGGCGAGGCCGGCATAGGTCGAGACATAGTTGGCGGCGTATTTTGCGAGATAGGCGCCGAATAGCGCGCCGAAGCCGAGCGAGGCGCCGAGGGTGAGCAGAAATCCGGGCGCGACGGTGAGCAGGCCGCGCCGCCCGGCCGGCAGAAGCAGATGGGCCGCGAGCACCGCAAAGCCCACGACGGACGACGTCACGCCATAGCGGATCGGCTCATAGAGCGATTCGAGCTCCCACATCACGTTGGGCGCGTATCTTTCGGCCAGCGCGCGGGCGAGGGGCGCCAGAACCATCAGGAAGGCGATGGCGAGCAGCGCAGCCGCGCCGAGAAAGACGTATAGAATGGATTCCAGCCGCAGAAGCCACCAGGGACGGCGGTCCCGCTCGCCGTAGGCGCGGTTGAGCGCAACGCGGAGCGCCTCGACGCCGTTCGATGAAAAATAAATGGCGAGCGCTGCGCTGGCTGTCAGCAATCCGCCGCGTTGCTGGGTGAGCACATTTCGAATTTCCGCCGCGATGGGCCTGGCGACGCTGGGCGGCCATGTCTCGAACAAGAGCTTCGTCGCCGCGTCCGCCTCCTGACGCCAGCCAAAGAAACCGGCAAGCGCGGTGAGGAAGATGAGAAAGGGAAACAGCGAGGTGAGGATGGACAGCGCAACGTGGCTCGCGATGGCCCAGCCGTCGTCACGGTCGAATTTCAGATAGGCGGCGTATAATATGCGAAGCAGGGCCATGGCGGGAGCGTAACGGGCGCGCGCAGCCGGGGCTAGACCCGGATGACGCATCGGCGCGTCTTGCCGCCTGTCAGGCGATTCTTCTGAAGGCCTTCACCGGCGCGCGTCGGATCGTAACGAAGCCCATTTTCTCGTAAAGACGCGCCGCGCGGTCGTGCCGGTCGAGCACATGCAGGAAGGGCGTTTTTCTTTTACCGAGAATCTCCTTGACCAGCAGACCGACGAGCCGGCGCGCGTGTCCCCTGCCTTCATGGGCGGGGTCGCTGCAGACCGTCGCGATCTCCTCGACATGCGCGGTCTCGAAACGCGTGCCCGCGACGGCGACGATCCGGCCTTCGGCCTTCACGCCGTAGAAGACGCCGAGTTCGATGGCCCTCGGCGAAAAGGGGCCGGGGTTCGTCCGGGTGACGAGGCTTTCGACGCTGGCTGCGTCATCGGGCGTAAGTCTCTCGCAGCACAGGGCGTCGTCGCCGGAAAAGTCGCGAGCCGCGGTCTCGTCGAGGCGATCCTTCGCGAAGAGCATGACGTCGGCGAACGTATCCTCGACGATTTGCATCTCCGCGCAGTTCGAGTCCGCCCAGGCCGGGCCCATCAACGTCTCGCCGACGTCGCAAAGATCCTTCAGGGCTGTGAAATCCGGGGCCTTCGGATCCGGGAAGGCGAAGATCGGCGGAAACCCGCGCGGATAGCGTTTCGCCCGCTCGTCGCCGACGGCGAGAGGGGCGTGAATTGTCGTGAGCGACTCCCACACGATATTTTCCGGCGGCGCCCTCGGACCGGCCAAAGCTTCGCCCCTTCCGGGCATTGTCTGTTCCGTAACGGGACGCATTCAATCCCCCCGCTGGAAATGGTCGTACACCAGCCGCGCCGTCGCCTTGTTGATGCCGGGCGTCTTCTCGAGATCCGAGAGCGCGGCGCGCGCGACGCCCTTCGCCGAACCGAAGGCCAGCAGCAAGGCGCGCTTGCGAGAGGGTCCAACGCCGGGAATTTCGTCGAGCGGATTTTTGACGAATTCCTTTTTGCGTCGCGCGCGATGCGCGCCGATCGCGAAGCGATGGGCTTCGTCGCGCAGGCGCTGCACGAAATAGAGCGCCGGATCGTGCGGCGGCAGGCGGAAGGGCTCGCGGCCTTCGATGAAGAACTGTTCGCGTCCCGCGTCGCGGTCGCGGCCCTTGGCGATGGAGGCGAGCGCGACCCCTTCGACGCCGCTCTCGCGCAAGGCGTCGCGCGCTGCGTCGAACTGTCCGCGTCCGCCGTCGATCAGCACCAGATCTGGCTTCGCCGGAAAGGCGTCGGGGTCCGCGTCCTTTTCCGTTTCCTTTGCGAGACGCGCGAAGCGGCGCGTGAGAACTTCGCGCATCATGCCGTAATCGTCGCCGGGCGTGATGTCCGTGTTCTTGATGGTGAAGGTGCGGTAATGCGCTTTCATGAAACCCGCGGGACCCGCGACGACCATGGCGCCGATCGCCTGCGCGCCGCCGGTGTGGGAGTTGTCGTAAACCTCGATTCGGCGCGGGGCGCCGGGCAGGCCGAAGATCTCGCCGAGCGCCGCGAGCAGACGCAGCTGGCTCGCATCCTCGGCGAGCTTGCGGCCCAGCGCCTGACGGGCGTTGTTGAGCGCATGCTCCACCAGCTCGCGCTTCTCGCCGCGTTGCGGCGCGATCACGTCGACGTTTCTGCGCAGCTTCGCGGAGAGCGCGTTTTCGAGCAGCGCGCTGTCCTCGATCGGATGCGAGAGGAGCACGCAGCGCGCCGATGGGTGCTCGTCGTAAAATTGAGCGAGAAAGGAATCGAGGACTTCCGCCTCCGAGAGGCTCGCGTCGGCGCGCGGAAAATAGGATCGGTTGCCCCAGTTCTGATAGGCGCGGAAGAAAAAGGCCTCGATGCAGAAGCGGCCCGCTTCCTTGGCGATGGCGAAAACATCCGCTTCCTCCACCGTGCGCGGATTGATTCCCTGCGCGCCCTGAATGGCGGAGAGCGCGGAGATGCGGTCGCGCAGCCGCGCCGCGCGTTCGAATTCGAGCTTGTCGGCGGCCTCGGTCATTTCTTTCGCGAGCTGTTCGCGCACGCTGCGGCTTTTTCCCGAGAGAAAGTCTCGCGCCTCCTGCACCAGCACGGCGTAGTCGTCGATCGAGATCTCGCCCGTACAGGGTCCGGCGCAACGTTTGATCTGATACAGCAGGCAGGGCCGGGTGCGATTGTCGTAGAAGCTTTGCGTGCAGGAGCGCAGGAGAAACGCCCGCTCCAGCGCGTTGAGCGCTCGATTGACCGCCCAGACGCTGGCGAAAGGACCGAAGTAGTCGCCCTTGCGCACGCGCGCGCCACGATGCTTGGCGATCTGCGGCGCCGCGTGATCGCGCGCGATGAGAATGTAAGGGAAAGACTTGTCGTCGCGCATCAGCACGTTGAAGCGCGGCTTCAACTGCTTGATGAGATTCGCTTCGAGCAGCAGCGCCTCGGTCTCGGTCTCGACCGAAATGAAGACCATCGACGCGGTGGCCGAGATCATCCGCGCGATGCGGTTCACATGGCCGGCGAGGCGCGTATAGCTCGCGACGCGCTTGCGAACGTTCTTGGCCTTGCCGACATAGAGCACCTCGCCGTTTTCGGCGATCATGCGATAGACGCCGGGACCGTTCGGCGCGTGCTTCCAGTGCTTTTTGATGACGGCGACGCCGCGCTTCACGCTTTCCGGCGTCTGCGGCGCGTCTTTTTCCTGGGTCGCTTCGTCGGCCGACCCGGTCGCGGTCTCTGGCGCGTCGAAGCCGTCGTCCTCCTCGGGCGGAAGGTCGCGCGTCTGGGCTGGGGGAGGGGTCATGCCCAGAGATGTATTCGCGGTTCGCGGCGATGGGAAGAGCGCCGTCGCCTCAGGATTGCGCCTGCGTCCAGGCCGTCAGCAACGCCCCGAATTGCCTGCCCGCGAGCGCCTGGCCGATCGCCAGGCAGCCGGCGAGTATGGCGATCGAGGCGAGGGAGGCGATGGCCGCATATTCCACCGCAGTGGAGCCATTCTCGTCCTTCAAGAAGTGCGCGAGCATCGTTTTGACCCCGTTTTGTTTCGGAATTGAACAATCCGCCGTTGCGGCCACATTGCGCGGCAATGGGCGGGCCATCGCAGCGGCGACGCTTGCGCTCGCCCAGCGGCAAGGCCAAAGTCGTTTTACTGGCGATGACATGCCTGAGTCGGAGGCGGGATGAACGGGGGCAGGGCGACGGCGGGCGGCGTGATTTTTCCGGCGCTCGCGCTGGGTCTCGCTGCGACTTTCAAAGCAGTGGAGACCTGGCTGGATCACACGCATCCGGCGGTCGTCTTCGTCGTGCCGGCGGTCGCCGGCATTTTGGTGATCGGCTCGGTCTTCGCCACGCTGGAGCACGCGGAGATCCTCAGCGCAAAGGCGGGCGAGCCGCTCGGCACGCTGCTTCTCACGATTTCCGTCACGATCATCGAAGTGGCCATCATGTCGTCGATGATTGCGCACGGCTCTGAAGACCCTACAGAAGCGCGCGAGGCGGTCTTCTCGGCGATCATGATCGTCTGCAACGGGCTCGTCGGCCTGTGCCTGCTTCTCGGCGGTTTCCGCCATGGTGAGCAGGAGCTGCAACCGATGGGCGCGAGCGCCTATCTTGCCGTGCTCATCGCGCTCTCGGTGCTGACGCTGATCATCCCCGACGTCACGACGTCGACGCCAGGACCGACGCTATCGGCAAAGCAACTGGCTTTCGTGAGCGTTCTGTCCATCGTGCTCTACAGCGCCTTTCTGTTCATCCAGACAGTGCGACATCGTTCCTATTTCACCGACGTGCACGCCGCAGCGGTCGGCCATGCCGCGGAAAAGCCGACGCCGGGACGCACGCTCGTCGCCCTCATCGGCCTTGCGGCGAGCCTGCTCGGCGTCTCGCTGCTCGCCGAGCGCGTCATTCCTGATCTCGAGGATGGGCTGAATCGGGCGGGCGTCGCCGAGGTGAATGCGGTAACCGGCGCGGTGGTGGCGCTTCTCGTGCTGCTGCCGGAGTCGCTCAACTCCATTCGGGCGGCGTATCGCAACGCGCTTCAGACGAGCCTCAACGGCGCGCTCGGCTCCGTTGTCGCGACGATCGGCCTGACGGTTCCCGCGGTCGGGCTGTTCAGCGTCTGGACCGGCAAAGAGATCATGTTCGGGCTCGGCAAACGCGACGCAACGATGCTCTTGCTCACACTGATGCTGTCCATCGTCAGTTTCGGGGCGGGGCGCACCAATGTCTTCACGGGCCTTGTGCATCTCGTCGTTTTCGCGACATATGTGTTCTTTCTGTTCGTCCCGTGAGCCGGGGAAGCGATGAGCGACAATGATCTGATTTTCTATCATTCGCCAAATACGCGTTCGTCGAGCGTTCTGATCCTGCTCGAGGAGCTGGACGCGCCCTACGCGTTGCGCGATCTGAATTTCAGGATCGGCGCGCAACGCCAGCCCGACTATCTTGCGGTGAACCCGCTCGGCAAGGTTCCGGCTGTCGTCCACAATGGCGCGCTGGTGACGGAGCTTGTCGCCATTTTCATCTATCTCGCCGACGCCTTTCCACAGAAGAAGCTCGCGCCCCCGATCGGCGACCCGCTGCGCGGCCCCTATCTGCGCTGGCTGGCCTTCTACGGCACGGCCTTCGAGCCCGCGATCATGGATCGTCACATGAAGCATGAGCCGCCTAGAAGCATGAGCGCTTATGGCGATTTCGACGGCGTGATGGCGCTCGTCAACCGGCAGCTCGCCGCGGGGCCGTATATCCTCGGCTCCCGTTTCTCGGCCGCGGACATTCTCTGGGCCACGGCTTTGCGCTGGACGACGAATTTTGGCCTCGCGCCGATGTCGCCGGAGATCGCCGCTTACATTGAGCGGGTCGGGTCGAGACCCTCGGTCGCGCGCGTCGCGGAGACGGACAAGCAGCTCTTGAAGATCCACGAGGCGGCGGCGGCCGCGAGGGGATAGGGGTCGCCGCAGCGGTTCGGAGGCGTTTTGGATTGCTGGGTTTCGCCTGCAATGACGGCGGCGGTCACCACTCGATCGGCGCCTGCCCATGCGCGACGAGATAATCGTTCGCCCTGGAAAAATGTTTGCAGCCGAAGAAGCCATTATGCGCCGATAACGGCGAGGGATGCGCGCATTCGAGCACGAGATGCTTTGCGCGGTCGATCCCCGCGCCCTTGCGCCGGGCGTAGGAACCCCAGAGCATGAAGACGATCCCTTCGCGCTCGCGCGAGAGCGCGCGCACCGCCGCGTCGGTGAACTGCTCCCAGCCCTTGTTCTGATGCGAGCCCGCTTGGGACGCGCGTACGGTGAGCGTCGCGTTGAGCAGCAGCACGCCCTGCCGCGCCCAGCGGGAGAGGTCCGGATCGCGGGAGACGGGATGGCCGAGATCGGCCTCGATTTCCTTGAAGATATTGACGAGCGACGGCGGCGGCGGAACATTCGGATGAACGGCGAAACACAGACCGTTCGCCTGACCGGGGCCGTGATAGGGATCCTGCCCGAGAATGACGACCTTCACCCTGTCGAAGGGGCATTCGTCGAAGGCGCGGAAAATCTGCGACGCCGGCGGATAGACGGCGCGCGCGGCGTATTCGGCGCGCACGAACTCGCGCAACTCGGCGAAATAGGGCTTCTCGAATTCGCTCGCGAGACGCGTCCTCCAGCTTTCCTCGATGCGGACGGGCTTGGTCATGTGGCCCCTGCAAGCAGCGGCGAGTAAAATCCCTGCCCATATGCCATTGACAACGGCGTCGCTCTGAGGGAACGTTGTTCAGTCACTTTTTGAATCATTGGAGCAATTTATGAGTTCTCCTCTCATCTCCATCAAGTTTCCGTCGATTTACGGCGGCAATTTGCCCAAGCGCATGGCGCTCTGCGCGCCGGACACATATGTCGCGCTTTTTCGTCTGGCGAATGCTACGGAAAGGGCTGGAGGCCGCCTAGTTCTCAGCGATCTGTTCCGATCTTATGACATGCAATATCAAGCTTATCTTGATTGGAAAACAGGAAAAAAGAAGGCTTACAGCCCGCCTCCAGGAGGCAGCATGCATGAGGCGGGGCGCGCTTTCGATCTTGACCTCGGGAAAATCAAATCAATCGGTCTGAAGGATTTTTGGGATATCGCGAAAGCGGAAGGGGTTGTTCCCATCATTTCGAAGCCGGATGCCAAGTTGAGCGAGGCGTGGCACTTCGAATGCCGCGGCAGCCACCAGCTTGTCTACGATTATTACGCCGCCGGAAAAGGCAACAATTTTGCCCGACCCGCGACGGCAATGGCGGCGAGCGCGATCGTGTCCGTGGGCGTCCCGGTCGACGCGTTCGGCGGAAATAATATCGCCGCATTCATTCAATCGGGCTTGGTGCGGCTTGGACACAATATTGGAAATATCGATGGCGGAGTCGGCCCGAAAACACGGGCCGGTCTGAAGGCGCTGTCGATAGACGATTCGTTGCCGCTCGAAGAGATCGCGGAAGCGATGGATAAAAAGCTCCAGGCTGCGTTCCCTGGGGAATATTTCGTCTCCGGCGTGCCGATCGCGGGGCTTGAGAATGACGTCCCTGAGCACATCGTCGGCTGATCCTCAATCCTGCAAAGGCCCCCAGGCCGGATCGCTCGCGTAGCTCGGCGTGGGCACCTGCGTTTCGGAGCGGCCGAAGACGTCCACCATATAGATCTTCGGCCCGCCGGCGCCGCCGCTGTCGCGGAAGAACATCAGGAACAGCCCGTTCGGCGCCCAGGTGGGGCCTTCGTTGTGGAAGCCTTCGGTGAGGATGCGCTCCCCGGAGCCATCGGTCTTCATCACGCCGATCGCGAAATTGCCGCCGTTCTGCTTGGTGAAGGCGATGTAGTCACCTTTGGGGCTCCATACGGGCGTCGAATAACGCCCGCCGCCGAAGGAGATTCGCTTGGCCTCGCCGCCATGCGCGCTCATGACGTAAATTTGCTGCGAGCCGCCGCGGTCGCTTTCGAAACAAATGCGCGCGCCGTCCGGCGAATAGGAGGGGGCGGTGTCGATCGCGCTTGTATCGGTCAGGCGCGTCGTCGCGCGCGAGCGCAGGTCCATCGTGTAGAGATTGGTCGATGAGCCCTGCGAGAGAGACATGATGATCTTCTGGCCGTCGGGCGAGAAGCGCGGCGAAAAGGTCATGCCGGGGAAATTGCCGACGACCTCGCGCTGGTTGTTCTCGATGTTCATCAGGAGAACCTTCGGCTCGCCGTCGTCGTTGAAGGCCATGTAGGTGACGTCGAGCGAGGAGGGCGAAAAGCGCGGCGTGACGACAAGATCGTCGCCGCGGGTCAGGTAGCGCACATTGGCGCCGTCCTGGTCCATCATCGCGAGACGCTTGCGCCGTCTGTCCTTCGGTCCCGTCTCGTCGACGAAGACGATGCGCGTGTCGAAAAAGCCCTTTTCGCCGGTGATGCGCGAGAAAACCGCGTCCGACAGGAGATGCGCGACGCGGCGCAAATTGGCGGGTTCCGTCACATATTGCTGGCCCGCGACCTGCTCGCCGGTCGTGACGTCGAAAAGGCGGAATTCCGTCTTGAGCCGACCATCCGCGGCGCGAACCGAGCGGCCAGTGAGGACGAATTGCGCATTCGCCGACCTGTAGGCGTCGAGGTCGGGCCGATCCACGGAGCCGCCTTCTCCGGCGCTCGCATCCACGGGCCGGATGAAGACGGAGCGCTTGAGGTTATTCGTCGCGACCGAGGCAATCGTGCGCGCCGCCTCGTCGCCGGCAAAAGGCGCGATGGCGATGTTGGTCGGCTGAAAGGCGCCGCCCTTCAGCTCGATGATGCGCCCGGCGCGGGCCGGCGCGAGGGGCGCCAGAGCGGCGCCCCCGATGAGGCAGGCGGCGGCGCGGCGGGTGATGTGGCGGGTCATTGGAAGAGTCTCTCTAGCATCGCTGCTTTACCCCCTCCCCAGCCCTCCCCCGCAAGCGGGAGAGGGGGCAGATGCGGGCCTTCATTGACAGCGTTGATCGCGAGCGTTCCCTCTCCCGCGAGGCGGGGGAGGGACAGGGAGGGGGCTGGCGTCAGGGAAAAAGCGTCCATCAATTCGCATCCTGGAAGCGGATGGTCACTTCGTGCAGCGCTTCTTCGTAATAGGGCATGAATTCCGACGGGATTTTCATGGGGCTGCACCGGCGCACCGCCTGCAGGGCCTTTTCGCCGCGCGCCTGCTCCACCGGATTGGCGGAGGGGTTCAGCAGGCGCGGCCGGCCCTCGAGCGCGCCGTCGCGCGTCAGGCGGAATTCCACGACCGGCGCGAAGGTCGCGCCGCCGAGCGAGAGGGCCGAGGCCCAGCAGGGATGGTAGTGGTCGTGGATGTAGGATGCGATCCGCGCCTCCATTGAAGCCGACATTTTCGGCGCGGCGCCTTCCGGCGCGCCGAGCGAGGCGGTCTTGATTTCCTTGCCCGCGGCGGCCCGGCGCTGCGGCGCTTCGCGGCTGAGAAGATTGGCGATGCTGGCGGCGTCGAATTTCGATTTCGGCGCGTTTTCGTCGCCCGACTTCGGCTTTCCGCCCTTTGCGCTCTTTTCCGCCGCCTCGCCATCGGCGCTGTTTTCGGGCTTCGCGGCCTTTTCCTCGGCCTTTTTCGCGTCGAGCAGCTTCGCGACGTCGTCGGCCTTCAGGCGCGACTCGGTTTTGGGCTTTTCAGCTTTGGACTCGGTCTTGGCCTCCGCTTTCGGCTCCGGCCTCTTCTCCGGCTTCGGCGTCTCGCTTGCCGGTTTTTCCGGTTCCTTTTCAGGCTTCGGCCGCGCCGGGGGCTTAGGCCTCACGATTTCGGCGTCCTTCGGCTCATCCGGCTCTTTCGCCTCCGCCGGGGCGAACTTCGGTTTCACGGGCGGCGCAGCGGCCGGCTTCGCCTCGGCCGGTTTGTCGACGGGCTTCGGCGGTTCGGGCGCCGGGGTCAGAGCGGCGATGCGCTTCGGCGGCATGGGCTCCGGTTTGTCCTCCGCGACGGGGTCCGGCAGGCGTTTGAGCGGCGGGGGCGGCGTGGGGACGTCCTTCTTCGCTTCCGCGATCGGCGGAAGCGGTCTGCTTTCGGCCTCTTTCGCGATCCTGTCCGCCCGGGGCGTCGGCTTTGGAACGCGCGCCGACTTCTCGCCCCTGGCGGCCTGGCTCACGGGGTTATCGGTCACGATCTCGACCGGGATCGTTTCCTCGACGTCGTCGAATTTCTTCGCGTCCGAGAACAGGACGAGCGCCGCCACCAGCAGCCCCGCATGGGCTGCGGAGGAAATGACGACGCCAGGCTCGGAGCGCGAAACCTTCAACGTTCAGCGCCTCACTTCTTCTCCTGCTCGGTCACCAGCGCGACCTTCTTGTAGCCGGCTGTCGTGATGAGCGACATGACCTCCGCCACGCGGCCGTAATTCACCGCCTTGGAGCCGCGCACATAGATGCGCTCGTCGAAGCCCTGCTTGGCGGCTTCCTTCAACTTGTCGAGAAGCTGCGCGACCTCGACGGGCTGGTCCATCAGGAAGATCTGGCCCTTGTCGTCGATGGCGATGGAGACAGGCTTCTGGTCGATGTTGAGCTGTCCAGCCTTGGTTTGCGGGAGGTCGACGGCGACGCCGGTGGCGAGCAGGGGCGCGGCGACCATGAAGATGATGAGCAGCACCAGCATGACGTCGATGAACGGCGTCATGTTGATCTCCGCCATGGCGCCGTAGCGCGGGACGCCCCGGCGTCGCCGGCCGCCCTTACGTCCGGGTGCGGAAATCGACGCGCCCATGGGTCAGGCCGCCCGATCGCGGTTCGAGGCCGCGTGCTGGTCGATCTGGCGCGAAAGGATGGCCGAGAATTCGTCGGCGAAGCTCTCCATGCGCGCCTGCGCCTTGGCGACGTCGCCCTGCATCTTGTTGTAGGCGATGAGCGCCGGGATGGCCGCGAAAAGGCCGATGGCCGTGGCGAGCAGCGCCTCCGCAATGCCGGGCGCCACGACCGCGAGCGAAGTGTTCTTCGACGCCGCAATGGAGCGGAAGGACGTCATGATGCCCCAGACCGTGCCGAACAGGCCGACGAAGGGGCCAGCCGAGGCGACCGTCGCGAGCACAAGCAGGTTCGACTCGAGTTTCTCGACTTCACGGGCGATGGAGACGTCGAGCACTTTCTCGATGCGCGCCTGCAGGCCCATGAAACTCGCGGAGGCGCCGGTCTGGAAGGAGCGCTTCCATTCTCTCATCGCGGCGACGAAGAGCGTGGCCATGCCGGAGGTTGGACGCTCGGAGAGCTTGTTGTAAAGCTCCTCCAGCGAATTGCCGGACCAGAAGCTCTCCTCGAAACGGTCCATGGCGCGGCGGATGCGCGAGAAGAGCAGCGTCTTGTCGATGATGATAGCCCAGCACCAGACCGAAGCGAGCAGCAGGCCCACCATCACGATCTTCACGACGATATGCGCGCCCCAGAACATGCTCCAGATTGTGATGTCGGCGGCGGGGGCTGCGCCGGCGGCGGTCGCGGCGATGTCGGCTGGATTCATGATTTGTCCTTGAAGCGGAGTTGGGCGCGCTCGTTCAAAAAAGCGACGACCTCTATCGCCCGCAATTTCGCCGTTTCTGGGGCCGCGGGTGCGCCGCACAATGATATTTGCCGGCGAGGCGTTAACAAGCGGTAAGAGTTAAGGATTGGTCACGCAAGAGCGCGCCAGCTCATGTGTCGGAGAGTCGCTCTATCGAGGCCTTGAAACCGCCGAGGGCGGCGTCGGGCAGGGTTCCGAAATATAGCGGGCGTCGCGTCGGCAATGCATAGGGGCGGCCCCGCAATCGCTCGTATTCCGCGCGGTATTCGGCGTGGGGCGCGGCCGGATTGTTGGTGGCGATCCCCCCATGGACCTGATGGAAGGTCGCCTCTCCTAACAGCATGATAAGTTCGCTCTCCGGGTCTGCGCAGGCGCGCGCCCAGGTGTCCAGATTGGCGAATCCGCCGCCCGGCGTCACGAATCCCTCATCCCATCCGCCCAGCTCTCGCCAGTGGGCTGCTCGCAAAAACAGGGCGTTGCTTTCCGCCGGGATCTGGAACCAGCCGCCTGCGGAGGAACCCGCGAAAGAGGCGATCGAAAATAGACGGTATCCGTCCTCCTCCCAGCCGCTTTCCGATAGAAGGCGATCCTCGACCGCCTGATCGTAGCCGTTCAGGATGCTGACCGACTGGTTCGCCGGTCCGAGATGAAAGCCGATGCTCCCGATGATCGGGCGCTCGTGCAGCTTGGAAGCGGCCAGCGCACGGCTCAGAAGTCCTGGCGACGCCATGCGCGCGCCGTCGATGAAAACGCCGACAAGGTCTCCCCGGGCAAGCGAAAGCCCGCGGTTGATCGCCGGAACGGGCGAGACGGTTGGGTTCGGTTGACGGCAAATGGTGAGATTTGGGGCGATGCGATGCAGTTCTTCCTCGTTGAACGGCTGCGTAGAGCCGTTGTCGACAAGGATGATCTCGTATTCGGATGTTGCGATCCCGCGTTGCATGGGGAGAGAAAGCGAGCGGATCGTGCGCGGGATTTCTCGCGCCATATTGTAACAGATTACCACGACGGACAGCTTTGGCGCCGCTTGTGCAGCCCTCGCGCCAGAGTGCGCGTCCAGCGCCGATCGCAGTAGAGACGCCATGTCCTTCCGCGGCGGGCGAGACGCGCGGGCCGTTTTGAGCGCTTCAACGACGCGGGAGAATTCCTCTCCGGAAGGATCGACGGCTCCTTTTCGTTCGAGCACTGCCTGCGGCGGCCCCGGTAGGGAGATCATTTGCCGGACGACAGGATTGTAGAGATCCCAGAGGACGCGGTTCGCGGGATCGAGTCCGGCAACCAGGAGCAGGCCGGTCGGGGATGTGTCGAGCGCCAGTAGAAAGAGATCAGGACGATGATTTCGGAGGATTTCGACCAGCCGCCAAATGTCTCCCGTCCATGACGCCGTGCGGCGTTCCCTATCGGCCTGAGCGGGATGGTTCGGAAAGATGTCGTCGACAAGCACGACGGCGCCGGGCGCGGCGCGTCGCTCGATATTCATGAAATCGCGGAGCGCATATTCGAAGTGATGCATCCCGTCGATAAAGGCGAGATCCGGGGAGACCGCGCCTTCAGGGCTTGCGAAGAAATCGTCGCTGGTCGCGGAAAAGATTTTCGCGGTCGCCGGCAAGTCGAATTTGATCTCGGGAGCCGGATCCACACCGATAGCCGCCCCCCTCGCAAGGGACAGGCTGGCGCCAAAACGAACGCCAATTTCCAGGTAGAGCGCAGGACTCAACTCCTGGTGCAGACGCCTCAGAACATCGAGGTACGGAAGCGCTCCTTTCCTTGCTTCCTCCTGCGGCGTTCCCAGGGGGCCGCTCCAGCCCGGAACGATCGCCGCCGGCTGCGCGGCGGCTGGAAGGAGGGGCGGCCCGTCGCCTCTGCGAAAGACGCCGACGAGATCGCGCCATGGTCCGCGTTCGTCCAACCAGCTGTCCACAAGCACGCAGCCCGCGCTTTTGGCGAGCGCGGGATAGGCGTCCGGATAGAAGCGATAGCAGTCTACCGGGTGGCGATGGATGGGCCCCGCCGACGGCGCGATGAGGAAAATGACGCCCTCCGGCCGAACCACCCGCGCCATTTCCGAAAAAGCGCGCCAGAAAAATTCGCAATGCTCCAGCGCCTGGCCGGAAAGCACGATGTCCACTGAGCTGTCGGGGAGGGGGAGGGCGTAAGGATCGGAAAGCACGATGTCCACGCCGGGTCCGGGCGCGATATTGGCCGCCAAATACCGGAATGGCGACTTGCCGAAGAGTTCCCTGTAGCTGCCGTTCACGTCGGCGCCCCCGATGTCGAGGACGATCGTCTCCGCGCGTTTCTCGAGCGGCCCGCCCGCGACGTATTTGAGATAGCAGCGCTGCATGTTTTCGAGGGAGGAGGGATGCATCGAGCGGCTCCTGGTCAATCCTGCGACTGCGGCTCGAGGGCGCGCTCGAATCTTTCCCGAACGTCTGACGGCAGGCGCTTGGCGCGGCCGCTCTCCACGCAGACGACCTTGACGGTCGCCGCGACGAGCGTCTCTGCGCCCCGCAACACCCGTTGGTCCAGAGTCAGCGACGCTCCGCCCAACTGACGCACGCGGGTTTCCACCGACAGCAGGTCATCCATCGCCGCGGGCTTCATGAACTCGAGTTCCATCGCCCGCACGACGAAGAAAATCGGGGCGCCGGCCATCCCTTCGAGCAACGGGCGCTGATCGAGCCCGAGCCTGCGCAAGAGCTCCGTGCGCCCGCGCTCCATGAAGCGGACGTAGGAGGCGTGATAGACGAGGCCGGAGGCGTCGGTGTCCTCCCAATAGACGCGGACGGACAGGGCGTGGGGAGTCATGCAGCCTCGTTGTTTTCACCTTGCGGCCCGGGCCTTCGACGGGCTCCGAAGCCGGCGCCCATTCCGCAAAAGTTGACGGCCGGGCGGTCAGAACGCGGTCCAGCTTTATGTTTTTGCGCGAACTCCGCTCTCACGGCTCCATGCGAGCGGAATTCGCCCTAGCGGGGACCGTAGCCCCGTTCATAAGCAATATTTCCGTCCCCCGCCACGTCGAAACCGCCGGTCGGCCTCGTGACGCCCGTACCCGCCGGCCCGAAATTTCCGAAGACCGTGATCGTCGCAGCCGCAATGTGGCTCTCAGAAAAATCGTGAAATTCCCCACTTAGTTGGCATTTATGCCTAACTCAAATTGATCGCCAACCATTTGCACCTCCGTTATTGAATATGCTATGTTAATTGGGTCGAACCTCTTGCGCCACAGGAAATATCAGAAAGGTCTTGCGGATGCATTTTCAGAAAATAATTCCATTTTTTATTTTCATGCTGTTGCATGAGAACGTTTCAGAGGTAGCATTGAGTGATGATGGCATCTCTAATTTTGAGCATAATAATGAGATATTAATCGATAATTTAGCGATTTATATCGATAAAGCTTTCAAAGATGGGAAACGAAAGATTTTATTGCCTTGTGGAAAATTTTTGTTACACGCCGCCATCGAGATTCCCTCGAACGCGGAAATTGGGGGCAGAGGAGATTGCACTATACTAAAGCTAGTGCCTGATGCTAGTTCGAATCCTCATTGGAAGGAGCGGGCAGGTTTTCCATCAAATGGTTTAAGTTCTATTACAAACTCAAACTGGGTTAATGGTAATTATGGTATTTATATACATGATTTAACTATTGACGGTACACAAATTACATCAAGAATTGCTCATTTAATAAGTTTTTACAAAACGTCCCATACAAAAGTTTTGAGAGTTAAGACAATTTCATCCTCCGTGAATGGGCAAACAGGTATAGCATTTGTCAATTCTTCAAACTTTCAGGCTGCCGGAAATTCTGGTTTCGGACCGCGAGGAGCGTGCATAAATATATGGGATGGCAGCCATGATTTCGTTGTCGATAACAACGATTGCGATGGAGGTTTTGCTTCCGGCGGGGCCTGCATCAACGTTAATGGACTCAGTACAGATAATAGTTATAATGTAACATTTAACGGAATTGTTTCTCACAACAGATGCCGCAATGTCGATCAAGTTGGAATAGATGTCTCGGGACTTTGGAATGGCAGTAACGATAGGCCGGTCTATGGGTTCGTCAGGAACATTAATGTTGTTGAGAATTTAATTGAATTTGTAAAAAGTTATCACGGTATTCGTGTCGCCGAAGCTGAAAATATTACAGTTAAAGATAACTTTATACAAAAGACAAAGGAGCGGGCAATAAGTATTACATCAAACGGCTGGGGTGCTCAAACAAAGGACATAAAGATAATTGAAAATAAATTCAAAGATATAGGTAATGAATTTTATTCCCAACCTCTATTGGCGATTGGGCGTTATGACGGCAAAGACTGCATAAAAAATGTTATTGTAAACAATAATAGGACATATGGATATGCCAATTATAACTACATAGCGACGCTGGGGCAATGCACATCAAATATATTTCTCGATACGAAAAATTTAGCGGCAGGAAAGAAAGGCGATATTTTAAAAAATTAAAATAAATTTTGAAAAAATATATAGAAATTTAAGTATTATAACTTACAATATTTTTTTAATAAACGTTACGTCATGAAATTTCGTTCACAATTTCGATCAATTCAGAAAAGAATGTCTTGTCATAAAATCTAAATTGAGTAATGTCTCTTATATTACTCACGCCAGCAGATTTTGTCAAAAGCTCTTTTCCATCCCTTACCTCGACCTTATCAATATAATTTAATATCTCTTCAAGCCTTTCAACATTGACGTCATTTTCAGGTTCAAAAAATTTTATTGTAGCACAAAACTTTTCCAAGCTATCGCGTGATGTCAAGTCCTCATATCGACACAGCATATGCTCAACCCCCAAATCTGGACCTTGCAGCCACTTTCTCATCCATGCTCGATAACCCTTCCAATGAGACGATGCAAATGATCTGAAATACTCTTCAGTATTCGGTTTACCTGCTTGCACATGTAGTTCGAATTCTGACAGCATTGATGGTATATAGTCTCGGTATTGAATCAGGTATGGATAGCCACTGACTAATGGCATTTTTAGGTCAAAATCGTGGTTTTTGGTGAAATTGACATTTTGTCTTTTACAAGGTGTATGTTTACAGCATTGGGTGTTCGTGTAATATTCGCAATATGAGAAATCGGCGCCAAAATATGACTTTAATACGCGAACTAGCAAGTGATGCCCACTTCTGGGCCAACTGACTCCGATAACATAACGGCACTGAGACTTCCTACTCATTTGAGCTCCATTTCTTGTTTACTTTTGGTCAAGATGGTTTCAATTCGCGCCATGTATCGCAAGCCCGTAGGCAAATAGCCGAAGTTCCGCGCGAGGTGGATTTGCGCGCGCGCGCCCATGGCCTTTCCGAGCGCCGGGTCGTCGATCAGGCGCCGCATAGCGTCGGTTGCGGCCTCGACATCGGCCTCGGCCCAACGCTGCCCTTCCCAAAACGGATAGTCGCCGGCGCGCAGCCCGACCATTTCGTAGGGGATCAGAAAAGCCGTTTCCTGTGTGCAAAAATCCATATTCCCCGAATAGCCGGTCGCGATGACCGGCTTGCCCTGCGACATTGCCTCCGCCAGTCCAAAGCCGTAGCCCTCTGATCGATGCAGGGAGATGAAGCAGTCCGTCAGCCACATCAGCCCCTGCACCTCCGCCTCTGGCAGGGTGGCGTCGATGACTGTGACGCGTTCGCGCAGCGGCGCGATGGCTTCGTCGAACCGCGCTTTCATCTCCGGCTTGCGGGCCGAATTGTTCGTCTTGATGACGAGCGCGACATCAGCGAACGGACGCTCCTCGACGAGCGCCTTGAAGGCCTCGATCACGGCAAAGGGATTCTTGCGCTCCACATAGGAAAGAAAATCAAAGCAGAAGAAGAAGGCGTATGCGCTCTCGCGAATCTTGAAGTAACGACGGGAGCGCAGGGCGATTCGACGCGGCGCGCAGGCAAGCGGCATGTGAACGACCGGCTTCGAAACGGACGTCGACAGACAATCGCGGATGAAAGCGGAAGGCGCCCAGACTTCGTCGAACTTCTCGAGTTGCGCGGCCCATTCGCGCGGATAGCGCTCAAGTTCCCAAAGCGGGTAAATGATGTCGTAGCCTCCAGACGACAGTGGGTTGCCCAACGCCTTCGAGACGGACTCCACCTCGTCGCCATTGACGCAATAAATGTTCACGCCGCCGGAGGGCCGCCGCGCCAACGATGGCGTCAATTCGGCGACGAGTTGCGGGTCGGGTGCGCCGAAAGGGCCATAGACGTCGACGATCCTGACGCCGCCCATGACCTCGTTGAATGCGCGCCACGCCTCGCGCAAGTGCTGCCCCATGCCGATCGGCGCGAAAGGGTGTCCGACAAGGCTGACGCCGGGGCTTTTAGCAGGCTTCGATTTGCCGCTTCTATTGGACAAAGACGTCTCCTCCGCTTTGCGCCGTCGTCAAGGCGTTGCGCACAGCCTGAAGATAGCCGTGGCCAAAATGACGGTCCGGTTCGAGGTAGCTGCCTTCGCACCACTCGTTCCACGCAAGGATGAAGACAATCCGCTCGTCGCCAAAATTCTGTTCCAGGGTTCGGCGATATGTCCATTCGAGCCATGCCTGAAATGCGCCGGGCGTGGCGTTTTCGAGGATCAAACTCCGGCTTGCATGTCGCGGCGTATTGTCCCACCCCGCGAGCACCGAGCGGAGGCGAGGGAATCCGGGCTCCACGCGTCGCATGAAGGCGCCCGCGAGCTCGCGATAATCGTGGACTGACCCGGTCCAGTCGAAATTGATTTTCGCGACGTCTTTTTGAGGGTCGCGCACCATCCCATGGGCCGGAAATTCGACGGTGATATCGCAACCGTACGTCCTCGGATCCTTGGGTTGCGCGGAGAGCTCGAACGACTCCACCATCGCGATGCAGATTTCTCCAATGCCGTTTTCACGGCAATAGTTTCGCCACATCGCCATTGAGCGTTCCGGATTCGGCAGTTCCTTGATCCGGTAGACGAGGATCAGGGGACGTCCGTTGATCCGAATGTAGGCGTTGGACCGAAAATAGCGCGCGAGATCGGCAATAATGTCGAGCGCGCCTTCGTCCGTGTAGGACTGGCCGAGAAGGACGTCGCTTTCTTTTCCGTCCCAGCGGCGCGTCCAATTCTCATTGGCCCAGCAGAGGCAGAATGGCAGATCAGGCTTGCCTGTCGCCAACATGCGCTCAAGGGGCTGTTCAAGCAGCCGCTTTCCGTCGAACCAGTAGTAATAGTAGCAGAAGCCTGTCACGCCGTAGCGCCGCGCGAGGTCGGCTTGTTGCTCCATGACCTCGGGCGCGCGCAGGTCGTAATAACCCAGGTCCGCAGGAACCCGCGGTTGATTGTGGCCAACGTAATTCGGCCGCGCCTTCGTAATATTGGTCCATTCCGTGAAACCCTTGCCCCACCAAAGATCGTTTTCCGGTATCGGGTGATACTGTGGGAGATAAAATGCAATCGTGCGCAGTTGCCGGTCGGCGAGGTCTTCCGCCCAACGATTGACGAGAATGTTGCGATTGCGCGCGATGCGCTGACGCTTAGATTGGTTCGATTTGACGCCGGCGCTGCTCGTCTTGCTGAGGTGATGCGCGACAAGCGCTTTCGGTTCATAAAGAACGCGGAGCCCCCTGCGACGTATTTTGAGGCTGAGATCCGCGTCCTCGCAATAGGCCGGGGCGTAAATATCGTCGAACCCGCCCAGCTCATCGAACAGGGCGCGACGCAACAGTATTGCTGCGCCGGATATGTGCTCCACGTCTCTTGCGTAATTGTAGCGCGGCGTTCTGTGATCGCGCCCGAAGCCGATCAATGCGCCGGAGCCGTCGCTGTTCAGGAGGCATCCCGCTTCCTGCAACGTGCCGTCGAACGACATGATTTTTGGCCCCACGAGGCCGACGCCCTCCTGGCTCGCGGCGTTGACCAAAGCCTCGAGGCAGCCCGGCGCGATCTGGGCGTCATTGTTGAGAAAAAAGACAAATTCGCCGCGCGCCATGCGCGCGCCCGCATTGCACGCCGGTCCGAAGCCCTCGTTCTTTTCAGAACGCAAATAACGCAGAGTGGGATTGCGCGCGATTGCACGGTAGGCCGGATCGCTGGAGGCGTTGTCGACGACAATTACCTCGATCCCGAAACTGTCGGGCGCGGCCTTCTCGATCGACGCGAGGCATTCGAGGGTCGTCACCTGCTCGTTGAGGCAGGGGATAACGATGGAAACGCGTAGGTCTTCAGCCGCATCCGGCGCGGGAAGATTGATTTTCTTGGCGATCGCGCTGGGATCCAGTCCGGCGAATACATGACAGAAACCGAGCGCGTCATAATCGGGCGTTCTGCCTTCCTGACTATCGTACCCAAATGCGCGAACTTCTTTGTAGCCGAGCCATTCCGATCGTCCATCCGCCGGCCGCGGCGCTTTCTGAGCAGGGCGCGAGATTCTCCCCTCCCTCCCTCCTGCCTGCAAGAACGTAATGCAGGAGCGGATTCATGTCCGCTTCTCGCACGTCCGGATTGTGGTGCAGATAGCCCTTTACCGAAAATTCGTCCGACGGATCGCGGCCCTCCCGCCAGCCGATCCGGAAAAAATGCTCCAGGGGCGCAATTTGATCGAATTCCAGATCCGGGTTGCTTTCGCGATAAAAGGCTTCGTCGAAAAACGGAGCGAGGCGGGCCAATTCAAATGAAGCGCGATCGGCCGCGTCGACCGTCGCCGGGACGCGGCGAACGTTCGCTCCAACCTCGGGTGCGGTCGAGGGCTTGCGTTCGTCGATGCGCTCGCGGGTCGTCGAAAATGACGCCTCTCTTTGCGTGGCTTCATCCGCGCCAGCCAGGGCGGGATCGTCCAGCGCCTCAGCCTCGGAAGGTTCGGGCGCCGGCAGGCGCTCCAAACGCACATTCTCTGACCCTGATCCTTGAAGCGAGCAACCGGCGCAGACAAACCCCAACAACCGCAGATCGTCCGCCGTCAACGGTTCTGGATATTCGGTAATAATGCGCAAAGAAACAGGCCCATCGCACTCTTCAAAATCAAGTTTTACTGATGTCAAATTATCACGAACAAGTTCGATTTGATAAATCTTTTTATAGTCATGATAAAAACTAACAGTTTTACTATCTCCAGCTTCTTCATTATTTGGATCAGATTTCGGCAAGAACATGTCAATAGAGATTGATTTTGTATTATGAATTTCAAGCAGGGCGGATGTCGCGACCCACTTATCGTCAAAGGTTCCGCGCAGACCGACGATCGAAGGGACCTTCTTTAGCACCGTAGTTTTAAATTCCGACATGCCCGAGCAGCGCCTCTTTTTTCCCTGATTTGAAAGACAATATAATTTGCGTAGCGACACATTGTTCAAAGCTTGATAATTAAGTTATTTCTCAAGTAATGCATTTACGTATAATAATACAAATTACACGATCTTCTCAAAGGAATTGTTGAGAAGAATATTTTCTACATACGATATGAGTATTAAAGTTATAATATAAAAAACAAAAAATTGCTAAAATAATTTGCAATAGCAATGTTGTGTGTAAATCTAAATAAATAGGCAGGCATTTTGTAACTTATACTCAGTCAGCCTGCGAGACTTTGATATGTGAACAGAACAGTTTCATGTTCGCGCCTCAGATGATGCTTGCTCAAGCCGGCTCGCACACTTCAGCGACGATCGCCGCCAGTTTGGTCTCCCCAGAAAATTGCTATTCGGCATCAAAATCGCGCCTTGGCGTCGTTGCGTCATTTCAGCCGGAACGCGATTTCCACGAACTTACTTCCTATGGTAAAGCTGCAGCCTTTAGAATGTCAATAATGTTCAGATCAAGCTGGAGACCCCCAGAAACCTCTGGGCGAATCGGGATCGAGCTGATTCGCTCGCGTCATGCCGCGGGGGATGGCGGACATGACGAATGAGGCTCTGAATTTCTTTGATGTGGACGAGGGACTGGCGGAGTTGTCGGCAAAGGGCGACGATCTGGAGCGGTTGAACGGGCTCGTGGATTTCGAGTTGTTCCGCCCGGCGCTGGAGGCGGCGGTTCCGCGCGGCGATCGCTCGAAAAGCGGGCGGCCCCCCCTTTCGATCATGTCCTCATGTTCGAGGTCCTGATCCTGCAAGCCATGCATGGGCTCTCCGACGAGCGCTGCGAATATCTGACAAGGACCGGCTGTCTTTCATGCGGTTCCTCGGGCTCGGCCTCGCCGATGGGGTTCCCGACGCCAACACGATCTGGGCGTTTCGCGAGGCGTTGAAAAAGGCCGAGGCCGTCGACGCCTTGATCGCTCGTTTCGACGCCGCGCTGCGCGAGTCCGGCTTTCTGGCGATGAGCGGGCAGATCGTCGATGCTACGATCGTCGCCGCGCCCAGGCAGCGCAACACGCTCGAGGAAAAGACGGCCATCAAGGACGGTCGCATTCCCGACGCCTGGAAAGACAAGCCGGCCAAGATCGCGCGGAAGGACCGGGACGCGCGCTGGACGGTGAAAGACGGCAAGGCGAAGCCGCGCGAGGACGGATTGCTTCCCCCGGTTGATCTCGCCGTTCCGGCGTTCGGCTACAAAATCACGTCTCGATCGATCGCGGTTTCGGGCTCATTCGCAAATGGACGGCGAGCGACGCGGCGGCGCATGACGGCGCGCGGCTCGAAGACGTGCTGGATCGAACCAACACGGCTAGCGACGTCTGGGCGGACGCCGCCTATCGCTCGGCGAAGAATGAGGCCATGCTGTCGCCGCGCGGCTTCGTCTCGCGCATCCACAGGAAGAAGCCGCAGGGCAAATCCAACCCAGGGAACGAACTCAGTGCTGGATAAAAGTTGTGGGCAACGTCACGCCTAATCAGTCAGAAAAATCCCCTTATAGGAATCCCACATGAGTGAGCCAGAAAGACCGTTGGTATAACTAATTGATTTCCTTGGTGCCGGTTGCAGGATTCGAACCCGCGACCTACTGATTACAAATCTCATTCCGGGCGTTTTCCAAGTTATCCGGGGCTACGCTATTGCACGACAGTCATTTGATTTATCTGTTGATTGTCTTCGCCATTGTTTCCGGTCTCGGCCCATGGTTTTCTTTCTGGTGGTCACCATATGGTCACCATGGAGGCCCCAATGACTGAGCGGATCGTTAAGCTCACTAAGCGCTCGGTGGATGCGGCCCGGCCGGAAGCCGAACGCTACATTCTTTGGGACAGTGTCCTGAAGGGCTTTGGCCTGCGCGTCGAGACCTCGGGAACCAAGACTTTTCTTGTTCGGTATCGGACTGCAGGCCGAAAGCGCTTCGTCGCCGTTGGCCGCTTCGGTCAACTCACGCCCGAGCAGGCACGCAGTCTTGCGCAAGACGCGCTGGCAAGCGTACGACGTGGGCATGATCCGGCGGACGAACGACGGAAGGAGAGGGTGGCGCTGTCCGTCGCGCAACTTGCGGCGCGGTTTTTCGCCGAACATGTTGACGCCAAGCGGAAAGGTTCCACCGCGGTCCATTACCGTAGTCTGATCGATTGCTACCTTCTGCCCAAGCACGGCACTCGCAAGGCGCACGACTTCACTCGTGCCGATCTCGCGCGGCTGCATTTGTCGATTCAGGATCGGCCCTATCAGGCGAATCGCCTGCTCGCGGTCGTCGCCAGCATGTATTCTTTCGGCGAAAGGCATGGGCTTGTTCCCGAAGGCTACAATCCCGCTGCCCGCATTGAGCGATTTCCGGAGGCCCGTCGCGAACGGTTCCTGACGACGGAAGAATTAGGACGGCTTGGGGAAGCCTTTCGTCATTTCGAGGGTGACGGTCGTTTCGAGGAGGGCGTTGCAGCGCTGCGGCTGCTGCTTTTTACCGGCGCGCGTCTGAGCGAAATCCTTCATCTGCGCTGGGAACATGTCGATTTCGAGCGCGGGCTGTTGCTGCTGCCCGATTCGAAGACCGGGCGGAAGGCGATAACGCTCAACGTCCCGGCGCTCGCCGTCCTTCAATCAATTGAGCGAATTGGGGCGTTCGTCATACCGGGCGCCCGTCCGGACACGCCGCGCGCCGATCTCAAGAAGCCGTGGGCGGCAGTGATCGAGGCTGCCTCTCTTCCCGGCCTGCGGATTCACGATCTCCGCCATTCCTTCGCCAGCGTCGGGGCAGGCTCCGGGCTCGGTCTGCCGATCGTCGGCAAGCTCCTGGGACATACCCAAGCCGCGACCACCCAGCGTTACGCGCATCTCGATGCTGATCCTGTTCGCAGGGCGGCAGATGCAATCGGCGCAACCATTGCCGCAGCGCTCGACCGCCGGACCGGGCGAGACCGGTGACGCTGTCATGCCGTTGGACCCGAGGCGATCTTTGCCTCATTGACGGATTTCTCCGGCCGCGAAGAGAACCTCCTCCGCATTGTCCAGCACCGCGAGCATCTTGGTGACCACCCGTCTTGCATTTGTCGCGCCCTGCCGCGCGCGGTCGCATTCGTCGAGCAATTCCGCGATGGTCGGCGGGAATCTGTTCTTGCGCCAAATCCGAACGATCGCGCCGGCAAGGATTTCAGGCGCAAGGGGATGGTCGTCGATGACGATGAGCGCACCTTCGACAAAGGTTTGGATATTCGGAATCACTCCGCGCGGGAAGCCGTCGAGCAGGGTGGTCAACAGAACGATAAGCGTTTTTTCGTCGGCTTTGCCGTCAAGAGCGTGAGACAACTCGTCGTCCCACGCGTGCAATGTTTCTCTAGAGGGCAATTGCTGCACGCGGATCAGCGCCCGATCGCGAATGGCGGCTGGATTGCGTAAGTCGAGCAGCTTGACGCCAATCCACTCGCCGAGCCCCGCGTCGAGGATCCGACGCAAAATTTGCTGGTGAGCCAATAGCGGCTCGAAAAGCGCCCGGGCTCGATTGCCGCAGCGCTTCGCGGCAAGTAGCGGAATGTCGCTATCGCTGGGGGTAATTAGCGTCAGCTCGTCCATTGTTAGCCTCGTCTGTCGCGGCGACTTTGAATGCGTGCGAGAACTTCGTCGAAATCATCGTCGTTGTGCAGTTGCCCGAAGATCGAACGATTTGGTCGACGCCACTCGGCGGGCCGGTCCTTTGGAAAGACGCGCGGGATTGATGGTTGATCCCGCCAGCAATCCTGATTGAGCCACGTCGCCGGATGCTTGGTGTAGCGCGGGTCTTCGCCGTCGCGCTCGGCGGCGTAGCGCGCTGCGCCGCGAATTATGTCGTCTGGCGGCGCGCGTTCAGTCGCCCGAGCGAACGCGCGCATCGCCTCGTTCACGGCGACTTTTTTCGGATAAGCCTGCCAGAAGGCGTCGAAGGCGCCCGCCGCGATTTTCGTCTTGCTTAGCGAGGGGAGTCGATAAGAAAGATCATAGTTAGATTCTTTAAATAAGGTTGGGTGAACGGACGTTCGCCCTTTTTCGAACGGCTGTTCACCCATTTCGGAACCGTGGTTCACCCTTTTCGAGTCGATTGGGTGAATGCGTGTTCGCCCTTTCGATCGATGCGGCGTCTCGTCAGCGCAGCAAGGCCGTCGATCCCCATCTCGGGCCTTTCCGCGCCGCGGCGCGCCATTGTCGCTTTTGATGATCCAGCGATAGCGGTTGGTCTCTCCGCGACCGCCGCCGCGTTCAACGCAGAGGTGACCGCATTCGACAAGCCGGCGAATGATTTTCTGAACGCCTCGCTCCGTGACGCGACATTCCGCAGCGAGCCGCGCGATGCTGGGCCAGGCAAAACCCTCGCGTTCATTGACGAGATTGGCGAGGACATAGGCGACCATGAACGCAATCGGCGTCAAAGCGGGGTCGGCGTGCACCTGGTCGAGCCAGACGAATTTGTCGCGTGCAAACGATCCGCCATGTTTGGCCGCCTCGTTGGCATTGCCGGAGGGGGCAATCCGATCGTCGGAAAGCCGCGGAGGAGCGTTCGGCGGAAAGCGCCACTGTGAATTGGAAGACATTTCGAAAACATCGTCCGAGTCGCAGCGGATCGGAACCGCGAAACCTGCGGTGCGGAGCGATGGCGTGTTGCTGCGCGTAAATACAGGCGATCGGCGGCGTCTAGCCCTTGGCGGCCCCGACCAGCAATTTTGATTGCTGGAATGGATGTTGCTTGCGACTCTCGTTGCGTGGGCCCTTGCCGAAAGGGCCTACTGCTCAAGCTAAAGTCTTGAGGGCCTGTGGCGAGCGGCGAGCCATGAAGCTCTCTTTCCGAAGCAAGGTTTCGGTAGGAGGAGGTTCGATCATGGAACGTCGCGAATTTATCGGCGCGCTGGGCGTTGCCGCGGCAGTGGCCTCGATCACATCGGCCAGAGCCGAAGAAGGCGGGAAGGCCGGCGCGGCCGTCCACCATCATCCGCCGCTCTACAAGGCGCTCTCGGACGCGAGCGGCAAATGCGTCGTCGACGGCAACAACTGCTTGCGCCACTGCTTTGGCATGCTGTCGATGAACGACGCCAGCATGGCCGATTGCACGAAGGCGTCATATGACGTGATCGCGGCATGCGGCGCGTTGGAAGCGCTGGCGTCGGTCAACTCGCCTCATACGCCAGCCTTCGCGAAAGTGGTCGCGGAGGTCTGCCTCGCGTGTCAGAAGGAATGCGACAAGTTCCCGCAATATGTCGAATGCAAAGACATGGGCGCTTCGTGCAAGGCCTGCGCCGACGAATGCAGGAAGATGGGCGCGTAGCAGCAGCGGTTGCACCTGCGACCGCGCCCTTCAGGGCAAAGCTGCCGCAAGGGTCGCGATGCTGCAACAATCATCAATGCGTGGGAGCGACCAACACTGTTGTTCGCTCCTGCCGGGAACGCATGTCGTGGAAGCCGGATCGGCGCTCAGAGTCCGAGTCCGCGCGTGCGCGTAAATTCCCATGAGATTCCGGAGTCACGGACAACGCCGCTGACCTGCCGGCCGAGGCGGTCATCCATCACCGGCCGCCAGGGGACAAGCGTGAACTCATAGGCGCTCTCGACGATGGCGTATTTGCCGGAGACGAGATTCGTCGTGCCGGTGAAAACCCCCGAGACGCGCTCGCCTTCGCCCTTCAGTCTGAACGGCGCGTGCTTGTCCGCAGAAAGTGAATTTCCGGCGCTTTCGACCTCGCCCCGCTCCAGCCGCGCGATGAGGTCTTTGGGCGCGCGGACGCCGCCCTCCGGCATGCGCCACGCGTGGCCTTTGTCGACGAGGGCTTCCTTGCGCCGCTGCATGGCCCCGCTGACCTCGGTTCCAAAGCCAGCTTGAACAAGCGGCGCGCGATCGGGCGAGGTGAGTTCGCGGTCGAGCCAGGTGGCGCCATTGGCGTCGATCTGGGCTTCGAGGTCGAGATTGGACAGAAGGCGCAATGTCACCCGACCGCGCCGCTGGGCTTCATAGTCGGCCGCGCGCGCCTCGAAGTCCGCCGGCAGGCGCCAATGGTCGGCGTCGATCCGCTCCACGATCCCTGCCCGGCGCAGCGCCTCCAGCCGCCGCACATGGCTTGCGACATAAGCCTCATAGTCGCCGCCCGGGACGCGGATGCGGCTTGCCTCCGCCATGATGCGGTGGACGCTCGGACGATAGTCGCCTGAGGCGCCGGCGAGCTGGGCGATATTGCGGTCTGCCGGTCGCGGCCCTGCCGGCGCGGGCGCGATCTCCACAATCGATCCGATGGAGGCTTCCTCGGAGGCGTTCGCCATCGCCTCGGAGCCGAGCGCGACGTGATGGACGCGCCCATCAACGCCGTCGACGACGAGGCCAAGTCGCTCGCCAAGTTCATCGGTCAGTCGCTTGTCAATCACGCGGCCTATGACCGCGGTCTTGGCCTCTTCGCCGTGAAGGGAATAGCTTTCGAGCGCGCGCTCTTCGCCGCGGGCTTTCAGCGCCCGGTCGATGGCCTTGACGATGTCGCCGCGCTCGCCGAGTTCCCGCAGCGTCGGCTCGATCTGGTCGGACAGTTTCCAGATGCCCGGCTCGCTCTCAGCAGCGAGGCCAAAACGTGCCAGCGTCTGCATTCTGCCGATGCGTAGCGTCCGATCAAAGTCGGCGCGGACCTGGCCCGTCTCCGGCCGCAAATCGAGCGTTCCCTCGCCAGCCTCGGCGAGTATCGCCCGGTCGATCCGGGTGAAGCGCTCGGCGGCAATTTCCGCCGTCAGTTTTGATCTGAGTTCGAGGTCGGTCTCCGGTCCCAATTCGAGCGTCGCCAGTTCCTGCGCGCGCAGCCTGATCCCGTCCGTGATGTAGTCCTGGGCAATGATCAAATCCTTGCCCGCCTCGTCCTTGCCCCGGACGACGACATGGCTGTGCGGATGGCCGGTGTTGAAGTGGTCGACCGCGACCCAGTCGAGCCGTGTGCCGAGGTCCGCCTCCATATGTTTCATCACGCCGCGCGTGAAAGCGCGAAGGTCACTCAGCTGATCTCCCTCTTCAGGCGCGACGATGAAGCGGAACTGATGCCGATCCTCGCGGCCTTGCTCCAGAAACAAGCGGCCATCGGCCACGTCCGTCTCCGCGCCGTAGAGCCTCCCTTTCTCTCCTTCCCGGTCGGTCCCGTCGCGTTGCAAGTAACGCAGATGCGCGTCGGCGCCCTTGCTCCCGAGTTTCAACCGAACGATCCGCGCCTTCACCACGACGCGGCGCATCCGCTCGCTTGGGCCCCGACACTCAGCCGCGAGCTTCAACCGATCCGCCGCGACCTGACCCCGACCGATGCGGGAGCATCTTCCTTTCCGGGGCCGACCCGACGCGACATCGCGCCCCCTAACGGAACGACCGCCGCGCGGCGGCGCAGACCCGATCCCGGCGCCATTCGCTTTCGTCACGGCCTTCATAACCTGCGCGACGAAGGAGCGTGGTCGCCGGACAGCGGCGCCGCCGCGATCACGAATTTTCCCGGCGCGGAGTCGAAGGTCGGAAGCGTCGTCGTTGCTCATGCGCAACAGCTTGTCTCAGCGACGCGGCAAAACAAGCTACAATCCGCGCAGCTCGCATCATGGCGCTGAAAAAGAAGCGGGATGCGGAACGACGCACACTGCGGAAAGTCTCACGGCCGCCAAGAAACAATGTGCAGACAAAACCTTGCAGAAAGCCGGCACGGCTTCTTTAATCTTGCCTTAACTGAATAATCTGCAAATTGCACGCTACAATGCGACAGAATACTATGATCACCCATGCTCTTCCGCAAGCAAAAAATCGTCGCCCGCGGGCTGCAAGCCAGCCGAAAAAGCTACTGACAAACGTCGGCGCGGCAAGTTCGCGTCCCCCAACTTCGGAAAATTTGCGTCCGCCGCCGCGCGAAATTCGTGCACGGCGGCGGGGCAATCCGGCGCTCTGGATGCGTGCGGCTCACATTCTCGACCAGCGTCCGGCGCGTCGATCGGATGTATCTTGCCGAGGCGGTCAAGTCGTCGGCGCGCTGCAATTTCGCTGTAGATCGAAAGACAACAATTGGTGCTCTAAATAGCGGTCCCTCTCGCGAAAACGTGTAACCAAACCCAGACGCCCGACGCAACAACCCCGTCGTCGGATCGCGTCGGGAATGTTTGCTGTAGCGTGTTCGAAATCGCAGCGACCATGCGGTTTGCCGACTCACCCGTGCAATTTTTTTTGAACGTAATTCCTGCGGGCGAGCTCGCGAACTCGGGTGCGGCGAACGCGCTCACGCGCTATCAGAGTCGCTCGTTGACGACCGCTCGGTTCGCCGCTGCGCTGCCTTCACGCGCGCCAGACTGAGGAATCGCCGAAGCGCCGGATTGTCGTTATCCGGCAGCCAAACGACGCTGTGGTCGACCCAATCGTCATCGCCCGAGAGGGGGCGGATAACGACGCTGGAATAGCTGTTCGGTAGACAACCATCGCTCGTCAAACTGACGCCGAGGCCAAACGCGATAAGTTGAAACAGAGCTTCCTGGCAGACGGAAAAATTCTCTACTGTTGGTCGGGGATCAGCACTCCGGATATTCTGGATGATAACGTCGCGGAAGCATTCTGAACCGGAGTCGGAACCGAAGATGAAGCGCTCATCCCGCAGATACATCCAGTCGACCGCCTCGCAAATGGCGAGCATGTGATTGTCGGGCAGAACAACGCGGATTCTCGAACTCCACAGCCGTTCGGTGTCGCAATCTGGCGCGAGATTGGCGCCGGTTGTGATCGCAATATCGAGACTTCGCCCCATGACCCTGGCGATACGCTCCCGCATGGAGCCTGCGACGAAATCGAGTCCGACATTGGGATGGGCTTCTCGAAAATCCTTCACCAATTCGGTCAGGAATGCGGGTATCGGACCGGCGAAAATCCCGATCCGGATTACGCCTTCCGCGCCCCGCCCCGCCCCGCCGCCGCATTACGAACTGCCGACTCGATCTCGGCGAAAGCTGCGCGTGTCCTATCGACAAAGCGACGGCCGGCGACCGTCAGTCGGACGCCGTTCGATTGTCGCTCGAACAACGAAACGCCAAGTCCATCCTCCAGTGATTTGATGCGGCAGCTGATTGCGGCTTGATTGACGCCCAGCTCTCGCGCGGCGCGGCTGATGCTCGCGTAATCAGCCACCAGCAACGCCTGCGAGAGGGAGACAAAGTCGATGCTCTGAAACCACTGAGGCGCGCGCTGGCTGGTGGGAAATTGTGGCCGAGAACGTCTTCGTCGCATAATAATGTCGGCTCCCAAAATGTGGCCGGCCCACTTCAATATTTGTAGGAAAGGCTTGCTGACACGGACCTGGGCTCGCCGTGGAACATCGCGCCGTTCGACGTCCAGTTCGGCCGGTTCGTCAAATTCGCGGCGTTGATTTCGAGCTTGAGATTGTCGTTGAAGCTGTAGGCCAGCGAGGCGCCGAGCATCTGCTGGGGCGCGAGGGTGAAGCCGTAGGTGTTGGGCAGCGTCGCCTCGACGCGGCTGGCGTAATAATAGCTCGCGCCGAGTTCCAGCCCTTTGAAGTCGCCCGCGTCGAAGGTGTAGTTGGCGGAGACATTGTAAACCCGCCGCGGTGCACCTAAGAGATCGCTGCCCTGCTGCGAGGGGACGCTCGAATCCTTGGAGACAAGCGCGTGCAGGAAGGTGGCGACGGCGTTGATTTTCAGGTTCGGCAAGATTTCGCCGCCGAGATTGACCTCGATGCCATGGCTGTGCTGCTGGCCGGTGACGACCGAATAGAAGCCGCTGGGATTGGCCGGATTGGGAATGGCGACGCTATTGCGCGTGATGTCGAAAAGCCCGACTTCAAAGCTCATCTTGCGATCCAGGAACTCGCGCCTAAAGCCCAGCTCATATTGGGTGTCCTGCTGTGGCGGCGGCGCTTCGCCGCTTTGAATCCGCACGCCGGTGTTGGGGATCAGCGATTTGCCGTAAGCGGCGAAAAGCTGCGTCTCCTCGTTCGGCCGATAGAGAATGCCGGCGCGTGGGGAAAAATAGCCCTTGATCCCTTTGCTGAGACTCGATGTCGGCTCTCCGGCGAGCGCGCCGAACGGATCGAAGACGCGTTCGCGCTGAGAAAGGAGATCGTATCGCCCGCCGATCAGAACGCGCCAGTTCTCGTTGAGGTCGATCAGGTCCTGGCCATAGACCGAGCGGCTGATCGCGCGGGCGACGCCATTCGACCAATTGGCGCCGGCGTAATTGACGCCCGGCGAATAGACGGGGAAGAAAATATTGAGCGGCGCCGCCGGCGCCTGCGCGATGTCGTTCGAATAGCCGAAGAAATAGTCCCAGTGCTCAAGACCGAGAAAGACGGTATGGGAGAGGAACCCCGTGTCGAAGCGCCCGTTCAGGCGCAACTGCGCGTCGAAACTGCGATTGGCGACGCGCGCCCGCGCCGGATTGCCGAAGACAACCGACTGAAAGCCGTCATAGCCCCAGCCGGTGAACCAGCCCCAGCGGCTGGCGGAGAGGAAATAATCGACGACCGCGGCGACCTTCCAATCCTTGTTGAAGGCGTGCTCATAGGTGAAGGTGAGATCGTCGAAGATCGGCGTCTCCTGCTCATTGGCGGGAAGGCCGGCGTAGAATTCGCGCGGGACGTGCAAGAAGATCGGATCGGCGGGGACGCCGTCACGCCAGACGAGCCTTCCGCCATTATGTTCGGCGCGTAGGCTCGCTCGATCGCCATTGTCGGCCGTGAAGGCGATCATCGGCGCGACGTCGAAACTGCGCGAACGTACGAAGTCGACAAAACTGCCTAGGCTCTGCGCCGAGCCGGTGAAGCGAAACAGCAGGCTCTTGTCATTATTGAGCGGCGTATTGACGTCGATGGTGAGACGCCGCACGGCAAAGCTGGCGAGAGTTGAAACGGCGCGCGCAAAGGTCTCCTGCGTTGGCGCCTTTCGGATGTAATTCGCCGCGCCGCCATAGCCCCCCAGCGCCTTGCCGAACAGCATGGCGCCCGGACCTTTGAAGAATTCGACGTGATCTACCGTCGAGAGATCGACGTCCTGGGCGGTGAAGCCATGCGAGGCGCCGTCGAAGAGCGTCACCCCGGCGGGAAAGCCGCGCATGACGAAGCTCGGCGAATAGGCCGAGTTCGTCGCCGGGGCGTTGACATAGACGCCGCTCTGGTCGCGCCCCAGCGTCTGCGCCCGGGGCGCCTCGCGCGGCGCTTCGACCTTGGGGTCCTCGCGCGCGCGCCGCTTGCTCTCGCTTTGCGACTTTTCCTTGCGCTCGTCCTCCCGCGCCTCCTCGCCCAACGCCTGCCAGCAGCCGGCGAAGGCGAAGAGCAAGGCGACGAGCGGCGCCTTCATGCGCCCGGTCGATAGGAATGCCGCCGGCGCAGGGACGCGTCCGATGCAACGGCGCGGCGGCGCTCGAGCGCGAGTTGCGCGAGCGGCGCGACAAAGACCGCCCCGTCGGTCTCGCCCGCAATTGTGAAGCGGCACATCAGGCCGCAGTCCAAGCCCGCATCGAAAATGTCGATGACCGTCAACCGGGGCGAGGCACGGCCAGTCGTGCGGCGCGCGCGCAGAAAGTCGAGCAGAGCCGGGCGCGGATACGCCGAAACCGGCAGGGCACGGCGCAGATTTCGAACAAGGCGTTCCTGCTTTCCGTGATCTAAATTCATTTTCTCCTCCATCGATAACGAATGAATTCGCGTTCCAATCACAAATGTTACTCCGCCAGCGCATGTTGCGCGTCCGCCCGCCGAATATGCGCCAACCGCGCTGAACGTTTCTTCCACCAGATGTAAACGCCGGTCGCGGAGAGAGTCGAAATTGCGAGCCCGAGGAGGCATACGAAGGCTTTGTATGGTAAGCCGAAGACATCCGCCATGTGGAGTTCGCCAAGCCATGCGGTGAGCGTGTTCCCGGTTCGGAACCCTGTCGGAATTGTAACGTCTCTCAAGGCGCCGCTAACCGCGTCGAACGCGATGGACGTTGCGCCATAGGTGTCCGCGATGTCGCGAGAGCTCATTACATCATAGGAAAAGGCGGACCGATCATGCATCCGGTTGAGGCCAACGGGTCGCACGATGGAGAAGCCGTGCGATCGCGCTTGTTCAGGCATCAGCCTTTCGGCGACAGCCTGGGCTTGTTCCCAAGTCATGATCGCACCACCGCTGGCGGGCGCCTGGGGCGCTGGCCTCGCCCATAGAGGTGGGTTGAAGCCAAACAGCGCATCCGTGACGGCGACATATACGCTTGTCATGTTCCAATAAACGCTGGACCAGGCGAAAACGAACAGCATCACCCAAAGCCAGAGGCCGCCAGCGCGATGGATGTCGAAGGTGACCCTGTAGAAGGAACCGTTCGCCTTGATCCGCCAGGATGGGGACCATCTGGCCAGGAAGTTCTTTCGCGAGCGATCGCTCCGTGGCGGGAGGGTCAGTAGAAAGGAGACGAGACAGTCAACCGTCCAGATGAGCGCGACTAATCCGAGAAGCCAGGAGCCTGCGTCGCCCGCTACAAGCGAATAATGAAGGCGGTAGATGAAAGGCAGAATCTCCGCGCGGCACGTCGGAAAGGCGCCCCAATTCACGCGCCCGAACTCCGCGCCCGTCATCGGGTCGAGATAAATGCGGCTGAAGTCGAGTTCAGGCTGGCCGGGGCTCGCCTCGATCTGGATCATCGCGGTTCCCGTATAGCCCGTGAAGACGCTGCTCACGCGGGCGTTTCGAACAAGTTCTTCTGCGCGTTGAGCCAAGGCGCCAAGTGAGAGCTCCTTCCCGGGGTGTGGCCCGGGAAAGAGGTCCGGTGTCAGCCAATGATTCAGTTCGGGATAGAATGCGAGAACGCTGCCCGTCAGACCGACAACAAAAAGGAAGCCCGCAGTTGCGAGACCGGCCCATCGATGAAGCCGGACGAGCATTGCTCGCATCATGGTTAGAACTCCACTCGCAACGTCCCGATCGCCTGGAAAGGCGGAGCGGGAAGCACGCCCATACGCGGAGCCCAGTTATTGAAGAAGATATCGTTGCCCGTGTAGTATTTCGTGTTTGTCACATTGTCGAGATTGAGTTGCGCAGTCAGCTTGTGGCCTTCAAAAAGCGTCGTGTAGCTTGCGAAGACGTCGAGGCGGACCCAGCTCGGCAAAAGAAACGTATTTTGAATGTCGCCCCATGCGTGCGTCGCGCCAACAGGGCCCCCGCCGACTCGCAGACCGAGACCATTGTCGCCGAAATCATACGTGGCGAAGAGTTTACCCGAATGCCGCGGCACATTGTCGAGATGATTGTAAAGCAGGCCGCTTCCGAAGGGATTGAGCGGGTCCTTTGGATTATCCGCGATGACCTTTGCGTCAGTATAGGCATAATTCGCGATGACGCTCAGTCGGTCCGTTACCCGGCCTAAGACATCAAGCTCGATACCCCGACTGCGCTGAACGCCGGCGATACGCCGATCAGCCGGATCGGGCGTCGAGAAGTCTAACGTGGTGACGTTGGATTTCGTGATCTGGTAGAAGGCGAGCGCCATGTTGAGATCGGTGAGCACCTGCGCCTTTACGCCCACTTCCCACTGGATGCCACGCTGTGCGGGAAAAACTTCACCGGTCGTGTTGCGGCCATTATTGGCTCCGAAGGAGCGCGAATAGCTGCCGTGAACGGTCACTTCCGAAGTGATGTCGAAAGCGAGGCCGGCGCGAGGGCTCCATCCCTTATCTATATTTGTTGGCGCCCTCAGCCTCGCCGCGATTGCTGCCGCTTTCGTCGAATCAAAGAGCGGGAAGCCATTGGCGTCGTAATTTCCGAACGTGTCGCCATTCGTGACGTCGGCGATGTCGTATCGCACGCCCAGTAACAGATGGGCGCGATCATCGAAGAAATTGACCTGATCCTGGACATACATTCCCTTCTGGCGCGCGAGAAATGACGAGTGACCGTTAAAGCCGGCTCCCAGGAACCCTTCCTGGAAGCCCCAGGGCGAAACCGTTCCGTAGATAGGGTAATAGATGTTGATCGGGTAGTTCCCTGCGCCGATCGAGTAATAGTAGTCGTAGTGGCGATGAAGATAGTCGAGGCCGAACAGGAAATTGTGCTTGGCCCCAAAGGTCGTGAATTTTCCTTCCAGATTGATGTTGGTCGCGTAGGTGTCGCCTTGGAGATTCTGCGCCGTCGTGCTGCGGTTGAGCGTCGCCAAGTCCGAATCGAAGGAAATCGGGACAATCTGACGGGCGTTGAACCAGGTACTCCCATAGTGGAAGCGATTGACGATCTTCCAGTCCTCATTGAGGTTCTGCCGGAAATAGTAGCTTCCGAGAAATTGCGCGGTGCGATCGCGCGGATCGTTCGGTTCGTTGAACGTCCGGCGGATCGGGATCGGGGCGGGCGCAGCGCCGATCACCGGAATGCCGGAGAATTCGTGCACCGTGTTGCCCAAATATTGAAGGTCCGCCGTGAATTCAGTCCAGGCGGTAGGCTGATAGGTTACGACCGGCGCGAAGAGTATGCGGTTTCCATTCGCATAGGGGAGGAAGGAGTCGCTGTCCTGATAGGCGCCGGAGAAGCGCCACGCGAGGCCATTAACGGCCTTCACGGGCGCGGTGAAATCCCACTGCGTGCGATAATGATTAAACGAGCCGATTTGCTGATCGACGACGTACCGCTCCTGAAACGTCGGCTGCTTGGTGACGAGGTTGATGACGCCGCCCGGCTCCGCGCGCCCATAAAGAACGGACGCTGGTCCCTTGAGAACCTCGACCCGCTCGATATTCGCCATGTCGTTCATGCCCGCGAAGCTGTCGCCGGGCAAAGCGAGGCTGTTGCGGTAGACGTCGAGACTCGTGAAGCCGCGAATCTTGTAAACGTAGCCGCCGCGGTTATTGCTGTTTGACCTGACGCTGGAAACGTTCTCAAGAGATTCCTGAAGGCGGGTCACGGCCTGGTCGCGGATCACCTGCTTGGGAACCACGACGATCGAAGCTGGAGTCTCCCTGAGCGGCAAGTCGGTCTTTAGTGCCGTCGTTGCATTTCGGACGACGTAGCCCTCGGCAGGCGTCTTCGGCTCAGCGATTTTGACGGGCGTCGATTCCGAGCTTGAGCCGGTTGAAGGGACAGCCGCGGCTTGGCTGGCCCCGACGGTGCGCGCAGGATTCTGGCGCGCGCGTCCGACCTCGATCGTCGGTAAGGACTGCTGCGCGCGGGCTGCGGCGGTAAGCAAAACGAGAGTGAGAGCGGCGGCGGAAACGCCGCGCAGAGCGGTTTGACGTGACATTTTATATCTCCGGATTGCAGCCCAACCGAACAGCTAGGCTAGAGAACGGCGTTGCGACGATCCGCTCCGAGAATCCGGGCGGTCGGCTCCGTTACGCTGTCCGGGGAGGGGATTGCGCCGACCATGCGCTTCGCCAGCCAGGGGCTGAGAGCGGGAGCGGAACCGCAAGGCGCGGGACACGTTCACCGCGCCAAGCAGGGGCTATTCGATACGTTTTCCCTTGGGGAGGCGGTGCGGCGTCGACGAATGAAACGCTCGAAAGACAACAATCTGCCGAAAGGGACTGGCCATGGCCGTCGGAGGAGTCCGGCGCCTCGGAGCGGCAAATGTTGCTGAGAACGGCGCCCCAGAGGTTCGTCGCCTCCATATGGGAACCGCCACTCCCGGCGGCTGCAGCGGGAAGGACAAGCGCCTTGAGAAGGAACTGGACGATCAGCAGGGCCAGAAGGGTGCGACGAGCAACCCAGTCCCACCTGAATGCCGCGTATTGTGCCTCTGGCCGCCTCATGAGCCGTAAACGCCGTTCTCTTGCCTGTGCATGAGCCTTTCGGCGCGTTGAATCCCCGCCAGCCCGGCATCATGGGTAGTTGCGAAAAATCACGCGAGAATCACGCCCGGCGGTCATGTAGACGAAAGTAATGCTTGTGGCATTTTCGCCACATTCTGTGCGGCCAGCAATATGTTGGCGCTTGAACCCGTCGACGCTCTCGGCGCAGATTAGCGCTTTGTGATCGACTGGGAGTGGCGCTCATGAGAATTTTGCTGGTCGAAGACAATCGGGAATTGGCGTCCCGCGTGACGCGGCGCATCAAGAATGCGGGCTTTTTCATCGATCATGTCGAAAGCGTGGAGCATGCCTCGCGGGTGCTCGACGACTCTCCTTATGCGTTGGCTTTGCTCGACCGGCGTCTGCCGGACGGCGACGGCCTGAGCCTCATCCCCAGCATAAGGTCGAAACAGCCCGGCATTCGCATTCTCATGCTCACCGCTTTGGACGCCGTGGACGACCGCATTGTGGGGTTGGATGCCGGAGCGGATGATTATCTCACAAAGCCCTTCAACCTCGACGAGATGATGGCGCGCATCCGCGCAAGTTTGCGACGCCCGGGTGCGGAGAACGCGCCCCCAGTTAAAATCGGGAGCCTGTCATTTGAGTTCAGTACAAGGCTGGTGACGATCAATGAGCAGCCCGTCGTCTTTCTCCGGCGCGAATTGAGTCTGCTGGAGGCGCTGATCGGACGCATGGGTCGAATAGTTACGAGAGAGGCTTTGATCGACGCGGTTTACGGGATAGACGACGACGTCCAGCCCCAGGCCTTGACGACACTGGTCTACCGCCTGCGTAGCCGACTGCAGGAACTCGGCTCCGGCGTTGATTTGCATGTCGTGCGTGGCGTCGGCTACATGATCGCAGCAGAAAAGCGAAATCTGAGCAAATGACCGCGGACCCTTCTCTTGCGCGTAGGGTCGTGCTGCATCTTTTCGTCGCGCAGATTGCCGCATTCGTGATCGGCGCAATGCTGACGATGGGTTTGGAACTCGCCAAGGTCGCCTATTTTCGTACTTCCCTCGACGAGTTCGCAACCTATCGCGTCAGCAATCTGGTCAAAAAGTCGTTGAATCAGGGGAATGGCGAACTTTTCATCGCTCCAATTCCCGAATTGCAGTCTGAAATCGAGCGTGCGCCGGGAATGAAATTCGCTGTATTCGACGAATTGCGGCGTCCACTGAAAGGCTCTTCGCCAGACCTTGCTGCTGCGCTCGCCAAGGCCGGCGTGATTCAGATGACGGCCGCCCATCTGCATTTCAATCTCCCCGGCGACGTCGAAGTCAGTCCTCTTGGTTACATGGAGCGCCGATGGACGCCGTACGGTTGGCTGCATGTCGCAGTCTACCGCCAGAAATTTCGTTGGGACGACGTATTCGGGTATTTGCTGGACGCGGCGCAATGGATGGCAGTCTATCTGATCGCCATCGTGTCGTTGTCCGCGGTCGTCGCTTGGTACGCCGTGCGCAAAGGTCTGACGCCGCTCCGCGACGCCGCAATGCAAGTGGAAGCGATCGATCTCGACAATCTCGATCGTAACATCATCACCCAATCCGTCCCAAGAGAAGTGCGCCCATTTGTCAATGCGATCAACGACGCGCTCGCGCGGCTGAATGCCAGCGCCGCCAGAATGCGCCGCTACATTGCAAACGCCGCGCACGAACTGCGAACGCCGCTCGCTATCATGCGCGCGCGTCTCGAAGACACGGAAGAGCCTACTTTCCGGCAGGACCTATTGCGCGATGCAAGCCACCTGCAGGCGATCGTCGAGCAGATGCTTATATCGACGCGACTAACGGAACGCCAAGCTTCGCTTAGCGACGAAGTGGACTTGATCGCGACCATTCGCCAGATCGTCGCCGATTACACGCCGCTTATTATCGAATGCGATCGAAACATTGAACTGGACGCAGTCTCCGATTCGATCGTAGTTCGCGGGAATCGCAGGGCGATCGAATGCGTCGCCGGAAATCTGATCGACAACGCTCTCCGCGCAGAACCGGCCGGGGGAAAAGTTAAAGTTCAGGTAAGCAAGCCGGCGATCGTCTCGGTGGCCGATCATGGATCAGGCATCGACCCTTCGGATCGGGAATCCATCTTTGAACCGTTCTGGCGAAAGAGTGACGCAACGCCTGGAACCGGGTTGGGGCTAGCAATTTCAAAAGAACTTATGGACAAACTCGGCGGTCGCATCTGGGTCGAGGACACGCCCGGCGGCGGAGCGACGTTCAAACTATTGTTTCGAATTACACCTTCGAATTGATTCCCACCTGTGAGACCGTGGGCCGAGAATGCGGTTGGTCCGACCTTATTCGATCAATGTACAGCAACCCACTTGCTGGTCACCATTTGGTCACCAGTAAGATTTTTGCTCATCCTATATTTTCATAACATATTGAATTTATTGGTGCCGGTTGCAGGATTCGAACCCGCGACCTACTGATTACAAATCAGTTGCTCTACCAGCTGAGCTAAACCGGCCCGATTGCAGGAACCTGTAATCGTCGAAGGCGCGTTCCAGGTCAATCCTGCAGTGCGAAGCCGAGGCGCATGCGGACGATGGAGAGCGTCGCGGCGCAGGCGTTGGACACGTTCAGGCTCTTGATGGGGCCAGGGAGATCGAGCCGCGCGATCACGTCGCAACGCTCGCGCGTCAGACGGCGCAGGCCCTTGCCCTCGGCGCCGAGGACGAGCGCGAGCGGTCGCGTCAGAGGAACGGTTTCAATCGGCGCCGCGCCTTCCGAATCGAGGCCGACGACGCTGTATCCGCGGTCCCGCAACGCATCCAGGGCCCGCGCGAGATTGACGACGGAGACGATGGTCACATGCTCCAGCGCGCCCGACGCCGCCTTGCCGAGCACGCCGGTGAATTCCGGGCTGTGACGCTCCGTCACGATCAGCGCGTCGACGCCATAGGCGCAGGACGTGCGCAGGATCGCGCCGACATTATGCGGATCGGTCACCTGATCGAGCGCCAGAACCACGCCGCTCCGATTCTCGATGTCGCTGATGTCCGCTTCCGGAAGGGGGCGCGCCTCGAGAAGCAGGCCCTGGTGCACGGCGTCCTGGCCGAGGCGGCGAGACAGTTCGCGGGCGTCGACCAGGCGCGGATCGAGCCCCGCGGCCTTCGCCAGATCGACGATCCGGGGGAGGGCGCTTTCGGTCGCGTAGAGCGACAGGAGTTTGCGGCGTCCGCTCTTGAGCGCCTCCCGGACGGCATGAGCGCCGTAAAGCGTCACAACCTCGGGGGAGGGTCCCCGGAAGGGGCCGTGCGGCGAATCGCTTCGCGCTCCGTCGCGCTGAGTGACCTTCCCCGAGGGCGGCGGGGCGTCTCTGCGACGATCCTTCGGCGGCAAGCGTCGACTCATCGCAGCGCCGCCGTCTTCACCCACCACTCGGGATGTTGGGCTCGAATAGCGGCGGCGGCGCGGGCCGCGGCGCGTGGCGTGGAGAAAATCGCGAAACAAGTGGCGCCGGAGCCCGACATGCGCGCGAGCTTGCAGCCTCGCGCCGCGCGCAGCACCGCCAGCACGTCAACTATCGCCGGCGCCTGAAGACAGGCGGCGTCCTCCAGATCGTTGCGGCCGCGGGACAGCGTCGCGAGCAGTTCCACCGCCGGCGCGCCCGACCCAACCTCCGGATGGGCGGCGGCGGCCGTGCGTTGGCCCGGCTGCAGGCCGAGACGCGCGAAGACAGGCCGAGTCTCCACCGGGACGCCGGGGTTGACGAGAACCGCCGGCAAAAGCGGCAGCCGCAGGACCGGGCCAAGCGATTCGCCCGCGCCGCGCATCATCCGCGCCCGTCCGGCAAGGCAGACCGGCACGTCGGCGCCGGTTGCGCGCGCCGCTTCGTAAATTCGCGGATCTTCAGGCGTCAGCGCGCTCGCGAAGGCAATCAGCCGCAAGGCGGCCGCGGCGTCAGACGACCCGCCGCCGATTCCCGCTGCAACGGGAAGCCGCTTCTGGAGCCGGAAGGCGCCGAGCGTCAGGCCCTCGACTCGTTCGGCCAGGTTGCGCGCCGCGCGCAGGACGAGATTGTCGTCGCCCGCTCCGGCGGCGGTCGCCGTGGGGCCGTCGATGTCGAACGAGAGGCGCGGGCCGGGAACGAAGCTCAGCGTATCGCCCGCGCCGCTGAAAGCGACGAGGCTTTCCAGCTCGTGATAGCCGTCTTCCCGTCGACCGCATATGTGGAGCGTAAGATTGATTTTCGCGGGGGCGCGCGTAACCAGCATCTAACCCCGTCCTCCGCTGTGGGTAATCGCGGAGCTTCATTTGGAGCGGGCGAAGGGATTCGAACCCTCGACCCCAACCTTGGCAAGGTTGTGCTCTACCCCTGAGCTACACCCGCATCCGACGCGCCGGTTTGACGTTTCGCCCTCGCCGTCGCGGGGGTCTTATGCCGCAAACGATCCGGCTTTGCAACAGGCTCCGGCAACAATTTTCGAGGCCGGAGAGAATTGGGCCTCCCGAACGCCGTCAGCGTGCGAGAGGCCCGGTTTTTCAGTTGATTACTGGATCATGCGCGCGGTCGAACCGGTGTTGCCGGTGATGTTGGCGCTGTCCGGCGAAATCCACTCGGGAACCCACGTCAGAGCGACGACCACGAAGACGGCGAAAGCGGCGATGTAGACGAGGATTTTGCCAACCTCGGCGCCGCCATGAACGTTAACAGCCATATTTCCCTCCCTTTGGCTTTTCTTTAAATCAGGGGACTTCTTCGTAGCCTATTGCCGGGAGCAAAGCAAATATAAAATCGCGCAGACTGGTTATATTTAATGTAATAATCCAGCTGGCTCCATGCAATAATTGCATTTTGGTCCAATATTTACATGGTATATACATGATTTTTGTCATGCAGCAGGGCGCGCCAAAACGGCCGCCGGGAAGCGGCGGTCGGCGCCCCAGACGATAAGAAGCGAGAGAGCGACGGCGCCGAACCGCCTTGGCCTCAGGCGGTTGCGCCATCGCTCGCCAACTAGGCAACAGGGGGAAGCCGTCGTTGACGCCTCGAAATTGCGTCATTCTACGCAAGGATCAAAGAACCACAGATTTGCCGACACGTGGTAAAATTACTTGGTCCTATATAATTTATACTATCTGGTCCGAGGCGGCTGGGTCAGTCGGCGTGTCGGGAGCAAAAACAAAACGCCCGCGGCGGCCGCGGGCGTCGAATGAAAGGCGAATCGGGAATAGGCGCGGCGCTTGATGCTATTTGCACTCCTGCGCCACGCGGGCGAGGGCGTCCGAGAGACCCTTGAGCGTGTAGGTGTCGGTTGTCGAGGTGCCTTTGGCCGAGGAGGCCTTAACGACGAGCTTGGAGCCGCCGCGCAGCGCGCCGACGAACTCTTTCTCCTTGGATTGATCCTTCACCCAGGCGTTTGTCCCCTTGGTGATCAACTCCCAGTTGTCGCCGTCGATCTGCGCGGTCGCCGCGGAGCCGTCCTTCGTGGGATAGCCGAGATTGATCGCCACCTCGTTGCGCACCCCCTCGCCTGGACGCGAGGAGATGAAGACGTAAGCGGACGTATCCTTCAGCTTCGCTTTCGGCTGGCGGTCCTTTGGCTGGCCAAGGGCGTAGCAGGTCTTGTCCTTGCCGCCCTGAGCCAGATAGGCGCCCCATTCCCCGTAGGTTCCAAGCTGTTCGGGCTTGCCGGCGCCGCTCTTGTCGGTTTTTCCGCCCTTTTTGCCCTTGTTGTCGGTCGCGCCCTCTTCCTGCGGGGACGCTTCCTCCGCCGGCTTGTCCTTGGCGTCCTTCTTGTCCTTCGACGCTGCGGGCTTTTCTCTTGCGACGGCGACGGCCGGAGCGCCGATCACGGTGAGCGAAAAGGCGAGTGCGAGCGACGCTCCCAATGCGGAGGGCGCGCGCCGGGCGAGAGAAATCAGGATCGACGATTCGGTCAGCATCCCGGAAAGTCTACTTTCCGCTCAAACCGCGAACAAGACGCTTCGTCATCTCCTCAGGCGTCCTTTTTGGCCGCCATCAGATAGTTCACGTCGGTGTCGTGGCTCTTGCGCCAGCGCCGCGTCAGCGGCTGGAAACTCATGCCGGCTCGGTCGATCTCGCGCAGGCCGGCCCTTCGCAGCATCGCCGAGAGTTCGTCGGGACGGATGAATTTGTTGTGGTCGTGCGTTCCCTTCGGCACCCAGCCGAGAATATACTCCGCGCCGACGATCGCGAAGACGTAGCTTTTCATGGTGCGGTCGATCGTGGCGAGGAAAATCAGGCCGCCGGGTTTCACCATCCGTCCGAGCATTGCAATGAAATCGCTCGGTCCCTCGACATGTTCGATCACTTCCAGCGCCGCGACGGCGTCAAACTGCTCGCCGGTCTCCGCCAGCGCTTCGGCGGTGACGTTCCGGTAGTCGATGTCGAGGCCCATTTTCTCGGCGTGGCGCCGCGCGACGGCGATGTTGTTGGGCGCTGGGTCGATCCCCGTCACGCGCGCGCCGAGCTCCGCGAGAGATTCGCTCAAAATGCCGCCGCCGCAGCCGATGTCGGCGATTCGCACGCCCTCGAGCGGCCGGTCCGGCGATTCGTTGAGCGCGCTGGCGTCGCCCAGCAGGAAGCGGCGAATATGGTCGCGAATGTAGGTGACGCGGATCGGGTTGATCTCGTGGAGGATCCCCATCTTGCCCTTCTTGTCCCACCACAGGTCGCCGAGGCGGTTGAATCGGGCGACGTCCTCGGGGTTGACGCTGGCGGAATGTGGGGAAGTCGCCTCTTCGGACACTGAGAACCTCTTTGTCGGGTCGAGCCTTCGCCGCTTTAGACTAGGGCGGCCTGCGCCGTTGACAGGTGGGCGGGCGCGGTCACATATACGCCCGCTTTCCACGAATGGCGAATAGGGCCTCTCCTTCGCCGCTCGCTTTCTCGCGCCCGGTTCGAAATCGGTCCTATGACACGCCTGGTCATGAAATTCGGCGGCACGTCCGTCGCAAATGTCGAGCGCATCCGCAATGTGGCGCGCCACGTGAAGCGCGAGGTCGACGCCGGCCGGGAGGTCGCGGTCGTCGTCTCGGCCATGGCGGGCAAGACCAACGAACTCGTCGCCTGGTGCAAGGAGGCCGCGCCGCTCTACAGCCAGGTCGAATATGACGCCGTGGTCGCCTCGGGCGAGCAGGTGACGGCGGGACTTCTCGCCATCGCGCTTCAGGAGATTGGCGTTCCCGCGCGCTCCTGGCTCGGCTGGCAGGCGCCGATCTACACCAACGGCGCCCACGGCTCCGCGCGGATCGAGGCGATCGACGGGTCGGGAATCGTCGAGGGCTTTTCGCGCGGCGAAGTGGCCGTGATCGCCGGGTTTCAGGGCGTTCACAAGGAAACGAACCGCATCACCACGCTCGGGCGCGGCGGCTCGGATACGAGTGCCGTGGCGCTCGCGGCGGCGATTAAGGCCGACCGCTGCGACATTTATACGGACGTCGACGGCGTCTATACGACTGATCCGCGCGTCGTGCCGAAAGCGCGCCGCATGGAGCGCGTCGCTTTCGAGGAAATGCTGGAGATGGCGTCGCTCGGCGCCAAGGTGTTGCAGGTGCGCTCCGTCGAAGTGGCGATGGTGCACGGCGTGCCGACCTATGTGCGCTCGTCGTTCGACGATCCTGACAGGCCGGGCGAGGGGACGCTGATCTGCAAAGAGGAGGACATCGTGGAAGCCCAGGTCGTCACAGGGATCGCCTTCTCGCGCGACGAAGCGCAGATCACGCTCCGTAATGTCGCCGACAAGCCGGGCGTCGCGGCGGCCGTATTCATGCCGCTCGCCGAGGCCGGCATCAATGTCGACATGATCGTGCAGGTCGTCTCCGAGCAGGGCACGACCGACATGACCTTCACCGTCGGTTCCGCCGATTACGAGCGCGCCTTTTCGATCCTCGAGAAACTCAAGCCCGACATCGGCTTCGCCAGCATGGCGGGCGAGAAGGAAGTCGCGAAAGTTTCGGCCATTGGCATCGGGATGCGCAGCCACGCGGGCGTCGCCGCCCGCGCTTTCCGCGCGCTGGCCGAGAAGGGCGTGAACATCCGCGCCATCACGACCTCCGAGATCAAATTTTCCGTGCTCATCGACGAGGCCTATACGGAGCTCGCCGTTCGCACGCTGCATTCGCTCTACGGCCTCGACGCCGCCTGAGGCGCATAATTCCACACGCGCGGGTTGACCCGACGGGGCGGCGCGACATTTCACTTTCAGGTAATCCCTGAAGGAGGGATGTCACATGGAAACGCTGTCCAAACGCGTCGTCGAAGCGACGTCGCTCGAACCCGCGATTGCGAAAGCCGCAATTGGCCACGTGCTGCTGTTCATGCGGGACATGGTTCCGGGCGGTCACGTCGCGGAGTTCATCGACAAGATGCCGGGTGCGCGGGAAGCCGTGGCGGCCGCGGGAGCGTCTGGCGATGGGGGCGTCACGCAGTTTATCGAGGCCATGACCAGCTTCATGGGTCACGGCCGCGCCGATCTCAACATTCTGGTCGGCAAGCTCGCCAATCTCGGCCTCACGCAGGAGCAGAGCCAACGGCTTCTCGAAGAAACGCTTGCGAGAGCCGAAGTTTTGATCGGCGAGGACGGCGTCTCCAAAATCAGGGCGAAGATGCCGTCGTTGATGGAGCGCTCCTGGCCCATGGGGCGTCAGCCCGACATAGGCAAGGAAATGCGCCCCGGTGCCTGACGCAAATCCTGAATCCGGCGACGCGGCCTCCGGGCCGCGTCATTTGCCCAGCCAGTCGACGATCAGAATATCGAGATCGCGATCCGGCGTGAAGTTTTTGCGTCGCACTTCGAACTGCGTCGGGGAAATTCTCTTCACGCCCTCTGCGCAAAAGCTCACGAGCGAGTCGGGCTTGCCCTTGTCAACGACGAGGCGGAAGTCGCTGATCGGTCCTTTCCAGTTCGCGCCGGTCTTGAGGATATAGCTGAGCCAGACTTCCGAATAGGGCGTTTCCGTGCGCCGGGTTTTCACGATCCGGTCGAAGCTCGCGAGCCATTCCTTGTCGATGCAATATTTCCGGAGCGTGTCCTCGAACTCCTTGCGGAGTTCCTTGTCCTTGCGCCGCCAGGCGTCGAGATTGCCGCCGACGCTGCCGCCCGCGAGCGGCGCATATTCATGTTCGACCGTCACCGTCGCATTCGGCGGGAACGTCTGCCGGCGCGTGATCGTCGTGCGTAGCGCCCAATTCGCGACCCAGTTGGGATAGTCGTTGTCCCCGGTGTTCTCCAGCAGGCCGTCGGCGACGAGCTTGTCGAGTTCGGCTTTGGGCGCCTTCTTGATGGCGTCGTCGAATTTCGGCGACAGGCGGTTGATCGGAAGTTTGACCGCGCTCAGCCGCGCGCCGATGTCGCGGTCTTTGAAGATCGCCTGTTCGACGATGTCGTAAACGATTGGCTTGCCGTCGATCGTCGTCCTGAATTTCAGATCGCCGACATCGTTCCAATAGCTCGTATTCTCGCTGTCGGTTGGCGGAATTTCCGGCAGGGGAAAAGCGACGAGCGTTTCGACCGGCGAGTCGCTCGTATTCGTGAAGCGGTATTTCACGCGCACGGCGTCGCGCGAGATGAACAGGTCTTCGCTGTCCATGCGGATGTGTTCAGAGTGTTTCAGCGTCAGTCCGCCGACGCCGGTCTCGGCCTCGGAATCATTCGAGAGGCAGGGGGCGGCGCCGAGTCCGAGAAAGAGCGCGGCCGTTCCCGGAACCAAGCGTCGCATGTTCTCCTCCCCATCCGTTCCTTGACACTATTACGGCTTTGTCGGGCGCTCAACGCGCGCACGGGCGCGCTTGATTTCACGGCGAGCCGCGGCGACAGTCACGGTCCAACGAAGCGATTTGGGGAGGACGGTCATGGATGAATTGATAGCGCGCGTTTCCGCGGCGATCGGGGTCGATGCGGAGGTCGCGAAGACCGCCGTGGGCCATGTGCTCGCCTTCCTCCGCAAGGAGCTTCCCGAGGGGCCCGTCGCCGAGTTTCTCGATTCCGTCGCGGGCGCGCGCGAGGCGGCGGACGCCGCGGAAGGCGGCGAGAGCAGCGCGGGCGGCGGTCTGCTCGGCGGCTTGCTGAGCGGCGGCCTGATGGGACTCGCGACCAAGCTCAACGCGCTCGGCCTCGACATGGGGCAGATCCAGAAACTCGGGCATGAAATCTTCGGTTACGCTGAGACCGTTCTCGGCAAGGAGAAGGTCCAGCAAATCGCCAATTCGATCCCGGGGCTGTCGCAGTTCCTGTGAGGTCTAAACCTTCCTGCGCGTGCGAAGGTTCGCGACCCTGACCCCTGCGGCGTGCAGGACGCCGCCGAGCACGGCGCCATAGACGGCCGCGCCGGCGGCGCCGAGCGCGATAAGGGCCACGAGATTTGCCTGCGCGCCGAAATGACGGCCGAAGGCGAGCGCCGGCGCGCGACCGAACATGACGACGAGCGTGAGGAACCCGCAGGCGATCAGCGTCGCGCCCACGGTCCTCGCAAAGACGGCGTCGAAGTCGATCAAATCTTTCGCGATCGCGATCGCGATCAGCGCGCCGAGATTGACCCACAGGCCAACCGAGGTCGCGGTGGCGAGGCCAACCGCGCCGAGGGGCTGGAACAGGGCCAATTTCAGCGCGACATTCACCGCCAGGGCGGCGAGCGCGATTCTCATGGGCGTCGCGGTGTCGCCGCGCGACTGGAAACTCGCGCGCGCCGAGGCGATCAGAACCAGCGCCATCAGTCCCGCGCCATAAGCCGCGAGCGCGTCGCCCGCGGCGACAGCGTCGGCGGCGGTGAATTTGCCGCGCATGAAAAGGCCCGCGACGATCAACTCGGGCAGGGTGTCGAAGGCGATGAAGAACGGCGCGGCGAGGGCGATGGTGAGCGCCATGGTGTGGCTCTGCGCCCGATGTGCGCCGGCGACGTCGCCGGCCGCGATGCGGCGGCTCATTTCCGGCAGCAGCACCGTGCCGGCGGCAATGCCGATCACGCCGACCGGCAGCTGATACAGCCGCTCGGCGTAGGAGATCGAGGACACGCCGCCGTCCGCGAGCATGGACGAGAGAATCGTATCGGCGAAAACGGCGATCTGCGGACTCGCCGAGCCGATGATCGCGGGCCCGAGCCTGATGAAGAAGTCGCGCACGCGCGGCCAGTGAGGGCGGCGAAGCCGCTTCAGCACCCCGATCCGCCGCGCGTCCCACATCAGAAGCCCGAGCTCCAGAACGCCGGACACGGTGACGCCCCAGCTCGCGGCATAGCCGGCGTTGGGAAAGAGGAAGGCGACGGCGAGCGCGGCCATTACGCACAGATTCATGAGGTTCGGCGCGAAGGCGGCGAGCGCGAACCGCCCATGGGCGTTGAGCGTGCCCATGTGCAGCACGAAGAGCGTCATGAAAAGCAGATAAGGAAAAGTGATTCGAGTCAGATTGACCGCGAGGGCGAATTTCTCGGGCCGGTCGCCCAGGCCCGGCGCCAGCAGCCCGACAAATTGCGGCGTGAAAGCCCATACGAGCAGCAGCAGCACGATCTGCGAGGCGAGCAGGAGCGTGTAAACCTCGCCGGCGAATTCCTCGGCGGGGCCGGCGCCTTCCTTTTCCAGCGCCGTCGCGTAGCTCGGGATATAGGCCGCGTTGAAGGCGCCTTCGCCGAAGATGGCGCGGAAACTGTTCGGCAATCTCTGTGCGATGAAAAAGGCGTCCGAGACGGCCCCGGCGCCCATGATGGCGGATTGCATGGCGAGCGACAGGAAGCCCGTGACGCGCGAGAGCAGGGTGAAGCCGCCGACCGAGAGGAAATTTCGAATCATTCGACGGCTTCTAGCAGGATTGTTTTCAAAATCTGCGCACAGGCGGCGTCTGGCGGGAAAGGCGCGCTTCGCTTAGTTTCGGCCGCAGCGCGCGCGTGAGGCAACGGGACCGGACAATGAAGTCGAAACTGTTTCTGCCGGCGTTCTTCCTGCCCCTCGCCACGGGGCCGGCCTTCGCTTTGTATTGCGGGACGAATCTGGTCGTCGAGGGGCAGTCGAAATTCGACGTTCTCCAGCGTTGCGGGGACCCCGCCTATGCCGACAGCCGCGTGGAATACCGCTGGGGGCCGCCCGCCGCGCCGATGGCGCCGCGCCCACTCGATTCGCCGGAACCCTATTCTTCCGGCCCCGTGATGCGTCAGGTCGTGATCGACGAATGGGTCTATAATTTCGGCTCGACGCAGCTCATGCCGCAGCTTCTTTTCGAGAACGGCCGGCTGATTTCGATCCGCTCGCTCGGTTACGGCCGGTGATTCAATGCGCCGGGCAGTGTTGGCGATAGCCGCCCGTCGTCAGGCTTGCCGCCCGGCTCGATCCGACGCCAGGAACAGATAGAATGCAAACGCAAAGGCGGGGGTCACGGCGTTCCGTGAAACTCGGAAAGACAAAGTTTCAATAGGCGGCCGCCCATAGTCTTCTCGCCAAGTCCTGAGCCCGGCCGTCGCGGGCTCAGTCTCGATCGCGCGCCGCTGTCCGGCCGCCCTCCGGGTCGCGTGACTCGATCCGCTCCGCCACGAGATACAGGGGCCGGCCTTTCACCTCGTTGAAGATGCGGGCGACATATTCGCCGAGCACCCCGAGCGAGATGAGTTGCACGCCGGAAAAGAAGGCGATTGACACCACGAGGGTGGGGAAGCCGGGCGTATCGACGCCAAACAGCATGGTCCGCGCCCAGTAATAGGCCGCCATGGCGAGCGCGAAACAGGAGATGACGAGCCCCACATAGGTCCAGACCTTCAGGGGGATCGAGGAGAAAGACATGAGGCCGTCGAGCGCGAAGCGCACGAGCCGGCCGAAATTGAACTTGGATTCGCCGCTCGCGCGGCTCTCCACTTCGAAGGGCACGCCGATCGACCGGAAACCGATCCAGGCATAGAGGCCCTTGTTAAAGCGCGCGCGCTCGCGCATCGAGAGCAGGGCGTTTACCGCTTGCCGATCCAGCAGCCGGAAGTCGCCGGCGCCCGGCGGCAAAGAGACATCGCCGAATTTCTCGAGCAGGCGATAGAAGATTTCGGTGAAGAAAGTGCGCATCTTCGGGTCGGTCGCGCGGTCGGTGCGCTGGCCGTAGACATTCTTGTAGCCCTCCCGCCACTTCTCGATGAACTGCGCGACGACTTCTGGCGGATGTTGCAGATCGGCGTCCATGATGACCGCGGCGCGCCCGCGCGCGTCGTCGAGTCCGGCCGCGATCGCGACCTCCTTGCCGAAATTGCGCGAGAGCGCGATGGCGCGAAAGCGCGGCTCGTCGCGGCAAAGCGTCCGAAGCTCGTCGAGACTGCCGTCGTGCGAGCCGTCGTCGACGAAGATCGTCTCGAAAGCGACCCCGGCCCGGGTCAGGACTCCGACAAGCCGCTCCGCCAGCGGGCGCAGATTGGCGCGCTCGTTGAAGACGGGGATGACGACCGATATATCTGGGAGGCTGTCGCTCATGGCGTTGGTTCAACCAGAAATTATGGGCGCCGCAAAGACCGAACCGGGGAGGCGGACGGAATGTCGAAGGAGAGACTCATCGCGCTTTGCGCGGACGATTACGGTCTCTCCTATGGCGTTAGCCGCGGCATTCTGGAGGCGCTAGACGCGGGCAGGCTCACCGCCGTCTCCGCGCTCGTCACCGGTCCGCGCTGGCCGGCGATGGGGCGCGAATTGCTCCGCCATTGCGAAAACGCCGACATCGGCCTTCACTTCAATCTCACGCTCGGGCGTCCGCTGGGCCACATGCCGAAATTCGCGCCCACGGGCGCGTTTCCGCCGGTTTCCAAAGTCATCCGCATGGCCATGCGCGGAAAGCTTCCGATGGACGAAATTCGCGCCGAGATCGACCGCCAGCTCGACCGTTTCGAGGCGGTTGTCGAGCGCCGGCCGGATTTCGTCGACGGACATCAGCATGTGCATGGCCTCCCCGGCATACGCGACGCGCTGCTCGACGCTATGCTCGCGCGCAAGCTCGCCGGCCGCGCCTGGGTGCGCAACGCCGCCGACGCCCTGCATCGCATCGCGCTGCGCGGCGCCCATGCGCGCAAGGCGCTGGCCGTCCGCGCGTTGTCGGCGGGGTTTTACCGCGCGGCGCATTGGCGCGGTTTCGCGGCGAACGACGGCTTCGCCGGCTTTTCCGACTTCGATCCGGGGAAGGATTTCGCGCGTTCCTTCGAGAGCTATTTGCGCGCGCCGGGCCGCCGCCATCTCGTGATGTGCCATCCCGGCCATGTCGACGACGAATTGAAGGCGCTGGACCCGGTGACGATCACACGCGAGCAGGAGCTGGCGTTTCTGTTGTCGCCGCGCCTGCCCGAGATGCTGGAAAAGCGCGGCCTCAAGCTCGGGCGGCTGAGCGCCGCGGCGGAAGGCTGAGCGATCAGGCGATTTCGATATCCAGCCCGAGATCGAGCGCGCGCGCCGAATGCGTCAGCGCGCCGACCGAAACGAGATCGACTCCTGTTTCCGCGATCGCCGCGACCGTGTCGAGCGTGACGCCGCCCGAAGCCTCGCAGACCATGCGGCCGCCGACCATCTCGACGGCCTTACGTAAGTCGTCAGGAGACATATTGTCGAGCAGCACGGCGTCCGCGCCTTCGGACAGAATCTCGCGCAGTTGATCGAGCGTGTCGACCTCGATCTCGATCTTCACGAGGTGACCGACGAAATCCTTGGCCGCGCGCAGAGCTGGAACGACGCCGCCCGCCACCGCGATATGATTGTCCTTGATGAGAACGGCGTCGTCCAGGCCGAAACGGTGGTTGGCGCCGCCGCCGCATCGCACGGCGTATTTTTCGAAGGCCCGCAGCAGCGGCGTCGTCTTGCGTGTGTCGCAGATTTTCGCCTTGGTATGGGAGATACGCGCCGCGTAAAGCGCGGTGAGCGAGGCGACGCCCGAGAGGCGACCGAGATAGTTCAGCGCCACGCGCTCGGCCGAGAGCACGGCGCGCGCCGGCCCCTCGATGCGGGCGACGATGTCGCCGGGCGCGACCCTCGCGCCGTCGGCGATCCAGGTTTCGACGCCCGCCTTCTCGCTCATCTGCCGGAAGGCGGCGAGGGCGAGCGGCAGCCCTGCGATGACGCCAGCCTCGCGCGCCGCGATCACGGCGCGGGCGTTGGCGTTTTCCGGAATCGTCGCCTGGGTCGTAACGTCGCCGGCGCGGCCGAGATCTTCCGCCAGCGCGGCGCGGATGGCGTCTGCGACGAGGAGAGGGGAGAGTTCGAAGGTCATTTGACGGCGTCCTCTGATCCGCTGCGCCGGGCGCGCTCAGCCGCCCGCCCTGTCTGCGATATGTAAGGCGTCGGCGAACGAGAGCTGCGAGCGCCGCGCGAAGGCGTCGTTGGGTTCGGGGAAGTCCGAGCGAAAATGCGCGCCGCGGCTCTCACGGCGCACGAGCGCGGAGGCCGCGATCATCAGGGACGTCGTCAGCATGTTCGCGATCTCGATGTCGTTCGTTCGGGCGGACAGGCGACGGATCGTCCGCAGCGCGCCAGTAAGGCCGGCGGCGTCGCGAATGACGCCGACATTGGCGGACATGAGGTCCCGCAATTCCTCGACGACAGCGAAATCCCGGTCGCGCGCGACGAGTTCCGACCGCTCCGCCGCGACGCGCGCGTCGAGTTCGGGAAGCTGCGCGGAGGCGATATCAGCCGCCGCGCGCGCGCCGAAGACGACTGCCTCGAGAAGCGAATTGGAAGCGAGACGATTGGCGCCATGCACGCCGGTCGAGGCGACTTCGCCGATCGCCCATAGGCCCGCGACGCTCGTGCGTCCGCGTGCGTCCGTCCAGACGCCGCCCATGTGATAATGCGCAGCGGGCGCGATGGGGATAGGCTGCGTGACGGGATCGATCCCCGCCGCCTTACAGCTCGCATAAACGGTCGGAAAGCGACGGGGGAATTCTGCGCCGACAGCGACGCGGGCGTCGAGAAACGCGCCGTTCCCGGCCTTGATGCTCGCGAAGACGCCGCGCGCGACGAGGTCCCTCGGCGCTAGCTCGCCCGCCGGATTTACGTCGAGCATAAATCTCCGGCCCACGCGGTCGACAATGGTCGCGCCTTCGCCGCGCAGCGCCTCGGTCGCCAGCGGCGCGGGGTCGGCGTCGATGTCGATCGCCGTCGGGTGAAACTGCACGAATTCCGCGTCGGCGATGATCGCGCCCGCCCGCGCCGCCATGGCGACGCCCACGCCGCGCGACTCCACCGGATTCGTCGTCACGCGATAGAGATGGCCGAGGCCGCCGGTCGCGAGTGCGAGCGCAGAGCAGGGAATGTCGCATATTCCGCCCGAGACATGCCGTGCGCGCACGCCCACGACGCGACGGTCCCGCGTGATGATCTCCTGCGCCGAATAACCGTCGACGACCGTGATCGACGGCGTTTTCGAGACCTGCTTTTCCAGCGTCTCCATGATGGCGCGGCCGGCGGCGTCGCCCATGACGCGCACGACGCGGCGACGTGAATGCGCCGCTTCCTGCGAGGGCGCGAAGGCCCCGCCGTCCTTGCGGTCGAAGGGCGCGCCCATGGCTGCGAGATCCTCGACGCGCGCCCGCGCCTCGCGCGCCATGCCGAGCGCGATCTCGCGATCGACGATGCCGGCGCCGGCCTTGACCGTGTCGTCGGCATGGCGCTCGGGCGTGTCGCCTTCCTCCACCGCGGCGGCGATGCCGCCCTGCGCCCAGTAGGACGAGCCGCTGGACCCTACCGGCGTGGGCGCGAGAATCGCAACGGGCCGCGGCGCGAGTTTCAACGCGCAGAAGACGCCGGCGAGGCCGCCGCCGACGATGACGATGGGGGGGAGTTTTTCGGGCATGCGCTAATCGAGCGACATGGCAGCGAGCCGCTCGAGCGCGGCCGCCTCGCGCGCCACGGCTGCAGAAACGAGCGCGCGCGCGCGTTCCGGCAAGGGCAGGGAAAGCGCGGCCGCGTGGCCCCGGGGCGACATCTTGCAGAGCGTCTTGCCGAGGATGTCGATGAGTTTGTCATCGTCATAGCCGTGGTATTTCGCAAGGAAGTCCCCGAAATAATGTTCCAGGAAGACGACCGCGGCGACATTCTCCAACGCCTGCGATTCCGGATCTTTCTTTAGTTGTTCCTTTCGGACGAGCGCGCCGACATGCGCGATCTCGGCCTCGCCGTAGCCATTGGCGCGCATGATCTCTCCTGCAAGTTTCGCGTGATGGGCGCGGCAGGCGCGCCGCCATTCGTTGTAGCCCTTGCGCCCTTCCGGATAATCGCCGCGCGGAATTTCCCAGCGGCGCAGATGCTGGGCGCGGGCGGCGATCTTCAGAAGGTCGGAAGCGTTCGGGTAGAGCGCCGAGAGACGCGCGCTCATCCGCTCCGCGTAAAGGCTCTCGAAGGCGCGGCCGTCGATCTTTCGTGGGTCTTCCGCATTGGCGGCGTCGATCGCCGCGAGCGTGGCTTCGAGAGCGGGCATCGGAACTCCGGAGGGGGAAACTCCCCCTCGTCAAACCTCCCCCGCCGCGGCGGGGGAGCGGCTTACCCCAGGTCGATCATGCGCTGCACGCTCTGGCGCGCGCGGGCGGCGATCTGCGCGTCGACGACGACCTCCTCGCGAATGTCGAGCAGGCTGTCGAGAATTTTCGGCAGCGTGATGCGCTTCATGTGCGGGCAGAAGTTGCACGGACGAACGAATTCCGTGCCTGTCGTCTCCGCCGCGATGTTGTCGGCCATGGAGCACTCGGTCACGAGCAGCACGCGCGCCGGCTTCCTGTCGCGCACATAGTCGATCATGGCCGCCGTGGAGCCGGAGAAGTCGGAGACCTCCACGACCTCCCGCGGGCATTCGGGATGTGCGATCACCTTCAGGCCTGGATAATCGGCCTTGAAGCCCAGGATCTCCTCAGCCGTGAAGCGTTCGTGGACCTCGCAGGCGCCATGCCAGGCGATGATCCTCACCTTCGTCTGCGCCGCGACGTTCTGGGCGAGGAAACGGTCGGGAACCATGATGACGCGATCGACGCCAAGGCTCTCGACCACCTTCACGGCGTTGGAGGAGGTGCAGCAGATGTCCACTTCCGCCTTCACCTCCGCCGAGGTGTTCACATAGGCGACGATCGGGACGCCCGGATATTCCCTGCGCAGCGCGCGAATGTCGGCGCCCGTGATCGAGGCGGCGAGCGAGCAGCCCGCCCCGGCGTCGGGAATCAGCACCGTCTTTTCAGGGTTCAGAATCTTCGACGTCTCGGCCATGAAATAGACGCCGCCTTGCACGATCACGTCCGCGTCTGATTTGGCCGCGAGCTTCGCGAGCTGAAGGCTGTCGCCGATATAATCCGAGACGCAGTGGTAGATTTCCGGCGTCTGGTAATTGTGCGCCAGAATGACCGCGTTGCGCGTTTTCTTGATGTCGTTGATCGCCTTTATGTAGGGCGCGTGGAATGGCCATTCGACCGGGGGAATGACCTTGGAGACCCGCTCATAGAGGTGCGCGGTCGCCGCCTCGACGTCGGGCGTCCATTCCAGATTGGGGCGGGGAAGCGCCGGGAAGCGGCCGTTCAATCCTACGCCGAGCGCGCTCGCCGAGATGGGCGACGCCGTCGGCGCGGCGTTCCGGATGTCGACGGTATGGGACGTCATGGATCGCTGGCCCTTCGCAGTGCAGTCGCCGCCTACTCGACGGCGCCACTTATGCTCTAATTGAGTATAAGTGGATCATACAAAAACCCCGCGGCGGACCCCGCCCGGAGCGCTCGAAGGTCAAAGTTTAATGGGGCTTTGTAGCGCCCGCAACCCCGGCCTCGCTCACAGATGTGCTCGTCACGAGCATAAGTCAAGAACTGCCGATGGGGCGAGGTCCCGAAGAGCCGGGAGCGGAGCCGTTAACTGCGTCGACAATCGAACGGTGAATTTCAACAATTGGAAATGTCTGCAAACGACCCTGCTGGAGCGAAGAGCCGCGCTTACGCCAGGGGCAGGGCGGTCGCGATGGGACGGGGGACGGCGACGGGAAATGGGGATTTCTACGGCTTTTTCAGAGTTTATCTTAGACGTTGAACGCGCCTTTTCCGAAAGGGAGAATGGCGGTTTCGCCCGTCTGCGGAATTTTCTAGAGGGCGATCCGCTCGCTTTCGACGAGGTTCCATCGTCCCCCACCGTCCGAGCGAGGTTTCGCGCGGAGCAACTTGGAGATCTCGAGCGCGGCACGCCGGTCGTGATGCTCGTGTCGTGTTTCAGCGCGCTCATTTTCGCGATGTCCATGTGGGCGACGCCGCTCGCCGATCAGGCGCGGGTCTGGGCGACGCTGATTTTTGCGCTTGCCGGCATGATCTACGCTCGCAGGGTCAGCGCGCCGCAAAGAGTCGCCCGGGTCGCGTCGCCCGACGGCGTCTGGCGCGCGACGGCGAATGCGCTGCTCCACGGCTCGCTGTGGGGCGCGTTGCCGGTGTTCTTCTTCGCTGAATCGGAACTGCCTCAGCAATTCGTGATCTCGGGCTTCTGTTTCGCGACGCTGTTCGGCGGAAGTTTCGCGCTGTCCATGATCCCGAGCGCCATGCTCGCGCATGTGATCCCGATCGCCGTCGGCTTTCTGGTCGCGGTGCTGGCCGAACACGATCCTTCTTTCGACGTCGTGGCGGGCACCGTGGCGATCTACACGATCGTCATCATCGGCGGCGCGCTGACGCGCGCCGGGGCGGCGGCGCGGCGCTGCGCGGCTGAGGCCGCGGCAGAGGAGGGCGCCCTGCGGGACGAACTCACGCGGCTGCCCAATCGCGTCGCCTTCCGCGAGGAATTGGCCCGCGCCTTCGCCCGCCTGTCGCGGCAGAACGAGCGTTTCGCGCTGATGTGTTTCGACCTCGACGGCTTCAAGGGCGTGAACGACTCCATGGGCCACGAGACCGGCGACGCCGTGCTCGTCGAGGCGTCGCGGCGCCTGCGCAGCTCGACGCGCGAGGGCGACCTCGTGGCGCGACTGGGCGGCGACGAATTCGCGCTCATCGCCATCGATATCCGCAGCGTCGAGGACGCCGTCACCATAGCGCATCGCATACTTTCGGCGTTCCGCGCGCCCTTCGAGATCGGCGGGCGCAGCATGCCGATCTCGGTCAGCGTCGGCATCGCGATCGCGCCGAGCGACGGCGTGGACCCGGAGAGCCTGATCCGAAACGCCGACAGCGCGATGTACGCCACGAAACAGGCGGGACGCTGCGGCTACACGCTGTTTCGGGACCGTTTCGGATTCGTCGCGGAACGAAACACCCTCGACGCGGAGCTCGACCGCGCTTTCGCGCAGCGCGAACTCTTCATGGTCTTCCAGCCCTTCGTGGACACGGAGACGCACGAAACTCAAGGGTTCGAGGCGTTGCTTCGCTGGCGCCATCCCGTGCGCGGCGTTCTCAGCGCGGCGGAAATCATTCCGCTTTTCGAGCGTGCGGGCCAGATCGACAGAGTGGGCGCTTGGGCGCTCGAAGAGGCCATGACCATCGCGGCGAACTGGCCCTCGCATTTGCGGGTCGCGGTGAATGTCTCGGCTTTGCAGCTGCGCAAGCCTAATTTCGAGGAGGTCGTGCTGAAGGCGCTGGAAAGGAGCGGGCTCGATCCGCGCCGCCTCGAACTCGAACTCACCGAGACGGCGATGATCCTCGACGGCGAACTGGCCTTCGAGATGCTCGCCTCGCTGCGCCGCATCGGCATTCGCACGGCGCTCGACGACCTCGGCACGGGCTACTCCTCGCTCGCCAATCTCGTCGGGCTGCCGCTCGACCGGCTGAAGATCGACCGCTCCTTCGTCGCCAATCTGGAGACGAACGCGATGTGCGCGTCGGTCGTGAAGCTGACGATCGAACTCGCGCGGTCGCTCTCCCTCGCCGTCACGGCGGAAGGCGTGGAGAACGCGCGCCAGCTGGAGATGCTTCGCGACTTCGGATGCCGGGAGGCTCAGGGCTATATTTTCAGCCGGCCGCGGCCCGCGAACCAGATCGCCTCGCTGCTCGGCGTCTGCCCGATGACGGGGCTGGAGCCGGAGCCGCCGGGGCTTTCGTCGCCCGCCGTCGCGGCCGCATGACGCCGACGGCGGAATTCGGGGGGTCGCGACGACCGGCAAAGCTGCTATAGACGTCGCCATGCAGGCCGACGTTCAAAAAGCCATCTTTCCGCATCGCCATCTGCTCGGCATCGAGGGGCTCTCCCGGCCGGATATCGAGGCGCTCCTCGACCTCGCGGAGCAGGCGGTCGAGGTTTCCCGGCAGGTCGAGAAGAAGCGCTCCAACCTGCGCGGGCGCACCCAGATCAACCTGTTCTACGAGCCTTCGACGCGCACGCAGGCCTCCTTCGAGATCGCCGGCAAGCGCCTCGGCGCGGACGTGATGAACATGTCCGTCGCGCGGTCCTCCGAGTCCAAGGGCGAGACGCTTCTCGACACGGCGATGACCTTGAACGCAATGCGGCCTGACATCATCGTGGTGCGCCACGCGCAGGCGGGAGCCGCGCATCTTCTGGCCCGCAAGGTCGACTGCTCGGTCGTGAACGCCGGCGACGGCGCGCACGAGCATCCGACGCAGGCGTTGCTCGATGCCCTCACCATCCGCCGCAACAAGGGCCGCATCGAGGGGCTAACGGTCGCGATTTGCGGCGACATCCTTCATTCGCGCGTCGCCCGTTCGAATATTCTGCTGCTGTCGGCCCTGGGCGCGCGGCTGCGCGTCGTGGGGCCGTCGACGCTCGCGCCCGACAGCCTCGGGCGGCTCGGCGTCGAGGTGCATCACGACATGCGCCGGGGCCTCGACGGAACGGATATCGTGATGATGCTGCGCCTCCAGCGCGAACGCATGTCGGGCGTGCTGACCCCCAGCGCGCGCGAATATTTCCACTTCTTCGGCCTCGACGAGGAGAAACTCGCCTATGCCGCGCCCGACGCGCTGGTGATGCACCCAGGGCCGATGAATCGCGGCGTCGAGATCGATTCCGCCGTCGCCGATAGTGGACGCTCGCTCATTCGCGAGCAGGTCGAGATGGGCGTCGCCGTCCGAATGGCGGTTCTGGAGGCTCTCGCGCAGCACCTCCCGAATGTGTAAGATCGGCGCAAAACCGGTCCTTCGGACCTAAAAGGGGTGCGAAATGCTCAAATTGATCCGCTTCATCGGATTGGTGTCCCAGTCAATCTTCCTCCAGTTCGTCAATCTGTTCGGCTTCGTGGCCTTCGCCGCGAGCGCGGCGCTCGGCTATCTGCGGCTGCCGTCATGGTGGGTGCCCGTGCTCGCCGTCGTCTTCGGCGTCGTATCCGACAAGTTCATCGATGAAAGCGGCGTTACGGCGCTGCTGGAGAAAGCGCATTCGGCCAATCAGCGCGGCGGCTTTCTGATCGTCGTCTATTTCGTGATCTGCGCGGTGGGCTATGTCACCGGCGCCTATGGCCGCCATTACGCGCGCGGGAAGGGCGTCGCCATCGGCGCATCCGGCAAGAAGTAATAAGACCAGGCAAAAGGAGGAAGCCGGGCGGTCGGCGCGTCGCCCGGCTTCCGGTTTTCAGAGCCCCTCGAACAGCGCCGTCGACAGATATCGCTCGGCGAAGGAGGGGATGATCAGCACGATAGTCTTGCCTTCGGCTTCAGGACGGCTGGCCACTTCGAGCGCGGCGGCGACCGCGGCCCCGGACGAAATGCCGACCGGAATCCCTTCAACGCGCGCGAGAAGCCGCGCCGTGTCGAAGGCCGTCTGATTGCCGATGGTCACGATTTCGTCGATGACGCCGCGATCGAGGATCGGCGGCACGAAACCCGCGCCAATGCCCTGAATCTTGTGCGGGCCCGGCGGCCGGCCGGAGAGGACGGCGGAATCTTCGGGCTCGACGGCGACCACCTTGAGGGCCGGATTGCGCTGCTTGAGCACCTGGCCGACACCCGTAATCGTCCCGCCGGTGCCGACGCCGGAGACGAAGTAATCGATATGTCCGTCGGTGTCGTTCCAGATTTCCTCTGCCGTGGTGAGGCGGTGGATTTCCGGATTGGCCGGATTCTCGAACTGTTGGGGGACGACCGCGCCGGGCGTGTCCGCGGCGAGCTCCGCCGCTTTGGCAAGCGCCCCTTTCATGCCCTGGGACGCGGGCGTCAGAACCAGTTCCGCGCCGAGCAGGGCAAGCATCTTGCGCCGCTCGATCGACATCGACTCCGGCATGACGAGGATGAGCCGATAGCCGCGCGCGGCCGCCACGAAGGCGAGGGCGATTCCGGTGTTGCCGGACGTCGGCTCGATGAGCACGGTCTGGCCGGGCGAAATCTTGCCGGTCTTTTCGAGCGCATCGATCATCGACACGCCGATGCGGTCCTTGACGCTCGCGATCGGGTTGAAAAACTCCAGCTTGGCGAGGAGGTTGGCTTTCGCCCCCTTTTCCTTCGCGAGGCGGTCGAGACGCACGATCGGCGTGTCGCCGATCGTGTCCGTGATCGAGCTGTAGATGCGGCCGCGTCCCGGCCGGGCCGGGGGCGTGAAACTCTTGGCGTTCGACATGGGATGCTCCTGATCAGGTGACTTATATCGACAGTTTCGCCCCGACTACAGCCATCATCGTCGCGAGAGCCGGGCGCAGGATGCGGTCCGGAACCTTCGCCGCCAGATGGCTTCCTATGGCGATGCCGGGAAGCGAACCGATCAGGAGAGAGAACAGCAGAAGCCAGTCGACGCCGCCCATGAGCCAATGCCCGAAGCCGGCCACCAGCGTCAACGGCACCGCATGGGCGATGTCCGAGCCGACGAGCCGCACCGTGGGAAGACGCGGGTAGAGGGCAAGCAGAACCGTCATTCCCACGGCCCCTGCGCCGACGGAGGAGATGGAGACCAGGACGCCGAGGAACACGCCGAGCGTCGCGGTCAGCAGGCATGTCTGACGGTCGCTGAGGCCGTCGAGATGATGCCCGATGTAGTCGAGGATCCAGCGGCGAAACAGGATCGCCGCCGCCGTCAGCAGAAGCGCGAAGCCGAGCGCCGACGTAATGAGGCCGTTGGCGGCGTGGCCCTGGGTCTTGCCGAGCCAGGAAAGCGTGAGCAGGGTCAGGATTGTCGCCGGCACCGAGCCATAGGCGAGACGGCGCGTCACCTTCCAGTCGACCGTGCCGTTCATGGCGTGGACGAGGGTGCCATTGCTCTTCGTGATCGCCGCATAAAGCAGGTCGGTGCCGACCGCCGTCGTCGGTGCCACGCCGAAGACCAGAACGAGGAGCGGCGTCATCAGGGAGCCGCCGCCGACCCCGGTGAAACCGACGAGGGCGCCCACGACGAAACCGGACACCGAATAGAGCGGATTGAAGGCGTGCAAGGCGTCGAAAAACGTGGGCATGAAGCGGGCCCTCTATTTCACATGTTCATATCTGTTGTTTTCAGAAATGAACGCATGACACATGTGATAATGGCCGAGCTGGCGCGCCAGTCAACCGCCTTTTAGTCTATCTAAACACTAAACTACACAGACATAAGAGGTCAACCCTCCGATCAGATAGGAGGAGGCTCTCATATGAAAAAAATGAAATATGTGATTTAGTCACGACGGCAGACCCTTGCGTCGGACTAAAAACGCGGTCCGTCCGGCCAGCCTCGTGCGACGCGGAGCGCACGAATCTGTGTTAGGTTTGCGAATGCTCACGAAGAAGACGAAATACGGCCTGAAAGCGATGGCCTATCTGGCGGGCGTGGCGCCGGGACAGACGGCGCTCGTCGCGGACATCGCGTCCGCGAACCAGATCCCGAAGAAATTCCTCGACGCCATCCTCAGCGAACTCCGCAACGCCGGATACGTCTACTCCAAGAAGGGCAAGGGCGGCGGATACATGCTTGCGCGGCCGCCCGGTGAGATCAGCGTCGGCAATCTCGTGCGCACCCTCGACGGGCCGCTCGCGCCGATCCAGTGCGCCAGCAGGCGCTTGTATCGCCGATGCGAGGATTGCGTCGACGAGACGCATTGTGCGGTGCGTTTGGTTATGATGGAAGCGCGCGACGCGATCGCCCGCGTCCTCGACAACACGTCGCTCGAGCAGATGCGGACGTTGGGCGAAGCTGGGGAGGCGATGCTTTCGCCCTTGCCGCGAGCCGCCAGTCCCGCGGCAATGGACATGGCGTGAGCGCGAACTTATAAAGCCCTGTCGGCTGAAGCGCCGGCATTTCCCTTGAGATCAGAGGCCGGCTCGGGCCGGGAAGCGAATGTCGGAAGCAGCGGTTGCGGCGGTGCGGCAAGATATGGGACAGGATCAGACGGCGGCCGAGTTGCGCCGCACCATGGTTGAGCGTCAATTGCGGCCCTTCGACGTGACGGATGTGCCGCTGCTCGAGCGGTTCATGGACGTTCCGCGGGAGCTGTTTCTCCCCGCCGACCAGTCTGCGGTCGCCTATTCGGATCTCGCCGTCGTCGTGAAGACCGCGAGCGGCCGCCGGCGCAGCCTCCTGCCGCCCCTGGTCCTCGCCCGAATGTTACAGGGCGGCGATCCGCGGCCGGGCGAAAAAGCGCTGGTCATCGGCAGCGCCGGCTATTCGGCGGCGATTCTCTCCGGTCTGGTCGGCGAGGTCGTCGCGCTGGAGAACGACCCTGAACTGGCCGCCCGCGCGCGGGAGGGGCTCTCGGCGGTCGGAGCCGGCAATGTGCGAGTCGAAACCGGACCCCTGGAGAAGGGCGTTCCCTCCGCCGGTCCCTTCGACCTGATCTTCGTTGAAGGAGCGGTCGACGCGGGTCTGGAGGCGCTCTTCCCTCAGCTAACTCCGAACGGACGTTTGTTGGCGATTGTGACGCCAGAGCCGGGGGCCGGGCGTCAGGTGGTGCGCTTCGAACGGCAGGGCGGTCAGCTGGCCGGCCGGATTTCGCTGCTGAGCGCCGGCGCGCCGGTTCTGGAGGGTTTCCAGAAGCCGCCTGTTTTCACGTTCTGAGGCCAATTTTCGCCTCATTGGCGTTTCTAGCGTTCCATGCTGCGTCTTAGTCGAGAATCACCCGGGGCGGCGCGAGTCCCGCCGTCCTCCCACCGGCTTGGGCCGGGCAGTAAAAGGAAGGTTGGAATGGACTGGGCGGCGTCAAATCTGCCGCAGACGGCCGGTCTCCCGTCCTTTGCGCGTCGCTTTGCCTTCGCATTGGCCATATCGACGTCGCTCGTCTCCCCGCTTCGGGCGGAGACCCTCTTGTCCGCTTTGTCGCGGGCCTATTACGGGAATCCGGACCTGAACCAGAGTCGGGCCAATGTGCGGGCGCGGGACGAGGACACGCCGCGCGCGGCCGCCGGCATGCGGCCGAAGGCCAACATACAGGCGACCTGGGGGCCGCAGTTCAGCAATGTCAAAATCCCGGCCGGGCGAAGCCAGCTCGACAATGGCCGAGCTTATTCCTACGACCAGTATCTCGGTTACCCGCGCGGCGCGACGCTTAACGTCTCACAGACCGTTTTCGACGGCGGCGCAACGGAGAATTCGGTGAGGCGCGCCGAATCCGGCGTATTCGCAGCGCGGGCCACGATGCGCCTGACCGAGCAGGCCACGCTTCAAAACGGCGCCACCGCTTATATGAATGTTCTGCGCGACACGGCGGTCGTCAATCTGCGCAAGAACAACATCGCCGTTCTCGAGGAGCAGCTCAAACAGACCCGCGACCGTTTTCAGGTCGGCGAGGTGACGCGCACCGACGTGGCGCAGGCGGAGGCGTCTCTCGCCCAGGCGCGCTCGGAGCTTTACGCGGCGCAGGCGCAACTCAAGACGAGCGCGGCGAACTACCGCCAGATCATCGGCGACGAGCCGAAGCATCTCGAACCCGGCCGCCCCCTCGATGCGTTGCTGCCGAAGTCGCTGAACGAGGCGATCAATGTCGCGCTCGCCGAACATCCCGGCGTGGTCGCGGCCCTGCATCAGGTCGACGCGGCGGAACTCGCCGTGAAGGTCGCCGAGAGCGCGCTTTCGCCGACGCTTTCTGTGAATGCGCAGCTTTCGAGCCAATACGACTCGTTTCTCGGCTCTCCCGGATCGCGTTATTTTTCGGCCGGCGCGAGCGGGCAGCTCAATATTCCGATCTATCAGGGCGGCGCGGAATACGCCTCGATCCGGCAGGCCAAGGAACAGCTGGGACAAGCGCGACTCAACGCGGATTTGCAGCGCGACAGCGTGCGCGCGAGCGTCGTTTCCAGTTACGGCATGCTGGAGACCGCCAAGGCGTCGATCATCTCGGGGCAGGCGGCGGTAAAGGCGGCGGAGACGGCGCTGGCCGGCGTGCGCGAAGAGGCGAAGGTCGGCCAGCGAACGACGCTCGACGTTCTGAATGCGCAGCAGGCGCTGCTGAATGCGCGCGTCAATCTTGTCATGTCGCAACGCGACCGGGTCGTGGCGTCTTACGCCGCGCTCGGTTCGATCGGCCGTCTGTCCGCCCGCGAACTGAATCTCGATGTGGCGCTTTATGATCCGAGCGTCCATTACGAACAGGTCAAATCCAAATGGTTCGGGACCGGCGCGCCGGACGGACGATAAGCGCGCGGAATGCGTGACAGCGCGCGACGAAAGGTGTGGAATTCAGGTCGAATCAGTTGATTCGAGTTTAGGGTGCGTTCACTGATTGCCTGTCCACCGCGCCGCTGGAGAGTCGGCGCAAGCAATGAAGAAGAGCCCCCCATGAGCGCTGCGAACGCTTCCGCCCCCTCGGCTTCTCTCGAAGAGGAGATGCGCGCGCACGAGCCCTCCATGGAGGAGATTCTGGCGTCGATCCGCCGAATCATCGCGGATGACGACTCGCTTCCGAACGCCCGCCGCCGCCGTGAGGCGGAAGCGGCCGCAGTCGACGAGGCGGCCGCCACTACTGCCGCCCAGACAGCTTATCCAGCGCCGGCGCTGGAGCCCGCCGCGGCGCGCGTCTCCGAACCGAAGGCTGAACTTCGTCATGATCCGGAGCCGGCGCCCGTCGCCGACATCAGGCAATTGCGCCTCAACCGCGCCGCGTCCGAGCATGTTGCGGCGCCGCAGGCCATTGCGCTGGAGGACTATCCGGAGGATGCCGAACCCGATCGCGCGCTTGACGCCGTCGAGGAAGACGTCGCGGAGTTCGTCGAGGAAAACGAGGGGCCTCTGGTCTCGTCAGACGCGGCGTCCTCGATCGCGTCGCATTTCCAGGCGCTCGCCGCGAGCATGATCATCAACGACAGCGGGCTCCTGCAAAAATATGCGCAGGAGATGCTGCGTCCGATGCTGAAGCAGTGGCTCGACGACAATCTGCCCGTCATCGTGGAGCGTCTGGTTCGCGCGGAAATCGAACGGGTGGCCCGCGGCGGACGTCGCTGACGAAAAGACGGGCGGTTTTGACGGCTCGTTAACGCTGCTTATAGAAGTCGTCGTTATGCTTCGATCATGCACCGCCTGCGCGTATTCCTTCGCTCGCTTGTCGTTCCCCTCATGCTTTATTGCGTGGCGGGCAGCGTCGCCGCCTACTTCGTCTGGCATGGCGTGAACGGGCAGCGCGGTCTCAAGACCGGTGAGGAATATGAGCAGCGGCTGGCCCAGTTGCGACTGGAGCGCGATCTGCTGAAACTCCAGCGCATGCAGTGGGAAAGCCGAATCGCGCTAATCAAGGGCGAGAATATCGACGCCGACATTCTCGATGAGGAAACGCGCAAGAGGCTCGGCCGCGTTCACAAGAACGAGGTTGTAATTTTGACGCCTCAGGGCGAATCGCAGACCCCTTGAGCCGACGGCGCCTCAGGCTTTCACGTAACGGGCAGAAAATGTCGCCCGTCCGCCGCAGGTGACGATTCCGCGCGAGACCAGATCCTCCAGATGCGCCAGAACCGTCATGGCGGCGGCGGCGTGGAGCCGCTTGTCCACTCCTTCGTAAATGCAGGCGACGATGTCGGCGATAGTGTCGTCGCCAGCCTCGATGCGTTGAAGGATCGCAGCCTCGCGGGCGCGTCGGTGGCGCACGAGCGCGCGGAGGTAGCGTTGGGGCTCCCGCACCGAATCGCCATGGCCCGGCCAATAAATTTCGTCGTCGCGTCCGCGCAGCCGGTCCAGGGACGCCATGTAATCGCGCATGGATCCGTCCGGCGGCGCGATCACCGTGGTCGCCCAGCCCATGATGTGATCGCCTGTGAAGAGGGCGCGCTCTTCGACGAGCGAGAAACACAGATGATTCGCCGTATGCCCGGGCGTGACGAGCGTCTCGATCGTCGCGTCGCCGAGTTCGATCTGGTCGCCTTCGCCGAGGACGACGTCCGGCGCATAGAGTCGATCGTGAGAGGCGTCGAGGCCCGGGCCGGCGTCGTCGGCGTCCCGGGGCGGCGCATAGGCGGCGCAACCGGCAATCGTGGCGCCGGTCGCCTCCTTGAGGGCGCGCGCACCGGGAGAATGATCCCGATGGGTGTGGGTGACGAGCACATATCGCAGGCGTTCGCCGCGGATCGCTTCGAGGAGCGCGGCGATGTGGCGGGGGTCGGCGGGGCCGGGGTCGACGATGGCGACGTCTCCCGTTCCGACGACGTAAGAGCAGGTGCCCATGTAGGTGAAGGATCCCGCATTGGGCGCGACGACGCGGCGCACGAGTTGCGAGACGCGTTCCGTCCTGGTCCAGGCGCTGGCGGAGTCGATGGCGGACCTCATGTCGACGATTTGGCCGGGGCGCGCCTCTCGGAAAAAACGCCGACCCTCAGGCGGACAGAGAGCGGGCGGCCCACGGGACCGTCCGCTCCGGCGAAGCGTTACATCGGGAAGAGCGCGCCCTGGCGCTCCAGCAGCGATTCCATCGCATAACCGACGACGCCAATGTAGATCGTCTGGCGCCACGTCGTCTGCCAATCGGCGATGCATCCGCCCTTGTTCACCGTGGCGCCGGCGGGAATGACGGGGACGACAGGCTATTTTATGCTCGGCCCGGAACGGACCTTCGCCGGGCTCGTCGCCGGCGCGGCCGCGGCGGCGGCCGAGATGAGGGCGACGGCGATCGCTGCGGTCACCGCGCCCTTGCAACGCATCGTCATCGTTATCTCCCTAAAATCGTTATGCTTATGCCCAAGATGGCGAAGACTGACGATTTTCCGCCCGTTTGGCTCCCCGCTGCGAAATTTTGCCCCTGCGCCGGGAGACTCTCGTGAGCTGACCGGAAAGGGGTCAGTCGCTCTCCCTCTTGCCGGTCTTGGCGCCGCCTGTCGTCTCGGAGGAACGCAGACCGACGGCCGCGTGCTCGGCCCCCGGCCCCCGGTATAGGAAAGCCCCGGCTCCGCGCGTCCCGCAAGCGATGGCGACATTGCCGCCCGAATGCGCAAGGCCCAGACGAAGAGGAGAGTGGGCGTTCGGAGAATACAGAACGGCCCCGCGCGTTGGCTGCGCTGATCTGGGGAATGAACTCGAAGCAAAGGAAACAGCTTTCGGTCCCGTTTTCATGAAGTCTCCATTAGACGCGCGATGAGTGGAAAATCGGAATATTGCAGATTCTCGCAAAAATTGAAACTTTTTATTTTTACATTTAGCGCGTATATTTTGAGTAATTTTCTTGATCTTGGCAGTTAAACAACGAATTTAAAACTAAAATTATCGATTGATTGCGGGAATTTATATTGATTTTGGCTTCCCCGCTTCAGGCAGTATTGAACAATCAGAAAGCGAAAGCTTTGCAATATACGCCAAGCATAGATCCGCGTTCCGCGCTCTTTTTGGGGCGATCCGTCATCGGCCGCCGAATTTGCCATTCTTTAACGAATTTGGGCGGGAAATGTTCCGTATTCCTCATCAGTGAAAATTGCGCGCTTTGGGCATCGCGTCGCCTCTGACGATGCGCATCGTTTCCAGCAGGCGTAAATCCTCGGACAAATCCTCCACGCGTTGCGCTACGACATGAATGACGCCGGCCGCTTTTTGCAGACGCCCGGCGACGGCGACATAGCGTGCGCCGATGATCTCCGCGCGCCGCCGTTCGAGGAGCTTCGGCCAGACGATGATATTGGCCTGGCCGGTCTCGTCCTCGATCGTCATGAAGACGACGCCCCTGGCCGTGCCAGGGCGCTGCCGCAGCAAAACGAGGCCGGCGACGGTCAGATGGCGGCCGTCTCCATCAGGAAAATTCGAGAGCGCCGCGCAGGGCAGGACGCCGCGCGCGTCGAGCCGATTGCGCAGGAAGGCGACGGGATGGCCTTTGAGCGAGAGGGAGAGGAAGCGGTAGTCCTCGATGATTTCTTCGCCGGGCGGCATGGGCGGCAGATGCGCGTCGGGCTCCAGCGGCGCGAAGGACAGCTCCCGCAGCAGCGGCAGATCGTCCTTGTCGCCCGCGCGATTGAGTCCGGCCGCCGCCCAGAGCGCATCGCGGCGGGAGAGGCCGAGCGAGGCGAAGGCGTCGGCCTCCGCAAGCCGCGTGAGCGTCGCGGGAGAAAGCTCCGCGCGCAGCCAGACGTCGCGCACCGAGTCGTAGCCCTTTCCCCGCCGCGCGACGAGGCGGCGCATGTCTTCCTCCGAAACGCCCTTGATCTGGCGGAAGCCGAGGCGGATGGCGCGGTTTCCGAGAATGTCGCCGGCCATGTCGGCGTGGCGGGGGTGGAGGGGGAGCGGCCGCCCTCTGCTCGCCGCGGAGCGCGACGGGTGGGGTTCCAACGTGGAGTCCCAATCCGACGCGTTGATATCGACCTCCCGCACCTCCACCCCATGCTCCTTCGCATCGCGCACGATCTGGGCCGGGGCGTAGAAACCCATGGGCTGCGCATTCAAGAGCGCGCAGGCGAAGACATCCGGGTAACGGCATTTGAGCCAGGCGGAGGCGTAGACGAGCAAAGCGAAGGACGCCGCGTGGCTCTCGGGAAAGCCGTAGGAGCCGAAGCCCTCGATCTGTTTGAAGCAGCGTTCGGCGAATTCGCGCGCATAGCCCTTGCGCGTCATGCCGTCGATCATCTTGTCGCGGAAGCCGCCGACGAGGCCTGCGCGCTTGAAGGTCGCCATGGCGCGGCGCAACTGGTCGGCCTCCTCCGGCGTGAAACCGGCCGCGACGATGGCGATGCGCATGGCCTGCTCCTGAAAGAGCGGCACGCCATAGGTCTTGCCCAGCACCTTCTCCAGTTCCTTCGAGGGATAAGACACCGGCTCCTTGCCCATGCGGCGGCGCAAATAGGGATGCACCATGTCGCCCTGAATGGGGCCGGGCCGCACGATCGCGACCTCGACGACGAGATCGTAGAAGCAATCGGGCTTGAGGCGCGGCAGCATGGACATTTGCGCGCGGCTTTCGATCTGGAACACGCCGACCGTGTCGGCGCGCGAAATCATCGCGTAGACGCGCTTGTCCTCGGCGGGAATCGTCGAGAGGCGATGCGCGATCCCGTAATGCTGCGCGAGCAATGCGAGCCCCTTGCGCAGGCAGGTGAGCATGCCGAGCGCGAGCACGTCGATCTTCAAAAGACCCAGCGCGTCGAGATCGTCCTTGTCCCATTCGATGGTGCTGCGGCCCTCCATTGCCGCGGGAAGCACGGGCACGACTTCGTCGAGACGGTCGCGCGTGATGACGAAGCCGCCGGAATGCTGCGTGAGATGACGCGGGAAGCCCTCGATTTCCTCCGCGAGCGCGAGCGCCTTGGCGAAGCGTGGTTCGCTCGAATCCAGACCGAGTTTCGCAATGTCGTCGGCGCGCGTGCCGCGCTCGCTGCCGCGCCCGAAGGCGGCCGACGACAGGCGGCCGACGAGATCGCTCGAGAGCCCGAAGGCCTTGCCGATTTCGCGAATGGCGCTCTTGCCGCGATAGGTCGTGACCGCCGCCGCAAGTCCCGCGCGCTCGCGGCCGAAGCGCTGGTAGATATATTGGATCACTTCCTCGCGCCGCTCATGCTCGAAGTCGACGTCGATGTCGGGCGGCTCGTTGCGCGCGGCGGACACGAAGCGCTCGAAGAGAAGATCGTGTTTCGTCGGATCGACTTCTGTGATCCCGAGACAGAAGCAGATGACGGAATTGGCCGCCGAGCCGCGCCCCTGCGCCAGAATCCCTTTCTCGCGCGCATGGCGCACGATGTCGTGCACGGTGAGAAAGTAGGCGGCGTATTTCAGCTCGCCGACAAGTTTCAGCTCGCGTTCGAGCAGCGCGGAAACATGGTCGGGAGCGCCTTGCGGATAGCGGATCTTCGCGCCCGCGCGCGCGAGCGATTCGAGCGCCTCCTGTTCGTTCGCGAAACCTTCGCGCAACTCGCTCGGATAGTCATAGGCGAGATCGGTGAGGCGAAAGTCGAGCGCGTCGATGAAGCGCGCGCTTTCCTCCACCGCCTGCGGCGCGTCGCGAAAGAGCCGCGCCATTTCCTCCGCGCTCTTGAGATGCCGCTCGGCGTTGGCGGCGAGCAGGAAACCCGCCGCCTCCAGCGTCGTCTTCTCGCGAATGCACGTCAGCGCGTCGGCGAGCGGGCGCCGTCCGGCGACATGCATATGCGCATCGTTCACCGCGACGAGCGGAAGCCCGAGCTTTTGCGCGAGTTCGATGCGGCCGAAAAGCCGCGCGCGCGGGCGCGGGCCGTAAAGCGCCGTCGCCGCGATCCAGAGGCGGCCCTTCAGCGCCTCCAGCAGAGCAGGGGGCGGCGCGCCGTTCTCCATCAGCACCACATGCTGGCCCTCGGCGAATTCCAGCAGATCGTCGAGATGAAGCGCGCAGTCGCCTTTCACGCTTCGCATATTGCCGCGCGTCAGCAGACGGCAAAGACGTCCGTAAGCGGCGCGGTCCTTCGGATAGCAAAGAATGTCCGGCGTCCCGTCGCGAAAGACGAGGCGCGCGCCAATGGCGAGACGGAAGCCGCCGGCGCTTTCCCTGTGCGCGCGCAGATAGGAGAAGGCCCTCACCACGCCTGCGAGCGAATTTCGGTCGGCGATTCCAAGGCCGCAATGGCCCAGCGCGACCGCCGTCGCCGCCATCTCCTCCGGATGCGAGGCGCCGCGCAGGAAGGAGAAATTGGTGGTCGTCGCGAGTTCGGCGTAGCGGGGCGGCGGCATGAGCGGAACGGGACGACGTAGTTTGTTCTCTTATTGTTCCAGTTTTCTGCCACTCGTCAAGCGGCGGCGCCGTCATCACGGCCGAAACGGCCGCCCACCGGAGCGAAACTTTCGGGGGCGACAAAAAAGAACAGCCGGCGCCCTTTCGAGCGCCGGCTGCGGGAAAGATCCCAGCAAACCGCCTGCTACTGGACCGGGGCCTCTTCGGCCGGGGCGTCCACCGGAGCGGCTTTGGGCTTCGGCTTGGGCTTGGGCTTGGGCTTGGGTTTGGGCTTGGGCGCGGCCGGCTTCTTCTCGGCGGGGGCAGGCTCAGCGGCTTCAGGCGCGGCGGCCGGCGGCGCTGCTTCGGGCGCGGCGGGCGCCGGCGGCGCAGCCTCGGGGGCGGGCGGCGCTTCGGCTGCGGGCGGCGGGACCGGCGGAGCTCCGTCGGACTTCGGCGCATCTTCCGGCGCAGCCGGCGGCTCGGCGGGCGTCGCCTCGGCCGACGGGGCTGCGGAGGCGTCCGGCTCCTTCGGCGCCTCGCCCTCGACGGGCGCTGGCGTTTCGGCGGGCGGAGCGGCTTCGGAAGGCGCTTCCGCCTTCGGAGCCATCATATTCTCGATCGCCGCTCGCAAGGAGGCGACGCCTTCGCTCGGCGCCGCATAGACGCCAAGGCCGAAGCCGATCGCGCCAGCGACGAGAGCTGTCAGAATAGTCGATATAACACGCGCCATCCTATGCGTTCCTCCAGGACAACAGTGTTGCGCAGATACTCGGGCGGGTTACGCTGCTTGCAATACGACTGTGGTCAGATCACAGCAATTCCAAGACTGAATCAGTGCAAAACGCGGCAGACTTGTATCGCGCCGTCAGATGCAAGCGCAAGCCGCGTCGCACGAATCCGTGCGCAACGCAACGTCATCCGCGCGCGGTAGACGCTCCATTGGCGTCGCCGCGCGCGTCCTTTGACGCCGGGCGGAGAATAGGCAAGACTGCGCTTGAAGCGATGGAAACATTTTGATGGCGCTCACGATTAACCGGCGCCGAGGGATGGAAACGCACATGAAGACGGCGAAACGGCTTCCGCTCCGCGCAGCGCTGATCGCGACGCTCCTGATCCTCGATCACGGTTTCTCGAGCGCGCAGAGCGCCGCCCAGATCGAGACGAAATTCGCCGCCGCCGACAAGGACGGCGACGGCAAGCTGACGCCGGAAGAAGCCAAGGCGGGGATGCCCCGCGTCGCTGCGAATTTCGCCAAGATCGACAGAGGCCACAAAGGCTTCGTCACGGTCGAGGACATCAAGGAGGCAATGGCGCCCATGAACGGGCGCTGAGCAAAAACTTCGCGGCGCGCGACTCCGCCTTCCGACACCGGCGTCGATCGCCGAGCGCCCGTTTGCGCGGCGATCTGATCGGCGAGAGTCGGGAACGGCGGCGAAACCCTGTTCGTTGAGAATCAATGCGGCGATTTGCCGCTGCAACGAAAGACATCACTTTGAGGAAGGGAATTGGTGGAGCTGGGGGGATTCGAACCCCCGACCTCTGCAGTGCGATTGCAGCGCTCTCCCATCTGAGCTACAGCCCCGCTCCGAGGCGGGTGGATATAGGGCGCGCCTTTCCCTGTCAATCGGATATGCGCGTCGAATGAAAATTTCCGCGAACGGGCTGCGGCTTCGCGGAAGGTTGCCGCAGAAGGGCAGGGAGGCTAGAGAGGCCGGAACCCAATTTTTGCGGGACGAAGACATGTCTTACGCGGTTGCGAATCTGCTTCTCACGATCATCGACCTCTATTGGTGGGTCGTCATCGTCTCGGTCATCATGTCCTGGCTCGTCGCTTTCGACGTGCTGAACACGCGCTCTCAGGCCGCGCAGACGATCTGGCGCGCCGTGGACGCGCTGACGGAGCCGTTGCTGCGTCCGATCCGCTCGGTCCTGCCGGCCGTGGGCGGCCTCGACATCTCGCCGCTGATTCTCCTGCTCGGCTTGCAGTTCCTGCGCGACGTCGTTTCACGCGCCCTTGTCTACGGTTGAGCCGCCCTGGGCGGCCGAGCCGGACGGCGTGACGCTCTGGCTCAGGCTCACGCCCAAAGGCGGGCGCGACGCGATCGACGGGGTCGAGACGCTCTCAGACGGCAAGAGCGTCCTCAAGGCGCGGGTGCGCGCCGCGCCGGAGGACGGGCGCGCCAACGCCGCCCTGATCGAACTGATCGCCAAGGCGCTGCGCGCGCCAAAAAAATCCGTGGCGATTCGCTCCGGCGAAACGAGCCGCGTGAAGAAGCTTTTCATCGCGGGCGACCCCGCGCCATACCTCGACGCGCTGGCGAAGCTGGCGCCAACTAACGGCTAAAGAGATGAGCAAGTCGAAAATCAACGTCGGCAATTTCTTCGAGGACTTCAAAATCGGCCAGGCGCTGCGCCACGCCGCGCCGCGCACCGTCACGGTCGGCGAGGTCGCGCTCTACACCGCCCTCTATCTGCCGCGCTTCGCGGTGCAGTCCTCCAGGGCCTTCGCGCAGGCGATCGGCTACAAGGACGCGCCGATCGACGACCTGCTCGTCTTCCATCTCGTGCTCGGCAAGACGGTGCCCGACGTCTCGCTCAACGCGCTCGCCAATCTCGGCTACGCTGACTTCAAATTCCTCGTCCCGGTCTATCCGGGCGACACGCTCGACGCGACCTCCGAAGTCATCGGCCTCAAGGAGAACTCCAACAAGGAGACGGGCGTCGTCTATGTGCGCACGACGGGCAAGAATCAGCGCGGCGAGACCGTGCTCTCCTACGCCCGCTGGGTAATGGTGAAAAAGCGCGACAAGGACGCGCCCGTCGGCCCAGCCGTCGTGCCGGACCTGCCCAAGGCCGTGCCGCCGTCGGAGCTGGGCCGAGCCGTGCCGCCGCTCGACGTCGCCGCCTATGACAAGGCGCTTGCCGGTTCGCCCTACTTCTGGGGAGATTACGACGTGGGCGAGAAGATCGACCACATCGACGGCATGACGGTGGAGGAAGCCGAGCACATGCTCGCGACGCGCCTCTACCAGAACAATTCCAAGGTGCACTTCAACCAGTATTACGAATCGCAGGGCCGGTTCGGGAAGCGCATCATCTACGGCGGCCATGTGATCTCCATGGCGCGCGCGCTGTCCTTCAACGGGCTCGAAAACGTGTTCCACATTTCGGCGGTGAACGGCGGCAAGCACGTCAATCCGCTCTTCGCCGGCGGCACCATCTTCGCGTGGAGCGAGGTGCTGGACAAGGCGGAGATCCCCGGCCGCGGCGACATCGGCGCGCTGCGCCTGCGTCTCGTCGCGACGAAGGACAAGCCCTGCGCGGAGTTCCCGCTCGTCGGCGCCGACGGCAAGCCGGACCCGGCGGTGCTGCTCGATTTCGACTATTGGGCCGTGCTGCCGCGGTAAACCGTTGCGCCACCGCCGCTCCCGCAAGGCGGCGGGGGCGGCGACGCCTCAGCGGGTCCACATCGCGTAGATGAACGCGCCGAGGAAAATGACGAATAGCGCGATGCTCCGCCAGTCGAAATTTTCGCGGTCGCGCCGCTTCGCGTCGTCGTCCTGATCCGTCAAATTTCTGATCCTCACATCGGCGCGGGCAGCTTGTCCTCGTCCGCGAGATTCGAGAAGCGCGTGACTTCCGCCTCGAAAGCGAGCGGCACCGTGCCGGTAGGGCCATGGCGCTGTTTGCCGATGATGGCCTCGGCGCGGCCGTGTGCGCGCTCCATCTCGGCCATCCAGTTGATGTGCTCCTCCGTGCCTTCCCGCGGTTCGCGATTCTTCAGGTAATATTCCTCGCGATAGACGAAAAGCACGACGTCGGCGTCCTGCTCGATCGAGCCCGATTCGCGCAGGTCCGAGAGCTGCGGGCGCTTGTCGTCGCGCGACTCGACCTGACGCGAGAGCTGGGAGAGCGCGATGATCGGCACATTCAGCTCTTTCGCCAGCGCCTTCAGGCCGGTCGTGATCTCGGTGAGTTCCTGCACGCGGTTGTCGCCGCGAGACTTGGAGCCCGCGAGCAGCTGCAAATAGTCGACGACGAGAAGGTCGAGCCCTTTCTGCCGCTTGAGCCGGCGCGCGCGCGCCGTGAGTTGCGCGATGGAGATGCCGCCGCTCTGATCGATGTAGAAGGGGATGTTCTGCATCTCCCGCGAGGCGTCGACGATGCGGCGGAAGTCGTCCTCGTTGAGATCGCCGCGCCGGATCTTGTAGCTCGGCACGCCAGACTGCTCGGCGATGACGCGCGTCGCCAATTGCTCGGCCGACATTTCGAGCGAGAAAAAGCCGACGATCCCGCCGTTGATCGTCTTGTGCGAGCCGTCGGGCTCCACCTCATATTGATAGGCCCTGGCGATGTTGAAGGCGATGTTGGTGGCGAGCGCTGTCTTGCCCATGCCGGGACGGCCCGCGACGATGATGAGGTCGGACTTCTGCAAGCCGCCCATTTTCTCGTCGAGGTCGACGAGGCCCGTGGCGATGCCGGACAAATGGCCGTCGCGCATATAGGCGCTCGACGCCATGTCGATCGCGATGGTGAGCGCGTCCGAAAAGCGCTGGAAGCCGCCCTCGTAGCGGCCGGTTTCGGCGATGGCGTAGAGCTTGCGTTCGGCCTCCTCGATTTGTGCGCGCGGGGAGGAATCCACGGGCGAATCGAAGGCCGTATTGACGATGTCCTCGCCGATGCTGATCAATTCGCGTCGCGTCGCGAGATCGTGGATTATGCGGCCGTAATCCTCGGCGTTGATGATGGTGGTCGCTTCCGCGGCGAGACGCGCGAGGTAGGCCTGGATCGTGACGCCGGCGGGGAGTTCGATGTCGGCCAGAAACGTTTTCAGCGTGACGACGGTCGCGAGTTTGCCGGCGCGGATGAGCTGGCCGGCGGTATCGAAGATGCGCCCGTGCAGCGCCTCCGAAAAATGTTCGGCGCGCAGAAAGTCGGAGACGCGATCGAAGGCGTCGTTGTTGACGAGAATGGCGCCGAGCAGCGCCTGTTCGGCCTCGATATTGTGCGGGGGCGTGCGATAGGCAGGCGTCTCCGGCTGGGCGACCTGAAAGCCGCGCCGTTCCGCCAATTGTTCGATTGGAGGCATCGGGTCTCGTTACGTCGAAAGAAGCGCCGGGGCCTTCAAACACATAACGCGGAAGCTGCCCGGATTTGAAAGGATTTTCGCATGAAGGCGCGGACGGCGCCAGACTTGACTCTTAATGCATTCTTTCGGGTGTCACAGTTGCGAGTCTTTTCCACATGCGCGGCGAAAGATTTCGTTTCCGTGTCGCCGGCGGGACTTGCGGAGCGGCGCCGAATCGCGTTGTGCGGCGCGAAAAAGAAAAACCCGGCGGTCTTTCGAGCGCCGGGTCAAATTCACTCTCGGTCGAAATGCGTCTTACAGCTCGACGTCGCCAGCCTCGGCCAGCGCCGCGCCGACCTCGAGGCCGAGGTCGTCCATCGACGTCTCCTCGCGGGTCGTGACGGATTCGCCGCGCGCCTGACGCTCGGCCTCTTCCTCCGAACGGGCGACGTTGACGGTGATCTTGACGTCGACTTCCGGATGCAGATGCACCGGCACGGAATGCAGGCCAAGCGCCTTGATCGGATGCGTCAGCACGACCTGATTTCGGTTGAGCGAGAATCCGCCGGCGGTCGCCGCCTCGGCAATGTCTCGCGTCGAGACCGAGCCGTAGAGATGTCCGCTCTCGCCGGCTTGCCGGATGATGACGAAGGTCTGTCCGTCAAGCTTCTCGGCGACGGCCTCGGCTTCCTTCTTCGCCTCGAGATTGCGGGCCTCGATTTGAGCGCGCTGCGACTCGAATTGCTTCTTGTTGGACTCGGTCGCGCGCAGGGCCTTGCCGCGGGCGAGGAGGAAGTTGCGGGCGTAGCCGTCGCGCACGCGGACCGTGTCGCCCATCTGGCCAAGCTTGGCCACGCGTTCGAGCAGAATGACTTCCATTTTTTTGGTCTCCGGGAGTTGTGCGCTTTGTCAGGAAAATCGGGACGAAGTCAATCCGATTTTTGCGGCTGATCCGGCGCCGCGGCCTGCTTGCGGTCGCGATAGTTGAAGATTGTGTCGGCGCCGCCGAGCACGGCGAGGGGCACGATCGGCCAACCGAGCAGGCCGAGCATGAAGTAGAGGACGCCAAGCACGAGCGCGCTCGACTTCGACCCGCGCACCACCACGTGCACCACCGCGAGGCCCTGAAGCATCAGGAGCGTGCCCATGGTCGCGACCAGCACGAGGCCGATGGCGCCCGAGGGGCCGTTGAAAAAGGCGAGCGCGAGGCCGGAAACGAAGGCGCCCGTCACCGCGCGGGGAAGGCGGAAGTCCATCGCAATGTCGGGCCAGGGGCGGGAGAGCAGCCCGGAGGCGCGGGCGATGAAACCGCCCAGCCAAAGATTGGCGACATGAATGAAGAGTCCGTAGCCCGCGAGCATGGCGGGAACCGCCCGCGCGACCTGACCCGAAAGTTCAGTCGGATTGACGCCCTCCGGCAGCTCCTTGTCCCGCAGCATCGAGTCGAGCATCAGGAAAGCGCGGGCGCGGATGGGGTTCAGCGCCTCGTCGAGCGAGCCGAAGCTGATCGTCGCGACGATCAGCCACAAAATGACGGCGGTCGCCAAAACCGCGCCCGCGGCGAGACAAGCCCAGCTCGAGACGTTAGACGCGATGAGGTCGCGGCGGCCGCGCGGCGCGCCCGAGGCTGCATAGGCGGCGAGCCAGGCCGGCCCGGCGACGAGAAGCGCGTAGCCCATGCCGACGACCGGATGCGGATAGAACGACAGGATCAGCGTCGCGACGATCGCGGAAGTCGCGCCATGCCGAACGCCGAAACCGAGGGCGACGATGATCAGGGGCAGGGGCGCGAGATGGGCGAACAAAAGCCCGGCCAGTCCCCCGCGCGTGACGACGAGGGCCACCGCGGCCGCGGCGAAGCCGCCGAGGATCGAGACGCCGATATTCTGCGGAGAGAATTCGCTCTTGTCGGGCACGTGCGAGAAACTTCCAATCTGGGGTCGCGGCCCGCCGGGCTAGGCGTCCGGTCAAGCCAAAAAGCGCCGATACGACCTTCCGGCCGGCGGCGCGAGACGCGCTTTCTACGCCGACGGGGCTGGAAGGGCAAGGGGGACGCGGCCGCCCGGGCGTCCGGATCGCTCACAATTCCCGCAATTCCGGCCCCGGCCGGCGCGACAGCACGCGCCAGGTGCCCGCGAGTCCAAGGGCGATCGTGACGATGAGCGTCGCGCCGGTCGTCGCGGCCACGACGCCCATGGGGAAGGCGAAGTCGATTTTCATCAGAAGCGTCACCATGGCGTAGGCCGCCCCGGAACCGGCGGCCACCGCGATGAACGAAGCGACGAGCCCGACGACGCCGAACTCCAGCCCATAGGCGGCGGCGAGCCAGCCGCGCGTCGCGCCCAGGGTCTTCAGCACCACGGCGTCGTGCAGCCGCGCGCGCTGGCCGCTCGCAACGGCGCTCGCGAGCGCGAGAATCGCGGTGACGATGGCGAGGCCCGACGCGGCGCGGGCGGCGAGCGCGAGCTGTCCGGCGATTTTGTCGATCGCCGCGAGCGCCTCCTTCACGCGCACGGACACGACCATCGGGAAGCGCTTGGCGGTCTCGCGGGCGAGCCGCGCGTCCATCGCGTCGCGGGCGGCGACGGAGGGCGCGTCGTAAGCAATGGTGAACAGCTCCATATAGGGAGCGGCGGCGAATGTGTTCGGCGAGAACACCATCACGAAATTGATGTTGTAGCTGCGCCAGTCGACCTTGCGCAGACTCGCGACTTTCGCGACCGTCTCGCGGCCCAGCACATTGACCTTGATCTCGTCCCCGAGGCCGAGCCCGAGCCCTTCGGCGATGCGCTGTTCCAGCGAGACGAGGGGCGGACCAGTGTAGTCGCCGGCCCACCATTCGCCCGCGACCAACTGCGAATTCGACGGCACGGAAGCGGAAAAGGTCACGCCGCGATCGCCCTCCAGCGCCCATTTGGCGTCGTCGGCGACGCTGATCCTGTCGACCGGAACGCCTTTCACCTCGACGATCCGGCCGCGCATCATCGGCACATGCTCGATCTTCGCGCCAGGGGCCTGTTCGGCGAGGAAGGCGTTGAAGGCTTGCGCCTGCGCCTTCGGCGTGTCGATGAAGAAGAAATTCGGGATTTCGCCCGCATCCGCCCGCGCCAGCTCCTTATGGATCGCGCCCTCGACCAGGGCGAGGGCGATGAGCAAGGTCTGCGTCAGGCCGATGGAGACGACCAACGCGGGCGTGAGGCTTTTCGGGCGCCAGATGTTGGCGAGAGCGAGCCGTAGCCGCGCGTCGCGGGGGCGGGGCAAGGCGCGCGCGATTCGCATCGTCAGCCAGGCCGCGCCGCGCAAGACTGCGAAGGCGGCGACGGCCGCCGCCGCATAGGCGCCCCCGAGCTTGAGATCGGGCGAGGACGCGATCACAAGCGCGGCGAGCGCCGCCGCGGCCGCCCAGGCCCCGGCGCGATAGCGCGCGAGCCTGACGTTGCGGGCGTCGTCCCGGAGCAGCGCCGCGACCGGGACTTCATGGGCGCGGCCGAGCGGGACGAGCGCAAACATGAGCGTGACGAGAAGGCCGTAGAGCGCGCCCATGAGCGCGCCGCGCGCGTCGAGCGAGGCGGAAACGGGAAGTTCCGCGACCTGTTTCAGCGTTTCCGCCGCCGCGAGCGGAATGACGGCGCCGACTGCGAGGCCGAGCGCTATGGCGAAGGCGGCCGCGGCCATGACCTGCGCGAGCGCAATGGCGAAGACGCGCGACCCCGTTGCGCCGAGCGCCTTCAGGACCGCGAATTGCGTCCGCTTGCGCTCGACGAAGCCGTGAACGGCGTTAGCGACGCCGGCGCCGCCCGCGACAAGGGCGGTGAGCGCGACAAGCGTGAGCAATTGCGTGAAGCGGTCGAGATTGCGCGAGAATTGCGGAGATACGGCGTCCCGCGTGCGCGCCTCCCAGCCGGCCTGCGGAAAGGCCGCGTCTGCGGCTTTCGCAAAGGACTTTACGTCCTCGTCGCTCGCCTTTCCGTGAAGCGTCACGCGCGTGACGTTGCGCACGACCGTCCCCGGCGTCAAAAGGCCGGCGGCGGCGAGCGCCGCGCGCGTCATCATCACGCGCGGGCCGAAGCCGACGCCGCCCGCAAGCTTGTCGGGTTCGGCGACGAGCTTCGCGCGCAATTGCAGCCGCGCGGCGCCGATCATCAGCGTCTCGCCGAGCTTCACGTCGAGCCGCGCGAGCAGAATCGGGTCGACCGCGATTCCCGCGACGCCGTCCTTTTCCCCGAGCGCGTCCGTCAGGGGCAGGGCGGGGTCCAGCTCCACGGCGCCGAAGGCCGGATAGGTCGAGGGATCGACGGCCTTGATTTCCACCATGGCCGCCTCGCCGTCGTCGCGCCGCGCCATGGCGCGCATCAGCGAGATGTCCGACAGGCGCCCGCGCGCTTCGAAAAAGGCCCGCTGCTCGGGCGAGAAATCGCGCGCGACGAGGCTGAAAGAGGCGTCGCCGCCGAGAATGGTGCGTCCCTCGCGGGCGAGGCCCTGCGCGAGCGAGCGCGAGAGGCCCGCGACCCCCGAGATCGCCGCGACGCCGATGACGATGCAGACGATGAAAATGCCGAAGCCGCGCGGATCGCCAAAAAGATCGCGCAGGGCGAAGCGCAGGGCGAAGGGGAGGGAGCGGAAACGCGCGCCAGCCATCAGCTTTCGTCCGCTTCGATCCGCCCCGAGCGCAGCCGCACGCGCCGTCCGCAGCGCGCGGCGAGCCCCGGATCGTGGGTGACGAGAACCAGCGTGGCGCCCCGGCGCTTCTGCTGGGCAAAAATGAGGTCGATGACGGCGGCGCCGGTCTCGGAGTCCAGATTCCCCGTCGGCTCGTCCGCCGCAAGGATCAGCGGATCGGGCGCGAGTGCGCGGGCCAGCGCCACGCGCTGCTGCTCCCCGCCCGAGAGCTGCGCGGGGTAATGGGAGAGCCGCGCGCTAAGCCCCACCGCCGCAAGCTCCGCTTCGGCGATGTCATAGGCATCTGATTTTCCCGCGAGTTCCAATGGAACGGCGACGTTTTCCAGCGCCGTCATGGTCGGAATCAGCTGGAAAGACTGGAAGACCACGCCTATCTTCTGGCCACGGAACCGCGCCAGCGCGTCTTCCGACATCGCGCCCAGGTCGCGGCCGTCTATGCGGACGGCGCCGGAGTTGGGGCGCTCGAGCCCGGCGAGGGTCATGAGCAGTGTCGATTTCCCCGAGCCGGACGGCCCCAGGAGACTGACCGTCTCGCCATGGGCTATGTTTAGGCTGACGCCCTTGAGAACGTGGACCCGCGCGGCGCCGTCGCCCAGCGTGAGATCGACGTCCGCGAGTTCGATGACCGGCTGCACGGAGAAGCTTTCCTTGAACGACGCGCCGCTTCAGACGCTTGTGACTTTCCCGCCTTATCGCCTGTTCGGGCGCTGGCTTCAAATCGCGGCTTTCGCCGTTTCCCTTCTCGCCGGCGCCAGCGCGGAGGCCGCGCAAAAGCGCGTGCTCGCCTTCGGCGACAGCCTGACGGCTGGCCCGGGCCTTGCAGCGGAGGATACTCTTCCCGCGCAGCTGAAGCGCCTGCTCGCGGCCCGGGGGCTCGATGTGGAGGTGATCAATGCGGGGGTCTCCGGCGATACGACGGCGATGGGCCTCGCGCGGCTCGATTACGCCCTTTCGACCGGGCCGATGGACGCGGCGATTCTGGAGCTTGGGGCGAACGACATGCTGAACGGGATGCCGCCCAAGGACGCCCGCGCCAATCTCGAGAAAATGATCGAAACTTTTCAGTCGAAAGGCGTGCCTGTCGTTCTGGCGGCAATGGTCTCCAGCAACAACTGGGGGCAAGCTTATCGTGAGGAGTTCGATTCGATTTATCCAGACCTCGCCCGGAAATATGGGGTGACGATGGTTCCTTTCTTCATGGAAGGCGTCTGGGGCGATCCGAAGCTTCTGATCGGCGACGGCGTGCACCCGAATGCGGCGGGCGTCACGAAGATTGCAAGAAGAATGGCCCCCTATGTCGAAAGGGTTCTCGCGTCCGCGGGCGCGAGGAGGGAAACGCGCTAGCGCGGCTGGTCCAACAGCTGTTCGAGGAGGAGCATATGCCTAGACTGTTCACGGCCCTGGAAGTTCCTCCCCACATCGCCGAAAGCCTCGCGCGCCTGCGCGGCGGCCTCTCCGGCGCGCGCTGGATCGACGTTGAGAACTATCACGTCACCCTGCGCTTTCTCGGCGACGTCGACGACGCCTTCGCCCGCGACGCCGCCAACGCGCTTTCCTTTATCGAACGGCCCGAGGTCGATGTCGTCATCGACCAGTTGACGTCATTCGGCGGGGATCGGCCGCGGGCGATCGTGGCGCGGGTGCGGCCCGATCCGGCGTTGATGGATTTACAGGCCGAGCAGGAGCGGCTGATGCGCCGTCTCGGCGCGCCGCCGGAGCCGCGGAAATTCGCGCCGCATGTGACGCTCGCGCGTCTGCGCGGATCGAGCGCGGCGTCCGTTGCCGCCTATCTCGGCGCGCGCGGCTATTTCCCGCCGCTGCGGTTCAGGGCCGAGCGATTCGTGCTCATGTCGTCGCGCGCCTCCGTGGGCGGCGGTCCCTATATCGTCGAGGCGGAATATCCGCTCTACGAGGCGCGTGCGGCGCTGACGGGAGCGGCGACCGCTTAAGAGGCGAAGGCGGCGGCTTTTAAAGCTCGCCCGCCTTCCTCGCGGCGCGCGCCTTGTCTGCTTCGATCGCCCTGGCCCGGTTTTCCTCGACGCGCTTCGCGAGACCCGGATCCTTCGCCACCGCTTCCGCGATCAACCGGTCGGAGGCGGTTTCGATCTCAGTCTGCATTTTCTCGAAGAATTCGCGCGGCGGCAGGCCGGGCGGAATGACCGGCAGAAACTCCATCACGATCGTCCCCGGATGGATCAGGAAAGAGCGGCGCGGCCAGAAAAGCCCGGCGTTGAGCGCGACCGGCAGCACCGGCACATCGGCCGCCGCATAGAGATGCGCGACGCCCATCTTGTAGGCGGGCGGCGCGCCGGCGGGGCGGCGCGTGCCTTCCGGGAAGATGAAAAGCTGGCGGCCCTGCGCGAAGATCTTCTTTGCTTTAGCAATGAGCTGGGGCAGCAGCTTGCCGCCCTTGGCCCGGTCGATGCCGATCTGTTCGGCGGCGAGCAGATACCAGCCGAAGAAGGGAATCCAGACCAGCTCATGCTTGAGGATGTAGCTGAAGTCGGGAAATTTCGTCGGCAGAACGAAGGTGTCCCAGATCGACTGATGTTTCGCCGCGACGATCACCGCGCCCTTCGGAATATTCTCGACTCCGCGAAACTCCACTTTCGTTCCGCAGATTTTGTCCAGGAGCCACAGCGAGAGCCGCCCCCAGGTGCGCCCGAGCTCCTGCGAAACCTGACGGCGCATGAAAAGGCCCGGCAGCCAGACGATCTGGAGCAGGATCATCGTGGCGAAGAACAGGATCTGGAAGACGAAAGAGCGCAGATAGATCATGGGCAGGGTTACTTTGGCGACGCGCCCGCGCCTTTTACGCCAGCGCGGCGCCGGAAAACAAGGCGCTCACTCTGACAGGGTCGCGCTCGCGCGCAGCTGCGCGAGATCGAGGCCGCTCTGCTTCGGGCGGAAGTAAAGGCGCACGTAGGCGCCGAGATATTTCAGATACTCGCCGCCGACGAGGCGCGCGACGTTCAGGTCGCGCGACCAGTCCGCGACCGTCACATGCTCGCTGACGACCGGAAACGGATATAGCTTGACGTCCGGCAGCTCCGCCGAAAGCTCCGCCAGCGCGCGCGGCATGTGGTAGTTCGACGTGACGACGATGAGCGAGCGCGTAATGTTGTGCACCTGCGCCCACTCGCGCGTTTCCCGGGCGTTGCCGATCGTATCGAGCGCCTGATAGCCGAGATCCACGCAGCAGTTGAATAGGTCGCGGGGGAGAGGTAAGAGCTTGGCGAGCACGGAGCTTCGCGTCGCGCGGTTGACGCCCGTGATGAGCATCCGTTTGGCCTGACCGCGGGCGAGAAATTCGGCCGCCTCCTGCACCCGGTCCGACCCTCCGGTGAAGGCCACGACGCCTTCGGCCCTGACCTCTAGAATTGGTTCGACGCGCGCGAGCGAGTGGGCGAACCAGAGGAATCCCAGCCCGAAGGCTGCGACGCAGGCCCCGGCGAAGCCCAGCGCCGCAACGGCGAGGCGGCGGCCGAACCGGCTTTTTTTCGCGCTCCAACGGCGCGCCGTCGCCCTCACCCGCTTCCTCCCGTTATATTCGGCCGACCGCGCGTCGAAGCGCGATTCGCTTTTTCAGAGGAGGACATAATGCCCCGGGGCCGCGGAAGTCACCCCAGTCGGCGCAAATGACGGAAGACGATGAGCTGCGAGAGATAGCCGGTCAAAACAGCGATTCCTCCGGCGAGTAGCAGGATGATGACGATTCCTTCGGGCCCCAGCGAGAAGTCGCCGAACATGGCCTCCATCTGCTCGCCGCCCGCGGTCGCGCGCCAGCTTCGCGTCAGGGTTCGCGCCAGCAGGAAAAAGGCGATCGCCGCTCCGCCGCCGAGCGCCGCGCCGCGCAGTCCGAGCGCCAGGAAGCGGCGCTGAAATTCTTGCGCGATGAAGGTGTCCGCGGCGCCGACGATATGCAGCACTTCCACGATCTCGCGGTTGGTGGCGACCGCCGCCCGCGTTGCGGAGGCGACGGCGATGCCCATTGCGCCGACGATGAGCACGAAGATCATCGCCGAAACCGCGACGACCGCGCGCGCCATGTCGCCGAGGCGTTCGACGAAAAGATGATGGTCGTCGAGCACGGCGCTGGGGACGGCGCTGGAAAGCTCCGTCCGCAGACTGTCGAGGTCTGGCCGCTTCTTCGGGTCCAGCTTCACGACGATCATGCGCGGCGTCGGCAATTCGGAAAAATCGAGCCCCTGACCGAGCCAGGGCGCCAGCAAGGCTTCGGATTCGGCCTTGGTGTAAATCTGCGCCTCCCGCACGCCGGGTGTTCGCTGAAGGATCTCCGCCGCTTTCTTGAGATCCGCCTCCATGTCCCGGCCCTGCGCGGGACGCACCTGGACGCTCGCTTCGCTCGACGCTTCATTGCGCCATTCGACGCTGGCCTCCGCGACGAGCAGAGCGGCCCCGGCGGCGAGCGCCGCAAGGAAGGTCATGATCGCGATGACGATGACGAGCGAGCGGCCCGCGACCGAGTCCGTCGGCACGAGCGCCGTCGGCTGGGACGGGCCGTCTTCTTCCAGCGTCTCTTCGGGCGGGTTCAGCCCCCGGGCGAACGACAGCAGCTTTTGGGCGAAGGACAGAGCCATCTCCCTCACTCGAAGATGTGCAGCCGGCCGTCCGCCAGCACCAGGCGCCGGGCCTCGTCATATTGATCCATCAGACTCAGATCATGCGTCGCGATGATCACCGCCGTGCCCGATTTGTGCAGCTCGACAAAGAGCCGCAAAATGCGGCGGGCAAGTGTCGGATCGACGTTGCCCGTGGGTTCGTCGGCGAGCAGGAGCTTGGGCTGCGAGATGAGCGCCCGAGCGATCGAGGCGCGCTGCTTCTCGCCGCCGGAGAGGACGCTGGGCAAACTGTGCTTTCGCTCGCCGAGGCCGACCCATTTCAGAAGCTCGGTCACTTCCGAGCGGTAGCTCGACTCTTCCCGGCCGAGCACGCGCAGGGGCAGGGCGACGTTTTCGTAGAGGGTGAGATGGTCGAGCAGGCGGAAGTCCTGGAAGACGACGCCGATCCGGCGGCGCGTCTCGGTGATTTCGTCCTTGTCCAGCGTCGCCGAGTCCCGCCCGAAGATGTTGATGAGGCCGCGCGTGGGCTTCAGCGCCATGATGATGAGGCGCATCAACGTCGTCTTGCCGGCGCCGGACGGGCCGGTGAGAAACTGGAACGAGCGCGGCGCGACTTCAAAGGTCACGTCGCGCAGCGTTTCCGGCCCGACGCCGTATCGGAGCCCGACATTCTCGAAACTCAGCACCTTTGGACCGCTCCCGAAAGCTGCGCCGTGCAACCGGCGCCGATGGCGACGGCGGATTCGGACGGGACATTAGCAGTTCACCCGTCCTTAACCATAATCGAGGTCAATGAATCCCTGATCGCGCGCATTTTCGCGACGCGCAAGCGGGAGCGCAGCATGGGCCTCGTGCACGACAGGGATTTCGACGGACCAGCGACGCCGGGGGAGATCGCCGCCGAGGCGTCAAGCGAGTTCCCGCGCCCGCCGAGCTACGAGGAAATGTGGGGCCCTCCCAATCGGCCGGCGGCGCGGCCGCTTCCCGAGCGCAAATCCGACCGCTGGCCTGTCTTCGCGACGATGATCGCCTTGGTTTTCGGCGCCACGGCGATCATCGCGATGCGCGAACGCATCGTCCGGGTTCTGCCCGCCATGGCGACCGCCTATCGCGCCCTCGGCATGCCGGTGAACCTCGCGGGACTGGAGTTCCGCGACGTGCGATCGCGCATCGTGATCGACGGTGCGCGCAAGGTGCTCGTCACCGAGGGCGAAATCGTCAACATGCGCCGCGAGCAAAATCGCGTGCCGCCGATCACGCTCGCGGTGCGCGGGCCGAATGGCCTCGACCGCTACGCATGGACGGCGCCCACGCCGAAATCGCGCCTCGAAGCCGGCGAGAAAGTGGCCTTCCGCGCGCGCCTCGCCTCGCCGCCCGAGGACGGCGCCGACGTGCTCGTGCGATTCGCGAAGTTCGAAGAGAGGAAGACCGCGCCGGCGGGCTTCAACGGAGGCGTAAGAAAATAGCCCGGCGCGCAGTCTTCGCCGGTAACGCAAGAGGGGCGGCGCGAACGCCGCCCCTTGTTTTGTTTGCGAAGGCCCGGCCTTTTTCCCTGGCCGCGGGCCCGTCTCAATCGACGGCGACTTTCGTGCGGTCGATTTTGAGGGCGCCGGCGGGGCTGAACCAGAGTCGATACCGGCCCTGCGCCCCTGAGTAGCCCATCACGGCGACATTGTAGGTCGTGCCGGCCACCATGTCGAAGGACAGCTTGCTCCATAGTCCCGCGCCGCTGTCGTCGTCGACGGCGACCTGGGTCAGCGCATTGACGGCCGCGCCGGTGTAGACGGCGAGAACCGTGTCGCTGAGCCCGGAGCCCTCGGTGTCCAGCGTGATCGGACCCGAAACCGGCGCCCGGAAGCGGAACCAGACGGTCGAGGTATTCGCGGGATTGCCGTTGTGGTTCGGCTCGCCGACTTCCTTCGTCGCGCCGACATTGCTGCCGCCGACGCCCAGCTCCTGAGTGGCGAGGACCGTTACGGCGCGCGCCTGCGCGAAGTTGTCGTTCGCCGGCGGACGCAGGAGGTTCAACGCGATCGAGCACTCCTCGGCAACGGTCTTGCCGGCCACGACGATGTGGTAGGTCTGACCGGCGACGGCAGTGAACGTGACGCTGCTCGTGCGCTCCGTGGCTGAAGCATTGTCATTCTGAGCGACAAGCGTTCCGAGGCTCGTGACGGCGGTCGCGCCACGGTAGACCGCCATGACGGTGTCGAAGCCGGAACCCAGCGTATCGATGGTCGCCGGGCCGGTGAAGCTCGGCGTCCATTTCCACCAGACGCTGCGGTTTGACGTCGCCACGACATGACGCGGTTCGCCCGTTTCCAAAGTGGCTGCGATGTTCGATCCGGTGAGCCCGAGATTCGTGGCCGTGGCGGGAATGATCGTCGCGGCGGCGAAGTTATTGTTTGCCGGAGCGGCGGGCGCCAGCAGACGCGCGAGCGCGAGGTTCACGCGGATGCGCGGTTTGGTGATCGTTCCGCTAGAACGGGTGTCGGCCGTCGCGAGGCCGGTCACCTTGAGCGCGTCCTCGATCTTGCAGGCGCTCGCCGTCGGAACCTTTTGCTTCAGAACCGCAATGGCGCCTGCGACATGCGGCGCGGCCATCGACGTGCCGCAATAAGCGCTGAAACTGTTCGTCGGCACCGAGGAGACGACGCAGTCGCCGCCGACGTCGCCGCCCGGAGCGAAGAGGTCCGTGCTCGGGCTGATGTTCGTATAGCTGGCGACCACGCCCGAACGGCTCGTCGCCGCCACCGACACGATGGAGGAGACGCAGGCGGGATACCCCATAGCCGACCTAAAGTAGTCATTGCCTGCCGAGACCGCCGACAAGACGTTCTTGCTCCGCAGACTGTCGATGACCGGCTTCAGCAGCGCCATCGTCGGATCGGAGTCGCAGACGCCCGCGCTGGATCCGCCGCCCACGCTCATATTCACGGAGGCGATTTTCAGCGGATTGGTTCCGCTGCTCAGCAGCACGAGATCCTCGACGTGCTCGAACGCCCGCTGGATGATCGAGAACGGAACCGTGGAACTCGGGCCGAAGATGTTGATCGGGATTAGCTTCGCAGCCGGCGCGACGCCCTTGTTGGGCGTGCCGCTGGCGCGGTTGCCGACCGCGATGCCGGCGGTGTGCGTGCCGTGGGAGGCGCCGGGGGCCGCCGCCGCCGCGCCTGCGCCGATCTGCTCCGACGTCCCGTTCGGACAGTTGTTCGTCGCGAGGAAACAGGCTTCGCGGCCAGGATACAAACGTGCGAGACCGAGGAACAGGTGGTCGCGCTGGATGCCGTCGTCGATCTGGGCGACCGCGTAGCCGACGCCGGTGCCGCCGCCCGCATGGACAGTGGGCATGCCGATCAGCGGGAGAGTCACAGCAAGCTGCTTCGTCATGGGCCGATCGTATTCGACGGCCGCAACGCGCGGATCATTTGCCAAATCGTCGAGTTCCGCAGCGTTGACGACAACCGAAAACGCCGGCGCGGTCGTGAGCCGTACGACCGCGGGCGCGCCCTTGGCCGTGCTGACGCCGGAAAGCTTGTGGCTGGAAAGCACGGCCTCGATGGCCGCCGCGATTTCCTGCTTCGTCGCCGCGCGCGTCGCCGCGTCGTGCGCCGCCGCCGTCAGCTGTTCGCTGGTCCGGCCCGCGGCTTTGACGATGACGACGACACGAACGGAGCCGTCCTTGGCCAGAGCGGCGGCAAGCTCGCCGGACGTCGCCGTCTTGGCGAGCGTCTGCGCGCTCAATTTACTTTTTTCGGATTGCGCCTGCGCCGTCGCTGACAGCGTCAGCGACGCCAGCGCGGCTAGAAAGAGACGAAATGATTTCACAGCGTCCACCCCACATTTTTTCGAGAAACAGGCGCACGATAGGGGAGAGACGGGAGTCTCGCAATAAAATAAACACAATTTGAAAATCCGCCGCGTGGTTTAAATGAACATACGAGGCCGTTCGGCTGTAGATGAAAATGTGGGGCCTAAGATACTCTAGAGATCTTTAGAGAGCTTTGAACTATTTGTTTACAAGGGCTTTGCGTGTCGTCGAGGCTGTCTCGTTCGGCACCGCGGGTCGACCGGGGGGGGCGGCAGGGCTCCGGCGAGGAGAATTCCCAAGCCCGGCAAAATGCCCTAATCAGGGTCGCCATGCCGCCTCACGTTTCCGCGCCGCTTCTCTTCGTCAACGCCCGCCTGATCGACCCTGCCTCGGGGCGCGAGTCGCGTGGCGGGCTTCTCGTTCAGAACGGGCGCATCGCCGATCTCGGCCCGACGGTCACCCGGGATTCGACGCCCGACGGCGCGCGGGTCGTCGATTGCGGCGGGGACGTCCTCGCGCCCGGCCTCGTCGACATGCAAGCGTTCGTCGGCGAGCCTGGCGGCGAGCATCGAGAGACCATCGCCAGCGCCACCATGTCCGCCGCCGCGGGCGGCGTAACGACGCTTGTCGCCACCAGCGCGACCTTTCCCGCCGTCGACGATCCCGCAGTGGTCGATTTCGTGCTCCGCCGCGCGCGCGACACGGGCCGCGTCCGCGTCCTGCCCATGGCTGCGCTGACCAAGGGCCGGGAGGGGAGGGAGATCGCCGAGCTGGGGCTATTGCAACAGGCTGGCGCGGTCGCCTTTTTCGACGGCGCGCGCTCGGTGCGGAACGCGCTGGTCATGCGCCGCGCGCTCACCTACGCGCGAGATTTCAATGCGCTCGTGGTCCACTTCACGCAGGATCCGGACCTCGCCGGCGGCGTGATGAACGAAGGCGACTTCGCGTTGCGGCTCGGCTTGCCAGGTGTGCCGCGCGAGGCGGAAACAGTGATGCTCGACCGCGACCTGCGCCTCGTCGCGCTCACCGGCGCCCGCTATCACGCGGCCATCGTCACGACGACGCTCTCCCTCGACGCGCTGCGGGCCGCGAAGGCTGCCGGGCTACCCGTCACCTGCGGCGTGACGATCAATCACCTCACGCTGAACGAAAACGACATCGGCGATTATCGCACCTTCCTCAAGCTGCGCCCGCCCCTACGTCATGAAGAGGAGCGCAAGGCGCTCGTCGCCGCGCTGGCGGAGGGGCTGATCGACGTGATCGTTTCCGACCACGATCCGCAGGACGTCGAGACCAAGCGGCTTCCTTTCGCCGAGGCGGAGTTCGGCGCGATCGGCGTCGAGACCATGCTCGCCGCCGGCCTGCGGCTCGCGCATTCCGGAGACGTTTCCCTGCCGCGGCTCCTCGCCGCGATGTCGTCGCGCCCGGCGGAAATTCTTGGACTCGAGCAAGGGCGTCTGCAAAAGGGCGCGCCCGCCGACATCATCCGGTTCGACCCGGACGAGCCTTTCGTCGTCGATCCCGAGAAACTCCATTCGCGCTGCCGCAACACGCCCTTCGACGGCGCGCTGTTGCAGGGCGTCGTGAAAACCGCCGTCGTCGGCGGCGCCATCGCGCACGAGCTGCCGTCATGAGCCGCGTGGCGCTCTATTCCGGCACGTTCGATCCGCTCACCTTTGGACATCTCGACGTCATTCGTCAGGGCGTCGCGCTCTTCGACAGGGTCGTGGTCGCGATCGGCGTGCATCCCGGCAAGGCCCCCTGGCTGACGTTCGAGGAGCGGGCGGCGGCGATCGGCGCCTCCTGCGCCGCGGAGGGATACGGCGGATCAGTGTCCGTCGCGAGCTTCGACGGGCTCGTGGTCGACGCCGCGCGGGAGCGGGGGGCTTGCGCCATCCTGCGCGGATTGCGCGACGGCGCCGATTTCGACTATGAAATGCAGATGGCGGGGATGAACGGGACGCTTGCGCCCGGCATTCGCACGGTTTTCCTGCCGGCCTCGCCAGGGCTGCGCCACATCAGCGGCACGCTCGTGCGCCAGATTGCGGCGCTCGGCGGCGACGTGTCGGCCTTCGCGCCGGCCGCTTCCGTCGAGGCCCTCCAACGCGCCATCGCAAGGCGCGGTTAAAACCAAGGCCGAGCGCGCTTTCCGCCCGCAAATGCGAGCGACAGGAATTCGCGCCAATAAGATCAAAGGGAGGCGTTCCATGAAAATCACCCGCCGTCTGCTGCTCGCCGCCGCGGCTTTCTCCGTCGCCCTCGGCGCGGCTTCCGTCGTTCGCGCGGAAGATGAGCTTCTTTATCTCGACACCAAGGACGGGCGCGTCACCATCAAGCTGCGGCCCGATCTCGCGCCAAAGCACGTCGAGCGCATCAAGCGGCTCGCTAAGGAGCATTTCTACGACAATATCGTCTTTCACCGCGTGATCGACGGCTTCATGGCGCAAGCCGGCGATCCGGAAGGCACGGGCATGGGCAGCTCCCGCTATCCCGACCTCAAGGCGGAATTCAGCGATCTGCCCTTCAAGCGCGGCACGGTCGCGATGGCGCGCCAGCCGGGCGACAAGGACTCCGCCAACTCGCAGTTCTTCATCTGCTTCGCCGACGCGCCGCAGCTCCAGGGCAAATATACGATCTGGGGCGAAGTCGTGTCCGGCATGGACGTGGTCGACAAGATCAAGAAGGGCGACAAGGCCAACAACGGCATGGTCGATGGGCCGGACAAGATCGTGAAGATTCGCGTCGCCGGCGACGAGAGCTGATGTTCAACGACACAGCCCTCATGCCGAGGATCCCGTGTCAGCGGGCGTCCTAAAGCACGAGGGCGTCGTCGTCCAACGGCTCCCGCGCCTCTGGCCGCTCTTCGGGGCAGGGAGCTTTTTCCAAGGAAGGAAAGTAATGACTGACGCCGTCGACACCATGACGCTCGAGACCACCAAGGGTCCGGTCGTCATCAAGTTCCGTCCCGATCTCGCGCCCAACCATGTCGCGCGCATCAAGCAGCTCGTTTCCGAGGGCTTCTACGACGGCATTGTTTTTCACCGCGTGATCGAGGGCTTCATGGCGCAGACCGGCTGCCCGCGCGGCACCGGCACGGGCGGGTCGACATATCCGGACCTCAAGGCCGAGTTCAACACGGCGCCGCATGTGCGCGGGACGTGCTCCATGGCTCGCGCGCAGAACCCTGACAGCGCCAATTCGCAGTTCTTCATCTGCTTCGACGACGCGCGCTTCCTCGACCGTCAATATACGGTCTGGGGCGAGGTCGTGTCCGGCATGGAGAACGTCGACAAGATCAAGCGCGGCGAGCCGGTCCGCGATCCCGACAAGATCGTCAAGGCCACGCTGGGCGGTTGAGTTCCACCCCCTCTTCCCACGCCATGGGGAGGGGGGACCAGGCCCTTTTGGATGCGCGTCGACCTCTTCGACTTCGATCTTCCCCAGGATCGTATCGCGCTGCGGCCCGTTGAGCCGCGCGACAGCGCCCGCATGCTCGTCGCGCCGCGGTCCGGCCCCTTCGAGGATCGGATCGTGCGCGATCTGCCGTCTTTTCTTCGAGCCGGCGACGTTCTCGTCGTCAATGATACGCGCGTCATCCATGCGCGGCTCTCGGGCAAGCGCATACGGGGCGCTCTGAGCGCCCGAGTCGAGGCGACGCTGATCGAGCGACTGGACGCCGCGCGCTGGCGCGCCCTCATGCGGCCGGCGAAGAAGCTGGCTCTAGGCGATGAGATCCGCTTCGCCCGCCATGACGGCGCAGCGATCTCGAGCCGAGATGACGCCCTTGTCGCCCATGTCGAAGCCAGAGGCGAAGACGGCGAGATCACGCTTCGTTTCGCACTGACAGGGCCAGCGCTCGATCGGGCGATCGAAGCCGCGGGCGACATGCCGCTGCCGCCTTACATCGCCGGCAAGCGCCCCGCCGACGCGCGTGACGAGACCGACTATCAGACCATCTTCGCGCGCGAGGCCGGGGCCGTCGCGGCGCCGACGGCGGGCCTGCATTTCACGCCGGAGCTTCTTGCCGCCATCGAGGCGATGGGCGTGAGCCTGCGTCGCGTGACCCTCCATGTCGGCGCCGGGACTTTCCTGCCCGTGAAGGCGGAGGACACCGACGCGCACAAAATGCACGAGGAATATGCGCGCATCGACGCCGAGACCGCCGAGGCGCTGAACGCCGCGAAGGCGGCGGGCGGCCGCATCGTCGCCGTCGGCACGACTGCGCTGCGGACGCTAGAAAGCGCTGCGACGCCAGACGGACGCGCTCTCCCTTACGCAGCGCGTACGGGCATCTTTATCACGCCCGGTTACAAGTTCCGTATGACGGACATGCTGCTCACCAATTTTCATCTGCCGCGGTCGACGCTTTTCATGCTCGTTTCCGCCTTTTGCGGCCTGGAGCGCATGAAAACGGCCTACGCCCACGCGATTGCGAACGGCTATCGCTTCTATTCCTATGGCGACGCCAGCCTATTGTATCGCGCCGACGGATGAGCGACGCGCGCAACATCCGGCTGGTCGCCCAATGGCGGGAGGATCCCTCCGAGGCGCCGATGACCCTCGATCTGCGCGTGGAGGATTTACGCGTCGCGTCGCCGTGGGATCTCTTCGGCGCGTTCGATCTGGACGGCGGCCTGCCGCGGCCCTTCATCCTGCGTCGCGACGGCCGCATCGATTTCGGGAGGAACGCCGATGACTGGCGCACGGATTTACGGAATACGGAAATCAGGGTGGGCGCGCTTTTCGAGGTCTGGTTCAACGAGACGGACAGCGGAAACTATAAGATCGTGAAGCTCGCCGAGCTCGGCGCCAAGGAGCGGAAATGAGCGGTGAATTTTCCTTCGTCGTGCAGGCGACGGACGGCGCGGCGCGCAAAGGCGAGATATTTACGCCGCGCGGAACGATCCGGACTCCGGCCTTTATGCCGGTGGGAACGGCGGCGACCGTTAAGGCCATGTTTCCGCGGGACGTTCGCGCGGCGGGCGCGGACATCGTGCTCGGCAACGTCTATCACCTGATGCTGCGTCCCGGCGCCGAGCGAGTGGCGCGGCTCGGCGGCCTGCACGAATTCATGCGATGGCCGCATCCGATCCTGACCGATTCGGGCGGGTTTCAGGTCATGTCGCTCGCGAAGCTGCGAAAGCTCGATGAGAGCGGCGTCACCTTCCAATCCCATATCGACGGCTCGCGACATCATCTAACGCCGGAGCGCTCCATGGAGATCCAGCATCTGCTGGGCTCCGACATCCAGATGCAGTTCGACGAGTGCGTGCGGCTGCCCTGTTCGGAGAAGGAGGCGGAGCGGGCCATGCGGCTTTCGCTGCGCTGGGCCGAACGCTCGCGCAAGGCCTTCGTCGAGCAGCCGGGCAGGGCGGTGTTCGGAATCGTCCAGGGCGGCGCCAGCAAGCCGCTGCGAATCGAAAGCGCGACGGCGCTCGCGAACATGGACTTCCACGGCGTCGCCATCGGCGGCCTCGCCGTCGGCGAACCGCAGGAGGTCATGCTCGACATGCTCGAGACCACCGTGCCGCATCTGCCCCAGACCAAGCCGCGCTATCTCATGGGCGTCGGCGCGCCGGACGACATTATTCAGGCGGTGGCGCGGGGCGTCGACATGTTCGACTGCGTCATGCCGACGCGCGCGGGCCGCCATGGGCTCGCCTATACGCGATTCGGAAAAATCAACATCAAAAACTCCCGCCACGCTGAAGACAAGCGGCCGCTCGACCCGGAGTCGAACTGTCCCGCCGCGCGCGACTATTCGCGCGCCTATTTGCATCACCTCGTAAAAGCCGGGGAAATTCTCGGAATGATGCTGCTGACTCAGGTCAATGTGGCATATTATCAGGAGCTGATGGCGGGATTGCGCGGCGCGATCGCGCAGGGACGCCTGGCGGACTTCATCGCAGACGTGCGCGACGCCTGGGCGCGCGGCGAGAGCGAAGGAGGCCGGTAGGGTTTACGGAAGGCGTGAGTATGGTTTGCGTATCGAACGCTGGATGGGGCATGAGGCCATGCGGGGATATCGCCAGACGCTTACGCGACTCTTTCTTTCGGGCGCCTTTCGGGGCCGCCCGCTTCGGGCGCCGATTCGTGAGCGCGCGCGGCGGCAACGGCCGGCTCCGGCGCCGCTTCACGCGCCGCCGCCCGCCTATCGGCCGCGCGTTCTTTGGCGTTCCGGAAACAGGCTCCGGGCGAAGGAGTGGATGGTGACGCATCCCGGCCAAATTCTCGCAAAGCATCTGGCCGAACTCGGCCTCACGGCGTCGGATCTCGCGCGCGATCTCGAAGTGCCGGTCAATCGCATCACGGCGATCATAAACGGACAACGCGGCGTTACGGCGGATACCGCCCTTCGGCTCGGCCACTGGTTCGGGGTCGACCCCGAAGACTGGCTGGAACTACAGATGCAATACGAGCTTGGGCTCGCCCGGCGCGAGGTCGGCGGGAAGGTCGGCAAGCTGCCGCGCCTCGTCGACCGCGTTTCCTGATGGGTCTCGCGCAGGCGCGCGGCGAGCGGGCCTTTCTCGCCGCGCTTCGCGCCTTCGACGATTTCGGCGCGCCGACGCAGGTCTTCGAGGAAGGGGGCATCCCTTATTTCGTCAACGAATTCTGGACCTCCGCGCAGCGCTCGGGGCATCCCCTTCACGAAATCAGCTACCGCGCCTGTTTCAAGCCGCAGCTTCCCGCGTTTTTCATCGAGCGGCTGAGCGCGCCGGGGGGCGTGGTTTGCGACCCATTCATGGGCCGCGGCACGACGCCCCTCGAGGCTGCGCTGAGGGGGCGTCGTCCTTGCGGCTCCGACGCCAATCCCCTGTCGCTCATGCTGACGCTGCCGCGACTGCGGCCGCCCGCGCTGTCCGAAGTGGCGCGGCGGCTCGCCGAGGCGCCGCTCGGCGACGGCGAGATCGAGCGCGAGGATCTTCTCGCCTTCTACCATCCCGATACGCTTAGACAGATTTGCGCGCTTCGGAATTGGTTGCTGGCGCGCCCGCCCGATCCCGTCGACGACTGGATTCGGATGGTCGCCCTCAATCGGCTGACCGGACATTCGCCCGGCTTTTTCTCGGTCTACACCATGCCGCCAAATCAGGCGGTGAGCGTCAAGGCGCAGGTCAAGATCAATGCGCGCCGCGCGCAGACGCCGCCGCCGCGCGACATTGCGGCGCTGATCCTCAAGAAATCGCGGGCGCTCCTCGCCGAGGGCGCGCCGCCGTCCGGCGAGGAGCCGCAACTCGCCGTGGCGCCGGCGACGAAGCTCGCCTATCTCGCAGACGCATCCGTCGATCTCGTCGTGACCTCGCCGCCCTTTCTCGACGTCGTCGATTACCGGGCGGACAACTGGCTGCGCAACTGGTTCGCGGGCGTGGCGGCGGAAAGGGTCGAGATTTCCCAGCTTCGGTCCCTCGAGGCCTGGAAAGAGATGACCCGCGGCGTTTTTCAGGAACTTGCGCGGGTCGTTCGGCCCGGCGGGCGCGTCGCTTACGAAGTCGGGGAAGTTCGGCGCGGCGGGGTGCTTTTGGAGCGCCTGGTGTGGGAAGCGATGGAGGGCCTTCCCTTCGCGCGGCTCTGCGTCGTGGTCAATCGGCAGAAATTCACCAAGACCAGCAACTGTTGGGGCGTCTCCAACAATTCAAAAGGCGTGAATAGCAACCGGGTGGTGGTCGCACAACGCGTAGTTTAACGTATGGAGCGAATTGTTGTTTGGCGTTAGGCTTTTATAGGGCGGTTTCTAAACGGAAGATTCACGCGGACCGCGTAGAAGTCGGGAAGAGCGCATTGACGCAGCGCGCCGATTATTTTTTTGAATCAAGGACCAGACCATGCAGGACGCCGCCGCCGACCGTCGCCTCGACGAGATTTTTGCTTCGAAGCTGGTTGAATCTCACGAGTTCCGGTCCTGGTTTCTCAGCCGCACGAAATTCTCTCGCCTTTGGCCGCTCGCCACCCTGCTGCACAAGGAGCAACAGGAAGCCCGGGGCGGGGATGCCTGGTGGCGCAACTGGAGCCCGGCGCGAATTGGCGCGCCGGCGACCCGGATGCTGTTCATCTTCGAGGTGGAGCAAACCAAGCTGCGCTTTGCGTTGCACGTCGAGTGCGCGACGCGGGAGGAGGATCTCTCGGCGTCGGAAAACGGATCCTACCGGACGCTCGCCCAGGCGATGATGAATCAGGACGCCTGTCTCAATTACATGGACTTCGAGACGGTCTTGCTGGCCCCGCAGGCGCTCATCGTGGGCGACGCGCGGACGCTGAATTTCGACCGTCGCATTCCGTTCGAAACGGTCGCCGGCTTCGTGCCGCAGTTCGCCCAGTTGCAGCGCGCGGCGGCCTGATCGGCCGTCAGCCCGCCCGCAACAGGCGAACCGCCTCGTCGCGCTCGAAGAGATAGAGCAGGGCCCGCAGGGCTTGTCCCCTTTCGCTGACGAGGTCGGGATCGCGACGCAAAACCAGTTCCGCGTCGTCCCGCGCGATCGCAAGCAGGCGGGCATGGGCCGTGATGTCGGCAAGGCGGAAGCCGGGCAGACCGGCCTGCCGCGTGCCGAGCAATTCGCCCTCCCCGCGCAGTCGCAGGTCTTCTTCTGCGATACGGAACCCGTCTTCCGTTTGACGTAAGACCATAAGACGGGCTTTTGCCGCTTCGCTCAGCGGCCCTTTGTATAGGAGCAGACAGCTCGATTCGCGCGCGCCGCGCCCAACGCGCCCGCGCAACTGATGAAGCTGCGTGAGCCCGAAACGTTCCGCGTGCTCGATCACCATGATGGTCGCCTCGGGCACGTCGACGCCCACTTCGACGACGGTCGTCGCGACCAGAACCCGCGTGTCGCCGCGCTGGAAAGCCTCCATCGCCGCGTCCTTTTCCGGGCCTTTCATCCGACCGTGCAGCAAGCCGACCGCGTCGCCGAAATAATGGCGCAGATCCGCCGCCCGCGCCTCCGCCGCGGCGAGATCGAGGTCTTCGTTCTCCTCGACGAGGGGGCAGACCCAATACGCCTGCGCGCCTTGCGCCAGCGCGCGCTGGAGCCCCGCGACGACCTCGCCGATGCGCGACGCCGGGAGGGCGCGGGTCGAGATCGGCGTGCGGCCCGGCGGCTTTTCGTCGAGTGCGGAGATGTCCATATCGCCGAAGGCGGTGAGCGCCAGCGTGCGCGGAATCGGCGTCGCCGTCATCAAGAGCACGTCGACGCCCAGCCCCTTGGCGCCCAGAGCGAAACGCTGTTGAACGCCGAACCGGTGCTGCTCGTCGATGACCGCGAGGCCGAGGTCGTGGAAAACGAGATCGCCCTGCACGAGCGCATGAGTTCCAACGACCACGTCGACGTCGCCCGCCGCGATCGCCGCATGCGCCGCCGCGCGCTCGCTGGCTTTCAGGCGGCCCGTGAGGAGGGCGATGCGCACGCCCGCCGGCTGCATGAGCGGCGCAAGGCGCTCGTAATGCTGGCGCGCGAGAATTTCCGTCGGCGCCATCAGCGCGGCCTGCCGCCCGCATTCCACGACGCTCGCCATCGCCAGCGCCGCGACGACCGTCTTGCCCGATCCGACGTCGCCCTGCACGAGCCGCAACATGCGCATGTTGGAGCCGAGGTCGGCGCGAATCTCCTCGAGGGCGCGCCGTTGCGCGCCGGTGAGCCGGAAGGGGAGCGCGGCTTCGATCTGGCGCGCAAGGCGACCGTCGCCCCTGTTCTCGCGTCCGGGAAGCCGACGCATTTTCGCGCGCATGAGGCGCAGCGCGAGCTGGCTCGCCAGAAGCTCGTCGAGCGCGAGCCGCTGGCGGGCCGGATGTTGCGGCGACAGCGCCCTGGCGTCGTCCGGCCGATGCGCCGCGCGCATAGCCTCCGCGAAGCCCGGCAGCTTGTTCGCGGCGAGGACGGCGGGTTCCTGCCATTCGGGAAGCGCCGGCAGGCGCGTCAGCGCTTCTTCCGTGGCGCGCAAAACGAAACGCGGCTGAAGGCCCTCGGTCAGCCCATAGACGGCTTCGAAAGGGGGCAGCTTCGCGAACCCCGCCTCGTCGAAGACGCGCGGATGCGCCATCTGGCGACGCCCGTCATAAAGTTCCAGACGGCCCGAAATCCATCGCGTCGCGCCCAGGGGCAGGCTGCGTTCGATCCAGTCGGCGTTGGCAAGAAAGTAAACGAGTTCGACGTCGCCCGTCTCGTCCTCGACGAGCACGCGATAGGGCTGTTTGGCGTAGCGCCCCTGCGGCCGCCGGCATTCGACGACGCGCGCCTGTATGACCACCATGGCGTCCATCGGCGCCTCCGCGATTTTGGGGCGCCGGCTGCGGTCAATGAGATTCGCAGGCAAATGAAACAGGAGATCGACCACGCGCGCCTGCTGACCTGGCCTGGAGAGCAGGCGGTCGAACAGCGGCGCGGTCCTGGGGCCGACGCCGGGCAGGGCGGCTACGCGGCCGAAAAGCGGAGCGAGAATGTCGGGACGCATGGGCCGCGCAGTTTATCCGCGCACGGTCATTTGTCATGTTGCGTTTGCCCTGCTTTAGTTATAACATTTGTTATAATCATCAACGTTAATACGGGTGTTGTAACCTATGGACGAAATCGACCCCGCCAACGCCTTCGGCGTGTTGAAAGTCCTTCGGATCGGCAACTCCCTCGGCGTCGTTCTGCCGCGCGAGATCATCGCGGATCTCAACGTCGAGAAGGGCGACCGGCTTTATCTCACCCGCTCGCCGGAGGGCTATCGCATCACCAAGAGCGATCCCGATTTCGAACGCCGCATCGCCCTTGCGCGCCGAATGATGAGCAGGCGGCACAACGCCTTGCGCGGGCTTTCCAAGTGACGAGGTGGCGCTTTCTCGATCGCGACATCGTTCTCGCGATCCACGAGGAACTGCTCGCCGCCCATCGCGGGGCCATCGGACTGATCAGCGAGCCCGCGCTGACCACGGCGCTTTCCCGCCCGCAGGAGATTGCGCGGGCGGCGCCGTCGAGCGACGCGGCGCGGCTCGCCGCAGCCTGCGCCTATGGTTTCGTCCGCAGCCATCCCTTCGTCGACGGCAAGAAGGGCGTGGCGCTGACGGCGATGGAGTTGTTCCTCGCCGACAACGGCTACGAACTGACCGCCCGCGACGAAGATTGCTTCATTATCATCGAGCAACTCTCCAATCGCGAGATCGACGAAGAGGGGCTCGCGGTCTGGGTTAGGGCCAATATTTCAGCGATCCGCGCCGCAAGCCAAAGATAAAGTCTCATTGCCCGCCGCAGGACAGGTCGCCCTCCACGCAGTCGAGCTGGCGTTGCAGCCGCTTCGTCTGGTCCCGCGTAAGCTCGGTCCTGCAAATGGCGGCCAGCATTGTGTGAATAGAGCCGCCGACTGCGCCGAGCGTTTCGAAGCCGCATTGCAGATCGCGATATTTGATCCACGCCCGCTGCGCTTCGACGAGGCTGGCCCTGCCGCCCGCGCCAACCTTCGCCGTCAACCTGGCGTAGGCGGCATTGAGCGTGGCGTCGGCCCTGGCGAGATTCTCGCCTTCGCAGACGTTCATCTCCATCTGCGTGTTCAGCGCGCCGCAATCCTTCGCCGTCGCGAGCGGCGAGGCGAGAAGACAGATGGTGGCGGCCGCGAAGGAAAATCCGCGCACGGTCTCACTCCACTTCGACATCGTAGCTTTGGGCGCCGTCCGCCCCACTGAAGGCGAAATGCCACCATTCGCGCGGATAATTTTGGAAGCCGTGGCGGCGCATCAGTGCGACGAGCGCTTCACGATGCGCCCGCGCCTCGCCGCCCGTCTCCGATTTCGTCCAAGAGCGTTGGTCGAAGAAATCGAAAGGCGTGCCAAAATTCCACCCGGCGACGCCGATATCGACCGCGAGCCCCGTCGAATGGGTGGATTGCTCGGCGATGTAGCCCTGAGGAAAGAGCTGGCGCTTGTCGAGACGCGGATAATAGTCGGCCTTGGTCGATTGATCGGCGTTGCGCGACCATTCCACGAAGGAGGAGACGGCGCGTCTGGGGCGATAGCAATCGTAGACCACGAGCGAAACGCCCTGCGCCCTCGCATCCGCCTGTGCGGCGGCGAGCGCCCTTGCGGCCTCGGCGCGCAGCCAGCATTGCGGCGCGCGATAGCCCGGAACGGGGCGGCCGGTGAAATTGTTCGGCCCCGCGTAACGCATGTCCTGCGCAATGTCCGGCGCGACGTCGGAGAGGCGGGCGAAACCGGGCGGCGGTTCCGCCCGCGCAGGCGCGGCAAGGGCGAGAAGCAGGAAGAGGAGAGGGGCTCTGTTCATCGCAGGCTCATGTGCGCTCGCGCAACTTTGGGGAGGAACGCGGCGACTATAGCTGACGCCATTCGCAAAGGAGTTATGCATGTCTGAGAAATTGTCGCTGACCACAGGTTTGCTTCTCGCCGCATTCGCCGCCGCCATTGCCTGGGACGCGCCCGCGCTCGCGGGCGACCGCTGCACCGCGACGGCTCCCGCCGGAACCTCGCTCGATATTTGGGACCAGAAAGAAAACGTCATCGGCGCGATCGAGAGCGGTCGCCCGGTCGTCGTCCAGCGCTATGGCGAAGACAGAGTGGGCCGGCCCTGGGCCTATGTCGCGACGCCCGGCGGCAAGCGGCTCGGCTGGATCTATCGCGAATTCATCAGCTGTTCTTGAAAACCGGCCAGGCGCCGCGTCGCCTCCTCGCCGGCCGCAAAAATGGGAGGATGATCGGCTGTATCCGGGCGCGCATTCGTCTCGATTTGCTCTCAATGGGGGAACCGGATAAGCCTCGCGACAGCGTAGAAAAATGGCGACGATTCGATGGCGGACCCAGAAGAACCTTCGCTCGGCGGGAGCGAAGAACCGGAAAAGACGGCAATTTTGATTCTGGGGATGCATCGCTCCGGCACGTCCTCCGTCTCGGGAACGCTCACGAGACTCGGCGTTCGGGCGCCGAATACTTTGATGAGCGGCATGCCGGACAATGTTCGCGGCCATTACGAATCAACATTGATCGCCAGTTTCAACGACGAAGCGCTGGCGTGCGCTGGCAGCGTCTGGAACGATTGGCGGAAGTTCGACGAATCGCGCATCGAGCCCTCGCAACTGGAGGCGCTCGGGGAAAAAGCGGTCGCCCTGTTGAAAAGCGAATTCGACCTCGCGCCGCTGATCGTTCTCAAGGATCCCCGGAATTCCCGCATGGGCCCCTTCTGGGCGCGGGCGCTGCGAAAGCTGAATTATGGCTTGCGCTGCATTATCGCCCTTCGTTCGCCGATCGAGGTTGCGGCGTCGCTGGAAAAGCGCAACGGTTTTGCGCCCGAGATCAGTTCGCTGATCTGGTTGCGGCATATGCTCGACGCTGAAGCATTCTCTCGCCCCCTGCCGCGCGCCATCGTCTTCTGGCCGCTTTTCCTTCGGGACTGGCGCGCCGAAATCGAAAAAATCGGGAGGCGGCTGGGCGTCGCCTGGCCCAATCTTTCCGCCCAGACCGAGGCGGAGATCGACGCCTATCTCAGCGACACGCTGCGCCATCACGTCGCGCCTGACGCCGATTTGTCTGCGCATCCAAAGATCGCCGGTTGGGTCGAGGCGGCCTATGACTGTTTCAAGGTTCTGGCCTCGGAACCCTATTCGGAAACCGCGGCAAGGACTCTCGGGGACATTGCGGCCGAGATGGACGAGGCGTCCAATGCCTTCGACGATCTCTATCGCCTCCTGGGCCGACCGATGGACCTTCGGGAAGGGCTCGCGCTCAACGCATTTTCGAGGCGCAGGGAACTCGCCGCCGACATCGACCGGCTCGAGGACGAGGTAAAGCTTTTTATGAGCCTTGCGGCCGAATAGGCGATTTCGGTTGCGGGCGGAGTTAACCAAACGAGCAGGAAATTCTCGTCCGCGTTCAGATTGGGTTTATCTAGTCACGTTCGAGTTTAACCATTTCTCCACTTCAGCCGGGATGCGTCATGAGCAGGGAAGATTGCGGCTCCTACCCCCTCGGATATTCGGCCCAGGAGGCTGAGCGGCTCGAGCAGCAGGCCGCATTTCTCAACGAAACGACAACTGATCTTTTCAGGCGCGCGGGTCTGCGGCCGGGCATGAGAGTGCTGGATATCGGTTGCGGGATGGGCGACGTGTCCATTCTGGCGGCGCGTCTCGTCGGCGATGCCGGCTCGGTCGTCGGAATTGATCGCGACGCGGAGGGACTGAACCGCGCGCGCGCGCGCGCCGCGGCGGCGGGGGCGACCAATATCGAGTTCCGCCAGGCGGAGCTTCCGCATGTCGGCGGCAACGAAAAATTCGACGCGCTCGTCGGCCGGTTCGTGATGATTTACTTTCCCGATCCCGCTGCTGGACTGCGGGAGTTGCTGTCTTACGTCGTTCCCGGCGGAATCGTCGCCTTTCAGGAACCCGATCTTTCGCGCTCCGCCACTGTGCCGCCGATCGCTTCCGTGACCGAAAACGTCGTCCGTTTGACCACGGTGTTCGAGCGCTGCGGTTTTCATCCGCGCATCGGCGCCTCGCTGGGGCGCGCGTTCAAGGCCGCGGGCCTGACGCCTTCGCTGTTCGGCATCACCCGCATCGAGCAGGGCGGGGGAGGGTTCTGTCCGACGTGGTTCGTCTCGACCATCCGTAGCCTTGCGCCCGCGATGGTGAAGATGCAGGTCGCCACGGAGGCGGAAATCGGCATCGATACGCTTGAGCGGCGGATCCGCGACGAGGCGGATGCGATCGACGCTCTGATGCTCGGGCCTCTGGTGGTCGGCGCCTGGGCGGTGAAGCCCGCCTGAGGCTTCGTCAGGCGGCGACGGGAAGGCGCTGGCGGCAGCCTTCGCGAACCCAGGCGGCGATCAAGTCGGCGACCCGCTCCCAGTTGGGCTCGAGCATCATGTCGTGCGCCATGTTCGGAAAGACGATCGCCTCGGTCCCATAAGCCGCCGCGATGCGCCGTTGCGTCTCGATCGGGAAGATCGCGTCATTTTCGGCGCCGAGCACCAGCACGGGCGTTCCCTTCGCGGGCTTGCACAGATCGGCGAACAGCATGTCGAGATAGGCGAAGAACGCCTCATCGCCGAGCTGCGAGGCGAAAAGATCGATGTCGGCGTCAGGCGTGACCTTGGAGAAGAAAAGGCGCTTCACGCGGTCCGGCGTCGAAACGACAGGTCTGAGCTGGAGCCTGAGATTCGCCTGAAGCGCGCCGACCGGATCGGTGCGGATCAGTTTCCCCACGAAGGCCGCGACGCCGTTCGGAGGCATGGAGGCAAGGAGAACCACGCCCGGAAGACGCCGGCGCTCCATGAGCTTCTGGGTCAGGAAGCCGCCCATGGAATGGCCGATGATAATGGGCGGCGCCCGCAGGCTATCCGCTACTTCCTCTATGTCGTCGACGAAATCCCTTACGCGGGTCGTGCGCAGACGGTCGCGGCCCGCGCTCCGCCCATGACCCCTCAGGCTCATCGCGTGGACGTCGAAGCCTTGCCGGGCAATGCGCTCCAGAAAGCCGCGATTCCAGCACCAGGCGCCATGCCACGCGCCATGTACGAACAGAAGCGGCGGATGTTTTTCCCCGGAGCGGCTGTAATGAGAGATGACTTCCAACCGAGCGTCTCTCGGATTCTCGGACCGCCGCATCGCTCGGCTCTCCCCTCGCATACGGACGCCGAACCGCAGGCCTATGCGGCTTCAGGCGCTGCCCCCCGGCGCGTTGGGAAAAGTAGCTACAAAGGCGTTAAGTTGCTGTTGCCGTCATTCCCTGGAGAAGCTTAATCACGATTAAGTATTTCTATTATCCATCTCAGCATTCCATCTTTAGGAGAAAGACGGGCGTTCGTCGAGATAGGATTTGGGGATGATTCGGCGGGCGCGAACTCTTGCTAATGCGTCGCCCGCCGGATGAGACGGTTCACGCCTTCGGCCGGTCCGCTCCCCCATGAGCGGCCGACCAGGCGATGGGATCGGCGATGAAGGCCTCTATTTCGTTCAGCGCCGTTTCGGGGAAGTAGCCATGCTCGCGGGCGACAGCCAGCACGTCGCGCCAGGTCGCGAGATAATGCAGTGTGACGCCGATCTTCGCCATGTCCTCCCGCGCGCCGGCGAAGATATCGTAAAAGAAGAAAACAAAGACATGGTCGCAGCGCTGGCCGGAGTCCCGCAGCGCCTGCACGAAATCCTTCTTCGAGCCGCCGTCGGTCGCGAGATCTTCGACGAGCAGCGCTCGGCCGTTTTCGCGCAGGTCGCCCTCAATGCGCGCATTTCGGCCGAAGCCCTTCGGCTTCTTGCGGACATATTGCATCGGCAGCATGAGGCTGTCCGAAATCCAGGCGGCGAAGGGAATGCCCGCGGTCTCGCCGCCCGCCACAACGTCGAGCGATTCATAGCCGATGTCGCGCTCGATGGCGCGGGTCGCGAAGTCCACCAGCCGCCGGCGCAGGCGCGGGAAACTGATGATCTTGCGCATGTCGATATAAACCGGCGACGCCCAGCCCGCCGTGGTGATGAAAGGTTTCTCGGTATTGACGAGCACCGCCTGAACTTCGATCAGCGCCTTGGCTGTCTCTTGGGCGGCGAATTGACGGTCGTTTGACATGAACGCAGCTCGGGCTCCCTGTTGGATGCGCCGGCTATAGCCTATTTCGTGTCGGGGCGCGCGGCTGTCTGGCCGAAGAGAATCTCCCGCTCCAGCGCGGTGAAGTCCGGCCCTCGCCGCCCATAGGGCGCGCCGGCGGCATAGGCGCGAGTCACGGCCGGACGCGACCTGATCGACTCGAACCAGCGTTTTAGATGCGGGAAATCGTCGAGATCCTGCCCCTGGTCCTCGTGCGGAACGATCCACGGATAGCAGGCGATGTCGGCGATCGAGTAGTCGCCCGCGATGAATGGCGACTTCGCCAGCTCCCGGTCGAGCACGCCGTAGAGGCGGCCGGTTTCGTTTCGATAGCGGTCGATGGCGTAGGGAATTCGGGCGGGGGCGTATTTGGCGAAATGGTGGTTTTGCCCCGCCATCGGGCCGAGCCCGCCGACCTGCCAGAACAGCCACTGCAGGGCGCGCATCCGTCCGCGCAAGTCGCCCGGCAACAGGCGGCCCGTCTTCTCGGCGAGATACAATAGAATCGCGCCGGACTCGAAGATGGCGACCTCGGCGCCGCCGTCGGCCGGCGCGCGGTCCACGATCGCCGGCATCCGGTTGTTGGGCGAGATCGCCAGAAAATCCGGCTTGAACTGGTCGCCCTTGCCGATGTCGACCGGCTTGATCCGATAGGCGAGGCCGGTCTCCTCCAGAATGATCGTGATTTTGTGGCCGTTTGGAGTTGGCCAGTAGTAGAGATCAATCATCTGCGCCCCTCCTGCCGATCCGCTGACAACCGCCAATTGGCGCCGATCCGTCACGAGCCAGGGTCCGGCGAGGGAAGCGCCGGTCGTGCTCGACAAAACCTTTCGATGGTCAGGGGTTGCATCGGTTAAGGTTACTCTCTACCCAGAAATGGGCACATCGCGGCCCGTTTGTCCAATTGGCGCGATTCCGGGCGCTCGTCGCGCTAGCGGGCGCGACCGGCCCGCATCGGGAGAGAATCGCCCGCTGTCTCGCGCCCGTCGAAGCTTCGAGGATGCGTCCATCTTTTGTTTTCCATTTGGCGCTATCGCTGAAGCTCGAGAGGCGCGGCGATCAATGGCCATGGAAATTTCCTCGATAGAGTGGACCCCCGAGCAGATCAGGGATTTCGGCCGCCGACCGATGCTGCTGAAGCACAGGCTCGCAGACAGCCTGCTGTTTTCGGACGAAGCGCTGGAGCGGCTGATCGAGGCCACGCCGCGCGATCTGTTCCACGTCAACACCATGCCCCGCGGCGAGACCGACCCCCGCAAATGGCGGGAGGGCGACATGATCGGCCTTTCAGGCCGAGAGGTCATGGAGGCGGTGGCGCGCGGCAATATCTGGGTGCACCTCCAGCGCGTGCACGAGGCGTTCGAAGCTTATGGCGAGTTTCTCGACGACCTCTTCGCCGACATCGAGCGCAGCGTTCCGGGATTTCGCAGCTACAAGCGCTCGATGAGCGTTCTCATCTCGTCGCCCAACATGAATGTGGCGCTTCATGCGGACGTTCCCGGCCAGAGCCTGTGGCAGGTGAGGGGCCGCAAACGGGTATGGGTCTATCCGCCGCGCCCGCCGCATCTGCCGCAAAGCACGATCGAGAACATCGTGCTTCAGCGCAGTTTCGATACGGAACTGCCCTACGACCCGTCCTATGAGGCGGCGGCCGAAAGTTTCGAACTCGAGGCCGGCGACTGGACGACCTGGCCGCGCAATTCCCCGCATCGAGTCCGCAACGCCGATTGCGTCAACGTCTCCTTCACGACCGAGCACTGGACCGACGAGCTGCGCGACGGCTATGTGGTCGATTACGCCAACGGCCTGTTGCGGCCGCTGCTCGGCGGACGGGATTTGTCGCGGGCGACGAGCGGACCCGCCTTTTTCGCTAAACTGGCGCTGGCCGCCGCGCACAAGGGGTTTCGGAAACTCGCTCGCAGGGAGGGGGTGCCCATGACGATCGACTTCCGGGTCGATCCGCGCGCCGAACTGGGCTTCAGCGACGTCGCGCCCTACCAGATCATGAAATAGCGTGGCCGTCGAAACCTCCTGCCGGGTCGAGCGCATCGGGACGCTCGCGGAGATGGACGCCCTCGAGGCCGAGTGGGACGCGCTGGAGCGCGCGACGCCGGAGGCGACGGGCTTTCAGAATTTCCGCTGGTGCCGCGCCTGGCTTGCGGCCGCCGGGCCTCGGGTTCGTCCGAGCCTCGTTTGCGTGCGGGAGGCGGGCCGGCTCGTCATGCTCCTGCCCTTGCAGATCGAGCGGCGGCTGGGCGTCTCGATCGCGCGATGGATTGGCGAGCCGATGACGCAGTATGGCGACGCGCTCGCGGAAGGGGGAGAGGGGCGCGCACGCTGGCGCAACGCGGCGGAAGCTGGCATGGCGCGATGGCGAGACGTCGATCTTTTCGCGCTCACGCGCATTCGCGCAGACGGCGTATTCGCCGCCGGCGCCGGCGAAGGCGAGGCGCTGTCCGCGCCCTATCTTGATTTGCGCGCGCCAAATCGCCGGCGCCACAAGAGCGTTGAGCGGCGCGCGAAACGGCTCGACGCGCTCGGGCCCGTTTCGCTTCACGAGGCGCGGACGCCTGCCGAACGGGAGCGTCTGGCGCGCCGCGCCTTCACGCTGAAGCGCGAATGGCTGCGCGGCAAGGGCGTTTACAGCGCCGGGCTCTCCAATCCGGCTTCGGAGGAATTCGCCGCCGCTCTCGCCCGCGAGGGGGGGCTGCGCGTTCACGCCCTGTGCGTGGGCGCGGATACGGCGGCGATCGAAATCGGCTTCGTCGGCGGCGACGCCTACCGTTCGCTCCTCGCCTGCTACGACCCGCGGTTCTCCGAAGGCTCGCCCGGCCAGTCTCTGACCGCCCGTCTGATCGCGCGATGCGCGGAGGAGGGGCTTTCCCGCTACGACCTGCTTCTGCCCGCGGACCCTTACAAGCTGGCCTGGTCGTCAGGCGAAGTTCCGGTGCGAGGCCGGTTTATTGCGTCCAGCCTGAAGGGCCGGCTCGCCGCCTTCGCTTTGGCGCGACTACGGCCGCTCGCGAAGCGGGCGATGCGCGCGACAGGGGCGCTTCGGGCGCGCGCGGCGACCCCCTCGTTTCCTTTCGCGTCCGATCCCGCTAGGCTGACGCCTTCGCGTCGGGAGGAGACGGCGACATGATGACAAGACTCGCCAAGATTGCGGTCGCGGCCGCCTGCGGCGCGCTCATTGCGCTGGTGGCGCTCGGCAATGTCCTCGACTACGGCGCGAATTTCGACGTGGTGAAGCACATCCTGTCCATGGACATGATTCCGCCGAGCCCCTTGACCTGGCGCGCGATCACGAGTCCGGCGCTGCATCACCTTTGCTACGTTTTCATCATCGTGACCGAGGCCGTCTCCGCGGGTCTCACGCTTTACGGAACATGGCTTCTGTGGCGCGCGCGGGTGGCCGACGCGGCGGCGTTCAACGGCGCGAAGGGCGTGGCGATCGCCGGACTGAGCATCGGCTTTCTGCTCTATCTCTTCGGCTTCATGGCCGTCGGCGGCGAATGGTTCCAGATGTGGCGGGCGGGCGTCTACAACATGCAGGAGCCCGCTTTCCGCTTCATCGGCAGCGTGGGGATCGCCATGCTGTTCATCAATCAACGCGACTGAAGGGCCGCCGGCGCTTACAGCCGCCTGAGAGCGTTATAGCCCAGAAGCCCGCCGACGCCCGCGCCGATCAGCACGATCAGCCCGCCGCCGATGGCGGCCCCAGTCAGGCCGCCCAATACGGCGCCGACGCCCGCGAAGATGTATTTGTTCTTGGCAAGGTTCGGATTGTCGTTTGTCATGGTTCCGTCTCCCTGCGCCGCCGCTTGCGGACGCCTCCGGGATCTTGTGCGCGTCCCGGCCGCTTCAAGCGCGGAGAGGAGAGATATGCGCGCGGCCCCGTTTCGCGGCGTCGCGGATCATGCTTCTGTCGGGCCAGTGAATAGCGGGAGGACGTGATGGGTGCGGCCAGACACATGGCGAGCGGTTTTCTCGCGGCGGCGCTTGTCCTTGGGGCCGCGTCCGAAGCGGGGGCGCGGGCGCATCGCCGCGAACCGCAATTGCGCGCGCCCGGACCCACGCAACTCGGTCCCTGGGTGCGAGAGGCTTGGCCCGGATGGGGCTACGCCGGGGACTGGGCCTACGACGCCGGCCTCGTGAGCGCCTATCCCGCGACGGACGAATGGTATCCCTGGGGTTATGTCGCCCCTTTCGTGCGCGTCGGCGGCAAATGCGTGGCGAATGAGTTCAACCGGAGCCCCGGCGGAAGCTATGTTCGCTATCAAAGGGTTCGGCCTGGGTATTATTGCGCGCCATAAAGCCCGGCCGCCGAGAGAGACGGCGGCCTGCCCGAGAACCTCGATGTCCGTCTCGCGCGGCGTTATTCGCCGACCGCGAACAGCGGGATCAACGTCACGTCGTCCAGACCGCAGGAGTCGTCTGCGGCGGAGTCGCCGTTCAGAAATGTGATCGTCGTGTTCGGCCCGCTCGCTACGATAGTGGCGGAGAACCGCCGCCAGACGACCTTGTTCTGGCCGGCGCCGGCGCTGTTCGTCGCCGTCATGAGCGGCGTCCCGTTGACGAACACGCGCACGAGGCTCGTCACGCCGAGCGGGCCGCCGGGGTTGACCACATTGCCGACGTGAAACGACAGCTCGTAAAGCCTGCCGGCGGTCGTCGGCACGGTCTGCGCGACGCCGGTCGCGGTGTGGCTGATGCCGGTCAGGTCGAGCCATTGCTGGCCGGACCGCGGGGTGGCGGTAAATGCGCCCGACACGTAAGTTCCGCTGATGAGGTCCACATTGCCCGCCGCGCCCACCACGCGCCAGCCGCTGATGAGCGACCCTGTCGCGAAGCGCGTGAACGACCCCGCCGGAACCGGCGGCGCCTCGAAATCCCCGTTGGCGAGCAGATTGGCGGCCTCCGCCCCCGCGCCGCCGGCGCTGATGGCCAATGCCAGCAGACTCAGGCGGGCCGCCCGCCGCAGGATGCGGGACGGAGCGGCGGAAGCACAGTAGAATAATGCTCGGGGCGCTGCGAGGGGGCCTTTGAAAGAGAAAATCATATCGCCTCCCGGGAGTTGATTGGAAAAAATTTCGCGGGTCGAAATGCCGGGCAATATTGAGAGGAGCGCCGGCTCCGCGCGGAACGGGCGAACAAATTGTGCCACTCGCTTTAACGCGGGAGAGGGCAGATCGTTCCGCTTCAGTTGAAATGAGAAGCGCGAGACAGCGGCCTCGCCAGAGTCGCGTTCGATGGCAAAGTAGTTGATATAAAAGGTATTGTTAAACTCACGGGCGTTTTGCGCCAACGAAGACGCCAGCGATGGCCTTCCGGCGCGGTCATTCTTTTCGGCCCCCGCGGCGTTGGTTCAGGCGGCGCGGCGCCAGGGGGAAGGTTTTGCCGTCCGGAGAATGGGCGTGCCCGAGTCGCGCGACAGACGCGCGGACGCAAGCCAGCGCCCGTCATTTCGTCCTACCCGCGCCAACGGACGCCCGGGAACGCCGAAACGCCGTCAACCATTTTTTACATAGTGATTTTTGGATGTTTTTGACGCTGGAGAACAGCGATTTGGTGCCCCTGGCCGGAGTCGAACCAGCACTCCTTGCGGAACTCGATTTTGAGTCGAGCGCGTCTACCAATTCCGCCACAGGGGCCCAGGCGCGGAGGAGGTTCGAAAACCGCGACCGCCGAGCGCGCGGATATTAGCCGTGCGCGGGGCTCCGTCAACCCGGCGGCCGCCTTCTTTAGGTTAAACTTTTCGTGGTAACGGCAGGATCGAACCGTGACGCCCGATCCGCACGAGGCAAAATGAAAAAGCTTTACGACTGGACCATGTCGCTCGCCTCCAGCAAGCATGCGCCCATCGCGCTCGGGGCCATCGCTTTCGCCGAGAGTTCGTTCTTTCCCGTGCCGCCGGACGTGATCCTCGTGCCGATGACGCTCGCCGAGCCGAAAAAGGCCTGGTATTTCGCCGCGCTGTGCACCATCGCCTCTGTCTCGGGCGGGGCGCTGGGCTACGCTTTCGGCGCGCTGTTCTACGATACGATCGGGCTGTGGCTCATCAATCTCTACGGCTATGCGGAGAAGATGAACGCGCTGCGCGCCTTCTACGCCCAGTGGGGCGCGATCTTCATTCTGGTGAAGGGCTTCACGCCTATCCCCTACAAGCTCGTGACCATCGTCTCGGGTCTGCTCGCCTATAATTTCCCGCTGTTCATCGCCCTTTCGTTCATCACCCGCGGCGCGCGATTCTTCCTGCTCGCGGCGGCGATCAACCATTTCGGCGACACGATCCGCCTGAAACTCGAGCGCCATTTCGGCCTGTTCGTCGGCTCGCTCGCGGTGATCGTCGTGGCCGGCTTCGCGCTCGCCGCGAAAATGTTCTGACCATGATCGATCTCGGCCGTCTCGCCGCGCCGCGCAACCTTGCGGCGCTCATCCTCGCGGCGTCGCTCGCGACGATCGGCGGCGCGTGGGTTTACGAAGCGCTTGGCTATCTGCCCTGCGAGCTTTGCTATAGGGAGCGCGTTCCCTATTACGCCGCTTTTGCGCTGGCGCCGCTCGCGGGCTTCGCCGCGCAGACGGGGCGGGCAGGGCTCGCGCGGGTCGCCTTCCTGCTGATGGCGGCGCTCTTCGCCGGCGACGCGGCGCTGTCGATCTACCATTCCGGCGTGGAGTGGAAGATTTTCCCGGGGCCGGGCGACTGCTCCGGCGCGCTGCAAACCGCCGGGTCGGTCGAGGACTTCATGAAGCAGTTGCAGACCGTGAAGGTCGTGCGCTGCGACGAGCCGACCTTGTGGGTGCTAGGATTGACGCTGGCGAACTGGAATGTGGCGATAACGGCGGCGCTGGCCTGGATCGCGACGGCGGGCGCCCGTTCACTCCGCCGCCAGCCGCGCCCGGGCGCGTAGTTTTTCCGTTTCGCTCTTCAATTGCCCGCAGGCGGCTAGAATGTCCCTGCCGCGCGGCGTGCGCACGGGGCTCGCGTAGCCGGCGTTGAAGACAATGTCGGAGAAGCGTTCGATCGTCTCCCAGTCGGAGCATTCATAGGGCGCGCCGGGCCATGGATTGAAGGGGATCAGATTGATCTTCGCCGGGACGCCCTTGAGCAGCCGCACGAGTTCGCGCGCTTCGGCCGGGCTATCGTTCACGCCCTTGAGCATCACATATTCGAAGGTGATGCGGCGGGCGTTGCTGGCGCCCGGATAGCGGCGGCATGCCTGAAGCAATTCCCTGATCGGATATTTCCTGTTGAGCGGCACCAGTTCGTTGCGCAGATCGTCGCGCACGGCGTGGAGCGAAATCGCGAGGGCAGGGCCGCATTCGGCGCCGAGCGTCTCGATCTGCGGCACGACGCCAGACGTCGAGACCGTGATGCGGCGCTTGGAGAGGGACAGCCCGTCGCCGTCCGCCATGACCTCGATCGCGGCCATGACGTTGTCGATGTTGTAAAGCGGCTCGCCCATGCCCATGAAGACGATGTTGGAGACCGCGCGCACGCCCTCGCCCGAGGGCACGAGCCCGTCCGTCGGCCGTTCGCGGCCGGGGAAGTCGCCGAGCCGCTGGCGCGCGACGAGAAGCTGCCCCACGATCTCCGCGGTCGTCAGATTGCGCACGAGCTTCTGGGTGCCGGTGTGGCAGAAACTGCAATTGAGCGTGCAGCCCACCTGCGAGGAGACGCAGAGCGTGCCGCGGTCGCTCTCGGGGATGTAGACGCACTCGACTTCCGCGCCCTTGTCCAGCGCGTCGACGGGCGCGAGGCGCAGCAGCCATTTGCGGGTGCCGTCGACCGAAACCTGTTCTTCGACGATTTCCGGCAGGCGCAGCGCGAAGGCGCCGTCCAGCGTCGCGCGCAAAGCCTTGGAGACGTTGAGCATGTCGCCGAAATCGCGGGCGCCCCGGAAATAAATCCAGTGCCAGAGTTGCGACACGCGCATGCGGATTTCACGCTCGGGCAGGCCGAGCGCGCTCAAAGCGTCGCCGATCTCCGCGCGGGTCATGCCGGCGAGGGAGGGTTTGTCGTCGGCCACGAGGCCATCCTTCCGTGACATTCTCACTGTCATCTCTAGACCATATCGCCGAATGATCAATGCAGGGCGCCAACATAGGGTTGTCGGGACGCTGCTTTTGGATTAGCGGTTCTTTTTCAGAAGCTTGGCTCTGGAGCAGCCCCTGACCGCGCGAAAAATCCTCATCGCCACCTTCGGCTCGCTCGGCGACCTCCATCCGTTCGTCGCCCTGGCCCTCGCCCTGGCGCGCGAGGGATTCGAGCCGGTCATCGCCACGAGCGGCGCCTATGCCGACTACATCCGGGCCGAAGGACTGGCTTTCGCGCCGATCCGCCCGGACGCCGACGATCTCACGACGCGGCTCGACATGGATATGGGGGCGATCGCCCGCCGCATGGCCGAAGACGACAAGTTTCTCTTCGACACCCTCATATTTCCACATCTGCGGGAAAGCTACGACGATCTTTTTGACGCAAGCGGGGAGGCGGTCGCCATCGTCGCCCATAGCCTCGCCTTTTCGGCGCGTCTCGTTGCCGAGGCCAGGGGGCTGCCGCTCGTCACGGTGCTGCTGTCGCCGATGATGCTCTATTCGGCCTATGATCCGCCGCTCGGCTCCCGCGTGCCGTTGCGCCGCGCGCCGGTCTGGCCCGTCGAGATCGCCTACAACCGCTTTCTGCTCTGGTCGCTGTCCCACGCCGTCGCCCTTTGGGCGGAGCCATTGCGCCGCCTGAGGCGGGAGTTGGGCCTCAAACCGCGTTATGGTCTGGACCTTCTGCTGGGCGTGAAGTCGAGCGACGCGATCATCGGCCTGTTCAGCCCCAAGCTCGCGCCGCCGCAGCCGGACCACGGCTCCCGGACGCTGGTGGCCGGCCATACGTTCCACGACCGCTACGGGGTGGGCGGCGCGCTTTCGTCCGCGCTAGAGGCATTTCTCGAGGCGGGAGAGCCGCCGATCGTCTTCACGCTCGGCAGCTTCGTCGCGCGGGCGCGCAACGCGTTTTATCGGGATTGCATGGCGGCGGCGCAAAATCTGAGGCGCCGGGCGGTGCTGCTTGCGCATGAGGACGACGTGCCTGCTATCGCAACGGACCTGCCGCGCGACATGCATGTGGCCCCATATGCCCCGCATTCGCTGATCTTCCCGCGCGCCTGCGCGGTGGCGCATCATGGCGGCGTGGGCACGTCGGGGCAGGCGCTGCGCGCCGGACGCCCGCAGCTCGTCACGCCCTTCCTTGGCGACCAGTTCGACAACGCCGAGCGGCTGACCCGCATCGGAGTCGCTCGCGCGACGGATGGAAAATCGGCGAACGCCGGCATCCTCCAGCGCGAGCTGGAGGCGCTGCTGTGCGACGGGCGTTGCGCGCGACGGGCCGCCGAAATCGGGCCGTCGGTCGGACAGGAGGACGGCGCCTCGGTCGCCGCTTCGTGTATCTCGCGGCTTCTGGACGGACAAGAGCGGCGGGCGCCTGCGCCATGTTAAGCCGAGTTATCGTGGCGTTCGCCGCGCTGGCGGCGGCGTCGGCGGCCGGGGTCGACGTAATTCTGCGTCTTGCCCCCGGAGTGTGCAGGGGATGGGCCGCCTCTCGATCACGGATCCGGTCCATAAACGCGGCGTGACCAAGCCCGAGACGCCGGAGACGATCAAACAGGCTGGAGGGCGTCTGCGAGGAAGCGGCCGCTTCGCTTGTCGACGAAGAGCTCGTAGCCGATCCGCTGACCCTCCGCCAGCGTCGTGAGGCCCGCGCGCTCGATCGCGCCGGCGTCCACGAAAACGTCCGGCCCTTCGGCGTCCGGTTCGATATAGCCGAAGCCATCCGCCGCGCTGAACGACTTTACAACGCCATAGTCCATGGAGTTTCCTTTCGGCGGAAAGCCTCCGCCGCCCGCCGGCGCGCTATTTGCCCCGGCGTCGCAAGGGGAAAGAGCCGCTGTCATAGAGCGGCTTGATCTCGCGACCGAAATATTGCGTTTCGTTCACTTCGAGCGAACAACTGTCGAGAACTTTCGGCGCAAGTTCCTCGACCGCGAAGCGGATCGCCTCCGCAGCGGCCGTAAAACGCCGGAAGACCAGCGCCTTTTGCCGCCCGCCGGCTTTCTTGGCGTAGAACAGCGAAGCTTCCATTCGATAGTCTTTCGCGTCCATTATCGCCTCCGAGATGTATCGCCCCAGCTCACGCGATGCGTTCGATCGCCGTCTCGACGACGACGCGCTCCTGGCCGTCCCGATCCGCCTTGATGCGGTATTGCAAACCCTGTCCGCCGTCAGGCAGCTGCCGCGTCACGCGAAACGGGGTTCTTTCCGACGCGAAGCCGACTTTGTAGGTCACATGCGCGCCGACGGCGTATTTGTGGGTCGCCGCGGCCGTCGGCCTGGCGATCCGAAACCGCTCGCGCGCATTGATGAAATCGGTCATGCCGCCTCACGTGTGTTTTTTGTTGCGGTCTTGCGCTTTCAGTTTCTCGACCGTGGCCCAGGTCTCGCTCGCAGCGAGGGGGGCGCCGGACTGCTTCGCCTTCTTCGGCTTTTTGGGCTCGCGATTGCCGCGGCGTTGTTCTTTGGCCATGTCGGTCGACCTCGGGCTGGAGGGAAAAAGGTCTTCGCGGGAGCGGCGAACATAGTGCGCCGCCGCCCCCGCGATCCGTGGCCGCTGGACCGCGGAACATTCCGCGGCCAGCCGGGAAACGCCGGAAATCAGCCCTGTAGTTGCAGTTGGTCCGCGGCGTATTTGCCGCTGCGCCTGTCGACCAGAACCTCGTAGCTGACTTTCTGACCCTCGGCGAGCGAGCGAAGGCCGGCCCGTTCGATTGCGGAGATGTGAACGAACACGTCAGGACCGCCGGCTTCCGGTTGAATGAAGCCGAAACCCTTGTCCGCGTTGAACCATTTCACGACGCCAGTATTCATGGGGTGTCCTTTCCAGGAACGGTTTCGCGCCAGCTGGAAGCGCCGACGCTGGTAGATCGAAGTTCTGGAGAGGAAGTCACAAGCCGACGCGCCCAAGGCGAGAAAGAAAGCAAGATCGTCTGGCCGAAACCCGATAATATCAAGATAGAGATATTTTCCAGAATAGCAATCGAGCGCCCGGAAATATTTTCGAGCGCGCATTTTTCAGATTCAAATGTCCTTGTCTCGGGCCGCCTTCATCGCCTCTTCGAGGCGCATGGTCGCGGAACCGGGTTTGGCGGGCCTTTGCTGGCTCTCGTGCGGCGCCCAGCCGGAAATCCAGACGATTTCGAAGCTCGCGCGCACGCGGCCGTCGGGGTCCGAGAAGCGCTCGGCGTAAATCTGCGCGGCGCGGGCCAGAACGTCGCGGCGCATCGGCCGCGTCGAGCGCCTGACCAGCGCATTGGCGGCGCCCATGGCGCGCAGGTCGGCCATCAAGGCGAGCGCCGAATCATAGCGCAGCGTGAAGCTGTCGACGTCGGCGACGGGCAGGGCGAAGCCCGCGCGCTGCAAGAGCCCGCCTATGTCCCTCACGTCCACGAAAGGCGAGACGCGCGGGCTCGCGCCCCCGGTAATCTCCTCTTCCGCCTGCGCGAGCGCCGCGCGCAATTCGACGAGGCTGGAGCCGCCCGGCAGGCAGGCCAGAAACAGGCCGTCCGGCGCGAGCGCGCGGCGCACCTGCGCGAAGACGCCGGGCAGGTCGTTGACCCATTGCAGCGCCATGCCGGAGACCACGAGATCGAACGAGGCCGGCGCGAAGGGCAGAGCCTCCTCGTCTACGACCGCGGCGGCGCCGCCGAACCGGCCGGCCCGCAAGGGCGCGGCGCGTCCGCTCGCCACGATCGCCTCCGAGAAATGGGCCGCGGGGGCGCCGAGATCGAGTGAACGCGGGAATTCCCTCTTAACGGTCAGAAGCCGGTCCAGAAGGTCGTCCGCGGCCCGCGTCAGCAGGAAGTCCGGCGCGCCTTTGGCGAGCGCCTTCTCGAGCCGCCGGCGCAGCAGCGCGCGGTCGAAAATCTGTGGCGGGGAAGCTTGATTCGTCATCGCTTTTTTCTATCGCGCAGCCACGTCAAGAGGGCAAGTCGCGCAAGATGCGGATTCCGGGCGGGCGTAGGCCTGACAGGCGCGAAAAAGAGGCCGCAAAGGGTGTTGCTGTCGTGCAACATACGGAAAAACTTAACCTTAAGCCCTAACCGCAAGACGCGGAACGCTTCGACAAGCCCATCGCGGAACGTAAAATGCCGTCATCGAAATTTCCGTCTCGGCCGCTCAGGCAAGGGTGAACTGCAATGCGTAGCTCGCGTTCCGTCTATCGTATGCCGCGTTTCAACGGGTTCCGGTTCACGCTGCTGGGCGCCGTCGCCGCGCTTGGCCTCGCCGTTTTGCCGCAGGGCGCGCTCGCGCGCGACATCGTCTCGTTTTCGCCCGACGTAGAGCCCGGCACGATCGTCATCAGCGCCAGCCAGCGCAAACTCTTCTATGTCGTCGGCCCGGGCGTCGCGATCCGCTATCCGGTCGCCGTGCCGAAACGCGGGAAGGAATGGTCCGGCTACGCCTCGATCGACGGCAAATATTTCCAGCCGGATTGGGCGCCGCCCGCGGTCGTGCGCGCGGATCATCCGGAACTGCCGGGTTTCATTCCGGGCGGCTCGTCCCGCAATCCCATGGGCGTCGCGGCCCTGACCCTCGACCGCGGCGAGATCGCGATCCACGGCACGAGCCCGAGGATGCGCGCCTCGATCGGCACCGCCGCCTCCTATGGCTGCATCCGCATGCTGAACGAGGACGTCTCCGACCTCTACTCGCGCGTCAGCATCGGAACGCCGGTGATGATGGAGCCCTGAGCGGGGCGGGCGCCTCGCCCGCCGAAAGCGGGGCGCCGTCGCTTTCCGCGCCAAAGGAGTTGGCGCCGCTGATTCGAACCAAAAAAGTAATGGCGGATTTCTCCAGAGTTTTTTCGCAGCAAATTCGCGTCTTGTTGTGGAAGGGGGCGGCGGGCCCATAGACGCAGGAGGCCGAATCCCGCAGTCTGCGCCCAGGTTGACGCGCGCTTCGCGGCTGAACCGTCACGCGTTTCTGAACAGGTGGAGTATAGTGGCTCTGGCGGGTGATTCGTCCGCCCCGGACTCTCTGCTCGAAGGAGGCGCCTGTTACTCGAAGTCTCGTGATGCGTCGTCCCAAGTTTGTTCAAGTCGCCGCGTCCTGCTGACACCCCGAAAAGGTTGGCTCATGCTGATCGCTACCGAAAAAGAAACAGAACGCGCCGAACATCCGGTGGATGTTGTGGAGCAATTGGCCGCCACCAACGACTGGTCCTTCGATCGCGAAGATCAAGACGAGATTTCGATTTCCGTCGCCGGAGCCTGGACGGAATATCACGTCGCCTTCACCTGGCTGCCGCAGATCGAGACGCTTCACGTCAGCTGCGCCTTCGATCTCAAGGCCCCCGAGCGGCGTCGCGCCGAAGTCATGGCGCTCGTCAACGCCATCAACGAGCAGATGTGGATCGGGCACTTCGATTTCTGGCCGCAGGAAGGCGTCGCGATGCACCGCCACGGGCTGATGCTCTCCGGCGGCGCGCAACCGTCGGCGTCGCAATGCGCCGCGCTGCTCGAAAACGCGCTCTCGGCCTGCGAACGCTATTATCAGGCGTTCCAGTTCGTGCTGTGGGCCGGCAAATCCGCGCGGGAAGCGCTCGACACGGCTAATTTCGAGACGAAGGGCGAAGCGTGAGCGCCGCCCTCAACGGCGTCGCGGTCGCGCTGATCGGCGCCGGCAACATGGGCCTCGCCCTGCTGGAAGGCTGGGCGGCGCAGGGCCTCGCCGAAGACAGGGTCACGGTGATCGAGCCGAACCCGTCGAATCGCCTGCGCGACTTGTGCGCCGCTCGGGGCTATGCGCTGTCCGCCGCGCCCGGCGCCGGGGCGGCCTGCGACGCCGTGATTCTGGCGGTCAAGCCGCAGATGCTCGAGGCGGGAGCCGTCGCCGCAGCGCCTTTTATAGGGCCGGATTCCGTCGTCGTTTCGATCCTCGCCGGCAAGCGCATCGCCGACCTCTCGGCGCGACTGCCCGCCGCCTGCGCCATCGTCCGCGCCATGCCGAATACGCCGGCCGCCATCGGGCGCGGAATGACCGGCGCCTTCGCGAGCGCCGCCACGAGCGAGGCGCAGCGAGCTCTGGCCCATGCGCTGCTCGCCGCCGCCGGGCAGGTGGAATGGGTCGAAAGCGAGGCGCTGATCGACGCGGTGACGGCGGTCTCCGGCTCCGGTCCGGCCTATGTCTTTTATCTCGTCGAGTGCCTCGCCGCCGCCGGGGCGGACGCGGGGCTTCCCGCCGAGCTCGCGGCGCGTCTGGCGCGCGCGACGATCGAGGGCGCGGGCGAACTCCTGCACCGCCAGCCGGAAGTCAGCGCCGAGACCTTGCGCCAGCGCGTGACGTCGCCCGGCGGCACCACGGCGGCGGCGCTCGGCGTGCTGATGGCCGACGATGGACTTGCGCCGCTCATGGCCCGCGCCGTCGCCGCAGCGAGGGCGCGGGCGGCCGAACTCTCCGGCTGAGCCTGCCGCGGCGCGCCTTGCCAAGCGCACCCCCGACGATAACTACAGTGAAAATCAGTAGACACCGGAGACGAAGATGAGCGCGCGCAACAGAGTGATCGACGCCGCCCTCGCTTTGGCGGCCCGTCGCGATTTCGGCGACGTCAGCCTTGCCGACATTGCTCACGAGGCGGAGATTTCGCTCGCGGATTTGCGCGACCTCTTCCCCTCCAAGGGGGCGATCATCGGCGGTTTCAACCGGCGGATCGACCGCGAAGTGTTGGAAAAGGTCGCGGGCGACGGTTCTCATGACCCCGCGCGCGACCGTCTCTACGAGGTGCTGCGCAAGCGCCTCGAGGCGCTGGAGCCGCATCGCGAGGCGCTGGCGAGCGTGGCGCGCTGGGCGGGGCGCGACCCGTTGATCGCGACCGCCCTCAACAGGGAAACGGTGAACTCCATGCGCTTCATGCTCGAAGCTGCGGAGATAGACTGTGACGGGCCGGTCGGTTCGGTGAAGTTGCAGGGCCTCGCGCTCGCCTGGGGCCGTGTCCTCGACGCCTGGTTCGAGGAGGGATTTTCAGCCGCGCTCGAGACGCTCGACCGCGAGATCGCGCGCGGCGAGCGCTACGTCGAGCATGTCGAGGACATCGCCCGCTTCACGCGGCCCTTCGCGGATATGGCGGCCAGGCTGTTCGAGTGGGGCGGCCTGCGCCGTCGCCGCCATCATGATGCGGACGAGGACTATCCGCACCCGAACGCGTGACCAGCGCGGGCCGACCGGTCGGCGCGCCGCGGTAAAAGAGCGATCGCGCCGTCAGATCGGCAACGTCACGGTCGCCCGCAGGCCGCCGAGCGGGCTGCGGTCCAGGGCGATCTCGCCGCCGTGCGACCGCGCGATGTCCCTGGCGATGGCGAGACCCAGCCCCGAATTGCCGCCCTCCGTCTGAGAGCGCGACTCGTCCAGACGATAGAAGGGCCGGAAGGCGTCCTCCCGCCGTTCGACCGGAATGCCGGGGCCGTCGTCGTCGATATGGATAGTCAACGACTCGCCGTCGTTGATCGCCGTGAACACCATCCTCTTGCCGTAGCGCTGGGCGTTGCCGACCAGATTTGCGAGAAGCCGCTTGATCGCCGCCGGACGGGCGAGTATGACCGGCGCGCCGTCGGTCGTCATCTCGACCGAAATGCCGCGGCGCTCGGTGTCGGCCTTCAGCTCTTCGAGAATGAGGCCGACGTCCGTGGGCGCCGAGGTTTCGCCGCCGTCGCCGCGCGCGAAAGCCAGATAGGCCTCGACCATGCGCTCCATCTCGTCGACGTCCTTGCGCATCTCGACCGCCTCGTTGCTGTCGCCCATCAACGCGAGCGAGAGCTTGAAGCGCGTGATGATGGTGCGCAGATCATGCGAGACGCCGTTGAGCATGGTCGTACGCTGCTCGATCGCGCGCTCGACGCGACGTTTCATTTCCAGAAAGGCGTGGCCGGCCTGACGAACTTCGCGCGCGCCGCGCGGGCTGAACTGCACGTCGCGGCCCTTGCCGAATTCCTCCGCCGCATGGGCGAGACGCAGGATCGGACGAATCTGGTTGCGCAGGAAAGAGGTGGCGATGGCCAGAATGATGATCGAGGCGATCGCCATCCACATGAAGAAGATGTAGGAGTTCGAGGCGTAGGCGTGGGTGCGGGTGACGAGCATCCGCAGCGTCGCATCGTCGAGCGCGACCCGAATCTCGATGAGATTGCCGGGCAGATTGGCGTTGATCCAGTAGGGCTGAAGCAGCTTGCGCGCGAGTTCGGCCGTCAGCGCCTTGTCGAGCAGCGCAAGGATCGATTGCTTCGCCGCAGGCGGCGGCAACGGCTCCTTCGGCAGTACTGAGACCTCCATGTTGAGGTCGAGCGCCGCGATGCGGCGAAGCTGGCTATGGGCCGCGTCGTCCGGAAAGGTTTGATAGATGTCCACGACGGCGGCGACTTGCCGCGCCACCGCGCCCGAGAGGCGATAGGTGACGACCTCCCAATGCCGCTCCATGAAGACATAGGCCACCGCCGACTGGAGCAGCACGACGGGCAGAATGACGATGAGCAGCGCCCGCGCGTATAGCCCCTTGGGCATCCGCGCATGCAGCCAGTCTGCGAAGCGGCGCCAGAGCTGGCGCGGCGCGGAAAGGAACTGACCGATGACGAGGGACATTTGGCGCCTCTAGCTTTGCAAGCTGACGGACCGCGGCGGCTCCGACAGCAGCCGGTAACCCTGACCGCGCACGGTTTGAAGATAGCGCGGCGCATTCGGGTCGCTCTCGATCTTGCGTCGCAGCCGCGCGATTTCGACGTCGACGCTGCGCTCGGCCGCGTTCTGGTCAGAGGCGCGACGCGCGAGAGTCTGGCGCGGAACGATGGCGCCAGCGTGGTCGACGAGCGTCCGCAACAGGTCGCGTTCGCGGGTGGTCAGCCGCACCGGCGCGCCGGCTTTGGTGAGTTCGCCGCGCAAAGGGTCGAAAGCGAAGAACCCGAAGCGAACGAGCGCATCGGCGCGCTCCGTCCGGCGCGCGCGACGCAGGATGCTCGCGATGCGCAGGGAGAGTTCGCGCGGATCGAAAGGCTTGGCGAGATAATCGTCGGCGCCGGCCTCGAGACCCTCGACGCGGTTCGCCGTCTCCGTGAGCGCGGTGAGCATGAGGATCGGCGCGGAACGCAGGGGCTCCGGCCCTTCGCGCAGCCGCGCCGCGAATTGGGCGCCGCTTTCGCCGGGCATCATGACGTCGAGGACGATCAGATCGAAGACGAAGTCCCGCATCCGCTCCGCGGCCTCCGCCGTATCGGCGGCGGCGCTGACGAAATAGCCCTCCCTGACGAGATAACGGGAAAGCAGCGTGCGGATACGCCGATCGTCGTCGACGACGAGGATATGCGCGCCTTTGGCGGCGTTCGCGGCCTTGAACGGCGCGGCGGCGCGCGTGGAGATCATGGCCATGGCGCGCTCATCTCTTTTCCCGGCCAAGATCGGGGCGCCCGAGATGCGCGCGCACCCGGTCCCTTTCCGTCGCGTCGACCATCGCGAAAAGAAAGGCCGCCGCCGCGCCGCGCGACGCCGCCGGCATTTCCTCCAGCACGCGGCGAAAGCGCGCCGACTGAAGCGCCGCGAGCTCGCGGGCGAGCTTGGCGCCCTTGGGCGTGGGATAGAGCAGGCGCTGACGCCGGTCGACGGCGCCGGCCCGCGACTCCACGAAACCCGCGTCGAGAAGCTGCTTCAGAACGCGATTGAGGCTCTGCTTCGTGATTTTCAGAATGTCGAGCAGCGCCGCGATGGCGAGGCCCGGGCGCCTATGCACGAAATGCAGAACGCGATGATGCGCGCGGCCAAAACCGTAATTCTCGAGCAACCGGTCCGCGTCGCCGACGAAGTCGCGATAGGCGAAGAAAAACAGCTCGACGAGATCGAGGGCTTCCGCGTCGTCTTCCCGCGTCGCAGGATGCAGGGTCCGCGCACAGGGCGCCGCCGGACCGATCGGCGCCCTCGGGGCGGTCTTTCGCTGGAGCACTTCGCTCAAGACACTGATTTCCCGGCTGTTGGCTGTCGCTTCCGCATCGCCGCGGGGAGCGCTTATACGTCAGCTATATTGACATATTTCTGACCGATGGCTAGTGCTGGCGAAGCGTCGCAGCGGCCGCCCGGTCCTCTCGAAGACGCCGCTTTCCCGGAGCTTGCAATGATGGTCCCGCCCTTCGATCAGCGCGACGGATTCATTTGGCAAAACGGCGCGCTCGTTCCGTGGCGCGACGCCAAGCTGCATGTCCTGTCGCATGGGCTTCACTACGGTTCTTGCGTGTTCGAGGGCGAGCGCGCCTACGGCGGCGTGATCTTCAAGTCGCGCGAGCATTCCGAGCGATTCAAACGATCCGCGCAGCTGCTCGATTTCGAGATCCCCTATACGGTCGAAGAACTCGACGCCGCCAAGGACGCGACGCTGAAGGCCAACAATCTCGTCAATTCCTATGTCCGCCCGGTCGCGTGGCGCGGCAGCGAGATGATGGCCGTCGCCGCACAGAATTCGACGATCCACGTCGCCATCGCGGTGTGGGACTGGCCGAGCATGTTCGACATCGCCGCCAAGATGAAGGGCGTCAAGCTCGACATCGCGGAATATTGCCGTCCCGATCCGCGCACGGCGCCGTCGATGGCCAAGGCCGCCGGCCTCTATATGATCTGCACCATCTCCAAGCACCGGGCCGAGCGGCGGGGCTACGCGGACGCGCTGATGCTGGACTGGCAGGGCAGGGTGGCCGAGTGCACCGGCGCGAATGTCTTCTTCGTGAAGGATGGCGCGTTGCACACGCCGATCGCGGACTGCTTCCTCGACGGAATCACACGTCGAACGGTCATCGACCTCGCCCGGCGCCGCGGGATCGAAGTCGTCGAGCGCCGGATCGTGCCGGAAGAAATGGCAGGCTTCCAGGAATGCTTCATCTGCGGCACGGGCGCAGAAGTCACGCCGGTCTCGGAAATCGGACCTTACAAGTTCACGCCCGGCGCCGTGTCGCGCGCGCTGGTCGAGGACTACGAAAAGGAGGTCAACGCGGCCTCTCAGGGCCTGGACCTTTAGCCGCGCCGAAATAATTGCGGCGGCCTCCCGGGCCGCCGCTTTTTTGTCTCAGTAAACCGTTTCGCAGTGGCAGCGCTTGCGCACCACGCGATACTGCGTGACCGGCTGGTACTGCACCGTATTGTAGGCGCGATAGGTCGTCACCGGCACGTAATGCGTTCGGACATAGGGGCGATAGACCGTCTGCGGCACAGCATAGGCGCGTTCGTAGGTCTGGTCGTAGCCATAGCCGCCGTTCACATAAACGTCGGCCGCGCTGTAGGCCGCGCGCCGGTAAGGGGCGCCGCCATAACCAGCCGCCGGATGCTGATAGGCGCCAGTGTAGTAGCTGTCGCCGTAAACGGCCCCGCCGCCGACTCCGATTCCGCCGCCGAAGCCGACGCCGGCGCCATAGCCATAGGTCGGACCCGGCGCATAGCCGCCGCCGAAGAAGGGCGAGGTGAAATCCTGCGCCGAAACCTCGCTCGCCGCGAAAACGCCCGCCGCGGCGCCGGCCAGCGCCAGAAACCGGAACATGGAAACGAAACTCATGACACTCACCCTCTACTAGAAGCGCTCATGCGCCATTGAAGCTCAATCCTGCGCGTGATGGCGAGCGCCTTTTCGCATTGCGCGGCTCTTGTTCTCGGGCAGGTAAAAGATGTGCTGCGAAGGACGGTAAACGGTAACCGGGGCATAGCCTGTCGGGCGCCGATAGTAACCGTCATCGACATAGCGATCGTCGTAGGACGGACGCGAGACATAGAGACGGCTGTAACCGTCGTCGCCATAGAAAACACCGCCGCCGCCGTAGAATCCGCCGTCGCGGCGGCGATTGTCGTAATGGTTGTAAGTATAAATGTTGGCTGCGCCGCCATAGGCGACGTTGCCGCCGCCTCCACCGCCGCCATAGCCGCCGTAACCGCCCCACAGCGGGCCGATCACCGGCTGATAGCCGCGCCAGCTCCCGCCATACCATCCGGCGGCCCCGGTCGGGCCTTGTCCGGGCGCGTAAGCTCCAGCCCCATAAGCCGGCGCGCCGCCGCCCATTCCGCCGCCGCCTCCGGCGCCTCCGCCGCCTCCTCCCGCGCCGCCGGCGCCGGCCGCTTGCGCCAGCGCGGCGCCGGACATCAGCGCGAGCGCTCCCGCCAATGCGGCTGACCGGATTCCCGAAATGAAACGCATGACCGAGGCCCTTTCGTATCGCAACGGTTCGACTTCCGCGGCGATGAGCCGAAGTCGACCGAATTTGGGACGCCTTGACCGCGTCCCTGATACATCGGGCAAATAGCGTTCCCGTTCCGGCGGCCCAGCGGCGCGCGCGGCGTCAGCCGTTCATGCGCGCCTTGATCGCATGTTCCGCAAGCGTCTTGCCGAGCGACCAGACCGCCGAGGCGTTGTGGGCGTCGGCGATCACGGCGTCGAATGAGGTTTCGATCCAGTCGCAGTCGGCGTCGCTCAGGGTGAGCGCCGGCAGAAGCTTGATCGTCGGATTTCCGTGCCCGGCGACCTGGGTGAGAACCTTGTGGTTCTTGAAGAGCGGAATGCAGATGAGCTGGCCGAACAGGCCGGAGTTCGCCGTCTCCAGCAGGTTCCAAGTGGCTTTCAGCATGAGCGACTTCGGCGGGCCGAATTCGACGCCGATCATCAATCCCTTGCCGCGCACGTCGGAGATGAGTTCGTAGCCTTCGGCCATCTTTCGGAAGGAGGCGAGCAGGCGCTCGCCCTTCGCGGCGGCGTTCTCAATGAGGCGCTCGTTCTCCAGCACGTCGAGCGTCGCGACGCCCGCCGCCATCGCAAGGTCGTTCTTGCTGAAGGTCGAGCCGTGCACAACCGCGCGATCCATTCGGTCGAAGACCTTGTCGAAGATCCATTTGCGCGTGAGCACGGCGCCGACCGGCACATGCCCCCCAGAAAGCGCCTTCGCGACGACCACCATGTCGGGTTCGACGCCGGGGAAATGCTCGATCGCGAAGAATTTGCCCGTGCGGCCGAGCCCGGTCTGGATTTCGTCGGCGACGAACAGCGTGCCGTATTTGCGGCAAAGCGCCTGCGCGCCGGCGAGGTAATCGTCCGAGGGGATGTTGACGCCCTTGCCTTGGATCGGCTCGACGAAGAAGGCGGCGACGTCGCGGCCGGCCAGCGCCTGCTCGAGCGCCGGCAGGTCGTCGAAGGGAATTTCCTGCGCGTTCGGCAATAGCGGGCCGAATCCTTTCTTGAAAATCTCGTCGCCGTTCATGGACAGCGAGCCATAGGTCAGGCCGTGAAAGGAATGCGCGCAATGCAGAATGCCGGGGCGTCCCGTCGCGGCGCGGGCGAATTTGATCGCGGCCTCGATCGACTCCGCGCCCGAATTCGCGAAGAAAACCTTCTCGAGATAGGGCGCCCGCCCGATCAGCTTTTCCGCGAGCACGCCCGCGAGCGTAGAGACGTCGAGCTGAACGAGATTGGCGAATTCGCCATCCAGCACGCTGACGAGCGCGTCTCGCACCGCCGGATGATTGCGGCCGAGCGCGAACACACCCCAGCCGCTCAGGAGGTCGAGATAGCGGTCGCCCTTGCGGTCCCACAAATAGGGCCCGAGCCCGCGCACGAAGCCGACGTCGTAGCCGATCGTCCTCAGCACGCGCACCCACATTTCGTTGAGATACTTTGCGTGCAGGGAAAAGCGCTCGCCCTCGCGCGCGGCCGCGAGCGCGGCGAGATCGTAAGGCGAAGGAGCGCGCGCGCCGGCTCCGTCCGCAACGGAAACGCTCGATTGCGTGGTCGACAGATCAGTCATGCGGCGGCTCCAGAATGTGGCGAAGATTGGCGCGGGTCGTCCCGACAAATCCGCGCCCGTTTCGATTGCGCGCATGGCGAAATTTGTCAAATCCGGCGAATCGGCGCCTCGGACGCCGCCGCCCGTTCCGGGACGGCGCTACGCGCGGCCGCATCGGCGAGGGAGCATACGAACGCCATGAAACGAAACGCCGCGCAGCCGGCGGTGGAAGTCGAATTGTTTTGAATCGCTTGTGAAAGACATGCGCAAAGGCTCCGGCCGGCAGGTCGGCGCGCGTGGCGCGTGTATCCACAGCCATTCGGTCGAGAGCGTGAAATCTCTGGTTGGATGAGCCGCGACCAATGCTATGTTCTGCCCAGTGATTCATTTGCCACGCAGCGATTCGAGATTGCATAAACTCGCTGTCTGCGCCGGTCGAATGCTCTGGATCAGCACTGGGGAGTTGGTCGGTTGGGAGCGAAGGTGACTTTTCAGGATGAGTTGGGCGCTACGTCCACCGCCGCCGAAGGGGAAGAGGCCCTCGATCTCGTCGAGGTAGCAGGTCGCATCAAATGGTTCGATGTCGCGAAAGGCTACGGATTCGTCGTGCCGGACGACGGCGCGCCGGATATTTTGCTGCATGTGACCATTCTTCGCCGTAGCGGCCTGCAAACCGCTTTCGAGGGCGCGCGCATCGTGTGCGAAGCGCAAAAGCGGTCGAAGGGCATGCAGGTATTCCGCGTCATCGCGATGGACGAGACGACCGCCGTGCATCCGGCGCAGTCTTCCGCCGGACGCACGCATGTGCAGGTCAAGGCGACGAGCGGCTACGAGATCGCGATCGTGAAGTGGTTCAACCGCGTGAAGGGATTCGGCTTTCTTACGCGCGGAGAGGGCACGGAAGACATTTTCCTGCACATGGAGACCGTGCGCCGCTTCGGCATGACGGAGCTGAAACCCGGCGACAGCGTGCTCGTTCGCTACGGCGACGGTCCGAAGGGATTGATGGCCGCGGAAGTGCGTCCGCTTGAGGCCAAGAACCCGTCTCACTGATCGGGCTCCCGTCGAGTCGCGCTCGTTTCGTGATGCGATCAAAGGGGGCGCGCAACTTTTCTCAGAGGCGCACCATGCCCTTTCCAGCGCCGATCCTCGCAAGGCTTACAGCAAAGCTTGCGCTCGTCTTCATGCTGGCGAGCGCGCTTCTCGCCGCCGCGCCGGCCGCGGGCGCGGAGGCGGCGCTTCAAAAGCTTCAGATTGTCACCGCAAGCGGAACCCACGATTTCCGCGTCGAACTCGCGGACACGCCGGCCGAACGGTCGCGCGGGCTCATGCATCGACGCGCCATGCCGCAGGATCAGGGCATGCTCTTCGACTTCCATGCCGAAGGGTCGGTCATGATGTGGATGAAGAACACTTATATCCCGCTCGACATGGTCTTCGTTTCGCGCGCGGGCGTCGTCACAAACGTCGCCGCGGATACGGTTCCAATGTCGGAAGAGATCATTTCGTCCGGCGGGCCGGTTTACGCCGTGATAGAATTCAATGCGGGAACCGCGCGCCGCATCGGGCTGAAGCCCGGCGACGAAGTTCGCCATCCGGCGTTCAAACGGTGAGGCGTCCGCCTTGTGAGCCGCGGCGCCGCATGGTAGCCAAGGCGGCGAGGCTAGGGGAGCCGGGGTTCGGTTCCGTCGGGGTATAGCGCAGCCTGGTAGCGCGGAAGTTTTGGGTACTTCAGGTCGCAGGTTCGAATCCTGCTGCCCCGACCAGCCTTCTGGACGCCCAGGACCAAGCGTTTCCGCAACGAGGTTGCAATTTTTCGCTGTCCGAATACGAAGAAGTCCGCCGCGTCGCTTGCCGCCGGGAAATGTGAAACCGACGAAGCCGGGCGCCCCGCCGCAGTCGAAGCAAGAGGTTGAGATGACCGCCCGCATCTATCGTCAGTCGCCCAGCGTGACTCAGTCAGGCCCCGGCCCCGCCAGGCCCTGGCGGCTCGATTTCGATCCGGAGACGCCGCGCTCGCTCGATCCGCTGATGGGCTGGACCAGTTCGAGCGACATGAAGCAGCAGATTCGCCTGCGCTTCGCCTCGAAAGAAGAGGCGGTCGCCTACGCCGAGCGCGCCGGCGTGCCTTATCGCGTCGAGGAGCCCAAGCCGGACACGGCGTCACGCCGCCTCGCGTCCTATTCGGACAACTTCAAGACCAATCGCATTGGTTTGTGGACGCACTGACAAACAGCGCGTCCACTCGGCCCCGTAGCTCAGCCGGATAGAGCAACTGCCTTCTAAGCAGTAGGTCGCAGGTTCGAATCCTGCCGGGGTCGCCAGCAAGGCAGGACGACGGACCGAACCCCGTTCATGGATAGCGTGATCCGGGCCGGCGGGGTCAGCCCCCGGAGCGCGTGGCTATGGCAAGCGATTTTTTTTTGTCCTGTCGCCAGAATCGACATTTTTTGCTAGCAGCATGCCAGACGAGCCGCCGAGGCGAGGAAACAGGCTTGGCCGAGGGCGACGGCCAAATGAGAAATTTTCCGCCGCCAGGGCCGGCGCGGGAGCGAAAAGGCTCCGTAGCTCAGCTGGATAGAGCAACTGCCTTCGAAGCAGTAGGTCGCAGGTTCGAATCCTGCCGGGGTCGCCAGCGCGGCGGAAACAGGGGAATGGAAACGGCGAAGATGCGGCTCATCCGGTCAAAATCGATGCGAATCGCTGCGCTTCTCGCGCTCGCTGCGCTGGCGGCGGCGTCGCCGGGCCGCGCCGAGGGGCTTCTCGACTTCCTTTTCGGCCCCTCCGACCCGGCGCCGGCGCCGGCCGCCCCCCAGCGCGCGCCGCGCGACTCGGCCGCGGGCCGACGCGCGAAGTCATTCCAGAAGGCGCCCGTCGGCGAGATACGTTTCGCGAAGCCGCGCGAGAGCGACTCCAGCTCCGGATTTTCAGAGCCATCGACAGGCGGGTTCTGCGTCCGCACCTGTGACGGCTATTTCTTCCCGCTGATCAAATCGACCGAGGCGACGCGGCAGCAGTCCTGCGAATTCGCTTGTCCCTCCGCGCCGATGGAAATCTACGACGGCGCGACGATCGAAACCGCGCGAAATGCGAAAGGCCAGCGCTATTCGTCCCTGCCGGTCGCCTTCGCGTTCCGGGACCGGACGGCGAACAACTGCTCCTGCAACGATCCCCGGTCTTCCCAGGCGTATTTCGAGAAGATGGCGCGCTCGGACCCGACGCTGCGCTCCGGCGACGTCGTGGTGGAGGACGAGGGGGCGTTCGTCTACAGCGGCACGACTCTCGTTCCGCTGCGAAGCGCGTCCTTCATGTCCTCCCAATTGCGCGACCGTCTTCGTTTGATGCTGCGCCGGACCGCGGCGGCGAAACCCGCTGTGAACGAGGCGGCCGGCGGCGTTTCGACGAAGCCGGAGGTGGAAGTGAGCAAGGCCGACCGCACGGGCAGCACGACGCGCTGACGCGATTTAGAGCTTTACACGCGGCTGCGCTAGCGGCTATGAGGCCGAGCCGATTTATGACAGTTTTGTGACAGGATTCGGCGGCGCGGGTCGAAGGGGTGGGGGCGCGGATGCTGTCGTGGTTTCAGGCGCTTACGCCCAGGGAACAGCGTTTCTTCGACCTTTTTGAGCGACATCCCGAGGCGCTTGCCGCGGCGTTCTACGCGCTGACGAGCGTCTCCCCATGAAGCCCGCCAAAAAGCCGCCGAAGAGCGCGAAGAAGGGCGGTTCATCCGCGGCGCCGCGGACGCAATACGCAGCGCTGCCCTGGCGCGCGGACGAGGCGTGCGGCGTCGAAATCCTCCTCGCCACCTCGCGGGACACGAAGCGCTGGGTGATCCCCAAGGGCTGGCCGATGAAAGGGAGAAAGCCGCATATCGTCGCGGCAATCGAGGCCCAGCAGGAAGCGGGACTCCACGGCAAGGTTGAGAAGGAAAAAATCGGCGAATACGAATATGAAAAACGTCTGAAGGGCGGGGCGTCCGTGACGTGCCGCGTCGAGGTTTTCCCGCTGCGCGTCGACATGCAGCGCAAGAAGTGGCCGGAAAAGGGCCAGCGCGCGATTTACTGGTTTCCCTACGCGACCGCCGCGGCGCAGGTGGACGAGCCGCAATTGCGTGAGATCATTCTGGCTTTCGGCGCGGCTTTTGCCAGATAAGCCGGCCGGGAGAGAGGCGGGGGCGATGGACTGGTTCGAGCGTTTGACCGGCTTTCGCGAGGAGGAATACGAACGCACGCGCGCGAAATTGTCGCTGGACCGCGGACGCCTCCGGTCTCTCGTCAACGGCGCCACCTATCGCGCCGGCGCCTTCGAACTCGTTTCGCTCGAAACACTGCGAGAAAGGGCGCGGCCGGCGCGGCGGGCCGGAAAGCTCCGTTTGACCCTGGTCCAGGGGGACGTCAGGGCCATGCATCGTGAGGCGCAATATCGAGGCGCGCTGTTTCAGGTCGCGTCCCAGTTCAACATGCTTGAAATGACGGGTCCGGACGTGACGCCGGAGGATGGTGTCACGCGTTACCAATACGACCGGACGCAGGGACCCGCCTGCGCCATCGCGGCCGGGGCGGCGACGATCTACCGGAACTATTTCGCGCCGGTCCAAGGCGGCGTCGGCCAGAGCGCGCGCCGTCAGCTCGACGGCCTCGCCGGAATTGGCGAGGCGTTGAGCAAGGCGCTGGGCGCGCCTGTTCGAGAACTCTGGGAGATGCGCAACGGCTATGCGTTGTGCCGTCGCGCCGGGCTCGACGCCATTTCCGATTTCCTCGCGCAGGCGGGTCCGGAAAAGGCAGACGCGCTGCGCGGCCGGCTGTCGATCGGCGTGCAGAGCGACACGGAAGCCACGGAGGCGGAGATTGAGCCGCGTCCTCTGGTTTCACAAGCCTTTTGCTCCGCTCTCCCCGTCGCCTACACCGGGATCGCGCCCAAGCATTGGCGGCCCTTCGCCACGCTTGTCCTCGAAGCGGCCTATGAAGCGACAATGTGGGCGGCGGTCCTGAACGCCGATCGAGGCGCATCGGACACGGTTTTGCTAACGCAACTCGGCGGAGGCGCGTTCGGCAATGACGAAGGCTGGATTCTGAGCGCGATGCGCAGGGCGCTCGAGGTGGTTTCTTCCTTCGATCTCGACGTCCGGATTGTCAGTTACGGCGCGCCGTCGCCGGGGCTTCGGGGCTTCGTTGAAAGCTTCACGAACCGCGATTAGACGTCATCCGCGCGAAACCCGCATCGAGGTCCGCCTTCAGATCCGCGACGTCCTCCAGGCCGATGGAGAAGCGCACGGCCGGCCCCTCCGGGGCCCAGCGCGTCGCCGTGCGGTAGGGCGCGCAATCGAAGGGCAGCGCGAGGCTCTCGTAGCCGCCCCAGGAAAAGCCGATGCCGAACAACTCCAGCCCATCGACGAAAGCGTGGAGGGCTTCCCTGGGAACCGGCTTCAGGATGATCGAAAAGACGCCGGACGCGCCGGAGAAATCGCGCTTCCACAGGGCGTGGCCGGGATGCTCGGGCAGGGCGGGATGCAGCACGCGCGCGACCTCGGGCCGGGCCGCGAGCCACCGCGCGAGCTCGATCGCGGCGCGCTCCTGTTCGCGCAGCCGGAGCGCCATGGTGCGCAGGCCGCGCAGCGCCAGAGAAGCGTCGTCGGGGCTCGCGCCGATCGCGAACATGTTGAAGGTATGGCGCAGCCGCTTCGCCCATCTGGCGTTGGCCGACACGAGGCCGATCAGAATGTCCGAATGGCCGGAAAGATACTTCGTGCCCGCCTCGATGGCGAGGTCGCAGCCGCGTTCGTGCGGGGGAAAGAAGAGCGGCGTCGCCCAGGTGTTGTCGATGACGACGCAGACCCCCTTTTCGCGCGCCGCCGCCGCAATGGCCGGGACATCCTGAATCTCCATGCTCTGCGAGCCGGGCGACTCGACGAGCACGGCGGTCGTTTCCGGCCGGATCAGCGCCGCGATTCCGGCCCCGATCGCGGGGTCGTAATAGGTCGTCGCCACGCCGAAACGCGCGAGAAAGCCGTCGCAGAAGCTGCGTGTCGGCGCATAGGCCGAATCCGTCACGAGAAGATGCGCGCCCGCTTTCGTGACGGTGAGGAGCGCGAGGGCGATTGCCGCAAGGCCGGAGGGAACGAGGACCGTATCCTGCGCGCCGGCGATTTCGCACCAGGCCTGCTCCAGCGCGCGCGTCGTGGGCGTGCCCTTCGTGCCGTAAGTATAGGGCTGATTCAGCGTCTCGATGTCCGCGACGGTCGGAAATAGCACGGTCGAGCCGCGATAGACGGGGGGATTGACGAAGCCGAAGTGATCGAACGGCGCGCGGCCGGCCTGCGTCACGAGCGTGGCCATTCGCTTTTTTCGCCGCTTTTGCTCGTTATTGGCTGCCATTGTCGCCCTCGACGCGCGGCGCTTCTGCTTGCGCCCGTTCGGAGCGACCCTAATATACCGGCCGTCCAAATCCGAGCCCGACATATGATCGCTCGACGCTTTTTCCTTCCTGTCGCAACAGCGGTCGTTTTCGCGCTCGTCGCCTGCTCCGACGCGCTGGCGGCGTCGGATGCGGGCCCCACGGCGTCGGAAATCGTCCGGCGCGGCTACGTGAATTGCGGCGTCACGCTCGCGCCCGGCCTCGCCGAATATTCGGAGGCGGGCGGTTGGCGCGGCTTCGAGGTGGACTTTTGCCGCGCCCTCGCAAGCGCCATTTTCGACGACCCCGACAAGGTCGGCTTTACGTCGCTGCAGCCGCGCGAGCGCGTCGCGGCGCTTCAGTCGGGCTGGGTCGACATTCTCGCGAGCGGCGCGCCCTGGACGCAATCCCGGGACAGCGCCCAGAAGCTCATCTACGCCGGGGTTTCGCTTTACGACGGACAGGCGTTTCTCGTCCGCCGCCAGCGCAACTTCGCTTCCGCGCGGGATCTGGCGAATGCCTCGGTTTGCGTCCAACAAGATACCGCCTACGAGCTGGAGCTCGCGGAATATTTTCGGTCGCGCAAGACCCCTTACGAGGCCAGATCCTTTCCGACCTTCGAAGACGCCGCCGCGGCCTATGAAGCGGGCAAGTGCGACGCGCTCGCCTCGGATGCGTTATTTCTCTATGGCGCGCGCGCGAAACTCGCAAATCCTGCGGAGCACGACGTTCTCCCGGATTTCGTGACGAAGGCGCCGCGCGGGCCGGTCGTGCGCCAGGGCGACGACCAGTGGCTTGAGATCGTTCGCTGGACGCTTTTCGTCATGATCGAGGCCGAGGAGCTCGAGGTCTCTATGGCGAATGTCGATGCGGCGCTGAAATCGAACGAAACGCGCATCCGCCATCTGCTCGGCGTGGAAGGCGATCGCGGCGCCGGTTTCGCGCTGTCGGGCGACTGGCCTTACCGAATCATCAAGCATGTCGGCAATTACGCCGATGTGTTCGACCGAAATCTCGGGCAAGCTTCGCCGCTCGCGATGGAGCGTCGGACGAACGCTCTTTGGAAAAAGGGCGGACTGATGTATGCGCCGCCAGTCAGATGAGCGGGCCCGGGCGGGGCCTTCTTCGCGTCATGCGCGTCGGTCCGCGCATCCCGACGCGCCGACTCTCGGGTCTTGGCCCCCTCAGCGCAGGATGCGTGTCTGCGACCACCATTCCGCGAGCGCCTCGCGCGTCGGCGCGACGTCCTGCGCGAGCGGCCCGGCGAAAACACGCCACTCGTCGCGAAAATGCGGCGACACGGCCGCTATCACCGGGATGCGGGCCGACATCGCCGCGCGGAAGGCGTCGCAAAGTCCGCCTCGCTCGGCCTCCTGCTTGGCGAATTTGCTGATGACGATGAGTTCGGCGCCGGCGCGCGCCGCCCGTTCGACCGCAGCGCAGGCCAGGGCGAGTTCGCCCGTGTCCAGATTGCAGGCGACGGAGCCGGGTCCGAGATCCTGCGAGATCGCGAATTCGGCTCCGGAGCCCAGTTCACGCAAAAAGATGCGCGCGCGCCCCGCGGCGTCCGGCGCCCGCATTTGCGTCAGTCCGGCCACGTGAACGCCCGACTTCGCCAGTTCGAGCGCGAAAAGGCGCATCAAGTCCTGCGCGTTTTCCTTGAGTTCGGCCGGCAGCGCGGCGATGGGCGTCGGGGGCGAATTTTCCAGTTGCATGTGCGCTACTCGCGGCTGCATGTCCCCTCGCCGGGGCGGGGGCTTTCATCTATCTTCGGGTTCTCGCGCTGACGCGCCGATCCGTTTCGGCCCCTTGTTTTGCTGGCGGCGAACCCGATTTCTTATAGTGCTGCCAACAGGTGACGTGAACAGCCGTGGGCGATGACCTGAACAAGGCGCCGGCGCCGCGCCGCGCAGAGAACGGCGCTATCGACGCGTTTCTCGAAAAAGCCCGCGCCGTCGCGGAGCCCCGGGAGACGCGCGGGCGGCTGATCTTCGCGCTCGACGCCACGATGAGCCGCCAGCCGACGTGGGATTTGGCGCAATCCATACAGGGCGAAATGTTCCGCGCGACCGCCGCTCAGGGCGGCCTCGACGTGCAGCTCGTCTATTTCCGGGGATTTCGCGAGTGCCGCGCGTCCCGGTTCGTGTCGCAGGGAGAGGGGCTTGGCGCGCTGATGGCGCAGATTTCCTGCCGGGGCGGGCAGACGCAGATCGGCCGCGTGTTGAGCCACGCACTCGACGAGACGCGGGCGCGGCGGGTCGGCGCGCTCGTCTACATCGGCGACGCGATGGAGGAAAAGATCGACCATCTCGCGGCGGCCGCCGGAGAACTGGGCCTGCTCGGGCTAAGAGCTTTCATGTTTCAGGAGGGGCAGGACGCAACCGCGCGCGCCGCCTTTCAGGAAATCGCGCGGCTCACGGGCGGCGCCTATGCGGCTTTCGACCGTTCCGCGCCGCGCCGTCTCGCGGAGCTGCTTGGCGCCGCGGCTGCTTACGCCGTCGGCGGCCTGCCGGAACTGGAGAAGCGCGCGGGGCAGGGCGAAGGCGCCGCGCGCCTGCTGCTGTCGCAGATGGGGTCACGATAAGCCATGCCGGTCTTGCTCGGATTTTTCGCCCTTGTGCTCACGCTCTTCGCTCTCAACGCCTATACGCGCGCGTCGCCCGCCTTTCTGGCCCTCGCCATCAAACGTGGGGGCGGCTTCCTGCTGATGGCGCTCGGCGGCTTGCTGATGGCGCGGGGTAGGCTTGATTTCGGAATGGCGCTCGGGGGCGTCGGCCTCTGGCTGATGGGCCTTGGATCGCCCGCCGGGCTGCGCAATGCGGGCGCGGGCGGCGCTGGCGTTTCCCGCGTGCGATCGGCGATGATCGAGATGGAGCTGGACCATTCCACCGGCGCAATCCGCGGCATGATTCTGGCGGGCAAGGACGAAGGTAAAAAGCTGGACGCGCTGACGCGCCCGGCGTTGATGGAGCTTTACGACGTCTGCCTTCGCGACGACCCAGACGGCGCCCGCCTGCTAGAGGCGTATCTCGACCGCCGGTTTGCCGGATGGCGTTCGGCAAGCGATGCGCACCGAGACGCGCGGACCGGCGGCGAAACGCGCGCGCGTCGCTCCGGCACGATTACCGAGGATGAAGCTTACGAAATTCTCGGCCTTAAGAAGGGCGCGGCCGCGGCGGACATCACGAGGGCCCATCGCGATCTGATGAAGAAGCTTCATCCAGATCTTGGCGGGACGACGGACCTTGCGGCCCGGGTAAATGAAGCCAAGGACGTCTTGATGCGGCGTCATCACTGAGGCGCGCCGACCAGCCTCGGGGTGGTGATCCCAGGTCACGGACATGACGGCGCGCTCTCAGTTCTTGGTGGTGAAGCAAGCGAAACCGGAACGTTTCAGCGCCTTGCAGGCCGACTCGGCGCTCTGCTCCTCGAGCCCGGCGAAACGGGCGCGATAAAGCGTCTCCTTGCCCTTCTGCACTTTCTCCGTGAAGGCTTTGGCGCTCGGCGGGAAGCCCTGCAGCTGGCTGCGCGCCCGGGAGAGCATCTGATTGGCCTTCTCCGGATCCTCCGCCGCGCCGATCTGGATCATCCAGCCGGGCTTGGAAGGACGCGCGGGCTCGGCCTTCGCGACCTGCGAATTGTTGGCGCTCGAACGGATGGCCGAGGGCGTCGTGGTCGCCATGGTGATTTCGCGACCCTTCGACGACCGGCTCGACGTGGACCCGTCGATGACGGCGGCGAGGTCCTGCTTGGCGAGATTGGCGGCCTTGCTCTTTTTGTCCGCGACGGGCGCCTCGGCGACGCGCTTCTGCACGCCGGAGACGAACGCCGGGCGCACCTGGCCTGGCTTTTCGGATTTCTCGGGCTTCTCCGCCTTGACCGACGGCTTCTCCAAAATGCGCTCGACGGTCTTTTCCCGCGCGGGGATCGGGGCGGGGGCCACGGGCGCGGCGGCGCGGCGCGCGGGACGCGGGGTCGGAGCCGCTTCGACGCTCTCCGAGTCCGCCGCTTCAGGCTGCTCGGCATAAGCGAGGCGCTCGGGCTCGCGTTCGCCGACCGGCTCGACGGCGCGTTCGACAGGACGCTCCACGACGACCATACGCTCCGCGGCGCGCTCGTAGGTCGGCTCCTCGGCGACCTGTTCGGCCGCGCCGTCCTCGGTGATGGCTGCGGCCGTGCGCACCGACGCGCCGCCGCCGATATGCTGTTCGATTAGATCGGCCATGATCCGGTCGCGGCCGCCCGCGGTGGCGCCGCCCATGACGACGGCGACGATGTGATGGTTGCCGCGGCGAACCGACGTCAGCAGGTTGAAGCCGGAGGCGCGGGTGTATCCGGTCTTGATGCCGTCCATGCCCTCGACGCGGCCGAGGAGATGGTTGTGGTTGCGGTGCAGCGCGCCATTATACGCAAAACTGTGCGTTGAGAAGTAACGATAATAGCGCGGGAAGCGATCCTGTATCGCGCGGCCGAGGATGGCGAGATCATAGGCCGTGGTGATCTGTCCAGGGTCGGGCAAGCCGGAAGCGTTTTCATAATGCGTGCGCGTCATGCCGAGCGCATGCGCCTTGCGCGTCATCATCTGAGCGAAAGTGCGTTCGTCTCCGCCAATGTTTTCGGCGATCGCACAGGCGATGTCGTTGGCTGACTTGGTGACGACCGCCTTGATGGCGTTCTCGACGCTGATCGTCTCGCCCGGCCGAAGGCCGAGCTTCGAAGGCGCCTGGGCTGCGGCGTGTTCCGAAATCATCAGCGGCGAGTCGAGGCGCAGGCGTCCCTTTTCGAGCTGCTCGAAAAGGAGATAAAGCGTCATGACCTTGGTGACGGACGCCGGGTGACGCAACTCGTGCTCGTTGCGGGCGAAAAGGGTCTTGCCGCTGTTGCCGTCGACGACGATCGCCGCGAAGCCGCGATGTTCTCCGACCGGTCTGGGCTCGTCGCCGGCGTCGGCTGAGCGGGTGGCGGCGTAGAAGCGATGGCTGCGCGCGTGATGCGCATAGCCGCGGTGATGCGCAAAATAGCGGTGGTAAACGTGCCGGCTGTAGGATGGGTGATGGCGATAGCCGTGCCGGCGCGCTTCCGCCGGGATCGCCGTAATCGCGATGAAAGCGAGGATAACCGCGAAGATGGCGGCAAGGGAGCGGGGCTGCGCCAGGCGGTCCAACAGACTCGGTTTCAACATTTGCTACTCGCCCCTTACGGAACAGGCACATGCGCTGACGACACAACTGGGGATACGCGTCGCCAAAACGCCACAGTTATTCAGGGTAAGAGAACGCGGTTACCCGTGGGTTAAGCGGATTCAGAATTTTTTGGATTAATTTTGCGCCGCAACATTTTTATTGACGAACTTTTGTGCAACGCATATATTCGGTTTTGTTAGCAGGCGCTCATGCCGCGCCGCCAGGGGGCGGCAGTTGGAGATCCGGCGCCATTTCATAAGGACGAACCCGATGGTGGCCAATTTCGAGAGCGTGCAGCAGTTGGGGAAAGAGCAATTCGAAGCTGTTTCCGCCGCCGCTGCGGCCGTCACGAAGGGCTGGCAGAGCATTGCGGCCGAGACGACCGATTACTCGAAGAAGTCCTTCGAGAAGAGCCGCTTGCTTGCGGAAAAGCTGATCGCCGTGAAGAAGATCGACGAGGCGTTCCAGCTCCAGACCGATTTCGCCAAGACCGCCTACGAGGATTTCATCGCCGAGGCGACGAAGATCGGCGAGCTTTACAGCTCGATGGCCAAGGAAGCTTTCAAGCCGATGGAATCGGTCGCGAAGAACTTCACGGCGGCCGAGTAACTTCGAGCGTTACTGCCCCTTTCGTCCGGGGCGCAGCCCCACGCATCACGAACCCGGCGAGCTCCGCTCCGCCGGGTTTTGTGCATTTTCGATGCTGTGGACGGCGCAAGATCGCCGGTTTCGGGCGGCAGCGACAGGGGCTAAAGTCTCGTCATGTCCGCCGCCGCAGCCGCCGGCTTTGTCCATCTTCACGTTCATACGGCCTTTTCGCTGCGCGAAGGCGCGCTGGGCCTTGGCAAGCTGATCGATCTCGCGGTGCGGGACGAGCAGCCGGCGCTCGCCGTCACCGATACGAACAATCTGTTCGCGGCGCTCGAGTTTTCCGAAAAAGCGGCCAAAGCCGGTCTTCAGCCCATCGTGGGCGTTCAGCTTCGCGTTGATTTCTCTGACGGTAAGGTGGCGACGGCTGTTGGGCGAGGGGAGAGCTTCGCCAATGTCGTGCTGCTGGCCAAAACGGAGTCGGGCTACCTCAACCTGATGCGCGTCGCGTCGCGCGCATATCTTGACACGGCCGAGGGCGACGAGCCGCATGTTTGTCTCGCGGCGCTCGCGGAGGACGCGGCGGAACTGATCGCGCTGACGGGCGGTCCGGACGGCGCCCTCGACCGCATGTTCGCCGCCGGTCGGCCAGAACTGGCCCGCGCCCGGCTCGAGACGCTGCTCGATCTGTTTCGAGATAGATTATACATTGAAATTCAAAGACATAATCTTCAAGCTGAACTGGAGGTGGAGCCTCAGCTTGTCGACCTAGCCTATCGCCGGAGCGTCCCGCTGGTCGCGACCAACGAGCCTTATTTCGCCTCGCGCGGCGACTTCGAGGCGCATGACGCGCTGCTTTGCATCGCCGAGGGCACGGTCACAAGCGCCGCGGACCGGCGCCGCGTCACGCCCGAGCACTACTTCAAGACGCGCGCGGAGATGCTGGCGCTCTTCGCCGACCTGCCGGAGGCGACCGCCAACTCCGTCGAAATCGCCCGCCGGGTCAGCTACCGTCCCCGGACGCGCAAGCCGATCATGCCGCGCTTTCTGCGCGACGCGCCGGGCGACCGCCCGCTGACCGAGGTCGAAGCGGAGGAGTTGCGCCGTCAGGCGACCGAGGGGCTGGAGGCGCGGCTCGCGGCGCACGGTCCGGCGGAGGGCCACGATCGCGGGGAGTATTTCAGACGCCTCGACTTCGAGTTGAGCACCATCGAAAAGATGGGCTTTCCCGGGTACTTTCTGATCGTTTCCGACTTCATCAAATACGCGAAGTCGAAGGGCATTCCGGTCGGACCCGGCCGCGGCTCGGGCGCCGGCTCGCTCGTGGCCTACGCCCTCACCATCACCGATCTCGACCCGCTGCGCTTCGGCCTCTTCTTCGAACGCTTCCTCAACCCCGAGCGCGTCTCGATGCCGGATTTCGACATCGACTTCTGTCAGACCCGGCGCGGGGAGGTGATCGACTATGTGCGCGAGCGCTACGGCGCGGACCGGGTTGCGCAGATCATCACCTTCGGCTCCTTCCTCGCGCGGGGCGTGCTGCGCAGCGTCGGCCGCGTGCTGGAGATGCCGCTGGGGCAGGTGGACAAGCTGGCCAAGCTCGTGCCCCAGAACCCGGCGAAGCCAGTGACCCTGGCCGAAGCCGTGGCCGGGGAGCAGAAACTCCGCGAGGCCGCCGAGCAGGACGACCGGGTGGCGCGGCTTTTCAAGATCGCCGGGGCGCTCGAGGGGCTCTACTCCAACGCCTCGACCCACGCCGCCGGCGTCGTCATCGGCGACCGGCCGCTCCATGAGGTGACGCCGCTCTATCGCGATCCGAAGTCCGACATGCCGGCCACCCAGTTTAACATGAAGTGGGTGGAGCCGGCAGGACTGATCAAATTCGACTTTCTGGGCCTCAAGACTCTCACCGTGCTGGCCATGGCGAGCAAGTTGGCGCGCCGGCGCGACCCGGATTTCGATCTCGCCAAGGTTCCGCTCGACGACAAGGCCACGTATGAGATGCTCGGGCGCGGCGAGACGGTGGGCGTGTTCCAGCTCGAAAGCGCGGGCATGCGCAAGGCGCTCGTGGAGATGCGCGCCGACCGTTTCGAAGACATCATCGCCCTCGTCGCGCTCTATCGGCCCGGGCCCATGGCGAACATTCCGACCTATTGCGCGGTCAAGCACGGCGACGAGGAGGCGGATTACTACCACCCCAAGATCGAGCCCATCCTGAAGGAGACTTTCGGCGTCATCATCTACCAAGAGCAGGTGATGCAGATCGCCCAGGCGCTCTCGGGCTACTCGCTCGGCGAGGCCGACATGCTGCGCCGCGCCATGGGCAAAAAAATCAAGGCCGAGATGGACGCCCAGCGCGAGCGTTTCGTGAAGGGCGCGGTCGAGCGGGAGGTGAAGGCGGACCTCGCCAATTTCATTTTCGACCTCCTCGCCAAATTCGCGGACTACGGCTTCAATAAGTCCCACGCCGCCGCCTATGCGCTGATCGCCTATCAGACGGCCTGGTTCAAGGCGCATTATCCGGCGGAGTTCCTCGCCGCCTCGATGACCTTCGACAAGAGCCAGACGGACAAGCTGGCGGAGTTCCGAGACGAAGCCCGCCGGCTCGGCATCGCCGTGGAGCCGCCCTCGATCAGGCGTTCGGGGGTCGATTTCGACGTCGCGTCGGGGCCGGACGGCAAACTCGCCATCCGCTATGCGCTTTCCGCCATCAAGGGAGTGGGCGAGGGGCAAGCGGAGTCGATCGTGCGGTCCCGCGGGGACCGGCCGTTCAAAAGCCTGTCCGATTTCGCCCGGCGCCTCAACCCACGGGAGGTGAACAAGAAGGTTCTGGAAAATCTCGCCGCCTGCGGCGCCTTCGACGAGCTGGAGCCGAACCGCGGCCGCGCCTTTGCGGCGATCGAGTCGGTCCTCGCGACGGCCAATCGCCACGCCGAGGACCGCAAGGCGGGCCAGAACGCGCTCTTCGGCGAGGGAGAGACGAACGACCTGGTTCTGCCCAAGGTTCAGCCATGGTCGTCGGGGGAAATCCTGCGGCGGGAATATGAGGCGGCCGGCTTTTTCCTGTCCGGCCATCCGCTCGACGCCTACGCCAGTCTCCTACCCAAATTGAGGGTGTCCCGCTGGACGAAATTCGTCTCCGACGTCAAGGGCGGGGCGACCGCCGGCCGGCTCGCGGCGGTGGTTCTCGATCGCGCGGAGCGGCGAACCAAGTCCGGCTCGAAGATGGGCATCGTCCAACTGTCCGACATGACTGGCCAGTACGAGGCCATTCTTTTCCAGGAGGCGCTGAACCAGTATCGCGACGTTCTCGAAAAGGGAGCGGCTGTGCTGGTGACGCTGTCGGCCAATGTTGAGGGCGACGATGTGCGGGCGCGCATCGTCACCGTCGAGCCGCTGGCGGCCGCCGCCGCCCGCGCCCAGCGGGGCCTCCGCATCGTCGTCGGAGATGAAAGTCCGATAGATAGGATTAAAAGCAAACTCTCTGGAAAGGGAGAAGGCGAGGTCTCTCTGCTCATCAAGCGCGACGTCGCACCGGAAGAGATCGAAATCCGTCTGCCTGGAGCCTATCCGGTGAACGCAGAGGTCGCCGGCGCCTTGCGGGACATACCAGGCGTTTTGGAAGTCGAATATCTCTGAAGCCGGCCCCGCCAATCTTCATGTTCGAGTTTATATTTAAAACTTAAATATTTGTTATTTAAGATAAATTTAGTTATTTCAACGTTAAGAAATAAATGCGTTTCGCTCTTAATGTAATCTATCAGATGAGTGACCGCGATGCAGTTTTGGGGAAGGCGGTCGATTTTGGAGCCTGTCGCCCGCGCCGCGTGTCCATTAAAAAGTCACCCAGCGCCTCAAATGACGCAGCCGGGAGCTCCAGTGGCTCGGCGTCAGCGCTTCGACGGCGGCGCATGAGAGAATTTAGGAAATAGATCTCGTCTGGTTTTTGGCGGCGAGATGGAACCGGCGCGGTTACTTTGGCGTTAAAGTAAGGTTTGCCGTTTGAGCGGCGCCGGGGCGGGGGGCGTCTCGGGAGTCTTTCATGAAAGCGGTCCTAGAAGCCGTTGCCGGTGCGTCGGCAACCTCCCTGAATGTTCAATTCGTGGCCTATCTCCTGATAGGAATGTGCGTTGGCTGGCTTCTCACACGCCCGTGCCGATGGAATTCCTGGTGCACGTCGCTCGCGCTCGTGGGTGTCTGCGGCGCATGGCTCGGCGCAGAAGTTGCCCACCTTTTCGGGCAGGCTGGGAGCGGTAGCGCGCATCAGTTTGTCGCCGCCCTGATCGGGGCGGGCGCGCTGGCCTATTTCTGGCGGCGGCTTCATCCGCGTCCGGACGAAGGCGACGTTGCAATCCGTCAGTCCGATGCGTAAATCTTGGCGCAGGGGGTTCGCCCTGTGACCGTGATCGACCTGCTGAACGACGATCCGCGCCCGAAGACGCCGCAAGCGCTTCGGCATCCGGAGAAGGCGTCGCGGCCTGACCAGCCGACGCCAAGAAAGCCGCCGTGGATACGAGTCAAGGCGCCTGGCTCCGCGGCCTGGGGCGAAACCCGGACCTTGCTCGAGGGATCGGGCCTCGCCACGGTGTGCCAGGAGGCCGCCTGTCCGAACATCGGCGAGTGCTGGGAGAAAAAGCACGCCACTTTCATGATCATGGGCGAGGTCTGCACGAGGGCCTGCGCCTTCTGCAACGTGGCGACCGGCTTACCGCAGGCGCTGGACCCGGAAGAGCCGCGCAAGGTGGCGGATGCGACGCGAGCGCTCGGCCTGACCCATGTCGTCGTCACCTCGGTCGACCGGGACGATCTCGCCGATGGGGGCGCCGCCCATTTCGCCGCGACGATCCGAGCCATCCGCGATGTGTGTCCGGGCACGACGGTCGAGGTTCTGACGCCCGACTTCCTGCGCAAGCCAGGCGCTCTCGAGCAGGTTGTCGACGCCGCGCCCGATGTGTTCAACCACAATCTGGAGACAGTGCCGTCTCTTTATGTGACGGTGCGGCCGGGCGCCCGTTATTTCCATTCGCTCCGGCTGTTGCAGCGCGCCAAGGAGCTGAACCCCCGCGTCTTCACAAAATCCGGCATCATGCTGGGCCTTGGCGAAACGCGAAACGAGGTCATGCAGGTCATGGACGACATGCGGTCGGCCGACGTGGACTTCATCACGCTCGGCCAATATCTCCAGCCGACCCGCAAGCATCATCCGATCGACCGTTTCGTGACCCCCGAGGAATTCGAGGCATACAAGACGCTGGCCTATGCGAAGGGCTTCGCCTATGTCGCCGCCTCGCCGCTGACCCGATCGTCGCACCACGCGGGCGAAGATTTCGAGCGGCTCAAGGCCAGTCGCAGCGCAGCCGGCGCGAAGTAATGGCGCTTGTACGATCGCAGCGCCTCGCGAGTTGAGGGTCAAGGCGCCAATGCGGCGTCATTGCATCGCCGCAGAGCAAGTAAGAAATTGCGCGCTCCGAAAGGGTTATTTAGTCGGCTTAAAAGTTCTTTCATGTCTGGCGTCGACAATCGACGTTGCAAAAGGCTTCGTTAACTTTCCGGGCCATCGCTTAAAGAGGGAACCAGATCCGTGAAAAAGATTGTCAAGCTTTTCATCCGCGACGAGTCGGGCGCCACCGCGATCGAATACGGCCTGATCGCTTCGCTCATCGGCGTCGCCATCATCGCCGGCGTCCGCGCCCTCGGCACGGGTCTCTCCAGCACCTTCGCGTCTGTTTCGGGCAACCTTGCCTGATCCCGACCATCGGTCGCGCCAATCGAAGCGCCGCGCTCCCTGAGCGCGGCGTTTGCTTTTGCGTGGCGCCCGGGGAACTTCTGACGATCTGCTCAATAGATCGGCAAGCATAAAGCGACGAGAGGGGGCGGGACTGCGTAAAACTTGGCCGAATTAACATTTGATTTGGCAGATCGAGTGTATCCCTGCCTCAGGTGAGCGGCCAATCGCTAACGAACGCAGCCCGCCTGTTTCGAACTCGAAGGAGCAAAAAATGGCGAAATATCTCAAGACCTTCATCCGCGACGAATCTGGCGCGACCGCGATCGAATACGGCCTGATCGCCTCGCTGATCGGCGTCGCCATCATCGCCGGCGTCCGCGCCCTGGGCACCAATCTGTCGGGCACCTTCGCGAAAGTCTCGGGCAACCTGGCCTGAACCTGATCTCCGCCGGGGCGAACCGGCGGATCCCGGCAAATCATAATCGGCGGCGCGGGTTTTTCCCGCCGCCGTTCTTTTTACGCCCCGAGCGCCGACGAAATTTCGGCGAGCGTCGCCCGTTCCGCCGCGCTGATTTTCTCTCCGCCGAAGCCGAGAAAGCCGCCCTCCCGAGCCGCTTCCGCGACGAGATTGGCAATCTGTTTCAGCCAGTTCTTGAAGGCGCGCGATTCGATTGGCGTGGCGGAATCCAGAATTTTGGCCGTGCAGCGCAATTCCTCAAGCGCCTTGACTTTCATCTCGTTCGCGTCGCCGCCCTGGATGAGCATGCGCACGCCCTCACGCGCCGAGGTGCGGCCCTCCGGCGTGAGAAGCTCCTCCACGACCGCCTTGATCAGGGCGTCCGCCCCGGCGTCGGCCTTGGCTTCCGCGAGCGCCTTCGCGCTCGCCAGCCCTTCCTGGATCGTGCCGATGAGGCCGCTGGGATCCCCGGCGCTAACGGCGAACCCGGCAAGAAGCGGCGCCTGAATGATCTTTTTCCATTGATCGGGCGTGAAACTCGATTTGTCGGCCACGAAATACCCCCAAGCTCCAGCTCTGCATATTCGTGGCAGGATAATCTCATTTTTTATTCTTTGCGAGGCGGCGACGGCGCATCGATCGTTTGCGGGGGCGGGGAAATGGCGTAAAAGCGCGGTTCCATGAAGAGTTTTCGCACCCGCCGCCATGTGTCGCACAGCGCCGCAGACATGTTCGCTCTGGTCTGCGACGTCGAATCCTACCCGAAATTCGTGCCGCTCTGCGAAGGCATGCGCGTGCGCCGGCGGACCGAGACCGCGCCGGGCGTCACGGTGCTGGTTGCGGAAATGCAGGTCGGGTTCAAGGCGATCTGTGAGCGATACACGAGCCGCGTGACCTGCGACTCGAACAAGCTGGAAGTGCAGGTCGACTATATCGACGGACCATTCCGAAAGCTCGACAACCGCTGGACCTTCCGGGACGAGGCGCCGGGGCCGGACGCCGCGCCGCGCTCGGTCGTCGACTTTTTCATTGCCTATGAGTTCAAGAGCATGGCGCTTGGACTGGTCATGGGCGCGATGTTCGACAAGGCGTTCCAGAAATACGCGGACGCCTTCGCCAAGCGCGCCGACGAGATTTACCGCCGCCGCTGATCAACTCCGCATCGCCTCGAGCAGGAGGTCCAGCGCCTGATCGACCGACGCCTCCCGGATTTCGCCGCGGGAGAGGGGGCCAAAGCGGCGTTCCAGATGGACGACCCGCCCTCCGCGCCGGGCGCAGGCGAAATGCACCAGCCCGACAGGCTTTTCCGCCGAGCCTCCGCCCGGCCCCGCAACGCCCGTGATCGCGACGGCGACATCCGCGAGGGAATGGTCCAGCGCGCCCATGGCCATGGCGCCCGCCGTTTCGGCGCTGACGGCGCCATGGGCGGCGATGACGGCCTCGGGAACGTCCAGCATGCCGCATTTTGCGGCGTTGGAATAGGTCACAAAACCCCGGTCGAAAACCTCCGAGGCTCCCGGGACGTCGGTGAGCGCGGCCGAGACCATGCCGCCTGTGCAGGATTCCGCGGTGGCGAGGCGCAATTTCGCGTTTTTAGCAGTTACGATAACCATAATAGCCTTTACGTTATCTGTATTTTTCATGTCGCTAATCCTGGAGCGGCTTCCCGCGCAGCGCTTTCACGCCGCTCCGCAACTTCTTGCCCTCGAGGCGGCGGATTTTCGAGCCCAAGGTCGGTTTGGTCTTGCGGCGCGGGGGCGGGGGCGGCGCGGCGGCCTCGCGAACGAGATCCACAAGCCGCTGGATTGCATCGGCGCGATTGCGTTCCTGCGTGCGATGACGTTGCGCCTCGATGACGATCACGCCGTCCTTGGTCAGCCGCGCGCCGGCCAGTCGCTCCAGTCGCGATTTCACATAGTCCGTAAGAGAGGGTGAATGCCTTACGTCAAACCGTAAACGGACGGCGCTCTCGACCTTTTGGACATTCTGCCCGCCGGGACCGGAAGCGCGGAGGAACTCCAGGCCGATTTCGGAATCGTCCAGAGCGATTGAAGACGTGACGCGGATCATCTGCTGTTAGCCTCGAGGCCGAGCGGGCTTCTCCCGCGCGCTAGATTATCCGAAGCGGGCCGCCGGAGATGTCAAGCCGGCAAAGCGGGGATTGGGCGGAGTGAGCCGAGATGAGCAGCTTATGCGCCGCGCGCGCTCTCGCATTCACGGCCTGCGGGCGCGAAGCCGTTCTCGCATCGCGCCCGCCGGAGACGAAGCCAAGCCGGCCGTTCGAACAAGAATTCGAACTTCGTCCCTGCGACCAGCCGGCGCAAGGCGAGCGGAGCCACGATCGCGCACCCCGTGACGATGAGCGCGACTGTCCCGGCGTCGTCGATTGCGCCGGAATTCAGCAAAGCGATGCGCGTCGCGGCCATCGGCAGGAAAAAGGCAAGGTAGACGGTGATCGACTGCGCGCCGAGCCGGCGAAGCGCCGTCAGAATGCGCGCCTCGGCAAGCAGCGCGGAAAAGGAGACCACCGCGCCCGCGCCCGCGAAGCCGAGAACCAGCGAAAAGACTGGAAGCGCAGCGACGCCGTGGCGAACCGCCAGCCAATTGAGCAGACCCCAGATGACGAGCATGAGAACGGTTGTTCGAACATTTCGCCGCGCCGCCTCCGCAAGCGCGAAGATTTGGGGCGCGAAGGCGTAGCCGGCGAAAAAATACATATAGCGGGCGGCGAACTCGTCGACGACCGTCGATCCCGTGTAAATGTCCGCCATCTGCAGGGCGGCGGCCGCGACGAGCACGGCCTCGATCCGCGTTCGGCGCAAAAGGCGGGTGACGACGAAGAAGATCGGCAGAAGATAGATGAACCAGAGCGTGCCGAAAGGTTCGATCATCGCGAAGGCGAGTCCGCGCATGACGTCGACGGGATCGGCGCCCGACCAGGCGAACTTCGGCGCTCCCTGGATCAAGGTCCACAGAACGAAGAAGTAGGCGAAATGCAGCGCCTTGCGGTCGAGAAAATCGCGCCAGGGCGCCCCGATCGTGCGCGAGAGGAAAAGTCCCGCGACGAGAAAGAAGTCCGGCATTCGGAAAGGCTTCGCCCAGGCGATGAAGCCATGAAGCCAGCTTTCCCGGCCCAAGGCGTCCTCGACGCCATAGGTCGCATGCATCAGCACGACGAGGACGATGCACCAGCCCTTCGCATAATCGACCCAGTCGACGCGCCCGTCAGCGTCGCGGGGAGTCGCCGCCTTGCTCCACGGCATGGCATGCTCCAGTGACAAGTGACATCGCGCCAGGGATGAGGCGCGGTTTCCTGACACGAAGATGCGCCGGACGTCGGCAATTGTCTTCAATTTCTCGCAATCACGGTGAACTTAACCAGATTTCGGGAATTAAGGATTTATGAAATACGGAAAACATTGACGCGATGTCGATTTCTGGTTTCCGCCTCTCGTAATCGCGTTCGCGTTCGTTAATGATTGTCAGCGCATCCGTTAATTCCGCTGCCGGGCGCTTACTCCGGCAGCCGCACAGTCGCGATCGCCAGCGCGGCGATTCCCTCGCGCCGTCCCGTGAAGCCGAGCTTTTCCGTCGTCGTCGCCTTGATCGCCACACGGCCGACGTCGAGTTCCATGATCCGCGCGAGATTCTCGCGAATGGCGTCCCTGTGGGGGCCGACTTTCGGCGCCTCGCAGACGACCGTTGCGTCGATATGCGCGATCATGCCGCCGCGATCGCTCACCAGCTTGCAGGCGTGCTCGAGAAAGATCCTGGAAGGCGCTCCTTTCCATTGCGGGTCCGAGGGCGGGAAATGCGCGCCGATGTCGCCCTCCGCGATGGCGCCGAGCACAGCGTCGGTGATGGCGTGCATCAACACATCCGCGTCGGAATGGCCGGCGAGCGCATGGCTGTGCGGGATGGCGACGCCGCCGAGCCACACCCTGTCGCCCTCGGCGAAGGCGTGGACGTCATATCCCTGACCCGTGCGAACGTCGGGCAGGGCGGCGAGGGCGGGCGTTCTCAACTGCTCCATGGCGCGGACAAAATCCTCTGGCGTCGTCAGCTTGAAATTGTCGAGGTCGCCGTCGAAGACGAAGACGGCGTGGCCGGCGGCCTCGGCGACCATCGCGTCGTCGGTATAGTCCCGATCCATCGCCGCTGCGGCGCGATGCGCGTCGAGAATGAGGTTGAAGCGGAAAGACTGCGGCGTCTGCACCGCGCGCAGCCGGGCGCGGTCCGGGGTGCCGACGACGAAGCCGGCCGTGTCGATTTCCTTCACCGTGTCGTTGAGCGGCACGCCCGGCGCCGCCGCGCCGTGGGCGCGCGCCGCCGCGATCGCGCGGGCGACGAGGGCAGGGGTCGCAAAGGGCCGGGCGGCGTCGTGGATCAGGACGATCTCCGGGGCGCCGTCACGCGCCAGCGCCTCGAGCCCGTTGCGCACACTCTCCTGTCGCGTCGCGCCGCCCGGCGCGGGAGCGGAGAGGGCGACGCGATCCGCCTCGGACAGTTCCGCCACGCTCGCCGCGTAAAGATCAAGGTCGTCCGGATGAATTACGACCTTCAACGTCGCCTGCGCGGAGGCGACGCGCATGGCGGCCAACGTATGCGCGAGGACCGTCCGGCCCGCGAGCCGCCTGTATTGCTTGGGCAGGCCTTCGCCGGCGCGCGAGCCGCGGCCCCCCGCGACGACAAGAATGGCAATTTGCTGATCGGCGACCATGTCGCTCTGTGTCGGTTTTCTCGCCTTGCGTCAAATTGCCTGCGGGCGAATGAAAGATCATGTTGCAACTGCGAAGGCGTCTGCTTATAGTGTAAGCAAGATGACTAGTGCCGAAAATTTAGGCTGCCGCTTCGGCCGCGCGCCGCTTCGGATCGGGTCCGTCGTCCTGTTAGGCCGAGCCTTTCTCGCCCCCATGGCGGGCGTCACAGATCCCGCCATGCGGCGGATCGCCGAAAGATTTGGCGCGTCCGTCACTGTCAGCGAAATGATCGCCGCCGCGGGCGTCGCGCGCGGCGACAGGGAGACGGCGCTGCGGTTGCGTCCGTCCTCCGACCATACAATTTCGGCGCCGCGCGTGATTCAGATCGCGGCGCGCGATCCCGAGGGCGTCGCGCTCGCCGCGAAATGCGCCGAGGACGCCGGCGCCGATTGGGTCGACATCAACATGGGCTGTCCCTGCAAACGCGTCACCGGCGGCCTCGCCGGCGCGGCGCTGATGCGCGATCTCGACCAGGCGACGGCGCTGATCGCCGCCGCGCGCGCGGCGGTACGTATTCCGATCAGCGTAAAAATGCGACTTGGCTGGGATGACGCGTCGCGTAACGCCCCGGAGCTTGCGCGCCGCGCCGAGGCCGAGGGCGCGGAGCTGATGACGGTGCACGGAAGAACCCGCCAGCAGTTCTACACGGGCCGCGCGGACTGGACGGCCATCGCCGCCGTCAAGCGCGCGGTCCGCGCCCCGGTCGTCGCCAACGGCGATTGCGCGAGCGTCGACGACGCGGCGGAAATGTTGAACGCCTCCGGGGCCGACGCCGTGATGATCGGCCGCGCGGCGCAGGGGCGGCCGTGGCTCGTCGGCGATATCGCCCATTATCTCGCGACGGGACGCCGTCGCCCGGAGCCTAGTCTTGCGGCGCGCGGCGCCGTCGCGCGCGAACATCTTGACGGACTGCTCGCGCAAATGGGCGCGGGGGCAGGGCTTCGGCATGCGCGCAAACATCTCGCCGCCTATGTGGACGCGGCCTTCGGCGACGCCTGCCCGCAAATCGCGGACCTGCGCCGCGCGCTCGTGACGGCCGCCTGCCCGCAGGACGCTTTCCGCCTGATAGACCAGATTTTCGTCGCCCCGAACCATGAGGCAGCCGCATGAGCATTTCCGATCGTTCGGGCCGGGACGGCCTGCGGCGAAAAAATTACACAGCGCTCAAGGTGATCGAGGAGCGCGGCAGGAGTTGCGTGCTCGAAGCGCTTCCCAACGCCATCCTCACCGTCTCCCGCGAGGGCGTAATCGACGACGCGAATGCGGCGGCGGAAGCGTTTTTCGAACTGGGCAAGCCGCTGCTGATCGGCCAGAGGCTCGACCGCCTTCTGCCCTTCGGCTCGCCACTGCTGACGTTGATCCAGCATGTCCGCGACCGGGGCGCGCCGGTGAACGAATACAAGCTGGACGTCGGCAGGCCCGGGCAGGATTCCGACCGTCGCGTCGACGTGCATTGCGCGCCGCTTTCCGACCCGGACGGGCTGGTGCTGGTTGTGCTGCAGGAACGTACAATTGCCGATAAAATAGACAGGCAGCTCAGCCACCGCGGGGCCGTGCGCTCGGTTTCCGGGCTCGCCTCCATGCTCGCCCATGAAATCAAGAACCCGCTCTCGGGAATTCGCGGCGCCGCACAATTGTTGGAAAGCGGCCTGAGCGACGCCGACCGGGCCCTGACCCGTCTCATCTGCGAGGAGACTGACCGCATTGTCAGGCTGGTCGACCGCATGGAAGTCTTTTCGGACGCACGGCCGTTGAAGCGCGAGCGGGTCAATATCCACTCGGTGCTGGATCACGTGAAGCAGGTGGCGCAAAGCGGATTCGCGCGCCGCGTGCGCTTCGTCGAGAACTACGACCCCTCGCTGCCGCCGGTCTACGCCAATCGGGACCAGCTCGTTCAGGCGTTTCTGAACCTCGTGAAAAACGCCGCCGAGGCGATCGGCGATGCGGTCGATGGCGAGATCGAGCTCTCGACGGCTTTCCGGCCGGGCGTGAGCCTGCGGGCGATGGGCGCGAAAAACCCTGTCGGCCTCCCGCTCGAATTCTGCGTGCGCGACAATGGTCCCGGCGTGCCGGACGACATCGCCGCGCATCTCTTCGACCCCTTTGTCACCACAAAGTCTTCGGGGACTGGCCTCGGTCTTGCACTGGTGGCGAAGATCGTCAACGACCACGGCGGCATTATTGAATGCGAATCCCTGCCCAGACGCACGACCTTCCGAATTCTGATGCCTATGTATCGCGCCAAGCAAACGGACAAGGGAGAGGAAGGGCGCTCATGACTGTTCGTCAGCTCGGGAGAACGGTTCGATGACGAGAGGCGAAATTCTTGTCGCGGACGACGACGCGGCGATCCGCACGGTCGTCGCACAAGCGCTGTCCCGCGCTGGATACGAGGTGCGGACGACGGGAACGGCGGCGACCCTTTGGCGCTGGGTGCAGTCCGGGGAGGGCGATCTGGTCGTCACCGACGTGGTGATGCCGGACGAGAACGCCTTCGAACTCCTGCCGCGCATCAAGAAGTTGCGGCCGGAGCTTCCGATCATCGTCATGAGCGCGCAAAACACGTTCATGACGGCCATACGCGCCTCGGAGCGGGGCGCCTACGACTACCTGCCCAAGCCCTTCGACCTAAAGGAGCTCGTCGGCATCGTCGGCCGCGCCATGGCCGAGCCGCGCAAGAACGGCGAAACCGAGGCCCCCGAGGAAATGGAGGGCATGCCGCTTGTCGGGCGCTCCCCGGCGATGCAGGAGATCTATCGTTCGCTCGCGCGCCTGATGCAGACCGATCTGACGGTCATGATCAACGGCGAGTCCGGGACCGGCAAGGAACTCGTCGCGCGCGCGCTGCACGATTACGGAAAGCGCAAGAAGGGCCCGTTCGTCGCGGTCAACATGGCGGCGATTCCGCGTGACCTCATCGAGAGCGAGCTGTTCGGCCACGAGAAAGGCGCCTTCACCGGCGCCAACCAGAGATCCGCCGGCCGCTTCGAGCAGGCGGAAGGCGGCACGCTGTTTCTCGACGAAATCGGCGACATGCCGATGGAGGCGCAGACGCGGCTCTTGCGCGTGTTGCAGCAGGGCGAATATACGACGGTCGGCGGCCGCACGCCGATCAAGACGAATGTGCGCATCATCGCGGCGACAAACAAGGACTTGCGCGGACTGATCCAGCAGGGCCTGTTCCGCGAGGATTTGTATTTCCGCCTCAACGTCGTGCCGCTGCGATTGCCGCCGCTGCGCGAGCGCACCGAGGACATCCCCGACCTCGTCCACCACTTCTTCAAGGTGGCGGCGAGCGAGGGCCTGCCGCAGAAATTCATCGAACAGGCGGCGCTCGACCGGATGAAGAAATACCGGTGGCCGGGCAATATTCGCGAGCTGGAAAATCTGATCCGGCGTCTGGCGGCCTTGCATCCGCAGGAGGTGATTTCCGACGCGCTGGTCGAAGCCGAACTCGACCACGAGCTGAGACAGGCGGCGATCGACAAGCCGGCCGCGCCCGGCGCCGCGCCGTCGAAGGAACTGGAGAGCGGCCAGACGCTCTCGACCTCCGTCGAGCAGCATCTGGCCAAGCTCTTCCGCGATTGCGGCGACGGCCTGCCGCCGCCGGGCCTCTATCATCGAATCATTCGCGAGATCGAGATTCCCCTGATCTCCGCCGCGCTCGCGGCGACGCGCGGAAATCAGATCAAGGCCGCCGAGCTGCTGGGGCTCAATCGCAATACGTTGCGCAAGAAGGTCAACGACCTGGATATCCGGCTGATGCGCTCGCCGAGGTAAGGGAAGGCCGACACGGAAGAGTTGCACATTTGCAACAGTGACGCCGGGGGCCTATAAACCTGACATGGCCCAGCCGGGAAATCAGTCACTGTCGGAGAGCGGCAAAGGCGCGGGGCCGCGCGCTTGGTTTGGTCCGCTGGTCGCCATCGGCGCTGTGGGCTGCGCGCTCGCGACCTTCCTCGTGGTCGCGGAATTCGGCGTGCTGTCGCCGACCGACGATCGCCATATGCTCCTGCTCGTGGCGAACGGCCTGCTGGTCGGCGTGCTGCTGGTGATGGTGGTCGTCAAGGCGACGCGGCTTTACCGCGTCTGGCGGCGGGGCGAGGCGGCGGCGCGTCTCCACGTCCGCATCGTCGGCATATTCTCCGTCATCGCGCTCATTCCCGCGGTGCTTCTCGCTTTCGCGGGGACTTTGACGCTCGAGCGGGCGTTGAATCCCGCCTTCATGAACGGCGTCAAGGTCTTCGTGCACAATACGGCCCAAGCGGCCGAGGCCTTCCAGTCCAGCCAGTGTCAGGCATTGTTGCAGGAGGCGCAGCTCACCGCCTCGGACCTCGACAGGGCGCGGGTTCTGTTCATCACCGACCGGAACTATTTCCACCAGATTTTCGACTCTCGCGCGAAATTTTTGGGCTTTTCCGTCGCGGCGCTCGTCAAGTCCACGGGGGAAGTCATCGACCGCGTCGACGTCGCCAAAAACGCCTCGGCGATCGTCATCGCCCCGCCGGAGTCGGAATTCGAGAACGCCCGCAAGGGCGAGCCGCTCTGCCTGATGATCGACGACGGCAAAAGTTTCGTGGCGCTGCGGGCGCTCCACGCCTTCGAGAACACTTTTCTCTACGTCACTCGGCCGATCGACCCGCTGGCGATCGACTTCCCAAAGCAGGCGGAGACGCTGATCAAAAATTACGACGCCTTCGACAGTTACCGGGCGGCTGTCCAGCGGGCCTTCGTTCTCATGTATGCGCTGCTGACGACGATCATGCTCCTGTCGTCCGTCTGGTTCGGCCTCGACTTCGCGGACCGGCTCGTCACGCCGATCCGCACGCTGATCGCCGCGACCGATCAGGTGTCGGCCGGCAACCTCGACGTGCGCGTGGCGGTCGACCGCTCGCATGGCGAACTTGCGCGGCTGGGCGACGTCTTCAACAATATGACGACCGAGCTGAACGTGCAGCAGAGCCGGCTGCTGGAAGCCAACAGAATCAACAACGAACGCCGTGAATTCACGGAGGCCGTGCTGGCGGGCGTCCCGGCGGCGGTCATGGGCGTCGACGCGGACGGGATCGTCACGATCCTCAACCGCTCCGCGGAGGAGCTGTCCCTCAACGACGCCAAGGGGCAGGCGACGGTCGGCGCGAATATCGCCGACGTAATGCCGGAGATCGCGCCGCTGCTGACGGACGCGGTCGAGCTGTTCCCGCGCGCGGTGCAGAGCCAGATCACCATCAAGCGCGGCGTCGCCGAACGCACGTTCAACATCCGCGTGACCTCCGCGCGCGCGGAGGAGGGCCTCCCCAGCTTCGTGGTCACGCTCGACGACATCACCGATCTCGTCATGGCCCAGCGCACGTCCGCCTGGGCGGATGTCGCTCGGCGCATCGCCCATGAGATCAAAAATCCGCTGACGCCGATCCAGCTCTCGGCGGAGCGGCTAAAGCGCAAATACGGCAAGCTGATACAGGTCGACCGGGAGATTTTCGACCAGTGCACGGATACGATCGTGCGGCAGGTCGACGACATCAAGCGCATGGTCGACGAATTCTCCTCCTTCGCGCGGATGCCGAAGGCGCGGCCAGAGCGCGACGATCTCAACGAGTGCGTCCGTCAGGTCGCCTTCCTGATGCGCGTCGGCAATGCGGACGTGGACATCGTCGAATCCCTCCCCGAGGCGCCAATCTACGCCCAGTTCGACCGGCGACTTTTGTCTCAGGCGCTCACCAATATCGTCAAGAACGCGGTCGAAGGGATCGCCGCGCGCGAACCGCAGGACGCCGCCGAAAAGGGCAGGGTGGAAATCCGCGTCGCGACGCGCGACCGAATGGCGGAGATCGACGTCATCGACAATGGCAAGGGCTTTCCGGCGATGAACCGGCAGCGGCTTCTCGAGCCTTATATGACCACTCGCGCCGACGGGACGGGACTGGGGCTCCCGATTGTCGCCAAGATCATAGAGGATCACGGCGGCCGGCTGGAACTGCTGGACGCGCCCGCAGGGCGTGGCGCTTGCGTGCGTCTCATTCTGCCGCTCGCCGAGGGCGGCAAAAATCATTCCGCGGCGGCCGAGAGCGGCGGGCAGCCGGCGCCGGAGACGGCGAACTCCTCTGAAACGAGCGGGGCTTGATGGCGAGCGACATTCTGATCGTCGACGACGAAGAGGACATCCGCGAGCTAGTCGCGGGCATTCTGGGCGATGAGGGCCATGGGACGCGAACCGCGAAGGACGCCGACGAGGCGCTGGCCGCCATCGCGGCGCGCCGGCCGCACCTCGTCTTCCTCGACATCTGGCTGCAGGGCTCTCGCCTCGACGGCCTTCAGGTGCTCGAAGTCATCCAGAAGCAGCACAAGGGCCTGCCGGTGGTCATGATTTCCGGCCACGGCAACATCGAGACGGCGGTCAGCGCCATCAAGATCGGGGCCTACGACTTCATCGAAAAGCCGTTCAAGGCCGATCGCCTCGTTCTCGTCGCCGAGCGCGCGCTCGAGGCCTATCAGCTCAAGCGGGAGCTGTCGGCGCTGCGCCAGCGGGCGGGGGCTTTCGACCGGATCGTCGGGTCCTCGCCCGCCGTGCATCAGCTTCAGCAGCTCATCGCGCGGGTCGCGCCGGTGAATTCCCGGGTCCTCATCACCGGCGCGCCGGGAACCGGCAAGGAACTCGCCGCCCGCTGCATCCATGAGGCGTCTGCGCGCGCAGGGGGCCCATTCGTCGTCATCAATGCGGCGACCATCACCCCCGAAAACATGGAAATCGAGCTGTTCGGTCAGGAGGGGCCGGACGGCGAGCGCAAGATCGGCGCGCTAGAGGAGGCCCATGGCGGCACGCTCTTCCTCGACGAGATCGCCGACATGCCCAAGGACACTCAGGCGAAGATCCTGCGCGTGCTCGTGGATCAGACATTCCAGCGCGTCGGCGGCTCCACCAAGGTCCAGGTCGACGTCCGGGTCATTTCCTCCTCCGCGCGCGACCTCGCGGCCGCGATCGAGGAGGGCGCGCTCAGAGAGGATCTTTTCCATCGACTTGCGGTTGTGCCGATCCGCGTGCCGTCGCTGGCCGAGCGGCGGGAGGACATCCCCGCGCTGATCGACTATTTCATGGAGAATATGTCCCTCGCCTCCGGCATGCCGCGCCGCAAAATCTCCGAAGACGCGCTCGCCGTTCTTCAGTTGCACGATTGGCCCGGAAACATCCGACAGCTGAAGAACAATGTCGAACGGCTGATGATCCTGACGGCGGGAGAGCCAGGCGCGACCATCACCGCGGAGATGCTGCCCGCCGACGTCGGGGAACTGGTGCCGGCGACGCCGGCCGGGGTAAGAGGCGAAAAGCTGATGAGCCTTCCGTTGCGAGAAGCGCGTGAAGTCTTCGAGCGCGAATATCTTGTGGCACAGCTCAACCGCTTTTCGGGCAATATCTCCAGAACCGCAGAATTCATCGGGATGGAACGCTCAGCCCTACACAGGAAGTTGAAGTCTCTTTCAATAGACTAGCAATTTCAAAAATTTGTGAATTAAAGTTCAAGTTATAGATGAACTTTAGGGTCGCGGCGGCCGGGGCGGTTATCCGCGCGACGGAGCTGGGCAGCCTGAGTCAGTCGGATGGGGAGCCTGGCTCGTCGTTGGGGTTCGCATCATATGCGCGCCGGAAGAATGGGAGGTCGCAGAGCGCCTTTGTCGTCAGCGCATCCCGGAAGGAGGTCGATCGGCCTCGCGGCGAGCCCAGAGCGTGGGCGACTTGACGAGCGGTCAGAGGACGGCCGTCGCATGGAAAGCCGCAAGGATCGCCGACATAAAAATGTTGCGTCGCAAAATCCTTGATCGTTTCGATGCAACAGGAGGAGGCTTTCAGTCAAAGAGCCGCATCCCGTAAGAACCGCAGCGGCTTCGACAGATGGCGTTTCCTCCGAATGAACCGGGGATACGGAAATTTAAAGATACACGTATGAGTTTAATTTTTGCGGCCCTGAGAAGAGAGCGTCCATCGTCGCCTCTACGAACATTTTGAAAACGAATATTCTATTATTGTTCTCGTGCCGGAGGCGGCTTCAGGGGTTCCGAAGAGAGCCGCAGACGTCCGACGCTTCGGTTTGTCGCGTCGCAGAGATTCGGCGGCTCTTCGCCTTTCTGATCGCCAGCAGCGCCCGAGGGGAGCGCGATCGCTGTCCCGAGCGGGCCTTCGAAAGAGCCGCCCAAGGAACGCGCGGGGAAGCGCAAGGCCTCACTCCCATTCAATTTTCGGCATACGGACGAAGAGTGGGCCGCTATCCTCGGGAATCGTCGACTTCCGCCTTGCGCGATGGCGGTCGAAGGGCTCTAATGTTGCGCGCGGAGGCCATCGAGAAATGATAAGCGCGGGGGGCGGCGTTAAACCGCTCGGCTCAATCAAGAAAAGAACAGGATAGCCGATGTCGTCGGAGCGTTCGCAAAATCTGCAGGATACATTTCTGAATTTCGTCAGGAAAAACAAGGTTCCGCTCACTATCTTCCTCGTCAACGGCGTCAAGCTTCAGGGCATTGTCACCTGGTTCGACAACTTCTGCCTGTTGCTTCGCCGGGATGGCCACTCGCAACTCGTCTACAAACACGCCATATCGACCATCATGCCCGGGCATCCGATCCAGATGTTCGAGCCGGGAGATGACGAGAGTTCCGGGGAGAAGCAGCGGTAAATATTTTGACTGGCGATAAGGGGATAGACGTCGGCGCGCCGGCGGGTCGTCGCACGCGCGCCTTCGTCGTGGGGCCCTATCTGTCGCGCGGCGCCGCGGCGCTCTCACGCGACCCGCAGGCGCGTCTCGAGGAGGCCGTGGGCCTTGCGCAGGCTATTGATCTCGACATCGTCGGCGCGCTTTCCGTTACACTCGGCGAAGTGCGCCCGGCCACCTATCTTGGCAAGGGCAAGGTCGAGGAGATCGGCGAGCTGGTGAAGGCGCAGGAGGCGGGCCTCGTCAGCATGGACTGCCAGCTTTCGCCCGTGCAACAACGCAATCTCGAAAAGGCGTGGGGCGCCAAGGTCATCGACCGCACGGGCCTGATTCTGGAGATCTTCGGCCAGCGGGCGCGGACCAAGGAGGGCGCGCTGCAGGTGGAGCTGGCGCATCTTGCCTATCAGAAATCGCGGCTCGTGCGCTCCTGGACGCATCTCGAACGCCAGCGTGGCGGTTTCGGTTTTCTTGGCGGCCCCGGCGAAACGCAAATCGAAACGGACCGCCGGCTCATCGAGGAGCGGATGCGCCGGATCGAGCAGGACCTTGAGAAGGTGAAGCGCACCCGTGGGCTCCACCGCAAGACGCGCCGCGAGGTTCCTTACCCGGTCGTCGCCCTCGTCGGTTATACGAATGCTGGAAAGTCAACGCTTTTCAATCGATTGACGAAGGCGGAAGTGCTGGCGCAGGACATGCTCTTCGCCACGCTCGATCCGACGCTGCGCCAAATCCGGCTCCCGCATGGCGCGCGGGTTCTGCTGTCCGACACCGTGGGTTTCATCTCCGACCTGCCGACCATGCTGGTCTCGGCTTTCCGCGCCACGCTGGAGGAGGTCACGCTCGCAGACGTGATCCTGCATGTTCGCGACGTCTCGCACGAGGATTCCGAGGCGCAGGCGCGCGATGTCGAAGCGATTCTCGGCGAACTCGGGCTCAAGGGCGAAGCGGAGGACCGTATCATCGAGGTGTGGAACAAGATCGACGCGCTCGATCCAGAGCGGCTTGAGGCCATGCGTCTCGCCGCGAGGGGGTTCGATCCGCAGCGTCGACCAGCGCTGGTCTCGGCGCTGACGGGCGAGGGGCTCGACGACCTCCTCGCGCGGATTGAAACGCTGCTCGCGGCGAGCCGGACAACGCTGGAGCTGGATTTGGCGCCCGAGGACGGGCAAGGGCTCGCCTGGCTCCATGCCCATGCGGAAGTTCTGTCGCGCGAAACCCGCGAGGACGGCCGCTCGCGCCTCGTCGTGAGGGTCGCGCCGGAGCGCGTCGACGAAATCAAGCGGCGCTACGTCGTCGCCGCGCCGGCGGAGCGCGGCGACTGATCGGATGCACTGGCTCTATCTCGCCATCGCCATTCTGTCCGAGGTCGCGGGGTCGTCCACGCTGCCCGCGGCGCAAGGGTTTCGCAGGCCGCTGCCGTCCCTCGCAGTTCTCCTATGTTATTCCATGTCCTTTTATTGCCTCTCCCTGACGCTCGAAACGATCCCGCTCGGCGTGGCCTATGCGGTGTGGTCCGGCGCCGGTCTTGCGCTCGTCTCGCTTTCCGGCTGGGTCTTCTATCGGCAGACGCTCGGCCCCGTCGAGATTTTCGGCATTCTGCTCATCGGGGCCGGGGTCGCCGCGCTCAAGCTCGGCGGCGGCCGGTAATGGCCTCCGTCCTCGCGCGCGTCAGCTAGCTTCCGAAGAAAGCAGGCATCATGCGTTTCAGCGTCCGGTCCTGGAGAATGTAATGATGCGCGAGCGCGGCGGCCGCGTGGAGAAACGCCAGCAGGATCAGCGCATGCGCCAGCAATTCGTGGATTTCCTTGGAGTAATGTTTCAGTTCTCGGCTCCTCGGCCAGGGAGACGGGACGTCGTAGAGGCCGAAGAGCGACAGCGCCTCGCCACTGTGGAAGAGAGTCACGACGCCCACGACAGGAACGGCGAACAGCAGCCCATAGAGCGCGAGATGAACCAGTTTTGCGGCGGCGTCAGCCACAGGACCAAACGGCGACGGATCGTCCGGCGGGAGCGGGGAGACGAACCGCCAGACAAGGCGCAGAACGAGCAGGAGCGCGACGGCTTCTCCCAGCATGATGTGGATGAACTCGCCAAGTTGGCGGATCGATCCCTTGGGCAGTTCGTCGCCCAGGATGCCCAGCGTCCAGGCCGTGGCCACCAGCAGAACGCTCAGCCAGTGGAAGATCTGGGCGGCGGGACTGTAGCGAAATTCCGTGGCGTTGGCGTTCATGGCGGCCTCTCAAATACGGCTTGTTTAACGCTCGGCCCCGATGAAATTAAGGCGCCTGCTTTTCCAGCCGCTTCGCCTCGGCCCAAAGCGCCTCCATCTCGTCGAGCGTCGCCGCGTCGGCGGACGTTCCCATCTCGGCGAGCCGGCGCTCGATGTGCTTGAAGCGACGTTCGAATTTGGCGTTGGCGCCGCGCAGCGCCTGCTCGGGATCGACTCTGGCGTGGCGCGCGAGATTGGACACGACGAAGAGCAGATCGCCGATCTCCTCCTCGAGCGCCGGCGAGGCGACAACGCCCGGCGCGGCGAGTTCGGCGGCGACTTCGTCCGTTTCCTCGCGGATCTTGCCAATGACATGCGCCGCGTCGTCCCAGTCGAAGCCGACCTTGGCGGCCTTCTGTTGCAGCTTCACGGCGCGCGTGAGCGCCGGCAGCGCAAGGGGAACGCCGTCGAGAAGGCTTTCGGGGGCAGGGGCTCCATTTGCCAATTTCTCGGCCGCCTTGATCTCGCTCCACTGCGCCGTGACGACCTCGGCCGTGAGGGAGCCCCCGGCGCCGAAAACATGCGGATGGCGGCGAACGAGCTTGTCGCAGATGGCGTCCACGACGTCCGGAAAGGCGAAGGCGCCCTGCTCCTGCGCCATCCGCGCATGAAAGACGACCTGAAGCAGCAGGTCGCCCAGTTCGTCGCGGAGTTCGTCGAGGTCGCCGCGTTCGATCGCGTCCGCGACTTCGTAAGCCTCCTCAATCGTATAGGGCGCGATGGAGCGGAAATTCTGTTCGAGATCCCAGGGGCAGCCGGTCGCGGGCGTGCGCAGCGTCGCCATAATGTCGATCAGTCGCTTGATATCGCCAGACATATCAGGGGCGAGCCCTTCCTCAAAAAGAAAACGCCGCGGCCCCCTCGGGATCGCGGCGTTGAACCGAAGGCTGGGCGATCAGTCCAGCGAGATCGAGAGCGCCTCGCGGCCCTTGGCGGTGTCGACGACCTGCATCGTCACAGGCTGCCCTTCCATCAGGCGATTGACGCCGGACGGCGCCAGGATCGAGATGTGGACGAAGACGTCCTTACCGCCGTCGTTCGACTGGACGAAGCCAAAGCCCTTGGTCTCGTCGAACCATTTGACCTTGCCGGAGACAGGCACGGCCGTCGACGGATCCGGCGCCTGACGGCGGGGACGGGGACCGCCTTCGAACCCGCCGCTGCGCGGTGGCGGCGCCCGCTCGGCGGCCCCTGCCAGATCGACATCGACGATTCGGGAGACCTGCTGGCCCTTGATGGAGCTGGTCACCTGGACTTGCAGTTTGGCGCCCGGCGGCAATGAGTCATATCCCGCCGCCTGGACGGCTCCGATATGGAGGAAGGCGTCGCCCGTCCCGTTTCCGAGTTCGACGAAGCCGAAGCCCTTGTCCGGCTTGAACCACTTCACGATCGCATCGACCGTGGGGCCATCCATCATCGGCGGCGGGGGCGCGTCGAATCCGCCGCCTCCGAAGGGCGTCCTCGGGGGTCGACTCTGCCGAGGCGCATCATAGCCGTACGGCGCGTCGTCATCGAACCCGCGCTTGCGAGGCCCCCGGAAATCTCTACCTTTGCTCATGTCTACCTGCTCGTCTCCGCCAATAACGGCAAGACTTTTATGCCAAACGCGTCCGCCCAAACGGCTTCGTCCGGGCGCGCAACCTGCGCCCGCTCGGAAACGATGGGAGAGTGCCAGTTGGATGCCATATAGTCCCGCGCGGATTTTCTTTTACCAGATAGACGCGCCTTCTGGCCAGAATTTTTCGTGAGCTGATCGAAAAAACCCAAGAAATGCCGCGATCCAGCACGGCCAAAGGCGGCGGCGGCGCGCGCGTCCCATTGCTTTCGAAGGGGCTTCGACTTTTTCGGTGCGCGCAGTCAGCCGCCTGCGTACGCCGAGGATCACACATCCGCGCGCAGCATCGTCGCCGGTTATGACGCGTCCTGCCAAAACACGCGCGGCGATGAAGGCGGCGATGAAGAACGCGGATCGGCCGGCAAAACCGCGGGAGAATGGAAATCAAAGATTCGCATAATCTATATTATGGAACCAAACGATGAACCCCCAGTGAGGGAGGGCGAGAACGCGGCGGCGCGGGAATGCCGATCTCGCGACGCTAACACAGCGCAGCCGCCCGGGCGCCGATTTCTGGGAATATGGAAAATTCGCCGCTAATTGCGGCGGCGGGTCCGGCTGCGACCTCAGACCTCGACCTGCAGTCCGTCATAGGCCGGCGTCACATTGGCTGGCAGAGACGCGGCGAGGGCGTCGTAGTCCAGATCCACATGCAGGTCCGTCAGAATGGCCTTGCGCGGCCGATAATGGTCGATAAAGGACAGCGCCTGCTCGACGGAGAGATGCGTGCCGTGCCGCTGCCAGCGCAGCGCGTCGATGATCCAGAGATCGAGCCCTTCGAGAAACCGCGCGCTTTCCGGCGGTATGGCGTGGAGATCGGGCGTATAGGCGACGTTCTCGAAACGGAAACCGAGCGCGTCCATATCGCCGTGGTCCAGCCGGAACGGCGTCGCCTCGATCGGCCCGCCGGGTCCGTCGATCGCCACCGGATGGCCGGGGCGCAACCTGTGCTCCGTCATCAGCGGCGGGTAATAACTGCCGGGGGGCGTGACGAAAATGTAGCCGAACTTGTGGGTGAGCTCACGCGAGGTGGGCTCGTCCATGTAAGCCGGAATCCGGCGGCCGTTCATGATCACCAGGCCGCGAACGTCATCGACGCCATGCGTGTGGTCGGCGTGCGGATGGGTGTAGAGCACGGCGTCAAGGCGCCGCACGTCGGCGGCGATGAGTTGCTCGCGCAGGTCCGGGCCGGTGTCGACGAGGATTTGGGTCGCGGCGTCCGGCGCGCCGCGAGACACCAGTATCGAACAGCGGCGACGGCGGTTTTTCGGATTGTCGGGATTGCATTTCCCCCAGCCCTGCCCGACGCGCGGCACGCCGCCCGATGAGCCGCAGCCGAGGATGGTGACGGTCAACGTCACGCCGCAGCCTCCAGCGGAGGCATTTTCGAAAAAAGGCGCAGGGCGTTGTCGGTCGTGACGCGGGCGAATTCGGCCTCCGTGACGCCTTTGAGTTCGGCGAGGAGGCGCGCCGTGTCGGCCACATAGGCCGGCTCGTTTCGCTTGCCCCGGTGCGGCACGGGCGCGAGGAACGGCGCATCCGTCTCGACCAGCATCCGGTCCAGCGGCACCGCCCTGGCGGTCTCCCGAAGCTCGGCGGAATTCTTGAACGTCACAACGCCGGAGAAGGAAATGTAGAGGCCAAGCGCCATGGCGGTTTCCGCCAGCGCGCGGCCCGAGGTGAAGCAATGGAGCAGGGCCGGGAAGGCGCCCTTCCCCATTTCTTCGCGCAGGATCGCTGCGCAATCTTCGTCCGCGTCGCGCGTGTGGATGACGAGCGGCAGCCCCGTCTCGCGGGCGGCCGCAATATGGGTGCGGAACACGCGCTGCGCCACGTCGCGCGGCGCGTGGTCGTAGTGGTAGTCGAGCCCAGCCTCGCCGAGTCCGACGCATTTGGGATGCTGCGAGAGCGTCACCAGTTGCTCGACGGTCGGCTCCGCCTCTTCGTGCGAGTGATGCGGATGGGTGCCTACGGTGCAGAAGACGTCCGGATAGGCTTCGGCGACCGCCTTGACGCGGTCGAAGCGCGAGAGATGCGTCGAAATCGTGATCATCCGCCCGACGCCGCGGGCTTTGGCGCGCGCGACGATATCCGCCTGTTCCGGCGTGAAATCGGGGAAGTCGAGATGGCAGTGGGTGTCGATGAGCATGTCGTTTTTCAGAGTTCCGTCTAGCGAATGACGTAGCCGCTCCACGCGCCGCGCGCGCAGACGGGGCTGTTGGCGGACCACTCGCCCGCCCCTTTTTTCGAGCCCCATCTTGCCGCGCACCGTGGCGGTGAATCCATACGCCTTCAAGACGAAAGAAACGGCGCCGTCCGGCGTGACGCCGCAATGGCAGCATGTTGGGGACGGGCGGAGTTTGGGCCTTGCGCTGCGTTCCCATTACGTTCTAGCATTAAATGATGATCCACGACGCGCGAGCGGCAGCAAACTTTTTCATCGATCGAGCCACGCGGCACTCGATGGAACTAACCGTCATGACACTGCTAAAGGTGTTGTATTTCGCTCATGCTTGGCATCTAGCAAAGTATCAGCGGCCTTTAATCGCACAGCCGTTTGAAGCTTGGAAGCATGGACCGGTGAATCGGGTTGTGTACGAGCAACTAAAAGGACTAGGCGCGCGGCCAATTTCAGAAAAACTCACTTCATTTAATATCGAAACTTGTATTTTCGAGGAAACACCCTATCACTTTGACGATGAAACGGAGAAATTTCTTGCAAACATTTTCGATTACTATTCGAGATTTCACGCCTTTACACTTTCAGATTTGACGCATGAAGAAGGTTCGCCATGGCATACTATATGGAGTGAGGCAGAAAAGCGCGCGGTACCTGGGATGGTAATCCCCAATGAACTAATAATGAAATGGTTTGGGGAGGAGGCAAAGCGACGAAGCGAGAAACAAAAGAAAGGTTATGCATGACTAATCTACCGGTACCCCCTGTGCCAGAATTGGCTCGGGCCGAAGGCTCAACCCGAAAAGAGATGATCTCGTATTGGCTCGGCTATTACGATGCTGACAGCACCCCTTGGAATTACCTCTCAAGCACACGTGCCGTTAAGCAAGGATACAAGGGGTTACATAGACTGAGTGCGCTGACGGCGTCTTGCGTTCGGGAGAAAACAAAACAAGGCCGTATTTCAAATGAAGAAGTTGTAAGGCTTGCGGCACCTGTGGCCTTCGGGCGCTCCACCCAGGTATTCGACCTTCCTCGTCGCCAATTCGCCTTCGGGCGCGATCTCCATTCAGGCTATCGAGTGCCCTTCTTTTTCGTTGAGGATGGCACTGTGAAGCTTTTCTATTTGCAGCCGCGAAAAGGTTTTGCGCTCAACCGAGAGCAAATCGCGATGGTAGCCACCATCCATAAGACTTTTCTACTTGACACTGAATTCTACGGCACGAAGTCGGATGTCGAGTATGTAGATGTAAGCGCTGACCCACTTACTGGCACGCGCGTGGTAAAGCGATTTTCGCTCGAGTCGCTTGAACTCTGGTCCCCTTCCCGGCTTCAAGACAGGCTTACCTTGATCGCAGAAAGCCTAGATTTCGTGCGAAATAGCGGTCTGGTTCGACCGAAGAGGCGAACGATTCGAAGGCCGGAGCTGGACCTGCCGCTTTTCGATTGAGGGCTAACCGGCCCCCTCCTCCTCCACATATCTCGGAAACACCGGCGCCGGCGGCGGCAGCGGGGCGCCTTCCTGCAGGGCGTTGGCCTCCCCCGCATGGGCGAAGTCGCGTTCGTCCGGGCCGACGTCCAGCAGGTCGAGGAGCTTGCCGGCCGCCTCGGGGATGAAGGGCTGCAAGGGGATTGCGAGGCGGCGCAGCGTCTCGGCGGTCACGTAGAGGATCGTCTCCATGCGCGCCGGATCGGTCTTCTTTTTCGCCCAGGGCTCCTCCCCCGCGAAATAGCGGTTGGCCTCGGCCACGACGCGAAAAATCTCGGCAAGCGCATGGTGGGGCTGGTAGGCGTCCATCGCCGCCCGCGCCTTCGCCAGCACGCCCGCCGCCTGGGCGAGAATCTCCCGATCCGCGTCCGTGAACGCGCCCTTTTTCGGCACGGCGCCCGCGCAATTCTTGGCGATCATCGACAAGGAGCGCTGCGCCAGATTTCCGAGATCGTTGGCGAGATCGGCGTTGATCCGCATTACGATGGCTTCATGCGAATAATTGCCGTCCTGACCGAAGGGAATTTCGCGCAGAAAGAAGTAGCGCAGCTGGTCGACGCCATAGCGGTCGATCAAATCCTGCGGGCTCACGACATTGCCGAGCGATTTCGACATCTTCTCGCCACGGGAGAACAGAAAGCCGTGTACGACGATCCGCTTAGGGAGCGGCGCGCCCGCCGACATCAGGAAGGCCGGCCAGTAGATGGCGTGGAAGCGGGTGATGTCCTTGCCGATGACATGGGCGTCGGCAGGCCAGTAGCGCGCCTTGTCTCCGCCAGTGAGCCAGCCTGTCGCCGTGATGTAATTGGTCAGCGCGTCGACCCAGACATACATCACATGATTGGCTGTCGTCTGCGGGCTCGGCGGGATCGGAATTCCCCAGTCAAAAGTGGTGCGCGAAACGGAGAGATCCGAGAGGCCGCGCTTCACGAAGGCGACGATCTCGTTCCTGTAATGCTCGGGCGTGATGAAATCCGGGTTGGCCTCGTAATGGGCCAGCAGCCGGTCCGCATAGGCCGAGAGGCGGAAGAACCAGCTCTCTTCCTCCACCCATTCGACCGGCGTCCCAGTGGGCGCGTATTTCTTGCCGTCCCGCTCCGCGAGTTCGCTCTCGTCGTAATAGGCCTCGTCGCGGACCGAATACCAGCCGGCGTATTTCGAGAGATAAATGTCGCCATTCGCCTCCATGCGCCGCCAGATTTCGAGCACGGTCTCCTTGTGACGCGCCGAGGTGGTGCGCACGATGTCGTCGGCGCGGGCGTTCAGCGCCTCACCCATGCGGGCGAACTGCGCGGCGGTGCGGTCAGCGAGCCCTTGCGGCGTCAGCCCCTCCTTTTCGGCCGTCCGCTGCATCTTCTGGCCGTGTTCGTCCATGCCTGTGATGAACAGAACGTCATAGCCATCCAGCCGTTTGAAGCGCGCGAAGGCGTCCGTCGCAATGCGCTCGTAGGCGTGGCCGATGTGGGGCGCGCCATTGGCGTAAGGAATGGCGGTGGAGATCATATAGGTGGGGCGGTCGCTCATGACGTTGGTCTAGCGTCCTTTCGCGGCGCGGGAAAGTCTGGCGCCCGCCAAGTTGCGCGGGGGATGCGCCCATTCGACGGTCGCGGTTCGTTTGTGAGACGTGAGCGGCGAAAAGCGACAAGCGCGCCGAGTCAGCCGAGGGTGCAGGACGCCCTGCCCTTCAGCGTGATCGTCTTCGCCTCCGGAGCCCCCTACATCGGCATGAAGCGGACCGTCAGTTCATAGCCGCCGCGATAGGTTTCGCCGGTTCCTTTCGCCTCGATCACGAGCTCGAAGCTCCCGAAAGCCCCCTTCTCCCGTTCCTTGTAAGCGTGAAGCCGGATATCCCTTCCGCGCACCCAGCTATGCGGCAGATTTTCGCCCGAGAGCGTCACTTTCCGGAAATCCTCGGGAACTCCCGCGGCGCGAGGCTCGAAGGCGCCTTCCATCTGCATGAGGCCGGGAAGCGTTCCCATGATCGCGCCGATGCGGCCGACGACGGATTTGTCGGCGATCTCGCAGTCGAGATTGGCGGTCCCGCGCGCCGGCGGCGCGGCGGCGAGACAAAAAAGGATCGCAAGATGCAGGCGCCGCATTCGTTCATCTCCCTGAAACATGCGCGAGGATAAAGGCTCGGGTCGAGCCGGGGAAGGCGGCGGCGCGAGCGGTTCCCATTCGCGAATCGCGACTCCCCTTTCCGGCCGGCGCGCGTTATCCTTTCGCGATCGCGGGAGCGTCAGTATGAGCGTATCGAAAGCGCCGAGAGACATCGCGCGCAGGCTCGCCGGCAAGAGCCGCGCCGGCGCCGACGGCTGGCGGCGCGAGACCTTCACGCTGCCGCGCCTCGACGCCCGCGCGAAGGCGCGCGAATGGTTCGACCGCTATCCCAAAGCGGCCTACATGACCGAGATCGAGTTCTGGCGCGAACTCGACGACGGCCGCATCGAATTCGTCATGCGCCGCCTGCCGAGCGCGGACTAGCCCGCAACAGGGCCGCGAGAACGCCGAACGCGAGCGCGCCCCATCCCCATGCGAAAGTTCCCGTCGCGTCGCGCAGTGCGCCGAAGGCCGGCGGCGCGAGCGCCACGAAGATCTGATTGATCGCCATGGCGAGGCCGATCATGAAGCCGACTGCGCCCTTCGGCGCGGCTTCGCTCACGAGCGCGATCCAGGGTCCGTACCAGCCGAAACCGAAAAATCCGAGCCAGCCCGCGACGAGCGCGACGGCCCAAAGCGGCGCGCCGGGCGCGGCGACATAGGCCGCGATCCCCGCCACGATCGCCGTCATGCTGACGGCGAGCGGAAAATAGCGGCCCCGCGCGCTTCGGTCGCTCCAGGCGGCGAGCAGGATGCGCGCCAGCGCGCCGGCGACTTGCGCGGCGAAGAGAATCTTCACGCCGGTTTCGGGCGGCGCGCCGAATCGGTCGCGCAGATCGAGCGGCAGATAGACGGTGATGCAGAACTGCACGCTCACGAGCGTCACGCCCGGCCAGACGATGCGCGGCAGGCGCGGCGCGATCTCCTTCAGTCTATCCCGCCACAGTCCCCGCGCGCGCTTGCGTTCCGGCAAAGCGTCGGGCGGCGCCCGGTAGGCGAAGGCGAAGAGAAGCCCGCTCAAAAGCGCCGCCGAGGCGCCGAGATCGAAGGCCGCGCGCCAGCCGTCGCGCGCCGCGACGACGGGCAGGATCAGCGCCGCGAGCGCCGCGCCGAGCGGCAGGCCCGCCTGCCGCACGCCCATCGCGAAGCCGCGCGCATCCGACGAAAACCAAGCCGCCACCACCTTCCCGCCGCCCGGCTGCACCGTGCAATAGCCGACGCTGGCGACGACAAGCCAGAACAGGACGCCGCCGTAGCCTTCCGCTCGCGCCGCCGCAAAGAGCGCGGCCGCGACCATCGCCGCGCCGGTCCCGACGATCAGCCGCTCGCTGAAACGGTCGAGCAGCGCCCCGGCGATGAGGAGGCCCACGATGGGCGTCGTCTGCGCGGCGGTCATGGCAAGGCCCACCTGCGCCGCGTCCAGCGCAAACGCCGCCTGCAACGCCGGCCCCAGCGCGCCGAGGCCCTGCACGAGAAAACAGCCGCCGACCTGAGCCAGCGTCGCGAGCGCCAGCACGGCCCAGCGGTAGGGGGATAGGGTTTTACCGTCCAAAAAACCGCCCTCGCGGCGCCCGGGCAAGCAAGGACGAGTCCGCCGGCTTGCCCTTCCCGTCTCCGCCCTTATAGTCCGACCGCCTCTTACGCTGGAACGGTTCATGACGGTCAAAAGCCTTCGCATCGGCACACGCGGCAGTCCGCTCGCGCTCGCGCAGACCCATATGGTTCGCGCCCTACTCGCAAAAGCCCATGGCATCGGCGAGGACCATTTCGCGGTCGAGATCATCAAGACGACCGGCGACCAGATTCAGGATCGCCCGCTTTCCGAATCCGGCGGCAAGGGGCTTTTCACGAAGGAGCTCGACTCGGCCCTCGTCGCCGGCGGGATCGACCTTGCGGTCCATTCCTCAAAAGACTTGCCGACGCATCTTCCCGCCGAAATCGTCATCGCCGGCTATCTGCCGCGGGAGGACGTGCGCGACGCTTGGATCGGTCGGGGCGGCGCGACGATCGACTCCCTGCCCCCGGGCGCCGTGGTCGGCACGGCCTCGTTGCGCCGCGCCGCTCAGGTCAAACGCAAACGCCCGGACCTGAAGACGACGCTGCTGCGCGGCAATGTCCACACGCGGCTGAGCAAGGTCGAAAGCGGAGAGATCGACGCCACGCTGCTTGCGCTGGCGGGCCTCAAGCGCCTCGGCCTCGCCGACCGCGCCACGGCGCTTCTGCCGCTCGAGGATTTCCCGCCCGCCGTCGGACAGGGCGCGATCGGGATCACCGCGCGCGCGGACGATCCACAAACGCGGGAGGCGCTCACGCCCCTCCTCGACGAAGCGACGGGCCTCGCGCTCGCCGCCGAGCGCGCCTTCCTGTCGGCGCTCGACGGTTCCTGCCGGACGCCCATCGCGGGCCATGCGGCCGTCGCCGGCGGCGACCTGTCCTTCTACGGCGAGGTGCTGAAAGCCGACGGCAGCGAGATGTGGAGCGCGCGCCGCAAGGGCCGCGCCATCGACGCGGCGATGATCGGCGCGGACGCCGGAAACGAAATCGCGCTGAAGCTTCCTCATGGCGTCGCGGGGCTGATGTGACGCGCGTCCTCGTGCTGCGCGCACCAGAGGACGCGGCGCGAACGGCCGGGAAATTGCGGGCCATGGGCTTTGCGCCCGTGCTCTCTCCCGTTTTGGACATCGCCGCCACTGGCGCGTCGATTCCCGCCGGAGACTACGACGCCGTTCTGGCGTCGAGCGCCAAGGGAATTGAATGCGCCGGGGCCGAGGCGGAAGCTTTCAGGGCCCTGTCTCTCCACGCCGTCGGCGCCAAGACCGCGAAGGTCGCCGAGGCGCGCGGATGGCGCCCGGACATCGTCGCCGGAAATGCGGAGGCGATCCTGCCGCTCTTGCTCGCCCGCTATCCCGAGCCGGCGCATTTCCTCTATCTAGCGGGCAGGGACCGTCAGGCCGCGCTCGAGGCGGGACTCCGTGCGGCCAGGCATGCGATCACGGCGGTTGACGTTTACGCGGCGCAAGCGGCCGGCACGCTCTCCGAGGACGCGCGGGCGGCGCTGGCCGCTGGCGAGATCGACGTCGCCCTGCATTATTCCCGCCGCAGCGTGGAAATTTTTCTCGCGCTGGCGAAAGCCGCCGGACTGGCGCCGCGGCTCACGACCATCGCGCATGTCGCGCTTTCCCAAGAGGTCGCGGCGCCGCTGGAGGCGCTGGGGCTCGACGTCGTGAAGGCTGAGAAACCGGACGAGGAGCATTTGCTGAAAGCCGCGGCGAGAATCGCTCTTCTTGAATAGGAGTTCGTCGCGCTAACCTCTATTTGCCGGCTTCGTTTTCATTGAAGATTTCCGATCATGGACAAGCGTTTCAGCCACGCCGTCGAGGCCATTTACTCTGCAGCCGCCGATCCCTCGCTTTGGCCCGTTGCGCTGCAGTCGATCGCCGGCGTCTTCGGCGATGTGGGCGCGGTGCTCATTTGGCGGCGCGAGGGCGAGGGCTTCGGCACGATCGTCTCGCCGTCCCTCCAGCATGGGCAGGAAGCCTTCGAAAAGCACTGGTGGCGCCTGGACATCCGCACCATCCGCGGCGCCGAGGCGCTTTACGCCGGCGAGAAGGACGTGCTGTGCGACGCGGACGTCGCCACGCCGGAGGAGATCGAGACGCACCCGATCTACACGCAATTCCTGCCCAGTCTCGGCATTGGCTGGTTCGGCGCGGCGAGCGTGGCGCCCGAACCAAAGGTCAGTCTCATGATCAGCGTGCAGCGGGCGAAGGCGAAGCCTCCGTTCACGCGCGAGGAGTTGGATGTCGTTCACGCTCTCGCTCGCCATGTGGAAAAAGCCTTCCGGCTGTCGCTGCGCCTGTTTGAAGCGGAACGGCTCAGTATCCGTCTCAGCGAGGCGCTGGAACGCCTCGACATCGGCGTGGTCGCCGTCGACGAAGCCGGACAGGCGGTCTTTTCCAACGAGCCGGCGCGCAAGGCGCTTCTCCTGCGCGGCGCCGACGATGAGCTGCGGCTCGCCTCGCCTCAGGCGCGAGAGGCGATCCGACGCGCTCTCGCGGCAGGCGGCCCGGCGACCGATGCGAACGCGGCGCTCAAGCCTTTCGCAATTCCGAGGCCCGCGCCGTTTCCGCCGCTCATCGCCTATTGCTTCCCGGCCATGAGCGGCCCGGTCGCCGCTGACACGCTTCTGACCCGCGCGCGGGCGATAATTCTCCTTTTCGAGCCGAACGCGGATGAGCCGGCGGACCCCGCCCTGCTGCGGGATTTTCTCGGCCTCACGCTTGGGGAAGCCCGCGTAGCGGCGCTTGTCGGCTTCGGCGTCGCGCCGAAGGCGGCGGCGGAGCGGCTGGGCATTGCGGAGAGCACGGCGCGCACGGTTCTGAAACGGGTCTTCGCCAAGACGGGAATTTCCCGCCAGAGCGAACTCGTTGCGCTGCTGAGCCGCGTGGCGGTCCTTGCGGCGGCCGACAAGCCCGAGGAATGACGCGCATACCCCAAATGGGGGATGAAGACGAAGGCTCAGGAGGCTAGCTTGCCAAACCGGAAATTTTCTGCCGGAAGCGCCGGGCGGTTACGCCCGCGTCATGTGGGACGCTCCCGAAATTAGGGCGGGAGCGCGTGTCGGGCGGCCAAGCCTGTAAGCCGCTCACACGCCAGAGGCTGCAGCCGAGCTCACGAAGAGCCGCGCCGAGCAATCGGCGCGGTTTTTTGCGTCGCCCCAAACGGGCGGCACAATAATTATGAGATACGTAATTCGTAAATTATTGAATTTAAATATATTTTTATTTTCCTGGCGATCTTTGGCAGGCAATATATTTATTAAATACGTAATTCATATTTTTTGTTTGTATGCCTTACGTAAGACGTGCTCAACGTCGCCTCGTTCGGCGCGGGACTCCGCACGGATCGACGCGATTTTCGTCCGCCCGGCGTAAGGCGGCGCCCCATCCAGGGCAAACGCCCTTCGAAGTTGTGACGGCAGGTCGTATTAATGAGCGTTATAACCGCTCGCTCCCGCGCTCAGCTTTCGACCAGCGCCCAGCCGATCAGCACCATCACCGGTCCGGCAATCTTTGCGCCGGAAGCCTTTTCAGGCAGATCCGCAATCGTGCCGCGGATGATCCGCTCCTCGGGCGTGGAGGCGCGTTCGATCAGAAACGCCGGCGTGTCATGCGCGATGCCTTCCTGCAGCAGACGCCGCGAGAGCGCCGGCAGCGTGCGGTTCCCCATATAGACCGCGGTCGTCGCGCGCCGGTCGGAGAGCGCGCCCCAGTCGAAATCTTCGGGGAAATCCCCGTCTTTCGTATGCGCGGTGATGAACTGCACGCGCCGAGCGGTCTCACGGCTCGTGAGCGACGCGCCGAGCGCGGCGGCGCCCGCGCAGGCAGCCGTGACGCCGGGAACGATCTCGATCTCGAAACCCGCCTGACGGAGCGCGGAGATTTCCTCGTTGGCGCGGCCGAAGATGAGCGGATCGCCGCCCTTGAGCCGGACCACGTTTTTGCCCGCCCGCGCCAGTTCGACGAGAAGCGCGGTGATTTCCTCCTGCCGGACCGAAGGCGCATAGCCGCGCTTGCCGACATTGATGCGCGTCGCCTCGCGGCGCGCGAAGTCCAGTATGCTCGCCGGCACGAGATCGTCGAACAGGACGACGTCCGCCCCGGCAAGCGCGCGCATCCCCTTGAGCGTGAGCAGTTCCGGATCGCCCGGTCCCGCGCCGACGAGCGTCACGCGGCCGCGCGCGGCGGCGTCGCTCGCCTCGCGCGCTTCTTTCAGAAGCGCCGCGCGATCCTGCTCCGAGGGCGCGCGTTCGATGTCGCGAAAGGCCAGCCGCGTGAAGCGCCGCCAGAAGTCGCGCCGGGCCAGGAAGTCGAGCCCCGACGCCAGAATCTGCGGGCGCCAGTCCTGCGCCGCCTTCGCCCAGGCGGCGAAGGTCGCCGGCACCAGCGACTCGATGCGCCCCCGCACCGCCTGCGCAAACACCGGCGAAGCTCCCCCCGTTGAAACCCCGATGACGAGCGGGGAACGGTTGACAATCGCGCCCATGATGAAGTCGCTCATCGCCGGCCGATCGGCGAGATTGAGCGCGACGCCCGCCGCATCCGCCGCCCTGCGGGCCGCCTCCGCCTCGCCGTCGTCGAAGGTGGCCCCGAAGGCCAGCGCCGCCCCCTCGAAGTCCGCCGGCGTCACGGCCCGCTCATGGAGCGCGACATTCTCGCGGGCGGCGACGATCTCGCGCAGCCTGTCACAGGGGTCGCGGCCGAAAACGTCGACCCAGGCGCCCGTCGCGGCGGCGAGATCGACTTTCCAGGCCGCCCCCTCCCCGTCGCCGACGACGACCACCCGCTTGCCCGCAAGCGGAAAGAACACCGGCAGCGTCTCTAGGGGCTGCATCAGATCGGAAGAAATTTCGTCGGGTTTGCGCGTCACGGTCGAGCCTGTCCTGGATCGGATGACGCATATCCTATCCCGCGGCGCCGAAAAAGCGCCGGGGGAGAGTCGTCTCAGAACTTCGCGTTGATCGTCACATAGGCGGATGTCGGCGCGCCGGGCATGATATTGTTGTTGTTGTGCGCCGAGGCGTAATATTTCGCGCCCAGGATATTCTCGATATTGACTTGGCCGGACCAGTTCTCGTTGAGCTTGAGATAGACGGCGCCGTCGACGCGGGCGTATCCCGGCACGATCACCGTATTGTCGAGCGCAGCGTAGAACTTGGCGTTATAGACGACGCCCGCGCCGAGACCCAGGAAGTCCGGCCCGAAGCCGATGAGCGACGAGACGTCGTATTTGTTCCAGAATGAGAAGGTATTCTGCGGCACGGAGGGCACGACCTTGCCCTTCTCCGAAAAGAGAACCGCGCCGCCAGCGATCGCCGGCACGCGGTCGGAACTCGTGACATAGGCGTGCTGATTGCCGTAGCCCAGCGACACCTGCCACTCCTTCGTCACATAGCCGACGAGGCCGAGTTCCCCGCCCACCGTGCGCGTGTCGGTCAGCACATTGTAGAAGGCGTTGACCGCGATGGCCTGATTGGTGCGGCGCAAATCATAGAGCGCGCCGGTGAAGAGCAGCGTCGGGGTGATCTCCGCCTTGAAGCCCGCCTCGAAGTTCTCGAATCCCTGCGGCTGGAGATTGGAGGCGGAAATCGTCAGCGTATTGAACTGATCGCCCGCGGGCGGAAGGAAGGAGCGCGAATAGGCGCCATAGAGCGACAACTGCTCGAACGGCTTCACCACGAGGCCGAAGCGCGGCGACCAGCGGTTGGTATTGCTGATCAGCGTCTGGCCCCAGTAGTTGTCGAGGGTCGGCGTCGGATTGGGGAGATTGTTGACGAACTTCAGATTGAAGCTGTCGAACCGCACGCCGGCGATGACGTCGACATATTTCGTGACGCTGATCTGATCCTGTACATAGCCGGCCGCGAGGTCGAGGTCGGTGTGGCGACGGAAATTCGGGTTGTTGTAGACGACCGGCCAGTAGACCGTCGGCAGTCCGATGAAGGTGTTGAAATTCGACGATCCCGTGAAGAAGTTGCCCCAGCGCGCATTGTTGCGGTTGCCGTCGGATTTCTGGTTGCCGAATTCCATGCCGGCCAGAAGCGTATGCTTGATGTCCGGCGTCATGTGCAGCGTATAGGTCAGATCCGTCTGGTTGAAGATGTTCTGACGCGGCGTCTCATTGTCGTAGCCGGAGAGTTGAACGCACGGCGCCGGAACCGCGCCGCAGCCCGTAAAGGCGACGGCCCCGTTGGCGAAGGTGTTCGCGTAATATTTTGCATAATTCGCGAAGACCGTCTGGTTCTTGATGTTGAGGCCGAAATCAGTCGTGTGGTCAATCGCCAGCACGGCGCGGTCGACGTCCACCTTCGAATAATTATTGTCGGGATTGCCGAAAAACGTCCAGTTGTCGACCGGCGCTGGATAGCCCGGGAAATAATTGCCGAGACCGAGCCCGCGCGCCGCGAGCGCGAGCGGCGACTGATCGAAGCTCACGGAGGGAACGCCGCGGTCTAGGAAGCGGCGGTCGAAGTAATGCTCATAGCTGAGCGTGACGAAGGTTTTCTCGAACGGCTTCCACGTGAAGGTCGGGTTGATCCCGTAGCGTTCGAGATTGAAGAAATTGCGATAGCTGTAGGACTGTTCGTATAGCCCGTTGACGCGGAAGGCCAGCGAATCCGCGATCGCCTGCCCGACGTCGACGGAAACGCGCTTGCGGCCGAAGCTGCCGGCGCTCACCTGCATACTGCGCAGAGTCTCGCCATCGGCTTTCTTCGTGACGCGATTGACCACGCCGCCGCCGCCGCCGCGCCCGAAAATCAGCGCGCTCGGCCCTTTCAGCACCTCGACCGCCTCGATGTTGTAGAGATCACGGTAATATTCGGCGTCGTCGCGCACGCCGTCGGTATAGAAATCCGCCGTCGTCGGTTGGCCGCGTATGGTGAGCTGGTCGCGCTGGCCCTCGCCCTGCGCCACCGTCACGCCCGGCACATATTGCAGCGCCTGATTCAACGTCAGGCTGTTGCGATCCTCGAGCTGCTGCTTGGTGAGGATCGTGACGGACTGCGGGATGTCCATGATCTTGGTGTTGGTCTTGGTCGCCGTCGAGGTGCCGCCCGCGAAATAACCATGGACATCGGTCGGACCGCGCCAGATGTGCTCGCCCTGGGGAACGAAGGGCGCGCGCTGCGGCGCGCTGACCACCGGCGTGCGGTCGGCGACGGCGGGCGCGGCCGGATTCGCCTGCGCCGCCCGCGGGGTTGGCGCGCGGGTCGCCGTGCGCCGCGCGCCGCCGACGTCGATCGTCGGCAAGGACTGCTGCGCAAACGCCGCCCGTTCCGTCAGCGCTAGGGCGGCCGACAGCGCGCACAGGCTTACGAGCGATCGCTCGACTTTTTTCACGACGGGGGGAAAACGCATCGCGGAGGGCTCCTCTCGAACATCAGACGCCCGATTTCAGTCAGAACCGGGCCGCTTCATGCTTTTGAGTATTCCCGCGTAATCTGAACGGTCAACGGGGCGCAAGACAGCTTGGAAATCTTGTAATTTTGTCATCTCAATTGGAGGAAACAGATCAAATCCCATGTTGGAATTGTTTCATTTAAGACATTACTTATTTTCTTGACTGTTGCATTTATGAAACAAAAAGCGGCCCTGAATCAGGGCCGCTTTCCAATGCCGCTGGGACGTCTGGATTACTTCGAGCCGTCGGCCTTGAACTGCGACAGATACGCCCAGACGTTGTCCTGGTCGCCTTCCGACGCGAGGCCCTGGAAGATCATCTTGGTGCCGGCGACCTTGGCCTTCGGGTTCTTGATGAACTCCTTGAAGGACGCCTCGTCCCAGGTGATGCCCGAGCCCTTCATCGCCTCGGAGTAGTTGTAACCCTCGACCGAGCCGGCCTTGCGGCCGCTGATGCCGTTCAGCTCCGGGGCGACGGCGTTCTTGGCGCCCGGCCCGACCTGATGGCAGGCTTTGCACTTGGCGAAGACCTTTTCGCCCGCGGCGGCGTCGCCGGCGGCGAAAGCCTGGCTGGCGGAAGCGGCGAAAGCGACGCTCGCAGCGAACGTCAGCAGGGAAATCGTCTTCATCCTTGATCCTTTCCTCATCCTCGGCGGCCCCTCAGCGACCGCCTGTTTTTGAAACGCGCCTGCCAAACACTGGCGCCGTGCGGGCGCTTTTTAGACGCTTTGGAAACTACAAGAAGGGCCGCCCTGACACAATACGCCACTCTCCGTCTCCGCTCGGGACATTATCCCGACGCTGGTGAACCTGACCTGAACTGCATCTTCAGCTCCCGATCATGTCACGCGGCGCAGCGTGAGATTCACCCGCGCGCCAAGCCCTGCGAGCGGTGCGGGCAGGGGCGTGAGAAGAGACGGAACGACGCGATCCACGCCATGGAAGCAAAGCCGCGCCGGTCCCGAGAGCACGAACGCGTCGCCGGATGCGAGCGTAACGACGATCGTCTTGTCGGCGCGCCTTTTTCCGCCCAATCGGAACCGGCAGTCGGCGCCGAGCGACAGAGAGAGGATCGGCGCATCGAAGTCGGTTTCGTCGCGATCCTGATGCAGGCCCATCTTCGCGTCGCCGGAATAGACGTTCACCAGACAGGCTTCCGGCGGCTTCGGATAGCGCGTCAACATGGTCCACGCGTCGAGCAGCCTCCGCGGAATCGGCGGCCAGGGCGCGTCGGTTTCGGGGTGGCGGGGCTCGTAGCGGTAGCCGCGTTCCTTGTCGCTCATCCAGCCAAGCGCGCCGCAATTGGTCATGCGGACGGACATTGGCAGGCCGGATTTCGGCATGCGCGAGACGTAGAGCGGCGCACGGGCGATGACGTCCGCGATGTCTCTCGCCAATCGCTCCTGCGCGGCGGCGTCGAGAAATCCGGGATAATGAAAGGCGCCGGGCGCGATTTCGGACATGCCTCTATGTAGGGGCGTCCGTGCGCGCCGTCAGCGCTCCAGCACCTGCTTCGACGCGACGGTCGAATCGGCGTTGAGCTCGTAGATGATCGGTTCGCCGGTGGCGAGTTCGAGAGTCGTGACGCTCTCCGGCGAGAGCTGGTCGAGCACCATGCAGAGCGCGCGCAGGCTGTTGCCGTGGGCGGCGACGAGAACCCGCTGGCCGCGCAAAACGAGCGGCAGCATCTTCTGCACGTAAAAGGGCACGACGCGCGCGACAGTGTCCTTGAGACTTTCGCCGTTCGGCGGCGCCACGCTGTAGGAGCGGCGCCACAGGTGAACCTGATCCTCCCCCCATTTCTCGCGCGCCTCGTCCTTGTTGAGGCCGGAGAGATCGCCGTAATGCCGCTCGTTCAGCGCCCGGTCGCGCAGGGCGGGCAGGCCCTGCTGTCCCAGTTCCTCGACGATCAGGTCGTAGGTGTGCTGCGCGCGCAGCAGGGCGGAGGTGAAGCCGATATCGAACTGAAGGCCGAGCCGGCGCAATTCGCGGCCCGTGCGCCGCGCCTCCTCCACGCCCAGCGGCGTGAGATCCGGGTTTTTCCAGCCCGTGAAAAGATTTTTGGCGTTCCACTCGCTCTGGCCGTGCCGGACGAGGACAAGAGTGCGATTCATGCTCATTGGTGTCCCGCAGAACTCAGGCGCTGGTGAGGCCCAGCACGTCGGCCATGGAATAAAGTCCCGCCGCCTTTCCGCGGGTCCAGAGCGCCGCGGCGAGCGCGCCGCGCGCGAAAATGCCGCGATCCTCGGCCCGGTGAGAGAATTCGATGCGCTCGCCGGCGCCGGCGAAGATCACCGTGTGGTCGCCGACGACCGTGCCGCCTCGCAGCGCCGCGAAGCCGATGTCGCCGGCCTTGCGCGGGCCGGTGACGCCGTCGCGCCCGCGCGCGCTGTGTTCCGCGAGGGCGATCCCCCTGCCCTTCGCCACGGCCTCGCCGAGCAGCAGCGCCGTGCCGGACGGCGCATCGACCTTGAGCTTGTGATGCATTTCGACGATCTCGGCGTCCCAGGCCGGCCCGAGCGCCTGCGCCGCGCGCTCGACGAGCACGGCAAGCAGATTGACGCCGAGGCTCATGTTCCCCGAACGCACGACGACCGTCTCGCGCGCAGCCGCCGCGATGGCGTCGAGGTCCGCGTCGGAAAGCCCTGTCGTGCCGATGACATGGGCGACGCGCGCCTTCGCGGCGGCCATCGCCATGGCGACCGTGGCGGCAGGCGCGGAGAAGTCTATGACGGCGTCGGCCTGCGCGAGAGCGGCGGCGACGTCGCTCGTAACCGGCACGCCATTGGGCCCCTGCCCGAAAGCGGCGCCGCTGTCGGCGCCGAGGCAGGACGCCCCTTCGGCCTCCAGCGCCGCCACCAGCCGCACGCCCACCGTGTCGGGGATGGTTTGCGTCAGCATACGGCCCATACGGCCCGCGGCGCCCACCACGACCAGACGCAAATCGCTCATGTCTTGCAGCCCCCGCCTGCGGCAGTGTCGACGACGCGCGCACGGGCGACTCGCGCCGCTTTACGCGCATCTCCCTATACAGACGGGAAGACGTTAAGAGAAGCCTTCGCATTGTCGCGCCACGCGCGAACGCCTGCCCGTACGGACGGTTATTTCGGCTTGGGCCGGAACGCCTTCACTCGCGCTGGGTCGGTTTCGATATAGGCCGCGCCGATGAGGTCCAGGCAGTACGGCACGGCCGGCATCACCGCGTCGAGGCAGAGTTCGATCGCGGCGGGCTTGCCCGGCAGATTGATCACGAGACACTTGCCGCGATGGGCGGCGAGCTGCCGCGAGAGGATCGCGGTCGGCGTCTGCGACAAGGAAACCTGCCGCATCCGCTCCCCGAATCCCGGCAGTTCCCGCGGACAGGCGGCAAGGGTCGCCTCCGGCGTGAGGTCGCGCGGGCTCGGCCCTGTTCCGCCGGTGGTGACGACGAGGTCGCAGCCGACATTGTCGGCGAGGTCGATCAAAGTGTCGCGCACGGTCTCGAAGCCGTCGGGGATGATACGCCGCTCAATGCGGAAAGGCGTGGTCAGGACGGCGGTCAAATAGGCCTCGATCGCCGGTCCGCTTTCATCCTTGTAAACCCCCGCGCTGGCGCGGTCGGAGGCGGTGACGACGCCGATCACGGCGGCGCGCTTCGTATCTGTCATGCGTTTTCTCCCACCGTTTTTTGGCGCCTCCAGGCGCGTTTGTCAGCCGGCCTCCAGAGGGCGGGAAGCGCACAGAAAAATACGCCAGGCGCTGGAACTGGAAAGCTGTAAGCATGATTTTCAGGCAGGACGCCAGCATCGTAGGAGATATATTTTATAAGACCACACGTAAAGATATCGAAAAATCCATGTAAACGTGATGTTTATCTCTTTTTATGTACAATCAAATATTTCACAATAATTTTTTATAAACATAATTACTTCAATCAATAGTGTGAAATGGAGATCAGTTCAGTCGCATATCGTCGAGATACGACTGTCCGTCTCTGAAGATGTGGCGTCTTCGTGGAGTTGAGCATCGAATGAAGCGTGTGTTTTTTGCTCTCGTTATCCACGGCCTGATCGGTCGTGGTGCGCGTCAACGACCGCGGCCGAAGCTGAGCTAAAAAAAACGCCCGGCCTTGGAAGGCCGAGCGCACTCTCCGGGACGTTCGGAGCTGCCGAAACCAATCTCTTTCAGACGAACATGCCGAATATCCCAGACAGGATCGAAAAGACGATCACTGTCGCCGCGACGATGCCGACGTCGGTCGTGCCCCAGAGAGCCAGAATGAGCCCGAGAACGGCTCCCGCGGCAGCACAGATGATGACATTCGGTGTGATGGCGAAATCGAATTCGCGCATGCCGGTGTATTTGTCCTTTGGAAGGTTCGAATCTTGATTGGCCATGGCGTTCCTCCTCTGATTTCGCGCCGCCGGCGACAGGCGCGGGACAGCCGGCTTTCGTAATCAAAGTGTCACGCCAATTCCCCGGCGGATACAGGCGGTTTGTCGTCAATATGGGCGCATTCCTCGCCAAAAAAAACAGCGAGGCAGCTTGTGCGTGGCGAGTATGAGCCGCGAAGGCAGGCGCAAGGGTCACTCCCGCACGTAGATCTGCGCCCCCTTCTCCAGAAACTCCGCGCTTTTCTCCGCCATGCCCTTCTCGCGTTCCGCGATCTCGGCGGCTTCCTTTCGCAGATCCTGCGTGATCTGCATCGAGCAAAATTTCGGCCCGCACATGGAGCAGAAATGCGCGACCTTGTGCGCCTCCTTCGGCATCGTCTCGTCGTGATATTCGCGGGCCGTGTCGGGGTCGAGGCCGATCTCGAATTGATCCGTCCAGCGGAAATCGAAACGCGCACGGCTCATCGCGTCGTCTCGCGCGCGGGCGGCGGGATGGCCTTTGGCGAGGTCGGCGGCGTGGGCGGCAATGCGGTAGGTTATGACGCCCGTTTTCACGTCATCACGATCCGGAAGGCCAAGATGCTCCTTTGGCGTGACGTAGCAGAGCATGGCCGTGCCGAACCAGCCGATCATCGCGGCGCCGATGCCAGACGTAATGTGGTCGTAGCCCGGCGCGATGTCGGTGACGAGCGGGCCGAGCGTGTAGAACGGCGCCTCGCCGCAGACCGCGAGCTGCTTGTCCATATTGGCCTTGATCTTGTGCATCGGCACATGGCCGGGGCCCTCGATCATGACCTGACAGCCCTTTTCCCAAGCGACTTTCGTCAGTTCGCCGAGCGTCTCCAGCTCAGCGAATTGCGCCGCGTCGTTGGCGTCGGCGTTGGAGCCGGGGCGCAGCCCGTCCCCCAGCGAAAATGAGACGTCGTATTTGCGCATGATGTCGCAAATCTCGTCGAAGCGTTCGTAGAGGAAGCTTTCCTTGTGCTTGGAGAGGCACCAGCGCGCCATGATCGAGCCGCCGCGCGAGACGATGCCTGTGACGCGGTTCGCCGTGAGCGGCACATAGGCAAGGCGCACGCCGGCGTGGATGGTGAAGTAATCGACCCCCTGCTCCGCCTGCTCGATCAACGTGTCCTTGAAGACTTCCCAATCGAGCTTCAGCGCGTCGCCGCCGACCTTCTCCAGCGCCTGATAGATCGGCACCGTGCCGATCGGCACGCTGGAATTGCGGATGATCCAGTCTCGGATGTTGTGAATGTTGCGGCCCGTGGAGAGGTCCATCACCGTGTCGGCGCCCCAACGCGAGGCCCAGACCATTTTCTCGACTTCCTCCGCCACCGAGGAGGTCACAGCGCTGTTGCCGATATTGGCGTTGACCTTCACCAGGAAATTGCGGCCGATGATGACCGGCTCGAGTTCCGGGTGATTGATGTTGGCCGGGATGATGGCGCGACCGCGGGAGACCTCGTCGCGAACGAATTCCGGCGTCACGAATTCTGGAATGGACGCGCCGAAGCTCTCGCCGTCGTCGATGCGCTCTTTGGCGGCGTCGAGCGCGCGCTCGCGGCAGAGGTTCTCCCGATGCGCGACATAGATCATCTCCTCGGTGATGACGCCGGCGCGCGCGAATTCCAATTGCGTGACAGGCGCCGAGCCGGCGGCGCGATAGAGCCTGCGCTCGGCCGGGCATGGCGGGACGAGCCGGTCGCCTTCGGCGAAGCCGTTGTCCTCGGGCTTTACGGCGCGGCCTTCGTAGGTCTCCAACCCGGCGCGCGTCGCGAGCCACGGACGCGACGCCGGCAGACCGGCGGAAAGATCCGGCGCGAAGTTATCGCAGCCATACGGACCCGACTGATCGTAAACGCGCAGGGGCGGCTCGCCGCTCGAAGGATCGAGCGGAATTTCACGGTAGGGCACGCGAATGTCGGGGCGACCGGCTGGCGAGGAATAGACTTTGCGCGATTTGCCGATGGGGCCGGCGGTGACGCTGAGCGGCGTGCGTTTGTCGTGGAGATTCATGGTCGCGCTTCCCTAGGATCGCGCTCCTTCAAGGGGAGCGGATGAGAGGCCAGCCGAGGAAGCGGAATCGGGAAGTAGGGCGCGAACCCGCCCTACCCTGGCATTCCCTCCGCCGGCATGACCCGGATCAGGTTCGACGGGTGCTTCTCAGCCGCGACGCGCGGCGCCCCTCGCCATTGTCGGCAACGTAGCGCGCGCGTCCGGCGGTAGCAAGGCTTCAGCGTTCGCCACGTTAAACGCCGCACGCGGGAAACCGCGCCGTCATGAAACTGTAGTGGCGGCGTGCTCTGCGATGGCGTCCCGGGCCGCGGCCCTTTCCTCACTCGTTGAGTCCCCCATGAAGAAGCTCCTCCTTGCCCTTGTTCTCATACCTGCGCTCGCCGGAGTCGCCCGCGCCGCAGATGACGCCGTCGATTGCGCCAAGAAAGATGGAGTCGTGAAATGCGAGGCGAAGAAAGACAATGTCGTCCTCGACTCGATCTCCGTGAACGGCGGCGACTGCGACGTCGCGGCGACTGACAAGATTCTTCATCACGCCTACAATAAGGGCGACAAATTCAGCATTCCGGCGAACAATGGCGGCTTGACCTTCCCCGGTTTCGGTTGCGGGTATGTTCGCACTGTGACGATCGAGACTCACGACGGCAAAAAGAAGACCTTCAACGCGCTTTGAGCCGCCGGCGCGATATCGCTCGACGCAAAGCAAGTCTCCAGGGCGCTTATGAAAAAGGCGCCCTTTGCGTTTCTCCCGGCGTTTTCAGGCCTGCCCCGGCTGATTAGAGTGTCTCGGCAGCCACTCCAGCCAGGCAGAGAATGACGCAGCCGAGCCTCCAGGGCCTCACCTCCGAAGACGCCGCGCGCCGTCTTGCTAAATACGGTCCCAACGCCCCGCCAGAGTCGCCGCCGCTCGGCGTCTTCAAGATCGCGCTGCGCACGCTTCGGGAACCGATGTTCTTCCTGCTGGCGGCCGCGGCGACGCTGTATCTCATCGTCGGCGATCTCGGCGAGGGGCTCTTCATGGTCGCTGGCGCGAGCGCGTCGATCTCGCTCGTCGTGTTTCAGGAACTGCGCAGCGAGCGTGCGCTTCAGGCGCTGCAAAAGCTCGCCGAGCCCATGGCGCAGGTCATCCGCGACGGCGAGGAGCGCCGCATTCCCGCCCGCGATCTCGCGCCCGGGGACGTCATTCTCGTCGGCGAAGGACAGAGGCTGCCAGCGGACGGCGTGCTGCTCTCGGGCGACGCGCTGGTGGTAGACGAGTCGATCCTCACCGGCGAATCGGCGCCTGTCACCAAGACCCTCGCGGGAGACGGGATGGAGCTCGCCTTTCCCGATCCGGGCGGCGACTACACGCCCTTTCTCTACGCCGGCTCCATGATCGTGCGCGGCTCGGGCGTCGCACGCGTCGGCCGGACCGGCGCGCGCACCGCCGTTGGCGGGCTCGGGGCGTCGCTGGCCGCCATCAAGGGCGAACCGAGCCCGCTGCAAAAGCGCACGGGAGAACTGGTGGCGAAGCTCGGCGTTTTCGCCCTGCTCTTCTGCACCTTGGTTGTCGTCGCTTATGGTCTTATCCACGGCGACTGGTTCGAGGGCGCCATCGCCGGCATCACGCTCGCCATCGGCCTGCTGCCGGAGGAATTTCCGATGGTGCTGGCCATCTTTCTCGCGATCGGCGCGTTCCGGCTCGCAGGGCGAAACGTGCTGGTTCGCCGTTCCTCTGTCACCGAGACGCTCGGCTCCGCGTCCCTGCTCTGCGTCGACAAGACGGGAACGCTCACGCAAAACCGCATGGAAGTGGCGCGCCTTTATGCGGGCGGCGCCGTTGAACCCGTTCCGGATGCGCCTGACGCCGGGCAGCACAGGCTGATACGGGCCGCGCTGCGCGCCTCTTCCGGGAATCCGGTCGATCCCATGGACCGCGCGTTGCATGCGCTCGCCGAAAAACTCGAAATACCGGCGGGCGGGACGCCCGTGGAGAGCTTCCCCATCAAACCCGAGCTTCTCGCGTTCATCCAGTCGTGGAGCGTCGAAGGCGGCGGTGTCATGGCTGCGAAAGGCGCGCCGGAAGCCGTCTTCCGTCTCGCCGGCGTCGATGAGACGGAGCGCGCGCGCTTCGCCGCCGTGGCGGACGAAATGGCGCGGGAGGGTCTGCGGGTGCTGGCGGTCGCGGAAACGCCCCTGGCGGAGGACGACGCTGCGAAGGCGCCCTTCATGCTCCTCGGACTCGTCGCCTTCGAAGATCCGATCCGCGACGACGTTCCCGCCGCGGTTGCGACGGCCCGGCGCGCTGGCATTTCGGTCGCGATGGTCACCGGGGATTATCCCGCCACGGCTCTGGCGATCGCGCGCGAGGCCGGGATCGACGTCTCCGCGGGCGTGCTGACCGGCGCCGCAATCGCCGAGACGCCGCCGGAAGCGATCGCCGACAAGATTCGCGACATTCGCGTTTTTGCCCGCGTGATGCCGGCGAACAAGCTCGCGCTCGTCGAAGCGTTCAAGGCCGACGGCCATATCGTCGCCATGACCGGCGACGGCGTGAACGACGGCCCCGCCCTCGCGGCGGCCCATATCGGCATCGCCATGGGCCAGCGGGGGTCGGACGTCGCGCGCGAGGCCGCCCATATCGTGCTGCTTGACGATCGCTTCGCCTCCATCGTCGGCGGCGTGGAGCTCGGCCGCCGCATCTCGGCCAATCTGCGCAAGGCGCTGACGTATATCACGGCGATCCACGTTCCGATCGCCGGCCTCGCCCTCAGCCCGATCATCATGGGCCTGCCGCCGCTCTTGCTGCCGCCGCATGTGGTGCTGATGGAGCTGATCATAGATCCGACCTGTTCGCTGGTCTTCGAGGCCCAGCCGGGCGAGCGGGACGCTATGCTGAAGCCGCCCCGTGCGCGAACGGAGCCCTTATTCGGGACGCGCGACCTGCTGCTCGGCGCGGTGCAGGGCTTGACCGTATTTCTCGCCGTGCTCAGCGTCTATGTGCTCGCCAATGGCTTCAGCCTTCCCGATCCGGAAGCGCACGGTCTCGCCTTCTCCTCGCTGATCGTCGGCAATCTCACGCTGGCGCTGTCAGACGCGCTTCCGGTTGGCGCATCGCCTTTTTCGCGCGAAAATCGGCTGTTCTGGGCGGTCGCCGCCGTCGCGCTTTCGGTGGTCGCCGCGGGGCTCTACTTCCCGCCGCTCGCGGGGCTCTTGCATTTTGCGCCGCCGGAACCCATACGGCTCGCCTTGGCCTCGCTGCTCGCCGTCTGCGCGGGCGGCTGGTATGGGATGTGGCGCCGGCTCGTCGATATCTGACGAGGGCGCGTGAAGGGACTCTCGATGACCGACGCTTCGGGCGCCGACAACCGCAAATCCATGGCGATCATCGTCTCGAAGGGCACGCTCGACTGGGCCTACCCACCCTTCATCCTCGCGACGACCGCGGCGGCCATGGACATCGACGCGACGCTGTTCTTCACCTTCTACGGGCTCGGCCTTCTGAAGAAGAAGCTCGATCTGGAAGTCTCTCCGCTCGGCAACCCGGCGATGAAAATGCCGATCGCGGGCATGCATCTCGGCATGCCCAATCTCGTCGCTGCGCTGCCCGGCGTCACGGCCGGCGCGACCGCGATGATGAAGAACATGATCGCCAAGAAGGGCGTCGCGACGATCGAGGAGCTTCGCGACGTCGCGCTCGAAAGCGGCGTGAGGCTCGTCGCCTGCCAGATGACCATGGACCTCTTCGAACTCAGGAAAGAGGACATGATCGACGGCGTCTCCTTCGGCGGCGCGGCGACCTATCTCGAACAGGCCGTGAAGGCCGACGTCAATCTCTTCATCTGAACGGGGACGATCATGACCGACAAGACCGTCGACGCGCGCGGCCTCAACTGCCCGCTCCCCATCCTGCGCGCCAAGAAGGCCCTGAATGAAATCCCGGTTGGCGGCATGCTCGAGGTGCTGTCGACCGATCCGGGCTCGAAAGCCGATTTCGCCGCGTTCGCCCGTCAGACGGGAAACGAATTGGTAAGCTCAGAGCAAGCACAGGGTCACTTTCGATACGTCATCCGGCGCAGCGCTTAACGCTTTTTTTACAACTGCCGCGAGCGCCGCGCAGGGAGTGTTGCAAAAGCGTAACATTGTTGCTGATTTTGCTTCCGGCCGAGTCAGCCGCCTGCCTGTGGTAAGGAGACTCTGTTAGCGTGCCCGTGATGTGATGCGTCGTTTTTCGCGCGTTTTTCACTGCTCGGGCCGCCCCAAATGAAAAAGCTCTACTCGCGCCGCTTCGCCTCTGCCGCATCCGCTTTGGTTCTCGGACAGATCACCGCTGGCGCCGCCGTCGCGGCGGACGGTTATTTCATGATCGGCTACGGTCCGCGCTCCAAGGCGCTCGGCGGCGCCGGCACGGCGGACCAGCGCGACGCGATGGCGATCGCCGCCAATCCCGCGGGCATCGTCGGCCTCGAGCGCCAGTTCCAGCTCGGCATGACCGTCGTCAATGGCGAACGCGGCTATTACACCAGCGGCGTCCCGCTGGTCGTTACGCCGGGTTACGTGGAAAGCGGCCGTCCCTGGTTTCCGATTCCCAATGGCGGCTACGTTCAGCCAATCGACGCCGATTCGGCATGGAGCCTCGCGAGCTATGCGAATGGCGGGATCAATACATCTTATGACTGGCGTCATTGGCGACAGCCCTTCGGCGGCCTATTCGGCGGCGGGTATACGGGCGTCGATCTGCAACAGGGATTCACGAGCGTCGCCTACGCTCGCCGTTTTGCGACGCCGATCGGCCGCGTAACGCTCGGCCTCGCGCCGACGTTGGCGGTGCAGATGATGAACATTCAGGGCGCCAAGACATTCGCGCCATTCTCGTCGAACCCCTGGGAATTGTCGGACATGTCCTACGACTGGTCCTGGGGCGGCGGCGTGCGCGTCGGCCTCGACTGGGACATCGCCGACCGGTTCCGCTTCGGCTTCGCCGCCTCCACGCCGATGTGGATGTCGAGAATGGACAAATTTTCCGGCCTCATCGCGGACCACGGCCGCTTCGACATCCCCGCCAGCATGCAGGCGGGTCTCGCCTATGACATTCTGCCGAGTCTGACGGTGATGGTCGATTGGCGGCACATATTCTTTTCGGCCGTTCCGGCGCTCGGTAACCGCTGTTATCAGGCCACGTCTTCGAGAGCGACCGGCTGCGCGTAGGCCCAGGGCATGAGCTCGTCGAGTTTGCTCGCGAGATGGCCATTGATGATCTTCACGAGAACGTCGGCCAAATAGGCCTGCGGATCGACGCCATTGAGCTTGCAGGTCTCGATGAGCGAGGCGACGATCGCCCAATTCTCTGCGCCGCCGTCTGAGCCCGCGAAAAGCGCGTTCTTGCGATTGAGGGCAATGGGGCGGATGGCGCGCTCGACGATGTTGGAGTCGATCTCGATGCGCCCGTCGTCGATGAAGCGCGCCAGGCCGTCCCAACGCGAGAGCGCGTAGCGGATCGCCTCGGCGAGCCTGGTCTTCTGGCTGATCAGCGCGAGCTTTTCACGCAGCCATGGCTCGAGGGCGTCGAGGATCGGGCGGGATTTCTCCTGTCGCGCCGCGCGCCGGTCATCCGGGTTCTGCGCGCGGACGTCGCTCTCGATGGCGTAGAGCGCGCCGATGCGTTCGAGCGCCTCGCTGGCGATCGGCGCAGGACCTGCCGCGGCGAGTTCGTAAAAGCGCCGGCGGACATGGGACCAGCAGAAGGCCAGCGCCACGCTGTTCTTGTGCGCCAGCGCGCGATAGCCAGCGTAACCGTCGACCTGCACGACGCCCGTGAAGCCAGCGAGATGCGCGAGCGGCTGCTCGGACTTTCGGTTTTGCGCATAGACATAGACGGCGATCGGCGGATCGGCGCCGCCCCATGGCCGGTCGTCGCGGGCATAGGCCCAAAGTTGGCCGGTTTTCGTGCGGCCCCGCCCGGGGTCGAGCACCGGCGCCGTCGTCTCGTCGGCGAAGATTTTCGTCGACGACCGGATGTGTTCCAGAAGCCGCTCATGAACGGGCCGCAAATGCCAGGCGGCGCGGCCAACCCAGTCGGCGAGCGTCGAACGGTCGAGGGCGATCCCCTGTCGGGCGTAGATCTGCGCCTGGCGATAAAGCGGCAAGTGATCGGCATATTTGGAGACGAGCACATGGGCGATTGCCGCCTCGGTCGGCAGTCCACCCTCGATCAGCCGCGGCGGGGCCGGCGCCTGCACGATTGCGCCCTCGCAGGCGCGGCAGGCGTATTTGGGACGCCGCGTCACCAGCACCCGGAACTGCGCCGGGACGATGTCGAGCCGCTCGGAGACGTCTTCGCCGATCTTGTGCAGCAGTCCCTTGCAGCAGGGGCAGGCGTAGTCCTCGACATCGACGACGGTCTCGATGCGCGGCAGATGCGCCGGCAGCGCGCCTCGGTTCGTGCGGCGCTTTCTGGACGCCTTCTCGCGTTCGGCGGCGGACTTGGCTTCCCCCTCCGCCGCTGCGCCGGCTTCCGTCTGCTCGACCTCTTCGAGCGCCAGCAGCATCTGGTCATCGGGAAGCGTCTCTGCGCGCCGTCCGAAGCGATGACGCTGCATCTCCTTGATGATCTGAACGAGGCGCTCGTTGCGCGCCCGCTCGGCGAGGAGCATCGCCTTCAGTTCATTCGGATCGTCGGGAAGCGTCTCGACCGCCTGCGCCATAGACACAGAAGACCATATTTTCTGCGGTCTTTCGACGCTCTTCGACGCCCTGATTCATTGTGTCGCAGATCATCCCGCCAAGGCCGGCGCCGGCGTCTCCTTCACGCTGTGGACGCGCCGCCAGTCCAGCCCCTCCAGCAGCGCCGAAAATTGCGCCGCCGACAACCGCATCACCCCGTCTTCGATCTTCGGCCAGCGGAACTCGCCATCCTCCAGCCGCTTGGCGAAGAGGCACACGCCCGTGCCGTCCCAGAAGACCAGCTTGATGCGGTCCGTCCGTTTCGCGCGAAAGACGTAGATCGCGCCGTCGAAGGGATCGCACTGCATCGTCTCGCGCACCAGCGCCGCGAGACCCTCTGCGCCCTTGCGGAAGTCGACAGGCTTCGTCGCCACCATCACGCGCACCGCGCCCGTCGGGCCGATCATTTGGCGACTTTCAACGCCCGGATCACCGCAGCGATGGTCTTCGCTTGCGCGCCGCGTCCGACCCGAACCGTAACGCCGTCAATTTCAAGTTCGATCGTCGGCGTCGAACCAATTTCCTGGTCGACGGCGCGGCGTTTGCGCTTCGCCGGCGGCGCGGGCGCAGGCCCTTGCATGATTGCCGGAACAAACAATGGCGGCGCGCCTGCGTCCGCGCGAGCCTCGGTCTCTTTGCGCGCCTGACGACGCCACGTAAAAAGCTGCTGCGCCGTCAGACCGTGCCGCCGCGCCACTTCACAAACGCTCGCGTCCTCCGCAAAGCTCTCAGCGACGATCGCCGCCTTCTGATCGGAGCCCCACGTTCTCCGGCGTCCCGCGCCCGTGAAAACCTCGATCCGCCGCATCGGAGCTGCTTCAGGCTCCGACATATGCTTACGCTCTGAAATCGACATGTGTCGGAGCCCCTTTCGCTCCGATTATCGTCGCCCCAACTCATTCAAAACAGGTGCGAGCAGAACAGCGCTTACGGCGCTCGGGAATCCGTCGAATCCGGTTACGCGCAATTCCATGGGCCTTGCGGAGGGGCCCGGTTTCGACTGGACCGATACGGATTCGGGCGCGATCGGCGCCGAGTGGCGATATTCGCCGTCGCTGACGCTTCGCGGCGGCTATCACTACAGCACCAATCCGCTGCGCTGGCGGTCGGTGACGGTCAATATTCTCTCGCCGATCATCATGCGCCACCACGCGTCGGTCGGCGCGAATTACGCCTTCACGAAAAACTCGTCGCTCGATTTTTCGTTCGTTTACGCCTTCAAGAACTCCTTCACCGGCATCGAATGGACGCCGCAGTCAATTGGCCGGCCTTTCGGCGCGCCGAACCCCCTCGCGACGATCACGCCCTGGGTGCAGGCGTGGGAAATGACCTTCGGCTACAATTACAAGTGGGACGCCGGCGACAACTCGGTCATCCCTACGCACTTTTGAGCCTCTTGCGAACAATGACGGCGCGCGCCTCCCGCGAAAGGAAGCGCGCACTCACATTCGTCAGCCCACGACGATCGTGGGCGCCGCGCGCTGTTTCGTCGTTTCGAGCAGCGTTTTCACCTTGGCGGCGAGGTTGAGATAGACGGCCGCCTGCGGACTGTCCGGCTCCGCGCCGACGACAGGCTTTCCCGAATCCGACGTCTCGCGGATTTTTATGTCGAGCGGCGCCTCTCCGAGGAAGGGCACGCCCATCTTCTCGGCGTCGTGACGCGCGCCGCCATGGGAGAAAATCTCCGAGCGGCCGCCGCAATGCGGGCACAGGAAATAGCTCATGTTCTCGATGATGCCGAGGATCGGCGCCTCGACCTTCTGGAACATGGCGACCGCCCGGCGCGCGTCGATCAGCGCGAGATCCTGCGGCGTCGAGACGATGACGGCGCCGGCGATCGGGGCCTGCTGCGCCATGGTGAGTTGAACGTCGCCGGTGCCGGGCGGCATGTCGACCACGAGCGCGTCGAGATCGCCCCAGGCGACTTCGTTGAGCATCTGCATCAACGCCTGCGTGACCATCGGCCCGCGCCAGACCATGGGCACATTTTCGTCGACGAGGAAGCCCATGGACATGATCTTCACGCCATAGGCTTCGAGCGGCGCGAGTTTTCCGTTTTCGACCTTCGGCTTCTCATGGAGGCCGAAGAGACGCGGCGCCGACGGGCCGTAGATGTCGGCGTCCAGGAGGCCGACGCGCCAGCCCTGGGCCGCGAGGCCGAGCGCGAGATTGGCCGAGGTCGTCGACTTGCCGACGCCGCCCTTGCCGGACGCGACGGCGATGATGAAGCGGATCTTGTCCAGCGTCGGAGACATGCCGCGCCGCTGCGGCGGCGGAGGCGCCGCAGGGGAAGGGCCGTGATCATGATGATGATGGCGGTCGCCGCCGGCGGCTTTCGGGGCGGCGGGCCGGCCCGCGCGCTCGGCGGTGAGCGTCACGACCGCAGCCTCGATTCCCGGAAGGGCCCTCACCGCCTGCTCGGCGGCCTTGCGCGCGGCCTCCCAGGCGGCCCCCTGCGCCGGATCCCCGGCGAGCGAAACGAAAGCCTTGTTTCCGGAAAGATTGACGCCGCTCACCGCGCCTGCGAGCGGCGCGCCGCCGGGTCCGTAAAGATTTTCAAGGGCTTTGAGAATGTCAGCTTCCGTCGCCACAGGCCGCTCCCTGCTTGTTTAGAGTAACTCTAAACAAGGATATGCCGTCATTCGCGGTTCGCGTCCATGGCGCTTTTGAAATTTTCGGCGCGTGCCGCAACTCGGGCAAGTCAGGGTCGATTCGAGCCTCATGCAAACAGCGCCATGGGCTGCTCGATCAGCCGCTTGAACTCGGCGAGCAGTTCGGCGCCCAGCGCGCCATCGACCGCGCGATGGTCACAGGAGAGCGTCACGCTCATGATCGTGGCGACGACAGGCGCGCCGTCTTTCACGACCATTCGCGCTTCGCCCCGCCCCACGGCGAGGATCGTCGACTGTGGGGGATTGATCACCGCCGAGAAGCTTCGGATCCCGTACATGCCGAGGTTGGAAACAGCGGAAACGCCGCCTTCATATTCCTGCGGCTTCAGCTTGCGCCCGCGGGCGCGGCCGGCGAGGTCCCTGATCTCGTCCGAAATCTCGCGAACGGTCTTGGCCTGGGCGTTGCGTATGATGGGCGTGATCAGCCCGCCGGGAATGGCGACCGCGACGCCAATGTCCGAGCCTTTGTGCTTCAGCATGGCCTCGGGCGTGAAGGTGACGTTCGCCTCCGGCACGCGCTGAAGCGCCAGCGCAAGCGCCTTCACAATGTAGTCGTTGATGGAGGTTTTCCACTCCGGCGAAGAGTCCGCGCGCCGCGGCGCGGCGGCGTTGAAATCTTCCCGCAGCCGGAGGAGCGCGTCGATCTCGCAATCGACGTCCAGAAAGAAATGCGGAACCGTCTGGATCGACTCGGTGAGGCGCCGGGCGATCGCCCTGCGCATCGAGTCGTGCGGAACCTCCTCATAAGAGTCGATTTCGTAGAACTTACGGGTCGCCGCCGCCGATGGCGCCCCGGCGAGAGGGGCGGACTTCGCCTCCGGCGCAGACGCCGGCTTGCGCGCCGCGCCGCCCGCGAGCGCGCTCCTCACGTCGCGCTCGATGACGCGGCCGTGCGGGCCGGAGCCGGCGAGCGTCGAGAGATCGAGCCCTGCCTCTTTCGCGAGACGGCGCGCGAGCGGCGAGGCGAAGATACGGGCCGGGGCGATGGCGTTCACGCTCCGCTCTCCTTTCTCTGTCTATTGTCCGCCAGCCGTATTGCCGCCGGAGAGTCCGAACAGCGCCCGCATGACGTCCCTGCGGAAATCGCCGTCCTGCGAAAAGGCGAGAACGCCGGTTGCGAGGATCCCAACGACGGCGACGGCGATGAGCACGATTTTTCCGCGCGCCATGGCCGCCTATCGGTACAATACGGCCTTCGCCGTCGCCACAACCTCTGCGACGCTCGGCAAGGCGAGCTTTTCGAGATTGGCGGCGTAGGGCATCGGCACATCCTTGCCGGTCACGCGCGCGATCGGCGCGTCGAGATAGTCGAACGCCTCCTGCTGCACGCGCATCGCGATCTCGGCCGAAACGCCGCATTGCGACCAGCCTTCCTCGATCGCGACGCAACGGCCGGTCTTTTTCACGGATTCGACGATGGTCGCCGTATCCATAGGCCGAAGCGTGCGCAGGTCGATCACCTCCGCCTCGATCCCCTCCTTCGCCAGTTCCTCGGCGGCGCCGAGCGCATAGCTCATGCCGATGGAGAAGGAAACGAGCGTGACGTCCGTCCCCGGCCGCGCGACGCGCGCCTTGCCAATCGGCAGCACGAAATCCTCGATCGCCGGAACCTCCCAGGTCCTTCCGTAGAGGATTTCGTTTTCGAGAAATACGACAGGATTGTTGTCGCGAATCGCGGCTTTCAGCAGGCCCTTGGCGTCGCTCGCGTTCGAGGGCGCGATCACGATGAGGCCGGGCACCTGCGAATACCAGGCCGCAAAGTCCTGGCTGTGTTGCGCGCCGACGCGGGCGGCGGCGCCGTTCGGGCCGCGGAAGACGATCGGACTGTGGATTTGGCCGCCTGACATATAAAGCGTCTTCGCCGCCGAATTCACGATATGGTCGATGGCCTGCATCGAGAAATTGAAGGTCATGAATTCGACGATGGGCCGCAGTCCGGCGAAGGCCGCGCCCACGCCAATGCCCGCGAAGCCATATTCAGTGATGGGCGTGTCGCGCACGCGCATCGGCCCGAATTCCTGCAAGAGCCCCTGTGTGACCTTGTAGGCGCCCTGATATTCGCCGACCTCCTCGCCCATGATGAAGACGTTCGGATCGCGACGCATTTCTTCCGCCATGGCGTCGCGCAAGGCTTCGCGCATGGTCATGGGGATCATGGTCGCGCCCGAGGGGATTTCTGGCGCTGTCGCGGCGACGCCCGCTGGCTTCGCGGCCGGCGCCGGGGCTGTTGCCGGCGCGGCTTCAGCCGTCTTTGGCGCTTCCTGCGCCTGTGGCGCCTCGGGCGCGGCTGGCGCTTCTATCGCTGAAGCGTCCTCGCCCTCCCCCGCGATGACCGCAATTGGCGTATTGACCGCCACATTCTCCGTGCCGCCGGGAACGAGAATGCGCGCCAGCACGCCCTCGTCCGCCGCCTCGACCTCCATGGTCGCCTTGTCTGTCTCGATTTCGGCGATGACGTCGCCGGCCTTCACTTCATCGCCTTCGTTCTTGAGCCACTTGGCGAGCTTGCCCTGCTCCATCGTGGGCGAAAGCGCGGGCATGAGGACGTTTATGGTCATTTGAAACTTTGCCCCTTACGCCAGCACGTCCGTGTAAAGCTCCGACGGCTCGGGCTCCTTGTCGCTCATCGCAAAATCGGCCGCGTCCGCGACGATTTTGCGAACATTGGCGTCGATTTTCTTGAGTTCGTCCTCGCTCACGCCCGCCGCGAGCAGACGCAGGCGCACCTGCTCGATCGGATCGTGCTCCTCTCGCATTTTCTGCACTTCTTCCTTCGAGCGGTATTTGGCGGGGTCGGACATGGAGTGGCCGCGATAGCGGTATGTCTGGATTTCCAGAAGATACGGCCCCTTGCCCGATCGGCACCAGTCGAGCGCCTCGGCGGCGGCGGCGCGCACGGCGCGCACGTCCATGCCGTCGACCTGCCGGCCCGGTATGCCAAAAGCCGCGCCTCGCATGGCGAAATCCTGCTGAGCCGCCGCGCGGGTCAGGGCCGTGCCCATGGCGTAGCGGTTGTTCTCGACGATGAACAGCGCCGGCAACTTCCACAGAGCCGCCATGTTGAAAGTTTCGTAGACCTGCCCCTGATTGGCGGCGCCCTCGCCGAAGAAGGTGATCGAGACCTTGCCGTCGCCGCGATAGGCGTTCGCGAGGGCGATCCCGGCACCGATCGGCGCGGGCGCGCCGACGATGCCATGCCCGCCGTAGAAGGCCTTCTCGTGCGAGAACATGTGCATGGAGCCGCCCTTGCCCTTGGAATAGCCTCCGCGCTTGCCGGCAAGCTCCGCCATGACGCCCCTGGCGTCCATTCCGCTCGCGAGCATGTGGCCATGGTCGCGATAGCTGGTCGTGAACTGGTCGCCCTCGCGCGCCGCCATTTTCACGCCGACGACGACGGCCTCCTGCCCGATGTAGAGATGACAGAAGCCGGCGATGACGCCCATGCCGTAAAGCTGGCCGGCCTTTTCCTCGAAACGGCGGATGAGCAGCATCTCACGCAGGGCGTGAAGCTCCTCTTCCCGCGTGAAATCCGGAACGGTTTGAGTCGCGCTTGCGCCGTCGCTCGCGTTCGCCATCGGCTGCCTTCGGCCTCCCAACCATTAACTGGAAAACAGGCGAGACTTTACCAGAGTCGCCTTTCAAAAACGATAGCGCTGTCCGGAGAGGACCAGAAGCGGGCGGAAACCCGGCGTGCGGCGCGGGAAGCAGACCTCAGCGGGCGTCGAGCTGCGCCTGCAATTCGTCTGCGAATGCCCTGATTCGTTTGGCGTTCGCGCCAAAGTCGTGCCGCCCGTAGCGCGACGCGGAACGAAGGTCGATGCGCGTTTGGCCCGTCAGGGGCTTCAGCCGGACGGTGATGTCCTCGTCGAACCCCATGATGAGCGTCTTGTCGAGGAAATCGGCATGGCCCTCGCCCGTCCGCCCGCCCGGCGGGCGCAGGTCGACGATCTTCCACCCTACCGCTTTGGCCGTCCTGAGCGCCAGCGCGAAGGCTTCATCCGCGTCGAGATCGACGACGATCGGCTCGACGTCGGCATAGGCCCAACGCTGCGCCTCGCGGGCCTTTGGCGGCAATCCCTTGGGCTGAAATCCCTTGCGCGCCTCATAGGCCGCGCGCGAGAGGGAAAAATACGGCGGGTTGGCGACGTCGGTGGAAATGTCGGCGAGGACGGGAAGGCGCAGCGCCTCGGCGGCGAGATAGGCCGGATAGGCCAGCGTCGCCAGCGCGACGAAGGCTGCGCCGACCGCGGCGCCCACGCCGCGCCGCCCCGTGCGCCAGATGACCACGGCGGCCGCGCAAACCAGCAACAGCGCCACAAGCGCGAGCGCCACCGCCGCGCCGATCGAGGCGAGCGCCGACGCCGGCTCGATGACGTGAAGACGCGCGAGCAGCACCGCCAGCAGCGCGACCGTCGCCGCGAAGATCGCGACGCTGCGGCTCCAGAGCGCGGATTGCGACCATGGCTCCGGCGGTAGTGTGCGGCGCATGGCGTGCGGCGGCCTCGCGTAAAGCCGGCCTCAGCCGGCGGACCCCGCATTTTTCGCCAATGCCCGCGCGAAATGCAACGCTGGTTTGCGCCGCGGAAAAATCCTCGCGGAAAACGCCCGAAGTCGGCGCGCCGTTAGTCTCTCGTTAAGACGATAACGAGAGATTCACCGAAGAAGGTCACTCTCTATTATCCTCGAGCGTAAGAGTTGGAAGACCCGCCATGTCGGACAAGCATTCTCCGGAGTTCACCCAAACCCAGTCTGGCGGCCATCCCCACGACCTGCTGGCGCGGCTCTATCGTGAAATTGGAATCTCGGCGGTCGCGGCGGCTCTCGAGGCGTCCCAATTCGTCGAGAAACACGGGGAGGCGGGCGACCGTCGCGATCCGTCGATCCTTATGGGCGAAGACCTCGCGGCCTGATACAAGCTCCCGGGCGGTCGACCTGAAACGGCGCCGCCGGGGACCGCTTCATGATTAGCCGCCGCGCCCTCCTGCGCCTGCCCGCCGGGCTCGCGCTCGCGGGACTTGGACTGGGGACCTACTCCGTCGTCGTCGAGCCCAATTTCCTTCTCAACGTCGCCCGCTACCGGGTGACGCCGAAGGATTGGCCGAGGCCCTTGCGGCTGCGCATCGCCGTCATTACCGACCTGCACGCCTGCGAGCCCTGGATGCCGATGGCGCGCATCCGCAAGATCGCGCAGCTCGCCAACGCGCTCCAGCCTGACCTCACCGTGCTTCTGGGCGACTTCTCGGCCGGCACGCATCTCGTCTCCGGCCCCGTTCCCGCACAGCAATGGGCCGAGGCCCTCTCAGAACTCAAAGCCCCGCTCGGCGTCCATGCGGTGCTCGGCAATCACGACTGGTGGCACGGCGCGCTCGTCACCGACCCCCCCGACGACGCCGAATCCACCCGGCGCGCGCTGAAGCAGATGGGGGCGCGCCTTTACGAAAACGACGCCATGCGTCTGACCAAGGACGGAACGCCCTTCTGGCTTCTCGGCCTCGGCGATCAGATGGCCTTCTACGGCGGCAAACGGTTGGGGTGGCGCGGTCACGACGATCTCTCCGGGACGCTCGCGCTGGCGACGGACGACGCGCCGGCCATTCTGATGGCGCACGAACCCTTCGTCTTCCGGCGCGTCCCCAATCGCGTCGCCCTCACGCTCTGCGGCCACACCCACGGCGGGCAGATCAATCTGCCGTTCATTGGCCCGATCGCAGCGGAATTGCGGTGGCGGACGCGCCGGATTTACGGGCACTACGTCGTCGAGGATCGCCACCTGGTGATTTCCGGCGGATTGGGCGAATCGGTGCTGCCGATGCGGTTCATGCGTCCGCCGGAAATCGTAGAAGTGACGGTGGAGGCGCCGGGCGCCGCCATCGCCCATGATTTTCGCCCGCCGTCATCCATATGATCAGGCGGAAGGCCGAGAATGGTCCCTTTTTTCTGCACCGCGTGCGCGCTCGTTGCGCTGCTTTGCGCAGCTGATCCAGCTTTGGCGCGCGGAAGGCGCGTTGTCGGCGATGATCCCGGCGTTTCGGCGGGGCTTCGCTCCCCGCCAGCCGAACGCGGCCCTGACTCCCCGGACTGGACCCGCATCGACCGTTACCGCGGCTCGACGACCGTCATCACGCGACAGATGCTGGACGACTACAAAGCACAAACCCTGTGCGACGCGCTCCGGCTCGCGCCGGGCGTTTTCGTCGGCGGGTGCTGAAGGCGCTCAGAACAGACCGAGGCGGCGCAGCCGCAGGGCTTGCGTCAAGACGAGCGTCTTCATGTCGACAAGTTCTCCCGCCTCCATCAGCGCGGCGAGTTCCGCAAGGCGCATCTCGACGACCCGGATGTTTTCGTCCTCCGCAGCCAGTCCGCCGCCGCTCGCGACCCGGTCCGCCGCCCGATACGCCGCAAGATAAAGCGTCATCCTCTCGGTGGAGATGCCCGGCATCGTCCAGGCGGTCGCCACCCTCTCGAGGTCGCGCAACTGAAGCCCCGCCTCCTCGAGCGCCTCGCGTCGCGCCGCTTCGGGGCCGTCCTCCCCCTCGACGATGCCCGCGATCGCTTCCAGCGTGCGCTCCTGCCCCAGCGTGAGAAACGGCGCCGCGCGAAATTGTTCGACGAGGATGACCGTCTTTCGATCGGGGTCGTAAGGAAGCACGGCGACCGCGGCGCCATGGTCCTCGACGTCGCGGCTGATCACCTGCCCGCTGGGCAAGCGGATATAGGCCACCGACAGGCTCGACCAACCCTTGTGCTTCGCCTCAATGCTGACGATCTCATGCGCCATCGACGGCTCTCCCTTGCCTCGAGCCCGCCAACAAAAAAGCGCGGCGAACCGCGCTTTCCTTGTCCCAGGCGCGTTCGCCCGGATTATTCGATGATCGAGGCGACGCCGCCGCCGCAAAGGAATGCGGTTGATCGCATTCCGACGTCGCGTCCATCATTCAATTATGGACGCTACGACGCCGGCGCCGACGGTGCGGCCGCCTTCGCGGATGGCGAAGCGCAGCTTCTCTTCCATCGCCACCGGGACGATCAGCGTCACTTCCATCGCGACATTGTCGCCCGGCATCACCATTTCGACGCCCTCGGGAAGCTGAACGACGCCCGTCACGTCCGTCGTCCGGAAGTAAAACTGCGGACGATAGTTCGTGAAAAACGGCGTATGGCGACCGCCTTCTTCCTTCGTCAGAATATAGGCCTCGGCCTTGAACTTCGTATGCGGCTTCACCGAGCCCGGCTTGCACAGAACCTGTCCGCGCTCGACGTCCTCGCGCTTCGTCCCGCGCAGCAGGCAGCCCACGTTGTCGCCCGCCTCGCCCTGGTCCAGAAGCTTGCGGAACATCTCCACGCCCGTCACCGTCGTCTTCGTCGTCGGACGGATCCCAACAATCTCAACTTCCTCGCCAACCTTGATGACGCCGCGCTCAATGCGCCCCGTCACCACCGTGCCGCGGCCCGAAATCGAAAACACGTCCTCCACCGGCATCAAGAACGGCTGATCCTTCGGACGCTCCGGCTGCGGAATGTAACGATCGACCTCCGCCATCAGCTTCAAAATCGCGTCATGCCCGATCTCCGGGTTCTTGTTCTCCAGCGCGCACAGCGCAGAACCCTTCACGATCGGAATGTCGTCGCCAGGGAAATCATACTTCGACAAAAGCTCGCGAACCTCGAGCTCAACAAGCTCCAGAAGCTCCGGATCGTCGACCATGTCGACCTTGTTCAAAAAAACCACCAGCGCCGGAACGCCCACCTGACGCGCCAGAAGAATATGCTCGCGCGTCTGCGGCATCGGACCGTCCGCCGCCGAAACAACGAGGATCGCCCCGTCCATCTGCGCCGCGCCCGTGATCATGTTCTTCACATAGTCCGCGTGGCCAGGACAGTCCACATGCGCATAGTGACGGTTCGCCGTCTCATACTCAACATGCGCCGTCGAAATCGTGATCCCGCGCGCCTTCTCCTCCGGAGCCTTGTCAATCTGGTCGTAGGCCGTAAACGTCGCCCCGCCCGTCTCCGCAAGAACCTTGGTGATCGCCGCCGTCAAAGACGTCTTGCCATGGTCGACGTGTCCAATCGTCCCAATGTTGCAGTGCGGCTTCGTGCGTGTGAACTTTTCCTTGGCCATGGTCCCAATCCGTTGAGGCGGGTCCGTCGCCCGCGCGCGGCGGGCTTTTACGGGGTTACAGGGCCAAGGGCAAGGGGGCGGCGGCCGGTTCCGAACCTTTCGGGGCGAAATGCGGAAGGAACGGGCGGATTCACCCCTCGGCGGACGCTTTGGCGCAGGGACGCCGGATCACACATGGACTATATTGCAGTGCGAAAATGCCGGCCGCGCGCCCTGTGGCGCCAGCGCCTCGAACGGGAGATTGCCGATGGTTTCCGATCCGAGACGCAATCCGCTGTCCATTACGGTTTTCTGGATCTTCGCGCTTTTGGGGGTCGCCGCGCTCGGAACGGGGCTTCTCCGCGAGCGCACCGCACTCGACGCGGCGACGCGCGCCCATCTCTCCGAGTTGCACGTGTCGCTCGCCCTCACGGCGGCGCTCTTCTTCGGCGCGCATTTGCTTCTGGGCGCCGTCCTCTTTGTGACGATCGATGGCGGCGGCCCGCGCGACCGTCGCCGCGCCGCCGCCTTCTGGCTGCGGCAGACGATCGACCTGTCCTTCGCCGTCGCAATCGCGGCGGGCGCGCTCTCTGTGGCCTGCCGTGGCGAGCAGATTTTCTTCTGGGATTATCCCCTTCCCTTCTGGGACGCGGGAAACCGCGCGGCCGCCGATCTACTCCAGAGCGCGCACGGCTCGGCCGCCTACGTCTTCGCGGGCGTCCTCGTCATTTATGCCGGCTTCGTCATCTTCGACAGGCTCTCGCCCCCCGCAGCCGCGACTGGCAAGGCGCTGGACACGTCGGCGCCGCAGAATTTCGCCATGATGATCGCCGACGGGCTGGCGCAGAGTTTCCGTTTCTTCGGCGGCGCGGCCTTCTGGATTCAGCTCTTCATCGGCGTCGTCTCGGGCCTGCTGTTGGCCTTCAGCTATGTCGGCCACACGGTAAGCCCGGGCGCGACCATCTTCAGCGAAGGCATCTATTGGGCGGCGTCAAGTCTCGCCCTTCTGCTGCTTTCGAGCCTTTTCTGCTTTCGCTACGTGAGCGCCGCCGTCAGCATCCGCAGCCGCCCGGAGCGCTACCTTGCCCATGACAGACGCCTGGCGTTCTGGTTCGTGGCCGTCGGCGGTTTCGTGAATTTCCTGGGCGCGCTCGACTCCTTCGTCGGCGTGGGGATGAGCGTCGCGCTGCTTGTCGGCAAGACGGTGTCGCAGCCGCCGGGCATCGCGATCACGGACCCCAACAAGATCATCCGCGCTCTGGATATTTTCACCCTGCTGGTGAACTTCAACCTGCTCTTCGCCCATTTCATCGGCGTCGGCGTCGCGGCCTGGCTCAGCATCAGCGGGCTGAGGGCGCGGCACCAGTACCTGATTGCGAAGGGAATGGAGGAATGAGAGACGGGAGTCTGGCGGCCGAAGACGCCAGGAATCAGATCGCGGAAGCGTGGGGCCGTTACCAAATTTTGATTATTCGTAGTTTCGTGTTGACACGCGCTTTTTGCAGTGTGACGATTTTCATTATTGCGATTTTTCGATGAGGACTTGAAAATGAAGGGTTATGAGATCCTTTCCGTTGCTCGCCCGCATATTGGAGAAAAATATGTGTACGGTGCCGCAGTTCCTTACAAGAACCCCAACTGGCGCGGTCCTTGGGATTGCGCGGAATTCGCGACTTGGTGCGTCTATCAAACTTACGGTTTCCTGTTTGGCTGCGATCTTCAAAGCGGAGCCGCCGGAACCGCATACACTGGCTTATGGCGAGAAGACGCGGAGGCCCGCGCGGAAATCGTCGACATCGATTCTGCGACTCGGACGCCTGGGGCTTTCCTGCTGCGATACCCGAATTCGGCCGCTAAACGGATCGGCCATATTGCCATTTCATGTGGGGACGGCTCCACTGTAGAGGCCGCCGACAGCACTCGTGGTGTCATTGCCGGCGAGGTTCATGGCCGAAGATGGGATATTGGCGTTCTGCTGCCAAATGTGGACTACTCCGCGCAGAGTTTCGCAGAGACATCACTGCCGACGATTCTTCGTTCGGAACAGTTCCCGATTCCGGATGATCGCGTGAAGGAGGTCCAACTCGCCCTTCGGACTCGCGGGTTCGACCCCGGGCCTATCGACGGCCTGTTCGGAGAAACTACAGAGTCGGCCGTCGCCGCATTTCAAGCCTCGGCAGGCGTCGTTGTGGACGGTGAAGTTGGCCCAAAAACGGCTGAATTGCTGCTCGGAAAGCCACCGAAGACTCCGGAGACGCCAGTTATAGTCCGCCGCGCCGACGCAGGGATCGTCCCCGCTCAACCGATACAGAGCACTAAATTCGACGATCTGCGCGACGAATATCTCTGGTTGTTCGGAAGCCTCGCGCCGAGCGTCCAAAAGGCGAAAGCCATCTCGGCAGCCGTTGACCGCGTGGAGGCGGGGCGCGCACGATATGAGCAGACGGCGAAAGGCCTCGGGGCCGTGCCCTGGTATGTAATCGGCGTCATAAACGAGTTGGAAAGCACGTCTCGATTCGACACGCATTTACATAACGGCGATCCTTTGACGGATAGGACACAACATGTCCCTGCCGGCAGACCACCTCACGGAAATCCGCCGTTCACTTGGGAAGAATCCGCGATCGACGCCTTGCAGATGTTGAGCTACGACAAGTTTTCCGATTGGCGTTTGTCTCGCGTTCTGCATCGGCTGGAAGCGTATAATGGCTGGGGAACACGCCGTCGCATGGTCTTTACTCCTTACCTGTGGAGCGGATCCCAGCACTACGTCAAAGGAAAATACGGCGAGGATGGCAAATGGGATCCCAATCTCGTTTCTAAGCAGATCGGTTGCGCAGTGATCCTCCACGAACTTGAAACGCGCGGGATTATCGAGTTGGAGAGGAGCTGACCTAAATAAAGAGGGCATCGAGACAATGTCAGGGCGCGTCGTTCATATCGTCGGCGCGCCCTCTCCCTCATCCTCCCTCACATCCTCAATATGCTCCACCGACACCACGCGCTCGTCCTCGGCGGTGTTGAAAACGATCACGCCCTGCGCGCCGCGGCCCGCGATGCGGATGCCTTCGACCGGGCAGCGGATGAGTTGGCCGCCGTCGGTGACGAGCATGATCTCGTCGTCCTGACCCACGGGGAAGGAAGCCACAAGCTTGCCGTTGCGCGCGTTGACCGCCATGGCGACGATGCCTTTTCCGCCGCGCCCCGTGATGCGGTACTCGTAGGACGACGTGCGCTTGCCGTAGCCGTTTTCCGAAACGGTCAGGATGATCTGTTCGGCCGCCTGCATGGCGGCGAAGCGCTCGTCGGAAAGTTCGACGGCGCCGGCCCCCTCCTCCGTCTCGGCGCTCGTCTCCGGCGCAACGTCCTCGCCCATGCGGCGGCGCAGGGCGCTCGCCTTTTTGAGATAGGCCGAGCGTTCGTCGGGCGTCGCCTCGAAATGCTTCAGGATCGAGAGCGATATCACGCGATCCCCCTCGGCGAGCGAAACGCCGCGAACGCCCATCGATGTGCGGCCCTGGAAGACGCGCACCTCCGGCACGGCGAAGCGGATGCACTGGCCGTCGCGCGTAGTGAGCAAAATGTCATCGGCTTCCGTCGCCGTCGCCACATCGACGATCGCCTCGCCCTCGTCGAGCTTCATGGCGATGAGGCCGTTGCGGCGCACGTCCACGAAGTCCGAGAGCTTGTTGCGCCGCACCGTGCCGCCGGTCGTCGCGAAGATGACGTCGAGCTTCGACCAGGTCGACTCGTCCTCGGGCAACGGCATGATGCTGGTGATGCGCTCGTTCTGCTCCAGCGGCAGCATATTGACGAGCGCCTTGCCGCGCGCCTGCGGCGCCGCCAGCGGCAACCGCCAGACCTTTTCCTTGTAGGCCTTGCCGAGCGATGAGAAGAATAGGACCGGCGTGTGGGTGCTGGCGACGAAGAGCCGGTGGACGAAATCCTCCTCCTTCGTCTGCATGCCGGATCGGCCCTTGCCGCCGCGCCGTTGCGCGCGATAGGTCGAGAGCGGCACGCGCTTGATGTAGCCGGCGTGGGAGACCGTGACGACCATGTCCTCGCGGGCGATGAGGTCTTCGTCCTCCACCTCGCCGTCGGAGTCGACGATCTGCGTGCGGCGCGGGGTGGCGTAGGCCTCCTTCACCGCCAGCATCTCGTCCTTCACGATGCCAAAGAGTTTCTCGCGCGAGCCGAGAATTTCGAGATATTCCGCGATCTCGGCGGCGAGCTTGTTCAAGGCCTCGGCGATTTCTTCGCGACCGAGCGCAGTGAGACGTTGCAGGCGCAGATCGAGAATGGCGCGGGCCTGCGCTTCGGAAAGGCGGATTGTGCCGTCATGCGAGAGCTTGTGGCGCGGGTCTGCGATGAGCTCGACGAGCGGCGCCATGTCTTTTGCTGGCCAGTCGCGCGCCATCAGCGCTTCGCGCGCGGCGGCGGCGTCGGCCGAATTACGGATGAGGCGGATGACTTCGTCGATATTCGCGACCGCGATCGCGAGGCCGACCTGCAAATGCGCATTATCGCGCGCCTTGGCGAGGCGGAATTTGGTGCGCCGCGTAACGACCGTCTCGCGGAAGTCGATGAAGGCGCGCAGCACGTCGGCGAGCGTCATCAGCTCGGGCCGGCCGCCGTTCAGCGCGATCATGTTGACCGCGAAGCTCGATTGCAGCGCGGTATGGCGCCAGAGCTGGTTCAGCACGACGTCGGCCACTGCCTCGCGCTTCAGCTCCACGACGATGCGCATGCCGTCACGGTCGGATTCGTCGCGCAGATCGCCGATGCCCTCGATCTTCTTTTCCTTGACCAGCTCAGCGATGCGCTCGATCAGCGCCGCCTTGTTCACCTGATAGGGAATTTCGGTAAAGATGATCGCCTCGCGCTCCTTGCGCAGCGTCTCGATCTCCGCCTTGGCGCGCATGATGATCGAGCCGCGGCCGGTGGCGTAGGCGTTGCGGATGCCGCCGCGCCCGAGGATCGTCGCCGCGGTCGGGAAGTCCGGACCCGGCACGATCTCCATCAGCTCCGCGACGGTCATGTCGGGCCTGTCGATGAGCGCGACCGCCGCGTCGATGACTTCGCCGAGATTATGCGGCGGAATATTCGTCGCCATGCCGACGGCGATGCCGCCGGCGCCGTTGACGAGCAGATTCGGGAAGCGCGCCGGAAGGACGGTCGGTTCCTGCTCCTTGCCGTCATAGTTCGGCTGGAAGTCGACCGTGCCTTCGTCGATGTCCTCGAGCAGCGCAAGCGCGGGTTTGGCGAGGCGCGACTCGGTGTAACGCATGGCCGCCGGCGGGTCGTTGTCGACCGAGCCGAAATTGCCCTGTCCGTCGACGAGCATCAGCCGCATCGAGAAGGGCTGCGCCATGCGCACCAGCGCGTCATAGATCGCCGCGTCGCCATGCGGGTGATATTTACCCATGACGTCGCCGACGATGCGCGCCGATTTCACATAGGGTTTGTCCGGCATGTGCCCGTTCTCGTTCATCGAAAACAGGATGCGACGATGCACGGGTTTCAGGCCGTCGCGAACGTCCGGCAGCGCGCGGCTCACGATCACGCTCATCGCATAATCGAGATAGCTGCGCTTCATCTCGTCGGCGATCGAGACCGGCTTGATGTCAGATCCGTGCTTTTCGGGCTCGTCTTTTTTTGTGTCGTCGTCGGCCAAGGGCGCGCCAATCCGGATGTGGGTTTCGCCACTTATCCCTATAGGCGATTCTCCGCCTCGGCGCCAGTCTTATGGGAAGCATATATTCATTTAAAAACAGATACTTATGGTTTTTATCCACCCCCGCGCCGCCAGCGCGCCCGCCTTTTCGGGAAATCGCTTGCCGCGAACGGACCGGAAGCCGGTTCCCGATCCGTCCGCGGTTTCGCCGTCACCCGCGCGCTTCGCGCAGCGCCCGCGACGCGTTGATGGCCGCTGAAGTCGCTTCCGCGTCGCCCGGCTCCACGAGCCCGAAATCGTCTTCGTCGAAGACCGGCTGCTTCGCGGGCGCGGCTTCTCTTGGAGGCGTCGCGGCCGCAACGACCGGTTTTTCTAGCTCCGGCGCGGCGCGAGGCGCCTTGGCGGGTTTGCCTTCCGCCGCGCCGGGTTCGATGAGTTCTGGCTCGATCGCCGCCGCCTCTATCGCTTCCGCGACGATCGGCGCGGCCATGATCGGTTCGGGAAGCTTCTCGGCCGTGGCGGGCGCGGCTCCCGGCAGCGTTCGGATGGGCCGTAGCGCGCGTGACACGTCCACAGGCGCCGCCGCCGGCTCTTCAGCCGACCGGCGCATCTTCGCGGCGAGCTTTCTGAGGGCGGAAACGGGCTCCTCCACGTTGTTGGCGGCGGGTTTCTCCACCGCCGACGATCTCACGGCCGTCTTCGCAGCATTCTTCTCTGCGCCCGCGCGCATACTGGGAATTTTCGCCAGTATGCCGCCGATCGCAGAGGCGGGCTTGTCGTTGACGGGTTCCGCCTTCGAGGCGGCGGCGGGCGCTTCCGCAGGCGCCGGCGAAATAGACCTAGCGACCGGCGACGGCTCGGCGTCCTGCGCGGGCCGGCGAGCGAAGCGGGCATGAAGCGTCGGCAGAAACCGCTCGACGAGCGATGGCGCAGGCGTCTTCTCTTCGACGGGCTCCGGCGTCGTCGCGGCCTCCGCGGTTTCCGTTCCCGCATCCTTTTCGCCCGCCCGGCGACGCTTCAGCCAGACATAGAGGCCGAGCGCCGCCGCGGCGAACAGGGCTGGCTCCAGGAGTCTCGACAGAATGTCGACGATCGAGCCGCCGCTCTCGCCTTCGGCCGCGATCGACGGCGAGGCGGTCCGCGCCGCGACGTCGCGCGTGAGCATGTCGGCCGCGACGTATGGCGCGACCCTGTCGGTCGCTGCGTCGAAATCCTCATAGGTCTTGCCGCGATCGAAAACAATCGTATCGGCCAGCGCTTCGGCTTCGCCCTTCAACCGCTCGGCCTCTTCGCCGGCGTCGGCGAGACCGATCTTGATCGCGCCCTCGCGGCCAAGCGCCCACGCCTCGCAATTGAAGAAACGGTCGAGGCCGTCCCGATCGTTCTGGGTCGCGACATTGACGCAGGCCGATAGGCGGCGCTTGTCGGTGAGCTTCGGCGCGCTGAGCCAGCCGCCGAGCGAGACGGGCGGTTGGCCGACCCGCGCCCGCTGCTCGTTGACCTCAGGCAGGCTCGCCTCGAAGGCGGCCAGAAGCTTCTCCGGCTCGAGAGCGTCAGGCTCGCCGATCTTGATGTAGCCGTCGTCGAGGAGTTCGACCGGCGCCAGCCATTGCAGCTTTCCGCCCGACGGCGCAACGATTCCCTGGACGCCCGCCCGCCACTCGAGCCCGGCCTCCTTCGCGAGCTTGCGCGCAGGCTCGAGCGGAATGAAGGTGCGGCCGGCCGGCAGCCACATGGTTGCGCGATCGCCGATGCGCACCTCCGCCGGTCCGGCGACGCCTTCCGCCAGAAGCGCGCCGATACGCGCGTCCGCGTCGGCGGCGGCGGTTGCGGCGCCGTCGGTCGACGCCTGCGCGTCCACGGGAGCCGCGGCCCCGGCTTCGGGCGCGGGCTGCTCCGCGACAATGGGCGCTGGCTGCTGCTCCGGCGCCTTTGCAGTCGACTGAAGCTGCGGAACCAGCGCGGGCGCGACGACCTCCTCGCGCGGCTGAAAGGCTCGCGCGTCGAGACCTGCGGCTGGTTCCTTCAAGGCGGCGAGCGTTTTCCGCGGCGGGTTGAAGGTCATGACGGGCGGCCCGATCGGAGCCTGCTCCACGATCGACGGCGCTTCGGCCGCGACGGGCGGCTGAGCGGGCGCGGGCTGGTCCGGCGCCGCCGCTTCCGCCGACTTCGGCGCCTCCTCGTCGGGCGTCTGCGCCTCGGAACGCTGCTGGGCCGTCTCCGCCGGCGCGTCGGGCAACGCCGCAGCGGTCGCCGGTTGCTCCGGCAGAGGCTGTTCGGCAGGCGCCTGTCCCTCGCTCGGCGTCTGGGCGCGATCGGCGGCCGGCGGCGCGGCTTCCGCCACAGGCTGTTCGGCCGGTTTCGGGGCCTCGGCGACAGGCGGCTGGACCTCGGCGGATTTGGGAGCCTCGGCGACAGACGCCGGCGACGGCTGAACCGGCGCAGCCTCTTTCGCGGGCTGCGGCGCGGGCGTGGCGGCGATCGCCGGCGCGGGCTGTTCGGCGGGCTTCGGCGCAGGTTTGGGCGTCTGCGCCGCCATGCCCTTCACGGGCTTCATCGGCGGCATGACGTAAATGATCTCGCGCGAATCGTCCGCCGACATCGGCGGCATTTCGTAAACCACGTCTCCGCCGCCGCGCTGGCCGTCGCGCGCCCAGCTATCAGACGAAACGACGGTAAGGGCGGCAAGCATGGCCATGCTCGACGCGACGACAGGCGGTTTGGGAAACGACATCGACCACTCCACGACGCTTGAAACGCTTAGTCGGGAGCTTCGCGGCCGAAGTTGAAGAAAGCGCTATTTATGAGGCGTTCGAATGGCGAAACAGATCATCAGTGTTAATGCGGCGTAAACGCGCGATCAAGCGGAAGCCGGAAGGCGCGACGCATCGGCGGGCTTCAGTTCCACGCTCTCGCCGCAGCCGCAGGCGGAGGTCTGGTTCGGATTTTCGAACACGAAAGTAGAGGCGAATTTGTCCGTCTTCACGTCCATCGTCGTGCCGAGCAGATAGAGCACCGCTTTCGCATCGACGATCACGCGGCCGCCGTCGAAATCGATCACTTCGTCGCCCTTCTCCGGTTCGGCGATCGACATCTTGTAGGACATGCCGGCGCAGCCGCCCTTTTCCACCGAGACCTTCAGTCCCGCTCCCGGCGCGGCGTTCGCAAGGAGGCCGCGCACGCGCTCGGCGGCGGCGGGGCTCACGTTCATCACGCTCAGTTTCGGCAAAGCCATTTATCTGTTTTCCTCAGCTCAGTAGTTCGCCCAAAGGCCCGGCGTCGCCAGTTCCACGAGGTGGAAATCCGGATCGCGAAAGAAAAGGCTCTCCCCGCCGCCTGGCCACTTCATTCTCGACTCGATCTCGACGCCCTGCTCCGCGAGACGTCTCTCCCACCCGGCCAACTCCCGCGTCGCCACGGCGAATGCGAGATGCGCCGGACCCGACCCGTCGTGCGGCGGGATTCGCCCACCCGGAAGATCCACCGGCGTCAGCGTCGACCCGCGCTCGAACAGCAGCAGCACGCTGGCCGGTCCGCAATCGAGCGCCCAGATCCGGCTGTCCTGAACCATCGGCGTCAGACCGAGGGTTTCCGAGTAGAAACGGCCGGCGCGCGCCATGTCGTCGACGTAAAGCGACGTTTCCAGCACGCCCTTGGGTTTCAGACGCGGGGCGGACACGGCCCCCTCCTCTCACCACATGTCGAGCGCGACACGGGCCTCGTCCGACATGCGGCTTTGATCCCATGGCGGCGAGAACACCATATTCACCTTGACGTCGCTGACGCCCGGGACGGCGCTCACCGCGTTCTTCACCCATATGGGCATTTCGCCCGCAACCGGACAGCCCGGCGCCGTGAGCGTCATGTCGATTTCGACTAAGCCGTCGTCGGAAACGTCGATGCGATAGACGAGCCCGAGTTCGTAGATGTCGGCCGGAATCTCCGGGTCGTAGACGGTCTTGAGCGCCTTGATGACGTCATTCGTCAGCCGTTCGTTTTCGGCGGCCTCTGCAGTTTCGACCGCGCCAATCGGGCTTTCCGTTTCGCTTGTTTTGAGAGCGTCGCTCATCAGCACGAGAATCTCCTCAGGCGAACAGTTTTTTGGCTCTTAGCAAAGCCTCGGCCAGGCGGTCGATCTCCTCCCGCGTATTGTAAAGCGCGAAAGAGGCGCGGCAGGTCGACGTCACGCCGAAATGCGTGAGCAGCGGCATGGCGCAGTGCGTGCCGGCGCGCACGGCCACGCCGGAGCGGTCGATGACCGTCGCGATGTCATGGGCGTGGGCGGCGGCCATCTCGAAGGCGACGATCGGCCCCTTGTCGGGCGCATTGCCGAAAATGCGCAGACCCTCGATCTCCGACAGGCGTTGCTGCGCATAGGCCGTGAGCTGCGCCTCATGGGCGCGGATGGCGTCCTTGCCAACGCTCTCGATATAGTCGAGCGCCGCGCCGAGACCGACGGCCTGCGCGATCGGCGGCGTCCCCGCCTCGAAGCGATGCGGCGGCGCGTTGTAGGTCACGGCGTCCAGCGTGACCGTCTCGATCATCTCGCCGCCGCCCTCGAAGGGCGGCAGGTTCTCCAGCCATTTCCGCTTGCCGTAAACCGCGCCAATCCCCGTCGGGCCGTAAAGCTTGTGGCCAGTGACGACGTAGAAATCGACGTCCATCGCCTGAACGTCGACGTCGAGATGGACCGCCCCCTGCGAGCCGTCCACGCAGATCGGGACGCCATGGGCGTGGGCGATGCGCGCCATCTCCGCAATGGGCGTCGGCGTCGCCACCACGTTCGACATATGCGTGACCGCCACGACCCTGGTGCGGTCGGTGAACATGCGGCCGTAGGCGTCGAGGTCGATGCGGCCATCGTCGTCCGGCATGATCCATTTGATCACCGCGCCCTTGCGCTCCCGCAGGAAATGCCAGGGCACGATGTTGGAGTGGTGTTCCATCAGCGACAGGATGATCTCGTCGCCCTCGCGGATATGGGCGAGTCCGTAGGAAGCCGCGACAAGGTTCAGCGCCTCGGTCGCGCCGCGGGTGAAGATGATTTCATCCGTCGACCCGGCGTTCAGAAAGCGGCGCACCGTCTCGCGCGCGCCCTCATAGGCCTCCGTCGCCGCATTGGCGAGATAATGCAGCCCGCGATGGACGTTGGCGTATTCGTGTTCGTAGAAATGCGTCAGCCGTTCGATCACCGCGCGCGGCTTTTGCGCCGAGGCGGCGTTATCGAGATAGGCGAGCGGCTTGCCGTAGGGACGCTCCGCGAGAATCGGGAAATCCGCGCGGATGGTCTCGACGTCGTAAGCCGCGACGGGCGCGTGCTGGTTCATCTCGATCTCTCCGCCAGCCAGGCCGAGACCCGCGACGCGAAGAACGCGCGCAGCGCGTCGTTCTCCAGCCCCTCGAACGCTTCGTTGGCGAAACCCTCCATCAGGAGCGACTCGGCCGCGCGACGCGGCAGGCCGCGCGCCATGAGATAGAAAAGCTGGTCCCTGTCGAGCCGCCCGCAAGTGGCGCCGTGCCCGCACTGCACGTCGTCGGCGAAGATTTCAAGCTCGGGCTTGTTGTTCATCATCGCGCCGTCGGAGAGGAGCAGCGCCTTGGATTGCATGGCGCCGTCCGTCTTTTGCGCATGGGGCCGCACGATGATCTTGCCCTGAAAGACCCCCGCGCCCTGTTCGTCGACGATGCTGCGGAAGCGCTCGCGGCTCTCGCCGCGCGGCGTCGCGTGATCGACGACGAGCGTCGTATCGGCGTGCTGGCGCCCGCGCACGAGCGTCGCGCCGTTGAAGGCGACCCGAGCGTTCTCACCATCGAGACGGGCGAAAATCTGCCGCCGCGACAATCCCGCCCCTTCGACGAGCGCAAATGAATTGAGCGTCGCGCCCGCATCGAGGTGGGCGATGAGGCTCATAACGCGCACGAGCCCGTCACCCTGCCCGGAAACATGGGTGACGAGATCGAGCGCGGCGCCTGCCGCCAGCCGGGCGACGAGCGCCTGATTGTCCTGCGCCGCCGCCGCCGACAGCGCGCCGGCGGTTTCGACGACCGTCGCGCGCGCCTCCTTGCCGAGGATGACGAGGGAACGCGAGAAGCTCGACTGCGCCTCTTCCGACGAGACGAAGGTCGCCAGTTCGATCGTTTGTTCCAACGCGACGCCCTCCGCCACGCGCAGAACCACGCCGTCCTGCATCAGGGCCGCGTTGAGAGATACGATCGCGTCGTCGGTCTGAACGTCGGAACTCGCGACGAGCGCCATGATTCCCGGTGCGCCTTGCGCCAGCGCCTCGCGCAAAGGCTGCGCTTTAACGCCCTCCGGAAGGGCGGCGAGGTCTGAAAGATCGGGACGAAAGGCGCCGTCGAGCGTAACGAGACGAACGGCTCCCCGCGGGGCCGGCAACAGCGGCGCACCGGCGGAAACCGCCGCGATCGGCGCGGGCCTGGCGAGCGCGGCCTTGAGGTCGGTGTAATGCCAGGCCTCGACGCGGCGGTTCGGCAGGCCTTTGCGGGAGAACGCCTCCCACGCAGCCTGCCGCAGGCCTGTCGCGCCCTTGCCCTTCATCTCCTCGTAAAGCGAGGAGAGCGCCGCGTCGGCTTCTGTCACGAGATTGATCATGGCTCAGGCCGCCTCGCCGACATAATCCTGATAGCCGCGCTCCTCAAGCTCCAGCGCCAGCTCCGGCCCGCCGCTGCGCATGATGCGGCCGTTCGCCATCACATGCACCGTGTCCGGTTTGATGTAGTCGAGCAGACGCTGATAGTGGGTGATGACGAGGAAGGAGCGCTTTTCCGAGCGCAGCGCGTTGACGCCCTCGGAGACGACGCGCAGCGCGTCGATGTCGAGCCCCGAGTCCGTTTCGTCGAGAATCCCGAGATACGGCTCCAGCAGCGCCATTTGCAACACTTCCATGCGCTTCTTCTCGCCGCCGGAAAAACCGGAGTTCAGCGGCCGGCGCAACATCTCCTGGCTGACGCCGAGCTTCGCCGCCGCCTCGCGCACGCGCTTCATGAAGTCCGGCGTCTGTAACTCCTCCTCCCCCCGCGCGCGCCGCTGGGCGTTCATCGCGGCCTTGAGGAAGGTCATGGTTGCGACGCCGGGAATTTCGACCGGATATTGGAAGGCCAGGAAAACGCCCTTCGCCGCGCGCTCATGCGGATCGAGATCGAGAATATTCTCGCCGTTGAGCAGCGCCTCGCCATCGGCGACCTCGTAGCCCTCGCGGCCCGCGATCACATAGGAGAGCGTCGATTTTCCCGCGCCGTTCGGCCCCATGATGGCGGCGACCTCGCCGTCCTTTACGGTGAGCGTCAGCCCTTTCAGGATTTTCCTGTCGTCGACCGAAACATGGAGGTTTTTGATTTCGAGCATGGCGTGTTTCCGAAATTGAAGGTCGCAGGCATGGGGGCGCCGGGCGTTTAGCCGACGCTCCCCTCAAGCGAGATCGAAATCAGCTTCTGCGCCTCGACTGCGAATTCCATCGGCAACTGCTGCAACACGTCGCGCACGAAGCCGTTGACGATCAGCGCCGTCGCCTCCTCGGCCGAGAGGCCGCGCTGCATGGCGTAGAAGAGCTGGTCCTCGGAGATTTTCGAGGTCGTCGCTTCATGCTCGAACTGCGCGCTCGAATTCTTCGACTCGATATACGGAACCGTATGCGCGCCGCAGTCATGGCCGATCAGCAGACTGTCGCATTGAGTAAAGTTGCGCGCGCCTTCCGCCTTACGATGAGCGGAAACCTGGCCGCGATAAGTATTCTGGGAGCGACCCGCCGAAATGCCCTTGGAGACGATTCGGCTCCTGGTGTTGCGGCCGAGATGGATCATCTTCGTGCCGCTGTCGACCTGCTGATGGCCGTTCGACACGGCGATAGAATAGAACTCGCCCTGCGAGCCGTCGCCGCGCAGGATGCAACTCGGATACTTCCACGTGATCGCGGAGCCCGTCTCGACCTGCGTCCACGAAATATGCGAATTGCGGCCGCGGCAGTCGCCACGCTTGGTGACGAAATTGTAAATGCCGCCCTTGCCCTCGCTGTCGCCGGGGTACCAGTTCTGCACCGTGGAGTATTTGATCTCGGCGTCGTCGAGCGCGACCAGCTCCACGACGGCGGCGTGCAACTGGTTTTCGTCGCGCTTGGGCGCAGTGCAGCCTTCGAGATAGCTCACATAGGAGCCTTCGTCGGCGATGATCAGCGTGCGCTCGAACTGCCCCGTCTTCTGCTCGTTGATGCGGAAGTAGGTGGAAAGCTCCATCGGGCAGCGCACGCCCTTCGGAATATAGACGAAGGAGCCGTCCGAAAAGACCGCGCTGTTCAGCGTCGCATAGAAATTGTCGGTCACCGGCACGACGGAGCCGAGATATTTGCGGACCAGTTCGGGATGCGTCTGCACGGCCTCGGAGATCGGGCAGAAGATCACGCCCGCCTTGGCCAGTTCCGCCTTAAAGGTCGTGGCCACGGAAACCGAGTCGAACACCGCGTCCACCGCGACCTTGCGCGTCTCGACGCCGGCAAGAATTTCCTGCTCGCGCAGCGGAATGCCGAGCTTCTCATAGGTGCGCAGAAGCTCGGGATCGACTTCGTCCAGCGACTTCGGCCCCGGCGTCGACTTGGGCGCCGCATAATAGTAAAGATCCTGATAGTCGATCGGCGGATATTGGACCCGCGCCCAGTTCGGCTCGTCCATCGTCAGCCAGCGGCGGTAAGCCTCCAGCCGCCACTCGGTTAGCCACGCGGGTTCGTTCTTTTTGGCGGAAATGAAGCGAACGATCTCTTCGCTCAGCCCCTTGGGGGCCTTCTCCGACTCGATATCGGTCGTAAAGCCATATTTGTAGGCGTCGACGTCGATTTCCTCGACGCGCGCAACGGTCTCCTGACGAGCCGCCATCGTCTCTTTCTCCTCGTCACGACGGGTTCAAGGCCCGCCGGCCGATCCGGTTCCGCCCTTTCAGGCGACGGTACGCCGCGACCTGATCCGGTTCACGACTTCCGCAAGAACCATTCCAAACTGTTTTACATCCTCTTCGCGCGTCGTCCAACCCAGGCTGACGCGCAAAGCCTCTTTTTCTTGTGCGCCCATGGCCGCGAGGACATGGGACTCGCGCACTTTGCCTGACGAACAGGCGGAGCCGCTTGACACGGCGACGCCGGAAAGATCCAGCGCCATCAATAATGTATGCGCAGGCAACGTCGGGATCGCGAAAGCGCTCGTCGTAGCGATCCGCGCGGCCCCGCTCCCGAAAACCCGCGTCTGCGGATCGATCTCGCGGAGCCGCGCTTCCAGCGCGTCCCGCATCTCGCCGAGTCGCGCGCTTTCGCTCGCCAGCCCCCGGAGCGCCGCCTCGAATGCGGCGGAAAACCCCACAATCGACGCGACATTCTCGGTGCCGGCGCGACGGCCGAACTCTTGTCCGCCGCCGCGCACCAAAGCATCTGCTATGTGGAGCGCGTCTTGCGCCGCGGCAAGCGCGCCGGCCCCCATCGGGCCGCCGAGTTTGTGTGAGGAAAAGAACAAAAAATCCGCGTCTGTGGTCGCGAATGTCGTCTCGATTCGGCCAATCGCCTGCGTCGCGTCGCAAACGAGAAGGCCGCCTGCGGCGCGTATCCGTCCGGCGGCGGCGCGAACCGGCTGAATCACGCCCGTCTCGTTATTTGCGGCCTGTAGCGCGAGCATGATTCGCTTGCCGGAATGGCGCGCCAGCGCCGCGTCCAGCGCCGGCAGGGACAGCGCGCCTTCAGGCGTCAACGCGACGCGTTCGACCGCCTCCGCCGGGAATCGATGCCCCTGAAGCACAGCGGGATGCTCTCCGGCGCCGACGAGCAGAATCTCGATCGGCCTCGAATCCTTCCCGCGCTGCGCCAATGGCGTCAGCACGAGATTCGCGGCTTCCGTCGCGCCGCTCGTGAAGGTCACGTTGCGGGCCGCCGTTCCCAGTCCGCGGGCGATCGTCGCCCGCGCCTGTTCCAGCAAGGCTTTGGCGGCCCGCCCTTCCCCATGCACCGACGAGGCGTTGCCCGGCCCCTCCAGCGCCGCGAGCATCGCCGCCCGCGCCTCGGGGCGCAGGGGCGAGGTGGCGTTGTGGTCGAGATAGATGCGAAGGTTGGCCATAGCGCTGCTTTACTCTACTCCCCCCGCGCGCGGGGAGAGGAATTTCAAGGACGCGCCAACTTCGCCAACCGCGCAAGACTCACGAACTCCGCCCGATAGCCGAACGGATCGTCCCCCTTCGCGCCCTTCGCCAGCGCGATCACATCATCATAGTCGTATTTGCCAAGATAAGGCGCGCCCTTCAGCAGCTGCCCAAAGGCGGCGACGGCGATCGAGAAACGCACGTCCTCCGGCGCGGCGGCGAGCTGGTCGACCGCCTGCGCGTCTCCGATCGGCGACGAAATCAGCTTCGACGCATCTTCCCCCGGCAGTTTGTAGCGCAGCTTGAAGAAACCGAGTTCCGCGTCCGGCTCCGCCGCCGGCGCGGCGTCCGGGGCGCGCTTCTTACCGTAACGCAGATCGTCCACGAGCTTCGGCGCGCCGGCGGGCGTGATCTCATAGATCGCCGTCACGCGATGGCCGGAGCCGACGTCGCCTGCATCGACCCTGTCGTTGTTGAAATCCTCGCGCCTGAGCGCCCGCGTCTCATAGCCGATGAGCCTGTATTCGGACACGCGCGCGGGATTCCATTCGACCTGGATCTTCACGTCCTTCGCAATGGGAAAGAGCGTCGACGACGCTTCCTCGACCAGAACCTTGCGCGCCTCGTTGAGCGTGTCGACGTAAGCCGCCGCGCCATTGCCGTTCTGGGCGAGCGTCTGCATCAGCGCGTCGTTGTAATTGCCCTGCCCGACGCCGAGGATGGAGAGGAAAATCCCTTTCTCCCGCTTGCGTTCGATCAGCCCTTTCAGTTCGCTCTGGTCCGTCGGGCCGACGTTGAAATCGCCGTCTGTCGCGAGGATCACGCGATTGACCGCGCCCTTGTCGAAATTCTCCTCGGCGAGACGGTAAGCGTCCTGAATGCCCTCCGCCCCGGCTGTGGCCCCCCCGGCGCCGAGCGCGTCGATCGCCGCGATGATCTTGTCCTTGTCGGCGATCTTCGTCGGCTCCAGCGCGACGCCCGAACCCGACGCATAGGCGACGAGCGCCACCGTATCGTCGGGTTTCAATTCGTCGACCAGCATCCGCACCGCATTCTTGACGAGCGGGAGACGGTCCTCGGGCGACATGGAGCCGGAGACGTCGACGAGGAAGACGAGATTGGCGCGCGGACGCTGCGCGCTCTGCAGCGCATAGCCCTGCACGGCGACATGCACGAGCCTATTGTGCGCGTTCCATGGGCTCGGCGTTACGGTGATCGTCGGCTTGAAAGGCGCGTCCGCACTTTCCGGCTGCGGGTAATTGTAGGGGAAGTAATTGATGAACTCCTCGACGCGCACCGAATCCCTCGGCGGCAAACGCCCTGCGTTGATCATGCGCCGCGCAAAAGCGTAGGACGCCGTGTCGACGTCGATCGAGAAGGTCGAAACCGGCTCCTGCGCGACCTGTTTGACCGGGTTGACGTCCTTCGAGTCGAACTTGTCGCGGAATTCCTTCCCCGCCGGGAGCGGGAGAATGTCCGGGGCCTCGTGGGATCCGGCCATAATGGCGCCTACGTCGAGCGCGGGCGCGGCGGCGGCCGGCCGCCGGGGCGCCGTTTTCGACACGGGCAGGCCGTAGCTTTCCGCCCGCTTCTGCGGTCTCGCGGCGTCCCCGATCGCCCTGCCGGAGAGGCCGGGCGGCGGCGCGGCGGGAACGGGCGTCGCCATGGGCGCGACGCTCTCCTTGACGGCGGGCGCCGGAAGCGCCGCGATTTCCGACCCGGCCTTGCTCGCGTCGGCCGGCGCGGCGGCGATTTCCGCGGGCGCATCCGAGAGCTGGCCGGACACGCCGCCAGGCGCATTGAAACGCGACAGATAAAAAGCCGCCGGCGCGGCGACCATCAGAGCGGCGATGGAGGCCGCGAGCGCGTAATTGAACTGAGAAGTCCGCATCGGTTTGCTCCCTTCCGTTGGCGACGATGCGTCCTTCAGACGGTCGGAAGAGGCGAATCCCTTGGTCTCGTTTTCATTTTTTTCGAAAGCCGCCATGGCGGCGGCGAGCGCCGCACGCTTCGCTTCCTCGCGCGGCGGCGGCGCGTCTTTCAGGCGCGTGAGGTCAGGCCCGGTCATTGCGCCGCCTCCAGCGATATTTTGAGACGCTTGCGGGCCTCGTGCAAACGCCAGGACACCGTTTTCTCCGCGCAGCCCATCACGGCCGCGGCTTGCGCGTGCGTCATGTCCTCTCCGTAGACGAGCAGAACGGCGTCGCGCTGCTGCTCCGGCAGCGACCGCACCGCGCGCCACAATTCCCCGTGCGCGACGCCGTCGTCCGGCGGGTCGCAATAGGCGGCTTCGGCGACTTCCTGCATCCGCGCGGGCGCGAGCGGCACGACCCTCGCCCTAGCGCGAATGTAGTCGACGGCCGTCGTATAGGCGATGCGATAGGCCCAGGTGGAGAAAGCGCAGTCGCCGCGAAAGCTCCGGATCGCCCCGGCCATTTTCACCATCGCCTCCTGCGCGACGTCCTCGGCTTCGCCGCGCGCGCCGCACCAGCGCCAGGCGAGCGCATGCACGCGATCGTAATGGCGCTCGGCCAGAGCCGCGAAGGCGCCGCGGTCTCCCCCGGCCGCGCGCCGCGCCAGCGCGTCATCCGGCTCCTCGCTCGCGAAGTCCTGGCCCGGCACAACGCCCCCGGTGTTTCAGCCCATCCGCTTTTTAGACGGCGAGATTGGGAAATCCTTGGGTCGGCGCGCGAAAAAAGATACGGCGGCGTCCGAGCCAGAAACCCAGCCGCTGCGCCATCATCGCAAGCCCCAGCAGCGCGCCGAGCAGCAAGAAGATCGCCTCGACCGCCGCCGCCGCGAGGCCGCCGAAAACGAGGGCGCCGCGCCCGAGCGTCGCGAGAATGGCGCGTGTGGCCCCGCCCCGCGCCGCCGCCAGTTTCGCGGCCTTGCGCAATTGCGCGCCGTCCTCGGCGACAGCAAGGGCGTCCGTCACGCCCCGCGCCCCGGCGCGGCGGTAAAGGATGGCGGCGTCTTCGCCGAGCGCTCGGAAACCCGCGAGCGCCCCTGGCCGCACCACGCGGGCCGCCGCCGCGCGGGCGGCGGCGACGTCGAGTTTCGCAGCCGCCGCAACTCCGGCCAAGAGCGCCTCTCGATCGACCGCCTTCGCCGCCGAGGCGCTCAAGGTTTTGGCCAACGGACGCGACAGCCGCCCGGCTTTTTGCGCGCCCTTCACGAGCGTCAGCCCCGAGCGCGCGGGCAGCAGGGCGGCGACGCTCGACCAGCTCGCGACACTGAGCGCGAGCCCCGCCGCGGCGAGGCCGATCACGAGTCGGTCGGGCTCCTCGCCGCGCTTGAGCTTCTCGCCTTCATGCCAGAGGTCGCGGAGGTCGCCGTATCCGGAAAGGTCGCCCGTGAGCGCGCCGACGAAGGCCGCGCCATTGTCGCGCGCGCCGTGGAGGAAACCCTCCGCGAAATCCTCGACCGTCTTTTCGCGCGCCGTCGCATGGAGGGCCGAAAGGCGCTCCCTCTGGCCGGGGGAAGGCGAAAGGCCGCGCGACCGGCCGAGATCGACGAAACTGTCGGCGAGGTCGGCGTCGCCCGCGCCAAGGGCGGCCTCGAACCCGGCTGCGAAACGCTCTGGCGTCAAAGCCCGATCAAGCCGCGCATCGGCCAGGGCCACCGGATCGTCCTTGGCGGCCGCGGCGCGCAGGCCGTCGAGCGCGGGCGCGAAGGCCCCGGCGGCGAACCAGACGAGTAAAACCGCAAGGGCGAGGAAAATCGAGGCGCGGGTGCGAAAAGCGGCGAGGGTCATCAGAGAGATGTAGGCGCCGGCGGAGCGCAGCGCGAGGGCGGCGCCGCAGCGCGGGCGCGACTGCCGAATTCCCTTGCATTTCACTCGGTCAAGCGTGGTAAAAGGCGCGCTCCCGCGTTTCCACAGGGATTTAGAATGCCCGAAGTCATCTTCACCGGCCCCGCCGGCAGGCTCGAAGGCCGTTTCCATCAGTCCGCCACGCGCGGCGCGCCGATCGCCATCGTCCTGCATCCGCATCCGCAGTTCGGCGGGACGATGAACAATCAGATCGTCTACCATCTCTATTACGCTTTCGCGGAGCGGGGCTTTTCCGTGCTGCGGTTCAATTTCCGCGGCGTCGGCCGGTCGCAGGGCTCCTTCGACCATGGCTCGGGGGAACTCTCGGACGCCGCCGCCGCGCTGGACTGGGCGCAGGCGGTGAACCCGGAAGCGCGCGCCTGCTGGATCGCGGGCGTCTCGTTCGGCTCCTGGATCGGGATGCAACTGCTCATGCGCCGGCCGGAGATCGAGGGTTTCGTCTCGGTCGCGCCCCCCGCGAACCGTTTCGACTTTTCTTTCCTTGCGCCGTGCCCGTCTTCAGGACTGTTCATCCATGGCGATCAGGACCGCGTCGCGCCGCTGAAGGAAGTCACGGGGCTGATCGAAAAGCTGAAGACGCAAAAGGGCATCGTCATCGAGCATGCGGTGGTCGAGGGCGCCAACCACTTTTTCGAGAACAAGATCGAGCCGCTGATCGCGCATGTCGACTCCTATCTCGACAAGCGTCTCGGCAATCCGCCGCGCATTCAGATTCCCGCGCGGGGAGACTGACGCACTCCCTCTCCCCGCACCGGCGGGGAGAAGGCCTACCCCACCTTCGCGGTCAGCCGCGGCACGATTTCCTTTTCGATCACTTCTTCATCCAGCCCTTCATAGGTCGACCATTCCACGACCGGGCCGGGACCGACGACGAAGGTCGCGGGTACGCCTTTCGCGCCCAGCGCGCGCTGGAGATAGGTGTGCTCGTCCATGCCGACGGCGACGAAGGGGTTGCCGTGCTTCGCCAGAAAATACGCCGCTTTCGCGGGCGGATCCTTCACGTCCGCGCCATAGATCGGCGCCAGATTGCGCTTGGCGAGCGCGACGATGTGCTTGTGCTCCTCCCGGCATGTCGGGCACCACGAAGCCCAGACCACGAGCAGCGACCGTTTGCCCGCGAGATCCGCCGCCGAGAAGCCAGGAAGCTGACGGCCCTGCGCGTCCAGCAATCCTGGCACCGGAGGCAGATCGAACTTGCCGATCGAGAACGGATTGAAGAGCCGCGCCGTCATGTCTTTCTTTTTCCAGACATGCTCGACGACGGCGGCGCTCGCGCCGAGCCCCATGACCCCGACGGCGCCGAGAATAACGCTGCGGCGCGTGGCGAACCATTCCGTGCTTCGAGGGGACGCGTCGGTGTGCGTGCTCATGCGCATGGCCTCCATCGGCGCGATGCGCGAGACGGCGCGCAGGGACCGACCGGATAAGCTTTACTGTCGGAACGGTGAACGTTTCGTATCGGCGGGCCTGGCGATTGAACACAAACGCCGTTCGAGGCGCGCAGGAGCGAAAAATCGTTGTTCCAATTCGACTTGAGCTTGAACGGCGCCTTTGGCGGCGCGTCTCGCGCGGCGCGCCGGCCCTGTCCGCGCGCAAATGGCCTCGCGAAGCGGACGTTGGCGTCTCGGGTTTGTGCAGGGATTTATTGACAACTATCGGCCCAGTTTGAGCGTCCTCCCGGGGCGGAAACTGGAACCAAGTCAGATGAGTTCAAACGCGATTGCCGAGTTGACCGAAGATCCGCGCACGTCGGACGAAGGCGTCGACAATCTCGTCAAGGTGGAGCAGCTCGACATGGCGCTGCGCCTCGCGCCCCTGTCGATTGCTCTGATCACGCTCGGCGTCTCGTTCCTCGCATGGCTGTTCTGGTCGCCCGAAAAACAGCTTTACCTCGTCGCGCTGGTGACGAGCGCCGTCGCCCTCGCCGCGGTCAGCCTGCCGTATTGCAAGCGCTGGCGCGAAAACCCGCGGCCGGATTTTCTTCCCGACGCGCGCTTCAGACGAATTCAGGCCGTCGCCTTTCTTTATGGCGCAATGATCGGCTCCATCTCGACGATGATCTATCTCGACGGCGACCCGCAGGTGCGCCTTCTGATCGCCGCCGCCGTGGCGGGCGCGATAGGCACGAGCATCACGATCGCCTTCGTGCCAGCGCTCGCGGTCAGTTACGTCCTTCCGATCGTCGCGCAGTCCTTCGTCACCCTTGCCGCCACCGGCGAGATTTTCAGCATTTATGTCGCGATCCTCGAGGTTCTCTACGCCGCGTTCATGTCCTTCCTGACGCTGTTTCTCAGCGCTCTGGTCCGCAAGCGCGTGATCGCGCAATGCAATCTCGAACGGGAGCGGGCGCTGACCAATCTGCTGCTCAACGATTTCGAGGAAAGCGCCAACGATTGGCTCTGGGAGACGGACGAAGATTTGCGGCTGCGCCATGTTTCCGACCGTCTTTCGCAAGTGGCGGCGAAAGAAAAGAATCTTCTCAAAAACATGCCGATCGAGGAACTGTTCGCGCCGGACGACGAGGAGGGCCGGGAGAGTTTCGAGAAGCTGCGGGAAGCTGTCGCGGCGCGCCGCGCCTTCCGGGACATTCTCCTTGCGGTGACGGTCGAGGGCGAGCGGCGCTGGTGGCTGGTCAGCGGAAAGCCGATGGTCGTCGGCGCCAGCCGCTTCTCGGGTTATCGCGGCGTCGGCTCCGACATCACGGTCAAGAAACAGGCCGAAGACCGGCTCTCTTTCCTTGTGCTGCACGACGCGCTCACCAGCCTGCCGAATCGCCTCAGCTTCCAGCAGCGGCTCGGCAAGGCGGCGGCGGATCTGCGCAACAAGAACATTCCCTTCGCCGTTCTCTGCCTCGACCTCGACGAGTTCAAGAGCGTCAACGACACGCTCGGCCATGGCGCCGGCGACAAGCTGCTGCAGGCCGTCTCCAACCGCTTGACGCGGCTGCTCGGCCCCAAGGCCTGCATCGCGCGTCTCGCGGGCGACGAATACGCCATTCTGTTCACGGACGAGACCGCGCGCGACCGCCAATGGCTGTCGCACGCCTGCTCCGCCATCGTCTCCGAGATCGGCGTTCCCTTCCCCATCAACGACGCGTTAGTCAATGTCGGCGTCAGCATCGGCGTCGCCATCGCCCCGGATGACGGCGCGCAGGAGATCATGCGCCAGGCGGATCTCGCGCTCTACCAGGCCAAGCGCACCGGCAAGAACGCCTATCGCTTCTATCAGGCGGACATGGACGAGGAGATCAACGCCCGCCGCATTCTGGGCGCCGAGTTGCAGGTTGCGCTCGAGCGCGGCGACTTCCTGCTCCATTTCCAGCCGCTGGTGAACGCCGCGACGAAGCGCATTCAGGGATTTGAGGCGCTCGTGCGCTGGAAGCACCCGACGCGCGGCTTCATCTCGCCCGCGGAGTTCATTCCGATCGCGGAGGAAATCGGCGCCATCGCATCGCTCGGCAAATGGGTGATCGAGGAAGCCTGCCGCATCGCTTCGACCTGGCCCGCGCCGGTCACTGTGGCGGTGAATATTTCGCCGATCCAGTTCCGCCATTCGGACCTTCCGACGATCGTGTCAAAAGCATTGAAAAGATATGGCCTGCCACCGCATCGTCTCGAATTGGAATTGACGGAATCCGCCTTCCTCGAGTCGACGCCCGCGACGCAGAAAATCCTGCAACGGCTCTCGGAGCTCGGGGTTCGCCTCTCGCTGGACGATTTCGGCACCGGCTATTCGAGCCTGAGTTATCTGCGCCGCATCGCCTTCAACAAGATCAAGATCGACCAGAGCTTCGTGCATAATCTGCCCGATGACCAGCGCGACATGTCCATCGTGCGCGCGATCGTCGACATCGCGACCACCATGGGCGTCTCGACCATCGCGGAAGGCGTGGAGACGGAAGACCAGTCGCGCGCCCTGCTCGCCCAGGGCTGCCACCAGTTGCAGGGCTATCTCTTCAGCCGGCCCGTGCCGGCGGACGAGGTGCCTGAAATGCTCGCGCCCTTTGTGGCGAAAGAAAAACGCCTCGAAACAGCCGCCGCCTGACCGGGCGAGAAGCCCTACGCCTCCCCCGCCCGCACGAGCCGCCCGCCCGGCATCGGTTCGGGCGCGCCGGTGGTCGTGGGAAAGGTGAGCGGCAGCCCCTCCGCCACGCGCGCGGCGAGATAGGCGAAGGCCTGCGCCTCCATCGAGTCCGCCGACCAGCCGACCGCGTCGGCGGTGGTGACCTTGCACGGCAGGCGCATCACGAGTTCGCGCACCAGAATCGGATTGCGCGCGCCGCCGCCGCAGACGATGAGCAATTGCGGCTGGTTCGGCAGATGCGGGAAAAGCCGCAGCACGGAGGCCGCCGTGAAGGCGGTGAGGGTCGCGGCCGCGTCTTCCGTCGCGAGCTTCATCACCGGCTCGAGCGCGAAGGCGTTACGGTCGAGAGATTTCGGCGGCGGCTGGTCGAAGAAGGGATGCGCGAGCATCCGCAACAGCGCCGCCTCGTTCACGCGCCCGCGCGCGGCCATGTGGCCGTGGCGGTCGATCGGCGCGCCGGTGCGCTGGAGCATCAGATCGTCGATGAGGGCGTTGCCGGGGCCGGTGTCGCAGGCGATCGGCGGCTCGCCGTCAGCGACGTAAGTGACATTCGCCACGCCGCCGATGTTGAGCAGCGCAACCTCGCCCTTCATGCCGCCGGCGAGCACGAGCGCGCGATGGAACACCGGCACGATAGGCGCCCCCTCTCCGCCCGCGGCGATATCCGCCGCGCGGAAGTCGTAGGCCACGTCGATCCCGAGCCGGTTGGCGAGCGCCTGCCCGTCGCCAATCTGTATGGTGAGCTTCTGCTTCGGCCGATGCAGCACGGTCTGGCCGTGGAAGCCGACGAGGTCGATCGAGCCCGCCTCTATGGCGTTGTCGCGCAGGAACGTCTCGACGGCCTCCGCATGGCGGTCGGTCACCATGCGTTCCGCGAAGGCGAGCACGCCCGGCCGCGCGTCGCGATCCTCCAGCGTCGCGGCCTCGGCCAGCGCGTTGCGCAACAGCGCGCGGTCGGCGTCGTTATAAGGGAAATGTCCCGTCGGCCCGAAGGAGACGGCCGAGTCGCCATCCGTCTCGATAAGCGCGACGTCGACGCCGTCCATGGACGTGCCGGACATGAGGCCGATCGAGCGGTAGATGGGCAAGGGCGAATCTCCTGAAAGGTAGGAGCAGATTACGCGATTTCCCACATCGCCGCCGAGCCTGCCGGCCGCGGCAAGCAAATTTCGGCCAAATCAGCGCGTCATCAAGGCGGCCTCCTGGCCATGGAGTTGAGATGTGACGCGTTATATTCTTGTTTCGGCCACCTTGCTCGCCCTCGCCGCCTGCAATAAGCCGGTCCAGCAACCGCTCGCGACGCCAGCAGCGCCGCCGCCCCCCGGCAATCTCGCAGGCTGTCCAGGCGCCGCGGATCAGGGGGGCTGCGATTCTTACAACGCGGGGATCGCCGCGGGAAAAGCCGACAAGGCCGGCGGTCAGAGCGCCGAATATGGGCGCCATCAGAGCAAATTCGACGGCCGCTACGAGATGTTGTTCCGTCAGGGCTACGCCAACGGCTATTTCAACGGCGGCCGATGAGCGAGAGAGCGAACGCCGCCTGGTGGCGGTGGCTTTCTCTACCGCCGCCTTCCCTCCCACGCCCAGGCCGCCACAACCATCCCCAGCAGCGCCAGCATCGCCCACAGGCCCAGCCCCAAAGGCGCCACCTCGACCCCCACCAGCGTCGACGCTCCCGTCTGGCGCACGCCGATCCAGTCCGTCCCGCCATACCGGCTCGCGTCGCGCATCTCCACGACGCGCGGCATGGTCACGGCGTCGCTCGTCTTGCTCAGGCGCCGGACCGTGCCGCCGGTCGCCTCCGCGAGCGGCGCGAGCTTCTCGGTCGTCGACGCCACCTCTCGGAACTCGCGCGGGTTCGCGGGGCCGACGTTCACGAGCGCCGTCAGCCCGTCGCTTTCGAAGCGCCACAGGCCCTTCTCCGTCGCGTTGAGCTGGGCGCGCCACAGGCCCGGTTCGCTCTGGCGCAGCACGATCTCCTCGCGCGCGCCGGAGGGCGAGGTCGCCATCGCCGGCGCGGCCTCGTCTTTCAGCGTCTGGCGTTCGACGGTCACCTCGCGGCCGCGCGCTTCGGCGCGCAGCGCCTCCTCTTCGAGGTCGGGCTCCTTCATCAGCCAATGCGCGAGGCGGCGCGTGAGGTCGGCGTTGGGGCCGCCGCCATCGTAACCGCGCGCCCAGAGCCAGATCTGGTCCGAGAGCAGCAGCGCGACGCGGCCCTTGCCCTCATGCGCCAGCACGAGCAGCGGCTTGTCGCGCGCGCCCGAGAGAATGGAGTTTCCCTTCAGCACCGCGGCGTCCACCTGCCGAAACCAGTCGCCCCATTGCGGCGGCTCGCTCTTGGCGCCGGGCAGCCCGCGCGTGACGGGATGCTTTTCGCCGTCCTTGCTGACGCGCGCCTTGAACGCCTGTTCGAACAGCGCGCCATCTGGACGCGCGGGCAGGATGTTTTCGAGCGGCGAATAATAAAGCCCGCGCAACGTCGCGTAATCCGGCCCCACTGCCGCGAGAAAGGCGCCGCCATTTTCCACATATCGGGCAATGTTGTCGAAATAGATCGACGGCAGCAGCGTCTGATTCGAATAGCGGTCAAAGATGATGAGATCGAATTCGTTGATCTTGCGCCCAAAGAGATCGGCCGTCGGGAAAGCGATCAGCGACAGTTCGCTCGCCGGCGTGATGTCGAGTTTTTCCGGCGGACGCAGAATGGTGAAGTGCACCAGCTCCACATTGGCGTCGGCGCGCAGAAGGTTGCGCCAGCTTCGTTCGCCCGGGTGCGGTTCGCCGGAAACGAGCAGCACTTTCAGCCGGTCGCGCACGCCCTCGATCGAGACGACCGCCTTGTTGTCGACGAGCGTGAGTTCGCCCGGCGCCGGCGGAACCTCCAGCTCGACGATATTTGCTCCGCCATGCGTGATCTTCACAGGAATGTTGACGATGTCGCCGGGCACGGGGCTGTAGGTCGGCAGCCGCTCGCCGTCGCGGCGCACGGCGATCGGCGCGCGGGCGCCGTCTCCGCCCGTGTCGACGACGCGGGCGCGGATCGTCTGCTCCTTGCCGACGATGCCGAAACGCGGCGCCTCGACGAGTTCGATGCGGCGGTCGCGCTCTCCCTCTTTGCCCGTGACGAGCGCGTGGACCGGCGCGCGGAAGCCGAGCGCCTCGGCCCGGGCCGGTATGTCGTGAACGACGCCGTCGGTGATCATCACCGCCCCCCCGACTCGCTCGGGGGGAACGTCCTTGAGCGCCTGCTCCAGCGCGCCGAAAAGCTTCGTGCCGTCATTGCCGCTCGCGTCGTTCGTCACGGAGACGACGCGGGTTTCGACGTCGGCGAATTTCGCGAGGGACGACTCGAGCGCCTTGCGGGCTTCCTCCGTCTGCGCGGCGCGGGCGCCGAAATTCTGGCTCTCGCTTTTGTCGACGACGACGGCGACGATGGTCTTTTGCGGGTCCCGCTTTTCGCGGACGAGCGAAGGGTCGGTCAGCGCCGCCAGCACGAGCGCGAGCGCAAGCGCGCGGAGCGCCGTTCCCCGCTGGCCCGCAACGGCGGCGAGGATCAGCGCGACGGCCCCGGCGATCGTCAGCGCGACGAGGATCGGCCAGGGGAGCAGCGGCGAGAAGGCGAGGTCGAGGTCGGTCACTGCCCCAGCCTCTCCAGCAGGTCGCGCACATGCACCTGGTCGGATTTATAGTTTCCGGTCAGCGTATACATGACGAGATTCACGCCCCCGCGAATGGCCAGTTCACGCTGGCGCGCGCCGCCGGGGGTCAGCGGGAAAAGCGGCTGGCCGCGTTTGTCATGCGCCCAGGCCGAGGCGAGGTCATTGGAGGTGATCACGATGGCGGAGACGCTGTCCGTGGCGCGAACCGGCCGCGCCGCCGCCTCACTCGGTTCGGGCGGCAGCGCTTCGACCCATGTGTCGCCCGTCGCGTAGCGGCCCACGAAATTGTCGAGCAGATAAAAAGTTTTGGTGATCACGTGATCGCGCGGGACGACTTCGAGTTCCGGGACGTCGAGGTTTTTCGAAAAATCGCGCAGCCATTGCGTTTCGGGCGTCGGGGCGTCGCCGGGACGCCGGTCGAGCGCGTCGCGCGTATCGAACACGATGGTGCCGCCCTGCTTCATGTAAGCGGCGACCCGGGCGGCGGTCTTCGCGGACGGCTGCGGCGCGCTTGCGACGATCGGCCAATAGAGCATGGGATAGAAGGCGAGTTCGTCCTTTGCGGGATCGACCCCGGCGGGATCGCCGGGCGAGAAGGACGTGCGCAGCGACAGCGCTTTTGACAGCGCCTCGAGCCCGAGGCGCGAGATCTCGTCGACCTTCGCGTCGCCCGAGACAACATAAGCGAGGCGCGTCGTCAACGCCGCCTCCCGGTCGCGCTGCGTAGCGGCGGACCGCGTCTCCGTCTCCGCCCTTACGTCGCGAGGAATCGACGTTACGGAAAGAACAAGGAAGGCGCCGGCGATCGCCGCGAAGGGCCTGAGCCGAATCTTGCCCGAGACGAAGAGCGCGATCAGCGCGTCCGCGACGAAGGCGACGAAGGCCGCGGCGAGCAATGGGCCGCGGAAATCGACCGGCGCGCCGAATTTAAGCGCGACGGGCGTCACTCCCGCGCCGGCGAAATCGAACCGCGAGATCTCCTCTCCGGCGCGAACCGTCTGCAACGCGAGAAAGGCGTCCCCGGTCCCGTAAAGCCCCGGAGGATGCTCGGCGCTGGCGGCGCCGTCGAAATTGGCGGGGATCGCTTTCGCGTTCGGTCCGGGCGCGCCGAGGGCTCCGAAACCGTCGAGCGCCTTCAGCGGCGCGAGAAGCCGCTGGTCGCCGACGGCCACGGAGTCCGCCCGCTCCTCTCCCTGCGCGGGCGCGGGCTCCCCCGCCATGGCGCAAATGCGCTTCAGCATGTCGACGAAAAGACCGGAGATCGGCAGGTTCGACCAGCCCGTGTCCGCATTGACGTGAAAGAGCGCAATCAGTCCCTTTCCCCGTCGTTCGGCTGTGACGAGCGGCGTGCCGTCCGAAAGCCGCGCCCAAGTCTTCTGCGCAAGGCCGGGGTCCGGCTCCGCCAGCACCTGACGCTGCACGCTGACGTCCTTCGAGGCCGCGAGGCCGAAGAAGGGGCTGGCGGCGTCGAACTCGGCGAGCGCCTTCGGCTCCTCCCACGACATCGCGCCGCCGAGCACGCGGCCGTTGCGGCGCAACCGCACGGGCAGGAGATCGTCGCCCGCGTTGGCGAGGCGCGGGCCGGCGAAGCGGATGAGCGTCCCGCCCTCCTCCACGAAGCGGGCCAGCGCGTCGTAGGTTTCGCCAGGCGCGAGGCCGACGTCCGCGAGCGCCACAACATTGGGCCGCTCCGCGAGAAGCGTCAGAATCGGATCGACGGCGCCCGGCCGCGCCTGCCGCACCTGCGCGAAGGGCGCAAGCGCCTTGTCGAGATAATAGACCGGCGAGAGCAGCGGCTGCGCTTCGTCCAGCCCAGCGCCGCCCACGAGCGCGACGCGCCGCACCTTGGAGCGCGCGTCGAGCAGCGCGACGGCCCCGGCGGAATTCTCCCCGTCGATCCGCAGCAGGCTGACGTCGTTTCGCAGTTCGACGGGAAGATCGAGCTGCGCCCGAGCGCGCGGCGCGGACCCGAAATTCACGGTCGTTCGGGCGATGCCCTGACCTTTCGAGTCGTAAGCCGCGACGGTCGCCGCCGCTGGGCCCGAAGCGTCGGGACGCAAGACGTCCACCGTCAACGCGGCGGCCGCGTTGACCGGCGCGGCGAGCGCGAGCGGCGCATGGTCGTCGACGAGAACCTCCACGCGCGCGCCATCTTTCGCGGCGCGCGCGAGCGCCTTGGCGAAAAGCTCGGCGGAGCCTTGCGCAAGTCCGTCGCTGATCCAGACGAGACGCGCGCCCGGGCTTTTCTTTGCGAAGGCGGCGAGCGTTCCTGCCGCTGCGGCGCGATCGGCGAGATACGGCCTCGGCCGCGCAGAGCGCAGCTTTTCGAGCGCACGGGAGGCGTCCGAGAGCGTCGGAGCCGCGGCTTCGGAGGTCGTCATGAAAGCGACCGGCGCGCCGCTGCGCGCGGCGTTCTCGAGGATCCCCGCGCCGGCCGAGACGCGCCGTTCCCAAGCGGGCGCGGCGGCCCAGCCGTCGTCGAGCGCGACGAGAGTCGGCGCGGACGATCCCGCGACCGTTCCCGCCGGACTCCAGACCGGCCCCGCCATGGCGAGGATCAGCGCGGCGGCGAGCGCGAGACGCATCGCAAGCAGCCACCAGGGCGTCTTCGACGGGGTCTCCTCGTCGCGCGCCAGCTCCCGCAGGATTTTCGTTGGCGGAAAAACGACCTCGCGCGGACGCGGCGGCGTCACCCGCAGCAGCCAATAGATCGCCGGCAGGCCGAGCAGGCCGATCAGCGCGAGCGGCGCGGCGAAGGAAAGCCCGCCCATCACAGCCGCGCCTCGACGCCGTGCAGCCCCATGGCGAGCGCGAGCGCGGCCTCTGCGGCCGGTCGGTCGGTGTGATGCTGGAGGAACAGGAACCCGGCGCCGCGCGCCGCGGCGCGGACCGCTTCGCGATGCGAGTCGAAGCGCCGGGCGTAGGCCTCGCGGAGGCTTCTGGCGTCGCCCGCATGAAAGGCGGGACCGCCGTCCGTATCGAGAAACATCGTCTCTCCCGAGAAAGGAAAGCTCTCCTCGCTCGGGTCGATCACCATGAGCAGCGCGCCGGACGCGCCCGCATCCGCATACTCCCGGAGCCGCGCGGCCAGCGCATCCGGCGGTGCGAGAAAATCCGAAATCAGCACGATCCGCGCCCGCGGCCGCATGGGCGTCCCGGGGGGAAGCTCGTCCTGCGCGGTTTCCGCCGCGCGCTCGATCAGCGCGCGCGCCAGACGGTCGATCACGTCCCGCGCGGAGAGGGGCGCCGTCGCGCCCAGCGCGGCGACGCGCTCGCCGCCGCGCACGAGAACGTCGGCCAGCGCGAGGCCGAGCGTCACGCCGCGAGCGAGTTTGTCGTCGAGCGCGAGCGAGGAAGCGAAGGCCATCGAGGGCGAGACGTCCATCCAGATGAAATAATCGTGCGCCGCCTCCCATTCGCGTTCACGCACATAAAGCTGGTCGCCGCGGGCAGAGCGGCGCCAGTCGATGCGATGCGCCGCCTCCCCGCTGGCGAAGGGTCGATATTGCCAGAAGGTTTCGCCGACGCCCGCGCGCTTTCGCCCATGAACGCCATAGGCGACGCTCGCCGCGATCTCATGCGCGCGATTGACGAGGCGCGGCAGGCGCGCGGCGAGATCGGCGGCGACGGCGGCGTTCGCCGATTTGCGCGTCGCGGGGTCGTAGGCGCGGGTTTCGATCTGGCCGAACGCCATCACCCGATCCGCGCCACGAGCTTGCCAATGAGATCCGACACGCTCATCTCTCGACGCGCAGCGAAATTCAGCGCCATGCGGTGACGCAACACCGGCGCCGCCAGAGCCGCCACGTCGTCGAGCGACGGCGCGAGACGGCCCGTGACGAGCGCGCGCGCGCGGGTCGCGAGCATCAGCGCCTGCGCGGCGCGCGGCCCCGGCCCCCAGGAGACGTGCGGCGCGATCGCCGGGTCGCCCTCGCCCGGACGCGCGGCCCGCACGATGTCGAGAATCGCGTCCACCACCTTGTCGCCGACGGGCAGACGGCGCACGAGCCGCTGCGTCGCCATCAATTCCTCCGCGTCGAGCGCCTGCGCGGGCGCGGCGGATTTCTCGCCCGTCGTTTCGAGCAGCACGCGGCGTTCGCTGGCGCGGTCAGGGTAATGAACATCGATTTGCAGCAGGAAACGATCGAGCTGCGCCTCGGGCAGCGGATAGGTGCCCTCCTGCTCCAGCGGATTCTGGGTCGCGAGAACGTGGAACGGCCGCGGCAGGTCGTAGCGCTTGCCGGCGACGCTGACGTGATGCTCCTGCATCGCCTGCAACAGCGCGGACTGGGTGCGCGGCGAAGCGCGGTTTATTTCGTCCGCCATCAGAAGCTGGGCGAAGATCGGACCCTTGATGAAGCGGAAGGAGCGCGACCGGTCGGCGCCCTCCTCCAGCACTTCCGAGCCGATGATGTCGGCGGGCAGCAGATCGGGCGTGAACTGCACGCGCTGTTCGGCGAGCCCGAGAACCTTGCCGAGCGTTTCGACGAGCTTCGTCTTCGCGAGGCCCGGCACGCCGACGAGGAGGCCGTGGCCGCCGGCGAGAATGGTGACGAGCGCCTGCTCCACCACCTCGTCCTGGCCGAAGATGACCGCGCCGATGGCGGCGCGGGCGCGCCCGATGTGATCCAGAGCGCGTTCGGCCGATTCGGCGACGGCGGTTTCGATGGGCGCGAGATTGCTCGAGGTCATGGGCGCGGGACGGTCCATCTGTCAGAGGTTGCGTCAGAAGATAGGAAGAGGCGTCCGCGTTTTCACCTGCCCGGGACGCACGGCCTTCGCGGGCGGAGTCGCTCCCTCCCCCCTGCGCGATAGTGGACGTTTCCTGGCCCTCCCGTCAAACGCGCGAAATGGCGCGGCGGGGCCGGCGGCTCAATAGCGCGCGAAGACGGGACCGTTGACGATGGGCGCCGCGATGGGCGAACTCTCGTTGAAGAGAATATTGACGCCCGCCCGGAACAGATGGCCGTCGAACCGCGTCGTGGCGCGCGTGACATTGCCAAAAGCGGTCCCGGTGGCGGGATTGGCGGGAACCTGCATCGCGACGACCGGCGTCGTCTGCGTCCCGAGCGAATAATAGAGATACTCGCCCCGCAGCGTCACGCCGGGCATGAACATCCATTCGACGCCCAGACCGGCGGCCCAGCCCAGCCGGTTGGTTTGATATCTGGCCTGTCCGGACCATGCGCTGGCCGCGAAGGGCGCCGGAACGACGCCGGGCAGCGCCTGCGGCTCCACCGCCGGAAGATTGACCAGCGCCTGTGTGACGCCGTAATCGCCGCTCACGCCGCCATAGGCCAGGCCGGCCGTGCCATAGACGAGAAGGGTCGGCATCACGAGATAGCCGACACGGGCGCGCAGCGTGCCCAGATAATTGAGCGACCGCGACCCCTGGGCGAAGGAACTGATCTGCATCCCGTTCCCGTCCGGAATGTCCAGCAGGGCGACGCTCGTGGCGCGCTCCTTGGTGTTGGCGAAACCCTGAGCGTCCGCCTCAATGCCGACAAGGAGTCCTTCTGACGCCTGCCAGTTGAAGCCGACCTGCAGGCCGCCCGAGAAACCGTTCGTCGACGCCGACAGCTTCTGAGCGGCGGCTGCCGCCGAGGTCAGCGCCATCTGGGTTTCGACCGGCGGACCCACCCGCAGCATCGCGACATTCTGGCTGGGCGTGATGAACGGCGAAACGCCCCAGGAATATCCCGCGTTGACGCCGAGATAGAAGCCGGTCCAGCTGATGACCGGCGGCGGCGCGTAGCGCGGCGGATAGGGGCGATATGGCATGTCCGCCGAAAGCGCAGGCGCGCTCGACAGGACAAGCGAAACGGCGCCGACAACCCATCTGTTCATTACGCGCTCACCGACTTACGCCTTTACTCGACGTCGGCCGGGCGAGCGGCCGACCCCGTCACGATGAGGCCGGGCCAATCACCATCCCGTTAATTTGTTTCGAATTGCAGCTAAGCTCCAAGCCTTTAATGGACGATGATTAACGAAATGGCGGGCTCATCGCTACGGCGAGTCTCGTCGGACTGCGGTTCAATTCCGCTTTGGCGGCGACTCGCGCCCCTCGCGCCCCGCTTTTTAATAGGTCCAGCTCGTCACATTGGGACGTTGGTCGTCAAGCGCCGGCGGATTGCGATAAAGCGGGTAGCGTTGCGCAACCTCCTCTCGCATGATCGAGGGCACAACAGAGCCGGCCCCGCAAATTCGGACGGTGAGATAGGTGAATTTCCGCCTGACGTCGGCGAGGATTCTCGCGGCGACTCAGGAGCATCCGATGACGAAGCGAAGCCGCCGGACGCATTCTCCGGCGTTCAAGGCGAAAGTGGCCCTGGCCGCGATCAGGGGCGAGAAGACGCTGGCCGGGCTGGCGCAGCAGTTCGACGTCCATCCGAACCAGATCACGACCTGGAAGGGCCAGCTTCTGGAAGGCGCGGCGGGCGTGTTCGGGCAGGAGAAGGCGGAGCCCAAAGAGGCCGTCGTGGATTTGAAGGCGCTTCACGCCAAGATCGGCGAACTGACTTTGGAGAACGATTTTTTGTCCGGCGCGCTCGGCAAGGCTGGCCTGCCAAGCGCAAAAAGATGATCGACCACGGCCATGACCTCCCGATCGCGCGGCAGGCGAAGGCGCTCGGCCTCGCCCGCAGCACGGTCTACTACATGCCTCGGCCGGTCTTGGCCGAGAATCTGAAGCTGATGCGGCGCCTCGACGAACTGCATCTCGATTATCCCTTCGCGGGGGCGCGAATGCTGCGCGATCTGTTGCGGCGCGAGGGCGTCGTCGCCGGCCGCCGGCATGTGGCGACGCTGATGAGGCGGATGGGGATCGAGGCGATCTACCGGCGGCCGAATGCGAGCAAGCCGTCGCCGGGCCACAAGATCTATCCCTATCTCCTGCGCGGCGTGACGGTCGAGCGGCCGGATCACGTCTGGGCGATGGACATCAGCTACGTCCCGATGCGGCGCGGCTTCGTCTATCTCGTCGTGGTCGTCGACGTGGCGAGCCGGCGCGCGCTGGCGCATCGCGCGTCGATCACGATGGAGGCGGCGTTCTGCGTCGAGGCGCTGGAAGAGGCGTTGGCGATACACGGCAAGCCCGAGATTTTCAACACGGATCAGGGGAGCCAGTTCACCAGCCTCGACTTCACGCGCGTGCTGCTGGACGCGAAGGTCTCGATCAGCATGGACGGCAAGGGCGCCTGGCGCGACAACGTCTTCGTCGAGCGGCTGTGGCGCAGCGTCAAATACGAAGAAGTCTATCTACGCGCCTATGAGAGCGTCTCCGAGGCGCGCGCGTCGATCGCCCGTTATCTCGCCTTCTATAACGAGCGGCGCCCGCACTCGAGCCTTGACGGGCGCACGCCCGACGAGGCCTACTTCGGCATAAAGGAAACGGCGATGGCCGCATGACCGTCGCTTTCGATTTTGCCGCCGCTCTGGTCGGGCCTACGGCCCTCCCGACGCCGCGACAAATCGAAGAACCCCGCGTTCAGCAAACCCCGGCAGAGATCCACCTAAAATCCGCGGGGAACTGTCCAACCATCCGGAGCCAGCTCTCGGCTCTCGCTTCAACCCAATATCTACATTCGGCGCAAACGGAAACGCTCAGGATCGTCCGACGCTTTCGCCCGTTCCATCCTTGGCCAAATGCGATAGCCTGCCAGAGCCTCGGAGCCCGCTTGATCCGGCGTCACTGGCCATGCTATGCGCTACTCGCCACGAAGCGAGGTCCTCACGGGGCCAAATCAGCGCGCCGCGGAGAGGTGGCTGAGTGGTTGAAAGCACCGCACTCGAAATGCGGCATACGGGTAACCGTATCGGGGGTTCGAATCCCTCCCTCTCCGCCAGCTAAGCCATAGCAAACCCCGAAGGCTGGCTGACCAGCGCCGGAAAACTCCGCTATTTCCGAAGGGTTTGCGGTTTCCGACCGAACTTCCGAGACTGCCGCGCCGGGCAAAATTCGGTCTCTGAAGCCCGTCCGTCTCATTCCGAGCGAACCTCCCCCGATTTGGTTCGGTCAGAAAATATCGCTTATTTTCAATACCTTAAAAAATCTGCGTAAGCGTCTCGTTTGAGTTGCCCCCTCCGCCCTCGGTTCGGTTAAAACCTGCGGTGGGCATGCTGGGTCGCATTTCTGCGGGGCGCAGAACCGCGCAGGATTTTAGTGGAACGTTGGCCCCGAGAAGTCGGGCGCTTTCAGCGCCTGCCGTCGCGCCCGCGTGCAGGCCAGCACGACGGCGTTGATTTCTCGCTCGATGATCGGCGTCAGTTGTTGGACGTGCTTCAGAGTGGCCGCGAACTCACCGTCAGACGCGATCTTGGTATCGTTTGTGGCAAGGGCATGAACGCCTGCGAGCATGGCGCGCAGTTCGCCAAGGACACCCATCGAGACGGTGGCCTTCTCGGGAAGATCAAGGTCCTCCCGCCCGTTGAAAAGGCCTTCGACAAATCCGTCGATCTCCTGGCGACGCATCAAGGCGTAGGCGGCAAGTCCCCCTCGGGTCGTCCCGACCGGTGTTCTGACTAGGCGAAAGGGCTCGCTGCGCTTCTGGTGGCGCGTCAGGGAGTTCCAGAGCCCATTTACCAGAATGCCGAGGAGTTCGTTCACCGCTTCCATGCTCTCAAACGCGGGGAATTCGCCGCCCCAGAGTCCTTTGACGACCGACATTGGCGAGGCGGACATTTCTGGCGTCGCGATGTTGCCGAGGAAGCGGGTGCGCACCTCATGATACGGCACGGGACAGCCGTATCTTTGCAACAGGGTGAGCGCCTTTTCTTCGTCCACTGGCGAGATCTTTGGCGCTTTCACCATGGGGGCCTCAAGCACATGTGAACCCAAGGTCTTACCCGTTGATGATCAGCGCGGGCAAGCGGACTCTTCCTCCGCTTTGGAGCTCTCCATCAAACACCCGCTCCATCTGCTCCGCCCACGGCAGGTAGCTAGCCTTGATCAGATCGCTGACCGAAATGGACGGCGGCACTCGCCAGAGCAGCAGGCGTTCGAGCACGTCGGGCGAGAGATACGCCAGCCGCATGATCCGGCTGACATACCGGTCCGTCACCTTTTCGGCCCGAGCGATGTCCTGGAGCGTAGTTGCTTCGCCGCTTTCGAGCCGCCGCCGCCACGCCCACGCGCGCCCGAGGGCGCGAAGAATGTGCGGGTCCTGCGAGCGGGCCTGAAAGTCCGGCTCCGGCTCGGGCGACAGGATTTTGGGCCGCCCATTGCGACGCCTGAACGTCAACGGGATGAAGACCCGGATGGTGTCGTCTGCGTCGGTCATTCGGCGGCCTCCTGATGGGCGTTGGCGGAAAGGTCTCTGACGAGGCCGGCAAGGCCGTTGTTGCGCAGATCGACGGTGATGCCAGCGGGGCCCACCGTTACCCTGCCGACCAGCAAGCGGACGATCCGAGCCTGCTCGACCGGGAACAGCGCGTCCCATAGATCGTTGAAGCGCCGCAGCGCCTCGACGATCGCGTTCTCATCCGCGCGGAGGCCATCCTGCCGATAGATCGCCACCACGCGCGCCGCAATCTCCGGCGCGCCGATCAGTCGCCGCAGTTCGGCAATGACGGCGCCGTCCACAACCGCTGATGACAGGCGCAAGGGCGCCGCCTTTTCGGGGATGGCGCGGTTCCGGATCAAATCCATTGACGTGTAGTAGTGGTAGAGCCGCTCTCCCTTTCGCGTGAAGGTCGGGGTCATGGCCGTGCCGCTCGCTGTGAATATCAGCCCCTTGAGCAGCGCCTCAGACCGACTGCGATTCTTGGCGCGCCGTTCGCGCGGGCTCTCTCTCAGGATCGCGTGAACGCTCTCCCACAGCTCCTTGCCGATGATCGCCTCGTGCTCCCCGGGATATGACGTTCCCTTGTGAACCGCTTCGCCGAGATAGACACGGTTGCTGATCAGCTTGTAGATGAAGCCCTTGTCGATGAGCCTGCCGCGTTTGTTGGCGACGCCTTCCGCTTGCAGCGCGCGCGCCAATGTGGACGCCGATCCGAGCGCAACGAAGCGCTCGAAGATCATGCGCACTGTCGCCGCCTCAGCTTCGTTGATGACGAGCTTGCGATCCCTGACGTCATAGCCCATGGGAACGAACCCACCCATCCACATTCCGCGCTTGCGGGACGCCGCGAACTTGTCGCGGATGCGTTCGCCAATGACCTCGCGTTCGAACTGCGCGAAACTCAGCAAAATGTTCAGCGTCAATCGCCCCATTGACGTCGTCGTGTTGAAGGACTGGGTGACGGACACGAAGGTCACATTGTTGCGATCGAACGCCTCGACGAGCTTTGCGAAATCCATGAGGGAGCGTGACAGGCGGTCGATCTTGTAGACCACGATCACGTCGATTAGGCCGGCCTCGACATCGCTCAGCAATTGTTGCAATCCCGGGCGATCCAGAGTGCCGCCGGAAAAGCCGCCATCATCGTAGCGGTCACGGATGGCGACCCAACCTTCGGGCTTCTGGCTTGCGACATAGGCTTCGCACGCGTCGCGCTGCGCGTCGAGCGAGTTGAATTCCTGTTCGAGTCCTTCCTCGCTCGATTTTCGCGTGTAGATCGCACAGCGTAGGCGTTTGGCTGCGGGGACTGAAGCTCTGCTCATGCGCCGCTCCTCTGCCTGTCACGAAGACCAAAGAACCGAAATCCGTTCCAGCTGGTGCCGGTGATGGCTTTCGCGACCGCCGACAAAGAGCGATATTTGCGGCCTTCCCACGCGTAGCCATCGCCAAGAACGGTGACTGTGTGTTCCGCGCCGCCCCATTCCCGAATGAGTTTCGTGCCCGGGCTCGGGTTGCGGCTGTCGTCGGCCATTCGCTTTCGATCAATTTTCCCTTCGATCTCGTCGGCAAGAAGATCGAGCGCGCGCCGGGTCTCGCGCGAGACGCCCCCGTAGGTGAGTTCCTGAATCCTGCTGGCGATGCGGCTCTCCAAAAACTCGCGACTGTTGTTCGGCGCCGCCGCGCCGAAGAGCGACTCCCACTTTGCCTTCAGCTCATTCACCGACCTGCAATGCAGCGCCGCGAGCTGCGCCAACACGGCCCCGTCCGTCGCACTGTCCTCCCCCGGCCGCGGCGCGGCTTGCGGCCTGGATTTTGCGGCGTTCCTGCTCATAATCACATCCTCCTCTCGCGAAGTTTGCGACGTCGAACACCGCTCTTCAGGGGCGAGAAGTCGACCAAACTTTCTCCGTCGGCTGGCGATAAAGAACTGGACTGTTCTGGCTGAATACGCCTGAGAGCCTGTTTGGAAATTCACGGGTGAGCATTCCGGCGGATGAGTAGGCTGCCCATGGCGACGTGGATCATTGCGGTCGAGACCTCGATGCGGCGCTCGTAATCTCGAACGAGCCTGCGCCATCGGATCATCCAGCCAAAGGTCCGTTCGACGACCCAGCGACGCGGCAGGACTTCGAAACCCTTTTGACCGTCGCGGCGACGAATGATCTCGAGCACGAACTCCAGGTAGGCGGCCTTGTCCATCAGCTTGAGCCGGTCGTAGGCGGCGTCAGCGAAGAGATGCTTCACCCACGGCCAGCGCTTGCGGATGGCGTCGAGGATCGCCTGCGCCCCGGCGCTGTCGGAAATGTCGGCGGTCGTCAGATTGACCATCAGCAATCGCCCATCCGTATCGACCGCGATATGGCGCTTGCGACCGACGATCTTCTTGCCCGCGTCATAGCCCCGCGTCTGCGCATGCGGCGCCTTGATCGACTGGCTGTCGATGACCGCCGCCGAGGGGCTCGCTTCTCGTCCTTGTCGCTCCCGATCGAGCATGAGCTCGACGTCATGGATCGTCTGGAACAGGAAACGCCGCGCCAACTCGCGGAACCAGCCGTAGACCGTTCGCCAATGACCGAAATGCACCGGCAGCATCCGCCAGCCGCAGCCCGAGCGCACGAGATAGCGCACCGCATTGATCACTTCGCGAAACTCGACTTCGCGAGGCCTGCCCCTGCGTCCGGGCTTCGGCATCAACGGCGCGATCCGCGCCCATTCCTCATCTGTCAGATCAGAAGGGTAGCGCTTGGTCTTTCGGGCGATCCTGGCCATCCGGCCCCGTTGCTTGCGTGTCCACATCCAAAGTGTGAATCACATTCGCAGCGAAACGGGAATCCCCTCAAACCGGAATTTCCAAACAGGCTCTGAGCCCGGCGTACAAGAGTCGGGCCAGTTCATCGAGGCGCTCAGAAGCCGTCATCCGCTCGGGCGGCGTCCAATTCGGCGGAGTAGGAACCGTGCTCATCGAGACCGTTCGAAATTGATGGCGATGAGCGAGGGATGCGGGACAAATTAGAGATAAGCAAGCATTTTCCATATCTTGTGAAACAGCGCGAGTTCACTAGCAGCCGCAGGAAATTGTGCGGAGCGCCGGAAGCAGTGACGCTCGAGGCGGTTTCCAACGCTCCGGACCGAATCACGCCATGCGCCAGCCGCTCGTAGTTGTGGACGAACTGATCATCAGCCTTCCCCCGCGTCGCTGTTCTTGTTACGTTCCCGCCCTTCCCCTCGCGTTCGCCGCCCCGAAAAAGGACTCAGATGGCGTCAATCACCACCTTTTTGAGAAAGACCCCGGCAGCGAGCCTCAAGGCTTATTTTCAGACGAAGCCTTTCTCCCTGCCTCCTTCCGTCGATTGGACGGCTAAAGAAAGCGACATCGCATCTGCGCTTGTCGACGCTCTCGCCGCTCTTACCGAAGAAGAACGCGACGATCTCGTGCTTGAGGTGGATCGCATCATCGCATTAGCCGATGAGCCGGGACAAAGTGCATTATACGACGTCATCTCCGACAGAGTAAAATTCGACGCCGTCGCCGGAGCTCACAATAAGGCGCTCTGGGCTTTTATGAACGAAAACGACAATTTTCGTTTGGCCGAAGAGGTTCGGTTTAATGACGAAAAACGTCACGGACGCATGTGGAGCGGTTTTGTCGCGGAAAAGAAAAAGCCCGTAGTGAAGGATCAAGCGTCGAGAGACGCCTTCACTGACGCAATCAGAAATAAATTCAACACCTCCCGTGTGCATGTCGATATCTTTGATCGGCATCGCGTAGCCTTCGACGGAACAACTCATCAATTGGCGCAAGTCGCCGTATACCGCGAAGGGCCCGCCGACGACACCCTTGGGTTCGACGGCGCCGGCGCACTGAAACGAAAGTTGATCAAGCCGGTCTACGAAGCCTCCTTGACTTACGAACCGGCCGAAGGCGTGATCGAGGTCGTGGCCAGCGACAAGGACATTCGCGAGGCGTTGGCAGGCTACATGGGCCGCCATCTGCTTGGCATCGATTTCAAGAGCGAAAAGCTGCCTACACGCCAATACGACCTCAGCGTGCTAATGGATCCTTTCGACTTCCCGTCCGATCCGAATGCGTCCCCCGGCCAATCGATCGAACATGTATTCGTCAGGGAATTGCGTTTTCAACCGCTCGATGAATCGGATCAGCGCGTCACGCTCGAATATCGTGGTTCGTCCACGCACACGATCTGGGATATGGCCGATCATCATATCGGGCCCAGCGCCGAACGACATGCAGACTGGACAATCACTCGCGCGCGTCTGACAATTCGTTTTCGACCGGAAGGCAAATCCCGCCGTCCCAAGAATCTCAACCTGACCATTACAACGCCTCATGGATGCAATCTGAAAGGCATGACCGAACGCGAGCGACTCATCGGCGAGAAACTCCTTCGCGCATGGGGCATTCGCAAAGACGGGTCCTTGCCCGATGGCCCTTAAAAATAGCGGAGCCGTCGATCTGTTGCTAAAGATCCTCGAAACCAGATCCGGAAGGTTATCCGGATCTCTGCTCTGCTCCAACTATACGACGGCGAGCGACGCCCTGCTCAAGGCGGGATTACTCACACAGGTTGGTTCTACAGACGTTGTCCCGTCTATGGACGACTATGAAGACGAGCCAACCACCGTCGTCTGGTCGCCAGAGCGCGGGTCGCATGGCTACTTCACCAGCAAGGGACGATGGACGCCCGTCGCCGCCGAGGAGATAACCCTCTATGGCATTAAAATGGAGACCTTCTTTGCGAATGCGTTAGTGAATTTCGAGCGCGTTTCTCCGCAGATCAGTGCGCCTTTGGTCAGGGATAGGCTCTGGGATCTGGGCGCCGTTAAAATGGAAGGGCGTCGAAAGCCCGTTTCAGTCTGGTTCTGCCGAAGACTCTTCGACCCTGGCTACCGCGCAGCCATCGAGGAGATGATGAACAAGCGTCCTCCCGCCGACGTGCGAGTCATCCTCACATCGACCGCGGCCGGGCTTGATGTGCAATCGGCAGGACAGGTCGTTGTTGGCATCAAGGATGTTCTGGCGAAACCGGACGATATCGCGATCGATCCGGCCATCGTTTCAAAAAGGCTGCTTGTCGGGCCAGCATCAGCGCACAAGCCGATCAGGCACTCGGTCGATTATGGAAAAATCTACATTGGTGAGGAGACATACACGTTCCGTGGCGTCAAGCACCGAGCAATCCTGAGGATCCTTGTAGACGCCTATAACCGGAACCAACCTGTTTGCCTCACTGCCGACGTGCTTGAGGAGGTGCAAGCCGGGCCTACGACAACAAATCTCGCGCGCGCTTTCAGCGGGAACAAGTACTGGTCCAGGTTCATCAAGGAAGAAGCCGGCCACTGCTGGATAGAATATTGAGCCAGGAACCGACCTGAAGCAGAGCCGTCCTGACAGGGACGGCTTTTTTGCCTTTTTGGCTCCCCTTCCATTTCCCCTTCCTTTCCCCTTCCCATCCCCTTCCGCGCCCTCAGGCAAGGTTCTCCCCACGGTTTCGAACGAACCGACGGAGAACCGAATGACCACGCGGCACTTGAACCAGACCGAGCTCGCTGCTCGCTGGACGATATCGCCCCGCACTTTGGAGCGGTGGCGGTTTACGGGCGAAGGCCCGAAATTCATCAAGATCGGCGGGCGCGTCGCGTACCGCCTCGAAGACATCGAGGCGTATGAGACGGAGCAGATCCGTCAGGCGACCCCCGGCGTCCGTCGCGGCTCCTACACCGGGGCGCGCGCGTGACGATCCCCAACCACATCACTCTCGAAACGCTGCCCCGTCTGCCGGTCGCCGAGATCGTCGCCCTCCCGGCCGAGGAACTGGGTCGCCTCCAGCATGAGGCCGAAGAGGCGCTGCGCAAGGCGAAGCTCACCGTCGCCTGGCTCGACGGCGCCCTCACCATGAAATACGCCGACCGCGCCAAGGCGGCGCGCGGCGAGGCCGGGAAGGACTTCGGCGTCGCCCGCTTCTTCGACGGCGCCGTGCAGATCGTTGCGGATCTGCCCAAGCGCGTGGAATGGGAACAGCGCGTGCTGTCCGAGCTCGTCGATCGCATCAAGGCCGAAGGCGACGACCCGGCCGAATATGTCGAGATCAGCCTCAAGGTCTCGGAGCGTAAATACGCCTCGTGGCCCACTCACATCCGCTCGCTCTTCGAGCCGGCGCGGACGGTGCGCGCGGGGAAGGAAACCTTCGAGCTGATCGTCGGCAAGGAGGGCGCATGATGGCGCTCCCGATCATTCTCGCCGATCAGCGCCTCGCGGAGCCTCGCGGCATCAAGGCGGCGATTTTTGGCAAGAGCGGCGTGGGCAAGACGAGCCTGCTCTGGACGCTCAATCCCGAGACGACGCTGTTCTTCGACCTCGAAGCCGGCGATCTCGCGATCGAGGGATGGAGCGGCGACGCCATCCGCCCGCGCACCTGGGAAGAATGCCGCGACTTCGCAGTGTTCATCGGCGGCCCCAACCCGGCGATCCGCGACGGCCGCCCCTATAGCCAGCGTCACTACGACGAGGCGGTCGCCAAGTTCGGCGATCCGCGCGCTCTCGACAAATACCATTCGGTCTTCGTCGACTCGATCACGGTCGCCGGCCGCTTGTGCTTCCAGTGGGCCAAGGATCAGCCGGAGGCCTTTTCGGAGAAGACCGGCAAGCCCGACGTGCGCGGCGCTTATGGCCTGCATGGTCGCGAGATGGTCGGCTGGATCACGCACCTCCAGCACACGCGTGCGAAGGACGTCGTCTTCGTCGGCATTCTCGATGAGAAGCTCGACGACTTCAATCGCAAGATCTTCGTGCCGCAGATCGACGGCGCCAAGACCGGCCTCGAGCTCCCCGGCATCGTCGATGAAGTGATCACGATGACGGAGATGGCCGACGCGGAGAAGAACCTCCATCGCGTGTTCGTGTGCCAGACGCTGAACCCGTGGGGCTACCCCGCGAAGGACCGCTCTGGCCGCCTCGATCTCGTCGAGGAAGCGCATCTCGGGCGCCTCATCGCGAAGATCGGCCAGCCTGGCCGCTCCCCTCTCGAACGTCTCGTGTTCAGCCGCCCCGCGCCGGCTGCGGACGCCTCATCCACCACCAATCGCTGACAAGAAGGAGATTCCAATGTCTTCGTGGACGGATTTCAACGACGCCAGGTCGAACCCCAACCTGATCCCGAAGGGCACGCTCGCCAAGGTTCGCATGACGATCCGCCCGGGCGGCTTCGACGATCCTGCGCAGGGCTGGACGGGCGGCTACGCCACGCGCGGCGCGACCGGCGCCGTCTACCTGAACGCCGAGTTCACCGTGCTGGAGGGGCCTTATGCGCGCCGCAAGGTGTTCTCGATGATCGGCCTCTACAGCCCGAAGGGGCCGGACTGGGGGAACATGGGTCGCGCCCTGGTTCGTGGCATTCTCAACTCGGCGCGCAGCCTTTCGGACAAGGACGTGTCGCCCGAGGCGCAGAATGCGCGCCGCATCGCCGGCTTCGCTGATCTCGACGGCATCGAATTCGTGGCGCGCATCGATGTCGGGACCGACGCCAACGGCGACCCGAAGAACGAAGTCCGCGGCGCGGTCACGCGCGACCACAAGGATTACCCGGCGCTGATGGGTGGCGCGCCGGCGGCTGCGCCTGGCTACGCGCCGGCCCCGGTCTATGCCGCGCCGGCTCAACACGCCTCGGCTGCGTCTGCGGCCCCCGCCGCGCCTTCGGCCGGCGTCCGTCCCACTTGGGCGCAGTAGGAGGCGACGTCATGATCCTCCGTCCCCGCCAGAAAACCTTTGTCGAGCGCAGCATTGCCGCGCTCGGCGAGCACGGCAACACTCTGGGCGTGGCGCCGACGGGCTGCCATGCCGCCGGCACTCTCATTCTCATGCACGATGGCCGCCTGCTCCCCGTCGAGGAAATCGCTGTTGGCGATCTTCTCATGGGGCCCGGAAGCGCGCCTCGCCGCGTGCTACGCTTGCACCGCGGGCGCGACCAGATGGTGGAGATCCGTCCGCTCAAAGGCCAGCCCTTCGCGGTCAATCTCGGCCATATCCTCACGCTCGTGCGGACGGACGAGGGAGCGCCGAGCCGCGGTCCCGATCGTGAAGGCGAACTGGTCGATATCGCCGTGAGCGAATGGCTTGCAGCCTCCAATACCTTCCGCCATCTCCACAAGCTTTTGAGGCTGCCGGTCGACTTCCCGAAGCGCATGGCGCCTCGGATCGATCCCTATGTCCTCGGCGTCCTCATCGGCGACGGTTCGCTCGGGAGGGCAATCTCCGTCACAACTCCGGACATCGAAATCGTCGACGCCATCTATCAATTCGCTGAAGAGTCTGGACTACGAGTGCGTTGCGAGCAGCTCGCGAACAACGCCGCCAATACCTATCACCTCGTCGACGATCGAGGCCATCGTAACGCGCTCAACGACGGATTGCGCGAACTCGGGCTGTTCGGCATGCACGCGGCCGAAAAATTCGTGCCCGACGACTACCGCCTCGGATCGCGCGCGGTGCGTCAGGCCGTGATGGCTGGCTTGCTCGATACCGATGGCCACTTGATGAATGGGCGTTGCTTCGAATTCTGCAGCAAATCCTTTCAGTTAACCAACGACATGGCCTTCATCGCCAGAAGCCTCGGCTATCTGGTCACGATGCGAGAGAAGGAGGTCAACGGAGAAATTTACTGGCGGACGCATATCTCCGGCGACCTCGATAAAATCCCGACGCGAGTATTGCGGAAGCAGGCGCCGCCGCGAAAGCAGAAGAAAAATGTTCTGCGTTGCGGCTTCACCGTGCATCCGGCGGGGGAAGGAGAGTATTTCGGATTCACGGTCGATGGCGACCATCGCTACCTGATGGGCGATTTCACCGTCACCCATAATTCCGGCAAGACCATCATGCTTTCGGCGGTCGCCGGCGAGATGATCAAGGACAGCGCCGCGAAGGCCTGCGTGCTGGCTCATCGCGACGAGCTCACCGACCAGAACAGCGCAAAGTTTCAGCGCGTCAATCCTGGCGTCACGACCTCGATTGTCGACGCTGCGGAAAAATCGTGGGCCGGGCAAGTCACCTTCGCGATGGTCCCGACGCTCTCTCGCGCTGCGAATCTCGACGCCATGCCGGCCGTTGATCTTCTCGTCATCGACGAGGCGCATCACGCCGTCGCCGACAGCTTCCGCCGCATCATCGATCGAACGCTGCAGCGCAACCCCATGGCGCGTATCTTCGGCGTGACGGCGACGCCGAACCGCGGCGACAAGAAGGGGCTGCGCGAGGTCTTCTCCAATGTTGCCGACCAGATCCGCATCGCGGAGCTCATCGCCTCCGGTCACCTGGTCAAGCCTCGCACCTTCGTGATCGACGTCGGCGTGCAGGAGGCGCTGAAAAAAGTGCGCCGCGTCGCCGCCGACTTCGACATGTGTCAGGTCGCGGAAATTATGGACAAGGAGCCGGTCACCGCCGCAGTGATCGCGCATTGGAAGGAAAAGGCCCGCGACCGTCAGTCCGTCGTCTTCTGCTCCACGGTCGAGCACGCGCGCAACGTCACGGAGGCCTTTTGCGCCGCGGGCGTCAAGGCCGCGCTCGTGCACGGCGAGATGGGTGACGACCTGAGGCGCGCGACGCTTGCCGCCTATGCAGAAGGCCGCACGCAGGTCATCGTCAATGTCGCGGTGCTGACCGAAGGGTGGGACCATCCGCCGACGTCCTGCGTGGTGCTGCTGCGCCCATCCTCGTTCAAGTCCACCATGATCCAGATGGTCGGGCGCGGGCTGCGAACGGTCGACCCGGAAGAATATCCGGGCGTCATCAAGAGCGATTGCATCGTCCTCGATTTCGGCACGTCCAGCCTGATCCACGGCTCGTTGGAGCAGGACGTGCAGCTCGACGGGCGCGAGGCAATTGGAGAGGCGCCTACCAAGACCTGCCCGGAGTGTGATGCGACCGTCCCGGCGGCCGTGATGGAATGTCCGTTGTGCGGCCATGTCTGGGAGAGCGAAACAGGCGACACCGAGCGCGGCCAGCTGGGCGCCTTCGTGATGACCGAGATCGACCTCCTGGCGCGCTCCAGCTTCCAGTGGGCCGATCTCCATGGCGACGGGGCGGCGCTCATCGCCAATGGCTTCAAGGCTTGGGCCGGCGTCTTCTTCCTCAATGGCGCGTGGTACGCGGTAGGCGGCGCACAAAACATGCCGGCGCGCCTCCTCTCGGTCGGCGAGCAGATGATCTGCCTCGCGGCGGCCGATGACTGGCTGAACGATAATGAAACCGACGAGAGCGCGCACAAGACCCGCAGCTGGTTGAAGCAGCCGGCGACCGACAAGCAGCTGACCTATCTGCCGCCCGAATATCGTCTGAACTACGGCCTGACGCGCTATCAGGCGTCGGCGCTGCTGACCTTCCATTTCAATCGCGGCGCGATCCGTCGGCTGGTCTTCGGAGCCGACCAGTCGGCGCGCGCGGCGTGAAGGAGACGGCCATGTCGATCACGCCCTTGCAGCGTCTCGGCGCCAGTCGTCCAAAGACCATCATCTGCGCGGTCTGCCGGAAACGGTGCTGCGGGTTTGGCTACGCCGACCCGTGGGCCAAGGACTGGCCCGAGCCGACCGCCTGGTTCTGCTCGAAGAATTGTCAGCGGTTTTACGCCGCGCAGGCAAGGAATCCGCAACTCATGGCCATTCTCTCCAAACACGAATCCGACGCCATCCGCGCCACGATGAAGCGGATCCCCGACGTCATCGACCGCATCGGTTGGGAGAAGCGCTTCGCCGACCTCTCCGAGCAGGAGGCGTTCGATCTGATCGCTGAGATGGTTTCGGGCTTCCAGGAATCGATGGGCGAAATCGCCAAGACGACCGACGCGGAGGTTCCGTTCTGATGAAACAGTGCTCCAAATGTCGTCAAGACAAGCCCCTAACGGAATTCGGGGTTAGACGGCGAAGTCTAGATGGACTGCAAGTGTGGTGCCGCGACTGCCGACGTGAATATCAGCGTGAATATGCGAGGTTGTATCGAGACCAAGCCAAACATCGCGCCTGTCAACGAAGATACGTTGAAAGACACGCGGAGAAGAATGCCGCGCACCGTGCCGTGAGGCGCGCAATAAAGAAATGCCTGCTCGTGGTGCCGTTGTGGTGTCAACGTTGCGGATGCGTAAGTCATCTTGAAGCGCATCACAGCAATTACGCAGAACCGCTTCAGGTCGAATGGCTTTGTTCGACATGCCACGGCTTGACACATCGTTCGTGCCGCGAGGATTCGTATGCTGGACTTTAACAGAACACAGAAGCTTTCAGATTGGGTCAACGCGGCAATCGACGCGGCGCTTGTTGCGGAAAATGGCGCCCGGCCGCCGCGCGACTATCTCGGCGGCTCGCGCATCGGGCATGCCTGCGAGCGGGCGCTGCAGTTCGAATTCGCCGGCGCGCCCAAGGACGAGGGGGCCGACTTCTCGGGCCGCGCCCTGCGCATCTTCGCGATCGGACATGCGCTGGAGGACCTTGCAGTCCACTGGCTGCGGGCAGCTGGCTTCGATCTCTACACCCGCAAGGGCAATCGCCCTGACGGCGAGCAGTTCGGCTTCACCGTCGCCGGCGGGCGCATCCGCGGGCATGTCGACGGCGTCATCGCCGGCGTCGCCCCGCCGCTCACCCTCAACGCCCCGGCGCTTTGGGAGCACAAGACCATGAACGCGAAGAACTGGCGCGAAACAGTGGCGAAAGGCGTCGCCGTTTCGAAGCCGGTCTATGCGGCGCAGATCGCGCTTTATCAGGCCTACATGGACGCCGCCATTCCCGGCGTCGCCGCGAACCCGGCGCTGTTCACCGCCATCAACAAGGACACCGCCGAACTTCACCACGAGCTCGTGCCGTTCAATGCCGAACTGGCGCAGCGCATGAGCGACCGCGCCGTGCGCATCCTGCGGGCGACCGACGCCGGCGAGCTGCTACCCCGTATCGCCCGCGCCCCCGATTTTCAGGAATGCCGCCAGTGCCCCTGGTCGTACCGCTGCTGGAGCCTGCCGCAATGAGCGACGACAACATCATCCATTTCAACCCATGGCAGGACTTCAACGATGTCTCGGCGATCATCGATCCGGCCGACATCGAGCCCGACGTCGAACAACTGAAGATCTTTCTCGACGTGGTGTTCAGCTACTGCGAGGGCCTGATCCCCGTGCGCGGCTTCGTCGACAAGGGCCAGAACCTCGACGATCGGCCGAACAACAACATCTGGATCGAGGCCGACAAGCACGCGATCGACAAGCTCGTCACCTTCGTCAACTGGGCGTGGCGAGAGGGCTCGGCCGTCTATGTCGTGCCCGGCACCGTCGCCGCGACAGGACAGGCCAAGGCCGAAGAGGTCATCCAGATGCAGACCGTCGTCGTCGACCTCGACGACGGCGACATCGCAGCCAAATACGAGCACCTCGTCGATCATCTCGGCCTGCCGACGCTTGTCGTCGAGAGCGGCGGCCGCACTAAGGAAGGGCAGCCCAAACTCCACGTCTGGTGGAAGCTGACAGAGCCCGCGACCGACGCGGACATCCAGACGGTCTGCCGGCTGCGCGCCGACATCGCCCGCAAGATCGGCGGCGACTGGCATTTTCGCTCCGCCCATCAGCCGATCCGCGTCGCCGGCTCGGTCTATCACAAGGGCGGGTTTCGCCGCGCGGTGACCATCCGCCAGCACAATCCCCACTTGGAGGTCGATCTTCTCGAGTTCGCCGAGCGCGTCGACAACATGATCCGCTTCATCCATGCCGGCCCTGAGCCGGTGGAGCGGGAGAAACCGACGATCCACGAGGTGTTGACGACGCCGGTACGCGAGGGCGGCGTCGACGGCTGGTCACGCTTCGCCGGCATCAGCGCCGCCGCCGGCCATTACATCCGCCTCGTCCACAAGGGCGAGATGAGCCCCAACGACGGGTGGGAGGCGATCTGCCAATACAACGCCGCCATGGTACGCCCGCCGTGGCCGCTGACGCGCCTCAAGCTCGAAGCGGACCGACTGTGGGCGAAACACATCGAGAAGAACGGGCCACCGCTGATACGCCTCGACGCCGACGCCGCGCCGCGCTCACACGCGCTGCCGGTGTTCTCCTTCGGTGAGCTCCTCGACGACGTCTCGCCCATGCCGGAAGACGTCATCGCGCCGCGCGTCCTCACGCCGGGTGGGCTCCTCGTGCTCGGCGGCGCGCCGAAGGTCGGCAAGAGCGACTTCCTGATCTCGCTGCTCGTGCACATGGCCGCGGGCGTCCCCTTCCTCGGCTTCGCGCCGCCGCGGCCCTTGCGGATTTTCTACCTGCAGGCCGAGATCCAGTATCATTACCTGCGCGAGCGCATGCAGAGCATTCGCCTCGATGCGGCCGTCATAGCGGCGGCGCGCGACAATCTGCACGCGACGCCGAAACTCGAGCTGATCCTCGATGACAAGGGGCTCGCCCGCGTTGCCGACGCCATTCGCGCGCGTTTTCCCGACCGTCCGCCCGACATCATCTGTCTCGACCCGATCCGCAATCTGTTCGACGGCGGCAAGGATGGCGGCGAGAACGACAATGCCGCGATGATGTTCTTTCTCACCGAGCGGGTCGAGAAGCTGCGCGAAGCCGTGGCGCCGGAGTGCGGCGTCATCCTTGCCCACCATACGCGCAAGATGCTGCGCAAGGCCGTCGCTGAGGATCCGTTCCAGGCGCTCTCCGGCGCCAGCGCGCTGCGCGGCTTTTATACGACCGGGCTGCTCATGCACCAGCCGGACGAGGACGACACGGCGCGCAGGCTCGAAATCGAATTGCGCAACGGCCCAGCGCTACCGGCAAAACTGATCGACAAGGTGAACGGCCGCTGGATCGAGCTCAATCCGATGAACGAGCGCCTCGTGCGCAAGGACTTCGGCGAGAAACTCGACGCGGAGCGCCTGCGTAAACACGATGTCATTCTCGGCATCCTTCTCGATGAAGCAGCCGAAGGTCGCCTTTACACGACCATGCAATTCGCCGAGGCCTTCGAGAACAAAGGCGGGCTGGGAAGCAAATACACGATCCGCGACCGGGTCAGCGGTCTCGCGACCAAAGGCTTTGTCAAATTCCTCCGGGACGGCGCTCCATTCAATTACCCGGTGGTTCGCTCTCGCTACGGCTATCTCTGTGTCGAGGGCATGGAGTTCCCGCCGGCGGAGAGCGTCGACGAAGCGACCGGCGAAGTGACAACGACGCCCCGTCCGGTCCTTCCCAGCCACTACAAATGTGCGCAAACGGGCCTCTGCCTCGACGTCGAAAACCCCGCCGTGTGGGTCTACCCGGAGGGGGGTGACGACGCACTAACTCCTCAGGAGTGAGTACTAACTCCTCACTCCTCCAAATCTTAAACTCCAGTTCATTCAGCGGCTTACAAAAATCGGAGGAGTTAGTCACTAACTCCTCACCAACTCCTCACTCACTCCTCAAAACGCAAGGAATTCAGCATGTTACCCTCTCCGGAGGAGTTAGGTGTGAAAGCCCCCATACTACGTATGGGGGGCCAACCCGAAGAGTTGGCCCTCCTCCCATACGTGGGTTCCGCGCGCGGGCCGCCCTGACTCCCTGCGCACACTCAAGCGACGGCGGCCCAAGTAACGCGACTCACCCAAGCCGCCGTCGCCCTCCACCACCGATGAACCCTGCAACGAGGCGATCACCCATGGCTTCGACGACTCTGACTCTGCCCGCCGCAATGGCAAGCCCGGCGGCAATCCAAACTTCCGCTCCGGAAACGGACGCTATCCTGGCCCTCGACCTCGGCACGACCACCGGCTGGGCGCTGCTCAGCTCCGACGGCGTCGTCACCAGCGGAACCGCATCCTTCAAACCCAGTCGTTACGACGGCGGCGGCATGCGCTACCTCCGTTTCAAAAGCTGGCTCGAGCAACTGCGCAATTATGCCGGGCGCATCGACGCCATTCACTTTGAGGAAGTGCGTCGCCATGTCGGCGTCGACGCGGCCCATCTCTATGGCGGCTTCCTCGCGACGCTGACCACGTGGTGCGAGCACGAGACGATCCCCTACCAGGGTGTCCCGGTCGGGACGATCAAACGCTTCATCACGGGCAAAGGCAACGCCGACAAGAGTGCAGTCATCGAAGCGGTGAAAGCGCGCGGCTTCAACCCGGCTGACGACAACGAGGCCGACGCCATCGCGATCCTGCTCTGGGCCATGCAGACGAAGGGAGGCGCGCAATGATCCGCGGACGCAAACGCAAGCCCGGTCTGCGCTACGACTGCGGCAAACTCCGTCGCGAAGAAACCGAACGCGAAGCCATGGCAACTGCAATTGCGGCGCGCCAGCGCCATTACGGCGTGACGGCCAAACAGGCGCGCGACGAACGGCTCGGAACATCGCTGGGGCGCTTGGCGTTCCGCAAGTTGATCAGCGACACGCAGTACCAGGCCGGCGTCGTCTTCGGCGAGCTCTACCAGCGCCACCACATCGTGATGGGACTGCCCGTGCCGAGCCCGCGATCCGTCGCCGGCATCCTCATCAACGAAGGCATTTTCGGCAGTTCGCCGAGCGAACCCGTGCTCGACGTCATCGAGAAAGTGCGGGAGCGCTTTCAGCAAGCGACCGACGCGCTCGACGAATGCGATCGCGAGCATCGGTTGTCGGCCGGCATGAGGCCGACCTTGCTGATCTACCGGGTGATCTGCGCCGATGAGGACACGACGAACTGGCGCGATGAGGACATTGGCAATCTGCGTGTCGCGCTCAATGCGCTGATGAGGGTATTCAAGCTCTAAAACCCCGACAGAAGCGCGCATAACCACGCGCAAGCCCGCAGCGTCACGCAGCGCAACTAATTGAGAACGTTAAGAAAATGCTTGACGCCGTGATGCGCCGCGGTTAAAAGTTCCGATATTGGAATCTCAGAACTGCGCCCGAGGCACTCCGCTTCGGGCGTTTTGCTTTTCAGGGCAGCGCGCGCATGCATGTCGTCGTCACCTTCCGCGACCAGATGCTCTCGCGCTACGCCGCGCGGCTCGAGGCGCTCGCTGGCGGCAATGGCCGGACCGTCCTGGCGCAGGCGCTGAACGAAGGTGGACAGGCCGTGCGCTCCGCGACCGTCGCAGCCGAAACCGCGCAGACTGGCCTCCCCGGCAGCACGCTGGAGCGTGCGCAGCAAACAATCGAGGCGAGCGCTGGCTCGCTCAGCTACACGATCTGGTCGGAAGGCGGCAACGTAAGGCTGAAATACTTCGGCGCGAAGGAGGGCGGCGGCGGGGTGACGGCGCATCCGTGGAACAGGTCCACCTACTACGACCGCGCCTTCATCACCTCGGGTCCACGCGGACGGCGTGCGCCGTCGCCGAAACTGGGCAGGCAAGTCTATCGCGGCGCCAGCAGGCGTTGGGGCGGGCCTATCTCGCTGGCGCGCTCGGGCCTGTTCATTCCGACCGAAATGACGAAGGGCCAGACCGCAGCGGCGTTCGACAAGAGCGCGACCACCGTGCTGGCGACGACGGTGGTGTCGAGGCTTGGCGCGATGCTGCCGTAAGCAGGCGACATGCGCCCGCAGCGACGCGCGCGCGTTGCCCATGGTTCCTTTTGGCCGACACTGTCCCGATGCGGCGCGACGGCCCGATTGATCTGGATATTTCCGATTTTCGTTTTTGCGGTTTGGTTGCCACAGCCCTCACAGGAACAGCCCGTAGATGACGACGCCAGAAGTCGTGATGCGCCCGGTTTCGGAGCTGAAACCCTACGCGCACAACGCGCGCACGCACTCGCCGGAGCAGATCAATCAGCTGGCGGCGTCGATCCGTGAGTTTGGCTTCACCAACCCGGTGCTCGTGACGGCTGATGGAATGATTGTCGCCGGTCATGGTCGGGTTGAGGCGGCGAAGACGGCGGAGATTTCGCTGGTGCCCACCATCGCCGTCGGCGCAGATTGGACGCCGGCGCAGTTGCGTGCCTATGTGCTGGCCGACAATCAGCTGGCGCTCAACGCCGGGTGGGATGACGATCTCCTGAAACAGGAGCTCGCCGATCTTTCCGCGGAAAGTTTCGATGTTGGCTTGGTCGGCTTCGACGCCGAGCTGGTCGCGGGCCTGCTCGCGGCGGAGCCCACGGGCGGTCTGACCGACGAGGACGAAATCCCCGACCCGCCGAAAAAGCCCGCGACGCGACGCGGCGATCTGTGGCTCCTCGGCAATCACCGGCTGCTCTGCGGCGACTCGACCAACCCGGACGACGTGACCCGGCTGATGGACGGCAAGCGAGCGGCATTGTTCGCAACCGATCCCCCATACCTCGTGGATTACGACGGCACGAACCATCCGACGAGGAAGGGAGCGACGGCTTGGGCGAAGAAGATCGCCAACAAGGACTGGTCCGAGGATTACATCGAGCAGCCACATTGGGACGACTCGTCTCAGGGGCCGCAGTTCTACGAAGCCTTCATGCGGGTCGCGATCGACTGCGCCATCGCCGAGGACGCCGCCTGGTATTGCTGGCACGCCTCGCGCCGACAGGCGATGCTGGAGGCGTGCTGGAAAAAGTTCGACGTCCTGCACCATCAACAGATCATCTGGGCCAAGTCCCGCCCCGTCCTGACCCGCTCGATCATGCTGTGGGCGCATGAGCCCTGCCTCTTCGGCTGGCGGTCTGGCAAGAAGCCGCGCGTCAATCGTGAGGGCTTCGACAGCTGGCCGACGACGGTGTGGAACATCCCCTCGAGCGAGATCGAGACGCGGGAGCACCCGACCAGCAAGCCGGTGCGGGTGTTTTCGCTCCCGATGGAGCTTCATACCCTGCCGGGCGATATCTGCTACGAGCCCTTCTCCGGCTCTGGCTCGCAGCACATCGCCGGCGAGAAGACCGGGCGGCGTGTCTACGGGATGGAGCTCTCCGAGACCTTCTGCGACGTGATCATCAACCGCTGGCAGGCGTTCTCGGGGAAGACAGCGGTTCTCGATGGCGAGGGCGAGACTTACGCTGAGATTCGTGTTCAACGCCTTGGCGCGGCGAAGGAAGCCGCCTGATGCAGTCGCGAACCATGTCTTTGGCCGAGGCCGTCGTGAATGTGATCGTCGGCTACGGCGTCGCGGTGGCGACGCAGGCGGTCGTGTTTCCCTGGTTCGGGCTGGAAACGACGCTGGATCAGAACCTGCAGATGGGGCTGATCTTCACCGTCGTGTCGCTTATACGGGGCTATGCATTGCGCAGATTCTTCAATGCATTCCCTCAAAACGGTTCACGGAGTCGATTGCTTGCTTGATGAGCAATCGCAGCAATGGTTCGCGCCGTTCTGTTCGCGCGCTTCTTGTATTGGCGGGCATGGCATGTCGCCATACGAACAGAAAACGCAACAATCCCCCGCGTTGGGCTTGAGCAGCGCCCCGCATCCCTTGCATTCGTAAAAAAATTGGCAGGCGTCAGTCGGCATCGTCTCGGTCGAGCGGTGGCCGCAAAACGGGCATGTGATGGTGGAATGAAGTTGAACCCGTGCGGGTTCAATATTGCTAACCGACATAAGCCCCCCTTATTTGACGTTGGCAGGATAACCCGCTTCCGTCGTCGCCTTGATCAGGGTGTCGGCGCTTGCCTTGTCGGGATCAAAAGTAACTGTCGCTGTCTTTGCGTCGGGATCCACCTTCACAGTCGCTACGCCCTGAACCTTTTCGAGCGCCTTTCTGACCGTGATCGGACAAACCGAGCAGGTCATGTTCCGCACCGCGAGGGTCACTGTTTGCGAGGCGCCCGCCAGCGCCGCCAGCGGCGATAGAGAGAGCGCAGCGGCAAATAATAGTCGGCGCATGTCGACGGCTCTCTTCAGTAGAACAGCGGCGCAAACCACGGCACGCCCAGAAGCCCGAGCGCCGGCACGCCGACTACCCAAAAGGTTAGACGTTGGCGCCTGACAGTGCCCGGATTGGCGCAGGGCGCGCCGGGCATACATGCTTGCGGGACGAAGTACAGGCGACGGAACGCCAAGCCGAGAAACAGCAGCGTGAGCGCCACGAAAACCGGACGATAGGGTTCAAGGGCCGTTAAGTTGGCGATCCATGTTCCACCAACACCGAGCGCGAGCAACACCAGCGGCCCGACGCAGCACAGTGACGCGCCGATAGCGGCCGCCGCGCCGAGGCCAATCGCGACCCCTGTTCCTGCAATCCGGCCGGTGGCGGCCATGGAGCGAGATCGGTCGGTTGATTGAGTTGCATTCTTGCCCGTCATGGATGGCGCTCCCGACTGTCTTGTGGCAACCTACATCCCGTAGTTGCTACGGGTTCAAGGAAAAAATGTCCGTAGATGCGCGAGGCGTCACGATTGGACAGCTTGCCAAGGCCGCAGGGGTCAATCTGGAGACCGTACGTTACTACGAGCGCATCGGGTTGATGCCCGCGCCCGCGCGGACGGAGAGCGGCCATCGCGCTTATGATGACAAGCACATACGGAAGCTCGCCTTCATACGCCGCGCTCGCGAACTTGGGTTCAGCATTGATGATATTCGCACGCTGCTGGCTTTAGCTGAGCCAGAGCGGGCGTCCTGCGCGGAGGTGAACGAGATCGCCAGTGCGCATCTCGCCGAGGTTCGGGCAAAGCTTGCTGATCTTGCGAGGCTCGAACAGATCCTTGCGACGACGGTCGCCCGTTGTTCGGGCGACCGTACGCCTTCATGCCCGGTTCTCGATATGTTGGGATCGCCAACAACAGTAACGGCTACGTCCGGATCCGATACACGCGCCCCCGTCCGTCGATCTTCTCGGAGACGATCGTGAGCCCGAGCTTCTTCTTGAGCGCCCCGGCGAAGGCGCCGCGGACGGTGTGCGGCTGCCAGCCCGTCGCCTCGACGATCTCGGCGATGGTCGCGCCGTCCTTGCGCTGGAGCAAGGCGATCATGGTCGCCTGTTTCGTTCCCTCGCGCGGCGTCCGCTCCATGGCGGCAGCGGGCGCTTTGGGCGCGGCGTTGGGGAGCGGCGCGGCGGTCGTTGCGGCCTTTGCCTTCTTGGCGCCCGTGGCCGCCTGTGGGGCTTTTGCGGGCGTCTTGCTGGCTGCCACCTTAGGCGCGTTTTTTGGCTTCTTCGCGAGCTCGGGTTCCACACCGATGGCGGCGAGCCCGGCGTCGGTGATGGCGAGCGTCACGCCATGACCGTCACCCGTCTCGCGCCAGACGGTTTCGCCGCCGCGAACCTTGGCGTCGACCTCTTCGAGCAGCCCCCTTTTGATGAGGCTGCCGACGACGATCTTGACCGCGCCGCCCTTGAGGCGGGCCGGAAGCGGCAGCGCGATGCGTTCGGGATGTTCAGCTGCTTTCGAGAGGATGACGAGCTGGGTGTCGGAAAGTTGGGTCATGATGGGCTCCTTCAGCCGGAGGCCGCGACAATCGCTGCCTTCTACGGGCTGAAGCCCGCGATCGACGCGGGCGGGAGCCGGGGAGCCTGACATGCGCGCTATTCCGCGAATTCGCCCTCGTGGAAGGCGGAGTCGGTGATCTGCTTCAGCAGGCTCGCATAGTTCGCCAGCGTGCCCACATGTCCCCAGTTGATCTCGTCGGGCGTGCAGTCGAAATGGTCGTCGCTGAGCGCACTCAATCGAGCGAGCATCGCGTCGATTTCGGCCTTTCTGGCGATGAAGGCGCTCAGGGCCGCCTCGTTCTTCTTGCTGTTCGACATGTTCGCCTCCGTTTCGATGGCGACATACAGGCGTAGATCGGGCGGGTAGTGAAGGCGATTTTGGCATCGTTTCGCAGAATGATCTGCGACAATTCATCAAGCGGGCGGTGATGATCGGATGAGCGACGCGCAGGCGCAGAACTCGGCCGGATTGATCACCGTCGCCAAGGCGGCAGCGCTCCTGATGGTTTCCGACCAATGGGTCCGCGACCTCGGCAAGAAGGGCTACATCCCTAAGCCGGTCGGCGGCATGGTACCGCTCGTCGCCGCGGTGCAGGGTTACATCCGCTGGCTGAAGGATGAGGAGCGGCGCACATCGAAGACCGCCGCCGCCTCTCAGGTGCAGCAGGAGCGCGCGCTCGAAATCCGCATGCGTCGCGAGCGAGAGGCCGGCAATCTGATCGAGATGCGCACGGTCGAGACGATCTTCGCCGATGTGTGGGGCGCGTTCCGCTCCGAGCTCGCCGGCGTTCCGGCGGCGGCCACCCGCGATTTGAGCCTGCGCGCCGATATCGAGACGAGGCTGAATGACGCGCTTGATCGCGCCCGCGGCAGATTTGAGAAATCGAGCGCGACTCTACGAGCAGGTCGCGATCTCGACGTGGCCGGCGAAACGCCAGCCGCCTGACGAATGGGCGTTCGAGAATATCGTCTATGGCCCGGAGACCGGCTGGCCCGGACCGCGCAACCCGGGGCTGACGCCCTACATGCGGGCTTTCTCCCGCGCCTTCGGCGACCACCGCTGGAAGCGCATCGTCGGGGTGACGGCGGCGCAGAGCGGCAAGACGGCGACGGTGCTCGACGTCATCGGCGAGCGGCTCGATAACCGGCCGGCCCCGATCCTTTATGTCGGGCCCAACAAGGAGTTTCTGACCGATCAGCTCGAGCCGCGCATCGAGGAGATGTTCCGCCAGGCGGAATCGCTTGGCGCGAAGGTCATCGGCGGGATCGAGAGCAAGGAGCAGAAGAAGACCCTGAAGCGCGTCGCGGGCGTCAGGCTGCGTCTGGCACATGCCGGTTCCTCGGCGGCGCTCAAATCCGACGCGGCGGCGCTCGCCCTGGTCGACGAATATGACGAGATGATGCGCAACATTCGTGGCCAGGGCGATCCGCTCGGCCTGGTCGAGGCGCGCGGCGACACCTACGCGGATTTTCAGGTGGGGATCACCTCGACGCCGACGCAAGGGATGGTCGAGATCGTGCACGACGATGCGAGCGGCCTCGATTTCTGGAAGCCGGGTGAGGAAGACGACATCTCGTCGCCGATCTGGCGGCTGTGGCAGGAGGGCACGCGCCATCACTTCTGCTGGCCGTGCCCCGACTGCGGCAGATACTTCGTGCCGCGGTCGAAACTGCTGCATTATCCGAAAAACGCGACACCCTCACAGGCGCTCGCCAATTCCTGGCTCGAATGCCCGCATTGCAGCTTCGAGATCCGTGAGGAGCACAAGGCTTTCTGCAACGCCAATGGCGCCTTCGTCGCGCCGGGGGAATTGATCGACGCCGAGGGGGTGATTTCGGGAGCGCCGGCCGAGACGACGACGCTGTCGTTCTGGATTTCCGGCTTCTGTTCGCCATTCAAGACCATTGGCGAGCGGGCGGAGCGTTACCTTCGGGCTCTGGCGTCAGGCGAGCAGGACAAGATCCAGACGGCGGTCAACGCTGGCTTCGGGGAGCTCTATCTCGCCGGGGGCGGCGAAGTCCCGGAGTGGACGGAAGTCGTCAAGATGCGCGAGGCCTACTTCCAGCGCGTCCCGGACGGTGTGCTGTTCTTGGTCGCGGCGGTCGACGTGCAAGGCAACAGGCTTCCTTATGTCATCCGGGGGTTCGGCGCAGGCGGCACATCCTGGCTGATCGAGCATGGCTACATCTGGGGCCCAACCAAGGATCAGGAGGTGTGGCGGCGCCTGTCGGAGAAGCTGACGACGCCGATCGACGGTCGGCCGATCAAGATCGCCTTCGTCGACTCAGGGTTTCGACCCGGCAAGAAGGAGTCGCTGCCGATCCATCGAGTCTATGAGTTCTGTCGCAAGCACAAGCGGTTCGTCTTCGCGACCAAGGGCTCGTCGACGCCGATGGCGCGGCCGTTGATCGAGTCGGCGATCGAAGTCACCGGGATCGACGGCAAGGCCAAGAAATACGGCCTGCATCTTCTGCGCCTCGACACCGATCACTGGAAAGCCGTTGTCCACGAACGACTCTCCTTCGACCGGGACGCGGCCGGCGCGCTGCGCCTGAACGACGCGGCGGACGATGATTACTGCCAGCAGCTCGTCGCCGAGGCCCGGGTGAAGGGACCCTCGGGCCGATGGATCTGGGTGTCGCGCTACCGGGAAAACCATTTCCTCGATTGCGAGGCGATGGCGGCCGCTGCGGCGTGGCGTGTCGGCTCCGATCGACAGAAAGCCATCAAGGCGGAAACCAGGTCGTCGACGTCCGTAAGCCTCGATCCGCCCGACCTCGAGGCGGCCCCACAGGCCAGGGCGCAGGAGCCCATCGTCGCGACGGCAGTGGCGCAGAAAGCCATCCGCGCCCGCTTCGCCAGCTTTGCGCACAGGTTGAACCGATAGGAGCCGCATGGGCCTGCTCGATCGTCTCGGCGCGCTGTTTGGCAGCGCCCGGGCTCCCATGCGCGGCAAGTCCGGCGCGGCCTACATGCGCAACGAGCGCCATGCGCTGTTCGAGAACTGGTATCCGATCCTGCGCGATCCGCGCGAGGATGTGCGCGCGGCCTATTGGCGCGCGGCCGCGCGCACGATCGATCTGCTGCACAATTCCGGGTGGATCGCCGGGGTGGTGAACAAGGGCTGCGCCTCAATCATGGGGACCGGCCTGCGGCTCGCGTCGAAACCTGATTACGGAGCGCTCGGGTGGGAGCAGAAAGCGTCAGATAGCTGGGCGCGAGAAGTCGAACGGCGATGGGAGCTCTGGGCGAATACGCCGCTCGAATGCGACGCCGCCGGCAAGCATGACGTCCATCAGCTCTGCAAGGCGGCGCTCAGGAGCTATTTTGCCCATGGCGAATGGATCGCCTGGTATCGTTGGTTGCCGAGGCCGGAATCGCGGACGGCGACCAAGATCCATCTGTTCCCGGCGCATCGGCTCGTTCAAAACTCCAATGGGCAGGACTTGTTTCAGGGGGTGCGGGTCAACAAGACGGGTCTGCCGAAGGCCTATCTGCTGCGCCTGACCAGCCCGATCATGGAGACGGGGCAGATCCTGGAGGTCGCGGCGCGGGACGCCGGCAACCGGCCGGTGATCAAGCATTGCTTCGACGGTGATGTCGGGCAGATGCGGGGCATTTCGGTGTTTGCGCCGGTGCTTCAGGTTCTGCGCCAATATGATCAGCTCTCCAACGCCACGCTCTCGACGGCCTTAGCGCAGGCGATCGTTGCGGCGACGATCGAGAGCCCGTCGCCGACGCAGGACGTGCTGCAAGCTTTCGAGAGCCTGGAGGAGCAAGGTGTTGGCGGCAGTCTCGACAGCTATCTCGACGCCCGCGCCGGCTGGTACGACAAGACGAGTTTCGATCTCGGCGGACTCGCCCGCATCGTCCATCTGTTCTCGGGCGAGAAGCTGAACTTTCAGCGCAGCGAGACGCCCAATTCGAACTATGAGCCCTTCGTCCGCTTCCTGCTGCGGGAGACCGCGGCCTGCGGCGGCTTCACCTTCGAGGACGTGACCGGCGACTACACAGGCGCGACCTATTCCTCGATCAAAATGAGCACCACGACGAACTGGCCGATCCAGATGTGGCGGCGCTCGCATATTGCGGCGCCGTTCTACCAGTCGGCCTTCGAGTGCTGGCTCGAAGAGGGCATCGAGCGTGGCGACATTGCGTTCCCGGGCGGCGTCGAGGCCTTCCTCGCCAATCGCATGGCGGCTTGTCGCGCCGACTGGCGCGGCCCGGCCAAACCGGTGCCGGATGAAGTGAAATTCGCGGCGGCGCATGAGAAACTCTACGGCATGGGCCTGATCACGGCGGAATATATCGCCGCGGAGCTCGGTCAGGACATCGAAGACAACTACGACCAGCTGGCACGTGAGATGGCGATGCGCCAGGAGCGTGGGCTTCCTGAGCCCACGATCATCACGCCCGAGCCTGTCACCGAAGACGCCGGCGCGAAAGAGAAGTCGGATGCCTGACGCTGTTGACTGGACCAACCCCTGCGAGCGCTTCGCGGCGTTGAGCAAGGCATATTACAGTCTCGTCACCGGCGCGCTGGAAACCGAGATCCGCACGCGCACCCTCGACGCCGAGGAAATGGTGCGGTTCAGCCGGGCAGATCTGAACACGCTCCGAAATGAGATGCGTGCAGCCGAGACGGCGTGCTGCGCCCTTACTGGCGCGGCGAATCCGAACCGGCGCTTTGCGATGCCGCTGACCTACCGGTCGGCGCGTATGCCCGCAAGCTACGACCCGACCGATCCGCGAGGTTGATGTGTCGAATACGCTTCTCCTGCGGATCGCAGACCGGATACTCAACCGCCCGCTGCTGATCCTCCCGGAGAAGCTCGCCGTCGTCACGGAGGTCCTCGCCGGCCGGATCGGGGTCGACGCTGCTCTCGCGCCTGACGCGTCCCGCTTCGTTGGTGACGCCAACGAGACGGACCCGAGCGGCCAGCCGGTCGGCAAGTTGCCATATCGCCGCACGGCCGAGGGAACCGGGATCGTCACCATCACCGGCTCGCTGGTGAATCGTGGCGCCTGGATCGGCGCCCAATCCGGCGTGACGAGCTACGAGGGCATCGCGCATCAGATCGAGAGCGCGGTCAGGGACCCGAAAGTCAGGAACATCATCCTCGACATCGACTCGCCCGGTGGCGAGGCCGTCGGGGCGATGGAGACGGCGGCGCTCATTCGCAAAGCGAATGAGGCCAAGCCCGTCTACGCCATGGTCAATGGCATGGCGGCCTCGGCGGCCTATGCGCTGGCGTCGGGCGCCAAGGCGATCATCTCGACGGAGTCCGGCGTCTCCGGCTCGATCGGCGTGGTGTTGATGCATGCGGACTATTCCCGCGCCGTGGATCGCGCCGGCATCACGCCGACCCTGATCCACGCCGGCGCCCACAAGGTGGACGGCAATCCCTATGCGCCGCTGTCGGGCGCGGTGAAAGCCGACCTGCAGGCGGAGGTCGACCGCTACTATGCGCTGTTCATCGACGCGGTCGCGGCTGGCCGCGGCCGCCGGCTCAGCGCCAAGGCTGCGCGAGCGACGGAGGCGCGGACCTTCATCGGCGCCGCCGCCAAGGGCGCCGGCCTCGTCGACGACATTGGCTCGTTTGCGGATCTCCTTGGCCAGCTCTCGAAAGCCCGATCCCGCGGCATGAAAGGAACACGGATGAACATGCATTCTGATGAAGACCTCGCGCGCGCCCGCGCCGAGGGCAAAGCCGAAGGGCTTACCGAGGGGCGCGAGACCGGCCAGGCGGCGGGGTTCGCCGCCGGCAAGGCGGAGGGCGCGAAGGAAGGCTATGAGGCCGGGGCCGCCGAGGGCCGTCGTATGGGCGCCGAGGACGAGCGAGCGCGTATCAAGGCGATCCTCTCGCATCCGGAAGCGGTGGGTCGCGAAGCGTCGGCGCGCCATCTCGCGCTCAACACCTCCATGAGCGTCGAGGACGTCGCGGGCGTGCTGGCGGGCGTCGCCAAATCCACCAGCATCGCAGCCCGCGCCGTCGAGACGGTGGCCGCCGCCTCTCACGTCGGGGATGTTCCGAACGAGAACATGCAGCCCGGCGCCGCCTCATGGGCATCGATCGCCGATGAGCTCAACGCCGAAATCGGCCGCCGCGCCGGCGCAGCTCGCTAATCCACGGAGTTCTCACCCATGACCGCCAAGGGCATCACGCTCTACGAGCCGAAGCACGCCTTCACCTTCGTCGTCTCGGAGGATTCCGATGGCGCCGGCTATCTCTCCCGTGACACTTTCGTCGCGGACGGCGGCGCCTCCGGCGTCGACTTCCTCGTCGGCGAGATTTTCGCCGTCGTCGACGGCAAGGCCGTGAAACTCAACCCGGCCGCAACCGACGGCTCCGAGAAATTCGCCGGTATCGCCGGCTATCGCGCCAAAGTTCCCCCGGGCCAGACGATGGAATTCGTCGGGATCAACCGGCACGCCACCGTGCGCGGCGCTGACCTCACCTGGCCCGCCGGCATCTCCGACGCGGACAAGGCCGAGATCGTCGCGCAGATGGACGCGGCGCTGATCAAGATCCGCTGAGCCGCTCCCTAACCATCAGGATTCCCCTTCATGGCCATCATGGACGTCTTTCTGGGCGACGCCTTTTCGGCGCGCTCGCTCACCGCGGCTGTCGACCGCTACAGCTACGTTCCCAACTTCCTCGAAACCCTGCCGGGCCTCTTCACGCCGAAGCCGGTCCGCACGGCGGAAGTCTGGATCGAGGAGCGCGACTTCGCCCCTGTGCTCATCCAGACCTCGCCCCGCGGCGCAGCTCCGTCGCAGCGCGGCGGCGAACAGCGCAAGGCGCGCGCCTTCATGACGACGCGCATCGCCGACGCCTCCCGCATCTGGGCCTACGAGATCCAGAACGTCCGCGCCTTCGGCGATGAGGCCGCCGTCAAGGACATGCAGATGGAGGTCGCCCGCCGTCAGATGAAGATGAAGGCGGATTTTGCTCTGACCAAGGAGAACATGCGCCTCGGCTGCATCCAGGGCGTCGTCGTCGACGCCGACGGCACGGTGATCTACGACTGGTTCGAGGAGTTCGGCCAGACGAAGCCGACCGAGCGGGTGTTCGATTTCTCGGCGAGCGCCACCGAGGGCGACATCCGCAAGGCCACGAACGCCATCAAGCGACGGATGGTGCGTAACCTGAAGGGCCTCGGCGGCGCCGGCGTCGCCATCCACGCGCTTTGCGGCGACGATTTCTGGGACGCCTTCATCACCTGCCCGGAAATCCGCCACACCTATCAGGCGCAAATGGCGCTCGCCCTCCAGAACGACGTCGGCAATGCGTGGGAGAGCTTCAAATTCGCGGGCGTGACCTGGCACAACTACCGCGGAACCGACGATAATTCGACGGTGGCGATCCCGGCGAAGAAGGTGAAGTTCTTCCCTGTAGGCGCGCCGATCTTTCAGATTGCCCATGCACCGGCGGAGCGCTTCGAGTTCGTGAACACGCCCGGTCAGGAAACTTATTCGTGGATCGTGCCGGATCGCGACCGCGACTCATGGGCGGACGTCGAGCAATATTCCTATCCGCTTCACGTCTGCCTCATGCCGCAGGCGCTCGACGCCGGGAAGATCAACTAGGGTCTGTACCCAATTGAACTGAACGTCGCGCCGTGATTCAAGCTCTTCAGGAGGGCTTGATTCGTGGCGGACAATTTTTGGCTCAGCGATGAGCAATGGGCGGCGATCGAGCCGCATCTTCCGATGGTCCACACCGGGCCCAAGCGCCAGGACGATCGCCGCATCATCAGCGGCATCGTCCATCGGCTGCGCGAGGGCTGCCGATGGCGCGCGCTTCCCGACGAGTATGGGCCGTATACGACGGTCTTCAACCGATACAATCGCTGGAGCCAGCGGGGCCTGTGGCAACGCATATTCTCGGCGCTCGTCGCAAGCGGCGACCCGCCAGCGCTCACCATGATCGACAGTTCGGCGGTCAAGGCGCATCGCTCGGCGAGCGGCGCCAGAAAAGGGGGGCGCAAAATCAAGCCATCGGCCGCTCGCGCGGCGGGCGCACGACGAAAATCCACGCCCTCGTCGACGAAGAAGGACGACCGCACGCCTTCCTGCTGACGGGCGGACACGTCGCCGACGTCACGGGCGCGGCGACACTGCTCGCCGCGACCGCGCCGAGCGAACAAATGATCGGCGACAAGGGCTACGACGCGGATCATTTGCGCCTCTTCCTGCAAGCACGCGGCACGACGCCGGTCATTCCCAATAAAGTCAACCGCAAGCGCCTCTTTCCGTTCGACGCGGAACTTTACCGCCTGCGCAACGTCATCGAGCGGACGTTCTGCCGGTTGAAGGACTTTCGAGCCATCGCCACACGTTACGACAAAACCGCTCGAAACTTCCTCGCCGGCCTGTGCCTCGTTGCCGCTCTCTGCTATTGGATCAATTGAGCCCAGACCCTAGAGCGGTTTCTTGTCTGAATGAATCGAGAGGGATTCCCAATTGTCTCTGGTCTGATTCAAACTGTCTGCTGGCGAAGGAGGCTGGCAGGCATGTCGAAGAAGACCCTTTCGCTTGATCTTCGGGAACGCGTGGTGGCCGCTGTTTCTGGCGGCATGTCTCGGCGGCAGGCGGCGGAACGTTTCGGCGTCTCCGCGTCCAGCGCGGTCCGATGGTGTCAACGGCAGAACGAGACCGGCAGTCCGGCCTCCTACAAGCGCGGCGGGGATCGCTGGTCGGCGCGCATCGACGCGCACAAGAGCCTGATCCTCTCGCTTATCGAGGAAACGTGCGACATCACGCTGAAGGAACTCTCCGCGCAGCTTGCCGAGCGAGGCCACAGCTTCAGCATCGGCGCGCTGTGGCGCTTCTTCGCCCGCCACAACATTACCTGGAAAAAAAGACCGCCCATGCGAGCGAGCAGGACCGGCCGGACATCCTGAAGCGTCGCCAGGCGTGGTTCGAGAACCAGCTCGATCTCGATCCGGAAAAGCTTGTCTTCATCGACGAGACCTGGGCGAGCACGAACATGGCCCGCAAGAACGGACGCGCGCCGAGAGGCGAAAGGTTGCGCGCCAGCGTTCCGCACGGACACTGGAAAACCACGACCTTCGTTGCCGGACTACGACTTACCGGCCTGACGGCGCCAATGGTTCTCGACGGCCCGATCAACGGCCAATGGTTTCAGGCCTATGTCGACCAGGTGCTCGTCCCGACGCTCTCACCAGGCGACATCGTCGTGATGGATAATCTCGGCAGCCACAAAGGCGCTGGCGTGCGCAAGGCGATCGAAGCCGCCAAAGCGACGCTGCTTTACCTGCCGCCCTATAGCCCCGACTTCAACCCGATCGAAAAGGCCTTCTCAAAGCTCAAGGCGCTTCTGCGCGCGGCCGCCGAACGCAACATCGACGCCTTGTGGAACAGGATCGGAGCCTTGCTCAACGCGTTCACGCCAACCGAATGCGCCAACTTCTTTGCCGCCGCCGGCTATGAGCCGCTTTGAGAGGAAACCGCTCTAGGCTCAGGACCTATTAAATTTGATTGAGTTGTGATTTACAAGGGGTTCCGATTCGGAGGCCTTGATGATGAGCGATCTGTTTTTACTGAGCCAGCGCCAGATGGCGCGGATTTCGCCATTCTTTCCTCTGGCGCATGGGGTTCCGCGCGTTGACGACCGGCGCGTCGTCAGCGGCATTGTCTACGTGATCAAGCACGGCCTGCAGTGGAAGGACGCGCCCAAAGGCTACGGGCCGCACAAGACGCTTTATAACCGCTTCATCCGCTGGAGCCGGCTCGGCGTCTTCGACCGCATCTTCGCCGCGCTTGCCGGCGAAGGCCCAAGCCCCGAACGCATCATGATCGACTCGACGCATCTGAAAGCGCATCGCACGGCGGCAAGCCTGTTAAAAAAGGGGTTCTTTCCCGCTGTATCGGGCGCACGAAGGGCGGGCTGAACTCCAAACTCCATGTCGTCTGCGACGGCGCCGGCAAACCACTCGTCATGATGCTGACTGAAGGCCAGATGAGCGATCACAAAGGCGCCCGGCTGATGTGCGACGCCCTACCGAAGGCCAAAACGCTGATCGCCGACAAGGGCTATGACAGCGACGCCTTCCGCGACGCGCTCAAAGCGCGCGGAACCGAACCCTGCATTCCGCCACGGCGCAATCGCAAAACGCCGCTCGACTACGACAAGGCGCTCTATCGTCAGCGCCACAAAGTCGAGAACCTGTTCGCCAAACTCAAGGACTGGCGGCGCATCGCAACCCGCTACGACCGTTGCGCCCACACCTTCTTCTCCGCGACCTGCATCGCAGCAGCCGTCACATTCTTCCTCAATCAATGAAGTCCTGAGCCTAGATGGCCTACGCTTGAGAGCCAGGTCCATGTCGGACTAATCCCAATCATCACAGTCTACCCTCGCGCGGCGCAGCTCTACGCTGCGCCGCGCGAGGGTAGATAGCTTGCGTGCCGTCTCAGATTTCAGCCGACGAATAGCTCGTGACTTCCATGCCGACGCACACTTCGACGATCACCGGGCTCGACCAAATCATGATTGTTTTCTCCTGAACCAGGCCCCAGATTGGACACCATCCAGCATAGCGATCAACCGCGGCTCAGACAGCCAGAAAATCTACCATCGGCGCATGCCAAAAATTCCTGATAGCCTCCCACCCTCCAATCTCCCTGAAGCGCTCTAATCTCCACTCACCTCCTCGTCATCGCGGATCGGGATCGAGACTGTCACCCGAGTGCCGCCTCCGGCGCGACGTTCAACCTTCATCGCGCCGCCAAGGGCCTGTACTCGTTCACGCATGCCAAGGAGACCCATCCCAGAACGATGCTCTTCTGCGATGCCAATCCCATTGTCCTCGATAAGGAGAGTCAAGGTCGGAACGTCTTCGGCTTCGTCCTCTCGCGCATCGCGAAGTGAATTCCATCCGAATGATGCCGACACTCGAGCCGAAGTCGCCCTCGCGTGTCGGAAAATGTTGGTCACGCTCTCCTGAATGACACGATAGGCGGTAAAGGCGGTGGCTTCGTCGAGCGACGACAAATCATGAGGCACCACCAACTGTAGATCGACCTCTGGATGGCCGAGCGACCAGGACAGGAAAAGACTTTTGAGCGCCGCTTCCAGTCCGAGTTCCGTTAGCCCCTTCGGTCGCAAGCGCCCAAGCAGGCCCCGAAACAAGGACTGAAGCGCCTCACAGGCGCGGTCCACGATCAAGCCGAGCTCGCGCAGTCGCTCATGATCCGGCGAGTTTTCTGTGAGTGCTTCTTGCAGCGACGCCGCCGCCGCACGGATTGAAAAGAGGCACGGCCCGGCCTCGTCGTGCAAATCCCGAGCTATTTCCTTACGCTCGCTATCCTGAATTTGGATAAGCTCGTTCACTAGATCACGGTTCTCGTGACGCACGCGGTCGAGCGTTGTCGCCAACGAGTTGAGTGCGTTCGAAATGCTTCGAAACTCCGAGGCGCCACGAGGCGCGATCCGGATACCACTTTTTCCCGCTTCAAGGTCAGCGAGGCCCGCTTGCAATGCCGCGAAAGGCCTCAGGGAATAGCGGACGGGTAGGAGCACAAGCACGATGATCGCAAGCGTCACGACAAGGCTGATCGACGCCAGCCGCGACATGTCGGACCAGATTTCCTCCAGTTCGTCGAGCGGATTGGAAATGATCGCCACATTGCCGTAATCGCGCTCGTGGACGCGTATGGGCACAAGGATAACCCGTGGCGGGGGAACATCGACCAGCTTGACGAACCATGCCGGCGGACCGGCGTCGATGGCATGATCGGCTGCTCGCCATTGCGCCGGCGGCGTTTCGCCGCGCTCGAGCATCTTGATGTCGACGTGGCGCAAGCTGCCAAGATTTGCATAAAGTTGACGCAGGGCCTGCGTCGGGTTCTCGTTATCGGGAAGACTTGCAATTGTTGTCAGGACAAATTCCCGCACCAGACGGAGATTGCTTCCCGCTTCGGCGCGAACGCGCGGTCCGGCGTGCGTCACTTGAATGGTGAGATTGATCAGGAGGTTTGCAAGAAGCACGACGCCGATCAGCCAGCTCAACCCTGCCTTTAGAGAGATCATCGACCGTCGCCTCGGAAAGAAGGGCTCGAAAAGGCCACAAGATCATTGACACCGAGGTCGGTTTTTACAACAAAGATCGAGGTCCACAAGAAGAAAAAATCGTCATGCGCGTTCTGATCGTCGACGACCATCCCATGGTGATCGAGGGCTGCCGGGGCATGCTCTCGGGGCAAAAGGACATCGAGGTGTTCGAAGCCCACAACGCCGACGAAGCGCTCGAAAGATACACGTCGACAACGCCGGACGTGATCGTTCTCGACATCAACCTTCCCGGCGTCTCCGGTTTCGAGTTGCTGCGTCTGCTGCTGAAACGAAACCCCAATGCAAAAATCATCGTATTCACCATGAACGATGATCCGGTCTTCGCCGCGCGCGCGATCGAACGCGGCGCCCGCGGCTATCTCGCGAAAAGCGAGGACCCGAAGGCTTTCATCAAGGCGATCCGATCCGTCGGAGCGGGGGAACGCTATCTTTCCGGGAATCTGGCGCTGAAGCTCGCTTTCGCCGATCAGAGCCTCACCAAGAATCCGCTCGACGCGCTCAACAGCCGGGAGATCGAAATCCTGCGCAACCTCGCCAATGGCAAGGACATGACGGAGATCGCACATATTCTGAAGGTTTCTTACAAGACGGTCGCGAACAACTGCATTTTGCTCAAGCGCAAGCTTGGCGCGCGGTCCAAAGCCGATCTTTTGCGCATCGCCGTCGAGAACAAAGTCGCGATGAGGCTCGTGTAAGCGGCGTCTTCATCTGAACTGCTTTTGAGTTCGATAGCGCTCCGAGAGAAGGCGCAAAGCTTCTTCCCGCGTCGCGCCCTTGCGCCGTAAATTGTAATAATGCTGGCAGAGTTCTCCATAGGTCTGCTTCTGCCCGGCCGCCGCGGCGATATTGGCGAGCGCCTCCAATAAGCCGGCGTAGTTCTCTGCGCGTCCATCCTCCGCAAGCATCTCGCCGATCTGCGCCGTGCGGTTGGCGAGCATGCGGTCAGACTCGAGGAAATGCGGACGAGCGGCTTGCAGCGCCTCACGCATGCGTTCAACCGCCACGTCCTGAACGGCGAGGTCACGACCGGCTTCGCGGCTCGCGAGCCATCGCGCCGCATCGACACGGTCTGTCGCCCGAAGCCAGCCCCCATCGCTTTTGCCGCCCTGCGCCTCGACCACGTCGATCGTCTCGCTTGCGCGCTCCTCTTTGCCGCAAGCGGCGCAGAGGAGGCCCGCCGCGAGCGCCAATCCCGCTTTCGAGACGCCGGACAGCGCCATGCTACTTGCCTTCGACTTTCTTTTTCAGGCCCTCCAGCCCGTTGTGCAGATAGGTCGCCATTGCCGTGCGCGCCGCCTCGTCGTTTAAATTTTCTGGGGGCTCGTTGCTCGTGTCGCCACGATAGAGCCGCCCATACCATTTCACCAGGCTGCCGCCGCCCGGAGCCGGCTCCACCGAAAAGGAAAGCGAATAGGAGCTTGCGGGCATCGCGTCGAGATTGGGATCGGACATGCGCCAGGAGAGCTTGTGCGCCGCGGCGTCATATTCGTCGAGACCTTCTTTCAGCGCGCCGCCTTTCTTGAGCGTCACTTCGCGCTCGGCGCCCGCTGCGTCTCCGCCTTTGGCCTTCACGCCCTGGACGTCCGGATGCCAGGCGGCGAGGCCGTCGACTTTTCCTGCAACCGCCCAAACCGCCTTTGGATCCGCGGCGATGACGATCGTTTCGTCCACCTTGATCGGCGTTGGCCCATGCGCCAAGGCTGGCGCAGTGAATAGAAAGGCCATCAGCGACACCGATTTTCTCATTCTGCACTCCCTCATGGTTGTTTCCGGGCGAAGCGCGTCGTCTGCCGTTTACGCGTAAGGCGCTCCAGAAGCGGCGCGATGGAAAAGCCGCCGAATAGGCAGGCGGCGGACAAGCCGCCAAGAAACGGACGCGTATCGAGCGTCCCGGCGCGGGCCCGCTCGGTCGCGGCGGCGCGATACGCATCGAGAAGGCTCGTCTTGTCGTCCAGATGGACGTAGCCGAGGCCCGTCGTCTCCGCGAGCGCGCGGAGATAGTCTTCCCTCACCGACGAAAGATGCTCCATGCCGACGGCGGCCGTGGCGCCGAAGGGCGCGTTGCGCGCATTGAAGCCTTCGCGTTGCTCGGCCCCTTTGGGCGGCAGGCCGAAACGGTTTTCGTGCAGCACTTCGTCGGTCGTGACGAAGCCGATTTCGCGGCCCTTGTCGTCGAATTTCGGGATGGGTGAAAGTTCATAGCCTCCGGTCCCGACAATCAGCCCGCGCGTCTCGCCACGCTTCCCCTCGAAGACAGGGCCGCCGGAGGCGGGCAGCGGCGGGGCCTCCTGCCCATCCGTGAAGAACAGAATATCGACCTCTAACTTGCGAGCCATGTCGATGGCGCGGAACAGACCCGCCGAAATCCGGCTGTCGCCCTCCCAGGCCATACGCCAGTCGAGCGCTGCGATCGCAGCTTCCAGGGGGGGAAAATCGGCGCAGGCGTCGATCGGTTCGAAGAGCAGGAAGGGCCGTCGCTCCGCGAAGACGCCAAGCGCCACCCGCGAAGGGCAAGGCAAACCGACGATCAGCTCCCGCAAGGCCGCCTTGACCTTCTCGAGACGGCTGATCGGCCTCCCTCCGGCGGCGTAGTCGCGAACGTTCATGCTGCCGGTGATGTCGACGATGGCGAGAAGGTCGTAACCCGGGCGCGTCACTTTCATCTGCGGCGCGAGGAATGTCGCGACGAGCAGCGCCGCCGCCAGCGCCAGCAAGATCAGGCGGGGATCACGCAGGTCGGGCCGCATCAGGGCAGCCCCTTCGGCTTGCCAGGAATGTCGGTCCAGAGCTTCTTTGGATCAGCGGTGAGTTCGTCGCCGCTCTTTCTTTCGAAATCCGGAAAGTCGCGCACGAGCCGCGACGCGACGTCGATATTGAACTTCGCGTCCCAGAACTCGGGGTCGAGTTGGAGCGCGCGGCGATATTCCCGCTTGGAAAGATTGACCAAAGGATTGGCGGCGTCGAGCTCCGATTTCTCGATATGCTCCAGCGCCGCGCGCAGCAGCGCGTTCGCAAGGAGATAATGCGCGCGCGCGCGCGTTCGAGCGTCTCCAACTCGGTCCAGCGCTTCGAGAAGTCCGCGCGCCTGATCGAGTTCGTCGCGCTTTGTGAGGAAGGCGATCCGCGCCAGCAGCGCTTCCGGCGCCGCTTCCGCATCGACCTGAATATCGTGACCCGCGCGCAGCGATTCGATCATGTCATTCAAAGCGGCTGCGCGGCGCCATTCCACAAGTTGGAAGATCGTCACGGAAGCAAACGCCAAAAGGAGCGCCACGAGCAGCCAGGAGCGCCGCATGCGCCAAAACGCGAAGATTGCTCTGCGCGGACGTTCGTTCATCGAGCGTCCCCCGCCGGAGAAAGGCGGACCTCCGCCAGCTTGGCGAAGAGAAGCAGGGCCGCCGCGCCGAGCGCCGCGGCGAAGAATGCGCCGCCGAGATCGCGCCGTGGAAGCTTCTCGAAGTAGCGCATGGGCCGGCGTTCGAGCCGGTCGATCTGGCGCAGCGCCTCCTCCGTCGCCTTCGGTCCTTCGGCCTCGAAAACGCGATAGGGGGCGCCGAGCGACTTGAAATAGAGATCGAGGTGTCTTTCCGGCGCGGCCTGCGGCGACTCGGCGTCGCCTTCGGGCGCGTCGTAAATCCCGGGGCTCCCTTCGGTGCGCAGGAACAGCCAATACAGATTGACCTGGGCCTTCTTGAAATTCGCGCGCAGGTCGTCTTGCATTTTCGGATCGATGACGCCCGCGCCGTCGGAGATGAGCAGAATGGCGCGTGAACGGCTGCCGTCGCTCGGCCCGAACATCGAAAGCGCCATCGCAAGGCCGCGCCCGATATTCGTGTAATCGAGGCCCGGAAGATCGATGGCGTCGATCGCCGCCTTCGTCGCCTCGAGACGATCGGACAGGGGCGTGACCAGCATGGGCGATGTCGAAAAGGCGACGACGCCGACGAGATCACGCCGGCGGCTGTCGACGAAGGCCTTCAAAATGCGCTTGGCGGCGGCAGCCTTGGACTCCTCCGCCCCAGAGGGGTTTCGGCCCGCGAAGGTCTCGTTCATGCTGCCGCTACGGTCGATCACCATCACGATCTGCGCGCCCTCGGCGAGGCGCTCGATCTCTTCGCCTGGGAAAAACGGCCCGGCCGCTCCCCCGAGGCTTGCGAGAAGCGCCGTGACGCCGAGGAATTTCAGGAGGGCGTCGACGAGCCCCGAGACGCTGTCTACCGGGGCGCAATCGATGGATGGGATCGTGGACGAGCGCAAAGCCGATTTCAGCAGCGGCGCGATGGCGATCGGCGTCAGTAGGAGCAGTTCCGGGCGATCGAACGCGACGAGCGTCATTGCGCGCGCTCCTGTCGAGCGAGCGCCCGCGCGAAGTCGAGAAGTTCGCCGAAACCGTAACCGTCCCCCGCGCCTTCCGAGAAGAAGGCGTTGCGCGACGCGGAGAAGAATCGATCGAAGGAGGGCTTCAATGACGCAAATTCGGGCCGGCGCGCCAAAAAGGCCGCGACGTCCTCTCCGAGAAGCGATCCCCCGTTGGCGAGATCGATGGCCCGATGCACGCTCTGCATCGCTCTGGGAAGAGCGCTGACGTCGCCGCGGGCCTGCGCGGCGAGTTCGCGGGCCAGCGCATTGAAAATGCGGGCGCGTCGCTTCTGGAAGGGCGGCCAGGCGCGATCCCGCGCGACAGCCGCGAGCGCCAGCAAAGTGAACGCCGCAAAAGCGAAGGCGAGGCGCTTCGGCCGCGTCTCCTCCGCATAAACCATCGGGGCGTCCGGCCGCAGATCGTCTTCGGGGCGCTCTTTCTTCGCCGGGGCGATTTCGCGCAGGGGCGCGACGCCGACGCTCCAGGCGGGAACCGTAATGGTCTCGTTACCGAAGCGCAGATCGAAGGCTGGGATTTCGATGTTGCGCGCGTCCAGCGCGACGTAAAAGTTCTGATAGACGAGGTCGATGTCCCAACGCCTGTCGACGCCGATCGCCGTCGTATGGACCACGACATCCTTCAGATCGAGGGACACGTTGAGCGGCCCGGGACGCGGCAGGGAGGAGGCGGCCAGCACCGCGCCCGCCGGCCCCGTGATCTCGACGCGCGCGCGAATGAGATCGCCCACGAAATAGCCGAAGGGCCGCGCGGAATGGATCGTGACCTGTAGATCGCCCCCCCCGGCAGGAAACGTCCAAATGAGCGAGAGGATGGTAAGAAGCGCGCCACGCATGAGACGCCTCACGCCGCCATGAGGCGCGAACTGAGCGCTCGGGGATCGAGTTGATCCTCGACGAAGATCGGCGGCCGGACGCGCCCGGCCGCAACCCGGATCAATCCTTCTCTACGCTTGGCCTCGGCTTCGATCCACTTCTCCCGCAGAGCCGGCCTCATGACCATCAGGCGCCGCCGCGCCGCCTCCGGATCTCGTAATTCCAAAAGGCCCCAGCGCGGTGCGTCGAGCTCCACGGAGTCGACGAGCGCGACCGGTAGAACGTCGTGAAGGGCAAGGGCGTCGAAGACGCCTTGAACAAGCCGCGCCGGCCAGCGAAAGTCGGAAACGAGCAGCACGAGCTTGCGCCCCGAGCCGAGACGCATCGCGGCGCTCTTCAGGCTTTCCGCGCTCGCGCCGGCGGGACGTTCTTCGCGAAGCCTGTCGACGGCTCGAAGCGCCGCGCTTCGAAAACGTGTCGCGGGAAGAAAAACGCGCTCGCGCAAAATGTCGCCGCCGGCGACGAGTCCGAAGCGATCGCCGATGCGATTCGCCGAAAAAGCGAGGGAGGCGCACAGATCGCAGGCGACTGCGAAGCGATCGACGGTGCCGACGAAGCTCATCGACGCAGAAAGGTCGACAAGAGCGTAGACGTCGATCGCGCTTCTTTGCTCGAAGCGCCGGACATGTGTGTCTCCGAAAGGATTACGCAAGGTCGCACGCAGGTCGATGCGTCTGGCGTCCGGATAGCGCAGAAAGGGCACTTGATCACGAAACACGCCAAAGCCGCCGACCTCGCTCGACACATGCGCGCCGACATGATTGGACCGGAAGCGTCCGCGCGGCCGGTACGTGATTTCCGCCGAAATCGTCATGGGACCGGCGTCGCGTCTAAGACGGCGTGGCAGAGCTGTTTGACCGGCTCGTCGCCGCGCAGCGCATGAACGGGATCGACGAAGATGCGATGCGACATGACCTCGAAGAAGACATCCTTCACGTCGTCCGGCGTCAAATAGTCTCGCCCCTCCAGCCAGGCGCGCACGCGCGCCGCGCGCGCCAGGGTTGCAAGACCGCGCGGGCTGGCGCCGCCTTTGACGAGCGTCGAGACATCGATATCCGGGAGAACTATCCCTATGGAGCCAGGGTCGACGAGGCCTTGCCAGAGGCCCAGCACGTAGCTTTCGAGAGTCGCGCTCGCCTTCACCGTATCCTGGATCATGCGCGAGACGCCAGCAATCTTGCGATAGTCGATCGCGCCTGATCCGACACGCTCGACAAGCGCATCCACGTCCTGGAAGGCGGGATCAAAAACGAGCTTGCGGCGCGCCGCCGGATCCGTCGGCGCTCCCATGGAAATTTCCATGAAAAACCGGTCGCGCGCCGCCGCCGGAAGTTCGAACGTCTCCTCGCGTTCGACCATGTTTCGGTCCGCGAAGACCTGGAGATAAGGGAAACGATACAGGCGGTTGAACGCCGTGACGCTTCTTTCCGCCATCAGACGCAACAGCAGCGAATGGACCTGCGGACGCGCGCGATTGATCTCGTTGAAGAAGAAGACAGGAAGCGTCTCGGCGAGGCGCAGGAGTTCGGACGGTTCGATCCGTGGGCGACCATCGTCGCCAAGATAGGTGTGATAGAGAATGTCGCTCGGCATCATGTCGACCGTGCCCTCCACACGGACGAAATCCCCGCCGAGCGCACGCGAGACGGCGCGCAGCAGCGTGGTCTTGCCGACGCCGACATCGCCCTCGATCAGGACGTGACCGCGTGCGAAAACGCAGATCATGACGAGCCGGATGACGCGTTCCTGGCCGATGACGGCTTTTTGGATTTCCTGCTCGAACGCCAGAGCGCGCTCGCGCCATTCGGCGAGCTTCTGCTTTGCTTGTAAGACTTCGTTCAAGGCGCGCCCCTAAAGCACCGAAAAATTTGCGGCCACGATCTCGGGAATGGATCTGATGCGCTGTTGTCGAATAGCACCAGGTCCAGATCGTGGCCGCTTTCACTCATCGCGCGAGGGGAGCGCGATGAATGTCGTTATTGAGCAATCTTGCTCACATCATATTCCCACTTGCCGGTCTTCTTGAAATGCTCGACCCGCTTCTTGTTGCGTTCTTCCATTGCCTGGATCGACGCCTGTTGCTTGGCGAGCTCCTTCGGATCGTGCTTGGGATCGTATTTCGAGCCCTCGACCTTTTCCGGGAAGCCGGGCTTGGGCTCCCAGCAATTGCCGGGGGCTTTGCATTTGGTGCCGTCATAAGCAAGAGCGCTGCCAGCCCCCAACATGACGCCGACGGCGATCGTCGCGGCGAAATGCATCTTACGCATCCCTTGTCCTCCATTTTTGCGAGGCGTGCGCCCCTTTGTTTGCGCCTCCGGCGACGGAGGCGGAATTTGCTTTGACGCGCCTATTTCTTGGCCTGGCACTTGCCGGGCGGGTTATCCGGCAGCGTCTCGTGCCCCGAATAGGGCTTGAAAGACTTGCGCTGGGCGTCCGTCAGCCAAATCGCCTTTTCCGGCGCTTCCTTGAAGAGATGGCGAATCCAAGCCATCACCTTCAGCATTTCGTCGAGCTGGAGATTTTGATACTGCGGACCCATCGACGCCTGCGCGCCGCCATAAATCGTCGAGAACAGACCTTCGTCGGTTTCGTTCTGCGGGTAGGTCCAATAAGCGTCGTTGAGGCCGGGACCGATCTTGCCTTCCCCGACATGGCCATGACAGCCGGAACAAGCCGAGAGGAAGATCTGCTCGCCCTGTTTCAGGCAGCTCATATCCTCGTTGTAGGGGTTCTTGCCCGTCGTCATGAATTCCTTGACGGCGGGAGTATCTTTGCCTTCCGGCAGCGCGTCGCTGAAATTCAGGATCTCTCCCGTAATGGTGTTGCGGAAAGCGATGGCCGACTGCGCGAGCGCCGAGACAGCCACAAAAACCCCAATCGCGGCGATGATGCTGCAGGTCGCCTGCTTCTTCTGGTTCAACACGTCTTTTCTTCCTGTTCGGTGATCGCCGCATATTTATTGGCTGACCGGCAGAAGGGGCACGCCCTCCGCCTGGAGAATTTCGTCGATCTTCGGCTTGGCGGCGACGAGCGCCGCATCGACTGCGGCCAACAAGGCCGTGTCGTCGCGGCGCACGGCGACCGACTGATCGAAGCGTTGCGGCACTTTCTCGCCATCGCTCTTCGCCGCGTCGTCGTCGATCAAAGTCATCCGCAGGGGAACAGTCGACGCCTTGACGTAGCGCGCGACGTCGGGCGCGAATCCGACGGCGATGTCCGCCGCGCCACTCACGACCTCGCCGACCATGCGGCTCGGATCGATCTGCGTATATTGATTGCGCGGCGATTTGAAATTCACCAACGAGTAGAGATAAGCCATGTTGTCGTCATAGACGCCCATGTCCTTCATCAGCGCCTCGCCCGGGGAACCGAAGGCGACGACGATGTGACGGAGCTTCTTCAGCCGCGCATCGTTCCAGGATTTGATGTCGAGATCACGATCGGCGCGGCTGACGAAGACGTAGCCGGTGCGATAATAGGGCTTCGAGGTCGCGACGCGCGAATCTCCCGTGTCGAGGCCGATGATCACGTCGCACGCGTTCTTGTCGAGATAGTCGCGGACGAGATAGATCGCCGGCCGCTCGGACCAGACGAATTGCGCCTCGCGTTTCATGGCGTCTGCGAGCGCGACGCCGATTTTGTTCTCGAGGCCGGAGCCATCTTCCATCGACAGCGGCGGCTGGTTTTTCGCCGCGCAGATCCGCAGGGAGTTCGGATCGGCCTTGGGCGCCGGAGGCGCGGCCGAACTCGCGCTGGCGCCGGCGTCGTTGGACACGCCGAGAGAAGCAGCGGTCGCGTTGGCGGCCCCGACGAGCGCCAGCGCAACGACGCTGAACCACACGAATTTGCGCACAGGCAGCATCTTCGTCTCTTTCATTTTCGTTGTCGGGCGTCGCTCGGACGCGCGAGGAGCGCGCGCCCGAGCAAGCGCATTTTCGCTTTTGCAGAAGCGGAGCGGAAATCAGTTGGCCTTGTATTCGCCGAGGTTCACGTCGTCGTATGGACCCTGGCCATTGAGGGAAAACACCATCACGCCGCCGCCCATCTGAGTGTAGTTGGCAAGCTGCTTGAAGGCGCCGACCGCGCCGAGACCGGCCGTCGGATCCTGAAGGTCGAAGACGAGACCTACGCCCGGCCAGCCGCCGACGCCATACATGATCGCGACATATTCGACGCCCTTGTGCTGATAGACGATCGGATGCCCGATGACGCCGGAGGGCAGCTTGAATTTCCAGAGCAGTTCGCCGGTGTCGCTGTTGCGGGCCTTGATGAAGCCGTCGAGCGTTCCGTAGAAGACGACGTTGCCGGCGGTCGCGGCGGTGCCGCCCCAAACCGCGAAGCGCTCCATCTTCTCCCATTTGAACTGGCCGGTGATCGCGTTGTAGGCCTTGATCTGGCCCAGGCCTTCGCCCTTCTGGCGATCGCCCTTCGGGCCCGGATACATGTTCAGCGTCGCGCCGACGAAGAACTGGCCCGCGCGGTACGGAAGCATGAAGGGCTCCCAGTCCATGCAGATATGGTTCACGCCGAGGAAGAACAATTCCTTGGTCGGATCGTAGGAGTCGAGACCCTGATTGTGATAGCCCATCGCCGAGGGGCAGACGTCCTTGGCGAGATGGTCCATTCGCGTGCCGTATTCGGGATCGCGGACCGGCAGGCCCGACTTCAGGTCGACCTTCTTGAAGACGTTGACCGTATCGTCGATCTTGTCCGCGGAGATCAGCGTGCCGTCGGTGCGGTCGAGCGTGTAGATGATGCCGTTGCGATCCGGATGGGTCAGCAGCTTGCGCAGCTTGCCTTCCTTGTCCTTCTGCTCGGAGAGCATCATGAAATTGATGCCGGCGTAATCCCACTCGTCATGGGGAGTCTTCTGATAGCCGAATTTGGCCATGCCCGTGTCGAGGTCGCGGCCCCAGATGGTCATCGTCCACTTGTTGTCGCCCGGACGCATCGTCTCGTTCCACGGCGCCGGATTGCCCGAGCCGTAGTAGACGAGGTTTGTGCCCGGATCATAGGCGAACCAGCCCCAGTTCGTGCCGCCGCCGATCTTCCAGGCGTCGCCTTCCCATGTCGCCGTGCCGAGGCCCTTCTGGCCGTAATGCGGGTTGGCCTTGTTGAAGTCGTCGCCGATCAGAACGTCGGAATCCGGACCCGTGGCGTAAGCGCGCCACTTCTGCTCGCCGGTGCGAACGTCATAGGCGGTCATGTAGCCGCGCACGCCGAGCTCGGCGCCGGAGCTGCCGATGAGAACCACGTCCTTATAGACATGCGGAGCAACGGTGAGCGTCGATCCGACCTTGAAGTCGGAGTTCTCGATTTTCCAATATTCCTGACCCGTCTCCGCGTTGAGCGCGACGACATGGCCGTCGAGCAGCGTCTTGATGATAAGCGAGGGCGTCTTGCCGTCACCCGGCCAATAAGCGAGGCCGCGATTGACGATGTCGCAGCACGCCACGGCGCGCGCAGCCGCGTTCTGCTTGGGCTTGTGCTGCCAGAGAATGCGGGTGGGATTGTCGAGATCGAGCGCGAAAGTGTTGTTCGGGAAAGACGTGTGAACATACATCTTGCCGTCGACGACGAGCGGCGCGCCTTCGTGGCCGCTCAGGAGGCCCGTCGAAAACGACCACGAGACCTTGAGGTTCTTGACGTTGTCGGCGTTGATCTGGGTCAGCGTGCTGTAATGGTTGGCGCTGTAGTTCTTGCCCTGCATCGCCCAGTTGTTTTCGCTCTTCGCAAGCGCTTCGAGCCGGTCTTCGGCGCGGGACGTCGACGCCGTCGCAAAAGGCGTTGCGATCAGGACCGACAACAGGGAAACGGAATTCAGGAATTTCCACATAGACGAGTCCTCCTGCGACGTCCTGCAAGGCCGTTCGTGGCTTCTTGAAAGGATGGCGTCGCCTCGTAAAGAAGCTCCATATTTTGTCATTGGAGCTGTCCTAGTTCGTTGAAGGTCGCTTCCTTGGGAGCGCTTGCCGCGCTTTATGGGAGAGACGATCCGCGAGCATATAAATTTAAGCGCCGCGGCGTGTCTTCACGATTTATCGGTAATGCGCATCGGGAAAAAATGGCAAGCTGCCTCCCGTTGTTTCCTGACACTGCTCCGCGAGCGAGGAGTCTTGACGCGCGCCCGTGCAGTATCTCCTCCTCGCGAACGGCGTCCCAAAAAGAAGAAGAACATGACCGATCGTATGATCCGCCGCCTGACTGGCGTCATTTTGCTCGTAATCCTGAGCGTCAACTGCCAAGGACTCCGCGCCCAGATCGTCGATGTCGCGCTCTATCTGCAGGATGGCCGTCGCCTCATGAGCGAAGCCGACGCGGCGCGTTTCGCCGGCGCTGGCGTGTTGATGTGCTATTCCGATTACGGGACGTTGGAGCGCGGCGCGGCCGCCTGGCTCATCGGTTCGCACGACCTCGTCGTTTTGAACGCGCATAATTTTGTCGATCGCAAACTGATTCCGACCCATCCTGTGACGGATTGCTTCTTCCGCATCGGCGGCGGCGATTACTATTTCGACGCCGACAGCCTGCGCATCGGCGCCGCCGTCGAGTCGAAGGGACTGCACATTACGGATGACTGGGCGTTGCTGCGCCTCCTTCAGCCGACGCCGGACAACGTCAAACCGCAGCCGATCCCGGACGCGAGCGATATCGTGACCGGAGCGGGCATTAAAGTGACCATGGTGTCGCCCGCCGGGCATTCGAACACGCATCTTCCCGCGACGGTGGAATTCTGTGCGATTCGCAGGATCGACGAGCCGACGGAAGGCCATGTCCGTCGCGCGCGCCATGATTGCAATGGCGGCTATGGCGGTTCGGGGTCCGGCCTCTTCTCAGAAGACGGGCGGCTGATCGCGCTGCACAGCGCGTCGCTCGACATGAATTGGACGCGGCCCTTCGACATCGAAACACATTACGGCTCCGCCATTCTTTTCGAGGGCGATCTCGCAAAGGCGATCCGGGAAGCCGTGGAGAAGCCGCGCTGACTATTCCTTGGGCGGCAGCGTCCGCAGATAGGCGATGAGCGCGTCGAGGTCTTCATGCGACATTTTGGCGAAATGCGCTTTGGCGAGCGTGGACATGGGCGGCTTGAGCACTTCGCCTTTGCGAGAGACGCCCTGCGTGATTGCGCGCTTGATGTCGTCATCCGACCATGCGCCGACGCCCTTCTCCGGATGCGGCGTAATATTCGACGCGACAGCAACGCCCGCCGGAGTTCGGAAGATCTTGCCGCCAGCGCCGAGCCCGTTCGCATAGTCCGGCGCATCGTCGACCTCCGTGCTGTGGCAGGCGAGGCAGCGGGCGATCGACGCAACATAAAGGCCGCGTTTAACCTTCTCGGAAAGCGCCGCCTCGTCAAACGCCGCTTCTGCGCCGGGCGCCGGATGGGGATACCACTTACCTTGCTGTTGCAGCGGCACGATAGCTTGAGCCGTCACGGGAGATTGCGCTCGCAGGAAGGCGATAATCGCATAGCGATCGGCATCCGTCAGCACACGGTAGGAATTGGAAGGCATGGCGGGCGCTAGCTGTCCGTCGCGGCCGACTCCGGCGACGATGGCTGCACTGACCGCATCGTCGGACCATCCGCCAACCCCTGTCTCCTTGTCGGGCGTGATATTGGAGCCGCGCGCGATATAGTCTTTGCCGGTGAAAGTCTGCGAGCCGCCGGAAAAGCGCGCGGATAGGTCGTAGCCATTGGGACCGCGCGGCGTGTGACAATTGTCGCAGGCCGCCAGCGCCTCCACGAGATATTTCCCGCGCAGCTGATCCGCCGCCAAGGAAGCGCCCGTGGTCAAGACGCCGGCCATACAAAGCGCCGCAACGGCAAATGCTCGATTGATCATGGGCAGGACCTGGTTGCCACATGGCGACGTTGCCGCCCGAGTTTCTAATCGAGCGGCGGAGATCCGTCTGCTTCATAGTTTCCCAACAATTTCGGGAAAGACCGGCAAGCTCCCCGGGAGCTATCGCGTCAGCGTCAAGTTGGAGCCGTCGAGCACCGCGTAATCGAAGCGCGCGCCCGTAACGATTGCGGCGGTAGAGTTGGTGGCGTTCAGCACCGCATGGGTGAGATTGGTGCGCGTCAGATCGGCGCCGTCGAAACTCGCTTCCGGAAGTTCGGCGCGCACGGGAACCATTCCCTGATTGGCGGGGTCGGCTCCAAGATCGGCGTCGATGAGTTTCGCCTTGACGAATTTCACGCCGCGCCCGCCACCGATAATCCGCGCGCGCGTCATATCGGCGCCGGAAAAGTCCGCGTTTTGCACGTCGCTGCGCGTGAAATTCGTGGACGCAAGGCGAGCGCCCTTCAATTTGGCGCCCGCAAGTTTGGATGAAAAGAAGTCGGGGCTGTGCAGATCGAGACCGGAAAGATCCGCGCCGGAAAGATCGAGATTGGAAAAGTCGGCAGCGGCGTCCTTGCCCTGCGTCAGTCGCCGCTCGATCTGTGCCCGCGTTAGATCGGAGGCGAAACACGCCCTGCCTACGAGACAGAGAACACACGCCAATGTAACGGATAGCCCGAGCCGAAGCGACATGAGCCCTCTCGCTGACGAATGTCTGGAGCAGGACAATGACCATCGGCTGCGAACGCTCGCAACGGGAGAGTTTCACCTGTCCATGGGAAAAATCGGAAATCGTCTTTGCAGCCACTCGACCAGATCGCTATGCGACAAGCAGAATTGACACGTTCAGTCCGAGATCATGATTATCGCACCTTCCTGCAGGCGCCTCCTTGCGGCCACTATGGCTCTCGTCGGCACAACGTTACCACGAGGATCGATCTTGGCGGATACATTGTCGTCAGAGCTGCCAAAGAGAGCACCAGGTTTGTGGCGGATCATCACGGTTTCTCCCGAGATCGGCATGCAATCTCACGACGTCTGTATCGCTGAAGGAGACAGTATCATCGGACCTCAGGCTGCAGACTGCGCCCGTCCATCGGTCGCGCACGCAGGGGATCAGGTGATTGTGACCATCGAATGTGGCGCCCGCGACAGACGCAGCGTCGAGAGCTTCCTCTTCACGGGAGATTTCAAGTCCTGGTATCGTGCGCAATCCAAGATAAGTTCAAGCGACACGCACTCTGGCTTTTCGATCGACGCTAAATTTCTCGGAATTTGTCTGCCTTAAAAGGGAACGCAACCTCGACAAGATAACTCGCACTTGAGATTTGCTGCGGTTGTCTCGGGCATCCACGAAATCGTGGGAACTGTTGGCCGGAAGAAAGGCGTTGCAGTATCGGGACTGACGAAAGTCAGAGGAAATCGGCGTATTCGCGACGGGTTGAGGACCGAGAGAGAGGCTCCCGGGCGCCCGTCATGGAGAAGCCCCATGACCCAGGTTGAGATTCTGGATGCCGCGCGCGGCGCCGAGACCGGCTACAAGGTGGATGCGAGCCGAGGCGGGCGGATCGGCCGCGTATCATCGGAGTGGTTTTCACGCCCGTCGGATGAGCGCTATCTGTCGTTGTCGGAACTGTTCGCGGCCGTGCGCGGCCGGACCGAGCGCAGCCGGACGCGGACGGTTGAGAGCGCCGCGATCCGTGTCGGGGCAAGCCGCGACGATTCCGAGCGGCTCGCGCTGATGCTCCCAGGCTTGGACGCCCCCATCGCGCCGACGCATTGGAGCTTCGGCCAGCTCGCAAGCCTCGTAAGCGCTGTTCTGCTCGCACCTGTTTTGAATGAGTTGGGGCGACGATAATCGGAGCGAAAGGGGCTCCGACACATGTCGATTTCAGAGCGTAAGCATATGTCGGAGCCTGAAGCAGCTCCGATGCGGCGGATCGAGGTTTTCACGGGCGCGGGACGCCGGAGAACGTGGGGCTCCGATCAGAAGGCGGCGATCGTCGCTGAGAGCTTTGCGGAGGACGCGAGCGTTTGTGAAGTGGCGCGGCGGCACGGTCTGACGGCGCAGCAGCTTTTTACGTGGCGTCGTCAGGCGCGCAAAGAGACCGAGGCTCGCGCGGACGCAGGCGCGCCGCCATTGTTTGTTCCGGCAATCATGCAAGGGCCTGCGCCCGCGCCGCCGGCGAAGCGCAAACGCCGCGCCGTCGACCAGGAAATTGGTTCGACGCCGACGATCGAACTTGAAATTGACGGCGTTACGGTTCGGGTCGGACGCGGCGCGCAAGCGAAGACCATCGCTGCGGTGATCCGGGCGTTGAAAGTCGCCAAATGATCGGCCCGACGGGCGCGGTGCGCGTGATGGTGGCGACGAAGCCTGTCGACTTCCGCAAGGGCGCAGAGGGTCTCGCGGCGCTGGTGCGCGAGACGATGCAGTGCGATCCCTTCGACGGCGCGATCTACGTCTTTCGCGCGAAACGGACGGACCGCATCAAGCTGGTCTTCTGGGACGGCACGGGCGTGTGCCTCTTCGCCAAGCGGCTGGAGGATGGCGAGTTCCGCTGGCCGAAGATCGAAGACGGGGTGATGCGGTTGTCGGCGGCGCAATTTTCGGCGCTGCTGGAGGGGCTGGACTGGCGGCGCGTCCACAGCGTGAAGGAGACGCCGGCGCCGGCCTTGGCGGGATGATCTGCGACACAATGAATCAGGGCGTCGAAGAGCGTCGAAAGACCGCAGAAAATATGGTCTTCTGTGTCTATGGCGCAGGCGGTCGAGACGCTTCCCGACGATCCGAATGAACTGAAGGCGATGCTCCTCGCCGAGCGGGCGCGCAACGAGCGCCTCGTTCAGATCATCAAGGAGATGCAGCGTCATCGCTTCGGACGGCGCGCAGAGACGCTTCCCGATGACCAGATGCTGCTGGCGCTCGAAGAGGTCGAGCAGACGGAAGCCGGCGCAGCGGCGGAGGGGGAAGCCAAGTCCGCCGCCGAACGCGAGAAGGCGTCCAGAAAGCGCCGCACGAACCGAGGCGCGCTGCCGGCGCATCTGCCGCGCATCGAGACCGTCGTCGATGTCGAGGACTACGCCTGCCCCTGCTGCAAGGGACTGCTGCACAAGATCGGCGAAGACGTCTCCGAGCGGCTCGACATCGTCCCGGCGCAGTTCCGGGTGCTGGTGACGCGGCGTCCCAAATACGCCTGCCGCGCCTGCGAGGGCGCAATCGTGCAGGCGCCGGCCCCGCCGCGGCTGATCGAGGGTGGACTGCCGACCGAGGCGGCAATCGCCCATGTGCTCGTCTCCAAATATGCCGATCACTTGCCGCTTTATCGCCAGGCGCAGATCTACGCCCGACAGGGGATCGCCCTCGACCGTTCGACGCTCGCCGACTGGGTTGGCCGCGCCGCCTGGCATTTGCGGCCCGTTCATGAGCGGCTTCTGGAACACATCCGGTCGTCGACGAAAATCTTCGCCGACGAGACGACGGCGCCGGTGCTCGACCCCGGGCGGGGCCGCACGAAAACCGGCCAACTTTGGGCCTATGCCCGCGACGACCGGCCATGGGGCGGCGCCGATCCGCCGATCGCCGTCTATGTCTATGCGCAAAACCGAAAGTCCGAGCAGCCGCTCGCGCATCTCGCTGGCTTCACGGGCGTCGTGCAGGTCGACGGTTACGCTGGCTATCGCGCGCTGGCGCACAAGAACAGCGTGGCGCTGGCCTTCTGCTGGTCCCATGTCCGCCGGCGCTTTTACGAACTCGCCGCGGCAGGTCCTGCGCCGATCGCCAGCGAGGCGCTCGAACGCATCGGCGCGCTCTACGCCATCGAGAGCGACGTCCGCGCGCAGAACCCGGATGACCGGCGCGCGGCGCGACAGGAGAAATCCCGCCCGATCCTCGACGCCCTCGAGCCATGGCTGCGTGAAAAGCTCGCGCTGATCAGCCAGAAGACCAGGCTCGCCGAGGCGATCCGCTACGCGCTCTCGCGTTGGGACGGCCTGGCGCGCTTCATCGACGACGGGCGCATCGAGATCGACTCCAACATCGTCGAGCGCGCCATCCGCCCCATTGCCCTCAATCGCAAGAACGCGCTTTTCGCGGGCTCAGACGGCGGCGCAGAGAATTGGGCGATCGTCGCCTCGCTCATCGAGACCTGCAAGCTCAATGGCGTCGATCCGCAGGCCTATTTGGCCGACGTTCTCGTGAAGATCATCAATGGCCATCTCGCGAGCAAACTCGACGAGCTCATGCCCTGGGCCTACGCGCAGCCGGTCGCTCTCGAAGACGTGGCCTGATAACAGCGGTTACCAAGCCTCGTCGGCGCGCCGGCGACCTATCTTCGTCAGCTGCCGGCGCCGCTCGCCGGCATCAATCTGCAATATGGCCTGACCTCGCACCGCGCAGAGCAGATCAAGACGCTGGAGATCGAAGACAGGCGCGTCGAGCTGCGCGCCGTAACCGGTCCAGATTACGGCCGGATTTACGATCACGAACTTGTATCCGCGGTGCAGCGCATTGCGGGCAATGGCACGGGCGATACGCGCTGGAAGGTGCCGGGCGTGCTCGACTGGTCGACCGGAATTTACAACCCCCATGTCGACATCACGCGAGACACGACGACGCTCTACGCCTCCGACCGCGACGTGTTTCTGTTTCTGGTCGACGATCTCAATCCGATTGAAGCCGGCCGATTGCCGGACGGCTCACCCGATCTCTTCTTTCGCGGCTTCTACTGCTGGAACTCCGAAGTTGGCGCGAAGACACTTGGCATTGCGAGCTTTTACCTCCGAGCCGTTTGCCAGAACCGCAATCTGGACACTTCTATCAACGCGGCGTTTTGCAGTGTTGACCGCGGTGAGGCGGCTATTCATCTGCGGAATGCGTGCTGTTGGTGGGCGAGGCGCGCCTGAAGGCGCGCGGCGCCCACACGCCGGGATCAGGCGGTGGCGGTTCGTTGCAGGAAGACCAGCCGCTTGAAGTTGTAGACGAGGTTCGCCATGCCGATTTTCACTCTGGCTCTGGCGATGCCAATGGTGCGGATGAAGAGCCTCAGAGCTATGACTGAAAATGGGTGATTGGGCCTGAAAAGGCGGCGTATCGTGGGGGGTGCTGAATCCTGCCAGCTCCTCCAAAGGAGCGATACGCCATGGAAGAAGATAGCACGATCATCCATCTCCGGCAGCGGGGTCTGATCTCCGATCCCCTGACGGAGATTGCCCGAGAAGGCGCACAACGCATGCTTTTGGCCGCGCTGAAGGCTGAAGCGGACAGTTTCGTCGAGATGTTTTCCCACGAGCGGCGGTCCCGTCGCCAATTGTGTTGGAATTTGCTGACGCATCTCCGTGCGCCATGATGCTATCCGATCATGCCGCGAGGTCAATGATCTGATCGACTGGTTTTTCGGCGAGGCTCTCCCAACCGTCGACCTTTCGCATGGTGATCTGACCCGACGCCAACAGCGCCCAGAACAACATTGCGGCGGTCTCCGCGCAGGGCAAGACGGTCTGCGTCTTGATCCGACGTTTGAACTCTTCATGCAGCCTCTCGATGGCGTTCGAGGTTCGGATCGAGCGCCACTGGCTTGGCGGAAAGCGCGTGAAAGTGAAGAGCTTGTCGCCGGCCTCCTCCAGACTGTCGGCGACGGCGCGGCATTTGAGGCGCCATTTGCGGATGAACGCCTTGCGTTTCGCCTCGACCTCCTGTTTCGTCGAGGCGTAGATCATGTCCTTGTAGTCGTTCGAGATTTCCTCATGCAGCCGTTCGGGCGCATGGGCCAGCAGATTGCGATGTTTGTGAACCGTGCAACGCTGGACGGCGACATCGGTCCATAACGCCGCCAGCGCCTTCTCGAGCCCCGGCGCGCCGTCGACGATGACGAGTTCCGGTGTCTTCAAACCGCGCGCGACGAGATCGTCGAGCAGCGCCCGCCAGGCGGCCTCGCTCTCGCCACCCATATTCTTGACCGCGAGCAGAACCTTTTGGCCGTCGGCGCGCACGCCGAGCGCCATGAGCAACGAGATGGAGGTCGCCCTCTTGTCCAGCCGCACGCGCACGACGGTTCCGTCGAGAATGAGCCGGATGATCGGCTCTTCGCCAAGCGGACGCCTGTTCCAGAGGTCCCAGTCGCCTTTCACCCTCCGCCACGTCCGGCTGACGACGTCCTTGCCGATGGCGCCGTTGAAAACCGCCTTCAACGCCCGGCGCACCCGGCGCGTATTGGTTCCGGCGAGATAACCGCCGGCGATCAAGGCGTCGGCGGCCTTGGTGCGACGCTGGTAAGCCGGCAACGATTTGCTCTTCCATTCACGTGTCTTGCCGTCCTCGCCCAGGAGGCGGGCGCGTGGAACGGAAATCTCGGTCTTGCCGAAGGTTCCGGTCAGCGTCCGGTTGCGACGGCCGTGGCGGCAGCCAACGGTGGGCGTCGGTTCGTCCGGGCCGCTCGGCTTGCGTCGTCCATAACGCGGCCGCGCTAGGACGTCCGCCAGCTCTTCCTCCAGCATCGCCTCGATGAACCCGCGAACCCGAGCGCGGACCGCGTCCTCGATCGCGTCGGCCCAATCGTCGAAAAGCAGAATGTCGGCGGCGACAGCCGCCGTCTTCATGGTATTCTTCGTCACGGCGTGGTCTCCTTTCCAGCGCTCCAACGCTGGAATCGTTTGGGTTAGGCAACCCGGAGACTACGCCAACCAAATTCCAACCACCTTCGCGACGGGACCCGAGCGGCTGCCTGATGGCCGCCAACATGTTGTGCGGCATGGCGTCGGGCCAGAACGGGTCATCCAGACCGGGATCGGGCCGATAACCGTTCAGCGGCAAAAGGTCCGGGATCGCGCCGCCGATGCGCCGGCGTCGGCGAAAGTTCGCTTCAGTTCGAACATTCTGCCCAGATGGGCGCGCCGGTCGCGCAGCCTCGACGCCTTGTTGCCGGTTCTTTATCTGCGGGGCGTCTCGATGGGCGACCTTCAGGAGGCGCTGACGGCCCTTCTCGGCCCAGAGGCCCCGAACCTATCGCCGGGCGTGATCGCTCGTCTGATCGAGGCTTGGCGGGAGGAGCATGGTCGCTGGCAACGTCGGGATCTCTCGGCTCGCCGCTATGTCTACATCTGGGCGGACGGCGTCTATCTACAGGCGCGGATGGAGCCGGAAGCGGAATGCATTCTTGTCATCATCGGCGCCACGCCCGAAGGCAAAAAGGAGCTTCTCGGCTTTCATGTGGGCGCCCGGGAAAGCGCGCAAAGCTGGCGTGAGTTGCTTGTCGATCTCAAGGCGCGGGGCCTGACAATCTCCCCCGAACTTGCGGTTGCCGATGGCGCTTTGGGGTTCTGGAAAGCAATGGACGAGATTTATCCAGCCGCGCGGCGTCAGCGATGCTGGTTCCACAAGATCTCCAATATTCTCGGCAAGTTCCCGAAGTCCATGGCGGCGGCGGTCAAGGCCGACCTGCAGGAGATCCATCACTCAGAAACCAAGGCGGCGGCGCGCGCGGCGATAAACCTCTTCAACGAAAAATACGGGACCAAATACGCGCCGGCCGTCGCCTGCCTGACCAAGGATGAAGAAGCATTGCTGGCGTTCTACGACTTCCCCGCCGAACACTGGGATCACCTGCGAACGTCCAATCCAATCGAGAGCGTCTTCGCCACCGTCCGGCATCGGACGGTGCGCACCAAGGGCGCTCTGTCCCAGAAGACGGTGAAGATCATGGTCTTCACCCTCATTCGAGCGGCGTCAAAAACCTGGCGCAGATTGAAAGGCGCAAATCAGTTGCCTCGGCTCATCGAAGGCGTCAGATTCGTCGACGGCGTCGCAAGCAGCGACGCCAGAGAAAGCCACGCCGCTTGATCAGCGCCCGTCACCCACATTCGGCCATAGCTCAGAGCCTCATTCGATCCTTCTGCTCTGCGAAGACATGCTCGACGCGCGAGCGAACTTTCGATTTTTCCGCGTTGGCGCGGCGAACGGCGTCCGGCATCGGCCTGCCCTTGGGCTTCTTGCGATGAACGCGGCTGACGAAGCCGTTCTTCTCCATGAACGTCTCATTGGCCGCCGAACGATAGGCCGTATCGGCCCAGACGCTCGACGCCGTGTTGGTCTTGTCGAGCAAGCCTTCCCGCAATCGCGCGCCCTCGTAAGCCGCGGCGTCGGTCGCCTGCCATGTGCGGATGAAGCCGAAGCCGCGGTCGATCGAGACATGGTTCTGGTAGCCAAACAGGGGGATTGCGATATCGCAGGGCGGCGTCGAGCCGTCCTCCTTCGTCTTCGCCTTGGTGAACTTCACCGTCCAGCGCGCGTCGCGGTCCTTCTGCCGCAGCTTGGCGGGATTGGCTTTCCAGTTCTCGGGAATGCGGCCGTCTTTGACCGCCTCCTTTTCCTCTTGCGTGTTGCGCTGCCGCGGGGCGGCGACAAGCGTTGCGTCCACAATCTGCCCGGACATGGCGATGAAGCCCGACGCCCGCAGCGCCGCGTCGAAGCGCGCGAACAAGGGTTCAATCGCGCCCGCCTTGGTCAGCTTCTCCCGGAACAGCCAGATCGTACGCGCATCCGGAACGCGGTCGGCGAGCGAGAGCCCCAGGAAGCGCATGAACGACATGCGGTCGTTGATCAGAAATTCGGTGCGCTCGTCCGACAAATTGTCCATCGCCGCGATGACGAGGATTTTGAACATCATCACCGGATCGAACGGCGGGCGGCCGCCCTGCGACCCCGCGGAATAGCCAAGCGCCGCGACGAGATCGGCGCGGAACATCTCGAAATCCACCGCCGCCGCAAAGGACTCGAGATGATCGCCGAGCCCGCTCAGGCGCTTCAACCGTTCGTCGACATCAAAAAATCCAGGCTGTCCGCGCATCGACTCGTCTCCAATCCCTTCCACCACAGGGAATCAGAAACGCCGCTCGTGCGCCAGTTTTTAGAAGCGTCCATATGGGTTGCGATGAAACTTCTCGACTGTTGCAGCCATTCAACAGTCGCTGCTATCAATCGACATGCGAGCTCCCCCGAGCTTAGCGCTGATTTCGATATTGTTCTTCGCGAGTTCGGCCGCCCATCCCCTCTCACAGGCGGCTTCCACGGATCGCGCCAACCCAGTTGTCGCCCCACGGGCGTGGCGCCTGCTGCTGCGAGCGTCAAAGGACGGCGCGCGAGCTTGACGGACTTGGCCTCAAAATCCGCCGCTCAGGCTCACGCTGAAACCGCGCGGCTCGCCATGGAAAAGAGCGCCGTTCGAGGTCCAGTTCGGGCGATTGGTGAGGTTGGTCGCGTTGATTTCGAGCTTGAGATTATCGTTGAAGCTATAGGCGAGCGAGGCGCCGAGCATCTGCTGGGGCGCAAGGGTGAAGCCATAGGTGTTGGGCAACGTCGCCTCGAGGCGACTGGCGTAGTAGTAGCTGGCGCCGAGTTCGAGGCCCTTGAGGTCGCCCGAGTCGAATGTGTAATTGGCGGAGAGGTTGTAGACTCGGCGCGGCGCGCCCAAAAGATCGCTGCCCTGCTGCGAGGGGATGTTGTCGTCCTTCGAGACGAGCGCGTGCAGGAAGGTGGCGACGGCGTTGATTTTCAGGTTCGGCAAGATTTCGCCGCCGAGATTGACCTCGATCCCGTGGCTATGCTGCTGGCCGGTGACGACGGAATAGAAGCCGGATGGATTGGCCGGATTGGGAATGGCGACATTGTCGCGCGTGATGTCGAAGAGACCGACTTCGAAACTCATCTTGCGGTCGAGAAATTCGCGCCTGAAGCCGATCTCATATTGCGTGTCCTGCTGCGGCGGCGGCGCCTCGCCGCTTTGGATGCGCACGCCGGTGTTTGGGATCAGCGATTTGCCGTAAGCGGCGAAGAGCTGCGTCTCCTCGTTCGGCCGATAGAGAATGCCGGCGCGCGGCGAAAAATAGCCCTTTCTCCCCTTGCTTAAGCTCGATGTCGGCTCGCCGGTCAGCGCGCCGAAGGGATCGAAGACGCGCTCGCGCTGGGCGAGAAGATCGTAACGCCCGCCGATCAGAATGCGCCAGTTCTCGTTCAGATCGATGAGGTCCTGGCCGTAGACCGAACGGCTGATCGCGCGCGCGACGCCATTCGACCAATAGGCGCCGGCGTAATTGACGCCCGGCGAATAGACGGGGAAGAAAATGTTGACCGGCGCCGCCTCATCGCGGGCGATATCGTTGTTATAGCCGTAATAGAAATCCCAATGTTCAAGTCCGAGAAAGACCGTGTGAGAGAGGAGCCCTGTGTCGAAGCGGCCGTTGAGGCGCAATTGCGCGTCGAAACTGCGATTGGCGACGCGCGCGCGGGCCGGATTGCCGAGGACGACCGACTGGAAGCCGTCATAGCCCCAGCCGGTGAACCAGCCCCAGCGGCTCGCGGAGAGAAAATAATCGACGACCGTGGTGATGTTCCAGTCCTTGTTGAAGGCGTGCTCATAGGTGAAGGTGAGATCGTCGAAGATCGGGGTTTCATGCTCATTGGCGGGCAGGCCGGCATAGAACTCGCGCGGGACGTGCAGGAAGATCGGATCGGCGGGAACGCCATCGCGCCAGACGAGCCGGGCGCCGTTGTGCTCGGCGCGCAAGCTGGCTCTGTCGCCGTTATCCGCCGTATAGGCGAGCATGGGGGCTATGTCGAAACTGCGCGAGCCTACGAAATCGACAAAGCTCCCCAGGCTCTGCGCCGAGCCGGTGAAGCGAAACAGCAGGCTCTTGTCGTTATTGAGCGGCGTATTGACGTCGACGGTGAAACGCCGCACGGCGAAACTGGCGAGGGTCGAAACGGCGCGCGCGAAAGTCTCCTGCGTCGGGGCCTTTCGGATGTAATTCGCTGCGCCGCCATAGCCGCCGAGCGCCTTGCCGAATAGCATGGCGCTGGGCCCCTTGAAGAACTCGACGTGGTCGATGGTGGAGAGATCGACGTCCTGGGCGGTGAAGCCGTGCGAGGCGCCGTCGAAAAGCGTCACCCCCGCCGGAAAGCCGCGCATGACGAAGCTTGGCGAATAGGCCGAGTTCGTCGCCGGCGCGTTGACATAGACGCCGCTCTGGTCGCGCCCCAGCGTCTGAGCGCGCGGCGCCGGAGGATCCTCACGCATAGGGCCGACCTGCGGCGCCGTATCTGAGGGCCTGAGCGGAACCCTGAGAGGCGCCTGGCGCTTCGTGCGCGGTACGAGATTGCGCGCGTGGCGCTCCGAGGCTGCCTTCTCCTTTCGTTCGATCTCCCGCCACTCCCCGGCAAAGGCCGTCGCGCCGGACACAACGACGGCGAGCACAGAGATAAGCGGGCAGCCCTTCACGCCGCCCCGGCGCGCCGCGCACGGCAATGCATGGCGACAGCTTGCGCCAACATATGACGGCGGTCCAGCGCGATCTGCGACAGCGGTGCGACAAAGCTGCGCGAGTCCTGATCACCGACGACAAAACGGCACATCAATCCACCCCCGGCGGCGCCCATGTCGAAAATGTCGACGACCGTAAGCCGTGGCGCGCCGCTGCCGCAAGCGCCTCTACTACGCAACTCGAGAAAGAGCCCGGAACGCGGATGGGCCGAGACCGGCAACGCGCGCCGCAGACGCTCAATCTTACAGGGGAGGCTTTCATGATTCGACATTGGGCATTCCTCTCGGATACGCTCATGAGGTCGTTTCTATCGTGGTGGACGCCGTCGACTTACGAAGCTGATGCGACCCGCGCGCGGCCCGCTTCTTCCACCAAATGTAAACGCCGGTCGCGGAGAGCATCGTGATGATGAGGCCGAGGAGGCAGACGAAGATGCGGTAGGGAAGACCAAAGAGATTCGCCTTATGCAGTTCGTATATCCATGTGGTGATCGTATTCCCGGCGCGGCCGCCGGTGGGAAGACTTATCTGGCGTAATTCGCCGTTTGCTATGTCGAACCAGACCGATGTCTGACCGTATTTGTCGCCGATGTCGCGCGATGAGCGCACCCGATATTCCCAAGCGCCCTTGTCCTTGACGGCATATAGCGATATTTCCCGCTCGACGCTGAAGCCATTGTTGCGCGCCTCGTCGGCCATGAGCGCCCGGCCGGTTTGCAGGGCTTTCTCCCAGCTCATCGGCTCCCCCTCGGCGAGCGGCTCATCGAGCTCCATATGATAGAACGATGGCTGATAGTCGAAGAGAAAAGACATGGCGCGGGCATAGAAACCATTCAAATTCATATAGACGCTCGACCACGCAAAAATGACCAGCAGGACCCAGAACCAGAGCCCGCCGGCGCGATGCAAGTCGAAGCTGACGCGATAGAACGAGCCCGAGAGCTTCACGAGCCATGCGGGCTTCCAGCGGGCCAGAAAGTTTTTCCGCGAACGTTCGCTCGCCGCGGGCAGCGTCAAATAGAAGCCGACGAAACAATCAAGGGTCCAGGCGAGCGCCGTAAAGCCGAGAATCCAGGCGCCGATTTCGCCCGCGACAAGCGTCATGTGTAGTTGATAGACAAAGGGCATGATCCCCGCTCGTTTTGTCGGAAACGCGCCCCAGAACATCCGGCCAAGCTCCTCGCCCGAATAGCGATCAAGATAGAGGGTGTTGAAATCAAGCGCCGGCGCGCCGGGCTTCGGCTCCATGCCGATCTCGGCGACGGGCGCGTCATAGCCGAAATAGACGGTGGACGTTTGCGCGCCAGGAACAATCGCTTCGGCGCGTCGCGCCAGCGCGGCGGCGTCGAGCGCCGCGCCGTCCCGCGCCGCAGGATAGAGTTCCGGCGTCAGCAGATGATTCAGTTCGCCATAAAAGGCGAGCAGGCTTCCCGTAAGTCCGACGATAATCAGGAAACCCGCCATCGCAAGCCCGGTCCAGCGATGCAGCCAAACGAATAAACCGCGAGTCATCGACCGCACTCCTCGGTTAATCATTTACAGTTGGGCTGCCTCGTGCTCGGCAGAGACGAGACAGCCCAATCGCGATATCACCACTCGAATTTCAGCGAGCCCACGACGGTGAAAGGCTGGGCGGGAAAAGCGCTCAAACGCGTGGGCGCTGAGAAGAAAATGTCCGTTCCGGTGAAGTATCTCGTATTGGTGATGTTGTTGAGATTGAGCTGGGCGGTCAGCTTGTGGCCTTCATACAGCGCCGTGTAGCTCGCCATCGCGTCGAGCTGCGCCCAACCGGGAATGAGGAAAGTGTTCTGAATGTCGCCCCACGCGCGGGTCGAAGCCGTGACGCCGCCACCGATGCGCCAACCAAGGCCTGCATCGCCGAAATCATATGTCAGCCATGCCTTGCCGGAGTGCCGCGGGACATTGTCGAGATGATTGAGATAGAGTCCGCTCCCGTAAGGGTTTAGCGGGTCCCTTGCATTGTCGGCGATCACTTTGGCGTCGATGAGGGCGTAGTTGGCGAGGACCGCGAAACGATCATTAAAGCGACCCATGATATCGAGTTCAATGCCGCGGCTTCGTTGAAGGCCCGCGAGCTTTACGTCATTCGGATCTGGCGTCGAAAAATCCAGCGTCGTCAGATTAGATCTCGTGAGCTGGAAAATCGCGAGATTCGCGGAAAGATCGGGTAGAGGCTGCGTTTTGAGCCCAACTTCCCATTGCACGCCGATTTGCGGAGGAAAAACTTGACCAGGGGTCGAATTGTTGGGACCGAACGACCGCGTGTAGCTGCCGTAAACGCTGGCTTCCGGGATCAAGTCGTAAACGACGCCGAATCGCGGGCTCCATGCGGTGTCCTTGCGTGACGTGGTTCGAAGACGGTCGGCGATCGCTCCCCATTTGCTCGCGCTGTAGTCGCTAAGGTCGCCAGCGCAGCAACTGGACACGCTTCCTGGCGTGACATCAGCGATGTCGTAGCGTACGCCGAGCAGGATATGCGCCTTGTCGTCCAGGACGTTGATGAGATCTTGAACATACATGCCTTTTTGGCGCTGGAGAGTCGAAGAATGGAATTTGAAGCCAGAGCCGATCAGCGCGTCGTAATACGCCGGGAGCGGCACGGTTCCATAGATCGGCGCAAAGACATTAATCGGGTATGATGTCATCCCGGCGCCAAAATAGTAGTCTTGTAGGAGATTCAGGTAATCCAAGCCGAAGAGGAATTTATGCTTGGCGCCGAACGTCTCAAACTTGCCTTCGAGGTTGAGGTTCGTCGAAAACGTACCGGTCTGTATATTTTGAGCTTGCGTGAAACGATCTAGCGTCAAATCGTCGAAAAAGCCTGTCGGCCCAATCAGGCTCTGCTGAAACCACAACGATGAATAAAGGAAGCGATTGACGATCTTCCAATCCTCGTTGAGGTTTTGACGAAAAACATAGCTCGCAACGACCGCGTCGGTGCCGCCGCGCGGCATGTTCCCTTCCTGATAGGACCGCGACAGTGGAACGTTCGCTGGCGCCGAGGCGTTGGGAAGCGTCGGAATGCCAGTGAGGACATTGACCTTGTTGCTCAGATATTGGAGATCCGCGGTGAACTCTGTCCAGGCGCTCGGTTGATAGGTCACGACCGGCGCGATCAGGAATCGCTGCCCGTGCTGGAACTGCCGAAAGACGCGACTGTCCTGGTATGCGCCGGAGACGCGGTAGGCGACTCCTTCAAATGTTTTCACCGGAGCCGACAGGTCCCATTGCGTGCGATAATGATCGTAATTGCGAATCTGCTGCTCCACAACATACCGCGGCGTGAATAGCGGTTGTTTGGTCACGATATTGATGAGGCCGCCGGGCTCGGCGCGGCCATAGAGGATCGACGCCGGTCCCTTAAGCACTTCGATGCGCTCGACGTTCGCGAGATCAGTAAAGAAGTTCGCGCCGCCTTGATTGAGTTGGTTGCGATATGTATCGAATACATTGAAGCCGCGTATCTTATAGAGATACCCCCCGATGTCGTTATTGTTCGAGCGGACGCCGGGAACATTTTCTAGCGCGCTTTGTAGCGTCGTAAGCGCCTGATCGCGGACCGCCTGCTTGGGCACGACATTGATCGTGACGGGCGTCTCTCTGATAGGGATATCCGCCTTCATTCCGGTCGATGCCTCGCGAACGACATAGCCTTCTGTGGGATTTTTCGGCTCGGTCGAGACGGTCGAGTTTCTGCCTGGGCTCTGGGCGTTCGTCGCCGGACCTAAGGCTGGGCCTGACGCGGATCTCGACCCAGATCCGAGGACGCCGCGCGCTGCCGACGCCGGGCGGCGCTGGCCGCCGATTTCGATCGTCGGCAAGGTCTGTTGGGCGGCGGCGAGCGAGGTGAGCGCGAGGGTCAATGCGCAGGCGGAAACGCCGCGCGCGAAAAGGTTGCTGTGCATTGTATGGAATCTCCTGACGCGGCGTCGACGCCGACGTGATCGAACGGGATGCAAACGCGGCGGCCGGGATTGGCTCGGTTCGATCAGGAGAAAAGCGGCGGCGCCTGCGACGACCATGATGTCGCCCAGCCGTTCGGCGGGTTGCAGGGTGTGTCGTATAATAACCCGCCAAAGGAAACGGACGCCTTTGGAAGCGGAATGGCCGGGAGGCTCCCCGCCGCGCGGGAGGCTGCCAGTCCTTCGACAGCGGAGGCGGGACAGCAGAGGCAACACAGAACGCCGCCGTCGCTTTCGCGCCGCCCGGTCTCATCGGAGAGCCCTTCTGCGCCACAATGCCTGTCAACGTTGAAGGAAACGCCTCGCGCTTCGTCGACCGCCGGGCCTTGACGCGCATGTGAAACGCCGAGCGCCGCGAGGGCTTGCAACAGCAGGATCAGGGCAAAGAAGCCGGGGAGGAGCGGACCCGTCGCCGCCCTCCGCCAACAGCTTTTGCCCCACGATTCGATCATCGTCCCTCTCAACGTCTCGTCCCCAAAGCAGGACAAGGGGTCAGTCCTGCCGGTATTGCTCCCCGGTTCGTGGGGGACTTGACGAGCAGGGATAATGAAGAAAGGTCGCGGGAACCTCGCAAAACGGAAGCGGCGCGCAAAAAGCCAGGCCTGTTGCCTTTGCGCCACATCGGCCGGGGAATCCGCGGGCCCGGGTCGTGAAAGGACAAGGGCTTCCACGCTTGCCAATTGGGCTCGCTCGGCTATGAAATCGCAAGGCGGCGGGGGCGTCCCCACGCCGGAGCGGCCGGTCCGCGAAGCAAGCTGGGAGCGGCGCCCATGCGAATTCTGTTGGTCGAAGATGAGGGGAGCCTGGCGCGAGAAGTCGCAGCGAGAATCGAACGCGCCGGCTATGACGTCGATCGGGTCGGCACGATCGAGGGCGCAATCCATGCGCTCGACCATTGCTCCTATGCGCTTTTTCTTCTCGATCGCCGATTGCCCGACGGCGACGGCGTCTCGCTGGTTCCACGCATCCGCAGGCGGCAGCCGGAGACACGAATTCTTATGCTTACCGCGCTTGACGCCATCGACGACAGAATTGAAGGACTTGAGGCCGGCGCGGACGACTATCTAACGAAACCGTTCAATCTAGACGAGATGATCGCGCGTATTCGCGCGAACTTAAGAAAACGCGAGGGAGGCGCGACCGTTGAGGTCGCCATCGGCGCGATGTCGTTCGATCTTGTTCGACGCGCGGTATTCATCGCCGGCGAACCTGTCCTCTTCACGCATCGCGAACTCGTATTACTTGAGGCGCTCGTCAGACGAGCCAATTGCGTCGTCTCGCGCGAGACGCTGAACGCCGAACTCTATGGATATGGAGAGATGGTTCAGGAGCATGCGTTAACGTCGGTTGTGTCCCGTTTGCGCGCACGTCTCGCGGCGCTCGATGCGAAAGTCGAAATTTATTCTGCGCGGTCTCTCGGCTACATATTGAGAGAAGCCAGGGAGAGCGGAGCGGGAGCGTGACGCGCGGCCCGTCGCTGGCGCGCCGGACGGTCGGCTTTCTCATTTTGGCGCAGATCTCCGCCTTCATTCTTGCCTGGGCAATCACGCTCGGTCTCGGCCTCGCTGGCGTTGAGCGATTTACCCAGTCATGGGACGAACTCGCCGCTTTTCGCGGCGGCAATCTGGTGATTGATTCGCTCAAAGCTGACGAAGCCGGCGAAGTCCATATTGTTCCGACGGCGCAACTGGAAGCCGAGTTAAGACGAACCCCGGGATTCAAATATGCGGCCTTCGATTTCAGAACGAAACTGCCGGTCGCCGGCTCCTCGCCGGAACTCGTCGGCAGGCTCAAGAATATTATAGAAGTGAGCCCGACGCACTCTCATTTCGTCTTGCCGGGCGATCCGGACTCGCCGACGCTGGGGTTCATGGGACCGTATTGGACGCCCTACGGGCGTTTTCAGATCGCCAGCTATCGGGCAAAATTCCGATGGGAGGACATTTTCCTCTGCATGCGAGAGGATTTCTGGAATTATGCGGCCTATCTCATCGTCGCCGCATTACTCTCCGGGGCGACGGCGTGGCTCGCCGTGCGAAAGGGGCTGACGCCTTTGCGCAGCGCCGCCGCCGAATTGACGCAGATCGGCGTGAACGCTTTAGGCAAACGACTGGTCTTGGAAGACGCGCCTGTCGAAATAACGCCTTTTGTCGACGCCGTGAATGAAGCGCTGATGCGCCTCGACGCCTGGGCGGCGCGACAAAGACGCTTCGCCGCCAACGCCGCGCATGAATTGCGGACCCCACTCGCAATCATGCGTGCGCGGCTGGAAAACGCCAATGCGTCCGAACTCAGGAGCGAGCTGCTTGGAGATGCGAGTCGCCTTCGCTCGATCGTCGAGCAAATGCTGGTCGCGGGGCGGCTGAGCGAAGGTCAGACGCGGCTCGATCAATGTGTAAATCTGTCCGAAGCGGCTGGGCGGGCCGTCTCGGACTTTCTGCCGCTCGCGCTCGACCGCCGCCGTTTCATCGAATTTGAGGCTGCGCCCGCGACGGCGTTTGTGCGCGGCAACCACCGCGCGATTGAGTGCGTAATCACCAATCTCATCGACAATGCCGTGCGCGCGGAGCCGCAAGGGGGGACTGTCTTCGTTCGCATCGACGATGGCGTCGTCGCGGTGATCGATCACGGCGAAGGCGTCGCCGCTAGCGATCGTGAAACGATCTTCGAACCTTTCTGGCGCAAGAACGAAGCCGACTCCGGCGCAGGCCTTGGCCTCGCCATCGCCAAGGAAATAGTGGACGCGCACGGCGGCCGTATCTGGGTCGAGGACACGCCCGGCGGAGGGGCGACGTTCAAGCTTTCGTTTCGGCAGGCGAATCTGAGTTGAAACCCGCCGGAGCGGGCGTGCGCCGACAACGCGGATGGTCAGAATTCCCGCAAAGTCCCGGTCCCGGCTATGGGCTAACGAAATCGCCATGACAGCGCTATAGCGAAGACATATTGCCCATCTTGATCGACCGTGGCGCGCCAGCCCGCTCCAACCTCGCCATGCCGGAGCTTACGAAGAAAGCCTCGCCGAGTTACGTTTGCACAGCTGCGCCAGCGTACAAAATCAATAGAGTGTAGCGGCGAGATATCTCAGTCCCTGGCGGGCTCCCGCGCATTCCTGCGAGCGCGCCAAAAATTTGGCCTTTCCGTAGAATCCCGCTCCCCTCCGCTCCGCCCCGCCCCGCCCAGACGGTTTGCTCCCAGACCCTCCCTCTCCGCCAATTCCTCGTTCACCGCCATTCGCTCACAACCGCTTAAGGCCGTGAATTTCAACGGTTAATCTAACCGTAGCAACCCGCCGCCGTTCGTTGCCGGACGCCTGCAACCACGTTATTATGTGGGGAACGGCGTGGGGAAATTCCCAAGTGTGGGGAAGGGCTGCCCCAGGGGTGCGGGGCGGGCATGGGAAAGCTGACGGCAAACGAAGTTAAGGCAGCGTTGGCGAAACCCGGAACCTATGGCGACGGCGACGGCCTTTTCCTGAAAGTGAGCAAGAGCGGGGGCGCAAGCTGGCTCCTGCGTGTCCAACATGAAGGCAAGCGCCGGGATTTAGGGTCTGGACTCAATTGATCCAATAGCGGAGGGCGGCAACGATGCACAGGCCGGCGAGGAAGTTTCGAGCGGTTTTGTCGTAACGTGTGGCGATGGCTCGAAAGTCCTTCAACCGGCAGAACGTCCGCTCGATGACGTTGCGCAGGCGGTAAAGTTCCGCGTCGAACGGAAAGAGGCGCTTGCGGTTGACTTTATTGGGAATGACCGGCGTCGTGCCGCGTGCTTGCAGGAAGAGGCGCAAATGATCCGCGTCGTAGCCCTTGTCGCCGATCATTTGTTCGCTCGGCGCGGTCGCGGCGAGCAGTGTCGCCGCGCCCGTGACGTCGGCGACGCGTCCGCCCGTCAGCAGGAAGGCGTGCGGTCGTCCTTCTTCGTCGACGAGCGCGTGGATTTTCGTCGTGCGCCCGCCGCGCGAGCGGCCGATGGCTTGATTTTGCGCCCCCCTTTTCTGGCGCCGCTCGCCGAGCGATGCGCCTTGACCGCCGAACTGTCGATCATGGTGAGCGCTGGCGGGTCGCCGCTTGCGACGAGCGCCGAGAATATGCGTTGCCACAGGCCCCGCTGGCTCCAGCGATTGTATCGGTTGAAGACCGTCGTATACGGCCCATACTCGTCGGGAAGCGCGCGCCATCGGCAGCCCTCGCGCAGCCGATGGACGATGCCGCTGATGATGCGGCGATCGTCCTGGCGCTTGGGCCCGGTGTGGACCATCGGAAGATGCGGCTCGATCGCCGCCCATTGCTCATCGCTGAGCCAAAAATTGTCCGCCACGAATCAAGCCCTCCTGAAGAGCTTGAATCACGGCGCGACGTTCAGTTCAATCGGGTACAGACCCTAAAACGCGTGCCAGGACAGCTTGGACTGCAAGAGATGCTTGCGGTCTTGACGCTTGCCTAACAAACTCTTCGGCGTCCTCTTTCGCAATTTCGAAAGAAGGTCGTCGCTTAGTCAATGTTATGTTAACGCCTTTTCCTTGCCTCCCTACAAAGAAAAATACAGAATAGTTCTCTCCGGCAATTTCCTTGTCAAAAATGATCGAGTCCTGCATGTCTGGGTAAGGTGTCCCGCCCTGATCTTGGGCGTAGCCGCACGCTGCCTCAAAATATAACTCAGGAACGTCTACTTCTAGGCCGTGTGGACGAATTTGATCAAGCAGAGGCCGGCGGCGAAACTGACGATGGACCGGAAATTTCGGGCTGTCTTTTCGCAGCGTAGCGCGACGCGCTTGAACCGTTTGATGCGTCCGATGCCCTGCTCGATACGGGCGCGGGCTTTGTAGAGCGTCCTGGCGAAGAACTTCGGCCTGTCTTTCTCATTGGCCTTGTGGGGAATGACCGGGGCGATGCCACGGGCTCTTGCCGCCGCGCGGTTGGCCTTGCTGTCGTAGCCTTTGTCGCAAATCGCGGCGCGCGGCTGAATATCGGGGCCGATGTCGAGAAGCGTTTCGAAATGCGGCGCGTCGGCAGCCTCGCCGCCGGTCAGATCGAAAGCGATGATGTCGCCCGACGCGTCCGACTTGGCGTGGATTTTCGTGGTGAACCCGCCGCGCGAACGCCCGAGCGCCTGCGCTTCTTGCCCCCTTTGGCGCCTGCGGCCGATACGTGCGCGCGCACGATGGTTGAATCGAACATCTGGATGAGATGCGCCGTCGAACTCATGGAGGCGAGCGCATCCAAGAAGGCTTCGAACACGCCGGCCTTGCTCAACCGGTCGAAGCGCTTCCAGACGCTGTTCCAGTTGCCGAACCGTTCCGGCAGCGCGCGCCATCGCACGTTTTCGACCGTGAAGAAATGAAGCGCTTCGAGGAAACGGCGATCGTCTTCAGCCTTGCGTCCGCGACGCGGAAGGCAGGCCCGAAACACCGCGAGCGTATGCGCCCAGTCTTCCTCATCCATCCGCGTCGACATGGCTTCCGGTCTCCGACTCAGTCGGAGCCCTATGAATCATGCCTGATTCCGCAGGGGAATCCCAAAACGATCTTCAATCGCCAATTCGTCCACACGGCCTAGTAAGCAGCTCCCAGCGGTTGACGGACAATGATTAAAGAAGACGGTCCGGACGGGAATGGGCGGCTCGCGGTCAGTCGTCGGAATTTGAAATGCCCGCGCCGCCGTCGAAACTCTCTGGCTCGATTTCCGAGAGAAATTTCGCGGCAAAGCCAGCGTCGAAATGACGGACAACAGTGACCTCTTTGTCCCCGACCCTGATCGTACTGCCAATCTCAGGCTTGATCGACGTCTCAACTCCGACGCCCGAGGCGGAGACATTTAGGATCTTCGCAGCAAACGTTTTGCTGTTGATCCGAACGGCGCCCTCGATCTGAGTAGGCTTCCGCCGTTCATGGCGTCTTGCGGGCACCAGCGAGAATTTGGAATCCCTGTCAACCAATTTCACGAAAAGCCCCCCCTCCTCGGAGGCAGCGACAGCGTTCGCTTTGTCATTTCGAACTATAAATGCTTCGAAAGCCTCCTTGATCTGGCCGCTCGAGCAGGGATAGCTGCGCGAAAGATCACCAATCATGAACAGCACCGCGCGACGCGCAACTCCCCAATCCAGATCGCCCAGATGCATCAGCCTTTCCGTATCGGATATAGTTCGATCGATAACACGGTTTAAAAACCCATCCATCGAAGCTTCCTCACTGCCCCTCAGAGTCACACGATAAGCCTGCAAAAATCAAAAGAATTCAATTTTACTCTATACTACTGTGACGATCCATGAGTCTTTAACTCTTCGAGCAAGGCTAGCTCGCACATATTAATGAAATAAAGGCAAACAGGATCGTGACCCTTCAACATTTCCTTTATTTTCCTCAAAATCTCGATAATTTCGTTCAAATCCCGAAAATTTTCTGACGCATTTTGGCTTTCCAAGGACATTGAAGACCGCTTCCCAGCGAAGAAAAACAAACCTGCCTGAGCTTGACCTTAAGGAAACCGTGTAAAATTTTCTCTAAACTTGGCGACGCTTTAGGCCAAAAAAACGGTGGCGGACGAAACGGTTCATGTCATCAAGGAGTTGGGGTAAGACATTCTGACGTGCTGACGGCCGTAAAGAAAGGTTCTCTCCGCCCATGTGGCGCGCAATCGTCGAAACCGCCCTCCTGTTCCTGACGCCCTTCGCCGCCTATGCGCTGTTCCACGCCCTACAGCGCCGATGGCCCTTCGTCGCGGAACTCTGGCATGGCCGCGTCGTGTCGCTCTTGACGATCGCGGGACTTCTCGTCGCCATCGCCGGCATGGTCGCGATCGGACTCACCGGGGTCGAAACTGGCGTCTATGTGCCCGCGCATGTCGAAAACGGCCGGCTGGTGCCGGGCGCGTTCAAATGAACGCCGCTCAATTGTTGCTCGACGATCCGCGCCTCGCGACTCTGTTCGCGGCGCTGGCGAAAACCGGCGCCGAAACGCGGATCGTCGGGGGAGCGGTGCGCGACGCGCTGTTCGGACTGCCGCCCCACGAAATCGACCTCGCGACGACGGCCCTGCCCGAAGCCGTTCTCGCGGCGGCGCGGGAGGCGGGACTGAAGGGCGTGCCCACTGGCATCGAGCATGGAACGGTCACGATCGTCGTCGCCGGAACGCCGTTCGAGGTGACGACGCTGCGGCAGGATGTCGAAACGGACGGGCGCTACGCGGTGGTGCGCTTCGGCGGCGATTTCGAGCAGGACGCGCGGCGCCGCGATTTCACCGTCAACGCGCTGTCGCTCTCGCCGGACGGCAAGCTGCACGATTACACGGGCGGCCTGAGGGACATTGCCGACAAGCGCATCCGCTTCATCGGCGACGCGGCGACGCGCATCCGTGAGGATTATCTGCGCGTCCTGCGCTTCTTCCGCTTCAACGCCTCGCACGGCGAAGGCGCGTTCGACCACGACGGTCTGCACGAGTCGATCGTCGCGCGCGAAAATCTGGCGCGTCTGTCGCGCGAGCGAATCCGCGCCGAGTTGCTGAAGCTTCTCCCCGCCCGCCGCGCGCCCGAGATCATGCGCGCCATGTCGCAGGCGGGGATCATCGAAGTCATTCTCGGCATGGGCTATCCGGCGCGGCTTGAGCGCCTCGCAGCCTTCGAGGGCGTTCGTCGCAGGAGGCCGGACCCGGTGCTGCGGCTCGCCGCCTTCTCCGTGCTCACCGTCGAAGACGCGGACCGGATGCGCGATCGGTTGCGCCTTTCCAACGACGAACATGCGCGTCTCGCCGCCGCCGCGCGAACGCTCGCCGCGCTGCATGGGGCGGACGATCCGCCGCCCGCGTCGCATCTGCGCGAAATGCTGTTTCTGTGCGGCTCGCGCGCCGCCCGCGACGCGCTCGCCCTCGCTTTCGCTGAAAGCCGCGCCCCGGCGGACGATCCACAATGGACCGAGGCGGCGAGATATCTCGAGGAGACCCCCGCCCCCGCCTTTCCGATCAAGGGCGCGGATCTCATCGCCCGCGGCGTCGCGCCAGGCCGGGAATTGGGCGCCGTTTTGAAAGCGCTCCAGGCCAAGTGGATAAGGGCGGGCTTTCCGCGCGATCCGGCGGCCGTTCGCCAATTGCTGGAGGAGGCGGTGGGGAGAAAATGACGCGGTCTCCCGGTTTCGTCTTCGGAGCCGGATGTCGTGCCGCCTTGAAATCAATAGCCGGAGCAGGACGCCGCGTGCGGCCCCTCGCTCCGCTTCTCTGGCGCCGGGCGCAAAACGTGGCGAAAAAATGAAAAATTAACCAAGCTTGGCAATAATTGCTTCAACAAGATCGGAGGCAATTATGAAGAGGCTACTGATTTCAGGCACATTGCTCGTTTTCGGCGCGACAGCATCGACCGCCGGTCAGGAACCTCGCTACAACCTGCCGACGAACTTCTATGCGCGTCATCCGTTTTCCTCTTCGTCCGATATGAACGAAGCGGCGCCCGCGCTCGCCGGTTCAGGGCGGCCGCCCGCTTTAATTGCGAAGTCAGGCGTCACCCCTCCCCCATTGCTTGCCGTTTCTGGCGGCTGGACGGGCTTTAACCTGGGCGCGCATGTCGGAGCCGGATGGGCGAACACGCGCCTGGAAGTTCCCGGCGTGGCGAACTTTAGCGGCGTTGGAATGAACGGCTTTACTGGCGGCGTCACCGCCGGCTTTGATTATCAATTCTCACCGCAAGTCGTTGCTGGCGTCGTCGCGGAAGGCAATTTGAACAGCACGAGCGCGACCGGATCAATTAGCGGCCTGGGCGAGGCGAACTTTCAAGAAGAAGCATCCTGGGCCCTTCGCGGACGATTGGGCACACTCACCTCTGATGAAACCATGGTCTATGTGACGGCCGGCGTCTCGGAGGTCTTCACTCGTTTGAGTTTCCCGAATACGCCAGGCGCCCAGGGAGGCAGCGCGAAATATACCGGCGCGATCTTCGGCGCGGGCATTGAAACGCGCCTGGACGGCGGTCTTTACGCGCGCATCGAATATCTGCACGGCCTCTATGACCGACGCTGGTTCGCGGGCGGACTGTTCAGCGCCTCGCCGGAGGCTAGCCTTGCGCGTGTGGGGCTGATCTTCAAACCTGCGGAATTCTCGGCGACAGGCGTTTCGAATGCGCCGCCGATGCGGGATAGCTGGACCGGACCTTACGCCGGCATTCATGGCGGCTGGGATTGGCAAACCACCCGGCTTTCGGGAGGGAATGCCTGGACGGCCAATGGCGTGGGAGGCAACGGCCCGATAGGCGGCTTGCTTGTCGGGTACGAATATCAATGGGGGAATGCGGTAGCGGCCCTGGAAGCGGACGGAAGCGCCGCCGGCGTCAAGTCGTCGCTGTCCGTACTGACGGTCAACGGCCAAATCGATTATTCTTGGGATTATTCGATCCGCGCCCGGTTCGGGCGCCTTTTCGGGAATACGCTCGCTTTCGCATCGATCGGATGGTCGCAGACCGGGGGCAAACTCTCTACGGTCGGTCTCGGCGGTCTGCAGACGTCGCATGCGTTTGGAGGACTTCAATTCGGTGGAGGCCTGGAAACGATGCTGACGGCTCATATCGGCGCGCGTCTCGAATATTTGCAAACTTTCTATGACAAATATGCCGCCGTGATGGGATCGTCGGTAGACGCGAGGCCAACGGGGGGTAAAACCCGCGCGGCAGTTATCTATAAATTCTAGGAGGCTTCGGGACGCTCCGGATCTACGGAGCATCTCCTCCTATCGCCCACTGAAAGAAGGGACGCTCAACGCGTTCTTTATGTCGCTCCGCCTTCCGCCCTCGCAAGCCTCTCGAAGATGCCGAGCGTCATGGCGCGTTTGTCGAAGTTGAACACATCGGTCTCGCGCGCCAGTTCCCGAATATCGTCCCAGACGCGGGCGTAGCCGATGAGCCGCGCAGCGGGGGCGCCGGCCTGTGACAGGGTCCGGACGCGGGAGTCGAGGTGGCGCTCCAGCGCGCGCATGAAGGCGTCGTACGACGCCTCATTATCGCGGCCGGCAAGCTTGTCCGCGAGCATGTGCACGCCGAGCCAGTCCACCTTCGGCAAGCCCCCGAGCAGCCTCGCCACGCCGGCGTCGAAGATCATGGCGTCGCCGTCGAGCAGCCGCAGCGTTTCGCGCGCCGAACCTTCCGCACGGGCCGCCGCCGCCGCGATTTCCTCGGCCGGCCGGGCGCTCCAGGGCGCGCCCAGGGCCTCGACCGCCGCGATCGTCTCTTCCCGGGTCAGCGCCGACAGCATCAGCTTGCGGCATCGGGAGCGGATCGTGGGCAGGATGCGGCCAGGCTGATGCGCGACGAGCAAAAAGAGCGAGCGCTCCGGCGGCTCCTCGATAAGCTTGAGAAGCGCATTGGCCGCGCTGCGGTTCAGGTCGTCGGCGCAGTCGATAATGGCGACGCGCCAGCCGCCGGTCCCGGACGCCTGATGGAACGCGCGGGAAATCTCACGCACGTCGTCGACGCGGATTTCGGTGAAATGCTTCTTGGTCTTTTCGTTCCATTCCCGCCGCAGCAGAAACACGTCGGCGACGGCCATAGTCGCAATGCGGCGCGCGGCGGGGTGATCGGCGGGAACCGAAAGATCCGCCGCAAATTGAACCGCGGGCTGGCCGGGGTCCGGCTGGGCGAGCAGGAAGCGCGCAAAACGCCAGGCGAGCGTCGCCTTGCCGATTCCCTCCGGCCCTCCGACGATCCACGCCTGCGCGAGGCGGTTGTTGCGATAGGCGTCGAGCAGTTCGCGCTCGGCAGCCGCATGGCCGAACAGCGCGAGCGTTTCGCGCGGATGCGGCGCGCCCTCGAAGCGGTCGCTTTCCGGCGGCCCGGCAGGCTCCTTGCTCATTGGGCGGCGGCGGCCCCTGTCAGGTCGAGGAAGCGCGCATCGACGAGCTGGCGGATCGCGCGGGCGAGCTCCTCCTCCGGCAGCGCGCCGTTCACGACGCAGCAGCGCTCCGGCTCCTGCTCGGCGATGTCGAGAAAGGCCCGGCGCAGTTCTTCGTGGAAGCCGTCGTCCTCCGCCTCGAAACGGTCGGGCCTCGACCCATTCGCCTGTCGCCGGACGGCGGCGCGGGCGAGTCCCTGCTGCGGCGGGAGATCGATGATGATGGTGAGGTCCGGCCTCAGCTCATCGAGCGCGGCGCGCTCCAGCAGCGCGATAGAATCCGGGTCGACGCCGCCGCGCGCGCCCTGATAAGCGCGGGTGGAATCCGCGAAACGGTCGCACAGCACCCAGGCGCCGCGCTTCAGCGCCGGCGCGATCAGCCGGTCCACATGGTCGATGCGGGCTGCGGCGAAGACCGCCGCCTCGGCCAGAGGACCGAGCGGCGCAATCTGGCCGGAAAGGAGAACCGCCCGCAGCATCTCGGCTCTCGGCGTGCCGCCCGGCTCCCGCGTAGCCACCACCTCCAGACCGCAGGCGCGCAAATGCGCCGCCAGCAGCGCGAGTTGCGTCGACTTGCCGACGCCCTCGCCGCCTTCGAAGGTGATGAACCGGCCTTTTTCGTCGTCCGTCATTTCCTTGCCGACAGCTTCTCGTGAATTTTGGCGGCGGCGTATTCGTAAACCGCGTCGAAAGCGCGGCGAGACAGCGACCCCTCGCCGACGGCCTCCGACGATTCCAGCGGCTGCTCCAGCACGACGGTCGCGCCCCGCTTGATCTCGAGCTTGCCGACCTTCTGTCCCGCCTCGACGGGAGCCATAACAGGGCCTTCATAGACGATCTTGCCGGAAAGCTTCTCGTTCGAGCCCCGCGGCAGGAGAACCTTCACATCGGTCGGCGACACGAGTTCGATCGACCCTTTCGTGCCGCCATAGACCTGCGCCGGGCCGATGGGTTCTCCGGCCTTGAAGAGGTCTCTCTCCTCGAAATTGCGAAAGCCCCATTGCAGGAGCTTGCGGGCTTCCTCCGCGCGCTCCTTCGCCGTCTTGGCGCCGTAGACGACAACGATGAGCCTGCGCCCTTCCTGAAGGGAGGATCCGACGAGGCCGAAGTCGCCCTTGTCGACATTGCCCGTTTTCAGACCGTCCGCGCCAATGCTCATGTTCAGCAGCGGATTGCGGTTCTGCTGGCGGATGTTGTTCCAGGTGAACTCCTTCTCTCCGAAATATTTATAATAGTCCGGGTAGGTTCGGATCACGTGAAGGGCGAGCCTCGCCATCTCCCGCGCCGTCACCTTCTGGTCGTCGCTCGGCTTGCCCCAGGGATTGCCGAAACGCGACTTGACGAGGCCGAGCTCCGTGGCGCGCTTGTTCATGCGCATGACGAAGGCTTCCTCCGATCCCGCGACGCCCTCCGCCAGAACCAGCGCCGCGTCATTGCCCGAGTCGATCAATAGACCCCGAAGGAGATCCTCGACCCGCGCGCGGCTGTTGACCTTGAGGAACATGGCGGAGCCGCCCGCGGGGGCGCCGCCGTTGCGCCAGGCGTATTCTGACACGGGAAATTCATCGTCGAGCTTCAGCCGGCCTTCTTTCAACTCCCGGAAAATCAGCTCGGCCGTCAAAATCTTCACGGTCGAGGCCGGGACGGCGAGATCGTCGGCGCCCTTCTCGAAGAGCACCGTATTGGTGCCGGCGTCCATCAGTATGGCCTGAGGAACGCTGGTCTGGAACGGTTGCGCGATGGCGCTCCCGGGAAGGACCGCCGCAAAAATGAGAAATGCGATGGTAAGGGCCGCTCTGGCTGGGCGATTGTGCAAGGCCTGCGCTCCGCTTGGATGCGCCGCAAGATCCCGGCGCCGCAAGAGAATGGCGCTTGCCACCCGGAATTGCAATAAACGCCCTATCGCCCGTCGGCGAAAGCGTCAGTTGAGCGCCTGACGCATGGGCGGCCTCGGGACCGCAGCCTCCTCCCGGCCAAGGGAGGCCGGGCGCATGGGCGGGAGCGGGGCAGCCTGGAAAGACTTGACCTTCTCCCGGGTCTTTTCCGGATCGAGCGCCTCCCCGTGCGTGGAGGCGACGGGTTCGGCGTCCAGGGCTTCCTCGTCAGTGCGGGAAACCGTCGTCGTTTCGCTCAGCGGCTCGGGTCGGGGTTCGGCGGCGTAGGCCATCGCCTCGCTCTCGACCGGGCGCGGAGGCGCATCATTGACGACCGGCCGGGCGGGCGGCTCGGTCACGGCTTCCTGCCGGGCGACTGACGCAACGCGTCGCTGTTCCTGCCGCGCGGCGACCATGACCGCCTCGAAGCCTTCGATCGTCGCAGGCTGTCCGTCGTCGCGCAAGGTCGCGAGCAGCTTCCGATCGTCGTCTCCCGCGAGATTGGCGCGGCCAATCCAATCGACCTTCACCCTCGCTGTTCCAGCGCTCTGGAAATCGAGCGCTTCCGCGACGCGTTGCGACACGTCCATCACCCGGCCGCCGTGATAGGGGCCGCGGTCGTTGACGCGCACGATGATGGAGCGGGAATTCTTGAGATTGGTGACGCGTGCGTAGCTCGGCAGAGGCATGGTCGGATGGGCGGCGGAAATCGACTCCCTGTCGAAAATTTCGCCATTGGCCGTTCGCCGACCGTGGAAATCTGAACCATACCAGGAAGCCGTGCCGACGGCCGAATAAGGCTTCTCGCTGGGATAATAGGTCTGGCCGGCTATCTTGTATGGCTTGCCGACCATGTAGCTGCCGCCGCCCTTCGGAACCTCCTCGCCGTCCGCGATCACGCGCGGGCTCGGGCGGACTCCGTAGCGCGGATCGACCCCGCCCCCGCCGCCGAGGCTCGCGTAGCGGGGGCCGGGACCATGAGAGGCGCATCCCGCGAGCGAAGCTAGAGAAAGAAGAACCAGCGATCGGCGAAGAGGGAAAACGGTCGGACGGAACTTCATCGACAAGCGCGTTTTCTCCCAGGACACGGCAAATCGCATCGAAACGGTCCCTGTTCAAAGACGAAGCCCTGAAGAGCCGCCCCCAGTCCGCCCGCCGCTGGCGGCGCTTGCGCCGCGCTTCTTCGGACGTGCCGCATGGCTTTGATTCGCCATGCGTTGCGATTGCCGGGAGTTTCTCCCCAAAATCTGAACCTGCCGTTAACGACACGGTTTGGCTGAGGCGAAAAGGCGGCTCGATCTGGGCGGAATTACGGCTCGCGGCCTGGAAGAACGCCGTCTTGTCGGTTTTCTCCCATGCTGTGGCGCGATGGTCACAGGCCTTTCGTCATTTCCGTTCCGCAATGGCCGCATCCACGACGCGGGTCTCGACCCGCTCCTGCCCACGAAAGCTGTTGGGCGAGATTCGGGCCGCAACATGGAAGCGTTCGCCCCGCCCCCTCAACAGGGCTTCGCCAAGCGGCGATCCGACGACGCGGAAAGCGATGGCGTCGACCGATGCGCCGTCGTCGGAGCGGAGCCGGGCGCGGACATGGTTCTCCCCGACGATCATCGCATCCGCCAGGCGCTGGTCCGGCAGGACGAAAAGAGGCTCCGGATTTCCCTGCCCGAACGGGCCTGCCTTCTCCACCCGACGCAAGAGATCGAGATTGACGCCGCGCCCCGCCACCGCCGCATCGACAACAAGGGAGTCGGCGCCCCGCGCAGTCTCGACGGCCTCCGTCAGCGCATCGTCGATGAAAGCCCGAAATGCGTCGACCTTCGAGCGCGCCAGCGTGACGCCCGCCGCCATGGCGTGGCCTCCACCCTTGATCGCGATGCCGAGATCCACGCCGCGCCGGACTGCCCTGCCGAGATCGACCCCACTTAAACTTCTACCTGAACCTGACCATGTTTCTCCATTTAAAGCAAAGGCGAATGAAGGTAAATTGAAGCGCTCTTTGAGCCGTGCGGCGATCAAGCCGACGATGCCGGGATGCCAGTTTTCCGCTTCGACCACGAGACAAGATAGCCGGTTGGATTTAAGGAATTGCCCTTCTGCCTGGGCGATCGCCTCCTCCAGCGCCTGCTTCTCGATGGCCTGCCGCTCGGCGTTAAGACGGTCGAGTTCCCGCGAAATGCGGGCGGCTTCGACCGCGTCGGAGAGGGTCAGCAGGCGCGCGCCCAACCCTGCGTCGCCGATCCGCCCTCCAGCGTTGATGCGGGGCCCGAGCGCAAAGCCGAGATGATAGACACGCGGCGGCCCATCCATTCGGGCGGCGTCCATCAACGCCGAAAGTCCAGGTCGGGCGCGGCTTCGCATCACCTGGAGCCCCTTGACGACGAAGGCGCGATTGAGCCCGGCGAGCGGCGCGACGTCGGCGACCGTCGCGAGCGCGACGAGGTCCAGGGCGGCGAGGAGGTCGGGCGCCGGCCGCGCATCCGTCCACCAGCCGCGCGACCGCAGCAACCGGGTCAATCCGGCCAGAGCCAGAAAGACGACCCCGGCGGCGCAGAGCCCGCCCTGCCCCGAGAGGTCGTCTTGACGGTTGGGATTGACGACGATGGCCGGGGGAAGCTCGAGCGAGGCCTGATGATGGTCGAGAACGATAACGTCCATCCCCAGCTCGCGCGCGACCGCAAAGGGCTCATGACTGACCGTGCCGCAGTCGACAGTCACGAGGAGCGTCGCGTCGCGCCCGGCCAACGTGCGGATAGCCTCGCTGTTCGGCCCGTAGCCCTCGAAAATGCGGTCGGGAATGTGGAGGAAAGGCTCTGGCGCCCCAGCGGCGCGCCAATAGTCGATCAGCAGCGCCGACGAACAGGCGCCGTCCACGTCGTAATCGCCAAAGATGGCGATCTGCTCGCCCGTCTCGATGGCGCGCGCGAGCCGCGCCACCGCGGCGTCCATCTCCGTCAGGCTGGAGGGATCGGGCATCAGCTCGCGAAGCGTCGGGTCCAGATAGCGGGCGGCCTCGGACACCTCGACGCCCCGGCCGGCAAGGATGCGGGCGAGGAGGTCGTCGAGGCCGTGCGCCTGCATGAGCGCGAGCGCCCGCGCCTCGCCCGCAGGATCGAGCCGCGCCCGCCACGGCCGGCCGAGGATCGAGCGTTCGACCCCGAGAAAGGCGTGAGGCTCAGAGGGCGGCGGGTTCATGGGTCTCGTTCAGCCTCGCTCGATTCGAGGTCGAAGCACGACCTTCACGCCATGCGCGCCGAGCGCGCCCATGACGCCGTCGAAAATGAGCGAGACGCCCATGGAGGAGATGAAGAATCCGACAATTCTCGTAATGGCGTCTATGCCCATCCGGCCGAGCCAGGCGACGAGGCGTCCGGCGAAAGCCAGACGCAGGAATGTTGTGACGACCACGAGAAAAGCCGCCGCCAGAATCGCCACATAAGGGGCCATCTCGCTCGGCGCCCGTTCGATCGTCGCCATCATGCCGAGCACAGTCGCGATGACGCCGGGTCCCTCCATCAGGGGCATGGCGAGGGGCATGAAGGCGATATTGTCATCCGGCCCGGCGTTGAGAAAGGCGCTATGGCCAGCGCCCGACGGCGCGAAAAGCTCGAAACCGATGCGGGTGAGGACAATCCCGCCCGCAATGCGGACCATGTTCAGCGAAACGCCGAAGGCCTTCAGCACGATAGCGCCGAAAAAGAGAAAGAAAAGAGCCAGCAGCGGCGCATAGACCGTTGCGAGAAAGGCGATGCGCCGGCGGCCGGCTGCGTCCCTGTCGTGGGTGATCGACACAAAGACGGGCAGAACCTCGAGCGGATTGATGACGGCGAGAAGCGTCGTGAAAGTGCTCAGAAACAGCGGCAAGATCGAGTTGGGGCCTGCCGGCGGAAGGTTCGGTGACAACCGTTTTCCTCACGATGGGTGGTCGCGCCGCGGGTCCGGCGCACAGGCCGCGACTCTATTGCGGCACCCAGCCGGCAACAATCGGCGCGGGGACGCAAAACTGTGTAAAGCTACGCTGTGATGAGCGACGCGATTCTCCTTGAAGCTGACGGCGACAGCGCGGAAATCCTCCCCTTCGGCGCCGAGCTTTCGGCCTGGCGGGCGGATGGCGTCGACATGATCTGGGCGAAGGATCCGAAAGTCTGGGACCAGACAGCGCCGATCCTCTTTCCTGTCGTGGGCTGGACCCGGAATGGCCAAGTCTTGGTCGAGGGCAAGACCTATCCGCTCTCCCTGCACGGCTTTGCGTGGAGAAAGCGGTTCGAGGTCGCCGAACGCCGTCGGGATTATCTACGCCTTCTCCTCGTCGACGACGCCGAGACCCGTGCGCTCTACCCCTTCTCCTTCCATTTCGAGGTCGAGTTCCGGCTGCGCGGAGGCGCGCTCGACAATCATCTGATCGTCGCCAACACGGACGCGCGGCCCCTGCCCTACGCCTGCGGCCTGCACCCGGCCTTCCGCTGGCCGCTCGCAGACTCAGTCGCCGAGCACGCCATTGTTTTCGAAGCGGAAGAACGCCCCGACGTTCCGGTCATCGGCCCCGGCGGGCTCCTCATGAAGGAGACGAAGCGCACGCCGCTCGCCGGCAACCGCCTGCCGCTGTCGCCGCCCATGTTCGCCCGCGACGCGCTCGTTTTCCTGAACCTGAAAAGCCGCGGCCTCGTCTTCGACAATGGCGCGGGGGCGCGGCTGCGGGTTGCGCTCGACGACTTTCCCCATGCCGGCTTCTGGACGCTGCCGCCAGCCCCCTATCTATGCATCGAGCCATGGACCGGGCACGGCGACCCTGTGGATTTTCGGGGCGATCTTTACGAGAAGCCGTCCATGCGAGTCCTCCAGCCCGGGGAAAGCGCGCGCCACGGCGCCAGTTTTGCCTTTGAACGGGACGGCTCTTCCGGCTAGGACAAGGCGTCCCGGCCACGGGAATCAGAGTTCATGACCATCGCCGCCAGCGTCATCGAGGCCATCGGCCGCACGCCGCTCATCGAATTGCGCGCCGCCTCGAAAGTCGCCGGATGCCGCATTCTGGGAGTCCGGTGACAGAATACCAATTGCGGATATCTCTCCGCGGCGCCTCATCCATCGACGAGGTTCAGCCGTTGTTCGATCCGCTCGATTCTCAACTGGATCGACGCGATTGCGTCATCCTGCGCGACTTCGCTTTGCATGAACGCCGCCATATGGCCCTTCATGCCGCGCATATCAGCTTTCAGATCGACGATGTCGCTCGCAATGTCGGTCAGCTTTGACTGGATCGCCTTGAGCGTTTCCAGCAGAAGCTCGTTCGTGACATTGTCGGCCATCGCGTTCTCCCGTCCAATTGTACTAGTGTAGCCGTTACGCGCCTTCTCGGAAATAGCGCCCCCTCCCCGGCGCCAGTTTTGCCTTTGAACGGGACGGCTCTTCCGGCTAGGACAAGGCGTCCCGGCCACAGGAATCAGAGTTCATGACCATCGCCGCCAGCGTCATCGAGGCCATCGGCCGCACGCCGCTCATCGAATTGCGCGCCGCCTCGAAAGCCACGGGCTGCCGGATTCTCGGCAAGGCGGAGTTCATGAATCCCGGCGGCTCGGTGAAGGACCGCGCCGCTCTCTTCATCGTGAAGGACGCCATCGCCAAGGGGGCGCTGAAGCCCGGCGGCGTCATCGTCGAGGGCACGGCGGGCAATACGGGCATCGGACTGGCGCTCGTCGCCAACGCCATGGGCTTTCGCACCGTCATCGTGATCCCCGAGACGCAGAGCCAGGAGAAGAAGGACATGCTGCGCCTGCAGGGCGCGCAGCTTGTCGAGGTGCCGGCGGTTCCCTACGCCAACCCGAACAATTACGTGAAGCTCTCGGGCCGCCTCGCCGAGCGGCTCGCAAAGGAAGACCCGGCTGGCGCGGTCTGGGCCAATCAGTTCGACAATATCGCCAACCGCGAAGCCCATATCGCGACGACCGGCCCGGAGATTTACGAGGAGCTCGGCGGCAAGGTCGACGGCTTCGTCTGCGCCTGCGGCACCGGCGGCACGCTCGCGGGCGTCGGCATGGCGCTGAAGGCGCACAATCCTGATATCAAGATCGGCCTCGCGGACCCCTTCGGCGCGGCGCTCTATTCTTATTACACGAGCGGCGTCCTGAAGGCTGAGGGCTCCTCGATCACGGAGGGGATCGGCCAGGGCCGCATCACGGCCAACCTCGAGGGGGCGCCGGTCGACGTCGCCTATCAAATCCCGGACAGCGAAGCGCTCGATATCGTCTTCGACCTCGCCGCGAACGAGGGACTGCTGCTCGGCGGATCGTCCGGGATCAATGTGGCCGGCGCAATCCGCCTAGCCCGCGACCTCGGCCCGGGCCACACCATCGTGACGATCCTCTGCGACGGCGGCGCGCGCTACGCCTCGAAGCTGTTCAATGTCGAATTCCTTCGCGGACTGAACCTGCCGACGCCGACGTGGCTGGAGAGGAACGACAGGATAGATCCGGGGTTTGTGTGAATGCCGGGCGGTGGAAAATGAACACGCGCAGGGGATTGCGTATTAAGGATCTCCCGCGGGCGGTTCGCACGGGTGATATTGTCCATTTGAATAATAGTAATACTGACCGTCTGCGTAATAATATTGTCCTTCGCGCGGCGCGTCCGGGTTTTCCCACGTCTCAGCCAGCGCCGGTTCGGGCCCCGCATCCCGGATCGTCTGATAATTTCCGCGCTCCTTGAAAAACAGCTTCATCATCTCCGCCTCGCCGAAAACCTTCCCGAGTTCACGCAACCCGAAGAAGGGAATGAGCGCGGCGCTCATCAAGCCGAGGGTCGAAAACAGAACGTTGATATTGCTGAAATCGAGACGATCCGCGCCCGCGTGCGACGGCAGGAATTTGATGATCAGCGCTTCCTCCGCGATGTCGATCACGAGAAGGACGAGGCCAAAGATCGCCGACTTCGCGAGGACCGGCCAGACCAGCGGCCTGTCGGCCATGAGCCGTCCCAGCGGCGTTTTTTCCGCCAGAAACAGAACCTTCGAGAAGGCGAGCGCCTTGGCCAGCGCAAAACCCTGACGTTCGACGATATGCGCCTGCGACAGGATCAGCGATTTGTGCAGGCCGAAGATCGCGAGCAGAAACCAAACGTAAAAGAAGACCGGCAGGAACTCCTTCGTCTCCTCGACCGCCATTTCCTTGAGGCGCTGCGTCCGCGGCTCGCTCATCGCAAATTCTCCATTGTCGAGATTGGTTTAGCTGGAGTCGCCCGCTTTAGCCATTTCATTCGCCCGCGCGACGTCCTCGGGGCGGTTGACGTTGAAGAAGGGATCGACGGGCGAAAGGGGCCAGTCGACGGTCACATTGGGATATCGCGCGATGAAATCGGAAACCTTGCGAAGCCCCACCTCGACCAGCGCGCAGCGCAGCGGCTCCCGCAAGGCGACGGGCCAGAGCGCCACGGTGTGATGCACACGGCCGCCTGACGCCGCGACCGCGATGTTGGCCCCTGCCGCCTGTCGCGCCTCGTAGAGCCGGTCGACAAGGTCCGGGGGAATGAAGGGAGTATCCGCCGGCGCGCTGACGATGTCGATCGCGCCTCGCTGCGCAGCGGCGTCCATCCCCGCCAGCACGCCGGCGAGCGGCCCCGCGAACCCAGCGACGCTATCGGCGACGACAGGCAATCCGAAGGCGGCGAAACGCCCCGGATCGCCATTGGCGTTGATCGCAAGGCTTTCGCACTGCGGGGCGAGGCGCGCGACGGCGTGGGCAAGGATTGGGCGTCCGCCGATCTCGAGAAGCGGCTTGTCGCCCCCGCCCATGCGGCGGGCGAGCCCGCCCGCGAGAAGAACGCCAATGCAGCGTCGCGTCATGTTCCCCCGCACTTGCAAGGTTGCGTCCGAAGCTCGATCTAACGCGAAGAGCGTCTGGTCATAAAGGAGCAATAGATGCTGTCGCGCCGGGGTCTTCTCACTTTCCTCGCCCTTCTCGCCTCCTCTGCGTCCGTTTTCGCCGCGGAGAAACCATTTACGCCGGACGCCTTCTCGGCGGCGCAGTCGGCCGGAAAGCCGGTCGTCATTCACATTTTTGCGCCCTGGTGCCCGACCTGCCGCGCTCAGGAGCCCATCCTGCGCAAGCTCGAGGCGGATCCGAAATTTTCCGGAGTGGAAGCCTTCCGGGTCGATTTCGACGGACAGAAGGATGCGGTGCGCGCATTGAAGGCCACGAACCAAAGCACCATCATCGTGTTCAAGGGCGGCAAGGAGGTGGGCCGTTCTGTGGGGGAAACCGACGCCAAGGCGATTTCCGCCCTCCTCGACAAGGCGCTTTGACATGAGCGCGGGCGCGCTCGGACTGGCCTTTCTCGCCGGCCTGCTCTCGGCGCTGTCGCCCTGCGTGCTCCCCCTGCTCCCGCTGGTGTTGGGAGCGGCGGCGGCCGAGCACAAATGGGCGCCGGCGCTGCTGGCTCTGGGCGTCGCCCTCTCTTTCGTTCTCATTGGCCTTTTCGTCGCGACGGTCGGTTTCTCCGTCGGCCTCGATGGCGGCGTCTTCCGCACCGCGGCGGCGGCGGCGATGATCGCGCTGGGCGTCATCCTGCTTGCGCCCGGCCTTCAGGCGCGCGTCGCGGCGATGGGCGGGCCGTTGAGCGACCGGCTCAACGCCGCCTTTGGCGGCGCGGCCTCGGGCGGCCTTTTCGGACAGTTCGGGGTTGGCCTGCTGCTCGGCGCCGTCTGGAGCCCCTGCGTCGGGCCCACGCTCGGCGCGGCCTCCGTCCTTGCCGCGCGCGGCGAGGACCTCGGCGCCGTGGCGGCGACCATGACCGTCTTCGGACTCGGCGCGGCGGCTCCGTTACTGGCGCTGGGCGCGATGTCGCGAAAGGCCTTCAGCCGCTGGCGCGACGCGCTTCTCGCCGCCGGCAAACGGTTGAAGCAGGCGCTCGGCTTCGTCTTCCTGATCCTTGGCGTCTCGATCGTAACCGGTGCGGACAAATTCCTCGAGTCGGCGCTTCTCTCGGCCTCCCCGGCCTGGCTGACGGAATTGACGACGCGCTTCTAGGACGCGGTTTAAAGTAAATCCGCCACCTGAGCTTTAATGCGCGTTAACGCTATTGGCGCATTCACGATGAATTCTTTGACGTGGGTCCGGAAGGTTTGATGCTGGAAACCCGGCGACTCTTGGGCAAACGCGGTTACGCGTCAATTTTTCCTAAAATTCGGTTTATATTTGATTGCGTATAGGCCACGCGCGTTTAGCCAAATCTTAAACGGGCGCGCGCTATAAGGTCGCTACTGTGTGGTCGTAGAGTATGTGAGTAACTGATATGACCGAGACGCATCGTCCGCGTGTCAAATATGTGATCGGCCCCGATGGCAGTCCGCTCACGATCGCCGACCTTCCGCCGCCGACGACGAAGCGCTGGGTCATTCGCCGCAAGGCGGAAGTCGTCGCAGCGGTGCGCGGCGGCCTGCTCTCCCTCGACGAAGCCTGCAGCCGTTACACGCTGACGGTTGACGAGTTTCTGAGCTGGCAGATGTCGATCGACCAGCACGGTCTTGCGGGCCTGCGCACAACGCGCCTCCAGCAATATCGCATGTAACTTCAAAAGATACGACCAACGGAAAACGCCGGCTCCTTTTTGGGGCCGGCTATTTATTGGCTGGGCGGCGGACCCTCCGTCACGCTACTCACGCCACGAAGCTTCTCCAGCAGCTTGTTGCGCTCGAACAAGGCGACCACGACCAATGCGGCAAGCAGCGGAATGATAAGATAGAACAGCCGCCAGACCAGCAGCGCGGCCAAAACTTCAAGGCGCGGCACGTCCGGCATCAGATTGATGAAGAGAAGCTCGAAAATCCCGAGTCCGCCGGGCGCATGAGAAACGAGCGCCGCCGAGAAGGACAAGAGGAACGCCCCCAGGACAACGATAAAACCCGGGTTACCCATCTCTGGCAGCGCGAAATAGATGATCCCGGCCGCCCCGATAAGCTCGAGCGGCGCCGCGAAAAGCTGACGCACCATGATGTCCGGCCGCGGATAGAGGATCTCGAAGCGTCCGAACCGGAATGGCTTCAGATGCATCAGCGAGCCAGCAATGTAGAGCGCAACGAAACCGAGGCAGATGAGGCCGACCGTGCGCGCCGTGTGCGGATGTGTGAAGACATCCGGCAGGAAGCCGGACAGTCGCTGCATCATCGACGGATCATAGGTCAGCAGCAGGCCGCCGAGCACGATATTGCCGAAGGCGAAGGTGTAGGAGCACAGCACCACGAGCGCCGCGACCTGAGTCGCCGTCAGTCCCTTCGAGGAATAGGCGCGATAGCGCACCATTGCGCCGGAGAAGACGCTGGCCCCGATATTATGGGACAGGGCGTAGGTCGTGAATGAGCACATCGAGATGAAAATCCACGAAATGTGCTTCACGCCGAGATGCAGCAGGGCGATGCGGTCGTACCACGCGAGGGCCGCATAGGCGAGCAGGGTCGAGAGCCCGGCCAGAAGATAATCCGACGTCGGAATGGCCTTCAGATTGATCCAGACCTCAGTCCCGACGGATTCGCCCTGGAACTCGTGGTAGAGCAGGTAAAAGGAGCCGACGACCGCAGCGATGCCGACGACGGGCCAAAAAAATTCTGCCAGTTTTCTCATGCAGCCTATCGCGTTAGACTAGAAGGTCGGTTTCCGACGGCGGGGGCCGCACCTGGCCTGCGCACTCCCTCGCATGTAGGCAGGCCAAGGGCAAGCGCCAAGTGCCACGCCCCCGCCCCCGGTCCCGCCACGAAGCGGAAGGAAGTCATGGAGTCGCTGCTCTCGAGGGTCAAAGGCGTCATTTTCTCCCCCCAGAAGGAGTGGGAACTGATCGAATCGGAGGATGTCTCCACGCTCGATCTCTACCGCCGTTACATCGTCTTTCTTGCGGCGATTCCGCCTTTCGCGAGCTTTTTGGGAGCATGGCTTTTCGGAACGCGCGGTCTTCACCCGGCTTTCGCGCAAGGGCTTTTCCGCGCCGTCTTGCAATATGCGCTGAGCCTTCCGGCGCTGTTCATTGTCGCCTTCGTCATCTCGATGATCGCGCCCCATTTCGACGGCAAAAGCGATGACCGCCGGGCGTTGGCGCTGGCCGCCTATTCTTATACGCCCGCCTGGCTCTCCGCCGCCTTCGGGCTTATCCCGGGCCTGCGTTTTCTCGACGTTCTGGGATTTTATGGCGTTTACGTGTTTTCCCTCGGCCTCACGCGAATGATGCGCGTGCCGAAGGACAACCTCGACGTCTTCACGCTGGTCGCGCTATTCGTCACCATCGCGACGGGGGCTCTTCACGCCTGGGTCGTGTCGGCGATAGCGCCCGCACAGCTCATGTGAGGCTCCAGCCGCCATCACGACGCGCGTGGCGGCTGCCGGGCCCCATTCCGGCTTCAACGGCCGACCCCCTGCCGCCACCGCGCGGCGGCGGTTTCGTCCTCGCTCCTGGCCGCAACCCAGCCGCCGTCCGCGCCGTCGACCCGCCGTTCCTTTTTCCAGAACGGCGCACGTGTCTTGAGATAATCCATCATGAATTCCGCGGCCGCGAAAGCCTCGCCGCGATGCCGCGCCGCCGCGACGACGAGAACGATGCGTTGGCCCGGCCGTATGACGCCAAAACGATGAATAACGGTGAGACCGATGAGCGGCCAGCGGGACAAGGCGTCCGCGGCGACGCGGCCGATCTCGTCTTCGGCCATTCCGGGGTAATGCTCGAGCTCGAGCGCGGCCAGCGCGCCGTCTTCGTCGCGGCACAAGCCGGTGAAACACACCACGGCGCCAATATCCGTCCGGCCGCGCGTGAGAGCTTCCTCTTCGCTGGCGGCGTCGAAATCCCCGGATTGGACCCGAATCGTCGGCGTCGTCATCAGCCGCCCGTCATCGGCGGGAAGAACGCGATTTCCCGCGCGGCGGCAATGGATGCGTCGGGCGGCGCGTGCGTCTTGTCAATCGCCGCGCGAATGGTTCCGGGATTGGCGAAGGCGGCGGCGTAGCCATCGCCGCGCGACGCGAGCCAATCGACGAGCTGGCGAACGGTCTCGATCTCTGCAGGCGGAGCGATTTCCTCCTCCCCCACGCCGATCCGCTCCCGGACCCAGGCAAAATAAACGGCCTTCATCGCCTCCCCGAATTCATGACGCCTCGTCATCGCTGAAATGCGCAATCGCCGCCTGGAGATAATCCAGCCCCGTGTAGAGGGTGAGCACCGCCGCGATCCAGAGCAGCGCCGCGCCGATTTTTATCGTGCCGGGGAGAACCGCCTCCCCCGCCGGACCGGCGATGAAAAATCCCAAAGCGACGAGTTGCACCGTGGTTTTCCACTTCGCGATCGCCGACACCGGCAAACGCACCTTGAGCTCCGCGAGATATTCCCGCAGGCCGGAAACGAGGATTTCCCGGCACAGAATTATGATCGCCGCCCAGATTGTCCAGCCCGCGAGCGTTCTGTCCGCGACAACGGCGAGGAGCGTCGCGGCGACGAGCAGCTTGTCCGCGATCGGATCGAGCATCTGCCCGATTGGCGACTGCTGATGCCACACCCGCGCCAGATAGCCGTCGAAAAAGTCCGTGACCGCCGCGGCGATGTAAACGCCCAGCGCCGCCCAGCGCGCCCAATGCTCGGTGGAAGACAAAAGAAAACCGGCCACGACCGGCACCGCCACGCACCGCGCATAGGTGAGGAGATTGGGTAGCGCCAGCGCATGAGATCGACGCTTGGTCGTGACTGCCGTCTCGGTCATGAGTGAGAGGGAATAGGTGGCGGACCCAACTTGTCAATAGACGCCGCCGGCCGGGAGCCGCGACAAGCGGCGGCGCGGGCTGACGGCGCGACCCCGGCGGCGCGGCCTTTATCGAGAAAAAATATTTTTAATCAATATCCTACGTGACGACCCGCGCAAGCCGGCGCCGCTATCCGAAACTGGGGACTCAGGAACAAGCGCGCGACGGCCCTACGCCTTGTCGAGCGCGAACTTCCCCGGCCCGGCGACCGCGAAAAAGAGGAAAACGAAGGAATAGAGCGCCGCAAGCTCGCCCTTGTTGAGAATGGGCCAGAAAGACTCGAATCCGTGGAAGAGGAAATAGGCCACGGCCATTTCGCCGGAGAGCAGAAAAGCGGTGGGCCGGGTGAAGAGCCCGACGAGCATCAGCAAACCGCCCGCGAACTCCATCGCGCCGCCGACGCCGAGAAGCGACAGAAGCTTCAGATTGTCGAACATTGCGACATGAGGGTAACCGAAGAGCTTGGCCGTTCCATGCTGCATGAAGAGCAGCGCCGTCGCGATGCGCAGCAGGCCCTGCACATGGGGCAGATAACGGTCGGGAATGATCCGAAGGGGCATGGTCGCGGGCCTCAAACGATTCGGGCGATGTCCTCGAAGGCGAAACGCGGACCGCGCGGATAGAGCTTCGAGGCGTCGCCGTAACCGATGTTGATCAGGAAATTCGACTTGACATTGGTTCCCGCGAAAAACGCCGCGTCGACCTTCGCCTTGTCGAAGCCGCTCATCGGACCGGCGTCCAGGCCCACGGCGCGCAGGGCGAGGATGAAATAGCCGGCCTGCAACGAGCCGTTGCGGAAGGCCGTCTCGTGGATGAGCTCGTCGTTGCCGGCGAACCAGGAACGCGCATCGGCCGCCGGGTAGAGATGCGGCAGATGGTCGAGGAAATCGAGATCATAGGCGATGATCGCCGTGGCGGGAGCGGCCATGGTCTTGTCGAGATTTCCCTTCGACATGGCGGGCGCGAGTCGCGCCTTCGCTTCGGGCGACCGCACAAATACGATTCGCATTGGCGAGCAGTTGGCGCTAGTCGGGCCCCATTTGGCGTAATCGACCGCACGCGCCAGCAATTCGTCCGGCACTTCCTTGTCGAGCCAGCCGTTGTGAGTCCGAGCGGCGGTGAAGAGCTGCGCCATCGCCTCCGGCGAGAGCGGCTTCGCGTCGGTCATGGCTTTCTCCCTCCGGGTCGCCGGCTAAATGTCGCGCCCTTCCACCTCGATGCGCAAGCGCTCCTCGTTTTTGCGGAGCGCCTCGTTCCGCGGCGCAATGGCGAGCGCCTTGCGGTAAGCGTCGAGGGCGCGCTTCTTTTCCCCGGATTTTTCCGCGAGCGCCCCGAGCGTCTCCAGCGCGTCGAAACGTTTCGGCTCCAGCCGCGCCGCCGTTTCGAGATCCGCGAGCGCGCCGGCGACGTCGCCCTCCGCCGCCATGATTCGCGCGCGGCGGACGAAACCCTCGGGCCAATTCGGCGACAAGGCGACGATATAATCCAGCAAGGCTTTGGCGAGCGCCGGCGCGCCGGCCGCCTCCGCGGCGGCGGCGCGCGCGGCGAGCAGGTCGATCGTGTCCGAGCCCGATTGGCCCCAGCGCCGGAGGATCGCGGCCGCAGCGGCCTGAGCTTCCCGGTCGTCGTCGGCCTCGGCCAGCCGGGAGAAGAGCCGTTCGAGCTCGGCGGCCCGCCTCTCCTCGAGCGATCTGGGTGGCTCGGGCGCGGGACGCGCCGCCTTGGGCCCCAGCGGCCTGGGCGCGAGGCTGTCCAGCTGGTCGGGCGGCGGATTGCCCGGCCCGAAGCCGCGCACGCCGGGGGGGAGCGGAATTTTGCCGATGCCCGGAATGAACAGAAAGTTCCCGCCCTCATCCTCGCCGACGATCGGCGGCGCTTCCTCCTGCGCGACGGCCGCCCCCAAACTCATGGACAAAACGGTGAGGAACAGGCGCGCGATCTTCCGCATGGCGACAGTGTAGAGCAATCGCGGAGAGCCGCCAATGTCTCCGCTGGATTCATAGTACTTTTCGTTAACCCAATCCGCTGGGAAATTTGGTTCAAATTCCGAAAAATTCATTCTCGGTTCAGGGTCGGCGCGGCATTTAATTACTCGGTATTCACGATTGGCTGAAACGATCGCGACTATCGCTTCATACGCGGGACTGCGGCCCCGTTCGAGCCAGGCGCGGGCTTTTGGAGGTGACGTCATGAGAGAGACCATTCGCCGTCTTCTGCAAGAAAACGGCCGTTTGCACACCCCGGTCGAATCGCTGTCAGACAGCGCCGATCTCTACAAGGCGGGTCTGACCCCCTTCGCCGCGATTCGCACCATGCTCGCGATCGAAGAAGCGTTCGACGTCGAATTCCCGGTCAACATGCTGCGCCGCCAGAGCTTCGCCTCCATCGACGCCATCGCCGCCTGCCTCGACGAGATCAAACCAGCTTCCCTGGCCCGCCAGGCCGCCTGACACTCCAGAGCAACCCGGCTCTTCGCAAAGCCCGAAAGCGCGCGGCCCGGTTCCGGCCGCCCAGAGCTTTCGGGCTTGTGCGTTTCCACATGGCCGTCGAAACCGAACAGAATGAGTGAGCGCCGAGCAGCCGCATCGCTTTTTTCGATTTATGATGTAAATTCATAGTCGCCTTGCCCGCGGTTGCGGGGGCGCGCGGCCTGGGCTATCGCCTCGTCCAGCCAGCGCATCAGCAGGAAAGACGTCGCCCATGCCTCCCTATCGTTCACGCACCACCACCCACGGCCGCAACATGGCGGGCGCGCGCGGCCTTTGGCGCGCGACGGGCATGAAGGAAGAGGACTTCGGCAAGCCCATCATCGCCATCGCCAACAGCTTCACGCAATTCGTGCCCGGCCACGTGCACCTCAAGGATCTCGGGCAGCTGGTCGGGCGCGAGATCGAGAAGGCCGGCGGGGTGGCGAAGGAGTTCAACACCATCGCAGTCGACGACGGCATCGCCATGGGGCACGACGGGATGCTCTATTCCCTGCCCTCGCGCGAAGTGATCGCCGACAGCGTGGAGTATATGGTCAACGCCCATTGCGCCGACGCGATCGTCTGCATCTCCAACTGCGACAAGATTACGCCCGGCATGCTGATGGCGGCGCTGCGCCTCAATATCCCGGCGGTCTTCGTCTCCGGCGGCCCGATGGAGGCCGGCAAGGTCGTGCTCGCCGGCAAGGAGCATGCGCTCGACCTCGTCGATGCGATCATCGCCGGCGCGGACGACAAGGTGGCCGAGAGCGACGTGAAGGCGATCGAGCGCTCCGCCTGCCCCACCTGCGGCTCCTGCTCGGGGATGTTCACCGCGAACAGCATGAACTGCCTCACCGAGGCGCTGGGTCTCTCGCTGCCGGGCAACGGCACGACGCTCGCGACCCATGCCGACCGCAAGCGCCTCTTCGTCGAAGCGGGCCATCTCATCGTCGATCTCGCGCGCCGCTATTACGAGCAGGACGACGAAAGCGTGCTGCCGCGCTCGATCGCGAGCTTCAAGGCCTTCGAGAACGCCATCGCGCTCGACATCGCCATGGGCGGTTCGACCAACACCGTGCTGCATCTCCTCGCCGCCGCCTACGAAGCCGAGGTGAACTTCACCATGGCCGACATCGATCGCATGTCGCGCCGCGTGCCGGTGCTCTGCAAGGTCGCCCCTTCCGTGCCGGACGTGCATATGGAGGACGTGCATCGCGCGGGCGGCGTCATCGCCATTCTCGGCGAGCTGTTGCGGGCGGGCCTGCTGCACGGCGATCTGCCGACGGTCCACAGCGCCACCATGGCCGAGGCGATTTCGCGCTGGGATATCGGCGTGACGACGAGCGAGACGGCGAAGACCTTCTTCCGCGCGGCGCCCGGCGGCGTGCCGACCCAGGTCGCCTTCAGCCAGGATCGCCGCTACGACGCGCTCGACGCCGATCGCGAGAAGGGCGCGATCCGCGACGCGACGCACGCCTTCTCGAAGGATGGCGGCCTCGCCGTGCTCTTCGGCAATCTGGCGGAAGACGGCTGCATCGTGAAGACGGCGGGGGTCGACGAATCCATCCTGAAATTCTCTGGCCCTGCGCGCGTATTCGAGAGCCAGGACGCCGCGGTGGCCGGCATCCTCACGGGCGGGGTGAAGGAAGGCGACGTCGTCGTCATCCGCTACGAGGGCCCGCGTGGCGGGCCCGGGATGCAGGAGATGCTGTATCCGACGAGTTACCTGAAGTCGAAGGGGCTCGGGAAAGCCTGCGCGCTCATCACGGACGGGCGTTTCTCCGGCGGCACTTCCGGCCTCTCGATCGGCCATGTCTCGCCGGAGGCGGCCGAGGGCGGAACGATTGCGCTCGTGCAGGATGGCGACCGCATCGACATCGACATTCCGAGCCGGAAAATCTCGCTCGCGGTCGAGGAAACCGAACTTGCCGCGCGCCGCGCGGCGCAGGCGGCCAAGGGCTTCGCGCCCGCGAACCCTCGGCGACGGAAGGTGTCCACGGCGTTGCGCGCCTACGCCGCGATGACGACGAGCGCCGCGCGCGGCGCCGTGCGCGAGGTTCCGAAGGCGTAAAGCCGGAGCGCGAAACGCATTCAAGACGGGAGCGCCTCGGCCAAAGCCGGAGCGCTCCTTTTTTGTTTTGCGTCCGGAAAAGCTGGCGTCGACCGCAACCGCGCGTAAAATCGAAGCTTAAGACCTCCCCGAGGCTTTGGGATTCGCGGCGGACGGACCATGGCGGCAGTGAGAAAGTTTCTGTCCTTCGAGACGGTCAGCCTCGTGGCGGCCTTCGCGATTCTCGCCTCGGCGGGCATCGTCACCATGCGCACCGCCGAACACCGCCGCATCAGCGGCGCCAATCGCCGCCATACGCTCAGGGTCGAAAGCGCCCTTCATCGCCTCTATGGCGAGATCCGACGCGCCGAGAGCGACGAGCGCGGCTATCTGATTACCCGCGAGCCCGCTTATCTCGATCCACGCGGCGACCTCAGGGAGCGGCTCGAAAAGGATGTCGCGCAGATCACGGCTCTGGTCGCGGACAATCCGATACAGTCCGAGCGCGTCGAAAAGCTGCGCCCCATCCTGCAAGAGCGCGTCGAGCTGCTGCTGCGCAAGCTCGAGATCATGAACGCCGGGCGCTTCGACGAAGCTGTGGCGCTCCTGCGCGATGGCCGCGGAAAGGCGCTGATGGACCAGATCGACGCGCTCATCGCAGAGATGATTTCCGAAGAGGAGAAAATCTATCGGGAACGCGACGAACGGCTCACCGAAGCGACAGAATCCTTGCAGGCTGCGATCGGCGCGTTGATGTTCATCGGCGCGACCGTCGCGGTCTTCGTAATCGCGCTCGCTCAGAAGCAGATGAACGCGCTGACCGAGTCCAGAGATTCGCTTCGTCGCGCCTATAATCAGCTCATCGAGGAGACGACGCGGCGGGAATCGCTCGAGGCGCAATTGCGCCAGTCGCAGAAGCTCGAGACGCTCGGCCAGCTCACGGGCGGCATCGCCCACGACTTCAACAACATGCTCGCCGTCATCGTCGCGAGCCTCAACATCTTGCGGCGCAAGCTCGAACGCAAGGAGAGCGGCGTCGAGGAGCTGATCGATTCCGCGCTCGACGGCACGGAGCGCGCCGGCAATCTCGTCCATCGGCTTCTCGCCTTCGCGAGGATGCAACCGCTAAATCCCGAGCCCCTCGACGCCAATGAGTTCGTCTCGGGCATTTCAGAAATTCTCCAGCGCGCGCTCGGCGGGAACGTCCGGCTCGAGACGGCGCTCGCCACCGATCTGTGGCCCACGAAAGTCGACGCCAACGAACTGGAGAACGCCATCCTCAATCTCGCGGTGAATGCGCGGGACGCCATGCCCGACGGGGGCAGCCTGACGATCGAAACGTCCAACGTCCACATCGACGACGCCTATGCAGCGCAAAATCCGGACGCGCGCGCGGGCCACTATGTGATGGTGGCGGTCGCCGACACGGGACAGGGAATGCCGCCCGACGTCGCCGCCAAGGCTTTCGACCCCTTTTTCACGACCAAGCCGGTCGGCAAGGGAACAGGCCTCGGCCTCTCGCAAGTCCATGGCTTCGTCCGGCAGTCCGGCGGCCACGTCACGATTTCCTCGGAAGCGGGCCGAGGAACCCGCGTCACGCTCTATCTGCCGCGTCATGTGGACGGCGCAGACGCGCCCCAACCGGAGCCGGAGGCGAAGCTCGAGGATTTTCCGCGCGGGAAACCCGCTGAAATCATTCTGGTCGTTGAAGACGACGATTCCGCGCGCCGCGCGACCTCGCAAGGCGTCAGAGAGCTCGGCTATACGGTTCTGGAAGCGAACGACGGCAAGGAAGCGCTTCAGATCATCCGCAAGCGCGCCGACATCTCCCTGATGATCGCCGAAGCGGCGACGCCGGGTCTCGACGGCGGCCAGCTCGCGCGGGAAGCCGTCTTCCGGCGTCATGCGCTGCAATTGCTTTTCGTCACTGGCTCCTCGCCGGACGCCATTACGCGGGACGCCGTCTTCGACGCAAAGGTGAACGTTCTGACCAAGCCCTTCACCCTCGCCCAGCTCGCGAGGAAAATCCGCGAAACGCTCGACGGGCCGGCAAATCTCACCTTTGGAAGAACATAGGCTCACGCCTCCGCCTTCAGCGGCCGCATCAGCAGCGCGTCGATTGCGGCGTCGACGCTGAGACGCGACGAGAGGATGGCGTCGACGGCTTCGGCGATCGGCATTTCGACGCCCGCCGCCTGCGCCATTTCGACCAGCACCCGCGCCGTGAAGGCGCCTTCAGTCAACTTGCCGCCGGAAGCGTCCTTGACCGCGGCGCCCTGCCCCAACGCCTGACCGAAGGCAAAATTGCGCGATTGCGCCGAGCCGCAGGTGAGCACGAGATCGCCGAGACCCGAGAGGCCCATGAGCGTTTCGCTTTTCGCGCCGAGCGCGCGTCCAAGCCGCGTCAGTTCCGCGAAACTCCGGGCGATCAGCGCGGCCTGCGCGCTCGCGCCGAGCCGTCGTCCAAACGCCATCCCCGCGGCGATGGCGAAAACGTTTTTCGCCGACCCTCCAATTTCGACGCCGCGCATGTCCGTCGAGCGATAGAGACGGAACGTCTTGGTGGACGCCGCTTCGCAAATGCGCTGCGCCAGCGCCTCGTCTTCCGCCGCGACGGTGACTGCGGTGGGAAGCCCCTTGCAGACGTCGACCGCGAAACTCGGTCCTGACAGAATCGCCGGCCGCGCCTTCGGCAATTCGCTTGCGACGACCTCGCTCATGAACTTGCGCTTGTCGCGTTCGATGCCCTTGGCGCAGATCACAAAAGCGGCTCCGTCCGCGAGATGGGCGCGCGCCGCCCGCGCCGTCTCACGCATCGCCTGCGCCGGGACGACGGCGAGAACGATGGCCGCGTCGCGGATGCAGGCGAGTTGGCTCGTCGGCGCGACGGCGGAGGCGAGCGGGAGCCCGGGCAGATGACGCCTGTTCTCGCGCTCGCGGGCGAGCGCTTCGGCGTGAGCGGGATCGTGCGCCCAAAGCGCGACGCGCTCCCGTCCCTGCGCGGCGACATTGGCGAGCGCCGTGCCCCACGCCCCCGCGCCGAGAACTGCAATACTGTCGCGCATCATCTTGATCCGATCCGCTGATTGTCCGGACGCGCCCATAGTCTCTCGAAGTTGTCCCGAAAGCGCGCGGCCGCCTGCGGGCTGTCTATAACGACGAGATCGTTGTCCTGGTAGACGGCGCCCGAAACGGAAAAATTCGCTGAGCCCGTCCGCAGGACGCGCCCGTCGACCTGATAGGATTTCAGATGCATCAGATCGCGGGAACGACCCTTGCGCCGCACTTCCAAGTTTGGCGCGTCGGCGATTTGCGCCAACGGCGACCCGCGCCCGGTTTCCTCGCTGTCGAGATAGACGCGAACCTTGACCCCCCGCATGGCGGCGCGCCCCAGCGCCGTCGCCACCGCGCGGTCGGTGAGGACATAGGCCGCCATGTCGATCGAGCGGCGCGCACCGGCGAGAAGCCGCGCGTCCACCGTCTCGAATCCGTCGGCGGGACCGTAAAAGACCCGCACGCCGGCGAAAGTCGGCTCCTCGGAGAGCGGTTCCCCCGCCTGCGGCTGCGGCGCCAGCAGCAGCGTCGCCAGCGCCGCGACGAAGGTTCGGCGCACCGTTTACGCCTTGCCGTGATGCGCTCCGCTGGCGGAAGCGTCGAGCGGCCAGCGCGGCCGGGGCGCGAAGCCGAGGTCGTCCGTGAAGCCGCGCTTGAACCGCTCGAGCCCCGCCCAGGCGACGATGGCGCCATTGTCGGAGCACAGATGGCCGGGCGGCGAAACGAAGCGCAGGCCGCTCTCGGCGCACAGGCGCGTCAGCGCGCGACGGATCGCGCCATTGGCGCCGACGCCGCCGCCGATGACCAGCCCGCTCGGGCGCCCCTCGCCCTCGGTAAAGAGGCGGATGCCGCCGCGCACCCGATCCACCACGACGTCGACGATCGCGGCCTGGAAGGACGCTGCGAGATCTTGGACGTCTTTCTCGGTCGGCGTCCCGAGCTTGAGAATTTCGAGCCGCACCGCGGTCTTGAGGCCGGAAAGGGAGAAATCCGCCCCGCCCCGGCCGAGCATGGGCCGGGGAAAATCGAAGCGGTGAGGGTCGCCCCCAAGCGCCAGCTTTTCGATCTGCGGGCCGCCCGGGTAGCCGAGGCCGAGCATCTTGGCGACCTTGTCGAAGGCCTCGCCCGCGGCGTCGTCGATCGTCGAGCCGAGGCGGCGATAGTCGCCCACGCCCCGGACCGCAACGAGCTGCGTGTGCCCGCCCGAAATCAGCAGCGCCAGATAGGGAAAATCGAGGTGATCCGTCAGCCGCGCGGTCAGCGCGTGGGCTTCCAGATGATTGACGGCGATGAAGGGTTTGCCCGATGCGAGCGCCAGCCCCTTGGCCGCCGTCAGTCCCACCAGCACGCCGCCGATCAGTCCCGGTCCCGCCGAGGCGGCGACGGCGTCGATGTCGTCGAGTCCGACATTGGCGTTGGCGAGGGCGCGGACGATAAGCCGGTCGAGCACGTCGATATGCGCGCGCGCCGCGATCTCCGGCACCACGCCGCCATAGGCCGCGTGCTGCGCGATCTGGCTCAGCACTTCATTGGAGAGAATGTCGCCGCCATCCATCCCGAGGCGGTCCGAGACAACAGCCACGGCCGTCTCGTCGCAGGTGGTTTCGATGCCAAGCACGCGCATAGACGCTCCCTAGGCGCGAAACGCGCCTTTTAAACGGCCGCGCGCGGCGCGCCCGCCGCCGCGGATAACTGACCGCAACCGTTCGATGTTTACGCGATTATGGTTTGTGAAGGGTTTACGGAAGGGGACCGCTTGTTCGAGGCTCTCTCACGACCGTTGGACGGAGCGCCGTTTCGGGAAGTCCAGGCGCCTGAACACCCGACAACGCTCCGGCGGTTCTTCCCAAGCCAGACTTGCGGCGCTCAACTCCCCTGTGCATTCCAAAGCGCATGACAACGATCTGCGGTCATGGGTTGGCGGATGTCTTGGCTTATGAAGAACAACGGATCGGTCCCGGCGCAGAACGCGCCGCCGAAAAAGGTGATCCCAATGACAGCGCGTGAAAACCTCTCTAAATTTGCCGGGGCCTGCAAGTTCCGCACGATCCTCGCCGACCCACCTTGGCAATTCCAGAACAAGACGGGAAAGGTCGCGCCGGAGCACCGGCGCCTGAGTCGCTACGGCACGATGACGCTGGACGAGATCAAGGCGCTTCCAGTCGCCGAGATTTCGGCGGAGGCGGCGCATCTCTACATGTGGGTTCCAAACGCGCTGCTGCCGGAAGGACTCGACGTCCTTCGGGCGTGGGGCTTCCAATACAAATCCAACATCGTCTGGCACAAAGTCCGGAAGGACGGCGGCTCCGACGGACGCGGCGTCGGTTTTTATTTCCGCAACGTCACGGAACTCATCCTCTTCGGCGTCCGGGGAAAGAATGCGCGCACGCTTCAGGCCGGGCGAACGCAGGTGAATTATCTGGCCACCCGCAAGCGGGAGCATTCGCGCAAACCGGACGAACAATACGCCCTCATCGAGTCGTGCTCCCCGGGGCCGTATCTGGAGCTTTTCGCCCGCGGAGCCCGGACGGGCTGGGCGACCTGGGGCGATCAGGCGGATGACAGCTACCATCCCGACTGGCCGACCTATGCGAACCATTCGCGCGCGGCGCGCGTCATGAGGCCGGCCCCGGCCTCCGGATAGATATACGCGCCGCCGCCCCGCCGTCGGATCCCCTTCAAACCCACAAGGGCGCCCTGCGTTCCTGATAGCGCGCGATCCGGCAGACGTTGCGGGAAAGCGCCGAATTGATCCTGTTGGCCAGCGCATGAAGCCCGTTGCGCAATTGAGCCATGCTTTCGGGATCCACGAGAGCCCCGTCCCCCATATCGAGCGCGTCGATCTGTCTTTGGACAATATTTTCGAGTGAGATGACCAGGAGCGGCCCCAGCCACGCCTCGCCTTCTTTCGTGAAGGGAAGCGTCATGACGAGGTCCGTCGGCCGCGCGTCGATCTCCGGTTCGACGATTGTCGCGCCGAATTCGAACTGAAAGGCGTTTTCGCGCGAAAATGCGTCGCGCAAGGCCCGCACGATCGCCTCTCCCGTCGCTCCGGAAACGATCTGCGACAACGGATCAGCCTCGCCCGCGCTCCAATTGCTTGCGTCGAACCGGTCCGCCTGGAGCAGGCGAGCCGCAGCTGGACGGTCGCCGGAAAAGGCCAAGAGAGGCGGCTCGCGACCGTCGACGACGACAAGAACGTCGCGACGGGAGTCTATGAGAACACCATTCGCGACGCTGCCGAGCAGAAGCTCTTCCGTGACATGCGAACCGTGCTTGCCCAAAATGACGAGATCGCAGCCGAGCTTGTCCTCGTGATCGACGATTTCCCGCCGCGCGTCGCCGCGAACGACGAGAGGCGTGTAGTCCGACAACGACAGGCCCGCGCCGCTTGCGAGCTTATTCAGTTCGTCAGCGGCGCGCTCCTTGTATCTCGCGGCGATGAAGTCGCTGTCCGCGATATCCTCCATCGTCTCTTCGAACTCGGGCTCGTCGAAGACATGCATCAGCACAATGTGGGCGCCGGGGGCGGTCTGGCGCGCGAGCTCGATCGCGGTCCGCGACACGGGCGAGAAGTCGACCGCGACGAGAACGCGCTCATAGGCGCCCCTGGGCTTTTCCTTCACGACAAGGACCGGACGTCCGCCGCTGTCGTGAATGACCCGCGAGGTCGTTGACCCCAGCATGAGGCCCGACAGGAAGCTGCCGCCATTGGCGCCGAGCACGATCAGATCTGCGCAAAGGGATTGCGCGCAAGCCGAAATTGCTTTCGCGGCGGGCCCAGTCTCGACATGAACTTCGGCGCTGACGTCGCCGGCGAGACCGCCGCCCGCCCCCATTTCCGCCAGCTGCGCCCGCGCTTTGTCGGCCAGTTTCGTCGAAATTGTCTCGGCCTTGTCGCCGAGGAACTCCCGCAGGGCGCCGGTCACCCCCCGTCCGATGGCGTGCATCACGTCAAAGCGCGCGCCGGCCGCCTTTGCGATCAGCGCGCCGCGCTCAAGGGCCGGCGCCGAATTGGAGGAAAGATCGGTCGCCGCCAGAATAGTGTTGAGGCCCGTCATCGGTCGTGTTTCGCCTTTCCCGCGCTCGCGTTTTCTCAAGGCCGCCGGCCGCGCCGCCAAACCTTCCATCGAACGGAAAATAGAGCATTCCCGCCGTTCTGCGACCCTCTTCGGCGGATGCCCCCGCGCGCCCGGCGGGCGCGCCGTGATCAGTCCGCGACGTCCGGCGTGCGCCAGGCCAGATGCTGGCCGCTGTCGACGGCGATCATCTGTCCTGTCACGCTTTTCGCCTTGCTGAGAAAAACGACGGCGTCCACCACGCCCGAAACGTCGGCGGCATGACCAAGCGGCACGCCCCTCGCCTCGATCTCGAACTCCCGATCCCCCAGCGCCTCGTTGGGAAACACAGGGCCCGGCCCGACGGCGTTGACCCTGATTCTGGGCGCATAAGCCTGCGCCATGGTGCGGGTCGCGGTCCAGAGCGCCGACTTCGACAGCGTGTAGCTGAAATAGCGCGGCGTCAGGCGCCAGACGCGCTGGTCGATGATGTTGACGATCGCGCCCTCCCGCTCCGCGGGCGCTTGCGCCGCGAAGTCGCGGGACAGGAGCAGAGGGGCGCGCAGGTTGATGGCCATCTGCCGTTCGTAGCGTTCGAGCGGGAAGCCCTGCGCCTCGTCCACCTCGAAAACGGAGGCGTTGTTGACGAGAAGCGTCAGCGGCCCGAAGGCGCGCGCGGCGTTCTCGATCAGTCGCTGCGTCGCCTCGGCGTCGGCGAGATCGGCGACCGCGACCGCCGCCTGTCCCCCCTGCCGGCGTATCGCCTCCGCCGCCAATTCCGCCTCCTCCGCGGAGCGCCGCGACGAATGCAGCACGACGGGCCGGCCTTCGCGGGCGAGACGTCCAGCGATCGCAAGGCCGATGCGGCGGGCCGCGCCTGTCACCAATGCGGGTCCGTGGTGTCGCTCGATTGCCTCGGTCATGGTCGCTCCGCCTCGCTACATGGGGCGACTTCCCACGCCGGACAGGCGCGGTCAACGCCTCTCGTTGACGGAACATTAGCCAATCTGGACACGATTTTAGCTGGTTTTTACAGACTAACTTAACGATTTTGGCAAGCAGACACGCGAGCCATCTCTGACAGTCAAAGTTCTGACAAACTCAATACGTGAACCAATGCTTCGCATGGGCATCCAAGGATTGCCCGTGCAAGATTTCGTTAAGCTGAACGAATTCATTTGACCTCGTCGAAGCGCGGAAAGGCCGTCCGATCTGGGCCCGCCGCGCCGTTGCGCCGCCACCCTCGCATGGCGGCCGAGGGAGTTAAAAAATGAATGCGAAACGCATCCTTCTCGCCGCTCCTTTGCTCCTTGCGGCGACGGCCGCAGGGGCGGCCGATCTGCCGCGTCGCTCGGGTCCGCCGCAAGCGGTGGACTATGCGCCGCCGCGGGCGTTCGCCTGGGGCGGCTTTTATGCCGGCGTTCAAGGCGGTTATGGATTCAGCGCTTTCCAGGACGGCGGCGGCGCGCTCGTCGGCAGCCCGAGCGGAGGCCTCATCGGCGTCACCGGCGGCTACAATTACATGGTCACGCCGCAATTCCTCGTCGGCGGTGAAGTGGACTTCGCGTTTTCCGGCGTTGGCGACACGCAGACGCCCTTCTTCGGCGCAGTCGCCCGGGGCGAGGCGGACGACGTATTGACCGTGCGCGGACGCGCGGGCTACGCCTTTATCGACCGCGCGCTGGTCTATGGCACGGCGGGCTTCGCGGCGAGCAAGAACACGATCGGCTTCAACACGCTCTTCCCCCTGCCCTTTTCCGGCTATCAATCGAGCTTCGAACCCGGCTGGGCGCTCGGCGCAGGTCTCGAATACCTGGTCACGCAAAACCTCTCGGCAAAAGCCGAGTATTTGTTCACCTCGACCGGTTCGGGCCGTTACTTCGACGTCTCGCCCTATGCGCTGGAATCAGGGGTGAACATGTCGTCGATCAAGGGCGGGCTGAATTTCCATTTCTAAGCGGCGTGACCAAAGTCCCTGTCACCGCCATCGAACCGGCCTATTATAGAAAAGCGGCGCAGTGGGGCGTCTTCTCGAGGAGGCATTCTCAAATGGGCATATTCGACTTCTTCACCCGCAAGGGAAAAGCGGCGCCGGCGCCGGCCGGCGCAACCGACACGTCGGCCGCGCCGGCTGACGCGCTGATGAAGGAACTCGCCAGCCACGGCTTCGACACGTCAGGCGTCGACATCGAGGTCGACGGCGGCAAGGTGACGCTCAACGGCGCAGTCAACTCGCGCGCCGAGATGGAGAAGATCATCCTCATTGTCGGCAACACCAAGGGGGTCGCGCAAGTCGAGAACAATCTCATCGCGCCGGATCACGATCCCGCGCAACCGTCGGGCCTCTACATCGTCGAGGAAGGCGACACGCTCTGGAAGATCGCGGAAGCGCATTACGGGGCGGGACAGGGCGCGCGCTACACTGAGATTTTCGAGGCCAACAGGCCAATGCTGAAGGACCCCGACAAGATTTATCCCGGCCAGCGGCTGCGCATTCCGGGCGCGACGGGCGCGGCTCTGGCCAGCGCCAGCGGCTGGGCTCCGCCGGCGGAAATTGCGGGCAAGGCGGGCTGACAGGCGTCCGTCCCCGCGCGCGACGCTCCGGAGGCCTTCCCTCGCCTCCGGAGCGTGTCGTCAGGGCTTCGTCGCGTCGAAGGGCGGAACTTTGGCGGCAAAATCCGCGAGCCAGGCGACGAGCTTCGGATGCGTCGCCCGCCACGCGCCCTCGAAGCGCAAATCGAGATAGCCCAGCGCGCAGGCGACGGCGATCTGACCGATGTCGACGGGACCCGACGGCGGCGACGCTTCGAGCGCGGCGAGCGCGCGATCGATCTTGCCCTGCTGGAGCGCGATCGTGTCGGCGTGGCGCAGGGCCTCGGGCCGCGAAGCGACCTCGTAGCGGATCAGCAGCGCCGCGTCGTTGATCCCGTCGCCCAGCGCTTGCAGGCGAAGCGCGTCGAAACGGCGCGCGGGATCGGCGGGGATCAGCTTCCCGCCCCCGTGCCAGTCGAGATAATCGGCGATCACGCGGCTATCGTAGAGCGCGGCGCCGCTCTCCAGAACGAGCGTCGGGATCTTGCCCAGCGGGTTCTGGCCGCGCAGCGTGTCGTTCGGATCGGCCGTATTCGCCGCGACGATCTCGATCCGGTCCGAAAGCCCGAGGAGATCCGCGGCGATGCGAATCTTGCGCGCATAGGGAGAGGCGGCGGAATAGCGAAGGATCATCATGCGGGGGCTTCTTTCTGTTGCGTCGCTTCTAGTATGACAGCGGGAGCGCGGCGCCAATCAGGCCGCTATCGAAGGAGCATCCATGGCGCATGACGCCCTTTTCTCGCCGCTGAAGCTCGGCGCGCTCACCCTGACGAACCGCATTCTGATGGCGCCGCTGACCCGCTGCCGCGCCGAAGACGGCCATGTGCCCGGCCCGCTGATGGCGCAATATTACGCTCAGCGCGCCTCCGCGGGTCTCATCATCGCGGAAGCAACCATGGCCATGGCGGGCAATTCGGCTTTCTGGCGAGAACCGGGCGTGTATTCGCCCGCGCAGGTCAAGGGCTGGAAGCGCGTGACCGACGCCGTGCACGCCGCAGGCGGCCACATCGCGCTGCAAATCTGGCACGGCGGGCGCGCCTGCCATCCGCTGCTCAACGACGGCGCCGCGCCCGTCGCGCCCTCCGCCATTCCCATCACGGACGATGAAGCGCGCACCCCGCAAGGCAAGCAGCCTTATGTGACGCCGCGCGAATTGCGCGACGACGAGATCCCGGCGATCGTCGCGGGCTTCGCGCAGGCCGCGCGAAATGCAAAGGCCGCGGGATTCGACATGGTCGAAGTGCATGGCGCGAACGGCTATCTTCTCGACGAATTCCTGCGCGACGGCGCCAACAAGCGCAGTGGTTCCTATGGCGGACCAATCGAAAACCGCGCGCGGTTGACCTTCGAGGTTCTGGGGGCGGTCATCGGCGTCTGGGGCGCGGACCGCGTCGGCCTGCGCCTCTCCCCGCTCAACAGCTATAACAGCATGAGCGACAGCGATCCGGTCGGTCTCATCTCATTCATGGCCAAAGAGCTGAACCGCTTCGGCCTCGCCTATCTTCACGTGATGCGCGGCGACTTCTTCCAGCAGCAGACGGGCGACGTGATGACGCCCGCGCGCGCGCAGTTCAAGGGCTCGCTGATTGGCAATATGGGCTACGACGCCGACGAGGCCGACGCCGCGATCCGCGACGGCAAGCTCGACGCCGTGGCTTTTGGCGCCGCCTTCCTCGCCAACCCGGATCTGCCCGCGCGCATAAGGGCCGGAGCGCCGCTCAACGCGCCGAACCCCGCGACTTTCTACACGCCGGGGCCCGAGGGCTACACGGATTATCCGGCGATGCGATGAGAGAGCGGATCGCGACGAATCAGAACGGACGCGGCGCGCGCAGCGGCTACTCCCCCGTCAGCCATGCCGCCTCGAACCCCGCCCCCTCGCCTTGAGCCAGACGCGGGACGAGGAAAGTCATGATCTTGCGCGCCTCCTCCTCGAAAACGAAGGGCGGATTGACGACGACGAGCCCCGTGCGCCGCAGGCCTTCGCCGCCGCTCGCAACCGCGAGCGAGAGCCGTAGCGCGCGTTTGACGCTCTCTCTTTTGAAACGGTCGAGGAACTTACGCTCCGCGGAAGCGTCTTTCGACGGATGCCATAAGGCGTAAATTCCGGTCGGCCATTTGCGCCAGGCGGCGAAAAAGGCCGCGAACATCGCGTCGAATTCGTCCGTTCGTTCAAACGGCGGGTCGATCAGAACGAGCCCGCGGCGTTCTTTCGGCGGAACATAGGCGCCGAGTCCCGTATAGCCGTCGATGTGGATCGTCTTCACCCGCGCGTCGCGGCCGAAGCGGTAGCGCAGGGCGTCGAAAGCGTCGGGACGCAATTCGCAGAAAATGGCGCGATCCTGCGCGCGCATGAGCCGTGCGGCGATTAACGGCGAGCCGGGATAGAGGGCGGGCCGCCCATCGGCGCCGAGCGGCCCGACGATGTCGAGATAAGGCGCGAGCAGGTCGCGCGTCGCCTCGTCCGCTCCCGAAATGTCGGCGAGGCGGCCGACGCCGCCTTCCCACTCCCCCGTGCGTTCGGCCTCGTCGGCGGCGAGGTCATAGGCGCCCTCGCCCGCATGGGTGTCGATCACGCGGAAGGGCGCGTCCTTGCGCGTTAGATAAATGAGCAGTCGCGCGAGCAGCGCATGTTTGAAAACGTCGGCGAAATTGCCGGCGTGGAACCCGTGGCGATAATTCACAACGGCGCCGGCACGGTGATCTCGCGCGCGCGGCAGCCGCGCCGGACAACTTCCGGACAGGCGCGGAACTCGCGCAAATCCTTTGACATGCAGATCCGCACTTCCTCGAAGACGTTGCGCCGGCAGGACACGGCCATCATGCCGGGCCGCAGGCGCGGATTGGCGTCGTAAAAGGCGCGTTCGATGTCGATGGGCGTGAAGGTCTGTTCGCGCGTCGGCTTGGCGAAGAGCGGCGGAATCGTCACCGCCGCGCGGGCGCGGACGACGTCGCCGAAGTAGTCGCTCGGGCTCTTGCCGCTGCATGTGCCGTGTTTTCGCCACTCGTAGCGCGCGAGCCGCTCGTCGGGGAAGAGTCCGTTCGCGCGCTCGAGCGCGATGCGCGAGGGGCTGCGCGGGCCGGAACAGTCGCTCGGAAAGCCGTTCTCGTACTGCGGCCAGAGGCCGTGGACGACAAAGCCCAGCCCCTTCCCCGGCTCGCACTGGTCATGCGCGCCGCCGACGCCGTCGCAGAAGCCCGGCGACCAGCTCAGGGCGAGCACGTAGAAATCGAAATCTCCCGAGGACGCGCCACCGCGAAATCCGCCGCCTTGCTTGCTTTCCGTCGCAGACTCCGTCCGCGGCGGCTGGCGATCGGCGCAGCGGTCGAGAATGCAGTCGTCATCCCCGGCGCGCGCGGCCGAAACGAAGGCGGCGACGAGAAACAGCGCGCAGATCAGAAGCGGACTCGGCGCCCGCAAACGGAAAGAAGAAGCCGACATCCTGTCCCCGTGGCCGGAAAAGGCCGCGATCAAGGTCCGGCCGCGCGGCAATTCGGACTGAAGGCGTGGCTGGGGTCAAGCCCCTCGACGCACCAGGTCACACCCGGACCAGACCCGATGAAGCCAAGCCCCTCGCCGACATTGTAGACGACACGGCGGCGCTTGCCGTCGGAAAACCATGCGTCGGCGCGGCAATAGCGCCGCGGAATGAACGTGTGGCCGTTGGCGCGATAGCCGGTCTCCGCAGGCGCTTCGAACGCGGCGATTTGCAGGTCCGAGTTCCAGAATTCCGCCTCGCGGCGCTGGAAATAAAATCGGATGTCCGAGAGGACGCCCGGATCGTCGCAGGACGGCACGTAGCCCCAGTAGGGCGAATAACGATTTTCGGCCGGCGGATCGTGTTCGCGCATCGATCCCGCCGTCGCGCCGTCCACGATCGCCACGGAAACAAACAGGGCCGCCCACACGCGCCCGACGGCACAGATTCGCATATGCGCTCCTCCTTCGCATCGACGCCGATTGGCCCCGAGTCTCGCGCCGACGTCAAGGCGATTTGCGAAAGCCGGCGCGTCGCCGCTATATTAAATTCATGGGCGCCCCCCTCACCCGCCGCTCCCCTCTCCTGCGCCGTGCGCTCGCCGCCCTGATTCTCGCCGTCGGCGCGCTGATCGCCTCCGCGCCGGAGACAGCCGCACAGGACATTTTCTCCGACTTCTTCGGCGGCCTCTTCGGCGGCCCGCAGAAACGCGCCCAACCGTCGCGCCCGCCGGATCAACCTCGCGTGCGGCGGATGATGCCGCATCAGGAGAATCGCCCCCCGACATATTGGCGCAGCGGAGAGGCGTCGCGGCCCGCAAAACGGGCCGCAAGACGCCCGGAGGCGCCATCCGGCGCCTCCCCGGCGGAGCAGCCGGAAGTCGCGGCGACCTATTTCGTCGCCGTCATGGGGGACACGCTCGGCGTTCTGCTGGCGAACGGCCTCGAGGAAATCTTCGCCGACCGTCCCGAAATCGGCGTGGTGCGGCGGTCCAGGGAAAGCTCCGGCCTCGTGCGCAACGATTACTACGACTGGCCCAAGGCCGCGCGGGAAATCGCAAACGGTCCGCAGAAAATCGACGTGGCCGTGATGATGATCGGCAGTAATGATCGTCAGGCGTTGCGTGAGGGCGGAAAGAACGAGGAGCCCCTCTCGCCGCGCTGGCGCGAAATCTACGCCTCGCGGGTGGACGCCGTGCTCGCCCCCTTCCGCGAGAAAAGGATACCGGTCGTGTGGGTCGGCCTGCCGGTGATGAAAAGCGAGAGCTTTTCCGCCGACATGGCCAAGCTCAACGATATTTTCCGCGAGCGCGTGACGCAGGGCGGAGACGCGTATGTCGATCTCTGGGAAGCGCTGGCCGACGAACGCGGCCAATACAGCGCCTTCGGCCCGGACATCAACGGCCAGATCGTGAAGCTTCGAACGGCGGACGGCGTGCATTTCACGGACGCGGGCGCGCTCAGCGTCGCTCATTTCGTCGCCAACGAGGTGAAAAAGCTCTATGAGGCGCACGGCCATCCGGCTCCGGAGGCGACGCCATCGGGGACCGCCGCTGGAGCGCAACATCCCGCTTCGGATCAGGCCGCCGCGCCCACAACCCCTAGGCCCGAGGCCGCCCCGCTCGTATTCCGGTCGCCCGTGCGGCCGCCGTCTTCCGAGGCGCCTGCCCTGCCCGAGCGCCCGGATGTCGGACCTGTGCAATCGCTGAACGGGGTCTCCGACGGTTCGGGCGCCGCGGAACTCGCCCGGCGTGCGCCCGCCTCCGCAGCGCCCGCCGCGCAAGCGCTCGCGCGGCATGTCTTCGTCGAGGGCGGCGACCAGCCGATCCGGCCCAATCGCGCCGACGATTATTCCTGGAAACCCGCTGCGCCGTGACCCCGGTTTCGCGCCGCTTAAGCGCAGGCGCGGCCTTGATCGCAAAAAATTTCTTCTCCATTCACGATCGTGCGCGCGCGCACGGAACGATTTGCCCGGCTCACGCATTGTCCCGCGCAGAGGATTTGAGGGGAGCCGCACAACATGTCCCGCGTCGCGTCATCGCATCCCGTTTCGAAAACCACTCGCCTCCTGTCTGTCGCGGCCTTTGCGCTTCTGGCGGGCTTCAGCGCCGCCGCGCAGGCGGAAGACAGCGGCTTCATGGCGCTCTTCGAGGAGGCGACGCCCGCCGACCCGCAGGACTACAACGCCTATTACGGCGGCGGCCAGCAGGCGTCCTACGATCAGGACGAGACCCGCCTGCAGCGCGACTATCCGACCGCGACGCGCGAAATCGTTTCCGACCCGACGAACGAGCGGCCCGGCACGATCACCGTCGACACCGAGAACCGCTATCTTTACCTCTCCATGCCGAATGGTCAGGCGATGCGTTACGGCATCGGCGTCGGGCGCGAAGGCTTCACCTGGAAGGGGCGCGTCCATATCGGCCGCAAGGAGACCTGGCCGAACTGGACGCCCCCGAAAGAAATGCTAAAGCGCCGGCCCGACCTGCCGCGCCATATGGCGGGCGGCGAAGATAACCCGCTCGGCGCGCGCGCCATGTATCTCTACTCGGGCGGCAAGGACACGATGTTCCGCATCCACGGCTCCAACGAGCCCTGGACGATCGGACAGGCGGTCTCCTCCGGCTGCATTCGCATGACGAACGACGACGTTTCGGATCTGTTTAATCGCGTGCGGGTCGGCACGACGGTGGTGGTTCTCTGATTCCTCTCACGGCGAAATAAAAAAGCCCCGGACGAACCGGGGCTTTTTTGTGGGCCGCGCGCTATTCGAGATTGCAGCTGAAGACGAAATTGGTCAGCGCCGAGAAAGTGACCTGGATGACGATCCAGACCCCGATCAGGATCCACGCCAGTTTCTTCTGCTCGCGACCGTAGAGAAACGCGCCGGCCAGCGGCAGAAGCAGGAAGAAGAACTGCCATGGCTGCGAGACGAAGGTGTCGCAGTACCAAAGGTTCAATTTCTCGTCGACCATTGTTTCCTCACCTTGGCAGATTTGTTTCGCCCATCAGGTGAAGGTCGACCGCATGGGCGCATTGGCGTCCCTCGCGAATGGCCCACACGACGAGCGATTGTCCGCGCCGCATGTCTCCGCACGCGAACACCTTTTCGTGCGACGATTTGTAGGCGCGCGTATCCGCCGCGACATTGCCGCGGTTGTCGAGATCGACGCCGAGTTGTTCCAGCAGGCCCTCGCGCACGGGCGAAACGAACCCCATGGCGAGCAGCACAAGATCCGCCTTCAGCGTGAACGAACTGTCCGGGACTTCCTGCATCTTGCCGTCAACGCGCACACAGCGCAGGCCCTTCACCACGCCGCCCTCGCCGACGAACTCCTTCGTGAGGACGGAGAACTCGCGCTTTGCGCCTTCCTCGTGCGACGAAGAGGTGCGCAGCTTCAACGGCCAGTCCGGCCAGGTGAGCAGCTTGTTTTCCTTCTCCGGCGGCTGCGGCATGATTTCGAGCTGCGTCACGGACAGCGCGCCGTGGCGCACGGAAGTGCCGATGCAATCCGAGCCCGTGTCGCCGCCGCCGATGACGACGACATGCTTGCCGGTCGCGAAGATCGGTTCGTTGGTCGTGAGCGGCTCGCCGGAAACACGGCGGTTCTGCTGCGGCAGAAAGTCCATGGCGAAATGGATGCCCCGCAACTCGCGGCCGGGGATCGGCAGGTCGCGCGGATGCTCGGCGCCGCCGGCGAGGATCACGGCGTCGTGACCCGCGACGAGTTCCTTTACGCCCAGATCGACGCCGACATTCACGTTGTAATGGAAAACCACCCCCTCTGCCTCCATCTGCCCGATGCGGCGGTCGATCAGGTGCTTCTCCATCTTGAAGTCGGGAATGCCGTAGCGCAGCAGCCCGCCGGCCTTGGCGTGCTTCTCGTAGACATGCACATCGTGCCCCGCGCGCGCGAGCTGCTGCGCGGCGGCGAGGCCCGCCGGACCGGAGCCGACGACGGCGACGCGGCGGCCCGTCTTGCGCTTCGGCGGCTCGGGCGCGACCCAACCCTGCTCGAAGCCGCGATCGATGATCGCGCATTCGATCGTCTTGATGGTGACCGGCTGATCCTGAAGGTTCAGCGTGCAGGACGCCTCGCAGGGCGCGGGACAGATGCGGCCGGTGAACTCGGGGAAGTTGTTGGTCGAATGGAGATTGGCGAGCGCGCGGCGCCACTCGCCATGATAAACGAGATCGTTCCAGTCCGGGATCTGGTTATTGACCGGGCATCCGTTGTGACAGAACGGAATGCCGCAGTCCATGCAGCGCGACGCCTGGCTTTTGGTTGCCTCTTCCGTGAGTGGAATAACGAATTCGTCGTAATGACGGATGCGATCCGCGGCCGGCTTGTATTTGCGGTCCTGACGGTCGATTTCGAGAAAGCCCGTGACCTTGCCCATATCGCTTCCCAACCTTTCGCATCGGGCTCCAGCCGTGAGCGGGGTTCATTTTGCCTCCGCCTCGCCGCCGGAAACAAAGGCGAATTCCGCCAGTCTGCCGACAGCCGCCGCCACCGCGTGATTTCGAAAAAGTTCTAAACGCTTTCGCTCTGGCCCCGTCAAGCGCGTCCCGCCTGAAGGGGCGGGCGGCGCAAGCCCCTGCCCACGCCGCCCGGAGGGAGATCGCCGCTCCCGGGCTTACTCGCCGGCGGCGGCCAGCTTCTTCGGCTGCGCCTTCTTCGCCGCCATTTCGGTCAGCGCGCGGCGATATTCGATCGGCATGACCTTGCGGAACCTGGCGCGATAGACCGGCCAGTCGTCCAGGATTTCCCTCGCGCGGGTTGAACCCGTGTAGCGCAGGTGGTTCTGGATGAGCTGGCGCAAGCGTTCGGCGTCGAACCGCGTCATGTCGGACATGACGTCGACCTTGCCATGCGTCTCAAGGTCGCCCGACTGGTGATAGGCCTCCGTCATCGCCGTCTCCTCCTCGCCCACGGCCTCGAGATCGACCATTGAGAGGTTGCAGCGCGTCGAGAACGTATCGTCCGCGTCGAGCACATAAGCGATGCCGCCCGACATGCCGGCCGCGAAATTACGGCCTGTCTGGCCGAGCACGACAACCACGCCGCCAGTCATATATTCACAGCCATGGTCGCCCACGCCCTCGACGACGGCGATGGCGCCCGAGTTGCGCACAGCGAAGCGCTCGCCCGCGACGCCGCGGAAGTAGCACTCGCCGGCAATTGCGCCGTAAAGCACTGTATTGCCGACGATAATCGAGTTCGAAGGGTCGATCTTTCTGGCGTTGCGCGAGGGATAGACGATCAGCTTGCCGCCCGACAGACCCTTGCCGACATAGTCATTCGCCTCGCCTTCAAGTTGCAGCGTCACGCCGCGTGCAAGGAAGGCGCCGAAGCTCTGTCCGGCCGTCCCGGTGGCGCGGATGTTGATCGTATCCTCCGGCAGGCCGACGTGGCCATAAATGCGGGCGACTTCGCCCGAAAGCATGGCGCCCGTCGCGCGGTCGACGTTCTTGATCGGCGTCTCGATCGAGACCCTGGCCCCCCGGTCGAGCGCCGGACGCGCCTGCTCGATGAGCTTGTTGTCGAGCACCTTCTCGAGCCCGTGATCCTGCGCCTGCGAATGGCGGATCGCCGCGCCCTCGCCCACCGGCTTGTGGAACAACTTGGAGAAATCGAGGCCCTGCGCCTTCCAGTGCGCGACCGCCCTGGTCTTGTCGAGCATCTGCATCTGGCCGACGAGTTCGTCGAAGCTGCGGTAGCCCATCTGCGCCATCAGCTCGCGCACTTCCTCGGCGACGAAGAAGAAGTAGTTGATGACATGTTCCGGCTGGCCGACGAAACGTTTGCGCAGCACCGGATCCTGTGTGGCGACGCCCACGGGACACGTGTTGAGATGGCACTTGCGCATCATGATGCAGCCGGCGGCGATGAGCGGCGCCGTCGAGAAGCCGAACTCGTCCGCGCCAAGCAGCGCGCCGATGACGACGTCGCGGCCCGTGCGCAACCCGCCGTCGACCTGCACGGCGATTCGCGCGCGAAGCCCGTTGAGCACCAGCGTCTGATGGGTTTCGGCGAGGCCGATCTCCCAGGGCGAGCCCGCATGTTTGATCGAGGTCAGCGGAGACGCGCCCGTGCCGCCCTCGAAGCCGGAAATCGTCACATGGTCCGCGCGGCCCTTCGACACGCCCGCGGCGACCGTGCCGACGCCGACTTCGGACACGAGCTTCACCGAGACCGCGGCCTTCGGGTTCACGTTCTTGAGATCGAAGATGAGCTGCGCGAGATCCTCGATCGAATAGATGTCATGATGCGGCGGCGGCGAGATGAGGCCGACGCCCGGCGTCGAATGACGCACCTTGGCGATGACCGCGTCCACCTTGTCGCCGGGCAACTGGCCGCCCTCGCCGGGCTTCGCGCCCTGCGCCATCTTGATCTGGATCATGTCGGCGTTGACGAGATATTCCGTCGTCACGCCGAAGCGGCCGGAAGCCACCTGCTTGATCGCCGAACGCATGCTGTCGCCGTTCGGCAGCGGCTTGAAGCGATCCGGCTCCTCGCCGCCCTCGCCCGTGTTCGATTTGCCGCCGATGCGGTTCATCGCGATGGCGAGCGTGGTGTGCGCCTCGCGCGAGATCGAGCCGAAGGACATGGCGCCCGTCGAGAAGCGCTTGACGATCTCGCTCGCAGGCTCGACTTCCTCCAGCGGAACCGGCTTGCGACCGTCTTCCTCGGCGCTCCTGATGCGGAACAGGCCGCGCAGATTGAGCAGGCGCTCGTCCTGCTCGTTCAGCGCCTTGGCGAAAGCGCGATACTGATCCTGCGCATTGCCGCGCACGGCGTGCTGAAGAAGAGAGACCGTCTGCGGCGTCCAGCTATGCGCCTCGCCGCGGATGCGAAAGGCGTAATCGCCGCCGACGTCCAGCGCGTCGCGATAGACCGGCGCATCGCCGAAAGCGAGGCGATGACGCCGCACCGTCTCCTTGGCGATCTCGTCCAGACCGACGCCTTCGATGCGGGTGGTCGTGCCGGTGAAGAACTCATCGACGAAGCTCTGCGCCAGGCCGACCGCGTCGAAAATCTGCGCGCCGCAATAGGATTGATAGGTCGAAATGCCCATCTTGGACATGACCTTGAGCAGCCCCTTGTCGATCGCCTTGATGTAGCGCTTGACCGCCGTGTCGGCGTCGACGTCCTTGGGAAACTCGGAAACTGAGGCTTCCAGCGTGTCGAAGGCGAGATAGGGGTTGATCGCCTCCGCGCCATAACCCGCGAGACAGGCGAAGTGATGCACCTCGCGCGCTTCGCCTGTCTCGACGACGAGCCCGACGGACGTCCGCAGACCCTTTCGGATCAGGTGGTGATGCACCGCCGCCGTCGCCAGCAGCGCCGGGATCGGAATGCGGTCCGGCCCCACCATGCGGTCGGACAGGATGATGATGTTGTATTTGCCGCTGACGGCCTCCTCGGCGCGCTGGCACAGGCGCTGAATGGCGCTGCGCATGCCCGCGGCGCCCTTGCTTGAATCATAGGAGATTTCAAGCGTCTTGGTGTCGAAACTGTCCTCGACCATGCCGATCCAGCGGATCTTTTCCAGATCCTCGTTGGTTAGGATCGGCTGGCGAACCTCAAGGCGCTTCTTGTTGGCCGACCCCTCGTGGTCGAGGATGTTCGGGCGCGGGCCGATGAAGGATACGAGGCTCATGACCAGCTCTTCGCGGATCGGGTCGATCGGCGGATTGGTCACCTGCGCGAAGTTCTGCTTGAAATAGGTGTAGAGCAGCTTCTCCTTGTCGGAGAGCGGCGACACGGGCGTGTCCGTGCCCATGGAGCCGACGGCTTCCTGGCCGGTCACGGCCATGGGGAACATAATCGTGTAGAGGTCTTCTTCGGTGTAGCCGAAGGCTTGCTGGCGATCGAGCAGCGAGACGTCGGCGCGCGCCGGACGCGATTCGACGGGCTTCAGCTCCTCCAGCTGGATCTGGGTGCGCGCCAGCCATTCCTTGTAGGGGTGCGAGAGCGCCAGCTCCTTTTTGATCTCGTCGTCCGAGACGATGCGGCCTTGCTCCAGATCCACCAGCAGCATCTTGCCGGGCTGGAGGCGCCATTTGGTGACGATCTTTTCTTCCGGAATGGGCAGGACGCCCATTTCGGAGGCCATGACCACGAGGCCGTCGTCGGTGACGAGATAGCGCGCGGGGCGCAGCCCGTTGCGGTCGAGCGTGGCCCCGATCTGGCGGCCGTCTGTGAAGGCCATGGCGGCGGGGCCGTCCCACGGCTCCATGAGCGCGGCATGGTGCTCGTAGAAGGCGCGGCGGTCCTCGTCCATGAGCGGATTGCCCGCCCAGGCCTCGGGGATGAGCATCATCACCGCATGCGCCAGCGAATAGCCGCCGCGCACCAGGAACTCGAGCGCATTGTCGAAACAGGCGGTGTCCGACTGGCCCTCGTAGGAGATCGGCCAAAGCTTGCTGATGTTGTCGCCGAAGAGCGGCGAGGACACCGACGCCTGACGCGCGGCCATCCAGTTGAGGTTGCCGCGCAGCGTGTTGATCTCGCCGTTGTGCGCGACGAAACGATAGGGGTGGGCGAGGCGCCAGGACGGGAAGGTGTTGGTCGCGAAACGCTGGTGCACCAGCGCGATCGCCGAGACGAAGCGCTCGTCCTTGAGATCGAGAAAATAGCTCCCGAGCTGCGACACCAGCACCATGCCCTTATAGACGATGGTGCGCGTCGAGACGGAGACCGAATAGAACTCACGGCCGCCTTCGAGCTTGTAGATTTCGTTCGAGGCCGACTTTCGGGCGAGATAGATGCGGCGCTCGAAGTCGTCCGCGTCCGTCACCTCCGGACCGCGGCCGACGAAGAGCTGAATGTGATGCGGCTCCACCGCGCGCACGGCGTCGCCGAGATCGCTCGAATCCACCGGCAGATCGCGCCAGCCCAGAATGGAAACTCCCTCCTCGCGCATCTGCTGCTCAAGGATTGCGCGCGCCCTCGCGCGAACGTCGGGGTCGCGCGGCATGAAGAACTGACCGATGGCGTAATCGCCCGGCGCGGGCAGGTCGAAGCCGATCTTCGCGCATTCGGCCTTGAAGAAATCATGCGGAATCTGAACGAGAATGCCGCAGCCGTCGCCGAGCTTGGGGTCGGCGCCCACAGCGCCGCGATGGTCGAGGTTGAGCAGGATCTGCAGACCCATCTCGACGATGGCGTGCGACCTCTCGTTGTGCATGTTGGCGACGAAGCCGACGCCGCAAGAATCGTGCTCTTTCGAGGGGTCGTAAAGCCCTCGGGCGGTCGGCAGAGCCGGATCGCGACCGATGGCGTCCTGCTCCTGCGCGGCCTCTTGTGCGGCCCTGGCGTCTACGACCTTCGTCATGGCGTCGTCTCCCCGACGTGGCGCGGCGCTCTCTACGCTGCCGTCGTCCCGTCACATCCTCGATTCACAAAAATGCTTTAGAGCAAGATCAGGACGCACAGAAGCGCTCTCGCGCCCGTCCCGCCCTTGCCCCTTTGGCCGAACCGGGGAAAACCCCGGAGGCGGCCGCGTTGTCCCCGCATTTCCGAGCCCCGCCCCGGCCGCCGCGCCCTCAGGCAAAAGGCGCGCCAGACGGCTCGGCCGGCGCCGGCTCGCGCCGCATCCCCGGATCTGACGGCGACACGGCGGAAACTGGCGGCATAAGACGGGCGAACAGCGCCAAAAGGTCAGTAGGGCTGACATATCGACGCCCATGATTGATGGCAGATTTATGCTTCGGTGACAAGCAACCGCCTGGTAAGAAGGCGGTTGACGAAGGATCGTCGTCCAACCCTCGCCGCAATCGGGCGAGAAGCTTTGGCGTCGTGGGGCGACGAATGGGGATTTTGTAGATGTTTTGCTCGACCTGGCGAAAATGGCGCGCGCCGCTCGCGCTGGGCCTTGCGCTCGCCGGCGGCGCGGATGCGGCGCAGGCGCAGTTCTACTTTCGGCCCTTCGCCTATGCCTATCGTTACGAACTTCCGCCAGAAGAAGATGAAGCGCCGCGCTTCGCCTCTCGCCGCGCAGTGGCGCGAATCCTCGCCCGCGAGGGCTACCGGCTCGTAGGGCCTCTCGGTCAACGCGGCGAACAGGTCGTCGCCACGGGCCTGAGCCAACGCGACGGGGAGATGCGCTTCTTCATCGACCCTTACGAGGGCGAAATCATTCACGCCATCCGGCTTGCGCCGCCGCCGGGGGCCGAGCGGCCGTCGCGCGAGGACGGCGGTTTCGTCCCGCAGCTTGGCGGCTCGCACCCCGTCGTGAAGGAAATCGGCCAAGACCGCGCGCCGCCTCGAGAGGCCCGCAAGCCGGACGGCTCGCGCATTCCGGCGCCCGTTCAGGCGGCTAAGCCCGCCGTCGCGCCGAAACCGGCGGACAATAAGAAAGCCCCCGAGACCGCCAGGGCGATCGAGCCCCCCGCTGCAACGCCGGGGAAACCGGCCGAACCGGCTGCGGGCGGTGGATCCGCGGCGCCGGCGGAGTCAAAGGCCGAGGCCGCGAAAGAAAAGGCGTCCGCCCCCGTCGCCGCGGCCGTCAAGACCTCGCCCGCCTCCGCTCCTCGAACGACCGCCGCCCGCTCGACAGCGGCCTCGTCCTATCGGGCGATCGTTCCGCCCAAGGCGACGGAGGGCGTCACCGTCGTCACCCCCGCGACGCGGTCGACGGCGACGGCGCATTCGCCGGCAGGGCCAAAGACGCCGCAAAATGTGGCCCTGCCCCGGACGCAATAAAATAAAAAGAGGCGCCCTCGCGGGCGCCTCGCCTGTTCACAAGCCTTTTCGGCGCGTCAGGCCGCCGTCAAGCAGCCTTTGACTCCACAACCTGAGCCGTCGGCGCGCCGGCGTTGATCTCGATGCGGCGGGGCTTCTGAGCCTCCGGAATTTCGCGCACGAGATCCACATGCAGCAGGCCATTCACGAGGCTCGCGCCCGTGACGACCACATGATCGGCGAGTTGGAAACGTCGCTCGAACGCGCGGGCGGCGATGCCCTGATGAAGCATCTCGCGGCCTTCGGGCTGAGCTGTCTGCTCTTTGGAGCCCCTGATCGAAAGCGTGTTTTCCCTCGTCTCGATGGACAGTTCCTCTCGCGAGAAACCGGCGACGGCAAGCGTTACGCGATAGGCGTTCTCACCCATGCGCTCGATGTTGTAAGGCGGGTAGGTCGACGCGCTGTCGACGCCGCTCGCCTGATCGAGAAGATTGAAAAGGCGATCGAAACCCACGGTCTGACGGTAGAGGGGCGAAAGATCGAAGTGACGCATGACATATCCTCCGTAAGAAGCGACATGCGGCGCGCTGCGTAACGCGCCGCGCCTTCCGCGCGTCCGGTGCGGCCCGCGCTGACCTCGATTTGGGAAGGGGGCTCGCGGAGTTCAAGAGGCCGGAAACCCGCCGGTCTGCTTGTCGACGAAACAGTTGCAAAATTTGCTGAAAATCAAATTGAGTTGCCTGAAAGTCACACCTCCAGATTATTGCCGCAATGTGTCAGCTTGTCACTATGTCTCGCAAAATGGCAGTGGCAAGAATCCGATCATGCGGTTCATCGTAAATGCGGCTTTACGCTTCGGCCCGCGCGTCAACCGGATTTCGGTTGTAGCGTTGGCTGCGCTTGTCTTGAGCCTGGCGCTCTCTGCGCCGGTCGGACTTTACGCATCGCTTGCCCAAGGTCGGGCGGACAGGGCCTTTGCTGCGTCCCAAGTCAAATGCGAGCAGCAAGACGGCCAGTTGACGGCGAGCCGGGCTGCGCCGCTGCATCAGACCGCTCATCAGCATCTGTGCGCCGCCTGTTTTCCGGGTTTCTTCTCGATCGCGGCTGCCTTGCCGCTGCCTCTGTCCCCCGCCTTCGCGGACATCCAGAAGACCGGTCATGCGCTGGTCGACGATACCCTCGCTCCGGCCGCACGCGCCTGCAGGGCCTTCCTCGCCCGAGGCCCGCCCTGGCGCGCCTGATAACCCCGCAAACCAATCGCTGAAGTCCAACCTCATCGCGGCGCTGATTCGCTTGAGCGCGCTAGGAGAACTTTGCCAATGTCCCGTCACTCGCTCGCGCTCGGCGCATCCGCCAGCGCGCTTACCCTCGCTTTGGCCGCGGCGGCCCACGCGCAAACGCCGCTGCCGGACCTCACGATCCGAGGCGCCGCGCAGCGCCCCGCCGCCGCGCCCGCGAGACCTGGCCCGGCGCCGATCGAACCGGCGCTACAGGCGGCGCCGGCTCAGCCAGAACCCGTTAAGCCGGTAGACGCCGTCGTCGTCGGGCAGAAAAAGATCGAGAATGAGAGGCCCGCGCTTTCCGACACGGCCAGGGTTCTGGAACGTGAGCCGGGCGTGAGCGTGCAAACCGGCGGCGGCGTTTCTGGCCTTCCCGTGATTCGCGGTCTCGCGGACGACCGCGTGAAAGTGCTCGTCGGCGGCGTCCAGTCGACCTCGGCCTGCGCGAACCACATGAATTCGCCGCTGAGCTATACGGACCCCAATACGATCGGAAATGTCGAGGTCATCTACGGCGTCTCCTCCGTCAGCAAGGGCGGCGATTCGATCGGCGGCTCCATTCTCGTCACGCCGAAGTCGCCCGTCTTCGCGGCGCCCGCCGCCGGCCCGGCCGCCATGCCGGCGGCTCCTGGCGCCAAGCCCCTCTCCCCGGTCGTCGCCGCAGCAGCCGCGCCGAGCCCCTATCCGCCAGCGCCATTCTTGCCGCTCCCCGCGCCGGGAACCCTGCGCTTCGGTCCCGACAAGGGCGTGCTGGCGACGGGAACGGTCTCCAGCTTCTTCCGCGGCAACAACAATAATGTCGGCGTCTCCGCCAATCTCAACGTCGCGACCGACCACTGGAGCCTGCTCTACAACGGCTCTTGGCAGCGGGCGACGAGCTACATGGCGGGCGGCAACGCCGGCAAGGTCTGGGGAACCCAGTTCAGTTCGGAAAATCACGCCGTCACGCTCGGCTACCAGAACGACGGGCACCTGTTCACCTTCCGGGGCGCGTATCAGAACATTCCCTATCAGGGCTATCCCAACCAGCGCATGGATATGACCCGCAACCGCGGCTATTCGCTGGAAGCGGCCTACAAGGGCGCTTACGACTGGGGCGCGCTCGACGCGCGCGCCTACTGGCATCAGGTCTTCCACAAAATGGGATTCCTGGACGACCGCGCGTCGCTCAACCATCCGATGATCGCGCTAGGCCGCGACTTCGGCTACTCAGTCAAGGCGGAAGTCCCCTACGGCCAGCAGGATTTGTTCCGCATCGGCAACGAGTTCCACGGCTTCCGGCTGCAGGACTACTGGCCGTCCGATCTCACCGGTTTCGCCGGCTTTGCGACGCCGCCAGGCAACATGGTGCGCCCCTTCGCCAATGTGAACATCAACGGCGGGCAACGGAACCGCTTCGGCACATACGCGGAGTGGGAGCGCCGCTGGTCGCCGCAATGGATGACGCTCATCGGCGTGCGCAACGACGTCGTCTGGATGGATACCGGCCCCGGCCAGAGCTACACGCCCTTCATCTTCCCCACGACGCCCGCCAACGCTAGAGCGAACAACATGGCCGTCAATCTGTTCAACGCGCAGAGCCGCGGACGGACGGACGTGAACTTCGATATGACGGCGCTCGCGCGTTACGAGCCGACGCCCGGCGCGACCTACGAAGTCGGCTACTCCCGCAAGACGCGCTCGCCGAACCTCTACGAACGCTACACCTGGCCGGTCGCAGGACCGTTCACCGCCATGTTCAACTGGTTCGGCGACGGCAACGGCTATGTGGGCAATCTGAACCTGAAGCCAGAGGTCGCGCATAATTTCTCGATCACTGGCGCGTGGCGCGATGCGTCCGGCGCCAACCGGTGGGAGGCGCGCGTTTCGCCCTTCTACACCTATATCGAGAACTTCATCGACGGCAGGCGCACGGGCGGAACCTTCTTTTTCCCGAATTTCGCGGTCGCACCGTCTGTGGGGACCTATGTCTTTCAAATCATGCAGTTCGGCAACTTCAAGGCCGAACTCTACGGCGTCGACGCCTCGGGCCGGGTGACCCTGCACGAGTCGCCGGAATATGGAAAGCTTTCGGCTTCGGGCGCGGCGAGCTTCGTGTACGGCCGCAATCTGGACATCGGCAATCCGAGCCATTGCGCGCCAATCAACGGGCTTTGCTCCCTCACCTCCTTCCTCGTGAAGCGCGGAGACGGCATCTGGAACCTCATGCCGCTCAACACGCGCATCGGCCTGGAGCATCAATACGGAGGACTGACGACCGCGATCGAAACCCAGATTGTCGCGGCCAAGGATCACGTGTCAGCGAACCGCGGCGAATTCACCACGCCGCACTACGCGCTTCTGAACCTGCGCGCAGCTTATGAATGGAGCAATCTGCGCGTCGACCTCGGCGTCGACAACATCACCAATGCGCTCTACTCGCTGCCGCTCGGCGGTTTCGATCTGACGGACTTCTACAGGAATTCCGTCATCTTCGGGCGCGGCGTCGGACTCGCGAACGTCCGGCAGGTTCCCGGCATGGGCCGGAATTTCTACGCGGGCCTGACCGTGAAATTCTGATCTCTCCGAACCATAATAATGAGGGCGGCGTCTCGGGGCGCCGCCCTTTGCACGTCGGACCCCGCCCATGAAACTCCTTCCCATTTTTCTCGCTCTCTCGGTCCTTTCCCCCTGCGCCGCCCGGGCCGAGATTATCGGCATGCAGGTGGAGCGCGCCGTGACCGAGGACGAGATGAAAGCGTCGTTACGAGAAATCGACCTCGTCGACGACAAGGGCGCGCCCCTCGATCTGCGCGCGCTGATGTCGAACGGCAAGCCGACTCTCGTTACCCTCTGGGCGCATTGGTGCCCGAATTGCGTCGCGGAAATTTCCGGCCTGAGGGCGCTCGCCAAGTCGTGCCCGCAACGCTGGAACGTCGTCTTCGTTTCGGCCCGGGCCGACGACTATCCAAAGGATCTCGTCAAATTCAACAGCTACCGCCTGCCGTGGAAATTCTATCGCGTCGGCGACTCGGCCAAGACCGATCGCGCCAAGGCAAAAGCCGCACGCGCGTTCTACGGCGAGACGGCGCAGGGCGGCGTGGTGACGCCGCAGCACTTCTTCATATCTCCCGGCGGAAACGTCGACGCCATCGTCAGCGGCAAGATCAATTTCGGGGAGCCGCAAAGGCTCGCGGCCTTCTGCCAGAGTTGAGCGCGCGCCATCTTTCGGCGCGGATCGACAAATGCACTATGGTCCTCGAAATGGATTCGGCGCGAGCGCCGGGGAGACGACATGCAGGAATTGGTCGCGACGCCCGATAATCCCGTCCCGCAAGGCGCCGTTGTCCACCAGTTGCGCACGAGCGACGGTCGGCGGCTGCGCGCGGCTTCGTTCCCCTGCCCCGGCGTCGCGCGCGGCACGGTCGCGCTCTTTCAGGGGCACAATGAATTCATCGAGAAATATTTCGAAACGATCGAAGAGCTTCGCAAACGCGGTTTGGACGTCGTTACCATGGACTGGCGCGGACAGGCAGGCTCCGAGCGCGAACTCGACGACCCGCGCAAGGGCCATGTCGACGACTTCGCGCAATATCGCCGCGATCTGGAGGCTTTCGTCGCCGACGCCCTGCGTCCGCGTCCGCAGCCATGGTTTGCGCTCGCGCATTCGATGGGCGGCGCCATCATGCTCGACGCCGCACATGCGGGGCGCCCGCCCTTCGAGCGGCTCGTCGTGACCGCGCCGATGATCGATCTGGCGAATCTGCGGTTCCCGCGCGGCGCGCGCTGGCTCGCCGACACGCTGGACATGCTCGGCCTTGGCGGCTGGTATATTCCCGGCGGGAAACGCAAATCGTTCCTGGAAGGCCCATTCGAGGGCAATCACCTGACGACCGACCCAGTCCGCTTCGCGCGCAACGCCGGGATCATCGCCAGGGCGCCGGAACTCGTGATCGGCGACCCCACAATCGGCTGGGTGAACGCCGCCTTCCGCCTGATGAAGCGATTCGAGGAGCCGGAATACGCCCGGCGCATTCGCACGCCCGTGCTCTCCTTCGCGGTCGGCCGGGAGAATATCGTTTCGAACGCCGCAATCGAACGATTCGTGCAAAACCTCAACACCGCCGCCCTCGTTTGGGTTCCGGGCGCGAAGCATGAACTCCTGATGGAGCGCGACGAATATCTAGCTCAGTTCTGGAAGGCCTTCGACGCGTTTATTCCAGGCGAGCGGAGAGCCTAACCCGCCAACAATCGCACCGCCGCCGCGTGGAGCGCCTTGTCGCCGGCGGCGACGATCGAGCCGCCCCGCGCGGCGTCGCCCCCGTCCCAGCTGGTGACGACGCCCCCCGCTCCCTCGATGATCGGGATGAGCGCGACGATATCGTAGGGGTTGAGATTGGTTTCGATCACGAGATCGACGTGTCCGGCGGCGAGGGCGCAATAAGCGTAGCAGTCGCCGCCGTAGCGCGACAGCCGCGCCTGAGCCTCGACCCGTTGAAAATTTTCGCGCAACGCGGGGTCGATCAGGAGCGGCGAGGTCGTCATCAGCGTGGCTTGCGCGAGCGTCGGACAGGGCCGCGCCACCAGCTTGCGCCGCTCCTCCCCGCTCTTCCCGTGCCGGGCCGGGCCGCGCCAGAAAGCGGCCTCGCCGTCGCCGTGGAAGCGCTCGCGCGTGAAGGGCTGATGCATCAACCCGTAGCAGGGGCGGCCGCGATGGGAGAGGCCGATCAGCGTGCCCCAGGTAGGAAAGCCGGAGATGAAGCTTTTGGTCCCGTCGATCGGGTCCAGCACCCACACATATTCGGCGTCCTCCCGTTTGGAGCCGAACTCCTCCCCGATGATTCCGTGATTCGGGAAGGTCGTTTCGATGAGGCGACGCATGGCGAGTTCTGCGGCCCGATCAGCCTCCGTCACGGGATCGAAAGCGCCGCCATGTGCTTTGTCGTCCGCCGCGATCGAGGTGCGGAAAAAGGGCATGATCGCCTCGCCCGACACATCGGCGAGGCGCTCGACGAATTTCTCGAAATCAACAGCCGTCATTCCTGCTCCAGCGACGCGCAGCCGCGTATGTTACTCGGCGGCCATGCGGCGCGGGCCGCCCAGCGCCTCGTCGATCTCGACGTCTTGCGCAAGGCCCGCAACGACCTCGGCCAGATCGGCGGCGATCGCCGCGAAGCGCGAGTTCTTTTCCAGAGTCGTCTCGTCCATGTAAAGGCCGCGCGACACTTCGATCTGCAGGGCGTGCCATCCGGCCGCAGGGCGACCGAAATGTTCCGTGATGAAGCCGCCCGCATAGGGACGATTCCGCTGGACGTGATAACCGCGCCGGCGCAGCCGCTCCTCGACGCCGTCGACGACGCCCGGCGCCGCGCTCGCGCCATAGCGGTCTCCGATGACGAAATCGATACGGCGCTTGTCGCCGCGCGCGGCGATAGACGGTTCGCGGGCGCTGGTCGACGGCATGGAGTGGCAGTCGACGAGAATCGCCACTCCGAACCGGCGCGCCGCCCGTTCCATCAGGCCCCGCAAGGCGGCGTGATAGGGCTTGTAGAGCGCCTCGATCCGCCGAAGCGCCTCCTCGACCGAGAGACGCTCGACGTAGATTTCCCGTGCGTCCGCCACGACGCGCGGAATCGTTCCGAGACCCGCCGCCACCCTCAGCGACCGCGTATTGGCGAATTGCGGCAACGGGCCATGGAAGAGCTTGGGATCGAGTTCATAAGGCTCGCGGTTGAGGTCCAGATAGGCGCGCGGGAAATTCGCTTTCAGCAGAGGCGCTCCGACGGCGCGCGCGGAGGCGAACAGTTCGTCCACATAGGCGTCCTCCGAGCGTCGAAGCGCCGCCTGGTCGAGCTTCGCCGCAGCGATGAACCGGGCCGGATAGATTCGGCCGGAATGCGGCGAAGAAAACACGAGCGGCGAGAGCAATTCCTTGGGCTCGACCACCTCGAAGGGAGGCGCAAGTTCAGGTTCGTGCGGTTCGAGGGGCACGTCCGCTCCTCCGTTTCCCTTTGTATCGCCGTTCATCCAATCGCCTCGCCCGGGCCTCGCCGGCCCCGAGCGTCTATGGTAGCAGCCACGGCGCCGGAGCGGATTGTCGAAAGCATCGCGGATTGTGACAATATGGCCTTGTAAGTTAACGTGGCGCGGTCAGACTTTCACCTGATATTTACGAAACTCCGGCTCTATGAGGAAAAAGACGCGAGGACTGCCATGAACGAGAGGCCAACGGCGAAAATCTTGCTTGCCGAAGACGATAACGACATGCGGCGCTTTCTGGTCAAGGCGTTGCAGCAGGCGGGCTTTTCCGTGGCCTCCTTCGACAACGGCCTCTCCGCCTACGACCAGCTGCGGGTCGAACCGTTCGAGCTGCTTCTCACAGACATCGTCATGCCCGAGATGGACGGCATCGAGCTCGCCCGCCGCGCGACTGAGCTCGACCCGGACATCAAGGTCATGTTCATCACCGGCTTCGCGGCCGTCGCGCTCAACCCGGACAATCACGCTCCGCGGCAGGCGAAAATCCTCTCCAAGCCGTTCCACCTGCGCGACCTCGTCACCGAGGTTCAGCGCATGCTCGCGGCTTGATCCGCCTTCGCCGCTTCACCACCGCGAAAGAAGGGAATCGAGCGCTCGGCGAAGGATCGGCCTTTTGCGCCGCACGACGATCCCATTGATTTCGAGCGTCTGTTCCCGGAAGGGCGTCGGCGATGGGCCGTCCATCAGCGTGAGATCATAGGGGAGCGCCGCGAGTTCATCCTGCGACGCCGGCATGTCGATGACGATGTCGCGGGCCTCGGGAAGCTCATGCGTGACATAGTGAAGCGTCATGAGATTCGGCACATTCTCCCGCGCGAGCGACTGGGCGTTCTTGCGGATGGCCGCCGTCCCCGCCGTGATCCGATATTCGCCGCTCGCATCGGTCGAGCGCAGCATGAGGGCGACGAGCCGACCCGGAACGCGCCATCGTGCGCCGCCGCCGCGGCCGATCTCCAGAAAAGGGCCGCTGAAAACCGTCGATTTCAGGTCGGTCCGCGCGACGGCGCCCTCGGTTTGCGCTCGCGTCGCGTCGAAATAGGAGAAGGAGAGGCTTCGTCGCCCGCCGCGCGGGACCGGCACGGGCGATTTCAGGCGCTCCCTCACAGCCTCCGCGACCCGCCGCGACGGCTGGGGGCCGATATGGGCGGAGTCGACATAATGGCGCTGAGCGATCCCGCCGAGGATGTCGGTTAACAGCAGGCAATCCGCCGCGCCTCGGGAGAGCGCGATCTTGCGGTAAATCTGATCCATGATGAGGGAGAGTTCCGCTTCCCCCTCCGGCTCGGGCGGTCGCAGGCACAGACACAGGAAGAGAAGCCCGATCCCTTCGCGTGCGCAGAGCGTGATGACGTCCTGGAGGGCGTTTTCGATCAGATCGAGCGTGATATTGCCGCCGAGGAGCCACAAGGAGTCGTTCAACGTATATTCGAAAACGACCACGTCGGGCTTCCTCGCGCCGTCCTGGCGCATTTTCAGCAGCCGCAACAGACCGAAGAGCGAACCGACGGCGCCGAGAAACGCGTTCTCGATACGGCATTCCGGCGCGATCTCGCGCAGGACGGCAGCCCAGCCGGTCTTCGGCCCCGAGTTGGAGCCCCCGAGGATCAAGATGTTCAAATTGACGTCTCCCGGCTCGCGGCGCCGCCCGATCGAGCCCATTCTTATTGCGGACCGCCTCTTTGAACCAGCCTTGCGCCTCAGTCGGGCATCCGCTACAAGGCGTTGAAATTTTTAGCCTCGCGTCAGGCGTGCGCTCGCAGGCGCGCCTCAGCGTTTTCTTCGACGCGCCATCGGGCTATTCCTCCACAATCCTACTACGCGACGTCAGGCGGCCGGCTCGGATGCATTTCATCATAGACGGGGATAACGGCGCCTCGATCAAGGGTTGGCTCGCGCCGGACAATCCTTCCCTCACGCCGACCCTCGTCGCGGTCCTCCCGGAGCTGAACGCCGAAATCGAGGTGACCGCCAACGTCATGCGGGCCGGCATCCGAGACCTTGGCCTCCATGCGACCGGGCTGTGCGGCTTCGACATCAATACGCAACACGTCCCGCAGCTCGCCCAACTCACGGACGTGGAAATCCTCGAGGCGGAAACCCGTCTCCCGATCTACCGCCGGTTTCTCGAAGGCCGGGATATCCCGAAAAAACTGTTCCTGTTCGACTGTTCGATCATACCCCAGCGCCGCATCCTCAATGGAATCAGGAGCCGCTTCGCGCTCAGCTACTTCAATTCGGAGCGCAACGGCCTCGAGACGACCACCGCGATCATCACCAATCCGATCGTCAAGTCGGTCTTCATTTCCGGCAGATCGGTGCTGATGCGCTATGATCAACTCCTCAAGGAGAAGGGTTACCTCCGCGCCGCCCTGCTGCGCGAGCCCCATGAGGAACTTGCGGAGCGCCTCTTCTTTCTCAACTTCCTAGCCAAGGAGGACGCCGCTTCCTCGCTCGCCGCCTATACGAACGGTGTGGCCAGCCTCCTCGACTTCGCCCGCGACTTGCCTTTCAACGACCCGAGGGCGCTGACCCAGGCGTTCCGAACGGCGACCGAGGAGCAGCGGCGAGAGCTGGCGAGCCCCATGACCCGCGTGTTCGGCTGCGACGTCGGCGAAGCGCCCAATCGCGGAAATGTGTCGATCGCCCTCGAAAATCTCGCGGCGCTCGACGTCGTCGGGACGCGGGAAAGATACGGGGTTTTCAAGGAAATGCTCGCCGGCGTCGCCGGCGCCGACGTGTTGGGCGACGAAGATCCGGCCGTTTTCGAAAGCGTGCGGACATTCGCCGGCGTTCTGTCCCGCATCGGGCTCGTGAACGACATCCTCGCAGAGGATCTCGCGCTCTACTCCTTTGTCGAAGAAGCGATCTCGGAGGGCCTCAGGAACCCCGAGGGGGTCATTCAGCGCGACACCCTCGGCTGACGACCTTGCCGAATGCGGCGCGTTGCGCTAAGAGCGCAGCCAAATTCGTCAGATTCAACGGGCCGCCCCGCGCCGAAAGGCGTTCCGGGGTCTTGGCTGTTCAGATCACAGGAAGGATGCGTTCGATGAAAAAGGAAATCCACCCCGATTACCACACGATCAAGGTCGTCATGACCGACGGCACGGAATATATGACGCGCTCGACCTGGGGGAAAGAAGGGGACACGATGAACCTCGACATCGACCCCAAGACGCATCCGGCCTGGACTGGCGGCTCGACCCAGCTTCTCGACCGCGGCGGCCGTCTCTCGCGGTTCAATTCGCGTTTCGGCAATCTCAGCTTCGGCAAGAAGTAAGCTCGACCGCGTCAACGACTTTCTCGAACGCCGGGACGCCTTCCGTCCCGGCGTTTTTCTTTTGCCAGCCTCCGGCGGCCAAAAAAATGACGGCGGCGAGGAAAGCTCCCCGCCGCCGCTCCGCCGACCGACATGAAGAAATCGGCGTTTATTGCGCGAAGGCGTCGCGCAGCTTGGCCAGTTGCGCCTCCACCGGACTTACGGGCGCGGGCTGCGCCGGCGCGCTCTCGGTGGTGGCGTAGATCAGGTGATCCAGATGAATAATGCGCGCCTGCAGGCGCAGCGAATGGAGCGCCAGCTCCCGCAGCTTTTGCGGCAAGCGCTGGAACATGTCCGGCGCCGAGGCGAGTTCCTGCTGATGCAGCTTGACGCGATGACGATCGCTCGCGGCCTGGGCCCGGGTGAGTTCGCCCTGATTGACCGCGCGTTGCAACAGAAGCCATGAGGCGATTTGCATGAGACGCGTCGTCAGCCGCATGCTTTCCGCCGCATAGGCGAGCGCTTCGGCGCGGGGCAGATCCTTGGCTTCTTCGCGCCCGGCGCCGTCGAGATAGGCGGCCGCCTCTTCGACGAGCCCCATCCCCTCCTTGAACATCGCCCCGAACGCCTCGGAACCCGCGAGCTTTTCCACGAAAGAGACGGGCTGGCTCGGCTCGCCCCGATGATCACTAACGCGCCCCATGTCACGCTCACGCCGCTGTCCGGGTCTGGTTGATCCCGGCGATCTCGATACACAGAGACCTTAGCGCAATTGAACGCACCCCGCGCGCTTAGGCGTTTTTTAACCTTAACGCCAAGGATGAGCGGGGGCGCGCAAAAAAGAGAGCCGCAAAAGCGGCTCTCGAGGCAATGACAGGGAGGCATCAAGGACGAGTGGAGAAGAAGGCCACTCGGATCCGCATCGCGGATGTTTCGAGGCTGCGCGCCATTCGTTAAGATAAAGTTAACGCGCGCAATTTTCTGCAACGTCGGATGAAGCTTCGCCGTGGCGCTCCCGCGCCAGGCGTCGAACCATGACGGAGGCCCCCGGCCCTTCGTTCTGCTGCGTCCCCTGCCCGGCGGCCCCTGTTGGGCGCCTCGCCCGCGACGCGCCAGAGCTGGACGAGGCGCCGCGCTGGACACGACGCAGGGCGGCGAAAATTAAACGCCTCAGTGGTTCTTAAAGAGGCTTCGCGACTGCGGCGGCGATCGGATTATCAGATTGCGCGCGATCGTTGAGCCGCGGAAATTGCGCGAGAACGAGACATAAGGCGACGAGAAACAACGCGCGGATCAGCTGCCCGGAGTCGATCCTGGAGAACTTCGGAACCGCGGGCGGCGGCGGCGGTCGATGAGCCGGCTGCTCCTCGGCGAGCGCGCGCCGATAGGCGTCGATTAGGGCTCTCGGACGGTTTGACGCCGTCGCTGCGAAATCGAGGTCGATGTTCGCCATGGTGCGCTCCTACGCTGTGACAGCGTAAAAATTGAGCGAAGACATTTCTTTTTGGTAAAGCTTCGTCTTTCGTCCGGCGCTCCGCGCTTTTGCTTGACGGGCGGGCGCACGGCAGGCATTTGAACCCCTCCCCCGATCCCGCTCCCCGAGGCGTTCGCCGATGATTCGTTCCGCGTTGATGAATGTGATGACCGCCGCCGCGATCAAGGCGGGACGCGGATTGAAGCGCGACTTCGGCGAAGTGGAAAATCTCCAGGTCTCGGTGAAAGGCCCCGGCGATTTCGTAACCGCCGCGGACAAGCGCGCGGAGAAAATCCTGTTCGAGGAGTTGTCGAAAGCCCGCCCAGGTTACGGCTTCATCATGGAAGAAGGCGGCGCGATCGAGGGCGCGGACAAGACGCACACCTGGCACATCGACCCGCTCGACGGCACCTCGAACTTCCTGCACGGGCTCCCGGTCTTCGCGGTTTCGATCGCGCTGGAGCGGGAAGGCCAGCTTGTCGCCGGCCTCGTCTACAACCCCGCGACCGACGAAATGTTCGTCGCAGAGAAGGGCCAGGGCGCCTATTTCAACAATCGCCGGATGCGCGTCGCCGCGCGCCGCACGCTCGCCGACTCGATGGTGGCCTGCGGCATTCCGCCCCTCGCCCGCGCCCGGGACCATGAGTCGTTCAAGCGCGAACTCTCCGCCGGCATGGCCAAGATCGGCAACATCCGCCGCATGGGCGCCGCCGCCATCGACCTCGCGTTGGTGGCCTGCGGCCGCTTCGACGGCTATTGGGAACGCGGCATCAATTCGTGGGACGTCGCGGCGGGCGTCGTGCTCGTGCGCGAGGCCGGAGGCTTCGTGACGGACCTCTCCGGCGGCGGCGACATGCTGACAAAGGGCGAGATCTGCGCCGGCAACGAGTCGGTTCACCGCCAGCTTCTCGATGTGATGAGGAAAGCGTGAGCGCTCTCGCCAGCCAGGCTTCCGCCGCCGCCTCGCGCGCAGACGCGTCCTCACAAATTCGCCGGCGGGAGGATGCGGACTTGCCGCAAATGCTCGATCTATGGGTCGAGACATGGCGCGCGACCTATCCGGACATCGACTTCGACGCGCGTCGCGGCTGGCTCACGAAACAGATCGCGACGCTCGAGGCGGATGGCGCAATCACGCTCTGCCTCTTCGCCGGCCATCCGCCGGCGCTCGCCGGCTTCGTGTCAATCGACCCGAAGACCGGCTGGCTCGACCAGATTTGTGTCGGACCCGCCTACTACGGCCAAGGCTGCGCGGAGGCGCTGATGGCGGCGGCGCGCGCGGCGTCTCCGGGATTCATCCGGCTGGACGTGAACGCGGACAATCATCGCGCCATCCGTTTTTACGAGCGCGGCGGCTTTACGCAAATCGGGCGCGGCGCCAACACGCTCTCGGGCCGCGCGACGGTCATGATGGAATGGCGCGCGCAGGAATAATGCGCGGCCGCGCTTCCATTGTCCGGCGAAGCGGGCCATATAGGGGCTATCGGGTTTCGGCCGAAAGAACTTGCTCTCACGTCTCGAGACGCGTCGGCGACTGACATTCTTCCCAAACTGATCCACCCCCACTGAACTGGTCCACCTTGAGGTATGTCTTCGGACGAGAGAAGGAGGACCGAAATGGCGAGAAAGCGACCGACGCCCGAAGAGATCGTAGCAAAGCTATGGCTTGATTTTGCGCCCCCCTTTTCTGGCGCCGCTCGCCGAGCGATGCGCCTTGACCGCCGAACTGTCGATCATGGTGAGCGCTGGCGGGTCGCCGCTTGCGACGAGCGCCGAGAATATTCGTTGCCACAGGCTCCGCTGGCTCCAGCGATTGTATCGGTTGAAGACCGTGGTATACGGCCCATACTCGTCGGGAAGCGCGCGCCATCGGCAGCCCTCGCGCAGCCGATGGACGATGCCGCTGATGACGCGGCGATCGTCCTGGCGCTTGGGCCCGGTGTGGACCATCGGAAGATGCGGCGCAATCGCCGCCCATTGCTCGTCGCTGAGCCAAAAATTGTCTGCCATGAATCAAGTCCTCCTGACGAGCTTGAATTACGGCGCGACGTTCAGTTCAATCAGGTACAGACCCTAGAGCGGCTCCCAGGGGGGACTTATTTGGATGCCGTTTTCCTTTGCACGTAATTTGACATCCAGGAATATGTTGTATCCTAGAACCTCCACATGTTCCGCGACCCTTTTCAGGGTCGGGTTCAAGTCGACATTCCGGTCTGCCTCCCGAACGGCAAAGCGATGCCGGGACGTGTCAAAGTCCGGCGTCGGCCGAGCGAAATACTCCTTGAGCTCGCCCAACGTAAACTCTTTCCAGTGATGCCCATACGTTCCACAATTCATGATATGCTCAACAGTGATGCCGTAGCCCTTCCCGAACATCAGACGATTGAAATTCATCTGCAAGGTTCTCAAGTAAAAAGCATTCGGTGTAGTAACAATAATGCGCCCGCCTGGACGAAGAACTCTGTAGACCGCTTTCCAAAATGGAATTGGATTGAACGCGAGATGTTCGATAATTTCACAAAAAAGTACAAGATCTACACTATTGTCAGCAATTTGTTCAAAATTTTGCGCCTTATCAAGCCTAGGTGACAGAATAAGTTGGGCATCCATCGCCTTGGCTGCCGCGAGGACGACGGGCCTTGTTAGCGTGGGAGACGCATCCAAACATATAAGCTTGTGGCCCAGACGGGCGTAGAAGAAGGCATTATGCAGCCAATGCGCCCCAATATCCAGCACCGTCAACTTCGAATCAGCCGCGACGGGTTCCAGCGCGAAGTCTCGCGTCTGAACGAACCGAGCATGGTGGTTCTTGAGGTAATTGTAGTCGGTGCCGCCCTTGCTTTTAAACCACTCCTGAACTTCTTCTAAGCTATCGCCGCTGGAAAGAATATCCATGATAATCTCACTCCTTCTGTGCCGGGACGGCGCGCAGTCGTCCGGAGCATTTAGCGCGTGGGGATGACAAAGTTCGTCTTTCCCTACTCCCCCACATGCGCGATGCGGATCATATTCGTGGCGCCGGGGGAGCCGAAGGGCATGCCGGCGACGATGATCACGCGGTCGCCATCCTCGCCGAAGCCCTCGCTTTTCGAGTATTCGCAGGCGCGCTTCACCATATCTTCGATGTCCACGGCGTCGCGCGTCTCCAGCGCATGCACGCCCCAGACCAGCGCGAGCCGGCGCGCCGTGTCGCGCTTGGGGGTCAGCGCCAGAATGGGCGACTGCGGACGCTCGCGGGCGATGCGCAGCGCCGTCGAGCCGGACGAGGTCCAGGCGCAGATGGCTTTGGAATGCAAAGTCTGCGCGACGTCGCGCGCCGCGACGGCGATGGCGTCGGCGGAGGTAGGATTGGGCAATTCGCCGCGCTGGGCGTTGATGATGGAGCGGAACACCGCGTCTGTCTCCACTTCCTCCGCGATGCGGCTCATGGTGGCCACTGCGTCCTGCGGATATTGCCCGGCCGCGCTCTCCGCCGAGAGCATCACGGCGTCGGCGCCCTCGAACACCGCCGTCGCGACGTCCGAGACTTCCGCGCGCGTCGGCAAAGGCGAAAGAATCATGGACTCGAGCATCTGGGTCGCGATCACCACCGGCTTGCCCAGGCGCCGCGCCGAGCGGTTGATGCGCTTTTGCAGCCCCGGCACGCGTTCCAGCGGCACTTCGACGCCGAGATCGCCGCGCGCGACCATCAGCGCATCGGAAACCTCGATCACCTCGTCGAGCCGGTGGATCGCCTGCGGCTTCTCGATCTTGGCCATCACAAGGGCGCGGCCCTTGGTGATCTGCTTGACCTCGATCACGTCCTCGGGACGCTGGACGAAGGAGATCGCCACCCAGTCCACGCCTTCCTTCAGCGCCGCGTCGAGATCGGCGCGATCCTTGGAGGTCATGGAGGTGATGGGGATTTCGGTGTCGGGCAGGCTCACGCCCTTGCGGTTCGAGAGGCGGCCCGCGACGTCCACGACAGCGTGGGCGCGCTCGGGCGTCGTTTCCACCACATGCAGCCGGACGCGGCCGTCGTCGATGAGAATCGTGTCGCCGACCTTGAGCGCGGCGAGAATTTCAGGATGCGGCAGCCGCACGCGGGTCACGTCGCCGGGCGTCGGGTCCGAATCGAAAACGAAGACGTCGCCCTTGCGCAGATGGATCGACCCTTCCTCGAAGGCGCCGATGCGCAGCTTGGGCCCCTGAAGGTCGCAGAGGATGCCGATCGCGCGCGACATCTCGGCCTCGATCTCGCGAATGATGCGCACATAATTGGCGAGCGCCGCGTGATCCGTGTGGCTCATGTTGATGCGGAATACGTCGGCGCCCGCGCGCACGAGCCCAGCGATGATCGCCTTGTCGACTGTCGCCGGTCCGAGCGTGGCGATGATCTTGGTCCGCCTGAGCCTTCTCATGTCCGTTCCAAATCCTGTTCCTTGCGGCCGCGCGAGCGCGGCTGGATGTCACTGGGGGGGCGCCGCGTTGGGGTCGGTGAGTTGCACCGTCCAGCTCTTGGCGTCGCGCCCCGTGTCGATCTCGAAAAAGCCGGTGCGCTCATATCCCCGCGCGAAGCAGTCCTCGCGTCCGTCGATTCGGAATTCGCGGTCTCGCGTGCACATGAAGGCCTTTCCCTTCCACTCGCCGCCGCGCTCGTCCATCGCATACACATAATAGAACTGCGCGGCGAGCGGGCCGCGCAGCAGGGTCTCGCAGGCGGCGGGCCGCAGATTCCACCAGCCCTCGGAGAGCCAGTTCTTCCCGTCCGTATAGGCGATGGCGACGCTTACCCGCGTGGTCGTATTGTTGCAGAGGCGGAAGTCGGCGCGCGCAGGCGCCGACAGGGCCAGACCCGTCAGGACGGCGGGAATGAAAAGGCGTCGAATCATCTTCTTGGCGAAGCTGGAAGGGGCGACCGACGAGCGCGCCGGAGCGTCGCCGTCAAACGACAGGCAAACCACGGGCGCGCAGGTTTGGCAACCCCGGCATGGGGCAAAACGTCCCGGACCGCTGGCCGTGGTTGCAGCGGAGGCGCGCCGCGCCCAGAATGGGGCGCGGCTACGCCAGGGAGATCGAGAGCAATGCCGAAACGCATCGCCATTGTGCAGGGGCATCCGGACCGGGCGCCGGAACGGCTTTGCAGGGCGCTGGCCGAGTCCTATGCGCGCGGGGCCGCCAGCGCGGGTCACGAGGTGCGGACCATCGACGTCGCGGCGCTCGATTTCCCGCTTCTGCGCAGCCAGGACGACTTCGAACGCGGCGTTGCCGCGCCCGCCATCAAAGAAGCGCAGGAGATACTCCTCTGGGCCAACCATTGGGTCGTTATCTACCCTCTGTGGCTCGGCGACGCGCCCGCGCTTTTCAAAGCCTTCGTCGAACAGACTTTCAGGCCGGGCTTCGCGCTGCGCTATCGCGCCGGCAAGCTCCCCGAGGGGCTGCTCACGGGGAAATCCGCGCGCGTCGTGGTGACGATGGGGATGCCCGCCTTCATCTATCGCTTCTACTTCTTCGCGCACGGGCTTCGAAATCTGAAGCGCAACGTGTTGAACTACGCGGGCGTCGCGCCGGTGCGAGAGACCTTGATCGGTTCGGCGAAAAACATGGAGCGCGCTACGGCCGAGAAATGGCTGGCGGCGGCCGAAAGTCTCGGCCGCGCCGGAAGTTGACCGCGGCGGCTACGCCTGCTCGCGCAACAGCGCCGCCGCGCGCGGCGCAAAATAGGTGAGCACGCCAGCTGCGCCCGCGCGCTTGAACGCGAGCAGGCTTTCCATCATCGCACGCTCCTCGTCGAGCCAGCCGTTGCGCGCTGCCGCCATGATCATCGCGTATTCGCCCGACACCTGATAGGCGAAGGTCGGCGCGTGGAACGTCTCCGCGATACGGCTGACAATGTCGAGATAAGGCATGCCGGGCTTCACCATCACCATGTCGGCGCCCTGCTCCAGATCGAGTTCGACTTCGCGCAGCGCTTCATCCCTGTTCGCAGGATCCATTTGATAGGTGCGCTTGTCTCCGCGCAGCGTCTTGTTGGTGCCGATCGCGTCGCGGAACGGGCCGTAAAAGGCCGAGGCGTATTTCGCGGCGTAGCTCATGATCTGCACATTGTGGAAACCTTCGGCGTCCAGCGCCGCGCGAATGGCGCCCACGCGCCCATCCATCATGTCGGACGGCGCGATGATGTCCGAGCCGGCGCGCGCTTGCGTCACCGCCTGCCGCGTCAGCACGGCCACCGTCTCGTCGTTGACGATCTCGTCGCCGACGAGCAGACCGTCGTGACCATGGCTCGTGTAGGGATCGAGGGCGACGTCGGTGATGACGCCGATGTCGGGCGCGGCCCCCTTGATGGCGCGGCAGGCGCGGCACACCAGATTTTCGGGGTCCAGCGCAACGCTCGCTTTTTCGTCTCGCAGCGTCGGATCGGTGTTGGGGAACAGCGCAACGGCCGGAACGCCGAGCGCCGTCGCTTGCGCGACCGCCTCCGTCGCAAGATCGATCGACTGCCGATAGACTCCCGGCATGGAAGCGACAGGTTCGCGCCTTCCTTCCCCTTCGATCAGAAAGATCGGCCAGATCAGATCCGAGACGTCGAGCGACGTTTCGCGCACAAGTCGCCGCGACCAGTCGCTCTTGCGATTGCGCCTCGGTCTTTGGACGAGATTGAGCCGCGTCGACGCGGAAATGGCAGTGTCCGACATGATCGCCTCCATTGGCGCGGACGCTTAGCACGCGTGCCGGGGCCGTCAATCGCCCGCTCTTTCGCTCCGCCGCGCCGGGACGTTATAAGATCCCGCTTCAAACATAGGGCGTTTCAGTCGCGCTTGCGCGAGGAAAGACGAAAAATGACCGCCGCGCGCAAATGCTCCACGCAGTTCGGAACCGTCGCGCTCGTTTCCCTGGGATTTTTTCTTGCGTCGGCGGCGCCGTCCGCGGCTCAGCCGTCGGCCGTTAAAGCGCCGCGGAACGCCCGGCCCAGCGACGTCGCCGCGCCGAAAAAGCTGGCGCCCGACAAGCCGCCGCCGACGCCTTCCGTGGGAGCGCCGACGCCTGTGAGCGCGCCCCGCAAATTCCCGCCCCTGCCGCCCCTCGACACGTCTTTGCCGCCGCCCTCGCTGCCGCGTGCGCCGCGTGAAAAGATGCGGGCCTGCGCGGAGGAATGGGAAAAAATGAAACGCGCGACGAAAACGGGCCTGCCGATGTGGCGCGATTTCGCTACGGGTTGTCTGACGCGCTGAGGCGCGGAGCGCGTCCAGTCCCGGAAACGACTTCGCCCGAGGCGCGCTTCGCAAGCGCTTCCTCGGGCAATCGATTTTGCAAAAGGGCGCATTGGTCGCGTGAGCTTTCGATCACGTACGACGCAGGCTCCTCGCTTCAGACGCCCTCGGTCGGGGCGGGCTCCGGCGCAACCTTCTCTCGGACCTTTCGCGGCGCGCGCTTTTTGGCGGCCGCCTTCTTGATGGCCGTCTTCCTGGTCGTGCGCTTCTTCGTCGCGACCTTCTTGGTCGCGCCGCGCTTCTTCGTCGCTACCTTGCGGACAGCCTTGCGAGCGGTCTTCTTTGCGGCGGTCTTGCGCGTTGTCTTTTTCGCGGCCGTTTTCTTCGTAGCGCGCTTCTTGGTCGCCGCTTTCTTTGTCGCGGTTTTGCGCGCGCCCTTCTTCGCCGCCGCCTTCTTGGCCGGCTTACGCTTCGTTGTAGCTCTCGCCATAATAAGTCCCCTTGATCCGAATTGCCGGAGCTATGGTCGACCGACAATACGCGCAAATAGCGTAACGTGGTTAATCGCGGGTTCAAGTGGCGTTGTGCGAGATGTAAGCGCTGCAACGCGCGACGGGTCGTTTCAAACCTTTGTCGACATCATAGAGCAGCGCATTCGACGCGGCGTCGATGCGTCACGCAAATGCTTCCACGCATGATCTTCGCGAGGCTTTTTATTGTCGCAACGGCGCGTCTGGCTACGCGTAAAATTCGCGACGACGAGCGGCGACGACGACGATGCGCAAACGCCCCCATGCGCGCCGCTGCATTTCAATCGCTTGTTTTTCTTTAGGATACGAAACGTTTCGAGGAGCTTCGACGAAGCCGCGCGCGATCTGCGCGAGAGCGCCGTCGATGCGCGGGCGCGGAATGACTCGCCTCGCAAACGAGGCATCGCGATGGTCGCTCGACGAGTTTGAGCACGATCGCCGGATCGGATCGGCGCCGGGATCGCTCATACAATGTCCCGCGCGCGACATGCTCAAAAAAAATTGTGCGCGACTCGCTTCGCGTCGCAAAAAAATATCGCGCCGGCGTGCGCGACGATCAAAAAATCGCGCAACGCGCCGGCGCCGGTGATTCGCTTCAGCTGGAAAAGGGCGTCCGTCAGATGCCCAATTTCTGTTTCAGCAGTTCATTCACGGTCTGCGGATTCGCCTTGCCGCCGGTCTGCTTCATGACCTGACCGACGAACCAGCCAAGCATCGTCGGCTTCGCCTTCGCCTGCTCCGCCTTGTCCGGATTGGCGGCGATAACGGCGACGACCGCGGCTTCGATCGCACCCGTATCCGTCACCTGCTTCATGCCGCGCGTCTCGACGATCTCTTTCGGATCGCCGCCTTCGGTCCAGACGATCTCGAAGAGATCCTTGGCGAGCTTGCCCGAGATGACGTTGCTGGAAATGAGGTCGATGATCGCGCCGAGCGCCTGCGCCGAGACGGGAGAGCGCGTGACGTCGAGGCCTTCCTTGTTGAGCCGGCCGAAGAGTTCGTTGATGACCCAGTTCGCGGCAAGCTTCGCGTCGCGGCCTTTTGCCGTCTCCTCGAAGAAGTCAGCGCTCGCCTTCTCCATCACCAGCACGCCGGCGTCATAGGGCGACAGCCCGTATTGCTCGATAAAGCGGGCGCGTTTGGCGTCCGGCAGTTCCGGCAGCTCCGCCTTCAGCGCGTCGACATAGGCCTGGTCGAATTCGAGCGGCAGCAGATCAGGATCCGGGAAATAGCGGTAGTCGTGCGCCTCCTCCTTGGAGCGCATGGAACGCGTTTCGCCCTTGCCGGGATCGAAGAGGCGCGTCTCCTGATCGATCTTGCCGCCATCTTCCAGAATGCCGATCTGCCGGCGAGCCTCGACGTCGATCGCCTGGCCGATGAAGCGGATCGAATTGACGTTCTTGATCTCGCAGCGCGTGCCGAGCGGCGCGCCGGGCCGTCGCACGGAAACGTTGACGTCGGCGCGTAGCGAGCCCTGCTCCATGTTGCCGTCGCAGGAGCCGATGTAGCGCAGCAGCGCCCGCAGCTTGGCGACATAGGCGCGCGCCTCTTCCGCCGAACGCATGTCCGGCTTGGAGACGATCTCCATCAGCGCGACGCCGCTGCGATTGAGGTCGACGTGGCTTTCGCCCGGCGAGAGGTCGTGCAGCGACTTGCCGGCGTCCTGCTCCAGATGCAGACGCTCGATGCCGACCGTGATGCGTTCCGTCGGCGACACGTCGACGATCACCTGACCCTCGCCGACGATCGGGTGTTTGTACTGCGAGATCTGATAACCCTGCGGAAGATCTGGGTAGAAGTAATTCTTGCGGTCGAAGATCGAGCGCAGATTGATCTGCGCCTGCAGCCCGAGGCCTGTGCGGATCGCCTGCTTGACGCATTCCTCGTTGATGACCGGCAGCATCCCCGGCATCGCAGCGTCGACGAGCGAAACGTGATCGTTGGGGGCGCCGCCGTATTCGGCGGACGCGCCGGAGAAGAGCTTGGCTTGCGACGTCACTTGCGCGTGGATTTCCATGCCGATGACGACTTCCCAGTCGCCGGTCGCGCCTTTGATGAATTTGGAGGGATGCGCTGTCGTCATGGATTGGCCCGTGTTGACGCGGCGGCTTGGCCGCCCGATGTTGTGCTACGGGCCTTATAAACCAGAAGCCGCAGATCGCGGAAAGCGTCCAGACGCGTTCCGAACCGATGCGGAGCCAACTTCTCCTGCGGCCCAGGAACGCGTAATGAGCGGCGCGGAGGGCGCGGCGGCCTTCCGGATGCAGAAAACCGATCGAGTGGGGACAGGCGGCAAGAATGGACGGCGACAAACTGGAAAGGGCGCGGCGGCGCAATCTTATAGCGCGCATGCGCGACGCGCCGCGTCACGTCAGCATTCCTGTCGGTGTCGGCCTCATCATCGGCGGAACGATCCTGGCGCCCCTGCCCGTTTTCGGCCTGTGGATGGCGCCGATCGGGCTGGCGATCCTCGCCCCGCACTCCCGCCGCGCCCGACGGCTGTCGCGGCGCCTTCACTGGTGGTCTTTGAAGTTCTTGCGCTGGTCGATCCAGAACGGCTTCGTGCGCGTGAAACAGACGGAGCGCAAAGGCGCCGCGGACACGCCGTCTGGCAAGGCCTGACAGACCCGCCCGGCCCCAGCCGCGCAACGCCCGGCGGCGCTCTATTCGCCCTTCGGCGCCCTCTCGCCCATCAGGCGTTCTTCATAATGGATCGACCACTCGATGGTTGTCGTCCACAAATTCATGGCGAGTTCGACCGACAAGCCCTCGCGCCGGGCGGCGCCGAGCACGCGCGCCAGCACCTCGTCGACGCGCTCCGGCACGCGCGCCGGGATGCCCAGCGCAGGCTTTACTTTCGCGGCGCGCTCGATCTGACGCTGACGTTTGGCGAGCAACGCGACCAATTCGTCGTCGAGTTCGTCGATGGCCCGGCGAACGTCGGCCATTTCATCCTGCATCGCCTTCAGGTCGGGGTCGGATGCGGCCTTGTTCATCGACGCCACCAGGGTTGCGGGAACTCGATCGTCGGCGCCGCCTGCTCGATGGCCGCCGCGAGCGAGAACAGCGTCTCTTCGTCGAAGGGCCGACCGATGAGTTGCAAGCCGAGCGGAAGGCCGTTGGCGGCAAGCCCGCCAGGCACGGCGACGCCCGGCAGGCCGGCCATGTTCACGGTCACCGTGAAAACGTCGTTGAGATACATTTCGACGGGATCGGTCGAACCCTGCTCGCCTTGCGCAAAGGCGGTCGAGGGCGTCGCGGGCGTGAGCACGGCGTCGACGCCGGCCGCGAAGACCTCGTCGAAATCGCGCTTGATGAGACTGCGAATTTTTTGCGCCCGGACGTAATAGGCGTCGTAATAGCCGGCGGATAGCACATAGGTGCCGATCATGATGCGGCGACGCACCTCGGGGCCGAAGCCTTTGGCGCGCGTTTTTTCATACATTTCGATGATGTCGCGCCCGGGCTCGCGCATGCCGTAGCGGACGCCGTCGTAGCGCGCGAGATTGGAAGACGCTTCCGCGGGCGCGATGATGTAATAGGTCGGCAGCGCATATTTCGTGTGGGGCAGCGAAATCTCGATGATTTCGGCGCCGGCGTCCTTCAGCCAGGCTACGCCCTGATCCCACAGCGCCGCGATGTCCGGCGAGAGTCCGTCGAGCCGGTATTCCCTGGGGACGCCAATGCGGCGGCCCTTCACGGAGGCGCCGACGGCGGCTTCGTAATCCGGCACGGGCGCGTCGACGCTCGTCGTATCTTTCGGATCGTGTCCCGCCATCGAGCGCAACATGATCGCCGCGTCGCGCACGGTGCGCGTGATCGGCCCCGCCTGATCGAGCGAGGACGCGAAAGCGACGATGCCCCAGCGCGAGCAGCGGCCATATGTCGGCTTGATGCCGACGGTTCCCGTGAAGGCGGCAGGCTGGCGAATGGACCCGCCCGTGTCCGTCGCCGTGGCGCCGAGACAGAGATGCGCGGCGACGGCCGCGGAAGACCCGCCGGACGATCCGCCCGGGACGATCTTCGCGTCAGGATCGCCCTTGCGTCGCCACGGCGAAACGACGGGACCGAAGGCGCTCGTTTCGTTCGACGAGCCCATCGCGAATTCATCGAGATTGAGCTTGCCGAGCGTCACCGCGCCGTCGCGCAGGAGATTGGCGGAGACCGTCGACTCGTAGGTCGGCGTGAAATTGCCGAGAATGCGGCTCGCGGCGGTGGTGCGCACGCCTTTGGAGCAATAGAGGTCCTTGATGCCAAGCGGCAGACCCTCCAGCGGGCCGCCCTCTCCGCGCGCGAGTTTCGCGTCGCTGGCCTGCGCCTGCGCGAGCGCCAGCTCCGGCGTCTCGGTGATGAAGCAGTTCAAAACCCGCGCGCTCTCCATCGCGTCGAGATGCGCTCTGGTCAGTTCGACAGCCGAGGTTTTCTTCGTCTTCAGCGCGTCGCGCGCATCGGCGAGGGAGAGATGCGTCAGATCGGACATCGAGTCTCTTTATATAAGGGAAGCCGCCGGCGAGGTATCGTCGTGCGTTATTCGACGACCTTGGGAACGACGAAATAATGGTCCTCGCGCACAGGCGCGTTCGCGAGGATGTCATCGGCGATGCCGCCGTCGGTCACGACGTCGGCGCGTTTTTTCATCTGCATGGGCAGAACGGAGGCGATCGGTTCGACGCCCGCGACGTCAACCTCGTTCAGCATCTCCACAAAAGAAAGGATGGCGTTCAGTTCGCCGCCCAGACGCTCGACTTCGCTGTCGTCGACAGCGATGCGCGCGAGATGGGCGATGCGGCGAACCACCGCGGAATCGACAGACATTGGAGATCTCCGCCGGAAAGAAACTGCTACGGCGCTATAGCGCTCCGGGCGCCGGGGCGCAATGAGCCCCGGATCGATTCCCCGCGAAGGATTTGGCGCGCCGGTTTTGCGGGTCGGGGAGGCTGTGCTAGGCGGAGGGAATGACGGACCAAGCCTCGACGCTGGAGGAAATCGCGCGCCGCCTTCCCCCGAAGGGCCGCTTGATGGGCCTCGATCTCGGCACGAAAACCATCGGCCTCGCCTTGTCCGACGTCGAGCGCCGCCTCGCCTCGCCGCTGGACACCATCAAGCGCGTGAAATTCTCGGCCGACGCCGAAGCTTTGCTGAAACGCGCGGCGGATTTCGACGTTCAGGCGTTCGTCTTCGGCCATCCGCTCAACATGGATGGAACGGAGGGACCACGCGCTCAGGCGACGCGCGCTTTCATGCGAAACCTTCGCAAGCTCACGCCCCTGCCCTTCGCGATGTGGGACGAACGCCTGTCGACGGCCGCCGTGACGCGCGAACTGATCGCCCAGGACGCCTCCCGCGCCAAACGCGCCGAGGTCGTCGACCGAATGGCGGCGGCCTATATCCTCCAGGGCGCGCTCGACCGCCTCTCGCGGCTCTGAAGCGATGGCAAGCCCCTGTGCAGGCGGACGCATTATTCAAAAGCTGACGCCTGAGCGACCAGAGCGCATGTCTACAGCTTATACGAGCATCGCTACTTGACAGGCGCAAGCTAGACGGCAAAAAATTCTTTAATGCGAAATGAGCTTTAATTGCGTTCTCGTGAGGCGCAAATTCCAATGGAGATCCGGCGATGGCTCGTCCGTCTGCTACTGATTCAACTTTTACGGCAGCGTTCGAGCCAGCCGGCAGGGAAACCCTGAGTGATCCCCCCGTCTGCGAAGACGCCGCCGGTCTCGCGAGCTACGTCGCTGATATGACTGCCGAGCTTGCGAAACTCGCAGGCGGGGCGAACATGCCGATGCTCGCCTATTTTTTGAATCTCGCTCGGGTCGAAGCCGAAATTCAGGCGCGACGGGCTGGCGGCGCCAGGGTCGCGCGCGGCGAATAGGATCACTCGCGAGTGAAAGCGAGCGAGACGGCGTTCGCGCCGTGACGCTCCAGCCGGCCGGCGAGGTCGAGTTCGACCAGAACTCCCTGCACCTCCCTGGCGGAAAGACCCGCGATGCGAATGAGTTCGTCGACCGCGACCGGAGCCGGCCCCAGCAGCGACAGGATGCGCTCGCGCGGGTCGCACGCAGACGACGCGGCAGGCGAGTCTGCGGTCGGTACGGGCGCGTTTGCCGCCGCCGCCTCGTCCGGCGACGGCGGCGCCCTTTCCTCGAAGGCGAATGCGCTTTGCGCCGGGAAAAGCTCCAGCTCGTCAAAAAGCGGTTCTTGTTCCATCGGCCCGTCGTCGGCGTCGAAGAGGGTTCCCGCCGAAGGACGGGCGCCGGCGGCGAGCGTGTCGATGACGTCCTCCGGGCGGGCGCAGAGGGACGCGCCCTGCCGCAAGAGGTCGTTGGTTCCCTCCGCGCGCGGGTCGAGCGGCGAGCCCGGCACGGCGAAAACCTCCCGCCCCTGCTCATTCGCGAACCGGGCGGTGATGAGCGACCCGGAGCGGCGCGCCGCCTCCACTACCACCGACGCGCGGCTGAGCCCGGAAATGATGCGATTCCGACGCGGGAAGTCCTGCCCGCGCGGCTCCCACTCCAGCGGCATTTCCGACACGATCAGACCATGCGCGGCAATGTCCTCCACAAGCCTTTCGTGTTCGGCGGGATAAGGCCGCGCCTGTCCGCCCGCGAGCACGGCGATCGTCCCAGTCTCGAGCGAGGCGCGGTGCGCCACGGCGTCGATGCCGCGCGCGAGACCCGAAACGACGACAAAATCCTCCCGCGCAAGGCCCCGCGCCAGACGCTCGGCAAAGGCGAGGCCGGCCGCAGAAGCGTTGCGCGAACCGACGATCGCCACGCAGTCGCGACGAGCGGTCTCCGCCGCGCCCCTGATCGAGAGGATCGGCGGCGCGTCCGGGATCTCGCGGAGCAGCGCCGGATAGTCGGGATCGCCGGTCGCGACAAAACGCACGCTCATCGACCGGGCCCGGTCGATTTCCCGCAGGACGTCGTCGCGCGCGGCGATGCGGACGGTTCGGCCGCGCAAGGTTCTGGCGGCGAGCTCAGGCAGCGCCTCCAGCGCGGCGCGGGCGCCGCCATAACGGTTGACGAGCTGCCGGAAGGTGCGCGGCCCAATGTTTTCGCTGCGGATCAGACGCAGCCAATCGACGAGCTGTTCGTCGCTCAGTCGCGCGCCGCCGACCGCCCCGCTCATCCCTTCTGCCCGATCCGGCTTTCAGCGCCGGCGCGCAGGCGAGCGATATTGTCCTTGTGCTTGCGCCACAACAGCACGGCCATCGCGCCGACGACGAAAGCCTCGCCGCCATGGCCGAGCGCGAAGAGAAGGATCGGCGCGGCCGCGCTCGCGACGAGGGCGGAAAGCGAGGAGTAGCGCCAGATCGCGGCGACCGTCAGCCACACGGCGCAGAAAGCCAGCCCGACCGGCCAATGCAGGCCGAAAAGACAGCCGAGAAAGGTGGCGACGCCCTTGCCGCCCTTGAACTGAAGCCAGACGGGGGCGATATGCCCGACGAAAGCGGCGAACCCCGCGATCATCGCGCCTTCAGGCGATAATCTCGATCCGACGAGCACGGCCGCCGCGCCTTTCAGCGCGTCGAGCAGCAAGGTCGCGGCGGCGAGATCCTTTCGTCCGGTGCGCAACACATTCGTTGCGCCAATGTTTCCGGAGCCGATGGACCGAAGGTCGCTCGTTCCGGCCCCCCGCGTGAGCAGCAGGCCGAAGGGAATGGAGCCGAGGAGATAGCCGACGACGAGCGCAGCGAGGTCGGGAATCAATGCCGAAATCATTAGCCGAGACGACCGCTGGGAAGCCTGGTCCGTGTCTCGCGCCGACGAGCCCGAGGCGGTCCAGCTCATGGATAAGATTGCGTTCGGACAGTAGTCGACCGTCCTCCAACTCGCAACATCGCCCTTCGCCCGGCAAATTGCCGCTCCCGTTTCCCGCTCCGAGGCGCTAAAGGAAGGCCAGAAACCGGATGACCGACATGAGCAATTCAGAGCGCAGACCCCGCCCGCGCGCCTTTCGCCTTCAGGGCGACGAGACGGTGCCATCGAAACCGGCCCCGGAGGTGATCGAGTCCGACGTCGACGTCTTTGCGGAGGAATTGGTCGAGCGCGTGAAAGGCGACGAGGCCGCCGTCGAGGCCGCCCTCGCGAAGGGCTTCCTCGATCGCTTCATCTTCTCGTCTGGCGGCGTCTTCTTTTCCGCGCTCAGCGGACTCTTGACGCTCGCGCTCAGCGTATGGATCTGGAATTTCGTCGAGGATCTGTTCGCCCGATCCGCGATCCTCGGCTCCGTCGGCCTTGCGCTCGCGGGCGCCATAACGCTCGCCGTGCTAATGTTCGTCGCGCGCGAAATCCGGTCCATCGTCCTGCAAAACCGCGTCGCGAAACTTCACGCGGCGCTGGCCGAGGCGCGGGCGGCCGACGACGCCAATGCGGCTCTCGCCCGGGTCGCCGACCTTTGCAAGCTCTACGAGGATCGCGCCGAACTCGCGCGGCCGCGCGCGATGATGAACGACTACATGAAGCAGATCATGGACGGGAAGGATCTCATCGACCTCGCTGAACGCAATCTCGTCGCGCCGCTCGACGAAAAGGCGCGGCGCGAAATCGCCGCCGCCGCCAAGCGCGTGTCCGTCGTCACCGCCGTCAGCCCGCGCGCCGTTCTCGATGTGATTTTCGTCGCGGGCCAGGCGATTGTGCTGATGCGCCGCATTGCGGAAATTTATGGCGGGCGGCCGGGCCTCCTCGGCTTTTTCAAGCTCGCGCGCTCCGTCGGCGCGCATCTCGCGATCACCGGCACGGTCGCCGTCGGCGACTCGCTGTTGCAGCAGGTCCTCGGTCATGGCCTCGCCGCGCGTCTGTCGGCGAAACTCGGCGAAGGCGTTCTCAACGGACTGCTCACCGCGCGCGTGGGGCTCTCCGCCATGGCGGTGTGCCGCCCCGCGCCCTTTGTCACCGAGAAGCAGCCAGGCGTGAAGGACGTCGCGCCCTTCCTGTTCAGCGACAAGACCAAGGCGCAATGACTTGAAGATCGCTACCTGGAACATCAATTCCGTGCGCCTTCGCATGCCGCTCGTCGCCAATTTTCTCAAGAGCCGCGCGCCGGACGTTCTCTGCCTTCAGGAAACCAAGTGCCGTGACGCCGAATTCCCCATGAAGGACTTCACGGCGCTGGGCTACACGCACGCCGCCATCAACGGGCAGAAGGGCTATCACGGCGTCGCCGTGGTGTCGAAAAAGCCGCTGCGCCTCGTCGAGAAGCGCGACTTCTGCGAAAAGGGCGATGCGCGCCACATCGCCGTCGAGATCGAGGGCGCGGGCGGCCCGATCACGCTCCATAATTTCTACGTGCCGGCGGGCGGCGACGAGCCCGACGTCGAGATCAATCCAAAATTCGCCCACAAGCTCGGCTTTCTCGACGAGATGAAGGAATGGGGCGAAAAAGGCGCTGCAAGAGGCCGCGTTGCGCTGGTCGGCGATCTCAACATCGCCCCGCTGGAGCACGACGTGTGGAGCCACAAGGCGCTGCTGAAGGTCGTCAGCCACACGCCGATCGAGGTCGAAAAGCTGAACGACGTGTTTCGCGCCGGCAAATGGATTGACGCCATGCGCCATTTCGTGCCGGCGGACGAAAAGCTTTATACATGGTGGAGCTATCGCGCGGCGGACTGGGCGGCGTCCAACCGCGGCCGGCGCCTGGACCACATTCTCGTCAGCGAAGCGCTGGGCGGCGCGCTGAAGAAGCTCGAGGTGTTGACCGAGGCGCGCGGCTGGGAGCGGCCATCCGACCATGTTCCCGCGATGATCGAACTGTCGGAGTGATTGCGGAGCGGCGGGAGGCCAGATGATCGCTCGCGATTTGATGAAGCGGCATTTTCCTTATGTGATGGAAGACGCCGATCTCGACTATGTCGCAAAACTTCTGTCCGAATGCGACATCGGCGCGGTTCCGGTCGTCGACGAAAAGCTGGCTCCCATCGGCATCGTCACGCGCAGCAACCTCGAGCGCGCCCGCGCGCCGCTCGTGGCCGATCTCGGGCCTTTCCCAAACTTTCTTTTGCGTAGCCGGCCTATGCCGCTCATTCGCGCGACGGGCCAGCGGCTTCGCGAGGTGATGACGACGCCTGCGATATCCGTTCCGAGCGGCGCAGCCATTGGCGAAATCGCGACTCTGATGAAGCGGCATCACCTCAAGCGCGCGCCGGTGGTGGAAGGACAAAAACTTATCGGATTCGTGCTGCTCCGGGAGGTAATGCAGGCTCTCGCCAGTTCCGCGGCGCCGCCCCCGCCGGAACGTCCCGTGCTGACCCTCTCACAGCCAGAGCGAAATTATTGCGAGATCGCGACAGCCGACGAGTTTCGCGCGCTCGTCGCCGAGCATGAACGGCGGAGTGAAACGGAACGCGCCGAAAGGCGGCGCGCGCTTAAAGAGCTTCGTGACCAGCGCATTCGCGATCTGGCGTCGCAACGCCTTACCGAAGGGCGGTGGCGCGACATGCTTACCCAAGCGCGCCGCGCCGCGGCGTCAGGACTCACGGAACATATGCTCATCCGCTTTCCGTCCCAGCTCTGCACGGACGGCGGGCGGGCGATCAACGCGCCGGACCCGCATTGGCCGGAAACGCTACGCGGAGAACCGGCGGACGTGTTTCGGCGCTGGCGCAACGAGCTTCACCCCCGCGGGTTCAAGATCGCGGCGCAAATCATCGATTTCCCGGAAGGGCTTCCCGGCGACGCCGCGCTTTTCCTAATGTGGGGCGGAATGGCGCAGTAGAGCGCATTCCGCCGAAGCGGCTGCGGGTTCGACGTTTGTAAGCGCGTCAAAACAAAAAGCTGGAGCCCCGATCAAACGCAGTCGGAACGAAACGGTCCTGGCCGCTCAGTGCGGCTTCCACTCGGCTTCCGCGCGCAATGCTGCGAGAGACGGATAGCGCTGCACGCCCCTTGGACTGCGCACTTCCACCGAGCCGTCCGACATCATCACATAGGTGGCGTCGCCCGCGGAATAGCGGTCGACTTCCATGGGCGTCTCGTCGACGCGCGGCGCGGGCTTCGGAGCCGGCGCCGCGACCGGTTTCTGCTCCATCATGGCGGCGGGTTCCAGCGGCGGCGGCACGTGGGTCGCAGGCGCGAATGCCTCCGGAGCGGCGCTCTCGACCAGATTCGCGGGCGCGGCGGGCGCCGGCGCAGCCATCGGCGCAAGCCGGCCGAGATGCGCGATGACGCGCCCCAGCGCAATCGTTACGACGCCGCCCGACACGGCGACCGAGCCTGCGATGAACAGGCTCCAGCCGCGCTCGAGCAGTATCATGTCCCAGCCGGTCCACATCGCATAGGCGCCGCCGCAGGCGAGCAGCAGTCCCGCGAGCGTCACGCCCCATCCGGACGTCTTGCGCGTCATTTCGCTCCCGTCTTTCTTCCCGGTGATCTTTTAGCACATCCCTTTCGCAGGCGCACAGGCAGACTGTCCGGACAGGATAGAGGGGCGCGTCGCTGACGAGGAAGCCGCCCGCCCGTGTTGGGGCGGCGCCAGATGGAGAGACAACAGAACGGCGACGCATCACGCCAGTCAATCAATATTGGAAAGGATATATTCTATATCAATTCAATATATCTGCTCGAACGCGGCGCGCTGCTTGCGAGACAGTTTTTCTACTTATATGTGCATCATTCACACAAAACACAATATATAGACATTTATAACGGCCCAGACAGGGCCATCGTATTCCTATTTATCTTTATTTATCAATTTGTTATAAAAACTCTCATAGATGCGGCCTGATGACGCATAGTAAAATGCCTATGAAATACAAAGCTCTTGTCGACGGCCGGTAGAGCGGCGGGCGATGGCGAGAGGCCGTCGCGATCCACAGTCGGGCGTGCGTTTACGAGGAGACGAGAATGAAGGGTTGGTTTCAGCGCGGCTTCCTGGCCGCGATTTTCGGCTTGACGGCCGCCTTCGGCGTCGCGCCGTCCACGGCGCTCGCGCATGGCGGCGTGAAGCTGGAGCAGGACGAATGCGTGCTACGCATCGGTCCCAGCACGATGCATTTCATCGGCTATCAGCGAAGCGGCGAGGAGCAGGAATTCTGCGAGGACATAGCGCAGACCGGCCCGACGGTGATCGCGCTGGAAGCTGTGTCGGACGAATTGCGCGACATGGCGATCGGCGTTCGCATCATCAAGGATGTGGGCGGCGAAGCGAATGAGAAGGGCGACCTGAAGAATGCGACCGTTCTTTTCATCGAGCCCAAGGTCTATCGCAACGGCATCATGACCTTCGAGCACGATTTCAAGGACGCCGGCCACTATGTCGGCCTTGTGACGGTGCGCGACGATCTCGGCAACGAATGGGTGTCGCGCTTCCCCTTCACGGTGGGGCTCTACACCTTCTGGGGGATGATCGAATACATCCTGTATGCGGTCGGCTTCTTCGCGCTCGTCGGCGTGATGTGGCTGGCGCTGCGGGCGAAGTCCGCCAAAGAGAAGGCGAACCAGGCCGCTGGCGCGACGACCTGACGTCGAAAACACGGACGGCCCGGCGTGGAACCGGGCCGCTTCTGTTTCATGAACCCCGTTTTAGAATTATTCTCAGTTGTTGCCGCACAGAGGCTGGGGGTCTAGTTAAACGCAGGGATTTCGAGTCCCATTCGAACCCCATCCCTGTTCAGGAGAGAATTGATGTCCTTCACGCTTGAAGACCTCCCCTACGCCTATGACGCCCTGCAGCCCTATCTGTCGCGCGAGTCGTTCGAGTATCATCACGACAAGCACCACGCGACCTATGTCGCCAACGCCAATAATCTGATCAAGGGCACGGAATTCGAGGGCAAGGCGATCGAGGACGTGATCGTCGGCTCTTTCGGCAAGAACACGCCGATCTTCAACAACGTCGCGCAGCACTACAACCACCATCACTACTGGAAGTGGATGAAGCCCAACGGCGGCGGCGCGATCCCCGGCAAAATCGAGAAGTCGATCGTCGATTCGTTCGGCTCTGTCGACAAATTCAAGGAAGACTTCCAGAAAGAAGGCCTCGCTCAATTCGGCTCCGGCTGGGTATGGCTGGAAATGAAAGACGGCAAACTCGCCATCCGCAAGACGCCCAACGCCGAGAACCCGCTCGTGCACGGCGCCCAGCCGCTGCTCGTCGCCGACGTTTGGGAGCATTCCTATTACATCGACTACCGCAATCGCCGCGCCGACTATCTCAAGGCGTTCCTCGACCATCTCGTGAACTGGGAGCATGTCGAGGAAATGTTCGACGCCGCGAAATAACGCCAGGGCGCTTGCCGCGCGCGGCGGAGAAACCCCGCCGCGCGCCTAAGTCCGCTCAAAGGACGTCCATTGGGGCGCGAGCGCGGCCCCGCCCGCGTCAGAAGCAGACCGTGCGGCGGACGCCGCCGCTCCAGACGGTCCGGCATGCGCGCCTGACCGGCGCCCGGCGGACCACGGCGCCGCCGTTCGGCCCCACGCAGCCCGCGCGATAGACGCCTCGCGCGCAGACCACCGCATTCGCCTCCCGCGGCTCCACGGTGAGCGTGGCGGCGAAGGCCGCAAAGCCCAGCCCGGCAAGCATAAAATTTTTCATTGGCAAGCTTCTCCTTTGTCCGGGCGTGCGCGCCGGCGGCCGACTATGGCCCGGCCGCGCGCAACCGGCAATTGCGTCCTCGGGGCGCCCTTGCGGGAACTGGCCGCCGAATGGCGGACCGTGGCGTGCTCGTCAGCGGCTCGGCAGAGACTTCGGCAGTTGCTCGACGAGAGCCTTGAGATTGGCGAGTCCCTGCTCGAATTGGCTCCCGACCATCTTGTCCATGTCCATGAAGGCGTGCATCGCCTTGCCGATGAACTCGTTGCGGCCCGACATCGTCCAGACGATCTCCGTCCGGGTCTCGTCGATGGGCTTCAACTCGAACTGGATGTCGCTGAGCGCTTTCATCGGCTTCTCGAGCTGGAGCTTGAGGCGCACACGCTCGTTTTGGCTGCTTTCCATAATTTTCATTTTGCCGGCGCCGACCTTTTTGTTGCCCGACCAGGCCATGATCGCGCCGGCGCCGAGCGGGGAGCCGTCGAAAGCCGTCTCTTGCGCGGGATCGAGCCGCGCCCAGGGGGACCAGCCCGCCCAATTGTGGAGATCGTTGATCTGCGGATAAATCGTCTCCGGCGGCGCGTCCACGACCGCCGAGCGCGAAATCCTGAACGTGTCCGGCCGCAGGGATACATAGGCGATGAGAGCGCTCACCGCTGCGAGCACGATGAGAAGAAAAAGGGTCATTCCCGACGTTCCTCCTGCACGCGCGCGCCTCCGCCGACCGGCCGCGCTTTTTGATCATTGTAAAGCGCCCGGCCGGAAGCCGCAAAATGAGCGGTCGGCTCAGGTCAGGCTTGCGCAGAAGCTCTGAATCTTGGCGCAGGCCTTCTCAAGCGTAAGCGCAGAGGCCGCATAGGAGATGCGGAAGTTCGGCCCCGTGCCGAAGGCCGAGCCGTGAACGACCGCCACGCCTTCAGCCTCGAGCAATTCGGTGACGAAGTCCTCGTCGGTCTCGATCACCTTGCCCGAGGGCGCCTTGCGGCCAATCGCCTCGGCGCACGACGGGAAGACGTAGAAGGCGCCCTCCGGCGTCGGGCACTTCAGATATTTCGCCTGGTTGAGCATCGACACGACGAGGTCGCGACGCTCCTGGAAGGCCTTGCGGAAGATCCCCAGATGCTCCTGCGGCCCCTCCAGCGCCTCGACCGCCGCCCATTGCGCAATGGAACAGGCGCCCGAGGTCTGCTGGCCCTGAAGCAGATCCATCGCCTTGATGAGGTTGCTCGGGCCCGCGGCATAGCCGATGCGCCAGCCGGTCATGGCGTAAGCCTTCGAGACGCCGTTCATCGTCAGCGTGCGGTCCATGAGGTTGGGCTCGACCTGCGCCGGCGTGACGAATTTGAAATCGCCATAGACGAGGTGCTCGTAAATGTCGTCCGTCAGAACGTGCACCTGCGGATGGCGAACGAGCACGTCCGTCACCTTCTTCATCTCATCGTAACTGTAGGCGGCCCCCGACGGATTGGAGGGGGAGTTCAGCACCAGCCACTTGGTCTTCGGCGTGATGGCGGCCTCGAGCGCCTCGGGCTGCAACTTGAAGCCGTCCTCCATCTTCGTGTCGACGAAGACCGTCCTGCCGCCGCAGATCGCGACCATCTCGGGATAGCTCACCCAATAGGGCGCGGTGACGATCACCTCGTCGCCATGGTTGATGGTGGCGAGGAAGGCATTGAACAGAATATGCTTTCCGCCCGTCGCAACGATCGTGTCGGAGGCATTGTAGTCGAGCCCGTTCTCGCGCTTGAACTTGCGGGCCACTGCCTCGCGAAGCTGCGGAATGCCGAGCACGGGCGTGTAGCGGGTCTCGCCGCGATCGATGGCCGCTTTGGCCGCGTTGCGGATATGCTCCGGCGTGTCGAAGTCCGGCTCGCCCACAGAAAGGCTGATGACCTCCCGTCCCTGCGCTTTCAAGTCGCGCGCCTTCTGCGTCACGGCGATCGTGGCGGAGGGCTTTACGCGCGAGAGGGCGTGGGCGAGAAACGAGGACATCGGGAGAGCCTTCTGGATTGAGGCGGCTTAGGTGCGCCGCACATAGCGGGGCCGAAGATAGTCGTGGCCATCCCGCCGATCAATCGAAAAGCCTCGGCTTCGGGGCCGTAAACCCGCCGGTTGCGGCGCCGCGACAAGGCGGCTTCCGGCCATTAAGGGGATTTTTGCGACCGGATGGGCCTAATGCCGCCTGCCAATCAGGGGCTCGACATGCCGCATCGACTGCTGACTTCCGGAGACTGCTGGCGCCTCGGCGTCATCCTTGCCTGTGTGGCGATCTTCGAGCTTTTCGCGCCGCTCACGGCTCTGCGCGTCGACTGGATGACGCTCGCGCCGGTCTACCTCATGGCGGCGATCCTGGCCGGCGTCGGCGTCGCCTATCGCCTGCTCGGCCGGGACGAAGGCATCGCCGCGACGGTGTTCGTCGTCGCGCAGGTCGTCGTCTATTCGAATGTCGCCGTGCTCGACAATTACCTTGGCCTCGAGCTCCGCCGTCCGCTCAATGACGCCTTTCTTGCGCAGATCGACAAAGCGATCGGCGTCGACTGGTGGGCTTATGTGTGCTGGGTGAAATCCAATCCGGTGATCGGCCGGATCCTCACCGTCGCCTATCTGAGTTCTCTCCCCCAGGTTGCGGTCGCGATCATCATCCTCGGCTTCACGAAACGTTTCGAACGCCTGGACCGGTTCAGCCTCGCCTTCATGTTCTCCTCGGCGCTGACCATCGCCATCTGGACCGCGTTTCCAAGCTTCGGCGCCCTGCCGCTGCATTATGCGCAAGGACTCGCCGACCCGACCTTTGAACTCGCGATGTCCAAGCACGAGGCGCTGAAGCTTCTCTCGCTCCACGCCGGCCCGACGCCGATCCTGCGGCTGGAAGATCTTACGGGGCTCATTGGCTGCCCGTCGTTTCATACTGCGTTAGCCATACTTGTCGTTTACGCGCTGTGGGACGCGCCTTACGCGGGAAAGATCGCGCTTGGCCTGAATGTCATTGTTTTAGCGTCGATTCCAGCCGATGGCGGCCATCACTTCGCCGACGTCGGCATCGGCGCGGCGGTGACGGTCTTGAGCCTATACTTGGCCAATGCTGCGATGCAAAGAAGTTCCGCCGCAAATATCGCCGGATGGACGCGCCGGAACGCAGAAATGCAGCGCACGCCGGCCTGACTGCTCAAGCAAAAAGCCTTCCGCAACTGCGAAAAGATCATGCGAATCGTGACGAATTCGTACCCCTCGAAACGAGGCGTGGTTCAACTGTTAAAAATTTATGAAAATCGCGGAACGGCATGCAACTTTTTCCGTCGATGCTCGTTTCTACTTCGAGTTCACGGATACGAAGAGGTCCGGGGCTCTCCCGTAGCGGCCTTTTGGAGGGAGCGGTCGCGTCAATGCGGGTGAAGCAAGGGCGAGAGACCCGAAGAGGAACAGGAACAATGTCGCTCGTTGATAAGTTCGACGACCAGATTGAGCCGGCCTTCACGCGTAGCTTCGATCGCGAGTCGGCGCGCCGTCAATTTCGAGTTTCCATTTTGCTCGTCGCGGCAATGGCCGCCGCTGCATTCGTGCTCGGTTTCGCCCTGCCGATCAATTCGGTTCAGAATCCGGCGCCGGTCGCCGATAATTCTGAGTTCGCGGGACGCCTGGTCAGCGTCGATCGGTGACAGCGCGGCGGCGCAATTGAAACGCGCGCCTGTAGGGGCGCGCGTCGACGTTTGCGACTCTGCGTCGGCGGGGTCCGAGTGAGGAATCCCTGCACAGCCGTGACGTGGGCGCGCCTAATGTGCGCCCTCCGACTTCTTCTCGCCGTGATGATGATCATGGCCGCTGTGACCTTCGTGTCCGGCGTCCTTAGGGCCGGACGTATCCTTGTTGTGCGCCTTCTCCCATCGCTCCATCGCCTCGGCGTCATGAGCGTGAGCGGCGTCGGGCGCGTCGATGGCCGCGTCGATGACAACTTCGCCCGCCTTCTCGAACACGAGCGTCATTTCCAGACCCCAGCCGACCTCAAGATGCTTCTTCGCATCGAGAAGGGCGACATAGGCGCCGCCCGGCGCGAGCGTCACCTTGGTCTTCGGCGGCAGGACGACCGGCGTCTCCAGCTCGAGATTCTTGGGATCTCCGTGGATCACCGTTTTTCCGAATTTCTCCACCTTCACGGCGACAAGTTTGTCCGGCGTGTCGCCGTTATTGTGAAGGAAGGCGTAGAACGACGACTTGTTGTCTCCGTCGGCGGGCGCGCGCAGCCAGGGGTGCTCGACCTTGAGCTTGCCGACGTCGTATTCATGCGCCCGCGCAGTCCCGCGCAGACCGAAAACGCCCAAGGCGGCGCCGGCCAGCAGGGAGCCGCCCGTCGCCAAAAGATCACGCCGCTTGATCATCATGTTCCTCTCCCTTGGTGCGGCCGGCTTTTCTCCGCCGGCTCGAAAGTGACGCCCAGCTCGCGCCTGTCTGTCAGTGCGAGTGGAGGTTGATCTCGACAAGCGGCTCGTTCGCCATCATCGCCGCCTGAGCGGAGAATTGGGTGGCGTTTCCGTCGTCGGGACCGAATTGTTTGAAACGCGCGCGCACATAACCTGAACGATCGATCAGGAAATGCGCCTGAGCGATTTCCGTCGTGTACGGCACGTTCGGATAGCGATTGATAATCGAATAGGCTTTTTCCACGGCAGCCGGGTGAACCGCTTCCCGATCCTTCGCCTCGGCGGGACAGTCTCCCGTATACACGGTGACATGGTTCACGCCAGCCGACTTTGCAACCTCGGCGGCCTTCAGCAGGCTCGCCTCAAGCTCCCTGGCGGCGTCGCCGGCGAGATTGCAACGTGCGAAGGAGAGAAGCGTCGGCTTGCCGCGCAGCTTGAAGAAGGTCGTAACCTCCTCCTTCGGATCGACGAGCGCGAAATCAGGCGCGATAAGCCATTGGATCATCGCCTGTGGGCCAATGAAGCGCGACCGGTTCGTATTCGACAGCATCAGCAAATAGTTGATCATGTCCCAGCGATCGTCGACGTCGAGGACGTGCGCGAAGCTCGGCATGACGCCGCTTTGCCCGCCGAAAGTCAGCCAGTGGAAAATGTCGCCAATCGTATGTGTGCCGACATGCGGCGCTGTCAGGTCGGCCGGTTCGACAGGAAGACCCTTGGCGTTTTTCAGTTCCTTCGCCATCGGCCCGTTGCCTTCGCCCATGGGCCCGTGGCAGGCGACGCAGTTTTCCTGGAACGCCGCCATGCCGCGAGTCACGGACTCGGCGGTGAAATCTTGGGTCGGATCATTGTAGGTGTCGATATAGGCCTCCGTCGAAAACGACACGGCGAGACAGAAGAGCGCTGCGATCGTCGCCGCAGGCGTAGCGAAAAGCCGCCTTTCGCGCGTCGCGGGCGTCCACCAGACGAGCGCCGCTGCAATCGCGAAAACGACCGACGCTATGCCCCACCACCAGATCGGCGACGGAAACGCCGGCTTTTGCCCCCAGGTGGCGATGTAGGACAGACGGAAGGGCAGCGGCCAATAGATGTCTGTCTCATGCGACGCGGGCGTGATCACCGCAATGTAGCCGGCGATCGACAGCAGACCGAGACCGAACGCCGCCTCCAGACTGCCGACTTTGCCGACCCAATCGACGTCGAACTCGCCCGCCGGCCGCCGGCGCATGTAGCGCACGATCGCGAGGGCGCAGAGAAGCACCGCGCAAAGCAGCGTCAGTTTCAGCGTGAGCAATCGGCCGTAGGGCGTGGCGAGCATGTTCGGAACGCTGCCGACATTCTCATAAGCGATCGCGACGCCCGTGACAGCGACAAGGCCAACCGCCACTTTCGCGACCAGCGACCAGCGTTCGGCCAAGCTCGCGGCGACCTCCGGATCCTTGTCGTGCGCCGTGAACATCCACCAGATGAGCCCCAGCAGTCCGCCAAGCCAGGTGAGCCCGGCCGCCGTATGCAACAGGAAGCTGATCTGCGTCCAGGTCGGCAATCCGTCGTCGATCGCATGGCCCGTGACGGAAACCACCGCGAGCACGCCGACGCCGGTCCACAAGGTGACGCGGTCGAGCAAATCGGAATTGATGAAGAGCCGCGCGACAGTCATCCCGGCGAACAGGAAAGCCAGCGCCTGCGTCGCCAGCCACGCCTTGCCGACGCTGGTTCCGACGGTGAACTCCCAAAGCACGTCGCCGTTCAGCTCACGCTCGGCCGGAATGATCGCCCTGGCGATCAAATAAAGGAGCGCGAATCCGATCAGCGCGCGAAAAGCCGCGGCCGCTGCGACCGGCGCCTTAAAGCGCGCGCTATCCTCCCCGATCAACCGCGGCAGCAGCAACAAGCCCACTGCCAGCGCGGACGGCAGGCTCTCGAGGAAGCGTATGAACGCAAGAGAAAGATACATCTTCGCTTCTCGCTCTTAACTCGTTCCGCTCTTCGCGTTGACTTCGACTCAAGTGCGAGACGAGAAAAGGCGCGGCCATTGCGCCGCCGCCTGGTCGGCGACGCCGAACCTAGAACCGTCTCGCGGGAGCCTGGACTTATTTCGGATCGACGGTGAATTCGTAATTCCCCTCGACGATATGTCCGTCGGTGGAGAGGACGCGGTAGCGCACGACATATTTTCCAGGGGCGAGTTCCGGCGTCTCCATCGACAACTCGCGAGGTTTGTCGGGCGTGCCGATCGATCCCTCCCCGAGGACCTTTCCTTCGGCGTTCTCGATGCTCAGTTTAGAATATTTCGGCTCCACGCCGCCGCCAAAACGCAGCTTCACCGTTTTAGGCGATGTCGTTACGTGGTCCTTGGACGACGGCGTCGCCTCCACCAGGAACGAATGCGCGCGCGCCGGAGCCGCAACGGAAACCGCAAGGCTCACGCCCACGCCAAGCGTTGCAGCCTTGCGCCAAAACGAGACCAGTCCCTTCATGACGTTTCCCCCCGGAGCTCTCCGGCCCCATGCGCCTATATCCCACGTAATTCAGATGATGCGACATGAGCCGCAGCTCAAGACGCAGCCGTCTCCGGCTCTTCCTTCTTCTTCCCGCCCGGGTGCGTATGCTTCCAGTAAACGAACACCATCCCGGCGATGAGAATGGTTCCCGCGATCTGAGGCACCCAGGCCCACAGCGTTTCGCCGACCATGAATTTGAACTGTTCCGTCTGTTGTTCGCCGTTCTCGCGCGTCAACGTCACCAGCCCGATGTAGTGGCCATTGTTCTGGAAGTTGTGCTCGATGCTGAACGTGCCCTTGGTGTATTTTTTCGCCGGCAGATGCAGTTCTGTGAGCGCTTCGAGATCCGTGTCCTTGGTAATCGGCGTCAGCGGGTCGCGAATGATGCGCAACTCGAGCGGCAAATCCCGGAACGCGGGCGTCTCTATATCGAAGACCATGATTGTGCGGCCGGTCGCCGGGATTTCCGAACAATATTCTGAACGGGACTTGTCAGGCTGGAAAACCGTGATGTGAATCATGTCATAGCCAAACATGACCATGCACATGTTGCCCATGGACATCGCCTCAGGCCCGGCGCCGCCCTCGGCATGCGACAGCGACGCCGAACAAAGAGAGAGCACGGCGCCGAACAGAGCCGGTGCAAGGCTAGGCCATTTCATCATTTCCATCCCTCGGTTTTCTTTATTTACAGGCGCTTCATTTTTTCCAGCGCCTGTCTGCTCAAACGCGCCGACGCACTCTCCGTCGGAGTCCCATTCCACGCATCTGCCACCGCGCACCCGCGCCCCTCAGGATGCACCCAAGAGCGATCTTACGCTTGCTGCATATTTTGCAACGAAACCATAAGGCAAACGAGCGAAAAGCCCCTTGCCGCTTTGCGTCTAAAGGACGCACCATTTGATCTTCAGCAAAGAGCGCGCCTGAACTTCCATAAAGCATATGGCGTCGTTTCCAGGCGACGTCGACAGAACGTATCGCTTTCGAATTCGCCGTCCAGGTGAAAGCCGCTCCCCAAAAAAGCTCCGGCCGGATTTTCATCCGGCCGGGCATATTTAGTTGGCGATTGAGTTTCGCTTAGGGCATGTCGCCGGCGACGAACTTCGGAATCACCGGGCCGCCGATTTCAGCCGCGAAGCGCTTGCCGTCCGGCGTGAAGAAGAACAGCAGGCCGCCGATCTGGCTGTCGGTGTCGTAAGCCAGGTCCGACAGACGCTCGATGTCCCAACGCGCGTCCTGGATCTTCACGACGATTTCCTTCGACTCGCCAGGGGCGATCGTGTCGTCGTTCGACAGACCGCGGTCGGCAAGCAGGTAATCCGGGAAGTCAGGCTTCGTGGTGAACACCGACGGGTTCAGGAAGCGCAGGCCAGCCGCCGTATATTCGCCGAGGCGAACCGGCTGCGACGTGCCGTTCTTGACCTTCACGTTGATCGTCAGCTCGCGGCCCGGAACCTTGTAGACGCCGCCGTTCAGTTCGGTCGTCACCTGCTCCTTGCCCACGCCCGCCGTGCCTTCCGTCTCGATCGGCGTCAGCGGCTTCTGCAAGCCAGCCTGAAGCGGGATCGTGCGCGGGAAGGTCGAGTTCGTCACGGCGTAACCAACGATCGTCGCGAGGATCGTCAGAGCCAGAACGATCGCGCCAATGCGGCGGTCGTCGTCGCCAATCACGGCGTCCGGCTTGCCTTCCGCAACGCGGATATACGACGCGATGATGCCCTTCCGGACAAACCAGAACAGGATCCAAGCCGCGCCAATCGCCATCCACGGCAGATGCCACGCGTAAACGCGCGAGATGCCGTAGTTCTCGAGGTCAACCGTCGAACCGTCGAGGAGCGTCACCGGGTCGGTGAAGTCCTTCATGTCGCCCTTGATCTCAATCCACTGGCCCGGGCCGATGATCGGACCGCCGCCTTCGACGTTGATCTGAGCGTGAACGTGCCAACGGCCGGCGCGACGGCCCCGCAGGTTGATCGAGAACGCGTAGTCCTTGCCGATCTCCAGCGAAACAGAACGCGGAGCGAACTGCTCCCCGATGAACTGCGCCGTGCGAACCAGAACCGGGCCGGGCTCGCCGGCGTTCAGGAACGAAACGCGCGGGTTCGCAACAGCCTGCGGCCACGCCGAGAACACGTGGACCTTGCCGGACAGAACCATTTCCTCGTTGACGTTCACCGTCGTCTTCGACCACGCGACGTCATACCAGTTCAGCGTGCGCATGCGAAGGAACGCCTGCTGCGACTTCTCGCCGTGCGCCGAGGCCGGAGCGACAGCTCCCAGCGTCGCCGCAACAGCAGCCGCCGCGCCAATGGCGGCGAGCTTGACTAGCTTTTTCATGAACAAACCTCCCAGGTTCCTCTTCCGGCCGGCGCCTCGCGCGCCAGCCGCTTTTTCATCCGCAAAGAGAAAGGCCAAATCGGCGATCCAACCAAATCCGCCCTGCGTCTTGCTTGTCAGGTTCGGCCGACCGGCCTCGCGAACCCCCGGCCGAAACCCGCATCAGATGGTGTCGATGACCTTCGTCGTCGAATACCAGCGGCCCATGAACCACCAGAGGAAATACACCATCATCGAGACGAAGCCCGAGAAGAACGCCGCAACCGGCACAACGTCCTTACCGAACGTGCGCAGCGTGCCGCGCTCGACCATGCGGATGTATTCCGGCATCGACGTGCGGACGAAGTGGAAGCCAATCAGATCGGCCAGGGTCATCAGCTGACCATGCTGCTCCGTCGCCTGGTGGAAGGCGGCGATCGCCGGCCAGTTGTTCGGATAGAACAGCAGACCCCAGCCCAGCGAACCGACAACCGCCGTGATCACATAGGAACCCGACAGAAGCAGGATCACGTCGAGCCAGATCGCCGGAACGATCAGAGCGGACGGGAACACCAGGCTGATCGGGAAATAGGTCCAGCCCCAGAAGTTGACGTAGCGGTTGATCCACTCGCCGATCAGAAGGCCCAGAGCCGCGAAAACGGCGCCAAACGGAAGGCGGAAGTTAACCCACCAGAAAGCCTGCGACGCCGCGCAGAAGGTCACGCCCAGAATCGGCACGACCGTCGGCCACATACGGCGATCCTTCCAGTCAATCCAGAAGTCCCAGTCGCCCGCCGTCAGCATGAAGTGGACGTGGTAACCGCCCAGAACGGCGAAAAACAGCAGAACAAGAAGCATCCAGTCGACCGACTGAACGCAACCCGCCGCCTCGGCGACGGAGTTGAACGGACCGACCGCCCCCCCGCTTTTCGATTGTGACATCACTCTTCTCCTTGGTGTTTCTCGAGCGCCTCGCAGCCCCGAGATTTCTTGTTGCCGCCAAACCCGGGTCCCTCATAGGCCCCGAAATTGGCCCCGGACGTCGGAACGCATCCCGCCGGCCGGCCTTTCCTCACGCTGCGCCTCTCGGCGAAGCGCCGCGAAACCTTCCCGTTCTCCAACCCAGGGCTCAACCCCGGATCTCGACACAGACGAAACCTCCCCAGCCGCCTCAGGCAGCCAGATGAAACCCGCGCCCATGTCCGTTAAGAAAAAATCCCGCGCTCAGACTTCCGCTCGCGCCCGAAGGCGCGAGCGGGTCATCCAACCTTACTCGGTGAGGAGGGCGACGCCTTCCTTGCCGATCAGCGCATGAATGCGCATCAGGATCTGAAGAACGACGCCGAACACGCCCAGCGCCATCCAGCCGAAGAACACGAAGCCCCAATGCAGCGGAGCGACGAACAGCTCTTCCATAAACCAGAAGGTGTGGCCCCACTCGTTCAGGCCAACGTTCGGGATGATCATGAACGGGCCAATCGCGACGATCAGGAACGCCAGCGAGTAGCCATGAGCAAAATACGGAATGCGGGTCTTCGCATAGAAGAACGCCCCAACCGCGATCACCGAATAAATCGGGTAGCTCATGTAGAACTCGATGATGTGCGACGGCGTGAAGTCCGTGTCACGGATAACCGTCATGTGCCACGTGCCGTCCTGCTCCGTGAAGAACGACGCGCCCCAGTAAATGGCGATGCCGTAAACGACAAGCCACTGAACCAGAACAACCAGACGGCGCATCTCTTCGCGCGGCGTCACCGCGTCGACGTTGCGGTCGCGCGTCTTCCACAGATAGCCCGCAAGAGCCAGACCAGAAACCAGCTCCAGAGGAATCTCGGTCCAAAGGATCGACATCCAGTAGGTCTGGAATTCCGGAGCAAAAGAGTCCAGGCCAGCGCGCCAGCCGAACACCTGCTCATAAATGCGAACGATCAGATAAAACGTGTTCAGAAGCGCAAGGCCAATCCACATCCCACGCAGATCGACTACAGCTTCCGAGCCAGCAGCTACGCCAGTAGCTGTGCTAGTGGTCGAGCTCATATTTCAACTCCTCCTATGTGCTCCCAGGGATATGCGCGTGACCGGTATCGCTCCGCCTCCCAGAACAGAGCTGCTTCGTCCTCGTTTTCGTAAACGTTGGGCAGGTCCCGTCCTCAAAACGAAAACCACCGCCCTACCGCCCTTGTCTTGCGCAGCCCCCAACCCGTCCCAGCCCCCCCAGATCAATTCCAGAGAAACCAAAACAAGCCAGTTCAGCCGCTTGTTGTTATCGGACGAACACCGACGTCGCCGCCTAAACAAAGCCCCAATCCGACCCTCCCGGACCAGACCGCAGACCCCGTTTAGCGTGGCCCAACCATTCCCCCTCCCCAACATAATGACAATACCCACAAGAATGGAAAATAACTGTCTATCGAATAGTAATAACAACCCCAGTGGATAGGAAAAAAACTATCCTATGGGATGGAAATTGGGCCGCCAGGGACACTCCGGGCGCCTCCATAAGATTATGAATTGATTAACACTCAAATCAATGTGGCAAGATGGGGGCGAATAGGCGATCAGCTGTCCGTCATGAGATTAGAATCCCCGCCAACAGGACTGTTGCAGCCAGTCCACGGCCGGACGCGACAGAGCGACCGGCGCGACCGCGTCGACCGGTTCCACCCTCCCAAAAAACGTTTTGAAGCTGGAACGTCGATTTCGCGGGAATCGGGCTCGCATGAGCGATTGCGCGACAAATGACCCCGCCGTCGCGCGCCATGTCCGAGCCTGCGGAGGGGAGCGCGCCGCTAGGGCGCGCTCACGACTCGTTACTGCGGACGCGGCGTGTCCTTGGTCCGCGCCGGCAGAATGGGATAGGACACCTTCGGCTGGTCGCCGGTGAGCGCTCCCAGGAAGGCGACAATCGCGGCGTTTTCGTCGGGCGCGAGGGTCATGCCGAGCTGGTCCTTCGCCATTACGTCGACCGCCTCCTCCAGCGTCCAGACGGCGCCGCTGTGGAAATACGGCGCCCGCAGCGCGACGTTGCGAAGGGGCGCCGACCGGAAGACGAAGGCGTCCAAATCGCTATTCGTCACCTTGGCGCGGCCGCGATCGGCGACAGGCATGATCGTCGCGTCGGGCTTTTGGGCGACGCCGAAGGGGAAGTAGCCGTTGCCGCCGACGTTCACGCCGTTGTGACAGCCGGCGCAACCTTTGTCCATGAACAGCCGCAAGCCTTTCTTCTCGGCGTCGTTGAGCGCGCTGCCGTCGCCAGCGAGGAACCTGTCGAACTTCGAGTTCGGCGTCGTCAGCGTGGCCTCGAAGGCTTCGATGGCGTTGGCCATATTGTCGAAGCTGACCGGATTCGGATCGTTCGGGAAAGCCGCCCGGAACTCGGCGACATAGGCCGGCATGCTCTTGAGCGTCGCCTCGACCGCGGCCGGCGAGTTGTTCATCTCGACGTCGGCCTGCACCGGCCCCTTCGCTTGCGCCTTCAGGTCGACCGCGCGGCCGTCCCAGAACTGGGCGACGTTGAAGACCGCGTTGAGAACCGTCGGCGCGCGGCGCGGGCCTTTCGCCCAGCCATGACCGATCGAGGTCGGGCCGGCGTCGACGCCGCCCGTGCCGAGATTGTGGCAGCTGTTGCAGCTGATGATCTGGCTCTTCGAGAGACGGGGTTCGAAGAAGAGCTTGTGGCCGAGCTCAACCTTCGCGGGGGTGATCGGGTTGTTCTTCACGACCGAATTGACGCTCGCGGCGTCAATCGGCTTGAACAGCGCGTTGGCGTCATCGCGCAAGTCGCCCGCCTGCGCGATGACGGGGGCAAGCAGCATCGCGCTCGTCACGGCAATCCGAATTCGGGACATTATTTTTCGCTCCCTTGCAGCTTTGGTCGTTGAAAGCTGACCGCCCCGCTGCGCTGCGCGCGCGAAGCTCGCGCCTTCGGCTATCACAAGCCCTCTTCCGGCGAAAGCCCTCGCGACCCGGCGACGCGGCCGGTTTCGGCGTAAAAAACAATCGGGACCGGGGAATTGGGCGAGGTCGAATCCGCGCCCGTGACCAAGTCGCCGGACAAGGAAGATTGTCAGGAAGAAAATATTCGAACACTGTACATGCCGCATCGCACAAATAGAATTCCAGTGAAAATCGACCGTCGACTTCGCTGGTTGCGTATTGCCGGGACGGAGACTTGTCATCAGTTGGTAAGCGGAGCACTCTGAAAAGAGCAGCCGCCGGCGCGGCGCGCTGCGCATGACGCGGAGGAAACAAAGCTATGCGCTTGTCAAGAAAAAGGATTCGCGTTGAGACAACGCTTGCGGCGCTCACCCTCTCCGCCGCTTTCGGCCTGACGGGAGCGCTCGCGGAGCCCCTGGGACTGCCCAAAGTTCCCGTTCCCGCCGACAACCCGCAGACGCCCGAGAAGATCGCGCTCGGCGACAAGCTCTTTCACGATATGCGCTTTTCGATCGACGGCACGGTGAGTTGCGCGACATGCCACAATGACAAGAAAGCTTTCACGGATAGTCCGCTGAAGGTCTCGGAAGGGCATCACAAGCTCACCGGCACGCGCAACGCGCCGACGGTGATCAATTCGGCCTATTTCACGACGCTGTTCTGGGACGGACGCTCGCCGTCGCTCGAGGATCAGTCGCAACACCCGATGGTGAACCCCGTCGAGATGGGATTGCCCAATCATGAGCCCGTCCTGAAGATCGTTCGAGAAGATCCCGCCTATGTCGACGGCTTCAAGAAAGCCTTCGGGAAGAGCGGCAAGGACGTCACGATGGACGAGGTCAAGAAAGCCATCGCCGCCTTCGAGCGCAGCGTCGTCTCCGGCGATTCGCCCTTTGACCGCTGGTATTTCGGCGGCGACGCCGCCGCCATCAGCGATCAGGCGAAACGCGGCTTCAACGTCTTCGTCGGTCAGGGACGCTGCGTCTCCTGCCATGTGATCGAACAGACGCAGGCGCTCTTCACAGACAACAGGTTCCACAACATCGGCGTCGGCATCAACCGCATACAGGCGGACGTCCCGAAGCTCGCGGGAGAGTTTCTCAAGGCCAAGCTCGCGGGCGCGGACGTGGACAAATCCGTTCTCGCCGATCCCAAGACGTCAGACCTCGGACGCTTCGCGGTGACGAACGCCTTCGACGAGATCGGCGGCTTCAAGACCTCGACGCTGCGAAACATCGCGCTGACCGCGCCCTACATGCACGACGGTTCGCTGAAGACGCTCAAGGACGTCGTCAAACATTACAACGAAGGCGGCAAGAGCCCGGGCGACCCTTCCGTCAATCCCTATCTGTCCGGCGGCATACGGCCGCTCGCCCTGTCCGATCAACAGATCGACGATCTCGTCGCCTTCATGGAGACGCTCACGAGCCCGGCTTACGCCGCAGCGCAGTCGAAATGACGCGGCCATGAACCGCGAGGGAGAGAAACGATGACGAAACTCGTTACGAGACGCAGCGTCATGGCGGCGGGCGCGGCGGGACTTGCCGGCACAGTGTCGACGCTGCCGATCAGCATGGTGCGGCTGGCGTTCGCAGGCGAACGGCCCGACGTGTCCTTCACCTATATTTCCGACTCACACATTCAGCAGATCAAGGGCGCGAGCTTCGTGCGCAACTGGGACATGGGTCTCAAGCGCGCCGTGGCGGAGGCCAATCTCATCCAGCCGGAGGTCGACTTCGTCATGTTCGGCGGCGACCTCGCCCAGCTCGGCAAGCGGGAGGAGCTGGATCACGGCGCCGAAATGCTGTCGGCGCTCAAGGGCAAGCTCCATGCAGTGATGGGCGAACACGATTATTATCTCGATCTCGGCGAATACTGGTCGAAACTCTATGGCCCGCACTGGTACAGCTTCGACGTGAAGGGCGTGCATTTCATCGTGCTGAACTCCATTTTGACGACGGACGAATGGACGTTCCATCGCTGGCCGACGCCCGAGCAGCGGATGCTGGAGATGGCGGGCCTCGACAATCCGAACGGCTCTCCCTTCATGGTCGGCGAGAAGCAGCGCAAATGGCTCGCGGACGACCTCGCCAAGGTCTCCAAAGACACGCCGATCGTCGTCTTTTCCCATTCGCCCTTGCAGAAAATCTATAAGGGCTGGAACTTCTGGACCGACGACGCGGAGGAGGTGCAGGCGTTGCTGGCGCCGTTCAAGCGCGTCAACGTCATCTACGGGCACGTTCACCAGATCCAGTACAACCAGATCGGCAACATCGCCTTCAATTCGGTGATGGCGACGGCCTGGCCCTGGCCCTACCCCGCGACCTATGCGCAGGCGGAAAGCCACCTGCCGGTGCTCACCGTGCCGATGAACCGCGCCGATCCCTTCTTCGAGCGCGACGCCACCGGCTGGCAGCTCATCGACGTCAACTCGGGCCGCGTCACGGCGCGCTACCAGCTTTGGGACAATGACCCGCGCATCGTCGGTTTCGATCCCTACGCGGGCCATCCCGTCGACAAGAGCTATCAGGATCCCATGCGCCGGAAGGCCGCCCAGGCCCATTACTGACCCGAGGAGAACATCATGCGCTTTTCCATGACCGCCCTCGCGCTGGGCCTCGGCCTTGCCGCCGGCCCCGCTCTCGCGGACGAATTCAAACAGACGGACGTGCAACGCTGGCAGGCGGAATACGACTCCGTCGCCAAGAAGGGCCGCGAGCTCTGGACCAGCGGCGCGCTCGGGACGAATGGCGTCGCCTGCGCGCAATGCCATCCGAACGCCGCCAACACCCACCCGGAGACCTACCCCAAATTCCAGAAGCAGTTCGGCAAGGTCGCCCAGCTCTGGGAAATGGTGAACTGGTGCGTCAGGAACCCGCTGCAGGGGCAGCCGCTGGCCGCGGACGACCCGAAAATGACCGCCCTGCTCTCTTATATTCACTACGAGCGGCGCGGCGTGAAACTCGAGCCGGGCAAGCATTGAGGCGGCCGGCGGACGGGATCCGCCGGCGCCTAGCACAAAACGCCGGAAGCGCATCATCCATTTGCGCGATGCGCTTCCGACAAGGGAATCATAGTCTGTACACGAACAGCGAGGGGCGTACGAAATTTCGGCGGACGTCGAAAAGTCTCGGTGTTCGATACTGAGACGCGAATTTGAGGGGCAGGATTCTCGGGCTGGGTTCGATCTTTCAGGGATCGGTTTCATCCTAAAATTTTCCGGGGGCCTGTCGCGGGGCCCCCTTCTCGTTTCAGACCCCGGTCGGATAATTCGGGCTCTCGCGCGTGATCGCGACGTCGTGCACATGGCTCTCGCGCAGACCGGCGTTGGTGATCCGCACGAACTGCGCGCGCTCCTGGAACTCCTTCACCGTCGGCGCGCCCACATAGCCCATCGCCGCCCGCAGGCCGCCCGCGAGCTGATAGAGGATGGGTCCGATTGGACCGCGGTAGGGCACCTGCCCTTCGATGCCCTCCGGCACCAGCTTCAGCTGATCCTTCACGTCGCCCTGAAAATAGCGCGTCGCCGAGCCGGCCGTCATCGCGCCGACCGAGCCCATGCCGCGATAGGCCTTGAACGAGCGGCCCTGATAGAGGAACACCTCGCCGGGCGACTCCTCCGTGCCGGCGAAGAGCGAACCCATCATCACCACTTCCGCGCCCGCCGCGATCGCCTTGGCGAGATCGCCCGAATATTTCACGCCGCCGTCGCCAATCACCGGCACGTCTGCTTTGCGCGCCTCCTCGGCCGCCTCCATGATGGCCGTGAGTTGCGGCACGCCGACGCCGGCCACGATGCGCGTCGTGCAGATGGAGCCCGGCCCGATGCCGACCTTGATCGCGTCTGCGCCGGCGTCGATCAGCGCCTTAGCCGCCTCCGCGGTCGCAATATTGCCGGCGATGATCTGAACCTTGTTGGTTTCCCGCTTCACCCGCGCGACCTGGTCGATCACCGCCTGCGAATGGCCATGCGCCGTGTCGATCACGACGCAATCGACGCCCGCGTCGATGAGCTGGAGCGCGCGCTGGAATCCGTGGTCGCCGACGGTCGTCGCCGCCGCGACGCGCAGGCGGCCTTCGGAGTCCTTGCAGGCGTTGGGGTGCTGGGTGGCCTTCTCGATGTCCTTGACGGTGACAAGGCCCACGCAGCGATAATTCTCGTCGACGACAAGCAGCTTCTCGATACGATGCTCGTGCAGCAGGCGCTGCGCCTCCTCCTGCCCTACGCCCTCGCGCACGGTCACGAGCTTCTTCGTCATCAATTCGGCGATCGGCTGGCGCTGATCCGCCGCGAAGCGCACGTCGCGATTCGTCAGAATGCCGACAAGCCTGCCCTTCCCGCCGTCGGCTGAGCGCTCCACGACCGGAATGCCGGAGATGCCGTTGGCCGCCATGAGCGACAGCGCCTCGGCCAGCGTGGCGTCGGGGAAGATGGTGATCGGATCGACCACCATGCCGCTCTCGTAGCGCTTGACCTTGCGCACCTCGGCCGCCTGATCGGCGGGCGAAAGATTCTGGTGAATCACGCCGATGCCGCCGGCCTGCGCCATGGCGATGGCGAGACGCGCCTCGGTCACCGTGTCCATGGCCGCGGAGACGATCGGCAGGTTGAGGCGGATTTCGCGAGTCAGGCGCGAGGAGATGTCGACGCCCGACGGCATCACGCGCGAATGGCCTGGCCGCAGCAGCACGTCGTCGAACGTAAGGGCTTCGGTCAACGTGGCGGTCAGACGGGCCATGGGCCAACTCCTTGTGCGCGGAAAGGGGCGACGGCGGGATGAGCGCGCCGCGCGGGGTTGGCGGGTGCTCTTAGCATCAATCAAAGCAAAGGCAAATGCCGCCGGCCGCCGCGCCGCAGTTCTCCCATCCTCGGCGGACGGTCGGCGAGCGCGCCGCCAGCCGCGACGTTAAAGCAAAGATTAACGCAAGTTAGGCGCGTCAAGAGCAACTGATTTACGGAAGCTTGAATTTGGCCATGTACGATGCGCGCTTCGGAGGAATCCTCGAGAATGACGACATCGAATGTTTCGCTCGTCCGCGCCGCCGCCGCTTTTGCCGCACAGTTCGCGCGCGCCCGCTCGGGCGCCGCGGCGCTCATTTTTGGCCTCGCCTTCGTTCCGTCGATGCTCGGCATTGGCGCCGCGATCGACTACGGACGCGCGGCGCTGATCAAGTCCAAATTGCAGTCCGCGACGGACGCCGCCGCGCTGACGGCTGGCGGACAAAGCCGGCTGACGCAGACGGCGCGCCAGAACGTTGCGAAAAACGCGGTTCTGGCCAATCTCGGCGCCCTCGCCGGCAGTCTATCGCTCAAGGTGACGGAAACGGAGCCCGTCGCCGGAACTTATCGGGTTCAGGCCGACGCGCTGGTCAAGACCTCTCTGCTGAAATTCGCGAATTTCGAGACGATCCGCATCAGCGCCATGTCGGAGGCCGTTTCGTTCGGCGGGGGCGACGCGCCGGTCGAAATCGCCCTTGCTCTCGACAACACGGGCTCCATGCGCAACGACATGGCTTCCCTGAAGAGCGCCGCGAAGACGCTGGTTCAGAATGTCATGGGCGGCGGCTCCAAAAGCAAGATTCGGGTGAGCGTCGTGCCTTATGTGGCGGCGGTGAATCCCGGCCTTGCCGACATGTCGATGATCGACACGCGCATGTCCGCGCCCGCGACGGGAAACTGGTTCCGCTGGGCTTGGCTCGGCTACGACAAGAATTGCACGCCCGTGTGGGGCCCTGGCGGCTTCGGCCCGGGCGGCGGGAACAGCGGCGACACCTCCGGCGACGCGCGCGATCTGATCCAGCTACTCGACCCCTTCCGGCGCGTCGCGCAACAGTTGTTCGGCGTCAGCGCCGCTTTCGCGGCCGACGTTACGCCGAATACGATTCCCCCGCTTTCCACGCAAAGGCTGCGATCGAGCGCGACCAACCGCCAGTTCACCGTTCCCACGGGCTTCAATCTGCAACCCAAGGATTCCTACACCGCCGGCTGCGATTGGACGATGAACCCCGGCACGGTCAGCAATTACGAACTCTTCAACCGTCTGCTCGATGAAAAAGGGAAAGCGGTGAGATGGAAGGGCTGCGTCGAGGCGCGCGCCAACGCCAATGAAATCGCCGCCGCGAACGCGTCCTGGGGAACCTCCTACAACACAGGCGTCGATTACGACGTGACCGACATTCCGCCGACGAGCGGCGACGCCGCCTCGCTGTTCACGCCCTACTTCTGGCCGGACGAACCAGACTACAAGCCGTCCGACTGGTCGGCGGCGGCGCCCGGCGCCTTCGTCTCCGGTTCGGGCGCGTTCCACAACAATTATCTCGTAGACTACGCGGTTCCGTCGACTTGGAATTGGGTCGCCAATAGCTGGAACAACGGCCAGAGCATCCTGAAATATGACGGCAAGACAAGGTCCGCCATCATCAAGGAGACCGCGCCGGACACCTACGGCCCCAACGCCGCCTGCCCCGAGCCGGTGACGCGCCTCACCAACAATCAGGGACAAGTGATCTCGGCGATCGAGGCCATGAACTTCTGGTACAACGGCGGCACGGTGATCTCGGAAGGACTGACCTGGGCGTGGCGCACGCTGTCGCCGGAAAAGCCCTACGCCGACGGCGCGCCCTACACGGACACGAAGACCAAAAAAGTCATCGTGCTGATGACGGACGGCGTGAACGGGCTCGCCGAAAACGGCAACGCGTCGAGCGCGAACATCTCCGACTACTCCGCCTACGGCTATATGGGCGCAAGCCGTCTGTCATGGGCGGACGGCGTGACCACCTACGCCGGCTTGCAGACCTTCCTCGACAACCGCCTGAAAAAGGCCTGCGACAACGCCAAGGCGAAAGGGATTTCGATCTATACCGTCATGTTCAACCACAGCGGCTTCCTGAGCCCCGCGGAACAGGCGCATTCGGCGGCGTTGCTCTCCTATTGCGCCAGCAAGCCGGAAAACGCCTTCGTGGCGACGGATTCCTCCGCCCTGTCGGACGCCTTCGCCAATATCGCCGTCTCCGCGACCGCGTCGCCGCTGCGCCTGACGCAGTGACGGCGGAAGAAAACGCGAGCGGCGGAAACGTCAGGCCGCCGCCCCGCGCTCCGTGTCGAACTGCAGTTTCGCAAGCCGCGCATAGAGGCCGCCCGCCGCGGTGAGGCTCGCATGCGTGCCCTCCTCCACGATGCGTCCCTCATCGAGCACGACGATGCGGTCGGCCTCCAGCACGGTCGCGAGACGGTGGGCGATGACAATGCTTGTGCGGCCGGACATCACGTCGTGCAGCGCCGCCTGCACGGCGGCCTCGTTTTCGGCGTCGAGCGCGGAAGTCGCCTCGTCCAGCAGCAGCACCGGCGCGTCGGCGAGGATCGCGCGCGCGATCGCGAGGCGCTGGCGCTGGCCGCCCGAGAGCGTCACGCCGCGTTCTCCCAGAAGCGTGTCGTAACCCTGCGGCAGGGCGGCGATGAAATCGTGCGCCTGCGCGCGCTTCGCAGCCGCGACAACGGCCTCCCGCGTCGCATTGTCGCGCCCGTAGGCGATGTTTTCCTCGACGCTCAGGCCGAAGATCACCGGATCCTGCGGCGCGAGCGCGAAGGCCGCACGCAAATCGAGCGGATCGAGCGTGCGTAGATCGACGCCGTCCAGCGTGATGGAGCCCCTGTCCACGTCGTAGAAGCGGAGAAGCAGAGAAAACAGCGTCGACTTGCCCGCGCCCGAAGGACCGACGAGCGCGACCCGCTCGCCCGGCGCGACGGCGAGCGACAGATCGCGGAGCGCAGGACGGTCCGGCGCCGTCGGATAGGCGAAGCCGACATGATCGAACACGATGCGCCCCTGCCAGCGCGCGGGCGCCGGCGTGGGATTCGCCGGGGCCACGATGCGCGGCGCGACCGACAAGAGATCGGCGATGCGCGCGGCCGCCCCCGCCGCCGCGGCGACTTCGCTCCAGACCGAGGACAATTCACCCAGGGAACTCGCCCCGAGAACGGCGTAGAGCACGAATTGCGACAGAAGGCCGGAGCTCATGCGGCCGACGAGAACGTCCTGCGCCCCGAGCCACAGCACGGCGACAATGCTGGTGAAGACCACGAGAATCGCGCCCGCCGTCACATAGGCGCGCGTCAGCGTCGCGGCCTGCGCGGCCTCATAGGCGGTTTCGACCGCGCGCCGGAAACGCGAGACGGTCGCCGCCTGCGCGCCATTGGCCTGCATCGCCCGCACCGCCGACAGGTTTTCTCCCGCATAAGCCGACGCCTGCGCCAACATGTCCTGGGCATGTTTCGACCTGCGCCGGACGCTCCTGCCCGACGCGATGAGCGGCAGCACGATGACTGGGATCGCCGCGAGCGCGAGGCCGGCGAGCTTGGGGCTCGTGGCGAACATCATCACCACGGCGCCGATGAACATGAAGAGATTGCGCAGCGCCACGGAGGCAGACGAGCCGAAGGCGGATTTCAGGAGCGTCGTATCCGTCGTGAGGCGCGACAGCAGCTCGCCGGTCTTCGCCGTATCGTAGAAAGCGGCGTCGAGCGAGGTGAGATGTTTGAAGAGATCGGCGCGCAGGTCCGCGACCACGCGCTCACCGAGCGTCATCACGAAATAGTAGCGGGTGGCGGAAGCCAGCGCGAGGGTGGCGGCGACCGCGATCATGGCGCCGAAATAGGCGTTCACCGCGCCCGCGCTCTCCGCCGAAAAACCATGATCGATCATGCCGCGCACGGCGGCCGGAAGCGTCAGCGTCGCGCTGGACGCGACGATGAGCGCCGCGAAGGCGAGCGCGATCGTTCCCTTGTAGCGCAGCGCATAGGGAAGCAGCGGCCGCAGCGGAGAGAGCGTGGCGAGGAAAGGGCGTTTCGATTCGGCGGAAGGCGCGTCAGCGTTGATCTGGGTCATAGCCCGTCCCTATACCGCCGCAACGGCGTCAAGACGACTCCGCCGAGCGCCCGCCGCCATGTGCGGCCAAACTGGCCGCAATGCCCCGTGAAAAAAATTTTTTTCGGCGCGAAAGCCGGATAATTCTCGCCTCTGGAGAAGAAATTGACGTTTTTTCAAATTGCTATATTATGCGACACGTTGTCGCGGATCATTTGCCGCAGCGCTGGACACGGCCGAAACTTGTGCTAACCTCCCCCTGCGTCGAAATGACGCGCCCACCACGGCAGTGGGGGAATAAGCGCCAGAAAAACAAACAATAAGGCGCAGCTCTGGGAACGAAAGAGGAGTGAAGGTTATGGCTGATAAAGACTTCGAAATCACGACGAACACCTACATCTTCGCGGGCGTCGGCGCTCTGCTCCTCGGCGGCCTCGCCGCTGCCGCTCTCGGCGGCATGCAGAACACGATCGCGGCCGGCGTCGTCGGCGCTCTGGCGGGCGGCTGCCTCGGCCTGTTCTTCTAATTCCATCCGCCGCGCCGAAAAGGCCCGGCCCCCGAAACGTCCTAAGGAGTGAAGGTCATGGCTGATAAAGACTTCGAAATCACCACGAACACCTACATCTTCGCCGGCGTCGGCGGCGTGCTTCTTGGCGGCCTCGCCGCTGCGGCTCTCGGCGGATTGCAGAACACGATCGCGGCGGGCGTCGTCGGCGCTCTGGCGGGCGGCTGCCTCGGCCTGTTCTTCTAATCGGCTCTTGCCGTCTTCCGCCGGTCTGGCCGGCGGCGGCGGCGCAAGTCGACACCAGCCAGCAATTGCGATCAGCAATTGCTGGCTGTGTTGTTTTCACGCACGCTCCCCGAAAGAGCGCCGCGGCGTCAGAGCGTAGCCGTCGACGTCCCGCCCGGCCACATTTCCTTGGCGCGATTGCGCAGAATGTATTTCTGGATTTTACCGGTCGACGTCTTGGGAAGCTGACCGAAAACCACGTGGCGCGGGCATTTGAAGTGGGCGAGATGCGTCCGCGACCAAGCGATGATTTCTTCCGCCGTCGCCAGTTCGCCCTCTTTCAGCTCGATGAAGGCGCAAGGCGTCTCGCCCCATTTATCGTCGGGCGCCGCGACGACCGCAGCCGCGCTCACCTTCGGATGCTTGAACAGAACGTCCTCGACCTCGATGGAGGAGATGTTCTCGCCGCCTGAAATGATGATGTCCTTGGAGCGGTCCTTGAGCTGGATGTAGCCGTCCGGGTGCATCACCCCGAGATCGCCCGAATGGAACCAGCCGCCGTGGAACGCCTTGTCCGACGCGGCCTTGTTCTTGAGATAGCCTTTCATGACGATGTTCCCGCGGAACATCACCTCGCCCATGGTCGCGCCATCGCGCGGCACGGGCTGCATCGTTTCGGGATCAATAACGTCGAGTCCCTCCAGCACGCAGTAACGAACGCCCTGCCGCGCCTTCATCTGCGCCTGCCCAGAGGCGTCGAGACCATCCCAGCGGTCCTGCCATTCGTTGACCGCCGCCGGGCCGTAGGTCTCGGTGAGCCCATAAAGATGGGTCACCTCGAAGCCCGCCGCTTTCATCGCCGCCAGCACCGCCTGCGGCGGCGGCGCGGCGGCGGTGAAGAATCGCACCGTCTGCTTCAGCGGCTTCTTTTCCGCCTCGCTAGCGTTGAGCAGCGTCGACATCACGATGGGCGCGCCGCAAAGATGCGTGACGCCATGCTCTGACATCAGCGCGTACATGTGCCCGGCGCGCACCTGACGCAGGCAGACATGCGTGCCGGCGGCGACCGAGAGCGACCAGGGGAAGCACCAGCCGTTGCAATGGAACATCGGCAGGGTCCACAGATAGACGGGATGCCGTCCCATGTCGCCGGTGAGAATATTGCCGAGGGCCAGGAGATAGGCGCCGCGATGGTGATATACGACTCCCTTCGGGTCGCCGGTCGTGCCCGATGTGTAATTGAGGGAGATCGCGTCCCATTCGTCTGCCGGCGGCTTCCAGTCGTAATCCGGATCGCCGGCGAGGATGAAGTCCTCGTAGTCGATCGAGCCGAGACGTTCGCCCGGCCCGCGATATTCGGGATCGTCGTAGTCGATGATCAGCGGTTTCGCCTTGGCGAGCGCCAACGCCTCGCGAATGACGCCCGTGAATTCGCGATCGACGATGAGCGCCTTGGTCTCGGCGTGGTCGAGCGTGAAAGCGAGGATCGCCGCGTCGAGGCGCGTGTTCAGCGTATTGAGCACGGCGCCGGCCATCGGCGCGCCGTAATGGCACTCAAGCATCGCCGGCGTGTTGGCGAGCATGGCCGAAACCGTGTCGCCGCGCCCGATTCCCGCCTTCTCCAGCGCGCTCGCGAGGCGCCGGCTGCGCGCGTAGAAATCGCGATAGCTCCGCCGCAATTCGCCGTGAACGATGGCGACCCGGTCCGGAAAAACCGCCGCCGCGCGCGCCAGAAAGGTCAACGGCGTCAGGGGCTGGAAATTGGCCGGATTGCGGTCGAGGTCGCGATCGTATGCGGTCATCCGAAGCTCCATGGGCGCAAGCAGGCGACGCCTAGCAGGATATATGCAACTTCCCGCCAGCCGCCGCCATGACGCGAAACTGCTTACTCGCCGAAATCGAGATCCTTGAGCCGGCCGAAAACGCGGTCGGCGTCGAAATTGTCGTCCTCGTTCGAGGGACGCGCGGGAGCGGATTTGCCGAAAAGCTCCTCGGTCGTCGCCGGCTCGCGCAGGTTGGTCGTCAGGGCGGCGGGCATCAGCGTCTGGCCCTGATCCTCGACCACCGCCGGACGATCCTTCGCCGCGCGATTGACCTCGAAGTCGAGATCGATCTGCGAGCACAAACCGAGCGTCACCGGGTCCATCGGCGTGAGCGCGGCGGAATTCCAGTGCGTTCGCTCGCGGATCGCTTTCAGGGTCGCCTTGGTGGTGCCGACGAGACGCATGATCTGCGCGTCCTTCAGCTCCGGATGGTTGCGCACCAGCCACAGGATCGCGTTCGGGCGATCCTGGCGGCGGGAGAGCGGCGTATAGCGCGGCCCGCGCGCCTTCTTGACCTCGGGAACGACGACCTTCGACACGGAAAGCCGAAGCTGATGCCTCGGGTCGCGCTCGCCCTTCGCGATTTCCTCGCGCGTGAGCTGGCCCGAAGTGATCGGGTCGTGGCCGCGAATGCCAGCGGCGACCTCCCCGTCGGCGATGCCCTTCACCTCGAGGGGGTGGAGTTTGCAGAATTCGGCGATCTGATCGAAGGTCAATGATGTGTTCTCGACGAGCCAGACTGCCGTCGCCTTCGGCATCAAGGGGGCGTTGCTCATCCTGGAAATCTCCTTGGGTCGCGGGCATGGCGGGAGCGTCCGGCGCCGCGCCTCCTTCGCGCTGGCGACCCCATAGGCTCGACCGTCCATGATGGGAATGACGCTTATATACGCGCCTGAAGGGTAAAACGCAATGATTCCCCGGCCGCGCGCCGAAAACTGCGGCGCCGGCCCGGATCGCCGCGCTCAGCGGATAACCTTAACCCCGACAATTCGCTCCCCCGACCCCGGCTTCGCCTCCAACGGCGCAAGCCTTGCCGTGACTGTTACATGCGCCGCAGATGCGCAAATTCGGGAGAAGTCAAAAATGTCAAGATTTCATAAAAGCTTGGTCCTGGCCGCAGCTCTCGGCCTCGCCTCTGCCGGTTCCGCCCTGTCCCAAACTGCGTCATCCGGCCCGCGGGTGGTGGACGCAAATGGGAAGGCGGTTGGGACGCTGGTCGGTCGAGACGAAGTGCTGGTCAAATTCGCCGACGGCGACGCTTTGCTAAAAATCGACAGCTTCGGTCTTTCCACGCCGGCGGGCGCGAGCCCGGTTTATTATTATCCGACGACGGATTGTTCCGGCCCGCGCTACGCCCGCGCGGACAGCTTCCCGGCCTTCGCCTATTTCGACGCCTATCCGAGGACGCCGGAACCCGGCAAGAGCCTCGGCGGCACGATCTATTACGCGAAGCGTCCGCTCGTCAGGATCAACTTGAAATCGGTGGGCCTGCCGGGCGCCTGCATGGGCATCTATGAAGAGAACGTCATTGTCGGATCGGTCGGCAAGAGCGCCTACGTTCCCGGCTACACGCTGCCGCTCTCCATTCGATAGGTCGTGCGCGTCACGCCTCTCTCGCGTGGGCTGGCCTCAGTCCACGCAGATGCTCCGGCAACACGTCTCCCAGCGCGCCGCTGATCTTCGGTCCGTATTTGTGGAAGAACAGGCCGAAGGCGATCAGCAGGATTCCGATGCCCGAGAGGGCGAAGGGGAAAAGGATCGAATCCTTGAACACTTCGCTCGCGAGGTGGCCGAGATACATGGTCACGCCGATCGCGCCGAAGGTCGCATAGACACGGCGCATCAGGAATAGCGACAGGAACACCAGTCCGACATTGATTGCGCAATAGACAGCCTTGCCGAATTCATCGCCGCTGTGCTGCGCGGTCAGCCCGCCCCAGAAAGCGAGGAGACCGCCTAGATGCAGCCAGTAAGCGAAGTCTCCGTTTCTCCAGATCCTGAGATCGACGAGCCAGGCGAGCGCCATCGTCGCAAGACCGAAATACATGCTGACCGTCGCGCGCTGCTCCCATGAAAATTCCTCGACGCCCATCAGCCATGGCGTCAAATCCATGGACAGGAACCACAGGCAGAAGCCGATGATCATGGTCAGGAAGGGGAACGGGAAGAACCAGAGCGCGACGAGCGCAGCCGAGATCGTGCCGAGTTCCATCGGCAGCCAGCTCGACTTGATCCAGATGTAGAAATCGCGATAGCCGCCGGGCGCGTCGATCGGGCTGTGACCCCAGAGCGACTGCAACGCGAAGATGGCGAGCGGCGCCATGCCGACCGCGCAGGCGACCAAAAGCCCGCCCGGCGTGCGCAGGTCGCGACGCCAGAGATGCGCGCCGCCGGCCGTAAAGGCCGCCGCATAGACGAGCGCCGTCGTCAGCAGCGCCTTGTCGCCCCACAGGCCGAAGGCGGTCGTGGAAAAGAGCCCCATGGCGCCGAGCACGATGAGGGCGCCCGCATACCAGAGCAGATGCACGAAATCATAGCGCGGCGGCTGATAACCGGACGGGGCGGCGGCGACACGCGCGGCGAAGAAGCGGGCAAGCCGGTCGAAGGTGTCGGCGTCGATGACGCCGGCGTCCCGCGCCTCGGACAGATCGTTGAGAGTCGAGCGTGATTTCATCGGGAGAGTCTCCTGTCGACGACGTTTCTAGCTGCCGCGCCGCAATAGAGGATTGTGCAAACGCACATGAGCCTAATGAGCCTAATGGATTGCTGACAATTTGACAGCCGCCGCGCCTTTCGCCCATTTACCCCAGCGGGCGGGAGGCCCGACGGGACAGCGAGATGCAACAGAAAGCCAAAGGGCTCACATATTCCGACGCGGGCGTGGATATCGACGCCGGCAATCGTCTCGTCGAGATGATCCGCCCCGCCATCCGCGCGACGCGCCGGCCCGGCGCCGATGGCGAGATCGGCGGATTCGGCGGGGTCTTCGACCTCAAGGCGGCCGGTTTCGCCGATCCGGTTCTCGTCGCCGCCAACGACGGCGTCGGCACCAAGGTCAAGATCGCCATCGAATCCGGCCTGCATGGCACGATCGGGATCGACCTTGTCGCCATGTGCGTCAACGATCTCATCGTGCAGGGCGCCGAACCCCTGTTTTTTCTCGACTATTTTGCGACCGGCAAACTCGATCCGGCCGTCGCCGCCTCTGTGGTCAAGGGCATTGCCGACGGCTGCGTAATAGCGGGCTGCGCGCTTCTGGGCGGAGAGACGGCGGAAATGCCGGGCCTTTACGCCCGAAGCGATTACGACCTCGCGGGCTTCGCGGTGGGCGCCGCCGAGCGCCGGAGCCTGCTGCCGCGCGAGGTTCAGGCGGGCGACGTGGCCATCGGCCTCCCCTCGTCCGGCGTGCATTCCAACGGCTTCTCGCTCGTCCGCCGGATCGTGAAGGAAACCGGCCTTTCCTGGAACGCCACCGCCCCCTTCGCGCCCGAGATGACCCTCGCCCGCGCCCTGCTCGAGCCGACGCGGATCTATGTAAAGCCGGCGCTGGCCGCGCTGAAGCGCACGGCCCACATCCGCGCTCTCGCGCATATCACCGGCGGCGGCTTCCCCGACAATTTGCCGCGCGTCTTGCCCAGGGGCGTCGGCGTAAGGCTCGATCTCACCGCCTTCCCGGTTCCGCGCGTCTTCAAATGGCTCGCACAGACAGGCGAGGTGGCGGAAGCGGAGATGCTGCGCACGTTCAACTGCGGGATCGGCATGGTGGTCTTCGCCGCGCGGGACGGCGCCGGCGAGGTCGAAAAGGCGCTGCGCGACGCCGGCGAGAAGCCGGTTCGGATCGGCGAGGCGATCGCGGCCAAAACCGGCGAGCGCGTCATCATGAACGGCGCGCTGGGCTTGTGATCCTGAAGGCGCGACCCGCCGGCTTTCGGCCTTGACGGCCGGGGAAGAATGATGACCCGTCTGCGCACCGCCATTCTCATCTCCGGCCGCGGCTCCAACATGGACGCGCTGATCGCCGCGGCGCGGGCGCCGGAATTCCCTGCCGAGATCGCCCTCGTGCTTTCCAACCGCCCCGATGCGCCAGGCCTCGCGAAGGCGAAGGCGGCGGGAATCGCCGTCGCCGCCGTCGACCACAAGATTTACGCCGGCCGAGAAGAGTTCGAGCGGTCGCTTCAGGCGATGCTCGAAGCCTATCGCATCGAGTTCATCTGCCTTGCCGGCTTCATGCGGCTCTTCACGCCATGGTTCATCAATCAGTGGCGCGGGCGGATGCTCAACATCCACCCCGCCCTGCTGCCCGCCTATCGCGGCCTGCATACGCATGAGCGCGCGCTGGCGGACGGCGTGAAAATCCATGGCTGCACCGTGCATTTCGTCGTGCCCGAGATGGACGAAGGCCCGATCGTCGCCCAGGCCGCGGTGCCCGTGCTCGACGGCGACACGCCCGAAACGCTCGGCGCGCGCGTGCTGGCGCAGGAGCATGCGATCTATCCGTTGGCGCTCCGGCTGGTGGCGTCGGGCAAGGTGCGGGTCGAAGGCAACCGGGTGCTGGGGGCGTTGGCGCGCAGCGACGCGTCGCTGCGCGCCCCTCGGGAGGATTGAGACGATGACGGTCAAAATCTACGGCTTCGGACCCGCCCCGGGACTCCCCGATCTTTCGCCTTTCGTCATCAAGGCGATGACCCTCCTGAAGATGGCCGGCGCCGATTACGTCGTCGACACGACCGGTTTCCGGAAGGCGCCGAAGGGCAAGTTGCCCTATATCGAGGACAATGGCGTCGTCGTCGCGGATTCGACCTTCATCCGCTTCCATCTCGAGAAATCGCGCGGCGTCGACTTCGATGCGGGGCTGTCGCCCGCCCAACGCGCGCAGGGCTGGGCGATCGAAAAAATGTGCGAGGATCATCTATTGTGGATCATCGCGCGCCTGCGCTGGCGGGACGATGCGAATTTCGCCCGGGGGATCGGGTTATTTTTCGACAGAATGCTGCCGGCGCCAATTCGCGCCCCCGCCAAATGGATGATCCGCCGTCAGATTGTGAAGCGCCTCTGGCAGATGGGCGTCGGCCGCTTCACCGACGCCGAGCTTTCGATCCTCGGCGCGCGCGACGTGGAGGCGCTCGCGACGCTCATCGGCGACAAGCCCTTTCTCATGGGCGAGGTCCCCTGCGCGGCGGACGCCGCTGTTTTCGCGATGCTGAACCTGCTGATGGACGAAGCAACCGCCTCGCCGACGCGCGATGCGGCGATGGCGGCGCCCAACCTTGTCGCCTATCGCGACCGGATGATGGCGCGTTTCTTCCCGGAGCGCGCCCTGGGTTAATCGCGTCCAAGGGTCCGATTGCCAGAGCGGCCGGGACCAAGTCCGGCCGCCCGATCCGGGGCGTTTGAACGGTCCCGTCAGCCGACGATCTCGTTGCCCGAGAAGAACTGCGCGATTTCGACCGCCGCGGTCTCGGGCGCGTCGGAGCCGTGCACCGAATTCTCGCCGACCGAGAGGGCGTGCTCCTTGCGGATCGTGCCCGGCGCGGCGTTGGCGGGGTTCGTCGCGCCCATGACCTCACGATAGCGCGCGATGGCGTTTTCGCCTTCCAGCACCTGAACGACGACCGGCGCAGAGATCATGAAGTCCACGAGTTCGCCGAAGAAGGGACGCTCCTTGTGGACCGCGTAAAATGTCTCGGCCTGCTCGCGGGTCATGCGGATGCGCTTCTGTGCGACGATGCGCAGGCCGGCGCCCTCGATGATCGCATTGATGGCGCCGGTGAGGTTGCGCTTGGTCGCGTCGGGCTTGATGATTGAAAAAGTGCGTTCGATCGCCATGAGAGCGCATCGCCTCGTTGTTGGAGTGCTAAAGGGATAAGCGCCGCGCTTATACCGGCGGCGCCGCGGGGCGGCAAGCCTCGGCGCCGCCGGCGTCCGATCGCAGGAGACGCAAGATAAACGCCATGCCGAACCGAAACATTCTGTTTACCGGCGCGCTGCTGGCCGCGCTTGGCCCCGCGTCGATGGCCGAGGCGGGACAGACGACCTCTTTCCCCTGCCGAAACATGGGCGACGGGAGATATCTCGTGGACGGACCGGATTTCGCCGCGATGACGAAAACGCTCGGCTACCGGGAAACGCCGTCCTACAAGGTTCTCAAATTCACGAAAAAGCGATCGCCTGACGGTTGGACCAACGGAATATGCCTTTTCGAACTCGAGCCAAATGATTGATCGGCGTCAAACCGACAGTCCACGACGCGAGAGCGTCACCGATAGGCGTCGGCGATCGCCATAAAATCCTTCGCCGTCAGGCTCGCGCCGCCCACCAGCGCCCCGTCGACGTTGGGAACGCTCATCAGCTCCTTCGCGTTCGCCGGTTTCACCGAACCGCCGTAGAGGATGCGAACGGCGTCGCCTTTGCCGTCGCCGAGCCGCGCCTCGATCCGCTCGCGGGCGAAGGCGTGCATTTCGGCGACGTCCGCGGGCGTGGGCGTCAGCCCGGTCCCGATCGCCCAGACCGGCTCATAGGCGACGACGACGGTTCCGGGCGCTTCCGACGGGAGAGATCCCTCGATCTGCTCGCCGACGACGGACAATGCGTCGCCTCCCTCGCGTTCGGCGCGCGTCTCGCCGACGCAGATGATCGGCGTGAGCCCTGCGCGTAACGCGGCCGCCGCCTTCGCTTGGACGGCCTCGTTCGTCTCGCCATGATCGGCGCGGCGCTCGCTGTGTCCGACAATGACATAAGCCGCACCCGCGTCCTTGAGCATTTCGGCGGAAATATCGCCGGTATGGGCGCCGCTGGCCGCCGCGTGGCAATCCTGCCCGCCCAGTCCGATCCCAGCGCGGGCGGCCGCTTCGGCCAAGAGGCCGATGAGCGTGGCGGGCGGGCAGACAATCAATTCCGTCTTCGCCTTCAGCCCCGGATCATAGGCCGCGCCCATCGCCGCAAATTCCGCAGCCGATGCGCGCAGACCGTTCATTTTCCAGTTTCCGGCGACAAGCGGGCGTCGGGTCATGAGCGGAATCCTTATGAGGCGGCGATCTCTGTTAACAGATGACCGTTAACTCGCAATGCGGCGGAGGGGCGCGGCGTCATCGACTTGTCACTATTATTTCTATATATCTGGAAATATGGAATCAGAATCCGCTCTCGTCTGCTTCGCGGCGCTCGCGCAGCCAACGCGGCTTGACGCCTTTCGTCTGCTCGTCCGGGCCGAGCCCGGCGGGCTTCCGGCGGGGGAACTGGCTCGCAGGCTCGGCGTGCCGCAAAACACCCTGTCGGCGCATCTCAACGTCCTGTCCCATGCGCGGCTTGTGATGAGCGCGCGCAATGGGCGCAGCGTCGTGTATCGCGCCGACGTCTCCCGCCTCTCCGCGCTGTTGCGGTTCATGGCCGAAGACTGCTGTGGCGGCGCCGGCTGCGCGAGCGCAGAAAACCTCCTCCTTTCCACCTGCGAAGAGACCGCAAAATGACCGAGAAGACCTACAACGTGCTTTTTCTCTGCACGGGCAACAGCGCCCGCTCCATCATGGCGGAAGCCATTCTCGGCCATCTCGGGGCAGGACGCTTCAACGCCTATTCGGCGGGCAGCCATCCCAAGGACGCAGTCAACCCCTACGCCCTGCTGACGCTGGAAAAGATGGGTTTTCCCGCCGAAGGTTTCCGTTCCAAGAGCTGGGACGAATTCGCCGCGCCCGGCGCGCCGGCGATGGATTTCGTCTTCACAGTCTGCGACAATGCGGCGGGTGAAATCTGCCCGGTCTGGCCGGGCCAGCCGATGACCGCCCATTGGGGAATCGAAGACCCCGCCGCCGTGGAAGGGTCCGACATCGACAAACAGCGCGCCTTCGCGACCGCCTTCCGATATCTCAGGAATCGCATCGAACAGTTCCTCGCGATTCCACTGCACCGTCTCGACAGGCTCGCGCTCGGCAAGCGCCTGCGCGAGATCGGAGAGTTGGAAGGCGCGACGCATCCGCGCGTCCAGGCGGAGTAAATCGTCATGACGATCTTCGAACGCTATCTTTCCCTCTGGGTCGGACTTTGCATCGTCGCGGGCGTGACGCTGGGCCATTTTTTTCCCGGCTTTTTCCATGCGATCGGCGCGCTTGAATTCGCCAAGGTCAATCTGCCGGTCGCGGCGCTGATCTGGCTGATGATCGTGCCAATGCTGATGAAGATCGACTTCGCCGCGCTGAAGCAGGTGGGCCGTCACTGGCGCGGCATTGGCGTGACGCTTTTCGTCAACTGGGCGGTGAAGCCCTTCTCCATGGCGCTGCTGGGCTGGCTTTTCATCGGCCATCTCTTCCGGCCATATCTCCCGGCGGATCAGATCGACTCCTATATCGCAGGCCTGATCCTGCTGGCGGCGGCTCCCTGCACGGCGATGGTCTTCGTCTGGTCGAACCTGACCAGGGGCGAACCGCATTTCACCTTGAGCCAAGTGGCGCTCAACGACGCCATCATGATCGTCGCCTTCGCGCCGATCGTGGGGCTTCTGCTGGGCCTGTCGTCGATCGCCGTGCCGTGGGACACGCTGTTTCTGTCGGTTGTTCTCTATATCGTCGTTCCCGTCATCATCGCGCAGTTCATCCGCAAAACGCTTCTGGCGTCCGGCGGGGAGGCGGCGCTTTCCGGCGCGCTCGCGAAGATCGGCCCGCTGTCGCTCGTCGCGCTGCTCGCAACGCTGGTTCTGCTGTTCGGATTTCAGGGCGAACAGATTATACGCCAGCCGGCGATCATCGCCATGCTCGCGATTCCGATCCTCATCCAGGTCTATTTCAACTCTGCGCTCGCCTATGCGCTTAATCGCGTGACCGGCGAGGCGCATTGTGTCGCGGGTCCCTCGGCGCTGATCGGCGCCAGCAATTTCTTCGAACTCGCGGTCGCGGCGGCGATAAGCCTTTTCGGCTTCGACTCCGGCGCCGCGCTCGCGACCGTCGTGGGCGTGCTGATCGAAGTGCCTGTGATGCTGAGCGTCTGCTGGATCGTGAACCGCAGCAAGGGGTGGTACGAGCGGGGCGCGCGCGCCGACGCCCGACCCGCGTCGAATACGGCCGTCTAAACCCGGCTCCGCCTCTTCTCCAGATCAAGCGTCAGCGATCGGCCGACGATATGCTCGCTGCGGCCGATGACATGGGCGCTGGCGCCGACGATCAACGGGTCGGGGCCGCGCACGACGCTCGTATCCTTGTTGGGATAGTCGAGACTCGACAGGAAGTGCTGCATGCAATTGAGGCGCGCGCGCTTCTTGTCGTCCGACTTGATGACCACCCACGGCGAGTCCGCCGTGTCGGTGAAGAAGAACATCGCCTCCTTCGCCTCCGTGTAGTCGTCCCATTTGTCCATGGAGGCGCGGTCGATGGGCGACAGCTTCCACTGTTTCAGCGGATCGGTCTCGCGCGCCTGGAAGCGGCGCATCTGCTCCTCGCGCGTCACCGAGAACCAATATTTGTAGAGCCGGATGCCGGAATTGACGAACATGCGTTCGAGCTGCGGACACTGGCGCATAAATTCAAGATATTCGTTGGGCGTACAGAAGCCCATCACCCGCTCGACGCCCGCGCGGTTGTACCAGGAGCGGTCGAAGAAAACGATCTCGCCGCCCGCGGGAAGATGCTCGATGTAGCGCTGGAAATACCACTGCGTGCGCTCGCGCTCGGAGGGCTTCTCTAGCGCCACCACGCGCGCCCCGCGCGGGTTGAGATGCTCCATGTAGCGTTTGATCGTGCCGCCCTTCCCCGCCGCGTCGCGGCCCTCGAACAGCATGACGATCCGCTGGCCGGTCTCCTTGACCCAGTTCTGGGCCTTGAGCAGCTCGACCTGGAGCGACTCCATATGCTCAAGGTAGACCCGATTGGACAGCCGCGTCTTATACGGGAATTCGCCCGTCTCGAAGGCGTGACGGATCGCCTCCGAATCGGCCCGCAGGCGGCGAACGTCCTCGCGCCGGGGCTCGGGTCCGGCGACCTTCGAAACCGGCGGGGCTACCGCGGCCTGCGCCTGGCCCTCCACAGCGTCCGCGCCCAGTCTCTCGATAGCCTCGACCGCCTCGGCGCCAATCTCATTCCTCGTTTCGTCCATGCGGTCCCTCTCGCGTCGAATTCCCGGCGCGGAACGGCGTTCCGACCAGTCCGGCTTCTCTGATTTCGACCGGGAGAGTCTGCCTGTCCAGCCAAGCTCGCAAGAGCGCATTTCGACGCGCCCGAAACTTCTACACGCGGCTGATTGCCACGGCCCGCTCCCCTCCCTATAGTCCGCCGCCAAAATGGGGTGGCTCAGCTCCGAAATGCTTGAAAAAAGGGAACCGGAAATCATGCTCGAGGGCCTGCGCGTCGCATCGCAGAACTGGATCGGCCGCGCCATCATGGCGGTTGTGATGGGCGTCATCGTGGTCAGTTTCGCGATCTGGGGCGTCGGCGACGTCTTTCGCGGCTTCACCGCCCAGCGGCTGGCGCGCGTCGGCTCCGGCGAGGTGACGGTCGACCAGTTCCGCACGTCCTTCCAGAACGAGCTGCGCCGGGTGCAGCAGCGCCTGCGCCGCGCCGTGACCGCCGAGGAGGCGCATCGCGCGGGCCTCGATCTCCAGGTTCTCGAGCGCCTGATCACGGACCTCGCCCTCGACCAGAAGGCCCGCCAGCTCGGCCTCGCCGCGAGCGACGAGACCACTCAGAAGCTCATCGCCAAGGAAAAGATCTTCCAGGGCGCGGACGGCAAGTTCGACGCGGAACGCTTCAAGCAGATCGCCCGCGACGCCGGCTTCACCGAACGCAGCTTTGTCGCCGACCAGAAGGCGGCCTATCTGCGCAAGATCCTGACCGACGTCGTCATAACCGGCGTCGAACCGCCGAAACTGATGATCGAGGCGATTCATCGCTTCCGCAACGAGGCGCGCTCGGTCGATTATTTCGTGCTCCCCGTCTCCGCAGCCGGCGCCGCGGCCGCGCCGAGCGAAGAAGAGATGAAAAAATATTTCGAGGACCGAGAACAGACGTTCCGCGCCAAGGAATTCCGTAAGCTCACCGTCCTGGAGGTGAGCCCGTCGACGGTCGCCAAGCCGGCCGATGTGTCCGACGCCGACGCCCGCAAGCTATACGATGAAGTCAAGGCCAAGCGCTACGGGACGCCCGAAAAGCGCGAGGTTCGCCAGCTCGTCTTCAAGACCGACAAGGAAGTCGAGGAGGCCGTAGCCAAACTCAAGGGCGGCGCGGACATCGACGCGCTGGCCGTCGAGCTCAAGCGCAATCCGAAGGACGTCGACCTCGGCTTCGTCGAGCAGCGGGATTTTGGCGACCCCAAGGTCGGCGCCGCCGTTTTCGCCCTGGCGCAGCCCGGCGTGGCCGAGCCGGTGCAAACCGCCTTCGGCACGGTGGTTTCGGTCGTGAAGAAGATTTCGCCAGCGATCTACAGCAAAACCTATGAACAAGTCGCCGACGAGTTGAAGAAGGAAGTCGCCGCCCAGCGCGCCATGCCGGAAGTGCGTCGCCTTCGCGACCTCATCGAAGATCAGCGAACCTCCGGCAAAACGCTCGCGGAAGCCGCCGCCGCCGCCGGGATGCAGCCGCGCACGATCGACGCGATCGACGACGCAGGCCGCGACAAGGATGGCAAGCCGATCGACGCGCCGGCCGGCGCCGACCTGATCAAGGCGGCCTTCGCCTCCGACGTGGGCGTGGACAATGACACGGTCGCGACGCGGGACGGCGGCTATGTCTGGTTCGAGGTGAACGCCGTCGAGCCCGCGCGCCAGAAGACCTTCGAGGAAGTAAAGGCCGCCGTCGCCGAGGCGATGCGCGCCGAAAGCGCCCAGAAGGCGCTGGACGCCAAGGCGAGCGAGATCGTCGCCAAGATCAAGGGCGGCCAGTCGATCGACGACGCGGCGAAGGCGCTGGGACTCCAGGCAAAGCGCGCGACCGACGTGAGGCGCGCCCAAAACCCCGAATTCGCCACGAGCACGATCGTTCAGTTCTTCGAAGTGGCGCCTGGCGGGTCGGGCTCGGTCACCGTTGACGGCGGCCGTCTCATCTTCCACGTCAAGGACGCCCAGACCCCGCCCTTCGATCCGACCTCGATCGAGTCGAAAACCATCGCCGAGCAACTCAAGCCCGCGCTTCAGAACGATCTGCTGGAGCAATATGTCGGCGGCCTCGAGAAGGCGCTCAACGTCGACATCAATCAGAAGGCGCTCGAAGCCGCGATCGGAATGGGCAAGGAACAGTGACCGGCCCCATGTTCGAGCCAGATTTCGACGATTTCGCCGCGGACTACGACGCCGGCCGTCCGCGGCTGGTCGTCACCCGTCTCGTGGGGGATCTGGAAACGCCCGTCTCCGCCTATCTGAAGCTGTCTCGCGAACGCGCCGGCTCCGCCTTCCTCCTCGAGTCCGTGGAGGGCGGCGCGGCGCGCGGGCGCTATTCGATGATCGGGCTCAATCCGGACGTGATCTTCCGCGCCGTGGGCGACAGGGCGGAAATCAACCGTGACGCGCTTTCGAACCGCAACGCCTTCGAGCCTTGCGCGGCCGCGCCGCTTGTCGCCCTGCGGCAGCTCATCGCCGAGTCCGCCATTCCGTCTACCGCGGCGCAATTGCCGCCCATGGCGGCAGGCGTTTTCGGCTATCTGGGCTACGACATGGTGCGTCAAATGGAGCGTCTGGCGCCCGCAAAAGAAGACAAGATCGGCGTTCCCGACGCGCTGCTGCTGCGGCCGACGGCGATGGTCGTCTTCGACACGGTGAAGGATGAAATTTCCATCGTGACGCCGGCGCGCCCGCGCGCGGGCGTTTCCGCCAGGGCGGCCTACGAGGCCGCGCTCGCGCGGCTCGATGCGATCGTCGCGACGCTGGAGGCGCCGCTCGACCATCGCGACGCGGGGTGCGATCCGCAGCTTCTCGCTCAGGAGCCAGTCTCCAACACGCCGAAGGCGCGTTTCCTCGAAATGGTGGAGCGCGCCAAGGAATACATCCGCGCGGGCGACATTTTCCAGGTCGTGCTGTCGCAGCGCTTCACGGCGCCTTTCACGCTGCCCGCTTTCGCGCTCTATCGCGCGCTGCGCCGCGTGAACCCTGCCCCCTTCCTGTGCTTCCTCGACTTCGGCGATTTTCAGATCGTCTGTTCGAGCCCAGAGATCCTCGTGCGCGTCGCCGAGGGCAAGGTCACGATCCGTCCCATCGCCGGCACGCGCTGGCGTGGCGCGGACAAGGCCGCGGACGAACGGCTCGCCGCCGAACTTCTCGCCGACGAGAAGGAGCGCGCCGAACATCTCATGCTGCTTGATCTCGGCCGCAACGACGTCGGGCGCGTCGCAAAGACCGGCACGGTGCGCGTCACCGACAGTTTCACGATCGAGCGCTACAGCCACGTCATGCACATTGTCTCGAATGTCGAGGGCGAGCTGGACGACAATCGCTTCGACTGCATCGACGCGCTCGCGGCGGGCTTCCCGGCGGGGACAGTCTCCGGCGCGCCGAAAGTGCGCGCGATGGAAATCATCGACGAGCTCGAGACCGACAAGCGCGGCATCTATGGCGGCTGCATCGGCTATTTCGGCTCAGGCGGGCAGATGGACACATGCATCGTGCTGCGCACCGCCATCGTGAAAGACGGCAGGATGCACGTGCAGGCGGGCGCCGGCGTCGTCTACGACAGCGAGCCGGAATATGAAAACCGCGAATGCGTGAACAAATCCATGGCGCTGTTTCGCGCCGCCGAGGAGGCGGTGCGCTTCGCGGCGCGTTCGCGCCGGGGACAATAGCGCCCGCGCCTCGGCAAAGGACCGTCGATGGCCGATCCCACGATCTACGATGACGGCGACGATCCCTACCGGCCGATCCGCGTCGGCGATCCGGGGCCGGCCGGCGACGCGGCCAAATGGGGCGCGCTTCTGTCGCGGTTCATGCGCATCGTGGCGCTGTTCTGGCTGCTGCAAGGGCTGATGCACTGGCGCATCGTTCTCGTCGGACCGCAGTCGATCTTCGACGTGATGCCGCAAAACGCCGCCTTCGCCGTCATCTTCTTCGCGGTGCTCGATCTCATCGCCGGCGTGGGCCTTTGGCTCGCGACGCCCTGGGGCGGCGTGCTGTGGCTCCTGATCGCCAGCGCGCAGATCTTTCTCACGCTCAGCATGCCCGGCTTCTTCGTCGGCGGATATTGGCTCATCGGCGTCAACGCCGTGCTGATCCTGATGTATTTCGCGCTGACCTTCGAGGCCGGACGCGACTTCGAGGCGCAGCGCCTGCGCGAACGGCGCCGGCGCAAGGCGCAACGCCGCGCCGCGCCGCCGCCCGCCGCGGAAGGTTAGGCGTTCTCCGCCCGCGCGCGAATGTCCGCCAGCGTCTCGTCTATGAGCAGTTCGCCATTTCGGTAGACCGGCCGCAAGAAATTGCGCCGTCCGTCGAGCGGCTCGAACGTCTCTCCGTCGACGACGACCGTCGCATAGCCGGGCTCCGCAACGAGGCCGAGCAGGCCGCGCTTGGAGCGCTTGCCGTGATCGGTCACAGGATCCTTGTAGACGTCCCGCCAGGCGCCGTCGATTTCCGCCGCGCTGGCCTTGTAAGCGAAGGCCTGCGTATCGCGGTCCAGCCGCTGCAACAGCGCGCCGCCCATGCCGAAGGCGACGTTTTCGGCGCTGAAGCCGTCCGCGACGACGCGCGCGAGCATGGCCTTGATGCTCTCCGGATTGACGCCATCGCCCTGAATGACGCGAACATGGCGCAGCACCTTGTAGCCCTTTGCGTTGACGTCGAACCCGTAGCGCGCCGCGAGAATTTCGAGGGTCTTCGCCACGACCGTCACCGGATCGCCGCTGTCGGGACGCACGACCAGCGTCGCGCCGCTGTCGATCACGCGCTGACGAAGCCTCTCGCCCCAAAGATGCTCGACCGCGGCGTAGATGTCGTAACTGTCCGACACGACCGCGAAGATTTTTCCCGGCTTGCCGAACTGCGCGACCATATTGGCGTAGGCGTCGCCCTCCCCCTCCCGGCCCCAGGCCGTGATCGTGCTGTGCTCCGCGGCCGGAATGCTGAAGCCCGCCATCGGCTCGTTGTAGAACCGGCGCGCGGCGAGAATGCCCGCGAGCGTATCCGTGCCGCGAAAGCTTACGAGATGCGCGAGGCCCCCGAGCGACGCGCTCTCATAGCTCGAAACGCCACGCGCGCCGAAATCATGCAGCTTGAACGGCAGCTCCGTCTCGGGCGCCATCGCCGTCCTGCGCAGGGCGTCGGCGATCGTCTGGCGGACATGCCAGCTGATCGTCGCGACCGTGGTCGGATACCAGATGCGCAACAAAGCCGTCTCGACATAGCTCGTGAGCCAGAAGAATTCGGGGTCCGTGTTCACGACGCTCATCATCGCATTGTGAACCGGCACCACGCTGCCTTCGGGGGCCGCGCGAATTTCGATCGGATAACGCCCGCCATGTTTCTCGATGAGGCGCAGCCAGCCTTTTTCATTGAAAGGCACGCCGTGCTGGCCAAGCAGTTCGCGCGCTTCGTCGACATGCGCGCGTGTGACGGGCTGCGAAAACTCCTGCTTCAGGATCGCCTGCAAGCCGAAAAACAACGTGCGGTCCCAGACGCCGCCGCGGCTCTCAACATAAGAGAACACGCGCGTCGTTCGCGGCGGATATTGAAGGTAATGGCTGGTCTTGTAGCTGTCCGTGTTGAGGATCGGATTCAGGACGGTCATGGCGAAACTCCTTCGCGCATCGAGCCCGCTTCGGGGTCTCTCCCCTCGGGGCAAAAGTCAGTCTTTCATGACAGGGCCGCGGGACGCGGCGATGTGCGGCGCGACACGCTCCCGCGCTGCGCCGCGCTCGCCGCTCACCACCCCGCTCCGAGAAAATGTTCGAGGATGAAGAAATGATCCTCGAACAGGCTCCCGCGCATCCCCTGGATTTCCGAGACGGGAATCCAGCGCGCCCGCGTCGCGTCGTCCGCGCCGCGCACGGGCGGCAGGTCGCCCGAAGGGAAGTCGAAGTAAAAGGCGTGCGTGATTGTGCGGCCGCGCAGCGATCTGTCGGGATGATCGAACACGCGCTCGCTGCGCAGACTGCCGCGCAGCACCGGCGCAGGAATTTTGAGCCGCGTCTCCTCGCGCAATTCGCGGATCGCCGCATCGCGCAGCGTTTCGCTTTCGCCGACGAAGCCGCCCGGCAAGGCCCAAAGGCCGCGGCCCGGCTGCGCCTTGCGCTTCACGAGCAGGACATGACCCGAATGCGCGACGATGGCGTCGACGGTGACGAAGATCGGCGGATAGGGCGCATTGGACCAGGCGGCCCGATAGGTCTCGACGTGACGATATTCGTCGAGCGTCTGCGCATAGGCGGCGGTCTTGCGGAAGGCGCGGATGATCTCGAAGACGGGCGGCGGCACATTGGCTTCGAGCAGCCGCAGCGCCCCCGGCTCTTCCGAGAAGAGATGGCGCCGTAGCTCGGTCGCCGACAGGAGCGGGACGGACGCGGCGTCGACCAGCGCCCACTGCGGGAAAGCCTTCAGATAATAGCTCGACGCGTCCTTGCTCAGGCCGAAAAGCCCGATGTTTTTCGCGTCCGAGGCGACGCTCGCCACCTGCGCCTGAGCTTCGGCCAGCCATGCGTTCTCGTTGTAGAGATGGTCGCGCAGCGGCAGCGCCGTCACCCGCGCGGCGTCTGCCCCGAGCGCAGCCTGAATCATCACCGCGCGCTCGGCGAAGCTCCACGGATTTTTCGCCGAGCGCGGCGCTTCGGCCGAGCCGACGAGCACGACGACGCGCTCCGCCAGCGCGAGCGCGCGCTGCAAAATCGCGAAGTGACCGAGGTGAAAGGGTTCGAATCGGCCAATGAAAACCGCAAGGTCGTAACGCGCCATGAGGCTCCCTCATGCTATTCGCCCGGTCCGCCCAGGCGTCGCGACGATCCGCCGCTGACGGGAAGTTACGCCCTCCCCTGCGCTCCGGCAAGGGAAAGGAGGGACTCTGATTAAACCAAGGGGCGGGCGTTCATTCAACTTTTCAACATTCGATCGGCTTGCGGTCGGAATTCTTAAGCGAGATTCAGCGTAAATCGATGATTAGAATTTAACGGTCATTCACCGAAAGCTGCCAATACTGGGTAAACGTCGGATTCAGGCTGTTATTTAAACTCAAGTTCATTCGCGTCGATCTAATTTGAGCCCATCAAGCGATCAACGCGCCACGCACCAGACGATGGAGAAGAAGATGAGCGCCGTAACGAAGACCGCCCCTCAGCAGAACCGCGCGGACCGCATCAGCGAGATTCGTCCGGTCTATCTCGAGGCGCTGACCCTCGTCGAGCGCCTCCATCGCCGCCTCCTCGACGTGATCAAGGACGAGTTCGACCGCCGCGACCGCGGGGACGTCAACTCGGTCCAGGCGCTGCTGCTTTACAACATCGGCGACAAGGAGCTGACCGCGAGCGAACTGCGCACCCGCGGCTATTATCTCGGCTCCAATGTTTCTTACAACGTCAAGAAGCTCGTCGAGATGGGCTATCTGCACCACGCCCGTTCGCGCCTCGACCGGCGCTCTGTCCGCATCAGCCTCACCCCGAAGGGCAAGGAAGTGCACGACATCGTCGCCCAGCTCTATGAGAAGCACGCCTCGACGATCGAGCACATCGGCGGCGTCTCCTGCGAGGAGTTCCGTAACCTCAACACCTCCCTCACCCGGCTGGAGCGCTTCTGGACCGACCAGATCCGCTATCGACTCTGAACCCGCCTTCCGCTCTTCCCATCATCCTTCCGACTTCGCCGGCGAGCTTCGCCGGCGATTTTTTGCATTAGTCAAATTTCCGACGCTTCGCTAAACTGGCTGAAGCCTCGCCGATCGCGAGCAGGACCGGGCCGGGCCGTTCGTGCGGACCCCGGCGGCCTTCGGTCCGCAGACCAGGCGAGGATCGCGTCATGTGCTGGAGTTTGCCAGTTTCCCTCGGCATGACCGCGCTCGGCGGCGGCGCGTCGATCCTGGCGCGGCGGCGGGGTCTGCCCAGAGCCGTCTGGGTGGCGCTCGGCTATTTCGCGCTGATGGAGACGTTTCAGGCGGCGGGGTATCTCGTCATAAACGCCTGCGGAACGCCAGCGAATCAGGCGATCACCCTGCTCTCCTTCCTGCATATCGCCTTCCAGCCGGCCTTCATCAACGCGATCTCGCTGGAGCTGATCCCCGCCGAGGTGAGCCGGCGCCTTCGCTTCGGCGTCTATGTCGTCTGCGCCCTGTGCTCGGCCTTCATGATCGCGCAGCTCCTCCCCCTGGAATGGGCAGGCGAGTGCCGAATCCCCGAAACCATGTGCGCGCGGACTCTCTGCACGCGCTCGGGCGACTGGCACATCGCCTGGGACATCCCCTACAACGGTCTTGGAACATGGCTCGAGGATCTCATCGGTTCGAACTGGGGGATGCCCTCTTATATGCTGTCGGTCTTCCTCATGCCCTTTCTCTATGGCTCCTGGCGATTCACGATTTTCCATCTGCTGCTCGGCCCTGTCTTCGCAAATGCGCTGACGACCAACAACAACGACGTGCCGGCGATCTGGTGCCTTTTCTCCGTCGGCATCGTCTTCTTCGCCTTTTTCCCGCCCATGGTGGACTGGTTCCGCGTGACGCGCTGGCCCTTGTGGCCGGCGGAGTGGACCCGTCCGGACGCCCGGCGATAGGCGGCCCGCCACGGCGCGCACTGGCCTAAACCCCGGCGCCCCCCTATGTCTTCGATAAACAACCCGCCTTCGGGGGAACCATGCGCTGGTCTTTCACGCTCGGCACGTTCAAGGGAACGGCCGTGCGCATCCACATCACTCTCGTGCTCTTTCTGGCCTGGATCGGCATGGCCGCCTTCCAGCGCGGCGGCTCGGAGGCCGCGGCGCAGAGCGTGCTGTTCATTTCCGCGATCTTTCTGTGCGTGGTTCTGCACGAATTCGGGCATATCCTGACCGCGCGGCAGTTCGGGATCGTGTCGCCGGAAGTGACCCTGCTGCCGATCGGGGGCGTCGCGGACATGGAGTCCATGCCGCAAAAGCCCTATCAGGAACTGCTGATCTCCTTTGCCGGACCAGCGGTCAACATCGTGATCGCCGCGACGCTCTTCGCCGTCTCGGGGGCTTTCAACCTGGACGACGCGGCCAATATCAGCGATCCTTCGGTCAATATTCTGGAGCGTCTCGCCGCCACCAACGTTTTTCTCGCCGTTTTCAACCTGATCCCGGCTTTCCCGATGGATGGCGGGCGGGTGTTGCGGGCGGCGCTGGCCATGTGGCTGGGCCAGGCCAAGGCGACGCGCATCGCGGCGCAGATCGGGCAGATTTTCGCGCTGTTCCTCGGCTTCGTCGGCCTCTTCGGCCATCCGATGCTGCTTTTCATCGCCATTTTCGTCTACATGGCCGCCGCTGGCGAGGCGCAGATGACCACCATGGCCGAGGCCGCCCGCGGGCTTCCGGCCGTCGACGCGATGGAGACGCGGATCGCAACGATCGGGCGCAGCGCAACCATCGGAGAAGCGGTCGAAATCCTTCTCGCCACCTCGCAGGACGATTTTCCCGTCGTCGACTCGTCTGGTCAGCTGTCTGGGCTGTTGTCCCGCGCCGAGATCGTCGAAGCCTTGCGCACCTCCGACCCCGGCGCCCCCGTGGCGCCCTTCGCCAGGAAGGAAGCGGCGACGATCGGCGCACACGAGACGATCGACGCCGCCTTGCCGACGCTCAACGCGGGCGATCCGGTGGGCGTCGTCGACGCCGAAGGGCGGCTCGTCGGCCTGCTCACCCGCCAGTCGCTCGCGGAGATCATGATGATCCGAGACGCGCGGCCCGACTGGCGATTCCGCCGCACGATCCCGACGACGGAAGCCTGACGGGCGCGCCGGCCCTGCTATCGTGCGCCGAATTGCCGGCGGTAGCGTAGGATGGCCGCCTCTTCGCGCGGCGGCGCCGATTGCGCGGCGAATGCGGGCGCGGCGGCCGGAAGGGGATTGTCGACTAGACCGGCGATCGGCGCGAGGGCGGCGCTGCCCGGAAAAACCGTCGTATCGAGAATGTCCCTCGGGACGCCGATATGATCGCGCAACAGGCCTTTGAATATTGCGCGCAGATCGACGGTCGGACGCAGGTCGCCATCGAAGAGTTGAGCCGGCGCGAGTCCCGGCCAGTCGCCGATGAACCCCCGCCGGACCGCGCCGCCGACGAGCAGCGCGGCTGACGCTATCCCATGATCCGTGCCGGCGCTGCCGTTGATCCGCACGGTGCGGCCGAATTCCGTGACGCAGATCGCGACCGTCTTCCCCCACAACGCCCCGAGTTCCGTCCTGAGGTCGCCCAGCGCCTCATCGAGTTCGCGCAGCCTGTCGGCGAATGGTCCGGTGACGCCGCCCTCATTGGCGTGAGTGTCCCAATTGTCCACAGAGAGAACCGCGATTCTCGGGCCGGTCGCCGCACGCATGAGGCGGGCGGCCCCAATGAAACCCTTGCGCAGCGGGCTCGTCGCGCCGCCGCCCGCGCCGGCCGCCGAGGCCAGACGATCCGCCAGAATTCCTCGCCACAGCGACTGCCACAGCGCCGGATCGAGCGTGGAGTAAACCGTCTGGAGACGTTGCAGATTGTCGGGACGCGTTTTCTCGAACCATGTCGGCGACCAGCCGAGCACAGGTTCGGGACCGCGAAGAATGAGCGGCGCCTCGCCGATTTCAATGCCCCGTTTGAGGCGAATCGGATCGCCCGACGGCAGGCCGCCCAGCAACCGGTTGAGCCAGCCCGTGGAGTTGGACACATTGGCGGGCAAGCCGTTTTCGAGATTGTCCTGACATTCGAAATGGGAACGATTGCGGACGGGAATCCCGGCCGCGGGCGCGAAGGCCGCGTCGCCGGCGGCAAACATCGCATGGACGCGCGAAAGCGCGGGGTGCAGGCCGAAATCCGGGCCAAGGGACAAGGTGGACGAAAAGGGGATCGCCAGCCGCCCCCGGAGGGAGGCGTAACGCGGATCGAGCTTCGGGACGAGCATGCCCATTCCGTCCATGCCGCCGCGCAGGACGACGACCAGCAGCCGCGCGTCCGGGTCCGTGGCCGCCTGAGCGAAATCGGGCAAGAACGCGGAGGAGAACAGCGAAGCCGTGACGCCGATCATGGACCGGCGGGAGAGCGCCAGCCGGGCGTCCGGACAGCCTTCGCGCGCCGCGGCCGCGGTGCGCGGGTCGACGGGAGGGAGACCGTCGCAATGCTTTCGTCCGGCCATCGTTACCTCCGCTGGAACTCGGGAATCGTGAAAAGCATGGTCAGCCCGTCATACAAATTCGCCGGCTCCGCGACCGCCTGCCGGGACGTCGGCGAGAGCGCGCTGGCGAACAGAAGGTCGGCGAGCGCGGCGGCGGTGCGGCCATAGGGGGCAAGCTCCAGAAGCGCCCAGACGTTCATCTGCGCGGATTCGACGCGGACGCGCATGGCGTCCGGGCCCGCCCAATAAAAGGTTTCGTCCGGATAGCCGTCCGGCGTCAGGCGCTCCCACGGCTTGTTGCGAAGGGCGTAGAGCGCCTCGCTGAAGGGCCAGCGGTTCGCCTGAGGATAGAGTCGTTGCAGCGCCCGCATCTCGGCGATCTGCAATTCATAGGGCGTCCGCAGTTTGCTGAGGGGCGCGCTCCAGGCCTGCGGCAGGTCGAGAAGCGCCCGCGCGACCGCCTTGAGATCGCCTCTGGTGCGAAGAAAGACCGACGCCACCGGATCGACGAGATCCGGCGTCGGCTCGTCGGTAATGAAATGCCGCACCAGCTTGAAGGCGATGAACTGGGCGGTGGAGGGATGACGGGCGAGCGCCCTAAGCACGGCGACGGCCTGACTGGCGCCCGTGTCGGGATAGGTTTGGCCGAGCACGGTTTGCGGTCCGGGCTCGTGCCAGTCGGGTCGGAAGATGAACCGGCCGCGAATGGAGGGCGCGCCGCCGTTGTAGCGCCCGTCGGCCTCCCACCCGCGCACGAACGACCACCCCGTCAGCGCCCGGGCCAGACCCGCAATATCCGCCTCCGTGTAGCCGCCGCCGGCTCCGAGCGTGTGGAGCTCGAGGATTTCTCGGGCAAGATTATGATTAAGGCCAACGCCCCAGCTCCGGCCGATGACCGAGTTCGGGCCGATCGAGTCGTCGTTGTCGAGATATTTCAGCATCGCCGGGTGCCGGATGACGCCGACCAGCATATTTTCGAAATAGCCCAGCACATTGCGCCGAATGACGTCGCGCTCAAGCTGCCCGATCGTCGCGCGGACGGCGCCGTCCTTGTTCACCGACATCGAAAAATGGTTCGAGAAGAACAGGACGAGGCGCTCGACGAAGCCGATTTCCGGCTGCAAGTGCTTGGCGAGCCGGGCCGTCAATTCCCGTTCCTTCAGCCTCTCCTCCCGCCAGAAATCCGTGTGCACGGCCTGACAGGCTTCCTCATAGGTCGGCAGACCCGGCGTCGTGACGAGGGCGATGTCCGGCGTGTCGAGCTCCGCGACCACGGCGGCCTTGGCGTCCGCGCGTATGCGGGCGACGCCCCCCGGTTTTGCGCCCAGGCCAAAACGGTTGAGCGCGACATGCGCAAGCCTGTCCTGTGCGAGGGCCACGAAAGCGCTCCCCAATGTTCGCGAATTATTTCCCGGTCGCCGGATTGTCGCGATCAAGGTGCCAGACTCACGTCACCGGCGCGTTGAGGCGGCGATTAAAATTCGAAACAGATTTGATCGAAAGGATGCGGCGACGCGCAAGACGGCTCCTCCGCGCCCCGGCGCGCCGAAGGTTGCGAAACGCGCCCCCGCGCCCTATTGGATCGTTGAAGCGAAGCCGCGCAACGCGAAGGCCCCGTAAATCTCATGTCCAACGTCACGCTGATCGACAACTACGACAGCTTCACCTTCAATCTGGTCCATTATTTCGGCCAGTTGGGGGCCAATGTCACGGTGCGCCGCAACGATGCGGTCTCGGTCGCCGAGGTTCTTGCCGGCGGTCCGGACGCCATCGTGCTTTCGCCCGGGCCCTGCACGCCGCACGAGGCAGGCATCTGCATGGAGCTCATCCGGGCGGCGGCCGAGAACATCCCGATCTTCGGCGTCTGCCTCGGCCATCAGTCGATCGGCGAAGTATTCGGCGGCGAGGTGGTTCGCGCGCCGCTGCCAATTCACGGCAAAATGGCGACGATCCTGCATCACGGCGACGCGGTGTTCCGGGGCATTGAGGGGCCGTTCCAGGCGACGCGCTACCACTCGCTGGTCGTCAAGCGCGAGACACTGCCGGAATGCCTGCGCATCACCGCCGAGACGCCGGACGGGCTGATCATGGCGCTCTCGCACAACGAACTGCCGACGCATGGCGTGCAGTTCCATCCCGAGAGCATCACCTCCCAGCACGGTCACAAGATCCTGCAAAACTTCCTCGATCTCGCGGCGGAGTGGAACGAGGCGAAGCGCGGCCGGGCCAAGGTGGCGTGAGCGACTTCAAACCCTACATCGCCGCCCTCGCCGAGGGAGAGCCCCTCGCGCGGGAAGAAGCGCGCGCCGCCTTCTCCCTCATCTTCGAGGGGGCGGCGACGCCGGCCCAGCTCGGGGCATTTCTCATGGGCCTGCGGATGCGCGGCGAGACGGTCGAGGAGATCATCGGCGCGGCGCAGGCCATGCGCGCGGCCATGACGCCCGTCGAGGCGCCGCCCGGCGCAATCGACATCGTCGGCACCGGCGGCGACGGCGCGGGCACCTACAATATTTCGACGCTCGCAGCGATCATCGCGGCCGCGGCCGGGGCCGTTGTCGCGAAACACGGCGGAAAGGCGTCGTCGTCGCGCTCCGGCGCGTCGGACGTGCTCGGCGAATTATGCGTGAAGGTGGGGATTTCCCCGGGCGCGGCCGCGGCATGCCTGCGAGACGCCGGCATCTGCTTCATGGCCGGGCCCACCCATCACCCCGCCCTGCGCCACGCCGCGCCGGTCCGGGCGGAACTCGGGATTCGCACGATCTTCAACCTGCTCGGCCCGCTGTGCAACCCGGCCCGCGTCGAGCGCCAGACGATCGGCGTCTACGCCCGCGACTGGCTCGCGCCGCTGGCGCGCGTGCTGAGAGAACTGGGCGCCCGGCGCGTCTGGCTGCTCCATGGCTCCGATGGGATCGACGAGGCGACGACGACGGGCGTCACCCATGTCGTCGCGCTCGAGGACGGCGCCATCCGCGCCTTCGACATTTCGCCAGAGGACGCGGGCCTGCCGCGCGCAACGGCGCAGGAACTCGTCGGCGGCGATCCGGCCCACAATGCGAAAGCCCTGCGCGCGGTGCTCGCGGGCGAGAAAAACGCCTATCGCGACATCGCCGTGCTGAACGCCGCCGTCGCGCTGGTGGTGGCGGAGCGCGCCGCCGATCTGCGCGAGGGCGCGGCGCTCGCGGCGCGGGCGCTCGATACGGGGGCCGCGGCGGCGAAGCTCGAGGCGCTGGTCAGGCTCTCCAACGCCGAGGATTGAGCCCGGCGCCGCGCCCTCCTCCCGCGAGCGCGGGACAGGGCGACCTTCTACGGGATAGGCTTGCGCGCGCCAATCCGCTATTCAATGGCTGATTCAGCGGCGGCGCGCGGCGCGTCGTCCTCGGGCCCGAAGACATGACCGACATTCTCGACCGTATCGAAGCCTACAAGCGCACCGAAATCTCCGAGGCCAAGGTGCGCATGCCGCTGGCGACGCTCCAGCGCAACGTGCGCGACCGCGACCCGCCGCGCGGCTTCGTTCATGCGATCGAGGCGAAGCTCAATCAGCGCCGCATCGCGCTCGTCGCCGAAGTGAAGAAAGCGAGCCCCTCGAAGGGAATCATCCGAGAGGATTTCGATCCGCCAAAGCTCGCCAAAGCCTATGAGAAGGGCGGCGCCGCCTGTCTCTCGGTGCTCACCGACGGACCCTCGTTCAAGGGCAAGCTCGAAGATCTGGAGGCCGCCCGCAAGGCCACGCATCTGCCGGCGATCCGGAAGGACTTCCTTTTCGATCCTTATCAGGTCTATGAGGCGCGCGCCTATGGCGCGGACTGCATCCTGATCATCATGGCGGCTGTCTCCGACGAGGAGGCCAAGGCGCTCAACACCGCCGCGCACGATCTGAGGATGGACGTGCTGGTCGAAGTTCACGACGAGCGCGAGCTCGATCGGGCGCTGGCGCTGGAAACGCGGCTCATCGGCATCAACAACCGAAATCTGCACGATTTCTCGGTCTCGCTCGAAACCAGCGAGCGCCTCGCCGAGAAAGTGCCGCGCGACAAGATCATCGTCGCCGAGAGCGGCATCATGACCCACGACGACTGCCTGCGGCTGGAGAAATCCCACATCTTTACGTTCCTCGTCGGCGAAAGCCTGATGCGGCAGGAAGATGTGGAGACGGCGACCCGAAAGCTGTTGAACGGGTGAACCAAAATCGTCCGATCCATGGCGCCGGTCTCTGGCGCCATCGAGAGATCCGCAGATTTTCTTAATGCTTCGTTACGCTCTGAATTTCCTTGTGATTTAATCTCCCACGACAGTCGCGGGCCGATCGCGAGGCGCAAGGTCGTTCGGCGCTTAATTTTTTAATGACGACATCGACTTTCAATTTTGCGAGCGTCGTTTCCGAACCGCACGCGCTTTCTTTCGCATCAAAGGTTTCAGATGTCATCGAGAATTCGGATCGAACCCGGCGAGACAGGCGAACGGCTCCACAACAAGGTGCGCGTCGATCTCGACGGCCGCTTCATGCTGCCGACGCAACAGGAGCACGTCGGCAAGGTCATCGAAATGTCGACCGGCGAGATGGCGATCGCTTCCGACGCCCGTCCCAAGATTGGTCAGCACGTGATCGTCTACATCGCCGAACTCGGCCGTTTCGAGGGGACGGTCGAGAGCGTCGACGCGGAGGGCTTCAGGCTCGGCATGAAACTGACGGCCCTGAAGCACAAAAAACTCGCCGAGCAACTCGTCTGGTTCGCGAATCAGTCGGCGTTCGATCTGCCGGAGCACCGTCGCCACAAGCGCTTCGTGCCACTGACGCAGCTGACGACCGTGCAATTCTCGAACGGAAAGGAGTGCATGGCGCGGATCAACGATATTTCCGCATCTGGCGTGAGCGTCGAGATCAATCTGACGGTCAATTCCAAGGTGACGATTTTCGTTGGCAGCAGCGTTTTCGTGGGCAAGAAAAAGGCAGGGGTCATTCGCGTCTTCGACGGCGGATTCGTCGCCAAATTCGACGAGATTTTCGAGGAAGGCGCGATCGACGAGAGCATCGTCTTGTAGACTTGTCGGCGAACCTGGTCCCCCTTGTGTCGCGCGCCGTGAGAGCGCAAAAGTCGCTCATGACCAAGCTCACACACCTCTCCGCCGCCGGCGACGCCCATATGGTGGACGTCTCTGCCAAGGCCGACACGAAGCGGATCGCCCGTGCGCGCGGGAGCGTCGTGATGGCGCCGGAAACGCTCGCGCTAGCCGTCGCCGGACAGGCGAAGAAGGGCGACGTTTTCGGCGTCGCGCGCCTTGCGGGAATCATGGCGTCGAAGAAGGCGAGCGACCTCATTCCTCTTTGCCACCCCCTGCCCCTCGCCAGCGTCACGGTCGATATCGCACCCGACGAGTCGCTCCCCGGCGTGCGCGTCGAAGCCGAGGCGGCCGTCACCGGGAAGACGGGCGTCGAAATGGAGGCGCTAACCGCCGTCTCGGTCGCCTGCCTGACGATTTACGACATGCTGAAAGCCGCCGACCGCGCCATGCGCATCGAAGGCGTCGAACTGGTCTCGAAAGAAGGCGGCAAGAGCGGCGACTGGCGGCGGGAAGAATAGACGATGGCCGACAACAAGCTTCTCCCCGTGGACGACGCCCTCGCGCGCGTGCTCGCCGGCGCAACCCGCCTTGGCGAGGAGGAAGTCCCGGTCGCCGCCGCGCGCGGCCGCACGCTCTCGCGCGATCTCATAGCAAAGCGCACCCAGCCGCCGGTCGACGTCTCGGCCATGGACGGCTATGCGGCGCGCGCCGCCGACCTCGCGGCCGGCCCCGTCAAGCTCGTCGGCGAGAGCGCCGCCGGCCATGGCTTTGCCGCAGCGCTGAAGCCGGGCGAGGCCGTGCGCATCTTCACCGGCGCGCCCGTCCCCGAAGGAGCGGACGCCATTTTGCTTCAGGAAGACGCGGATGTTTCCGACGGCGCCGTCGGCCTGAAGCCCGGCGCGGCGGCCGGTCCTCACATCCGCGCGGCGGGTCTCGACTTCCGCGCGGGCGCCGCGGCGCTCTTTGCCGGAACGCGCCTCGGTCCCGCCGAACTCGCGCTCGCGGCCGCAATGAACCACGCAATGCTGCCCGTCGCGCGCCGCCCGCGCGTCGCGCTGCTCGCCTCAGGCGACGAACTCGTCCCGCCCGGCGCGGAACCCGGCCCCTCGCAAATCATCGCCTGCAACAGTTTCGCCGTCGGCGCCATCGCCGAGAGCGCGGGCGCGGAGGCGATCGACCTCGGGCTGTTCCGCGACGATCTCGCCGATCTAGAGCGCGGCGTCGGCCTCGCCCGCGAGGCGAAGGCGGATATTCTCGTGACGCTCGGCGGCGCCTCGGTTGGCGACCGCGACCTGCTGCGCCCCGCTCTCGCCCGCCAGGGCATGACGCTCGACTTCTGGAAAATCGCCATGCGGCCGGGCAAGCCGCTCATCTCCGGGCGTCTGGGCGAGGCGCATATTCTGGGCCTGCCCGGCAATCCGGTGGCGTCCTTCGTTTGCGCGCTGGTGTTTCTGGCGCCGCTGATCCGCGCCCTGCAGGGCGACCCGCACGCCGGCGCCGACCAGACCGAAACGGCCATCGCCGGCGCGGACCTGCCCGCCAACAAGGGCCGGCGCGACTACATGCGCGCAAAGCTGACGATCGGTTCGGACGGCCGCCTTGTCGCGACGCCGCAACCGATGCAGGATTCCTCGCTGCTGACGGAACTCGCGCAATCGCAGGCGCTGCTGATCCGCGAGCCGGGGGACGCGCCCCTGCCCGCGGGCGCGCCCTGCCGCATCCGGCGGCTGCCGGGATGACGCGACCGCGCCCGTGACACCGGCGCCGCAACATGGCAAAGAAGCGCGGTCGACCCGCTCATGACTCGCGCAACGGGAGCAGCGCCCATGTCCGTCATCGATTCCGTTCGCAAAATTCTCGTGCCCATCCACCCGGAGGGCTATGTCTTCATCGCGGGCTTCGCGGTCGCGGCCTTCGTGCTCGACTGGATTTCGCCGACGCTCGGCTGGATCGGCCTCATCGCAACGGCTTGGTGCGTCTACTTCTTCCGCGATCCGCCCCGCGTCACGCCCCTGCGCGACGGGCTCGTGGTGTCGCCGGCGGATGGCGTCGTCTGCTCGATCGGCTTCTTCCTGCCGCCCCCCGAACTCGGCATGGGCGCCGATCCGCTGCAGCGCGTCTCCGTCTTCATGAGCGTGTTCGACTGCCATGTGAACCGCGCGCCGGTCACGGGCCGCGTCACGAAAATCGCTTACAAGCCCGGCCTCTTTGTCAACGCCGACCTCGACAAGGCGAGCGAGGACAATGAGCGCAACGGCCTTGTGATCGATACGCCGCGCGGCCGTTTCGGCGTGGTGCAGATCGCCGGTCTCGTCGCGCGCCGCATTGTCTGCTTCGTGAAGGAAGGCGAAAATCTCGGCGTCGGCGACCGTTTCGGGCTCATCCGCTTCGGATCGCGCGTCGACGTCTACATGCCGTCATCCGCGCGTCCCATGGTGGCGGTGGGCGCGCGCGCCATCGCCGGCGAAACCGTGCTCGCGGACCTGACGGCCGATGCGCCGGCGCTGACCTTCAAGACGGGCTGAGACTTCATGAGCGATGACCTCAACGGCTCCCGCGACGTCGAACTGACACCCCCGGAGTTGCGGCGCCTGCGCTTTCGCAACATCCCGATCCGCGTGGTGCTGCCCAATCTCGTGACGCTGCTCGCGCTCTGCATGGGCCTCACGTCGATTCGCTATGCGATCGAGGAGGATTTCGTGAAGGCCGTCACCGCCATCATGGCGGCGGCGGTGCTCGACGGTCTCGACGGTCGCCTCGCGCGCGCGCTGAAAGGAACGTCGCGTTTCGGGGCCGAACTCGATTCGCTCGCGGATTTCGTGGATTTCGCCGTCGCGCCCGGTCTGCTCCTTTATCTGTGGAGCCTTCACGAGATCAAAGGGCTGGGCTGGTTCGCCGTGCTCGCCTTCGCCATCGCCGGCGCCCTGCGCCTCGCCCGCTTCAACGTCATGATCGACGATCCGTCGAAGCCCGCCTGGCACGCGGAGTTTTTCGTCGGCATGCCCGCCCCGGCCGGGGCCGTGACCGTCCTTCTGCCGCTCTACCTGCATCAATCGGCGCTGGAGTTGCCGGCCTCTAAGGCGATGGCGCCTTTCTACATCCTCTATGTTCTCGCCATCGCCTTCCTGATGGCGAGCCGCATTCCGCACTTCTCCGGCAAGCGCATCGGCCGTATCCCGCGCGATCTCGTCATTCCGGTTCTCTTCGGCGTCGGCGTGACGGCCCTGCTGCTCGCCATCTATCCAATGGAAGTGCTCGCCGTCGTGAGCATCGCTTTTCTCGCGATGATCCCGCTCAGCGTGAAGCGCTACAACGCGCTGGCCAAGGCGGAAGCCGAGAAGGCGGGCGGGGGCTCGAACGCGCCTGCGTAAGACGACCGGCCGGGGAGCGTTCCGACATGCTCTCAGCTGTTTCGAACAAGCCGACTATTTCAGTTCCATCAGGGCCTCCCGAAGAACTGAAACCGACCGGTTCGACGGCGTCGCGGTTTCAATGCCGAAAGCGACGCATCGCGGCTCATTCCCTCAAAATCGCCTCCCGCCTCCAGATTTGGCGCTTCCCACCCCGCAGATTGCGGGGGGGGGGAGTGGGCTCGTCCCCTCCAAACCGGAAAGGATCGACTGAAAGGCGTTCGGTGAACGCGGCGCCTCGCCGCGGCAACCAGTTGGCGATCACGGCGAGCATGCTCAACGCGGTGACCACGGCGAGTTGGGCGGGCGTTTACGTCCACAACTGCGGTTCGAACTGCGGAACCTGGTAAAGACAAACAGTGGGGCGACTTCGAGCCGCCCCATTTCAACGTTCCCTTGGCCCGTTTCGCAACTTCAACAAGGTTGCCGCGCGCATCACAAGCTCCTGAAAGCTTCCTCGAGTAGACGCGCCGGAAGCGAATTTGCCGCACTTGCGCCGCCGCGCCGAGGGTGCATAGTGCGCCCTCAAAGAACACAAGAACGGGAGAAGCGCGCTCCCTCGCGGAGCCGCCGGAAACGCGATGCGGATCAGGATCTTAGGCTCGGGCGCCGGCGGCGGCTTCCCGCAGTGGAACTGCAATTGCGCCAACTGCCGCGCGGTGCGCGCCGGAACGCCCGGCTTCTCGCCACGCACGCAGTCGTCCCTCGCCGTCAGCGCGGATGGCGTCAATTGGGCTTTGCTCAACGCCTCGCCCGACCTGCGCGAGCAGATCGCCGCCGCGCCGCAACTCGCCCCGTCTCCTGACGATCCCGTGCGCGCGAGCCCGATCAAGGCGGTGGCGCTCACCAATGGCGACGTCGACCATGTCGCGGGGCTGCTCAACCTGCGCGAGGCCCAGCCTTTCAACATCTATGCGGCGGGCCGCGTGCTCCAGGCTCTGGGCGCCAATCCGATTTTCACGATTCTGCAAACGCAGCTCGTGCCGCGCATCGAGTTGCGGATGGACGAGACGATCCCGCTCAAGGGCGCTGGCGTCGATCTGGGCCTGACGATCCGCGCCTTCCCCGTGCCGGGCAAGATCGCGCTCTATCTCGAAGACAAGAACGCGCCCAATTTCGGCACGAGCGCCGGCGATACGCTTGGCCTTGAAATCGCCGAGACGACGACCGGCAAATCGTTCTTCTACATTCCCGGCTGCGCCAGGGTGGATGCGCCTCTCGCCGATCGCCTGCGCGGCGCGGCGCTCGTTTTCTTCGACGGGACTCTGTTTCACGAGAACGAGATGATCGAGCAGGGACTCCTAGGCAAGACCGGCTCTCGCATGGGGCATATCAATATGAGCGGAGACGACGGCTCGATCGCCGCTTTCGCCCCGCTCGACGTCGCGCGCAAAATTTACGTGCACATCAACAATTCAAATCCGGTCCTTGACGCCAATTCCAGAGAGTGCGCGGCCGTGCGGGCCGCCGGCTGGGAAGTCGGCGCCGACGGCATGGAGGTGACGCTATGAACCAGACCGTGACCGATTGGCGCGACGCCGCGCCGCTTTCGCGCGCCGATTTCGAAGCCGCCATCCGCAATGTCGGCGTCGAGCGCTATCACGACAAACATGTGTTTCACAAACTGCTGCATGGCGGCAAGCTGCAAAAACATCAGGTCGCCGCCTGGGCGCTCAACCGCTACTGCTATCAGGAGGCCGTGCCGCGCAAGGACGCCGCCTTCATGAGCCGCGTGCATGATCGCGAATTGCGGCGTGAATGGATTCACCGCATCCACGATCACGACGGCCTTGGCGAGGAAGCGGGCGGCATCGAGCGCTGGCTTGTGCTCACCGACGCGCTGGGCTTTTCGCGCGAATACGTCACGTCGCGCCGCGGCGCCCTGCCCGCGACGAAATTCGCCGTGGAGGCCTATGTGCGCTTCGTCGTCGAACAGCCGCTCGTCGTCGCTGTCGCGTCCTCGCTCACCGAGCTTTTCGCGCCCTCCATCCATCGCGAGCGCATCGCGGGGATGCTGGCGACTTACGACTTCGTCGACGATCATGTGATGGCCTATTTCAAGCGCCGCCTGTCGCAGGCGCCGCGCGACTCCGACTTCGCGCTGGCCTATGTGCTCGACAACGCGCGCACCCGCGAGGAGCAGGAAGCCTGCGTCGCTGCGGTGGAGTTCAAATGCAACGTCTTGTGGGCGCAACTTGACGCTTTACATCATGCCTACGTTACGCCGGGGCTGATCCCGCCGGGCGCTTGGCGGCCGGGCGAATAAGACAGGCTTCGATCAAAGAATGACGGCGACGCGCTACATCATCGGCCCGGATTCCTGCCCCGCATTCACGCGTTATGCCCGCCTGCACGAGGACCGCGCGCGCCAACGCACCGTCATTCTGGCGCCCGAGCGCGCTTACGAATTGGATGCGATCAGCGTCATCGTTCTTCGCGCCATCGACGGCCAGACCCGCCTCGCCGATCTTTGCGCGAAGCTCGCGAACCAATATGCCGCGCCAGTCGATGTCATTACGCGCGACGTGACAAATCTCCTTCAGGGCCTCGCCGACAAGCGCCTGCTGCGCGACGGCGTCGATGCCTTCTCGCCGCCGCAGCTCTCGGACTTCGCCTCTTCCATCGCGCCATTCGCGGGCGGGCCCACAGGGCTGCTTGCGGAACTCACGCACCGCTGCCCGCTGCAATGCCCCTATTGCTCCAATCCGCTGGCGCTCGAAAAATCGAACGTCGAGATGACCGCCGATCAGTGGGGCGAGACCTTCCGTCAAGCCGCCGCCGCCGGCGCGCTGCAACTGCATCTTTCCGGCGGCGAGCCCACTGCGCGGCGCGACCTGGAGGAGATTCTCGCCTTCGCAGTCGAGGCAGGCCTTTACACCAATCTCGTCACCTCCGCCGTGCTGCTCACGCGCGAGCGCCTGGAGCGTCTCGCTGAAATCGGCCTCGATCACGTGCAGGTCTCGATTCAGGACGTCGTTCCCGAAAGCGCCGACCGCATCTCGGCCTATGAAGGCGGCGTGCCGAAGAAGCGCGACGTCGCGCGCTGGACGCGCGAGCTTGGCATGGGCCTCACCATCAACGCGCCGATGCATCGTCAGAATATCGCGCATCTGCCGCAGATCATCGATTTTGCGGTCGAGGTCGACGCGCAGCGCATCGAAGTCGCGCATATTCAATATTACGCCTGGGCGCAGGAGAACCGCGCGGCGTTGATCCCGACGCGCGAGGTTTTCATGGAAACCATCGGGATTGTGGAGGAAGCGAAGAAGCGCCTTCAGGGCGTGCTGAACTTCGATTTCGTAATCCACGATCATTATGCGACGCGGCCCAAGCAATGCACCGGCGGCTGGGGGCGTTCGATCATCGCGGTCACGCCCTCCGGCAAGACTCTGCCCTGCCATGCGGCGCAGACGCTTCCTGGCCTGATCTTCGACGACGTGCGCCAACGCCCGCTCGCCGACATCTGGATGAACGGCGCGGCCTTCAAAGCCTTTCGTGGGACAGGGTGGATGAAGGAGCCGTGCAAATCCTGCGATCGCCGCGAAATCGACTATGGCGGCTGCCGTTGTCAGGCCTTCGCCGTCACGGGCGACGCCGCGGCGACGGACCCCGCCTGCCATCTCTCGCCTGAGCACGCGCGTTTTGCAGCCTATGCGGAAACCGAGTCGCAAGCTCCGGCGCCGGCGTTCGTCTACCGCCGCTATGGCGGCGCGCCGCAAGACGCCCCGAGCCGCGCCGGAGAATCCGCATAGCGCGCCCCGCCCTGCACGACGGGGCCGCGCCGATATCCCGAAAGATTACGTCGCCCCGCTATGGCCTTTGCGATCGGGCGAAAGCCGCCGTGCGGGAAATCCTTCGGCGCCGCCGTCATGCGCCGAACGCCTGTGGTTTTTTCGAATGCGGTAACAAAAGAGCAACCTACGACATGCATATTAAACCCGTCTCGCGGAGTTAATGGTTTGTTTCGCATAAGAGTCGCGTAACGGAGTTCAAGGCATGAAATCGCGGGATACACTTGTCCGCCTGAAACGCTTTCAGGCCGAAGAGAAGCGCCGGCGGGTCGTGCAGCTCAACACGATGATCGCCGAATTCACGCGCATGTCGGCCGAGCTCGACCGCGAGATTTCGAGCGAAGAGCAACGGGCCAATATTTCCGACCCCAACCATTTCGCCTATCCCACCTATGCGCGGGCGGCGCGGACGCGGCGCGACAATATTCTCGCCTCGTTGAACGAATTGCGCGGCCAGCTCGAGGAAGCGGAAGCCCAGCTCAAGGAAGCCAACGAAGAACTCGCCAAGGCGCAGAGCCAGGAGGCGCGTGACCGCGGAACCGAGCGCATGATCGATGTCGTCGCGGAACGCCGCGTCGAGATGGCTCAGGGGCTTCGCCGGGGCGCCTGAAACATTCGGTGAATCAGTTTCCCGCCCGGCGCGCGCAGCCAGAACCCGAAGCGCCCGGACAGTCGGTCGTCGGGACGCGCGCCAGAAAGTAACTGGCGCGCGATGTCGTTTACAGGATAGTCGAAACGGCGGATCAGGAAGACCGCGCCGGGCCGCGCCACCGAGATGAAAGCCATTTCGAAACGCGCGAGATCGGCGATCCACGGCGGCGACAGCTCACCGCGCGCGGCGAGAAACTGAACGAGCGCCGCCGCATCCGCGCGATGACGCTCCGGCGCCGGCGGGCCGTCGATCAATTCGTCGAGCAGCGCGTCAAAATCCTTTCCGAGCGCCTTCGCGGTCAACGGGAGCGCCTTGCGGGCGTCGAGGACGCGCTTGCCGAGAAGGCTGCGCGCGAACGCCTCGACCTCGCGGCGGTCGAGCGTGGCAAACGTCTCAGCCTCTTTCTCGCTCAGCCCGAACCGCACGGCGACCGCCACGCGATCGGCGAAAAAGTCGCGCCTTGCGTCCGCGTCGGTGAAAATACGCGCAAGAAGCGTCTGCGTCTCTCTCAGGCCCATCGCCTGCGCTCCAGCAGCGCCGCGCGGGCGCGGGCCACTTCCTCCAGTAGTTCGGCGAAAGGCGGCAGGCGCTCGTCGCGTTCGAGAATCACGCCCCTGACCGGCGCGCGCGCGACGATCCGATCATAGAGCGCCCATACGGCTTCGCTGGTCGCCGCGTCGTGGCTGTCGATCAGCACGCCGTCGCGCCAGCGTCCGCCCGCGTAATGGATCTGAACCAGCCTGTCCCAGGGCCAGCGCTCGAACGTCGCATCGAGATCGACGCCGTGATTGACGGCGTTCGTGTAGAGGTTGGCGACGTCGCACAGCCAGCCGCAGCCCGTGGCGTCGAGAACGCGCGTGAGAAATTCCGGCTCGTCCATTTCGCCGCCGGGCACGCGCACGACTGTCGTGACGTTTTCCAGAATGAGCGGCGCCTTGATGCTTTGGCGCACGAGGTCGGCATTGCGAGCGACGACGTCGATCGCCTCCCGCGTATAGGGCAGCGCCGCGAGATGGCCGATGTCAATTCCGCCCGCGCGCGTGAAACACAGATGCTCGCTCCACCATGGCGGGGCGAGGCGCTCTAGAAGGCGCGCGAGCTTTTCCACATAGGCCGCGTCAATTCCTTCCGCGCTCCCGAGCGACAGATCGAGCCCATGCGCGACGATCGGAAAATGCGCGCGAAGAAGGTCGAGTTCCCTCAGCTTCTCTGGAGACGCGCCGAAATAGTGATCGGCGATGATCTCGAGAAAATCGACGCGCGCGCGATTGGCGAACAGGTCCGCGCGAAACGGCGGCCGATAGCCCAGCCCCGAGCCGAGCGCCGGCAGGTCAGTCGCCGCCGCCACAACCGCCGCATCCGCCGTCGCCGCACGAGCCGCCGCAACTCGATCCGCAACTGCCGCCGCCGCCATCGCCCGAGGCGCGCTTGAAATGGTCGGCGAACATCGCCTCCGACGTGCCTTTCAAAGCCGAGAAGCCGTAAAGGCCGATGAGAAACAGCGACGCGCCCTCGAAGGCGCGAGCCTCCGGTCCCGGCGAGCCGATATGCGAGACGGCCGCCTTCAGCTTGCCTTCATAGGCGGCGCGCATGGCGTCGAGATAGGCGCGGCCGCGGCGACTCGCGTGATGCCGCGTGAGGACATAAGCAAGGGCGAAAAGCGCCGCGATCGACGCAAGGCAGAGGAAGACCAGATAGGCGACATTGGCGTGGCCCGTCGTAAGCGCGACATAAATCTTCGCGCCCGCGAAACCCGCGAGCGCGAGCGTTCCCGCGATCTGCGCGCGCCGTCGCCAGATCTTCACCGAGTCGGGCTTCAGCAAGTCTTGCTCGGCCAGTTTCTTGCGTGTGGGCTCCAGAAGTTCGAGCAGCCGTAGCCGCGCCGTGCGATTCTGAAATAGCTGGTGCGCCTTGGGCCTGGCCTGGATCGACTCCAGAACCCGCGCCTCCAGCGCGGTGAGCTCCCCGGGCGCAGGCGTTTTCGCCGTCGGCGCCACACGATCCTCTGGCGCGAGCGCGGCATAGCCGCGTTGCACGAGATCATAGACCAGCGTGCGGATGACCTGATTGACGCCGCCTTGCAGAAAGGCGACCTCCATCGCGTCGGGAGACTCCGGCACGGGCGGCGGAACGCTGTCCGTATGATCCGCGAAGCGGATCACGAGCCAGGCCGCGGCGAGGACGATGATCGCGAGAAGGCCATAGACGTTGAGGAACTCCGGTCCGGGAAGGTTCATGAACGGAAGGTTCTGCAAGGCGGCCCTCTCCCTCAGACTGCTTCGATGTCATTGACGAGACGCCGCGCCTGCAGCGTCGCCGACGCCAGAACCGCCATGCCGGTGGCCTGATGCGCCAGCGCCAGCAGAATATGCGGCGTTCCGGCGTAGGGCGGCTCGACGAGCAAAAGCGTCGCTATGCCCAGAACGACCTGCGCGACGACATGCACGAACAGCACGACCGCGCCGCGGCGCGCCCGGCCCTCGGCGTTCATGAGCGCATCGACCATATGAAACGCCGCGACGGCGAAGATCGCGTAGGCGATCATGCGATGAAAGAATTGCGCAGTGACCGGCGTATCGACCAGATTGGTCCACCACGGATCTTTCGGCCAGAGAACCTCGGCCGGCGGAATTAAGACGCCGTCCATCAGCGGCCATGTGTTTTCGACCATGCCGGCGCGCAATCCGGCGACGATGCCGCCCATGAACAATTGCACGAAGACGAGCGCAAGGCTGAAAAGGCCGACCGCGCGCAGCCGCCCCAACCGGTCATGCGCGCCCGACGGCTTGCGCCGCCCGAGCCCGCCGGCGACCCAGAGACAGGAGGCGAAGATCAGCGCGGCGATGACGAGATGGATCGCCAGCCGCTCCTGAGCGACTTCCGTGCGATGAACGAGGCCCGACGACACCATCCACCAGCCAACGCCGCCCTGCAGCCCGCCGAGGGCCAGAATGCCGAGAACCTTGGGTTTGACAGAGGGCGGCAATTGCTTCGTCGCCCAGAACCAGACGAGCGGCAAGGCGAAGACGACGCCGATCAGCCGCCCGAGCAGCCGGTGCGCCCACTCCCAGGCGTAGATGAACTTGAAGCCGGACAGATCCATGTCCGGGAACAGTTCCTTATATTGCGGGATTTTCTTGTAGTCCTCGAACGCCGCGATCCATTCGTTCTCGGAAAGCGGGGGGATTACGCCGGTGACGGGCTTCCATTCGACGATCGACAGGCCGGATTCGGTCAGGCGCGTCGCGCCGCCCACGACGACCATCAGAAAGACGAGGGCGGCGACGACCCATAGCCAGTTACGCACCGCGACAGCGTCCTCCTCCGTGGCGTGGCGCCGGACTTCCGGCACGGGATGAGGGAAAAGAAGCCAGTCTTCCATAGCGCTCGCCCGAGGTGTTTCTGGACCCGGCACTTAAGGGATGGGCGCGGCGCTTGTCCACACCTTGCGCGGGCTCCGCCCGCGCGCCGCCTGAATTTGGGCTGAAATGACGCCGCCGCGCGATGTAAGAATGGGTGCGCCGGGTGAGTCGAGGGAAGACGGTGACAGGGAGAGGCGCGACAGCCAGGGAAGACATCGCCACGCTGCGCACGATCGGAGAGGTCGCGGAACATCTCGATCTGCCGCAGCATGTGCTTCGCTTCTGGGAAACGCGCTTCAAGGAGATCGACCCCGTCAAGCGCGCCGGCGGCCGGCGCTATTACCGCCCGCGCGACATCGAGGTCGTCGAAGCGATCCGGCACCTGCTCTACCGCGAGGGCTACACGATCAAGGGGGTGCAGCGCATCCTCGGCGAACAGGGCGTCGATTCGGTCATCGAGGACGTGCGCCGCCGCCGTCTCGGCCTCGATCGAGAGCCGCCGCCGCCTGCCCCGCCGACGCCGCCGCCCGAGCCTGCGCGCCGGGAACCGCCGCTGGCCCGGCCCTCGCTCGATCTGCCGGCGCCGGAGGCCATTGCGCCAAAAGCGCCGGAGTCGCCGCCTGTCTATTCCCCTCCGCCGCCGATCGAGCCAGCGCTCGATTCGCCGCCGCGCGCCGAGCCGGCGCTCGAAATTCCGGAAGCGCCGCCCATCGCGCCGGCGCCCCCCGCGCTGCGACCCTCCGCCGCCGTGATCGTCACGCGCCGCCTCGACCAGGAGCAGGCGCTGATCCTGCGGGATGCGCTGGCGGAAATCGAGGAATGCAAGCGCCTCCTCAACCTCACCCGGCGATAAACGAACGGCCCCGTTGCAAGAGAGCCGGCGCGTCTCTATAAGAACGCCCAGTCGGAGTGTAGCGCAGCCCGGTTAGCGCACTTGTCTGGGGGACAAGGGGTCGTGGGTTCGAATCCCGCCACTCCGACCATTCATCTCGCTGAAAATCGAAAATCTGCCGGCGACGCGCGGGCGTCGACAACGCCCGCGGACGTCCTTTGCACGCGCGGCCCGTCGACGACTGCGACACGATTCCGCTCGTACGAAATTTCCTGCGCCGATCCAGTTCAGATCCAAGCGCCCCGTTCTCAGGGCGCCCATGCTCCGGGGACGAAAGATCCGGGCGACGCACGGTCGATGTTGCCGGAGAAGGCGACGCCGCCGGGCCAAGATCCGGGTAGCGCGACAGGCGCCGGAAACGCCTTGTTGTTTTGAACGAGGACATTGCTCATCGAACCGCTGTAATAGTAAATTCCCTCGCTCCTTGGGTAATAAAATACGTTGGACTCGAATCTTGCGTTGTTCAAATCCGCGCCTACGATTATTTGACCACGCTGCCACGGGTTTGAACCGATGAACGTGTTGCTGACGACATTCAATCCGTTCACGAGGTCGGGATAAAGATGAATCGCCCACCCGTGCGTGATATTGCGGAACAGGTTATTCGTGATGGCGACATTCCTGCTGCCATGAACATATAATGCGTGGTCATGGTTCTGATAGTAATTATTCGCAGGCCGACAGGCGTTCTCGCCAGGACTGAAACGGCCGACATCGTAAAAGCTGTTCTTGTCTACCGTGACGTTCGCCGCGCCGTCGCTGATGGACATGCCCACACGGCCGATGCCGCTGTCGGTGCAAATGCGCCCGATGTCGTGCACGAGATTGCCGGAAACAGAAATGTCCGATGCGCTCTGCACGCTGACGCCGACATCGCTGAAACCGAATATCTCAAAATCCTGCAGTCTGACGTAGCGGGCTGCTGAGCCGAAATAGGCGGCGTAGGCAGTCGCCTGATTTCTGCCGCTGAGCTTCGCGCCCCATTTCTCGAGGGATCGGAACGTGATCCATGCGCCAGGCGTTCCGCTTCTCCAGAAATTGATCAAGCCCCCGCTCGACGGCGTCGTGTAAACGCCATTCAGGACGAGCACGGTGTCCCCGGCCGTCGCCGTGTCAGCCGCTTTTTGCAGCGTTGCGAATGGCGCGCTGGCGGACAGGCCGGAATTCGAGTCGCTGCCGCGCGGGGCGACATAATAAGTCGCCGCCCACACATCCGCAGGCCAGCAGGAAAGGATCATGACGGCCCGCAGGAGCCTGTTGCGCATTCCATTCATTCTCGACTGCCCTCTCGGAAAATGAATGCCGAACCGCCTCCAACGCTCGAAGCGGCCCCGCGTGCGATCGACGAATCGCCTTTGAGCGACACGATGTGACTCAAGGTCGTCGCCGGACGTGGCAAGAATGCGCCGCCGCGCGAGCGGTTTTCTGTCTGTCGGCGCAAAATCTCTTGGCGCCGAAGCGCCGACCCCGCCTATGGGCGTTTCGTGGGGACCGCGACGTCCAACGCGCATCGCCCGATCTCCGGTTGACGCCGGCGAATTTGACCAAGATCATGGAGCGGAATAAATCTTCGGCGCAATCATGCTCGCCGGGACGGCGACTTCAGAAACAGGGGGAGGGCGCATGAATGCGCGTCGGATCACAGTCGCCGTTCTTTCGATCGCTTTTGTCGCGATGGCGCAATCAGCCCGCGCAGTCGATGACGCTGTCCTCGCTTATTGCAAGGAAGACGTCGAGCGCCTTTGCGCGGGCGTCCGGCCGGGCGGCGGACGTATCTTGCAGTGCCTCAAGAGCCACAAGGAACAGATGAGCGTCGGCTGCGCTCATGGCTTGATGAAGCTCAAGGGCAAGGCCGGCAAGTGAAGTTGTCCGAGCCCCAAGCGCGGAACTGGCTTGGCGTCATCCCATCCCGGCGCGAAAGGAATTAGAGTCTTTCGCGCCCGTCTAGACGCGCTTTCTCTTCGACGAACGAGCCGGCTCCTGAACGGGAGGCGTCGCCGACGCGGCCCCCTGCTTGGCGGGCGACATGGATTTGAACGCGAAACCGAGAATACGATGATCGTCGCCGTTGCCGTGCTCGCTGGGACGCAGCGCCTTGGGCGCAAGGAATGAAATCAGCGTTCGAGGCTGCCAGAAAAACCGCCCCTCGACCGTCGCCCGCAAGAGCTGAGGTTGACGCACGGGAAAGAAGGCTACGAAAGCGCCGTTGACGAAAACAAACAGTTCCTGAGGGACGCTAGGCGCCATCACCGGGATCACGTCCAGTTCGAGAACGAGGTCCGCCCCGTCGTTGGGCGCAATATCCATCTCCAGTTTCGCGAGATGTCCGGCCCAGGTATGAAGGGCGTCGTTTTGATCGAGATGCCACCCCTCTCGGGCCCACTCCAGATAATTGCCTTTGGCGCCAAACTGGACCTGAAACGGCAAGTTGAGCATCTATGCCACCATTAAATCTGGACCCGATTCTTGATCGATCGATCAAGGCTGAACGAACTTTTAAGCATCGTCCCGGCGCCCGTCAAATTTGCGACGCGATCGCCCTCAGAACAAAGACTTGTGGTCGTCGCAAGCGCCGGATTCACTTTCGGCCTGGCGCCGTTCGACAAGATCAATTGACGAAATGCACCGCTTCAGCTGTCGCGCGTTGCGCATCGAATTCTGATCTGCTTTGGAAAATCCGGCTCGGCGCGAGATGGCGCGCGTCCGCGACCGGTCAGAGTCTTGTCGATTCGTCGATGTCGCCGGGACTGAACGGCCGTTCGAATTCGCCGCCGATCCCGCCTTCGAAATGACGCACGACGACGGCGCCCGTCGTGCCGACGACAATCCGCGAGCCGAGGGGCGGCCGCGCTTCCGTTTCAATGCCGACGCCCGAAAGAGAAATATCCTTGATCTTCGCAATAATTTCCTGACCGTCCGGCAATCGTAGCAGCGTCCGCTGCATGAGCGGCGTAATACGCTCGTGACGGCGGTCTTCGGGCAGGCTGAATGCATGACGGTTGGCGAACCATGTGAGTTGATCCGCGAGCTTGTCCCGCTTCATGGGCGGCAGATTCATCGACATCGCGAAACCGACGTCGGTCTGCCGAATGGCGACGCCGGCGAAACGTCCGATCTGATCGAGGTAGACCACGACCTTCTCGCCGACCTGCGCCTTCACGGGCGCGAAAAGGGCCATGTCGCCCGGCGACATCTCGACCGTCTGACAAGGATATTCGCGCCGGTTTTCGAGCATGTATCGCCCGAACAACGCGACCGGAACCCGCTGGAAACGCCGGTTCTCGCGCGCGTCATACAAATAATTGAGCTGAGGTTGGATGGCGGCCATGTCTGCGCGTAACCCGCATTCGAGTTTGGCGACGATACCAGCCACCCAATTAACGAGTGCTTACGGCAAGATGCGAATGAATGTAGCCATCAAGCCTTGTCTCCCTGGTAAACGACGAAGCGCGGGCGCTCTGCGCGCGGGACTCGCGCCGGCAAAGAGGGCGGGCTCGGAAGGAAGGCGCGCGACGGCTCCGCCGAGATGATGCGGAGAGAAACGAGTTCCAGCCGCCCGGCGCGGCGAAGACCCAGCCACTCCGGTTGATATGCCGGGGACAAGGCGCCAAGAACGCGCGAATGCGTTTTCCCGAAATGACGCAACGGCAACAGGAGCAGTTCGAGCTCCAGCGGCGCGGCTCCCGGCGCCCGCGTACGGGCTCCGGCGACGATTGGCGCCACGCCGTCGATCACCGTCAGCATCGCGGCCGCAATGCTGCGCCGGTCCTCCTCCCGCCAGAGATCGACGAACGACTCGCCCTTCTGTTCGCGCCCCCAGAGCGCATTCAGCCGCGTCCCGCTCAGACGCACAGGAAAGATAAGGTCGCCGTCGACTTCGATGATGAACGTATCCGCCAAAATTTGCCGGATCGCGCCGGGATCGATGTCCGAGCGATCGGGCGCGGCGCGCGCGCCCTTGAGTTCGCTCCAATATGCAAAAAGATCCTTGCTCACTTGATGTCGCATAGCCCCGCCCGACGCCGCATTGCCTGCTTCGGATTGAAACGGCCAACGCCCCTCGCGTCGCCCGCATTGGAAAACAGCAGCCTGCGTGCCAGGGGGCAGGCGAATTAACCGTTTTTCAATGCTTCGATTGCGGCCCCGCCGCGCCTGTGAGACTTTTTCTTCCACGCCATAGGCGTTCCGAGAGATGCTCCGCTCGTTGGGACTGCCCAGGCAGGTTTTTGATATTTCGAACCCTTCCTCTTGCCCGGATTTGATGCGGCATGGGAATGTAAATTGGAGCGGGAACGTTTGCTCCGGCGTTCCCGCTCCCCCTTCCCCTTCCTGAAACGCTGCTTGAGTTGCGCGCGTCGACCCTGAATATGGAGTCGGCTCACGTAGCGCGCTTGGCCCGATTTGGGACAGGCGGCGCGATGCGCGTAAGATAAACGATGAAACCGAAGGGAGGCGTTGTGGAAGGCGACAGGGAGCGAATGATCAATCTGCCAGGAGTGGTGACAGCGCTCCTGATCTTCATGGCCTTGCTACAATTGCTGGTCGCATATGGCCCGAGCGCCCTCGCCTATGGCGTCTACGACGCCTTCGCTTTCATCCCTGTCCGCCTGAGTTTCTTTATCTCGCCCGCAAGCGTGATCGAGGCGCTGTCCGCGAACGGGACGGGCGCATCGGGTTCGGATGAGCGCATGGCGCTTGCGTTTAGCGGCGGGCGCGGCGTTTTGCTCACGCTGGTCACCTATGCGCTTCTGCACGGCGGCTGGACGCATCTGGCGATCAACGGCCTGACTCTGACGGCCTTCGGCGCGCCCGTCGCGCGCCGACTGGGCGACATTCGCTTCCTTCTCTTCCTCGCAGGCTGCGCCATCGCCGGCGCTCTGGCGCACTACGCCTTTCATCCCCTGGACGCGACGCCGGTGGTCGGCGCATCCGCGGCGATTTCAGGAACTATGGCGGCGATCGTGCGTTTTGCCTTTACCCCCGGCTCGCGGCTGGGAGAAACCGGCGCAATCGACGGGAGAGGAGCACGGACAGCTCCCCTCTCGCAGCTGAGCGAGAACCGACAGGCGATGATGTTCCTTGTCGTGTGGTTCGCCGCAAATTTCCTCCTCGGCGTCTTTCCAGAGGCGGCGGGCGCTTCCGAGGCTGTCGCCTGGGAAGCGCATATCGGAGGATTTCTGTTTGGCCTTCTGACATTCGGCGCCTTCGATCACGGGACGGCGCGGGCTTAGGTCCGCGCCGTCTCGACCAGCCGCGGCCGCAAGCGCGACGCGCCAGAGCGCGCGTTCGGGTCAAACTGGCCGAGGAGGAAACTATGACCGTCGCAATGATTCTCTCCGAAAAAGGACGGCATGTCGTTACGGCGCCGCCCAGTGTCAGTCTGCGAGACGTCGCGGTCGAACTCATGCGCCATGGCATCGGCGCGCTGGTCATCACCGACGATGACGGCGCCGTGGTCGGACTCATCTCCGAGCGTGACATCGTCGCGGCGATCGCGACCGGCGGCGCAACGTCGCTCGACGAGCCGGTCTCCGAATACATGCAGGTCAATCCCGTCGCCGCTTATGAGAACGACACGGTCGACTCGACGATGCAGACGATGACGCTCGAACGACGCCGCCATCTGCCCGTGCTCAGGGATGGCCGGCTCGCGGGGCTCATCTCGATCGGCGACGTGGTGAAGCACCGAATTCGCGTGATCGAGGAAGAGCACCGCTCCATGCGGGAATATATCGCCCAGGCGTGAGCGTCAGACCGACGCCCCGGGAATGGGGATATGCGCGAAAATATTGGGCAGCGCCCGCTTCGCCGCGGACCGCCCAATATTGATGAGTTGATCCGCCTTATGGAAATCGAACATGCCTATGTCTTCCATCCGCGCCGTGATGGTCGCGTCGGGCGGGTCGCCGGCGAGACGGGAGCGCAAAATGCGGTCCTGAATGATGTTGAAGGCGTCGATCATGGCCGTCGCGACGTTTGGCGCGTCTCCCGGCTGCCGGTCGAAATAGCGCGGCAGGATGCGGTCGACGAAAGAGACGTCCGGCTTGTCGCCGAACGGTCCGGCCGCCGCCGCCTTTTTCGCCGCTTCCGGATCGTCCCGGATCACGCGGGCGCGATACATCGTATCCGCGGTGACGTTGACCGCGATCACGAACTCCGCGCCGAGCGCGCGGCAGACCGTCACCGGCACAGGATTGACGAGCGCGCCATCGAAAAGCCAGCGGTCTCCAATCCGCACCGGCTCGAAAATTCCGGGCAACGCATAGGAGGCGCGGATCGCATCCGCCAGCGGGCCGCGCTGAAGCCATACTTCGTGGCCTGTGCCAACTTCCGTCGCCACTGCCGCGAAAGGTATCGGCAGCTCCTCCACGCGCAACCCGTCGAGCTCCTGCTCCAACGCGGATTTCAGGCGCTCGCCGGTGATCAGGCTCGCGCCCGAAAAAGAAAGATCCATTAAGGTGAAGACACGGCGGCGCGTGAGCGAGCGCGCAAAGGCCTCGATCTGCTCAAGTCTGCCGGCCGCATAGCAGCCGCCGACGACGGCGCCGATCGAGGTGCCGGCGACGATGTCGGGACGAATCCCCTGCTCCGCCAGTTCGTGGAGCACGCCGATATGGGACCAGCCGCGGGCGGCGCCCGCGCCCAGCGCGAGGCCGATCAGCGGCCTGCCGCGCGGACGCGGCGGCGGCGCAGGCGCTTGTTCGTCCGCGACCGGAGGAGGCGCTGTCGCCACATTTGCAGCCTGCGGACTCATCGCATCACGATTGTCGCTCACGACGGAACCGTCATTGCGTCTAAGCAGCGATAACATCGCACTTTTCCCACTCGGTCGTCTCACTACCCAAATTTTCGTCTTTTTATATGGGAATGAGCCTGCGCCCGGAAAATGGCCAGAAAGTTAACCTTTCCACATGCTGCAGCGCATCTATGACGTGGGCGTCTAATCCTTTTCTTTTCTGGGGCTCGATTTGAAACGGTGAATCCGTCGCGCGATGTCGTATTCGAGCACCGCGTCCATCGAGGGACAGCAATGCGGATCTTCCGGCGTCCATCGGACTCCAGACAGGGAGATGACATTCCCCTCGACACGGGCGATGCGGCCGATAAAACTCATGTCGCCGATTTCGGCGTCGCGGATCAATTCCCCCCGGCCGCTTTTGACGACGACGAGATATTGACCGTGCTTGTTCCCCCCGCCGCACATCGCGGTGTCGAGAAGGGCCGCCGAGGACGACCCAGAAATAGGAACGATCTGCGTCCTCGTCACATATTCCCAGAGATTGCCGACGTCTGTGGGACATCGCGCCTCGCGATCGACCAGGCGGCCGCCGTCCTTCCTCAATGCGCGATCCACCGCGCCGCGCGCCGTTTGCAGCTCGTCGCCCGCCGCCGCGCCGCAGAGCAGCGCGATAAGCGCGAGCGAGCCGAAGCCGAGCGCGCGCGGCGCGTTCTTCTCACACCGCTTCATCGCCGTCGAAAACGAGCCGGCGCGCATCGCCCTCCGTCGTAAGACGCCGGTAGAAGCAGGATTTGCGGCCGGTATGGCAAGCCTTCCCGTCGCCTCCCGCTTCGACCGTCAACATGATCGCATCCTGATCGCAATCCACGGAGAGCGAGACGACACGCTGCACCTGGCCCGACGTGTCGCCCTTGCGCCACAGCGCGTTGCGGGAGCGCGACCAGTAATGCGCCACGCCCGTCTCGATCGTCCTGTCGAGAGCAATCTGATTCATATAGGCGACCATGAGAATTTCGCGCGTCGCGGCCTCGACCGTGACGCAGACGATGAGGCCGTTCGCATCGAAGCGGGGGGCGAATTCCGCCCCCTCCTCAAGCGCGGTCTTGTCCAGCGCCATCAGCGCGCGCCGCGCAGCAGCGTGTAGAAATGCGCCTGCTGCGCCGGATCGTCCTGAAAAACTCCGGAGAATTGCACGGTGACCGTCGACGAGCCCTGTTTCAGGACGCCGCGCATCGACATGCACATGTGCTCGGCCTCGATCAGCACCGCGACGCCGCGCGGTCCGAGATGCGTCTCGATGGCGTCGGCGATTTGCGCCGTCATTGCTTCCTGCGTCTGAAGCCGCCTGGCGAAGACATCGACGAGACGCGCGAGCTTGGAGAGTCCCACCACGCCGCCGGTCGGATAATAGGCGATATGCGCCTTGCCGACGAAGGGCACGACGTGATGCTCGCAATGCGAGGTGAAGGGAATGTCGCGCACCAGAACGAGGTCGTTGTAACCTTCGACCTCCTCGAAAACGCGCGAGAGAACTTCGTCGGGGCTCTCCGTATAGCCCTTGAAGAATTCCTCATAGGCCTTGACGACGCGGCGCGGCGTCTCACGCAGGCCCTCGCGCTCGGGATCGTCGCCGGCCCAGCGCAATAGCGTGCGCACGGCGGCTTCCGCTTCGTCCCGGCTCGGGCGATCGAGCGCCTTGCGCGTGGCGGTCGGCGCGGGAGCCGCGCGACGGTCGGCGTGCGCCGCGGCGGCGCCGATCACGTCCAAAGCGTCATCCTGAAAATCGGGGCGAACAGGAAAGGTCTTAACCACGTCATCCATGTGGCGCCTCCTCAAAAAGCGCGTCGCATTGGCCGCGACGCTTTTCCTCCATGCGCTCAAGACGCATGGGACATGACCTCAAATTTCGCCCCTCTGAGTGAGAAACCGCGAGAATTCGAGACTTCGCCCGAGTCTTGCAACAAATGCGGCGCCTCGGCGTTGCGCCGGGGCCGCGCTTCCGCGCCGACCCTCTCGAACCTATATAGAGCCGAGCGGGAGCGAAGGTAAGCCCCGCGCCCGAGTCTTCGCCGACATGCTCGACAAGGTCTACAACGCCAAAATTCTGGAACTGGCCGGGAATATCCCGCGCATCGGCCGGCTCGAACAGCCGGACGGAACGGCCAAGGGCTATTCCAAGCTGTGCGGCTCGACGATCACGGTCGACGTCGTCCTGCGGGATGGGAAAGTCGCCGACTACGCGCATGAGCTGAAAGCCTGCGCGCTCGGCCAGGCGTCGGCCTCCATCATGGCGCGCAACGTGGTGGGCTCGACGCCCGAAGAGCTGCGCGCCGCCCGCGAGGCGCTGCGCCGGATGCTGAAGGAAAACGGCCCGCCGCCGGATGGCAAATGGGCCGATCTCGCCGTGCTGGAGCCGGTGCGGGACTACAAGGCCCGGCATGGGTCGATCATGCTTGCCTTCGACGCAGTGGTTGAGGCGGTTGAGAAGGCCGCGTCAGATCAGTCCTAGCCTCTCCCGCCCTTGCGCTTATGCTGAGCCATGCACGTTCCTCCGATTCGCATTCTCGGCATCGACCCCGGCCTCCGGAACACAGGCTGGGGCATAATCGAGTTGCAAGGCTCGCGCCTGTCTTTCATCGCCTGCGGGCGCGTAACGTCGGACGGCGCGCTCGACATGGGCAACCGCTTGCGCCAGTTGCACGAGGGTTTGATGCAGGTCATTTCCGATTACCGGCCGCACGAGGCGGCGGTGGAGGAAACATTCGTCAACCGCGACCCGCAGTCGACCCTGAAACTCGGCCAGGCGCGCGGCGTCGCGCTCATGACTCCCGCCCTCGCGGGTCTCGGGATCGCCGAATACGCCGCGAATCTCGTCAAGAAGACCGTGGTCGGGGCCGGCCACGCGGAAAAGGCGCAGATCCAGATGATGGTGCGCGTGCTGCTGCCGACGAGCCAGGCCGCCAGCCCCGACGCCGCCGACGCGCTGGCGGTGGCCATCTGCCACGCCCAGCATCGCGGGGCGCGGGCGTTGAAAGCGCTCGCATGATCGGCAAACTCAAGGGCCTCATCGACTCCTACGGCGACGATTTCGTCATCCTCGACGTCAACGGCGTCGGCTATGTGGTCCACTGTTCGGGCCGCACGTTGCAAAAGCTCCCGCGCCCCGGCGAAGCCGCAGCGCTCGCCATCGAGACGCAGGTGCGCGAGGATTCGATCAAGCTCTTCGGATTTTCGAGCGAGGCGGAGCGCGACTGGTTCCGCCTGTTACAGACCGTGCAGGGAGTGGGCTCCAAGGTGGCGCTGGGGATTCTTTCCATCCTCTCCGCATCCGAACTCGGCTCCGCCATCGCCACGCAGGACAAGGCCATGGTCGCGCGGGCGCCAGGCGTCGGCCCAAAGCTCGCCGCCCGGATCGTCGCGGAACTGAAGGACAAGGCGCCCGCCTTCGGCGCAGTCGACCCCATCGTGGCGAAGCTTTCGGGCGAGGACGCGGAGGCCGATGCGCCTTCCGCCGTGCGCGACGCCATATCGGCGCTGGTCAACCTCGGTTACGGCCGCCCGCAGGCCGCCGCCGCCGTGGCGGCGAGCGTGAACACGCTCGGCGAGGGCGCGGAAACGGGCGCGCTGATCCGTCAGGGGCTCAAGGAACTCGCAAAATAGCGCAAGGCGGCGGTAACGTTTTGCGCTCTAAAATAGCGACGCTTCCGTAAGAGTAAGCGGCGCGGGCGAGCGTGCGGCCGCCAGTCGCCTCGTTGGGGTTTCGAGATGAGCCTGTCTGTCGACGCCGAGCGTTCGTCCGTGCTGGCCTTCATTGCCCGGCGGATCCGTCAGGATTTGCAGTTCTCCCGTATTTTTCTCGTCGACCTCGCGGCTTGCGCCGCCTATGCGGCGACGACGCTGCTGCTGCTCGCCCTCGCGGCCCCAACCGAGGCTGGCGCCCGCGCGCTGCTGCTCGCGGCTTTGGGCTGGATGATCTTCCTCGTTCTGAAGATTCTACTCGTTGTCTATCTCGAGAAACGCGGCGGCGACGCGCGAGAATTCGTGGGCTCCGAGGCCCTCGTCACGAGCGGCGTCTACGCCATATCGCGCAACCCGGTTTATGTGCTGTCTCTGGTGCAGAGCCTCGCCTGGTCGCTTGGACTTATCGGGCTCGGGCGCAGCGGTCATCCTTACGCTCTGCTCGCCTTTGCGGCGGCGCCCGCTCTGCTATACGGCCATTGGTGGGGCATGGACCGGCTCATCGTGCCGCATGAGGAGGCCGCCCTGCGCGGCAAGCATCCAGACGCCTTCGCGGCCTATTGCGCGCGGGTTAACCGCTGGCTCGGGCGAAAGCGCTGAAAGCGAACGGCCCGGGGGATGGGCTGCTCAGACGTCGATTACATCGAGATAAATTTCGCGCAGCGGAACGCTCGCCTGGACCCCCGGGAAATCAAGGGTCGCCTCCAGCCCGTCGAGGATGCGGACGCCCCCCAAGCCTCGCCAATTCGGTCGAATATCTCGATATGCGCTCTATCGCGCTGCACCGGCACATAGTGCCGCAAGCTCGCCAGTTTCTGATGGACCGCCCATTTTTCGAACCGGTCGCGCGCTTTGCTGCCTTCGGACATGACCTCCACCAGCACGGCCGGGTCGTCAAGCCCCGACTCGCCGGGCTCCAGCGGCCGGCAATGAACGATGACGTCCGGAAGAATCGAGGATTCCGTCGACTTGTCCCGCAATCGAACGGATTCGGTCAGGGTGCGGCAAGGCGACCCCTTCGCGCGGAGCCTTTCCCGAAGCGGGGACGCCAGGTTCTGAATAATATAATTGTGCTCCCAGCGCGCCCCAACCATCATGCGCACTACCCGGCCGCCGATCAGCTCCCATTTCTCGTCGGCAGGCTTGTCGGCCAAAAGTTCCTCGAAATCATCGAGGGGCATATATTCGTAGCGCGAGGACGGGCGATTCACGGCGCGGCTCCGTTTGACAAAGATTAGCATAGCGCGGGCGCCGGCGCATTGGAGCACTTCTTGACCACCCCTCCCCGGCGGCTCGTGAGCCCCGAACAGCGCGACGACGACACGGATGCCAGCCTGCGCCCGCTGACGCTTGCCGATTTCACCGGCCAGGAGGCCGCGCGCGCCAATCTCAAGGTGTTCATCGAGGCGGCCAAGACGCGGGGCGACGCGCTCGACCATGTGCTGCTCGTCGGCCCGCCAGGATTGGGCAAGACGACGCTCGCCCAGATCGTCGCCCGTGAGCTTGGCGTCAATTTCCGCTCGACCTCCGGCCCCGTCATCGCGAAGGCGGGCGATCTCGCCGCGCAGCTCACCAATCTCGAGCCGCGCGACGTGCTGTTCATCGACGAAATCCACCGGCTCAATCCTGCAGTGGAGGAGATTCTCTATCCGGCCATGGAGGATTTCCAGCTCGATCTCATCATCGGCGAGGGCCCGGCGGCGCGCTCGGTGAAGATCGATCTGGCGAAGTTCACGCTCGTCGGCGCAACGACGCGCGCCGGGCTGCTGACGACGCCGTTGCGGGACCGTTTCGGCATTCCCGTGCGGCTGAATTTCTACACGCCGCAGGAGCTGGAGCTGATCGTCAAGCGCGGCGCCCGCGTGCTCGGCGTAGGAATGAACGACGCAGGCGCCCGCGAGATCGCTCGGCGCTCGCGCGGCACGCCGCGCATCGCAGGGCGGCTCCTGCGCCGGGTGCGGGACTTCGCCGTAGTGGAAGGCGTCGCGACGATCACGCGCGAACTCGCCGACCGCTCGCTCTCATTGCTCGACGTCGACTCGATCGGCCTCGACGTCATGGACCGGCGCTACCTCACCATGGTCGCGGTTAATTTCGGCGGCGGTCCGGTGGGGATCGAAACGATCGCCGCGGCGCTCTCGGAACCGCGCGACGCGATCGAGGACATCATCGAGCCCTATCTGCTGCAACAGGGCTTTCTGCAACGCACCCCGCGCGGACGCCTGCTGACCCCCCACGCCTTTCGGCATCTGGGGCTCGCGGAGCCGGCTCGGGCCGCAGGACAGTTCGGCTTGTTCGGGGAGGAGGAGTGAGTGCGTCTCTCAATGTCGGCGCGACTTTGCCGGGCGGAAAAACGGACGCATCGAGCGCGCCAAACCTTGTTCGAGGTCGTGATGACGCCCGAGGCGCCCGCCGGACCTTCCTTCACGGAGCTTCCAACTTCGTCCGTTTCGGCGGAAGACGAATCGCGTCCAGCGCATGTTCGAAGGGCGTCCGGAAGCGCCACAGCTCAGCCTTTGCGACGTGGTGGTAATCCGCAAAGAGCGAATGGCCGTCGAGAATGAAGTTGCAGCGATCCGTCGAACATTGAACAAGATCGGGCCGTGCAAAGCCGATGTCGGTTCTTTCCTCGAAGTGACGGATCGCCTGTCCGAAACGCTGGTTGAATTCCGCGAGAGGCAGAAACGTCGGCCGGTCGACAGGATGGCCAAAAGCGAGCTGGCGGCTGACGATCGAGGCGACATCCCAATTAGGCTGTGCGAGCGGCCCTGTCACGATCACCTGCTTTCCCGAGCGCTGCAACTGCCGGATCAGATCGTCGATCGCCTGCGTGAGCGCGCGCGCTTCTTGATCGTCGAGCCGCCGGCCGTCAGCGGAAAGCAATTGGTCATTGTTCCACCAGGTCATGCCGACGACGACAATCTTCGCACGTTCGAGCGGCAGTATTTCTGAAAGCTTGCTTTTTGCAGTTTCGTTGCAGTCGAGACTGATATTCGCCAGGGTCGTCGGCAGGCATCTTTCCATAAGGATGAGAACCACGGACAGTCCGCGCACGCTGAAAATTTCGCCCCAAATCGGAGCGAACATCAGCGCATGCGAATTGCCGAGCAGGACGACGTCGGCGTCGGCGGGATTCGTGAGGCCGGGCGTGACCGGACAGACGCGCGCCGATCCCAGAAGCATGTAGTCCGATATCGGACAGCGATACAGCGTCCCGACGGCTTCATTGATGACCGCCGCTTCTCTATTCAGCCGCCCCGGGGCGCCCTGGAGCGCAAGCAGAGCCAGCGCGAAAGCCGCGAAAGCGATTCCGCCGCTCGCGGCGGCAATGCGGCTCGTCCGAACCGGCATATGTTTGCGGCGGAACGGACGCTCGACGAAGCGCCACGACGAGGCCGCCGCCGCCGCCGTCAACACGGCGGCGGCGAATTTCTCGGGCAGCGTGAAATCTCGCACCAGATAGTATTGTCCGAAGACGATGATCGGCCAATGCCATAGATAAAGCGAGTAGGAAATCAGACCAACCAGGACAAAGGGCCGCGCGGCGAGCGCGCGATTGACCGGCGAGGCGTTCGTCAATCCGGCGAAAATCACAAGCGCCGTTCCCGCGACGACGGGTAGCGCGACGGGCAGCGGCGACAGCGCCGTGAACGGATGAACAATCGCGGCGATCGCCAGAAAGGCGCCGAAGAAGCCGATGCGAGCACCCATTTTTCGGCTCGGAATGAACTGCGACGGGAGGAGCGCCAGAACTGCTCCGGCGCCCAACTCCCAGGCGCGGGTCGGCAGCAACCAGAATGCGGCGCCCTCGATCCCGAGTTTGTAAACGAGCGGATTCAGCAAAACCGAAATGATCGTCAACGCGACGATGCATGGAAGAGCCGCACGCGGCCATCGGCGCGCAAGCAGGATCAACAGCAACGGGAAGAGAACGTAAAACTGCTCCTCGACGCCGAGGGACCAGAGATGGAGCAGTGGCTTTTCTTGCGCCATCCGCGCGAAATAGCTGGCGTCGCGCCAGAAATAGAAATTTGCCGAGAACGCCAGCGTCGCAAGCAAGCTTTTCGCATAGCCGACAAGATCCGCAGGGAGCAAAATCAGATATGCGAAAACGCTCGTGAACAGCAGCAACAGCAACAGCGCGGGCATGATCCGCTTGATGCGGCGGTCATAAAATCCCACGATCGAAAACGTCCCCTTCTCGGCTTCGCGCCATATGATCGAGGCGATGAGAAAGCCAGAGAGGACAAAGAACATATCGACGCCAAGGTAACCGCCAGGCAACGTCGATCGCGAAAGGTGGAAGACGATCACGCAGACGACCGCGACCGCGCGAAGTCCGTCGATATCTGGTCGGTAACCGATCGCCGCGCCAGGCGCGTCTTCGGCGCGAGCAATCTTGGCGTTCAGGTTCATGTCCCCAACCTTCAGCTTGACAATCCAATCCCAGGATTGAGGTGTTTCGGACGCAGCCCCGCTCCGGCGACGAGAAAGGCCGACGTCCGTTCCGCGCGCGCATGCCGACGCATTTCCGACCGACGCCGTCCAAAGACCTCAGGATTGAAGTTTCGAAAGACGCAATTCGGCAAAACGCCGCATTTCAGGCTCAAGTCTTTGCTACGTTCGATCTTGCGCCGTTTCGCGCGACCGTCGATTCTTGCACACGTCGTTAAATTAACGCGAAATCGTGGGCGTTCGAACGAAGATGTGATACCTCTCCCCAGAGACTTTCTGATAGAAGACGAACAAGCCGGTCGAGGGTCGAATTCTCGACTTGTCCATGGCGAACGGAAGAGAGGCGGCCCGTGTTTCTGTCAGCGGACTTCCCGTCAATCCGCGTTGAGATCTTCCATTCATTCAGCGAGAGCGAGAGCCGTTGGCGCGAGGCCCAGGAGCGCTGCGCCTGTTACGGCTTCCAGACCTTCGAATGGCTCTCGACCTGGCAGGAAACGGTCGGCGCCGCGGAGGCAGTTGAACCCCGGATCATTCATATCGTCGACGCCAGCGAAAATACGTTGATGTTGTTGCCGCTCGGGATCCATCGTCGGCGCGGCCTGTCGTTCCTGAGTTTTCTGGGCGGACGCATCACAGATTATCACGCGCCGATCATCCGGCCGGATTTCGCATCGGCTCTCGATGCCGCCGCTCTCAGTCGCCTGATGACGTTGGTCGTGGAGAAGTTGCCGCAGGTCGATGTGATCGCGTTCGACAAAATGCCGTCTCTCATCGAGGGCGTATCGAATCCCTTTATCGAACTGCCCGGCGCCAAACATGCGAACGACGCCTTTGCGGCGACCCTTTCCGAAACATTCGCGGAATTCAAGAAACGCCATAAGGCGAAATTTTTCGCTGACGCTTCTCGCAAGTTACGCCGACTTTCGGATATTGCGCCGACGCGTTTTTGGATCGCTGCCTCCCCTGAGGAAGCAAGCAGCGTTCTGGACGCCATGATTCGCCAAAAGCGCCGCAAATATCGGGAGACGGGTTTTCCCGACCTTTTCGCCAAACCCAGTTATTCCGCCTTCTTCTCCCGGTTGATCGAACGACACCTGACGACGGGCCTCATCCATACATCGGCGCTCACCGTCGGCGAGACTATCGTTGCGACGCATTGCGGGATGATTTTTCGAGATCGTCTTTATTGGCTCATGCCAAGCTACGAAGCGGGCGAATGGGCGCGTTACTCGGTTGGACGCGTTCTCATGCAAAGCCTGCTGGAATGGAGCATCTCCCGGGGACTGAAGGTGTTCGATTTCACCCTTGGAGACGAGGCGTACAAGAGTCTTTGGGCGGATCACTCCCTACCGCTCTATGAATGCAACATCGGCCTGACCGGTCAAGGCAAAGCCTATCTGACAATGCAATTCGTCGGCGGCCGGATAAAGGAAGAGGCCAAGAAGATCGAGTGGGTTCGGCGGCTTGCGACGAGCTGGCGTCGCGGTCTGAATTCCTACAGATTGCGGAGCGCCGAAGAAGCGCAGCCGTCAGCCTCCGAAAAGGCGGAAACCTGAAATTCCTTTCGGTTAAAGCCGCCGCGCCTGTGCGACGCGGATCCAGCCCAGGATGCTACTTTCAAAAGAAAATGGCGCGCGGCCCCATTGGGCGTAAGCGCTGTTACTTGTCGACGATCTGTCCCGGCGGATTCTTCGGAGGCGTGGCTTTCCATGGACGCGTCGCGTTTTCAGTCGCGTCCTCGCGCCACGAATGGCGACGTGATCGAGCCGAGACTCCAAATCGTCTCGTCACGCAAAACGCCCCGCGTTCGGCGCACGCGATCAGCTCTGCGCCGGATCGTTCTCTTTCAGATTGACGATGAAGCTGACGGCCTGCGGTCCCTCGCGCCAATATTCGATCAGTTCGAGGTGAGGATTGCGCGCCAGCCATTCACGGCAGGCCCGCTGCTCTCCGCTACCCGGGCGGCCCTTGAAACGAAACCAATCCTGAAAGATGATGACGGTTCCTTGATCAACGATATCCGTCAGGAAATCCAACACGGGAACCGTCGACTCATACAGGTCGCAATCGATCATCACGACCGCCGCCTTCTCGAGACCGTAGCGAGACTTGAGTTCCGGCGTAAGCGTCTTGTCGTAATATCCCGGAATGGTGACGACGCGGGAGAGATCCACGCCCTCTCGTTTCAGATTATCGAGAAACTGCCCCTCGGAGCAGGCGTAGGCGCCGACGCCGTAATCCACGTGCCGCTCCGCGGGTCCGGGGGGGAGCCCCTCGAATGAATCGAAGGCGAAGAACCTTGGCGGATTGGCGCGCCAGTGAGCGTATTCAGGCGGATCGTTCGGAGTGCTGGAGAAAGGGCGCCGCGCTGCGTTCATCGCGCGAAACGCGGCGGCGAAAGATTCGCCCTTGTAGACGCCGAACTCCAGATAATCGCCTTCCACCTGATTCCAGGCGGCGAAGGATGCAGCCGTTTCGATGCAGCCGGTCGGGCCGATAAAGCGGAAACTCGCGGGTCCGCGGCGTTGAATGAACAACCACAGCGGCCGGAATAACGACACCAAAACCCTATTCAACGTTCCCATATTCAACGAACCCCGCTATCGCCAACGAACCGCTTTGTTTCACATCATCTCATCAAGGCTGCATGACCTTGCCGCAACAATCCGGCGACAGCCGAGACCACGCGGTTGTCCGAATTTTTCCAGCGCCACAGTCCGATCTGTCGGCGCAACCAAGAGAGCGGCGACTTGCTCGTGACCAGGTCCCTCCCCGTAAGCGCGCCGACCCAGGCGGCGCGGTCTACCGACTGCTTTCGTGGGTCGAGATAGAATTCCCGGATCTTTTCCACGCCCATCCCCGGGGTCTGCAACCAACGCGGCACGTAGTCATGGCAGAGGACGTCCACGTCTGTAAGCACCTTGCTGAGGCCCATGCCTGTCGTCGGACAAACGCTTTGACCGGAATCCCCGAAAAGAACCACGCCCGGTCGCGCGGGTTCCTCCATCCGGTAGAGTTCGACCGCGCAAGCTTCCACCCTTCCCGGAACGTGATAGTCTCCGATGACTGACCGAAGTCCCGGCAGCACGCGCTCCAGCTCATGCGTGGGATCCTGCATGAACTTACGGGTTTCCGGATCCTTGGGCGACCAATAGACGAACAAGTTTGCGCGCAGCGTTTCAGGGAAGCGAAACAGCGTCAGATATCCAACGCGGTTTGCGACAGTATCGGGCCGATAGGTGACCGCGTCGAATGCGAAAGGCTTTCCGTCCACCCGAGCGACATCGAAGCCGAACGCCAAAGACAGGTCGGAATACAATGGGCGCTTCTCGATCCCCAGCTGCTTTGCGAAACCGCTCGCCGTTCCGCCGGAAATCAATAAGACGCGCCCCTCGATTTCCTCTCCGTCCGAGAGGACGACTTTCGGCCGCTCGGCATCGGTCTCGATACGCTCCACTCTTGCAAGTTTGAAAGTGACTGCGGGCGGAAGCGCCGCTCTCAGCGGATTGACGAGATTGCGATATTCTACGCCGTATTGTTCGATCGGTTGCCGGGCGACGACCTTGCCCTGATAAGCGAGCAGAATTTCCCTTATTGGCGCCAGCCAGGGCGCGACCGTTTCGAACAGCCCGAATTTACGCAAAAGTTCGATCTGATCCGGCTCGAGCTTCTCCGCGCGAAACAACGGCGGGAATTCGGCGCGCGAGTCGATAAGCGTCACGGCCAAGCCCTGGCGCGAAAGAAGATTCGCCGCCAGCGTTCCCGCCATGCCCGCGCCGACGATGATGACGTCTTGACGTTCCATAGGATCACCGCCTCAGCAAATGAAGGACAACTTCGCCTCGGCCGGACCTCCGCGCTGGCGGACAAGCCGGATTGAAACTGGAAACCGACGCGCTATCGCCGAGCTACGGACTATTGGAAGAAACTGATAGTTGATCGCCGCTTCAATAGCAACGTCAAAGTCAGATATATACTTGAGCTTGTCCATATAACCATCCCGAGTTGCTTGGGCGTCGCGCCGATCAAATGTAATCGATCCCCGCCGAATGATGCTGGTCGCAGCGCGCACGATTTTGTCGCAGCGGCGGACGAGCGCAAGCGCAATCGGCCCTATGACTGCATGATCAGCGATGATCATGCAGCGGTGGGAATTCATGTATTTTTTCTCTTGCGCTCACGGCTTGCCGCCACTGCGAATTGAAACGCCGTCGGCTCGCTTTTTGGCCGAGCTTGCAAAAGCCGATCGGAGGGTTTTTCTTCGATAAGGTTAACAGGCGTCACTTAAAAATAGTTGCGTTCAGGCTTCGGCGAACCTGGCTGAATTGTCCTTGCCTTCCGCTATCGAGATTTGCGTCTCGCATTGGTCGAGTGCGGATCGCCGGAGTCAAGCGACTTGTAGGGGGCGATTCATGAGCGAGCTTTTTGGAAAGCTGCTTGGGGCGGCGATCGTTTTTCTGGCCTCCGTCTCCGCCTCTGGGGCCACAGTGTTCTACGTCTCGCCGAATGGAAACGACGCGAACAGCGGACTCTCTATTTCAACGCCGTTCGCCACGCTTCAGAAAGGCGCAGACGTCGCCTCTCCGGGGGACACAATCTATGTCGGCGACGGAACCTACACATCGTCTTCCGAACCGCTCGTGGATTTATCGCACGGCGGCGCGCCCGACGCCTGGATCACATTTCAATCGCTCCGAAAATGGGGCGCGAGGCTCAGCGGCGCCAACTTCTCGACGTCGACGGGCGTCTATATCGGGCGCGGCGCCAGCTATGTTCGCTTTCAGGACTTCCAGATTTTTGGCTTCAGAGGGATAGCCTTCAGCTTACGCGGATCGAATATCCTGCTTCGCGGAAATCTCGTTCACGACATTGGGCGGGTTTGCACGGACACTGACGACGGCGTTTCGGGCGTCTACGCTCAGGGCGGCGCGAACGTCGTCGTCGATCGGAATATTTTCCATGATATCGGCCGGCTCGGTCCCGGGGAAAACGGCTGCCGCCCCCGCAACGCCCATTACCAGAACCACGATCACGGCGTTTATATCGACGGAACGAACAATCTCTCGATCGCAAACAGCTTCTTCTACAACATTGAACATGGGTGGCCGGTTCACCTCTATCCCCGCCCGTCCATTGGCCTTAGGATCATCGGAAACACTTTTCTGGGCGCCAACAAATGGCGCGACGGCCACATCTACGTCCACGCCGACCTCTCCAATGCGATCATATCGGACAATGTGATGTACGCCCCGCGTCGTCAGGCGATGTCTTACGGCTTCGGCGCCGCGACCAACGTCGTCATTCAAAATAATACGGTTTTCCCGGGCGTGATTACGATGGACGCTTGGCCGAGCGGCGTCGTCTTCACGGGCAATCGCAACAATGCGAACCCCGGCACATTCATCCCCGAAGCCTGGGCGCCATGATTGTGACCGGATCCCGGCGCCAAGCTGAGACGCGGCGGTGAAGACGGCCGACGCATGCAGGCTTGCCGCCCGCTCGTCAAGACTGTCGTCCCCCTAAAGCTAGCCTGACTGACCGCGCGCGACGGAAAGGCCCGGCCCTGCGCCGCGCGTCGATGCGCCCGCCCACGGCATGCGGACTCCCCCGAGGTCGCGTCATGACCCGGGCTCAGAGATGCTGATCCTTTTTCGCCACCGCAACCTCGGCGCGCGCGCAATCCACCGTCTCCGGATGCTTTCTCTCTAGAATTTCGACGATCGCCTCCAGCGTCTCGATATGATCGACGGCTTCCTCCAGCGCATCGGCGAGCGAACGCAATCTATCCAGCCAAGCGTTTTCCATCGGCGTCGAGCCTGTCTCATCCTATCGTACGTGCGAATCGGATTCACGGCCAGAATGATGTCAGGCCAGCGGTTCTCGCACGGTCGCGCATTGTCCACATAGTTCCATGCGGCGGCACAACGCGCCAGCGGTCCCTTCGCCGCAGCCGCGATAACGTCTCCCCGCCGAGCCATCGCCGCGTCAGGGCCATCCTTCTGGCGCAAAATTCCGTCACCTCCGGACTCGCACGCCCGGAGCTCGGCGCTTCGAGGCGCTCCGCTCATCGACAAGAGGATTTGGATAGATGCAGAGCCTGACGATCGCCCGCCCCGCGAAGAAAGCCGTGATTCTCGCGGCGGCGATAGCCGCCTGCCTGCCGCTCTACGGCTGCTATACGCCCGGCGAGCGCGCTTTGGGCGGCGGGATCATCGGCGGACTCGGCGGCGCCGGCATCGGCGCGCTCGCTTCCGGCGGCATGGCGGGCCCCACCCTTGCCGCCAGTGCGATCGGCGCTGCTGGCGGCGCCCTGATCGGCGCAGCGACCGCCCCGCGTCCGCACTACCATTACGCCCGTCGGCACTACCGCTATTACTATTGAAACCGAAGCGCCGCTCGAAAAATAAAAACGCCCCGCCGTTACATCCACGGTCGGGGCGTTTCTGTTGCGACGAAGACAGGCGCTCCGTCACCTTGTTCGAAGCCTAGCCTCGCGATTCGTCTGGCGCAAGGCGTTCGTGTCATCAGAGTGTATTTTTGTAAAAGCTTGGCCTTTCAGTTCCTGCGACCCTTGGACGCGCGCCGTTCTGACCAATTGCAATCGAACCATTCAACGCCCCAATTGACGCTATGATCAGAAAACCGATAGCCAACGCCGTCACCTACTCCGTGCTTTTCGCAGTCGTCGCCAGCGCGGCGATGTTGATCGTCCGCTGAGGGAGGCGGCGTTCCGGCGTCACCTACCAATCAGTTCCGCGGCGCGTTCGTCGCAGAGCTTCAACTCGGCCGAGGTAGCTGACCAGTAGGAAAGTTCGCAGAGCGCCTGATAGCGGCTTGCGACATAGAGCGACCAGACGCCGAATCCCGCCATCGCCACGAAGGCGGCGAGTATTAGCGATCTTTTCATTACGGCCTCCAGTTAGACATGAAAAGCCGCTGCTACCGCCGCGCCTTCCGGCGCACAATGCGAAAAATCGGACAATTTGCGGCGGTTGCCGACCTTGGTCCCCCGCACTATCCTCCAGATGGTGTCCAAGGCGCCGCTCATGGCGCAGATTCGGCGCGTCTCGACTGACCGGCAACGCGTCTCAACAAGGAACTCAAAATGTCGAACAGCCCGGATACGGCCGGCGGCGGCGCGGCCGAACCTCATAAAGAGGCGGAAAAATCCCAGGAGAGCGCGCATGACACGTCCTGGGTGACCGCGATCGAACACGGCATCGAGGAGATCACGACACAGCCGGCCGAGGTGCTCTTCCTCGACGTTCTGAAGATCGACCTTCCCTATATCATCATGTTGTCAATGGCGGTGCTCGGCATCGGCCTCGTCACCTTTACGGGCGAACCAATCGGACTGTATTGGGAGTTCCTGACCCTCGTCTATTGCGCGCTGTGCATTCATATTGGCTGGCGCTACGCAACGACGCGGGAAGAACGCGTGAAGCTCGTCTGGACGCAAATCCTTCACTGGGCCGCGTTTCTCGCCGCCATGTGGCTGATTTACACCCCGACGATGCGCGCTCTCGTCGACGTCAACGCGACCGGGTTGAACCTCATGGTTCTTCTGGCGCTCGGAACCTTTGTCGCCGGCGTGCACGCCGAAGCCTGGCAGATTTGCGTTGTGGGTTTGATCCTCGCTCTCTTCGTGCCCGCCATGGCGATCATTCAGCGCGCATCGCTTTTCTTCTTCGTCGCAATTTTGGGCTTGGCGTTCATCGTCGCAAGTCTTTACACGACGTTCCACTCGCAGCGGCGCGAGGCGGAAAAAGGATCGGCCTGACAGCAAACAACGCCGGCGCCGTCACGGACGAGCCGGCGTTGTTTCGACTTTTCTCAGCTCGTCGGGTTTTGCGCGGAAAGCGCCGCTCGAATGGCGTCGTCCTTGGATTTTTCGAAGGACGTTCTCAAGACCGTCCCGCCGACCCCTTTGAGTCCCTCAAGCACCTTGTCGGTCGTCATTTTCCGCACGAGGACGAAGAGCGCGGCGCCGCCGGGCGGCACAACTTCAGCGACGTCCTTCATGAACTTGTCGTCGATCCCAAAATCGGTCAGCGCGCCGGAGACCGCGCCAGAGGCCGCGCCCAGCGCCGCGCCGGCGAGCGGCATCATGAAAATCAAACCGATGAGCGCGCCCCAGAACATGCCCGACACGCCGCCGATCGCCGTCGTGTTGAACAGCTGATTGAGCTTGATGTGACCGTCAGGATCTTTCACGGCGACCACTGCGTCGCCCAACTCGATCAAATATTCCTTCTGCATCTTGAAAAGCTTCTGGCGCACTTCCTCGGCTTTCTGCTCCGAAGAAAAAGCAATGACAAGCAGATCATTCATCAGTTGTCTCCCGATGCCGGCGCGACGAACCCTTTGTGCGTCGCATCTGTCGATCTAAGCCGGTCGCCTGAAAATACAATGTAGCGGGAGAAACCGAAAAACGGGGGTGTCGCGACGTTCAACCCCACACGGAGACGGACGCCCTAAAAGCTTACCCGCTCGGCGCCGTATGTCATACGGCATCGGCGGGTAAAGACAGTCAAGTTGGGAGAACAAGACCGGTCTTAAAAGCTTCTGCTATTCGCCCTGCAGCGGCGCCTCACGGGAACGGCTACCCGACGCGGCGCAGCGAACCAAAAGGCCAGGGGCGAGAGCAATGACGCCGCGATGAGAAGATAAGCAATCATCGACTTCCCTCCAGTTTGCAATGTCCGCTCGCGCCCGAAGGCGCGAGCGGGTCATCCAACCTTACTCGGTGAGGAGGGCGACGCCTTCCTTGCCGATCAGCGCATGAATGCGCATCAGGATCTGAAGAACGACGCCGAACACGCCCAGCGCCATCCAGCCGAAGAACACGAAGCCCCAATGCAGCGGAGCGACGAACAGCTCTTCCATAAACCAGAAGGTGTGGCCCCACTCGTTCAGGCCAACGTTCGGGATGATCATGAACGGGCCAATCGCGACGATCAGGAACGCCAGCGAGTAGCCATGAGCAAAATACGGAATGCGGGTCTTCGCATAGAAGAACGCCCCAACCGCGATCACCGAATAAATCGGGTAGCTCATGTAGAACTCGATGATGTGCGACGGCGTGAAGTCCGTGTCACGGATAACCGTCATGTGCCACGTGCCGTCCTGCTCCGTGAAGAACGACGCGCCCCAGTAAATGGCGATGCCGTAAACGACAAGCCACTGAACCAGAACAACCAGACGGCGCATCTCTTCGCGCGGCGTCACCGCGTCGACGTTGCGGTCGCGCGTCTTCCACAGATAGCCCGCAAGAGCCAGACCAGAAACCAGCTCCAGAGGAATCTCGGTCCAAAGGATCGACATCCAGTAGGTCTGGAATTCCGGAGCAAAAGAGTCCAGGCCAGCGCGCCAGCCGAACACCTGCTCATAAATGCGAACGATCAGATAAAACGTGTTCAGAAGCGCAAGGCCAATCCACATCCCACGCAGATCGACTACAGCTTCCGAGCCAGCAGCTACGCCAGTAGCTGTGCTAGTGGTCGAGCTCATTCGATAACTCCTCTTTGATTTTTTCGCTCTCGAGGAACTCCCCCTCGAAGCTGACGCATCTTGCTTCTTGTACCGCCAGACAACAGTGACTTTGTCGCCAATGTAGAGACAAAAACCGCCATCGGCTTTGGCCGCAATTTCTTGATTTTGCAGCGCAACATGCTGTCTATCGAAAAAAAGGCCCGGCTCGAGCCGGGCCTTCTTTTTCTGTCGAGGTTCCTGAACCGGATCAGATCGGCTGCGGCGCGACGCCGCCTTCCACGTCCGGTTCGGGTTTTTGTCCTGTTGCGGGGACGGCGGAGCCGCGGGGGGGCTGGGCGGAGGTCGAGCCCGTGTCCTCGCGGACCGGGCGCTTGCCGACCAGCAGGCCTTTCATCTCCTCGCCCGTCAGCGTCTCGAACTCCAGAAGCGCATTCGCCAGCGTGTCCAGCTGAGCCCGCTTCTCTGTCAGGATCTGCTTCGCCTTGTCGTAGGCTTCCTGAACCAGACGGCGAACCTCCGCGTCAATCGTCTGCTGCGTCGCCTCCGACAGCGTCTGCTGACGCCCGATCGAATAACCCAGGAACTGCTCCTGCTGCGGGTCCGCATAGGCGACCGTCCCGAGCTTGTCCGAAAAGCCAAGCTGCGTGATCATCGCCCGCGCAACCCGCGTGCACTGCTGGATGTCCGACGCCGCGCCAGACGTCACCTTGTCGTGGCCGAAAACCAGCTCCTCCGCCACGCGGCCGCCCATCGCGATCGCCAGCATCGCCGTCAGCTGCTCGTAGGTCTGCGACACCTGATCCCGCTCGGGAAGACCCTGAACCATGCCCAGCGCGCGGCCGCGCGGGATGATCGTCGCCTTGTGGATCGGCATCGCCCCCGGAACCGTCAGCTGAACCAGCGCATGGCCGCCCTCGTGATAGGCCGTGAGCTTCTTCTCCTCCTCCGTCATGGAGAGGGTGCGACGCTCCGCGCCCATCATGATCTTGTCGCGCGCGTCCTCAAACTCCTGATTCGTCACGATCCGCTTCGACCGGCGCGCCGCCAGAAGCGCCGCCTCGTTCACAAGATTCATCAAATCCGCGCCCGAGAACCCCGGCGTGCCGCGCGCCACCACCTTCAGGTCGACGTCCGGCGCCAGCGGCACCTTGCGGGCGTGAACCTTCAGGATCTTCTCGCGGCCGATGAAGTCCGGGTTCGGAACCTGGATCTGACGGTCGAACCGGCCCGGACGCATCAGCGCCGGATCGAGAACGTCCGGACGGTTCGTCGCCGCGATCAGGATGATCCCCTCATTCGCCTCGAACCCATCCATCTCAACAAGCAGCTGGTTCAGCGTCTGCTCGCGCTCGTCGTTGCCGCCGCCAAGGCCCGCGCCCCGGTGACGGCCCACCGCGTCGATCTCGTCGACAAAAATAATGCAGGGCGCGTTCTTCTTCGCCTGCTCGAACATGTCGCGCACGCGGCTCGCGCCCACGCCCACGAACATTTCCACGAAGTCCGAACCCGAGATCGAGAAGAAGGGAACCCCCGCCTCGCCCGCGATCGCCCGCGCCAGCAGCGTCTTGCCCGTGCCGGGCGGACCCACCAGCAAAACGCCCCGCGGTATCCGGCCGCCGAGACGCTGGAATTTGCCCGGATCGCGAAGAAACTCAACAATCTCCTGCAAATCCTCCTTCGCCTCGTCAACCCCCGCAACGTCCTCGAAGGTCACCCGACCCTGGGTCTCCGTCAAAAGCTTCGCCTTCGACTTCCCAAAACCCATCGCCCGGCCGCCGGCGCCGCCTTGCATCTGGCGCGCCATGTAGATCCAGACGCCAATGAACAGAAGCAGCGGCAGACCGTTCACGATCAGCGTGGACAGCCAGCCGGGATTGTCGCTGGCGGGTTTCGCGCTGATCTGCACCTTCTTTGCTTCGAGCTTCTGCACCAGAGACGGATCGTTCGGCGCATAAGTCGTGAAGGTGCGGTTGTCGTTAAAGTGCCCGGAGATTTCATTGCCGGCGATCGTAACGTCGTGGACGCGGCCTTCGTCGATCTGCACCAGCAGTTCGCTGAAGGTGATTTCGCGCGCAGGCGTGCGGGACTGCTGTTGCTGGAACATCGCAAACAGGACGCCCGCGACGGCGACGAAGACGACCCAAGGCAAATATTTCTTCCAATTCGCCTTCATTTTCACCTCCCTGGACGAGCCCCCCCGCCACGGCAGGAGCGGACTCGCCCGAATAACACCATGATGACGGAGGACGGATGCCCTCGCCTTCCTCAACATGTGATTGGGGACATCCTAGGTCAGGATGGCGAAATAGCCAAATCGAGTCCATAATTCGCCAAAAAGATAAATGGTGGGGAGGCATGATCAAGATCGTCATCGCTGGCCTGGACGGCTGTCTGGGGTCTGCGTTCCTCGGCCTGAGCGACCTGCTTGCGCTGGCGCGGCGGGCGATCGCCGCGACGCTGCCGCCGGGCGACGCTGCGGGCGTGGTGCCCGATTTCGGCGCCGTCGCCGCCAGCGCGACCGGCCGTCCGATCCACGACGGGCGCGGCACGACGTTAGACGTCGAAACGTCCTTCGAGGAAATTTCCATCTGCGACGCCGTCATCGTGCCGAGTTTCGCGCCGGCGCCCGACGGAACGGCGCCGGACATGTCCACGCTCGGCGCGGCGGCCGCCTGGCTTCGTCGCCACCATTCCCGCGGCGCTCTGATCGGCGGCTGCGGCTCGGGCGTGTTCCTTCTCGGAGAGGCTGGTCTGCTCGAGGGGCGCCGCTGCACCACGAGCTGGTGGCATCACGAGGAGCTGAAGCGGCGCTATCCCCGCGCCGACGCCGCTTGGGGGGCGCGCCTGATCGACGACCGGCGCGTGGTCACGGCGGCCGGGCCTCTTTCCTGGATCGACGTCGGGCTGCATGTCCTGCGAACGCTCTGCGGGCCCGAGGCCGGCCGGATCGCCGCCGACTTCACGCTGGGCGAGGCGGCGCCGACCAAAGGCGGCGTGAAGGGCGCCGCCTACACGCCGAGCGTGATCAGCGGCGGCGCGGACGCATTCCTCGCGGATGCGGAGCGAATCGTCCGGCAATCGGACGCGGCGTTCAACGCCCAGGATCTCGCCCGCGCGCTTTCGACCTCCGAGCGGACGCTACACCGCAAGCTGAAGCTGGCCTGCGGCGAATCGCCGAAAACCTTCATCGACCGCATCCGCGTCGAAACGGCGCGAACCCTTCTCGAAACGAGCGCCAAGCCCGTCAAGGAACTCGCCGCCAGCGCTGGCTTCGTCGACGAGGCGAGCTTTCGCCGCGCCTTCCGACGCTACGCCGGCATGGCGCCTTCGGCGTATCGCGTCTGGGCGCGCGCCAAAAGCCAGGATAAGGCGCAGATGTTCTCTGTCCGAAAGGACGCTGAAATCATCCCCGAGATACTGACGACGATACTCGACACATGCGTGAACGGCGTCACCCTCGCCGACCCGGACATCGAGGACGCGCCGATCGTTTACGCCAACAAGCGTTTCGAGGAAATCACCGGCTACGAGACCGAGGAGATCATCGGACGCAACTGCCGGTTTTTGCAGGGCTCCGACCGGGATCAAGAGGGGCTTCGCCGTCTGCGCGAGGCGATCAAGAATCGCCAGCCGATCGAGGTGACGCTGCGCAATTACAGGAAGGACGGCGAGCTATTCTACAATAAGCTCAATATTACGCCGCTTTTCGACGCCCAAGGGAACCTGCTCTATTTCCTGGGCGTTCAATACGACGTCACCGACCAGGTGCGCGCCGAAACGGAAATCGGCGACCTGAAGGCAAAACTACAGGCAATTGCTTGATGCGGGTCATATTCGGCGCAGCCCGACAAACGATCGTCATTGCGCTGCAAAGCGGCTGGAAAGTCTCATATTTCCAGATAGCGCGTCTCTGCGACTTCGATCAGAACGACGGCGCGCGACTGAATATGCGTGCATCGCAATAACTTTTCCCGCTTGCGCGATGGCGTGAGCCGGTGCGTTATTTCGTCGCGCCGTCGGTCTACATCGCCGCAAAGAGCAGTCGACGGCAACGCCACAGGCAGAGGGAAACGCCCATGAACTCGTTCACCGCCATCGTGTCGATTCTCGCCGCCGCCGCCGCCGTCACCTTCGCGATCACCGCTTATGTGAACTGATCGGCCGACGCGGGACGCACTAGTGACGCGCGCCCCCTGGACGCGCGTCTTTCTTTTTCAGGCGCCGACGGCGCGACGCCGTTTTCCGCGAGGCGCGGATGGTCGAGCCGGCTTCTTTGTGTTGGCCGCGACCATGCGCGTATCGCTGAGACGGCGCCTCTGCGCCCCGTGCGCCAGCTCCTCCACGTCCTGCGCCAGCCGGCTGAGCCAGGCGCGCCCCTCCTCGTTGCTACGTTGGGCCTCGCCGGCGGACTCAAGCAGAGCGGCGCACTCCATATTCCTCAGACAGACGCATGCGCTTGGAAGTTCGGGGCCCTCACAGCGGCGCCGGTAAGCTTTCTCGATTTTCCGATCAAGAAGCATAAAATTCTCGTTTGTGATGACATAGATCATCTAAGCCCCTACCCTCTTTTATTTTTCGTTCGCGCGTCCGAAGGAGCCCCGCTCACGACGCAAGCTTCGCCCGCAAGCTGTCCATGACCGCCGGCTCCAGCGTCATTTCCGACAAGCCGGCGAGCCCGCGCACCCGCGCATCCCATTCCGGTCCCACCTCGTAGAGAACGGCGTAGGTCTCCACGCCGCCGATGATTCGCGGCGGTCCGAGCGGCTCTCCGGCGCAGCCGACGCGCATCAGCATGCGGTGCATCGCGCGGTCGTAGACAGTGACGATATGGGTCAAGGCCGCCGCCTTGCCGATTTCGTTGAGCGCCATGCCCAGTTCCGCCGTCGCGCGGCTGATGGTCGGCGCGTCGACGCGGCAGTCGCCCGTCATCCTTACGGTGAAACGGCTCGACTCCCAGATCAGGGGGCTCTGGATGCGCGCGCCGTCCGGCAACAACTCGGGGAAGGTGTCGTTGAGCATGTTGAAGCCGGTCGTAGGCAGGAGCCGAAGCCCGCCGATGACACGCTCGTTCTCGTCGAGCGAGAGCACATACAACGGGTCCAGCGCGTCATAGCCATCGATCTCCCAGCGGTTGATGACCGTCACCTGCCATTTCAGACGTTCATGGAACACGCTGCGCCGAAGGCGGTGCATTTCATCGACGAGCCGGGGATAGCGGCCGCGCCATTCGCCTGGAATGATCTTGATCATCCCTCTAGTCCTCTCATCAGTTTGTGATGAGGGTAATCTGGTTAAAAGACAGAGGGTTATCACCTCCCGAAAATGGGGGGTCAGCGACGTCTCCTCGGGAAGAGATGCGTCGGTTCGTAGGACATGTTGACGAGACCGAGCGCCACCGCCTTGGCGACGGTGTGGGTCGTGTTCGCCGTGTTGAGGCGGGCGCGCGCGGATTCGAGATGAAAGCGGACAGTATGCGGACTGATGCCGAGAATGCGTCCGATTTCCTCGTCGGTCTTGCCGAGCGCTTTCCAGCGCAGGCAACTCGCCTCGCGCGGCGGCAAATGCACGGGCTGCTCGTCGGCGGTCCCGCAGGATCGCAGCGCCGCCGCGTGGAAATTGAAGGCCACCACCATCAGATCGCGCAACAGCTCCCGTTTCATGGAGCGCCATTCGGGGCCTGTTCCGTTCGTGGTGACGGTGAACAGGGCGAACTCTCCGAGCCGGCCGCGGATCGGGATTGACAGACCGTTGGCGCCGACGTCGAGTTCCTGCGCCTCGCCGAAAAACTTTCGAATCGTCGGATCGCTGCGGTCGATGTCGGCCCAGTCGATGGGAAGAATGCCGCCGAGCCCCGCGCGAACGATGGGGTCCAGATCGACATAGCCGTTCTGGGCGTAGTGCTTCTGCCACTCGGCCGAATAGGTGACGGAGAGCAAGGGGCGCGCGCCGCCGGGCGTCGGCATGTTCAGCGCGGCGTAAGCGGCGTTGTGCAGGCCCCAGGCCCGCATGAACTCCCGAAGGGCGTCGGAAGCCGAGTCGACGCGATCGGCGCGCGCCAGACGTTCGATCAAATCAAAAAAATCGTCGGGATGCACGAATCGGCCAAGCGTTCGACGACAATGAATTCTAGGTTAGAGCGACGGCTCGATCCGGACAATACGCGCTCGGGAATTTCCTGCGCGCCGCGCCGCCGTCACAGGAAAAAGAAAAGCCCGGCCGCAGGGCCGGGCTCCATTCTGTCAATCGCGACGATCAGCGATCGAAGCGATCAGTATTTGGCGACGACCGGAGCCGGAGCGCCCCAGTTGAAGTGATAGTTCAGACCCGCGCGGACGATATGGCCGTCGAAGCGCTGGCTGACCTGCGTGGCGTGCGACCAGACCGGGATCCCGCCGATCGTCGACGCCGTGTTGAAGCCGCCCGAATAATTGACCGTGCCGAGATCGTAATAGAGATATTCGACCTTGGCGCTCCAGTTCGGCCAGAACATCCACTCGACGCCGCCGCCGGCCGTCCAGCCCACGCGCGTGTCGGAATAGGCGCCAGCCGACGCATAGGGGAGAACGTCCGCGACCAACGGGGTCTGCGGGGCAAAGAACGCCTGGGCGTTCGAGGTCACGCCGCCATAGGCGAGACCGCCCGTGCCATAGACCATGAGGGTGGGGGTGAACAGCCAGCCGAGGCGGCCGCGAACCGTGCCCAGATAATCGAGACGGCTCGAGACGCTCAGCGCGGTATAGCTGTTGATGCCGGCCGCGGTGGTCGGGGCCGCCGTCGACAGGGTCGCGCCGTTGCCGCTGCCGGCGATGCCCTGGATATCGGCCTCGATGCCCACGACGAAGTTGTTGTAGAACTGCCAGTTATAGCCGACCTGGCCGCCGCCGATGAAGCCGTCGTTCGACGCGCTCAGGACGCCGCTGCCGCCGAAGGCGACGTTATTGAACTGCGACACGCCAAACGGCGTCAGGAGCGGATTGGCCCAGAGGGGCGCCGTGCCGACAGTGACGGTGTTGCTGTTCGACCAAGTGTAGCCGGCGTTCAGACCAACATAGAAACCCGTCCACATCGGAGGCGGGGGCGGCGGCGGGGGAAGGACCGGCGGGCCCTTGCGGGACGGAAGGTCGGCGGCGAGCGCCGAACCGGCGGTCAGCGCCAGGGCGGCGACCGAGAGAGCAATTTTTTTCATACCAGCCTCATTCTCAGTAGAGCAGACGGAAGCGACGACCAAGCATGTCGCCTCCAATTTTTTGCCCGGCTCGGCCGGAGAAACGATTCTTCCTCCATGAGCCATGCCCCAATTCACAGGCGCCGCGCTGCACAGTCAACGCAATCTCGCGATCTGAAAGGCCTTCCAGGGCAATAAGATTCGCGGTGTTGCGCCGAAGCCACATAGATTCGGCGGGTCTGCCGCGAAAGCAGGCGGGCCATGGGCGTTTTTTTGGACCCGCCGCACAATGAGGCGCCCAAACGCGCAAACGCGCGGCAGCCGCTCCGCCCGAGCGCGGGGACGCGCGACCGGCAGACAGATGCTTGCCAACAGATGCTTGCCAAGCGGAAGACGCTTTGGCATATGTCGCTGACCGTGCGCTCTGCCGCGCATGTTGCGGAGACGTGGCCGAGAGGCTGAAGGCGACGGTTTGCTAAATCGTTATAGGGGAAACCTTATCGTGGGTTCGAATCCCACCGTCTCCGCCATTTCATCGTCAAAACTTCATTCCCAGCCGCCATCCGAACGCCGGCGCCTCATACCTCCCCGATTCGCCCTCGGCGCCGCATTTTGCGCGAACCCTTGCCATTGATGCCTGCAAAAAAGTGAAAAAAATATACCTATGGTAGCACTTCATATCAAATGCAATCGGCGCTCCGTTGACGTCGCCGGGCGATGGGAGGACCGTCGTTGAGCCTAGTAAAAATAAAGTTGTTTCCCGTCATCCCAAGGCTTAGTCCTAGGCAGATAACTGGATGGGCAAATAATTAAATTTAAGAAAACTCATGCGGCGATTTCGGCGGCTACGGCATTGGTCATCGGCGTTGCGTCCGTTGCTTATGCCGGGGGAGCAAATGGCAATGGCGAAAGGACCCCGCAGGCGCCGGTCGGTTCGGTCCTCGGATCGGCCGATCTCTGGGCAGTCATCAACGCCGACGGCACGGTCGCGCGCAGTGATGGCGCGCAACTCTCGGCGACCTTCAAGATTGCTGGGTTTACGGGAGCCTATCAGATCGGGTTTTATCGGAACCTGACAGGCTGCAACTACGTGGCTACGATCGGCAACGCCGGCGCCGGCGTCGCGACGCCGGAAATCATCGCCACCGCCGCGCGCGCGGGCGTCGCGACGGCCGTTTTCGTGCAGACCTCGGACACGACCGGCGCAGCCTCGGATCGTCCGTTTCATCTGCGCGTAACCTGCTGATCGTCGCTCTTTCGACGGTCGACATTCCGGGGCATGGGGAGCCGTCCTCATGCCCCGTAATTTTTTCCGCCCGAACCGCCAAGTTGCGCGCAGCGACAACGAATGGCACTCTTTCCCCGGATGACACTGGCTCCGGAGAGTGGTCATGGATGAATTCGGCGGCGGTTTTTTGATGAACGCGCTGATCGGCTTTGCGCTGGCGCTGCTCGTTTCCTTCGCCTTCGTCTGGTATCGCTGATCAGCTGATCGCGAGATAGGCGCTGAAGGCGGCGACGGCGAGAATCAGGACAGTCAGCGCGGCGAGCGTTCCTGCGGCCATCCGGGCGAAACGGCCCGTATCGCCGGCGAGCAGCAAAGACTTTTGTGTGAAGCGAATCGTCGCCAGAATAATGATCAGGACGCCGGCGCAGACCAACGCCGCGCCGCCGTATCGCCCGGCGGGGCTCGCAAGCCGGCGAAGCTGCGGCAAACCGGTCCCAGTCCCAGATTCGGCCGCGAGCGCCAGCAGGAAGAGATTGAACCGCTCGATCACGAAGCCCAGCGCGACGACGGCGATTCCCGTTCGCACCCACGCAAGGTAGGTCCGCTCGTTCGCGGCGGCGTCGGCGTAGTTCGGAGTCATCGCCAGATCTCCCGTTATTGCGACGGCTGGACCGCCTCTCATTGCCGCCACGGCGCCGAATGCCTATAACATTTAAGCGTGGCGTCTTCCGCCGCGCCCGAGGCCACGACAACTTCTCCGCGAGACAAAATGCCCTGGAGCGATCAAGGCGGACCCCGTAACCAGAACAACAATCCGTGGGGGCAGCAAGGCGGCCCCTGGGGACAAGGCCCCGGCGGCGCCCAGCCGCCGGACCTGGAGGAGCTGCTTCGCCGCAGCCAGGAGGGCCTGAAGCAGATCCTGCCCGCCGGATTCGGCGGACGAGGGCTTGCGATCCTCGTCCTTCTCACGCTGCTCGCATGGCTCCTCTCCGGCCTGTACACGGTCGGTCCGAACGAAATCGGCCTCAATCTGATTTTCGGAAAGTATCGCGGCAAGACGCAGGCGGGCCTCAACTATAATCTTCCAGCCCCTGTCGGCTCGGTGATCAAGCTCGCGGTCACGGACCGCAACGTCACCGACGTGGGCTTCCGGGAGGAGGCCGCGCTTGAGGGACGCCGCCGTGGAGGCCAGCAAAATCAACGGCTTGGACCGGAGGCGCCGGAGGAAAGCCTGATGCTGACCGGCGACGAGAACATCGCGGACGTGAAGTTCCGCGTCGTCTGGCAGATCGACCCGGCCAAGCCTGAGGACTACGCCTTCAACGTCGCCAATCCGCACACGACGGTGAAAGCCGTGGCCGAGAGCGCGATGCGCGAGATTGTCGGGCAATCGCAAATTCAGAAGATCCTCACCGCCGATCGCAAGCTGATCGAGCCCGCCTGCCAGTCGTTGATGCAGAAGGTGCTCGACGACTATCACGCCGGCGTGCTGGTGCTTCAGGTGCTGTTGCTGTCCGTCGATCCGCCCCAGCAGGTCATCGCGGCGTTCCGCGACGTCACGGCGGCGCAGCAGGATTTACAGCGGCTCGGCAACGAGGCGGAGGCCTATGCGAATCGGGTCGTCCCCGAGGCGCGCGGCGCCGCCGCCCGCATTCTTCAGGAGGCGGAAGCCTATCGCGAGCAGACCGTCGCCGAGGCGCGCGGCCAGGCGGCGCGCTTCGAGAAAATCTACGAGCAATACAAGAATGCGCCGGCGCTGACCCGCCAGCGCCTCTACATCGAGACCATGGAGCGGGTTCTGGGCGGCGCCGAGAAGGTGATTCTCGACGATCCCGCCAAGGGCGGCGCAAGCGTCGCGCCATTCGTGCCCCTGCCCTCCTTCGCCCCCTTCAAGGGAGCGCAACAGTGAAGAACGGCTTTCTTTTCGTCCTCTCGATCCTCCTCCTGGCCGCCGTCGCTCTTGCTGGCGGCGCGCTCTTCACGGTTCAACAGACCGAGCAGGCGCTGGTGCTGCGATTCGGCGAACCGGTGGCCGGCCGCGGGCTCATCACGGAGCCGGGGCTCCACTTCAAGCTGCCGCTGATCGAAAACGTCGTCACATTCGACAATCGCATACTCGACGTGGAGAGCCCCAACCTCGAGGTTCTCGCCGCCGACAATCAGCGCCTCGAGGTGGACAGTTTCATCCGCTACCGCATCGTCGACGCGCTGAAATTCTACCAGTCGGTCAATAGCGTGCTGGGCGCCAACAATCAGCTCGGCTCGGTTCTCAACTCTGCTGTGCGCCGTGTCCTTTCCGAGGCCAATCAGCAACAGATCGTGAGGGACGAGCGCTCCGCGCTGATGGCCAAGATCAAGGAACAGGCCGACCGGGAGGCCCGCCGTTTCGGCGTGCAGGTCATCGACGCGCGCATCCGGCGCGTAGACCTCCCGCAGCAGATTTCGGAGAAAGTCTACGGGCGCATGCAGACGGAGCGTCAGCGCGAGGCTGCGGAATATCGTGCGCAGGGGTCGGAGCAGGCGCAGAAAATCACCGCCAAGGCCGATCGCGACGTCATCGTGCTGAAGGCGGAGGCGCAGCAGAAGGCGGATCAGATCAAGGGCGAGGGCGACGCGGAACGCAACCGCATTTTCGCCGAAGCTTTTGGGAAGGATCCCGACTTCTTCGCTTTCTATCGCTCGATGCAGGCGTATGAATCGGCCTTCAAGCCGGGGGAAACGCGCTTTCTCGTCAGTCCGCGCTCGGAATTCTTCCGTTTTTTCTCGGCTCCGGAGGGGAGCGCGGCGCCGGTCATCGACTCGACGCCTCCGGAGCGGGCCCAAAAACGTTAACCCCCGCGCGCATTCAAAGGCGCGCGCCAGCAGGAACATTGTCCCGCAGGAGACATCACGCATGACATCCGTCTTTCGTCGCGCCGCGCTGGCGCTCGCGACGGTTACTACTTTGTGGCTTTCGACCCCCGCCTCGGCGAAAGGGCCGGACTCGCTCGCCGATCTCGCCGCACAGGTCTCGGACGCAGTCGTGAATATCTCCGCGACCCAGACGATCGAGGCCAAGCAGGGAAAGAACGGCGACATGCCGGGGCTGCCGCCGGGCATGGGCCCGGGCGCGCCCTTCGACGATCTGTTCGAGGAGTTCTTCAAGCGCCGTCATGGCCAGGGCCTGCCGGAGATGCCGCGCCAGCGCAAATCGTCCTCGCTCGGCTCTGGCTTCGTGATCGACGCCGCCGGGATCGTCATCACCAATAATCACGTCATCGCCGACGCCAACGAAGTGACCGTGATCTTCAACGACGGGCAGAAACTGAAGGCGGAGATTCTCGGCAAGGATCAGAAGGTCGATGTCGCCGTGCTGCGCGTGAAGCCGGAAAAGCCGCTCAAGGCGGTGAAATTCGGCGACAGCGACAAGGCTCGCGTCGGCGACTGGGTGCTCGCCGTCGGCAATCCCTTCGGCCTCGGCGGATCGGTCACGGCCGGCATCGTCTCGGCGCGCAACCGCAACATCGACAGCGGTCCCTACGACAACTACATCCAGACCGACGCCTCCATCAACAAGGGCAATTCCGGCGGTCCTCTGTTCAACATGGACGGCGAGGTGATCGGCATCAATACGGCGATTCTCTCGCCTTCCGGCGGTTCGGTCGGCATCGGTTTCGCGACGCCCGCCAACACAGTGCAGCCCGTGATCGAACAGCTTCAGCAGTTCGGCGAGACCCGGCGGGGCTGGCTCGGCGTGCGGATCCAGAACGTCGACGACGCGATCGCCGAGACCCTCAATCTCGGCTCGGTCCGCGGCGCGCTGGTCGCCGGGGTGGACGATAAGGGCCCCTCGAAGCCGGCGGGAATCAAGGCCGGCGACGTGATCGTGAAGTTCGACGGCAAGCCGATCAAGGAGTCGCGCGACCTCCCGAAGCTCGTCGCCGCGACCCCGGTCGGCAAGGATGTCGAACTCGTCATCATCCGCGGCGGCAAGGAGGAAACCAAGCGGGTGAAGCTCGGCCGCCTCGAAGACGGCGAAAAGGTCGCCTCGAAGGAGTCGGGCAAGGACAAGCCCGAAGCCGCGGGCCCCTCGTCGCAGTCCGCGTTGGGAATGGAGCTTTCCCGGCTGACGGACGAGCTTCGCGCGCGCTTCCAGATCAAGGACACGGTCAAGAGCGGGGTGCTCATCACCTCCGTCGACCCTTCGTCGAGCGCCGCGGAAAAGCGGCTTCAGCCGGGCGAAATCCTTCTGGAGGTGAACCAGGAGCCGGTGAGCGATCCGGCTGACGCCGTGAAAAAGATCAAGGCGCTGAAGGACGCCGGCAAGAAGACCGCGCTTTTGATCGTCGCCAACGGCCAGGGCGACGCGCATTTCGTCGCGCTGCCGGTGGAATAAAGATCATCGCCCCTCTCCCCCTCGCGGGAGAGGGGCGCCTCATTCCGAAAACTCGCTGCTACGATAGCCCTGCGCATATAACAGCGCCGTGAGATCGGCGCAGTCGACGCGGGCGTCTGCGGCCTCCGCCACTTTCGGCTTGGCGTGATAGGCGACGCCGAGACCCGCCTCGCGCAACATGTCCAGATCATTCGCGCCGTCGCCGATCGCGAGGGTCGCCGCGCGCGAAAGCCCCAGCCTTTCCCGCAAACCCGCAAGCGCGGCGCGCTTGCCTTCCCTGCCCTGCACCGGCTCCATCACCGCGCCGGTCAGGGCGCGGTTTTTGATCACGAGCCGGTTCGCGAACGTCTGGTGGAAGCCGATGCGCTCGGCGACCGGCTGCGTGAATTGCGTGAAGCCGCCGGAAACCAGCGCCGTATGCGCGCCATGCGCGCGCATGGTCTGCACTAGGGCGCGGGCGCCGGGCGTGAGCGTGATTCGCGAAACGAGCGTTGCGATCTGGTCCAGCGTCACGCCCGCGAGCAGCGCCACGCGCTCCTTCAGGGCCGATTCGAAATCGAGCTCGCCCGCCATGGCGCGCTCGGTGATTGCGGAAATGCGGTCGCGTATGCCGGCGAAATCCGCCAGTTCGTCGATGCATTCCTGCTCGATCATGGTCGAGTCCATATCGGCGACGAGGAGGTTCTTGCGGCGCGTTGCGGCCGGCTGCACGACGACGTCGACCGCTTCGCCGGCGAGCGCGCCCCGCAGCCGCGCGCACAAGTCGCGCGCCTCGCCGGCTTCCAGAAAGGCGTCGGCCGCGACATCTGGCGCGAGCCAATTCAGCGCAACGGCGCCGAACCCCGCCTCGCACAACGCGCGCCGCGCGGCGGCGTCGCTCAGGGCGGCGCCCTGCCCCGCGACAAAGGTCGCGACCAATGATTCCGGCTTTGACATCGTGCCCGTTCGAGCCGCAATAGCGCCATGTCCTCGCGCGCCATTCTCATTGCAGGTCCGACCGCCTCGGGCAAGTCCGCGCTCGCGCAGAAAATCGCGAAGCGCATCGGCGGCCCGGTGGTCAACGCCGATTCGATGCAGGTCTATCGCGATCTCCGGGTCATCACCGCGCGACCGACGCCTGACGAGGAGGCGGCGGCGCCGCATTTTCTTTTCGGCCATGTCGACGCGGCGGTGAACTATTCCGTCGGCCGCTATCTTGCCGATCTGGCCGGGACGCTGCGCGACCTTGACGCGCGCGGCGTCACGCCCGTCGTGACGGGCGGCACCGGCATGTATTTCAAATCGGCGCTCTACGGCCTCTCGGACATTCCCGCCGTGCCGGAGGAGGTGCGCGCACAGGTGCGCGCCGCGGCGCAGGGCAAGAGCCCGCATGCGCTTCATGTGGAACTCGCTGCGAAAGACCCGGAAACCGCCGCGCGCCTGCGCCCGACCGACCCCCAGCGCATCCTTCGCGCGCTGGAGGTTTTCGCAGCCACCGGCAAGCCGCTCGCCGCTTTCCAGGGTCCGCGCGGCGCGCCGCTGCTCGACGCCGCACGATGTCCCGCCTTCTTTCTCGCGCCGGAGCGCGAGACGCTTTACGCGCGGATCGACGCGCGCTTCGACAGGATGATGGAGATGGGCGCGCTGGACGAGGTTGCGGCCCTACGCGACCGCCGCCTCGACCCGGCGCTGCCCGCGATGCGCGCCCATGGCGTTCCTGGCTTGATCGCCTATCTGGACGGAATTCTGCCGCTCGACGAGGCGATCCGGCGCGGCAAGCGCGACACGCGCCACTACGCCAAGCGTCAGTTCACTTTCGCGCGGCATCAATTGCCGGGTTTCCAGTGGCTGTCCGGAGCGGAAGCATGTCCCGCCATCGAGGCGGCGTGCAGCGCCCGCAACTGGTGCTGACCCGCGAACATCTGAAAGAGCGACAGCACGATCTCCATCGCGATAAGAACGATGATGATCCATTCCAGCCGCACGGAACGGTCGGCGTCGATGATGTCGGTAAGGGCGCGCGCCGTCTCGCCGATGACGTCGATCTTGGCGTTGAGCGTCCGGCCGCGCGCCTCGAGTTCATATTCGTCTTCGAGGCGCGCATAGAGGCGTTCGAGGTCGGGGCGATCCCAGAGCACGTCCGGCTTGTCCTCGACCGCCACGCGGCCCGTGACCCGATGGCGCACGAGGAGCGTCTGGCCGATCAGCTCCAGCATGGCCTTTCGGCGCCAGGGCGGACGGCCCTTGCTGGCGAGTTCGGCGGCGAAGGGCTCCACCGTGTCGAAGACCGCGTTGACGCGCCGCTCGTCGCGCGCGAGCGCCACGCTTTTCGCCAGGGCGTCGGCGATCACAAGAAGGCGCGGCTCGGAGAGATCCTTCACCGCCAGCCTGCCGTTGGTGAGAGCCTTGTCCTCGCCCTCGTGATGGGTCTCGATAACGAGGGTCTCGTCGTCGCCGCGCGACGCGCCCGCGACGCGCGCGCCAATCTTAGAGACGATCTCGTCCTCCTCCAGAGGGGACAGCCCGAACAGCACGGCGACGCCGAAACGATAGAGCACCGCGAAGCCCGCCTGGCCGACATGGAAAGCCAGAGGCGCCGTGGACACCAGATCGGCGCGCTCCAGACCGGCGGTGTCGATGCGTTCGCCGAGCAGCAGCGCCCGCGCCGTCATGGTCTGAGTGACGGGAAGTTTTGCCCTCAACTCGACTTCAGTCATGACCCGCTCACTTGCAAAAGGCGCGCTTCCATCCGGGACGGCGCGCTCGAAATCCCTTCCATGCATGCCTTGCATGACGGCGGCAAAAACGCTAGCTAGCGCAGCAATCGGCGCGGCACGCTCAAGAGAGCCTCACATGACTTACGTCGTCACGGAAAACTGCATCAAGTGCAAGTATATGGACTGCGTGGAAGTTTGTCCGGTGGACTGTTTTTACGAGGGCGAGAACATGCTCGTCATCCATCCGGACGAATGCATCGACTGCGGCGTGTGCGAACCGGAATGCCCCGCGGAGGCGATCAAGCCGGATACGGAAGAAAATCTCGAAAAGTGGCTGCAGCTCAACGCCGAGATGGCGCAGAACTGGCCCAATATCACGATCAAGCGCGAGCCGCCGGCCGACGCCAAGGAATGGGACGGCAAGCCCGGAAAATTCGAGGCCTATTTCTCGGCCGAACCTGGACAGGGCGACTGACGCGCCCGCGCCGCGCGGAGCGTGCGGCGCCGTATCCTTGGGCGGCGAATCGACGCGCCCCGCGGATTGGCGCCGGGCGCCCGAGAAGCGAAAGGTTTCCACATCCTTAACGACACAAAATAACCACTGAATTTCCGAACTTTAGCTTTGTTCTGCCCCTGCGCGCGGCCCATCCGCGCGGCCCGGCGCCTTTGATTTTTGCCCCGCGACATGATATATACTTTTTCAATCCTCGCCGTCTCAATCGGCGGCCGAGTTAGATGAGTTCCGCCTCGCAGCATGAGAAAGCGCGACCGAAGATAGCGGCCGTGGAGATAAGTCCGCTCGCGCCTCTAGCTAAGGTGTCAGTTCTACAGACTTGCTCACCGGCCTCTCACATGCCGGCGAGGCAAGGGGTCTGCAGGATTGTCCCGTCTCCACAGCGGGACGTGAAAGGAGTAGCCCGCGTATGCCGTCCGCCAAGAAGAACGAGAAGACCAAGGAGGCCGGCGCACGCGCGTCGGCGCGTTCTCGGGCGTCGGCGGCGAAAACCGCTCAATCGACCCGCACGCGCGCCGGGAGCAAATCGAAGTCGAGCGCCGGCAAGGGCAAGGCGACCGCCTCCACGGCGTCCACTGTGAAATCATCGGCAAAGGCAAAGAGCGCCGCGACCCGCGCCAAGTCGGCAGCGAAGCGCGCGGCGACCGCCGCAACGAAATCCGCTGCGAAGACCGCGAAAACCGCTGCAAAGACTAGCGCCAAGGCTCAGGCGAAAGCCGCGGCGGCCGGGCGCGCTTCCGCCCGGACTCCGGCGAAGACCGCCGCCCGCTCCGCGGCCGCCGCTCAAAAGTCGGCGGCGAGAAACGCGGTCGGGAAGGCTCAACGGTCGGCGACGAGCGGGGCGACAGCGAAGCAGCCGGCGAAGTCGGCCGCCAAGGATTCCGTCGAGCGCTCCGCCAAGAGCGTTACGACGGCGACGGCCAAGAGTGCGGCGATCGGCTCTGCCGTCATAGCGAAACCGGCCGAAGCGCCTGCCGCCGCTCCGAAGCAACGGCCCCGGCAACCGCCCGTTTCGGCGTCTGCAAACGTCGCATTGGCCAAGATCGCTTCCAGGCCATCGGCCGCGCCCGCCGCGGCGATCAGGACGCCCGCCGCGCAGGACTCCGGCGCGCGCGACGTCCGCCCCTCTTCCCCCGCAAGGAGCGCCGCGCCAGCGGGCTCTGCGACGGACGGAAAGATCTCCCCACCCACGACAGCCGGCGAAGATAAAGAATTGGCAAAAAAAACCGAGCACCCTGGGACGGCCAGCGCCGTCGCTTCCGAGAAGACTGCAACCGAATCGAAGGCTGTCGCGAAGGCGACGCCCCCGCAGGCGCCCGCCAAGGCGAAGCTGGCCGCCCAGAAACACGGCTTCAAACTGAACGAATTCATCGTCTATCCGGCGCATGGCGTCGGCCAGATCGTCGGCGTCGAGACCCAGGAGGTCGCCGGCTTCAGCCTGGAGCTTTTCGTCGTGTCCTTCATCAAGGACAAGATGATTCTCAAGGTGCCGGTGACCAAAGTCGGCAATGTGGGCATGCGTAAGCTCGCCGAGACCAATGTCGTCGACAAGGCGCTCGCGACGCTGAGCGGCCGCGCGCGCGTCAAGCGCACCATGTGGTCGCGTCGCGCCCAGGAATATGAGGCAAAGATCAACTCGGGCGATCTCGTCACGATCGCGGAGGTCGTGCGCGACTTGTATCGTTCCGACACGCAGCCCGAGCAGTCCTACTCCGAGCGCCAGCTCTATGAGGCCGCGCTCGATCGCATGGCGCGCGAGGTTGCGGCGGTTCGCAAGCTGATCGATTCGGAAGCGCTGAAGCTGATCGAGTCCTTCCTGCAAAAGGGCCCGCGCCGCGGCCAGAAGACCGACGGCAATGCTGCTGACGACGCCGACGAAGAGGATGTCGACCGCGCGGCCTGATTTGGCCCGCCTCCGATACTTCCAAAAAAAGCCCCCGGTCGACGCCGGGGGTTTTCATTTGGACGTCAGATCGCTGGCGGCGCCGCTTCCTCTGGCGCATCGTCGTCCCGCAGACGCGACAGCGCACGACGTAACTTCGTCAGCGCGCGGCTTTCAATCTGGCGCACGCGCTCCTTCGAAATGCCGAGCTTGTCGCCGAGCGTTTCGAGCGTCACAAGATTTTCGGTCAGTCGCCGCTCCTTCACAATGCGCAATTCGCGCTCCGACAGGATCGCCAAGGCGTCCTTGAGCCAACGCGCCCGCCGGTCCGAATCGAGATTCTGCTCCACGACTTCGTCTGGCAGCGGCGCGTCGTCCACGAGGAAATCCATGCGCTGCGCTGATCCCGTCGAGTCGTCGTCGACGAGTTGCGCGTTCAGCGACACGTCCGACCCCGACAAGCGCGAGTCCATCATTTCCACGTCCGTGCGGGAGACGCCGAGTGTATGGGCGATGCTCTCGTAAGCCTCGTCTGGCGACATGGCGTTGGGGTCGCGCGCCAGACGAGCTCGCAGGCGGCGCAGATTGAAGAACAGCGCCTTCTGCGAGGAGCTAGTGCCGCCGCGAACAATGGACCAGTTGCGCAGGACGTAATCCTGAATCGAGGCGCGGATCCACCAGGTCGCATAGGTCGAGAAGCGAACGTCGCGCTCGGGAGCAAACCGCGCCGCCGCCTCAAGCAGGCCGACATGCCCTTCCTGCACGAGGTCGGCGATCGGCAGCCCGTAATGACGGAACTTCGCGGAGATGGCGATCACGAGCCGCATATGGGCGGCGGTCAGTTTGTGAAGCGCATGACGATCTCCCCTTTCTCGCCAGGCGATGGCCAGCTCTTTCTCTTCTCCTCTTTCGAGAAAGGGGGCGTCGGCCGCCGCCTTCATGAGTTCTCTGCCGAGGCCGGGAAGATACGCCATGGTTCGATCTCCATAGCGCGCTATCTCTTTAAAGCGACGTAGCGAGATATCCGCGCGTTTTGAACAGCTCTAAGCGTTCAACCCGCAGGGCGGCGTCGTGTTCCCGGCGCTTCCTGTCCTACTCCGTTACGATTTTGTAACGTTCGCCGGGCGTCACCGGTTCATTCTCATCCAAGCCGTTGAGAAGACGGAAATATTCGAGCGGTCGGTTGGGCGTCGTCATATGCCCCGCGAGGCTCTCGACCGTGTCGCCGGGGCCGGCTGTGATTACCGAAATTTTAAGCCCGTGCGCCTCGCGAGCTTCCTCCGGCGTGATCCGGCGAAAGGTCTGGATCGACTCCATGAACTCCTTTTCCGCTTGATCCGTCAGGGCCTTGGCCGCGAAGATCAGACGGTAGAGATAATCGCCGGACTGGATGACCGCGAGGCGGAAGTTCCATTCCCCCGCGCGCGCCGTGGCGGTGACCGCCGGAAGCCCGTTGATATCCATTTTCTTCACGGACGACTGAAGAAGTCCGTCCACCCACCCCGAACCGACATAGGCCTCAAGGCTTTCGAAATTGGGGTTCCGCACGCTGTCAAGCCGCAGCGCCTCATTGTCCGCCTGACGGACGCCGAAGACCGCCTCGCTCGAATTTTCGAGCAGGAAGCCCTCCGGAGCGGTGAAGGCGAATCGCAAGCGCGGATGCGTGAATTTGCGGCCGCGGACGTAGCCCTCCATCGGATCGTCGCCGAAGGCGACGCCGTTGATGGCGGCGAGATAGCCGTTGCGGTCGCGCGTTCCGATGCCCGGCGCGCCGATCTGCCGTGCGGCGGCGACGGCTCTCGCGACGCGTTCGGGCGTCGAGGGATGTGTCGACATGATGTCGAAACCCATTGATTCCTTTCGCTTCCCGTAGAGGGCGGCGCGAAGCTCCGAGGAACGGCCGAGCGCGGTGAGGAAACGCGAGGCGCCATAGGGATCGTATCCCGCGCGGGCGATCACGCGCACGCCGGTTTCATCGGCGTCGAGTTCCTGCTGGCGGGAGAAGCTCGCCACGGAAAGGCGCTGGGTCGAACGGACCTCTTCGCCCTTCTGCTTGTTCTGGATGACGGAGGCGGCCTGAGAGATGACAGCCGCCTCGCGCTCGCGTTCGGCGCGCAGGGCGCTGTGCCGCAAAGTGACATGAGCGATCTCATGCGCCATCACGGCAGCCGCCTCCGAGGCGTCCCCGGCCAGCGCCAGCAGCCCGCGCGTCACATAGAGATTGCCGGAGGGAAGCGCGAATGCGTTGACGACCGGCGTATTGAGAATCGTCACCTTGTAGGCGGTCTGGCCGGGCGTATCGCTCGCCTGGGCGAGCTTGACGAGAATGCCGTCGAGATAGCGTTCGGCCGCAAGCGCCTGATACTCGCCGCCGAACTGGGCGACGAGTTCCTTGTGCTGCACCGAGGCGCGGTTCTCGGGCTTGGGCATCGCGGGCCGCGTCGGCGGCAGAGGCGCAGGCGCGAAGACCTGCCCCTGCTTCTCGAGTTCGGCGCAGCTCGCGAGCGCGAAAACGGCGGCGGCGACGAGCAGCCGCCTTGAGACGTCAGGGCGAAACGGTTTCAATGATCTCGATTTCGGCTGGCGTGGAAATTTCCATGCGCGGTCCCAAACCTGTTTCAATAAGTCCTCGTACGCGCGCGCGCCGACCAGCGAGAGAGTTCAGCGCGATTCCAGACCGCGCGAAGATAGCCAAATTGCGGCGCAAAATCACGACGGAGAAATCCTCCGCGCGCTTTTCGCCGAAATTCAGATAGACGGCGCCCCGCGTTTCCGCGACCGAACGGATTTTGCCCTCGACGATCGTCAGTCCCTTGCGCCGCAGCAACGCCGCATTGGCGCCCGGCGCCGCGGGATCGACGGGCCGAGCCGCGGGATCAGCCCACAGCCCCCGCTCCGCCGCCCGCCCCGCGGCCTCCGCGGCCAGATAGGCCGTCGCGCAAGGGGAGGCGGCGGGGTCCGGACGGAAACGGGCGAGCCCCTCTTCCAGAAGCGCCCCGCCGACGGAGACGAGCGGGGCGTCGGCCCCCTCGCGCAGGGGCGCGAAGAGGCGCGCCGGCAGATGTCCCCATCGGTTGGGGCCAGCAGCGAAGGCGCCCAGAAAGACGTCGCGCCCCGCGAGCCAGTCCGCAAGACGCCGGCGGGCGGCGGCGCGAAGTTCCGGCGCGCCTTTTTCAGGCGTGGGGGGGAATTCCAGCCCGGTCAGCGCCGCGCGCCGGCCGTCGTCGAGCAGAAGATCGAAGTCGTCATCGATGGCGGCGACGGCGGCTGGAACCGCGTCTTCCAGCGAACAGGGACCGTTTTCAGGCGCCGGCGAACCCGCCAGCGCGGGAAACGCCAAAAAAATGAGCAGAAAGCGGGAAGCAAAAAGCCGGCGGCGCATATGTTCAAGGTTAAGATCGCGACGCAGCCGACGCAATTCGCCCCAATTTGGCCGAAAGCGCGTCTATGATGCGGTGCATGCATGTTTTGACCGGCCGCCGGCGCGGCCGCCGTATCGCCCCGGCGACCCCCATGATGTCTCGTCTCGTTCTCGCCGCCGCCCTCCTGCTCGCTTCGGGCGCCGCGCGCGCCTACGACCCTTACGGCGTCGCGCGGCCCGATTCGGGAGTGGAGCCCGCACAGTCCTACAATCGCCCGCCCGCGGATATCGACGGCGGGCCGATCGAACCCGACGCCGGACCGGACGCCGCCGCCATGGTCACGCGGATCGACCGGCTGGAGCGCGACATCCGCCGTCTCACGGGACAGAACGAGGAACTGCAACACAAGGTTCAACTCCTCGAGGAACAGTTGCGCGCCGCGAAAGAAGCCGCGCCTCTCGCCGGCGAGGCGCAGAGCCGTCCCGCCGCCGCCCCGTCGTCGACGCCCGCCTCTGGGACAGGCATGCGCCGTGGCGACGCCTTCGACCCCGCTATTGACCCTGCGGCGCCCGGCGCGCCCAGGCCGTTGGGCTCCACCGCGCCTTCCGCGCCCCTCCCCGTCAACGCCTCCAGGGCCACGGGGTCGATCGCCGCCGCCCCGCCGGTGCGCGAGGTCGGCCAGCCGCTTGACATCGCCCATGGCCGGCTTGTAGGCGAAGAATCCGCCGCTGCGCCCGCTGAAATCGCGCCGGCGCCCGCCGCCGTTCCGCCGGGCCCGAAGGAAGAATACGAGGAGGCCGTCGCGTCGCTGAAGGCGGGCCGCTTCGAGGCGGCCGAGAAATCGCTGACGGCGTTTCTCGCCAGGAACCCCAAGAGCAAATTCGTCCCGGCGGCGACCTTCAATCTCGGCGAGAGCTTCTTCCTGCGCGGCCGTCATCGCGAGGCGGCGGAGAAATACCTCGAAATCTCCCAGAAATATGGGCAGTCGGCCCAGGCGCCGGACGCCCTGTTGCGGCTCGGCCAATCACTCGGCGCGATGGGGGCTAAGGAGCAGGCCTGCGCCTCGTTTTCCGAGATCGGCATGAAATATCCCGGCTCGGCCGCGCGGATCCGGGAAGCCGCCACGCGCGAGAGCAAAAAGCTCCAATGTTGACCGCGCGCCGCGTCGCCGCGTTGTGACCGGAGACCCCGCGGCCGGCGCGCTGGAGATGCTCGCGCCCTATCGCTCGCTGCTGCTCGCCGTCTCGGGCGGCCCCGACTCCGTGGCGCTCATGCTGCTATGCGCCGCTTGGCGCGCGCGCTCCGCCCATGCGATCGCGGTTGCGACCGTGGACCACGGCCTGCGCGCGACGTCCCGTTCGGAAGCCGTGCAGGTCGGCGACTGGGCGAGAGCGCTCGGCTTTTCGCACAGCCTCCTGACCTGGAAGGGAGAAAAGCCATCGTCCCGCATTCAGGAGCGCGCGCGCTCTGCGCGATACAGGCTGCTTGCCGCTTGCGCGGAGCAAATCGGCGCCGACGCCATCGTCACCGCCCATCATGCTGACGACCAGGCGGAGACGATTCTCTTCCGGCTGACGCGCGGCTCTGGCGTCACGGGCCTCGCCGGCATGTCGCCGATTTCCAAATTCGGGCGCATGGCGCTGCTGCGGCCGCTTCTTTCTCTAACCAAGGCCCAACTCGTCGAGATCTGCGAGCGGCGGCGGCACGCCTTTTTTCAGGATCCGTCCAACACGGACGAAACCTACGCCCGCGCGCGGCTGCGCAAGCTCATGCCGCTTCTCGCGGCGGAAGGCCTCGACGCCGCTGCACTGCGAAGACTTGGGGCGCGCGCTGCGCGCGCGGACGAAGGGCTCGACTTTTGCGCTCAGGAAGTCCGCCGCCGCGCCATGCTGGAAAGCGGCGTCGATTTCGCCCGTTTCGACGCCTCTATGTTGCGCAATCCGCCCGTCGAATTGTTGCAACGCATCATCGCCGCCGAAATCGACAGACTCGCGCCCGCCGCCCCGCTCCGCCTCGACCGGCTGGAACGCGCCGCGCGGCGCCTTCACGACGCTCTCTCGACAGGCGTGGCGATCCGCCTCACCCTCGCGGGCCTGATGCTGGACTGCGGCTTGCACCACCTCATCTTACGGCCTGCGCCGCCGCGTCGTCCGGACAGGCGTGAAGCTTGAGCCCTGCCTGGGCTCTCACCCCGCTCTCTTGGCAAGAAACAAGCGCGGGCCTAGATTAATTCCAAACCGGACCGCTTCGCGGGATCGTCCCGCCCAAGCGTTTCCTTACGGATTACGCGATGAACGCAAACTTCAGGAACCTCGCCTTGTGGGCCATCATCGGCCTGCTGGTGGTGGCGCTTGTCATGCTGTTTCAGCAGCCCGGCCAGCGAACGCCGATCCGGGACATTTCGTTCAGCGAGTTGCTCACGCAGGTCGATCAGGGCCGCGTTCACGACGTGACCATCTCCGGCAACGAGGTCGTTGGCCATTTCAACGACAACCGTCCCTTCACAACCTACATCCCGAACGACGCCAATCTGATTCCGCGTCTTCAGGCCCACAATGTCTCGATCAGCGCGAAGCCGTTGAGCGACGGCGGCGGCTGGCTGATGACGCTGCTTCTGAACGCCCTCCCCCTCGTGGCCTTCCTCGGCGTGTGGATCTTCCTCTCGCGCCAGATGCAGGGCGGCGCGGGCCGGGCGATGGGTTTTGGGAAGTCGAAGGCGAAGCTTTTGACGGAGACCCAGGGTCGGGTGACCTTCGAGGACGTTGCGGGGGTTGACGAGGCGAAGGAGGATTTGCAGGAGATTGTTGAGTTTCTTCGCGATCCGGGCAAATTCCAGCGTCTCGGCGGCCGGATACCGCGGGGCGTTTTGCTGGTGGGTCCGCCCGGCACGGGCAAGACGCTGCTGGCGCGGGCGATCGCGGGCGAGGCGGGGGTTCCCTTCTTCTCGATCTCGGGTTCGGACTTCGTGGAAATGTTCGTGGGCGTGGGCGCGAGCCGCGTGCGCGACATGTTCGAGCAGGCGAAGAAGAACGCGCCCTGCATTATTTTTGTCGACGAGATCGACGCGGTGGGCCGTCACCGGGGCGCGGGCCTTGGCGGCGGCAACGACGAGCGCGAGCAGACGCTGAACCAGCTGCTTGTTGAGATGGATGGGTTCGAGGCGAATGAGGGGATCATCCTGATCGCGGCGACGAACCGTCCGGACGTTCTCGATCCGGCGCTGATGCGTCCGGGCCGGTTCGACCGTCAGATCCAGGTTCCGAACCCGGACTTCATCGGCCGCGAGAAGATCCTGAAGGTTCACGCCCGCAAGGTGCCGCTGGCGCCGGACGTCGACCTGAAGGTGGTGGCGCGCGGCACGCCGGGGTTCTCGGGCGCGGATTTGATGAATCTTGTGAACGAGGCGGCGCTTCTGGCGGCGCGCCGGTCGAAGCGGATCGTGACGAATCAGGAGTTTGAGGACGCGCGCGACAAGATCATGATGGGCGCGGAGCGTCGCACCCTCTCCATGACGGAGGAGGAGAAGAAGCTCACGGCCTATCACGAGGGCGGCCATGCGCTGGTTCAGCTGACGGTTCCGGGGGCGATGCCGATCCACAAGGCGACGATCATCCCGCGCGGCCGCGCGCTGGGCATGGTTCAGGGTCTTCCCGAGCGGGATCAGGTGTCGCAGACCTACGAGCAGCTGACGGCGATGCTGGCGATCGCGATGGGCGGCCGCGTGGCGGAGGAGCTGGTTTTCGGCCACGACAAGGTGACGTCTGGCGCGGCGTCGGACATCCAGCAGTGCACGCGGGTTGCGCGGGCGATGATCACGCAGCTTGGCTTTTCGGACAAGCTCGGGACGGTCGCCTATGCGGACCCGCAGCAGGAGCAGTTCCTGGGTTATTCGATCGGGCGTCAGCAGACGCTGTCGGAGGCGACGCAGCAGACGATTGACGCGGAGGTTCGCCGTCTGGTTCAGGAAGCCTACGACAAGGCGAAGCAGATCCTGACGGAGAAGCGGGCTCAGCTGGACACGCTGGCGAATGCGCTTCTGGAGTTCGAGACGCTGACGGGCGAGGAGATGAAAGGCCTGCTGGTCGGCAAGCGCCCGGTCCGCGAGGACACGGGCTCGACCTCCGCCCAGCCCCCCCGCGGCTCCGCCGTCCCCGCAACAGGACAAAAACCCGAACCGGACGTTGGCGGCCTGTCGCCGAACCCGGTTTGACAAGCGAAGCCCGGCGTTTCCGCCGGGCTTTTTCTTTCGACGCGGATTGATCGCCGGGATGAGCCGGACAGCTCTCGCCCTGTCAGCCCTCGGTCGGCAGGAACTTCAATCCGATTTCCTCGCGCCGCCGCCAGATTGCCCTGGCGCGGCGTCTTTCGCTCATCTTCGCGATGACGAGGTCGAAGACGTCCGGCAGCACGATCTGATGATCGCAATGTATTTTTGCGCCCGTCTCGCTCAGATTGCGGATGACGCATTCGAAGGTTGACCGATCGAGAAATTCGATCCGGCCGCTCAATAATGTGCGCCGCCGCAGCGATTGCCGCCGTTCTTCCGTCGTGTTCATGGCGCCCTGCCCGCTTGCCTTATGAAACGCGCGCAAGAGCCTAGTCCCGTCGGCCTTCTGTGGACAGCGCAACCCCTTCTTAACGTTACCGGCCGTTATCCTGCCTTGGCTTGCGTGATCAGCGCCAGCACGGTCTCCGCCGGACGGCACAGCGCCGCCGTCTCGCCAATGACGACGATCGGCCGCTCGATCAGGATCGGGTGTTTTTCGATCGCCGCGAAAATCTCGTCGTCGCCCAGCGCTGGATTGTCGAGGTTCAGCTCGTCATAGGGCGTCCCGCGCTTGCGCAGAATGTCGCGCACGCCCTTCCCCATGCGCGCGAGCAGCTCTTGCAGGGTCCTTCGATCCGGCGGCGTCTTCAGATATTCGATGACCGTCGGCTCATAGCCGGCGTCGCGCAGCGCGGCGAGAACGTTGCGGGAGGCGCCGCAAGCCGGGTTGTGATAGATCGTCGGTTTCATATGGACATCCATTCGCTCAAGATGCAGATTGCCAATTAACTAATCATTAAGACAAGAGAATACACGGCGCATCGAATATGGCAGTTTGATACGCCGCTTTTACGCGCGATCGGAAGACATTGCAGTAATCCGACGAGAGGGACACGATATGGCCCGTAAATATTTCGGCACCGACGGCATTCGCGGCCTCGCCAACGTCAAGATCACGCCGGAACTTGCGATGAAAGTCGGCCAGGCGGCCGGCCTCATCTTCCAGCGGGGCGAAGGCCGCCACCGCGTGGTCATCGGCAAGGATACGCGTCTGTCCGGCTACATGATCGAATATGCGCTCGTCGCCGGCTTCACATCCGTGGGCATGGACCCGCTGCTGCTCGGGCCCATGCCCACGCCCGCGGTCGCCATGCTGACGCGCTCCATGCGCGCCGACGTCGGCGTGATGATCTCGGCCTCGCACAACGCCTTCGAGGACAACGGCATCAAGCTCTTCGGCCCCGACGGCCACAAGCTGTCGGACGAGATCGAGCATGAGATCGAGAAGCTGCTCGACAGCGATCTCGAGCGCAAGCTCGCGGGACCGACGCAGCTCGGCCGCGCCCGCCGCATCGACGACGTGCGCGCGCGCTACATCGAATACGCCAAGCACACCCTGCCCCGCCAGCTCAGTTTCGAGGGACTGCGCGTCGTGATCGACTGCGCGAACGGCGCCGCCTACAAGGTCGCGCCCGAGGCTTTGTGGGAGCTTGGCGCGGAAGTCATCGCCATCGGCGTCGAGCCGGACGGCTTCAACATCAATCGCGACGTCGGCTCCACCGCCCCGCAGGCCTTGCGCGAGAAGGTGCGCGAGTTTCGCGCCGACGTCGGCATCGCCCTCGACGGCGACGCGGACCGGGTCATCATGGTCGATGAAACCGGCGCCGTCATCGACGGCGATCAGGTGATGGCCGTGGTTGCGGCGAGCTGGCGCGAACAGGGCCTGCTGGCGAAGCCGGGGGTGGTCGCGACGATCATGTCGAACCTCGGACTGGAGCGCCATCTCGCCGGCATGGGCCTGACCCTCGAACGCACCGCCGTCGGCGACCGCTATGTGATCGAGCGCATGCGTCAGGGCGGCTACAATGTGGGCGGCGAGCAGTCTGGCCATGTGATCCTTTCGGATTATTCGACGACGGGCGACGGCCTCGTCACGGCGATGCAGGTGCTCGCGGAGGTCAAGCGGAAGGATCGCCGCGTCAGCGAGGTCTGCCATTGTTTCGAGCCGCTGCCGCAGGTGCTCAAGAACGTGCGCGCCCAGAAACGCGCGCTCGAAAAGGATGCGGTCGTCCTCGCCATCGACTCCGCCCGCGAACGCCTGGGCAATGCGGGCAGGCTCATCGTGCGCCCGTCGGGAACGGAGCCGGTGATTCGGGTGATGGGCGAGGGAGACGACCGCGACCTCGTCGAAACGCTTGTCGCGCAAGTCTGCAACGCGCTGAAAGATTCGGCCGAAGCGGCCTGATCGGCGACGGTGACGGGGTCGAAAAAACTTGTTTCGGCCCCGGCGCGCAACCAGCCCAGATGGAGCGATAAAGTTTAAAAACTCCAACAGCTTGGAGCGAATTCTGGTTAAGCGGTAAGGTTAACCTCGCTTTAAATCTTATCGGCCATGTTTACTCCCATTGGCTAAGCGCCACGGGACCGCTCCGCGGCCCTCTTTACGCAAAAGGGGAAAGTAATCATGGGCCGTTCACTCGCCCTCCTTTTAGCGGCCGCAGTTGTCGCCGGCGCAACCGCCGGCGCACGGGCGGCTGATCTTCTGCCGCCTCCGCCGCCGGTCGAGCCGCCTCCGCCGGTCGATTTCGGAGGCTGGTATCTGCGCGGCGACGTGGGCGTCGGCGCGACCCAAATTTCCGACTGGAGCTATTCGCTGCGGCCGGGCATCGACAACGCCGGCAACATCGCTATTCCCGGCGGTCCAGTCTGGAACACCTACAGGGCCTTGACCGATACGGCCTTCGCCGGCGCGGGCGTCGGCTATCAGTTCAACAACTGGTTCCGCTTCGATCTCACCGGCGAATACCGGATCCAGTCGTCCTACCGCGCGACGAACCATTTCTCCTTCCCGGGATGCGGATCGGCCTGTTTCGGTTTCGCTCAATACAATGCGAATCTCGGCACCGCCCTGTTTCTGGCCAACGCCTATTTCGATCTTGGCACCTGGTACGGCCTGACGCCCTTCGTCGGCGGCGGCATCGGCGCGGCGTTCCACAACTTCTCCGGCTTCACCGACTATGGCTTCGGCGTCGCGAACGGCGGCTACGGCTTCGCAGCCGACACGAGCCCGACGAACTTCGCCTGGGCGGTGATGGGCGGCCTGGGATATGCGGTCACGCCGAACCTGCGGCTCGAAGTCGCCTATCGCTACCTCGACATGGGCAAGATCACCAGCAATCCGATCAGCTGCAATTCGCTGCCCTGCTTCGGGGAACGCCACTCGTTCAACGTCGCCTCGAACGATATTCGCATCGGCTTCCGCTACATCATCCCGACGCTGGTCCCGCCGCCGCCCCCGCCCCCGCCCCCGGGGCCGCTGGTCCGCAAATACTGAATTCGCCTTCGGCGGAAGATCGACGGCGCGGGGTCTCCCCGCGCCGTTTCGTTTTGTTCTCGCGAAGGGCGCGCGAATCCGCCATATCGACGGCATGGAACGCGCCGACGACGAAGCGCCCGTAACGCAGGGAAGCAACGCGCCCGAACTCAGCGTCACGGAACTGGCCAATGCGCTCAAGCGCACGGTCGAGGACCGTTTCGGGCGCGTGCGCGTGCGCGGCGAGATTTCGAACTACAGGGGCCCGCACGCCTCCGGCCATGCGTATTTCTCGCTGAAGGACCAAGGCGCCCGTCTCGACGCGGTGATCTGGAAAGGAACGTTCCTTCGCCTGCGCACCCGGCCGCAGGAAGGACTGGAGGTCGTCGCGACCGGGCGCATCACCACCTTTCCCGGCAAGTCCTCCTATCAGATCGTCATCGAATCGCTAGAGCCGGCGGGCGTCGGCGCGCTCATGGCGCTTCTCGACGAGCGGCGCAAAAAACTCGCCGCCGAAGGGCTTTTCGACGACGCCCGCAAACGGCCCCTCCCCTTTCTGCCGAAGGTCGTCGGCGTCGTCACCTCGCCGACCGGGGCCGTCATTCGGGACATATTGCATCGTCTCAACGACCGCTTTCCCCGCCATGTGCTGGTGTGGCCGGTGCGCGTGCAGGGCGAGACCTCGGCGGAGGAAGTCGCCGCCGCGATCACAGGCTTCAACGCGCTGCGCCCCGGCGGCCGGATCCCGCGCCCGGATGTGCTCATCGTGGCGCGCGGCGGCGGCTCGCTGGAGGATTTGTGGAGCTTCAACGAGGAGATCGTCGTCCGCGCGGCCGCAGCGAGCGACATTCCGCTCATTTCCGCCATTGGCCATGAGACGGATACGACGCTGATCGACTTCGCCGCGGATTTACGCGCGCCGACGCCGACGGGCGCCGCAGAAAAGGCCGTGCCCGTTCGCGCGGAGCTCATCGAGCATCTGGCGGCGCGCGCGCGGCGGCTTTCGGCGGCGAAGACCCGCGCGATGGAGCAGCGGCGCAGTCAGCTTTCGACCCTGTCCCGGCTGTTGCCGGCGCCGGAACAACTGTTCCAAATTCCGCGCCAGCGGTTCGATCGCGCCTGCGAACGTCTTCGCGCCGCGATCCGCGCGTCGCAGGACGCGCGCCGGCTTCGCCTCTCGAAAATGGCGCATCTCCTCGCCGGCCATTCGCCTCAGGCCGAACTCGCGCGGGCGCGGGAGAAGCTGAAGGGGCTCGACGCGCGGCTGACCCAGGCCCTCGCCGCCCGTCTCGTCCTGGCGCGGCAGCAAAATCAGGCGAACGCCCGGCGCATCGAAAGCGCTGCGACACGGCTCGAGCACGCTGCGGCGGCGCTCCTCGCGCGAAAAAAGGAAAGCCTCGCGCGCCTCGCCCGCCTACAGGAGTCGCTGAGCCACAGGAAAGTGCTCGAACGCGGCTTTGCGCTCGTGCGCGACGAGAACGACGCGCTGGTCCGAGGCGTCGCGCAGGCGCCGCCGGGCGCGGCGCTCAGCATCGAATTCGCCGACGGTCGCGTCTTCGCGCGGGCCGGCGCCGTCGAGACGGCCGCTTCCTCTCCGGCCCCCGCGCGGCGCAAGGCGCGCAAGACCCCCGGAACCGATCAGGGCTCGCTGTTCTGACTATTCGAAGCGCATCTGGAAAGCGACGATGCTGCGCTGCATCTTGTCGCGCGGCATGTAACAGAAAACGTTGGTCGAGAGCCGCGCCTCCTGGCAATGCTCATGATCCTCGGTCCAGTCGTAGCCGAGCGTGTCCATACAGGACTTGATCTTTTCCTCGATCAGCTTCGGATTGTCCCGACGCTCGAGCGGAAAATCGCGCTCCACCTGAAATTCGCAGTCGGTGACGTCGATCTTCTGCCCCTCGAAATAGCGGCCGCTGGCGCCGCTCGTCACGAACATGGCCTCGGTGGCGAGGATGAAGACCAGGCCGAGTATCAGCGCGACCTTCTCCTGCGTTCTGGACTTCAGAAAATGGAGATCGAAAAAGGACAGGACGCCGATGACAAACAGGCCGCCGCCGATGATGAGCGTCAGCGGCGACAGAAACGGCGCGATCCCTTCGTTCATGACATCCTCCAGGTCCAAACCGACTGCTTATGATAGTTCCGCGCGGCGCGCCGGCAAGCGGTTGCGGCAATTTGCCAGCTTGACTACCCTTGTTTCACATAAGTCGCGGCGCGCGAGCGGCGGCGCGCCGGACGGACGTTCAAGGAATGGGACAATGCCAAGAAACCATGCCGTCGCGCTAGGCGCCATTTTCGCACTGACAGCCAGCTCCGCTTCCGCCTGTTTCATCGCCTGCCGTCCGACGGACGAGCACGCGCGAGAGGTCGTCAACCATCTCCTCCAGCAGCGTTATCATGCGCCCTTCGCCCTGCTCTCCTACGAGACGACCCGCACCGCCGATTTCGACATGATCGCGGGGGAGATGCGCGGCTATGAGATTTTCTTCAAGGCGACCGTCAAATTCCCGGAGGGCGCCAATCTGGACTGCGCGCCGGACGCCGCGCGCCGAGCCGCCGATTGCACCGACGACTCCTATTTCTCGCTCATCCGTCCGACCCGGCCGGTCCCCGACCAGCGGCAATATATCGAGCCCAACGGCGTGCGGACGTTCGACGAAGACCTGCGCTTCGCGGAACTCGGGGGCGGCTGGAAGGGCCCGGACGGCCAGCTTTACCAGCCATGAGCCCGGCCGTTCATTATTCGTTAACCATTTAACCCCTTATTAATGAAGGAGCGAATTCACTCGAATGCGTCAGGTTCGACACACCTTCGATAAAGGTTGACGGAACCTTCGCTTAACCCTGCCAGACTACGACTCTCTCGCAGTCGCCAGTCGTAACAGGAGTTGTTCCATGCTGATTTCTGGAAGCGCCCGCTGCGCCAAGTTCGCCTTTGCGGCGACGGCGGCGCTGGCCATGGCGGCCTGCGCGAAAAATGCGACCGACGAAGCCGGCGACCTCGCTGGCGGCGGCGCCGGCGGACGCGGCGGCATCGCGCGCAGCGGCGTCGCGAGTCCCGGCAGCGCCGCCGATTTCGCGCAGAACGTCGGCGACCGCATCTTCTTCGAGACCGACTCGACGGAGTTGACTTCGACCGCCCAGGCCACCCTCGACAGGCAGGCTGAATGGCTCAACCGCTACGGCCGCTACAGCTTCACGGTCGAGGGCCACGCCGACGAGCGCGGCACCCGCGAATATAATTTCGCGCTCGGCGCCCGCCGCGCGGAAGTGACGAAAAACTATCTCGTCTCGCGCGGCGTCGCCGCCTCGCGCATCCGCACGGTGAGCTTCGGGAAGGAGCGTCCGGTCGCGGTTTGCGACGATATTTCCTGCTGGTCCCAGAACCGCCGCGCGGTCACCGTGCTCGCCAGCGGGAATTCCTGATCGCAGGCGCGAAACAGGCTTGCGTCGGCGGCGCTGTTGCGGCATGAAGGCGCGCGCCTCGGCGCTGCAGGAGTGTAGCTCAACTGGTAGAGCACCGGTCTCCAAAACCGGGGGTTGGGGGTTCGAGCCCCTCCACTCCTGCCATCGCGCCAACTCTCCGCCGCTTCCTGTTCACCCTTGTCGCCGACAGGCTTGGGGCGGGCGCCCGCCGCGCAAAAAGCAGTCGCCGAACCGGATCGGGGCTTCCCGCTATTTCACCCGTGACCAGCTCACCGACTTGCAGATGAGCCCGCCCAGCACACAACCGGCGGTCGTGAGATGGTTTCCCGACAACGTCATGGTTCCCGAATAGGTTTTGCCGTCCTCCGGATTGAAGGCGTGACCGGCCCATCCGCCATTGCCGTCCGGAACCATGCCGTAGAAGACCCGCTGGCCCACTTTGCCGGGGCTGGAGGGGTCTTTCAGCCAAGCGATAACGCCGCAGAGCGCAGCGCCGCAGGGCGCGATGCGCACCTGAGCGCGCCCGTTGTCGCGCAGCCATGTGCCGGTCGGATCTCCGGCGGCCGTTGCGCCCGTGGCGAGACCGGCGAGCGCGAGCGCCACAGCCGCGCGAATGGCGACGTTCTTCATGCCTTTCTCCTCTTGCAATCGGGGATCCCGTCGCGCGCATCGCGCGCGGACCTTCAGAAAAACGCAAAACCTTACCGAATACTGTAAAGCTATTGAACCAGAACGCCACAAGGCCGGCGAGCGATGGCGAACGCCCAGTTAAGACGCTTTCTTTTTCTCGCCGGATTGACGCTCGGCGCGCAGGTCGCGGCGCTTTTCTTTTTCGGACAGCCGGCGATCTGCGGCTGCGGCTATGTGAAGCTGTGGGAAGGCGACGTTCTCTCGCCGGGAACCTCACAGCATATGGCCGACTGGTACAGCCTCACCCATGTCGTTCACGGGTTCATCTTCTATCTGCTGACCTGGCTCGCAGCGCCGCGCGCGCCGGCGTCGCAGCGGCTGTTGCTGGCGATCGGCGTCGAAGCTCTATGGGAAATTCTCGAAAACTCGTCCTTCTTCGTCCAACTCTACCGCCAGCAGGCGCTGGCGCAAGGCTATACGGGCGACAGCGTCATCAATTCGGTCTCGGACGTCTTCATGATGTCGATTGGCTTCGTCCTCGCCTGGCGGCTGCCGGTATGGGCCGTGGTCGGATTGGCGGCGGCGATGGAGATCGGCCTCGCGCTCGCCATCCGGGACAATCTCACGCTCAACCTGCTGAACTTCATCTACCCGACCGAGGCGATCCATCGCTGGCAGAGCGGGGGCTGAGGCGCTCATTTGCCCTCGCCCGCCCGCTTGGGCTAACTCTCCCCGCGTTCCCGAAGAATCAGAGCTCTCGCCCCCTCGCCCGCATGACCAAGCGCGCCCCCGACATCGACTCTTTTCGCCGCATCGTCGTCAAGGTGGGCTCGTCCCTTCTCGTCGACCCCGTGGCCGCGGCGGCGAAACAGCGCTGGCTGACGCGGCTTGCCGACGACATCGCGACCCTGCACCGCGGCGGCGCGGACGTTCTCGTCGTTTCCTCCGGCTCCGTTGCGCTGGGCCGCAGCGTGCTCGGATTGCCGCATGGCGCCCTGCCGCTCGAGGACAGCCAGGCCGCCGCGGCGGTCGGACAGATCGCGCTCGCCCGGCTCTGGGCGGAGGCGTTGCACGAGCGCGGGCTCGTCGCAGGCCAAATCCTCGTCACTTTCGGGGATACGGAAGAGCGCCGCCGCTATCTCTATGCGCGCGAGTGCGTCACCCGTCTCCTGTCGCTGCGCGCGGTGCCGGTCATCAACGAGAACGACACGGTGGCGACCGCTGAAATCCGCTATGGCGACAACGACCGGCTCGCCGCCCGCGTCGCGACCATGGCGAGCGCCGACCTGCTGGTGCTGCTCTCCGACGTCGACGGGCTCTACACCGCCCCGCCCGCCACCGACCCGACCGCGCGGCACCTCCCTGTCGTGCCGCGCGTCACGGCGGAGATCGAGGCCATGGCGGGCGGCGCGGCCTCGCAATATTCGCGCGGCGGAATGCGCACCAAGATCGAGGCGGCGAAGATCGCCACGACCGGCGGCGCGCATATGGTCATCGCGGACGGGCGCGAGGAAGCGCCGATCGCGCGCATCCGCAACGGCGCGCGCTGCACCTGGTTCCTGACGCCCTCGAACCCGGTGACGGCGCGCAAGAAATGGATCGCCGGCTCGCTGGAGCCCAAGGGCGCGGTGCATATCGACGAAGGCGCGGCGAAAGCGCTCGCCGCCGGCAAGAGCCTGCTGCCCGCCGGCGTCACCCGCATCGAAGGCGCCTTCGCCCGCGGCGACTGCATCGTGATCCGCAACCATCAGGGCGGCGAGATCGGCCGCGGGCTGGTCACCTATGACGCGGTGGACGCGGCCAAGATCGCCGGCCGTTCGACGAGGGACATCGAGGCGCTGCTGGGATTCAAGGGGCCGGACGAGATCATCCACCGCGACGACATGGCGCTCGCGGGGGAGTGAGCGCCGTCACAGAAGGGACGCTAATTCCCTGTAGCCAATTATACTTAGTTCTCGAATGCCGTCGCGTTCGGGCGATTGACGCAACGATTTTGCTTGTCCCGGCGAGAGCTCCGGACGTCATGACTGGAAACCCGCCGACCTTAACGGCAGCTTTCAAAACTTTAACCCCGCCGCGCGCGTGGCCGCCCTTGGCGCCATTCGAGCCTTCCCCATATCTTTAGTCGCCGCGCCTTTTCGGGCCGGTTCCTATGGGGAGAGACTGATGTCACCGGAAGAACGTCAACTGCTCGTCGGGCTGTTCGAGCGCACGAAGAGCGCCGCCAACGGTCCGCGCGACCAGGAGGCGGAAGCTTTCATCAACGAGCAGATCAAGCAACAGCCCGCCGCGCCTTATCTCTTGGCGCAGACGGTCATTGTGCAGGATCAGGCTTTGCAGGGCGCCAACGCCCGCATCGAGGAGCTCGAAGCGCAGGTGAAGCAACTGCAGTCGAAACCCGCGGGCGGTTTTCTCGGTGGGCTTTTCGGCGGCCAGCGCCAGGCTCCGCCGCCGCGCCGCCCGCCGCCGCCCGGTTATGGGCAGCCGCAGGGCGGGCCGTGGGGCGGGCAGCCCGGCTTCGCCCCGCAACAGGGTTACGCCCCTCCGCAGGCTGACGCCGGGGGAGGATTTCTGAAGGGCGCGCTCGGCACGGCCGCGGGCGTCGCGGGCGGCGTGCTCCTAGCCGACGGCATCCGCAACCTGTTCTCGCATGGCGCGGGCTACGGCGGAATGGGCAATCTCGGCATCGGCTCGGGCTTCGCGCCCGCGAGCGAGACAACTGTGATCAACAATTACTACGGCGACGGGCCAGGCGGTTACGACTCGGCCGGCTACGGCGATCAGGGTTACGACAACGCGGCCGACATGCAGGACGCCGATTACAGCACCGATCCCGGCTTCGACGATGGAGGCGGGTTTGACGATGGCGGCGACGGCGGCTTCGACGTCTGATCGCTGCAAAATGGATGAGATGGTCGCCCGCCGGAAGCACCGGCGGGCGTTTTCTTTGGGGAGCTGGGAGCGACGGCCATGCGCCGCTCCGCGCAGGTCACTGCGGCGCCCGCTCCAGTTCCTGGAGCGCCCGGTCGGCGATGGTGGTCGCGGCGCGGCGCTTCTTTTTGCCGAACTTGATCGCTTCCTTGAGCCGGTTGACGCCGGCCTTCACATAGGGGTTCGGCCGTTCGCGCTGCGCAGCTTCCGCGTGATGCAGCGCCTCCGTCGCGTGCCGGACGAGTTCGCTCGGCTTGCCCTCGCGGCCGGCGACGACCGCCTCGCGCGTATGGGCGATCGCCTCGGAAAGGTGGTTCTCGTCTTGCGCGAGCGCACCCCCGGACGTCCCCAACAGCGTCAGCGCCGCGCCGAGCGCGAGCATCTTCAATTGTCTGATCACCTTCGCCTCCCTTCGAGCCTTCCGGTCTCTTGTTTCGCGACGACTGCGCGGGCGATCATGACGCAAGGTCACGCCCCGCGCACGTCCGTCGAACCAATCAATAGCCAAAAAACCGGCGGTTTCAAAGCGTTCCCGGCGGAAACCGCTTGGTGCGGCCCGCCGTGTGCGCCAGCGCACCGCTCCGAGCGGCGGCGGATTTTAAACCTCTTCTCGTTCGCAAGACGAACGCCAACGAAGAAGGGATCCTGATCATGAACCGCATCGCCGCCGTCCGCGCCGCCACCGCTCGCAAATTCGCTTCGCGCCCCGTGCGCGCCGCACTCGCCGTGAAGATCGCGCTCGCCGTCCTCGCCGCCAATGTGAGCTTCGCCGCCGCCAAGGTCGTCTTCCACAAGACGGTCGCCGCCGTCCCGGCCGTCGCCGCGAGCGTGTCCACCGTCAGGCCTTTCATCATCCCGGTCGAAGACAATGCCGAAGCCGAAACGCGGGAGATCGCCGTGGCGAGCGTCCAAAACTGCCATGAGGTCGTGGTGGAAACCGACGAAGGTTATGGCGTTCGCGGCTCGGTCGTCCGCACGGTCTGCCGGAAGGCCTTGTGAGGGCGCGCGCCCTCGCAGTTCTCCTCACATGCCGCCCAGGCAGACATATTTCAGCTCCAGATAATCCTCGATGCCATATCGGGAGCCCTCTCGTCCGAGGCCGGAATGTTTCACCCCGCCGAAGGGTGCGGCCTCCGAGGTAATGATGCTCTCGTTGACGCCCACCATGCCAAATTCCAGCTTCTCCGCGACGCGGAAGATCCGGGCGACGTCGCGGCTGTAGAAGTAGGCCGCGAGCCCATAGGGCGTCGCATTGGCGAGGCGGATCGCCTCTTCCTCAGTATCGAAGGAGATGACGGGCGCCACGGGGCCAAAGGTTTCCTCCCGGAAAATCAGCGCGTCCGCCGGCACATCGGCCAGCACCGTCGGCTCGAAGAACAACCCGCCGAGCTTGTGGCGGGCGCCCCCGGCAAGCACGCGCGCGCCATGCGCCAGGGCGTCCGCGATATGGCGTTCGACCTTTTCGACCGCGGCTTCCTCGATCATTGGGCCGATGGCGACGCCGTCATCCGATCCCGCCCCGACTTTCAAGGCGGCGGCGGCTTCCGCGAGCTTGCGCGCGAACGCGTCGGCGACGCGCGTCTGCACGAGAAAACGGTTCGCAGAAATGCAGGTCTGGCCGCAATTTCGATATTTGGTCGCGATGGCGCCTTTCACCGCGCGATCGAGATCGGCGTCCTCGAAGACGATAAGCGGCGCATTGCCGCCAAGCTCCATCGAGCACTTCTGAACGTTCTCGGCCGCCTGGCGCATCAGGATTTTGCCGACTTCCGTCGAGCCGGTGAACGTAAGCTTGCGCACGACCGGATTGCGCGTGAGCTCCTGCCCGACGGGCGCGGGATCGCGCGCGGTGACGACATTCACTACGCCTGCCGGAACCCCGGCGCGCTGCGCGATGTCCGCCAGCGCCAGCGCCGAGAAAGGCGTAAGCTCCGCGGGTTTGACCACGAGCGCGCAGCCGGCGGCGAGCGCCGCCGCCGCCTTGCGCGCGAGCATGGCGGAGGGAAAGTTCCAGGGCGTGATCGCCGCCGCGACGCCGATCGCCTGTTTCAGGACGAAAAGACGCCGATCCATGGCGCCCGGAACGACGTCGCCATAAACGCGACGCCCCTCCTCCGCGAACCAGTCCACAAAGGAGGCGCCATAGGCGATCTCCGCGCGCGCCTCGGCCAGCGGCTTGCCCTGCTCCGCCGTGATGATGCGCGCAAGCCGCTCCTGTTCGGCGATCATCATTTCATACCAGCGCCGCATGATCTGGGCGCGCTCCTTCGCCGGCCGGTCGCGCCACGACGGCAGCGCACGCTCCGCCGCCTCGATCGCTCGGCGCGTTTCGGCCGCGCCCATATCGGGAACGGTTCCGAGCGTCGCGCCTGTCGCGGGATCGGTCACAGTGAAAACGGCCCCGCCGTCCGCTTCAACCCATTCGCCGCCGATCAAAGCCCTTTCGATGAGGGAAAGCTGCGTCGCATCCATTGGCCTAGGTTTCCTCGACAGTCGCGCGGCGCTCCGCCGCCTGCGCATTCAGATAGCGGAATGAATCAAAAAATTTTCGCCGATTGTCGCGTTTCGTAAACGAATATTCTGCTTAACCCTGACGAACGGCGCTGCTGGCGCGCGCCGCCTGACCATGGCTAAATCAATTTGTCGAAAAACCGCGCCATCGCACAGCTTCAAAAGTCGATCCGTTGACATCGCCGAAACAAAAGACCGTCGCCATCGTTCAGACGCAGGCCGAGAACGCCGGCGCGCAGGAGGTCGCGCGCCAGCTCGCGCGAGGATTCGAAAAGCGCGGCTGGCGCACGCGGCAAATCTTTTTCTACCGCCGCACCGAAAGCTTCGACGGAGAAAGCAATGTCTTCTTCTGCGCCAAGGAGCGCCCGTCGTCGCCTTTGGCGGTGCTGAAGATGGTCGGCGAGCTTTACAAGGAGTTCCGCCGCGAGTCGCCCGACGTGGTGATGACCCTCCAGCACTATGGAAACCTCATCGCCGCGCCCGTCGCGAAACTGTCGGGCGCGCCGATCGTCATCGCCAATCAGCTGTCCGCGGCGGAGCTTATTCCGGGCGCCGTCGGGGCAGTCGACAAGCTGATGGGCGCGGTCGGCCTTTACGATCACATTGTCGTCAATTCCGGCCGTATGGAAGCGACCTATCGCGGGTATCCCCCGGCCTATATGAAGCGCATGACGCGCATCGACCATGGCTTTTTCGACAAGTCCGCGCGCGTCTCCAAAGCCGACGCCCGCCGCGAACTGGGCCTGCCGCAGGACGCCGAACTACTTGGTTGCGCGGCCCGGCTGCATCCCCTGAAACAGATCGATCTCGCGATACGCGTTTTGACGATGAACGACGCCCAGCATCTCGCCATCGCCGGACAGGGGCAGGAACGCGAAAATCTCGAAACGCTCGCGACGTCCCTCGGCGTCGCGGATCGGGTCCATTTCCTCGGCGAACTGGGAACCACGCAAATGGGCGTCTTCCTCGCCGCCCTCGACTGCTTCGTTTTCCCGAGCGCCACCGAATCCTTCGGTCTCGCGCCAGTCGAGGCGGCGCAGGCGGGCGTGCCGGTCGTGGCGAACGACATCGAAGTGTTGCGCGAAGTGCTCGCCGTCGACGGCGCGGCCTGCGCCCTGTTCATCGACGCCAGGGATACGGAAAGTTTCGCGGCCGCGGTGCGACGTGTGCTGGGCGACCCCGCGCTGAACGAGTCGCTGACAAGAGTGGGCCGCCGCCTCGTCGAGCGCTATCCGCTGGACGGCATGATCGACGACTATCTGCGCCTGATGGTCAGGCGCGCTTCATGAATTTCCGGCGCCTCGTCATCGTCGCGCCGTCGTCGCGCTACATGCGCTGGCACGAGCGGCTGCGCGACAGCCTGGCGCGGCGGTGGCCCGGCGCGGACATCCTTCTGCGCTTCGAGTTCGTCGACGATCCGCAGCCATCTTCCGTCACGCAATTGCTGACGCTCGAAAGGCTGCTCCTGCGTTCCAAGACCCCGCCGCTCTGCGAAAGGCTCGACGCTCAGGCCGCGCAGTCGAGCCTGGACGCGCAGGCCGATGTGATCGTCGACCTCACGGGCCGCCTGCAAGCCGCGAAAGGCGCACGTGTTCTACGTCCGCTGTATGACGGCCAGGAATCCGATCAGGCCGCCATCGCCGCGCTCCTCGCCGGGGCCGCCCCCGCCCTCGCCGTCGAAGACGCCGGGAGAGGGGTCATCCTCACCGAAGGCCTTCCCTCGCTCGAGACGGCGCACGGCCTCACCAGCGGTCTCGACGCCGTCTACTCTCGGATCATCCTACTCATTGAAATGGCGCTGGCTGGCGCGCCGGACAGCGCCGCGACGCCCATCGCGCGCGAGGATCGACATGCGCGCAAGCCGCTGGACTTCTTCCTGCGCGGCCTCGCCTTCCAATGTGTGAGGGCCATCTACCATCTGTGCTGCCACTCGCCGCACTGGCGCGTCGGCTGGCGTTTCAACGACGGTCCTGGAGTCTTCGAGTCCGGCGGGCTGGCGGGCGCGCGCTGGCGCGTGTTGACCGACCGCGCCATGGGCTTCGCCGCCGATCCCTTCCCGATCGAATGGCGCGGCCGAATGGGCGTCTTTTTCGAGTCCATGGACTATCGCACCAACAAGGGCGCAATCGGTTTCCAGGAATTCGGCCCGGACGGGCCGCTCGGCGAACCCGTCGTCGCGCTCGCCGAGCCATGGCATCTCTCCTATCCCTTCCTGATCTCGCATGAGGGCGCGCTCTACATGCTGCCCGAAGCGTCGGCCTCGAAGGCCGCCACGCTTTACCGCTGCGTCGACTTCCCCGCGAAATGGGAGCCGGTCGCCCGGCTGCTCGACGGCGTCGAAGCCGCCGACGCCACGATTTTCAGGCATGAGGACCGCTACTGGATGACCTCCGTCGTGCGCGACGGAATCGGCGGCTATTCGGACACGCTCGCCCTGCACTATTCCGGCAGCCTGTTCGGACCATGGAAGCCGCATGCGCTTTATCCGGCGCTGGTCGACTCGCGTTTCGCGCGGCCGGCTGGCGCCGTCGTCGCACGCAACGGCGCGCTCTTCCGGCCAGTGCAGGATTGCACCTATGGATACGGCAAGGGCCTGACGATCATGCGCATCGACCAGCTGGACCCTGAGGTCTTTCATCAATCCTTCGAGCGCCGGATCGCGCCCGGCGCCGGTTGGCCGGGCGATCGCCTGCACACCGTCAACCATTGGGGCCGGCTCGAGTGCATCGACGGCGCCATTCTCACGCCAAAACCGCTCTTGCTGCGCCGCATCGTCCAAAACCATATCGATTCGCGTGGACTTGGCCCCGCGGACGCCGCAGGCGAGAGACCCATGAGCCTCGCCCTCTCCGAAGACTGAAGAAGAAAAAAGCGGCCGAAAATCGCGGCCGCGCCCCCTTCGACGTGGGCCGTCCTTTTCTTTAATCGGATGACGCCACCTTGATCGGGCCAATCGAACGATCGCCGAGCCTCGCACGCAAATAACCGACAACGCTGAAGATCGAAGTATCCACCCCGCAGACCCGGCGGCAGATCGCCACGAGCGCCGCAGCCAACGGCGCGTTGACCAACGCCCAGCCACAGGCGGCGCCGAATGCGCCAAACCGCCACGCAAGGATCGCCGAGAGCGCGACGCGCCCCGCCGTCGCCGCAGTAATCACACGTGAATAGAGCTTTTCGTGACCCGTCGTGAGCAGCACGACGGAGGAAGAGCCGCAGGTCGACATGATGAAGCAAGCGGTCGCAAGCACGACGAGCGTCGGATAGACGACCGAATAGCGATCTCCGAAGATCGTGAGGATTTCTGCGCCGAAAACGTAGATCAACAAAAGGCAGGGAGCGACCAGAGCCGTCGACACCACGACGAGCGAGCGAAGCATATCCTGCAAGCGGTCGATCTGCCCGGAAAAATAAAGCTGGGAACTGTGCGCGTAGGTGTAGGTGTTGAGCCCGGTCTGCACCATCAGAAATATGGCCGCGATGCGCGCGGCCACGAAATACTCGCCCGCCACCGCTGGGGTGGCAACATAGCCGATCAGAATGACGTCGAAATAGAGTCCCGCCGCCTCGACGACCGCGGAGATCCACATCGAAATTCCGCGGGAAAACCAAGTCTTGCTGTCCGCTTGCGTAAGCGTTTCTACCGGATGTCCGAGATAGGCCCGTCGCATGAACCAGAGCTGCGCGACGAGCGAGAGAAGCTGTCCGACGCCCGCTGCGATAAAGAACTCGGCCGGCGTGAGCCCTTGGCGCAAGACGGCCCAGACCACGACAGTGAGCAGCAGTATGCGCCAGAACAATTCGCGATTGGTCTCCGAGACGACGAAATTCACCGCGACGCGCGTCGAATGCGACGAATAGTGCAGGAACGTCTGCGTCAACAGGAAGAAAGCGGCCGCGAGCAGCGACGTCCGCGCGAGCCCGGGGAAAAGAAACGGCGCGAGAAGGAGCATGCCCGCGAGAAAGACGATTGCGGAGGCGATCGTCATTTTCCAGCCGAAGCGATAGGCGCCCCACGCCTGTTCATAGTCGCCCTTGCCGGCGTATTCGCCGAAGGAGCGCGCAATCAGCGTGTCCTGACCAAAGACCGCTCCGACGGCCAGCAGACTCACGGCGTTGAACCAGATCGCGAGCCGCCCGAATTCGTCCGCCGTCATCGCGCGCGCCGCCAGCGTAAACACGATGAGCGTCAACAATGCGCCGCCGGCCTTGATCCCCATCGCGAGAATGGCGCCGACGGCGGTGCGATGCGCGGCGAGCCGGGAAACAAGGACGTTCAACTGCTTTTGCATGAGCGAAAAGACTCCGCTTGTTGCAATCGAGATAGCGCGAGACGGAATCCCCCGCCACTTCATCCTCTCGAAACGGTTAGCGGAAAGGGAATAAATCGCGCCAGCCGCGGCTTTAACCTCTGGTGAACGCCAAGCCTCGATTTTGCAGGCGGCATTCGCGTCAAAAACCTTATGTTCAGCCCAAGGCCGTAGCTTCCGCCGCATGTTGTCTGCGCCGGGACCGTCCCGAGGAGCTCCAGTTGATGTCCGACGAAATTCTTCGATGCCCCTGCAAGGAGAAGCGCCCCCTCGTCGAAAAGGACGGCGATCTCGCCTGTGCGGGCGCGGACTGTCCGCATTCCCAGGCTCCTCATCTCTTCAGGCGCTTCGGCGGCAAGCCGATCCTGATCGCTTTCGAGAAGACCGATACGCTCTGCACGCCTTCGGCCTACGAGACCGGCAAATTCTATTTTCCACGCAAGGCCACGAAATTCATGGAGTTCGCGCGCGGACTCTTCTACGGCGTGTCGCAGCGAACGCTGGCGAACTGCGCCCGCTTCGTCGACATGGTGAAGCAAAAGAACCCGGGCCCGCGCGTTCTCGTCATCGGTTCCGGATCGAAAGGCAGCGGAACCGAACGTCTTTGGGACGACGAGGCCATTCGCAAGACCGGCGTCGACATCTATTTCAGCCCGAGCGTCGACTACATCGCCGACGCACATTTCCTTCCCTTCGCCGACGCAAGCTTCGACGGCGTGTGGATCCAGGCGGTGCTCGAGCATGTGGCCGCGCCGGCGGACGTCGTCGCCGAAATCGCGCGCATGCTAAAGCCCGAGGGCGTCGTCTATGCCGAAACGCCCTTTATGCAGCAGGTGCACGAAGGCGCCTACGATTTCACGCGCTACACGGTGACGGGCCACCGCTTTCTCTTCAGGGATTTCTCCCTCGTCCACATGGGCGGCAACGGCGGCCCGGCGTTCGTTCTCGCCTGGTCGGTGAAATATCTGGTCTGGGGGCTCACCCGCAGCAAGAAAGCCGGCGTCGCCGCCGGGCTGCCATTTTTTTTGCTCGCGCGCCTTCTCGATCGCTTCGTCGGCGAGCCGGCGATGTGGGACGGGCCTTCCGGGGTGTTTTTCCTTGGCGTGAAGAATACCGAACATCCGGCGCGCGCGAGGGATTTGCCGGCGCTCTACCAGGGATTCCAGCGCTGACCAGGCCCGCATTAATCTTTTGTTAGCGACAACGGAGCGTTAATCGCGCGCAGCCGCGTCGCCCCCGCAAGGCGCGGCGGCAGGAGCTTACGTGCGCGACCCCCGTCTCGCGATCGCGACCATCGCCGGCGACCTTCCGGCTGCGCGCGGCCGGCCGGCCGGCGTTCGCGACGCATGGCCCGACCTCGGCCGAGGCTTCGCGCTCGCCTTTCTGTTGACCGGCGCGCCGATTTTCCTGCACGTCCTATCGCAGCCTCTCGCGATCGTGTTCTGCCTTGCCGCCGCAATAGTCGTCGGCCGCATTTTCGAGCAGGATGTTCCCATCGTCATTCTGACCGCGAACATCTTCCAGAACGTGTTCATCTCGCTCGTGTCGGTGAACTACACGAGTTTCACCGACATCGAATTCCTCAAGAGCTACAACTTCATCACGACGATCGTCTGTTATTTCACCGTCGCCTGGGGATTCCTGCGGCAACCGACGATCTTTTCACCCTTCATCCGCCGCATGATCGGCGCATCCCTCGGCGTTCTCGGCGTCGTAGGCGTCTATTTCGTGCTCGGAATGGCCGTCAACCCGCGCAGTTCGGTCATTTATTTGCGCAACATCGGTCTGCCAATCTTCGTTTTCCAGACATTCCTGATCGTCGGCGTGAAGCACCGGATTCCAGCGCCACAGACAATTTTCGTCCTGCTCGGACTCGTCATGGTCTGTTGCTACATTGAACTCTTCTCCAACGAGACGTGGCTCGCGCTGACAAACGGGCTGCACTATCTTCAGCTCTTTGTCGGCAAGCGCCTGCTTAATGTCGATGAAATCAGGGTCTCCGCGGAACAGGGGGTCGTCGTCACGCATGTGACGGACTATGCGCGCGCGACCCTGTTCAACACCACGCTGACCAGCGATCTCGGCATTCAGGTTCAGCGGCTCAGCGGCCCGAATTTCAACACCATCAGCCTCGCCTATCTGCTGTCGATTCTCATCGCCTTTCTCGCCTTGCACGGCTATTGGATCATGGCGGCGCTCGCCATGCCGCTGCTCATCGCGACGAGCGCCAAGGGACCGCTGGTGCTTGCGCTCGGCTGCGTCGGGTTTTACTGGCTCGCCCGCCGCGTCCGCTCCAATCTGCCGGTGACGGCGCTCGCCGTCGGTCTTGCCGTCTATGCAATCTTCGTCTTCCAGTCGGGCTACCGGACCGGCGATTATCACGTGCTCGGATTGCTCGGCGGCGTGAACGGCTTCCTGAAGCTTCCGATCGGGCATACGCTCGGAGAAGGCGGCAATCTCTCCATCGAGGACTTCTCGAAACTCGACTGGGGCTCGTTCCAGCGCTCCGGCGCCTCCAATGTCGCTGTCGAAAGCGCGTTCGGCGTGCTGCTCTATCAACTCGGCGTTTGCACGGCCTTCGTCATCGCCTTCTATCTCTGGATCGCGCGCTGCGGCTGGCGTCTATATAAACTCACCGGCGCGCCGGCGCTCGCCTTCACGACGAGCGCGATCGCAATTTGTCTCGTGAACGGCTTCTTTCAGGAAGACGCCTATTTCGTCCCGCTCTCGCTGCCCGTCGTCATGGGACTCGTCGCCCTGACGCTCGGCGCGACGGACCGGGCGCTCGCGCCAAGGGCGCTGGGCTTGGCCAATAACGCGAGCAGAAGACCCTGATCGATTGCGCCGGCGTCGTCGAGGAGACCGAAAGACGTCGAATAGTCCCAATGCGCCCAACCGAAACCCTGCGCTTCAGCGGCCTGCCGCGTCGCTACGAGCCACGCCAGCCGGTCGGCGCGGCGCGCGCGCCATTTGAGGACGCCGAACTCATTGATGACGACCGGCGCGTCGTGACGCGCCGCCCAGCGCCCGAGTTCGGCGAATTGGGCGGCGATCGTCTGCGCATTCCACGCAGCGCGCGCCATGGTCCGCAGTTCGCCCGCAAGCGGGGCGTCGCCGGCGTCCTGCGCGCGCTGCGCGATTGACAACAAACGCGCATCGTTCGCCTCAGTCGGAAAGGGCACGTCCGACGCACGGCCCCAGGGCGCAGTATCCCACGACGCGCCCTGATGCGTGAACATCATCGGATCATAATAATGGCAGGCGTAGACGATCTTTTTGTCTGCAAGGGGAGTCCAGTTCGTGAGCGCGTCGATCCTCTGGAACGGCGCGGGACCGACGACAAGGTAGTTCGCCGGCAGAACGGCCCTAACCGCCTGCGCCAGCCGTTCCACGAATGGGCGCCAGATATCGTCCGTCGTCGCAGGTTCGTTCAAAAGCTCCACGAAAACTCTCTCGGACGGCCATCGATTCAATCGCTGCGCGATCGCGGGCCAGCCCGCGAGGAGAAGCCGATGAGCGTTCGCAGGGTCGCGCCGCTGTAGTGCGGAGAAATCGTTCTCCGGATGCAAATCGACGCTCACCGCGTAACCCAGCCCGAGCAGGCGCTCCACCGCCCGATCAAGATCGTCGAGCGTCTGCGAGATGGTCGCTGGACCGGAGAACGGCGACAAAACGTATTCCGCGGCGACCGGGAGGCGAACATGGGTCATCCCGATCTGCCGCAGGGCGCGAAGCGTCTCCTGACGCGCAACATGGTCCGCCCGCATCGGGGCCTGATCGGGCAGATTGAAACCCGCACGCATGGTCTCAGGCAAATGCCCACGCGCCGCCTGCGCTGCGCGGGCCGCGCCGGATCCTCCCACGAGCATGGAAAGGAATAGCGCGTTGCGCCGGGTGATCGGATCAATCACAAACGTAACTCATGGTTAATGCTTTTTATATTTTATGCATCTCGAAGCCACCTGTGAACGAGCGTCGGCGGACGTGGTTAGCGATGAAAAATTCCAGCCAGAATTCGACGCGGCGCATGAGCGGTCCAGCAGACATGGATGACAGCCCGCTCGACCTCTGGCGCGAGCCATCGCGGCGCGCCTACGCCATCGTCGATCCCGGCGCCGTATGGCTGTTCCTGCGGCGAAATCTCTTGCGGATGGCGATCGTCGCCGCCGGCGTCGCGGGGCTCGCCTTCGCCGCCTCGCTCTTCCTCTTCAACAAGTATACGGCGACCGCTGTGCTGATGGTCGATCCGCGCGCGGCGAAAGTCACGCGCTCCGGCGGCGTCATTTCGAATATCGGCGGCGATGCGATCGCCATCGAAAGCCTCGTTCAGGTGGCGCACGCCGAAGGCTTTTTGGGCGAACTCGTCGATGAACTCGATCTCACGAAGGACGATTATTTCGGCGGGCGCGGCGATACGCCGGAGAAAATCCGGATCGCGACGATCGACAAGCTGGGAAGCAAGCTGACGATCGTTCGGCGCGGAACGACCTATGTGATCGACGTCACGGCCGTTTCCTCCTCGCCCGAAAGGAGCGCGCGGATCGCCAACGCCGCGGCCAGGAAAATACTCAAGGATCAAACGATGTTGCGCAGCGGCGTGAGCGCGACGGCGGCCAAGGAGATCGAGGGCCGCCTTGCGGAGCTGCGCGGTCGCGTCGGCCGTGCGGAGGAGGCCGCGGCGGAATTGAAAGCGCGGCTCAGGGTGACGGACGCAGGCCAGGGAAATACGCTGCTCGAGCGCCGCATCGCGGAGCTCAATCAGCAGCTCGTGCTTGCCGGCGCCCGCACCGCAGAGTCCCGCGCCCGTTACGAGCTGCTGCGCAAGGCTGGCGCCAGCGTTGGCGAAAGCCTGCCGCAATCCATTCAATCGAGCGTACTCAGCGCGCTGCGCGCCGATTACGCGCGTCTCTCCCGCCAATCCGCAGACCAGGCGACGGTTCTCGGACCGCGTCATCCTGAGGTCGCGAGCCTCAATGCGCAGATCGCCGACATTCGCCGCCAGATCGGCGCGGAAATCGGCCGCATGATGGCCTCGGCGCGCACCGACTTCCTGGAGGCGGAGCGGCGCGAGGCGGACATCTCCGGCCAATTGAAGGCCGCGCAAACGGAAAGCGGCGAACTCGGCCCGCAGATGGTCAAGCTCGGGGAGCTGGAGCGGGAGGCCAAGGCCGAGCGCGCCGTCTACGAAGAATTGCTCAACCGTCAGCGCGAACTTCTTCAGGTGAAGGATCTCGAGCCGAGCGACATCCGCCTCGTCTCGCCCGCCACGCCGCCGTCCAAGCCCACTCCCGGCCGAATAGCGCTCGCCGGAGCCAGCGCGGTGATCGGCCTCATGGTCGGCCTCGCCTATGCGGCGGCGCGCGAACTGCGGCAAAAGACGCTGCGGACCGCCTCTCAGGCCGAGCGCCTCGGCGGCGTGGAAGTCTTCGGCTTCCTGCCCATGCTGGCGCCCGCTCTCGGCGAAGACCCCGTCTCCGTCGTCCCTGACCTCACGCCCTGGCTTGGCGACCTTTGCGCCGAAATCGCGCCGGCCGTCGCGGGCGACGAGGGGATCGTCGTGCTCGTCACGTCGACGCATCGGGGCGAGGGCCGCTCGACGGCCGCCATCAATATCGCCGCCTATCTCTCCCAGGGCGGCGACCGCGTCCTCCTGATCGAGGCGGACCGCAACGCATACCTGCGCAGGCCGCCCTTCGGCCTGCTCGACGTGCTGGATGCTGGCGAAGATCTCAAGGGCGCGCTTATCGATCAGGCCGCCGACGGCTACACGCTGCTGCCTTACGGCGGGCGCACGGTTCGCCCGCATAGCTCGGTCGGCGGGCTGATGAGCGGCCTGACCCTGCGCGCGACGCTCAAGCTCGCACGCAAATGGTTCGACGTCATCGTGATCGACGGCCCCCCCGCGCTGGAGGCGGCGCACACGCGCTTCCTCGCGGCGCAGGCGGATCGCGTCGTGTTTCTGGTCGAGTGGGACAGGACCAGCGCCGCTGACGCGAATATGGCGCTCGACCGGCTCGATCTGCGCGACGCCGCCGTGGTCTATAATAAAACGGTCGCAGAGCGGCTTCGCCTTTATGATCCGGAGCAATCGCGCCAAATGACCGTGCGCGGCGAAGAGTACGCCAACGCCGCCTGAGCGGCGCGCCGCCACTGGCGAGGCCGCCAAAAACCGACATAATCTGGGGCGAATCTTCGGCCGCGCGTCGCGCCGTCCCCCTTCCCTGCCCGAGGTCGATTTTGGCTGATCTTCCCTTCGCTTTCCCGCTCTCCCGCCGCCGTCTGATCCGCGCAGGCGCGCTCGGCGCAGCCGCCGCCGTCGTTCCGCGCGCGCTCGCCAAGAGCGGCCAGAAGACCGCCGCCGCCGAAGCGCCCCGCGCGGCCGCGGCCGGGGAAACGGAGAGCCACGGCCTGTCGACCTTTGGCGACCTCGCCGAACCCGCGGACTTCAAACATTTCGGCTATGTGAACCCGAATGCGCCCAAGGGCGGCGCGCTCGCGCTGTCTCCGCCGAGCCCAACCTACGACACTTTCAACGCCTATGTGCTGCGCGGCAACCCGGCGACGGGCATGTCGCTCGTCTTCGACAGTCTGATGAATCAGAGCCTCGACGAGCGCGACGCCTATTACGGCCTCGTGGCGAAGAAGGTGCGCATCTCGGCGGACAAGCTCACCTACACCTTCCTTCTGCGCAAGGAGGCGCGTTTCCACGACGGCTCGCCGCTCACCGCGCATGACGCGGCCTTTTCGCTCGACATCCTCAAGCAAAAGGGCCATCCCGTCATCAGCCAGATGCTTCGCGACATGGTGAGCGCCACGGCGGAAGCGGACGACGTTCTGGTCGTGAAATTCGCCCCCGGCCGCGCGCGCGACCTGCCGCTCAATGTGGCGAGCCAGCCGATCTTTTCCCGCGCCTATTACAAGGACCGCGATTTCGAGGCGACGACGCTGGAGCCGCCGCTCGGCTCCGGCCCCTACAAGGTCGGCGAATTCCAACAGGGACGCTACATCGCCTATCGCCGCGTGCCGGATTATTGGGCGAAAGACCTGCCGATCACACGGGGACAGGGCAATTTCGACGTCGTGCGCTTCGAATATTTCGGCGACAGCCAAGTGGCTTTCGAGGCTTTCAAGGCCGGCGCCTTCACCGAACGCGAGGAGAATATCGCACGCGTCTGGGCGACGGGCTACGACTTCCCCGCCTTCAGGGACGGGCGCGTGAAGCGCGCGACGACCCCCAACAACAACATTCCCAACATCCAGGGCTGGATGTTCAACACGCGCCGCAAGATTTTCGCGGATCCGCGCGTGCGCGAGGCGATCGGCTACGCCTTCGATTACGAATGGACGAGCCGCAACCTGATGTATGACGCCTACAAGCGGATCTCCTCCTATTTCGAGAACTCGGAGCTTGCCGCGCGGGGCCTGCCGAGCGACGCCGAAAAGGCGCTTCTCGAGCCTTATCGCGATCAGCTGCCCGCGGAAGTCTTCGGCGAGCCCTTCATGTCGCCGGTCTCGGACGGTTCCGGCCAGGACCGCGCGATGCTGAAGAAGGCGAATGATCTCCTTGTCGCGGCGGGCTGCGTCCGAAAGGACGGGGCGCTTCGTTTGCCCGACGGGACGCCGCTCGAATTCGAATTTCTCGACAATTCGAACGTGTTCGAGCGGCACACCCAGCCCTTCATCAAGAACCTGAAGCTTCTCGGGATTAACGCGCGCATTCGCATCGTCGACGCCGCCCAATATAAGAAACGGCTGGAGGATTTCGACTTCGACATCGTTCACGACGTGATGATGATGGCGTGGAATCCCGGCGAGGAATTGCGCGCCTATTTCAGCTCCAAGACCGCCAATGTGAACGGCTCCCGCAATCTGGCCGGCATTTCGCATCCGGCCGTCGACGCGCTGGTCGACAAGGCGTTGCAGGCCGGAACGCGCGAGGAACTCGTGACCTGCTGCCGCGCGCTCGACCGCGCGCTGCGCTCGCAACGCTACTGGATTCCGCATTGGTACAATCCGGTGCACCGCTTCGCCTACTGGGATCTCTTCGGCCAGCCCGAGCGTCCGCCGAAATTCGACACCGGCGTGCTCTGGACATGGTGGTGGGACGAAGACAAGGCCAAAAAGATCAACTTCACGGGACGTTGACAGATGGGCGCCTATATCGCGCGACGCGTGTTGCTCATGATCCCCACGATTCTCGGGATCATGCTCATCTCCTTCGCCATCGTGCAATTCGCGCCGGGCGGGCCGGTCGAGCGCATTATCGCGCAGCTTCAGGGCTTCGACGTCGGCGCGACGGGCCGTTTCTCGGGCGGCGGCGGCGACGTCGGCCAGGGCGCCGCGACCCAGGCCGGTCCCATGGCCGCCGAAAGCGCCTCGAAATATCGCGGCGCTCAAGGGCTCGACCCGAAATTCATCGCAGAGCTGGAAAAACAGTTCGGTTTCGACAAGCCGGCCTGGGAGCGTTTCCTGCTGATGGTGAAAAACTATGCAATGTTCGATTTTGGGCGGAGCTATTTCCGCGACGAAAGCGTCATCAAGCTCATCGCCGACAAGCTGCCGGTTTCCATGTCGCTCGGCTTGTGGATGACGCTGCTCTCCTATTCCATCTCAATTCCGCTCGGCATCGCCAAGGCCGTGCGCGACGGCAGCCGCTTCGACATGTGGACGTCGAACCTCATCATCATCGGCTATGCGATCCCGAGCTTCCTCTTCGCGATGCTGTTGATCGTACTCTTCGCAGGCGGCTCCTTCTGGCAGATCTTCCCCTTGCGCGGCCTCACCTCCGACGACTTCGCGCAGCTATCGTTGATCGGCAAGGTGAAGGATTATCTCTGGCACATCATCCTGCCGGTGAGCGCCATGACTCTCGGCGCCTTTGCGACGCAGACATTCCTGACCAAGAACTCCTTCCTCGACGAAATCCGCAAGCAATATGTCCAGACGGCGCGGATGAAGGGTCTCACCGAGAACCAGGTTCTCTACGGTCACGTGTTCCGCAACGCCATGCTCATCGTCATCGCGGGTTTCCCGGGCGCCTTCGTGCACGCTTTTCTCACCGGCTCGGTCCTCATCGAGACAATCTTCTCGCTCGACGGACTCGGTTACCTCTCCTTCGAAAGCATCGTGAACCGGGACTATCCTGTAGTCTTCGCCAATCTCTATATTTTCGCTCTGCTCGGACTCGTGGTGAATCTCATTTCGGACCTGACCTACACATGGATTGATCCGCGCATCGATTTCGAGACGCGGGAGGTTTGAGATGAGCGCGACGACCGATACGACCCGTCTCGCGCCGCCGGTCGCGCGCAGCGGCTGGCTACGCCTGACCCCGCTCGACCGCCGCCGGCTCGACAATTTCAAGGCCAACAAACGGGGCTATTGGTCCTTCTGGATCTTCATGGCCCTGTTCGTGATGTCGCTCCTCTCGAACGTCCTCGCAAACGACCGGCCGGTTCTTGCCTGGTACAAGGGCGAACTTCTCTTCCCCGCCTTCGTTTCCTACCCGGAGGAAAAATTCGGCGGCTTCCTCGCGCGCACGGATTATCGCGACCCCGTCATCGCCGGCGAGATCAAGGCGCATGGCTGGATGCTGTGGCCGCCCGTTCGCTTTTCCTACGACACGCACAATCTCGAACTGCCGACGCCGGCGCCCTCGCCGCCGACCTGGATGCTGACCGAAAAGCAGTGCGAGGCCGCCGCCGCCAAGGGACTGCGGCCCGGAGAGCCGAACCGGGGCTGCGCCGCGCTGGAGTATAATTGGCTCGGGACGGACGATCAGGGACGCGACGTCGTCGCACGGCTGCTCTACGGCTTCCGCATCTCGGTCCTCTTCGGCCTGATTCTCGCGACCATTTCCTCGATCGTCGGCGTGGCGGCCGGCGCCGTGCAGGGCTATTTCGGCGGGCGGGTCGATCTCGTCTTCCAGCGCTTCATCGAGGTCTGGTCTTCGTTGCCGCAGCTTTACCTGCTCATCATCATCTCCTCGTTCCTCACGCCCGGCTTCTTCGTGCTGCTTGGCATACTGCTGCTGTTCTCCTGGGTCTCGCTCGTTCACGTCGTGCGCGCGGAGTTCCTGCGCGCGCGCAATTTCGAATATGTCAACGCGGCGCGCGCGCTGGGACTGTCGAATTTCCGTATCATCTGGCGGCATCTTCTTCCCAACGCCACGGTCGCGACGCTCACCTTCCTGCCCTTCATCCTCAACTCCTCCATCACGACGCTGACGGCGCTGGACTTCCTTGGCTTCGGCCTGCCGCCCGGCTCTCCCTCGCTCGGCGAACTGCTGCTACAGGGCAAATCCAACCTTCAGGCGCCCTGGCTGGGGCTTACCGGCTTCGCCGTCATCGCGCTGATGCTGTCGCTCCTCGTCTTCATCGGCGAGGCCGTGCGCGACGCCTTCGATCCGAGAAAGAATTTCCGGTGACGGACCCAGTGACGCAACCTGCTCCCCTCCTCGACGTCCGCGATCTCGCCGTCTCCTTCCTGCAGGGCGGAAAGGAAACGAAAGCGGTCGACCGCGTGTCCTTCTCGCTGGAGCGCGGTAAAACCCTCGCGCTCGTCGGCGAGTCGGGTTCCGGCAAATCGATCAGCGCGCTCTCCATCGTCCGGCTTCTGCCGCCGGGCGCCGTCGCAACGGGCCAGGCGCTCTTCGGCGGCAAGGACATGCTCAAGGTCGACGACGGCGAGTTGCGCGCCATCCGCGGCGCGCGCATCACCATGGTCTTTCAGGAGCCGATGACCTCTCTCAATCCGCTGCACACGATTGAGCGCCAGATCGCGGAGATTTTAGAGCTTCATGGGATGCGCGGCCAGGAGACGATGCGCGCGCGCGTCGTCGAACTTCTCACCGAAGTCGGCATCCCCAATCCGGAAGCGCGGCTCGGCGCCTATCCGCATCAACTCTCCGGCGGTCAGCGTCAGCGCGTCATGATCGCCATGGCGCTCGCCAACAAGCCAGATCTCCTCATCGCGGACGAGCCGACGACGGCGCTCGACGTAACGGTGCAGGCGCAGATCATCGCTCTGCTGGAGCGGCTGCAGCAGACTTATGGAATGGCGATCCTGTTCATCACGCACGACCTCAATCTCGTGCGCCGCTTCGCCGACACCGTTTGCGTCATGCAGAAGGGCCGTGTGGTCGAATCGGGCGACGTGCAGAGCGTCTTCACCGCGCCCAGCCATCCCTACACGAAGGCGCTGCTGACCGCTGAGCCAAAGGGCGATCCCATCGTTGAAGACGAAAATGCTCCTGTCGTCGTTTCCGCGGACGATCTGCGCGTCTGGTTTCCGATCAAGCGCGGCTTCATGCGCCGCACCGTCGACCACATCAAGGCTGTCGACGGGGTGACGGTCAATGTGCGCGCCGGCGCCACCGTGGGCGTTGTCGGAGAGTCCGGCTCCGGCAAGACGACGCTGGCGCTCGCCATGCTCCGCCTCATCCGCTCCGAGGGGCCGATCGTCTTCATGGGCTCGCGCATCGACGGCAAAAGCGTCGCCGAGATGCGTCCCCTCCGGCGCGACATGCAGATCGTCTTCCAGGATCCCTATGGCTCGCTCTCGCCGCGCATGTCGGTTGCGGAGATCGTGGCCGAGGGCCTCACCGTCCAGCGCCCAGAGCTCACGCTCGACGAACGCCGCGAGATCGTGGCGCGGGCGTTGAAGGAAACCGGCCTCGATCCCGCGACGATGGATCGCTACCCGCACGAATTTTCCGGCGGCCAGCGCCAGCGCATCGCCATCGCCCGGGCCATAGTGCTGGAGCCGAAATTCGTCGTGCTCGACGAACCCACCTCAGCGCTCGACATGTCGGTGCAGGCGCAGATCATTGATCTTTTGCGCGATCTGCAGCGCCGCCGCGCGCTCGCCTATCTTTTCATCAGCCACGATTTGCGCGTGGTGAAGGCACTCGCCGCGCATCTCATCGTCATGCGCCACGGCAAAGTGGTGGAGGAAGGCCCGGCCTCGGAAGTATTTGCCCGGCCACGGAATGACTACACACGCGCGCTCTTTGCCGCGGCGTTCAGAAATCAATCAGAATTTATCAATCATAATTGAATATAAACAGGACACTGGAGCTTTGCTTATGAGTTGATCCGGCTTTTTGCATCTGCGAGGGTGGCGAGCACGTCATTTGCGATTCGCGAGAGCCAAGAGGCCACAATGACCAGCCCCGCCGAGGAAGCGGCCGCAATAATCAAGGGCCAGTGCGACCTGACTGCGATCGAGTCCGCTGTGATCCTCGGGCGAAATTTTTTCGGCGTTACAGACACTGTCGAGCGTGTGGCCACGATCCCTTACGCGGAGCTGCCCGGCTTTCCGACGGCGACCGGCGTCGAAAACGGCGAACTGATCGTCGGCGCCATCGACGGCGCGCCGACGCTGATGCTTAAGGGGCGCACGACCTTCCATGAAACCGGCGATCCCAGTCTGATGGCCGGGCCGATCGAGACGATGGCGCTCCTCGGGCTGCGCAACATTCTTTGCACCGGCCTCGCGCTTTCGGTGCAGGCCGATCTCGTGCCGAGCAGCGTTGTGCTCGTCACCGATCACATCAATTTCACCGGCCTCAATCCCCTCATCGGCGCGCCGGCAAGCGGCAAGGCGATGGTCAATATGAACGAGGCCTATGACAAGCGCATGATTCGACGCGTCAAGTCGGCGGCGGCCAGCGCCGGGGTCGCCGTGCATGAAGGCGTCCTGATGTGGTTCTCCGGCCCGAGCTTCGAGACGCCGTCGGAAGCGAAGGTCGCGCGGCAGCTCGGCGCGGATCTGCTCGGCTGGACGATCGTTCCGGAAGCAATCCTCGCGCGCCGTTTTGGTCTGCCGTTCGCCGGCGTCGCCGTCGTCACCGACTTCGGCGCCGGATTTTCCGGCGGCAATCCGACGTCGGACCTGACGCGCGGCGCGGCGGTGGCGGGCGTCGTCGCCACCAAGCGGCTCCTGCGCGCCTTCGTCAAGGGTCGCTAATCCCCGCCGAGATCCTCGACCGCATTCTCCAGAAAAGCGGGCTTTCTGAAGACGAGCATCGTCGCTTCGATCGTCTGCACGGCGGCGCCGTCCTGATTGAAGGTTGTCGCCGTGAAGGTCACGAAACCGCGATCGGCCCGCGACCGCGACGGCGCGGTTTTGGTGATTTCGCCCTCGATATGCAGACGGTCTCCCGGGCGAACCGGACGCTTCCATGAAATTCGCGCATCGGCGCCGACGACGCCGCCCGCGAAAACCACGCCCGATCCGGTCAGCAGCAGACGCAGGGTCAGCGCGGCCGTCTGCCAGCCGCTGGCGATCAGCCCTCCGAAAATGCTGTCTTTTGCAGCCTCTTCGTCGACATGGAAAAATTGCGGATCATTGTCTCGCGAAAAGCGGATCATTTCCTCCGCCGTCATCTCCGCCGAGACCGAGCGGAACTTTTGTCCCACGACGATGTCGTCGAAATAGAGTGTTTTCGGCATGACCCTCGCTTGGGAATAGTCGCCGCCCGGCGGCGATTGATTTGGCGATCGTCCGGCGCCGAAGCGTCACACGGCCAGCCGCCGGATGCTGGTGATGTCTCCCGCGCCCGCTTGCAGATTGCGCATCCGCACGAGCTCGAGCGGCTCGCTCGACACGAGCATATGCGTCCCGTTGGCGTGCAGCAGCGTCTCGGGATCGCGCATGAGACCGACATGGCCTTTCCAGAACACCAGGTCGCCGCGCGCAAGGGCGGCGCCCGCCACGACCGGCGCGCCGAGTTGCGCCTCCTGCATGTCGCTGTCGCGGGGGGCGGCGACGCCGGCCGCGAGAAGGGAAATTTGCACCAGTCCCGAACAGTCGACGCCGATCGACGACTTTCCGCCCCAGAGATAGGGCGCGCCGATCAGCTTCTCCGCGACCGCAACGAAATCTTGCGCAGGGCTCGCCAGCGGCGCAAGGTGCGTCCGCCAGATGAAACCCATGTCGCGGGTGACGAGAAACGACCCGCGCTCGTCGACGATCTCCACCTCGGCCCCAAGCGGCAGCGCCAGGATGGGGGGTTGCTTGATGCTCGCGGCGGGATAAACGAATGTCCGCGGCGCCTCGACGCGATGCGTCGGCGAACTCAACCGGCTCCACAACGCATTGGCGGCGATCCAGCCCACATAGCCGTCGCGCGCGAGCTGCGCCCAGGCCCAGCCTTCCTCTTCGTCATAGACGGCGACGCGTTCGCCATAGAGAACTTGCGTGTCGATCGGGCAGTCCGGACGCGGCTCGCGCCGCATGTCGATGACGCCCTCCTTCACTTCCATCACGGCGCCGTCGACATAGCGCTCCGCCGTTACACGGCCTTTCAGATGCGCCGCCGCAAGGTCGGGACGCGCAGGCGTCAGTCGACGGTCGAATGTCTCGCTCACTGTTTCGCCTTTCCTTTCGCACGCGCCTCGATGAGTTCGTAGAGCAGTCGGGCGCCCTGCGCCTCGCCGCCCTCGGGCCGGCCCGGCTTGGTCGACGGATTCCAGCAATAGACGTCGAAATGCGCCCATTTCGACGGATCGCTCACGAAACGGCGCAAGAACAGCGCCGCAATGATAGAGCCGGAGAAGCCGCCGCTCGTCACGCTGACGAGGTCGGAAATCTTGCCGTCGAGTCCGCTGTCGTAATTGTCCCACAGCGGCATGCGCCACACGGGATCATTTGCGGCGCGGCCGCAAGCGGCGATCTCCCCGGCGAGCGCGTCGTCGCCCGTATAGAATGGCGGAAGTTCGGGGCCCAGCGCGACGCGCGCGGCGCCCGTGAGCGTCGCAAAGTCGAAGAGCAGATCGGGCGCATCTTCGCTGGCGTAGGCGAGCGCGTCGGCGAGGATGAGGCGGCCTTCCGCATCGGTGTTGCCGATCTCGACGGTGAGCCCCTTGCGGCTGCGATAAATGTCGCTCGCGCGGAAGGCGTTCGCCGAGATGGAATTTTCGACGATCGGCAGCAGAACGCGCAGCCGGACGGGAACAGCGGCGTCCATCAGCATCGAGGCGAGCGCGAGAGCCGTCGCCGCGCCGCCCATGTCTTTCTTCATGAGCAGCATCGCGCTTGACGGCTTGATGTCGAGCCCGCCCGTGTCGAAACACACGCCCTTGCCGACCAACGTGACCTTCAACCCATTCTCGGGACCATGCGTGAATTCGACGAGCCGCGGCGCCTGCGCGGCGGCGCGTCCGACGGCGTGGATCAGCGGGAAATTCTCCGCAAGCAACGCCTCGCCGACGATCGCGCGAGATTGCGCGCCATGTTTCGCCGCGAGAGCGAGCGCGGCTTCCGCCAGCGCCTCCGGCCCCATGTCGTTCGTGGGCGTGTTCACAAGGTCGCGGCCGAGCGCCACGGCCGACGCGATGCGCTCGACGCGCGCGCGGTCGATCCCCTGCGGGGCGCACAGGCGCGGTTTTTCGTTTTTTGGCGCGACATAGCGCGAGAAGGAATAGCTCGAAAGCAGAAAGGCGAGCGCGGCCTGTTCGGGATCCGCTACGCCCTCGCCCAGTCGATACCGTCCAGGCGGCAAAGCGGTCGCAAGCTTCCCGGCGAGGAAGGGATCGCGCTTCTTGCTTTCCGGCTCCTCGACGGCGAACAGAACCCGCGGCGGCGCGCCTTCGACCTCCGGTGCGACGAGAAGGCTGCCCGGCTTCGCCTCGAACGCCGTCGCCGCGGCGAGCGCCGCAACTACCGGCGGCAGACTTTCCTTCGCCTGCGGCCAGCGGCTCTTGTCCACGAAGTCGATCGCGATGGCGTCTGCGGACCAGTCTTCGAGCTTCATCGTCATCGGCGCGTCCCGCTCCCGTTAATCACCCATTAAGGTTAACGCTTTATTGCTCGGTCCCGTCGGCCCATTCATCGAAACGGATCAGATTCGCCGTGACCGAGGCGCCCCTTTCCCCCCGGAGACCGCTCCGCCTTTCCGTCGCGGCGTTCGTCGCCCTCGTCGGACTTGCGGGCTGCAACAAGGTCTCCCTTGGCGACGTCACCGGCTCGATCGGCTCCTCCTCGCCCGCGCTGCCGACCGACGAAGGAGCGTTGCGTCAATTCGCGGAGGAATGGGGCCGCCGCTACGATCGCAATCCCAAAGACAAGACGACCGCCATGACCTACGCCAAGGCGTTACATGCTTTGGACCAGAATGGACAGGCGGTCGCCGTGATGCAGGGCCTCGCGATCCAGTATCCCGAGGATATGAAGGTGCTCGGCGCCTATGGCAAGGCGCTCGCCGACGCCGGCCAGATCAAGCAGGCGGCGGAAGTGCTGCAGAAGGCGCATACGCCAGACCGTCCCGACTGGTCGATCCTGTCGACCCAGGGCTCGCTCGCCGACCAGCTCGGCGATCACGAGGGCGCCCGCGTCTATTACGAGGCGGCGTTGAAAATCCGGCCGAACGAACCCTCCGTTCTCTCGAATCTCGGGCTCTCCTACGCACTCTCGCGCAATCTGCCGCGGGCTGAGGAAACCTTGCGCCTCGCGGCGAACCAGCCGGCGGCCGACGCGCGCGTGCGGCAGAATCTGGCGCTGGTGCTCGCCTTGCAGGGCAAGTTTGGCGAGGCCGAAGAGCTGTCGCGCCGCGATCTCTCGCCGGTGGACGCCGCGCAAAACGTCGCTTCGATCCGCCAGATGATTTCGCAGTCGGACACCTGGCGCGACATTCAGACAGGCGGCGCGAAACGCAGCGCGGCGCGCCAATAATCCCCCCAAAAGCCTCGTTAATGCGAAAAGGCCGCGGAGGCGACGTCCCGCGGCCTTCTTGCTGTCGTTTCAGCGCATCCCGCCAAATCCCGGCGGCCCGCCGAAGCTGCCGCCGCCTCCGCCTGCGTAGGGATTAGGCGCGCCGCCGCGGCGCATCGCCGGAGCCCCACCCCCGCCGCCGAATGCGGCCGGGCCATGCGGCTCGGACTCCGTCGGTGGAGGGGGTGACCGCATCATCGGCGCCGCCGGCTGAGGCATCGGCGGTTGCGCGCGGCCCATCCCCGCGGGCGGACCGCGATCAACCGGCGCCTGGCGCATTTGCGGCGGAAAGCCCCCGCCGCCGAAGGGCGCCTCGCGGATGCGCGGCTGCGCGGCCTCCCGCGGGAACCCGCCGCCGCCCGGCATGACGTCGCGAGGCATTCCCCGCATCTGCGGCGGCATGCCGGGACCGCCGCCCCCCGGGTTCATGCCGCGCATTTGCGGCGGCGCCCCGTCATAGGGGGACTGACGCCCGTGCGGGGGCGCGCTCTGGGCGGGCGGCCCGAAACCGCCGCCGCCCGGCGCGAACTGATGGGGCCGGTCGATCACGCCGCGCGGCGACATCGCCTCGCCGCCGCCGGGCCCCTGAGGCGGCCGCTGCCTCCCGGCGCGCGGTGGCGGCGCAACGCGCGCCTCCCCCGCCCCGCCGCCGGGCGCGATCGCGCCGGGACGGCCGCCGGGATCCATCTCCACTGCGCCGGCGCCAGGGCCGCCCTGCAGGGGCGGCTTGCCGATTCTGTCCGCGCGGCCGGGTTTCGGAAGCGCGCGATCCGCCGGACCGCCGACCGCTCCGGGTTGCGGCGCAAGCGGCGAAGCGATTCCAGCCTCGGGCGGAGTCGTCGCCGCCTTACCCGCGGCGCCCGGCGGATGCGGCAGCGCATGATCCCGCGCGCCGGGCAGGCCGGGTTGAGCGGGCCCGCCGATCACGCCGCCGGGGAGCGCGCCGCCCGGCTTCCCGGGCTCCGGCGCGACGACGGCGCCGCCCCCGCCGCCGGGCTGGCCGGGCGGCCCCTTGCCCATGGAGCCGGGAAGGGGCGCGACAACGCCTCCAGGAACAGGTCCGCCCGGGGCGACCGCTGCGGCGCCCGGCCCCGCCGGCGCAATCGGCGGCCGGAGGGCGCCCGGAGCGACGGGGCCGGAAGCGCCCGGCGCGGAGATCGGAACCGGGCCGCCGCCAGGCGGAACCATGCCGACGGGCGGCGCGACCGGATTGCGCTTTGCGATGAAATGCGGCAGCGCCGCGCCGACGGCCGCCGCGGCGGCGCCTGCTCCCGCGGCCGTGAGGGCGGCCGTCGAAATGACCGCCCCGGCCGGATTGCGCACGACCACATTATTGGCCATCGGGTCCACGGCCACGGAATTGTGGACGTTGGCGTAGATGAAATTGTTCGGCGGCGGCGCGATATAGGCTGGCGGCCGTTGCCAGACGGGAACCGGCACATAGACCGGCGTCGGCAACACATAGGGCTGCGCAATGACGACCGGCGGCGGCAGGACGACGAAATCCGGCGGCGGCGGCGGCAGTAGATAGACGGGCGGCGGCGGCGGCGGGACGAACCCCCACATCGGATCGTCGAAGATCACCACCGGCCGCTCGACATAGACGATTTCCTCCACCGGCGGCGGCGGATAGCCGTAGTCGATCATGTCGAAGGCCGGCGGCGGTTCGGGATCGTAGGACAGTTCCGCGAGCCGCCGGCGCGCGTCCCCGACATGCGGCCCCTTCGGATAACGCTTGAGGTAGGACCAATAGGCGTTGGCGGAATTGACCCCGCAGGAGCGCCGCCAGGTCAGCGCCTCGCGGCGGGCGGCGATCAGCGCGCGGGCCTGCTTGGCGTAGGGGGACGACGGGTAAGCAGAGAGATAATCCTGATAGCCCTCCAAGGTGTCCTGGCGAAGCGCCGCAAGGAAACCGTCCTCGGGCCCGAGCGCGGCCATCGGCTGCGCGAATTTCGCCGCGTCGTCGGCGCGCGGCGGGGCGCCCGCATCGCGCTGGAAGAACAGGAAATCAGTCTCGACCTTCGCGGAATTCCAGGGGATTTGCGCGCCTTTGGTCGTCTCGGAGACGCGCAGGCGCGCATTCTCGAAGACCTCCATCAGCGGACGGCCGCCGTCGCGGATCATTTCCGCCAACGCATGGGCGTAAGCGCCGTAGTCGCCTTTCCCTTCCGGCGCGATCGTTCCGGGCGCGGCGTTGAAGGCGAGAAGCGCCCGCGCGCCCGGCTCATAAAGCGCGAGTCCGCCGGCGAGCGGCTGACCGCCCATCTCGAAGGGATTGGCGCGCGCAGCGTCGAGAACCATGACCGCGAGTTTGGCGCCGGAGGCGGCGAGAGGCTTCAAATAGTCCGTCACGCGCAGGCCGCGCATGGGAATGTCGCTATCGCGCGAAATTTTCGCGTCGACGGGCACGAGATAGTTCTCGCCCTCGAGCTGCAGGCCGTAGCCTGAAAAATAGACGAAGGCGACAGCGTCCGGGCCGGCCTCGGCGGTCCTGTCAAGGAAGTCGCGGAAAGCCTGCTTCAGCGCCGTTTCCTCGAGGTCGCGGGCGCCGGTGACGTCGAAGCCCGCAGCCTGCAAGGTCTGGGCGATCAGCCCCGCGTCGTTCGCGGCGGTCGCCAGCGGCTTCGCCGGATAGGCGCTTTCGCCGACGACGAGCGCGAGGCGCCGTTCGGCCGCGGACGCCTCCCGTCCCGCGACGAGAGCAAGGGCGATCGCAAGCGCGGCCGCCAAAGTCCGAAGAAGCTGCATTCACCCTCCTCCCCGCCGTTCATCTTCGTGCGAAGACACGTCTATTTACGGATTCGCCGCTGAACCAAGCATGAACCAAGAACGGGCGCGCAAGGCCGGAAGACGGAGAGATCGCGCCGAAACTTTGCACAGATTGTGGATTTTTTGGGCGCGCGGCGCCGCGCCTGCGGACAAAGAGGGCTCGGGCGCCCGAGAAGACGCCGTTTCGATCACGCAACGCGCAGCGCCGTCGACGCTGGCACGGCGATTGCTGACGAAACGGCCATCTTGCCGTCTTCGAAAGCACTCCGTTCACATGAAAATCATCATCGCGATCATCAAGCCGTTCAAACTCGACGAAGTCCGGGACCATCTCATGGCGCTCGGCATCCATGGAATGACCGCGACGGAGGTGAAAGGATACGGCCGCCAGAAAGGACACGCCGAAATCTACCGGGGCGCGGAATACATCGTCTCCTTTCTGCCGAAGGTTAAAATCGAGGTCGCCGTCAACGACGACGTAGTCGACCGCGCCCTCGTTGCGATCCGGCAGGCGGCCTTCACGGGCCATATCGGCGACGGGAAGATTTTCGTGACGCCGCTGGAGCGCGCCCTGCGCATCCGCACCGGCGAAGCCGATTCCGACGCGCTTTAATCGAGAAAAGAGCAGACGCCCATGAAACGCTTTCCGGCGCTCCTCGCGCCGTGCCTCCTCGCTACGCCCGCCTTCGCGCAGGACGCCCCGAAGATCGACAGCGCCGACACGGCCTTCATGATCGTCGCCACGGCGTTCGTGCTGATGATGACGCTCCCTGGCCTCGCGCTGTTTTACAGCGGGATGGTGCGCAAGAAGAACGTGCTCGCGACGATGGCGCAGAGCCTGATCGCGACCGCCGTGGTCTCGCTGCTGTGGGTCGGCGTCGCCTACAGCCTCGCCTTCTCCGGCGACGGCGCCTGGATCGGCGACACGGCGCGCGCCATGCTGAAGGGTATCGGCATGGACACGGTGAGCCCGCTCGCCAAGACCATCCCCGAGATCCTCTTCATGGCCTATCAGATGACCTTCGCGGTCATCACCTGCGCGCTCGTCGGCGGCTCGGTCGCGGAGCGCATGAAGTTTTCGGCCTTCATTCTTTTCTGCGTCGTCTGGCTGTTCATCGTCTATGTGCCCTCGGCGCATTGGGTATGGGGCGGCGGCTTCCTTCAGAAGATGGGCCTCCTCGATTTCGCGGGCGGCACGGTGGTGCACATCAACGCCGGCGTCGCAGGCCTGGTCTGCGCGCTCGTAATGGGCAATCGCGTGGGTTTCGGGCGCGAAAATCTGTCGCCGTTCGATCTCTCGCTCGCAGTCGTCGGCACGGGCCTTCTTTGGGTCGGCTGGTTCGGCTTCAATGGCGGTTCGGCGCTCGGCGCCAATTCGCGCGCGGTCTTCGCCATCGTCGCCACGCATCTCGCGGCCTGTTCGGGGGCCATCGTATGGAGCGGGCTGGAATGGATCGAGCGGGGCAAGCCCTCGGTCCTCGGCGTCGTCTCCGGCGCGGTGGCGGGGCTCGGCACGATCACGCCCGCGTCAGGTTACATCCTCCCTTGGCACGGCGTCGTCATCGGCCTCGTCGCCGGGGCCGTCTGCTACTGGTTCTGCACCGTCGCCAAGCACAGGTTCCATTACGACGACACGCTCGACGTTTTCGGCGTCCATGGCGTCGGCGGCATCATGGGCACGCTGATGGCGGGCGTCTTCGCGACGCGGGCGATCACCGCCTCCGGCGCCGATCCCGGCGTCGCCGGTCTGCTCGAAGGAGACGCGCATCAGTTCGTCGTTCAGACGATCGGCGTCGGCGTAACGATCGTCTGGTGCGTGATCGGCACGCTCATTTCGCTGAAGGCCGTGTCGCTCGTCACGAAGCTGCGCGTCGACAGCGACGACGAACGCGAGGGCCTCGACATCGCGCTGCATGGCGAGGCGCTGCATCAATAGCCGCCCGGCGCAAGACGGCCCTCGCCCCGCTCGGGCGCGAGGGCCGTTGTTCGTTTATCAACTATGAAGCATACGAAGCCGCAGGTTGCACGCGACCTTAACCGCCGCCGCCCTATTGTGACGCTCACGTCATGTCCCGAGGAAGCGCTATGCGGCTCATCGAACGTCTCGCAAACGGCGGTTCGCCCAAAAACTTCAGAAAATCGCGTTCCGGCGCGGTCGCGCTGATCTTCGGCCTCGCGATCATTCCCGTCGTCATGGGGGCCGGCGCGGCCGTCGATTACGCCAGGGCGCACGGCATTCGCGCGAAGGCGCAGAAGGCGCTGGACGCGGCCTCGCTCGCCGGCGCGACCACGGCGGCGGCGCGCCTGCGCGCGGGCGCCGCGATTTCCGCCGCGACGCTCGCCGGCGACAACGCCGCCAAAATGACGTTCAACGCCAACGTAGTCACATGGGGCGGCGTCTCCGTCGAGTCATTTGCGCCAAACGGGGCGGTGACCGCGACTTCCGCGAATTACTCGCCCACGGCGACCGTCAATGTGCCGACATCGATCATGAAGATGGCGGGCGTGACGACGATTCCCGTCACTGTCACAGCTACCGCGAAATCCTCGAACGGGACGCAATACACGGACGTTTACGTGCTCGTCGACGCTTCCCAGTCCATGGGCATGGGCGCCTCCGCCATCGACCAGTCCAATATGAGCGCGGACCCGCAAATCGGCTGTGAATTCGCCTGCCACAACAATCACGGCGGCGACCCGGCGAATTTCGACGGCGTCGCCCATGCGCGCGCGATGGGCTACAAGCTGCGCTTCGATGTCATTCGCGACGCGCTGACCGCGATCGTCAACCAGGCGGAGACGACGATGTCGGCCACGGGCGGAACGATCCGCTTCGGGATCTACACATTCGCGACCAACTTCCGGACCGAAATCAACATCACCTCGAACTATGCCTCGATCCGCCAAGCGATCGCCGCCATGGACATCGCCGACGGCAGCGCGGGCACGTCGCTCAAGCACGCGCTCGACGAACTGAAACTGAAGATCGGCGCGACGGGAGACGGCTATTCGCCTGCGAGCCCGAAGACTTTCGTGCTCGTGATGACCGACGGCGTGGGGAATTCGGTCGACAATAAACGCAGTTCGCCCGGCGGTTACAACTGGGTTCCCTCGACGACCTTCTTCCCGCCCTATACGGGAACGACGACCTGCTGGAGCCAGCTTCCGCCCGGAGACGGCACGCCGACGCCCGCACCCGCCGATACGCCGCGCGCCCCGCCCTGCGTGCCGAATCCGCATGTGCCGCCGTCGTGGACCGGGAATTATGAAATGGAGCTGATCGGCGTCGATCCGGCCTGGTGCGCGCCGGTCAAGGCCATGGGCGCGACGCTCATGACGCTTTATACGACATATCTCGTCCACCACAGCGATTACGACTGGCGCTCCGCCTATCTGCGGCGCAGGTTGCTTCCCGAAATTCCCGACCAGATGCGCGCCTGCGCTTCGTCGCCCGCGGACTATTTCGTCGCCAATGACGCGGCGCAGGTGACGGCGGCGATCGACCAGATGTTCAAGCGCGTGACAATGGTGCGCGCGGCGAAGCTGACGCGCTGAGTTGGCCGAAAATACGGTATCATAATACCGCATAATTGAATCTGGCGGATTTTAAGGAGATGCGCGGCGCGAAGGCGCGCAAAACCGCTTGACCTGCGCCCGCCCTTCCCCTATTCCGGCGCCATCCGAACCGCTCGTTCAGACGGAATTTGACATCCCATGTACGGCAAGACCTATTCGGCGAAGCCCGCCGACATCGAAAAGAAATGGGTGCTGATCGACGCCTCCGGGCTCGTCGTCGGCCGCCTCGCCTCGATCATCGCGCTGCGCCTGCGCGGCAAGCACAAGGCGACCTTCACGCCCCATATGGACGATGGCGACAACATCATCGTCATCAACGCCGACAAGGTGGCGCTGACCGGCCGCAAGCGCGACCAGAAGGTCTATCACCATCACACCGGCTTCCCGGGCGGCATCAAGGAGCGCTCGGCCAAGTTCATCCTCGAGGGCCGTTTCCCTGAGCGTGTGCTCGAAAAGGCTGTGCAGCGCATGCTGCCGCGCGGGCCGCTCGGCCGCCGGCAGCTTAGCAATCTCCGCGTCTACAAGGGCGCCGAGCATCCGCATGAAGCGCAGAACCCGGTGACCCTCGACGTCGCCGCCATGAACGCCAAGAACGTCCGGAGCGCCTGATCATGGCCGAGACCACCCTTTCCTCGCTCTCCGACCTCAATCAGGCGGCCGTCGCCGCTGCGGTCGAAGCCCCGAAATACGAGCAGAAGCTCGACAAATACGGCCGCGCCTACGCTACTGGCAAGCGCAAGAACGCCGTCGCCCGCGTGTGGATCAAGCCGGGCTCCGGCAAGATCACCGTCAACGGCCGCGACATTGAGGTCTACTTCGCCCGTCCGGTGCTGCGCATGATCGTGCAGCAGCCTTTGGGCGTCGCCAAGCGCATCGGTCAATACGACGTCATGGTGTCGGTCGCCGGCGGCGGTCTTTCGGGCCAGGCCGGCGCGGTGCGCCACGGCCTCGCCAAGGCGCTGACGCATTATGAGCCGGAACTGCGCTCTCCGCTCAAGAAGGAAGGCTTCCTCACCCGCGACTCGCGCGTGGTCGAGCGCAAGAAATACGGCAAGCGCAAGGCTCGCCGCAGCTTCCAGTTCTCGAAGCGCTAACGCGCGGGAATCGTCACGACAAGCGTCTTTTGCAAAAGACGTCATGCATCAAAGCCGGGCCAAGCCCGGCTTTTTTGTTGCGCAGTTTTCAGGCGACGCAGATGATGACCGACCTGTCGCCGAAACGAACGGCTGAAACCGAGACGGCCGGCGCAAGGCGTCGGCGGGCTCCCTCCAGTCAACCGTCATCGAACGCGGTCATGCTTGCCATGGATCAGACCCGATGCCGATGCTGATCGACAAAGATGACGAAGCGACGGACACCGTCCTCGACGCCATAGCGCTTATTCCCACCCGCAGCCTGAATTCCGTTGTCGAGGACGGCTTCTTCAAGAAGCTGACCGACGCGCACTTCATGCGAATTGCGGCGCATTTGGCGAGAAAGAGCTATCAGGAAGGCGGCTGTCCGATCGGCGCCGTGATTATCGACAACGAAACCAGAGAAATCGTCGGCAAGGGCCACAACACCCTTGTGCAGGACGACGACCCCTACAACCACGGCGAAACGGCCGCCATTCGGGACGCCGGCCGCAAGGACTTCAGCGTGACGACTCTTTTCACGACGTTGAGCCCCTGCGACGTGTGTGCGGCCCTGCTCCTCAATCGAGGGTTCGCCCGGGTCGTCGTCGGGGACGTCACAAATGCGAGGGGCAACGAGGACACGCTGCGCTCGAAAGGCGTGCAGGTGGATATTCTCGAAGATCCGACTGGCGTCGCGCTCTATCAAAAGTTCCGCAATGAAAAACCCGATCTCGATCTGGAGGATTGGAAGGGATTGGCGGCTGTCCGAGCGAAGAGGAGTCAAGGCTAGAACGCGGCGTCCCGCGCAGGACCGAGCCCGCATTTTCAGGAAAGCCGGCGCTTTGATCCGCCCCTGGCATAAAGGCGCCTCCGGGGCCGTCCGGCTCGGATAATTGCGTATTTTCGTCAATCGTCCGGCAAAATTCGCCATCTCCCCAATTCCAAAGAACGGACGAAGAACGGACGCTATGGCGTTTTCCTGGTCCGGAACCCATGTCGCGATCAGCGGGCCACGATTGTCGCGCAAAAATTCAGTTCCGATTGAAGCGGAGGAAGCAATGTCCAGACAGATTGCAACGGCGCTTTACTGGGTCGGCATTCTCATTTCCTTGCCGTTCGTCCTGCTGGTGGCGGCGTCGATCATGCGGATAGTCTCGGAAGGTTTCGAGGCGAAATATGTCAATTCCACCTTTCTAGGCGTGGCGGGCGCGGCGTTTTCCTATTCCGTCGGATATTTGCTGCGGCATATGCTGACGCAGAACGGAGATTGATCGTCGCCGCGCGCGACGGGGAGACGGGCGGAGCCGGATACGCGCTCTTGCCGCGCTCCGCTCTACGCCCCAAACTCCTCTCCTAAGGACGCGGACATCGAAACCGCGGGAGAGAGTTTCATGCGCGCATCGCTCGTTTCATCCGTCCTGTTCGCACTGGCCGGTCCCGCCCTCGCCGCGGAACCCGAGATCATCGGCGAAAAGAACGGCAAGGACGTCGTCACGATCCGAGTGCCGGAGGCGTCGACGTCCAGGCAAGCCCTTCCCTTCTTCCCCGGCGTATCGAACAAGAACGCCGGCGCGAAGGGATTGTCGTTGCTCAAGGTCGTCATTCCGCCGGGCGGCTCGGCTCAGGCGCATGTTCACAAGGGCTATGAGTCGGCGATCTACCTGCTGCAGGGCACGGTGGAGACGCGCTACGGCCAGCATCTCGAGAAGCGCGTCGTCAATGTCGCGGGCGATTTCATCTATATCCCCGCCGACGTCCCTCATCAGCCGACGAATCTCAGCAAAACAGAGCCCGCCATCGCCATCGTCGCCCGCAACGACGGCGACGAACAGGAGCATGTGATCCTGCTGCCGAAACAATAGGGAAACATCCATCGGCGCTCGATTGTTGTTGCGCAATTAGCCGAGTGCGCTACGCCGGCTGGCGACGTGCCTGACCTCGAAGGAGTCCGAAAAATGCTCGCCTTTCTCCGCGCGCCCACGGTCGCGCCGATCCTTTTGCTGTGCGTTTCGAACCTGTTCATGACGGCGGCCTGGTACGGGCATCTGAAATTCCCTCGCCTGTCCATGCCGCAGGCGATCTTGATGGGATGGTCCATCGCCCTCGTGGAATATTGTCTCGCCGTTCCCGCGAACCGCATCGGCTATGGCGCCTATTCGGCCGCACAGCTGAAGACCATTCAGGAAATCATCACCCTAGTGATCTTCGTGGGATTTTCATTTTTCGTGCTTGGCGAGGTTCCCGGCTGGCGCACCTTCCTCGGCTTCGGCCTGATCGCCGCGGGCGCCTTTTTTATCTTTCAGTCGAAATAAGCGCGCCCAGCGGGGCGCGCGCGCCTTCGACGATAGCCGCCGCGCCAATCCCGAGGGTCGCCATGAGCAGGAAGAATTCTGCGTTAGACAGGCTCGACCAGTAGCTTCCGATCCATCCCGCAAGCAGATTGCCGAGAAACATGGAGGTGAACCAAAACCCCATGAGCGCGGAGCGGGATCCGGCTGGCGCGAGGCGGGAAACGAGCGAGAGCGTGATCGGCGAGAAATGCAGCTCGGACAGAGTGATGAGCGCAAAATAGACGAGCAGCCAAAGCGGACTCGCCTTGCCGCCCTCGTTCGCCGCCGCCGCGAGCGCCAGCACGCCATAGCTCAAAGCAATGCCGAAACATCCCAGCGACAGCTTGCGCAGGGTCGACGGCTCGCGGCCGCGCCGCGCGAGGAACGCCCAGAACGCGACAAGCGGCGGCGTGAAGAGAAAGATCATGAACGGATTGAACGCCTGAAACCACGTCACCGGCATCTCGCCGCGCCATCCGAAGAGCGCCATGCCGCGGTCGACCGAGCCCGACGCCCAGAGCGCAATCGTATTGCCCTGCTGCTCGAAGGCCGCCCAGAACAGCGCCGAGGGCGCAAAGAGCAGAAGGATGCCGAAAAGCGCGCGTCGATCCCCCGCGCTCTGCCTCTGCGACGCCGGCAGGAGGGTTGCCCGCGGTAGCGACCGCCGCGCGGAGAGATAGGTCGCGAGGCCGACGGCCATACCGACGCCGGCGGAGGCAAAGCCGTAATGCCAGCCGACTCTTTCGCCGAGCGTGCCGCAGACGAGCGGCGCGAAGAAGGCGCCGACGTTGATGCCCACGTAGAAAATCGAATAGGCGCGGTCGCGCCGCGCGTCGCCCGGCGCGTAAAGTTCGCCGACCTGCGTGGATATGTTGGGCTTGAACGCGCCACAGCCGAAGATGATGAGCAGGAGGGCGGGAAGAAAAAGCGATTCCTCCGCCATCATGAAATGGCCGGCGACCATGAGTCCCGCGCCGACGGCGATCGTTCGCGTGCGCCCGAGCCAGCGGTCGGCCGCGAGCCCGCCGAGGATCGGCGTGAGGTAGATGAGTCCCGTGTAGAGGCCATAAATCTGCGACGCCAGAGGCTGCGGCCCCAGCGGCCCCGACAGCGCCTCGAGCCCGCGCCGCAGCGCGCCGAGCCCGAGTACGGAGTCAATGCGCTCCGGCGCTAGGAGATGGTCGACCATGTAAAGAACGAGAAGCGCGCGCATCCCGTAAAAGGAAAAGCGCTCCCACATTTCCGAAGCGAACAGAAAGGCCAGGCCCCTGGGGTGGCCGAGAAACGCATGCCCTGCGTCGCGCTGATCCGAAACCGGCGTCACCCTCTCTCTCCCTCGGCGGCGCGCGCTAGAAGATCCCGGCGTCGAGACCCGCGGCGGCGAGCATCCCGACTTCCCGGCACCGGTCCACGAAATCCTCCCGCCACTCGCCGCGGCAGATGAGCGGCTCCGTTATCGCGCGCCATCGCAGGCCGGTCAGAATCGTCTCGACGCCGCGCCGCGTTCCCGTCCCGTCGCTGCCCGCGCGAACGACGAGCGCATAGGGCATCCCCTGCGTGCTCCCAAGACAGGGATAATAGCAGCGGTCGAAGAAATCCTTCAGCGCCCCGCTCATGTAACCGAGGTTCTCCGGCGTGAGAAGGACGACCGCATTCGCCGCCAGAACGTTATCCGGCATAGCGTCGAAGGGACTCGACGCAACCGATTCCACGCCCTCGATTTCCGGCGCGGCCGCGCCTTCGAGGATCGCATCGCGCATCCGCGCCAGATTCGGCGACGGCGCGTGAGCGACCACGAGCAGCCGTTTTCCGGCGGTCACTTCGGATGGAATTCCGGCACCTCGACGAGTTGGAAGAACACCGCCGCGCCGATGACCGCCAGCAGCAGCAGAATTCCGCTATAGGCGATGATCGAATAGACAGACAAGGCATAGAGGGAGTCGACGATCTTCACGCCGCAGGCGCGAAATGTCTCGCCAATCGCATGTCCCGCCATGGTAATTGCTCCGGCTTCGGGGCGCGTCCGAATGACGCGCCAACTCTGGAGATATCGCGCCGCAAGACTGGCGCCAGTCCTGGTTCGTCGTCTGGCCGAACGTTCACTGCCTTTGCGGAGCGCGGATGGGTCTCGGGTTCCTTCATAAGCTGTTCGGCCCCCGCCCGCCGGCCGAAGCGGATCGGCGAGCCGCATCCGCGGAAGCCGTCGCCGCGCATCTGCGCCGGCTTGCGGAAGGACCGGCGACGCGCGCCGATTCTGCCCCGGCCGGCCTCGCAGAAGCGGAAGCCGCCGCGTTCTGGTCCTTTGTCACGGCAGCCCGCTGCGCCCTGCTGATGCGCCTCCTGCGCCTGCGCGGACGGGACGACATGGCGGCGGCGGCCGCGCTTAGGGCGTTCGCCGCTGCGCTCCATGGAGAGCGGGCGGACGATCTCGAGACTCTCCTCGCGCGGATCGAGCGCGACCTGCGCGCCGATGCGCGCAGGCTGGCGGAGCGCCACGGCTGGCGGCTCGTGGGGACGGCCTTCGCCCTCGTGGCGGCGCCCGCGCTTTTTGAGGAAGCGTGGAGCTATCTCGATCGCGCCATCGGCTTCGTCGAACGCGCGACGGCCGAAAATTTCGACGAACGCGCCTATCTCGCCGCGAACCCGGACGTCGCCCGTTCGGTCGCGCAGCGCCGTATCGCTTCGGGGCGCGCCCATTTTATTGCCCATGGCGGCGCGGAAGCGCGTTCGCAACGCCGGTTCGGCCTCCGCCACCGTCATGACGAGGAATTCGTTTATCCTCTCCAATTTTGCCGCGATCCGGCGTCGAATGCGCCTGGCGGCCGGAGCCTTCCCGGCGCGCGCGTCGATGTCGCCGCGCTTCTGTCCGAGCCGCCCCGAAAGCCATACTCGATCACGATTCTGCGGGAAGCCGAAGAGCATGACGCGACGCCCGCGCTCGCGGTCGACGCCTCGATCGGCCAGGAGACCGCGCAGTTCGAGGCGCTCCTGAAAAAGCGCCGATGGACGGCGGCGACCCTCTATCTTGCCGCCCTCCCCGACGCCTGCGCGGACTTGCCCAACGGCGCGGCGATCTTCGACCGCGACAAGGCCTGGTCGGACTCTTTCTACGCGACGATCCTCTCTCCCGGCGGCGACGCCCGCGCGCCCGACATTTTCCCGATCGCCGGCCGCTACGCCCGGCTGCGCCGCGCATCCGACGAGCAGACCCAGAAATCCGCCATGCCGCTCATGCTCTGCGCGACCTGGGCGGCCCGGATCAATTACGGGCACTGGCTCATGAACGGCCTTTTTTCCGCTTATCTCGTCCTCGACGAACTGCGCGCCGGCCGTCTCGGCCTGCTCTGCCCCCCGCTCACGGACCGGCAGCGGAATGAACTTCTCGCACTCGGCGCGCCGGCCGACTCGATCGTCGAAAGCGCGGCGCGCTATGCGCGCTCCGACCGGCTCATCTATCCCTCGCCGCTCGCCACCTTCGCCAACATGGCGCCGTCGCCGCGCCTCATCGATTTCTTCGCGCATCTCACGCGCGCGCACCAATCTGGCGCGCGCGGCCCGGCGCCGGAACGCGTGTTTCTCAGCAGGCTCGGCTTTCCCTCCGCGCGCCGCATGAGAAACGAAGCCGCGCTCGCCGAAGCGCTCGCGAAAATTGGGTTTCACGTCGCAAAGACCCACGAGCTGACGCTCGCGGATCAGATCCGGCTCATGTCGAACGCGAAGTTCGTGGTCGGCCAGTTCGGGGCCGCGCTATGGAACATCCCCTTCATGCCGCGCGGCGGGCGCATCGTCGAAATCGCCACGAGCAACTACAGCTCCAACGAGTATCTCTACGTCGCGCACCTTTGCGGACACCGCCTCCACAGGGTGATGATCGACGCCGCCTCGCCGCAAAATCGCGCCTACGCCGGCGAACATTTCGAATTCGACGCCCCCGTCGCGGAGATCGCGGCGCTGGCGCAGTCGCTTCTGTGAGCGCCTGTTGACAAGGCGTCACGCAGCCATCATCCAACCGGCGCAAAAACCCCTTGTCCGCGGGAAAACGAGATCATGGCCAGCAAAATCTTCATCGACGGCGACGCCGGCACGACGGGCCTCGAGATCCGCGAGCGGCTCGCCGGCCGCGCCGACATAGAGATGGTCGCGCTCCCCGCCGAGAAGCGCAAGGACGCCGCGGCCAAGCGCGAGATTCTCGGCGCCGTCGACGTCGCCATCCTCTGCCTGCCCGACGACGCCGCGAAGGAAACCGTTGCGCTGTGCGACGCGCTCGGAGACAAGGCCCCGCGCATCCTGGACGCCTCCACCGCGCATCGCGTCGCGCCGGGCTGGGTCTACGGCTTCCCGGAGCTTTGCGCCGGACAGGCGGAGGCGATCGCGCACGCCGCGCGCGTCGCCAATGTGGGCTGCTACGCCACGGCCTCCATCGCGCTGCTGCGGCCGCTCGTAGACGCCGGGCTGATCCGGCCGGACCAGCCGCTTACGATCAACGCCGTCTCCGGCTATTCCGGCGGCGGACGGCAGATGATCGAGGCCTATGAGGCGGGAACGGCTCCGGCCTTCGAGATTTACGCGCTCGGGCTCGAGCACAAACATCTACCTGAAATCATGGCCTATTCAAAGCTCGCGGCGCGGCCGCTGTTCGCGCCGTCCGTCGGCAATTTCCGGCAGGGAATGCTCGTCTCCATCCCCCTCCAGCTCGACGCGCTGCCCGGCAAGCCTGATGGGGCGGCGTTCGAGAGCGTCTACCGGCGTCATTACGCGGACGCGCCGCATGTGCGCGTTTCCTGCGCTCCGGCGAGCGGCCGTCTCGACGCGCTGTCGCTCAACGGCACGGACGACATGGAGTTGTTCGTTTTCGCGAATGACGCGCGCCGCCAGGCGGTACTCATTGCGCGTCTCGACAATCTCGGCAAGGGCGCGTCCGGCGCCGCCGTGCAAAATCTCGACCTGATGCTCGGGAAAGCCTGAGCCTCAGCGGAAACCGATCACGTCGTCGAACCTCGCGGGCTGCCGGCGCGCATCGCGCTTTTCAACCCTGCGCCGCTTCACGCGAAAACACTCACAGGCGATTCCGAGGATCACGACGGCGACGTAAGCGAAGATGACCGCCAGCCAGGCTGTGTGAGACCACATGCGCCCCTCCGAACGCGCGAAAGATCATACTTTTTAAGAAAGCGCGCTTACTCGCGTCCGTCAATACCGGCGCGGCTCTTCAGTAATGGCTGGGGAGCACGTGAAGATAGACGATCTTGAGCCAGTTCAGCAGCGCGACCAGCGCGACGGCGAGGAAAATCACCACGAATATCAGGTAGAACTTAAGCGCCACGTCGAGGAGAAACATGGAGATCGCGACGACTGCGCGAATGAGCGCGTCGGCGGCGCTCCGGTAATGGCGCTCGCGATTAGCGAAAAAGCCGACGCTCAACAGAACCGCGGCCGCGCCGCCGGCGAGCAGGAATGGATTGAGATCCTCGTGGATGCCGTCGCCGGCGTCGATGAGGATCGCCCCCGCGAGGAAGAAAACGAGGCTGAGCAGCAGAAAGGCGTATTGCCTTAGCGCGCCGCCGATTTTCTGGCGGAAACTGCGCTTCCTGACGGTCGCGTCGACGAAACTCCCGAACCTGTGCTCGAAATCGTAAGCCTCGCGCTCGGTGCGATCCTTCAGCGTGTTGTAGGCTTCGGTGATCAGCTGAAACTTCGCCGCATCGCCGCCGACGTCCGGGTGATACTTCTTCGCGAGCTTGCGATAGGCGGCGTTGATCTCGCGACCGCTCGCGCCCTCGCTGACCCCCAGGACCTCATAATGCGTCCGCATCGCCTACCCTAGCGTCCCCGAATCCGGCTATTTTTCGCGGAGATGCGGGCAGGATCAAGTTGATTGTCACGAGGGCAGTAGGTCAGTTTGAAATTTCCTGCCCAGCCTTTTTGTATGGGCCGCGCTTTTTCGGCGCGGCCGCTTCTTCCGCCTCGACCAGCGCCACGATGTCTGCGACTTCCCAAAGGCGCTCAGAAACGCCAGCCGCCATTGCGGGCGACATGCGCAGCTTCGAATGAACGCGGACAAAGTTGTAATACATCATGTGCAGCGCGACCGCATAAGCGTGGCTTTCGATCTTTTTCGAGAAAGCGTTGGTCAAGCGGGTGAAGCGGCGCATGTGCATCCGCATGGTTAGGTTCTGGCGCTCGACGTAGGAAGTTGAGACATGCGCAGGATCGGGTTTGCCCTCGATGCGCTCTTTCTTCGCGCCGAGGCACACGGCGGGACTGTAACGGCCCTTTGCGGCCTCTGGGACAGTCCCGTAAATCTTGTTCAGAATGGCGTAGTCGATATCGCCGCCGAAAGCGCCTTCAACGGCTTCCAGATACGCCTTGTGCCCGTCGCTGGTCAGTTGGACGCGGTTCGCGAGGCGTGAGGCCAAATCGTCCATAAACGCTATGGCGCACTCGCCATCCCGGCCGCCGACGAAATAGGAAATGATTAGCTTGGAGTCCGCGTCTATTGCGGTCCAGGTCCACGTGTCTCCAGCCCAATCGGGGGCGGCCTTGGCCGCCGCCACGTTCTTCTGCTTGGCGTAGGTGAAGCTCCAAATCTCATCGACCTGAACGCGCTTGGCGGCCACGTTCCGCACGTTCGCGTCGTGATAGGCCAAGCACGCCTTGCCAGCGTCCGCCAAGAGCTTCGCGACCGTGTTCTTTGACGCGCCGGTGAGGCGCGTCACGGCGCGGATCGACTGGCCTTCGCAGAGAAGGTGAAGGATGCGCGCGCGGTCTTCGGTCGAGAGCTTGTTCATGAATTCGATCTGCCAGATGCGCGGCTGTAAGTCAAGCATGAGGGTCATTTTGATCACACTAATCAATTTTGTCTTGCTGGCTTGGATCGCCTGTGATACGAGGGATTAATGAGAGTCGTGTTTGCCGACGAAGAGCTTTCTTTGATTGAGACGGACGAAGCGGGGGCAACCAGGCTGCCGATCGGCGTCATCAAATCAGCTCGTCGGAAACTCACGGTTCTTCGCGCCGCAATTGACGATCGCTCTCTACGGAACTGGAAGAGTCTTCACTACGAAAGGCTGAAAGGAGATCGAGAGGGTCAACGGTCGATTCGGATTAACGACCAGCATCGAATTGTATTCGAGTTGGACGAAGAAACCGAACCGCAAACAATGACGATCTTATCGATCGAGGATTACCACTAATGTCGAAATCTGCGCCTTTGCCTGTGGATCATCCCGGCGCCTTTATCGCTGAAGAGCTTGACGCTCGCGGCTGGGCGCAGGCCGACCTCGCCTATATTCTCGGCATCGATGTCAGCCAGCTCAACCGGTTAATCAAGGGGTCTACAGACATCACCCCTGATTCTGCCGTCGCGCTTGGCGACGCCTTCGACATGCCTGCTGAGTTTTTTTTAAACCTGCAGAAAATGTATGACCTTCACCGCGCGAAAAAGTCTGACCCTGGCGTTCGAACGCGAGCATCTTGGCTTCGGGCTTTTCCTATTCGCGAGATGATAAAGCGCGGCTGGATCGAAGACGCCGAACCTGCCCTTCTTCATCTTCAGATGCTGCGTTTCTTCGGTAAGAATCGGGTCGAGGATATCCCGTTTGTCAGCGACGCTGAGATAATCGCGCACGCGGCGAAGAAAACCGGATATGAAAAAACGACGCCAATCCAGTATGTGTGGTTGCATCGAGTCAGAAAAATAGCTGAAGGGGTTAGCGATTGCCCAGCTTATTCGGCTGATGGGCTGCGCAAGGCGCTCCCGTCTATAAGAGCGCACATGCTCGACAAAGACGACCTTGCAAAGATCCCGGCCATCTTGTGGGCTTGCGGAGTTAGGCTGGTCTTCGTCGAGGCGCTTCCGGGGTCAAAAATCGACGGCGTATGTGTGTGGCTTGGCGGCCAGCCTGTTATTGGCATGACGCTTCGTCTCGACCGCCTTGATAATTTCTGTTTCGTGCTTCGGCATGAAATCGAGCACGTCTTGCGCGGAGACGGCCAAGCCGAATCTTTCACTCCAGTCGACGAAATAGGCGCAGACGCAGATTCTGACCGGAGCCTCCCTGCCTGCGAGATAATAGCAAATCGAGAGGCTGGCGAGTTTTGTGTGCCCAGAGACTTATTAAATTCGTTTATCGAACGGAAAAGTCCGTTTATTTCAGAAAGAGACATGCTGGCTTTTGCTGCGAGAGTTAAAATAAACCCCTGCGTCGTCGTCGGACAAATTCAGAAGAAGACAAAAAACTATGCTTGGTTACGAAAGTATCAGACCAGCATAAAGGAACACATACTTGATTGGCGTCTGAAAGACGGGTGGGGATACTCTGCGCCAACTGGTCTATAGAGGGCAATATGGCGGATTATCACGAACAGGTTATGCGTATTTGGGATGAATGGGTCGCAAAAACCGGCCAGCCTTCCGGGGCTGGCAACCCAGCAGACTTTATCGAATGGGCGTTGGCAGCGAAAAAGCTTGCCCCGCGCCCACAGGACATCAAACGTATCTTGCGAGAGCAAGTGACGCGTGAACTTAGGAAAGCGCGCCGGTTCGACATTGAAGGCGGCTTTACCTATCGAGCGAAGCAATGCGTCACCCTGTTCGACGGCGGGGTGGCAACAAAGCACTACTTCGACACCGATACAGGAGGGACGCCAACGCTGAGGCAAAAGGCAACCAAGCAACGGCGAGATGCGATTGCTCGCTCAGTTTATCTGGGAGCCTGCGACGTTGAGAGAATGAACAAAGTCTTCCCTGAAGACCCGCAACTCAATTTCTTTACAGATTTCACGGATGACGTTGCTGAATTGCGAGCGGCGGAAATGCGCTCAGACGACGAAGAAGATGATGATGACGATTCCGTCGCCTAGAGCGGTTTCCTCTCAAAGCGGCTCATAGCCGGCGGCGGCAAAGAAGTTGGCGCATTCGGTTGGCGTGAACGCGTTGAGCAAGGCTCCGATCCTGTTCCACAAGGCGTCGATGTTGCGTTCGGCGGCCGCGCGCAGAAGCGCCTTGAGCTTTGAGAAGGCCTTTTCGATCGGGTTGAAGTCGGGGCTATAGGGCGGCAGGTAAAGCAGCGTCGCTTTGGCGGCTTCGATCGCCTTGCGCACGCCAGCGCCTTTGTGGCTGCCGAGATTATCCATCACGACGATGTCGCCTGGTGAGAGCGTCGGGACGAGCACCTGGTCGACATAGGCCTGAAACCATTGGCCGTTGATCGGGCCGTCGAGAACCATTGGCGCCGTCAGGCCGGTGAGTCGTAGTCCGGCAACGAAGGTCGTGGTTTTCCAGTGTCCGTGCGGAACGCTGGCGCGCAACCTTTCGCCTCTCGGCGCGCGTCCGTTCTTGCGGGCCATGTTCGTGCTCGCCCAGGTCTCGTCGATGAAGACAAGCTTTTCCGGATCGAGATCGAGCTGGTTCTCGAACCACGCCTGGCGACGCTTCAGGATGTCCGGCCGGTCCTGCTCGCTCGCATGGGCGGTCTTTTTTTCCAGGTAATGTTGTGGCGGGCGAAGAAGCGCCACAGCGCGCCGATGCTGAAGCTGTGGCCTCGCTCGGCAAGCTGCGCGGAGAGTTCCTTCAGCGTGATGTCGCACGTCTCCTCGATAAGCGAGAGGATCAGGCTCTTGTGCGCGTCGATGCGCGCCGACCAGCGATCCCCGCCGCGCTTGTAGGAGGCCGGACTGCCGGTCTCGTTCTGCCGTTGACACCATCGGACCGCGCTGGACGCGGAGACGCCGAAACGTTCCGCCGCCTGCCGCCGAGACATGCCGCCAGAAACAGCGGCCACCACGCGTTCCCGAAGATCAAGCGAAAGGGTCTTCTTCGACATGCCTGCCAGCCTCCTTCGCCAGCAGACAGTTTGAATCAGACCAGAGACGATTCGGGAATCCCTCTCGATTCATTCAGACAAGAAACCGCTCTAGCGGCGAAGAACAGCGTGGCGCTCGCCTTCTGCTGGTCGCATGTCCGGCGGCGCTTCTATGAACTCGCAGCGGCAGGTCCTGCGCCGATCGCTACGCAAGCGCTCGAACGCATCGGCGTCCTCTACGCCATCGAGAGCGACATCCGCGGACGCAGCCCCGACGAGCGTCGTGACGCGCGACAGGAGAAATCCCGCCTCATCCTCGAGGCCCTCGAGCCGTGGTTACGCGAGAAGCTCGCGCTGATCAGCCAGAAGACCAGGCTCGCCGAGGCGATCCGCTACGCTCTCTCGCGCTGGGACGGCTTGACGCGCTTCATCGACAACGGGCGCATCGAGATCGACTCCAATATCGTCGAGCGCGCGATCCGCCCAATTGCCCTCAATCGCAAGAATGCGCTCTTCGCCGGCTCCGACGGCGGCGCCGAAAACTGGGCCGTCGTCGCCTCGCTCATCGAGACCTGCAAGCTCAATGGCGTCGATCCGCAGGCTTACATGGCCGACGTCCTCACGAAGATCGTCAATGGCCATCTCGCGAGCAAGCTGGACGAGCTCATGCCCTGGGCCTACGCACAGCCGGTCGCTATCAAAGACGTGGCCTGAAAACAGCGGTTACGGAACAGTCGTCAGGGCGGAGAAGGAGGCGGCTGAAAGTTTCATTCGCTCGAAGGATCGAGCGAATGAAAAATCTTCAAGGGAAGATAAGAGAGGACATCGGCCCAAATCGCCGAGCAGCGACGCCATCGTTGCCGCCGAGCTTGGCATCTCCGGCTGCGCCGAAAGGCGTTGCGCGTCGTCAATCATATCTTCACGAAAAGGACCGAAGATCAAAGCCGCCCAAGAACGTAAAGGCGGCATAAAATGAGGTTGTTTCAAATTCTTTGGGGAATCGCCTGGATCATCATCGGCGCAATCGCTGGAGTTTCGTGGCTCGTATTCTGCTTTGGATCAGTGCTTGGCGTTATCCTGCTTTTGATCTTTGCGCCGCCGCTGCTGTTTTTGCCGTTCGGATTATGCGCATACGGGTTTGCAATCCTAATGCAAGGGCTTTCAGGCGACACAGGCGTAAGCGAGATGCAGGCTGCCCCCACCCCGCGCTCAAATCCTTCGCCCCTACCACTCGGACGCCAGATGACATGGCGCGACGTGTCGCCTGATGTAGCTGGAGCCCCGAAGGAATCGTTCCGCTTCCGGGACGACTGATCGCACGCGTCCAATCGATTCCAACCCGCGCTCGTTATCAAGCTGCCGGAGACCGAACAACCTGCCCGGTGCGCAGCGTGCTTTCGAAATCCGCTTGCGAACATTTATGGCGCTCCCGCTTGATCACTTCGCCGTCCCGGTAGAGGGCTAGGGTCTGTACCCGATTGAACTGAACGTCGCGCCGTGATTCAAGCTCTTCAGGAGGGCTTGATTCGTGGCGGACAATTTTTGGCTCAGCGATGAGCAATGGGCGGCGATTGCGCCGCATCTTCCGATGGTCCACACCGGGCCCAAGCGCCAGGACGATCGCCGCATCATCAGCGGCATCGTCCATCGGCTGCGCGAGGGCTGCCGATGGCGCGCGCTTCCCGACGAGTATGGGCCGTATACGACGGTCTTCAACCGATACAATCGCTGGAGCCAGCGGGGCCTGTGGCAACGCATATTCTCGGCGCTCGTCGCAAGCGGCGACCCGCCAGCGCTCACCATGATCGACAGTTCGGCGGTCAAGGCGCATCGCTCGGCGAGCGGCGCCAGAAAAGGGGGGCGCAAAATCAAGCCATCGGCCGCTCGCGCGGCGGGCGCACGACGAAAATCCACGCCCTCGTCGACGAAGAAGGACGACCGCACGCCTTCCTGCTGACGGGCGGACACGTCGCCGACGTCACGGGCGCGGCGACGCTGCTCGCCGCGACCGCGCCGAGCGAACGGTTGATCGGCGACAAAGGCTACGACGCGGATCATTTGCGCCTCTTCCTGCAAGCACGCGGCACGACGCCGGTCATTCCCAATAAAGTCAACCGCAAGCGCCTCTTTCCGTTCGACGCGGAACTTTACCGCCTGCGCAACGTCATCGAGCGGACGTTCTGCCGGTTGAAGGACTTTCGAGCCATCGCCACACGTTACGACAAAACCGCTCGAAAGTAAGCGCTGTTCTGCTCGCACCTGTTTTGAATGAGTTGGGGCGACGATAATCGGAGCGAAAGGGGCTCCGACACATGTCGATTTCAGAGCGTAAGCATATGTCGGAGCCTGAAGCAGCTCCGATGCGGCGGATCGAGGTTTTCACGGGCGCGGGACGCCGGAGAACGTGGGGCTCCGATCAGAAGGCGGCGATCGTCGCTGAGAGCTTTGCGGAGGACGCGAGCGTTTGTGAAGTGGCGCGGCGGCACGGTCTGACGGCGCAGCAGCTTTTTACGTGGCGTCGTCAGGCGCGCAAAGAGACCGAGGCTCGCGCGGACGCAGGCGCGCCGCCATTGTTTGTTCCGGCAATCATGCAAGGGCCTGCGCCCGCGCCGCCGGCGAAGCGCAAACGCCGCGCCGTCGACCAGGAAATTGGTTCGACGCCGACGATCGAACTTGAAATTGACGGCGTTACGGTTCGGGTCGGACGCGGCGCGCAAGCGAAGACCATCGCTGCGGTGATCCGGGCGTTGAAAGTCGCCAAATGATCGGCCCGACGGGCGCGGTGCGCGTGATGGTGGCGACGAAGCCTGTCGACTTCCGCAAGGGCGCAGAGGGTCTCGCGGCGCTGGTGCGCGAGACGATGCAGTGCGATCCCTTCGACGGCGCGATCTACGTCTTTCGCGCGAAACGGACGGACCGCATCAAGCTGGTCTTCTGGGACGGCACGGGCGTGTGCCTCTTCGCCAAGCGGCTGGAGGATGGCGAGTTCCGCTGGCCGAAGATCGAAGACGGGGTGATGCGGTTGTCGGCGGCGCAATTTTCGGCGCTGCTGGAGGGGCTGGACTGGCGGCGCGTCCACAGCGTGAAGGAGACGCCGGCGCCGGCCTTGGCGGGATGATCTGCGACACAATGAATCAGGGCGTCGAAGAGCGTCGAAAGACCGCAGAAAATATGGTCTTCTGTGTCTATGGCGCAGGCGGTCGAGACGCTTCCCGACGATCCGAATGAACTGAAGGCGATGCTCCTCGCCGAGCGGGCGCGCAACGAGCGCCTCGTTCAGATCATCAAGGAGATGCAGCGTCATCGCTTCGGACGGCGCGCAGAGACGCTTCCCGATGACCAGATGCTGCTGGCGCTCGAAGAGGTCGAGCAGACGGAAGCCGGCGCAGCGGCGGAGGGGGAAGCCAAGTCCGCCGCCGAACGCGAGAAGGCGTCCAGAAAGCGCCGCACGAACCGAGGCGCGCTGCCGGCGCATCTGCCGCGCATCGAGACCGTCGTCGATGTCGAGGACTACGCCTGCCCCTGCTGCAAGGGACTGCTGCACAAGATCGGCGAAGACGTCTCCGAGCGGCTCGACATCGTCCCGGCGCAGTTCCGGGTGCTGGTGACGCGGCGTCCCAAATACGCCTGCCGCGCCTGCGAGGGCGCAATCGTGCAGGCGCCGGCCCCGCCGCGGCTGATCGAGGGTGGACTGCCGACCGAGGCGGCAATCGCCCATGTGCTCGTCTCCAAATATGCCGATCACTTGCCGCTTTATCGCCAGGCGCAGATCTACGCCCGACAGGGGATCGCCCTCGACCGTTCGACGCTCGCCGACTGGGTTGGCCGCGCCGCCTGGCATTTGCGGCCCGTTCATGAGCGGCTTCTGGAACACATCCGGTCGTCGACGAAAATCTTCGCCGACGAGACGACGGCGCCGGTGCTCGACCCCGGGCGGGGCCGCACGAAAACCGGCCAACTTTGGGCCTATGCCCGCGACGACCGGCCATGGGGCGGCGCCGATCCGCCGATCGCCGTCTATGTCTATGCGCAAAACCGAAAGTCCGAGCAGCCGCTCGCGCATCTCGCTGGCTTCACGGGCGTCGTGCAGGTCGACGGTTACGCTGGCTATCGCGCGCTGGCGCACAAGAACAGCGTGGCGCTGGCCTTCTGCTGGTCCCATGTCCGCCGGCGCTTTTACGAACTCGCCGCGGCAGGTCCTGCGCCGATCGCCAGCGAGGCGCTCGAACGCATCGGCGCGCTCTACGCCATCGAGAGCGACGTCCGCGCGCAGAACCCGGATGACCGGCGCGCGGCGCGACAGGAGAAATCCCGCCCGATCCTCGACGCCCTCGAGCCATGGCTGCGTGAAAAGCTCGCGCTGATCAGCCAGAAGACCAGGCTCGCCGAGGCGATCCGCTACGCGCTCTCGCGTTGGGACGGCCTGGCGCGCTTCATCGACGACGGGCGCATCGAGATCGACTCCAACATCGTCGAGCGCGCCATCCGCCCCATTGCCCTCAATCGCAAGAACGCGCTTTTCGCGGGCTCAGACGGCGGCGCAGAGAATTGGGCGATCGTCGCCTCGCTCATCGAGACCTGCAAGCTCAATGGCGTCGATCCGCAGGCCTATTTGGCCGACGTTCTCGTGAAGATCATCAATGGCCATCTCGCGAGCAAACTCGACGAGCTCATGCCCTGGGCCTACGCGCAGCCGGTCGCTCTCGAAGACGTGGCCTGATAACAGCGGTTACGCTCGAAACTTCCTCGCCGGCCTGTGCATCGTTGCCGCCCTCCGCTATTGGATCAATTGAGTCCAGACCCTAAGATGCCCTGCGGTCCATGCGTGGAAAGAAGGCCGGAGATTCGTTGCCGGAGCGCTCGTTGAGATCGGAATATTTCGCCACATCTTTGTGACTGACGCTGGACGCGCCGATCGGGACGCTACGAAAACAATCTGGCAATCTCAGTCATAGGCATGAACAACCTTCGGGCGCCTGCGGCGAGAGATCGAAAGCCGAAGCCCTGATAAAAGCGTGCCGCCTTGTCGTCTTTGACATCGGCGACAAACGCGTAAGAGGCGATCTCGTTGCGCAAGGCGCGACTGAAGGCGTCGAGAAGCATGAATTCACCATGACCTTGCCGCTGATGACGAGCATCGACCGCTAGGCGCCCCATCAGAGTCGCAGGCACCATTGGATAGCTGGGCAGGCGCTTTGCAAGCGGCTCGGGCAATTCGGCAAGCAAGATATCGGTCGCGGCAAGCGTGTAGTAGCCGATCGGGACGTGCTCATCGTTGCCGACCAGCACGAAACACGTGGCGACGCGTCGCCTTGCTTCCGGTCCCGCCCGCTGCCGCAGATACGTATCCAGCGGCTCGACGCCACTGGCGAAGCTCTGTCGATCGTGCCTGTCCGACAGGGGCTCGATGTGCAGTGCCGGCGCTGCGGCGGCCACTCAGGCAACGGTCAGCTTGAGGTATCGTTGCGCGGACGACTTGAGCCGGACGTTGGGCTCTCGCGGATTGACGAGCGCCTCGGCAAACGCCCGGCTGTCTCTGGCGCTCAGCCGGATCGTTTGCGTTTCCTCGATCACGCGCACGGCCGCCTCATGCACGCTGGCAATCACGAAATCCGTCAGCGTGCGTCCCTGCAGCTCGGCGGCGCGCTGGAAAAGCGCCTTCTGATCGCGCGAGATGCGCGCTTCCAGCCGCTCGTCTCGCGTTTTCGCGGTGGTTTTCCGACGCATGCCGTCACCTTGAGTTTCACCCGAAATGTGGCTATCGTGTACGGCTAATAGACGGACAATTCAAGTGACGTTGGGTACTGGCGCTGCGGATTAAGGCTGCTCTTGGCGATAAGGGGGGCACATGGATATCGGGAAACTGAACGGCATGGTGGCGGAAGGTGCTGCTCTGCGTCGGCGCCAAGTTCTTCAGCCGGTCGCAGGCAAGGGCACCAAAATTTTTCCGCCGACCTATCCACCATCCGATGAGGCAAAAAGGGCGAATCGAAATGCACCGCCACGGCACGTCTATGAACGGCGCCGGGTCAATGGGGCGGATACATGGTGCGTTCTGATCGACAGCGTGCAGTCCCAGGCCAATCGACTGGAGGAATGCCTGCTTGGTGCCATAGCTGACGGTATTCCCATTCCCCACGTCGAAGTTGATTTTGCTGAAGCCGAACTCGACGGCATCAGAAGGATCACATCGCTCGACGCGCCGCATCGCGTCTACGACGCCATATTGCGCGACAGCCTCTACAACGACACGTCTTTCATGGAGAGCGACATCGGCAAACGCCTAGCCAAAGCGAAGGCTGAGGATGCCTCAGCACTGCTCGAGATTTCTCCGACAGCCCTCCTTTTTGGTGCTTGGCATTCGACCGGGCAGGGCGGCGGGCTTGGCGCCAAGTTTGCCCGCTGCCTGATTTCCGAAATCGTCGCAATTGATGTTCCCGTCGATGTGGTTGTGAACCAGCGAACCAATGAAGTTGAAGTTCAGACTTCGGGCCGGCGCACCGGTAGCCGAATCGATCCATTGGGAGTGCTCAGAAAAGTCAAAGTATTCAAGGGCGAGAGCGGCTGGAACACGACAAAAGCAGACGCCGGCAAGAATGCAAAGGAGGTCAAGCCCTCCGAGATCAACCATGGAAATATCGCTCCTTCGGTTCAGCCGCTTGGCGTCACTTGTGACCATATTGAGCACAGCTTTGTATTGAGCTTCGCCGCGCTGCGCCGATTGCGTTTTGGCTGTGCGGAGAAGAACGCGGCAGGCCGCAGCTTGCTCGCGGCCCTCGGGCTTGTCGCGCTTACGGAGCAGGACGCGCGGGGCTACGCGTTGCGATCGCGCTGTGATCTCGTCTGCGATGGGCGTGCGGCGCTTGAGCTCGTGCGCTCGGATGGCTCAACCGAAGAAATCCAGGTCGATCACGCGCAAGCGCGGTCACTTTACCAATCGGCATATGCTGCTGCGAAGGAGGCTGGTTTTTCGCTCTCGTCCGAACCGCTTCGGCTTACGCCCCAAGTGAAGCTCGTAGCCATTGTCAAGGAGAGCCAGCGATTGGCGCTCGAAAGCAAGGGTGGCGATCAGGACGAGGCGGGCAGCGATGACTCTGGTTCTGGAAATTGAATTTCTGTCGGGCGTCTCGTTTGCCGCTATCGGCCCCGACAGCGAAGCGCCAGACTGGCCGCCGCAGCCCGATCGCATCTTCTCCGCATTGGTTGCGAGTTGGGCAGCACGAGGTGAGAAGGAAGAAGAGCGGAGGACGCTTGAATGGCTAGAGCGGCTTGACGTTCCCCGTCTTCTAGCTTCCGGCGCAGAGCCGCGGCCCGGAGTAACCGTGTATGTTCCGGCGAATGATGCGAGCAGCGGCAAGCAGAAGCACGCAAAGAACGTTTTTCCCGCATTGCGTAATCGGCACGAGCGCGAGTTTGGCTTCCCCGCTGCACGACCGTATGATCCGGTGTTACGCCTGTGTTGGCCTCATGCGAAGCCTGATCACGCAACGTTCACTGCGTTGCAGGCACTAGCTCACGACACGGCTTATGTCGGCCATTCCGCGAGTCTGACGCGCTGCCGTTTCGTGGTTGATCCAACGGTTGAACTCCAGCAGGCGACGGCGCCTCGCCACAGCATTTACAAAGGGCGTTTCGATGAGCTGCGGGCGGCCTATGAGCGTTTCGAAAAATCGGCCGACAAGAAAGACCGGCCGCAAAAAGGTATGCGCGTTCCACCGGAGCCCGCGGCGAGTGTGAAGCGGTCAAACCTGTTCGACGGCGGTGGGCATTGGCTGATCCTCGAGCATGTCGAAGGTGATATGCCGGACATTCGGGCCTGTGCGCTCGTGGCACGGACGGTGCGCGACACGCTGCTCAGCGGATACCGGCAGATCGGACTCGGCGATGACATTCCCGAAGCCATCAGCGGCCACGTACGAGATGGCTCACCGAGCCAGAAGCCACATCTTGCCATCATACCGCTTGCCTTCGCCGGATTTCCGTATGCCGACGGTCACGTGATGGGCTTTGCGCTCGTGCCGCCCACCGGCACGAGCGTCCTGGCGCGGCCGGGCGCAGAAGACGACGCCGAGACGAAGGCGTTTCGCGACGCCCTCCGCAATCTGACGAAAATCGATCATGCCGGGCGCAGAGTGCTCAGTATCAAGTCCGAGGCCGGGACACCACGCGACCGGGCATTCGCGATCGATCTGTCGTTGACATTCGATCCGCCATGCCCAGCTTCGCTCGATCCCGCGCGATATACGAAGCCGGCGCGGGTCTTCGCGACGGTGACGCCGATCGTGCTCGATCGCCACCTGAAGCGAAACGGCGAAGCACGCTTGCAAGAGACCGCCGTGCAGATCGCGGCGGCGTGCCGCAACATCGGGCTGCCGGAGCCTGAGGCGATTGTTGTCGACAAGCATTCCGCCATCGAGGGCGCACCGTCCGCCTATCCTTCAGGGAAAGCCCCGCGCTGGTTGAACTGGCGGCTGCCGCCGTCGCTTGCCAGCCGTCAGCTCACCCATGCCGTGATCCGCTTCGCCGATCCCGTCGACGGTCCGGTGATCCTCGGGGCCGGGCGTTTCGTGGGGCTGGGGCTGTGCCTCCCGATCGGCCGCGGGGTCGACGATGCTGACCGCTGACGACTTCCACCGTTTTTTCGAGGAAGTTCATGGCTACGCGCCGTTTCCGTGGCAAAAGCGCCTGCTCGCGGAGATCGTGGGAAAGCGTGAAGGGAAATGGCCCGGCACGCTGGACCTGCCTACGGGATCGGGCAAGACAGCGGCCATCGATATCGCGGTATTCCATCTGGCGCTGGAAGCCGAGCGCATCACAGAGCGGCGGGCGCCCGTCCGCGTCGCCTTCGTCGTGGACCGCCGGCTGGTGGTGGACGATGCCTTCGGACGAGCACGGAAGCTCGAAGCGGCGCTTGCCAAGCCACCTCCGGGCAGCGTGAGCGCGCGTGTCGCCGAACGTCTGCGGCTTCTTTCCGGCGATGGGCCGCCGATCATCGCTCGCCGGCTGCGCGGCGGCATTCCGCGCGAGGACGATTGGGCACGTACGCCCTCGCAGCCGACGCTCCTGTGTTCGACGGTCGATCAGATCGGTTCACGGCTGCTGTTCCGCGGTTACGGCGTCTCCGATTCCATGAAGCCGGTCCATGCCGGCCTCATCGGCTCCGATTGCCTGATCCTGCTGGACGAAGCGCATCTCGCCGAACCGTTTCGGCAGACGATGCATTGGGCTGACATTTATCGTGGGCCGAACTGGCGGGAGGCGAATATCGCCGCCCCGTGGGGCTTTTCCCTTCTGACCGCCACGCCAGGAGAGAATGCCAGCGAAGTTTTCTCTCTCGACGATGTGGACAGGTCGAATCCGGTCCTGAAGCGGCGTCTGGAAGCCGAGAAAATCGCGCGCCTCGTACTGCCCGCGAAATCAGGAAAGGAGATGGAAAGCGCAGCCGAAATCGATGAGGAAGAAGAAGGGGGCGGCGGTAACGCCAAGGATCTCGCCCGCCGTTGCTCGGCGATTGTCGGCGAGATTCGGAAGGCGCTCGGGCATTTCGATGATGCCGAGCATGGCGCGCCGCGGCCGGCGATCGGCGTCGTCGTCAATCGCGTTGCCAGGGCGCGAGAAGTATTCAGTCGATTGTCGGAGGAATTTGCTGGGGCACCCGGAAACGACAGCGCTCGTAGTTCAGTCCCCGAGATCGTCCTGATGATCGGGCCTGCACGACCAGTGGATCGGGACGATCTTGTTGAAAAGCTGCGGCCGATCCGTACCCGTCTCTGGGCAGCGGGAGAAAATCGCGTGCTCGATAAGCCGCTCATCGTGGTCGCGACGCAATGCATCGAGGCTGGCGTGGATATCGATCTCGACGCGCTCATCACTGAAGCGGCTCCTATAGACTCCTTGCGGCAGCGCTTCGGCCGGCTCAACCGCGCCGGGCGCAATATCAATCCATACGCCGCAATCGTTGCAGACAAATCCGACATCTCCGCACGCGCGGACGATCCTGTCTACGGAAAGGCGATCAAGCCGGCGTGGGATTATCTCTCAAGCGTTGCGACAGAAGAGAATGGCGCTTTGTCCGTCGATTTCGGCATCGAGAAGATGAACGCGCTGTCGCCCCCCGATCGCGATGCGCTCACCGAAAAGCCCGACGCGCCGGTTCTCCTGCCCGCCCATCTTGATCTGTTGAGCCAGACCTCACCCATTCCAGCCGCAGATCCGGAAGTGGCGCTCTATCTGCACGGCCCGGATCGTCAGCCGGATTCGATCACCATCATTTGGCGAGCAGACATCGATCCTTCTTGGCGCGATCAGGATGTGGTCCGTCTGCTGACGCTCGTGCCACCGCGCTCAAGTGAAGCTATCGAACTGCCGCTGTGGGCCGTGCGGCGCTGGCTCGAAGGGCGCCGGAAATTGGCAGGGGACGTGGCGGATGTTCCTGCCCCCGGCGCCGACGATGAAGAGCCGGGCGGAAAGCGCATCTTTTGCTGGAAAGGAAATGATGAGCGGTCGCAATGGATCGATGCGGCCATGCTGCGGCCTGGTGACACTATTGTTGCTCCAGCGCGCTACGGCGGCGTGGACGCGTTCGGCTGGAATCCGGGCTGCGACGTCCCCGCCAGCGATGTAGCGCAGAAGGCAGCCGAGCCTTTTGCTGGAAAGCGGTTCAGTGTGCGGATTGCCCCGGGATTGCTTGAAGAGCGCGTGAGTGACGAAGCACTCGCCGCTGCGCTAGCGGAACTGCGCGCGGAACGCGGGGAGACGGTAAGACGAGCCTTGCTTGATCTCGATTTGCCCGCAGAGATTCGACAGGCGCTCAATTGGCTTGGCGCTGCCAGAAAGCGGCGCATCGTCGTCGACTTCACCCTCTACGGAGAAAATGAGAAAGGTGAGCCGCGCGGGGTTGTTTTGGTGGCGCCCTTCGGGGTTGAGATCCCTGAAGCGGGGCAGGTCATCGATCACGGCGAAGATGGCCGTCCGAGTTCGACTGAAGATGACACGGCCGGCTCCATCTTCGATTTTCCTCTCTCCCTAGTGGAACACAGCCGGGACGTAGAAGGCAAGGCCGAGGAATTCGCAAGATGCGCCGGTCTGCCGGCCTCGCATGTCGCTGATTTGAAACTCGCGGGATTCCTGCATGACCAGGGAAAGCGCGATCCCCGATTCCAGGCCTGGCTGCATTTCGGCGATCCGCTGGGATTCGATCCAGGTGATGAGAAGGACGTTCTCGCAAAATCCGGCCGCACGCTGCCGCCTGCAGCGCGGGAGAGGTCGGGGCTGCCTGATCATTGGCGGCACGAGGCGCTATCGGTCAGGCTGGCATGCACGGATGTGCGGCTCGCGCAGGCCAACGATCCCGAACTCGTCCTCTGGCTCGTTGGCACTCATCATGGTTATGGCCGTCCTCTTTACCCGCACCATGATCCAATCGAGAAACCACCCGTCGTCGGCCCGCAATCTCTTGCTTTCGACTGGAACGGGCTCGACTGGCCGTCGTTCTTTGCGCGCCTCAAGGCCCGGTACGGCGTCTGGGAGTTGGCGCGGATGGAGGCGATCCTACGACTGGCCGACCACCGTGCGTCCGAAGAGGCCCGGGAGCGTATCGCGAGGGAGGGGGATGAATGACCGCAACGAAATCCCATCGTCTCGACGGTTTGGAGCCGGACAACCTGCTCGCCTTTCTGGCGTTGTTGGGACTGTTGCGGGCCTTAGAGATAAGTCGGCGGAATTGGAGGCCGAGAGTGCATTGGGACATGGTGCAAGCGCCGTTGCGGCCGATCTTGACGACGCGAGATGTTACAACACATCAAGATGTTTCCGAGGCTGTGCTTGAAGGTCTCCAAGTGTTCCAAAAGGCGTTGCGACCATTCAGTTGGCCTCGGACCAAACAGGGAAATTCAAAAAAGAGAGCTCTCTTGGCCAATCCATCCCGGCAACGATCTTTGTCAAAACGCTGTATCCGGGCGCGCGGAGCGTCAGAAGCAAATAGTGAAAAGCGAGCTATTTGGGAATTGAGGTGCGACCTGATTGCTGGTTCCGGCGGCAGTAGGGTGGATCGCAAGAAGAAGGATGCGTTCGATGTTTCGCCGATGAAGCTTCCGAGCGGTCAGATGACTTTTATCGGCGCGCAGTTCGACGCGATTTCTGCTTGTCATGTGGAAGATATCCGTAAGTGTTTGTTCCAAACCTGGACCTACGGGCACAAGGGGAATTCGCTTCGCTTTTCACCGGTAGACGCTCAGCGTTATGCCTATCTTGCTTCTGACCCCTCGCCAGAGGGCTCTCGGACCGAGTTGGGTGCTAGTGCGCTGGCCGGACTTGGCTTGTTGAATCTTACCATGTCCGAAGGTCGACCACGATGGCGAATGGTTGCTTATGCCGGAAGCAGAAGTGAGGGAAAGGTCTGTTGGCCTATTTGGGGTGCCGAGGACGGCGTCGGTGCCTCGTTTCAAATGATTTTGGCGATGCTTCGGACCTTAGCACCTGACGCACAACAACATCCATCAATTCGCCACTTGGTTCCCATGATCGCAAGCGCGCGGCGTTATGTGTTGGACCCAAAACAAGGCGATTATGGCAATGTAACCCGAGCGGAGTTGAGTTTCACGACAGAGAGGTCATGAAAATCGCTCGTGCACAAAGCTGAAGCAAAGCAATGACCGACTCCCAGCTCGAATTTCACCTTCCCGCGCCGCCGGTCAGCGGCGACACCCCGCTCATTCCCGCGCGGATGGTGAACGAGTTCGTGTATTGCCCGCGGCTCGCCTACCTGATGTGGACGCAAGGCGAATGGGCGGAGACGGGCGATACGGTAGAAGGCCACCGTGTTCACGCGCGCGTCGACAGGCCCAATGCGCCCCTGCCGGCGCCGCAGGCCCTCGAAGGCGATGAGGCGCCGGAGGCCGACAAGATCGTCAGCCGCTCGCTCATGCTCTCCTCCACGACGCTCGGCGTCATCGCCAAACTCGACATCGCCGAGGCGGAGGACGGCGTCGTCACGCCCGTCGATTACAAGCGCGGCAAACGCCCGCATGTGGCCCAGGGCGCTTACGAGCCGGAGCGCATTCAGATCTGCCTTCAGGCGCTGCTGCTCGAAGAGCACGGCTACCGCGTCGAGGAAGGCGTTATCTACTACGCCGAGAGCCGCGAGCGCGTGCGCATTGCGCTCGACGATGCGCTGCGCATGGCGGCGCGAACGGCGGTCAGCGAGCTGCGCCTCACGGTCTCGCAAAGCCGCATTCCGCCGCCGCTCAAGGACAGCCCAAAATGCCCTCGTTGCGCGCTCGTGACGGTGTGTCTGCCGGACGAAGTGCGCGCCCTTTCAGGCTCATCGCTCGCGCCGCGCACGATCGCCGTTCCGCCCGACGAGGCTCTCCCGCTCATCGTGCAGTCCCAGCGTGCGCGGATCGGCAAGGAGGGCGAGACACTCAAGATCACTGATGAGGAGAAGGGCGAGACGCAAGTGCGCCTCATCGACATTTCGGATGTGGCGCTGTTCGGCAATGTGTCGATCACCACCCCGGCGCTCGCGGCGCTGCTCGAGCGCGAGATCCCGGTCACGTTCCACAGTCACAGCGGCTGGTTTCGCGGCGTGGCCCACGGCGTCGGCCATCGCAATGTCGAGGTCCGCACGGCACAATATCGCATGAGCTTCGACGAGGCCGCGTGTCTGCGATTCGCAAAGGACCTGGTCGCGGCCAAGATCGCGAACCAGCGCACCATCCTTCGCCGCAACTGGCGCGGGGCTGCGGAGGAGCGGAAGGCGGTTCTCGACCGGCTCTCGGCCGCGCGCAAGTCCGCCGACGCTGCGACGACGTTGACGCAGTTGCTCGGCATCGAAGGAGACGCTGCGTCCGTCTATTTCCGTGCTTTCGCAAGTCTGTTGAAATCGCCCGAGGAAAAGCAAGGAACGGGCGAACTCGCGGCGTTCCGCTTCGAGGCGCGCAATCGTCGGCCGCCGGCGGATCCGGTCAACGCCATGCTGTCGCTCGCCTATGCGATGCTGAGCCGGCACCTGACGATTGCGCTCGCCTCGGTCGGTCTCGATCCCTATCGTGGCTTCTACCACGCGCCACGCTATGGGCGCCCGGCGTTGGCGCTCGATCTCATGGAGCCGTTCCGCGCCATCATCGCCGATTCCGTCGTGCTGTCGGCGGTCAACACTGGCGAAGTCGGGCCGAACGATTTCGTGGTGGCAGTCACGGGCACGGCGCTCACCCAAGCGGGGCGCCGCCGCTTTGTCGAAGCGTTCGAGCGCCGGCTGTCGCAAGAGACGACGCATCCTGTCTTCGGCTACCAGGTGAGCATGCGTCGCATGCTGCTGGTGCAGGCGCGGCTGCTCTCCCGCTTCCTGCTGGGCGAGCTGTCGAGCTACCCGCATTTTCTACCGCGCTGAGCAAGCCCGATGACGGACGAACGCCTGTTTATCGTCACCTACGATATTTCGAATCCGAAACGCTGGCGGCGCGTGTTCAAGGCCATGCATGGATATGGCGAGTGGCTGCAGCTTTCCGTTTTCCAGTGCCGGCTTACGCGGCGGCGGCGCGCCGAGCTCGAGACGCGGCTGCGCGAGCTCATAAAGAACGGTGAGGACCACGTACTTCTGATCGATGTTGGGGCGGCGGACGAAATCGAGCTGGCTATGGAGAGCATCGGCAAGACATTCTCGAAAATGGAACGCCGAGCTACTGTCATTTAGCGGAATCTGATAAAATCACTCGGGATTCCGAAAAAGGGGAGGGCGGGCTTGAGCGAAGGCGTTCCGCCGCTGCCGGGTGCTTTCGAGCGGCGATGCGCTGCGCGGACCTCCATACCCGCTCGAATCCTGCTAGGTTGTTGAAATCGTGGGCTGTTTGACATGGTCAATATGATCGCGCGCGGAATCCGGCACGCTTCGCTCATCCTTGGGCGTTACCGGTCGAAAACGCAGCGAGATTGCGTGGGTGTCCAACGGCTTGTAGGGTGGGGGGCATCCGAGGCGCGCGCGCCTCGGCCTCATTGAAGCTTATTCATCCAAATCCTGGAACTTTTCCAGCCCCTTCGCATCCGAGGCGCGCGCGCCTCGGCCTCATTGAAGCCCGATGGCGCCAGAGTGATGCAGGTCGAGGCGTTCCTGCATCCGAGGCGCGCGCGCCTCGGCCTCATTGAAGCTCCAGACCGTAGGTCGTGATCTTCACGTCGTCATAGGCATCCGAGGCGCGCGCGCCTCGGCCTCATTGAAGCTTTCCACATCGCGCCCTCGGTCATCGCGGGCTGATCTTGCATCCGAGGCGCGCGCGCCTCGGCCTCATTGAAGCTGTGCGACGATGATCGGGTTTTCGTTCAGTTCGTTCGGGCATCCGAGGCGCGCGCGCCTCGGCCTCATTGAAGCAGCGTGGCCGCAGTCGATAAATTGACGCCCGCAACGCGCATCCGAGGCGCGCGCGCCTCGGCCTCATTGAAGCTTTGACCATGAAGCGCTCTTGCTCGCCGGATCTCCGCGCATCCGAGGCGCGCGCGCCTCGGCCTCATTGAAGCATGCACGCCGAGCAGCGCCGCCGCGACGCTGGCCGTGCATCCGAGGCGCGCGCGCCTCGGCCTCATTGAAGCCGGGACAACGCCGTCGACCCCGACGTTTCTCGAGATGGCATCCGAGGCGCGCGCGCCTCGGCCTCATTGAAGCGGTCAAAGGCGACGATTCCCATGTGCTTCGCGATGCGGGCATCCGAGGCGCGCGCGCCTCGGCCTCATTGAAGCAGGCGGTGCGCGAGCGAGCGGAACTCCGCCGTGAAGGCGCATCCGAGGCGCGCGCGCCTCGGCCTCATTGAAGCAGGCGCATTCTCCAGATAATACGCCGGCCGGTGGACGCATCCGAGGCGCGCGCGCCTCGGCCTCATTGAAGCCCGACCTCGGGCTGATCCTTGCAACGCCGGCGGCGATGCATCCGAGGCGCGCGCGCCTCGGCCTCATTGAAGCTTGATGACGCTCGACAACTCGTTGAAGTCGTCGCGAGCATCCGAGGCGCGCGCGCCTCGGCCTCATTGAAGCGGCGTCGCCGTCGTCGCGGGCCTCGCCATCATCGCCAGCATCCGAGGCGCGCGCGCCTCGGCCTCATTGAAGCGAAACCATCGTCCACCTCGATCTCATCCACACACAGGCATCCGAGGCGCGCGCGCCTCGGCCTCATTGAAGCATCATGCAGCGGACGGTCATATGTCAAAGGTCCGAGGGGCATCCGAGGCGCGCGCGCCTCGGCCTCATTGAAGCAGGGACGCAACCTTCGTCTTGTTCTCGTCGACCGCCGCATCCGAGGCGCGCGCGCCTCGGCCTCATTGAAGCGCGATCGGTGCGCGGTCTATGCGTAATGGGCTCCGCCGCGCATCCGAGGCGCGCGCGCCTCGGCCTCATTGAAGCCCGGCGCGGACCCGTGCAATTTCCTTAGGGTCGAGTGGCATCCGAGGCGCGCGCGCCTCGGCCTCATTGAAGCATCTGCGCGAGCGCGGCGCGAGCCCGCCACATCTCGATCGCATCCGAGGCGCGCGCGCCTCGGCCTCATTGAAGCTGGCGCGACGACGGCGGCGGCGTAGCGGAGGGCCAGCGCATCCGAGGCGCGCGCGCCTCGGCCTCATTGAAGCTATTCCGTCATTGGCTCGCATCTTGCGGGGTCGGGCTGCATCCGAGGCGCGCGCGCCTCGGCCTCATTGAAGCCACCTGTGTGTGGATGAGATCGAGGTGGACGATGGTTGCATCCGAGGCGCGCGCGCCTCGGCCTCATTGAAGCTCGCTGAGCCTTGATGCTATAAAACTTGACGCAGGGCATCCGAGGCGCGCGCGCCTCGGCCTCATTGAAGCAGGCGGTGCGCGAGCGAGCGGAACTCCGCCGTGAAGGCGCATCCGAGGCGCGCGCGCCTCGGCCTCATTGAAGCGGCGCGATCGCGGTCGTCATCGCTGTCGCTTGCGCGGGCATCCGAGGCGCGCGCGCCTCGGCCTCATTGAAGCATCGTTGCGAGGAACATCATAAAAAACGTGAAGAGCGTGCATCCGAGGCGCGCGCGCCTCGGCCTCATTGAAGCATTGCGGCGAAGACCTCCACAAGGCGCTCGGCGGAAATGCATCCGAGGCGCGCGCGCCTCGGCCTCATTGAAGCGGCTATCAACGATGAATTGAATCGCCTGAATGTTCGCGCATCCGAGGCGCGCGCGCCTCGGCCTCATTGAAGCATCGACTATCTGGACCGTAAGGTGTCGCTGATCGTGCGCATCCGAGGCGCGCGCGCCTCGGCCTCATTGAAGCGGGACGTCGCTGACCAAGAGCCTCACGCCGAACTCTTCGCATCCGAGGCGCGCGCGCCTCGGCCTCATTGAAGCGCCGGAATGACGACAAACAGCATCCCCGGCGCATAGGGCATCCGAGGCGCGCGCGCCTCGGCCTCATTGAAGCAGCTCTACATGGGCCGCCGCGAGGCGAGCTTCGACATGCATCCGAGGCGCGCGCGCCTCGGCCTCATTGAAGCGACGCCGCCGCGAGCGCGGTAGAGGCGGCGCCTGTCTGTGGCATCCGAGGCGCGCGCGCCTCGGCCTCATTGAAGCCGCCATATGCGCGCCTCGAAGTCCTCCCATGTCTCTGAGCATCCGAGGCGCGCGCGCCTCGGCCTCATTGAAGCGGATCGCTGCGTAACCGTTCACGCCTGGGACGCGAAGCATCCGAGGCGCGCGCGCCTCGGCCTCATTGAAGCGCGCGATACCAGGGCGCGTTGAGCATCACGGCCTCGCATCCGAGGCGCGCGCGCCTCGGCCTCATTGAAGCCGACGGGCAGACGCCCGTCATCGTCGGGAGGTTCGTGGCATCCGAGGCGCGCGCGCCTCGGCCTCATTGAAGCGTTGTAGACGGCGGCGGCAACAATCTTGGTTCGGTAGGCATCCGAGGCGCGCGCGCCTCGGCCTCATTGAAGCGACGAGCCGGGGGGGACGTTGATGAGCAGGCGATTGATGGCATCCGAGGCGCGCGCGCCTCGGCCTCATTGAAGCTCAGACAAGCGACGTAGGCGACGCGCAAGAGGAAGTTGCATCCGAGGCGCGCGCGCCTCGGCCTCATTGAAGCGTCTTTGCGATGGCGTAGACGATGCGGGGAACCCCGCGCATCCGAGGCGCGCGCGCCTCGGCCTCATTGAAGCATCCGGCGATCGAGATGGAGCTCGCGGAAAACGAGGATGCATCCGAGGCGCGCGCGCCTCGGCCTCATTGAAGCAACGACGCGCAGCGGAGGTCTTCGATCCACGCGCAGCATCCGAGGCGCGCGCGCCTCGGCCTCATTGAAGCACCGGAGCGGGCGCCCGTCTTCGCGCTATGACGGAGGCATCCGAGGCGCGCGCGCCTCGGCCTCATTGAAGCAAGACATAAACAACAACTCCCGGAGAAGCGGCCGGAACATCCGAGGCGCGCGCGCCTCGGCCTCATTGAAGCCAGTCGCCCCGCCATATCGAGACCTCGAAGTCTCCGGCATCCGAGGCGCGCGCGCCTCGGCCTCATTGAAGCGCGGAAAAACGTTTCCAGCAAGAAACGCCGCGGGCGGGCATCAAATGCGATCGTGTCCCTTGGCGTGGCGTAGCTGGTTGGCGTGATCACGACGCTCGCCGGCAAGCCGGGTTGGTCAGGCGGCCACGGCGGGCAGCCCGACGATGGGATCATCGCTCAAGGGCGCGATTGTTTCCAGCGTCATGTAGCGACTTCGCTGGACGGCCCATTCGTCGTTCTGTTCGAGCAGGATCGCGCCGACGAGGCGGATGATGGCGGCCTCGTTGGGGAAGATGCCGACCACCTCGGTTCGTCGCTTGATCTCGCCGTTCAGGCGCTCGATCGGGTTTGTGCTGTGCAGTTTGGCGCGGTGCGCCGCCGGGAAGCTCATATAGGCGAGCACGTCCGCTTCCGCGTCGTCCATGAAGGTCGCGAGTTTCGGCAGCTTGGGCCGCAACTGATCGGCGACCTTGCGCCATTGTCCCTTGGCGGCCTCGGCGTCGTCCTGTGCGAAGGCGGTGGCGATGAAGGCGGAGACGACGCGCCTGCCGCTCTTGCCGGCATGAGCGAGCGCGTTGCGCATGAAGTGGACGCGGCAACGCTGCCAGGTCGATTGCAGAACCTTGGCGACCGCGGCCTTCAGCCCCTCATGCGCGTCGGAGACGACGAGCTTGACCCCGCGCAGTCCTCGGCGACGGAGCTTGCGCAGGAACTCGGTCCAGAAGGTCTCGGCTTCCGACGGGCCGATATCCATGCCCAGCACTTCGCGGCGCCCATCGGCGTTGACGCCCACGGCGATGATCGCCGCCAGAGAGACGACGCGGCCGTTTTGCCGCGCCTTCACATAGGTTGCGTCGATCCACAGATACGGCCAGTCGCCTTCGATCGGCCGCTCGAGGAACGCTTTCACACGCTCGTCGATTTCTTCGCACAAGCGGCTGACCTGGCTCTTCGAGACGCCGCTCATGCCCATGGCCTTCACGAGATCGTCTACCGCGCGCGTCGAGACGCCCTGGATATAGGCTTCCTGAATGACGGCGGTCAGCGCCTTCTCGGCCATCCGGCGCGGCTCCAGAAAGCCCGGAAAATAGCTGCCCTTGCGCAGTTTGGGGATGCGCAGCTCCACGGCGCCGGCGCGCGTCTCCCAGGTCCGCTCGCGGTAGCCGTTGCGCTGGGCGAGGCGCTCGGCGCTTTTCTCGCCATAGCCGGCCCCGGTCAGGGCGCCGATCTCGATCTCCATCAGCCGCTCGGCGGCGAAGCCGATCATCTCGCGCAAAATATCCGCGTCGGGGGCCTTCTCCACAAGCGCGCGCAGGTTCATCATCTCATCGGTCATCGGCGGTTCCTCGGTTGCGTTGGCGTTCGCAACCCGATCCTACCGGCGAATCGTCGATGACCACCGCAAGCCGCTCGCTCGCTACGGCGCTATCAAAAGCGCGCGTCGCGAGCGGCTTGCTCCCATCCAGCTACACCATCACGGGGGACACGACCTGCATCGCCGGCGGGATCGTCATCACGCGCGACATACAGCCGGTGCAGTGTGTCGGGGAGCTGGATAGCAGCGAGATGCGACGCCGATAGCGCGGCTGCCATTGGCATAGTCGGCAGGACGCAGTGTAGCGACAGCATGGTCTCGACGCCTTCGCCGGCCGCCATCACCGAGCCCGGCAGTCCGAAGCGCACGGCAGACCCGAGGAGATTGCCCATCGCCCGTCTCGGTGTCTCCACTGGCGCCTTGCCTAAGGTCGCTTCGCCGAAGCCGTCAGGGTCCAGCCAGGTGCGATGTGCGCCGGTAAGCTCGCCATTGAGATCCGTGACGGCGGCGATGATCGCCGGCCAGATCTCGGTTGGCGGTAGTGGGTCAGTTTGAAAATCGGCGGGGTTGACGCCGCGCCAAGCATACCCACACTAGAGTCATGACGAAACAGCCGAAACGCCCCCGTGACCCCAATCAGCTCGCCAAGTTTGTCGTCGACGCTGCCACGTGTGAACCCCCGGCCGTAGTTGAGACGCCAAAGGCTGAGAGAGCCAAGAAGGCTGGCGTTGTTGGCGGCCCTGCGCGGGCCAAAGCTCTTACGCCAGCGCAGCGATCGGAGATTGCCAGCTTAGCTGCTGCTGCTAGGTGGAAGAAGAGTTAGGGTCTGGACTCAATTGATCCAATAGCGGAGGGCGGCAACGAGGCACAGGCCGGCGAGGAAGTTTCGAGCGGTTTTGTCGTAACGTGTGGCGATGGCTCGAAAGTCCTTCAACCGGCAGAACGTCCGCTCGATGACGTTGCGCAGGCGGTAAAGTTCCGCGTCGAACGGAAAGAGGCGCTTGCGGTTGACTTTATTGGGAATGACCGGCGTCGTGCCGCGTGCTTGCAGGAAGAGGCGCAAATGATCCGCGTCGTAGCCCTTGTCGCCGATCATTTGTTCGCTCGGCGCGGTCGCGGCGAGCAGTGTCGCCGCGCCCGTGACGTCGGCGACGCGTCCGCCCGTCAGCAGGAAGGCGTGCGGTCGTCCTTCTTCGTCGACGAGCGCGTGGATTTTCGTCGTGCGCCCGCCGCGCGAGCGGCCGATGGCTTGATTTTGCGCCCCCCTTTTCTGGCGCCGCTCGCCGAGCGATGCGCCTTGACCGCCGAACTGTCGATCATGGTGAGCGCTGGCGGGTCGCCGCTTGCGACGAGCGCCGAGAATATGCGTTGCCACAGGCCCCGCTGGCTCCAGCGATTGTATCGGTTGAAGACCGTCGTATACGGCCCATACTCGTCGGGAAGCGCGCGCCATCGGCAGCCCTCGCGCAGCCGATGGACGATGCCGCTGATGATGCGGCGATCGTCCTGGCGCTTGGGCCCGGTGTGGACCATCGGAAGATGCGGCTCGATCGCCGCCCATTGCTCATCGCTGAGCCAAAAATTGTCCGCCACGAATCAAGCCCTCCTGAAGAGCTTGAATCACGGCGCGACGTTCAGTTCAATCGGGTACAGACCCTAGTCGGGCTTCTTTTGACCGCTTCGATTTTCTGGAGTGTAGTGAAGCGTCTCTGACCCGCCTTTGCTGACCCCTATGAATGAAGATCTGCTCGAGCTGATAGAGGAAAGCGCCTTTGTTCCGGAGCTCTGGAGCAAGGTTCTGCATCGATTGGCGGATCTGGCCGACGCCCGCAGCGGAGCGCTTTATATGCCGGGTCCGGAAGGGCTTCGCTGGAAGGCCTCCGATCGCGCGCTCGACCTCGTCAATGACTACATCGACGGCAGATGGTCCGAACGCACCAAGAGGCGCGAACGGATTTGCGGGCTGCAAGTAAAGGGTTTCGTCGGCGATAAGGACCTTTTCTCTCAGGAGGAGATGGAACGGGACCCAATCTACAGGGCGTTTCTCTGGCCGCGCGGCTTCGGCTGGGCTGCGGCGACCCGGCTTCCCATTGGCATGGGTAAGGACGTCATCCTCAGTCTGGACCGGGAAAATGCGCGGGGTCCGGTTGAGCGGTCCACGCTCGATCGGCTGAATGAGTTGCACCCCCATCTCCGTCGCAGCGCGATGGTGGCGAGCCGTCTGCGCTTGGAGCGTGCGCGCGCTGCGACCGAATCGCTGTCGCTGCTTGGCATGCCGGCGCTCGTTCTAGATTTCAGCGGACGCGTACTCGCGGCCAACGATCTCGTCGAAACGCAAGCGCGAGTCGTGCGCTGGCTGGCGACAGACCGGATTGGGCTCAAAGACAAGACTGCCGAAGCATTGCTCAAGAAGGCGCTGAAGGAGCTTGCCGGAGGCACGGCTGTGAACAAGCAGTCCTTCCCCGCCCGCATTCCGGACTCGGATGATCTCATGGTCGTGCATGTCATCCCGATACGGGGCATGGCGCGCGACGTTTTTGGAGACGGCGCGGCGATGATCACGCTTGCTCCCGTCAGCCCGCCAAAAGCGCCGCCTATCAGCCTGATACAGGCCGCCTTCGGATTGAGTTCGCGCGAGGCGCGCATCGCCCAGGGTCTGGCCGCTGGCGCAACGCTCGACGAACTCGCCGCCGAGGGCGACGTTTCGCGCAACACCGTGCGCTCCCAGCTGAGAGCTGTGATGGAAAAGACGGGGTGCGCGCGCCAGGCGGAGGTCGCCGTCCTGCTCAGTCGACTCGATCTTTCGGCGGATTAACGCATGGAGTCGTCCGGATGACGTCTCGTCGCAACTTTCTATCCATCTCGCAATGGGCGGAGAAGATCGAAAACGCGCTTGCGCATCCGCAGGACGTCGGTCCGATCCGTAACATCGACGCGGGTGACGAACGTCCATTCGACGCCATCTTCATCGGCGGCGGCGCCGAAGGCCGGTTTGGCGCGGCCTATATGCGCGCAATGGGCGGACGTCCTCTGATCGTCGATCGCTGGCCCTTCTTGGGCGGCTCGTGTCCACACAACGCCTGCGTGCCGCATCATCTGTTTTCTGACTGCGCGGCGGAACTGATGCTCGCGCGCAGTTTCGGCGGGGAACTCTGGTTCCCGGACCTTCGGGGAAAGATCGTAAGCATCAAGGAAGTGGTCGATCTCTTCTGCAAAGGTCGTACAGGCCCGCACGCCGTGATGAATTATCAAAGCAAGGAGCGGCTCGATATTGAATTCGTGCTGAACGCGCCCGCGCGCATTCTCGATGCAGGCGCGGTGGAAGCGGCGGGCGAAATTTTCCGCGCGCGCGCCCTCGTGCTCGCCTGCGGCGCCGAGGCGGCCCCATTGGATGCGCCGGGCGCAGACCTTGCCGGCGTGCACACTTATGCGAGCATTGTCGAGACGCTCGACAAGGAGCCTGGACCGGCGATCGTCGTAATCGGCGGCGGCAAAACGGCTGTGGAATATGGCTGCTTCTTCCACGCAACCGGCCGCCGTGTCGTCATGCTCGTGCGCCATCGCCCGCTCGACATGATCGCCGACGGCGAGACGCGCGCCTACGCGCTTGATCGCATGCGAGAGCAAGGCGTCGAAATTGTCGAGGGGGCGCATGTCGTCGAGATAATCGGAGACGCCGAGGGCCGCGCCGCCCGCGTGACTGCGGAGACGTCAACGGAGCGTCTCGAAATCGAGACGGACTTCGTCTTCCACGCGCTCGGGGAGCGGCCGCGCTCGAACATGGCGGTCGAGACGCTGAGCGTCGAGGTCGACGCAAAAGGCGCGATCGTCGTAGACGACGCGCTGAGGACGTCGGTCCCCGGCGTCTATGCGGTCGGCGACCACATCGAGGCGCCCATGGAAATGTTCAAGGCGCGCAAGAGCGGCGCCTCCGCCGCCCGTTCTATCATGGGCGAGGCGGTGAAGTATCGTGCGGCCGACTGGCCCGACTTTCTGCATACGCATTATGAAGTCAGCTGGCTTGGTCTGGGCGAGGAGGCCGCGCGGGCGCGTTACAGCAATGTCGTCGTTCTTAAATTGCCGCCGGACACGCCCGACGGTCTGAATGTGGGGCTGCCGGCGGGCGATCGCACGATGCTCTACGCAATGGCGCGCCCGCACATGTCCGGTTTCCAGAAACTGATCCTGGACGGCGACACCCGACGGGTGATCGGCGCTCACCATGTCGGCTACGGCGCGAAGGATGCGTTTCAATATCTGAATGCGCTCGTCAAACGCGGCCTGACGATCGATGAACTCGGCGATCTGGACGAGCTGTTCCTGAACGCGACCTATTTCATTCAACTGGCGCGGCTCCGAGCGGGCCAGAGAAACCTCACAAGCATGTAGCGACGCGCAGATGACCGGACGCGTTTCAGGAAAGACGATCATCGTGACGGGCGGCGCCGGCGGCCTCGGCCGCGCGATTTCGCAATTGCTGGCGAGCGAAGGCGCCGCCGTCGGCGTCATCGACATCGAAGGCTCTTCCGCTGAGGAGGCCGCGCGGTCGTTGAAGGCGGATGGGGCGAGATCGATCGGGCTGGAAGCGGACGTTTCGAACTGGGACGCGATATCGAATGCGGTGAGGCAGGTTGGAGAGGCGTTGGGAGACATCGACGGATTGGTCAACAATGCCGGCGTCGCCGAACTCGGCTCCGTGCACGACGCCGACGCAGAGTCCTGGCGGCGGATCATGAATGTGAATGTCTCTGGGGTCGTCCTGGCTTCCAAAGCGGTGCTGCCCGGCATGCTCGAACGGCGTCGCGGCGTGATACTCAACGTCGCGTCGATCGCCGGCCTGGTCGGCATCCGCAACATGGCCCCCTATTGCGCGTCGAAGGGCGCTGTCCTCAGTTTGACCCGCCAGATGGCCGTCGACTATGCGTCCTTCGGGATTCGGATCAACTCGATTTCGCCCGGGACTATAGCATCGACGGAGATGGGCCTGCGCCTGCTTGGCGGCGACGAATCCCCCGAAGCGCGGTCACGCCGTCTGGCAAGGTATCCTATGGGTCGATATGCGACGGCGGGGGAAATCGCCCAGGCGGCGCTCTTCATGCTGAGCGACGAGGCCGAATTCGCGACGGGGAGCAATCTCATCCTGGATGGCGGCCTGACAGCGGTGTGATTTGCATTTAGCTTGTCAGCGCTAGCGTCCGCCTGAGGTAGGTTGGCCCCGTGATCTTTTTCTACGCTATCTCGCTCCAATGCCCTCCACGGTGTCCTATTCCCCTACTCCCACTCGATTGTTTAAATTAGCCATAAGCCTTTGACAAATTGATGATATCGGCTCCTTCTGACGGTCAATTGCCGACTGCAAGGCCGTCAAAATGCTACGCTTTTGATTTTGTTGGGAGAACTCCGGGTAAAAATATTTTGGAGGTTTCGACATCTATCGAGGTCAATCGGCCTTGAGGCCCAGTTTTTGGCTGCCCCGCGTCGCTGCGGAGGCCTCCCCGAAAGTACCGTCAGTTGTCTATAGCAGGATTCACACTTCGGATCGAGCTGCTCGCGAAACCGCGTGGTTCCACCACCAATCAGTCCTGGAGCGCCCATAATCGGGGCTAGAAAAATGTAATCTTCGTGCTACATATTCGGCTTATCTGTAGTGCGAGGGTGGCAATGCCTACTCCCCATACCCCTTCAGCGGCTGTGCGCCGCGTCCTGCGCAAGCTCGGGGCGGATATCAACGATGCCCGCCGCCGCCGCAAACTGCCGATGGCGGTCGTGGCGGAGCGCGCTTTCACCTCCCGCTCGACCCTGCAAAAGGTCGAAGCTGGCGACACCAATGTCAGCATCGGCATCTATGCGAGCGTCCTTCAAGCCCTCGGTTTGCTTGAAGGGCTGGGCCAAGTCGCCGACATCGGCAATGACAGCGTTGGACAGGCGCTGGCCAGTGCCGATCTGCCCAAGCACGTTCATCTCAAGCGGCCAACAGGATCGTCCCGCGATGGCTGACTTCGAGGTCCACATCGATCTGTACGGCAGCACGCGCCCGATCGGATTGGCAAGGAGCAATCGCGTCCGCGGCACGGAGACCATTCTCTTCGAGTACGACCGTGCATGGCTGGAGGATCCGGACCGCTTTTCGCTCGAGCCGGCACTTGCACTGACGCGCGGCGCCTTCGCTCCTCCCGCCGGTCTGCAAACCTTCGGCTCAATCGGCGACTCGGCTCCTGACACCTGGGGCCGTCGCTTAATGCAGCGCGCCGAACGTCGCCTTGCCGAACGCGGGAACCGCGCTGTTCGGAACTTGGCGGAAAGCGACTACCTGCTCGGGGTTGCAGATGAAACGCGGCTCGGTGCGCTACGGTTTCGTTGGGTTGGCGATAAGACCTTCCAAGCGCCGATCACGACCGGCGTGCCGGCCCTGATCGAACTTGGCCGTCTACTTCAGATCACCGAGCGGATTCTTCGGGACGAGGAAACAGACGAAGATCTTCAGCTCATCTTCGCGCCTGGCTCCTCTCTCGGCGGGGCGCGGCCGAAGGCGTCGGTCATCGATCAACATGGCCATCTCTCCATCGCCAAGTTTCCGAAGGAGACCGACGACTACAGCATCGAAACTTGGGAAGAGATCGCGCTGCGGCTGGCCGACCAAGCCGGCATCGCCACCCCAAAACACCAACTGGTCGAAGTCGCCGGTAAGGCGGTGATGCTATCGCGACGCTTCGATCGCGATGGCGCGATACGTACCCCCTTCCTGTCGGCCATGGCGATGATGGGCGCCAAGGATGGCGACCGTGGCAGCTACCCTGAGATCGTCGACGCCCTCGCCCGGCATGGCGCGCAGGGAAAGACGGACGCCCACGCGCTCTACAGGCGGGTTGTCTTCAATGTGCTGATCTCCAACATCGACGATCATCTGCGCAACCACGGTTTCCTCTGGCTCGGCAAGGCTGGATGGTCGCTCTCGCCTGCTTACGACCTAAATCCGGTACCGACAGATCTCAAGGCGCGCGTGCTCACGACGAACATCGATCTCGACGAGGGCACCTGCTCGCTCGATCTTCTGGAGAAGGCAGCGGATTATTTCGCGCTCACGCTGACGCAGGCCCGCGCAATCATCAAAGACGTCGCGACGGTGACCTCGACCTGGCGCGATACGGCCAAGGCTGTCGGCTCACGCACGGCCGAGATAGCCCGAATGGCCAGCGCCTTCGAACATGACGATCTCAAACGAGCGCTGACGCTATGACGAGGACATTTCTGCATAGTTTCGAGCCAGCGACAGCGAGCCCTATCACCGGCACCACCGTCGACCTTGAAGTCTCAGACATCGAGGATGCCGGAATTCGGGAAGTGCTGCAAACGCCCGGCGCGGCGTATGGCGCGTGGTCAATCCTCGACGCATTGCTCGCACCGACCGGCACGGGAACGCCGTTCATCTTCAGGGAGCCGCTTGGACAGGCGCGCGAAGTCAAAGTCGCCCTGTCCGGCCTGTTCGGACGCTTCGTCGCTCGCGCCTATTTGGAGCGCTACTTCAATCTCTCCATCTTCGCCCATCTCGGCAGCCGCACGATCAATCTCGATTGCCGACGGCAAATTAAGGTCACGCGCCTGTCGCGTGGCGATCTGCCCGACTGGATCGCCTGCGCCGCCGACTTGTCCTCTCTGACGGTGGCCGAGGCGAAAGGTTGTCATGATGCCGGAGGACCGGCGAAAGCGCTGAACCGCGCGTGGACACAAGCCGGACGGATCGACGTCACCGCACAAGGTCGCAAGGTCACGTTGAAGCGCATTGCGATCGCAACACGCTGGGGCATGGCCGCGTCAGGCCCGACCGAAGCCCACCTCTCGGTTCGCGATCCGATCGATGAAGGCGAGCCTATCAATCCTCAAGAGAGAGATAAGCTATTCATCGGACTTCTGCGCCTGCACATCGCCAATTTGATAAAGCCGCTCGGTCACGCCGAGCTAGCTGACGCGCTCTACCGCATCACGCACCAGCCATTCGCGCGCAGGCTACAAGACGACCTCGGGCGCGCCCGGACGCTACTGGACGCCGCTCCGGTTAGGGAAGTGGAGAAGGCGACTGCCATAGACGGCCTGATCGGCGGGATCGTCACGCGCGCGGGGCCGATCACTGACGTCGAGGCAGCGCCCGCCGAGCAGGAAGCACTCGCCCGCCTCAACCTTCGGCCGGTCTTCGTTGGGATCGAGCGCGATCTCATCCGCGCCGCCATTGATGCGGAGCCGCAGACTGTGCGAACCCGCCTTACCCAAATCACTCATCCGGATGAATTTCCGCGACCTGACCGCGCCGGCGGCTGGATCGTCCCACTCGGTCAGGAGCGACGCATCATCGGCAGCGCCTGAACCAGCGGACGCAGAATATAGGACACCATGGGAAACAACCGGCAACACCAGACGCGGCATGAACAAGGGCGAAACAGTGGAAGCGCAGGAGAACGATCTTTCGAATGAGGCGGCGGCGCTCGCCGATATCCTGAAATGGTCGACCGATCTCCCGGGCTGGCAACGGGACGCACTACGTCGCCTTTGCAGCCAGACCAAGCTGGAGGCAGCCGACATCACAGCGCTTGTCGCGATCTGCAAGGGCGACGCGGCGGCCGCCCCGCTCGATGCCAGTCACGTGAGGGACCCTGCAGCCAGTCACGCCGTCGTTAGCCTCGGCGCGCTTCATAGCCTGTCTCATGTCAACGCGCTGGCGCCGGGCGAACGCCTCTCGTTCGGCAAAACAGGCCTGACCGTGATCTACGGCGACAATGGCGCTGGCAAATCCGGCTACGCGCGCGTCCTCAAGCAACTCTGCCGAGCCCGCTCGCCGAAAAGCGACGCAATTCTACCGAACATCTACGCGGCTGGCTCCGGCATCCCAGCTGCCAGCGTCGACTTTTTCATCGGCGGACAAAAGCGAAGCGCATCATGGACACAAGGAAACGCGCCTGACTCAATGCTATCAGCTGTCAGCGTTTTCGATTCGCGCACGGCTAACGTCCACGTCGAGAACACCAACGATCTCGCCTACACACCACTGCCACTCCGAATCCTCGCCGGTCTCGCGCAGGCATGCCAGGATGTGAAGGCGAAGCTGACTGCTGAGATAAAGGCACTCCAAGATCAAACGCCCGTGATCCTATCGAAACCCGAATGCAACATGGACACGCCGGTCGGCAAATTGGTCGCCAGTCTCTCAGGCAAATCAAACCGGGAAACCGTCGAAAAGCTCGCGGGTCTGACGGCAGAAGAAGCGACCCGACTTCAAACGCTAAATACCGACCTTGCCAGCGACCCTGCGCGCACGGTTCGCCAGCTCCAGAACCAGGACATTCGTATCAGTTCCGCGATCAAGCAACTCGAGCGGCTGACGGCCGCCGCTACGGACGAAAGCCAGGCAGCGCTACGCGCGGCCCACACGCAACTTGCAACTTCGCGCTCTGCCGCCGCAGCCGCCTCCGCGAATCTGTTCGCCGATGAACCTCTGCCCGACATCGGCTCCAACGTCTGGAAGGCCCTGTGGGAGGCGGCCCGGGATTATTCGCGCGCCTCCGCCTTTCCCGACCGCCCGTTCCCTGTAACCGAGATTGGCGCCCATTGCGTCCTTTGCCAGCAGCCGCTCACTGAGGAAGCCTCGAAGCGGCTCAGCAGCTTCGAAACTTTTGTGCAGGACGAGAGCAAGCGCCGTGAACAAGAAGCCGTTGACGCCTATGAAAAGAAGCTCGAAGAGGTCTCGTCGCAAGCCCTCTCGATGAAGGACCTCGTCGCGATCGTTGCGACGATCCGCGATGATGTTGGCCAGGATGAAGTCGCGAACACCCTTCGCCGCGAGATCCTCAATCTCGCTTGGCGCCTGCGTGCCATTCTGCGGACCCACAGCCTCGCGACCCAGCCGGCTCTACCGCCAGCAGCGACCATCGCGCTTGATCCACTTCGCACCGTCCTCAGCGGCATCGCGACGCGTATCGAAGGCCTGCAGTCGGAAGCCAGTTCACCGCAGCGCGCCGCGCTCATCGCCGAGCGTGACAGCCTTGCTGACCGCAAGTGGCTCGGCGTGGTGAAATCCGACGTGCTTGCCCAAATAGAGCGCCTCAAGGCCATTGAGGCGATCGAGAACGTCAGCAAGGACACGACCACAAACAAGATCACGACCCAGAGCGCCCGTATCGCGCAAGCTCTCGTCACCAACCGCTTGCGAGGGAGGTTCGCGATCGAGGTAGACAAGCTCGGCGTCGCGGGCCTCGCCATCGAACTTCAGCAGGCAAAAGCCACAGCCGGCGTCCCCTTCTTCCAGGTCCGGCTGATCAACAAGCCGAACGAACCGGTCGGCAAGGTCCTCAGCGAAGGCGAACACCGTTGCGTCGCGCTGGCCGCATTTCTCGCGGAGCTGTCGACCATCGATGCGCAGTCAGCGATCGTGTTCGACGATCCCGTCTCCTCGCTCGACCATTTGCATCGCGACAGGGTCGCCGCTCGATTGGCCGAGGCCGGGCAGACGCGCCAGGTCATCGTCTTCACCCACGACATGGCGTTCTTGCTTCTTCTCGATGAAGCCTGCCGGGCGACCAAAGATCGTGACGCAACGCCCGTGGCGTACCGCTTGATCAGTCGCGGGACGGAAAATGCGGGTCATTGTCATCAGGACCCGCCGGCCAACGTCATGCCGCTCGACAAGGTAATCGGCGGAATGAGGGCGCATCTCGGCCACGTGAAAATCCATAATGAACGCGGCGACCAGGCGAAATGGCTGCGCGAAGTAACGTCCTTTCAGGATCAACTTCGCACGACTTGGGAGCGCGCTGTCGAGGAGGTTGTAGGGCCTGTGATCCGCCGCCTATCCCGCAAGGTGGACACGACGGGCCTCATCAAACTTACCGTCCTCACGGATGCCGATTGCTCCGCCATGCGGGAGGCGTTTGGGCGTTGCTCGGCGCTCCTTCACAGTCAGCCCGGTGAGATCAATCCCAGGCTGCCCGCGCCACCGCTAATTGAGGTCGAAATCGACGCACTGGAAAAGTGGATCGCCGATATCCGTTCGAGGCAGGAGAAGGCGGCGTGGTGACGAGCTATCGGACCATTCGGCCCGACATCGGAGGTGCCCCATAATCGTGAAATGGTCCGAGCTGAAGCGAGCTTCCGACGTTATCCAGGCCGTCTGGCACGGGTCTAGCGTTGTTTTATGCAAGAGCTTGTGGACAAATGAGAAATTGCGACGATTTGGGCGAGCGCATGGGGGACAACGACACAGCCTTTGCCGATCGCTTGCCTAGTCCCTAAGTAGCCGTCGCGGCCTCGAACGCAATCAACCCAACTTTGCGGCAAGCGCTTGCTCCGGGCTTCTAACCCCGGGCTAAACCTACATTGCAACAGCCGTTCAGCCGCTGTTCCGCCTCGGCACAGCTCGCTATACAATTGCGCCTTGGGAAAATGGCTAAATTGGCCGAGTCGAGCCGTATCAAGCAAACCGGCGGGGAAAAGCATGTTCTTGAACGACCACGAGACGGCAACCGATCTTCTTTACTACGAATCTATTGCCAAGACAGTTGTCAAGCTGATCCGCCAAACGCCTGATACACCGATTACTATCGGTGTGCATGGCGACTGGGGCGCAGGAAAGTCCAGCGTCCTGAAGATGACCGAAAGCGCCTTTGTCGGCGACGAACGCGTCCTTTGCCTCTGGTTTAACGGGTGGACGTTCGAAGGCTTCGAAGACGCCAAGACAATTGTTATCGAAACCATCGTCGACGAATTGCGTCGCGCCCGCCCCAACTCGACTAAGGTCGCGGACGCGGCGAAGAAGGTCCTGAAACGCGTCGACTGGCTCAAGATCGCCCGCAAGGCCGGCGGGTTCGCGTTCACCGCGGCGACCGGAATCCCGACCTTCGATCAAATGAAGGACCTCTACGGCCTCGCAACTTCGGTGCTCGCCAAGCCCCGCGACCACATCTCCATCGAAGACCTGAAGTGTGTTTCGGCGTGCAAAATTGACCCCCTGATCCGGGGGATCGGCGTGCAAAATTGACCCCCTGAGAATTGTTTGCAGGTCTGTCCGCTTTGGCGTCGAGCGGGCGGTGGGGGATGCTGGTTGTGGAGACGATCGGACGGATCAGGCGCGAGGGCTTACAGAAGGGCAAATCGATCAAGGCGATCGCGCGCGATCTGAAGATATCGCGCAACACGGTCCGCAAGATTTTACGGTCGGGTGAGACGGCATCTTCCTACGAACGGGATGTCCAGCCGCGTCCAAAGCTCGGAGCCTGGAAGGAAGAACTCGACCGGATGCTCGCGGCGAATGGGACCAAGCCGGCGCGCGAGCGGCTGACGCTGATCCGGATTTTCGAGGAGCTTCGGGCGCTCGGCTATGCCGGGGGTTACGACGCGGTGCGGCGCTATGCCCGGCAATGGGCGCGCGAACATGCGAGCGAGACGGCAAGCGCCTTCGTGCCGTTGTCGTTCGCGCCCGGCGAAGCCTACCAGTTCGACTGGAGCCACGAGATCGTTCTGATGAACGGCGTGACCATGATCGTCAAGGTCGCGCATCTGCGTCTTTGTCACAGCCGGATGTTTATCGCCCGGGCCTATCCGCGCGAGACGCAGGAGATGGTCTTCGACGCGCATGAGCGCGCCTTCGCCTTCTTCAAGGGCGCCTGCGCACGTGGCGTCTACGACAACATGAAGACGGCGGTCGAAACGATCTTCGTGGGCAAGGACCGGCAATACAATCGCCGCTTCCTTCAGATGTGCTCGCACCATCTCGTCGAGCCCGTGGCCTGCACGCCAGCGTCTGGCTGGGAAAAGGGTCAGGTCGAGAATCAGGTCGGTCTCGTGCGTGAGCGCTTCTTCACGCCGCGCCTGCGGTTCAAGACCTTTGACGAGCTGAACGCCTGGCTGATGGATAAATGCATCGCCTACGCCAAGGCGCATGCCCATCCGGAGCGCGCCGACAAAACGGTCTGGGAGGTCTTCGAGGAGGAGCGCCCCCGGCTCATTCCCTATCGCGGGCGCTTCGACGGATTCCACGCGCTGCCGGCGTCCGTGTCGAAGACGTGCCTAATCCGCTTCGACAACAACAAATACTCCGTGAACGCCAGCGCGGTTGGCCGCCCGGTCGAGATTCATGCCTACGCCGATCGCATCGTCATCCGGCAGGATGGAAGGATCGTCGCGGAACACGCCCGCTGCTTCGGGCGCGGCGAGACGATCTACGACCCCTGGCATTACGTCCCGGTTCTGGCGCGAAAGCCCGGCGCGTTGAGGAATGGCGCGCCGTTCAAGGATTGGGTGTTGCCCGGCGCGCTCGAGCGCGTCCGCCGCAAGCTCGCCGGATCCGACGACGGCGATCGTCAAATGGTCGCCATTCTCGCCGCCGTGCTCACGGACGGCTTGCCGGCGGTCGAGGCCGCCAGTGCCGAGGCGCTGGAAAATGGCGTCTACTCCGCCGACGTCGTCCTCAACATTCTCGCGCGCCGGCGCGATCCCGAACCCGCCGCGGTCATTGCAACTCCGGAGGCCTTGCGGCTGACGCACGCCCCGATCGCCGACTGCGCCAGATACGACCAGCTCAGGAGCGCATGACCATGGAACGAACCGAAGTGCTCGACATGATGGGGGAACTCAAGCTCTATGGCATGCGGAGCGCTTACGACGAGACGTTGGCGACGGCGCTCAAGCGTAAACATGAGCCGCAGCGTCTGGTCGGCGACCTGCTCAAGGCCGAGATATCGGAAAAGCAGGCGCGCTCGATCAAATACCAGCTCACCATCGCCAAATTGCCGCTCGCCAAGGACGTCGACGACTTCGACTTCAAGGACACACCGATCAATGAGGGGTTGGTGCGCGATCTCGCCGGCGGCGCCTTCATCGCCCAGCAGCGGAACGTCGTGCTGGTCGGCGGAACGGGCACAGGCAAGACCCATCTGGCGATCGCCATCGCCCGAAGCTGCATACGCGCCGGCGCGCGCGGGCGCTTCTACACCACGGTCGATCTGGTCAATCGGCTGGAGGCGGAAGCGCGCGGCGGACGGCAGGGACGGCTCGCCGATTACCTGACCCGCCTCGACCTCGTCATCCTCGACGAACTCGGTTATCTGCCCTTCGCCCAGGCCGGCGGCCAATTGCTGTTCCATCTGGTCAGCCGGCTCTACGAGCGCACCTCGATCATCGTCACGACCAACCTCGCCTTCGGCGAATGGCCGAGCGTCTTCGGCGACCCGAACATCGCAGAGTAACACAATCCTCGAACGGCTCGGATGCGTGATTACGGTCACGGAATCTCGACACTCCCTTTTTGGTCAGAAGCTTACGGTTTTATCGGAGCGTTCTGGGCGGGGTCCCGCCTTTGTTGTTGTCGCGTTGCCGGACGGACGAAAGCGTTCAATCCGGATTGCCTCGACGGACCTCGGCGGAGCGTCCAACGGCATTGACACAACGCCGCCAAAGCTACCCCGCGTCAGCGTGCGCACGCTGATCCCATTGACGCAGCATTTGAGCGCGAAGCTGTCCCTCCTCGCCGAGGAGGTGATTCGCGATGACCCTACAAACTCTCTCGCGTCGCGTAGCGTCTCTACCCCGGTCGATCCCGGTCTGCGCATCCGACCGGCTCCAGACAGCATCTCCAGGACTTTGGCCGAACCTGCCGGCCGAAGCCCAAGCGCAAATTGCTCAGCTGATGGCGCAGCTCATGCGTCGCATGCAGCGGGCGGAGGGCGCAGCAAGAAGGGAGATCGCTCATGCTGATGACATTGAATGTCGCTGACGAGCGTCTCACCACGGCGCATCGCGCCAAGCTCGCCTACATCTACGTCCGGCAATCGTCAGTGAACCAGGTGCGTCAGCATCAGGAGAGCACGGAGCTGCAATACCGCCTCGTCGAACGAGCCGTTGGGCTCGGATGGCCTCGCGAGCGGGTTCAGGTCATCGACGAGGATCTGGGAAAATCCGGCGCCGGCGGCGTCGAGCGCCACGGCTTCCAGAAATTGATCGCTGAAGTCGGCCTTGGCAACGCTGGCCTGGTGGTCAGTCTCGATGCGTCGCGCTTGGCGCGCAACAATCGCGACTGGCATCAGCTCTTGGAGCTTTGCTCGGTGTTCGGCGTGCTCATCGCCGACGGCGAGCGCCTCTATGACCCGAGACTCTATCACGACCGCTTGCTGCTCGGGCTGTCCGGCATCATGAGCGAAGCGGAGCTGCATCAGATTCGCATGCGCCTGCACCAAGGAGAACGTCAAAAGGCGGCGCGCGGCGAACTCCGGCTCCCCTTGCCGGCCGGGCTCGCCCATGACCGCGCGGACGCGATCATTCTCAACCCAGACGAAGAGGTGCAGGCGCGCATTCGTCTCGTCTTCGCCAAGTTCCGAGAGCTGCAGAGCGCCCGCGCCGTGATGCGCTTCCTACGGGCGAACGGATTGCCGCTGCCGGTGCGCCCCGTTCTTGGACCGAGCCCGCATGACGTCGTCTGGCAGGAAGCCGATAGCGCGCGCGTTCGTAATATTCTTCAGAATCCCGCCTATGCTGGGGCCTATGTCTACGGTCGTCGGCAAAGGGATCCGACCCGATGCCGCCCCGGATCTCTCCGGGGAACCGTCAAGGTGGCTGTCTCGGACTGGGCGGTTTGCTTGAAGGCCGCGCACCCCGGGTACATCAGCTGGGAGGAGTTCATGGCCAACCAGCGGCGCTTGGCCGACAACGTCAACCGTTACGAGGCGGGACACGCCGGCGCACCGCGTAAGGGCTCGGCGCTGCTGCAGGGCGTCGCCATTTGCGGGCGCTGCGGCCGCCGCATGAGCCTACGCTACACCGGCCCGAACGGCGATTATCCGGTCTATTGCTGCCGATCCGATCGGGATCAGCGTGGCGTCGCCTTGTGCCAGGAAGTGCGAGCCTTGCCGGTCGACGGGTTCGTCGAACGCGTTCTCCTCGACGCGCTCGCCCCGGATAGGATTGCGATCGCGATCGCGGCCATGGGCCAAATAGAGGAAGAGAGCCGACAGCTTGAGCGGCAATGGGCGCTCCGCCGCGAGCGCGCCCGCTACGAGGCTGAACGGGCGCGCCGCCAATATGACGCAGTCGAACCCGAAAACCGGCTGGTGGCGCGCTCGCTTGAACGCGCATGGGAAGACAAGCTGCGCGCCGTCGAGGAGATCGACCGGGAGCATGCGCGCTGGCGCTCCGAGGAGCCGCTCGTCCTGCATGAGGCGGATATCGCCTCGCTACGAGCGCTGGCCGAAAATCTGCCGCACATCTGGCGTGCGCCGACCACTTCGCCTGCTGACCGGAAGCGCATTCTCCGCTTCATCATTCGCGAGGTGATCCTTGACCAGAAAAGGGTGCATGGGCAGGTATGGCTGAGGATTTTGTGGCAAACCGGCGCGACGAGCGAGCATTGCTTGCCGCGCCACGTGCAGTCCTACCGCGACCATGTTGATCTCGAAGGACTGCGGCGCAGGATTACGCAGCTCAACGCCGACGGCAAGATGGACAAGGAGATTGCGGAAGTCCTCAATCACGAGGGCTTTGTCGCAGCACGCGGTTGCGCATTCAGAGGCGGCAATGTGTGGTTGCTGCGCAAGCGCTGGGACATTGCGACGGTAAAGATCAATGGCGTGAACCCGAACCCGCCGCAGTGGTCCAACGGCAGCTACTCGATCCAAGGCGCGGCGACCGCGCTCGGCGTGACGACACAAACGGTCTTCGACTACCTTGCACGCGGCCTGCTGGTGGGGCATCAGCTCACGAAGGGCCAGCCATGGCAAATTGACCTCTCCCCGGAACAAGTTGATAGGCTGCGCGCCCATGCGCAACGCATAAGGCGTTCGAAAAAGGAGGCATCATGAAAGCGTCGGCGATCCGAAAATGACGACCGCGCTGCTCGATCGGCTGACCCACCACTGCGACATCGTCGAAACCGGCAACGAGAGTTGGCGCTTCAAGAACCGCCTCTGATCACGCCGCCGCGCGCATCGTAACTCCAGTCGGGCTACGCCCTCCTTCCGTCACGACGCGCGCAACAAGGGGTCAGTTTTGGACGCCGATACGGGGTCAAACTTCAACGCCGATTGACATGCATCCACAGCTGGTTGCCGAGCGTGAGGCCGAGCTGCCCCTGTTCGAGCGGTATTTGGTCGAAGCGCGCTATGTCGGCGAAGTCGGGCTCGACGCCGGTCCACGCTTCTATCGGAGCTTCGAGGCTCAGGAGAGGGTGTTCGCGCGCGTGCTGGCCGCCTGCGCCGAACAGGGCGACAAGATCCTGACGATCCATAGCGTCCGCGCCGTCGGCAAGGTGCTCGACCATCTCGACCGCGACCTGCCGCCAGACCGTGGACGCGTCGTCCTGCACTGGTTCACAGGAACTGCAGCGGAGGCGCGCAGAGCTTCCGAGCGCGGCTGCTACTTCTCGATCAATTCGGAGATGCTGCGCTCGCCGAAGCACCGGCAGCTCGTGGTCAGCCTCCCTCCCGACCGTTTGCTCACCGAGACCGACGGTCCCTTCGTCACATCGGAGGGTCTACCGGTTCGGCCCCGAGCTGTGGCGCAGACCGTCGCCGATCTCGCAAAGTTGCGCGGGGAGACGGCAGAAGCGATGGCGCTGCGAATCGTGAGCAACCTACGCGCGCTAGTAACGACTGGGACGTGAGGAAGACGTCCCATCAGTGTCGCTCTAGAACCTAACGCTCGTGGCTAACCAGCCTCGCAGTCTTCGGGTCGTATACATATCCCGTGATGGTGCCGTCCCTAATCCGGTTCACCGCCTCATCGACGGCGTACAAGGGCACCAGAAACCATTCCTTCGGCACGATTGGTCGGCCAAGCCGGTCCATGATCTCGACATCGAGGCGCGCCGCTCCGAAGACCTTGTGGATCAGGGTTTCGAGCTTCGACCGATTGATGTTGTAGAGTTCGTAGGTTGCCACGATCTCGACATCCGCCATGAGATAAGTCGGGTCGAGGCGCGCGTTGGCGATGCGCCGTTCGACACTGCCGCCGGTGACGCCGATCTTGTGCAGAACCGCTCGGTTCTCTGCGACCACCGGGTGGTCGGACTTGCTCCGCAACACATAGATCGTGCCGCTTGCCTGATCGCTATCGTCGGTCTGGTCGTCGAACAGCGGGCCGGCACTCGGCTCCGTAATCCGTCTTCCGGCTTCATCTTTGTAGAGGGCACGCTGGAGTGACCGAAGCAGCAGATCGCTTTCGGTACCGTTGGAATAGATCACGCGGAGGCGCGCATCGGTCTCGCCGTTCGGCGCCTTAATGGGTTCACCGACTTCAGCCACATAGGCTGTCTGGCCGCCAAGAATGAAGAACTGGCCGGCCTGAATGTCGGCTTTCAGAAAACCGGCATCCTTGACGAACCGCCTCGTGGTTCGGCGCCCGCTCTCAAGATCGGCCTGAACCTGTTGGAACAGGGGCTTGAACGACTCGAAATCCACGCACTTTTCGCGGTTGGCAATTTCCTCAGCTTCCCGTTTCTCGGCGCTGGTCCGCACATGACGTAGCTTGGTGATATCAGACGAACCGGCCGCGCCCTCCAGTTCGGCGAGCAGTTCGTCTTCGTCCATCTCGTCTGCTGGGGCGGCAGCAACGAGTTGTGTGGCTGATATCAGCCCCTGGTGATCGAGCGGCAAGAGCAATGACCTGCACTCTTCCAGCGTGCGCAGGCGGTCGAGCCGCACGGCATAAAGCCGCTCGAAAATGTCGCCGCCCTCCCCGTGCCGGGGCGGATGCCCCTTCTTCTCAACAAACCGCTGAATCTCCTCGAAGCCAGCGATGATGCGTTCCTCGCGGGGTGAACGGCCGCCCTTCTTCTCCGGCTGCGCGAATTCGTCGAGCTCCGACCGAAGTTCATCAAGGTCGAAGTCACTCATAGCGACCCTCATCCTTGAATCGGACGAATGCGGCGGCGCCTTCCGCCAAGTGCTTTTCCCAGGCGTCGGGCGAGCTGATCGACGGCAGTCGCCCGCGCTCGCGCTTGAACTCGACCGCGCGTTTGGCGATCACCTTGGCCTCTTCTGGCGTCAGGCTGGTACGCTTGGCCGCGATCGCTGCGGCGACCTGTTTCAGGCTCTCTTCGCTCATCGTCTTGGCGAGGATGGCATAGGCTTCACCGAACGGATTGACTCGGTCGATCAGGTCGATGTCGAGCTCCTTCACGTCCATCGCGAATTTGCGAACACCGTCGACGAAAGCAGTGTTGCCTTTTTCCTCGCCCAGCGTGCTGCCCGCCGCGACTTCCTTAGCCTTCTGAGTCAGGTTCAGCGCCGCCACCGCGTGCTGACGCACGGCTTCCTGATCCTCCGCGTCGAGGTGCGGGAACTTGTCCTTGACGATCTTGCCCATGCGCACCTGGGTCAGCTCCTCGGGAACCAGTTCCTCGTCGAAGAGGCCGCGCTCGATCGTCGTCTTGTCCTGCACGAAGGCCGCGATCACCTCGTTCAGGTCCTCCTGGCAGATGCGCGTCGCTTCGTCGCTCTTCGGCGTGGCCAGCCCCTTTATCTCGATCTGGAACTTCCCAGTTTCCTCGTTGAACCCGACGTTGCACTTGTTGGGATCGTAGCCGCCCTCGCCATAGTCGAAGCCCGATGCTGGCTGGTTCTGCGGGTTCTTCGGCCTGAACTCGAAACGTGGCGCCAACACCTGCTCCATCAGCAGGCTGGCCGCAATCGCCTTTAGCGTATCGTTGACAGCCTCGGTGACGATGTCGTCGGCCGCGGCCGGCTCAGCAATCAGGTTCGAGAAGCGAGCGCGGATCTTCCCCGGCGCATCGCGCGTCGCACGGCCGATGATCTGAACTATCTCGGTCAGGCTGGAGCGATAGCCGACCGTCAGCGCGTGCTCGCACCAGATCCAATCGAAGCCTTCCTTCGCCATGCCCAGCGCGATAATGATATCGACATGATCGCGGTTGTTCTTCTGCGCAGGATCCTTCAGCGCGGCAGACACGCGGTCGCGCTTGGCGGGTTCGTCGTCGACGAGATCGGCGATGCGAAGAATCCTGCCGTCGGCCGTCTTGACCAACTGGAAGCCGGTGGCGGGGTCGGTCCCCTGCCAGGCGCCCAGCTCCTCGATGATGTGCTCCACCTCCTTGATCTTGTCCTTCGTGCTTTCGCGCGAATTCACGTTCGGGATGTGGATGATCGTCTTCTCGGCTGGGTTCAGCACCTTCAGAATGTCGTCGGCGTAGGAATCCGAATAGAAGAAATACCCGATGTCGAGCTGCTTCAGATACTGATAGCCGTTGAGCTGCTCATAGTAGGTGTAGGTGACGCTCTCGAACTTGCCCTCGTCCTGCGGCGCCAGCACCGCCTCGGCGTCACCCCGGAAGTAGGAACCTGTCATCGCGACGATATGCACGCGGTCACGCGTGATGAACTCGCCCAGATGCAGGCCGAGCTTGTTGTCGGGGTTGGCAGAGACGTGGTGGAACTCGTCAACCGCAATCAGCCGGTCGTCGAAGGCTTCGATCCCGAATTTGTCGACCGCGAAGCGGAACGTCGCATGGGTGCAGACAAGCACCCTATCGTCGCTTTCCAGGAAGGCGCCGAGCGAGTTAACCTTGCCGCCATTGTCATTGCCGGGCGCGTCGCAGAGGTTCCACTTCGGCTCGACGCGCCAGTCGGCCCAGAAGCCGTGCTCGCTCAACGGCTCGTCGTGAAAGCTGGCGCCGATCGATTTCTCCGGCACGACGATGATGGCCTGCTTGACGCCCTGATTGGCGAGCTTGTCGAGCGCGATGAACATCAGCGCGCGGCTCTTGCCCGAGGCCGGCGGCGATTTGATCAGAAGATATTGCTCGCCGCGCTTTTCGAAGGCGCGCTCCTGCATCGGGCGCATGCCCAATTCGTTGGCCTTTGTCGAGCTGCCGTTCGAGGCATAGGAAACGGAGACCGATGGGACGGAAAGTTTAACAGTCATGCGGTCGGTTCCACGCCATCGCAAAGCGCTTTCATATCCGCCTCGATGAGCTTGGCTCGCTCGTCCAGGAACATATCGTAGTTGTCCGAAACAAGTGCGCTATAAGGAATGAGGTGGGTCGCCAACCGCCAGCGGACGGTTTCCTCACCCAAATTTGCGGCCTTGGCGCGTTTCGCTACATAGTCGCTGGGGGCCGCTGAGCTTTTGTTTCGATTTGTGAGCCCGGTAATGAGCGCGCAGTTTAACGCGCGGTTCGCTAATGCGTCGTCTCTATCCACCTTCAGATACCCACAAGAATAGAGGTGATCCAGCTCACGAGCAGCTATGTTGTTACGGCCAATAGGTGTTCCATCGGCAAAGTCTTGCGCTTTGCGTCTGAGCGAGGTGGCGAGGATTGCGCGCGGGAGTCGATCCTTGCGCCCCGGCCAGCCAGCGACCTTGATTTCGTCGAGGTCGGGTAGGCGGAAAGCAGCCGTGTCAAACAGCTCGCAAGTGACGTTCGGAGTTGTTCCGTCGATCATGCCCCTCAGGGTCTTGTAATCGGCGAAGGCGCGCGTCGCGGAGGTTTTTCCATAGCGGTGGGTGAAACATGCACGCCAAAGCACTTTCCGGATGATCTGTCGAGCGTTCCCTTCCTGATCAAGCTTCAAGTTCGAAGCGACCGCCCAGAGCGCGCAGGTCAGATAGACGGCCACATCGCTCGGGAGAATCTTCTCGTTGAACAAGGCCTCGTCACTGAGGAACTGAAGGCCTCTCTCGATGCCGGCCACGACTTTGGGCCAGACACTGGCGAGACCCTTGCCGAAATCTTCTTCGAGGTACGTCTTCTTGATAGGCGGCTTGTCGAGCAGCAATGCTGTCATCGCTAGAAGGATATCTTCTATGCGACCGTAGTCCTTCGCCGCGGGTGCCGACTGAAGAAGAGCTTCCACCTTGTCGTGTAATGATTCGCCTACTCCTTCTTCGACTTGAGCCACGACTATGTCGTAGTCCTTCAGTGGTGATGCTGAGGTGTTCATATTGATGAACACCTCTAAAGCCGTCTCGCGAGACGTCCCGACAGGCAGGGAGAGGAACGGAAGCGAGTAACCAAGAACGCGCTTTCTCAATTCGCTAGCCAGGTCTCCGATCTCGTCAGTGAATGCATTTCCTGCGCGCAAGGAATCGCGCCAAGCCTTGAATGAAGTTTCACCGATGTTGCCCGGGCGGAAGATCGAGATCGGTGCCAGGCCGCGCTTGATACATTCCACAGAGTCGTCGGCCCAGACTGGTCTCCGGACTCCTTTATGTGTCCAGCGCTTCTCGATCTCAATCAGATCACCGCCATCCTCATCGTCTTCTGAGACGGTCTTCGGTTCGCCCCCGTCCGTCATAGGCACCAGTCTGACGAAGACCTTCAGATCCTCGTAGTTGTCGGTTAGCGAGCGCCAGAGCGCCGTCATACGCTGCTGTCCATCAAGGATGTGCATGCTCGGGCGGGCCTCGGATTTCGGGGCTCCAACGATCGGGCGCGAATGAAAGAGCTCCTTGTCGCCGACCTCCAGTACAAGCAGCACGCCGACGGGCAGTGACGGCGAGCGCATGATATTTTCGAACAGACCAGCGATCTGATGCGGTCGCCACGCCTCATGGCGCTGAAAACGGGGTAGCTTTACCTGACCCTGTTCGATCATCGAGAACCACGCCTCGATCGTCTTGCTCCGTGCTTCCATGCCGCCCCAGCTCCTTATCGCTATTGCTTCTTCATTTTTCGGGGCTCGCCGTTGTCCGCCGCCCTCGCGGTCATCTTCGTATAGAGCTCAAACAGCTTTTCGAGCCGCTCAGTGTCGTTCTTGAACCGGCGGCCGATATAGATGCGCTCGAGCACCTCATCGTTGCGCTCGTGCGCCGCGCGAAGGTCCGCTGGCATTGCTTCCGGATCATAGAGATCGGCGATGGTAGCGGGGAAATGCGCCTCACGTACGAGCAGGATGTCTTCGGCGCAGCGCGTCAGATCGGCCTTGTTCTTTTCGGTGAGCGTGGGGATAGGAAACGTATTCCAGCCGAGCGTGTTAGAATAGCGGAAGTCTGTTTTCATCTTCCCGCAGACAGTGGCTATCCAAACAAGATGCAGGCGAGATGCGATCAGCGCGAGATTCCATAGGGGAGCGTCATAGAGTGCGAACGCGAGATTCGATACAATCGTTCCTTCCGGTCGAAACCCCACCGGGAGATATTCCCTGTTCTCCGAAGAGACACTCGGAACAACGATTGTCGTTTCAACGCCGATTTGTCGTACTTCACCGAAGCGGTACGCACGCGAAGCCAACGCTCTTGTTGTTGCCCTATCTGAGGCAGCGCGTTGCAGACGAACAGCTTCGAAGCGCTCGCGCATCCACCGATTTGCCATCGCCCGATCAGCGTTCTCATCATTGACCCATACACAGCGTCGCTCAATACCTCTGATAAACTCCTGTGACCCTAGGAACGGACGGATAAATTCTGCTGGAACGCTATGAGCGGAAACCACTTTTCTTGCCTCGGCGCTCGTGAGCAAAAGATGGCCTCCATCGTTGGCCATACTGCCAAAGCCCATTTCTGCGATATTGGACATTGGTTTCGAGCGGGCGCCAACGACAATGTTTGCGGCAGGAACCAAATACGGATTTATATTGTCAACTTGGCGCACAGAGGTTTTTGCACCGTCAGACACAAGGAGATGTCGTTTTGCTAGCACTTGTTTCGAAATGCCAATAATAACAACGGTAACGCCAGCGTTATGACTGGCGAGGTTGGCCCACTTGAAAGATGTATATGCAAAGGCAATTTCATGACCCGTGGAATAGATCAGCGGCCATAGAGTTTCTACCTGGCGTCCTTGGGAAACTGAATTCGTGCTCACAAATGCACTGACAGTTGTCGTGCTAACCCGTCCTATTCGCGCAGCCGCCGAGATTCGCCGAGTTTTTCCGCGGCATGATCGTGGACGCGGGTCCGCTTTGCGTTTTACCGCTGGGTAAGGTGCGGGCTTTTTGAACGCGTTGGAGTTGAAACGATGGCCTATCTGGGGCTTGCGGACGTAGGCTCTGCCCCGTCGTTCACGGTCCTGCCGACTGTAACGCGCCGGCCAAATATCGGAATAGGCCGGCTTGTGGGCAAGCGCTGGCCAGCGCAAGCCGGATGCGGCTTGCAGCCTCGACGATACGCGCGCCAATCTTGAGCAGCTTCTCGCGCAAGGTGGCAAATTCGGCGACGGCGAGCGGGTGGGGTTTTGGAATGGCGTCGCGCAGTTCGAGCATCAGCCAATAGGCGGCTGTATGAAGGAAGAGCCGCATCTGATTGGCGAGCGGCGCCCGGCAGGAGGTGCGATCCGACGCCAGCTGGCTCTTGTGCAATTTGATCAGATTTTCCATCTGGCCGCGCGCGCAATAGAGCGTGTCGTAGATATGTTCGGGCGAGCCATTTGCGATGTTGGTGACAACATAGCGAATATCGAGCCCCAGTTCCGTCGCTTCGATGCGGGCGCAGACGCGGCGCTCGGCCCGCCAAGATCTGGCGCCGTAGTTCGTTTCCGCGTAGCCACGTAGGACAGGCATCTGTTCCAACGCGCGACGGGTGCGGATATCGTCGGCCCTTTCTTCGACGGCCGCGGCGAGAAGCTTATTGCCGGACAGGCCGAAAACATAATCGAGGCCATTGTCCTCGCACCAATCCATCACCTCGCGGCGGCCATAGTGGCCGTCGCCCCGAATGGTGATCTTGGTCGTCGGCCAATGGGCGCGGATGCGACGGATGATGCGGCGCAAATGACCGCACGCTTCCTTGCCCGTCGGCGTCTTCCCCGGACGTAGAATGATGGCGACAGGGCGTCCAGTCGCGGTGTCGTAAATATGGATCGGCAGGAAGCAGCGCTCATCGTAATGCGCGTTGAACAGCGACAGTTGTTGATGACCATGCACGACGTCGCAGGTGTCGTCGATATCGAGCGTCACGGCTTCCGGAGGCGAGGCGTAGCTGGCGCAATAAAGATCGATCAGCACGCGGCCGAGCTTCACGATTTCGCGCAAGGTCGGCGCATTCTCCCAACGCGACATGGTCGGCTGCGAACACAAATCGTTCCCGGTATCGGGCAAGCGCCCGCAGGCGATCTTAAAGGCCGGATCCTTGCGGAGATGATCGAGATCGTCCGCATCCTCGTAACCGCAGGCGATAGCAAGAATGCGCGCGCGAAAAATGCTGGCGAGCGAATGGGTGATCAACAAAGGATTACGCGGATCGGCAATGACCGCGGCGAGCTTGTCCGCCAGGCCCAGACGATGCTCGGCTTGCCCCAAGAGCATCACGCCAGCATCCGAGGTGATGCGGCCACCATCGAAGGCTGCAGTGATCTTCTTGCGGCCAACGGCTGGAAACGAGAATGGGAGGAGGTTATCTTCGGTCATGGCGGGTGTGGCTGCGATGCGATGGCGTGAGGGATCAGCGTAAGCAACTAATCCATACACTAATTCAATGTCTTACGCTACGCTCGCCAACCCAAAATGACCTCATCGCTGAATAAGATGGGCTAAGCCCATAATCGGCCGCCCTCATGAACCATCCGGACACATAGTCAAGCGATCCCCAATTTTTGGTCCGCCCCTCAAAAATTGCCTGCATGTCGGATTTCTGAGAAGGCGTTTGTCCCTGGCTGCCCTTGTATGGCGGATTTCCGCAGATGTATGTCTCGCCACCTTCGTTCTCGAAGTCGATCTGTGCCTGATTGAGCGGTGTGTGGAACAGGTCGTCGGCATGATACTTCACGCCAGTTCCCGTGGGGGGGCAGATGCTGAGCCAATCGAGCCGCAGAGCATTGCCGCAGGTAATCCAGTTCTGCGCATCCAGCGGCAGGAAATCGCGAAGCGCTTCCTTTTGGCCGCGATAAAGCACGTCGCATTGATATTCGGCGATGATGAGCGCCAGGCGCGCAATCTCGGCCGGGAAGTCGCGCAGCTCGATCCCTCGAAAGTTCGTCAGCGGTATTTCAGTGGGTCGGTCAGGCTCATCGCGGCGGCGGTTGATCTCGGCCTCGATCGCCCGCATTTCCTTGTAGGCGATGACGAGGAAATTGCCCGAGCCGCAGGCCGGATCGAACACGCGGATCTTCGACATGCGCTTGCGCAGGTTGAGCAGCACGCGCGCATTGTCGCCCGCCTCGTCCAGCTTCGCGCGCAGATCGTCGAGAAACAGCGGGTTTAGCACCTTCAGGATGTTCGGCACGCTCGTGTAGTGCATGCCGAGGGCGCCGCGCTCCTCATCATCGGCCACCGCCTGGATCATCGACCCGAAGATGTCAGGGTTGATCTTTTTCCAATCGAGGCTGCCGATGTGCAGCAAATAGGATCGGGAGATGCGGCTGAAGCGCGGCACGTCGGTGCTGCCGGAAAAAAGCCCGCCGTTCACATAGGGAAAGCGATCGGCCCAGCGCGGGATGCCCACGGACGCTCGTTCATTCGTCCTGGTGTTCATGGCGCGAAACAGCGTTGCGATCACCTCATGGGTGTTCGACGAGTCCTTCGCGCTCATCGTCTCGACGGCGGAAGTGAATGCGCCGCCGCCTTCGAAGATATCGGTATCCTCAGCGAAGAAGCAGAAAATCAGCCGCGCCATGAAGTGATTCATGTCGTGCCGGCGCTGCGCCGCGCCCCATTCGGGATTGTCCTTCAGCAGCTCGACATAAAGCCGGTTCAGGCGGCTCGTCGCGCGAATGTCGAACGAACTTTCGCGGACCTGCTTGACCGTGGTGATGCCCGCCAGCGGCAGGAAGAAACCGAAGTGGTTCGGGAAATCCGCATAGGCGCAGGAAATCGGCGCGTCGTCAGTCGTGAGGTCTTCGGCCTCGAACAGCTCGCCATCCGTCGCAAGCACAAAGCGCGCCTTCGCACGCGCTGTAGCCGGGCTCGCCTTCAACGCCCCCAGCGTGCGAGTCACATCGCCCAGTTTGCAGGTAGCGATGTGGATGTTGTTCGTCTGAAGCACGCCGCCGAGGTCGGACTTGTTGGACTCGCCCTTGCGCAGGCGTTTGAGCGTGGTCTCCTTGTTTCCGAACGCTTCGAGGAACGCGTAGGGGAATTCCTCGGCGTCGAACGGCCGCTCCGCCAGCGCCGAGATGGCTTCTTCGATCTCGACGGCGTTCATGCGCGCCCCTGCATGTCGTTGGGGACGCCGGTAAAGGGCCGCACGTCGATGCTATCGGCCTTGTGCATCGCCTCGGTCAGCTCGTGATCAAGTTGCCGCATCAGCCACTCGCGGGCCGGCGTGCCGAACGCCTTTTCCAGCCGGATGGCCATTTCCGGCGAAATGCCGGAACGCGCGTTGAGGAGATTGCTGAGGGTCTGGCGATCGACGCCAAGCACGCGTGCGGCGTCGGTCACACTGAGCCCGTGTTTCTCGAGGCATTCCTGCCGAACCGCTGATCCTGGGTGCATTGCCTTACCGACTCGCCTAGTTCATTCATGAGCGTATAGTGACAATCGACACTCGACAACGGCGGATGTAGGGAGTTCGACCAAAGGGGCCTTTAGAGCGGATGATCCATCGAAGTGTTGGTATCTAGCTGAAGACGAACGGATTTGATCCCGCCGATTGAGAGTGAGCCATCCGCTAATTGAGATCAATGGCCTGTGGGGAAGGCCTTCCCCTGCGGCCGAGCCCCTTGCTCTCAGCGGACCCCTTCTGCGGGGAGTACCCCCGCAACGCCCCCGAGAGTGAGAGTGCCGGCCGGGTGTTCCGTGACGGGTTGAGGACCGAGAGAGAAGCTCCCGGCGCCCGTCATGGAGAAGCCCCATGACCCAGGTTGAGATTCTGGACGCCGCGCGCGGCGCCGAGGCCGGCTACAAGGTGGATCCGAGCTGCGGCGCGCGGATCGGCCGCGTATCATCGGAGTGGTTTTCACGCCCGGCGGATGAACGCTATCTGTCACTGTCGGAGCTATTTGCGGCCGTCCATGGCCGGACCGAACGCAGCCGGACACGGACGGTGGAGAGCGCCGCGATCCGTGTGGAAGCAAGCCGCGACGATTCCGAGCGACTCGCGCTCCTGCTCCCGGGCTCGGACGCGTCCATCACTCCGACGCATTGGAGTTTCGGCCAGCTCGCGAGTCTTGTTGGCGCGCCGGCGACCTATCTGCGCCAGCTGCCGGCGCCGCTCGCCGGCATCAATCTGCAATACGGCCTGACCTCCCACCGCGCCGAACAGGTCAAGACGCTGGAGATCGAAGACGGCCGCGTCGAGCTGCGCGCCGTGACCGGTCCCGATTACGGCCGAATTTACGATCACGAACTCATATCCGCGGTGCAGCGCATTGCGGGCAATGGGACGGGAGACACGCGCTGGAAGGTCCCGGGCGTGCTGGACTGGTCGACTGGGATATACAACCCCAATGTCGACGTCACGCAGGACACGACGACGCTCTACGCCTCCGATCGCGACGTTTTTCTCTTTCTCGTCGACGATCTGAACCCGATTGAAGCTGGCCGGTTGCCGGACGGCTCGCCCGACCTCTTCTTTCGAGGCTTCTACTGCTGGAATTCCGAGGTCGGCGCCAAGACGCTTGGCATCGCAAGCTTTTATCTGCGGGCCGTCTGTCAGAACCGCAATCTCTGGGGTGTGGAAGATTTCGAGGAGATCACGATCCGACATTCCAAATACGCGGCGTCGCGCTTTGCGCATGAGGCCGCGCCGGCGTTGACGCGCTTCGCCAATTCCTCGCCCATGCCTTTCATCAATGGCGTCAAGGCGGCGAGGGAGCGGATCGTCGCGCGCAATGACGACGACCGCACGGAGTTCTTGCGCAAACGCGGCTTTTCGAAAGCGGAGACCGCGAAGATCATCGACACCGTGCTGACCGAGGAAGGGCGCAAGCCCGAGAGCGTCTTATGCCGATATCGGCATAAGACGCTTTATGCCGACTTCGGGATTATGCCGAGTAGCGCCCCCGATCCGCCGGTTTTGCTTGAAGCTGCAGCCTGATTTACTCGGCATAATTATGGTCCCTCGGGTTGTTGCGACCCGAGGGACCGGTTCATCGATCAACCGCTATTTTGCGCGCTGGATGTCAGCAAGGCTCGCCAGCAGCCTGTCGGGTGGGCGAAATCTACCTTGCTGGATCGTTGGCGGCGCGTGCGCAGCGAGCACAGCAAGCTTTTCCGCAGGGTCGACGCGGAGATAGGCTTCTGTGCTTTGCAGGCTTGCGTGGCCGAGCCAGAGGGACACCTTGCGGATGTCGCCGGTGGCAGCGAGCGTGTGCATGGCGCAGCTGTGCCGCAGCACGTGCGGCGTTACCCGCTTTCGCAACAGCGAAGGCTGCTTTTGGGCGGCACTGTCGACGTGCAGCGCCAATCGATGCGCAAAACCGTCACGGCTCATGCGCTTGCCATCTCGATTGAGAAACAGCTCAGGAGCCGAGGCTTCCGGGCGCACCGCAATCCACGCCCGCACAACCGCCTGCGTCTCGCGCCATAGCGGTAACACGCGCTCGCGCCGCCCTTTTCCAAGAATGCGTATTGTCGCGAGCGAGTGATCCGGGAAGTCTGCGATGCGCAACGAAAGCAGTTCGGAGACACGTAATCCGGCGGCATAGGTCAAGTGCAGCATGGCCCTATCCCTTGCGCCGCCTGGTGTCCGCGCATTGGGAGCGGCCAGCAAAGCCTGTATCTCCTCCCGCGTCAGATGGTCGATCAACGCCTTGTCGGTCCGCTTCATCGGCAACGCCCGGATTCGCATCGCTTGTTCAAGGCAGACCGGGACCTTGTACTCGACATAGCGGAAGAACGATCTGATTGCGGCAAAGCGGGCGTTGCGCGATCTGGCGACGTTGCGCCGCTCGCCTTCTATGTGGTCGAGAAACTTCAGCACAAGTTCTGGGTCGATATCTTCGATAGCGAGATCGCTCGGCCGCCGCTTGAGACGGTCGGCGGCGAAGCGCGCCAGCAGGGCGAAGGCATGGGCGTAGCTCGCGACGGTATGTGGGCTGGCGTTGCGCTCTCGCGGGAGGTGCTCACGCAAGAAAGCCGTCAGATGGAGAGCAAGGGCTGTCATGCCGCGTCCTCCCTAAACAACCGCTCGCTGGCCACGGCGATGCTGCGCATTAGGACCGGGGTCGCCTCCAGATACCAGTAGGTGTGCGCGATGTCCGCATGACCGAGGTATGTGCTGAGCGCCACCATATGATTGGCGACGATCTGCCGATCATGCGCGCAAGACTCAAGCGAGCGTACAGCAAAGCTGTGCCGCAAGTCGTGCAGACGCGGCCCCGATGTCCCTGTCGGCCCGCGCAGTCCGAGGCGACGCGCGATCTGGACGAACACGACGTGCGCCCTGACCTTGCTTGGCGCGCGCCCGGTTTTTATGATGAACAGATCAGCGCCATCGCCTCCCATTCTGTTCCGGATGGCGATGTAATTGGTCAGCGCCTGTCGCGTCGTCGCGTGGATCGGCAACAACCGGCTCTTGTCGAACTTGCCGTTCCGAACGACCAGGCCATCCTCGGTGAGATCATCGCATTGCAGCGCCAGGGCTTCCGAGATGCGGAGCCCTGTCGCCGCCAACAGGCCGAAGAGATGGTGGTAGGTAATCGGACTGATCGAGCCACTGGGAGGAAGATCCAACGCCGCATCCATAATGGCGCGAATTTGGTCAGGCTCCAGAAGATGGGGGGCCGGACGCGGTCGCTTGCCTCGCCCGAAGGCGCCGGCGGGAGGGACCTCGTGCTGCGGGTCTTCGGCGTTGAGGAACGCGCAAAAACGCCGGACGGTGTCGAAGCGCGATCTCGCCCGAACAGGGGAGGACGCCATTGAGCACCAGTCGTGGACGCGGCTGATGCGCGTGTGCCGGTCTCCGTGCGCCTCAGCGTAGTCGGCAAACAAGCGGAGCGTCCGGCTTTGTTCGCTGAAATTGAGCCCGAGCCGGCGATAAAGGGCGACGTAGCGCGTCGCATCCTCACTCAGCATGACGCCTCTCCCGGCCAGGGCTGCGCGACCCGCATGAGCATCGGCACATCGACCTTAGCATAGATGGCGGTCGTGCCGGGCGATCGATGTCGCAGGACGGCGCCGACCGACTCCAGGCTGGCTCCGGTCCGCAGCATTGAGGTCGCCAATGAATGTCGGAACAGATGCGCCCCAGTGGGAACGCCTTCGATTCCGCCTCGCGCCAGAATGCGGGAGACGATGCCGGCGATCTCTGAGGATGACGCGAGCGGGGTGAATGGCGCCTGGACGCGCAAAAATAGATGCTCCTCCGTAACCAGCGGACGGCCGCGCTCGATATAGGCGAGCATTGCGTCGCCCACATCCTGCGGCAGCGGCAGGCTGACGGAGCGACGTCCCTTTCCATGCACGGTCAGCAGCGCGTTCGTCCAATCGACGTCGCTGATCCGCAGCCGGCGGATGTCGCCGGCCCGCAAGCCGAGCCGCGCCAAAAGAAGGACAATTGCCCGATCGCGAAGGCCGACTGGCGTCGCGGTTCCGCACGACGCAATGATCCGCTCTATCGTCGAGGGGCTGGCGTATCTTGGAAGGGAAGCCAAGCGCCGCCGTGCAACCGACGGCACCGCCAGGCAAAGCTCGGGACGGCACTCGCTCCTTGCGGCAAGGAAACGGAGGTAGCTTCGCAGCACGGTTGCCGTCATCCGTACCGACGAGCGGGAACGGGACGGCGCTTGGCTCAGGACCACGTTCCGGATTGCCGCCGCGTCATACACGGTCGGATCGGCGCCCAGGCCATGAATCCACCGCGACGTTTCGTGGAGATAACGATCGATCGTCTGATCGGTTGCTCCGCAGTGCTGCTTGAGCCAGAAGCGAAACTCGGCAAGCCGAGGGTCTTCTACCGGCATAGCCGCTGCGCCGGTCGACGCGATGACGCCTTGGTCCTTCAGGAATGCGAGAAACCGACGCGCCCCTCGCCGCCGCTTCTTCTCGCCGGATTCCTCCAGCTTGGCGCCCTTGCGCCCGATCGAGCAGCGGCAGTCATGCTGCACAAAGCGTTCGACGACGGCTTCGTCGACATCGCGCCATCGAAGCCGCGAAATACGGACCCAGACGGCGAAATGTTCAGCTGCCGAAAAAATTACCCGCCGCGCCCAACAGCTGTATCCCAAAGCCGTGAGCCGATCCGCGTAAGACGACAGATGTGCGGCGATGTCTTCTACATCGTCGGTGCGGGGAACATCGCCGCGATCCTCCAGGAAACGAACAAACCGCCCGACCCGGCTGATGTAGGCCGGATTGATCAACTGCTTCGGGCTATAGCGAGGGCAGCGGCATCTGTGCTTCGCAAAGCGATGAACGACAGCCATGTCCACGCTGCTGATGGCAATGCGGTTGCGATTGAGCCAGAACAAAAAGTGGCGGGCGGCGCTTCCGCAGCTCACGAAGGAGGACGTTCCTCGCATCGGTTCAAGAAACTCCGCCAACGCATCCGTTGAATCACGGGTGGCGCGATCAGTCTGCGGGTGACCGGATAAATCGCCAGCATCGAATGTCATGTTCGTCCCTTCGGGTTGTTGCGACCCGAGGGACCATAATTATGCCGAGTAAATCAGGCTGCAGCTTCAAGCGAATCCGGTGGATCGGGGGCGCTACTCGGCATAATCCCGAACTCGGCATAAAGCGTCTTTGACTTCGTGCAGGGAATTACGGCGATCGCACGGAACAAGACGCATCAGGATGCAAGGCTCGATCTCGAGGCGCGCGCGAAGAAGCTCTTCGAGCGGGCGGCGTAAGTTCAGGCCCGCTGGCGGTTGGCGACTGCTATCCGGCGGATGGTCGTCGCCACCTTCGAATTGGCCTCGATGATTTCCCCGGCGTCGCCCTCAAAGTCAGAGGGCGGCGCTGCGCTTCGTGACGGGTTCGAGGCCGAGAGAGAGTTTCCCGGCCGCCCGTCGCGGAGTTGATCCCCATGACCAGGTCAGTTCAGAAAATCCAGCTCAGCGCCTCGCGCGACATTCCCTTCAACAAGCTCGTCCTGTCGCAGGCCAATGTCCGCAGGATCAAGGCGGGCGTCTCGATCGAAGAACTCGCTGAGGACATCGCGCGCCGCACGCTCCTGCAAAGCATCACGGTGCGGCCGGTGCTCGACGAAGGCGGCGCCGAGACCGGCATGTTCGAAATCCCCGCGGGCGGGCGCCGTTACCGCGCGCTGGAGCTTCTGGTGAAGCAGAGGCGCCTGGCGCGCAACGCCCCCATCCCCTGCGTCGTTCGTTTGGAGGGAACGGCCGAAGAAGACAGTCTCGCCGAGAACGTGCAGCGAGCGCCCTTGCATCCGCTCGATCAGTTCCGCGCCTTTCTGACCCTTCGCGAAAAGGGCCAGAGCGAGGAAGAGATCGCCGCCGCCTTCTTCGTCAGCGTCGCCGTCGTCAAACAGCGCCTGCGGCTCGCTTCCGTGTCTCCGACGCTTCTCGACGTCTATGCCGAGGACGGCATGACGCTCGACCAACTGATGGCGTTCACGGTAAATCCCGACCATGAGCGCCAGGAACAGGTCTGGGAGGCGATCCAGCGTTCGTACAACAAGGAGGCCTATCAGATCCGCCGGCTTCTCACCGAGGGTGCGGTCCGGGCTTCGGACAAGCGGGCGCAATATGTCGGCGACGAATATCTCGCCGCCGGCGGTCCCATCATGCGGGACCTTTTCCAGAGCGACGACGGCGGCTGGCTGCAGGATGTCCCCCTTCTCGAACGGCTCGTCGCCGCGAAACTCGCCCGCGACGCCGAACCCCTTCGGGCTGAGGGCTGGAAATGGGTCGAGACGGCGATCGACTTCCCCTATGGCCACACCTACGGGCTCCGCCACCTTCAGGGCGAACGCCAGCCTCTGAGCGATGCGGAAGCTGCGACACGCGAGTCGCTTCGTCTCGAAGCCGAACAGCTCGAAGCCGCCTATTCGGACGCCGACGAGATTCCCGAGGACGTCGATGCGCGCCTTGCCGAAATCGAAACGGCACTCGAAGCGATGGAAGACCGTCCGGTCGTTTATTCGCCGGAGGACATCGCCCGCGCTGGCGTCTTCGTCAGCATCGACGGATCGGGGCGGCTGCGGATCGAGCGCGGCTATGTCCGCCCTGACGACGAAGCGCCGATTGACGAGCCCGAAGCGCTGATCGACGAAGCCGACATGGGCAACGTCGGTAGCGGGCCTTCCAGCGCGGCGACTCTTGCTCAGGGCACGGCGCCGCACGGCGACGATGTGGTCCGGTCTGACCCGGCGGAGGACGAGGAAAACGAAGGCCTGCGCCCTCTGCCCGACAAATTGCTGACCGAGCTCACCGCCTATCGCACGCTGGCGCTGCGCGAGGGGCTCGGCAATGATCCGGACATGGCCTTTCTCACCGCGCTTCACGCCATGAGCCTGCGACTCTTCTACCGCTACGGCTCGGACACCTGTCTGGAGATCGAGGCGAAGAATGTTTCCTTTGGCGCGCAGGCGCCGGGCCTCTCCGACACGCCGCTCGCGGCCAAGGTCCACGCCCGTCATCTCGATTGGTCGCAGCAGCTCCCCGCGGAGCCGCAAGACCTTTGGGACGTTCTCACGACCTTCGACTTGGAAGCGCGCCAGCGTCTCTTCGCGCATTGCGTCTCCCTGACCGTCAACGCCGTGCACGAGCCCTGGAGCCGGCGCCCGCGCGCCATCGCCCATGCTGATCGTCTGGCGACGTCGCTGTCCCTCGACATCGCGGCGACGGGCTGGTCGCCGACGGCTGTCAATTTTCTCGGCCGCGTGACCAAGGCGCGGATCGTCCAGGCGGTGCGCGAAGCAAAGGGCGCGGACATCGCCCGGCGCATCGAAGGCCTGAAGAAAGGCGACATGGCACAGGAGGCGGAGCGACTACTTGCGGGAACGCACTGGCTGCCCGAGCCGCTTCGCACGCCCGGACGCGCCCTGCATCTGCATGCCTCCGAAGGAACGCCCTCCGAGCAGACCGCCGAGGAACACGCCATGCCGGTCGAAGAAACGGCGGCGATCGCGAGCGAAACGGCCATCGACGAAACGGCTTCCGAGGAAGATGCTGATGAGGCGTCGGTCGACGAGCCCCAGGGCGTCGCCGCCGAATAGACCTCCCCGAGGCCGACAGCGTGGGGCTCGCCAGCAATGGCGGGCCCCTTTTCTTTTGGAGGGTGGAGCCGTGCCCAGTTCAGTCGCCTCCGAGCTGGCGCGCCGCCTCGCGCAGGACGCCGAGGCGGTCTGCCGGCGATATTTGTCGAATGGCCGTCGCGAAGGCCGGTACTGGCTTGTCGGCGACGTGCGCAATGCGCCGGGCCGCAGCCTATTCGTCCGCCTGACCGGACCGGAGAACGGAAAGGGCGCCGTCGGCAAATGGACTGACGCCGCCACGGGCGAACATGGCGATCTTCTCGACGTCATCCGCGAAAGCGCCCGCTGCGCCGACTTCGTCGAGGCCATTGATGAAGCACGCCGCTTTCTAAGTCTGCCGAGGGATGACCAGCCGACCGAACCAGGGAAATCGCATATCCAGGCGCCGAAAACTTTGTCGGATGCCGCGCGACGTCTCTTCCATATTGCGAGGCCGATCACAGGAACGTTGGCCGAGCGCTATCTGCAACATCGCGGCATTACGAGGCTGCACGGCCTCGATAGCCTGCGCTTTCACCACCGCTGCTACTACAGGCCAGAGAAATCCTCCGCTGTCGAAACCTGGCCCGCATTGATCGCAGCCGTCACCGATCTCGACGGCAAGATCACCGGCGCGCATCGCACCTGGCTCGACCCATCTGGGCGCGACAAGGCGCCGATCGCCACCTCTCGACGCGCGATGGGCGATCTTTGCGGCAATGGCGTGCGCCTTGGGGCGCCGCTCGACGTGATGGCCGCTGGCGAAGGCATCGAAACCGTGCTGTCGGTTCGCTGTCTGATTCCAGCCATGCCGATGATCGCTGCGCTCTCATCCGCACATCTCGCCGCGCTGCTTTTGCCATCGACCTTGCGTCGTCTTTACATCCTTCGCGACAATGACGCCGCCGGCAAGAAGGCTTCGACAGTCCTCGTCGACCGCGCAACCGCCGAGGGCATCGAGGCGATCGCGCTTGTTCCCCAGCTTGGCGACTTCAACGACGATCTGCGCCGCCTTGGCGAAGATGCGCTGCGCGCGGCGATCCGGACGCAGCTCGCTCCGCAGGACGTCGAGCGCTTCTTGACGCTCTCGGCGTGAGTTCGCAGGTCGAGCATGTTCGGCGCTGACCTCTCGCCGCCGCCTTCCTCGCCGATCGGCTCCCGCCCGCCAGATCGGGCCGCAGCCCCGGCCTTCTGAGAGGGCGACTTTTGCGTCGCATGCGCCCGCCAGGCAATGGCTACGGCCGGCTATTTTCCGTCGCGCCCTGCGGGCGCTTTACAGCGCGAGGCAAAATAGCCGGCGCTTCGCCATCCTCCGCTGCGCTTCGGCCAGTCGCTCCGCTCCCGGTGCCAACCGGACTCGTCCGCCGCCTTTTGTCGCCACGAAGGCCGCGAGGGTCGCGGCCCATCCGACGAAGGAGAACGCCAATGACGACCGATCGCGACGACCAAGACTTCGAGACCGCGCAAGCCGCCTCGACAACCGACCGAGTTCTCGCCGAACTCCAACTCTATGGCTACCGCGCCTTTCACGACGAACCCGATCCCCGGCCGCTGCCCGAGCCCAGCACGATCACCGGCGCCGTCGCCAACATCTTCGACGCCCTTGTCGTGACCCTCAGCGACAGCCGACTCGAACCCGACCTCGAAGACCTGCTCTGGTCGACGGTCAATCTCTTCCACCGCGCCATCGCGCGCATCGAGCGCGAACTCGACGACAATGAGCAGGCGCAAAAGCGCAGCCAGAAGGAGCAGGATGGCTCCGAAATCCGCTCGGTCGAGCTCGAACGGCTGATCTGCGAGGGGCAGACGCTCATCGAGCGCCGGGACAGCATGGAGTTCTTTCGCGACCAAGCCGCCGACGCCTTCGAAAAGCACACGGGCTCGTCCTGGCGTCCCCGCGGCGGCTCCAAGGTCAATCATCGATCTCTCACAGCGTCGCTGATCGACAGCCGCGACTTTCTCGCCGCCAAGCGCCACGCCGACACCGAGCTTCTCCTACCCGCCGGGCCGAGGATCGCCTTCACCGGCGGGCTCGACTTCAACGATCATCGCGCGATCTGGGATCGGCTCGACAAAGCGCTGGCGAAACATCCCGGCATGGTGCTGCTGCATGGCGGCTCACCAAAGGGCGCCGAGCGCATCGCGTCATGCTGGGCCGACAATCGCAAGGTGACGCAGATCGCCTTCAAGCCCGACTGGGCGCGTCACGCCAAGGCGGCGCCCTTCAAGCGCAACGACCGGATGCTCGAAACGCTCCCCATCGGCGTCATCGTCTTCCCGGGCTCCGGCATTTCCGCGAATCTGGCCGACAAGGCGCGGGTCCTCGGCATCCCGGTCTGGAAATACGAGAGCAGCGGCGCATAGGCGCCGCCACTGGTCAATGACGCGCCGCCGCCAAGGATTCTCCATATTCCTCTGACGACGATGCGCGTTGCGCCATGGCGGAGGTGGGGGCGCAGCCTCGACTCACGCCATGGAGCAGCAAAGATGTTGTTCGCCATCCTTTTCAATTTCGCAGGCCTGGGGCTCTTCTGCTGGCTCCTTTATGCACTCGCCGTCGACGCGCTCGCTTTCTTCGCGGGGCTCTCCATCGCATTCGCCGCGCTCAACGCTGGCGCCGGCATCGTCGGCGCCGTCGCTCTAGCTCTGACCACCGGTATCGCCGTCCTGACGCTCGCGCGCATTGGCGTCGCCACGACTCACTCTGCACCCATCCGCCTCGCAATCACGCTGATCTACGCCATCCCCGCGGGCGTCGCCGGCTATCAGCTTTCGGGCGCCTTCGCCGGCCTTGGCGGCGCAAGCGGGCTCTGGCGAGACGCCATGGCGCTTCTTGGGGCGCTCGCAGTCGCCGCAGCGGCGCGGGCGCGATTGCAGGCGCCTCCTCCCGATCTCGCGAGATGACGCGCCACGGACGGCGTCGTTGCCCTTCTGGCGCCTAGGCTAGCCGGGACAGATCTTTCCCCATCGTCGCGCATCCGAGTTCGGACGGCTGAACGTCACATCTTCCGAAGACGAGAGCCTGCGGCATCGTTTGACGTGGAGGCTGCGGCGCGGACGCCGCTGCGATGAAGAAGCGCGCTGCGGTTCCTCTCGTCGCGACGGTCGCTCCGGTCTGAGGTCACGTCAACCGAACGCCGCCGACGCTTTCTTTTGCTTCACTTCGTAGCTCGCAGGACTTGTGCTGCAACCGATGTTGCGCGCCAACTCTCCGCATTGATCGCAATCCAGCCCGACGCCACCGCTGGTCTCTCTCTTGGCTGCATCTGGACGAAGGACGGCTGCGCCTCGATCGCCTAAGACGCAACAGCGGGTCAGCAACTTTCTTCCCCTGACGCCTGCGGCGTCATTCCTCGCGAGGCAAGAAAGCCGCTTCTCCACCGTCCTCCGCTTTGCTGCGGCCCCGCGGGTGCGTCGGCGGATCGCCTCCGTCTCTCGAAGCGCCATCGAGATCCCATGACGGCAGACAAGGCGCCGCTTGGTAAAAGCTGATCGCGCGATTGTCGCTGGGAGAAAGATCATGCAGTTTGGAGACGAGAGTGGAATAGCCGGTGAACTGAACGCGATCTTCGTGTCGTTGGAATTGAGCCGAAGCACTTGGTTGATCACGTCGCTGTCGCCGGGCGCGGGCGAGAAGATTTCGCGGCACACGATCGAGGCGGGCAATCTGGCGGCGCTTCTCGAGCGCTTTTCGCTGTTGCGGGCCAAGGCCCGGCAGCGGAGGCAGCGAGAGTATCCAATCGTCACAATCCACGAGGCTGGCTTTGATGGCTTCTGGGTTCACCGCGCACTGTTGTCGGAAGGGATCGACAGCCATGTCGTGGATGCCGCCTCGATCGCGACCTCGCGTCGCAAGCGCCGGGTCAAGACGGACCGCGTCGATGGCGAGACGCTCGTCCGAACCTTGCTCGCCTACAAGCGAGGCGAGCCCCGCATCTGCGCGATGCTGCGCGTCCCGTCGCCGGAATAAGAGGATCGGCGTCGCATCGGGCGCGAGCGCAAGACCCTGATGAGCGAGCGCATCCAGCACAGCAATCGGATCAAGGGACTGCTCTTCTCGCAGGGCATCACGACTTTCTCACCCTTGCGACGCGACCGCCGCGCGCGGCTCGAAGCGCTGACGACCGGCGATGGTCGTCCGCTGCCGGAGCATATGAAACGGCAGATCCTGCGCGAAATCGATCGCCTCGAACAGGTCATGGAGCAGCTGGCGACCGTCGATGCCGAGCGCGACGCCATGCTGGCTGCTGAGAGCAGTCGCGATACGTCTGTTGTAAGAATGTTGACCAACGTCGTTGGCATCGGCGCCGAGTTCGCTGCGGTGCTATGGTCGGAGGGCCTGTTCCGGCGCTTCGACAATCGACGACAGGTCGCCGCCTATGCCGGACTGGCGCCGACGCCATGGCAAAGCGGCGCTGTCGCGCGCGAACAAGGCGTAAGCAAGTCCGGCAACGGTCGACTGCGCAGCACGCTGATCCAGCTCGCCTGGCTCTGGATTCGCCATCAGCCGGGGTCCGAGCTCACCAAATGGTTCCGCAACCGTGTGGCCCAGAACGGCGGCCGGATGAAGAAGACGATGATCACCGCGCTGGCGCGAAAGCTGTTCGTGGCGCTCTGGAAATACGCAACCGCCGGCGTCGACATTGAAGGTGCGGTTGTGCGCGCATGATGTGATCTTGAGTTCCGTCGGGGCGTGATCAGCCCTGCGGATCGAGGTGGGCGACCGTATCTGCGGCCTGGCATAAAACGCCGTCATCGAGTCTGGTATCGCCCTCCTGAACCCATGCCGCCGAAAGCGGGATTATGGTGCGTCCGCCCAGGCGGCGACCGGATGTGAGGTTGATACGTGCATTGGCGCGGATCACGAACGGGTTCGGACCTCGTGTTGAAGTGGAGGAAACGCAACCGCCGCTGGCCGCCTTGACGCTTCTAACGGCGCGACGATCTTCATTGCCGTTTCTCGGCCGACAATGCCGAGCGAAGCCGCCGAGCGGCCTCTCATGGGGCTGGTCTGGCGCCGGGCCGTCCTATGCCTGCAACGGCTTCGCCGACCTTCTTCCCCTGACCGCAAGCGGTCATTCCTCGCGAGGCAACAAGCTCGGCTGCCGCCGTCCTCCGCTGCGCTGCGGCCCAAGGGTGCAGGCGTCCGTCCCGTCACCTCAAGACCGCCACGAGGTCGCATCGGGCGGCTTCGGGCAACAGCCAGGAGATACGACAATGGCTCAGATCGGCACCTTCACCCGGAACGACGACGGCACCTTCACCGGCACGATCCGCACTCTCAACATCAACACCAAGGCGACCATCAAACCCGTTGCCACCAAGGACAGCGAACGCAGTCCCGACTTCCGGGTCGCCGCCAACGGCGTCGAACTGGGCGCAGGCTGGAGCAAGGCCGCCAAGGACTCGGGCGCAGAATACCTCTCGGTGAAGCTCGACGATCCGTCCTTCACGGCCCCGGTCTACGCGACCCTGGTCCAGGGCGACAACGCCGAACACAAGCTCATCTGGTCGCGCTGACTTGCGCTACGGACGCTCCGCCTAAGGCGGAGCGTCCGATCTGCAACCCACAGTATCCCAGAGCACGCCGCCCTCTTGACCAACGGTCCCTCATGTGAGGCCGCGGTGGTCGCGGGTTCGAAAGCGAGATCAACAGGAGAATATCATGGCGAACATCGGCTCCTTCAAAAAGTCCGGCAACGAGTATCAGGGCGAAATCGTCACCCTCAGCGTCCAGGCTCGCGGCGTCCGCATCCTCCCCGAAACCAACCGCGCCAACGACAACGCCCCCAGCCACCGCGTCTTCGTCGGTCGCGCCGAGATCGGGGCCGCCTGGCCGAAGCGCTCCAACGAAGGCCGCGACTATCTCTCTCTGAAGCTCGACGATCCGAGCTTCACCGCGCCGATCTACGCCAACCTCTTCGACGACGAGGAAGGCGACGGCTACAGCCTCATCTGGTCGCGCGGCCGCAAGGCCAATGGCGAGTGATCGCGAGCGCCCCGCCCGAGCAATCGGGCGGGGTCGCACCAAATCACGGACTATGATGCGACGGCTTTCTTAGTCTTTTGCGGCGCGCCGCCGCCACTCGCGCTGGAGGCGGCTTTTGCTTTGCCCCTCGTTATTCGGACCCCACCTGCCTTGGGGTCGCCGCTCGAAGGCGCGCGCCGCCGCGCATCTTCCTCCAAAGCGACTTCGTCTGGCGCAACGAGCGCCACCTGATCTACGCCCAGCGCGAGCGCAAGCTCGTAGAGACTGAGGATTGTCGGGTTTCGCTTACCCTGTTCCAGCCCGCTCAAATATTGCTGCGTGAAGCCTGAACGCTCGGCGAATTGCTCCTGCGTCAGGCCCTTTTCGAGCCTGATCCGCTTTACATTTCGACCGACCAGCTTCCGCATATCCATGCAGGAAGGCTGGCCTTTTACACACCATAATGTTTATCCACTATAGTATGTAACGACCGCGCCGCATCCGCGCATACAGACCAAAATTCCTGTAGAATGCCGTTGATGCGGCAGGCCACCATAGGAGACGCGACGTCATGAGCCGTCCCGACCCCATGCCCGTCGCCGATCTTGCGCCCAGCGAAACGTCCGTCACCGATTACGACCTCGCCCACGCGCCGATATATCTGCGTCTGCTGGATGCAGCGACCGAAGGCGCTTCATGGGAAGAAGCCTGCCGGATTGTGCTCGGCATTGATCCCGATCGAGAACCCGAACGCGCGTCAAGCGCGCATCGGTCGCATCTCGAACGAGCAAGATGGCTCACCGAGCACGGCTATCGAGATTTGCTCAAAGGCAGCTGAACCGTAGCTTCTGCAAACATCCGATTCGACTTCATCGCCGTCGATTTCCCATTCCGGTCGGATTCTGACGCGATTCTTGACATGTTTCTCCACAACCTTTGCAGGCAATATTCATTCATTGCGAGAACTTCCATGTCGGATCAGGACTGGCGCTCGCCAAACGCATACGATTTTTTGCAGGATTTGAGTTCCTCGGACCTCGCCTGGGAGTTTCTCAGACGCAACGCGGATTATCGCGCCGACTTCGCAAACCAAGACATTCGAGCTGCGCTCGACGCCGGCGCCGCCGGTTCGACGCGGCGCTGGGGGTTGCGATTTCGCGGTGGATCCAAATCTGCGCGCCGACGAAGCAGACATCTTCTGGCTGCCTGAGCTGCACGCGTCGAGCGTCATCCTCGTCGCGTCGCCGATTGCAACCGCTTCCGGCGAGGAACCGCTGGCGCCATCTTTGATCGCGCCTTCTGCCGCTGAATTGCGAAGCCATTCCAAATTAGCCGCTCGCCGAACAGGTGACGATGGCGAACATGTCCTGTTGCAATCCGGCCGCGACCAATGCCAGCTTTGGCTCCCTGATCGGCAGGCAGGCGACGGACCACTCGCCGCAGTGATCCTCCTCGACGAACTTGCGCCGCACCGAGCCGAAGCCGCGTTGAGATTCGGGCGCTTACTGCGCGACAAGCCGCCGCGTCGCGCCGAACACCCTCCTGATCTGCGCCGCGTCTTCTCCCTTCTTCGCGCCCTCGACGGCCATCTCGACGGCGCTTCCTATCGCATGATCGCCGAGCGCCTTTTCGGCAAGGCCCGCATCGCCGCCGATCCCTGGAAAACAGCCTCCCTTCGCGACGCCACGATCCGCCTCGTTCGCGGCGGCGTCGCCCTGATGCGCGGCGGCTATCGCAAGTTCCTCAAAAAGTAGCGGCGCGCGCCAAAGCTCCCTCGGATGCTGTCGTCGGGGTGGCGATTTTCGTGGTCCCCATCTTCGCCATCCCTCCCGCCCGTTTCCCTCCGCGATGGTGATCAAGCCAAGCCGCCGATAGCCGGCGGCGCGCCACAATCTGCCGAGGCCTATCCATGTCCGCACAAACAGCGCCCCTGCCGCCGCGTTACCTTCGCACGCCCGAAGCCGCGCGATTTCTTGGCCTTTCCGGCCGCACGCTGGAAAAGCATCGGACCTACGGAACCGGTCCCCGCTACTCGAAGCTCGGCGGTCGGGTCGTCTACCGCGTCGAAGACCTGCAAGCCTGGGCCGACCGCGGCGCCAAGGCGTCGACTTCCGACCCCGGCGTCGGAACCGTCCTCCCCGCACGTCGTCACGCCGAAGGCCTTGCGCAGCGCGCCGCTCAACCGCGCGGCTGACCTTTCGGGAGCGGTGAGAATGACGACCCGAGACCGACAATCGCGCATCTGCGGCGACGAACGCGAGCAACTCGAACTCTTTCGAGCGCTGCCTGGCGAGCTCGCGCCGCGCGATGCGCAGGACCTCATGGCCTATCCCTTCTTCAGCCTCGCCAAGTCCAAGCGAACGACGCCGATCGACTTCAGGACGGCTCAGATCGCGATCAAGGTTGAAGCGACCGCCGAACACGGCATGGCGACCATCTGGGACGCCGACGTGTTGATCTGGGCGGCATCCCAAATCGTCCAGGCGCGCGATAGAGGCGTCAAGACCTCGCGCCTGATGGCGACGACGCCCTATGAGATCCTCACATTCACCGGCCGCGCCACGGGCGCGCGGGACTATCAGCGCCTGCGCGCCGCCTTCGATCGGCTGCAGTCGACGAGCGTCGTCACCTCGATCCGCCAAACGACGGAAAGACGGCGACGGCGCTTCTCCTGGATCAACGAATGGAAGGAGACCGCCGATCCGAGCGGACGCCCTCTCGGCGTCGAACTCATCGTCCCCGACTGGTTCTACGAAGGCGTCCTCAACGAGTCTTTGGTGCTCACGATCGACCGGGCCTACTTCGGGCTGACGGGCGGGCTGGAACGCTGGCTGTATCGCCTCGTTCGCAAACACGCCGGTAATCAGCAGGGCGGCTGGAGCTTCGATTTCGCGCATCTTCACGCCAAATCCGGCGCGCTCTCGCCGCTCAAACACTTCGCATTCGATCTGCGCGACATCGTTCGGCGCCAGCCCATTCCCAATTACCAGCTCGATATTCGCCGCGGCCCGTTCGACCGCGAACTTTTGGTCTTCACGCCGCTTATCACCGATCCACTCGAGCGCGCCGTTCAGCGCCTCGATCGCCGTATCGCCGCTGGGGAAAAGCTGTGAATAGCCTCGTGCTATCAGGGACCGAAGCTATCGTGCTATCGGGGACCAAATCCTCGTGCTATCGGGGACCGAAATGGCGCCCAAGCCATTGTCGTCGAACTATTCACGGCGCTCCTAACTTACTAACTTCGGAATCCTTCGGATTCCTTCTAACGGCGGGCGCCCTCCGCTCGACCATCTCCCGACGAGCGAAAGGCCCGCCGGTAAGAGAAGGAGGCACGCACCCAGCCCGGCGTTCGCGACGCGCGCTCAGTGCCGATCATCCGACCGATAGCGACGCCGTCTTCGCCTCGGGACAACGGGCCCTCGCGCTCCGGCGAGCGGACCAAAATCGGCGCGCATTTCCTCCGCTCGACCATGACGCGACCGGAGGCCAGCCATGAGCGCGCCGACCGAAGTCGAACTCTATTTCGTCAAAGGCAAAATCGAACGCTGGCTGCGCTTTGGCAAACCGATCAGCGAACGCACGCTCGATCGCCGGCGGCGCATCGCAACATTCGCTCCGGGCGCCATCTTCGCGTTCATCCGCTGGGCGTCGAATGCGCATGGAACGCTCGTCTCGCGCATCGATATCTTGCGCGCCTGCGACGACGGCGAACCCTGCTCCACCGTTCCGGGCGTAAAGCCCGGCGCAGAGATTTTGCTTCGGACGGTCGGCTGGGAGAAGGTGCAGCGCGTCCTTCGCGCCATCGACGCCGTCGAAGCGCTCGGCTTTCTCCCGCAGGAAGTCTGTCCCGACCATTGGCGGCACGTCCACAACCGGCTCGCAGCCGGTCTGCCGCCGCGCGCCTATTCGCGTGATCGCCATCGCGCCTGGCTGCTGCGAGCTGGCTTGGAGCGCAGCCCATGAGGACGCTCGCTCTCGCCTTTGTAGCCGTCTCCGCAATCGCGTCGACTTTCACCCGCGGCCGTGAGCCGCTTCTCGTCTGGAACGCCTCCGCCAGCGCGCCGATCGGACTCTATGCCGTCCGTCCGGCTGGCGCCTTCGCAATCACCGATCTCATCGTCGCGCGGCCGCCCGAACCCCTCGCCGAGTGGCTCGCGGCGCGCGGCTATCTGCCCAAAGACGCGCTGCTCATCAAGCGAGTGGCGGCGCTCCCAGGACAGAAAGTATGCCGAGCCAACCTCACGATCTCCGTCGACGGCAGCGTCGTCGCCGAGGCGAATGCGCGCGATCACACGGGCCGCGACCTGCCGCGCTGGAGCGGATGTTTCACGCTCAGGCCCGGCGACGTCTTCCTGCTCAATTGGGACCATCCCACCTCGCTCGACGGGCGGTATTTCGGGGCGCTTCCAGCTGACACTATCGTCGGCCGCGCGCAGCCGGTTTGGACGGAGGCGGAGTGATGATGGATCCATCACTCTGCCACGACGCAACTGGCAACGGCGCTTCCATCGATCGGCGTTCGGCAAGGTTTCGAACCAGTGCGCTCGCCCTGCTCTGCGCCTTATCCTCGCTTCCCGCCTATGCCGAGACAGCACGCGGCGAGACTATATCGAACCAACTTTCGCGCCATCTCGCCATCGCCAACGCTCTCACGGAGGCGTCCAATCGCTTCCGTCTCCCAGTCCATTGGCTGCGCGTCGTCATGCGCGCCGAGAGCGACGGCGACGCCAAATCCGTCTCCAGCAAAGGCGCGATCGGCCTCATGCAACTCATGATGGCGACCTACGCCGAGTTGCGGGCGCGCTACGGTCTTGCCGCCGACCCTTTCGATCCTCACGACAATATTCTGGCCGGAGCCGCCTACCTTCGCGAGTTGCTCGACAGATATGGCGAGAGCGGCTTTCTGGCGGCGTATAACGCCGGCCCGGGGCGCTATGAGGACTACCTTCACGGTCACTCCTTGCCAACTGAGACGACGGATTATGTCCGAAGGATTGCGCCCGCGCTTTCACTCGGCGGAAATTTCGCGGCGCCCTATTTGGCGTCCTCCGCCAACCGCGCCTCTCCAATCTTTGTCGCGATCACCCGGCCCCAAGGGCACGACGATCAACAGCCTAGACACGGCGTCGAAACCGCTCTCGGAGCCGAAGGATCGACACGCCGCTCGCTCACTCCGACGCGGCTAGACGTCAGATTATTCGCCGTAGATTTGCGGCCCACGAGCGGCGCCAACGCTTCGTCGACTGCTGCTCTTTCGCGCGCCTCTGACCTCTTCGCCGTTCGCGGGCCTTCAGGAGCATCCCGATGACGCCGCTCTTACATTTTCGCAGGATAGCGTATGGCCTCGCGCCTTTGTGCGCGAGCCCCGCCGAGGGAGCGCAAGCGACCGAGCAAAGGCAAGATAAAAGGGACAGCCTGCGGCTTTGTCCGACGGTCGGTTTGTCGTTGCGCTTCAATGCATTCACACGGGTTGCGGTTTCGATGCGCAGCCTTTCGCTCGTCGCAAGCCTCTGTAACGACGCATTATTTTCCACCTCGTCTGTGCTTCGCCATGTCGCGTGACGACGACATTCGCGTTCGGCCCGGCCGCATCCGCTCGACCAAGCCGGGAAGAGCGAAGAGCTTCGTGTCGCGCGTGCTGGCCGCGACACAGAAGGCGGGCGGTCTCCATCGTTCGGGCGCGCGCGGAAAGGGGCGCGCCGCCTTCGGCCGCGGCCGGGCGGCGAGCGTCTCGGCGCTGCGCGGCCTGACCTCCAATTCGCGCGGCGTTGTGATCAAGGCGCGCGTCGTGCGACACGGTCCGAGATCGGCGCCGCTAACGACGCATCTTGCCTATCTGCAACGCGACGGCGTCACCCGGGACGGCGCGCCCGGAAGAATGTTTGATCCCAACAGCGACCATATGGATGCGCGAGACTTCGCCGATCGCTGCCACGGCGACCGACATCATTTTCGGTTCATCGTCTCGCCAGATGACGCCGCGGAGCTTTCCGACCTGCGCGCCTTCACCCGTGACCTCATGGGCGAGATGGCGCGCGATCTCGGGACCAGACTCGATTGGGCGGCGATCGACCATTGGAACACGGAGCATCCCCACATCCATGTCCTGGTGCGGGGCCGAGGCGACGACGGCGGCGATCTCGTCATCAGCCGCGACTATATCAGCCGAGGCCTTCGCGCCCGTGCCGAGCAGCTTGTCACCCTGGAGCTCGGGCCCCGCAGCGAGCATGAGATTCGCCAGTCGCTGGAGCGGCAAGTCGACTCAGACCGCTGGACGCCGCTCGATCGGGCGCTGGCGCGGGAAGCAGGAAAGCAGGACGGGCTGATAGACCTTCGGCCGGACGCCGGTCAGCGAAACGATGTCGAACGCTCGACGCTGATCGCTCGTGCGCACAAGCTCGAAAAGCTTGGCCTAGCCGCGCCGCTCGGCCCCGGCCAGTGGATGATCGGCGAGGACGCCGAAACCGTCCTGCGCGCGCTCGGCGAACGCGGCGACATCATCAAGCGCATCCATCGCGGCCTCAGGGAGCGGGGCCTCGAGCGCGCGACTGCCGACTTCATCTGGGATAGCGACGTGCGCAGCGAGTCAATTATCGGCCGCCTCATCTCGCGAGGCCTCGACGACGAACTCAAGGGCTCGGCCTTCGCGATCATCGACGGCGTCGACGGCCGCGCGCATCACGTTCGGCTTAGAGACATCGACGCCACGAGCGACGCCGCCCCCGGCGCCATCGTGGAGGTCAGGCGACTTCCTCCCCGGGATGCGGGGACGCCCCTTCTGGTCCTCGCCGTTCGATCCGACCTTTCCATCGAGGAGCAAGTCAACGCGACGGGCGCGACCTGGCTCGATCGACGCCTCGTCGCGAGGGAGCCTATGCCTCTATCGGAATCGGGCTTCGGCCGCGAGGTCCGGGACGCCATGGAAGCGCGCGCCGACCATCATGCCGCCGAAGGGCTGGTCCGCCGCCAGGGCCAGCGCCTTGTGTTCGGCCGCGATCTTCTCGACATGCTCCGCTCGCGCGAGCTGAATGAAGCTTCCACCCGGCTCGCGGCACAGACAGGCCTTCCACGCCATGACGCCGCCGAGGGCGAGACAGTCGCTGGCGTCTATCGTCAGCGCCTGACTCTCGCATCGGGCCGTTTCGCCATGATCGACGACGGACTCGGCTTCAGCCTCGTCCCGTGGTCGCCGTCGCTGGAGAAGGAGCTCGGACGGCAGGTGTCGGGCGCGATGACGCCAGGGGGCGGCGTGGATTGGAGCTTTGGGCGGAAGAAGGGAATCGGATTGTAGGCGGACGGACGTTGAGCGGCGCCGCCCCAACCTGGGCGTTCGCGCTCTCGCCCTCCTTGAGGTCACACCTCTCCCGGTATTTGCGCGCCGCAGTGCGACAGCCTGCGACGCCTGAACAATCCATCTTGCGAGCGCGAGCGACGACCCCACAAGCTGGCGCCATGTCCGCCACCCGCATCCTCTGGGGCCAGATCTTCATCGTCTGCGCCATCGTGCTCGCGACCACATGGGGAGCCACTCAATGGACGGCGTGGCGCTTGGCGTACCAGCCGGAGCTCGGGCCACCCTGGATGTTGTTCGGAGAGTGGCGTCTCTATCCGCCCCCGGCCTTCTTCTGGTGGTGGTATCACTTCGACGCCTATGCGCCGGATGTGTTCGTCGAGGGCGCGGTCATCGCCGCCTCGGGCGGCTTCGCCGCCATCGCCGCCGCCATCGCCATGTCCGTGCATCGCGCGCGCGAAGCGCAAAATGTCATCACCTATGGCTCGGCGCGCTGGGCGACGCCGGAAGAAGTCGAAGCGGCGGGGCTGCTTGGGCCTGATGGTGTGGTGCTCGGGAGATTGCAGGAGCGTTATCTGCGTCATGCCGGCCCCGAACACGTCCTCTGCTTCGCGCCCACCCGCTCCGGCAAGGGCGTCGGGCTTGTCGTTCCGACGCTGCTCACCTGGCCGGGTTCCGTCATCGTCCATGACATCAAGGGCGAGAACTGGTCCCTGACCGCCGGCTGGCGCGCGCGCTTCGGCCGTGTGCTGCTCTTCGATCCGACCAACGCCGAGTCTTCCGCTTATAACCCCCTGCTCGAAGTTCGGCGCGGCCCCGCCGAGGTGCGGGACGTTCAGAATGTCGCCGACATTCTAGTCGACCCAGAAGGCGCCCTCGAGCGTCGCAATCATTGGGAGAAAACGAGCCACTCGCTTCTGGTCGGCGCCATCCTCCATATCCTCTACGCCGAGGCTGATAAGACGCTCGCCGGCGTCGCCAACTTCCTCTCCGATCCCAGGCGCCCAATCGAGACGACGCTGCGGGCCATGATGACGACGCGCCACCTTGGCGAGGCTGGCCCGCACCCCGTGGTCGCATCGACCGCGCGCGAGCTCCTCAACAAATCCGAGAACGAGCGCTCCGGCGTTCTCTCGACCGCCATGTCCTTTCTTGGGCTCTATCGAGACCCTGTCGTCGCCGAGGTCACACGGCGCTGCGACTGGCGCATCGCCGATCTCGTCACTGCCGAGAAACCCGCGACGCTATACCTCGTCGTGCCGCCCTCCGACATCTCCCGAACCAAGCCGCTGGTGCGCCTGATCCTCAACCAGATCGGACGGCGGCTGACGGAAGAGCTGGAGTCGAAGCAGCGGCGCCATCGGCTGCTGCTCATGCTCGACGAGTTCCCCGCGTTAGGGCGGCTCGACTTCTTCGAGTCGGCGCTCGCCTTCATGGCCGGCTACGGCCTCAAAAGCTTCCTCATCGCCCAGTCGCTCAACCAGATCGAGAAGGCCTATGGCCCCAACAACGCCATCCTCGACAATTGCCACGTCCGCGTGTCCTTCGCGACCAATGACGAACGCACGGCGAAGCGCGTTTCGGACGCTCTCGGAACCGCAACGGAAATGCGCGCCATGAAGAACTATGCCGGCCATCGGTTGAGCCCGTGGCTCGGGCACCTGATGGTCTCGCGTCAGGAGACAGCGCGGGCGCTGTTGACGCCGGGCGAGGTCATGCAGTTGCCGCCGATCGACGAAATCATCCTCGTATCTGGGCTGCCGCCGATCCGCGCCAAGAAGGCGCGCTACTATAAAGATCGCCGGTTGCAGGGGCGGATAACGCCGCCGCCGAAGCGCCCGGTAGTCGACGATGGACGATCGGATTTGGATTCCGCCGCCTCCAATGTGAGGGACGATTGGTCTGCCTTGCCGCTGCCCAAGCGCGAAACCCTTTCCGACGAAGATCCCGCAAATGGTGGCATCCGCCGAGAACCCCAGCTCCCCGAGCACGAGGACATCGCGCCACTAGAACCGACCCTGACCCCACCGCTCGAAGCTTTCGTCGCCGACGAGTCGGATGACGACGAAGCGATCAAGGCCCGCCTCCTCCGCAGTCAGGGTCGCGCACTCGCCCGCCAGGCGGCGCTCGATCCCGACGACGGCATCGCTTTATGAGGCGGCCACATGTCGGTTAAGCAGCGCCTCTCCGTCTATCTCGACGCCGACATGATGGCGCGGCTGGAAAATCTCGCCGCGAAAGAGCGCGTCGCCAAGTCGTCGATCGCCGAGGCGGCGATCATTTCTTTCCTGACGGCCGACGACGCAAATCGATGGGAGGCGGCCTTCACGCGGCGACTCGACCGGCTCACTCGTTCCGTCGATCGCGTGGAGCGCGACCTCGAATTCTCGGTCGAGGCGCTGGCGCTTTACATCCGCGCTTGGCTCACGGCGACGCCAGCCCTGCCCGACGGTGCACAAGCAGCGGCACAGGCGAAAGGACGAGAGCGGTACGAAAGCTTCATCGAGGCTTTGGGAAGGAGGCTGGCTAGGGGGCAGCGACTGGCGAAGGAGGTCGCGGAGGAGGTCCAGGCTAATGTCAGCGACGGGAACTCTTAAAAGTTCACGCATCGTCGGGGGCTCTCTCGGGATGAATGAACATTTTTGCGATGGTCCGCTCGTGACCCTGGTCGTGTGAAAACGCCGCACCCAATTCGACTTCGGTTGAAAATGGCCGCTCTCCAAAGGATCGAAGCAAGCACGCATTGCTTTCTTGCGGCCGGAACCCCGCCATGCTATCAATGAGGCGGAGACCGCAATGAAGCTTCGCTGGCTGCGCCTTATCATCTCCGTGATGGTCGTCTTCGCCGCCCTGTCAGGGGCGGCCTTGAGCTCGGCTGCGTCCTCGGCCCATGACTGCGCGTCCATGTCGATCATGGACGATTGCCCGGACCATGCTGGCGATCACGCGACCGCGCCTCGGCACTGCGACTCACTTGTTTGCGGTGCTCTCCAGCTCACACCTCCCCAAGCCGAGACGTCGATCACCCCGACAGCGGTCGGTTCAGTCCGGCCTATTGTCGACGACGCAGCGAATCCAGGGCTCTCGGCGCCGCCCGACCTTCGCCCTCCCATTCTCTGAGGCCTTGACTGGCGTGCGCTCCCTCGAGGCGCGCCTTCTGCGGCGACTGACGGCTAGTGGCGTCCATCAGAGACGGCCGCGCCATCACGCGCCCTTCCTCCATCCTTACGTCTCAACGCTCCTCCGGGGCCGCCATGCGCGTGGCGAGGCTTGCGCACGGCGTGAGAGAGAATTCAGATGCAGTGCAAATTTCTGCGGCTTGTCGGCGGAATGGTTTTGGTCACGCTTGGCAGTGGACACGCGCGCGCGGCCATCGACGACTACGCCTTCGAACTGGTGCAGACGCATATCAAGAAGGGTTTGAGCACGGTTGATGTTCGGCTCATCCATAGGCCAGACGGCCGGGCGGTTGGCGACGCAGTCATCTTCGCAACGCGTCTCGACATGGCCCCGGACGACATGGAATCGATGACGAGTGCGATCGAACTGGCGCAAAGTCCCGGGCCGGGACTCTACCGGTTCAAGATCGACCTGACAGACGAGGGGCGCTGGCGCATCTCCATCGCGGCGAAGATACAGGGCGAGACCGAGACGCTCCAAAGCCGGCTGATCTTGAAGGCGACGCCATGAGACGATTCCCTCTCATATTCTTGGTCTGTGCGGCGGAAAGTCTTTCCCCCGTCCCTGCCTCGGCGGCGGAGCGCAGCCAACCGGGGACGACCGTCGAGAGCGTCTTGGCCCTCGCCAAGCGGCTGAGCCCCGAATTGCGGGCGTCCGTTCTCGAGGCGGACGCAGCCTCGCAGCGCGTCGGCGCCGCCGGCGTTCAGCCCGACCCCACCGTCACGCTGCAAGCCTGGGACGTGAACGGCAAAGGCGTCGGCCAGACCTGGATCGGCGCGGAGCAGACCTTCAGGCTGTGGGGAAAGACCGACCTGGAAAAGGGAATCGCCCATGCCGACGCCGACGTGGCGAGGCGCCAGAGCGAAGCGACGGAGGTCGATCTCGTCGCCCGTGTGAAGGCGGCCTACGCCCAATACGGCGCGGCCCAGCGGGCGCTGGAACTGTCGAAATCTCTCAAGCAGCGCGTCGATCAGCTCCTCGAGCTTCTGAGGCTGCGCTACGGCGCGAGTTCGGTCGATCAGCAGGAAGTCATCAAGGCGGAACTCGAGGCCGCGAACGCCGCTGCGGACGTCGCCCGTCGTGAGGGCGAGGCCAAATCCGTTGCGGCGCGGTTGAATGCGTTAATTGGCAGGAGCGCGAACGCGCCGCTCGCCGCCGCCAAGGGCTTCCCGGCGTTGAAGACGAAACTGTCGCTTGCGGGCGTGCAGGAGCTCGCGCGGTCCTCGAACCCGCAACTCGCGGCGACGCATGCGCAAGTGCGTTCGGCCACGGGGACGAAAGCTTTGACCGATCTGAACTACTATCCGGACGTCACCATCGGCGCAAATCTGGTGCAACCGCGGAACGGCGAAACGAGCGGCATGTTTCTTCTCGGCGTCAAGGTGCCGCTGCAATATGAGGCCAAGGACGCCGAACAGCGCGCAGCGAGCGCCAGCCTCGGGGCGGCGCAGGCCCGCAACGACGCGGTCCGCATCCGCCTCGATGGCGAGGTCGCCGAAGCGTGGTACCGGCTCGAGGCCATCCGCAAGGCGATCCGGATCTTCGAGCAACGCCAGTTGCCGCCCGCGAAGCTCTCCGTCGAGACGGCGCGCAGCGGCTTCGACGCGGGATCGACGCCGCTAGCAACACTTCTCGAATCCGAACGGCGCCTGCGCGCCGTCGAACTGGAGCTTCTCACCCTGCGGGTCGAGGAGCAGAGCAGATATGCGGATCTCGAACGCCTTGCGGGAGGCGCGCTATGAGGCGCGCGAAACTCATCGCCGCTGCTGTCCTCGCCGTGACGGCCCTGGGCGGCGGTCTGCTGCTGTGGCGCGCCAGGGCGCCGGCGCCAACGCCCGCGATCCATGCGCATGGAACCGGGCCGATCATCTATTACCGCGATCCGGACGGGCCCTTCTATTCGGACGCGCCGAAGAAGAACGCGTCGGGCAAGGACTACGTCGCCGTCCGCGCCAGCGAGGACGTCTCTTTCGAGGACAAGCCGCCGGAAGTCGCTGAGCCGCAGCCGTCCGGCCGGCGCATCCGCTATTACCGCAATCCGATGGGCCTGCCCGACACGTCGCCGGTTCCGAAGAAGGACTCCATGGGGATGGATTATGTCCCCGTCTATGAGGACGATTCACAAGACGCATCGACGATCACGATCAGCCCCGGCAAGTTGCAGAAGACCGGCGTGCGATCCGAGCCCGTCACGCTTCGCATCTTGACCGTTCCCGTCCGCGCCGCGGGGCGCGTGGATTTCGATCCGCGCCGCACCTCGGTCGTCGCGTTGCGCTTCGAGGGTTTCATCGAATCCGTCGAGAAGGTCGCGGAGGGCGATTATGTGCGCAAGGGCCAGCCGCTCATGCGGGTCTACGGCCCCGACCTCTCCAGCGCCGCGGCGGAATATGTGGCCGTGCTCAATGCGCGCTCAGCAGCGCGGGTCGAGGGCGCGCGCCGGCGTCTCGTCAATCTCGGCCTCGATAGCGCGAGCATCGCCGCGATTGCGCGCAGCCGCCGCGTCCCCCGCGTGATTGATTGGCCCGCCCCGCAGGACGGCCATGTCATCGAACGCACGGCGCTGGCCGGCATGCGCGCGGCGCCCGGCGAGACGCTGTTTCGCATCGTCGACCACAGCGTCGTGTGGATTCTCGCGGATATTCCGGAGCGCGACGTCGAGGCCGTGGCGCCGGGGCAGACCGCGGTCATCCGCGCGCGCTCCTATCCCGACCATCCGTTCAAGGGCCGCGTCGCGCTCATCTATCCGCATCTGAACATGGAGACGCGCACGGCGCGGGTGCGCATCGAGCTGCCGAACCCCGAAGGCCGCCTGCTCGGCGACATGTTCGCCGACGTCGAGATCGAAGCGGGCGGAAGGGAGAAGGTTCTCGCCGCGCCGGAGAGCGCCATCATCGACGCCGGCAAGCGTCAGGTCGTGATCCTCGACAAGGGCGAGGGCCGCTTCGAGCCGCGCGAGGTGAAGACCGGCCGGCGCGGCGAGGGCTATGCGGAAATCACGAGCGGACTCTCGGAGGGCGACAAGGTCGTGACCTCGGCCAACTTCCTCATCGACGCGGAGAGCAATCTCAAGGCGGCGTTGCAGTCTCTGGATCAGGGAGCCCCAAAATGATCGGGCGCCTCATTGCATGGTCGGCGCGCAATCTGGTGCTGGTCTTCTTCGGGACGGCGTTCGCCGTCGCCGCTGGCCTTTATGCGCTGCGGACCCTGCCGCTCGACGCCATTCCCGATCTCTCCGACGTGCAGGCGATCGTCTACACGGAATATCCCGGCCAGGCGCCGCAAGTGGTCGAGGATCAAGTCACCTATCCGCTGGCGAGCGCCATGCTCACCGTCCCACGCTCGAAAGTGGTGCGCGGCTTCTCCTTCTTCGGCGTCTCCTTCGTCTATGTGATTTTCGAGGACGGCGTCGACATCTACTGGGCGCGCTCGCGAGTCCTCGAATATCTCAGCTCGGCGACCAAGCGCCTGCCCGCGGGCGCGACGCCCGTGCTCGGCCCCGACGCCACGGGCGTCGGCTGGGTCTATCAATATGCGCTCGTCGCCAAGGAGATGACGCTCGCCGAATTGCGGTCCCTGCAGGACTGGACGCTGCGCTACGGCCTCGCCAAGGCGGAGGGCGTGGCCGAAGTCGCGAGCGCCGGCGGCTTCGTGAAGCAGTACAACATTGTCGTCGACCCGAACCGGCTGCGCGCGCTCAACATCCCCTTGTCGCGCATTCGCGAGGCGGTCCGCGCCAACAACGCCGATGTCGGGGGCCGCACCGTCGAGCTTTCCGAATTCGAATTCATCGTGCGCGGGCGCGGCTATCTGAAGGGCGTCGGCGATCTCGAAAATATCGTGCTGCGTGCGGGAGGGGGAACGCCGCTGCTCCTGAAGGACGTGGCGCATATCGAGCTCGGCCCGGACGAACGCCGCGGCATCACCGAACTCAATGGCGAGGGCGAGGTCGCGAGCGGCATTGCGCTCCAGCGTTACGGCGCCAACGCCCTGACGGTGATCGACAACGTCAAGGCGGCCCTCGCGCAGATCGCCCCGAGCCTGCCGAAAGGCGTCGAGATCGTTCCCGTCTATGACCGCTCCGAGCTGATCCATGCGGCGATCGAGACGCTGCGCGGGACGCTTGTCGAAGAGAGCCTCATCGTCGCGCTTGTTTGCGTCGTCTTTCTTCTGCACTTTCGCAGCGCGCTCGTCGCCATCCTCATGCTGCCGGTCGGCGTGCTGATGGCCTTCGCCGCCATGAAGGCGCTCGGCCTCGGCTCGAACATCATGAGCCTGGGGGGCATCGCCATCGCCATCGGCGCCATGGTCGACGCCGCGATCGTGATGATCGAGAACGCGCATAAGCGGCTCGAACGCGCGTCGCCCGACCAATCGCGGGTCGAAATCCTCACCGACGCGGCGACGGAGGTCGGGCCGGCGCTCTTCTTCAGCCTGCTCGTCATCACCGTTTCCTTCCTGCCGATCTTCACGCTCGAGTCGCAGGAGGGCCGGCTGTTCAGCCCCCTCGCCTACACCAAGACCTTCTCCATGGCGGCGGCGGCGCTGTTGTCGGTCACGCTGGTTCCGGCGTTGATGATCGTCTTCGTGCGCGGCCATATCGTCTCCGAGGCGCGCAATCCGATCAATCGCGCCTTGATCTGGGCCTACCGGCCCGTCATCCGCCTGGTGATGCGCGCCAAGATTCCAACCATTCTTCTCGCGATCGCGGCGCTCGCCGTCACCATCCTGCCGGCGCGCCAGCTCGGTTCGGAATTCATGCCCGCGCTGAACGAGGGCGCGCTGCTCTACATGCCGACGACGCTCCCGGGCCTCTCCGTGACCAAGGCGGCGCAACTCCTGCAAACGCAGGACCGCATCATCAAATCCTTCCCCGAGGTGAAATCCGCTTACGGCAAGGCGGGCCGCGCCTCGACCGCCACGGACCCCGCGCCGCTCGAAATGTTCGAGACCGTCATCGCCCTCAAGCCAAAGGGCGAATGGCGTCCCGGCGTGACCATCGACAGCCTCGTCGCCGAAATGGACGCCGCGCTGCAATTTCCCGGCGTCTCCAACGCCTGGACCATGCCGATCCGCAACCGCATCGACATGCTCGCGACCGGCATCCGCACGCCCGTGGGCGTCAAGATCATGGGGCGCGATCTCGCCCAGCTCGAAGGACTTGCGCGTCAGGTCGAGAAGGTCGTGAAGGGCGTGCGCGGCGCGTCGTCAGCCTACGCCGAGCGCGTCATGGGCGGCTATTATCTCGACATCGCGCCCGATCGTTTGGCGCTCGCGCGTTATGGCCTGATGATCGACGACGTGCAGTCGACGATCGCCATGGCGCTTGGCGGGGAGACGGTGACGACCACCGTTGAAGGCCGCGAACGCTATGGCGTGAACATCCGCTATCCGCGCGACTTTCGATCGAGCCCGAGGTCGATTGCGAGTGACGTGCTGATCCAGCTTCCCGGCGGCGGGACGATACCGCTGGGCGAGGTCGCGAAAGTGGAGCTCGTTCGCGGCCCGACCTCGATCCGAACAGAGAATGGACAGCTTGCGGTCTATCTCTTCGTGGACATCAGGGAGCGCGACATTGGCGGCTTCGTCACGGAAGCGCAAAAGGCCGTGGCTGAAGCGATCGAATTTCCGCCGGGCGCCTACGCGGTCTGGAGCGGGCAATATGAATATCTCGAACGGGCGCAGGCGCGCATGAAGATCGTGGTTCCGGTCACGCTCTTCATCATCTTTCTACTGCTCTACCTCAACTTCCGCAGGATCACCGAGACGCTCATCGTCATGTTGTCGCTGCCCTTCGCGCTCGTCGGCGGCGTCTGGCTGATGTGGCTGATGAATTTCAACATGTCGGTCGCCGTCGGCGTCGGCTTCATCGCGCTTGCTGGCGTCGCGGCGGAGACGGGCGTCATCATGCTCATCTATCTCGACGCCGCGATGCGCGAGGTCGCGGAGAAGCGCGCCGCCGAGGGGCGGGTCTTCACAAAGTCCGATGTCCGCGAGGCGATCATGCTCGGCGCGGTCGAGCGCGTGCGGCCCAAGATGATGACAGTCATCGCCATCATGGCCGGGCTCGTGCCGATCCTGTGGAGCACGGGCGCCGGCTCCGAAGTCATGCAACGCATCGCCGTGCCGATGATCGGCGGCATGGTGTCGTCCACGCTGCTGACGCTCGTGGTCATCCCAGCGATCTACGCCCTGGTGAAGGGCGTCGGTTTGCCCGAAGCGTCGACAGTTCAGCCTGTGCTCGCGAAACATTCGGAATGATGCGGTCAAACGCCGCGGAGCCTTGTGGCAGGTCCGGCCGAAACATATCTCGTGGTTCAAGGAGACTGCCGATGGCGTGGGCCCGCATCGTTATCTGTGCCTTGTTCATGTGGGCGTCCAACATCGGAGTCGTCGCCGCATTCGATGCGGTGCACGGAACTGCCGTGCACTGCTTCCAAATGGTCTCGCATGACTGCGTCCTGGGTAGCCCTGATGGTGCCCCGCCCACCGGAGCTTGTTCCTCGCTCGCTTGTAACTTTGCCCTTCAAATTCCGGTCTGTTGTTCGCTTGTGGCGCATACCCGTCTGACGCTCGATTTGCCGATGCCGATCGACCTTCCCATGGAGGGATTGTCTATTTCTCCAGACCTTCGCCCGCCTATATTTCAATTGGCCAATAGCGAAGATTTGCAAGGGGCTTAAGTCCTCTGCAAGGACCACTCAGCAACTGCTGGAGGCGCGTCGCGTTAGCCAGCATAAGTAAAGTCACTGAGATACTGGAGATAAAAAATGTCGAAGAACGCAATCATGGCCGCCGCCTTCCTTTTCGCTGCAACGCTTCCGGCAATTGCACAGAGTGATGCGCAGCGGGAGGAGAACCGGCGGCACAGCGCGATGCAGCACATCGGCGGACATTGGCGGCACGGGCACCGTGACTGGAGCCAGCAAGAGGGTCGTCACGTTCACAATGTCTGCTGGGACTGGGACGCGGCTCAGGGCTGGGTCTGGGTTTGTCGTTGACAGGAATGACAACCCGAGTTTCCGGTAAACGCGAACCATAGAAGGCCTTCAGAAGAAAACAGGGCTCGCCGGTAAATTCGGCGGGCCCTTACTAATCTCGAGTATGGAACGTCTTTCGGATCTACGAGGCACCCGGGTACGGCGGCATTTCAAGCAGCTTGGCCGGCTCGATTTCGGCCTGGCGCAGGCGCAGCGAGTTGGCGACGACGCTGACCGATGACAGGGCCATTGCCGCAGCGGCGATCGTCGGCGAAAGAAGCAGGCCGAATGCGGGATAGAGCGCCCCCGCCGCCAGCGGCACCCCCGCCGCGTTGTAGATAAAAGCAAAGAACAGGTTCTGACGGATGTTCCGCATTGTTGCGCGCGACAGCCGGCGCCCGCGCACAATGCCGCGAAGGTCTCCCTTGAGCAGCGTCACGCCGGCGCTCTCTATCGCCACGTCGGTCCCGGTTCCCATGGCGATGCCGACATCCGCCGCCGCGAGCGCAGGCGCGTCGTTCACACCATCGCCCGCCATGGCGACGATACGCCCAGCCTCGCGCAAGCGGGCAACCACCTTGCTCTTGTCCTCAGGCAGAATTTCGGCCTCGACCTCACTGATTCCCAGCCGCTTCGCGACGGCGCGCGCGGAGGTCCAATTATCGCCGGTGAGCATGACGACCGAGACGCCCGCGTCACGGAGCGCTTGCAGCGCGTCCGGCGTCGTCTCCTTGATGGGGTCCGCGATGGCGATGATCCCCGCAGCTTGGTGGTCGATCGCGACGAATATAGCCGTAGCGCCATCTTCCCGCAGCCGTTCTGCATCACCATCGAGCGCGCTCGTCTCGATGCCGGTTTCGGCCAGAAAGCGCCGGTTGCCGATGACGATGGATTGCGCGCCGATGCGTCCCGTGACGCCCTTCCCGACAGGAGAGTCGAACTCCGAGGTTTCTCTCAGAGGAAGCCCTCGCGAATGCGCGGCTTCGACGATCGCATGCGCCAAGGGATGCTCGCTCGACCGCTCCAGGCTCGCCGCGAAGGTGAGCAATTCGTCTTCGCTCACACCTTCGACAGCACGAATAGCGGTGACCTTTGGCTTGCCTTCCGTCAGCGTCCCGGTCTTGTCGACGACTAGCGTGTCGATCTTCTCCAGGCGCTCCAGAGCTTCGGCGTTCTTGATGAGCACGCCATGCTGCGCGCCGCGCCCGACGCCCACCATGACGGACATCGGCGTGGCGAGGCCGAGTGCACAGGGGCAGGCGATGATCAGCACCGAAACGGCGGCGATGAGGCCATAGCTCATGCGAGGCTCCGGCCCCCAGACCGCCCACGCTGCGAAGGCGAGAATGGCGACGAGGATGACCACCGGCACGAACCAGCCGGAAACCTGATCGGCGAGCCGCTGAATGGGCGCGTGGCTGCGCTGGGCCGAGGCGACCATGTCGACGATGCGCGACAGCATGGTGTCCGCGCCGACGCGGTCCGCCTGCATGATGAACCCGCCGGTCTGGTTGAGCGTGCCGCCGATGACCTTGTCGCCGACGCTCTTCGTCACTGGCATGGACTCACCGGTGACCATCGACTCGTCGACCGAGCTGCGGCCTTCGAGAAGCGCGCCGTCGACCGGAACTTTCTCGCCCGGACGGACGCGCAACCGATCGCCGACAAGCACCTCTTCCAGCGCCACCTCTTCGTCGGACCCATCCTCCTTCACGCGCTTGGCAGTAACCGGCGCAAGATCGAGGAGCGCACGGATCGCGCCGCCCGTCTGCTCGCGGGCGCGCAGTTCGAGGACCTGGCCGAGGAGGACCAGGACGGTAATGACCGCCGCCGCCTCGAAATAGATCGGCACCGAACCATCCGCACTGCGAAATGCCGCCGGAAACAGCGACGGCGCAAAAGTGGCGACCACGCTGTAGACCCATGCGACGCCCGTGCCCATGGCGATTAGCGTGAACATGTTCAGATTGCGGGTGACAAGCGATTGCGCGCCCCGCACGAAGAAGGGCCAGCCGCACCATAGGACCACCGGGGTGGCGAGAAGGAACTGCGCCCAGTTTGATAGCTGCGGCTGAAAGTAATGGTGGAGACCAAGGAAGTGGCCGCCCATCTCCAGAACGAACACCGGGACAGTCAGCGCCAACCCGATCCAGAAGCGGCGCGTCATGTCGATGAGCTCAGCGTTCGGCGTCTCTTCCGTCGTCGTGACGAGCGGTTCGAGCGTCATGCCACAGATCGGGCAATTTCCGGGGCCGACCTGCCGGATCTGCGGATGCATCGGGCAGGTGTAGATGCCCCCCTCCACCGCTCTGCGAGCAGGCCGCTTCAGGTCCGCCCGATTGGGGGCCTCCGCCGTCAGCGCATGATGGTGACCCTGATGCGCGTGTTGACGCTCATGCCCGGGATGAGGGTGGTCATGCTCGTGACTCATATTCATTCCTCCCGGCTGTGTGGCGATTGCTCAACTAGGCTTTCAGGTTCATTTTGTGGGAAACGGTGAAGGTTTGGCTCGGTGGTGGTTCCAAATTGCTTTCCTTCCAAACGCGACCAGCAATCGCTGCCAACGTGAGCCATGCTGGATAATGACCGCTTCTGGTGCAAGGATACTCGATCGCGCTCACCAAATAAGGCGCACGTACTCGATCGTTTTACCGACCCGGCTAAGGGATTAACTCCCCCCTTTTCTTGTCATTGCACGCCACAGCCCTACGCCCCCGAATGACTTGTTGCATCCCATCCGGTCACGCCTTTCTTAATCGATCCCGGCTTCGAACCGCCATCTTGCGGTTCCACGACAACCGGGGACAAAATTGCGCTCTCAAAACGACAACGCCGAAGCGCTCTCGCGCAGCGCCCGCATGTTGCACACGGCGCTCGGCGCAGAGATCGCAGGTTGGCTCGACGATGCGAGCGTGGTCGAGATCATGCTCAATCCCGATGGGCGGCTTTGGCTCGATCGACTGACGAGCGGGCTCGAGGACACGGGCTCACGGCTTTCGGCGGAGGACGGCGAGCGCATCATCCGGCTCGTCGCTCATCATGTCGGCGCCGAGGTGCATGCGGGGGCGCCGCGCGTTTCGGCGGAGTTGCCGGAAACAGGCGAGCGCTTCGAGGGTGTGCTGCCGCCCGTCGTTTATGCGCCGGCCTTCGCCATTCGAAAGCCTGCCGTCGCGGTGTTCTCGCTCGACGATTACGTCGCAACCGGCGTCATAGCGAAAAATCAGGCGGCCATCCTTCGCGCCTCAGTCGCTGAACGCAAGAACATCCTCGTCGCTGGCGGCACGTCCACCGGCAAGACGACGCTCTCCAACGCCCTGCTCGCCGAGATCGCCAAGACCTCCGACCGCGTCGTGCTGATCGAGGATACGCGCGAGCTGCAATGCGCCACGCCCAATCTCGTATCGCTGCGGACCAAAGACGGCGTCGCCTCGCTCTCCGACCTGGTCCGCTCGTCGCTCCGGCTTCGGCCCGACCGCATCCCGATCGGCGAAGTGCGCGGGGCCGAGGCGCTCGATCTGCTCAAGGCCTGGGGCACAGGACATCCCGGCGGCGTCGGCACAATTCACGCTGGATCGGCGCTTGGAGCGCTCCGACGTCTCGAACAGCTCATCCAGGAAGCCGTCGTTACTGTCCCTCGCGCGCTGATCGCCGAGACGATCCAGATCATCGCCGTTCTGGCTGGCCGCGGAAGGGACCGGCGGTTGATCGAACTCGCCGCCGTTCAGGGCCTCGACTCATACGGCGACTACGCGCTCGTCGACCTCACCTCCGTCACCTTTGGAGACGTTCATGAATAGGTTTCCTACCCGCAACCGGTTGCGCGCTCGCATTTATCTTGAGCTTTCCTTCCTGATCTCGGCCGCCGCACTTTCCACGCCGGCGTTCGCCGCCGGCTCCAACATGCCCTGGGAGCAGCCGCTCCAGCAGATCCTGCAATCGATTGAGGGCCCCGTCGCCAAGATCATCGCGGTGATCATCATCATCACGACCGGCCTGACGCTCGCTTTCGGCGACACGTCGGGCGGCTTCCGGCGGCTGGTGCAGATCGTCTTCGGGCTCTCGATCGCCTTCGCCGCCTCGAGCTTCTTTCTGTCCTTCTTCTCCTTCGGCGGCGGAGCGTTGATCTGATGGAGAACGATACTCTTCCGATCGACGGCGCCATCCCAGGTTTCCGCGTTCCTGTCCGCCGGGCGCTCACCGAGCCGATCTTTCTTGGCGGCGCGCCGCGTTCCATCGCCATCCTGAACGGCACGCTCGCCGCCGCGCTCGGCCTCGGCCTGCGGCTGTGGCTCGCCGGCCTCGCCTTCTGGGCCGTCGCGCAATTCGCGGCGGCCTGGGCGGCCAAGCGCGATCCCGACTTCGTCGAAGTCGTGCGCCGGCATTTGCGCTACCCCGCGCATTTCGGGGTGTGAGGAGAAGCGGGAATGCTGAACCTCGCCGAATATCGCAAGAAGCCGCAAAGCCTTGCCGATTTCCTGCCTTGGGCAGCGCTGGTCGCGCCGGGCGTCGTCCTCAACAAAGATGGCTCGTTGCAGCGAAGCGCGCGCTTTCGCGGTCCAGATCTCGAAAGCGCCACCCAAGCCGAACTCGTCGGCGTCGCGGCGCGGCTCAACAATGCGCTCCGGCGCCTGGGATCCGGCTGGGCGATCTTCTTCGAAGCGCAGCGCAATCCCGCGCAGGATTATCCGGCGAGTTCCTTCCCCGATCCCGTCGCCGCCCTCATCGACGAAGAGCGCCGCGCCCAGTTCGAAGAGGAAGGGGCGCATTTCGAGAGCGGCTATTTTCTCTCGCTCGTTTATTTGCCGCCCGAAGACGAGGCGGCGGGCGCCGAGAGCTGGCTCTATGAAGGGCGCTCTGCCGAAGGCGCGCCCACCGCCGTTCTCGCTAGCTTCATCGACCGAACCGACCGGCTCTTGCAGCTCATCGACGGCTTTGCGCCAGAGGCCGAATGGCTCTCGGATAGCGAGACACTGACCTATCTCCATTCCTGCGTCTCGACCAAACGCCACAAGGTCCGCGTTCCCGAGACGCCCATGCATCTCGACGCGATCCTCGCCGACGAGGCGCTCACCGGCGGCCTCGAGCCACGACTCGGACGCGCGCATCTGCGCATTCTCACTATCATGGGCTTCCCCTCGTCGACCCATCCCGGAATCCTCGACGAGCTCAATCGCCTTGCCTTTCCCTATCGCTGGTCGACAAGGGCAATCACGCTCGACAAGACGGACGCTACGAAGGTCGTCACCCGCATCCGCCGGCAATGGTTCGCCAAGCGCAAATCGATCCTGGCGATCCTGAAGGAGGTGATGACCAATGAGTCCTCCGTCCTTCTCGACACCGACGCCCATAACAAGGCGCTCGACGCCGACGCCGCGCTGCAGGATCTAGGCTCCGATTTGATCGGTGAAGCCTATGTGACGGCGACGATTACCGTCTGGGACGAGGATGCCCGCCTCGCCGACGAGAAGCTGCGGCTCGCGGAAAAGGTCATCCAGGGCCGCGACTTCACGTCAATGGTCGAGACGGTGAACGCCATCGAGGCCTGGCTTGGCTCGCTTCCGGGTCATGTCTACGCCAATGTCCGTCAGCCGCCGATCTCGACGATCAATCTCGCTCATATGATCCCGATCTCAGCAGTCTGGGCGGGGCCGCTGACGGACGCGCATCTTGAGGCGCCGCCGCTGTTCTTTGGCCGGACCGAAGGCTCGACGCCCTTCCGCTTCTCGCTCCATGTCGGCGACGTCGGCCATACGCTCGTCATCGGCCCCACCGGCGCGGGCAAGAGCGTGCTGCTGTCTCTCATGGCGCTGCAATTCCGCCGCTACTCGCGCTCTCGGATTTTTGTGTTCGATTTCGGGGGATCGGCCCGGGCGGCGACTCTCGCCATGGGCGGCAGCTGGCATGATCTCGGCGGCGCGCTCTCGGTAGAGACAACCGATCCCGTCGCCTTGCAGCCCCTCGCCGCGGTCGACGATCCCGTGGAGCGTGGCTGGGCCGCCGATTGGATCGCCTCCATCCTCGCCCGCGAGAATGTCGCCGTCACGCCGGAGGTCAAAGAGCATCTTTGGTCGGCGCTCTCGTCCCTCGCCTCCGCGCCGATCGAGGAACGCACGCTCACCGGCCTCTCCGTTCTCCTGCAATCCAATCCGCTCAAACGCGCGCTCAAGCCGTTTTGCCTCGGCGGCCCGCATGGACGGCTTCTCGATTCCGATGCGGAGGTTCTGGGCGCCGCCGACGTCCAGTGTTTCGAGACGGACGGGCTGATCGGCTCCGCGGCCGCGCCTGCCGTCCTCTCCTATCTCTTTCACCGCATCGAAGGCCGGCTCGACGGCGCGCCCGCGCTCCTCGTCATCGACGAAGGCTGGCTCGCCCTCGACGATCCGGGCTTCGCCGCGCAACTGCGCGAATGGCTCAAGACGCTGAGGAAGAAGAACGCCTCCGTCATCTTCGCCACCCAGTCGCTCGCCGATATCGAGACGAGCCCAATCGCGCCCGCAATCGTCGAGAGCTGCCCGACCCGGATTTTTCTCCCCAACGAGCGCGCGATCGAGCCGCTGATCCTGTCGATCTATCGCCGCTTCGGTCTCAACGACCGGCAGATCGAGATCATCGCGCGGGCGACGCCCAAGCGCGACTATTACTGCCAGTCGCGGCGCGGCAATCGGCTCTTCGAATTGGGGCTTGGTCCCGTGGCGCTGGCCCTCTGCGCCGCGTCTTCGAAGACCGATCAAAAACTCATCTCCGAGGTTTCAGCTGCCGCCGGGCGTGAGGGCTTTGGGCGCGCCTGGTTGTCCGCGCGCGGCCTCGACTGGGCCGCCGAACTTCTGCCTACCCCAACCGATCTGGAGACATCGTCATGACCCGCATTCGTCGCCTCGCAGCCGCGAGCGCCTTCGCTCTGTCGCTGGCTTTCCTCAGCGATCCTGTCTCGGCGCAATTCGTTGTGTTCGATCCGACCAATTACGCCCAGAACGTCCTGACCGCGGCGAACACGCTGCAGCAGATCTACAATCAGGTCACGAGCCTCCAGAACGAGGCGCGGATGCTGATCAATCAGGGAAGGAACCTTGCGAACCTTCCCTATTCCTCTCTGCAGACGATCCAGCAGTCGATCTCCCAGACTCAGCAGTTGCTCCGCGAGGCTCAGCGCATCGCCTATGACGTGCAGCAAATCGATCAGGCCTTTTCGACGCAGTACGGCCCCGTCAATTCGTCGATGAGTTCCGCGAGCCTTGTCGATGGAGCGCGGCAGCGCTGGCAAAATTCCTTGTCCGCCTTACAGGACGCCATGCGCGTTCAGGCCGGGATCGTTCAGTCCATCGACACGGCCCGTTCCGAAGCCGGCGCGCTCATCTCGTCGAGCCAGTCCGCGCTCGGCGCGCTTCAGGCGTCACAGGCCGGCAATCAGCTCTTAGCGCTCCAAAGCAAACAGCTCGCGGATGTGACGGCGCTCCTCGCCTCGCAAGGGCGCGCCCAGTCGCTCGAACTCGCACGCAACGCCGAAGCCCAGGAACAGGCGCGCGAGCAGATGCGTCGCTTTGTTGCGCCCGGCCAGGCCTACCAGCCAGGCAATGTCGCGATGTTTCATTGAGCGAGGGCGATGTCATGAACTGGAGAGAATGGTTCGCGCCCGAGAATGTCGGCTTTGTCGCCGTTGGGATCGTCATCGGCGCGATCGCGCTCATCGGCGTCGAATCCGCCTGCGACGCCGATGTCGCGGCGCGGACGAAACCGGCGTCGCTCTCGCCCATCGGGGCGTCGTCGAAAGAGCCCGCCATCGATCCAGAGCTTCTGCGCTGCGCCCAGCTCCCGATCGAAGAAGCCGACGATCCCGCCTGCAAGGCGCTCTGGGCAAAGGAACGCAAGAGGTTTCTCGGGAATGGCGAGCCAGTCCAACCCGCCGAGCATCTCATCGATATGTACCCGTCGCATCGCTCGCCCGCCGACGGCGCGTCGCCGAAGCCGGCGCGCAAGGGCGAGTAGCGCCATGGGCGGCACCGGCGTCATCGATCGTTTCCTCGAGACCTTCACCCGCTATATCGACTCCGGCTTCGGCCTGCTCGGCGGCGAGGTGGGGTTTCTGGCGACGACGCTGGTCGTCATCGACGTCACCCTCGCCGCGCTCTTCTGGAGCATGGGGCCCGACGAAGACATCATCGCCCGCTTGGTGAAGAAGACCCTGTTCGTCGGCGTCTTCGCTTACCTCATCGGCAATTGGAACAATCTCGCCCGCATCGTCTTCGAGAGCTTCTCGGGCCTCGGCCTCAAGGCCGCCGGCGCGGGGCTCTCAGCCGCCGACTTCCTGCGGCCCGGCCGCGTCGCCCAGGTCGGGATCGACGCCGGCCGGCCAATGCTCGATTCTCTTTCGCAGCTTCTGGGCTATGTCTCCTTCTTCGAGAACGTCATCCAGATCGCCATCCTCCTCATAGCCTGGCTCATCGTTCTCTTGAGCTTTTTCATTCTGGCGATCCAGCTCTTCGTCACGCTGATCGAATTCAAGCTGACGACCCTCGCCGGTTTCGTCCTCATTCCCTTCGGCCTCTTCGGCAAGACCGCCTTTCTCGCCGAACGCGTCCTCGGCAATGTCGTCTCCTCCGGCGTGAAGGTTCTTGTGCTCGCCGTCATCGTCGGCATCGGCTCGACGCTCGTTGCGCAATTCACGCAAGGGTTCGCAAGTCAGCCCACCGTTGATGACGCCATGGCGCTGGTGCTCGCCGCCCTTTCCCTTCTCGGTCTCGGAATCTTCGGGCCCGGCATCGCCAATGGGGTCGTCTCGGGCGGTCCGCAGCTTGGCGCCGGCGCCGTCGTCGGTACCGGGCTTGTCGCAGGCGGCGCGGCGGTCGCCGGCTATGGCGCCCTGCGTCTTGCGGGCGGGACGCTCTCGGGCCTCGCCGGAAGGAGCGAGACGCAGGCCGCGGCGACATTGCCGCCCTCGCGGGGGCCGCAACCGCCCGGCGGCGGCGCGCCCCCTTCCGCGCCCCCCGGCGGTTCTGGCGGCGGCTCTGCGGGCTCGACTGCGCGACCATTCGCTTCAGCGGGCGCCGCGTCGGCCCCTCCGCCTGATGGCGGCGTCTCTTCAGGCGCTGGAGCCTCTCAAGTCGCCTCCGGCGAACCCGCTTGGGCAACGCGCCTGAAGCGCTCCCAATCCATCTCGCACGGCGTCTCAATCGCCGCCCACGCCCTTCGCTCCGGCGACGCCCATGGCGGCGGCGCCTCCGTCAATCTCTCCGAGGCCCGCTGATGTTCAAACGAGCTTCCGTCCGCTACGGGCGCACGCCCGAACCCGAAACGCCCTACCAGAAAGCCGCACAGGTCTGGGACGAGCGCATTGGCTCCGCCCGCGTGCAGGCGAAGAACTGGCGGCTGATCGCCTTCGGCAATCTCTTCCTCGCGGGCGGTCTCGCCGTCGCCCTCATCTGGCAGAATGCGCGCGGCTCGGTCGTTCCCTGGGTCGTTCAGATCGATAGATTCGGCGAGGCGCAGGCTGTCGCCCCCGCTATCGCCGATTATCGGCCGACGGATCCCCAAATCGCCTGGCATCTCGCCCGCTTTGTCGAGCACGTCCGCTCGATCCCGGCCGACCCCATCGTCGTGCGTCAGAACTGGCTCAAGGCCTATGATTTCGTCACCGACAAGGGCGCGCTGGCGCTGAACGACTACGCCCGGGCGAACGATCCCTTCGGCAAGGTCGGCCAGGTCCAGATCGCCGTCGACGTCGCGAGCGTCATTCGCGCTTCGGACGATTCCTTCCGCGTCGCCTGGACGGAACGCCGCTACGAGAACGCCAGCCTCGCTTCGACTGAGCGCTGGACCGCAATTCTCACCATCATCGTTCAGCCGCCCCGCGACGCCGAGCGCCTGCGCAAGAACCCGCTCGGCCTTTTCATTCACGCCATCAACTGGTCGAAGGAGCTTGGGCAATGACGCCATTGTCGCTTCGGGCTTTCATGAGCCTCACTCTCTCGTCGTCTTTGCTCACCGCCTGTTCGAGCTTCAAGCCGCCCGAGATCGCCTATGACGATCTGCCCGTCCCCGCGAGCCTGCAGAGCGATCCGCCCGGCCCGGTCAAGATCGTTGAAATCCCGAAGATCCTGCCGCTGCCCGGCCAGCTCAAATCCCTTTCACAGGGCAAACGCGAGCGCCCAGAGCCCCTCGATCCAAAAGCCCGCATCGAACAGGCCAACGCCGCCGCGCGCATGGAGCCGCGCCGCGCCGGCTATATCAACGCCGTCCAGATCTATCCCTTCACCGAAGGCGCGCTCTATCAGGTCTATGCCGCGCCGGGCGAGATCACCGACATCGCGCTGCAGGATGGCGAGCAGCTCGTCGGCTCCGGCCCCGTCGCCGCCGGCGACACGGTGCGCTGGATCATCGGCGACACGGAGAGCGGCGCGGGGGCCGCCCGCAAGACCCACATCATGGTCAAGCCGACTCGCGCCGACCTGATGACCAATCTCGTCATCAACACCGACCGGCGCACCTATCATCTCGAACTGCGTTCCACCGAGAAGACCTATATGGCCTCGGTCTCCTGGCAATATCCGCAGGACGAACTCATCGCGCTGCGCCGGCAGAACGCCGCCGCCGAGGCCGCCGCGCCGGTCGATGTCGGCCTCGATCTCGCCCGGCTCAATTTCCGCTACGCGATCGAGGGCGACGCCGCGCCCTGGCGGCCGTTGCGCGCCTTCGATGATGGCCGCAAGGTCTATATCGAATTCCCACGCGGCATCTCTCAGGGTGAGATGCCGCCGCTCTTCGTCACCGGCGCCTCGGGCGACAGCCAGCTCGTCAATTACCGCGTGCGCGGCAATCACATGATCGTCGACCGGCTCTTCGCCGCCGCGGAACTGCGCTTCGGTTCCGACGACCAGAAGATCGTCCGCATTGTGCGCAGCGATGGAAGGTCCGCCATATGAGCGGGTCGGAGCACGAGAAGAAGCTGGCGGAGGAGCTGCGCCTTCGCCCCGAGCGGCCGCCAGTGACGCGCCTGTCGCGCCGCGTGCTGATCGCGCTCGCAGGCATCTCCTCCGCCGCGCTTCTCGGCATGACCATCTGGGCGTTGCAGGCGCGCTCGCGCTCCGGCCCCGCGCCGGAGCTCATCAATACCGAAGCCAAGGCGACGCCCGATGGCCTTGCGGCCTTGCCACGTGACTACGCGGGCCTGCCGAAGAATGTCCCCAAGCTCGGCCCGCCGCTCCCGGGCGATCTCGGCCGTCCGATCCTCGCGGCCCAAGGGCAACTGCCGCCGACTGGTCCTGATCCCGAGCAACAGCGCATCGGCCAGGAGCGCGAGGCGGCGCGGACCGCGAAACTCTTTGCGACCACGAACGTCCGCGAGCGGCCGTCGAGCAATGCCGAGGGCGCTCAAAGACCGACGGTTGATCCAGGCGTCCACGCATCGGCGCCTCCAACTGAGCCAGCGCCAATCGATCCCCCCGACGTCCAGAACATGCAGGATCGCAAGCTCGCTTTCGTCAACGCGCCAGCCGATCGACGCACCGTCAGCCCCGATCGCCTCGCCGCGCCCGCATCGCGCTATGTCCTGCAGGCCGGCGCCGTCATTCCCGCCGCGCTCGTCACCGGCATCCACTCCGATCTTCCCGGCCAGATCACCGCGCAAGTCACCGAGACCGTCTATGACAGCCCTACCGGGCGCTTTCTACTTATCCCACAGGGCGCCAAGCTCGTCGGCGTCTACGACTCGCAGATTGCCTTCGGCCAATCGCGCGTGCTCCTCGTCTGGAGCCGTCTCATTTTCCCCGACGGGCGCTCCATCGTCCTCGAACGCCAACCCGGCGCCGACGCCGCCGGCTATTCGGGCCTCGAAGACGGTATCGATCATCATTGGCTCCGCCTCGCCGGCGCCGCCGCGCTCTCCACCATTCTCGGCGTCGGAACGCAGCTCGGAACGACCGGCGACGAAAACGCCCTCATTCAGGCGCTGCGCCGCGGCGGCGCGCAAAGCCTCAATCAGACCGGACAGCAGATCGTCGGGCGGAATCTCAATATCCAGCCGACGCTCACCATTCGGCCCGGAATTCCGGTCCGGGTGATCGTCACCCGTGATCTCGTCCTCACGCCTTATCTGGAGTTCGGCGATGTCGCCGCACCAGGAAGCAAGCCATGACCAAGCTGAAACTCTCCGCGGTCGAAGATGAAAAGCCAGTGAAAGTCACCGTCACGCTGTCCGCTGCGCTTCATCGGAATTTGGTCGCTTATGCTGAAATTCTCGCAAGCGCCTCCGGCAATACTGTCGAACCGGAAAAGCTCATCGCGCCTATGTTGGAGCGGTTCATCGCGAGCGATCGAGCGTTCAAGAAGGCCCGTCGATCCTAAGCGGATAACTAGCCTCGCCGATTTGCACGCCAGAGCCCGAAATTGCCGCAAGCTATTCTTAAGGGACTTCCAGCACCGACACCTATCGTTCTCAATTCCCAGCAGCAGCCGAGAAGGAGATCGAGCATGCGCCAGAGCGATACTTTGGAGATCAGGAAGACCATCAGACGGCACCAACTGCGAGAGATGGTCCCCCTCGCAGACAGCACGATTTACGAAATGGAGCAGCGCGGTGAGTTTCCTCGGCGCTTTGCGCTGTCGCCTCGCTGTATCGTCTGGGATCTCTCCGAGGTTCACGCTTGGTTATTGGCGCGGCGCGCAACTCCGATCCGTCGAGCGCAGCATCCGGACGTCTCCAAGCGCAAGTCCCGGCCTGTCAAAGCGCGGGATCGAGTGCAACAAGGGGCATAGAGGGAGGTAGAAGCGTCGGAACATGTTTCCGACCCTCAACCCAGGCATCAACGATGTCAGCCCATTCCTGCATCATGTGCCGACGTTGAACCTCATACTCTGCCTTGTTATAGACGCCGCGTGATGAGCGCCCGTCCTCGTGCGCCAGGCACTTTTCGATCCAGTCGCGGTTGAAGCCCAGCTCGTTGAGCAGCGTCGACCCCGTGCGCCGCAGATCGTGGACGGTGAACGGCTCCAGCGGCAGCCCCTCCTTCTTGGCCTGTTCGACGACGGCGTAGGTTATCCGGTTGAAGGTCGCGCGCGACATCGGCGCGTCCGCATCGTATCGGGACGGCAGCAGGTACCGTGAGTTCCCGGCGCAGGTCTTGAGCGCGATCATGATATCGAGCGTCTGCCGGCACAGGTAAACGTTGTGCGGCTTCGATCGCTTCATACGCTCCTTCGGGATCGTCCAGACGGCATTGTCGAAATCGACTTCGTCCCAAACTGCGTCCTGCAGCTCGCTCTTCCGGACCATGGTCAGGAGGTAGAGCTTCATGCCGAGGCGGATCGTTGGCAGCGTGGCAACATGCTCGAGCTGCTTGAGCATGATGCGGATCTCGGTCGCCGAGAGCGCACGGTCTTTGGGTGCGAAGGTGGCGATCGAGGCCGGACCGACGTCATCGGCCGGGTTTGCGACCTTCTCGCCGTGGAGAATGGCGAAGCCGTAGATCTGCTTCAGGATATCCCGCACATGGATCGCCGTCGCCGGTGCGCCCCGTTCTACGATCTTCGCGCAATGGGCGCGAAGGTCATCGGGCGTGATCTCGGTCAGCAAACGGTTCCGCCAGACTGGCATAAGCTCCCGCTCAAAAATCGAGCGGCGCATCGCGCGCGTGCTGTCAGCCATTGGCGCGTTGACCAGCCACTTCTCCCCGAACTCGCCGAAACTCTTGGCTTCCTTGATCCGGCGCTTTTCCCGCTGCTTCTCGATGGCGGGGGACCGCCCCTCTGCGATCGCCCGGCGCGCGTCCAGGCATAGTTCGCGAGCCCGGGCGAGCGAGATCCCGTCTCGGGCGTACTTGCCGAGATAGACGGTCTCCCGCCTGCCGTTCAGCCGGTAGTCGAGCCTGAAGGAGATGGCGCCAGACGGTGCCACGCGCACATACATGCCGTCACGGTCGGTCACCTTGAACATTTTCTCTCTAGGTTTCAGAGCCTTGAGCGCTGCATCGGTTAACATGCGTAGCCACCTCGCGAAAAGTACCGTCACGCAGTTTTCGGAGGCTCGTGTCGGTGAAAACCGATTACTACTCAGTGTGTTAGATCAAAAAAAGTACCGTCACGGGCCTCATTTGCCGTGACGGTACTTTCGATTTTCTGGTTGATCAATGGGGGCGAGGTCCGTCAGCGAGGCCGCCAGATGCGATTCACGCCCACCGATAGCCCCCGATAGGTATCGGCAGGATTATTTATTTTTTCAGGTAGTTGCGTCGCACGGCGGCGTAGTTCCGGATACCATCAGATGGGCAAAAATTATTCCCACTCGATTGTTCCCGGCGGCTTCGACGTCACGTCGTACACGACCCGGTTCACGCCCTTCACCTCATTGATGATGCGCGTCGCGGCGCGGCCGAGAAAACGCATGTCGAAGGGATAGAAATCCGCCGTCATGCCGTCGCTCGACGTGACCGCGCGCAGCGCGACGACATAATCATAGGTGCGGCCGTCGCCCATCACGCCGACGCTGCGCACCGGCAAGAGCGCCGCGAAGGCCTGCCAGATTTGATCGTAGAGACCCGCGTTGCGGATTTCGTCGAGATAAACGGCGTCGGCCTTGCGCAGGATGTCCAGCTTCTCGCGCGTGATGAGGCCGGGGCAGCGGATGGCGAGGCCGGGTCCCGGGAACGGATGGCGCCCGACAAAGGCTTCCGGCAATCCAAGCTCGCGGCCGAGCGCGCGCACTTCGTCCTTGAAAAGTTCGCGCAGCGGCTCCACCAGCGCCATATTCATGCGCTCCGGCAGGCCGCCGACATTGTGATGCGACTTGATCGTCACCGACGGTCCGCCCGTGAAAGAGACGCTCTCGATCACGTCCGGGTAAAGCGTGCCCTGCGCGAGGAATTGCGGCGCGCCGCGGCCGTCTTCGGCGATCTTCTTCGCCTCGGCCTCGAAGGTCTCGATGAAGAGGCGCCCGATCGTCTTGCGCTTTACTTCCGGATCGTCGACGCCCTCTAGCGCGCCCAAAAACAACTCCTCCGCCTGCACGTGATGCAGAGGGATGTTGTAGTGGTCGCGGAAAAGGCTCACGACCTCCTCCGCTTCGCCGAGCCGCAGCAGGCCGTGATCGACGAAGACGCAGGCGAGCCGATCGCCGATCGCCTCATGGATCAGCACCGCCGCAACGGCGCTGTCGACGCCGCCCGAGAGGCCGCACAGCACGCGCCCGTCGCCGACTTGCTTGCGGATGGCGGCGACGGCTTCGCCGCGAAAGGCGGCCATGGTCCAGTCCGACTTCAGCCCCGCGACGCGATGCACGAAGTTGGAGAGGAGCTTCGCGCCGTCCGGCGTATGCACGACCTCGGGGTGGAATTGCAGACCGTAATAGCGGCGCGCCTCATCGGCGATCGCCGCCATGGGCGCGTTCTCGGAAGCGGCGATGACGCGGAAGCCTTCGGGGAGCTTCGTGACGCGGTCGCCATGGCTCATCCAGACGGTGGCGCTTGCGCCCTTTTCCCATACGCCGTCGAAGAGCGCGCTGTGTTCCAGCGCGGTAATCTCGGCGCGGCCGAATTCGCGATGATGGCCGGCCTCGACGAGCCCGCCGAGCTGCGTCGCCATGGTCTGCTCGCCATAGCAGATGCCGAGCACCGGCACGCCGCTATCGAAGATCGCCTGCGGCGCGCGCGGCGAGCCTTCGTCGGTCACCGAGCACGGCCCGCCGGAGAGGATCACCGCCTTGGGGCGGATCTCCGCGAAGGCGCCGCCGGCGCTCTGGAACGGCGCGATCTCGCAATAAACCCCCGCCTCGCGCACGCGCCGCGCGATGAGCTGCGTGACCTGCGAGCCGAAGTCGACAATGAGCACCTTGTCGTGGCGGTCGGCGATGTCGTGGTGGAAAGTTTGCGTGGCGGTGGTCATGGGTTCTCTTGCCAAGACCCCCTCCCTATCCCTCCCCCGCTCCGCGGGAGAGGGGACGCTCACGATCAACAGTCGTGATGAAGGCCAGAATCTACGCCCTCTCCCGCGGAGCGGGGGAGGGTTGGGGAGGGGGAAGTCTCTCCTCGACGCGCAGGCGGATCGTCTCCAGCACGCCCTCGAACTCTGCGTAAACCTCCGCATTGGTCACGCGCAAGACCGAAAAGCCGTTATTCGCAAACCATGCGTCGCGTCGGCTGTCTCGGCGAAGCTCGGAGTCGCTGGAATGCGTCGCGTCGTCGACCTCGATGACTAGCTTCGCCGCGTGACACAGGAAATCGGCGACATAGGGACCACAAGGCGCTTGCCGACGAAACTGCAACCCAGAGAACCGATGGCCGCGCAGCGCATACCAAAGCTTTCTTTCAGCATCCGTCATGTCGCGTCGAAGTTTGCGGGCGAACGCCACCTTCGACGTTTTCGGTTCTCGCACCGCCCCCTCCCTGTCCCTCCCCCGCTTCGCGGGAGAGGGGACGCCCACCCGGCAGCTTTAGCTTAGCTGGATCGTGAGCCCGAGCCTAGCTCGCTCTCCCCCCTTGCGGGGAGAGCGAATCAGTCAACTTCACCCCCGCCGCATCACGCAAACATAAAACCCGTCGGTCCCGCTCGTCGCGGGAGACAGCCGGATTCCCGCCCCATGCGGCGAGGCGAAGCGCGCAAGCTCGGGGAGCCCTGCCCCCTCGGCCGTCTCGGCCCCGGACAGCGCCGCGAAATCCGAATGCGTCGCCAGAAAGGCCGCGATCTGGTCCTCGTTTTCATCCCGCAGCAGCGAGCAAGTGACGTAAGCGAGCCGCCCGCCCGGCTTCAAAAAGCGCTCGGCCTGTTCGAGCAGCGCCGCCTGCTCCTTCACGCGCAACTCCAGCGCGCCGGGAGCGAGGCGCCATTTGACGTCCGGGTGGCGCCGCCAGGTGCCGGTTCCAGTGCAAGGCGCGTCGATCAGCACGAGGTCGCAGCGTCCCGCGAGATCGGCGAGCACGTCGGCCTTGCCCTTCGGCTGGCGCACCTGAATGTTCCGGGCGCCGGCGCGCTCCAGCCGCTCATGGATCGGCATCAGGCGCCTGCCGTCGGCGTCATAGGCGTAGAGCTGACCTTTGTTGTGCATCTGCCCGGCAAGGGCAAGCGCCTTGCCGCCGCCGCCGGCGCACAGATCGAGAACCTGATCCCCGGGCGAGGCGCCGCAAAGGAGCGAGGCGAGTTGCGACGCCTCGTCCTGCGGCTCGACGAGGCCCTTCACATAGGCCGTCTCGGCGGCGAGCGCCGGACCCCTGCCCCGCCCAGCGTCGATCCTGAGCCCGATGGGCGAGAGCGGGGTCGGGACCGGGTTCAGATGGGAAAGCTTCGCCCGCGCCTGTTCGCGTGACGCCTTCAGAATATTGACCCGAAGATCGACAGGCGCACGCGCCGCGAGCGCCGCGCCTTCGTCCGCGGCTCGGCCGCCGAAGGCGGCGTGAAAGCGGTCGTCCAGCCAATCGGGATAGTCGCCTCGTATATGGTCCGGCGCGCCGTCGAGCGTCGCGGTTTCGAGCCGCGCGCGTTCATCGTTCGAGAGCGGCTCGGGCGCGTGGCGTTCGCCCGCGCACAGCGCCGCAATGGCGTCGACGGGGAGCCCGCGCGCCTCGCGCAGCGCGCCCAGCATGCGCGCGCGGGGCGTGTCCGCGCCCATCACCCAGGCGGCGGAAGCGGATTTGCGCAGCGCGTCGAAGACGAGACTCGCAATGGCCGTGCGATCTTTGGAGCCGGCGAAACGATGAGAGGCGCCCCAATCCTTGAGCGCTTCGGCGACGGGACGGCGACGTTGCGAGAGATCGTCGAGAATCTCGATCGCGGCGGAGACTTGGGCGGCGGGCGTCATTACGTTGTCGATATAACCGCGGCTGCTCCCCTGCAACCTTTGTCTCCCCTCGGACGCGAAACGGCGCTCATGCGCCTCGCCGGGAGACTCGGGCGTTCAGCCCGGGTTAACCTCGGTAGAGCGAGAGTTTCGAACGAAGCGCCAGAAGTCGAGAGAGACGATGAGATATTGGCTTTGCACTGTTCTGATATCGGCGGGCGCGCTCGCCGGATGCGCATCGACCGAGGGATATTACGGCGGCGGCTACGGCGGCTACGGCTATGGACCCGGATACGGATACGGACCGGGTTACGGATATGGTTACGGCTACGGCTATGGGCGCCGTTACGGTTATTGGCGCGGCGGCTATTGGGGCGGCAGGCCTCACGGTCCTCCGCCGCCGCCCGGGGGATGGGCGCCCCCGGCCAACGGCGGCTGGTCGCCTCCCGCCAATGGCGGCCCGCCGCCGACGACGATCGCACCGCCGATCGGTCGCACGGATCCGCTCGATCGGGTCTCGCCCATCGGCCGGCTCGGGGGCTATGAAGTTCGTCCTCCGATCGGGGTCGCCCCCGGCGGCGCGAATGCGTCCATGGGGCGCCCGGGTTACGGCGGCGGGCCCCGCGGCGCGGCGCCTCCGCCCGCGACGATCAGCGGGCCGACCGTCAGTCAGTGAGACCCGGCGGCGCGATATGGGTCCGGCCTATCGCGCCAGCCGCCGCTTCGCGCCAATGCAGCGGATCGTTCCCGTCGCCGACCGATAGACGACGGTCTCGGTCTTGATGGACCCCTTGGCGAACACCACGCCGTCGACGAGCGGACCATCCGTGACGCCGGTGACGCACACCACCACGTCGCCGGTCACCATATCCGCGACGCGGTATTTCTTGCCGGGATCGACGAGGCCGTGGCGTGCGGCGCGGGCGCGCTGTTCGGCGCTCTCCAGCACCAGCCTCCCTTGCATCTGGCCGCCGGCGCAGCGCAGCACCGCCGCCGCGAGCACGCCTTCCGGCGCGCCGCCGCGCCCCAGATACATGTCGACGCCGGTTTCCTCCGGATCCGTGACGAAGATGATCCCCGCCACGTCGCCGTCCGAAATCAGCCGCACGCAGGCGCCGGCCTTGCGGCACCTGGAGATGAGCTGCGCGTGACGCGGACGATCCAGAATGCAGACGGTGATCTCGCCGGGCGCGACGCCCTTCGCCTCGGCGAGCGCCTGGATGTTTTCGGCCGGATCGCGATCCAGATCGACGAGGCCTTCCGGATAGCCCGGACCAATCGCGATCTTGTCCATGTAGGAATCGGGCGCATGGAGCAGCGTTCCCGAGGCCGCCGCCGCGGCTATGGCGATCGAGCCCGGCATGTCCTTGGCGCAGAGCGTCGCGCCTTCCAGGGGCGCGGCCGCGAGTTCGACATGGGGGCCGGCCGCTGCGCCGATCTCCTCGCCGACATGGAGTCGCGCGGTTTCGTCGTCCTCGCCCTCGCCGATGACGATCCGGCCGCGCACCGGCAAGCGCGCCAGTTCCTCGTGCATTGCCTCAAGGGCGGCGCGGTCGGCGGACATTTCGTCGCCCCGTCCGCGCCACCTCGCAGCCGCGACCGCCGCGCGCTCGGTGGCGCGGGCAAGCTCGATGGTGAGGAGACGCTCGATCGAGGCGGCGTCGAATTGCGGCTTTTGGGCCATGATGCGCTTTCCCGCGCCTATTCGCGCTCGATGCGGATCACCTGCGCGCGCGACACGATCGTGCCGTCCTGGAAGATGAGTTCGAGCGCCTCGCGCACGAGATGCTCGCTGGTCGCATGAGTGATGAGGATGACGTCCACGCAGTCCCCGGGAGCGCCGCGCCGTCCGCGCTGCATGATGCTCTCGAGCGAAATCTGACGCTCGGCCATGCGCGTGGCGATCTTGGCGAAAGCGCCCGCCACGTCGCGCACCGACATGCGGATGTAATAGCCGCCTTCGTGCCGACGCATCGGCGTGCGCTTCAGCTCGGTAAGCTGCGCCGATGGCAGACCGAACGGCGCCGAGCGCACGCCCTTGGCGATGTCGGCGATGTCGGCGACGACGGCCGAGGCCGTCGCGTCGCCGCCGGCCCCGGGGCCGACGAGGGTGAGTTCGTGAACGGCGTCAGCGTCGATGGTGACGGCGTTGAGCACGCCCATCACCTGCGCGATGGCCGAGTTCTTGCTGACCATGGTCGGATGGACCCGCTGTTCGATTCCGTCCGACGTGCGCTGGGCGACGCCCAGCAGCTTGATACGGAACCCGAGTTCCTCGGCGGCCTCGATGTCCGCGAGCGTCACGCGCTCGATGCCCTCGATGTCGATCGACTCCGCCGAAATCCGCGCGCCAAAGGCAAGCGAGGTGAGAATCGCCAGCTTGTGGGCCGTATCATAGCCGCCGATGTCGAAGGTCGGATCGGCCTCCGCATAGCCGAGCCGCTGCGCCTCCTTCAGACACTCCTCGAAAGAAAGCCGCTCCCGCTCCATGCGGGTCAGGATGTAATTGCAGGTGCCGTTCAGAATCCCATAGACGCGCTCGATGGAATTGCCCGCGAGGCCCTCGCGCAGCGTCTTCACGATCGGGATGCCGCCCGCGACGGAAGCCTCGAAGGAAAGCGCCACGCGCTTTTCCTCGGCGAGTTGCGTCAGGTGCAGGCCGTGCGCGGCCAGCAACGCCTTATTGGCGGTGACGACCGGTTTGCCATGGGCGAGCGCCGTCTCTACGCTGGCGCGGGCCGGGCCCTCCGAGCCGCCGATCAGCTCGACGAAGAGGTCGATCGCCTCGGACGCTGCGAGTTTCACAGGATCAGCGAAAAATTCGGCGCCCGAAAAGTCCGCCTCCCGTTTCTTGGCGGCGTCGCGCGCCGAAACGCCCGCGACGACGATGCGTCGGCCCGTGCGCGCGGTGAGCGCCGTCGCCTGCCGATGGAGAAGCCGCGCCACCGCCGCGCCGACCGTGCCGAGCCCCGCGATGCCAACGCGCAAAATCTCCGACATTTCGACCTTTCCAGGAAGTAAAGCTGGAACCGGCGCGACCGCCGGCTTTAAAGGGCCTTGTGCACGATTTCTCAGAGGGGATCAAGGAAGGCCGCGGGGCTTGCCCCGGCCGCATGCGCGCGCCAGAGTGTTGAGGTCGCCGCCGGCGCGCGACCGTCGGCCAGAGGGAGTGAGTCCACATGAAAAAATTGACCGCCGCCGCGCTCGTCGGCTTCGCTCTCCTTTTTGCGCCCGCCGCGGCGCAGGCCGGGATCGGCGCCCATCTCGCGGCCGCGATCGAGCATACGGAGGAGGCGATTTCCGACGACGTGCGGAACGACGCCAAGGAGATCGTCGTCCATTTGCGCAGCGCGCTCGGCCATGCCCGCGAAGCGCTGCACGAAAAGGCGGTCGAGGCCGACCGCACGGCGAACAAGATCATCCACCGCGCCATCGGCCTCCTCAAAAAAGCCGAGGCGCGCGCGCGTTTCGGCGACGCCGCCGGCGCCGTGAAACATTCGATCGACGCGCTCGCCGAGATGAAGAAGGTCAGGTAGCGCCCTCTCGCGCCCCACGCGGGGAGAACGCATGGCGCAAATAAGTTTCAACGATCTCGCGGCGGCGTTCGTGACTCTCCTCGTCGTTGTCGAACCGGCGGGCCTCGCGCCGCTCTTTCTCGCCTCGACGGCCGGCTACCCGGAGCGCGCGCGCCGGCGCATCGCCGCGCGCGCGTGCGTCTACGCCTTTCTGATTCTGACGGGGGCCGCGCTCGGCGGCGAGCAGTTGCTGCGGGCGATGAGCATCTCCCTGCCCGCTTTCCATATCGCTGGGGGCCTTCTGCTGTTCTCAATCGCGTCAGAAATGGCGCTTGGCGTCCGGGTGAGCCGGGACTCGGCGGCGACGGTCCAGGCAGTCGTGGAGAATGGGCGCAACGTCGCCGCCTTCCCGTTGGCGATTCCCCTGATGGCGGGTCCAGGAGCGATTACCGCGACTTTGCTGCTCTCAGGTCAGGCGCGAAACGACCCTGTCCGGCTCGCCGGGCTAATCGGCGCCATCGCCGTCGTCATCGCGATTTGCTGGGTCGCCTGCGTTCTCGCTGCGCGCATCGAGCGGATGTTGGGCGGCGCCGCCAATACCGTGATCGAAAAACTTCTGGGCGTCCTGCTGGCGTCGCTCGCCGTCCAATATGTCGTGGACGGCGCGCGAAGCCTGCTCTTTGGCTAGTGCGAGACGTCCGACCAGATCTTGCGCTTGGTGAAATAGAGCAGTCCGGCGAAGACGATCAGGAACGACACGACCCCAAGCCCGATGCGCTTGCGCGCCTCGAGATGCGGCTCCGCCACCCACATCAGGAAGGCGGTGACGTCGCGCGCATATTGATCGACCGTTTGCGGCGCGCCGTCGTCATAGGTGACGGCGCCATCCGAGAGGGGCGGCGGCATGCTGAGATGCGAGCCCGGCATATACGGATTGTAATACTGCCCGTCCGGCATCTTCATGTCATGTGGCGGCTCCACGTAGCCCTTCAGAAGCGACGCGATGTAATCGGCGCCGTGCTCCTGATAGGAAAGCCCCGGCAACGCGTCGAGAAGGAAGGTCGGGAATCCGCGGCCATAGCCACGCGCCTTGGCGAGCACTGACATGTCGGGCGGATAGGCGCCGGACATCGCCGCGCGCGCGGCCTGTTCGTTCGCGAAGGGCGGCGGGAAGCGGTCGCTCGGCCGGGCCGGCCGGTCGAAATATTCGCCGGCGTCGTTCGGGCCGTCCTTGACCTTGTAGCTCGCCGCGAGTTCGGCGACCTCCTTCTCGGAGAACTCCGGCCCTCCCGGCTGGCTGAGATTGCGGAAGGCGAGCATCCTGATCGAATGACAGGTCGAGCAGACCTCCTTGTAAACCTTGAAACCGCGGCGCAGCTGCGCCTTGTCGTAGGTTCCGAACGCGCCCGCGAAACTCCATGTATGAACTTCGGGCTTACGGTCATTGTGCCCCGACGAGGCGAACGTCGGCGCCACGGCGGACAACACCAGAAGCGCCGCGCCGGAAAAGAATGAAAGGAGGAGACGGCGCTTCATCGAAGAGTCCTGTTGGCCAAACATCTGTCGCACATTACGCATGGGACGCGCTCCCCGTCGCAACGGCGGCTTCGATCGACTCGGGCACCGGTTCGGGTTTCTCATGCTTGCCGAGCCACGGCAGGATCACGAGGAAATGCAGGAAGTAGTATAAGGAAGCCAGTCTCGCCAACCACAGATAGACGCCCTCGGCGGGCTGCGCGCCCAGATAGCCGAGTCCGATGCAAACTGCGACGAAGACCCAGTAGAATTTTCGGAACAAAGGCCGATACCGCGCCGACTTCACCTTCGACGTGTCGAGCCAGGGGAGCGCGGCCGTGATCAGGATCGACAGGAACAGCGCAATGACGCCCAGAAGCTTGTTCGGGATTGCGCGCAGGATCGCGTAGAAAGGCAGGAAATACCATTCCGGCACGATGTGCGGCGGCGTCACCAGCGGATTGGCCTCGATGTAATTGTCCGGATGACCGAGGTAGTTCGGCACGAAGAACATCATCCAGGCGTAGAGCACGAGGAACGCGCCGATGGCGAAGCCGTCCTTCATCGTGGCATAGGGCGTGAAAGGGACGGTTTCCTTCTCGACGTCCTTCACCTCGACGCCGGCTGGATTGTTCTGGCCGGTCACGTGAAGCGCCCAAACATGAAGGCCGACGATGGCGGCGATGATGAAGGGCAGAAGGTAATGCAAGGCGAAGAAGCGGTTCAGCGTCGGATTGTCGACCGAATAGCCGCCGAGCAGCCAGGTGGTGATCGACGTGCCGACGACCGGGATGGCCGAGAACAGATTGGTGATGACCGTCGCCGCCCAGAAGGACATCTGACCCCAGGGCAAAACGTAGCCAAGGAAGCCGGTGGCCATCATGACCATAAAGATCACGACGCCGAGGATCCACAGCACCTCGCGCGGCTCCTTGTAGGAGCCGTAATACATGCCGCGGAAGATGTGGATATAGACGGCGAGAAAGAACATGGAGGCGCCGTTGGCGTGCGCGTAACGCAGCGCCCAGCCCCAGTTCACGTCGCGCATGATTTTCTCGACCGAGTCGAACGCCAGCGTCGTTTCCGGCGTGTAGTGCATCGCCAGCACGATGCCCGTGACGATCTGCGCCACCAGCATGAAGGACAGGATGGCGCCGAATGTCCACATATAGTTGAGGTTTTTCGGCGTCGGATAGGCGACGAAGGAATCGTAGACGAAACTGATGATCGGCAGCCGGCGCTCCAGCCAACGGGCGAAGCCGCTTTTGGGCGTGTATTGGGAATGTCCGCTCATGGAACTTTCTCGAATGCGTCGATGGCGACGGGAAGCGCGGGAATGCGGACAGGCAGGCGGCCTATCCGATCTTGATCTTTTTATCGTTGATGAATGTGTAGCTCGGCACTTCCAGATTGGACGGAGCCGGACCGCTGCGGATGCGGCCCGAAACGTCGTAGGTCGAGCCATGGCAGGGGCAGAACCAGCCGTCGTATTGGCCCGCCTTGCCGGTGGGGATGCAGCCGAGATGGGTGCAGACTCCGATCACCACGAGCCATTCCGGCTTCTGGACGCGCTTCGAGTCGGCTTCGGGGTCCGGGAGATCGGCCAGCGGCGTGTTCTCTGCGGCCTTGATCTCTTCGGGGGTGCGGTGGCGAACGAAAACGGGTTTGCCGCGCCATTTGACCGTCACGATCTGCCCGAGGGGGATCGAGGAAAGGTCTACCTCGGTGGAGGCGAGCGCGAGGGTGGAGGCGTCGGGGTTCATCTGGGAAATCAGCGGCCAGACCATGCCGCCCGCCGCGACTGTCGCGGCCGCCCCGGTTGCGATGTAGAGGATGTCTCGACGGCTCGACTCAGCCGGCGAATTTTCTGTGACGTCTTTGGTGCTCACGCCTGACCTCTTTCAATCGCCTCATGTGGAGAGCGCCAGACCCTCGAGCGCAAGCTCCACCCGCGGCAATCGTTCCATTTTTTCGCGCCTTGCGCCAGTCTGCGACGCGGCCGGACGCGACGAACGATCGAAACGCCCGGGTTCGCGCGGTCTATGTGGCGCCATTTGGGCGACATGTCCACAAGGCGCAGCCCCGAATCTTCGCCGATTCGCACGGGTTTTCAGCCGCGCCGCACAATCGCGGCGATTTGCCGCAAACCTTTGAAGTCTAGAGGGATTGACGTCCACAATGCCGTTCACGCTCGCCCTGTATCAGCCCGATATTCCGCAGAACGCCGGAACGATGCTGCGCGCCTGCGCCTGTTTCGGCGCAGAGGCGGCGATCATCGGGCCGGCGGGATTTCCCGTCACCGACAGCGCCTTCCGCCGCGCGGGCATGGACTATCTCGATCAGGTGAGAATCGCGCGTCACGCGTCTTTCAACGCCTTCGAGCTGTGGCGGGCGGCGCAGGGCGTCGAACGGCGGCTCGTTCTTCTTTCGACGCGCGCCGCCCTTTGCTACGCCGCCTGCGACTACCGTTCGGGCGACATTCTGATGGTCGGTCGGGAATCGTCGGGCGTCCCGGACGAGGTCTTCGCCGCCGCCGACGTCGCCGTGAAAATCCCCATGCGTCCCGGCGCTCGATCCCTGAACGTCGCCGTCGCGGCGGCGATCGTAATGAGCGAAGCCCTGCGACAGACCGGCGCCTTCGACGCGGCGGGCGCGTGACGGCGCGGCCGACGGGATTTGACAAGGCGCGGCTCGCGGCGTGAATGGAGCGCTCGGAAAGGGAGACGCACATGAACGCCGCGCCGGATCAGCTCGAAGCCCGGAAGAAGCAAGCGCAGGATTGGTTCGAATCTCTGCAATTGCGCATTTGCGCCGCCTTCGAGGCGCTCGAGAACGAGGCGGCCGGCCCCTTCGCCGAAACAAGCGCGCCCGGCCGGTTCGAGATGACCCGCTGGGAGCGGCAGAATCACGACGGCGCGCCGGGCGGCGGCGGGCGCATGGGCATGATCCATGGCCGCGTCTTCGAGAAGGCGGGCGTCCATTGCTCGACCGTCTTCGGAACGTTCCAGCCGGAATTCGCGAAACAAATCCCCGGCGCGGCGGAAGACCCGCGCTTCTTCGCCACCGGCATCTCGCTCATCGCGCATCCCTGGAACCCGAACGTGCCGGCGGTGCACATGAACACGCGATTCGTGGTGACCACTAAGGCGTGGTTCGGCGGCGGCGCGGACCTCACCCCCGTCCTCGACGCGCGGCGCACGCAGGACGATCCCGACGCGATCGCCTTCCACGCGGCCATGCGCGGCGCGTGCGAGCGGCACCCGGTCGCCGACTACGACCGCTTCAAGAAATGGTGCGACGAGTATTTCTATCTCCCGCACCGCAAGGAGCCGCGCGGGATCGGCGGCATTTTCTACGACTACTTCAACAGCGCCGGCGATGCGGCGAACAGCGGCTGGGACGAGGATTTCGCCTTCACCCGCGACGTCGGCGAGAGTTTTCTGGCGATCTACCCGGTCCTCGTGCGGCGGAACTTCACGAAAAGCTGGACGACCGGGCAGCGCGAGGAGCAACTCGTGCGCCGCGGCCGCTACGTCGAATACAACCTGCTATATGACCGCGGCACGATCTTCGGGCTGAAGACCGGCGGCAATGTGGATTCGATTCTCTCCTCCATGCCGCCGATGGTAAAATGGCCGTGACGCTCAGCCAAACGTCCACGCTCGGTTCAGCCCGAAGGTGACGAACATCGCGAGCGCCGTCGTTGCGACCTGCGCCGGCAGATAGGGCGCGCCCCACCGGTCCACAAAGAGGCTCATCAGCAGATAGGTCACGCAGAAGCCGGCGAAGGCGACAAGAGCGAAGCGCCAGCCGGCCTCATGGTGGGGGCGGTCGCTCCCGAAAGTGTGGCGGCGGTTCAAGATATAGGCGACAACGCCTCCCGCGACATAGCCGCAGAGCGTCGCCGGCACGGCGCGCCAGCCGCCGGCCTCCACCAGCGCGATCAGGATGGCGTAATGCGCGATCGTAGCCACGGCGCCGACCGAAGCGTAGGTCGCGAGCTGGCGGACCATCTCAGCGCGGCATGCTGGCGTAATGCCGGGCGATCGCCGCCATCTCCGCTTCCGTGAGCAGGCGGCTCATGAAACGCATCTCCTTGTGCGGCCGCCTGCCGGAGCGGAACGCCTTGATCTGGTTGAGGAGATACAACTCCTGCTGGCCCGCAAGATGCGGCACGTCGGCGCTTTTGGCGATCCCGTCCGCGCCGTGGCAGGCGGCGCATTGAACGATGACGTCGCCGAGAGAGGGCTTCTCTCCGGCCGAGGCGGCCGACCCCGCTGCGACGGCGATTGAAACAAGAAAGACATGGGCGATCGCCCTCATGGCAGACTCCGGGAAGACAGCGCGACGCCCCGCCGCCTGGCGCATTTGCCGCTCGCAGGAGCCGTCTACGTTTGCGCCCCGCCTTCTAATGGCCCGTCGCGAGCGCCCTCGCAAGCGCCGCCGCCTCGTCGGAGCCGATTCGCAGGGTTGTCCTGCCGTCCTTCAGGGCGATTTCCACCGCCGCGAGGCCGCCGATATTGTAAAGCCAGCCGCGCGGGGTGAGATGAATGCCCCAGCCCCACCACCATTTGTTTTCGACCGGAGCGGCGGTCGCGATCTCGGCCCGCGAAAGGGTCTTGCGCCAGAAGCCGGGGCCGAAAAACCATTTCACCTCGGTCGGCGTCGCCTCGACGGTGAGCGATGAAAAGGCATAGGACGCGCCGCCGAAAACCACCGCCGACGCGACCAGCGGCAAGGCGAGCGGCCCGGGAAACCGCGAGCGCCCCCAGAAGCAGCGCGGCGACCCCCGGAATCGCGGTCAGGAACAGCAGCGTTCCCGGCTGGGTGTGACGATAGATCGGGGCCATGACGCCTCCCCGGCGCACATTGGCGATTGGCGCGGGAAAATTGTCCCGTCCGCCCCTTTCCGCAACCAAAATCGGCGGATGTGTTGATGAGAGCTTTGCGGAGCCCTTCACACTGGCGTCAATCTCGTCTAGACAGTCCTCGACTTTCGAGCCGGGCGCGCCCCGCTCGCTTGCCCGCAAGACGGGCGCTCCGGGACGCGTGCCGGTCCAAAAGGCTGGGAACGCGGCCTTTTTTTATGCGCGCGCGCCCCTGCCCTCCCCGGGCGCAAACGAAAAGCGACATAGCCCGTCCCTCGCGGGGCGGGCGTCCGAAGGACGCCTATGCCGAAAAGAACCGACATCTCGACCATCCTGATCATCGGCGCCGGCCCCATCGTCATCGGCCAGGCCTGCGAGTTCGACTATTCCGGAACACAGGCCTGCAAGGCGCTCAAGGCGGAGGGCTACCGGATCGTTCTGGTGAACTCCAATCCGGCGACGATCATGACAGATCCGGATCTGGCGCACCGAACCTATGTCGAGCCGATCACCCCGGAATTCGTCGCCAAGATCATTGAGAAGGAGCGCTACGCCGTTCCCGGCGGCTTCGCGCTGCTGCCCACCATGGGCGGCCAGACGGCGCTGAACTGCGCCCTCTCCCTCGAGAAGATGGGCGTGCTCAAGAAGTTCGACGTCGAACTGATCGGCGCGGCGGCGCACGCCATCGACAAGGCCGAGGACCGCGAGCTTTTCCGCGAGGCCATGACCAAGATCGGCCTCGACACGCCGCGCTCCCACCACGTCAAGACGCTGACGGCGGCGCTGGACGCGCTGGACGACATCGGGCTCCCCGCCATCATCCGCCCCTCCTTCACGCTCGGCGGCACGGGCGGCGGCATCGCCTACAACAAGGCGGAGTTCATCGAGATCGTCGAGCGGGGCATCGACGCCTCGCCGACGAGCGAAGTGCTGATCGAGGAAAGCGTGCTCGGCTGGAAGGAGTACGAGATGGAGGTTGTCCGCGACAAGGCGGACAACTGCATCATCGTCTGCTCCATCGAGAACATCGATCCCATGGGCGTGCATACTGGCGACAGCATCACCGTCGCCCCCGCCCTCACGCTGACGGACAAAGAATATCAGATCATGCGCGACGCCTCGATCGCCGTTCTGCGCGAGATCGGCGTTGAGACGGGGGGCTCCAACGTGCAGTTCGCAGTTAACCCTGCGAACGGCCGCATGATCGTCATCGAAATGAATCCGCGCGTCTCGCGCTCTTCGGCGCTCGCCTCGAAGGCGACGGGCTTTCCCATCGCCAAGGTCGCCGCGCGCCTCGCGGTCGGCTACACGCTCGACGAAATCGCGAATGACATCACCGGCGGCGCGACGCCCGCCTCCTTCGAGCCGACGATTGACTATATCGTCACCAAGATTCCGCGCTTCGCCTTCGAGAAATTCCCCGGCGCCGAGCCGACGCTCACGACCGCCATGAAGTCCGTTGGCGAAGTCATGGCCATCGGCCGCAACTTCGCCGAGTCGCTGCAAAAGGCTCTCCGCTCGCTTGAGACAGGACTGTCCGGCCTCGACGACATCGAAATCGACGGGCTCGGCAAGGGCGACGACATGAACGTGTTGCGCGGCGCGCTCGGCACGCCGACGCCGGATCGCCTGCTCGTCGTCGGCCAGGCGCTGCGGCTTGGCATGAGCGTGCAGGAAATCCATGAGGCGAGCAAGATCGACCCATGGTTCATCGATCGCATCGCGGAGATCGTCGCGCTCGAACGGAAGGTGAAGACATTCGGCCTGCCGAAGGACGCCGAAAATCTCCGCAAGCTGAAATTCGCAGGCTTCTCCGACCTGCGCCTCGCGACGCTCGCGGGCCTCAAGGAGAAGGACGTTCGCGCGACGCGGCATGTGCTCGGCGTGCGCCCGGTCTACAAGCGCATCGACACCTGCGCGGCTGAATTCGCCTCGCCCACGGCGTATATGTACTCGACTTACGAAACGCCCTTCGCGGGCGTTCCCGCGAATGAAGCGAACCCTTCGGCGCGCCGGAAGGTCGTCATTCTCGGCGGCGGACCGAACCGCATCGGCCAGGGCATCGAATTCGATTACTGCTGTTGTCACGCCTGTTTCGCGCTGGCCGACGCCGGTTACGAAACCATCATGATCAACTGCAATCCCGAAACGGTCTCGACGGACTACGACACGTCGGACCGCCTCTATTTCGAGCCGCTGACGAATGAAGACGTCGGCGAAATCCTCGAGGTCGAGAGATCGCGCGGAACGCTCGTCGGCGTCATCGTCCAATACGGCGGCCAGACCCCGCTGAAGCTCGCTCACGGCCTCGCCGCGACGGGGGCGCCGATCCTCGGCACGCCCGTCGATTCGATCGACCTCGCGGAGGACCGCGACCGCTTCAAGCGGCTCCTCGACAAGCTTGGCCTCAAGCAGCCCAAGAACGGCATCGCCTATTCGGTCGAGCAGTCGCGCATCGTCGCGGGCGAACTCGGCCTGCCGCTCGTCGTGCGTCCGTCCTATGTGCTCGGCGGCCGCGCCATGGCGATCATCCGCGACAACAACGATCTCGACGATTATCTGCTCGGCACGCTCCCGAGCTTGGTGCCGTCCGAGGTCAAGGCGCGCTACCCCAACGACAAGACCGGGCAGATCAATATGGTGCTCGGCAAGAACCCGCTGCTCTTCGACCGCTATCTGACCGACGCGATCGAGGTGGACGTCGATTGCGTCGCCGACGGCCAGACGGCCGCCATCGCGGGCGTGATGGAGCATATCGAGGAGGCGGGCATTCACTCCGGCGACTCCGCCTGCTCGCTTCCCCCGCGCTCGCTCGCGCCCGAAGTGATCGCGGAACTTGAGAAGCAGACCAAGAGCCTCGCCATGGCGCTCGGCGTCGTCGGCCTGATGAACGTGCAGTTCGCGCTCAAGGACGGCGAAATATACGTCCTCGAAGTAAACCCGCGCGCCTCGCGCACGGTGCCGTTCGTCGCCAAGGTCGTCGGCGCGCCCTTCGCCAAGATCGCCGCGCGGGTGATGGCGGGCGAGAAGCTCTCCGGCTTCGAACTGCCGACGGCGCGGCCGAACCACATCGGCGTGAAGGAGGCCGTCTTCCCCTTCGCCCGCTTCCCGGGCGTCGACACGGTGCTCGGCCCGGAGATGCGCTCGACCGGCGAAGTCATCGGCCTCGACACGTCCTTCGACGCCGCTTTCGTCAAGAGCCAGCTCGGCGGCGGCACAAATGCGCCGCGCGAAGGCGTGGTGTTCGTTTCCGTACGCGACGCCGACAAGGCGCGCATCGTTCCGGCGATCCGGCTGCTGAAGGAGATCGGCTTCAGCGTCGTCGCGACAGGCGGCACGGCGCGCTTCCTTCAGGAGCAGGGGATTTCCGCACAGAAAATCAACAAGGTGTCGGAAGGCCGACCGCATATCGTCGACGCCATCAAGAACGGCGCGATCCAGCTCGTCTTCAACACGACGGAAGGCGCGCAGGCGCTCGCCGACTCCCGTTCCTTGCGCCGCGCGGCGCTTCTGCATAAGGTTCCCTATTATACGACTCTGGCCGGCGCCATCGCGGCGGCGCAGGGCGTGCGGGCTTATGTGTCGGGAGATCTCGAGGCGCGGGCGTTGCAGGATTATTTCCGGCCCACAGCCGTCTGAAGACCAGGGAAATCGAAGGGCGCGCCGTGACGCGCCCGCCGGGCGCCGCGGCGCCCCGGGGGCTGACCTCGGCGCCGCTCGCGCGGCAAGACATCGGACATGCGAATCGGGGAATCCCGCGCCCGCGCCTCCGCTTCGCGGGGGAGACGGATATGTCCCGGACAAGTTGATCGGAAAGGCGAAGAGCGAGACTATGGACAAGGTGCCCATGACAGCCCCCGGCTACGCCGCGCTCGCAGAGGAATTGCGCCGCAGGCAGCAGGAAGACCGCCCCCGCATCATTCAGCAGATCGCCGAGGCGCGCGCGCATGGCGATCTTTCGGAGAACGCTGAATATCACGCGGCGAAGGAGGCGCAGTCGCTCAACGAGGGGCGCATCGCCGAACTCGAGGACAAGCTTTCCCGCGCCGAAGTGATCGACGTCTCGAAGCTCTCCGGCTCGACGATCAAATTCGGCGCGACCGTGACGGTCGTCGACGAGGACACGGAGGAGGAGAAACGCTATCAGATCGTCGGCGAGACCGAAGCCGACGTGAAGAACGGCCGCGTCTCCATCTCGAGCCCCATCGCCCGCGCGCTGATCGGCAAGAAGGTCGGCGACACAGTGGAGGTGAAGACCCCCGGCGGCGGCAAGAGTTACGAGATTTTGAAGGTCGCGTTTGTGTGACGCCTTTCGCTCTCTCCCCGCTCGCGGGGAGAGAGAGTTCGCTCTGCCGGCCGGAACGACCCTCCGCATTCTCTCCGACGGGCGCGCCGGGCATGAGGCGCAGACGTTCGGGATCGCCGAAGCGCTGGGCCTCTCCCCGGCCATCCGTCGCGTCGCGCCGCGCGGGCTCTACGGGCTGCTCGCGCCTCTTGGCCCGGTCGATCCCCGCGACGCCGACGCCTTCTCGCCCCCCTACCCGGACATCGCCATCGCGGCCGGCAGGCGGACCATCCCAGCGCTGCGGCGGCTGAAAGGCGATTCGGGCGGACGTACGTTCACGGTCTATGTGAACCGCCCCGGCGCCGGCCTCGGCACAGCCGATCTCATCGTCGCGCCCCGGCACGACGGCTTTTCCGGCCCCAATGTCGTGACGCCGCTCACGCCCCCGAACCGGATTACGCCGGCGCGCCTCGCCGCCGCCCGCGCCGCGCCCGATCCGCGCGTCGCCGCCCTGCCCTCTCCCCGCATCGCCATGCTGATCGGCGACGCGAGCGGCGTCGTGCAGGATCTCGATTACATCGCGACAGTGTTGATCGCCGCCGGGGCAAGCGTGATGGCGACGCCATCGCGCCGCACCTCGGCGGAGACCCGCGCCAAGCTGCGGGAGGCGCTCGCCGGGCCGGGCGGCTGGTTCTGGGACGGGGCGGGAGAGAACCCCTATTTCTCGATGCTCGCCAACGCCGACCGCATCGTCGTCACCGGCGACAGCGTCAATATGGTGGGAGAGGCCGTCGCGACCGGCGTCCCGGTGCATGTGATCGAGCCCTATGTGACGCGGCGAAAGCTCACGACTTATTTAACGGCGCTGGAGCGCGCGGGCGCCATCAGACTCTGGCCCTGCCGTTTCGACGACTGGACCTACGCGCCCATCAATTCGACGCCGGCGATCGCGGGAAAAATCGCGCAGGCCTACGCCGGTTTCCGAGCCTTGCGGCGCAGCGGATAATCGCTAGATTGCGGGCTCCTTCGAGACCGGAAGCGAGTTCGCCATGTCCGCCCCGCAGCACTCCCGCGTGATCATCATCGGCTCCGGGCCGGCCGGCTATACGGCGGCGATCTACGCCGCGCGCGCCATGCTGGCGCCGACGCTCATCGCCGGATTCGACCAGGGCGGCCAGCTCATGATCACGACCGACGTCGAGAATTATCCTGGCTTCGCGGAGCCCATCCAGGGGCCGTGGCTCATGGAGCAGATGCGGCTTCAAGCGGAGCATGTCGGAACGAAGCTCGTTTCGGACCACATCGTCGCCGCAAAGCTCGACGAGCGGCCCTTCACGCTCGCGGGCGACAGCGGCGCGACCTACACATGCGACGCGCTCATCGTCGCGACGGGCGCCAAGGCCAAATGGCTCGGCATTCCGAGCGAGGAAAAATTCAAGGGCTTCGGCGTCTCCGCCTGCGCGACCTGCGACGGCTTCTTCTTCCGCGGCAAGAAAGTCATCGTCGTCGGCGGCGGCAATACGGCCGTGGAGGAAGCGCTCTATCTCTCCAACCTCGCCGCGCATGTTACGCTGGTGCATCGCCGCGATTCCCTGCGCTCCGAGCGCGTCTTGCAGGAGCGGCTGCGCAAACGCGAGAACGTCGCCATCTTGTTCGATCACGTAATCGACGAAATTCTGGGCGACGGCGAGCCGCCGGCCGTCTCTGGCGCGCGCGTGAAAAACGTCAAGACTGGAGAAACGCGAACGCTCGACGCGGAAGGCGTCTTCATCGCCATCGGCCACGCCCCAGCCTCTGAGCTGTTCAAGGGGCAGCTCACGCTGAAGCCCTCCGGCTATATCGCGGTCGAGCCGGGGTCCACGCGCACGAATATCCCCGGCGTCTTCGCCGCCGGCGACGTCGCGGACGAAGTCTACCGTCAGGCGGTGACGGCCGCCGGCCTTGGATGCATGGCCGCGCTGGAGGTCGAAAAGTTCCTGATGGACGCGCCCGCCGCCTGACTCGACCGAGGAGAACCCAATGACTGAACGCGTCATCTTCCAGAAGAAAGCCATGCCGGTCGACGTCGAGGCCGGCAAAACCTATTGGTGGTGCGCCTGCGGCCGCAGCGCGAAGCAGCCCTTCTGCGACGGCTCCCACAAAGGCACGGGAATCGACCCCGTCGCCTATAAGGCGGAAGCCACGGGCAAGGCCTTTTTCTGCGGCTGCAAGCACTCGAAGAAAGAACCGCTCTGCGACGGCACGCACAAGGAGCTGTAAGGGACTTCTCCACGCCCTCGCCCTCCCCCGGAGGCCGCTTGCCGCGGCGGGGCGCAGCGACCGCGCCGCCCGCGCGCACGAAAGATCGAAAGCTACATGCCCGACCTTCTCCTCGAACTCTTTTCCGAAGAAATCCCCGCGCGCATGCAGCGGCAGGCGGCCGACGATCTGAAAAGGCTCGTCACCAATGCGCTCGTCGAGCGCGGCGTGACCTACGAGGGCGCCGCAGCCTACGCCACGCCGCGGCGGCTCGCCTTGCAGGTCGTGGGCCTTCCCGGCCGGCAGCCAGACGTGCGCGAGGAGCGCAAGGGCCCGCGCGTCGGCGCGCCGGAGGCGGCGATACAGGGCTTTCTCAAGAGCGCGGGCCTCGCCTCGCTCGATCAGGCGCGGATCGAGAAAGACAAGAAAGGCGCCGAATTCTATCTCGCCGTCATCGAGCGTCCGGGCGCGGAAACGATACAACTCCTCGCGGAAATCTTGCCGGAGATCGTCCGGAGTTTTCCGTGGCCGAAGTCCATGCGCTGGGGGGCGGCCTCCGAGCGCACGGACAGTCTGCGCTGGGTGCGTCCGCTTCATTCCATCGTCGCAACCTTCGGCCCCGAGACCGAGACGCCGGACGTCGTGCCATTCGAGGTCGACGGCGTCGCAGCCGGAGACGTGACGCTCGGCCACCGGTTCCTCGCGCCCTTCGAAATGCGCGTGAAGCGCTTCGAGGATTATGCGCTTTCGCTCGAAAAGGCCAAGGTCGTGATCGACCCTGAGCGCCGGCGCGACATCATTCTCCACGACGCGAAGGATCTCGCCTTCGCGCAGGGGCTGGAGCTGGTCGAAGACGCGGGACTTCTGGAGGAGGTCGCGGGCCTCGTCGAATGGCCCGTGACGCTGATGGGCGCCTTCGACGAAAGTTTTCTCGACATTCCGCCGGAGGTCATTCGCGCCACGATCCGCGTGAACCAGAAATGCTTCGTGCTGAAGAAGGCCGGCAAGCTCACGAACCGCTTCATTCTCGTCTCGAACATCGAGGCGACGGACGGCGGCCGGACGATCGTCGCCGGCAATGAGCGCGTCATCGCCGCGCGGCTGTCGGACGCGAAATTCTTCTACGAGACGGATCTCAAGACAAAGCTCGAGGACCGTCTGCCCAAACTCGACAACATCGTCTTCCACGAAAAGCTCGGCACGCAGGGCCGGCGCGTGAAGCGCATTGCGGCGCTGGCGAAGGAGCTTGCGCCGATCTTGGGCGCCGACGCTTTTCTGGCCGAACGCGCGGCGACGCTCTGCAAGGCCGATCTCGTCACGGAGATGGTCGGCGAATTCCCCGAATTGCAGGGGCTGATGGGCAGCTATTACGCGGCCGCGCAGGGCGAAGACCCATCGGTCGCGAACGCCTGCTACGAGCATTACAAGCCGCAGGGCCAGGGCGATTACGTTCCGAAGGATCCCGTGTCCATCGCCGTCGCGCTGGCGGACAAGCTGGATACGCTCGTCGGCTTCTGGGCGATCGACGAGAAGCCGACCGGCAGCAAGGATCCCTATGCGCTGAGAAGGGCGGCGTTGGGAGTGATCCGGATTGTGCTGGAGAATGAGTTGCGGCTGCCGCTGCTTGCGGCCTCCGATCGTCACTACAACGCTTTTTCATTCCATTCCAAGGCGCTGAAAAAGGCCGGCGGCGAGATGGTCGGCGCGAGCGCGGCGAATCTCCTCGAGTTTTTCATCGACCGCCTGAAAGTCTACTTGCGCGACAAGGGCGCCCGCTACGATCTTATCGATGCGGCGCTGGGCGCCGTGGCGTTCGTCGACTCCGAGGAGGAGACCGTCGCGGGCGCGCCGTTACAGGACGACCTGCTCATGATCACGAAGAAAGTCGAGGCGCTCGACAAATTCCTCGCCACGGACGACGGCAAGAACCTGCTCGCCGGCTTCAAGCGGGCCGTGAATATTCTCAAGGCGGAAGAGAAGAAGGATGGGCCGAACGCCTATTCGCACCGCCACGCGCCCAATCTGCGCATCGAGCCGGAGGAGCACAAACTCGCCGCCGCGATCGCCCGCGCGCGGGAGGAGACGGCCGAGAAGCTGGAGAAGGAAGACTTCGCCGGGGCCATGCGCGCGCTCTCCAGACTGCGCGAGCCGGTCGACGCCTTTTTCGACAAGGTGACGGTCAACGCAGACAACGCCGACCTGCGCCTCAACCGGCTGCGCCTCCTCGCGGAGCTGCGCCGGGTGATGATGGGCGTCGCCGATTTTGGCAAGGTCGCGGGCGAAGCGGGCGCTTGAGCGCCGGAATTTCCCCGTCCTTCGAGGCGCAAGCAGCGCAGGCTTGTCGAGATTAAGAAGTCAGGCTCCGCCCCGCCAGGTTTCCCGTGCCGCGGGGAGCCTGAAAGGCGCATCCCCCGCACGCAACCCGGGACGCGCCTCGTAGGCGCGTCTCGACGAACGAGCGGCAGGAAGCGCTTACGCCCCGTTCCCGGTGAAGGTCCGCGGCGCGGGCGAAATGATTTTGGCCGCCCCGCCGCCGATCTCGAGCACCGAGAGGCCCCGCTCGTTGGCGCCGTCGGGCTTGAAGCGGAAAACGCCATCGGCGCCGTTGAAGCCGGACGGATTGGTCAGCACGCTCTCCGAATAGCGCTGCGATCCTTGCGAACGCGACAAGGCGATGGCGAGCGAGACCGCATCATAGGCGAGCGTCGCGATGCGCGCGGGGTCCGAGCCGAACTTTGCCTTGTAGCGGCTCGCGAAGGCGTTGAAGCCGGCATTTTCCGGCGCCGTGAACCAAGCGCCCTGAAGCGCGGGCAGGTTCAGCGTGCGGGAGTCGTTCCACAGGCCGGTGCCGATGATTTGCACCTTCTTCGAGTCGAGACCGTTCGCGACCAGTTCCTTAGAGACCGCCGCCATGGCGTCGGCCTGCTCGGGAATGAAGAGCGCGTCGAACTGGTCGCGCGCGGCGGCGAGCCGCTGGATCGACTCGCCCGGCGCGCCCGGCTTGTACCGCTCGATGACGGGCACGCGGAGGCCGTAATTCGCCGCGCTCTGCTGGAATTGCGCCATGGCCAGCGTGCCATAGTCGTTCTCCGGCACCAGCGCCGCGACGGATTTCTTGCCCCGCTGCGCCGCGAAGCTCAGACCGCGATCGACGTGGCCTTCCACGAGAAAGGACAGGAGATAGGAGCCGTGACCCGCGGCCGACGTATCCGTCGAAAAGGCGATCACCGGCTTGCCGGCGCTACGCGCGACGCGGCTCGCCTCCTTCACGTCATTCGCGAAGACGGGACCGAGAATGATCTCCGCGCCCTCGTTGATCGCGGCCTGCGTCGCGGCGGCGGCGCCTGCGGGCGTCGAATGATCGTCCTTGACGAGGATGGTAACGTCATTGACGCCGCTGTCGGCGTAGGCGAGTTTGGCGGCGTTGCGCAGGGACGCGCCGACGGCCGACGGGCCGCTCGCGCCCGTCAGCGGCACGATCAGCCCCACTTTCACCGCGCCGTTGCCGATGACCTCGCCCGCATCCGCGGCCGCCTGCTGATCCGCGGGCGCGGCAGGAGCGCCGATGCGCAGATCCTTCATGCCCGGAATGCCCGGCCCCGCCGCGGGGTTGCACGCGCCAAGCGCGAGGAGCGCCGCGCAAGCCGTCAAAGCGAGCGCCTTCTTGCGCCGGAAAGCGCCGCCACAGCCGGCTCGAGAATCCATCTTCATAGAGAAATCAACCCCCTGCGCCATGGCGACCGGGGCCGCGCGCGCGCGTTTCTTCGGCGCATAGGGTCCGTCACCTCGCCCGAAAGTCAATAGATTAATGTCGGAGCGCTAATCGAGGCCTTGCCGAAGCGCCACCAGAGGTTTCATATTCCGAACAACCGGACGGCAAAACGAACAACGGATGAGGGAATCCGGAAATGGCCACAGACGCCGACCCAACTCCCGTCGCGGGCTACACCGCTTTCGGGCTGCGCGCCGAGGCGGAAAAAATCGCGCCCGGGCTTCACGTTGTCGCGACGCCGATCGGCAATCTGAAAGACATTTCCTTCCGCGCCCTCGCCACCCTCGCGGCCGCCGACGCCGTCATCGCGGAGGATACGCGGGTCACGAAAACGCTGCTCGCCCATTACGGGATTTCGACCCCGCTCGTCGCCTACCACGAGCACAACGCCAAGGTGATTCGTCCGCACCTGATCGCGCGGCTCGAAGGAGGCGCCGCGCTGGCGCTCGTGTCGGACGCGGGCACGCCGCTCGTCTCCGACCCTGGTTTCAAGCTTGTTCAGGAGGCGCTGGAAAAGGGCCTTCATGTCACTTCCGTCCCCGGCCCCTCCGCCGTTCTCGCCGCGCTGGTGGTCGCTGGCCTGCCGACCGATCGTTTCTTCTTCGAGGGCTTTCTGCCGCACAAAAGCGGCCCGCGCCGCGCGCGGCTCGCGGAGCTCGCCCAGGTGCCCGGCACGCTCGTCTTTTTCGAGAGCCCTCGCCGTCTCGCCGAAACGCTCGACGACTGCGCCGCGGTTCTTGGGCCGCGCAACGCCGCCATCGCGCGGGAACTGACGAAAATGTATGAGTCCGTGCGGCGCGGAACGCTGACCGGGCTCGCGCAGGCCCTCGCGGCCGAGGAGTCCCCGAGGGGCGAAATCGTGCTGCTCATCGCGCCGCCCGAAGCGGGCGCGGCGGCGCTCGCGGAAGCGGACCTCGACGCGCGGCTCCACGAAGCGCTCGGCGCCCATTCCGTGAAAGACGCGGCGAGCGTCGTTTCCGCCGCCACGGGACAGCCGCGCCGGCAGGTTTACGCGCGGGCGCTGCAACTCGCGGCAGAAGGGAGGAAGCAACCGCCGCTGCGCCGGAGGCCCGATCGCGTTGTCGTAGATAACGGTTAAGCACTTGATATGCGTGAAACACAGGACGCCCGCCGCGCCGCTCGCGCCTATGGTCTGAAAGCCGAGGCCATCGCGACGCTCTGGCTGCGCGCGCGACTCTATACGATCCTCGACCGCAATTACCGAATCAACGGCGGCGAGATCGATATTGTCGCGAAGCGCGGGCGCACGGTCGTCTTCGTGGAGGTGAAGGCGCGGGGCGATTTCGACGACGCGGCCACCGCCATCACGCCGCAAAAGCAGCGCCGCGTCTCGCGCGCGGCGAATCGCTGGGTCGCCACGCATCCCTGGGCGATGGATTTCACGCTGCGCGCCGACGCGATCTTCGTCGCGCCGGGGAAACTCCCACGGCATTTGGAGAACGCGTTCGAACTGCAGCTCGGGTGAACCCCTTCGCCCCAGATCTCCAGGCGAGCGCGGCCGACGAGACGCTTTAAGAGTTCATTATCCAAACTCTTTATCAACCGTTACCCCCTACCCTTCTCGTCTCTAATTCCAGATGCGAGACCCCATGCCCCTCAACCAGAAAATCGACACGGCCGCGCTCGCCAAGCGCATCCGACTAGACGTCGTCCGCATGACCAACCGCGGAAAAAGCTCGCATGTCGGCTCGGCGCTTTCCATCGCCGACATCGTGGCCGCGCTTTACGGCGCCGTCCTGGACGTCGACCCGTTCGATCCGCACAAGCCCGACCGCGACCGTTTCCTGCTCTCCAAGGGCCATGCCGGCGCCGCCGTTTACGCGGCGTTGGCTGAAACGGGCTTCTTCGACCCGTCGCTGCTGGAGCAGCACTACCAGAACGGCTCGATCTTCTCGGGCCATGTCTCGCACAAGGACGTGCCGGGCGTTGAGTTTTCCACGGGCGCGCTCGGCCATGGGCTGAACGTGGCGACGGGAATGGCGCTCGCCGCGAAGCGCGCAGGCGAAAGCTGGCGCGCCTTCGCGCTGCTCTCGGACGGCGAATGCGACGAGGGCTCGACCTGGGAAGCGGCGATGTTCGCAGCCCATCACAAGCTCGACAATCTCATCGCCATCGTCGACTACAACAAGCTGCAAAGCCTCGCGCCCGTTTCGGAGACGCTGGGCCTGGAGCCCTTCGCCGATAAATGGCGCGCCTTCGGCTGGTCGATCGAGGAGGCCGACGGCCACAATCACGCGCAGCTTCTTTCCGCCTTCGCGCGCCTGCCCTTCACGGAAGGCCGCCCGAGCGTCGTCATCGCCCATACCACGAAAGGCAAGGGCGTGTCCTACATGGAGAACCAGGTGGCCTGGCATTACCGAACGCCGCTCGGCGCGGATTTCGATCGGGCGATCGCCGAGCTGGAGGCTTCCGATGCGTGACGCTTTCATCGAAACGCTGACCGAACTGGCGGCGGAAGATCCGCGCGTCGTTCTCATCACGGGCGATCTCGGCTACGGCGTCATCGGCAAATTCGCCGAGCGCTTCCCGAACCAGTTCATCAACGCCGGCGTCGCCGAGCAGAACATGACGTCCATCGCGGCGGGCATGGCGTTGTCGGGCTGGCGCGTATACACTTATTCTATCGCAAACTTTCCGACGCTTCGCTGTCTGGAGCAGGTGCGCAACGACGTCTGCTACCATAATTGCGACGTAACGATCGTCGCCATCGGCGGCGGCTTCTCCTACGGCCAACTCGGCATGTCGCATTTCGCGACGGAAGACCTCGCCATCATGCGCGCCCTGCCCAACATGCGCGTCGTGGCGCCGACCGAGAAATGGGAGGCGCAGGATCTCACGCGCGAACTCGCGAAGACGAAAGGCCCCGCCTATCTGCGCATCGACAAGGACGCGGGCGGCATGGCGCGGCGCGCGGGCGAGCGCGCGACGCTCGGAAAGGCGCGCCGCGCGCGCGAGGGCGCGGACGCAACAATCATCGCCACGGGCGCAATCCTGCGCGAGGCTCTGGTCGCGGCCGAGCGGCTTGCGGCGCAGGGCGTCGAATGCCGCATCGAAGCCATGCATACGATCAAGCCGCTGGACGAAGCGGCGATCGTCGCCGCCGCGCGCGAGACCGGCGGCGTGGTGACGCTCGAGGAGCACAGCCGGATCGGCGGACTGAAGGGCGCCGTGGCGGAAACCTTGCTGTCGCACGGCGTCCGCTCAGGGTTCTTCAAAAGCGTCGCGCTCGGCGACGTATTTCCGACGATCGTCGGCGACCAGTCCTATCTGCGCGGTCGCTATGGAATGGACGCTGGCGCCGTGCAAGCCGCCATCGCGTCGGCGCTCTCCGCGGGCGCGCCTCTGTCGAGAATCGTGGAATCGGCGTGATCCTCGTTTCGCAGCGCAAAGCTCACGGCGCGGTGGCGATGAATCGCCGCTCCGCGCCCTCCAGCGCGACCGCCGTGAGCACGCCGCTGCGAAACGCCATCGTGTCGAGATTGATCCGGTTCGCGAGATTTTCGACTTCCGCGCGCGCCGTGTGGCCGTGGACGACGATCTTGCCGAAGTCGCCGCGGTAGTCGAGAAACTCGTAACGAATCCAGAGCAGATCGTCCGGGCTTTGACGCTCCAGCGGCACGTTCGGGCGAACGCCGGCGTGACAGAAGAAGTAATCGCCGTATTCGGCCGAAAACTCGGTCGCTTCTAGAAACAGGCGATGCGACTGGGGAAAACGCGCGAGAAAGGCTTCCTGCAAGGCGACGGCGCCGCCGCGACGCATCTCGCGCTCCACGTCCACGCCGTAGGATTCGAGCGCGGCCAGCCCGCCAAAAGCCGACCACTCCTCGATGATCCTGGCGTCGTCGAGATAATTGAGCATGACCTCTTCGTGATTGCCGCGAAGCGTGCGAATCGGGGTCGGAAAATCGCCCGTCGCCAGTCGCTCGATCACCCCGCGGGAATCAATTCCGCGATCGACATAATCGCCGAGAAAGATCGTCACCGCGTCGTCGCAGGGCCTTGACCGCAAATCGGCTTCGATGCGCCGCGAAAGATCGCCCAGCAGATCCGCGCGGCCGTGGACGTCGCCGACCGCGTAAATACGCATGCCCGTTGGCGCCGCAGCATCCAAAATCGATCGCGCAGTCATGGCCTAATCACAATTCCTGATCTATCGTTCCGCAAGGCGGTGGCCAGCGGCGCAGCGTCGAAGAGAAAGCACAGCTGGCGCCATTTGCGCCGGGCGCTGTGGTCCTTTCCAGCGACTGCTCCGCTGTAAACAATGCCGCCACAGGGGGAATCTTCGCGCGCCGAGGGGAAAATGTTGAATTTGGGAGCGATTTTACGCCGTCGCCTGTGCGTCGGCCTGTTTGCGCTTGTCGGCGCCGTACTGGCGACGCTTGCGCCGGCGTCGGCGGAAACTCCGGACGAGACATACACGGCGCTCGGTCTTTCCAAAACAGCTACGCCGAAAGAAATCTACGACGCGCTGACGAAGCGCTATCATGACGAGTCCCAGGGCGCAGGCAAAGGTTCCCTTTCGAAATATTGGGAGCCGATCCCGATTTCGAAATATCTGAACCCGCACACTTTCTATAAGCCTCCGCAGACGATCGACGTCGACGCGAAGCGCGACGATTGCGTAGAGTGCCATAAGCAGGTCACGCCCGGCTGGACGCACAGCTGGCAGAAGAGCGCGCACGGCAATCTCGACGAAATCCGCAAGCTGCCGGACAGCGACTCGCGCGCCTACAAGAAGGCGATGATCAAGGAGGTGGAAGACAACCTCCGCTCGATGGGAACGCTGAAGGCCGGCGAGAATCTCAAGGAGGTCGGCTGCATTGACTGCCATATGGGCGTCGGCAAGGATCACGGCAGCCACAAGGCGGAGCTGAAGATGCCGGACGCGGCGGCCTGCGGCCAGTGTCACGTGCAGCAGTTCGCTGAGCGCGAATCCGAACGCGACACTTTCACCTGGCCGCAGGACCAGTGGAAGCCGGGCCATCCGTCGCACGCGGTTTCCTACAAGGCGAATGTCGAGAACGCGATTTGGGCCGCGATGGAGCAGCGCGAGGTCGCGGAAGGGTGCACCTTCTGCCACACGCCGCAAACGACCTGTAACTCCTGCCATACGCGGCATGAGTTCTCGGCGGTCGAAGCCCGCAAGCCGCAGGCTTGCGCGCAGTGCCACAACGGCGTCGACCACAATGAATTCGAGAACTACCTGCTCTCGAAGCACGGCACGGTCTATCAGACGCGCGGCGACCAGTGGGACTGGAATGCGCGCCTCGCGGACGCCTTCGAAAAAGGCCACATGAACGCGCCCACGTGCCAGTTCTGCCACATGGAATATGAGGGCAAGTTCACGCATAACATGGTGCGCAAGTCGCGCTGGGCCTTCATGCCCATGCCGAAGATCGCCGACAATCTGAACCATCCGTGGTTCGTCAAACGCAAGGATGCGTGGGTTTCGACGTGCTCGAACTGTCACTCCGACAGCTTCGCCCGCGCCTATCTGGACGGCATGGACAAGGGCGTGATCTCGGGCCTCAAGATCACCGAGGAAGCGCGCAGCGTTCTGGTGAAGCTCTACAACGACAAGCTGCTGCCGGGTCAGACGACCAATCGCCCGATCCCGCCTGCGCCGGAGAAGGACGAGGCCGGCGGCTTCTTCCAGCTCTTCTGGCAGAAGGGCAACAACCCGTCCGCCGTCGAGTATGAATTCGCCGAGATGTGGGAGCACCATCAGATCAAGCACTACAAGGCGCTCGCGCACATGAATCCCGGCGGCTACACCTACTCGGACGGTTGGTCGCAGCTCATCAAGAGCGCGGCGCGGATCAACGACGAGGATGCCAAGCTGCGTGAAGCGGCGGAGATTCGCGCGGAGCTCAAGCGCATCTCGGGCCAGAAACGCGGCGATCTCGAGCTCGACTCGCCGATGCGCCGCGCCTGGGCGGCCGGCCTCGGCGGTCTTGCGGTGCTCGTCGGCGCGGGGCTGATGCTGAAGCGCGATCGCAAGAAGGCGTAACGCCAAGCCTGGCCGCGTCACGAAGCGCAAAAACATCGAGCGGCCCGGGAACGTCGACGTTTCCGGGCCGCTTCCTGTTCGTCGGCACGGAATGGAAAGCTTCATGAAACGAATCCTTGGCGCCGTGCTGGTCGCGGTCGGACTGGGCCTCATCGGCTGGGCCGGATATTCGGCGCTCAGAACCGTTTCGCATTACGCCCTGAGCGTCGCCCTTGCGCCGGCAGACGCCGCAAAGGAGGTCGAAAGCCTCGGGCTCGCGCCGGATGCGCTGAGGCGCGTCGAGGTCACGAGCCCCGAGGAACGCCGTCCGGTTGCGATGGGACTTGTCGTCGTCGACGGTCCGCGCCTTGCGCCGCTCGTCTGGCGCAACGAGGTCACCGAGCCGATCCTGTTCGCGGACGTCAGCCCCGCCGACGCTGTGAAGGTTTTGGCCGCGATCCGCGAACATGCGCCCGAGGACGCCGTCATTCTCGCCTGGTGGGATCTCTCGCGCGCGATCCGAGTCGCCGCCAAACGCAACGCGCCGCTCGACGATCCCGAAGCGCGCGGCCTGCTGATTCCCTCGACCTGGACGGAGGCGCGGGAGGCCGAGCGCGCGCGCTGGGGCGCAGGGGCCGATCCTCAAGCCGCCGGGCCATTCGGCCAATTCATCTCCGCCATGCTCGCGGACGAAAAACAGGGCGCTGAAACGCTGACGACGCTAGCGGGCGGAAAACCCGCTTACGTCGCGGTTCATATTTCGGACGTCTGGAAAGCGGCGGCGGCGCGGCCGGAGCGCCTATCTATCGCCTACAAGGACTTCCCCTCGTCCGGCGTGTCGCATGGCGTCATCAAATCGGCGACGGAATGGATGCGGGAGCAGAAGATCGACGGCGGCTTCGCCGTCGAGCCGATCGGCGGCGCGACGCGGCTGCATTACTTCCAGCGCAAGGGCGAAAGCGACGCGCTGATCGCGAAGCTCCTGCCATTCTCGACGTCGAACCCGGCGCAGCTGGAACGGTTCGATCTCGTCTATCAGCACAAGGGCTGGTGGGTTTATCAGTTGAAGCGATAACGCCGCGCCGTCCCTCTCCGCGAAACCGGAGAGGAAGCGCCTTTTCAAATGCTGGCGATCAGGCCTTCAGCGCTCCTGCGAGCCGCGCGACGCCGTCCTCGATCTCCTTTTCGGTGAGCGCGACGAAGCCGAGCATCAGCAGACGGTCGCCGCCGTCGTCGTCTTCGAAACGCAGCGCGGAGCCCGTCGCGAGCGAACAGACGCCGACGCCCGCCGCGAGTCCCTTCGCCTCGACCTCGGCGGCGCTCGGGAATCCTTCCGGCAATTTCCAGACGAGATGCATGCCCGCCTGTTCGCCGTAGATCTCGCATTCGCCGAAATGTTTCTTCAGCGCCGCGAGCAGCGCGTCGCGCCGGTCGCGGTAAAGCTGACGGATGCGGCGCAGATGACGCCCGAACTCGCCGCTCGCCATGAAATCGGCCATCGCCGCCTGCTCCAGCCAGCTCTGGCCGTTGTTCATCAGCATCTTCATGCGGCGGAAGCTCTCGACGAGTCGCGGGGGCGCGACGACATATCCGAGGCGAAGCCCCGGCCCCATGCATTTCGAGAAGGTGCCGAGATAGATGACGCGCTCGTTGCGATCGAGCCCCTTCAGCGCCGTCAGCGGCGAGCCGACGAATCGGAAGTCGCTGTCGTAGTCGTCCTCCATGATATAGGCGTCGTATTGCGTCGCCCAGGACAGAAGCTCGATGCGCCGCTGGAGGCTCATCGTCACGCCGATCGGATATTGATGCGACGGCGTGACATAGGCGAGCGCGCCCTTCACGGGCGGAAGCTTCGTGACGTCGAGTCCGTCATGATCGATCGGCGCCGGATGAAGCTTTGCGCCCAGACTCTCGAGAACGAACGCCGCGCCCTGGTAGCAGGGCGATTCGACGACGGCGGTCGATCCCGGCGTGACGAGCAGACGGCCCACGAGGTTGAAGCCGTCCTGGCAGCCGCCGACGATGATGATCTGGTCGGGATCGCAGACGACGCCGCGCGCCGGCGCCAGATGTTTCGCGATCGCCTGACGCAGTTCGAGAAGGCCGGCAGGGTCGCTGTAGCTCGTGAGACGCGAGCCGGCCGACTTCAGCCGCGCCTTGATATGCTGCGACCAGGCCTTGAGCGGAAAGGTGCGCGCGTCCGGCCGTCCCACCCAGAAATCGGCGGCGAGTCGACGGCGATCAGGATCGGCGAGACGATGGGTCCGCATCTCCCGGACAGGAGAAATAGCCGAGATGGGCTCCGCGACCGGCGCCGCCATGGCTTCGGGCGTAGCCGGCGCCGTGGCGGAGGACAAAAAGGCCGTGTCCGGCAAATCCGGCGAGACGAAAGTGCCGACATAGGGCTTCGTGCGGATATAGCCTTCGGCGATCAGTCGCTCATAGGCCAGCACCGCCGTATTGCGCGACACGCCGAGTTGCGCGCTCAGTTCCCGCGTGGTGGGCAGCGGATCGTCGCCGCGCAGCTGGCCGTTCAGAATCATCGTCCGTATCTGGTCGAAGATCTGGTTCTGAAGCGTCGATTTCTCGGAGTCTTTGAGGATGATCGACAATTGCACGTGGCCGCTCCGGACCACCGGATTCGGACGACTGACCGACGACATGCTTATCATGAGGGGATATCCGCACCTGGTTGCGCTTTTGGCAGCTTGTGAATGAAGAAGTAGGGCGCTCCGGCGTTGCGCCATAGATCCACGACAAAACCGTCTACTGGCGCCACCAGCTCCAGGGGCGCGACCGATGCGCGCGACCAGGAGATTGTCAAAAATCCTTTAACTGGCGCCATTAACAAGGTTTGGACTGGCGCTTTTCCTGGCGCAGTTATTGAGAAACTCTATGACTGGCGAAAATAAACGCGTCGACCGGGGAGGAAACGATGTCGCTAGCCAGTTCGAAATTCGTGCCGGCTGCATTCTGGGTCGGTTTTCTGGCTCTCGGGTTCATCACGAGCTTCAGCGGTCCTGACCGGCATCGCGTCGTTCACGCCGCCCGGCCGACGGCGAAGACCGTCGTGGCGTCCGAAGCGCTGGTCGCCGAGAGTGGCAACGCTCCCGCGCTGCGGACTATCGCCGCCGAAGCTGGTCGCGATTAGCCGCCGCGCCATATGGGTGGTTAACCGCGGCAATCAGCCTTACGGCCGTTTGTTTCTCGCCAAATCGTTCGGCGCGTCCGAGAAACCAAAAGCGTCAAGGAGACCCGCATATGAGCTTGCCCATGGCCTTCGCCGTGTTCCTCGCGTTGGAGTTGCTCAGTCTCTTCACGCTGTTCGCAATCGGCAGACTGGACGGCTGGATGTAGCTTTTTCGATGGCCAGAGCTTGTTGACCTCGAAATGCGTCACTATCTGTCCGAAAGAGACGGGGCTTCGCCATCGTCTCCATCGAGCGGCCCGAGCGCGGATGTAGCGACGGGCCGTTTTTCTGAGCGAGGGGGTTTGCGCGTGCCGGAAGGCTTGACCAAAATTATTATCTTCGGAGCGTTCGGCTTTTTCCTAGGGGCCGCCTTCGTCGGCTGGGTCTACGGCTAAAGCGCGTCGGACGCCGTCCGCCGTCGTCGGCGTGTTTCACCTTCCCAGATGCGCGTCGAAGAATCGCGTAATGTCGCCGAACGCTTCCCGAGCCTCGGGCATGTCCGGCCCGGAGTATTGCGCATGGCTCATGCCCTCATAAACGTTGAGATCGGCCTCGACGCCTGCGCGACGCAGGGCGCGATGCACGCGAACCGTGTTTGACAGAAACAGGTCGCGCGTTCCCGTGGTGAGGATGGTCGGCGGAAAATTCCGAAAATCGCCATAGACCGGCGAAAGATACGGGTGCTTGAGATCATGGCCGCCGGCGTAGAGCTTCGCCGCCGCGCCGAGCCAGCCGTCCCAGGTGACGAGCATGTTGTCGACATATTCATTCGCGAAGTAACTGTCGCCGATCTTGTCGAGGTCCGACCACGGCGTTCCCGCCGAAACCGCGGCGGGCGGCGGAAGGCCTTCGTCCCTCGCGCGCAAAACCATGGCGAGCGCGAGCCCGCCGCCCGCGGAGGAGCCGAATACGCCCATGTTCTCCGGCTTCACCGATTGCGCCATCGCCCGCCAGACCGTGAGCGCGTCGTCGAGGGCGGCGGGAAACGGCGCCTCCGGCGGCATGCGATAATCGACCGAGATGACGCGATAGCCGCCGAGGCCCGCCATCATGACGGCCTCGTTCGTCGCCGCCTCTCCGCCCCCGAAGACGTAACCGCCGCCATGCAGGTGAATGAGCATCCGGTTGGCGTTCTCCGGGCGCAAGTTTCTCGGCGTAACCAGATAGGCCTTCACGCCCGCGATCGTCTGCGGCTCGACCATGACCGCGAGTTCCTTGCGAAGGGCGGCCAGCGGCTCCGACCATTCCGTATCGAGCCGCTTTTTGAGCGCGGCCCACGCGGCCCGGGTCGCTGGCGGCGGCGCCGCGCCGATTCCCGGCGGATAGGGCGCGCGGATCAGCGCCTGTAGCTGGCGGCTGACGTCGGCCGGCACGGGAACGACCCTCGGCGGAACCCTGCGGGGGCCAGGTTCGGCGTTCATCGCGGCCGCGGCGCGCGCGTCGGTCGGCAGGCGTTGTTTCGCCTGCGCGCAGGACGTCAGCGCGAGCCAGATGATCGGGAGAGACGCCGAGAACCGGGAAATTTTCATGGATCGCGAGAACCCCTGCCGCATGAAGCGTTCAGCTTAATAGGAATCGGTCGTGATTGTCCTCAGCTCCTGCCCCCGCCGCGCCGGCGAGGCCGATGAAACTGCGAGAGTCCAACCCACAATCGGCGAACGCCGCACACACTGGTCCGACGCGCGAGAACGCCCGATTCTGAATGACGCGGGGAAATGGCGAAGGCAAGCGAACTCTGTTATGGTCGAGTTCAAGCCGTTCGATTCTCTGCCCGTTTCGGACGGCGAGGCTCGGCGTGTGGGCCCCCGCGCGCCGGGCCGCCTGCTTCCCTTCCCGCCGAAAGGCAAGAACGACCGGATCGATATCGACGGCTGCGAGCCGCGCGGTTCAGAAGCATGCGCGATTGATGCGAGGTCTTGAGCGCGTGACGTTTTGAAGCTGGATCTCGGCCGCCTCTATCCATTCTGCACAACGAATTGTTACTATTTTAACGGCTAATTTGCGGGAGCTCCCCATCTCGAGGCAATCCCGATGCGCTCCTTCATAGACCGGGTCTCCGAGTGCCGCCGCGACAACCGCGGGCAAGCGGCGATGTTCTTCGGGCTCGCACTCGCGCCCTTGCTGCTCACCGCGGGCGCCGCGATCGATCTTGGCCGCGCGTCGCAGGCGCGTTCCGCGCTTCAGGACGCGGTCGACGCGGGCACGCTGGCGGCGGCCAAGACGCCCGAACTTCCCCTCGCGCAAAGGGAACAGATAGCGAGATCGACCGTCCGCGCAAATCTCGGCCCGCTGGCCAATCTTATCAACCCGAACGTCTCCGCCGTTTCGCCTTCGGCAGGACAAATCCAGGTGACGGCGACTGCAGCTTTGCCGACAACGGTAATGAAGCTGATGCGGCTCCAGACGATCGATCTATCCGCTACGGCGACGGCGGCAAACGCGGTTGCGGGATCGCAAAGCAAGGTCTGCATTCTGGCCAAAAGCGCAACCGCAAGCCCCGGCCTGCTTGCAAACGCTTTCGCCTCGCTCAACGCGCCGGGCTGCGAGATTCACGTCGCGTCTCAGGGCAATCCTGCGGCGACCTTCAATTCCAGCGTCGACTTGAAGGTCGCGCGGATTTGCGTCGCCGGGAAAAATCTGCTCCTGAACTCAGCAACGCTCCCGATGCTCCAGACGGATTGCAAGACCGCCAGCGATCCCTTCGAGGCGACGCTGCCAACGGTTTCCGCGGGCGCCTGCACGGTTTCCGGTCAGACCTATTCCGGCGAGGTGACAGTATCGCCGGGCGTCTATTGCGGCGGTTTCAACTTCAACGGCTCGGGCAAGCTGACGCTCAACCCCGGTCTCTATGTCTTCAAGAGCGCAGTCTGGAACCTCAATACGGGCTGGACCATCGTGGGTTCCGGAGTCACGTTCTACTTCGCCGACAAGAATTCCTACGTGCAGATTAACGGCGGTGTGCCAGCGACGCTGACCGCCCCGACATCGGGAGCCTACGCCGACATTCTGATGTTCGAGCCGAAGGGCCTTGAGAGGAGTCCTCTTGTCGTCAACGGCGGCTCCGGCCACGTCTTTCAGGGACTTATGTATCTGCCGAGCCGCGACCTGACCTTCAACAACATGTCCAATCTGACGGCCGAAAAGATTACGCTCGTCGTCAACTCGATCATCCTAAACACGTCGAACTGGAACTTCCAAAGCGCAGGCAAGGCGATCCAGGTCCCGGGCGCCGCGCCGTCGGTGGCGAAGCTCGTGAAATAGCGGCCGCCGCGCTTAACCATCGTCCGGGAGAAACGTCGCTTCTGCAAAATGCCGCGCTTGGCCGCGGCGCGCGTCAGCGTTAGCCTGATTTCGTTTCAGGGCGGGTTTTGAGGGGAAGCGACGGTCTGCCGTGGGACGAAAAGGTTCCGGCAGGCCGTCTTTTTTTCATGGCCGCGCGAATGGCGAGCGCCAGTGAAGGGATAATATCGGACGGCCCCGCCCTCCGGCGCGCCCTTGTCATCCAGCGGCGAAGCGGCGCATCCTCGGTCGTTTCCGCAGAGGAGATCCCCTCATGCACGCAGATCCGAGATTTTGGGCGCTCTTTGTCGCGATCTGGCTGGGCCTAATCCTCGCCGTCATGAACATCGCCGTGAAGGTCCATATGTTCATGGACCTTGCTGGCGAGCAGTAGCGCGATTCCCGCCATGGTTGTTGGTGAAATCGGAAAGCCGTCATAGGATGGGACGTTGAGTCAAATTCGCAATTTTTGTTGGGGGAAATGGTTATGAGAAAGAGCGCTTTCGCGGCGCTCGCCGTCGCGGCTGCGACGGCGACGTCGACGCCGGGCTTTGCGGCGAACAACCTCCGGTTCAGTCTCGTTCGGTCGAGCACGGTGGCGACCTGCGCGCCGAACGCGCGCGCGATTGTCACCATCGAACCGCATTCCGAGAAAGAGACGATGCACATCGAGGTTTTCGGCTTGGCGCCGAATATCGGCCTCGACGTGTTCCTCACTCAGGTTCCGAGGGCGCCCTTTGGCATGTCCTGGTATCAGGGCGATATGACCACGGACGCCAATGGCGTGGCGGTCGCGAACTTCGAAGGCCGCTTTAACATCGAAACGTTCGTCATTGCGCCGGGCGCGGCGGCGGCGCCCTGGATTCACGCCGGGGACGCAAGAACCAATCCGGCGACGAACGGCGCCATCCACACCTTCCATATCGGAATCTGGTTCAATCGCCCTGCGGACGCCGTTGCGGCGGGTTGCCCTGGCACAGTGACGCCTTTCAACGGAGAACACAACGCCGGCGTCCAGGTGCTCAACAGCGGAAACTTCCCGGACGCGGCCGGACCGCTGCGGCGCGTTCAGTAAGCCTTCGCCAAGCGGAAGCCTGACTTGCCGCAATGGCGGCGGGTCATCCCTGCTGGAGGCTTCGGGTTTCCCTCTCCCCGTCGAAAACAAGGAAAAGGCGACGCTCGGCTGCGACGCTCAGGACGCCCGCAGAATCACGGAAGCAGGCGTTTTTTGATAATCTGGACGCTTCCATCAACACGTTGCGTGTGTCGACGGCGTCGTGTTTTCGCGTCAGGAACGTCGGGGGGATGAGTTTGGCGTGCGCCAGCAGCGCCGCTCCGCCTGGGCGGAGCCTCAGGCGGCGGCGATCCTGCGCCAGAAGACCAGCCGCTTGAAATTATAGACGAGGGTGGCCATCCCGATTTTGACCCTGGCGCGCGCGACGCCGATCGTTCGGATGAAAAGGCCCATCCTTTCCTTCTGCCCGGAAAAGACATGCTCGACGCGCGAGCGCACGGTCGATTTCATGGCGTTCGCCCGACGGACGGCGTCGGGCATGGGGCGCCCCTTCGGCTTCTTGCGATGAATGCGGCCGATGAAGCCGAAACCGCGGTCGATCGCGATATGGTTCTGATAGCCGAAGGTCGGGATGGCGACGTCGACCGGGGGCTTCGTTCCATCGGGCCGCGCCTTGGCCTTGCTGAACGTCACGGTCCAACGCGCGTCGCGATCTTTCCGCCGCAGTTTCGCGGGCGTCGTAGCCCAACCCTCGGGAATGCGCCCCTCCTTGATCGCCTTCTTTTCGTCCTCGGTGTTGCGCTGTTTGGGCGCGGCGACCAGCGTCGCGTCGACGATCTGGCCCGACATGGCGATATCGCCCGAGGCGCGCAGCGCCGCGTCGAAACGGGCAAAGAGCGGCTCGATCGCGCCAGCCATTGTGAGCTTCTCGCGGAACAGCCAGATGGTGCGGGCGTCGGGAACCCGGTCGGCGAGCGACAGGCCGAGGAAGCGCATGAAGGACATGCGGTCGTTGATGAGAAACTCGGCGCGCTCGTCGGAGAGATTGTCCATCGCCTGGACGACGAGGATCTTGAACATCATCACCGGATCGAATGCCGGCCTGCCGCCCCGCGCGCCGTCGGAATAGCCCAGCGCCGCGACGAGATCGGCGCGGAACATCTCGAAATCGACCGCCGCCACGAACGCTTCCTGATGATCCCCGAGCCCGCTCACCCGCCTGAGCCGCTCGTCGACAAAAATCCAGCCTGCCCCCGCATCGATCCGCCCCCTGTTCCTTCGGCGACGGAGAATCAGAAACGCGGCGATTTGGCGAAGTTGATAGTAGCGTCCAGTTCTGCTGCGTCGCTGGGTCGTCGAACGAACTTTCGGCTGGATGATCCGCTGGCGCAGGCTTGTTCGAGATTAAGAGCGCCGCATCGACGTCTCAACCGCCATTAGCCACGTCGCCATCGGCGGCCTCCTCATCCGTCGAAATGCTCACCCATGAATTTCCAAACAGGTTCTGAGCCAAATCATCTCTAAATTTGATCCACTAGATTTTTCGTTCGTTAATCCTGACGTAACCTCGGTAAACTGGATGTAGTATAGTTCGGATTATTTCTTTGCAAAAACGCACAAATCTGGCACGAACAAACCCTTCTCCCTTAGCCCATGTATGCACCTGTTTAGTCGTAGTCGTATTTTTTGCGCAAACTCTTCCGATGACAATCACTCCATATTTTTCATAAGGAGAATAGCTCGGCTCAGATGTAAAAAGATACTTTATACCAACTTCTGCTGCTGACTTTATCGTATCATCATCCATATCCCCGCCCGGCACAGATGCGCAAAATATCTCTTTTCTTAAAATCTCTTCTAGCTTCTCCTTGCTGACGCGCCATTCTTCGATCTTTTGTTTATAGGGGATGTCTCTAAAGATATCCGGATGGGTGTGGGAGTGAGAGCCTATTATGTGTCCTCTATTATCGAGATTACGAATTTCACCCTCGGTTAAAAACCCAGCCTTCCCAATTAACGACGTGGTGACAAAAAAATGACCAAGCCATCCTCGCTTTTCCAATAGATCGGCTATTTGTATTGCGGAGACGCCTCCATCGTCAAAAGTCATAACCAACGACGTTTTCTGGCTACCAACTGCTTCAAATATACTCGACGCTTTGACATGCTCCAACGCGATTGCATCTAGGTCCGACAAGAATTTATTTACTCCATGTTTGTAGGGAAGCGCTCCTTGCCTTTGGAATCCAGAAAGGTCTGGATGATCTGTGACTTCATGATATAAAAATGTGAGAATTTTTGTATTCATTTTATCCTCGCTAACAACGAACGACGACCTTTACGCGGAATTCGCCAGATAGAGGCTCCTACGAGTGGAACTCTCTCTCAAATTACCCCCTCTGACAAGGCGCAGCCGTCTCTGAAAGTCGCTCAGGAGAGCGGGCTTGCGGTCGAGTTCAGTCTCAAAGTCTAGTTGAGCGGGCTCGATAAGAATTTCTCCGGCTTATTCATCCTGAGCTTTCAACTGAAGTCGGACGCTTCTGTCAACCTCGCCAAATCGCCGCGTTTCTGACTGAGCTGCTGCCGGTTTCGTGGACGCCGGGTTAAGTTATCCCTGCCTTCTTTTCGAACTCGACCGGGCTGACGCAGCCGATCGTAGGGTGCCTGCGGACGGGGTTGTAGAACCGCTCGACGTAATCGAAGACGTCCGCCCGGGCGTCGTCACGCGTGCGGTAGACTTTCTTCCCGATCCGCTCGGTCTTCGGCGAATAGAAGAAGCCCTCCATCGCCGCATTGTCCCAAACGTTGCCGGATCGGCTCATCGAACAAACGACGCCATTGTCGGCCATCAGACGCTGGAACTGCTCGCTCGTAATTTGGCTGCCCATGTCGGAGCGATGCGGCAAGGCGTCCGGTCCTTCGGCAGCCCGCGGCGGCGCGGTCGGACCCGAAAGGCGTTCGTCGCATCAACCGTTCGATCTTGTGCAGGCCGCAGGAGACGCCTTCGGCCAGAACGTCCCGCCAGACGCGGCGGGCCCCGTAGGTTCGGGCGCCGCCCGCGAAGCTCGCGCGGATTTGCTCCGTCAATTCTTCGTCGGCAACTGACCGGGCGCTCGGCCGGCGACGCAGCCAAGCGTGAAAACCCGATCGGGAGACGTCCAGCGCTTCGCAGAGCCACGCCCAAGAGAACGACTTCTTGCCAGACGCTCCGGTGCTTTGCGATGAAAACGAACCTCATTTCGCTTCCCTCGCAAAGAAGGCTGCAGCCTTTTTAGAATATCGCGCTCCGCCGGCAATTTGGCGACTTCACGGCGCAGCCGCTCGAGTTCCTGTTGCTCCGGCTTCTGCTGGCCGTGGCCGGGGAAGGCCTGCGCAGGATCCCCCGTCAACTCCCGAATCCAGCGCCGCAGCACGTTCTCATGCACGTCCAGATCGCGGCAGGCCGGCGCAAAACTGACGCCGCGCTCCTTGACCAGCCGAACCGCCTCGACCTTGAACTCCCGACTGAATATCCGTCTCGCCGTAGCCAGCCTCCGGCCTCATGAAACACCGTTTCTCGGCGTCCATGAAACCGGCGGCGGCTCACTGTAAGGCAATCTTCGACAAATGCATCGCGACCGGCGATGGCCACGCGACCTGCGTAAAGTGCTGCAACAAGGATTTGTTGGTTTGCCAGAAGCAATGCGGCGTCAAGCCATAGAACAGTTCGTCATGCCTCCGGCGACGCAATGATCGGCCGGGCAGCGGCGCCGCTTGCAGCGGCTCGATTTCATTCCCTGATCGACCCCGACAATCTCGACCCTGTCAGGCACGTAACCCGCGCCTCGGCACGCCGCTCGCTTACTCAGGGCGGGTTGGTTCAGCGAGCGCCGCATCCGACGCATAGACGGCCTTTTTCATTTTCGCCACAACGACTTGTCGGTTCGCTATGGACAGAGGCGGCAGACTGCGGCGCGCCTCCCCTACCCAACCTCGCGCCGCATGGCCGGAATTGTTGCAAATGAAGCGAGAGGTAGCGAGACCTGAATCGAATGGCGGCGCCGAGACCATTCGACTTTCCGACTTCTCTAAGGCGCAGCCAAAGCTAGCGCAGAAAACGGCGTCATTTATTTTTGTGGATATTTTTAGCTGGCTAAAACGATAGCTTATCCAGCCAAAGCGAGTCCTGATCGGGAGCCATTCAACCCAGCGCTGTGAAATGATGCGGGTTCGGCCGAAAAGGCCGGCGCATGGCGCGGTTTCGCGAACCCTCTCTGGCAACAGATAGATCACCCTTTCTGCGTGCGGCTCTTGTCGCCCGCGAGGGGTGATCAGGCGAACCTCGCCGGGAAATCGACAACAGCAAATAAAAAAAGACCGCCAGCGCTGGTCACGCTGACGATCTTTAAACCGGACCGCTCAATGAGCGCCGATCGCACGCTGATCTTGGCGATCAGAGGCGCGTAATGGTGACAGCGGCGATGACGACCATAGCCAGCATAGCAGCGGGGACGAGCCAACCCATCTTTACCTCCCTCTATAGTTACGCCTTTCAAAGACGTCCTTTTTTACGGCGAACCGCGAGCTACATTCACCGGAGGCCCTTGCTTTTGTCAAGCCCCACCCCCGCGCAGAACCCGCCCAACTTCGCTTTCTCGCCGGATCCAACGCATGAATCCGGGGCGAGCGGCCGGAAATCGAGGATGTCCACGGGCGGGCCGTCGACGGCCTGAAGCATCCGCCGGGACAGATCCATCGTCAACATCCGCTTCCCGAGTCGGCGCGCACGATTCGATTTTGCGCTCCTCCGTCGCCGGGGCGAAAACACAATGGGCTTTCCGGGAGGCCCCGGATCGCGAGCAGCCGAGATTGACAGGGAGCGCGCCCTCCTCCTAGCCTCGTTCAGCAACCGCGCCCCAACAAGACGCGCGCCCGCGAATTCTGCGAAGGTGAGGAAAGTCGAATGAAAAAAGATGCGGTCAACGGAGCGGCGCTGGCGATCGCCGCAGTCTCGATGGTTCTGGCGGGCGCGGCGCCGACCGCGAAAGCGGCGACGACGGCGGGGAAAGTGCATTGCCTCGGCGGCAACAGCTGCAAGGGCAAGTCCGACTGCCACACGCCCAAGAACGCCTGCAAGGGCATGAACGCCTGCAAGGGACAGGGCTGGCTTTACAAGGATTCCGCCCAGGCCTGCGAGGAGGCGGGCGGAAAGGTTCTGGACTGACCCGGCGCGGGGACCGCTCGCCGCTCAGGCGGCGCCATGCGGCCGGATGTCGACGCTGACCGTCAGCGCCTGGCGCCCGGCGCCGACGATGACGCCGTCGATCGGCGCGACATCCGCATAATCCCGGCCGATGGCCACGACGATGTGGTTGTCGTCAGCGAATAAGGCGTTGGTCGGGTCGAGATGAATCCAGCCGAAAGGCTCGCCGCACCATACCGCCACCCAGGCGTGCGAGGCGTCCGCGCCCTCGAGCCGCGGCTGTCCCGGCGGGGGCGCGGTGCGGATGTAGCCGCTGACATAGGCCGCCGGAATCGCAAGGCCGCGCAGCCCTGCGATCATGATATGCGCGAAATCCTGGCACACGCCGCCGCGCGCCGCGAAAGCCTCGGCGAGCGGAGTGGCGACATGGGTCGCATCAGGGTCGTAGGCGAAATCCGCCCTTATGCGGCGCATCAGTTCCGCAGCGCCGTCCAGCACGGGGCGGCCGGGAGCAAAACTCTCCCGCGCGTAATCGGTCGCCGGCGCGTGCAGCGGCGTCAGACGGCTGGGAAAGATCCAGTGGACCGGCGATTGCCGATCGAGCGCCCGCGCCGAGATCGCCGCGCGCGAAATCGACTCCCAGGCCGGCGTGAGACGGGCGGCCGGCGGTTCCTCCCGCGCGACCTCGACCCGCGCCGAGACCGCGATGCGCAGCCGCGCATGAGCCTCCCGGATCGTCGCCTCCAAAATCCGATTGCCAAAGAAATCCGAGCTTTCCCGCGTTGTCTCCGGCGCAGGGACCGCGTCGACGCGGTGCGTCAGCAGGCGCTGGCCGGCGCCGTCGCGCGGCGTCAGCCGGATCGCGCAACGCGCCGAGGCGACGCTCGACTCGTAGCTGTAGGTCGTGACGTGGGAGATGTCGTAGATCACGCGAGTTTCGACCGCCTCTCCGCCGGCGCGGGATCGGTGACGTGGGAAAAGTAGCGTTCGCAAACGGCGTTGGCGAGCGCCATCAGCCGCTGCTCGATGAGCAGCACGCGCATGGGGTCGATCCGCCGCGCGTCCTCGGCTTCGAGATCGGCGCGCAGCGACACGGCGAACCGGCGCTGGGGCTCCATCATGCCGTCGTCGGCGAGCGCCGGCAGCGCGGCGAGACGCTCGTCGATCCGATGCGCCTGAAACGCGACCGAGCGGGGGTTGAAGGGGTCGAGCAGCGTCATGTCGAGCGTGGGCGCCAAAGCGGGACCGGCGAGATAGCGGGAGCGGTAGGCGATCTGCGAGTCGACGAGTTCGAGCAGCGCGTCGAGCGTCTCCATCGTCGGATCCTCGTCGGCGAACTGACGCACGAAGCGGCACGCATTGATCGCGCGTTCGATCCGCTTGCCGAGGTCGATGAAGGCCCAGCCGGAGGCGCGGTTGAAATTTTCGTCGATGAGGCCGGATAGAGCGGCGAGCGTGTGGAGGGCGCGTTCGGCCGTTTCGAGTATTTCAGGCTCGAGCGGCGCGGCGCCCGCCCCGTTTTCCAGCCGCGTTTCGAGCCGCACCAGCAATTGCCAAATGTCCTGCGACAGACGTTCGCGCACGATGGAGGCGGCGCGCTTCGCCTGCCCGACAATCGCGCGCGCCGACCCGTAGAAGCCCGGATTGCTCGCCGCGCAATGCGCGATGGCCGCGCCGGGATGGCCCGCAGCGAAGGGCGCCGCCGCGCCCCAGGCGAAGAGCAGGCGCTCGCAGCGCTCAATCGGCTGGCGGCCCTGAATGGCGTTGCTCTGCGTCTCGGTCAGACGATTGCACAGGCAACGCACGACGCGCAGCGTCGCTTCGGCGCGTTCGAGATAGCGGCCCAACCAGAAAAGATTATCGGCGGCGCGGCTCGGCAGATTGCCGGGCACGCGCACCACCGGCGCGTCGTTCTTGGGCGGCAGCAGGGTCGTCGCGTTTTCGACCGTCTCCTCGCCGATCACCCAGACGTCGGCCGATTGCGCGCCCGCGCCCATGGAGATGGCGCGCGCGTCGCGCCGGTCCGAAACGCGGCAGAAGCCGCCCGGCATGATCTTCCAGCCCTCCGGCGTCGCGGCGGCGAAGATTCGCAGCGTGAAGGGGCGCGGCGTCAGGGCGCCGCCGTCCCAGGCCGGCGTGGTCGAGAGCTTCACGACCTCCTGCCCGACATAATCCATGCCGCGCCTCTCCATCGCGCGCACGAGGCGCGCGCGCCGGGCGGCGTCGAGTTCGGCGCCGATCGCGGCGCGGGCGCCGTCGAGCCCCTCCGCCGTGTCGCCGAAGGCCGCGGCGATGGCCCGGCTGTCGAAGGCGCGCAGGATTTCCGCGCGTTCGGGCTCCTGCCCGCACCACCAGGTCGCGACATTGGGCAGGCGCAGGCTTTCGCCCAGCAGCCGCGGGGCGAGCGTGGGGAGAAAGCTCATCAGCGCCCGCGATTCGACGAGGCCCGCCCCCGGCATGTTGGCCATGGCGACGGCGCCCTGCCGGATCGCGTCGAACAGTCCCGGCGCGCCGAGCCGCGAGGCGGCGTTCGCCTCCAGCGGATCGAGCCAGTCGGCGTCCACACGCCGCCACACCGCGTCGATCCGCTTCAGTCCCGCGACCGTGCGGACGTGCAGCTTGCCCTCGCTCGTCGCGAGATCCTCGCCCTCGACCAGCAGAAACCCGAGATAGCGCGCGAGATAGACCTGCTCCGCGTAAGTCTCGCTCCAAGGGCCCGGCGTCATGAGGCAGATGCGCGGGTCCGAGCGCGGCGACGCCGCGACGAGGCCCGCGCGAAAGTCGCGGAAAAAGCCAGCGAGCCGCCGCACCTTCATCTCGCGATACAGGCTTGGAAAGGCGCGCGCGAGGATGAGGCGGTTTTCGAGCGCGTAGCCCGCGCCCGAGGGCGCCTGGGCGCGGTCGCCCAGAACCCACCATTTGCCGTCCGGCCCGCGGCCGATGTCCACGGCGTAGAAGCGCAGCCAGCGCCCGCCCACGGGCCTCACGCCGCACATCGGACGATTGAACTCCGGCGAACCCGCGACTGCCGCCGCCGGCAGCGCGCCCTCCGCGACGAGGCGACCCTCGCCGTAAACGTCGCGCAAGATGAGATCGAGCAGTTCGGCGCGCTGCGCCACGCCCGCCGCGATCTCGCGCCACTCGCTTTCCGTGATGAGCAGCGGCAGGCGGCTCAGCGGCCAGGGGCGTTCGCGCGTCTCGCCATGGACGCGATAGGTCACGCCCATGTCGTTGATGCGCCGCGCGGCGGCGGCGAAACGGCTTTCAACGCCGCCCTGCCCCAGCCCCGCCAATGTGTCGAGCAGCGTCGACCAATGCGCGCGCGGCCGCCCGTCCGGGCCGATCAGCTCGTCCGGAACGCCCGGCATCGGCCGGTAGTCGGCGATCCACGCGGCGAGCCGTTGCGCCTCCGCTCCCGGATCAGCGACCGCTTCAAGCTCAACGGCCAAATCGCCTCCGCAAATCCAGCGTCAGCGGGAACTCGCCCGCAGGTTCCTCGCGCGGCGGCTCCACGCGGCCGGGCGTATGGCCGTGGTCCTGAAAGCGCGAGAGGCGCCTGGATTCGGCCTCGTGAAAATTGACGGGAAAGGTGTCGTAATTGCGCCCGCCCGGATGCGCGCTGTGATAAACGCAGCCGCCGAGCGAACGGTTGCTCCAGCCGTCGACGACGTCGAAGGTCAGCGGCGTATGCACGGGGATCGTCGGATGCATGCCCGAGGCGGGTTGCCACGCCTTGAAGCGCACGCCCGCCACCGCCTCCCCCGAAACGCCGGTCGACTGCAGCGGCACGCGGCGGCCGTTGCAGGCGACGACATGGCGGTTCGGCACGAAGTTCCTCGCCTTCACCTCCAGCCGCTCGACCGACGAGTCGACATAGCGCACCGTGCCGCCAACGGCGCCTTCTTCGCCCAGCACATGCCAGGGCTCGAGCGCGTGGCGGATCTCCAGCGTCACGCCGCCATGCTCCACGCGGCCGGCGAGCGGGAACCGGAATTCGTATTGCGCCTGGAACCATTCCGCCTCGAAGCGATAGCCCGCGCGCGCAAGGTCGTCGAGCACGCCGAGAAAATCCGTCCAAACGAAATGCGGCAGCATGAATTTGTCGTGCAACGCCGTTCCCCACCGCACGCAGTCGCCCGCCTGCGGCTCGCGCCAGAACCAAGCGACAAGCGCGCGCAGCAGCAATTGTTGCGCGAGGCTCATGCGCGCGTCCGGCGGCATCTCGAAAGCGCGGAATTCGACGAGGCCCAGACGCCCCGTGGGGCCGTCGGGCGAATAGAGCTTGTCGATGCAGATTTCCGAGCGATGCGTATTGCCCGAAACATCGACGAGCAGATTGCGATACAGGCGATCGACAAGCCAGATGGGATAGCCGTAATCCGCCGGTCCCGGCGTGTTCGCGAGCGCAATTTCGAGTTCGTATAGCGCGTCGTGACGCGCCTCGTCGATGCGCGGACTCTGACTCGTCGGGCCGATGAAGAGGCCCGAAAAGAGATAAGAGAGCGACGGATGCCGCTGCCAATAGAGCACGAGACTCTTCAAGAGATCGGGGCGCCTCAGGAAAGGCGAGTCCGCCGGCGTCACGCCGCCAAGCACGACATGGTTGCCGCCGCCCGAGCCGACGCAGCGGCCGTCCGTCATGAATTTGCTGGCGGTGAGCCGTGCGAGGCGCGCTTCCTCGTAGAGCGTCGTGGTATTCTCCACCGCCTCGCGCCATGAAGCGGCGGGATGAATGTTCACCTCGATCACGCCGGGATCGGGCGTGACCTTCACGACCTCGATGCGCGGATCGACCGGCGGCGGGTAGCCCTCGATATGCAGCGGCATGCCGAGGTCTTCCGCCGTCGTCTCCACGGCGACGAGAAGTTCGAGATAATCCTCCAGCCGCGTCACTGGCGGCATGAAGACGCAGAGCACGCCGTCGCGCGGCTCGACGGCGAGGGCCGTGCGCACCACGCCCTCGACGATCGACTGGCCCATCACATCCTGCCCGGCGGCGCGCGTCTCGCTGTAGATTTGTTGAAAATGGGAGGGATCGGGCAGCGGCCCGCGCTCCTCCATCGGATCCTGATTGTGGACGTAAGGGTAGACCGACGCTGGCACCCATGGAAGCGCGTTGAGCGGCAGGCGCAGGCCGACCGGCGAGTCGCCCGGCGCGAGAAACAGCCTTCCGCGCCGCATCGGCCAGCGTTCGGACAGCCAGCGCTGCCCGGCGCGCGCGTTCCAGCGCTGGATCGGCAGCACATATCCCGTGGGCGTCGAGAGGCCGCGCTCGAAGACGCGCACCATGCGCGCGCGCTCCTCGGCGTCCTCAATCTTCGGGTCGAGCGGATCGACGTTGATCGGAAGTTGTCCCTCCTTGAGCATCCAATGCGCAGGATCCTCGTAGGCGGGGATGACATAATCCTTCCCGACCCCCAGCGTCTCGGCGAGTTCGAACGCGAAGCGGCCGGCGTTGACCGGATTTGCGACCTCCGCATTCGGCGCCATGCCCGAAATGAGCGCGGGATTTTTCCAGATCGGCTTGCCGTCCTTGCGCCAGTAGAGCGCGAAGGCCCAGCGCGGCAGGCTCTCGCCGGGATACCATTTGCCCTGGCCGTAATGCAGGAAGCCGCCGGGCCCGAAGCGGTCGCGCAGACGCCGGATGAGTTCGTCCGCGCGGGCGCGTTTCGTTGGACCGACGGCGGCCGTGTTCCATTCGGCCGACTGGAAATCGTCGATGGAAACGAATGTCGGCTCGCCCCCCATGGTGAGGCGCACGTCCTGTGCGGCAAGTTCCGCGTCGACCTTCTCGCCGAGCCGGTCAAGCCGCGCCCAGGCTTCGTCCGAAAAGGGCGCGGTAATGCGCGGCGCCTCGCGTATGCGCTCTACGCGCATCTCGAAATGGAAATCGCATTCCGCCGGTTCGACGAGGCCCGAGACCGGCGCGCAGGAGCGGTAGTGCGGCGCGCCGCAGAGCGGCAGATGGCCTTCGCCGCAGAAGAGGCCTGAGGTCGCGTCGAGCCCGATCCAGCCCGCGCCGGGGAGATAGACCTCGGTCCAGGCGTGAAGGTCGGTGAAATCCCGATCCGTTCCCGCCGGGCCTTCGAGGGGCTCGACGTCGGCCTTGAGCTGGATGAGATAGCCCGACACGAAACGCGCCGCGAAGCCGAGGCGACGCAGGATTTGCACGAGCAGCCAGGCCGAGTCGCGGCAAGAGCCCGAGCGCAGCGTCAGCGTCTCGTCCGGCGTCTGCACGCCGGGCTCCATGCGGATGACGTAGCGAATGTCCCTCTGGAGCTGCGCGTTGAGGTCGACAAGGAAGTCGATGGTGCGCCGCTTCTCGCGCGAGATCGCGTTTATATAGTCGTCGAGCGCCGCGCCCGCGGCCTCGATCTCGAGATAGGCGGCAAGTTCCATCGCCAGTTCCGCCTTGTAGACGAAAGGAAATTCCTCGGCGTGGGGCTCGATGAAAAAGTCGAAGGGGTTGTAGACCGCCATCTCCGCGAGGAGATCGACCTCGATCTTGAACTCGCGCGCCTTCTCGGGGAAGACGAGCCGCGCCTGCCAATTGCCGTGCGGATCCTGCTGCCAGTTGATGAAATGCTCTGTTGGCAGAATTTTGAGCGAATAGCCCGTGACTTTCGTTCGGCAATGCGGCGCGGGCCGAAGCCGGACGATCTGCGGCCCGAGGCCCACGAGACGGTCGTATTTGTAATGCGTGACGTGATGAAGCGCGACCTGGATCGACAAGATAACCACCGCCTTCGCGACAACGGCATGCTGCGCCGCGACGGGAATTTTGCGGAGGCGTGGGCGCCCAAGTCAATCAGATCGGCAGGAAATACGTGATATTGCTGGCAATTCCCGCAGAGTGACGGCGGGATGGGCAGGGGGTGCACAGGAAGGGGGCGGCCGTTGGCCACCCCCTTCCTATCGCCTCATGGGAGCGTTGGATAAGCCGCGAGCGACGGAACGCTCCCAGTTACGTCACTTCAACTCATCAGGAACGCGATCTCGAAATGCATTCCATCCGGGCGGCTGCCAAAATGACCGCCCCAATAGAATCCCCACTTGTTCGCGAACGGAACAAGCTCTCTCACCGACCCTCTTTGCCCGACAAGCGGCGGCCGAGCCCCCCGGGGGTTCTCTTCGGCGTTGATATCGAAGGCGGAGCCAAAAGCATGATTGCTCAAGTCGGATGCGCTTCCTCGAATAAACCTGGGCACAAACGCGCCATCGTAAGAAAGAATTCTATCGAGGAGATCATTGTCCTCCCAATCCTGCCAAAGCCCTTTCAATTGCTTTTCCGCCAAACGGTGAAAGCGAATTGTGCGGGGCGCCCTCGTCCCGAGCGCTTTCCTCAGTTGAGGAATCGGAACATCGACGATGTTCTCGCGCTCCCAGCTTCCCAATATCCGGATGTTCTCCCGATTGTCGGGCAATGGCTCTGCGACAAAGTCGAACCGCCCGAAAACCGCCTGCCGCGCCGAGGTGCTTTCGAGCGGCGCAAAGTTAGGCCTCGGAGGAAAGTTCGAGCCGCTATTGTCCGAGGCGGGTTCTTCGATCAGTTCGAACCCCTGATACATTGCAGCAAGGATGGTCGCGCGGCCCGCGACGCCGTCCACCACAAGTCCTTGCCGCAACTGAAACTCTTTTGTCGCCGCTTCGGTCTTGTCTCCGAAAACGCCGTCCAGCCCACCGGGGTCGAGTCCCTGCCCAAGAAGGAATGACTGCCAAGCTTTGACCAAATCTCCTCGTGATCCAAGGCGGAGAGCCGGCAAAGCCACGGGCGCGATTGAAGCCGACAACAGAGCCGACGCCGCTGTGGCCAGATTGAACTCGCGAGGCGCGACACCCGCTTCCGAAATCCCGGTGGAACGAAAAGCCATAGCGTTCGCGACAGCCGCCCGAGCCGACTCGAAACGATCTTCTCTCGACGTCGCCGGGACTCGCGCAATTGCCTCCGCAGGCGCTTCGTAATCCGGCAAAAACGTCAAGGCAAACTTCAGGGCATTGTTCCACCGGTTGACCAATCCCTTCCAGAATCGGCTTTGCTCGCTTCGTCCGACGACCTCTCGCTCGTAATCTTCACGACTTGCGCGCAATGCTTTCAGAAGCGTTCGTGGCTCAGCCTCTTTCTGCGCAACGGCTGATCGAGTCTTTTGCCCTACGACCCCATCATCTTCGACCCCGACTGCGCGCTGCAGTATCCGTGCGGCCCCACGCGGGCCTCGATTGAAAGCACAGTCACGAAGGTAACTTTCAATCGCGGAGACGCCGGTCCAAGTCACAACGACGTCCGTGAAAGTTGCGATCATTTCCCGAGCCTGAAGCTCCGCCTCCTCGTATTGACCCGCCTCGATCAGTTGAGCGAGATAACGTGCTTCCTCTGGATGATAGCGCTCGTTAATGCCTGCCACCTCATAGGCCCCACCGCCGTCGTCAACGGGGAGGCGGTACACTTCCAATCTCCCCTGTCGATCCCGGCGCGCCTCGAAATCAAGGATCGCCTCCGCCATTCTCAAGCGTTCCTGCAATGAACTCATGTCAAACTCCTTTCAGAGACGGCAAATCTTAACCTTTGCAAGCGCGCCTTGCCAATCTTCATTCCACCAGGAATTCAATCGCCTCCGCCACCTCCCTCACCCCGCCGCCCGCAACTGCGCCACGCGCACGGGCGCCGGCGGATGCGAGAAATAGAATTTGGCGTAGAGCGGATCAGGCGTCAGCGTCGCGAGATTGTCGCGCGTGAGGCGGGTGAGCGCGGAGATCATCGGCTCCTTGCCAACCATCTGACGGGCGAAGTCGTCGGCCTCGAATTCGTTTTTGCGCGAGCGATACGCCAGCAGCGGATGCAGCAGATGCGAGACCGGCTCCTTGGCGATGAGCAGCGCGATCAGCACCACGCCGGGGTCCTTCGGCAGGCCGAACCAGCCCGCGAAAGTCGAGTCGCCAAAGGCCCAGTGAAGAACCGCGAAGCCGATGAAGGCGATGACGGCCGCCTGCAGGATCATCTGCCGCACATGGCCGTATTTGAAGTGGCCGAGTTCATGCGCAAGGATCGACTCTATCTCCTCGAGCGTGTGCTTTTCCAGCAGCGTGTCGAAAAAGACGATGCGCTTCGCCTTGCCGAAGCCGGTGAAATAGGCATTGCCATGCGCCGAGCGCTTCGAGGCGTCCATGACATAGAGGCCCTTCGATTCGAAGCCGCACTTCCTCAGCAGCGCCTCCATGCGCGCTTTGGTCGATCCCTCCTCCATGGGCGTGAATTCATTGAAGAGCGGCGCGATGAAGGCAGGATAGATCACCGTCATGGCGATTGTGAAAACCATGAAGGCGACATAGGCGAAGAGCCACCATGTGTCGGGCAGCGCGCCGAGAAGCCAGAACATGCCGAAGAGCAGCGGCGCTCCGATCGCGAGGCCGATCGCGCCGCTTTTGATCTCGTCGAGAAAGAAGGTTTTCAGCGTCAGGCGATTGAAGCCGAAACGCTCCTCCAGCCAGAAAGCGTTGACGAGCGAAAAGGGCAGTTCCAGCAGATGGCCCGCAATGCTCGCGGCCAGCACGAAGGCGACGCTGCGCGTCAGCCCCGGCGCGACGAATTGTGAAACCAGCGCATAGAGCGGCGCCATCCAGGCGGCGAGCCAGAGAATGGAGATGACGGCGTCATAGACAGTCTCCGCCATGCCGAAGCGCGTGCGCGCAATGGTGTAATCGGCGGCGCGGCGGTGTTCGTCGAGCGTCACCTCGCGGACAAAGTCGGCGGGCACGGCGTCGCGATTCGCGGCGACATTGTCGATTTGGCGCTTGCGCAGATAGACGCCGAGCGCCGCGGACAGGGCGATGGCCACACAGATCAGGACGCCCATGGCGCTCATTGAACCGCTCCGTTCGTATGATTTCCGTCAAATATACGCGCTCCGCCCTCGCTTTGCGAGGCCCCCTATTTGCGCCGCAAGAGGGCGTCGCGGGCGGCGTTGAGCGCGGCGGCGCGCTCAACGGAGCCGCCGTGGTCCGGATGAGCGCGCTTCATCTGCGTGCGATAGGCGCGCTCGATTTCCCGGCGCGAGGCGTTGGCGCCGACGCCGAGAACCGCGCGAGCGCAGGCGTCCTCGCTCATCGGCGCCCCCGTCGGCGGCGGCCGGCGGCGCTGGCCGAAGCCCCCCTCCTCCGGCCCATGCCGCTCTCCGTCGGCGCGACGATGCGGCCCGGCTCCTGCGCTCGCGCCCGCCCCGGCCTGCGCGCGGCGCCGTCTGTCCTCGTCGGCCTCGATCAGCCCGAAATCCTCAAAAGCCTCCCGCAGCCGGTAACCGATATCGTGCGCGAGGACAGAGAAAAACGCCGCGAGGGCGCCGGCGGCGACCGCGCGCTCGATGATGAAGACCGCCGGCTGCATGCGACTGTTCAGTCCATCCGGCCCATAGATTTCGTTCAGGAACCCCGGCAGGCCGACGGCTTTCCCGCTCGCCGAGGCGGAGACGAGGTAGTCGAGCGTCGCCAGCGAGACGCCGTGAAAAATCGACGGCGCGAGGCAGAGCGAAACGACGCTCACGCCCCAGAAGGCGTTCGACCAGCCGCGAACGCGGCTGCTTGCGAAACCCCGCCAGGCGGCGTGGGCCGAGGCGAAGAAGACGAGCGCCAGCGCGCCAAAGGTTTGCAGCCCGGCGACGGTCGACAGGGCCCCCCGTTGCGCCGCGGCGGCCGCGGCCATCAACGGAAAATGTCCCGCCTCGGCGTATTGCTGCATCTGCGCGTCGGCGACGGCGAGCGGCGCGAGTTCCTGCGGCGCAACGACATTCAGCGCCCCCACGGCGACAAGCGACAGGACGACGATCGCGAGCGCCGGAGCCAGCGCGGCCCGGAGCATTCCCCGGTCCTCGCCGCGCTCGACGACTTTTATGGGCTCGTCGAAAATGTCGAAGGAGATGGCCCGCCTCCCTTCAGGCCGCCACGCGCCGGCCGCGGTTCATCAACGCGAAGGGCGCGCCGCTCAACAGAACGTCCAGCGCGGCGAGGCTCTGATGCTTGCCGTTGACCGAAAGGCGCGGCAGCGCGTGAACATGGTCTTTATGCTCGGAGAAGAGCATCCCCGGACGGGTGGTCACCGCGCTGGCGAAACCAAGCTCCAACGCCAGCGCGAACTCGCGGCCCCCGGCGGACGTCGGATCGCCGACCGGATAGCAGAAATGACGCGGCCGCACGCCCAAAGCCTGCTCGATCCGGTCGCGGCTTTCGGCCATCTCGCGGCGGGCTTCGGCCGCATCGAGTTTCGCGAGACGCGGATGGGTGACGGAATGCGCGCCGATCGTCGCAAGCTCGTGACCGGCCAGCGCGGCGAGCTCCCGCCAGTCGAGGCAAGCCTCTGCAACGAGGCGCCGGGAGTCGATCCCCGCCTCCGACGCAAGCGCGGCGACGATCTCCAGCAATTGCGCCTCGCCGCCCGCGCGGATCGCCCAATAGACCTCGGCGAAGGCGTCGCTCTTCTCCTGCGCCGAGGCGCAATCGCGCACGATCCGCCGACGGCCGACGACGACATCGACGCGCGCGAGGCGGCGAAACGCCTCTTCCATTTCCAGCCACCACAGCCGGGCGGAATGATCCGCGAAGCCCGCCGCGACATAAGCCGTGAACGGCGCGCGATGGCGCTCCAAAATCGGCAGCGCATGTTCCACGAGATCGCGATAGCCGTCATCGAAAGTGAGAACGACGAAGGGACGCGCCGGCGGCGGCGCGGCGCGCAAGGCGTCGAGCGCCGCGTCGAGCGACAGTATGTCGTAACCCTGCGCGCGCAGGTGGGTCAGCAGGGCGTCCAGAAAAGCAGGCGCGATCTCAAGTCCCGCATTTGGCGCGAAGGCTTCGCCCGGATCGGGACGTACGCGATGAAACATGAGGGCCGCGCCCAGACCGCGCGTGAAGGGCGCGGCGAGGCGATGCGCGCCGCTCGCCCGGAACAGTCCCATCCCCGCTTCGATTGCGCGCTCCCGCCAGGTCGCCATCTGTCCTCCCGGAAACCCTTTCCGAATTTACGATAAAGACTCTAACCACCTGTTATCTGTCTTGCGGCAGATTTATTCGTGAGGACGGTTCCTCGTTCCCGGAGCGTGGGCGGAAATATGGTTACCAGGCTGGAAACGCTGGATGGCGCCCGCATGAGCGCGCCGGCGGCGACCTCCGCCCCTTTCGAGACGATCGAGATCCTGACGCGCGTCGAGGATGCGCGCGAGGCGTGGGAGGAGCTGTATCCGCTCGCCCCGGTCAGCGCCTATCAATCCTACCTTTTTCAGTCGGTCTGGCTCGAAACGATCGGACAGGACGAACGCCTCGAACCTTTCATGCTCCTGGCGCGCGACGGCGCCGGGCGGCCGCGCGCGCTCCTTCCCTTGGCGATCGAAACCCGGGCGGGGCTGCGCATCGCCGCCTTCCTCGGCGGCCGCGAAAGCAACTTCAATCTCGCGCTTCTCCACCCCAGCGCCCATTTCGACGAAAAGACCCTGCGCGCGCTTCTCGTCGCCGGCGCGCGGCGCGCACGGCGCGGCCCGGACATCATCTATCTGCGTAACCAGCCGAAGCAGTTCGACGGCGTCGCCAATCCGCTGGCGTTCAAGGCCGCGCGGCCGAGCGCGAGTTACGCTTTTGGAACGACGCTGCCCGCGACCGCCGAGGAACTGGCCGCGCGCTTCTCCAAAGACTCTCGCAAAAAGCTTCGCAAGAAAGAGGCGCGTCTCGCCGAGATGGGCGCCCTCGCCTATGAGCATGGCGCGACCGGCGCGCGCGCGGACGCGATCGTCGAGGCGCTCATCGAACAGAAAACCGTTCGCTTCATCGACATGGGCGTCGAAGGCGTCTTCGAACGCGAAGGCGCGCGCCGGATGCTGCGCCGCCTGAGCCGGGAAACCGGCGACGGCGCGATGGAAATTCATGGACTGAGCGTCGGCGGGCGCGTCGTCGCGACCTATGCGGGCGTCGTTCGCGGCGGACGCTTTTCCGCCATGCTCAACTCCTTCGATATGGATGAGGAAATCGCGCGCTGTTCGCCCGGCGAACTGTTGCTCCATGCGCTGATGCGCAACCTCGTCGAGCGCGGGATGACGCATTTCGATCTCGGCGCCGGGGAAGCGCGCTACAAGAGCGCCGTCTGCGACGAGACCATCGAATTATGCGACCTCGTCGTGCCGGTTTCTCCGCGCGGCGCCATCGCGGCGCCGCTGCTTTCCGCCTATCTGAGGCTCAAGCGGCGCGTGAAGCAAAGCCCTAGGCTCGCCCGCGCCTATGTGCGCTTCCGGCGCGCGATGCGCGAACTCAAATGAGCCTGTTTCGTCAGGCGGCCACGAGATCGTCCGCGCCAGCGCCGCCTTCGAGCAGTTGCGCATCGGCGCCCGCCGCCGCAAGTTGCGCCCGAAGCGCTTCCGCCGCCGCGTCGCCGCCGAGCACGAAGGCGAGATCGACAAGCGACGCGAGGCGCAGCGCCTGCTCGGCCGAGGCCGCAAAGATGACGAAATCGTAAGTGTGCGCAAGCGCGGTGACGACGAGCGCGAGTTCGAAATGCTCCTCGCCGGCGCCGTTTCCGCCCGGCATCACATGCAGGCGGCTGCCGACGTCGCGATGAATCGCCTCGCTGAAATCCGCTGCGCCGCAGACCACGTCCGACATGCCCTTCGGCGCGCCATGGGGCGCATTGACGAGCGCGTCGTAAGTCTTGGCGCCCCGGTCGGCGACCGCGAGCAATGTGCGGCCGCGCCGCGAAAGATTTCGCGCCAGGGCGACGACGGTGTCGGCGGGCTTTCCTTCCGTCTCGCAGGGCGTAACCAGCACTTTCACGCAGGTCTGCGTCGCGCGCGCCTGATCGATCTGATTGACCGCATCGGCCTCCCGGGCGCCAGTTTCGACGCGACGGCGATCGCCCTCGGACGGTAGCGGGGCCGCCGCATCCAGCGCAGGCTCGACGCGCGCGCGCTCCGCGAGGACGCCCCGTGAGGGCGCCGGCGCAACCAGCGTCATTGCCGGCGCCGCGACGCGCGCCCGTCCGGTCAGCATCTCGGTCGCGACGATGGCGCCGACGGACAGGATCAGCGTTGCGAGCGTCGCGAAGGCCGTGATCGGGATTTTTTTGGGAAAGGAGGGATTTTGAGGCGCGAGCGCACGCTGGATGACGCGCGCGTCGGCAGGCGTCGCCTTCACGCGTTCGCGCGCGAGCGCCTCCTGATACTTGGACGTCTCCGCCTCGAGCTGCTCCTTGAGGAGGCGCGCCTGACGCTCGAGATCGCGAAGCTTCACTTCCTCCGCGCCCGCCGCGCCCGCGACGCGCTTCTGCGCTTCCAGCTCGCTGGCGAGATTCTCGACGCGCGCCGACGCGATGCGGGCGTCGTTCTCGAGCGTGCGCGCCGTGCGTTCGGCGGCCGCGCGCCATTGCAGATCGAGATCGGCGAGTTGCGCATTCAGCTCCTTGATGCGCGGATGCATGGGCAGCAGCGTGCGCGACTCGAGCGCGAGTTGCGCGCGCAGCGCGACGCGCTGCTCGAAGATGCGGCGGATCGACTCATTGTTGGCGACGTCGGGGATCTCGCCGACGCGGTTTTGCCGCAACATCTCGCGCAGCAGTCGCGCCTTCGCCTGCGCCTCCGCCTGCGCGGCGCGCGCGGTCGACAACTGGTTGTTCAACTCTCCGAGCTGCTGCGTGGGAATGATGGCGTTGTTGGCGCCGATGAGGAGGCCCGTTTCGGCGCGATAGGCTTCGACCTTCGCTTCCGCCTCGGCCACGCGCTTGTGCAACTCCGACACGAGAATCCCGAGCGACTGCGCCGCCGACCGCGCGATGTCGCGCTTGGCTTCCTGCTGCATCTCTATGTAGGTCTCGGCGACGGCGTTGGCGCCCCGCGCGGCGAGATCGGGATTGCGCGAGGAAAACTCGATGGACAGGACGCGCGTTTTCGTTGGCGACAGAACGGACAGTTTTTCGCCGAATTTCTCGAGAATGCGGTCTTCCGGGGACATCTGCGTCGGATCGCGCGCTATCCCGAGCAGCACCATGACGCGCGTGAACGCGCCGACGCCGTTCGCGAGCGGATCGAACTCGACGTTGCCCTGAAGGTCCAACTGCTTGATGACCCGGCGCGCGAGATCGCGCGAGGTGAGCAGCTGGATCTGGCTTTGCACGCCTTCGGCGTCGGGGCCGTTGACGTCGGCGCGCTCGCCCTTGTCGACGCGCGCGTAGAAATCGTCCTGATTTTCGAGGAGGAGCTTCGCGTCCGCGCTGTAACGGGGCTTCACGACGTTGACGAAAACGAGCGCGCCGACAAACGCCAGCAGCGTTGGGCCGATCACCCACCACCGCTTCTGGAGGAGAACACGGCCGATCCGCGACAAATCGACGTCGTTTGTCGCAGTCTCCGTCTCGATTGGCATACTGGAACGCATCGCTTCTCCGGGGTCCGCGAAGAGTCCTAAAGCAATTATGGTTTAGGGCTGGTTAAGCCGCGCCGGGCCGGCAAGGTCAAAGTTTGTTAACCATGAGCCAATAAATAGTTGTCGTCGCTCTGCTGCGGACATCGGATTTGCTAGAACCAGACGGAACCGAAATGGCGAACACGGTCGCCTCCAAGAAGGTCGCCTGCAAGACGCTCACCCTGGCGGTAGCGATGATGACGAGCGCGTTCCTGTCCGCCTGCGCCGTTCCGGGCCAGAACCGTCCGGAACTGTTCGCCGCCTCCGCCTATGAGCCCTACGCGCTCGGCGCGGGGGACCGGCTGCGCGTCATCGTCTTTGGACAGGACGCCCTTTCCAACTCCTATCTCGTCGACGGGGCGGGCCGCATCGCCATGCCGCTGATCGGCTCCGTGCCGGTGCAGGGTCTCGATCCGCCGGCGGTGGAACGGGAAATCGCGGCGCGGCTGCGCAACGGCTACGTCCGGGAGCCGCGCGTCTCGGTCGAAGTCGAGGCTTACCGTCCCTTCTTCGTGCTCGGCGAAGTGACCAACGCCGGTCAGTATCCATTTGTTGAAGCAATGACTGCTAGAACCGCGATCGCGATCGCCGGCGGCTTTGGTCCGCGCGGTTATCAGGGGGCCGTGGATCTCACCCGCGTGATCGACGGCGTTCCAGTGACGGGCCGCGTGCCGCTCGATACGCCGGTGCGGCCCGGCGACACGATTACGGTGCGCGAACGCATATTTTGACGAGAAAGGGCGGCGGTGGCCTCGGACGGCGATCAGTGCGCGGCGGAGAGAACGGCGGGGCGAGGCGGCCTGCGCATCCTCCACGTCATGCGCGCGCCCGTTGGCGGGCTCTTTCGTCACGTCGTCGATCTGACGCGCGCGCAGGCGAAGGCGGGCCACGAGGTCGGCATCGTCGCGGATTCGACCACCGGCGGCGACGCGGCGGAGGGAATTTTCGCGCAGTTGCGGCCCTCCCTCGCTCTCGGGCTCGAACGCCTTCCCATGCGCCGTCTGCCGCATCCTGACGATCTTCGCGTCGCATGGCGCGTCGCGAGCCTCCTGCGCCGATGCGAGCCCGACGTGCTGCACGGGCACGGCGCCAAGGGGGGGCTCTACACGCGCCTGCCAGCCCTGCTGCCCGGCTTTCCGCAGCCGAAAAGGCCGCTCGTGCGCGTCTATACGCCGCATGGCGGGAGCCTGCATTTTCCGCCTGACACGCCGGTCGGCCGCGTCTTTTTCGCCGCGGAGCGCATGATGGCGGGCGTCACCGATCTCATCCCCTTCGAAAGCGATTACGCGCGCCGCCGCTTCGTCGAGACGATCGCCGCTCCGCCGGGCCTCGCCCGCGTGGTTCACAACGGTCTCGCCGAGGGAGAATTTGCGCCCGCCGAGACGGACGCGGACGCCGACGATTTCCTTTTCGTCGGCGAGATGCGCATCGCCAAGGGCGTGGAGGATCTTCTGCGCGCTTTCGCGTCCCTGCCGAGCGGCCCGCGCCTCTCGCTCGTCGGCTCGGGGCAGGACGAGCCGCTGTTCCGCGATCTCGCGCAGCGGCTTGGCGTCGGCGATCGCGTCGCCTTCCTGCCGCCAATGCCCGGCGCGCGCGCCTTCCGCCGGGGACGCATACTCGTCGCCCCGAGCCGCGCGGAGTCCCTGCCCTACATCGTGCTGGAAGCCATTGCGGCAAGATTGCCGATCGTCGCGACGAATGTCGGCGGCGTGCCGGAAATCTTCGGCGCCCGCGCGGACCGGCTGGTTCCTCCGAGGAACGTCGCCGCGCTCGCGGCGGCCATGCGCGAAATGCGCGAGATGGATCCGCAGGCGCGCACGGCGCTCGCCGATGAGATGGCGCGCTTCGTTCGCGACGGGTTCACCATCGACTTGATGAGCGAGGGCGTCTTGCGGGGCTATCGCGAGGCTCTAGCTAATGCGCGGGCGCGTCCCTATGTCAGCGCCGCCCGGGCGCCAACAGGAGAGTAAGGATATGTGCGCTTTCGCTGTCGGCGACATGAAAGGCGTAAATCCGGAGAAGGACGGCTCCCGAAAGAGCGACTCTCCGGTCGAGCGCCCGCCGCTGAGTCCCCTGCTTGCGGAAATCGCCAGCAATGGCGCGCCCGGCAAATCCTATTCGCCGATCGTTCTCGCGGGCGTCGTCAGACTCGTCGAATTCACGATGCTTCTGCTTGCGGGCGTCGCGATCCATGAAGCCCATGTCGTGCCGAACTGGGGACGGTCGCTCGATTATTACGTCGTCATGGCGGCGATGGCGCTGAGCGCCATCGCCGTGTTCCAATCGCTCGGTCTCTACAACACCGCCTCGTTTCGCGCGCCCGTCCGCGACGGGCTGAAAATCGCCGGCGGCTGGTCTCTCGTCTTCGTCGTCGCGCTCGCCGCCGTCTTCTTCTTCAAGCTCGACGACTCGGTCTCCCGCCTCTGGCTGCTCGGCTGGTACGCGGCGGGCCTTGCGCTGCTGACCTGCGAGCGTTTCGCGCTGGCCGTCATCGTTCGCCGGCTCACCCATCAGGGCAAGCTCGACCGGCGCACGGTGATCGTGGGCGGCGGCGAACTCGCCGATCCGGTTTTGCGCGAGCTCGCCAAGCAGGAAGACGGCGATCTGCGCATCCTCGGCCTGTTCGACGACCGCGCCGACCAACGCTCCCCCGACGTCGTCGCCGGCTATCCGAAGCTCGGGACCGTGGACGATCTCGTGGAGTTCGCGCGCCACACCCGCATCGACCTCGTGATCTTCACGCTGCCGATTTCCGCCGAGGCGCGCCTGCTGCAAATGCTGAGAAAGCTCTGGGTGCTGCCGATCGACATACGGCTCGCGGCGCATACGCACAAATTGCGCTTCAGGCCGCGGTCTTATTCCTACATCGGCAATGTTCCGGTGATCGACGTCTTCGACAAGCCGATCGCGGACTGGGACGTCGTCGTCAAATATCTCTTCGACAAGATCGTGGGAACGATCTGCCTCATCCTGCTCTCGCCGGTCATGCTGCTGACGGCCATCGCCGTGAAGCTCGATTCTCCCGGCCCGGTGTTCTTCAAGCAGGTCCGGCACGGTTTCAACAACGAGAAGATCGAGATCTACAAGTTCCGTTCCATGTATGTCGACCAGCTCGACTACAAGGCGTCAAAACAGGTGACGCGCGACGATCCGCGCGTCACGCGCGTGGGCCGTTTCATTCGCAAGACGTCGATCGACGAGCTGCCGCAGCTCATCAACGTGGTGTTCAAAGGCAACCTTTCGCTCGTGGGCCCCCGGCCGCACGCCATCGTCGCCCAAGCGGCGAATCACCTCTACGATGAAGTCGTGGACGGCTATTTCGCGCGCCATCGGGTCAAGCCCGGCCTCACCGGCTGGGCGCAAATCAACGGCTGGCGCGGCGAGACCGACACGCCGGAGAAGATCCAGAAGCGCGTCGAATACGACCTCTACTACATCGAAAACTGGTCGATCTTGCTCGACATCTACATTCTGGCCTTGACGCCCTTTGCGCTGATCAAGGCTGAAAACGCCTATTGAATCGGGCTTGAGAGGAGTTCGACGTGCGATCGCCCTTTGTCATCGCGACGATCGCGGCCCTGCAGGGCGCGGCGGGCGTGTCCCTCGCCGCCGCGGCGGCGCATGTCGACGCCAATCCTCTGCTCGACACGGCGAGCCGCTACCTCATGATCCACGCCTGCGCGGGCCTTGCGCTGGCGGCGCTCGGACGTTCCTCACCGCCTGCGGCGCGCTGGCTCGCCGGGGCGGCGCTTGCGCTTCAGGCGGGGGTGACGCTGTTCTCCGCCGACCTCGCGGCGCGCGTTTATCTCGGGGGAAAGCTCTTTCCCTTCGCCGCGCCGACGGGCGGCGGCCTGACCATCGTCGCCTGGCTGGCGCTCGCGCTCTGGGGCGCGGTCAATCTGCGGAAGAACTGAAACCGACTGCGTCTTTTGAGCAACAGTTGACTTTGATGTTCAACTTTGCCGGGTAGCCGCTGGACTCGCGCGGCAAAGAGCCGCACGATCCGTTCATGTCTGTCTCGGACGCGCCTCAGCACAGACCTGGCGCATCGAGCGATGCGCAACGGCCGGGAGATCCCCTGTTCGGCCGCCGGGCGCTAATTGTCGAAGACGATCCTTACATTACGCTTGCGCTCGAGGAGACGCTTGCCGATTTCGGGCTCGTGGTCGTCGGCTCGGCGCGGAGCGTTTCCCAGGCGCTGAGGCTGGCGCAGTCGGCGCGCTTCGACATCGCCCTCCTCGACGTCAACATCGGTCACGAGAAAATCGACCCCGTGGCCGACGCTCTCTCGACGCGAGGGATTCCTTTCATATTCACCACCGGTTGCGGGCGCGCAGGGCTCCCCGAGGCGCATCTAGAACGGGCCGTGGTGGAAAAGCCTTTTTACGTCGAGGAGATAATGCGGGCGCTTCGCGAAGAATTGGCCAATGCGAAAAACGCCTGAATCCTGATGAAAAAAAGCTTTACCGTGAACTTGATGAAGCGGCGTCGAACCGGTAACTTGCGTAAAGAGAGTTAAGAATCTCTTAGCGTGAGTTGTTCCATGCCGTCGCGTTTCGAGTTCGGCTCGCACACGCGGACCAGCGCGCAAGCCGCGCGCGCCCGCTCCTCCATCTCCCTCGGGGCGGCATTCGCCCTGTTTTGCGTCGTTCTGATGGGATATGACGCGCCGGCCAGCAAGGCTGCGGGCGGGCTGGTCGACGCGCTGTTCGGTCCTGGAGAGCCGCCGGCGGCGCTTTACTACAATGGTTTTGCGCCGCGTTATTACGTCCCGTCCGACGAACGGGCGGCGCCCCGCCGCCGCCTGAAGCAGGCGAAGCGTCCACGCGCCCACGTCCTTCAGGCACGGCGACGAATCCTCGAACGCCCGAAATTCGTCAACGCTTTGCATCGTTCCCCGGCTCCGGCCGACGCGCGCCGATCGCCGGGAAACGAGATCGTCGAGCGGCCCAAAAAGCTCGCGGCCGCAGCCCAGCCGGCGCCGGGCGTTGAGGCGGGCGGAACTGGTCGCCGCGCTGTTTGCGTGCGAGCCTGCGACGGCTATCGTTTCCCTGCCCTGCCGGTTTCCCGCGCGACGGACGTCGCCGGCCAGCGGGCGAACTGCGAGAAGCTCTGCCCGGGCGCACAAGCGACGCTGTTCGTACTGCCGACGGGCTCCGACAAACCGGACGAGGCGAAATCGGCCGCGGGGGAGAGCCATACGCATTTCATCGCGCGTCCCGATCCCTCCGACGCGCGCTCGAAGAGCTGCGCCTGCCAGACGGAGGCGAGCGCCTCGGCCGCCGCCGCCAGCGCCTTCCTTTGGGACTCGACCTTGCGGCCCGGCGACACGGTCGTCACCCCGCAGGGGGTCCGCGTCGTCCGCCGCGGCAGCCGGTTCCCCTTCAAGGCGTCGGATTTCCTGTCCCTCGCGGAGACCGGCGACGCGCCGCTGTCGAACCGCAGCGCGCTTTACGCGATAGAGCGGGCGCTGAAGACGCCTCAGGGCCGGCTCGACGTGGCGCACACGGAACGCCGCGCGGGCGGGAGGGAGCCGCGCCTCTGAACGGGCCGGAGCCGTCGCCACTTTCTCGCCGCGCTTCCCCGCAACAAGCTAAAAACTTGTTGGCGTAGGAGCAAGCGCTTGCCGCCGTTCGCGGAACGTGACCCGTCCATCTTCCCGCCTCCCTCAAGGGGCACGGGCGTCTCGAAGAAAATTCGCGCAGCCCGCTGGGCGCGCCCGCTGCTTGCGGCCGTCGCGGGCCTTGCCGTCGCGGCCGGAGTCGTGGCGGCCGTCGCGCCATGGCTATACTCGCCGGCCGCGCTTCTCGCGGCCGTTTCCAGCCAGCTTCAGGACTCGACCGGCCTTTACGTCGCGACGCGCGGTCAGCCGCGCTTTTCCCTCGCCCCGCGTCCGCATGTGTCCTTCCATGGCGTCGCCTTCGCCGACAGAAACGGCGCGCTGGTGATCGAAGCGGACGAGCTTCACGGCGTCCTCAAAATTCTGCCGCTTCTCCTCGGACGTCTCGACGTCGACTCGCTCGCGCTCGTCCGGCCGCGCGCCCGTCTCGATCTCGACGCGAAACGAATCGACGCCCCCGGCGCCGCCGCCCGCGCCGCCGTCGCGCCGCCGGCGACTGTCGAGGCGCAAAAGGCGGACAATGTGCGACTCGGCGTCGTGAATATCGTCGACGGCGCGCTGAGCGTGCGCCGCAACGGGGTCGACTACGGCGCCGGCAAGATCTCCGCGGCGCTCGATTGGCGAAGGGTCGGCGAACCGGCGCTGCTGAAGGCCGAATTCGACTGGAAGGGCGAACGGATCAAATCCCTTCTCTGGATCGCCCGCCCCGGCGCGCTGTTGCGCGGCGACCCCTCGGTCGCCACCGGCCGCCTCGACGCCGAGAGCTTCCGGCTCGAAGCGCAAGGGCTGGCCGAGGCCGGCGCCAATGCGCATTTCTCCGGGCGCGTGGCCGGAACAGCGGCCTCCGTGCGGCAGGCGCTCGGGCTGTTTAACCTATCGGCGCCCCTGCCCGGCCCCTTCGGCGACGCCCGTTTCTCGGCACAGGCCACGATTTCGGCGCGCGAAGCGCGGCTGAAAGAGTTCCAATTGGTCGTCGACGGCAACGCCTTCAGCGGAGAATTGGCGCTTCGCGACGGCGATGGCCGCCCGAACCTAGCGGCCGAGCTCTCGAGCGATTTCGTCGCACTAAAGCCGATGTTCGCCGACGCGCCGTCGCTTCTTGGCGCCGACGGCCAGTGGAGTCGCGAACCGCTCGATCCGCCCGACCTTTCCGGGGCCGACGTCGAGCTGCGGCTCGCCGCGCGCCATGCGCGGCTCGGGCGGCTGACGATCGATGACGCGACATTCGAGATGGCCCTTCGGGACGGCATCCTCGATCTGTCCCTCGTTGACGCACGGGCTTACCGGGGGCGCGTCAAGGCCCGCGCCTCGTTCAGGCCCGCCGCGCAAGGGCTGGCCGTCCACGCCGCGTCGCAGACCTCCGGGGTCGACGCCAACGCCCTTCTCTGGGACGCCTTCGGAAAGCTCGCGATCGGCGGGGCGCTCGATTCGGCGCTTTCGCTCGACGCGACAGGCGCCAGCATGGCGGAGCTGATGCGCAGCCTGAACGGGCGCGCTTCAATGACGCTGAGCGAAGGAGAAATCGCCGGCGTAGATTTCGAGCGCGCGCTGCGCCGCCTCGAGAAGCGGCCGCTCGCCAGCGCGCAGGACATCCGTTCCGGCAGCTCTACGCTGGACAAGGCCAGCGCCACATTGCTCGTCGAGCAAGGGATCGGAACGCTGGAGGACGGCGCCGCCCATGGTCCGGGCTTCGCGTTGACCTTCAGCGGAACCGCGAATCTGGCGGAGCGCACCCTGTCGCTGAAGGCGGTCGCGCGCGAGGCCGACAACGCCGGAAAATCCCGCGAGAAGGGGCTGCACATCTCCTTCGACGTCGCCGGCGGCTTCGACGAGCTGACCCTCGCCCCGGATCCGCAGGCGTTCATCCGGCGGTCCGGCGCTGCGGCGCCCCTGTTGCCGGAGGCGCCGCCGGAGCCGACGGCCGAGTCGGAGCGTTAGAGTCTCGCTCGATCCGAGCGCTTCGGATCGGGGCTCCAGCTGTTTTCTGTGACGCCCATTCGGCCGAACCGGCGTCCGCTTCGGCGCCAGGCGTTCTAGACCGCCTCGTTCTCGCGCGCGGCCGATTCGAGCAACCCAGTCAGCGCGGGCGGCAGGTCGAGATAACGGAAGCGCCGCAGCTCGAATCCGACGCCGACGAGTCCCCATGGCGGCGCATAGGTCCGCCATGGCGGGATTTCTCTCACGACCGCGACATGGCCGCCGTCGATCGCCGGCGCAATCCGTTCGATGGTGTAAATCTCGCCGCGCCGGAGGCCGCCGTCGCCAAATCGGCCGGGCCCATCCTCGACGCAGACGACCTCCGTTCCGGGAGGGGTGTCGGGACTGATCATTGTTCTTCCTCGTCGCAGCGGCGACGCGCGCCGCGCCCTTTTCAAATTAAGGAGGGCGCGGCCGTCTCGGAAGCAAGACGTCGTCAGCGGAATCGGGCGGTCACCAGAACTTCAGGAAGCCGAAAAGGCCTTTCCTCAGGAACTTGCGGTCGAGCGCCGCCAGTTCTTCATAGACCTTGCGGGCGTTCGCGCGCAGCTCGAGCAGCTCCTCGTCCGAGACGTCGAAGTTGATCGCAGCGAGTCGCAGCTGACGGCGCGCTTCGTCGAGCCTGGCCTGTGCGTCGGCAATCAGAGCATGCAGCATCGTTCCCCCTTGTCGTGGGCTAGACTAAACCATTTCGAAGACGGCGACTTACGCCATTAACGGGGCGCCGGTGCGCCGTGTAAAAGCTCGCCAGTTCCAGCGTTCAAGGCGTCGCGGCGAGTGATGGAGGCCTCGGAGGGAATCGAACCCCCGTACAAGGATTTGCAGTCCTCTGCGTAGCCACTCCGCCACGAGGCCGTCCGAGCGATGGGCGCGACGCGCTTCGCCTGCGCGTGCTCTTACAGGAGGGCGCCTTCATCGGCAAGAGCGCCGTCGCGAAACCTCGGCCCGGGCTCCGCTCAATCCGAATTGCGGGCCGACCATGTGGCGTGAGCGACGTTTTTCAGCCTGCCCAGCGATTCGAGGATCGCGTCGAGCTCCTCGGCGTCGACGCTGGTCGCGGCCAATGTGGCGACGATCTCGACGCCATCTTCCCGCTCCAGCTCGCGCACCTCCCTGGCCGGATATTTCGCCTCCTCGAGCCGCTCCTCGATGAGGTCGCGCAGGGCGTCGCGGCTGGCGGCGTCCGTAGTCACGCGAATCTCGAAGATGGATTCGGTCCGGCTCTCGTCGATCGGCGCGCGCTCGATGAGATTGACGAGCGGCCGCAAAAAGGTGTTGCCGGCGAGGACGAAAGCGCACATGAGCACGGCCTCGGCCGGATGGTCCGCTCCCGCGAAGGCGCCCGTCGCGGCCGAGCACCAGATGGTCGCCGCCGTGTTCAGGCCGCGGATGTTCATTCCCTCCTTCAGAATGACGCCCGCGCCGAGAAAGCCGACGCCCGAAGCTACATAGGCGAGCACCCGGGTCGCGCCCTCGTCGCCCGTCAATCGCATCCCGAGATCGACGAAGGCTGCGGCGCCGAGCGCGACCAGCGCGTTGGTGCGCAATCCCGCATTGCGCTGCCGGTATTGCCGCTCCGCGCCGATGAGCGTGCCCAGCACGATCGCGACGAGGAGAGAAATGAAAGTGTTGAGAAACTCGACGCCGTTGAAGCTGATTACGCCCGCCATGACTTTCCCGCGTCAGTAAGGACGGCCGTCCTTGTGGAAAAACCGCCACCGGCCCTCAGGGTCGAGGCGCGCCTCGAGGTCATCGGCGGGATATTCCCCGCTATCCCCCGGCGTCCGGTCGCCAATTTCGAGATAGACGACGTCCGTGTCGGTTCTGTTGACGAGGCAATGGGCGAGGCCCCCGGCCGGGAAACCGGCGCACATGCCGGACGCGAGCGGCGTTTCGCCGGCCTCGGTGACGAGGGTGGGCGCGCCTTCGAGGACATAAACGAACTCGTCCTGCCGGCTGTGGCGATGCAGCAGCGCCGACTGGGCGCCCGGGGCGAGCCGCGTGAGGTTCACGCCGAAGTTCGTCAGGCCGAAAATGTCCCCCAGCGGGCGCTTCTCTCGGCCGGCGACGCGGGCGGCGAAGGGCTCGGGATAGTTCGACGGACGGCTTCTGGGCGGAGCAGAAGCGGCGTCTATTGCACTCGATCGGTTGCGATCCTCGCCGGTCACGTCCGTCTCTCCCTCCCCCCGGATCCGACGCCAATTTGACAGGCGCCGCTCCTTTTGACCATCTTCGCGCCCCATGCGCCGGGCAGGCGCCCTTCGGGATCGTCAGGAATGAATGTCGTAATCGTCGAATCGGCGGCCAAGGCGCAGACTATCAACAAATATTTAGGCCGCGATTTCAATGTGATCGCCTGCTATGGGCACGTACGCGACCTTCCTCCCAAGGACGGCTCGGTGGATCCCGAGGCGGATTTCGCCATGGTCTGGGAGATGGACGCCAAGGGGGCCAAGCGCGTCTCGGCCATCGCGGACGCGGTCAAGGGGGCCGACAAGGTCATCCTCGCGACCGACCCGGATCGCGAGGGCGAGGCCATCTCCTGGCATCTGCTCGACATCCTCAACAAGAAGCGCGTTCTCAAGGACAAGAAGATCGAGCGCGTCGTCTTCAACGCCGTCACCAAGGACGCGATCAAGGAGGCGATGGCGCATCCCCGCGAGATCGACCAGGCGCTGGTCGACGCCTATCTCGCCCGCCGCGCGCTCGACTATCTCGTTGGCTTCACCCTGTCGCCCGTTCTGTGGCGCAAGCTCCCCGGCGCACGCTCCGCCGGGCGGGTGCAATCGGTCGCGCTGCGGCTCGTCTGCGACCGCGAGCTGGAGATCGAGAAGTTCGTCCCGCGCGAATATTGGTCGATCGTCGCGCATCTGAAGACGAAGGCGGGCGAGCCCTTCACGGCGCGGCTGGTCGGCGCCGACGGCAAGAAGATCCAGCGCCTCGACATCGGCGCCGGCGCGGAGGCCGAGGGCTTCAAGAAGGCGCTCGACGCCGCGACCTTCACCGTCCGTTCGGTGGAGGCCAAGCCGGTCAAGCGCCACCCTTATGCGCCTTTCACGACCTCGACTCTGCAACAGGAAGCCTCGCGCAAGCTCGGTCTCGCGCCAGCGGTCACCATGCGCATCGCGCAGCGTCTCTATGAGGGCGTCGACATCGGCGGCGAGACGGCGGGCCTCATTACCTATATGCGAACGGACGGCGTCGACATGGCGCCCGAGGCCGTCGCCAGCGTCCGAAAGGTGATCGCCAAGGAATATGGCGACCGTTTCGTGCCTTCGGCGCCGCGCAAATACACCGCCAAGGCCAAGAACGCGCAGGAGGCGCACGAGGCGATCCGCCCGACGGACGCCGCGCGGCTGCCCAAGGAGATGGCGAAATATCTGGAGCCCGAGCAGGCCAGGCTCTACGAGCTGATCTGGACGCGCACCATCGCGAGCCAGATGGAGTCCGCCGAACTCGAGCGCACCACGGTCGATATCGAGGCCAAGGCCGGTCCCCGCACGCTCGACCTGCGCGCCACCGGCCAGGTCGTGCGCTTCCCCGGTTTTCTCGAACTTTATCAGGAAGGCCGCGACGACGAACAAGACGAGGACAGCGGCCGCCTGCCGCCGATGAAAGAGGGCGAGCCCTGTTCGCGCGAAAAGATCGAGGCGACGCAGCATTTCACTGAGCCGCCGCCGCGCTACACGGAAGCGACTCTGGTGAAGCGAATGGAGGAACTCGGCATCGGGCGCCCCTCCACCTACGCGTCTACGCTCGCAACGCTGCGCGACCGCGACTATGTCCGGCTCGACAAGAAGCGTCTCGTGCCGGAGGACAAGGGACGCCTCGTCGTCGCCTTTCTCGAAAGCTTCTTCTCGCGCTATGTCGAGTTCGACTTCACCGCCGACCTCGAGGAGCAGCTCGATCGCATTTCAAATAACGAGATCGACTGGAAACAGGTGCTGCGCGACTTCTGGAAGGATTTCTCCGCGGCCGTGAACGAGACCAAGGATCTGCGCACGACGCAGGTGCTCGACAGTCTCAACGAGCTTCTGGGGCCGCATATCTTTCCGGCGAAGGAAGACGGCTCCGATCCCCGCCTCTGCCCGGCCTGCAACAGCGGCCAGCTTTCCCTGAAGGTCGGCAAATTCGGCGCCTTCATCGGCTGCTCGAATTATCCGGAATGCCGCTACACGCGCACATTGTCGCCGCCCACGGGCGACGCGGCGGAAAGCGCGCGGCCCGGCGTCAAGGTCCTCGGCGTCAATCCGGAGACCGGCGCCGAAGTCACGCTGCGCGATGGCCGTTTCGGCGCCTATGTGCAGGAGGGCGAGCAGGAGGAAGGGGCCGAGAAGCCCAAGCGCGCCTCCGTGCCCAAGACCATCAAGCCGGACGACCTCACGCTTCAGCAGGCGATCGGCCTGCTCTCGCTGCCGCGCGAGGTCGCCAAACATCCGACGACCGGCGAACCGATCATCGTCAATATCGGCCGCTTCGGGCCATATGTGCAGCACGGCAAGACCTACGCCAATGTGGGACGCGACGACGACGTGCTGACGATCGGCGCCAATCGCGCGATCGACCTCATCGTGCAGAAGGAATCAGGCGGCGGCGGCTCACGTTTCGGACGCGCGTCCGAACCCGGCCGGACGCTCGGCGACCATCCCGAGGGCGGCGCCGTCACCGTGAAAGCCGGGCGCTTCGGGCCCTATGTCAACTGGAAGAAGGTCAACGCGACCATCCCCAAGGACGTCGACCCCGCGACGCTGACGCTCGAACAGGCGCTGGCGATGATCGCCGCCAAGGGGGCGGCCGGCGGCGCGACGGGCGGGCGCGTGCTCGGAGAACATCCGGACGGCGGCGCCATCACCGTGCGCGCGGGCCGCTTCGGCCCCTACGTCAATCTCGGCAAGATCAACGCGACGCTGCCCAAGAGCATGTCGGCGGAAGACGTGACGCTCGACGAGGCCATTAAGCTGATTGACGCCAAGGGCGGCCCGCCGAAGAAGAAAGCCCCCGCGAAGAAAGCGCCCGCCAAGTCGAAGAAGGTCATCGAGGACAGCGACGAAGCGCCCTTCGAGGACGCGACGCCGGTGAAGAAGACCACCGCGACGAAAAAGGCGCCGGCGAAGAAAGCCGCGACGAAAAAGCCGGCCACGAAAAAAGCCGCCTCGAAATAGGCGGCTTTTCCGTCGCGCGCAGCGCCCTGGCCAAGAAGCGGGGCGAAGCGCCAGTTCTGTTGCGCGTCACAGGGACAGGCGCAGCTTTCCAAGACCGATGCCGATTTGCGAGAATGCCGCGTTGAGCTGAGCGGCGTCCTCCGCCTTGAAATAGTGATCGTCGTTGGTCGCGCAGCCCTTCAGCAAGGCGAGACCTTGCGCGTCGATCGGATCGCCCGGCGTCGAGAAGCCGATGGTGAAGATCTCGACGCCAGCCGTTTTGGCGTTGGCGCAAGCCTGTTTCGTCAGTTCGTCCTGCGCGCTGCGGGACAGACTCTGGAAATCGGTCGCGTTGTTTGGCGCCGCCGCCTTGAGCGTGTCCTGATGATTGACGCCGCCGACGGAACCGTCAGGCAGCCGCTGGTTCGCCGCGCCATTGTAGCTGTAATATCCGGCCGCCTGATAAGTCGAACCGCCGGCGGTGTAAGGGCTCGACGCCCAGAAATTCTCGCCGTCCGACATAATGATCATGATCTTTCGATTTTTCTCGGCGTTATAGGGAGCGCCGTCGGCGAAGGGCGGATTCGGCGAAATCGTGCGCCATCCCCACATGGTTCCGTCGTGGATGTTGGTGTTGCCGCCTTCGACCAGATTACTGATCTTGTTGACGACGGTGGCCTTGTTGGAGGAAAGCCGCATCAGGGTCTGATTGGCATTGCCCGTGCAATATCCGTCCGGCCCGAGAACGCTCGTGTTGATCGAGGCGGTGCCGGAAATATTGTATTTGCAGACCTTGTTCAGCCTGTCCCACTGGCCGCTCGCGCCCGTGCAGCCTCCGCCAGGGTTGTCACTGTTCAGATAGCTGTTCGGATAGCTGAACGTATTGGACCCGCTGCTCGAACCGAAATAGCTGCCGTCCGACTTTCTATAATAGCCGTCCGGTTCATCGGGAGAGAGGTAAGGCACGAAAAGCGTGTCCGGATTGCTCGCGGTGGGCGCGGTGTCGTTGACATTCATCGGATAGGGCAACGACTCGAAGCAGCCGTTCCAGTCCCACGCCGAGCGTCTGGCTTTCAGCTTGTTGAAAATATCGAAGCGGTTCGTAAAACCCGCCGCGTTCGCAGCCGCCTTGCCCCCGAAGACGACCCAATGCTGGGAGGAGTCGCCTTGCGTGTCGATCCAGGACGCGGTGCGGTTGGCGGCCACCGATGGATCGACCGCCCTGACCATCGCGTTGAACGGGACGATCGACATCTTCAGATTGCCTGACGCCACCTTCGAGAACATGGTGTTGGCGAAGCTCGTCGCCGCGTCGCGCAGCGCCTGCATCTTGCTTTTGCCGCCGGCGCTCGACGACATCGAGCCGGAATTATCGAGCACCAGCGCGATCTCGTAGGTCGTATCGGGGCTCACGCCGCCTGCAAGATCAGCGCAGACTTTCGCGGAGGCGAACATTTTGTCCAGATGCGCAACTTTCATGAAGATGCTGTCGACCGGCGCCGTCGCATCGGCGCAAAGCGTCCGCGCGTCGGCGCTAATCGTGACATTGCTCACCGTCGCGCCGGCAAGCTTGGGGCGCGAGGCGACTAGAACCTGAATCTGCTTCTGGGCTTCCGCATTGGTTGTCGTGCTCTTCATTTTTGACGCGACGGCGAGAGCAGCGCTGTCCACAGCCTGCTGCAATTCCGCGCGCGTCGTGGTCAGGCGCGCATAATCGGCGGCGGCCCCCAGCATGAACATCACCGGAACGAAGCTGAGGCCAAAAATCATGGCGGCGTTGCCGCTTTCGTTCCTCACGAATGCTGTGGCGTAAAATCTTTTTTTCGCCCGCTTCATTGCAATCTCCTGAAACGCTGGCCGTCGATGCTCCCAGGGGCCGGGAGCCCCCTCTTTCTCGCGCAAGATGGTTCCACTCTCCTTTCTGATTAAGTTGTCGAGATCTCGGGATCTCGGTTAACCGCAGTAAACCTTAACCGATGGTCGAAATCCTGTAGGAAGGGCGCCGGCGACAGGCGGCGTTTCTTTGAAAAGCCGGAACAAAAATCCGGCAAATTGCGCCAGTTTTTCAAAAGTCAAGAAATTGCAGGGACGCGCCGCCCCGAGCCCGCCCGGACCGCGCGAGGCCGAAAGCCGCCGTCTCGACGGCGCTGGCGTTGGAAGGGAAGCGATTCACATCGCGTTCGGCAGGCGATCGACGACGCCGACAGGGCTCATCCCTGCCGCATTCGCGCGCCAAATCCTGAACGCTCAACCCGGCCGCGTCGAAAATGCGCCGAACCGGGGAAGCGTAGAACGATCAACCGGAGGCGCCAGCGCCTTTGTCAGGCGCAGGCGCGTTCCTTTTCGACAGTGGGCCGGGAAATCCGGGGCGAGATCGCCTCAAGGGCGGTCGGGCGCATCCGCCCCCTGCTCCGGTCCGTGGCGCTGCAGCGCAGGGGTTCGACGCCGCTGACAGGTTCGGTCCCGGTCTCCCCGAGCAGGCTCGACAGCCGTTCCCGTCCACGGCTCAGCCGGCTTTTGATCGTCCCAATGCTGCAGCCGCAGATCTGCGCCGCCTCGTCATAGGTCATTCCCTCCGCGCCGATGAGGATAACGGCCTCGCGCTGCTGCGACGGCAGCAGTTGCAGCGCAGCGAGAAAATCCTGGAAGTCCAGCCGGCCGTCCTGATCCGGCGCCGAAATAAGTTGGGCGGCGGCGATCCCGTCCGGGTCCGGCAGTTCGCGGCGGCGCTTCCGCTGCTCGCTATAATAAGTATTTCTCAAAATCGTTCGCAGCCAAGCCTTGAGGTTGGTTCCGCGATCAAAGGAATCGAGGTTCTCCAAAGCTCTGGTCAAGGTTTCCTGAACAAGATCGTCTGCGCGGTCGACATTCCAGCACAGGGCCCGCGCAAATGCCCGAAGGGTTGGTATTGCCGAGATCACGTCGGCCTTCAATACGGCCAAGCTACTGTTGTTCAAGCGCTGTTCCATCTTCTTTTGCCTCGTTGACACAACCTTCAGGTGTGCAAGAGAGAGGCCTGATGTTTCGTAACAAAATGGATCGGCTTAGCTATTGGGAAAAATACTTATGCAAGCTGCAGCTTTACTTTTAATTCCTGGTGATCGCTCGCGGGGCGTCTCCGCGGACGCCGCCTCTCGATAAGTCTATCGACTTGGCTGACCTTCGATTTTCAGCGCGGCGCGCGCCGGAAGGAAAGGCGCGCGCCGCACGGAGGCGACGCTTGCCCCATTGCACTGCGACATGTCGTCCGACTGAAAAAAATCGGCTGCGCTCCGGACCGACGCGCTAGGACCGTCGCGCGACCGGCGGGGCATCCGCTTGGGCGGCCCCGATCTTCGATCCGTCCGTTAGCGCGTGGATGCGCGCGCAGGTTTGTTGCATTGCGTCGTCCAGAGCGTCGACATCCTGTTCCCCGATCCCGGATTCGCCCAGAGCCGCGCGGCGCTCGATCTCCTCGGCCAGCGCGCTCACGCGATCGGCGCCGAGATTCAGGCTCATGGATTTCAGCGCATGGGCGGCGCGTCCCACGGCGCCCTTGTCGCCATCCGCCATCGCCCGGCGCATGTCCGCAATCGAGGCCGGCCCGTGCTTCAGGTAGAGACCGAAAATCCGGTGGAGAAACTCGGACGGGCCGACTCCCCCGAGCAAATTCATCTGGCGCAGCTTGTCTTCATTCAGCACAGGCGCGCCGGCGAATTTCGACGGACCCGACTCGCGAGACGCGGGCGCCGCATACGGGGCGGGCGCGACGATGGTCGCAGGCGCCACGGCCGCAAGGCAATCCGACAATGAACGCACCGTGTAAGGCTTGTGAAGAACGGCGTCCATTCCGGCGTCGCGCCACGCATCGGCGGCGCTGCCGACGACATGCGCGGTGACCGCGACGATTGGCGTGCGGGCATGTCGGTTCGCCTTCTCCCACTTGCGGATCCGGCGGGTCGCCTCGAAGCCGTCGACCTCGGGCATGCTCACGTCCATCAGCACGACGTCGAACTTCCCGGATTCGATGGCCACGACAGCCTCGAGGCCGTTTTGCGCTGTCGTCACCAAGGCGCCGAGCTGGCGCAGCGACTCGATCGCGACCTCCCGATTGATCGCCTGATCGTCCGCGACGAGCACGCGCAGCCCTTCGCGCCGGGTCGTCTCCTGCAAGGCGGCGACGCGCTTTTCGGTCGCGTCGACGAGCTTGCGCCCCACGCCGATGCGGCCCAGCAGGCTGACGATTTCGGAGCGGCGCAAGGGCCGCGACAGCGTTGCGTCCGCCCGGCCCTGTTGCACCATCTGATGCGCCGTTGGATCGCCGAACGTCGCGAGGCAGAGCAGATATCCGCCCTCCGAACGCCGCACCCGATCGAGCCGCTGGGGGTCGGCCACGACGATGTCAGCGGCGATGGGCCTGCCTTCCTGCTCGGCGGCGGCGGCATAGCCAGCCTCGGTCAGATAACGGAGCAGCGTCGCCCGCGTCGCCTCTCCATCCACGGCGACGACGGCGGTCGCTCCGACGTTCCGTGCGCGCGGCCAGCGGCCCGCCGCTTCGCTCGCGCCGACGGGAATCGAAAACGAGAAGGTCGAGCCGCGTCCGTAGACGCTCTTCACGTCGAGCTCGCCCTCCATGGCTTCGATCAGCCGCTTGCTGATCGCAAGACCGAGCCCCGTGCCGCCGAAACGCCGCGACGTCGACGCGTCCGCCTGCGAGAAGGCGCCGAAAATTTCCTTGAGCTTGTGGGCCCGAATGCCGATACCCGTATCGGTCACGGCGAAGCGAATGCGCGCCGCGTCTTTCGGATCGGGCGCGACCTTCAAAATCACGGAGCCCGTCTCGGTGAATTTCAACGCATTGTTGACGAGATTGCCGATGACCTGATTGAGGCGAACCGGATCGCCCGTCACGAGGCGCGGCGTCGCCGGCGAGACATAGGACACGAGATCGAGGCCCTTCTCGCGGGCCCGCTCGCCGAAGAGACTCGTGACGTCCTCCGCGATCTCGGCGGGATCGAGCGCGACGCGCTCGAGCTGGAGTTTGCCCGATTCGATCTTCGAAAAATCCAGGACGTCGTTGATGATCGCGAGAAGGCTCTGGCCCGATTTGACGATGACTTCCGCATAGCGGCGCTGGCGCTCGGGAATATCCGACGCCGCGAGCAGCTCCGCCATCACCATGACGCCGTTCATCGGCGTGCGGATTTCATGGCTCATCGTCGCGAGGAAGTCCGATTTCGCGGCGGCCGCCTGTTCCGCCGCGTCCTTGGCGACGCGCAGATCGCGCGTGCGGTCGCTGACCTCCTTTTCGAGGTTTCGCCTGTGCTCGGCGAGGCTCTTGTCGCGCTCGTTCAGCTCCTCGAGCATCCCGTTGAAGCCTTCGATCAGGAGTCCGACCTCGTCGTCGCTTTTCGCCGTCACGCGCTCCGCGTAATCGTGATTGCGGCGGATGCGCCAGATCGCTTCGCTGAATTCGCGCAAGGGACGCGTGAATCCTTTCTGAAGCTGGCTCGCGACGAGAAGGCCGATCGCGAGCGCAGCCGCCGCGCCGACGGCGGCCCCGCGCAGCGACGCATAAAGGCTGTCGGCAAGATCGCTGACGTCGGCAACCAGCGTCAGACGCCCGACAGCGACGCCGCCGTCGATGATGGGCGCCGAGACCTCGATACTGTGGCTGGACAACAGCGCGAGCGGCGAAATCGACGCGGCCGCGCCGTCCCTTAGACGCAGATCGCCATCGAGCTGGGTCGCGCCGCCGATCGCCGCGAGCGTGCGCCCGCGCGCGTCGACCCGCGCGTAGAGGAAACCGGGAATATGCGCGATGGCCTTGATCGCCTGATAGGCTCCGGACTGGTTTCCCGTCGCGGCGGCGCGCGCGGTCGCGGAGGCGAAGACCTGCGCGGAGGCGAAGAGCGATCGCGATTTCGCCTCGGCGTAACGATTGATTTCCTGCCAAATGAACACGCCGGACATCGTCATCGCAGACGTTGCGACGGCGATCGTTACGAGCAGGGCGAGCTTCCGGGCGATCGAACGCCTCGGCGTTCGGTTCGTGGAAAGACGCGGGGATGGAGACTCAAATGTCATGAACTGCGCCACAGCAGGACGCGGCCGCCCGCCGCGCGGCGACGCTATTGCGTCAGATAGGAAACGCCGGGGTTCAGGCCGCCGGGCACGGGCACGCTCGTCGCGCCGTAATCCGAGTTGAGGACCAGATCCGGACCCGCCATGAGCTTGAGCTTGCGCGCGACGACGATCGTGAAGGCGGACTGCTGCGCGATCGGCCTGTTGGCGTCAATGACCAGAACGCCCTGCGGAAGATAAATCGTCCCGAGAAGAACCGGCGCATTGTCGCTCGTAAACTTGTGGCCGCGCTCTTTCGGGGCTGCGCGATCCTCGAAGAACAATAGTCCCGCGAGCGGTCCTGTGACTGGCGCCGTCATCTTGATCGTCGACTCGGCGGCGAACCGAACGGTGGCGTTCGAGCCCGTGAGATAGACGCCCGCGCTTTGCGCGATCAGCGTCGCGTTTTTCTCCACGACGAGCGGTCCGTCCTTGATGACATACTCGCCAGGCGACAACGTGACGATTGCGCCGCTGCCGACCTTGAGTCCGCCGCAATAGGTTCCGGGCGTCAGCGTCACCGTGCCGCCATCGACGACTTCGTCGTTGTGCGCGCAGGCGCCGACGGGCGGCGGCGAACGCGAGGCGAGCGGATCCGGCAAGACAGGGCAGTCGTTGATCGGTCCCGGCTGAAAATTCGCTTTCGGGCCGTGTGTCCCGCCCGCCGAGCAAATCTGACCGGCCGTCAGCTTCGAATTGTTCATCGCGGTGATGCCGACGGGCGACTTTGCGTTGGAATGCACGGCGCAAAACTGGGCGGTTACGCGCGCCGAGGCTTCGAGATAAACCGTTGCGTTGTCCGACGTCTCTTGCGCGAGACCCAGCGCGCAGATCGGAAAGCCATTGGTGCGCGCGGTGGCCTTGGCGGCGAGCTTCACCGGCTCCCTGTAGACCACGCGCAGAACGCGCGGGTTATAGACCGCGTCGACCTTGACCTGCACCGCGCTGCTGTTGTCGATCAACGCCGCTGCGACGTTCAGAGAAGAGAGCGGCTGCGCGGAGCGCGATAATGCCGCCTGCGCCGCGTTGCGGGCGATGGGAGTCGGATCATAGCCGCCCCGGCGCGCGAGGCGCAGTTCGCGCGCGACGCGCAGCGCGCCGGCGTCGGCCGCCGCCTGAAGCTGGCCTTTCAGCGTGCTGATCGCGAGCAGATCGTATCCCGCGCCGGCCACCGCTATGAGCGGCAGGATCGAGAGGGAAAAAAAGATCGCGATGCTGCCGCGCCGGTCGTACGCCAATCCTCCGGGCGAGCCGGACAATTCGCGAAGCGTGACGGCGATGGCGCCAAAAACGTGGAAGACGCTCATCATGCGGCCTCATTCCCGCGCCGGCGATCCTTGGCGGAAACAACGAGCGACGGCGGAAAAACGATCTCCATCGTCTCGGACCCGTCCTTCCCATCGACGACGATCAACGCGCCGCCATGAAGTTCGATCACGCATTTCGCGAAGGCCACGCCGACGCCCATTTCATGACGGACGTTTTCAGGAGAGGCGGCCTGCCGCGCGCCGACCGCATCGGGCGCCGGCGCTGCGACGATCGTCGCCCTCGCCCCGCCCTCCGGCGTCAAGGAGATCGAAAGCTCGACGCTTGTCGCGCCATTCGACGCGACCTCGATGAGATGGCGCAGCGCGCGCGCGAGCCACATGAGATCGCAGGAAAGTTCGAAACTCCGTTCGGGCTTGACGACGCGGATGGCGGCGCGCTCCGTGACCTCGCGACCGAGACCGGAGATCGCGGCGTCGAGAAGCTTCGCGGCCGAATATTCGTCCCTCGCCAGCGTCGCAGCCCCGGAGGCGAGTTGCGCGTATTGGATGAGGTCCAGGAAATTGTCCTGAAGCTGACGCGCGGCCGATTGAATCTGTTCGCCATATTTCAGATAGTTCGGCGGCACCGGCCCGTCGATCTGTTCGGTGATGCAGTCGCAAAAGCCGATGATCGCGCTCAACGGCGTTCGCGCCTCGATACGAATGAGCGACAGAAGACTCGTCGTGAGCCGCAACAATTCGCGGGATCGCTCGCGTTCCCGCAGCAACTCGGCCTCCATGCGCGTCGTTCGCAGCACGTAGCGTAGCGAATAGCTCAATTGCCGCCAGTTGATCGGCTTCGTGATGAAGGAATTTGCGCCGAGTTGGAAAGCCCGGTCGATCGACGCGATATCCTCCCGGCCCGTCAGCATGACGACCGGCACCGCGGCGAAGCGCGCGTCGGCGCGCAGCCGCGCGAGAAGGTCGAAGCCGTCGAGCCGGGGCATTTCGATGTCGAGAAGAACGAGATCGAAGCGCTCGCTGCGAAGGCGCTCCCACGCCTCCTCGCCGTCGGCGGCGACGTCCACTTTCGTCGCGGGCGTCGCGAGGTGAACCTTAGCGAACTCGGCAAGAATCGGATCATCGTCGACAAAGAGCAGTCGCGTCTCCTCGTCGATTACGAAGGTCCATGGATTTGCCGCGTCGCGGGACACGCCATTCTCCCTCTCGCAGCCCGGGTGGCTCGACGCGAGAGATACAGCCAAGCATTTTAAGAACCGGTTATATTTCTACGCTGGATTTCATTAACGCCTATTTGCTGTTTCGTTTGAGCTGACGATGGCGGCGCCTCCTGTCGCTTCAGTCGAATGCAGATCGAATTGCGGCGTCCCGATTTACGCGCGGCTAACGCTTCGAACGCAACGGCCTTCGGGGAGCGTTGCGTTACGAAACGGATGGCGCGATGTTGTCAAATAAGTCAAATCCTCTCGGTAAAATTCCATGCATGAACAGGGACGGCAGGAAACCGTGGCTCGCGAACGCCTTGCGCGCGATTTGAGACAAGCGATTCATGAAAATTGCCTCAATGTCGTTTACCAGCCGATCATGGATGTCTCCGGCGAGAAAATGCTGGGAGTGGAAGCCCTCTGCCGCTGGCGCCATCCGGTCCTCGGCGACGTTCCCCCGCCCAAATTCATCCAGCTTGCCGAAGACGTTGAATTGATCGCGCCGCTGGGCGAGTGGGTGTTGAGGCGGGCCTGCCTCGACGCCCGCGCCTGGCCGGGGATAAAGCTCGCGGTGAACGTGTCGCCCCGGCAGTTCACGGAGCCGAATTTCATCGATATCATAGGCTTCATTCTGGCCGAAACGAACATCGAGCCGTCGCGTCTCGAGCTGGAGCTGACGGAAAGCCTGTTCCTCGACAATCTCATTAACGCTCGGGAGAAAATGCGCGCGCTGCGGGCCATCGGCGCGAGTCTGGCGCTCGACGACTTTGGCGCCGGCTATTCGAGCCTGAACTATCTGGTCTCGCTTCCTTTCCAAAAGCTAAAGATCGACCGCAGTTTCGTCATGCGCGCGGCGGACGACGCCAGGGGGGCGGCCATTGTTCACGCGATCGTCAGCCTCGGCCGGGCCCTGGGGATGCATGTCACCGCAGAGGGCGTGGAAACCGCCGAGCAGCACAAGTTTCTACGAGTCGCGGGCGTCCATTCCTTGCAGGGATACCGCTTCAGCCGCCCGGTCGACGCGGAAACGATCACGGCGCGCCTTTACGCACAGGCGGCGCTCGAGACGGCGCGGCTTCAGGACGCTCTCGCCCGGGCGGGCTGATCTCGACCGGCCGCCGGCCGGCGCTCCTGTGCGCCGTCGCACAGCGCGCCGCTTCCATTCATCGCTCCATGTCGTCGAGGGCCCGCGGTTCCTAGCCGGCCGGGCCGACCCGACAGCAATGGGGCGTCTCATGCGCAGTCTGGCGGTTTCACTTTCGGCGCTGCTCGTCGTGAGCGCGCCGCTCCGCGCCGAGGAGAAAATCGGCAGCGCCGTCTCCATCGAGAAGGAGGTGGCAGGCGTCGCCGGAGACCGAAACATGCGGCTGAAAGTCGGCGACGACGTCTTTTTTCAAGAATTGCTGACGACGGGCGCCGGGAGCCGCGGCAAATTCGTCTTTGACGACCGGGCGAAGTTGGAGATGGGGCCGCTGTCGCAAGTGAAGCTCGACAGTTTCGTCTTTGCGAGCGCCCCGGCCGTCGCTTTCAATGCGGCGAAGGGCGTGTTTCGCTTCGCCAGCGCGCCGGGCGGCCACAAGGGCTACGAAGTTCGCACGCCCAAGGCCTCCATCGGCGTGCGCGGCACGGCTTTCGGGGTGCGCGCCACGCCCGAGCGCACCGACGCCGTTCTTTACGACGGCGCAATCGAGGTTTGCCTTCCCGCCGGCGGCGCCTGCCGCACGTTGAGCGAGCCTTGCTCCTTCGTCACCGTTACGGACGCGGGCTTCACGACCACACGCGACGTCGGCCCCGCCGACTGGAGCTTCGACGACGCGTGCAAGAAACGGAAGGGTCCCCGGCGCCGGCAAGGCGCGATCGAGTCGCCGAAGAGCGCCCCGCCGCCGCAAATGGCGCCGAGGCGAGCCGCAGCCCAGCCTCCGGGGCGCGGCCGGACTGCGGCTCCGAAAGCGCAGGCCGCGCGCGCGGAGCCTTCGCAGCTGGCGGATTTCCGGCCGCGTCCATCCTATGCGCGCCTTGCGCCGCAACCCGTAGCGCCGGGGCGGCCGCCCCGCGTGCGGCCCTGGCGACCCTATGATCCAACCATCGCGCGCCCGGCGCCGGTGGACGACTACCCGCCGCCGCCGCCGCCTTTCTATCCGCCGCGGCCACGGCCCTACCCCGGCCCTTATTTCCCGCCGGTCGGACATGGGGATCCGATCTATCGTCCGCCCTTCCCGCGGCCTCGCTACCCTTCGGGAGCCTACGGAGACGGGCCTCGCGCGCCGTCCATCATGCGCGGGCCGGGGTCATATGGCGGTCCGACAATGCGCGGACCGAGCCCCTTCGCCTCTCGCGACTGGGGCCCCCGCTGACCATCTCAACGCGCGGCGTGGCGAACGGCTTGCACAACGATATCCGCGGCGTTGGATCCGCCGCGCGTGATGACGGCGTTGATGCGCGTGCTGATGAAGGCCAGCCGGGCCCCGACAAGAACGCGCGCGGAAACCGAATACAAATGCGCGGGATGAATGCGCCCAGGATCGTAGGCGAGCGAATAGCGGACCGGAAGCTGATGCTTCGGCCGCATCTCGACGGCGGCGATCTCCTCGGACGCGGCGTCCTGCCGGGTGATGTCGCGCAGTTCGACCCGCAGGACATATCCCGGCGGCAGGGCGATCCGCTCGCGCGCGCTGACGCGGCCTGTCACATGCGCCGTCGCGGCGGCGGCGGGGATCGACTGCGCAAGGAGGCAGACGAGTAGAAAATGGCGAGTGCACATGGACGATGTTATTTCCATGTCGACGGTCCCTTGCGGCCCTAAGCGCCGGCGCTGCGCTCGATTTCCTCCATGTCCTCGTCCGAGAGGCCGAAATGATGGCCAATCTCATGGACGAGGACATGGGTGACGATCGCGCCCAGCGTATCGTCGCCCTCGGCCCAAAGATCGAGAATCGGGCGGCGATAGAGCCAAACCATATTGGGCTCCGCTCCTGTCTCCGCCAAATGCTCCCCCTCGACGAGACCGCGCCCGCGAAAGAGGCCGAGAAGGTCGAACTCGGTCTCGCACGCCATCTCGTCGAGCGTCTCGTCGTCAGGGAAATCCTCGACGCGCATCACGACGCCCTCGCACAGGCGCGTGAATTTCTCCGGCAGCGCCGCGAAAGCGGCCTCTGCGAGCGCCTCTATTTCGGACAGCGTTGGGGCGTGAAGGCGCGCCCACTCGGTCGATGTCTCAGCCATGGATGACGACGCCATTCGGTTTGCGGGAAGTTGATTTTCGAACTCGCGCGGCATCATAACAAATTGTCGCGCCAAAAGTCTCCGGGGGCCGTCTGAACCGGATAAGGTTCGGATAATCTCGTTTCGTGGAACCGGAAGCCATGATCGAATGCGCCGGCGCATGCCTCCGCCAAGCGAAGACGACGGGACGGAACCGCGTTCGCTTAGCCGCGTGAGGGAAAAAATAAGGGGATCGCGAGGATCCCCTTGTTTACGCGCATTTACGCGCAGCCGACGTCAGGCGGGCGCCAAACGGATTCACCGCCAGTCGCGGATGTCAACGAAGCGCCCGGCGATGGCCGCCGCCGCCGCCATGGCGGGCGACACGAGATGGGTGCGGCCCTTGAAGCCCTGACGGCCCTCGAAATTGCGGTTCGATGTCGAGGCGCAACGCTCGCCCGGCGCGAGACGGTCCGGATTCATGGCGAGGCACATCGAACAGCCAGGCTCGCGCCATTCGAAGCCTGCGTCCTTGAAGATCCTGTCGAGGCCCTCGGCCTCGGCCTGCGCCTTCACCAGCCCCGACCCCGGCACGACCATGGCGTTGACGCGCCCGTTGACCTTCTTGCCTTCCACCATTTTGGCGGCGGCGCGCAAATCCTCGATGCGGCCGTTGGTGCAGGAGCCGATGAAGACGCGGTCGATCTCGATGTCCGTCATCTTCTCCCCGCCCTTCAGGCCCATATAGGCCAGCGCGCGTTCGATCGCGGCGCGCTTCTGGGGCGTCCTGGCGCTATCGGGAGTCGGCACGGTCCCGTCGATGGCGACGACGTCTTCGGGCGAGGTGCCCCAGGTGACGGTCGGGGCGATCTTGCTTGCGTCCAGCTTGACGACCTTGTCAAACCGGGCGCCCGCGTCAGTGTAGAGCGTCTCCCAATATTTACGCGCCATGTCGAAGGCGTCGCCCTTGGGCGCCTTCGGGCGATCCTTGATATAGGCGAAGGTCTTTTCGTCGGGCGCGATAAGGCCGGCGCGGGCGCCGGCTTCGATCGACATGTTGCAGACCGTCATGCGGCCTTCCATCGACAGATCGCGGATCGCCTCGCCCGCATATTCGATCACATAGCCGGTTCCGCCGGCGGTGCCGATCTCGCCGATGATGGCGAGGATAATGTCCTTGGCGGTGGCGCCGTCGCGGAGCTTGCCGTCCACCTGCACCAGCATGTTCTGGGCTTTTTTCTGGATCAGCGTCTGGGTCGCAAGAACATGCTCGACCTCGGACGTGCCGATGCCATGCGCCAGCGCGCCGAAAGCGCCATGCGTCGAGGTGTGGCTGTCGCCGCAGACGATCGTCATGCCGGGCAGCGTAAATCCCTGCTCGGGTCCAACGATATGGACGACGCCTTGCCGGCGGTCATGTTCATTGTAATATTCGACGCCGAATTCTTTGGCGTTGGCCGCAAGCTGCTCGACCTGCGCCTTGCTTTCGGGGTCTTCGATCGGCAGCGAGCGGTCGGTCGTCGGCACGTTGTGATCGACGACGGCAAGCGTCTTTTGGGGCGCGCGGACCTTCCGGCCAGACATGCGCAGACCCTCGAACGCCTGCGGGCTGGTCACTTCGTGGACCAGATGGCGGTCGATATAGAGCAGGCAGGCGCCGTCATCCTGACGGTCGACGACATGGTCATCCCAGATCTTGTCGTAAAGCGTGCGCGGCCCGGTCGAATTGGACATGGTCTTTCCCTATGCCGCAGGTTGCGGCCCACTTGAATTGAGGGTCTTCTAACCGTAACGCAAGCCTCATGGAAGAGCGTTCGCGTCCCCTCCCCGCCGCGAGGCGCACATGATCGCCCCCGCCCTGCCCGCCGGGCTCGCCGCCGCGATCGCGACGAAACTGGAACGCCGCCCGCGCGCCGCGCTCGCGGAAAGCGCCCGTCGCCTCTCGGACGCCTACCGCGCGAGAGGAAAGTCGAGCGAGGCGATCCGCGACGAAAACGACGCGCTCGCCTATGCGCTGACGCGGATGCCCGCGACCTACGCCGCCGTCGTCGCCGCGCTCGGCCGGCTGTCGCAGGAGCATCCGGATTTCGCGCCTGAAAGCCTCCTCGACGCGGGGTGCGGGCTCGGCGCGGGCGCCTACGCCGCCCTGCGCCTTTGGCCGGAGATAGCGGAGGCGGAGCTGCTGGACCGCAGCCGGCCTTTTCTCGCGCTCGCTCGCACGCTGGCCGCGGCGGCCGACGTCCCGGCCCTCGCGAGCGCCTGTTTCACGCAGGCCGATCTGTCCCGGCCGCCCGCGGGACCGCCGCGCGATCTCGTCGTCGCAGCCTATGCGCTCACGGAGATCGCCGATCCCGACATCGAGAGCGTGGCGACCGCGCTCTGGGGGCGCGCGGGCCGTACGCTCGTCGTCGTCGAACCCGGCACGCCGCGCGACCACGAACGGCTGATGCGGGTCCGCGCGCGCCTTGTCGATCTCGGCGCCGCGATCCTCGCGCCCTGCCCCCACGTCCGGCCCTGCCCGCTGGCGGTCCCGGACTGGTGCCGCTTCTCGGTCAGGCTTCCGCGCTCGAGGGATCATAAATTGCTCAAGGGGGCGGACGCGCCCTTTGAGGACGAGAAATTCTCCTTCCTCGTCGCGGCGCGCGGGGGCGAAGGCGCGTCCGCGCGCATTCTCTCGGCCCCGCGCCACTCCAAGGCGGGCCTCGCGCTAAAACTTTGCGAAAAGCGCGGGCTACGCGAAATTTTCGTGCCAAAGCGCGACAAGGCTCGCTATGAAAGCCTGCGCAGGAAAGACTGGGGCGACGCGCTTGACGCCCCGCCGGAGGACGCTGAATGACTAGACCGAGGGTCGCGCCCTATCTGACCGTCAGCCCCGCCGCTGCGGCGATCGCATTTTACACAGGCGCCTTCGACGCCAAGCAGCGCGCGCTGATGCCTTCCGTCGACGGTCTGCGCATCGCGCACTGCGAATTGCTGATCAACGGCGGCTCGGTGATGCTCGCCGACTTTTTTCCCGAATTCGGCCAGACCCGCGTGCCCATGCCCGGCGACAGCGCAACCGTCTCGATCAGCCTCGAATATGATTCAGCGAAGGAGGTCGACGAGGTCTGCGCCCGCGCCGCAAAGCTCGGGGCCAAGATCGAGACCCAGCCCACCAACTCCTTCTGGGGCACCCGCTACGCGAGCCTGAAGGATCCCTTCGGCCACCGGTGGATTCTGAACGGCTCGCTGGACAAATAGGGCGCCGCCGCAAAACAGAACCGCCCGGAGCCTCGCGGCGCCGGGCGGCTGAAAACCCTCGAAAGACGGGCGATTACTCGCTCGCGGCCTTCGTCTTGTGGTCCACGCGCTCGGCGATGCGCGCCGACTTGCCGCGACGGTCGCGGAGGTAATAGAGCTTGGCGCGGCGGACCTTGCCGCGGCGGACGAGCTTGATTGAGTCGATCAGCGGCCCGTGGAGCGGGAACACGCGCTCGACGCCCTCGCCGTAGGAAATCTTGCGGACGGTGAAGCTCTCGTTGAGGCCGCCGCCGTTGCGCGCGATCACGACGCCCTCATAGGCCTGAACGCGGGAGCGGTCGCCTTCCTTCACCTTGACGTTCACGATGACCGTGTCGCCGGGGCGGAACTCTGGAATCTTCTTGCCTTCGATGAGCTTGGCGGCCTGTTCGGCCTCGAGCTGTTCGATGATGTTCATAACCGCAAACTCCATCCGTTTCGTCTTTAGCCTTTGGGCCGACGAGCGTTTCGGAACGCTGTTTTAGTTGGGACGGTTTCCCTTACAGGAGCGCGTGCGACTTGTCGAGTGCAGGCGCGGAGGAAAGCCTCAGGCCGGGGGCGCCCTTGCGTAAACGACGGCCTATATGAAGCGTCGGGGCGGGCGACAATTGCAGATAGGGGACAACGCCATGACTGAGCAGGCAGAACGCCCGGAAAATCTGGGCGGCATTTCCGCGACCGGATCGGCAAACGCGACGCAGGAACGCGCCGGGATCGAAAATTTGGCTGACGCCCAGACTTATTTCTGGCGGCGAGTCTATGACGCCAACCGAGTATGGTTCGAGCGGGCGCAGAGCGAAGCGTCAATGGCGGCGGATTTTGCCGCGCGCCTCTCGTCGGCGAGATCCCTCGGCGAAACCGTCTCCCTTTTCCGGAATTGGACCGCGAAGCGCGTCGAGATGGCCGCCGACGACGCGAAGCGCGCGCTCACGGACACTCAGGAAATTTTCATCGCCGGGGCGCAATTTTGGACATTGTTCGGCAAGGGCGGCGAGAATGGCGGGCGCCAAATGACCTGACAAATCTCGCCGAACGGGGGCCGGCGTTTCGAGGCCCCCGCGCTGACGCCTAAACCTCTTCCCTGTCGTGCGTGAAACCAACCTTGATGGTCACCTGATATTTTTCGACATTTCCCTTGTCGATCCGCCCGCGGATCCCGGTGACCTCGAACCATTGCAAATGGCGTATCGTTTCGCCGGCCCGCTGGATCGCAGCAGCGACCGCGCCCTCGATGCTGTCTGGAGAGGTGCCGACGAGTTCAACGACCTTGTAGACCGAATTTTCCATTTGCTTCTCCCACTACGCCCAGGCTCCTGTGGATTCTAGCGCGGCGGGGACGTCCGTCACCAAGCTTGCGACGCGCGCATCAAAACTTCTTCAGCTCTATGCCATGTTTTTGTAGCGCATAGCCGATCGGTCGCGGACGCGCACAAAATTCCGATTCCGCGCGATTGCCGCGACGGCGAATGCGGCTCTTGCCTGATCGAAGTCGTGACCCTCTCCGGCAAGACGATGGGCTCCGCGCTCACCGAGAAAGAAAAGGCGCAACTCAAATCTTTCGGCAAGATCACCGCGGAGGAGATACGGCTGGCGGAAGTCGACGACATGGCGCCGAGATTCCGTCTCGCCTGCAAATACATTGTTCGGGACCAGGACATTCTGGTGAAGTTTTCCGGCGAGCCGGGCGGCGCTTGACTGTCACGCGAGCTTGTCGCCGAACAGGAACTCCATAGCACGGTCGAGACGAATGTGCGGCAGCGGCAGCGGCTCGCGATCCTTGCCCATCTTGGCGATCGGCGGGCGGAATTTGAGGAAGCGAAATTCCGCTTCGTCGTCGTCGAGACCGAGCGCGTCTCCACGAAACACCATGGAGGGATCCTCCGGCAGTTCGCCAGGGAAGATCGCGCCTTCCGCAACGCCGTCGAAGACGTCGTAGCCGATTTTTTCGCCCTTGATCGGCGTGCCGACGATCGCGGACAGGCGCTCGCCCTCGTGGCGCACCGTCGCTTCGCGCGTCGCGCGCACCGCAGCGAGCGCGATCACGTCGATTGTCGCGCCGACGCCCTCCGCGCGCGCGATGGCGCGGCTGGTAAGGTGACGCAGAATGGCTTCGAGCCGGTCGTGGCTTGTATGGTGCAGGTGGTCCGCCTTGGTCGCCGCGAACAGGATGCGGTCGATCTTCGGCCGGAATATCTGCGAAATAAGATTTGACCGGCCGGTGCGGAAGGCGTTGAGCACGTCGGTCAGGGCGTTCTCGAGATCACGCACCGCGGCCGGTCCCGAGTTCAGGGCGGCGAGCGCGTCGACCAGCACGATTTGCCGATCGAGGCGCGCGAAGTGGTCGCGGAAAAACGGCCTCACCACATGCATCTTATAGGCTTCGTACCGGCGCTCCATTTCGCGGCCGAGGCTACGGTAGGGCAGCTCCTCGCCCTCCTCCACCGGCAGCGGCGCGAAAGTCAGCGCCGGCGAGCCTTCGAGATCTCCCGGCATGAGAAAACGGCCCGGGGGGAGCGTGGAGAGCGCGAAGCGCTCGGTCTTGGCGAGCCGCAGATATTCCGTGAAGAGCCGCGCCAGCTTCTGCGCGGTTCCCTCTGAATAGCGTCCCTTCGGATCGACCTGCGCGGTTGCGCCGCGCCAGTCGGCGGCGATGGGCGCGCGGGCGGCGGCGCTCGCAGCCTCCAGCGTCTCGCGCGACCATTGCGCGTAGGATTTGCCCAGGAGCGGCAGATCGAGCAGCCACTCGCCGGGATAATCGACGATGTCGATGTCGAGCCGGGCGTTTTCCTGTCCGATGTGGCGAAGAGAAAAAGCCTTGGAGTTGAACTCGATCGAGACGCGCAACTCCGAAATGCGCCGCGTCGACTGCGGCCAAATCCGGTCGGGGCCGCCGGTCAATGCGTCCAGATGCTCCTCGTAGGAAAAGCGCGGCACGTTGAAGTCGGGCTGCGGATCGAGATGGGCCGAGACAATCCGCCCCTCGGCCAGCGCGCGAAACAGAGGCAGATGCGCCTTGCGCCCCGCCGCGAGCGCCCGGGTCAGATGATGCACGAGCGAGGTGATGAAAACCGTCTTGCCGGCCCGCGAAAGCCCCGTCACGCCAAGCCGCAGGCGGGCTCCGGCGACGAAATCGGCGAGGCTTTCCGCGGCGACGCGCGTTTCGAACCAGATATCAGAAAGTTGGGAAGACACGGCGGCTCCGGGCAGAGACGAGACGAAACCTCATCTAATCCAAGATCCGCCGTTTTGGGAGAGCGGGCGGGCCAGCCCCGCCCGCGGCGCATCACCGCTTGCTCATCGGCACATAATCCCGGCGCTTCTCGCCCGTGTAGAGCTGGCGCGGGCGGCCGATCTTGGAGCCCGTATCCTCGATCATCTCCTTCCACTGGGCAATCCAGCCCACCGTGCGCGCGACCGCGAAGAGCACGGTGAACATGGCGACGGGGAAGTTCATCGCCTTCAGAGTGATGCCGGAATAGAAGTCAATATTGGGATAGAGCTTCTTCTCGATGAAATAATCATCGGAGAGGGCGATACGCTCGAGCTCCAGCGCAACGTCCAGGAGGTCGTCCTTGACGCCGAGCTCGTTCAGCACCTCGCGCGTCGTGCGCTGCATGATCTTCGCGCGAGGGTCGTAGTTCTTGTAGACGCGATGGCCGAAGCCCATCAGCCGGAAGGGATCGTTTTTGTCCTTCGCCCGGGCGATGAATTGCGGAATGCGATCCGGCGTGCCGATTTCCGCGAGCATCTTCAGCACGGCCTCGTTGGCGCCGCCATGGGCGGGGCCCCAGAGCGACGCGATGCCCGCCGCGATACAGGCGAAGGGATTCGCGCCCGAGGAGCCGGAGAGGCGCACGGTCGAGGTCGAGGCGTTCTGCTCGTGGTCCGCGTGGAGGATGAAGATGCGATCGAGCGCCCGGGAGAGAACCGGATTGACCTTGTATTCCTCGCAGGGCACCGCGAAGCACATGCGCAGGAAATTCGACGTGTAGTCGAGGTCGTTCTTGGGATAAACGAAAGGTTGGCCGATCGAATATTTGTAGGCCATCGCCGCGAGCGTCGGGATTTTCGCGATCATGCGCGTCGAAGCGACCATGCGCTGAACCGGGTCGGCGATGTTCGTCGAGTCGTGATAGAAGGCCGAGAGCGCGCCGACGGAGGCCACCATCACCGCCATCGGATGGGCGTCGCGGCGGAAGCCCTGGAAAAAGCGGGCCATCTGCTCATGCACCATGGTGTGGCGCGTGATGCGATAATCGAAATTGGCTTTTTCCGCCGCCGACGGCAACTCGCCGTAAAGCAGCAGATAGCAGGTCTCGAGGAAGTCGCCGTGCTCGGCAAGCTGTTCTATCGGATAACCCCGATAAAGCAGCACGCCGGCGTCGCCGTCGATGAAAGTGATCTTCGACTCGCAGGAGGCTGTCGAGGTGAAACCGGGGTCGAAGGTGAACATCCCCGTGTCCGCATAAAGATTGCGGATGTCCACGACGGCCGGCCCCAGCGTTCCCTCCTTCACCGGGAGGTCGATGGTCTTGTCGCCGATGGCGAAGGTACCTTTTTGATCGGCCATTGCGCACCTCGCTAGACGGCCCGGACGCGCGCGGCGCCGCTCCCAACCCGCGTGACGCTCTATCACAAATGCGTCGCGATGCTGGCAGGCCTCGGATTTTTGCACATCGGGGATGGAAGACCGCTTGTGCAGCGCAAAAAGGCTATATCAACCGCAAAGCCTGTCAAGGTTCAGAGAATTGGAAATATCGCGGATCGCCCGCCGCGAGAGCGGCGGGCGAATGTTTTTGCGACGCCCGCTGTTCTCAAAGGGGCGTGAGCCGCACGAAGGTGCGGCGATCGGGATGCGCCAGCGCGACGCAGGAGGCGGCGGTCGCGGGGGGCGAAACGAGCGCGATGCGGAAACGGGCGAGAATCGCGGCGATCATCTGCGCGGCGAGGACATTGGCGAAATAGGCGCCGATGCAGACGCGCGGGCCGACCGAATACGGGATGTAATGATATTTCTCCGGCGGCGGCGCGCCCGGCAGGAAGCGGGAAATGTCGAAACGGCCCGGATCGCGCCAGAAAGCCTCGTGCCGATGGACGATCCAGGGCAGCACCATCACCGCCGACCCTTTCCGCACGGCGCGGCCGTCGAGCTCCGAATCCCGCGCAGCGATGCGCATGACGGCGAAGTTCGGCGGAAAGAGCCGCAGCGATTCGGCGAGCGTCGCGGAGAGCGTAGGACCCGCGGGATAGATCGGATCGTCGGGCCTGCGGGCGGCGACCTCTTCGCGGATGGCGCGCTGGATTTCGGGCGCCTGCGCGATGAGATAAAGCGTCCAGAAGATCGCGAGAGAGGTGGTCTCATTGGCGCCGACGATCATCGTCGCCGTCTGATCCCGCAACTGGCGGCGAAACGCCGGCGTATCCTCGCCGTCGTCCAACGCCTCGCGCATCAGGTCGAAGAGATCGTCGCGCCGCTCGCCGCTCGCGAGGCGCGTTTCGACGATCTTCTCGAAGAACCGCATCCAGCGCCGGCCGTAGAATCGCCGCGCGATGTCGTGCGGCGTCGTGACGTTCGCCGGCGCGAGAATGTCAAACAGGCGCGGCGGCGCGAGCTTGTGGAGATAGTGCTCGCCGATTTCCTTCAGCTTGCGGGACTCCTCTCCGACGTCCAGCGACAGCATCGCCTTGACCACCGTCTCCAGCGTCCACCGCGAGACGGTTGTCGGCAGCTCGATCTCCTGTGTCTCGCGCGGCAGCGTCTCGACGCGCGCCTCGGCCGCCGCCGTCATGGCCGGCGCGATTCGGTCGACGCCTCTGGGGATGAAGGCCGGCGCCAGCATGCGCCGCTGCTTGCGCCATTCGGCGCCCTCCGAGAGCACGAGTCCCTCGCCCACAAGCGGCGCGATGAGACGGTTGCGCAGCGGCGAGCGCGGGAAACTCTCGGAATCATCGACGAGGATCGCGCGAACAGAGGCCGGATCGTTGAACAGGAAAATCTTGCGACGCCCGAACAAAGTGAGTTCGCAACTCGTGTCGCGGTAGGCGGCGCGCGGCCAGACGCCGACGACGTCTCGCCGCAAGGCGGAAATCAGCCTGAAGCCCGAAGGCGAATCGTCACGAAGAGAAGCAACCGGCGGAACAAAGCTTTCGTACATTACAAACTCCTCCGGGAAATTCGGCGAAGTTTATCGCAAACCCCGAGGTATGGAAGACGCAAGCCCGTCGCGGAAGGCCTCGCGTCAGCTTTGGTCCGCGAGGCGCGCGAGGCTTTCCTCGCGGCCGAGGATTTCCAGCACGTCGAAGATGCCGGGCGAGGTCGAACGGCCCGTGAGCGCAGCGCGCAGCGGCTGAGCGAGATCGCCGAGCTTGACGCCGAGTTCGACGGACAAATCACGGACGACCGCCTCCGTTGCGGCCGCCGTCCATTCCGGCAGCGCCGCGAGTTTGGGGCCGAGCGCGGCGAGCCGCGCCTTCGCCGCCGCGGACAGCAGCTTCGACGCCTTTTCGTCCATCGGCAGCGGGCGGCGCGCGAAGAGGAATCCGGCGCCGTCGACGAGTTCGTTCAGCGTCTTCGCGCGCGCCTTGAGGCCCGGAAGCGCGGCGCGAAGCTGCGCGCGCTTTTTGTCGTCGAGCATAGCCAGCAGCGCCTTGCCGCCCTCGAGATAGGGCAGCGTGTCGATCAATATGCCGAACAACTCGTCGTCGGGCGTATCGCGCAGATAATGCCCGTTCATGTTTTCGAGCTTCGCGAAGTCGAAGCGCGCGGGCGAGCGATGCACCTGGGATAGATCGAAAGCCTCGATCATTTCGGGCAGCGAGAAAAATTCCTTGTCGCCGTGGCTCCAGCCCAAACGCACGAGATAATTGCGCAGCGCCTGGGGCAGATAGCCCATGGCGCGATAGGCGTCGACGCCAAGCGCGCCATGACGTTTCGAGAGCTTGGCGCCGTCCGGCCCGTGAATCAGCGGAATATGGGCGAAGGCCGGCGCCTGCCAGCCCATCGCTTCATAAATATGCGTCTGCCGGGCGGCGTTGGTGAGGTGGTCGTCGCCGCGAATGATCTGCGTGACGCCCATATCGTGATCGTCGACGACGACGGCGAGCATATAGGTCGGCGTACCGTCGGAACGCAGCAGGATGAAGTCGTCGAGATCCTTGTTGGGGAAGACGACGCGGCCCTGCACAGCGTCCTCGATCGCCGTCTCGCCACTCTCGGGCGCCTTGATGCGCACGACGTAAGGCGCGCCGGCCGGCGCCTCGGAGGGATCGCGATCGCGCCAGCGGCCGTCGTAGCGCGGCGGGCGCTTTTCGGCCCGCGCTTTCTCGCGCATTTCCTCCAGCTCCTGCGGCGTGGCGTAGCAGCGGTAGGCCATGCCCTTCGCGAGGAGTTCATGCGCCACCTCGGCGTGACGTCCGGCGCGCGCGAACTGGTAGACGACGTCGCCATCCCAATCGAGGCCGAGCCACTTCATGCCGTCAATGATGGCGTCGATCGCCGCTTGGGTCGAACGCTCGCGGTCGGTATCCTCGATGCGCAGCATCATCCTGCCGCCGTGGCGTCTGGCGTAGAGCCAATTGAACAGCGCCGTGCGCGCGCCGCCGATATGCAGAAAACCGGTGGGCGACGGGGCGAAGCGGGTGACGACCTCGGACATGGGCGTGAGCGCGATCCTTATGCTGCGGGAGCGCCCCTCTAGCATGCGCGCCGCGATCTTTCACCCCCTGCCGCGCGCGGGGCCGACCCGGCAGCCCGTGAGCGCGCAACCCAGACAAAATCCCGCCGACCCGTAGACGAAGAGCGCGAGTCCGAGCAGGGCGACGAGCCATCCGGCCGGCGTTTCGCCGAAATAGGAAATCGCCGCGAGCATGAGCGAGAAAGCGCCGATGAGAGGCGGGGCGCGCCGCCATCCGCGAGGGGGCATTTCGAAACTCCTTTCCCTGCGGGAAATGGCGACGCGCGCGCCGGTCCACAAGCCGGCGGGCGGTCAGGCCTCGCTTTCCGCTTCCATCCGGTCCTTTGCGGGCGCTTTCGCGTCAGGGGGTTCCTCGGCAGGTTCGGCCTCTGCGGACGAAAACCGCACGATCTCGCTCTCGATCGCAAGCGCGCTCGCCGCCGCGGCGGCGGCTAACTTGTCGAGTTCGGGGAGCTGAAGGATCGTCCGCGCCGGCTCCGACGTCGCGGCCATCTTGATTCCGGCCTCGCTCAGCCGCCGGTGCAGGTCGAAATGCAGGTCGCTCTTGACCCGCGAGGATTTCTCGACGTCCTCGACATAGCACCAGAGTTCGAACTTGAAGCTCGACGCCTCCATGCCGAGAAACATCACCTGCGGCGCGGGGATGCGCAGCACGCCCTCCTGCGCGCGGGCGGCGGCGAGCATGATGTCGCGCATCCGCTCCGGATCGACGCCGGAGTGCGGCGACACGGCCACCTTGATGCGCCCCACCCTGTCGCCGCGCAGCCAGTTCTTCACGACCCCGGCGACCAGATTGGAGTTGGGAACGATCATCGTCGCCCGATCGAAGGTCTCGATTTCGGTCGACCGCACATTGATCCGCCGCACATAGCCCTGCTCGTCTCCGATCACCACCCAGTCGCCCACCCGCACGGCGCGCTCCCAGAGCAGGATCAGGCCGGAGACGAAATTGTTGACGATGTCCTTCAGCCCGAAGCCAATGCCGACAGAGAGCGCGCCAGCGACGATCGCGAGCCTCTCCACCCCGACGCCCAGGCTCGACATGGCGACCATCGCGGCGACGATGAACCCGGCGTAGCCGAGCGTCGCGTTGATCGAGCTGCGCAACCCAACATCGAGCTTCGTGAGCGGCAGCAGACGCGTGTCGAGCCAGCGGCGCAGCCCCTGTGCGGCGGCTATGATGACAAAGAAGAGCCCGAGCGCGGTGATGGCCGCGGAGGGCGAAATGGTGACGTCGCCGATCCTGAAGGAGAAGAAGGCGCTGCGGACATTGGCGAGAAGGTCGTTCGACTCGTAGCCGAGCGGCGCGAGGGCGATCAGAGTCGCGACGACCCATGCAAGAAGCGTGAGGACGCCGCCGAGCAAAACGCCGATCGGAGCCAGCTGGTCGCGCCGCACGCCGAGGCCGCTGACGAGGCTACGGCCGAGCAGGCCGTCTGGCGAAAAGGCGTGCTCCACCCCGCCTGATCCCAGCATGACGACGACATAGAGCGCGAAGGCGATCCCCGCCGTCCACCCGGCCTGGAGAATGACGAAATTCGCGAAAGTGACGTAGCCCATCGCGCAGGCGCCGACGACAACGGCGATCGCAAGGGCGAGGAGAATGCGCGTCAGCGCCAGCCAGTCGCGCCCCTCGCTCGTCACGGCCGCCCGCTCCTCTGCCGCAGCGGCTTCAGTCGACAGGGCCGCGACCGCCCAGCCGAGCAGACCCGCGATCGTCATGACGCCGAGTCCGCGGGTCACGATCACGAAGGGCAGGCCCGCCTGAACCGTCTCCTCGATCTGCTCGATCAGCCGAGTGATGGACAGAAAGACGGCCGCCATTGTCGCGAGGCGCACGAAAAGCCGGGCGAGGCGATCGCCGGGATCGATGACGCGCCAGGCCGGATGCGTCGGCGCGAAGACGGCCCGCGCCATGCCGTAAACGAGGGATACGCGCGCGATCGCCTCGAATATACGGCGCCAGACGGGCTCCAGCGTCGCGTCCAGCAGGTCGAAGCCCTCGAGCGCAACGCCGAGCGCGGCGGCAGCGGCGACAGGCGCGGCGGCGGCCACGAGAGCCGTCCATGCGGCCGCGGCCGCACGGCGCACGGGCGTGGGCGTCGCGCCGGAATGATCGCGGGCGAGGACTCGGCGCGCCAGCAGGAACGCGGGCGGCAACGCAAGGAGAATCGCCAGCGCGACCGCGATGAATTCGGGTCGATGACTCTCCAGGCGGCTGGCGAAATTCGCTCCCCGATCGGCGAGGAAGGACGCAGCCGCGTTGAACACGACCGGCGCGTCGGCGAGGGCCGCGCGCCACAGATCCGGCGAGAAAAGCCCGTCCGTGCGCAGGAAGAGCGTCCTGGCGAAAAGCGCTCGATGGCGCGCGACGATGGCCACCGACAGCTGCCGCGCCTCAAGCAGCATGGCGCGCGCGCGTTTGAGCGTCGCGTCGAGCGCGTCGTGCAGCTTGCGCTGCTCCTCGAGTTCGGCGTTCGCGCTCGCCTCGGCGGAATTGGCGCGCTCGTCGGCGGCGGGCGGCGGCTGGGATTTGGCTGCGTCAGGCTTCGCGTCGGCTGGCCTGGCCGCGGCGGGCGCGGGCCGCGCCGGCGGCAACGGAACCGATTTCGGCTGAACGGCCGGCGCGGGGGGCGGCGGCGGCGACGCCGGCTTCTCGGACTCGGCCGGTTTCGCCTCGGGCGGCGCCAATTCCTTCAGCCGCGCCTCGACAGCGGCGAGACGCGGCGCCAGCTGGTCGATGATGTCTTCGAGTTCATGCTTGAGCGGATCTATGCGCTCGCGCAGCTGGCGGAGGCTCCGGTCCGAAAGCCTGGGATCTTCGAGCGTTTTATGCGCGTCGTCGAGCGTCGCGCGCGCGCGGTCGAGACGGCTGTTAGCCTTGTCCAGCGTCGTCGCCGCCTCGTCGCCGCGCGACAGCGCCGGCGCGAAAAGGGCTAAAAACAGGACGAGAAGAAGCGTCAGTCTGCGCAAACCCGTTCGGCTCCCTTGAGGCAAACACGCGAGAAAGCGGCGAATCGCGTCAATCTTGGGGCAAGGCTACAGGTCGTCGCGATAGACATGCGAACGGCCCGCGCGATCCGCGATCCGCCAGCCGCCGGCGCCGTCGGGCTCGGCCCGGGAAACCGGCGTCTTGCCGTATCCGCCCGGGATGTCCAGAACATAGTTCGGCGTCCCGATCCCGGTCAGGCGGCGCAGAAGTTCGGCGTAGATGCGCCGCCCCTCCTCCAGCCGGACGCGGAAATGACCCGTGCCGGGCGCGAGATCCGGGTGATGCAGGTAGTAGGGCTTCACGTTCAGCGCCAGCAGGTCGCGCATCAGGCGTTCGAGCGTGTCGGCGTCGTCGTTCACGCCGGCGAGCAGCACGGTTTGCGACAGCAGGGTCGCGCCGGCCTCGCGCAGCCGCGCGATCGCCGCGCGTGCGGCGCCCGACAGTTCACGCGAATGATTGACGTGGAGCGCAACGTAAAGCGCCTTTCCGCTCTCGCGCAGGGCGGCGATCCGCTCCGGCGTCACGAGATCAGGCGCCGCCGTCGGCGCGCGCGTATGAACGCGGAGAACCGCGACATGCGGGACGCCCGAGAGACGGCGCGCGACGAGGGAGAGGCGGCGCGCCGCGAGCATCAGCGGGTCGCCTCCGGTCAGGATGACCTCAAAGATTTCCGGCCGCCCGGCGACGTAATCCAGCGCCGCCTCGACCTGCGCCGCGCCCAGAAGATCGCCCTTCCCCCGCCCGACCGTCTCGCGGCGGAAGCAGAATCGGCAGTAGACCGGGCAAACGGCCAGCAGCTTCAGCAATACCCGATCGGGATAGCGATGGACCACGCCCGGAACGGGACTATGCGCATCGTCGCCGATCGGATCGGCGCGCTCCTGCGGCAGCGTCACAAGCTCGCGCGCGTCGGGCAAGAATTGCCGGCCGATCGGGTCGTCAGGATTCCCGCGATGGACGAGCGCGGCGACCTCGGGCGTGACGGCGACGCTGTAGCGCGCCTCGACCGCGTCGAGCGCCTTTGCGCGCGCGTCGGAGACCAGTCCGGCGCCGACGAGGTCGGCGAGGCTATGCAGGGATTTGGAAGGCATTCGGCCGAATTAGTCCGGCGCCGGCGTCGCCGCAATGGCTTGACACCATCCTTATAGTCTATAAACTAGATATACTAATTCAGCGAGGACATGAACATGCGCGTGAGATTCGTCGACGACGGCCATATCCAATTTCCGGCGACGCCGCGGATCGGCGGGCAAGTCGGCTTTCCCGCGCGTGCGTCCGGATTCCTCGGCGAGGCCGGTGGTTTGGCGGCCCTGACGGCCTATCTGGAGGTTTTTGGCGCCGGCTGGCTCTGCGGCTTCATGGCGGGCGCGGGCCTCGCCGGCATCTTTCTGAATCACTGATCCCAGGATTTTTCAGCGAAAGGATCGAAGCCATGACCCCCAATTTGCCGGCAACCCGTTTCGACAAGCCGAAGGCCCCCCTGTTCGGCGGCGCACGTTTCGCCGCCCGTGTCGAGGCCCTGGGCCTTGGCGCCCTCATCGCCGCCACGGCCGGCGTCTTGCCGCTGGTGATGATGCTGCATCGTTGAGGCGCGGGTTCAGACGGCCGTTCCCTGCGCCGCCACGGGCGTCCACAACACCTGCTCGATACGCTCCGCGCCCGTCGCGAGCATGACCAGGCGGTCGAAGCCGAGCGCCACGCCGGAGGCGGGCGGCATTTCAGCGAGCGCCGCGAGAAAATCCTCGTCGATCGGGTAGCGTTCCCCGTAAACCATTTCTTTTTCAAACATTTGCGCCTCGAACCGCCGACGCTGCTCGGCGGGGTCGGTCAATTCGGCGAATCCGTTGGCGACCTCCACGCCGCAGACATAGAGCTCGAAACGGTCGGCAAAGCGCGGATCGTCTTCTCTCGCGCACGCCAGAGCCGCTTCGCTGACGGGGTAGTCCGTCAGGATCGTCGGCTGCCCGCCGCCGAGATGCTTCTCGACTTTCTCGGTCAATATCTTGCTGAAAATGTCCGACCAGCCGTCGTCCGCCGTCACCCGCACGCCGTCGCGCATCGCGGCGCGCGCCAGGCCCTCGCGGTCGCCGAGAAGCGGCTCGAGGTCGATGCTGGCGTGGGCCGCGAAGGCCTCGCAGACGGTGACGATCTCTGGCTCCGCGAAGGGATCGCAAATCCGCCCGCGCCAGGAAAAATCAGAAGCGCCCGCGGCGGTCGCAGCCGCCGCCATCAGACCCGCGCAATCTTCGTAAATCCGCAGGGTCGGCTCTCCGGCGCGGTACCACTCCAGCATGGTGAATTCCGGATGATGGAGGGCCGAGCGCTCCCGGTTGCGGAAAACCCTCGCCAGCGTGAAAATTCGCTCCTCTCCCCCGGCGAGCAGCTTCTTGCAGGCGAACTCCGGGGAGGTATGGAGAAAGAGGCGGCTGCGCTCGCCGTTTCCGGCGATCAGCTCGGTCGCAAAGGCCGACAGATGCGTCTCGTTCCCGGGCGAAACCTGCAGCGCGGCGGTCTCGACCTCCGTGAAGCCTTCAGCCGCGAAAAAACGCCGCGTCGCGGCGGCGATCGCGCCGCGCGCCTTGAGAAAAGGCTTGCGATCGGCGTAAACATCCCGTGCCCACCAGGGCGAAGCGCGCGTCATGAAGCCTCCCCGCGAGACGGAATTGCCGGCGCGCGCGAAATATGGTCTTACCCCCGTTCATAGACCGCCCGGCCGAGGCCGGCAATGAACGCGAGCCGGCGCGCCGGCAATGAAGGAACCGAACCTGTGAAAGTCATCGCCAGCTCGATTCGCAAGGGCAATATCATTGAGCGTGAAGACGGCCAGCTCTACGTCGTGCTGACGGCCGAAAGCTTCTTCCCCGGCAAGGGCACGCCGACGACGCAGATCGACATGCGCCGCCTCTCCGACGGCGTGAAGGTCTCCGACCGCTACAAGACCACCGAGCAGGTCGAGCGCGCCTTCGTCGAGGATCAGGACTTCAGCTACCTCTACAACGACGACGACGGCTACCATTTCATGAATCAGACCAGCTACGAGCAGGTCGCCGTGCCGGCGGACGTCATTGGCGATCAGGCGCAATGGCTCCAGGAGGGCATGCAGTGCATCCTCTCCATGTTCAACGGCCAGGCGGTGGCGATCCAGCTTCCCGCGCGCGTGACGCTCGAAATCGTCGAGACCGAGCCGGTCGTGAAGGGCCAGACGGCTTCTTCCTCCTACAAGCCCGCCAAGCTCTCCAACGGCGCCCGCGTCATGGTGCCGCCGCACATTCAGGCCGGCACGCGCGTCGTCATCCAGACGGAAGACGGCAGCTATGTCGAGCGCGCGAAGGACTGACGGCGGCCTGCGCTCCAACGCCTATAGACGCAGAAAGTCCCGTAGCTTTTTTTCCAGCGCGCCGGGGTCTTTCAGTTCGCATTCCCAAACGACGAGCGCGAGCCAGCCGCGCGCGGCGAGCGTCGCGCGATGCGCCGCGTCGCGCGCGACGTTTTTCGCGATCTTCGCGCGCCAGTAATCGGCGTTGGCCTTGGGGGCGCGCGCCCCCCGCGCGCAATCGTGCCCGTGCCAGAAACAGCCATGCACGAAGATCGCCCGCTTGCGGCCCGGATAAGCGATGTCGGGCTTGCCGGGAATGTCCTTGCGATGCAGCCGGTAGCCCGGCGCGAAGCCGCGCAGCAGCGCCCGCACCGCGAGTTCCGGCCCCGTATTGCGCGACTTGACGGCGCGCATGATGGCGGAGCGGCGCGCGGGGGATTCTTCGGAGTTCATATTTCCCGCCGACGCGGCGGAGCGGCGGCCCGGCGCGTCACGCCGCTTCCCTGACGCTGGACGACCGGAGCGTCGGCGCGATGAGATGCGCCGCAAGGTGCCGCACCACCGGCGCCGCAACCCCGTCCCCCGTCAGATGATAGGCCTCGTTGTAGCGCGCCGGCAGAATATACGCCTCCGGCAGGCCCATCAGCCGCGCGGTCTCGCGCGCCGACATCAGCCGCGAGCGCACCTCGCCATTTTCCACAATCAGCACGGATTGCCGGCTCGAGCCGCCCGCCGGCGTGCGCAGGCAACCGGCGAGGCCGTCGAAACGCGCTTCCGCGCGTTGGACCTTCTCGCCATTCTGGTAGCGCGTGCGGCGATAGAGCGCGCCGACCATCCGGCGGCCCGCGCCTTTCGCCGCCTCCACCTTCGCGAAATTGACCGCGCTCATCATGCCGAGCAGCGCCTGCGTCTCGGCGAGGCCATGCCATTTCACGCCGCAGGGCGCGTCCTCGATGATCTGCGCGAGCGTCGTATTGCGCGGCGGCGGCGCCGGCAGGCGCCACCACAGCCAGTTCGCGCGCAGGCTTACAGGCAGCCGCGCATGGGCCGACTGAAGGGCCTTCGTGTGGAAGGGCCCGCTAGCGCCCTGCCCCATCAATGACGGCGGGATCGCCACATCCTCCCGCGCCGCCACGACGAACAATCGCGGCCGCGATTGCGGCAGAAACAGCGCCGCGTCGATGACGAGCGCGCCGAATCTGTAGCCCCCGCCCGCCAGCGCCGCGCAGATCGACTCGAAGTCCTTCCCGCCATGCGAGGTCAGCGCGCCGCACACATTCTCGAGCACGATTGTCGCCGGCGCACGACCTTCTTTGCGCAACCCCTTCATCAACTCCCAGAACGGCCAGAACGTCCCCGAGCGCTCACCCTTCAGCCCCGCGCCGGCGCCCGCAAGCGAGAGATCCTGGCAGGGAAAGGACGCCCAGGCGAGATCGGCGCGGCCGGGAAGCTGCGCGGTCGTGAGCGTTGCGACGTCGCCGACATGCAGCGCCTCTCCGCCCCAGTTTAGGCGGTAGATCTCGGCTTTCCTGGCGTCGAAGTCATTGGCGAAGAGGCAGGTCCAGCCCGACCCGAGCCCCGCGCGCGCCATGCCGCCGCCGGCAAAGAACTCGTAATAGGTGGGTTTGCTGGCCATGCCCGACTCGCGCTTGCCATCGCAGTTTAGCCAATCGGCTCGGGATTCGCGAACGGCCCTCGCCGCGGCGCGCGCCATCGAGTTGTCGGCGTCAGTTCGCCGACACCACCATCACATGCACGATCGGCTTCTTGCCCCAGACGGAATTCACCGCGCCCCGCACCGAACGTTCGATGGCTGTCGACACCGTGTCGGGATCGCGACGGCGGGCGCGCGGCAGGCCCTCGAAGGTCGCGAATAGCGCCTCGTCGATCACCTCCCCCATCTCCTCGCCGAATTTCCCCCTCTTCGGCAGACCGGCGAAAACCACATCCGGATCGCCGACGAGTTCGCCCTTCTTGTCGACCGCGAGCGCAATGGACACGACGCCCGCAAAGGCGAGTTTGTTACGCTCGCGCACAGCGCCGTCGTCCTCGCGAACGACAACGTCGCCGTCCTTGAGCAAACGTCCGTGCGGCAACTGTTCGAGGATCCCCGGCGGTCCGGGCAGCAGCCGGACAAGATCGCCGTCGCGCGCCGAGACGACATGCTCCACGCCGCGCGACTTCGCAAAATCCACATGCTGCGCGAGATGATGCGCCTCGCCATGAACCGGGACGGCCGATTTCGGGCGCACCCATTCATACATCTGCGCCACCTCGCCGCGCCGCGGATGCCCGGAGCAGTGCACGAGATGGTCGTGGTCGGTGATGACTTCAACGCCGAGATTGCAGAGATTGTTGATGACCTTGTGCACCTCCCGCGCATTGCCCGGAATCGTGCGCGACGAGAAAATGACCCGGTCGCCGGCGGCCAGCTTGATCGACGGATGGTCGTTCTGTGAGGCCCGCATCATCGCGGCGCGCGGTTCGCCCTGGCTGCCCGTGGCGATGACCAGGGTCTTCTCGCGAGGCAGATTGGGCAGCAGGTCCGGAGAGTGAAAACCCGGCAGGCCGTCGAGATAGCCGCAGTCGCGCGCAACCTGAACGACCCTGTCGATGGCGCGGCCGGCCACGACGACCGTGCGTCCGCACGCCTGCGCCGCTTCTGCGATGGCGCGCAGCCGCGAGACATTGGAAGCGAAGGTCGTCACGATCACGCGCCCCGGCGCCTCGGCGATGAGCGGACGCAGCGCGCGCGCCACGTCGCTCTCGGAGAAACTGACGCCCTCACGCAGAATATTAGTCGAGTCGCAGATGAGAACATCGACGCCCTCGTCGCCGAGCGCGCGAAGCCGCGCCTCGTCGATCCGGTTGCCGACGCCGGGCTCAGGGTCGATCTTCCAGTCGCCGGTATGCAGCACGGTCCCGAGCGGCGTACGGATTGCCAATGCGTTCGCTTCCGGTATCGAATGCGCAACCGCCACATACTCCACCTTGAACGGATCGAGATTGAGCACAGCGCCGGCGCGCGCCGGCAAAATGTCGATCTTCGGCGCGCTGGGCTCGCCAAGACGCCGGACTTCGAGCAGTCCCGCCGCGAAAGGCGTAGCGTAAACCTTGCACTTGAGCTTCGGCCATAGCGTCGCCAGCGCGCCGATATGATCTTCATGCGCATGCGTGATGCAAATCGCGACGAGATCTTTGGCGATCCTTTCGACAAAGGCGATGTCGGGAAAAACGACGTCGATCCCCGGCAAATCCGTTCCCGGAAAGCCAAGACCGCAATCCACCATCAGCCATTTCCGCGACCTCGGCGGGCCATAGCCGTAAAGCGCGAGATTCATGCCGATCTCGCCAACGCCGCCAAAAGGCGCGAACACGAAATCTGTCTCCGGAGCAGCCGTCATGCGCGGCGCTCCTCGGCCGAACGCGGACCGATCAGCACGTCGCCAGCTTCGACAACCCGGCGCCCCGCCATCGTCATAAGGACGAGGCGACCCGAAGCGTCGATCGTCTCCATCCGGCCTTCGAGCGCTTCATTGGGCAGAATAACGCGAATATCGCGCCCGAGCCCGGCGGCTGCGCGCAGCCATTCTTCGCGGATTGCGGCGAAGCCCTCGTGCCCGCCCCACGCTCCGATCCCCTCGGCCATCGCATCCGAGAAATGCATAAAAAACCGCTCCGCCGATGGCGCTTCGCAACCAAGATCGCAGAGGGCGCGCGCGGCATAGGGAAGACCTTCCGGCGCCTGAGCGATATTGACGCCGACTCCGACGATCGCCACAGGCAAAGCCGCCGAGGTCACGCATTCCAGCAGTATGCCGCCGAGTTTGGCGCCGTCGAGCAACAGATCGTTCGGCCATTTGAGCGCGAAACCGTGGTCGCCCGCGCAAGCCCGTAACGCCCGAATGGCGGCGACGCCGGTTACGAAACCCAGTTCAGGCGCGTTACCGGCCTCCTGCAAATCGCCGAACACGAAACTCGCATGGAGATTTCCCTGAGACGAAACCCACTCCCGTCCTAGCCGACCGCGCCCTCTGGTCTGCCGGCGCGCAACGATCCAGAGCGGCCCACGCTCGCCGCTCTCGATCAAGCGTCGCGCCTCTTCATTGGTCGAGTCGACGTCATCCAGCGCAAGCAGACGAACGCCATGCGCGCGCGCAATCGGTCCTAGTTGCACGCGCGCATTCCCCTCAGAAAAGCGACTTTGCGGCTGCGGTCGCCGCATCCATGATCGGCGCGGGGTAAAGCCAGAAACCGAGCATGGAAAGCGTCGCCGCAGCGAGCACCGCCCGAACCGCGAGCGGCGAGCGATCGAAACCCGCCGCCGGCTCGTCGAAATACATCACCTTGACGACGCGCAGGTAATAGAACGCCGCGACAGCGGAGGCCAGCACGCCGATGACGGCAAGCGGATAAAGACCTGCATCGACCGCCGCCAGCAGGACATAGTATTTCGCAAAGAAGCCCGCGAGGGGCGGAATGCCCGCCAGCGAGAACATGAGCATCGCAAGGAAAAAGGCCATCAGCCCATTCGTGCGCGACAGGCCAGCGAGATCGGAGATATTCTCCACATTCTTGCCGTCGACGCGCATCGCCAGGATCGCGGCGAAAGAGCCGAGCGTCATCACCAGATAGATCGTGAGATAAATGACGACGCCCTTGACGCCTGCTTCATTGCCCGCCGCAAGGCCGATGAGCGCGAATCCCATGTGGCCGATGGAGGAATAGGCCATCAGTCGTTTGATGTTGGTCTGACCGATCGCCGCGAAGGAACCGAGCAGGGTCGAGGCGACCGCAAGGAAGACCAGGATCTGACGCCATTGGCTGGTGATCGCGGGAAACGCCGTGATCACGATGCGCGCCGTTATCGCGACCGCGGCCATCTTGGCGGCGGAAGCGAAGAACGCCGTGACGGGCGTGGGTGCGCCCTCGTACACGTCCGGCGTCCACATATGGAAGGGAGCCGCCGACATTTTGAACGCCAGACCCGCCAGCACGAAGACAAGGCCAAAGATCACGCCGATTGGCGGCTGTTCAGTGACTGCCCGGGCGATCCCATCGAACGAAACCGTGCCTGCGAAACCGTAAAGAAGCGACGAGCCGTAGAGCATCATGCCGGACGACAGCGCGCCGAGGACGAAATATTTCAAACCTGCTTCAGACGCCCGGCCGTCATCCCGCGCAAAGGCGGCCATCACGTAAAGCGCCAGCGACATTAGCTCGAGCCCGAGATAGAGCGCGATGAGATTATCCGCCGAGATCAGCAACATCATGCCGAGCGTCGACAGAATCACGAGCACCGGATACTCGAATTTCTCCAAGCCATTGCGCTGGAGCCAGTCCACCGACATCAGGATCGAGATCATCGCGCCGGCAAGCGTCAGGACCTTCACAAAGCGCGAAAAGGCGTCGTCCATGAACGCGCCGTCGAAAACAGCGACATCCACCTGCTTGCTGGACAGCACGATTGAGATAATCGCCAGTCCCAGGATGCCGACAGCCATTTCGTCGACGAGGCTGAACCCGCGTTCGCCGCGCCAGGCGCCGATCAGGATCAACGCCAGCACGCCAATGGCGAGGATGACCTCAGGAAGGAAATGTTGGCCGAGTTCTGCGAGGAAGGGCATTTCAGCAGTCCTTCATTGACCCGCGGCGGCGAGCTTCACCGCTTCGAGAAGGGCCGTATGGGATTGGATCAGGTTGTCGACCGAAGCCTGGGTGGCGCTGAGAATCTGGCCCGGCGCCACGCCGTAATAGATCGTCAGCGCGACGAGCGGCGCAAAGATGATCATTTCACGCGGCGTAAGGTCCATGATGTCCTTCAGGCTCGCCTTCTCCAGCGCCCCGAAGACCACGCGGCGATAAAGATAAAGTGCGTAGGCGGCGGAGAAGATCACGCCGCTCGTGGCGATGAGCGCAACCCAGCTATTCGCCCTGAAAGCGCCGGCGAGGGACAGGAATTCGCCGATGAAGCCCGTCGTGCCCGGCAGACCGACGTTCGCCATCGTGAACAACATGAAGACGAAGGCGTAGACGGGCATACGGTTCACGAGGCCGCCGTAGGCCGCGATCTCTCGCGTGTGCATCCGATCGTAGATGACGCCAACGCAAAGGAAGAGCGCGCCCGAGACGAAACCGTGCGAGATCATCTGGAACATCGCCCCCTGCACGCCCTGCGGATTCATCGTGAAAAGACCCATGGTCACGTAGCCCATGTGAGCGACGGACGAATAGGCGATGAGCTTCTTGATGTCCTCCTGCACGAGGGCGACGAGCGACGTATAGACGATCGCGATGACCGACATCGCATAGACGAGCGGCGCGAACGACGCAGACGCGTCCGGGAACATCGGGAGTGAGAACCGGATGAAGCCGTAGCCGCCCATTTTCAACAGGATGGCGGCAAGGATCACCGACCCTGCCGTCGGCGCCTCCACGTGCGCATCGGGCAACCAGGTATGCACCGGCCACATCGGCATCTTCACCGCGAAGGACGCGAAGAAGGCCAGCCACAGCCAGGTCTGCATTTCCTTCGGGAAGTCGGTCTTGAGCAGAACAGTGATGTCAGTCGTGTGCGCCTGATTATACATCGCGAGGATCGCAATGAGCATCAGGAGCGAGCCGGCGAGCGTGTAAAGGAAGAACTTGAAGCTCGCATAGACGCGCCGCTTGCCGCCCCAGATGCCAATGATCAGGAACATCGGAATGAGGCCGCCCTCGAAGAAAAGGTAGAAGAGGACGAGGTCAAGAGCGCAGAAGACGCCGATCATCAGCGTTTCGAGCACGAGGAAGGCGATGAAATATTCCTTCACGCGCTTCGTAACCGACTCGAAGGAGGCGACGATCGCGAAGGGCATGATGAAGGTTGTAAGCAGGACGAGCGGCATGGAGAAGCCGTCGACGCCCATCTTGTAGGTCAGGCCCGAGCCGAGCCAATTCTTCTCTTCCACGAACTGGAAGGCGGCGTTCGAGGGATCGAAGCCCATCCAGACATAGACCGACAGCGCAAAGGTCGCGAGCGTCGTGAAGAAACTTGCCCAACGGATGTTGCGGAGCGTCGCGTCGTCCTCGCCCCTCTGCGTCAGCAGGAAGGCGGCGCCGACAAGCGGAAGAAACGTAAGGCCGGTAAGAATGCCGAACCCGAACATTAGCGCAGCCCTCCGGCGACGTAATAGGTGATGATGGCCGCGACGCCGATCAGCATGGCGAAGGCGTAGTTATAGATGTAGCCCGTCTGGAGACGCACGGCGATCTTGGCGCCGTCCGCGACGCGCGCAGCCACGCCGTCGGGACCGAGCCCGTCGATAATCGCGCCGTCGCCGCCCTTCCAGAACAAACGCCCAATCGCGAAGGCGGGCTTCACGAAGATGGCGTCATAGAGCTCGTCGAAATACCACTTGTTGAGCAGGAACTGGTAGAGGCGCGGGAAAGCGCCCGCGATCTTCGGCGCCAGGCCCGGCTTCAGCACATAGACATAGAGCGACAGCAGGAAGCCCAGAACCATCATGCTGAAGGGCGCGAAGCCAACCCAGCTCGGGATCTCGTGCATCGCGTGCAGGATGTGGTTGTGCTCGCCAGTGAAGAGCGCGCCCTTCCAAAACTCGTCGTAAGCGTGGCCTGCAAAGTCCGGCTCGAAGACGAAGCCCGCGCCGATGGCGCCGACAGCGAGGACCGCCAGCGGGATCAGCATGACGAGCGGCGACTCGTGCGGCGTGTGATCGCCATGGCCATGGCTATGATCGTCATGCGCGTGATCGTCATGCTCATGGGCCGCATGCGCATCGTGACCGTGACCATGCTCCTTGCGCGTTCCAAAGAAGGTCATGAACACGAGGCGCCAAGAATAGAAAGAGGTGAAGCCGGCTGCGACGACGGTCGAGATGAAGCCGATCAGGGCCGCCGTGCTATGCGCGCTCGCCGTGTAAGCCGCTTCGATGATGCCGTCCTTCGAGAAGAAGCCGGCGAAGCCAATCTCCGTATGCGGGATGCCGACCCCTGTGAGGGCCAACGTGCCGATCGTCATCATCGCGAAAGTGAAGGGAATATCCTTCCGTAGTCCGCCCATGTTTCGCATGTCCTGCTCGTGATGCATCGCATGGATGACCGAGCCGGCGCCCAAAAAGAGCAGCGCCTTGAAGAAAGCGTGGGTGAAGAGATGAAACACGCCAAGGGAATAGGCGCCCACGCCTTCCGCCACGAACATGTAGCCAAGCTGCGAGCAGGTCGAATAGGCGATGACGCGCTTGATGTCGTTCTGAACGAGACCCACCGTGGCGGCGAAGAAGGCGGTCACTGCGCCAATGACGGTCACGAAGGCCGCTGCATGGGGGGCGTGTTCAAAGATAGGCGACAGACGGGCGACCATGAAGACGCCCGCGGTCACCATGGTGGCGGCGTGAATGAGGGCGGAAACCGGTGTAGGACCCTCCATCGCGTCCGGCAGCCAGGTATGCAGGAAGAACTGCGCCGACTTGCCCATCGCGCCGATGAACAGCAGGAAGGCCGCGATTTCCAGTGCGTCGACGTCCATGCCGAAAATGTGGATCGGCTTGCCCTCGAGGCCAGGCACTGCGGCGAAGACCTCATTGAAGGAGAGCGACTGCGTGAGTTGGAAGACGAGGAAGATGCCGAGCGCGAAGCCGAAATCGCCGACGCGATTGACTACGAAGGCCTTGATGGCGGCGGCGCAGGCCGACGCCTTTTCGTACCAGAAGCCGATCAAGAGGTAGGAAGCGAGACCGACGCCTTCCCAGCCGAAGAACATCTGCACCAGATTGTCGGCCGTCACCAGCATGAGCATGGCGAAGGTGAAGAGCGACAGATAGGCGAAGAAACGCGGCCGGGACGGATCTTCGTGCATATATCCGATCGAATAGAGATGCACGAGGCTCGAGACCGTCGTTACAACGACGAGCATGACCGCCGTAAGCGTGTCGACGCGTAGCGCCCAATCGACCTTCAGCGCGCCGACGGTCATCCAGTTGGCGAGCACCGGAGTGAAGCCGTGATTGTGGCCGAGCGCCACGTCGAAGAAAATTATCCACGACATGGCGGCCGACGCGAAAAGGAGCCCTGTCGTGACGAGCTCCGAAGGGCGCGGCCCGATCTTGCGCCCGAAGGCGCCCGCGATCAGGAAGCCGAGCAGCGGCAGGAAGACGATTGCCTGGATCATCGTGTGATCAGCCCTTCAGCGTATTGATGTCTTCGACCGCGATAGTGCCGCGGTTGCGATAGAAGGCGACGAGGATCGCGAGACCGATCGCCGCCTCGGCGGCCGCTACGGTGAGCACGAAAAGGGCGAACACCTGGCCGACGAGATCTCCGAGCGCCTGCGAGAAGGCGACGAAGTTGAGGTTCACCGACAAGAGGATCAACTCGACCGACATGAGAATGACGATGATATTCTTGCGGTTGAGGATGATCCCCGCGACGCCGAGCGTGAACAGGATCGCGGCGACGACGAGGTAATGAGTGAGGCCGATGGTCATGGACTTTCCTCGTTAAACGCCGGTCCGGAACGGAACTTTCTTCAATTCGACGACCGTCTTGGCCGTCCGGGCGTTCTGCTCTTCGATCTTCTGCCGCTTGACATTCGGCTTGTGATGCAGCGTCAGCACGATCGCGCCGATCATCGCGGTCAGCAATACCAGCGCCGAAGCCTGGAAGAAGATCACATATTTCGTATAGAGCACCTGGCCGAGCGCTGCGGTGTTCGAGATATTCGCGGCGATCGGGGTCTCGACGAGGTCCTTCGACGAAACAGACGGCTGCCATCCAAGCGCGACCATGCCGAGTTCCGCGAGAACGACCACGCCGACCGCCGCGCCGACAGGAAGATATTTCGTGAAGCCCTGTTTGAGCTCGGCGAAATCCACGTCGAGCATCATGACGACGAAGAGGAAAAGAACCGCAACCGCGCCGACATATACGACGATCAGGATCATCGCGAGAAATTCGGCGCCGGCAAGAAGGAAGAGCCCCGCGCCGTTGCAGAAGGCGAGGATGAGAAACAGCACCGAATGCACGGGATTGCGAGCGAAGATCACCACGCAGGCCGACGCGATCATGATCGTCGCGAAGATATAGAAAAATAAAGCCGCCACGGCTCTCATCCTCTCGTGAAGAGCGGGCGAATCCGTCGCCGCTCGTTTCAGTCATTTACCGGTAGGGCGAATCCAGCGCGATGTTGCGCGCGATTTCGCGTTCCCAGCGAGCGCCGTTCTCAAGGAGCTTTTCCTTGTTGTAGTAGAGCTCCTCGCGAGTCTCCGTCGCGAATTCCTGATTCGGCCCCTCGACGATCGCATCGACTGGGCACGCCTCTTGGCAGTAGCCGCAATAGATGCACTTCACCATATCGATGTCGTAGCGCGTGGTGCGGCGCGTACCGTCGTTGCGGCGCGGTCCGGCCTCGATCGTGATCGCCTGAGCGGGGCAGATCGCCTCGCATAGCTTGCACGCGATGCAGCGCTCCTCGCCATTTGGATAGCGACGCAGCGCGTGTTCCCCGCGGAAGCGCGGCGATTGCGGATTACGCTCGTGCGGATAGTTGATCGTCGCCTTCGGCTTGAAGAAATACCGCATCGACAGAAGGAAGGCGCCGACGAACTCCGACAAAAAAAGCGACTTTGCGGCTTGGTCCAGTCTCATGATAGCCCTCAGCTCGCGACTGCTCCGCCGCCAAACTGCAGCACGGCGGCGACGACGATGACCATGACGAGCGAGATCGGCAGGAACACTTTCCAACCGAGACGCATCAGCTGATCGTACCGGTAGCGCGGCACGAACGCCTTGACCATGGCGAAGAAGAAAAAGAAGAAGCTGACCTTCAGAATGAACCAGATCACGCCGGGAACCCAGGTAAAGGGCGGGATATTGGCGGGCGGAAGCCAGCCGCCGAAGAACAGAATGGTCAGCAGCGCGCACATGGTGCAGATCGCGACATATTCAGCGAGCATGAACAGCACATAGGGCGTCGCCGAATATTCGATCATGAAGCCTGCAACGAGCTCGGACTCGGCTTCGACGAGGTCGAACGGCGGGCGGTTCGTTTCAGCGAGCGCCGAAACGAAGAAGATGATGAACATCGGAAAAAGCCGCAGCCAATACCACCCTGCCATGCCATATGGCGTGTCCTGCGCCCTCACGATGTCGGTCAGGTTCAGCGATCCGGCGCAGAGCAGCACGGTAATAATGACGAAGCCGATCGACACTTCGTAAGACACCATCTGCGCCGCCGAGCGGAGCGCCGAGAGAAACGGATATTTGGAGTTAGACGCCCAGCCGCCCATGATCACGCCGTAGACCCCGAGCGACGACAGCGCGAAAATATAAAGAATGCCGACATTGATGTCGCTAACGACCCAGCCGTCGGAAACCGGCACCACGGCCCAGGCGGCGATGGAAAGAGTCGCCATGATGAACGGCGCGAACAGGAAGATGCCCTTATTCGCGGTGTCCGGGATAACGGGCTCCTTGATCGCGAATTTGATGAAGTCCGCGAAGCTCTGAAGAAGACCCCACGGCCCGACGACGTTCGGGCCGCGCCGCAATTGCACCGCCGCCCAGATCTTGCGGTCGGCGAGAATGACATAAGCGACATAGATCAAGAGCGCGACCGCGACGAGCACGCTCTTGACGATCGCGAGCAGAACAGGGCTTTCCGCCAGGTACGCAGTGATGGCGTTCATCCAGTCGGTCACGTTTGGGCTCCTATTCCGCCGCCTGCTTCAGCCGGCCCTGCGCAAGGGCCGAACATTCCGCCATGACCGCCGAGGCGCGCGCGATCGGATTGGTGAGATAGAAATCGCCGACCGCCGGAACGAACGCGTCCTTCATGGCGACGGCGGGATGGGTTGCCAGTCGAGCGATGTCGCTCGCATCGCTTCTCTCGATCTGGTCGATGCGGCCGAAATGCGGATGCGCCGCGACGAGCTTGCGGCGCAACTCCGACAAGGAGTCGAAGGGCAGCGGTTGTCCGATCGCAGCCGACAAGGCGCGTAGTATCGCCCAGTCCTCGCGAGCGTCGCCAGGCGGGAAGACGACGCGCGAAGCGAGTTGGACGCGCCCCTCGGTGTTCACATAGAGACCTGACTTCTCCGTATAGGCGGCCCCTGGCAGGATCACGTCGGCGCGATGCGCCCCGCGATCGCCATGCGTTCCGATGTAGACGACGAAGGCGCCCGGCTCGATCGCAATCTCGTCCGCGCCAAGGGCGAAGACGAGGTCCATCGCCCCGGCCTTCGCCATGTGGAGGGCGCCCAAGCCATCGCGCGCCGGCGTGAAACCAAGGTCGAGCGCGCCCACGCGCGCCGCGGCCGTGTGCAAAATGGAAAAGCCGTTCCAGCCGTCGTGAAGTCCGCCGAGCTTTTGCGCCGCGAGCGCGGACAGCGCCAGAATGGCGTCGCCATCGGGACGCGACACGGCGCCCTGTCCGACGATCACGAGGAGCTTCCCGGCCGGCCTCCCTTCCTGAACAAACCGAAGGAGCGAGTCGGGACCCGCGCCAAGATAATCGTATTCGTAGGTCAGCTCGGCCTTCTCGCCCACGAGGGAAATCTTAAAATCGCCCCGCAACCAGCGCTTGCGAATTCGGGCGTTGAGCACCGGCGATTCCTTGCGCGGATTGGAGCCGACGATGAGCAGCGCGTCGGCTTCGTCGATCCCGGCGATCGTCGCATTGAAGAGATAGGACGCGCGGCCGAATTTGGGATCGAGCTGCGCGCCATCCTGGCGGCAATCGAGATTGGGCGACCCCAGTTGCTGCATCAGCAGCTTGAGCGCGAAAATTTCTTCGACCGCGGCAAGGTCGCCGACGATCGCGCCCGTGCGCGCGGGCGCTGTCGCCTTGCGCTTGGCGGCGATGCGCTCGAAGGCCTCCTGCCAGGTCGCGGGCCGCAAACGGCCATTGTCGCGCACATAGGGGCGATCGAGACGCTGAGTTTTCAGGCCGTCGACGATCTGACGCGTCTTGTCCGAAATCCATTCCTCGTTCACCGCGTCATTCACGCGCGGAAGAATGCGGATGACCTCGCGGCCGCGTGAGTCGACGCGGATCGCCGAACCCAGCGCGTCCATGACGTCGATCGTCTCGGTCTTCTGATACTCCCACGGGCGCGCGCGGAAATTCTGCGGCTTGGGCAGAAGCGCGCCGACCGGGCAAAGATCCGCCACGCAGCCCTGAAGCTCCGACGTCATCGCGCTTTCAAGATAGGTCGTGATCTCCATATCCTCGCCGCGGCCGATGGCGCCCATGTCGCCGGTGCCGGCGACTTCGGCCGTGAACCGGACGCAGCGCGTGCAATGGATGCAGCGGGTCATCTCGGTCTTTACGAGAGGGCCGATGTATTTGTCCTCGACCGCGCGCTTGTTCTCGTGAAAACGAGAGGAATCGCCCCCGAAGGCCAGCGCCTGGTCCTGCAGGTCGCACTCGCCGCCCTGATCGCAGATCGGACAGTCCAGCGGATGGTTGACGAGCAGAAACTCCATCACGCCTTCGCGCGCCTTTTTCACCATCGGCGACTTGGTGAGAACTTCCGGCGGCGCGCCGTTCGGGCCCGGACGCAGATCCTTCACAGACATGGCGCAAGAAGCCTGCGGCTTGGGAGGTCCGCCCTTCACCTCTACGAGGCACATGCGGCAATTGCCGGCGATCGACAGGCGCTCATGGTAGCAGAAGCGCGGAACCTCGGCGCCCGCCTCCTCGCACGCCTGCAGGAGCGTGTATTCCGGCGGCACGTCCACTTCGACGCCATCGACGAGAATCTTGGTCACTTCGCTCTCTCCGAAGTCGTAACGCGCATGTTCATGGTCATTCAGCAGCCTCGCGCAACGGCTCCGGGTGCGGGTTCGCCGTGTATTGATCGATCCGCTGCTCGATCACGTCGCGGAAATGGGTGATGAGGCCCTGGATCGGCCACGCGGCGGCGTCGCCGAGCGCGCAAATGGTGTGGCCCTCGATCTGCTTCGACACGTCAAAAAGCATGTCGATTTCTCGTCTGTGCGCGCGGCCTTCGACCATGCGCTGCACGACGCGATACATCCAGCCGGTGCCCTCGCGGCAGGGCGTGCACTGACCGCAGCTCTCGTGCTTGTAGAAATAGGCGAGGCGGGCGATGGCGCGGATGATGTCGGTGGATTTGTCCATCACGATCACGGCCGCCGTGCCGAGGCCCGAGCCGAGCTTGACCAGACTGTCGAAGTCCATCGGGCAATCGATGATCTGATGCGCCGGCACGCAGCGCACCGACGAGCCGCCCGGAATGACCGCGAGCAGATTGTCCCAGCCGCCGCGGACGCCGCCGCAATGCGTGTCGATCAGTTCGCGGAACGAAATGGACATCGCCTCTTCGACATTGCACGGCCTGTTGACGTGGCCGGAAATCGAAAAAAGCTTCGTGCCAGTGTTGTTCGGCTTGCCGATCCCCGCGAACCACCCGGCGCCGCGACGCAGGATCGTCGGAACGACGGCTATGGACTCGACGTTGTTCACGGTCGTCGGGCACCCATAGAGGCCAACGTTCGCGGGGAACGGCGGCTTCAGGCGCGGCATGCCCTTCTTGCCTTCGAGGCTCTCGATGAGAGCCGTCTCTTCGCCGCAGATATAGGCGCCGGCGCCGTGATGCACGTAGAGATCGAAGGGATAGCCGTGGACATTGTTCTTGCCGATGAGGTTCGCCTCATAGGCTTCGTCCACCGCCTTCTGCAGCGCGATGCGCTCCGCAATGAACTCGCCGCGAACGTAAATGTAGCAGGCGTGCGCGCCCATGGCGAAGCTCGCGACCATTGCGCCCTCGACCAGCGTATGCGGGTCGTTGCGCATGATCTCGCGGTCCTTGCAGGTGCCCGGCTCGGATTCATCCGCGTTGATGACGAGGTAATGCGGCCGCTTGGGATCGACCTCCTTTGGCATGAAGGACCATTTCAGGCCGGTCGAGAATCCGGCCCCGCCGCGTCCGCGAAGGCCCGAGGCCTTCACTTCCTCGATGATCTTGTCGCGGCCCTTGGCGAGCAGCGCCTTGGTGTTGTCCCACTGGCCGCGCGCCCGCGCGCCCGCGAGCGAACGGTCGCCGAGGCCGTAGAGATTGGTGAAAATGCGATCGGAATCGGAGAGCATGGTTTTCTTTCCCTCCGCTTATTTCTTGCCGTAAAGCGAGGTGAGGCTGGTCAGCGCTCCCTCGGGCTCCGAGGATGCGCGCCCTTTCTGCGAGCCGGTTTTCACCGGCCGCCCGGCGGCGAGATCGTCGAGCAATTTCTCAAAGTTCTCAGCTGTGAGATCCTCGTAATAATCGTCGTTGATCTGCACCATGGGCGCGTTGCAGCAGGCGCCGAGGCATTCGACCTCAAGCCAGGAGAACAGGCCGTCCGCCGTGACCTTGCGCTGGGGGCCGACGCGGCGCTCCAGCACCTTGATGAGATCGTCGGAGCCGCACAACATGCAGGGCGTCGTGCCGCAGAGCTGAATGTAATACTTGCCGACCGGTTCGAGGTTGAACATTGTATAGAAGGTCGCGACCTCGAGAACGCGGATCTTCGGCATGCCAAGCAATTCCGCGACCTTCTCGATCGCAGCCTTCGGCAGCCAGTAATTGTTCTGTTTCTGCGCCTGCCACAGGGCCGGCACGACTGCGGAGGCCTGACGGCCGTCCGGATATTTGGCGATCTGCTTTTCGAGCCACGCCATATTCTCGGGCGTGAATTCGAAGCTCTCGGGCTGCTGCTCGGCGAGACGACGGACGGACATTAGCGATCGACCTCCCCGAAGACGATATCGAGCGAGCCAAGGATCGCCGAGACGTCGGCGAGCATGTGGCCCTTGCACAGGAAATCCATGGACGAAAGATGCGCAAAGCCCGGCGCGCGAATCTTGCAGCGGTAGGGTTTGTCGCCGCCATCCGACACGAGATAGACGCCGAATTCGCCCTTCGGCGCCTCGACCGCGGCGTAGACCTCCCCGGCCGGCACGTGGAAGCCCTCGGTGAAGAGCTTGAAGTGGTGGATGAGCGCTTCCATGGAGCGCTTCATCTCCCCGCGCGACGGTTGGGTGATCTTGTGGTTCGGCGTCAGCACCGGGCCGCGGCCGTCGGCGCGCATCAGCTTTTCGACGCACTGCCTCATGATGTACGTCGACTGGCGCATCTCTTCCATGCGGATCACGGCGCGGTCGTAGCAATCGCCATTCTTGCCGACGGGGATGTCGAACTCCATCTCCTCGTAGCATTCGTAGGGCTGGGCCTTGCGCAGATCCCAGGCCGCGCCGGAGCCGCGGACCATGACTCCCGAAAAGCCCCATTTCCACGCGTCCTCCAGCGAGATCACGCCGATGTCGACGTTGCGCTGCTTGAAGATGCGGTTTTCGATGAACAGCCCTTCGAGATCGTCGCAGACTTTCAGGAACGGATCGCAGAAGGCGCCGATGTCCTCGACCAGCTGATCGGGCAGATCGCGCGCGACGCCGCCGGGGCGAAAATAATTGGCGTGCATGCGCGCGCCGGACGCGCGCTCATAGAACACCATCAGCTTCTCGCGCTCTTCATAGCCCCACAGCGGCGGGGTGAGCGCGCCGACGTCCATCGCCTGCGAGGTGACGTTCAGAAGATGCGACAGCAGACGGCCAATTTCCGCGTAAAGGACGCGGATGAGCTGGCCGCGGCGCGGAACCTCCACGCCGAGCAGCCGCTCGATCGCCAGACAGAAGGCGTGTTCCTGATTCATCGGCGCGCAATAGTCGAGCCGATCGAAATAGGGCACGTTCTGAAGATAGGTGCGCGCCTCCATCAGCTTCTCCGTGCCGCGATGGAGGAAGCCGACATGCGGATCGACGCGCTCGACGACTTCGCCGTCGAGTTCCAGAATCAGGCGCAAAACGCCGTGCGCCGCCGGGTGCTGCGGGCCGAAATTGATGTTGAAGTTGCGCATACCCTGGGAGTCGGGCTTGGCGGGGGCGATGGTTTGGTCGTTCATCTGCGACGCGCTCACTTGCTCGCCTTCTCATCGCCCGGCAGGTCGTATTTCACGCCCTCCCACGGCGAGAGGAAATCGAAATTGCGGTATTCCTGCTGAAGCCGAACCGGCTCGTAGACCACGCGCTTTCGCTCGTCGTCATAACGCACCTCGACGAAGCCCGACATCGGGAAGTCCTTGCGCAGCGGGTGACCGTCGAAACCATAGTCCGTCATGATGCGGCGCAGGTCCGGATGACCTGCGAAGATCACGCCGAAGAGGTCGTAGGTCTCGCGCTCGTACCAGTCGGCGCCAGGAAACAGCGGAACCAGAGAGGCGACGGGCGTCTCTTCCGAGGCAGGGGTCTTGATGCGGATCCGGCGATTGTGCTTGGGCGACTGAAGATGCGCGACCACCTCGAAGCGCTCCTCGCGCTCGGGATAGTCGGCGGCCGTCACGTCGATGATATTGACGAAAAGGCATTCGGGATCGTCGCGCAGATAGGCGGCCGTCTCGAACCACCGTTCGCGCGCGACAGTGATGGTCAGTTCGCCATAGGCGACCTTCGCTTCCGTCACCGCGCCCGGAAGCGCGTCGCCGATCCGCGCGCCCAGAGCTTCCAATTCAGCCGACATTTGTCAACCCCGTTCAGAGGCGCGCGCGGCGCCCAATTTTCCCCGTCCTCGCGATCGGAGCGTTCCAGAGCCGCCCGCCGCCGCAGGGATCCTCTCGCCGCCTCGCGCCCCGCAATGACGGCGGCCCGCCATCGCGGCTCTTATCGTTCGATCGTGCCCGTGCGGCGAATCTTCTTTTGCAGCAGCAGCATGCCGTAGACGAGCGCCTCGGCCGACGGCGGGCATCCCGGTACGTACACATCGACCGGGATCACCCTGTCGCAGCCGCGCACCACCGAATAGGAGTAGTGGTAATAGCCGCCGCCGTTCGCGCAGGAGCCCATGGAAATGACGTAGCGGGGCTCCGGCATCTGGTCATAGACCTTGCGCAGCGCCGGCGCCATCTTGTTCGTCAGCGTGCCGGCGATGATGATGCAGTCCGACTGACGAGGCGAGGCGCGCGGCGCAAAGCCGAAGCGTTCGAGATCGTAGCGCGGCATGGCCGCCTGGATCATCTCCACCGCGCAGCAGGCGAGGCCGAAGGTCATCCACATGAGCGAACCGGTGCGCGCCCAGTTGATGACGTCGTCGGTCGCCGTGACGAAGAAGCCCTTGTCGGCGAGTTCTTCGTTGATTTGGAGGAAGAAGGGATCGTCAGACCCGACCGGCTTGCCGGTGCGCGGATCGATGAGGCCCTTGGGCTGCGGCGCCACCAGCGTCTGATGGCCCTCGTTCGCGATCAATCCCATTCGAGCGCTCCCTTGCGCCATTCGTAGACGAAGCCGACGGTCAGCACGCCGAGGAAAACCATCATCGACCAGAAACCGAACGACCCGGCGTCCTTAAATGCGACAGCCCAGGGAAAGAGAAAGGCCACCTCGAGATCGAACACGATGAAGAGCAGCGACACGAGATAGAAGCGCACATCGAATTTCATGCGCGAATCGTTGAACGGGTTAAAGCCGCACTCGTACGCGGAAAGCTTCTCCGGGTCCGGCGCCTTGAAGGCGAGGAGAAAGGGCGCGACGAGCAGCGCGCCGGCGATGATGGCGGATAACGCCATGAAGATCGCCAGCGGCAGATATTGTTCGAGCAGCATCGGCATGGGTCGTGTCCGGTCGGTCCGACGTTGCGGCGGGGCGAAGGCCGCTTTCGCGGGAGCTTCAAACTTGGAAAAGCTCCAGGCCGCCGGTTCCGTAACAAAGCCCCTTGTGCAAAGCAAGAGACAAGGACGGTCGCGCCGCCGTTATGGTCGATTTCGTCGCAGGGGCGACGAATTATCGACAAAGCCGCCCGTTTTCCGGGCGCTCCCCGACGCATTGCGAAACGAAAGCGGCCGCCGCCATCTCCCTGAATCGCGCCGCGCGGCGAGCCAGCGCCTCGGCGTCCTCTCCCCAGGCCCGCATCTGGAAGTCCTCGTCGACATGGGCCGCAGCCCAGGCGGCGTCGAGCTCCAGTTCATTCAACGCCTTAGCGAGGGCGAGAATCAGCGAGCCGGTGAGGGTCGTCATCACATGGAGGGACGCCAGCCGCAGATACGCGGCGGCGCCCTCCCCGACATGGGCGCGCACGGCGGCGGCGAGCGCAGCGACCGATTCCTCCGGCTGCGCCGCGAACATCACGCCCTCCGCGAGCGTCATCCGGGCGCCCAGCCTGTCGCGGGCGAAGGCGAGGAGCGGATCCCAGGCGGCCCTCTGCGCCGCAGCAAGGCTCTCTGGCTCCCCCGCGCGATAGCAGATCAGGTCCGAGCCGGCGTATTTGACCAGTTCGGCCTCGACCTCGGCCATTTGCCGCGCGACGCCGTCGCTCGCGGAATTGACGAGTTTCGTCAAAGGCATGGTCGACGGGTCGACGCGCTCCCCCTGCCCCGCCCATTCCGCCGCGAGCGCGTCGGCGAGGTCGCGCGACGGGACGATGACGCGACGCTTGGCCGGGGTGTTGACCGGACGGCCGTCGAGCAGGACCGAAAAGCCGCCCTCGGCCTCGCCGACCCCCGCCTCCTTATAGAAGCGCTTGGGCAACGGACGGGCCGGATCGCGCGCCGCCTTGACGGGATCGCGCTCGCTCTCGGGAACGAAGAAGTCGGCGTCGAAGCCGGTGGGTTCGTTGGGCATCTCTCAGTTCCTCGGAAACGGGGCCCTCATCCAGCAAGGCCCCTCAAGTCATGCCCGCGCCTGTCGCGGGCAACGCGCGGCACGGCCCCCGGGACAAGTGCGGCCATGGCGGGTGAGGCGCCGGTTGATGGCTAAGCGTCCGGAGCCTCTTCGATCGGGTCGTATTGCTTCACGTCGAAGCCGAACAACTCCCAGCTTTTCTGCATGTGAGGCGGCAGCGGCGCGGTGACGTCCAGAACGCCGCCTTTCGGATGCGGCAGCACGAGCCGGCGCGCGAGCAGGTGGAGCTTGCGCTCCAGCCCCTCGGGCATGGCGCGCAGCGGATCGCGGCGGCGCGCGTCGTCTTCCGGGCAGTGGCCGTATTTCGGGTCGCCGAAGATGGGATGGCCGATCGCTTCGGCGTGGGCGCGCAGCTGATGGGTCCGGCCGGTCAGCGGCTTCATCGACAGCCAGGCGCACTTCGGCGCGACCTTGTCGACAATGGCGTAATAGGTCAGTGAGTGCTGGGCGTCGGCCTCGCCATGTTTGGCGATCCGCATCTTTTCGAGGTCGCGGCCCGCCCCCCGTGCGCGCTCCATCCCCGCGCCTTTGGCGAGATAGAGGGAAATCCTGCCCTGCGCGGGCTTCGGCACGCCCTCGACCAAGGCCCAATAAATCTTCCTGGCCTGCCGGGAGCGGAAGATTTCGCCGAGGTCGGCCGCCATGCGGCGGGTTTTCGCGACGAGCAGAACGCCCGAGGTGTCGCGGTCCAGCCGATGCACGAGTACGGGGCGCGAGTCGCCCCTGGCGAGCGATTCGAGCATCCCGTCGATATGACGCTTCTGGCCGGAGCCGCCCTGCGTCGCGAGCCCGTAAGGTTTGTCGAGCACGAGCAAGTCCTTGTCCTCGAACAGCGTCATCGCCCGGATCGCCTCGACGTCCTCCGGTGCGGCGCGTTTCACTGCGGGGCTCGCGGGCGCCTCGATCCTGAGCGGCGGCACGCGGACCTTCTGACCCTCTTCGAGCCGCGTCGAAGTCTCCACCCGCTTGCCGTCGACGCGCACTTCGCCCTTCCGGCAGATTTTCGCGAGATGGGAAAGGGCGAGCGTGGGGAAACGCCGCTTGAACCAGCGGTCGACGCGCATCCCCGCCTCGTCCTCCGTGACGACGATCGTGGTCACGCCCGCGCCCTTGGCCTCGGAAGCGCTCATGCCGCGCCCCGGGGGCGCGCAAAAACAGAAGAAACCGGCATGGACGCCTTATGAACCAATGCGCGCCCGCTTGTCGATGGCGGCGCGCGCCGTCCGGCCCTCCGGAGGATTGGCGAAGGGCCCCCGCCTATTCCATCGTGATGACGACGCCCGAGGCGCCGGCGCCGACGAAAGCTTGAGCAAAAGCAGTGCGCGGATCGCGACAGGGGCGCGACGGCGGGCGGCGTGATCGGGCGGCATGACCAGCATGGGCGCTCGATCCGGGCTGATCTCTCGTGGCGAGGGCTCGCGAACAAGCTTCTCCCCGCGCTCTTCCCCCCTTTCCCCGCCTCCGTTAGTCTCTTGCGCATCCATCCCGTGAGAGCCAAGACATGAGAGAGCGTTCCGGCGAAGCCTTTCTGTTCGACCGCGCCATTCTCGACGCCCGCATCGCGTTCGTCTCGGCGAGCTTCCTGCTCGCCTACGGCTTCGCGGCCCTGCTCGACCGCATTGGCGCGCCGGAGCGTTTCGTGGCGGCCGCCTCGCCCTGGTTCACGGTCCTCGCGCTCGCGGCCCTGGGCTTCCTGCTGCATTCGATGCGGGTCTCCTTTTATTATGCAGCGGAACGCGGGACGCCCGCGGCCTATTCCGGCTTCGCCAACGCCGGCGTCGCGATTGCGCTTCTGCTGCCCTTCGCGACCCGGCTCGCGGGGCGCTCCTGGGGACTCGGCGTCATAGGCGGCGCGTTGCTCGGCCTGGCGGTCGCCGCGCTTTTCCTCGGCCCGCTGTTGCGCCGGTCGGGGGCCTTTTCTCTCTCGGGTCTGCTCGCCGCGCGCTTTCCCGGCGCGGCGCCGCGCTTCGGACTGATCGCGGCGGTCGCGCTCTCGTCCGGCCTTCTCGCTGTTGCGGGCGGCCTGATGGCGGTGGAGGCGCTCGTCGATCTCGCCGGGGCGGGCCGCGTCTTCGCCTCCTTCGCCGTGGCGGCGGCGGGACTCGTCATCGCCGGGCCGGGCGGACTGGGCGGCTCGATCTGGACCGCCGCAGCCGCGGCGGGGGTTGCGCTGCTCGGCTTTGGCTGGCCGATCGCAGCGCTCGGCGTGACGGGCGATTTGCCGGTGGGCCTGTTCGGCGGTGCGGGCTGGAGCGATGCGGCGTCGCTGCTCTCTCAGTGGCGGATCGCGCCGGCGCCGATGGGCGTCGAGGTCGAACTCGGCGCGACCATCGCGGTGGCGATGGGGATGGCGGCGCTGGCGCCCGTTATGGCGCCGGCCGTGACGACGGAAGACGGCGATTCGGCGCTTGCCTCGGGCTTTGCGGCGCTCGCCTGGAGCTTAATTTTCGCCCTCCTGGTCGCGGCGGCGGTCGCCGCCTCGGCGCTGACCCTCGCGGCGTCCGTCTCGGGCCAGACGGCCGAGCGGCTTCCGGAGCCGATCTACGCCGCAAGCGGACGGGGACTCGTCGCCGTCTGCGGCGCGGCGGCGGGCACGCCCTCCCAGGCCCAGCGGGCCTGCGCGGCGCAGAAGATCGCGCCGGGAACGCCGCTGAGCGCGGGCGACATTCGCCCAGTCGATGGAAGTTATCTGCTCGGGGCCCTGCCCGGCGTCGCCGACCTCGGCGCCGCAGCCTCCGGACTGCTGGCCTCGGCGGTGGCGGCCGTCGGCCTCGCTCTGTCGGCGATGGGCCTTCAGGCCTGCGGCGCCGCTCTGGGGCACGACGCGCTCTATCGCCTGCGCGGCGAGACGGACCTCACGAGCCGGCGCCTCGCCATCACGCGGCTGGCGCTCGTCGTCGTCGCGACCTTCGGATATGTCGCCAGCGTCACCCAACTCGCGACGCCGGGCGCGCTCGTCGCTCTCGCGCTGGCGGTCGCGGCCGCCTGCGTCGCGCCATCGGTGGCCCTCGCTTTCTGGACCCGCGCCGGCGACCGCGAATCATTCGCAGCGCTCGCCGCCGGAGCCGCCGGTCTCGCGGCGGCGCTTGTCGTCGCCGGGCCAGCGGTTCGGTTCGAGGTTTACGCCCTCGCTTCCCTCGCGGGCGCGACGCTCGGCGCCGCGGCGGGCGTCGTCTCAGGGCTCGCCTCCGACGGCGAAAAGCCCCATGCCGCGGCTTTCGTGAGGCGCGTGCTGCGCGGCGACGGGCAGATCGTCGCGCCAGACAAGGGCGCCTGACGCCTAGCGGAATTCCGCGCCGCGTCCGACCGCGCCGAGAATGACCGGCTTGTCCTTTCCGCAGACGAAACCGCGCGCATGTCCATCGGCGATTTGGCGCGCGAGGGCGTTGGCGTTCGCATTGGCGCGGGCGTCCACATAGCCGACGTGGCGCACCGGCCCCGGCGGCAGGCGCGTGACGACCAGCGCGCGTCCGGTCGCCTTGCGGTCCTCCCGGTCGGCCTGCGTCTTGTAGTTCCAGCGCATGATGGCCGCGAAAGGCATGCCCGCCGCGAGCCGCCATTCGACGACGCCTTCGTAAAAGTCGTTGAAGGGCGCGAGGGTCTCGCTCGCGGCGGGTTCGTCTTTCGCCCGCCGACCAAAGCTCACGAACATGCGCTGGTCGCCGGCGCCAAGCCACATGGGCGCGGCGGCGTAGCCCTTGCAGAGCCAGCCGCCGTAATCCTCTTCGGCCCGGCCCGGCTCGTGTTTGCAGTCTTTTCTCACGTCGACCTTCGTAGAGGCCGACGAAGCTTCTTCCGCGCGCGCCGGCGACGCGGCGCCGATCGCGCAAAGCGCCGCCAACCAGATGATATGACCTCTCATCTCGACTCTCCCGCCCTGCCGGAGGAAAGTGGCGGGAAGCGCGGCGCCGCGCCATGCGCCGGCGCACGCCGCGGCGCGCCCGGCCCCCTATCCTTCGCAGCATTTTCTGCTATAAGACGCTCCGCACGCCCGGCCCAGCCGGGCGGCGCCGCTTCGAAGCGACCTCGCTGGACGACATCCCGGCCAAGGCCGCTCCCTGCGGACGGCTTCCCAACAAAAAGGATAAAGACGGATGTCGATCACGGCCGAGCGCAAACAGGCGCTCATCAAGGAATATTCCACCAAAGCGGACGACACGGGCTCTCCCGAGGTTCAGGTCGCGATCCTCACGGAGCGCATCGCCAACCTCACCGAGCACTTCAAGACGCATGTGAAGGACAATCACTCGCGTCGCGGCCTGCTGAAGCTTGTCTCCCAGCGCCGTCAGCTGCTCGATTACGTGAAGAAGCGGGACGAAGCCCGCTACCGGAGCCTCATTGAGCGCCTCGGCATTCGTCGCTGACCCAGGCTTTGCGAAAGCGGCGCCTGCGACTGCGCCGCTTTCGCGTTTCAGGGGCGACCGCAATCGCCCGCAACGAAAGACCAACGCTGGAGCGTCATGGCAGGATCGCCGGACGCTGCGCGGACGAAAAACAAGAACAACGCCTCCGCAGCCTCTCGCCGTCTTGCTCATGACGAACCGTTGGCGTCATGTGAGAAAGACCAAGCATGTTCGAAATCCATCGTGAAGAACTCGACTGGGCCGGGCGCAAGCTCGTCCTCGAGACCGGCAAGGTCGCCCGTCAGGCCGACGGCGCCGTCATGGCCAGCTGGGGCGAGACCACCGTGCTCGCCACCGTGGTTTCCGCCAAGGCGCCGAAGCCGGGTCAGGACTTCTTCCCGCTCACCGTCAACTATCAGGAAAAGGCCTTCGCCGCCGGCCGCATCCCGGGCGGCTACTTCAAGCGCGAAGGGCGCCCCTCGGAGCGTGAGACGCTCGTCTCCCGCCTCATCGACCGCCCGATCCGCCCGCTCTTCCCGGACGGCTATCGCTGCGACACGCAGGTCATCGTCACCGTGCTGTCGCACGACATGGAAAACGACCCCGACGTTCTCGCGATGGTCGCGGCGTCCGCCGCCCTCACCCTCTCGGGCGTGCCCTTCATGGGCCCGATCGGCGGCGCGCGGGTCGGCTATATCAATGGTCAGCTCAAGCTCAATCCGACGATCGAGGAGATGAAGCTCTCCGACCTCGACCTCGTCGTCGCCGGCACGCACGACGCCGTGCTGATGGTCGAGTCGGAAGCGAAGGAGCTTTCCGAAGAAGTCATGCTCGAAGCGGTCATGACTGGCCATCGCGGCTTCCAGCCGGTGATCGACGCCATCATCCGCCTCGCAGAGCGCGCCGCGAAAGACCCGCGCGAGCTGATCGTTCCGGATATGTCGGAAATCGCTGCGGCCGTCTCGAAGCACGCCGAGGCCTCGCTCCGCGAGGCCTACAAGATCACCGTGAAGCAGGAGCGCTACGCCGCCGTCGACGCGGTGAAGGCGAGGGTGATGTCGGAGCTCTTTCCGGAAGGCTCCGAGCCCGCCTACACCAAGGAGCAGGTGGCCGAGGTCTTCAAGGAATTGCAGGCCAAGGTCGTCCGCTGGAACATTCTCGATACGGGCATCCGCATCGACGGCCGCGACGTGAAGACCGTGCGCCCGATCGTGGCGGAAGTCGGCGTTCTGCCGCGCACCCATGGCTCCGCGCTCTTCACGCGCGGCGAGACGCAGGCGCTCGTCGTCGCGACGCTCGGCACGGGCGAGGACGAGCAGTTCGTCGATTCTCTGGAGGGCACCTACAAGGAGCGCTTCCTGCTCCACTATAACTTCCCGCCCTACTCCGTCGGCGAGACGGGCCGCATGGGCTCGCCCGGCCGCCGCGAGATCGGCCACGGCAAGCTCGCCTGGCGCGCCATCCGTCCGATGCTGCCCGCCGCCGCCGAGTTCCCCTATACGCTGCGCGTCGTCTCCGAGATCACCGAGTCGAACGGCTCGTCGTCGATGGCGACCGTCTGCGGCGCCTCTCTCGCGCTAATGGACGCGGGCGTGCCGCTGAAAGCGCCGACGGCGGGCATCGCGATGGGCCTTATCCTCGAGGGCGAGCGCTTCGCGGTTCTCTCCGACATTCTCGGCGACGAGGATCACCTCGGCGACATGGACTTCAAGGTGGCGGGCACGGCCAATGGCGTGACCTCTTTGCAGATGGACATCAAGGTCGCCGGCATCACCGAGGAAATCATGCGCGTCGCCCTCGCTCAGGCGAAGGACGGCCGCATGCACATCCTCGGCGAGATGGCCAAGGCCCTCACCACGTCGCGCGCGGAGCTGGGCGAATTCGCCCCGCGCATCGAGACGATGAAGATCCCGACCGACAAGATCCGCGACGTGATCGGCTCGGGCGGCAAGGTCATCCGCGAGATCGTCGAGAAGACCGGCGCCAAGATCAACATCGAGGACGACGGCACGGTGAAGGTCGCCTCCTCCGACGCCAACTCGATCAAGGCGGCGATCAACTGGATCAAGTCCATCGCCTCCGATCCGGAAGTCGGCATGATCTATGAAGGCACGGTCGTGAAGACCGCGGACTTCGGCGCCTTCGTGAACTTCTTCGGCGCCAAGGACGGCCTCGTCCACATCTCGCAGCTCTCCAAGCAGCGCGTGGCGAAGACGACCGACGTCGTGAAGGAAGGCGACCGCGTGAAGGTGAAGCTGCTCGGCTTCGACGATCGCGGCAAGGTGCGCCTCTCCATGCGCGCCGTCGACCAGGAAACCGGCGAAGACCTCGAGGCCAAGGAAAAGGCCGAAAAGGAAGCCGCCGCCGCGGCGGCCCCCGGCGGCGAATAATCGCGCCGGCGCCATTGCTGAAACGCCAGCCGCCCGGCATTGTCGGGCGGCCTTTTCATTTCCAGCGGGGCGATGACATGCGCGGATCGATCATGTTGGGCGCGGCCATTTTCGCGGCGGCTTCGGCGCAGGCGGAACCCGATTATTCCCGCGTCATTTCCTCGGTGACGCTCTCCTTCGAGGGCGGCGACCTCGACCGCGCCGTGCTCGTCGAAAACGGCGATGCGGGCGCAGACCTATACATCTATCGCGCGCTGGAGCCCGGACGCGATCTCGCCAAGCCCGTCAAACCTGCGCTGATCAAGAAAAACGCGGCGTGGAGCGGCGGCATGTGGGGGCAACATCCCTCGCTCGAAACCAGCGCAAAGGGGTCGCTGCTCATCAAATCGGAAAACACCGGCATCGGCCGAGACCGCTGGAGCCAGACGGTCACGGTCGTCTATCGCAACAAGGAATTCATCGTGGCGGGCCTCACCCGCGACGCCTATGACACGCTCGATCCGAACGCCAGCCACAACTGCGATCTCAACTTTCTGACCGGCAAGGGCAAGAAGGACGGTAAGTCCGTGGACATCAAGGGGACGACGAGGCAGCTCGCCGACTGGTCCGACGCCGAACTGCCGAAGGAATGCGCCTTCTGAGGCGCCCGGCGTGCGCGCCCGCACAGCGCGCCTGCGAAAATGGCGTTTCGATCCTCCCAGAATGTTTTCCGTTTGGGAGGTCGCCATGTTTATCCGGCTTCTCTGCATCGCCGTTTCAATCCTCTGCGCGGTCGCCAAGCTGACCGCGACGGCGCGCGCTAGCTACGAGGGATAGGCGCGGGCGGCGAATGCCTTCGCTTGGGCCGTTCCGGCGTCGCAAGGGTCGCCCCGAACTCGGCGGGGCAGCCGCGCGTTCCGTTCGCGCAAGGCGCCGTGTAAACTCGGGGCGCGCAGAGGAAAGGCGGGCGATGACGAACGAGAACACGAACAAAACCGGACCGGCGGCGCGTCAACCGCTGGACTTATCGCTGCTCGCGCGCGTCGGCGTCACGGCAGTCTTTCTCGCCGTCACGGCGCTGGTCGCGGCGCCCTTTTTGTCGAGCCTGACCTGGGCGCTGATTCTCGCGGTCGTCTTTCTGCGTCCTCATCGCGCGATCGAGTCGCTGACCGGTCCGTCGCTCGGGGCGGCGATTTCCGTGCTTCTGTTGGCCGTGATCGTCGTCGCGCCCCTCATTCTGGTATCGCAGCGGCTCATCGCCGAGGCGATCGCAGGCGCCGGCTATATCCAGAGCGAAATCGCCGCTGGCAAATGGGGGCGCGTACTTGAAGCGCATCCATCCCTGCGAGGCGTCAATGAATGGCTCGAAGCGCAGTTCGACCTTCAGGAAGTCATCGGGCGGGCGATCGCCTTTCTCACCAATTTCGGCGCATCATTGATCAAGCAGTCGACCGGCCAGGCGGTCACGATGCTGCTTTCCTTCTATCTTCTGTTTTTTTTCCTTCGCGACCGGCGCGCGGGCGTCGAGACGATTCTGCGCCTGTCGCCCTTCTCGAACCGTGAAACGCGCAAGATCATCCTGCGGGTACGAAACACGATCACCGCGATCATCTATGGCACGATCGCGGTTGCGGCGCTTCAGGGCGCGCTGGGCGGCTTCATGTTCTGGTGGCTCGGATTCGCCTCGCCCGTCACCTGGGCGCTCATCATGGGCCTGCTGTCCGTCGTCCCGGTTCTGGGCACATTCGTCGTCTGGATTCCCGCCACGATCTTCCTTGCGCTGGAAGGACGCTGGGGCGAAGCGATCACGCTGGGCCTGTGGGGCGGCGTGGTCATCGCGAGCGCGGACAATCTCATCCGTCCGCTGCTCGTGGGCGACACGCTTCGTTTGCATACGGCGTCGACGTTCGTCGCCCTGCTGGGCGGTTTGCATGTGTTCGGCCCGCCGGGCGTCGTGCTCGGCCCCATCGCGATGACGACATCGACGCTTCTCCTCGAACTCTGGCGCAGAAGAGCGGACGCGGACGTTCAAACGAGTTGAAGGCGCGCGCGCAGCCGCGCCTCCAGCGCCTCGGCGTTGGCGCGCTTCTCGAAGCCCGCCGTCTCGAATTCCTCGCCATTGCGCAGCGCGATCACGACGCTGAATGTTTCGGGACCGCTGTCCCAAGCCGTCTGCCTTATTCGCGTCGTGACGACGTCCGCGCCGCGGACGATCGTCGTCCGCTCGCGAAAGAGCGCCTTGCGGGCGATTTCGATTTCGCCGTCCTTCACGCGCCAGCGCTGGTCTTCGCCGAAGATCGCGGCCATCACGAAAGCGCCGCCGACGGCCCAGGCGCCCAAAAGCAGCGCGGCGAAGAACAGCGAAATCCAGCCCGGACGCACAAAAGCGCCGCGAAACTCCCAAGCCGGCGCGACGATGACGAAGACCCCCGCCGCCCCCAGGACGACCCGCAAGAGGAAAGGCAAGGGACGGGAAAGAGGAAAGTCGTCCGGGTCGATCATGCTCGGCGGCATTCTCGGGGCGTCAACTTACCGTCGCGCGACAGTCGGCGCGCGAAGCTGATCGAAATCCATGGCGCCTCCTTAACCAGCCTGCGCGTCGTCCAGCGCGAGCGCCAGCGCATCGTCGAGCGCCGCGTCGTCGGCCTCGACCGCCGTCGCGCTCTCGGTCCAGACGATGTGACAGCTGAATCGCTTGCCGGCGTATATCGGCGCGAGCGCGGCGCGATAGAGCGCAAGCTGGCGAAGCGCCGTCGCATCCAGCTTCGCGCGCGGACGTCCGGTCTTGAAATCGGCGATCATCACCTCCGTCTCCAGCTCCGCGAGGCGGTCGATGCGGCCGGAAACGCCTAATCCGCCGTCCAGCGTCGCGACGACGTCCACCTCGGGCGCAGAATGCGGTCCGAAGAGCGGCGCGAGGCGCGGCGCCTCGATTACAGCGATCGCCGCCTCCGCGATCGCCATTCGGCGCGCTTTCTCAAGCGCAGGCGCCCGCAACTCGAGGAACCGTTCGGCCGCCGTGCGCCGGCGCTCCGGGGCGCAGGCCGGCAGATGTTGCAGCAAGGCGTGCGTCAACCGGCCGATCAGGACGCGCTCTGCGGCGGCGCGATTTGGGGCGGCGCCGCCGGCGGCGGCCAATGCGTCGGCGCCCGCGAGCGCGCTCGAGGGACGCAGCGGCGGCGGCGGCCCCGCTTCGCGCGGCGCTGGCGTTCTCGCAATTGCGGGCAGGTCGGGCGCCGCCGGAGCCGGCGCGGAACGCGGCAGGTCGTGGCGCAAAGGCGTGTCGCCGAGGCGGAGAATGTAGCCCTCCGCATCTTCCGGATCAGGAAATTTCTGGCAATGCTCCGCCAGCGCTTCGCGGACCATGTCGTGCCAGCATCCCTCCGCCGGCCCGTTGCTCCCATGATAGCCTGCGATGTAGAGCCGCTCCTCCGCGCGCGTCAGCGCGACATAGAGCAGTCTCTGATGCTCGGCCCGCTCCGCCTCGCGATGCGCCGCGCGGGCGGCGGCAAGCGCCTGCGGATCGCTGTCTTTCCCCCTGGACCAGACGAGCGAAAGCTCGTCGTCCGCGCCGAGCAGGAAAAGCTTCGGATCGTGTTTTCCCGCCGGCGCGCCGCAGGTGTCGGGGAGAAACACGATCTTGGCCTCAAGGCCCTTGGCGGCGTGCGCCGTCATCACGCGCACCGCGCCGCCGGCCGCCTCCATGTCGCGCTTGATCGAAACATCGAGGTTCTCGACCATCGCCAGAAAATTCGTGAGCGACGGCGATGTCTCGCGTTCGAAGGAGAGCGCCAGCCGAAGAAATTCGTCGATCGCGTCATTGGCTTCCGGTCCCAGTCGCGCGACAAGCTTTCGCCTGCCCTCCCCCGGCCCCAGCACGCGACTGAAGAACTCGAAGGGCGCGAGCGTCGCCGCGTCCCGCCGCCATTGCGCGATCTGCGCCGCCGCGTCGCGATGGCGCGCCTTCTGCGAGCCGGCCAACGCCTGATGGAGCGAGCCCGTCCGTTGCGGCGCGATGTCGATCAGATCGTCGTCGTCGAAGCCGACGAACGGCGATTTCAGCACGGTCGCGAGCGTCAGATCGTCCTCGACGAGCAAGGCCGCGCGTCCCAGCGCGACGAGATCGTTGACAGCGATATGGTTCGCGAGATCGAGCCTGTCGGCGCCGGCAACCGGCACGTCGGCCGTTTTGAGGGCCCGGATCATCGACTCGAAAAAGGCGCCGCGCTTGCGCACGACGATCAATATGTCGCGCGGCTCGACCCGTCGAAACGCCCCGCCGTCCTCGACGCATTCGCCGCTGTTCGGATGAAGCAATGCGGAAATCTTGCGCGCGACCTTTCCCGCGAGCTTCTCGCCGGGATCGGCCGCGGTCAGGTAATCGGGAGGCAGTCGCCAGTCGGCCGGCTCTTCGACGGGACGCGGTCCAACCGGCTTCCAGATTTCGACGAGCGCCTCGACATGCGTCTTCGTCGCAATATGCTCCAGCGGCGGGTCGGTCGGGTCCGGATTGCTGGTCAGTCCATCGCCATTGCGCCCGTGGCGGAAAACGGCGTCGACGGCCTCGAGGACGCGCGGCGCGGAGCGGAACGACTGGATGAGCCGCACATATTCGAAGTTTTGCCCGACCCTCGTGAAACTCGTCTGAAAACGTCGACGCATCGACTCGAATTTCTCGGGCGCCGCGCCCTGGAAGGAAAAGATCGACTGCTTTTCGTCTCCGACCGCGAAGAAGCTGCGCGCGACGGATCGCGCGCTGTCGCCCGCGCAAAACTCGTTCGCCAGCGCCGTGAGAATGTCCCACTGACGCGCGCTCGTATCCTGCGCTTCGTCCAGAAGAATATGATCGATCTGCGAGTCGAGCTTGTAGAGAACCCAGGATGGATTCGACCGCGTCAACAGGCTTCTCGCGCGGTCGATCAGGTCGTCGTAATCGAGCAGATTGCGCCGCCTCTTGGCTGCCTCGTAGTTCGCCATGATGGCGTCGCCGAGCCTCGTGAGCGCAAGCGAGCGCTCCGCGACGTCGGCGGCCTTTCTCTTCTCGACAAGCGCCGCGAGACGGTCGCGCTCCGCCTCCATGCGCTCGAGCAAGCCCGGCGCGGCTTTCACAAGCCCCGACGTGATGATTTTCGTCTTGCCGGCGCCGCGCGGCTCGCCCTTGTTCGTGAAGAAAACGGAGAGGTAATGCGCGATGCAATCGCGTTGTGGCGCAAGTTCGATGGCGCGCTCGAGATGCGCCGCGAGTTTGCCGTCATTCGTGGAACCGAGCCGCAAGGCGTGCGCAAGCTCTGGCCATTCCGCCCGATTGCAAACAATTTCCGCCTCTATCCGCACAAGCGTGTCGTCTTCCGACAGCCCGAGTTTCGCGCGCAGGCGCGCTGCATACTCAGGCCGAACCGCCGCCTGCGCCAGTGCATCGCGCTGTGACAGAAGCTCGTCGCAAAGGTCGTCGAAACCGAAACTCGTCGTTTCGCGCGCGACCGCCTCCAACGCCTCGCGCAAATCCCCCGGCGCGCGCATCGCCTCCTGTATCGTGCGCGCCTTCGCGTCTTCGAGCAATTGCGCGCGCCCCATATCGTCGAGCACGCGAAAGCCGGCGGGCGCATTGGCTTCGAGCGGGAAAATATGCAGCAGCCTTTCGCAAAAGGCGTGGATCGTCTGTATCTTCAGCCCGCCCGGCGTCTCGACCGCCTTGCCGAACAATTGGCGCGCGCGCTCCAGGTCGGCGCGAGCGGGAACGCCTGCGCCCGTCCCCTCGATTTCAGCCTCGAGCGCCTCGTCATCGAGCAACGCCCATTGCGCAAGCTTGTCGAAAATGCGCGCGGACATATTGGCCGCGGCGGCCTTGGTGAAGGTGAGGCAAAGGATCTGCGAGGGCCTCACGCCCGCGAGCAGAAGACGCAGGACGCGTTGCGTCAGCACATAGGTCTTGCCCGAACCGGCATGCGCGGAGACCCATGCGGAGACGTCCGGGTTCGACGCGCTTTGCTGCGCGCGCAGCGTCAGGCCTCGCGCGGCGCGTTCGCTCATGCGCCGTCTCCGCCGCCGCGCGACCATTCCTTGACGCGCGCGAGATGGTCGAAGTCGCCCGTATGGGAGACGAGCGCGACATAGGGGCGCGAGGGATACCGCGCTCCCTGCTCGCGATAATCATCGAGCAACTGTTTCAACTCGTCGCGATGCGCGGCGACGAGGTCCGCGAAAGTGCGGGCCTGCGCCTTGACCCATTGCGTGTCCCCGTCGTTTTTCAATCCCACATAGGCCGCGCCCGCGACGTTTCGCGCGCCGACGTCGGCGAAGGCGCCGGCCTCGATCATCGCCGCCTCAAGCGTGAGTTGCGGCGCCCAGCCGGCTTCGACCTGCTTGTTCGTCGGCGGCGCGCCGGTCTTGTAATCGAAGACGAAAGCGCGGCCGCTTGGATCGACTTCAATCCGGTCGGCTTTCGCCGTCAGCGTGAAACTCGATCCGTCCCGTAGCGGGATTGTCCATTTCCCGGCTTTTTCCATATGAATCGCAACGCCCTCGGCGCGCCGCGCAGCCTCGAAAGCGAGCGCATGATCTAGCCCCGAAACAAGGCGCGGCCAGGTAAAGATTTCAAAAGCAGGATCGACGAAGAAATCCACGAGCGCGCCACGCGCGACCTCGTGGAGTTTGCCGCGCGCGTCCGCAGGCAATGGACCGCTCGGATAATGCTTCACGAAAGCTTCGAGTGCGGCGTGAATCGCCGTGCCCATCTCTCGCGCGCCGATGTCGCTTCCGAGCGGCGCGAGCGGCTTCAAGTTCAAAATATATTCGGCGAAGATAGCGTAAGGATCGCGACGCAGAACCTCGATGCGCGTGACGCTCAGCTTCTGCGGCCGCAAGGCGAGCGGCGGGGACGGCTCGGGACGCGACAGACTCAGGGAGGTCTGCGGACGATCAAGCGACACGGCGATAGCGAGCATTTTTTCGCCGCGCGCCTTACAGGCGCCGAAAGCTTCGCCCGCCAGCGCTTCCAGACGCGCGAGAAATCGGGAGGCCACCGTCGGCGACCCGTCGCGCTTCGCCGCGCGGCTGAGAACGACGCTTTTCGCGCCAAGCGCCATCACGAAATCATGCGCGCTTTGTCCGATGCGGCGCTCCGGCGGCGAAAGCCCCAGTTGCCGGCGCATCGAACGATTGAGAAAGGCGCCCGTCTCCGTCTGCGGCGGCCAGACGCCTTCGTCGAGTCCCGCGAGCAACAAGAGGTCCGCGTCCATGAGGCGCGCTTCGAGCGGACCGAGAATTTTCACTCTCGGATGCGCGCGACGCGGGCCGCGCAATGTCGTTTCGAAGGCGATGCGCTCGAAAAGCGCCGCATAGCTCGACGCATCGAAATCCGGCGGCGCCTCGGCGAAGCAAAGCTTGTCGAAAAGTTCGAAAAGCGTCTGCGCTCCATCTTCTTCGCCGTCCTCCGCGCCGAATGCGATCGCTTCGAAAGCGGCGCGATGAGCGCGCGCGAACTCTTTCAATTCATGGTTCCCGCGCAAAGCGGCGAACGGCGCCAGAGCCGCTTCGATCGCGCGCAATAGCGACGCGATGTCATTCCACTGCGCATCCGTGACGCTTTGCGCGGCGGGATGCGCGTTTCTGTCGCGCGCCGCCGCGCGGGCTTTCTCCAGGAGCGCGGAAAAGCTTCGCGGTCTCGCCGGCAGCGCACGCAAAACGGCGATCTCGACGAGCGGCGCCAGCGCCTGCGTCGCCGCGCGCGCGTGGCCGAAACGCGCGAGCGGATGCGCCAGCAGCGTCGCGACGCCGACCGCGTCGAGGCCGGTCGCGCCAATGGCGGCGATTTCCCGCGCGAGCGCGCCCACGCGCGTCGATGCCAGAGAAGCGCCGCCGGAATCGTCGATCTCGACGCCGAAACGCTGCAATTCGGCCGCGACCCGACGCGCGAGGTTGCGGTCGGGCGTGACGAGCGCCGCAGTTCGCCCCGGCGTCTCCAGCGCTTCGCGCATGAAGAGCGCCAGCGATAGCGCTTCCGTTCGTTCGTCCGGCGCCTCCAGCGCGATCACGTCGGCGAGAGCCTCGGCGAAGTCGCCTCCCTGCGCCGCGCGAAAGCTGCGCCATCGCGGCGTCGCTTCCGCCGGCAGCATCGCCTGCGCAACGAGTCTGCGGCGCTTCGCCAGCGACGCGGGCAGGCGCGCAAGTTCGCGCACCTCGTCGCGGCCCAATTTCATGACCCCGAGAAGCCGCTTCAACATCGTCTGCGGATGCGTGAAAGCGGGCTCGCCCTCATTCTCTCCGATCAGCGCCCAAGCTTCGTCGTCGAGATCGCAATCGAGCCCCGGCAAAACGACGGCGCCATATTCCAGCGCCGCGATCTGCGAAAGCAGCCGGGCGGTGGTCGGCTGCGCGCCCGTCGAACCGATCGCGACGACTGGCGCCGCGCCGCCCGACGTCCGCAGGCGCTCGATCTGCGCTTCGAGCAGGCGCTTGCGCCGCGTGGAAGCGTCGACCCGCCCGCGTTCGCGGAGTATCTCGGGCCACTGCTCGACTGCGATGCCGAGAAACCGCGTCGTGATCGACCAATAGCGATCGAATGTTTCATCGACGATCTTCTCGAGCGCGTCGGCGGCGACGCCCTCGATAACAAATTCGTCGATCAGCGCGCCGAGGTCGGCCGCGAGCGAATAGGCTCCGGCGGGCGTCGACGCGACGAGAAAGGGTTCCGCATCGTCGACGAGCGGTTCGCCGTCGGCATCGATGGAGACAATGGCGTGGCTGATCGCATTCGACCACTGCATGACGAGCCGCGCCAGAAGGAGCCGCCGCTCCAGTTCGCCGATCGCAGGCTGGACCGCCTCGTCGAAATCGTCCGCGCTATCGCCGAACAGCGCTTGGGTTTCACTCTCCTCGAGCCCGCCGAGCGGCAGGATGCGCGGCAGCAGGGCGGCCTTCGCGCCGAAGGCGCGCGCGAACTCCGCCGCGAGGGCGCGGCCGGCGCGACGGGTCGGCACATAGATCGTCGAACGCGCGAGAAGGAGCGGCGGGCTGTCGCGCGAAACGACGGGGACGATGCCGCCGGAAAGAAAAGCGTCGACGAATGTTTCGAGAAAAGGGGCGCCGGGCGCGATGGTGAAGACATTGCGCTTGCCGCTCACGCCGTCATCCCTCATGTGCGGCAATCGCTCTTTCCGCCTCGGCGATGGCGGCGACCGTGCCGACATGGAGCCACAGTCCGCTCGAGATCACGCCGAAAAGCCTGCCCTGTTCCGCCGCGGCGAAGAGGAAGGGCGCGAGCTTGAAAACATCCTGCGTCTCCTTCGCGAAGAGTTGGGGCTTCAGGAGACCGACACCCGCATAGACAAATGGTTTCGGCCCGTCCCGGCGCATGATGCGGCCCTCCGGAGAGAGATCGAAATCGCCTTCCCAATCGACTCCCACGCTGCCCTGCGTCGGCGCGAGGAGGAGCGCGGCGTCCATCCTGTCGGGATCCCATGCGCGGGCGAGCGCGAGCAGATTGGACTGGGGCGCGCCGACCCAGAACGCGTCCGTGTTCCAGACGAAAAAGGCCTCCTCGCCGATCAACGGCAAAACCTTCTTGATGCCGCCCCCCTGATCCAGGAGCCGGGCGCGTTCGTCGGAAATCACGATGCGCGGTTCGCTCCGCCCCGAGAGATGCGCCTCGATCTGATCGGCCAGATGATGAACGTTGACGATCGCCGTATCGACCCCCGCCGCGGCGAAATCATCGAGCGCGCGGTCGATCAATGTTCTCCCGGCGACTGAAACGAGCGGCTTCGGCGTCTTGTCAGTCAGGGGACGCATGCGCGTGCCAAGGCCCGCCGCGAAGACCATGGCGGTTTTGGGAAGCGCGGGGGCAAGGCGCTCAGTCGTCGCGAAAGAGTCCGGGGAGATTGCTTTCATACCACGCCTTGATGTCGGCCAGCGCCGGATGCTTCAGGCTCTTTTTCAGATATGCCTCGACGCGCGGCACATGCGCGAGATATTGCGGCTTGCCGTCTCGCTGGTCGAGACGCGCGAAAATCCCGAGCACCTTGGTCGCGCGCTGCGCCGCAAGCGTCATATAGGCTCTAGCGAAAGAGGCCATATCGAAGCTCTGGTCCGCGTCGCGGCGCAGTTTGGCGTAGTGCGCGAGAAGTTTCAACTCGAGTTCGTCCGGCACCGTCACGCGCGCGTCCTGCCCGAGCGACGCCATGTCGTAGGCGGGATGCCCGAGCACGCAATCCTGGAAATCGATGACGCCCACGCGCCTGATCCCCTCGCGATCGGCGAGCCAGATCAGATTGGGCGAATGATAATCGCGCAAGGTCCATGTCGGCGCCGCCGCTGCGATTTCCACGAGCGCGCTGCGCCAGAGATTGGTGAAGATCGCGCGCGCGCCGGAGGCGACGGACGCCTTGATTTGCGGAACGTACCAGTCGAGGAGAAGATCGACCTCGATCAGCAGCGCGTCGAGATCGTAGGGCGGAATGTGATAGCTTCCGCCGCCGTCGAGGGGGAGCATATCGGGCAGGCGGCGCGAATGCAGATGCGCGAGCGCGCCGGCGGCTTCGAGATATCGTTCCGGAATGGGGCCGTTTTCGTCGACGACGCCCTCGCGACCCAGGTCTTCGACGATGAGAAGTCCGGCGTCGAGATCCTGGCCGTAAATCTCTGGCGCCGAGAGGCCCTGCGCGCGCAGACCGTTGGCGAGCGCGACGAAGGGTTTCACATTCTCCGCAAGCCGCGCGATGGCGCTGTAGGATTTGCCGTAACGGATGGGCGGACCATCCGGACGCGGCGGCGAGATCATCAGGATCGCGCGTTGGCCGTTGGGCTTTTCGAGCGTCTCATAGGCCCGCGACGAAGCGTCTCCCATCAGGAAGCTGCGCCTGGCGTCGCTCCAGCCCGCCTTGCGTAAAAGTTCGCGCAAAGCCTTGAAGGACGCGAGCCTGCCGGCGAAGGCGCCATGGCCCGAAATCGTCATGCGGCGCGCGTCGCGATTGTCGGCGTCGGCGAAACTCAGACGCACGTCGAGCCTGTCCTGCGGCATGGCCTCCGGCGCGCGCTCCGCCCATTCGACGAGAACGATCGCGTCCTCCACCGCCTCCTCCCAGCCAAGGCCGGAGAGTTCGGCGGATGAGGAGATGCGGTAAAAATCTGCATGTACGACGCGCAAGGAGTCGCGTTCGTAGATCTGCATCAGGGTGAATGTTGGGCTCGGCGCCTCGAGCGCCGGATCGTCGAGCAATTTACGGATGAGCGCGCGCGCGAAGGTCGTCTTGCCGGCGCCCAAATCGCCGGCGAGCGTCACCGTATCGCCAGGCTTAAGCAGCGAGGCGAGGTCCTGCGCGAGCGAGGCCGTCTCCGCTTCGTCCGCGACTTCGACGCGCCAGACGGATTTGCCGGCGGCTTCGTCGGTCATTGCGCGCCTCCTTCGCTTGCGGCGGGCTTCGCCTGCTCCCGGGCCGGCCGCGCCGGAAATACGCAGGTGACGGTCGTGCCCTCGCCGGGCGCGGAATCGATGAACACCTTGCCGCCGTGCAGCTCCATGAAGGCGCGCACGATGGAAAGGCCGAGGCCGACGCCGCGATGGCGCGAGCCCGCCGTATGCGACTCGAAACGCTCGAAGACGCGTTCGAGAACCTCCGGCGGAATCCCCCGGCCGCGATCCGTGACCTTGAATACGATCTCGTCCTCGCGGCGAATGGCCGCAAGAGTCACGGTCTGGCCCGGGCTGGAGAATCCGATGGCGTTCGAAAGAAGATTGAAGAGGATTTGCCGCACGCGCTTCGCGTCCCCGCGAAAGGTGCCGACGTTGTCCATGGCGACGATCTGGACATCAATCGAATTCTCGGCGAGACGATCCTGGACGCCCTCGATTGCGGCGCGCATCGTCGCCTGCACGTCGACGTCTGAAAATTCGAGCTCCAAAGCGTCTTCGTCGATCGTTGCGAGATCGAGAATGTCGTCGATGATGGCGAGGAGCGCCGCCGACGATTTGCTGACATAGCCTAGATATTCGCGCTGACGCGGGTTGAGCGCGCCGGTCGACTCCTCGCCGAGCAGATGCACGAAACCGTTGATGTTGTTGAGCGGCGAGCGGAGCTCGTAGCTGACGTGATGGATGAAGTCGTTGCGCAGCTTTTCGGCGGCGAGCAGCGCCTTGTTACGGTCGGTGAGCGCGCGCTCGACATTCACGTCGGCGGTCACGTCGACGAAGGTCAGCAGCGCCGCGCCATCGAGCAGCGACTGCGCCGTGCAGTCGAGAACCACGCCGTCGCTGCGCTCGATGCGCCGCGTAAAGCCCTCGCGCATATCGTTGAAGCTCGTGACGAAGCCCTGGAGCTGCGCCCAGGTCTCTTCATTGTCGTGCAGAGTCTTGCATTGAGCGACGAGCGCGTCGAACCGCGGCTTTTTCGCGAGCGCGTCGGGATCGAGCCGCCAGAGTCTGGCGAAGGCCGGGTTGCAGAAGCTCAGACGCCCGTCCGCGCCGAAGACGGCGACGCCTTCATGAAGCGTCTCGAGCGTCTCGCTCTGCGTGCGGTTCAGCGCATTGAAGCGCGTTTCGAGATCATAGGCCTTTGTCGTGTCGTCGTAGAGATAGGTCACGCCGCCCTGCGTATTGGGATGCGCGACGACGTCGAGAATGCGGCCGTCCGGCAGATGCCAGGTGTGGCGAACGGGCTCGGGCGAACGATAGGCCTCGAAGAGCCGCTCTTTCCATGCCTTGAAATCGGACTCGGCGGGCAGCCGGTCGTCGGCCCTTAATCTGTCGAGAATTTCGCCGTCCGTCGGCTTGTGATCGAGAAAGCTGGCGTCGATCTGCCAGAGCTTCGCATAGGCGTCGTTGTGATAGACGAGCCGCCGCCCGCGGTCGAAGATCGCGACGGCCGTGGGCAGCTGATCGAGCGTGCGCACATGCGACTGCATCTGCTGTTCAAGATCGGCGCGAACAGTTTCGACTTCGTGGCGATCGATGGCGATGGCCGCGGCCATTTCCGGCGCCGCTGTCTGCGTGACGTCAAGAAGATGACGCGCGCCGGCGACCACAGCCGGAATGCGGGCGCGCCAGACAAGACCTTTCGCGCGCGCCTGCGCCGCCTCGCCGCGCGCCGATTGATCGAGGAGCTCCAGCCCGCGCGCCACGGCGTCGGCCGGGTCTTTCGCCTCCACGGCGGACGCATAGGCCTTGTTCACGAAAGCGAGCTTTCCGGCCTTGTCGCGCACCCACACGAGCGTCGGCGAAGCGTCGAGCAAGGCGCGCAGGCCCTGGAGGTCGCGCTCCGTCGCTTCGTAGCGCTCGCGAAGACCGATCAACTCGAGGCGGTCGCCGGACACCTCTCTGATCCGCAGCACCGCGCTGCCGCCGACCGCCCGGCCCTCGGCGTCGAAATGACGGCCCGCCGAGCCGGCGACGAGCATTCGAAAACTCTCGCCCTTCATGCGCAGTCGATCGACCGCCGCATCGAGCTGCTGCGCATCCGCGGGCGCGAGCCAGGAGCCGAATGCGAGGATGCGGCGCGGCGCGGCCGCAGCCTCCGATACGATGAGTCCGGAGGAGTGGATGTCCGGCTCGCCGCCCGGCCCGGACCAGGCGATGAAAATCTGCGACTCGCTCTCAAGAAACGTCTTGGCGCGATCCAGCTTCTCCCGCGTCTCCTCCAACTCGGCGACCAGTTCCGACTCGCGGCGCCGCCAAACCTTTCGCTCGCTGATGTGGGTAAGCGCCACGACCGCGGAGAAAAGCGCAAGACCGCCGCTGAAAGCGAAACTCACCACTTCGGAGTCGAACGGAAGCTCGCTGATGAAATCTGCGGCCTGCGCCGAGGCGGCCGTCGAATGCAGCGTGGCGCCGGCGAGGCCGGGAAATCCCGTGCGCAGGAACGTCTCCCGCAGCTTCGCGAGCAATCGGAATTGGCCGGAACGCGTGTGGCGACGTCGGATCATGAGCGAGACGCTCCCGATCGCGCGCAATCCAGCTCGAATGTCATGAGAACCGGGCTCCAGGGGTGATTTTGGTGCTCATCACAACAACGCCGCAGGGGTGCGCCACGATGCGGCTCCGCCCACAATGAGACGCGCGCAAACGCCTCTCCGCTCCCGGGGCAGGAGCGGCGACTGGCCCGCGCTTCCGTCGAGGACCGCCGTTGCGCTGACTACGCTCGATACGAATCACCCCAATCTAGAACGCGATCGGTTAAAACGGAATCGTGTTTCTGCGGAACTTCGTCACAAAAAAGCGGCCCCGCTCGCAGGGAGGGGGCCGCAAGTCGAAAGGGAGCAGAAAGCCGTTCAGGCAAGCCTCAGTAACGGTAGTGCTCCGGCTTGAACGGGCCGTTCTTCGGCAGGTTCAGATATTTCGCCTGCTCGTCGGTCATCTGCGTGAGCTTCACGCCGATCTTGTCGAGGTGGAGCGCCGCGACCTTCTCGTCGAGGTGCTTGGGCAGCGTGTAGACGCCGACCGGATACTGGCCCTGCTTGGTCCACAGTTCTATCTGCGCCAGCGTCTGGTTGGTGAAGGACGCCGACATCACGAAGGAGGGATGGCCGGTCGCGCAGCCGAGATTCACGAGGCGGCCTTCGGCGAGCAGGATGATGCGCTTGCCGTCCTGGAACTCGATCTCGTCGACCTGCGGCTTCACATTGTGCCACTTGAGGTTACGCAAGCCGGCGACCTGAATTTCCGAGTCGAAGTGGCCGATGTTGCAGACGATGGCGCGATCCTTCATGGCGCGCATGTGGTCGACGGTGATGACGTCGATATTTCCCGTCGCCGTGCAGAAGATGTCGGCGCGCGGGGCCGCGTCTTCCATCGTCGTGACTTCATATCCTTCCATCGCCGCCTGCAGGGCGCAGATCGGGTCGATCTCGGTCACGAGCACGCGGCAGCCGGCGTTGCGCAGCGAGGCGGCCGAGCCCTTGCCCACGTCGCCATAGCCAGCGATGCAGGCGACCTTGCCCGCCATCATCACGTCAGTGGCGCGGCGAATGCCGTCGACCAGCGACTCGCGGCAGCCATAGAGATTGTCGAACTTCGACTTCGTCACCGAGTCGTTGACGTTGATCGCCGGCCAGAGGAGCTTGCCCTCCTTGTGCATCACATAAAGGCGATGCACGCCGGTGGTCGTCTCTTCCGTCACGCCCTTGATGGCGACCGCGTTGCGGCCGTACCAGCCAGGATTGGCCTTGAGGCGCTTCTTGATCGCCGCGAAGAGGACTTCCTCTTCCTCATTGGTCGCCTTGTCGAGGAAGGCCGTGTCGCCCTGCTCCGCGCGCAGGCCAAGATGGATGAGGAGCGTGGCGTCGCCGCCGTCGTCCAGGATCATGTTCGGGCAGCCGCCGTCGCCCCATTCGAAGATCTTGTGGGTGTAATCCCAATAGTCCTCAAGGCTCTCGCCCTTGACAGCGAAGACGGGCGTGCCGGTGGCCGCGATGGCGGCGGCGGCGTGGTCCTGAGTCGAGTAGATGTTGCACGAGGCCCAGCGCACGTCGGCGCCCAGCGCCTTCAGGGTCTCGATCAGAACCGCCGTCTGAATGGTCATATGCAGCGAGCCGGCGATGCGGGCGCCCTTGAGCGGCTGCGACGGGCCGTATTCGGCGCGCACGGCCATCAGGCCCGGCATCTCGGTCTCGGCGATGTTGAGTTCCTTGCGGCCCCAATCGGCCAGCGAAATATCGGCGATGGCGTAATCGTTGAAGTGAGCGGTCATGCGAATCCTCTGCTCGGGAAGGACGGCCGGCGCCCCGGCGCTGGAGAGCCTATAGCAGGAGGCGAGACAGAAGACAATAAACATATAAAGATTTGTTTATGTCGCATCCCCATCCGCGCTCGATCTCGTCGCCAGGACGAAAAGCTTCTCGACCGTGGCGCTCCGCCAGCGCACGTCGGCGGTTCTGGCGCTGGAATCAGACCTGATCATGATCGCAGGTCGGAGGGCGACCTGGAGGGGATCCCCCGCCGGCTTTCGCATACCCCTTCCGCAGGCTCAGGCCCGACGACTGGAAGGAGTCGCGCCGATGAGCCCGTGAGCGCCGACCTAAACTCACGCCGCCGTGCGCTTTCGCGGCGCGAGCGGATGTTCCGAACTCGACGCGTGGTTCTCCAGCCCCAAAATCTCCGCGCGGCCGCCAGCCCGTTCGTAGTCCTCGCAGTAAAGATGCAGGAACTCCATCACCGTGTGGTCGATGGTCGCGGTCTCCGAGAGGTCGAAGATCACTGTCTTTCGCTTCGGAATGAGCGCCAGATCCTTCTTCAGGGCGAGCACATTGGCGAAGAAGGCCGCGCCGCCGAGCTTGACCTTGTAGACATTCTCCTCGGGGATCTCGATCTCGAGCCGCAGGCGCAGCACCTCGCTCCAGGGCACGCTGCGGTAGAGATGGAAGGCGAGCTCAGCAAGAACGCCGATCGCCACGCCGATAAGCAGGTCCGTCGCCAGCACGCCCACGATGGTGATGAGAAACACGCCGAGCTGATCCCAGCCGATGGCCAGCGTCTTCTTGAAGACGCTCGGCGAGGCCAGCCGGAAGCCCGTGAAAACGAGGAGAGATGCGAGGGCCGCCAGCGGGATTTCGTGAATGAGCTTGGGGAACAGCGCCACGAAGACGAGCAGGAAGAGGCCGTGGAAGAAATTGGCCCAGCCCGTGCGCGCGCCATTGTTGCAATTGGCCGAGCTGCGGACGATCTCCGCGATCATCGGCAGGCCGCCGATGAGACCGCAGATGATGTTGCCGACGCCGACCGCCGCAAGGTCGCGGTTGAGGTCGGAGGTCCGTTTGTAGGGATCGAGCTTATCGACCGCCGCGGCGCTGAGCAGCGTCTCCAAACTGCCGACGAGGCAGATGGCGACAACCTGCTGCCAGAAGACCATCGAAAAGACGGGCGTGAAGTCCGGGAAGGCGAAGCCAGCCATGAAGTTGCTCGGAATCGCGACCAGGAATTTCGGCCCGATGGAATATTCGGTGTGCGGCAGGACGGGGGCCTCTGGCAGGAAAAGGTAGATGTGCTCGTCGTCGAGATCGAAATACTGCGCGAGCGCCATGCCCACCACGACGACGACCAGAGGCGCCGGGATCATCTTCAGATAGCGGTTGCGCACCAGCGTCCAGGCGGTGAGGATCAGAAGGCCGACCCCGCCGATCGTCGCGACTTCGGGATTCATCTCCCGCAGGCTCGCGGGGATGGCGCCGATCGTCTGGAACAGCGTGTCGGCGTCCGGCTTCACGCCGAGCACGACGTGAAACTGCTTCGCCATGATGATGATGCCGATGGCGGCGAGCATGCCGTGCACGGCCGAGGACGGGAAAAAGGCCGAAAGCTTCCCCGCGCGCATGACGCCCATCAGCGTTTGCAGCACACTGGCGCAGACGATCGCCGCGAGCGTGTAGCGGTAGCCCGCCATGGCGTCGCCCTGCCCGAGCTCCTGCACCGACGCGAGAACGACGACGATGAGGCCCGCCGCGGGACCGTTGATCGTGACGTAGGATCCGTTGATCCGCGAGACGAATAATCCGCCGACGATCGCCGTGATGACCCCCGCTTGCGGCGGAAAGCCCGAGGCCATCGCGATGCCGAGACACAGCGGCAAGGCGATGAGGAAGACGAGGAAGCCCGCGAGCGCGTCCTGACGCCAGTTTTGCCTCAGCCCGGCGAGGCCCGTGAGGGGAAGGTCGGAGTTGATCGGCGCGCTTGTCATGTCAGTTTCGTGAACCCTCCAGAGACGGCGAGCGGCGCGATGGGCGTCGTAGCCGCACAAGGCGCGAATGGCGGACGAGACGAATAGGCCGCTGTCATAATCCGACGACCGGACCAAATGGCGCCCAATTATTCGTCAGAAAATGGCCAGATCGCCTATTTTTTAGGCTAACTCCCGCCTCCTACACGCGAGTCAAGCGGATTCGAGCGGGATCACATCGGCTACCCTTTCAGCGGCGTCTGCTCTATAGCAAGGGAGACGCCACTCCCGCCGGCAGGCTGACACACCGATGTTCGACGCTCTCAAATCCTTCATCGCCGAACTCACCGGCGAGGCCGACAGGCCGAAACCTTTCGAATCCGCCGACTATCAGCTCGCCGCAGCGGCGCTCCTCGTCCACATCGCTTCGATCGACGGCGATTTTGACGACGATGAAAAGGCGCGCATCCAGCAGCTTGTCGAGGCGCGCTTTGGCCTCGCTTCCGATGAGGCGCGCGAACTCATTCACAACGCCTGGGAAAGCGAGCGCGATGCGGTCGATCTCTACCGCTTCACCAGCGTGCTCAAGCGCCGGCTCGACGAGGACGGGCGCCGGCAGGTGATCGGCATGTTGTGGGACATGGCGCACGCCGACGGCTCCGTTCACGAATTCGAGGAGAATGTGGTGTGGCGCGTCGCCGAATTGCTCGGCGTCTCGACCCGCGAACGCGTGGAGCTGCGCCGGGAAGTGCGCGAGAGCCTCGCCGCGCCGGTCGAGAACCCCTGGTATCGCCCCAAGGAGTGATTCTCGATGATTGACGTTGCGAACGCCCGCCCGGCGGCGATCGTCACCGGCGCGTCGGAGGGCATCGGCGCGGAACTCGCCCGCGTTTTCGCCGACAAGGGCCATGAGCTCGCCATCGTCGCCCGCCGGGGCGAACGGCTCGCCGCGCTCGCCGAAGACATCGCCGCCAGCGGCCGCGCCCGCCCTACGGTCGTGGATCTGGACCTGCTCGCGGAGGGCGCGGTGGACGCCCTCGCCGCGCGGCTCGCAGAGGCTGGCCTCGCGCCGCAATATCTGGTCAACAACGCCGGGTTCGGCCTTCTCGGGCGCGTCGCGGATCTGGATCAGGCCGAGCAGCTCGCGATGATCGACCTCAACGTACGCGCCCTCACCGCCCTGACCCTTCGCTTCCTGCCGTCGCTCGTGGCGACGAAGGGCGGCGTGCTCAATGTCGCGTCGATCGCTTCTTTCATGCCGGGACCGGGATTCGCGGTTTATTACGCGACAAAAGCCTTCGTGCGCTCCTTCAGCGAGGCGATTTCCCACGAATTGAAGCCCGCGGGGGTAAAGGTCTCCTGCCTCTGCCCGGGGCCGGTGCTCACGGGATTTCAGTCGCGCGCCGGCATGAGCTTCGAGGGACTGATGGGCGCGATGAAGCCTGCTCTGGTGCCGGCCGACGAAGTGGCGCGCCAGGGCTACGACGGTCTGATGGCCGGCCGGCGCGTCGTCGTGCCGGGCGCGGTCAATAAGGCTATGGTCTGGGGCGCGCGGCTGTCGCCGCGAGCCATTCTGTTGCCGCTGCTGGGGGCGGCCCAGATGAAACGGTCTTGACCGGACGCCGACGATAAAAAAAGCGGGCTGCTTCCGGCCCGCTTTTTTTAAGTCGTTTCGTTTTCGTAAACTTACTCTTCCGAGGCGCCCTTCACCTTCAGCACCTGACGGCCCCGATACATGCCGGTCTTCAGGTCGATGTGGTGCGGACGGCGCAGTTCGCCCGAGTCCTTGTCCTCGACATAGGTCGGCGCCTTCAGGGCGTCGGCGGAACGGCGGAAGCCCCGCTTCATCGGGGACACTTTTCTCTTCGGAACGGCCATGGTCTCGTCTCTCTGAACAGCAAGGGCCGCGGGCGATCTCGCCGCGCGGCGGAAACTGGTGGGGGGCGTATACGCGAAATATCGCCCGCTGGCTACCCCTCCCTCAGCCTCAACCCTTGTCGGGCGGCGCGTCGATCGACGCGGGCGGGGTCGGCGCGCCGCCGTCCTTCTCATAGGCGCCCTTTTCCGCGCCTTTTAGCATCGCCGGATCATCCTCGATGAGTTTGTTGGCGGCGCGATCGTCCACGACGGGCTTCGGCGCGGCGGCGACAGGCGCCGCGCGCAGGCCGGTCTGGGCCGACAGCCAGTTCTTCCACTGCTCGAAGCTGCCGTTGAACGTATTCTGGTCGACAGCGCCCACGATGCCGGGCACGCGGCCGTCCGAGCGATACTGCCAGAAGGTCCATTTGCGGTCGCCGTAGCGGACCTTGGGGTGATATTTCGTCGAACGCACCCAGATCGGATATTCCGAGAGCGCGTCGGGCTGGAGAATCGCCTGATAGAAGTCGACGGAGGAATAGATGATCGGCTTCTTGCCGTAGCGGCGCTCCATCGCCTCCAGCATCGTCCGCATGTCGCGGATCGCTTCCTCGCGATAGAGCGTTCGCTTGCAGCTCTTCGATTCGGGCGTCGGTTCGACGTCGAGGACGGGCGGAAGCGCGTCCGGGTCGTTAGGCACGACGGAAGCGAAATTGGCGATTTCTTCGTGCGGCGGGCGGCACCAATAGACGAAGTGATAGGCGCCGCGGGGGACGCCCGCCGCCTTGGCCGCCGCCCAATTGTACTGGAACTTGGAGTCGACCTTGTCCCCGCCCTCGGTCGCCTTGATGAAAGCGAAAGCGACGCCCGACTCCTTCACCTGCTCCCAGTCGATGTCGCCCTGATATTTCGAAACGTCGATGCCATGCACGGCGAATTCGGCGCTGCGCGTCGCGGGGAAAAGGTGGAGATCCGATTCCGGCACGGCATAGGCGAGAAAGCTCGGATCCTTCTTGGCGTTCACCAGCGGCGCGCTGGTGGCGAAGCGGGGCCGGCGGGCGTAGCTGGGATCGTAGGAGCTGCCGCAAGCAGCGAGACTCGCGGCGCTCGCCGCAACGCAGGCGAGCGCGACAAGACGCGATACAGAAATATTCAACGAGCGCATTTCGTCAAATTATCCCCACAGGCGGTAACGAAGCGTTAATGCGCCGCCGCGACTCAGTCCAGATGAAACCACAAGCTGGCGATTGTAAGGAAGGCGCCGTACCCCACGACGTCGGTTATGGTGGTGACGAAGGGCCCGGACGCTACGGCCGGATCGAATTTGAACCGGTCGAAGACCAACGGCACGACGATGCCGCCAAGCGCCCCGGCGACGAGATTCGTGAACATCGCCATAGCCATGACCGGCCCCAGCCCGACGTTGTGGAACCAGTTCGCGGCGACGAGGCCGGTGACGAGGCCGAAGGCGGCGCCGTTGACCGCGCCGATGGCGAGTTCGCGCAGAATAATTTTCAGGGCGTTGGCGCGGGTCAACTCGCGCGTGGCGAGCGCCCGGACCGCGACGGTCATGGTCTGGGTGGCCGAGTTGCCCCCCTGCCCCGCGACGATCGGTCCCAGCACCGCGAGCGCGACCATCTGCTCGAGTTGCGACTGGAAGGTCTTGAGCACCGACGAGGTGATGAAGGCGGTGAGCATGTTGACGAAGAGCCAAGTGAAGCGGCTGCGCGCGATCCACCAGAAATCGTCGGTCAGCTCCTCCTCCGGGTTCACGCCGCCCAGCGCCTTGATCTCCTCGGAGGCCTGCTCCTGCATGACGTCCACGATGTCGTCGATGGTCAACACGCCGACGAGCCGCTCGGATTCATCGACGACCGGAGCCGACACAAGATTGTAGCGCTCGAACAGCCGGGCCGCTTCGGTCCCCTCCTCGGTGGCCTTCACGCGTCGCCGGTCGGCCTGCATGATTTCGTCGAGGCGGGCCGAGGGCTTGGCGCGCACCAGCGCGTCGAGAAAGACGGTTCCCAGCAAATGATAGCCCGGATCGACGACGAAGACTTCGAAGAAACTGTCGGGAAGACTTTCGCCGTCCGTCTCGCGGAAGAAGTCCAGCACGCGGCCCGCCGTCCAGAAAGGTGGCACCGCGATCAGCGTCGTCTGCATCAGACGGCCCGCTGAGCCTTCCGGATAGTCGAGCGAGCGGCGAAGAACGATCCGCTCCTGCGCCGGCAGCGCCTCGAGGACTTCCGCCTGCTCCTCCGGCTCAAGCGTTTCGAGAATGGCGACGGCGTCGTCGCTTTCGAGATCGCGCACGCCCTCGACGAGCGTTTCGACCGGCAACTCCTCAAGAATGTCCTCGCGGGTCGCTTCGCCGACCTCCATCAGCGCGGTAAAGTCGAAATCCGCGCCCATCAGCTCGACGAGGCGCGGACGCGCCTCATGGCTCAGAAGTTCGAGAAGCGCGCCGAGATCCGCCTCGTGCAGGTCGCCGACGAGCTCGTGGACGCGCTTCGAGTCGCCCAGCGCAACGGCGGCCTCGACCTCGAAAACGAATTCAGGATCCGGCCCCCCGCCCTCCTGACGGAAATTTTCGGCGGGCGACGGCGTTTCTTCTTGGTCGAGGGACATGGCCGAATCCCGCTATAAGGCTGAACGCTCTTAACCCGCGCACGCGCGGAAGCAAACCGGCAAAACCCACATGACCCATTTTTCCCGCGCCTCGCTCTACGCTTTCGCCGCCGCGTTTCTCTGCGGGCCCGCGCTCGCGCGAGACTGCGGCCCGGACGCGCTCGGCGTCTCCCGCGACATCACGATCGGCCGCACGAAAGGGACGGCCGTCGGGCTCCAGAGCTACCCCCGCACGCTGGATCTCCAGGACAAGGAAGTGATCCTGACTTTCGACGACGGCCCGGCCGGGCCGACGGCGCATATTCTCGACGCGCTGGCGAAGGAGTGCGCCAGGGCGACCTTCTTCGTCATCGGCCACAACGCCGAGAACGCGCCGGCGCTCGTCAAGCGCGCCGCGAGCGAGGGTCACAGCATTGGCCACCACTCCTACAGCCACCCCGGCGACACGCTTCGGCTCATGGGCGCGGCGGCTGCGAAAGCGGACATCGACAGGGGAATCGCCGCCGTCGAAAAGGCGGCGGGCGGGGCGGCGGCGCCTTTCTTCCGTTTCCCCGGCTTCGCCGACACGAAGGAACTCGTCGATTATCTCGGCGGCCGCGGCTACACCGTCTTCGGCTCGGACGTCTGGGCCTCCGACTGGACCGCGATGAGTCCGAAGGCCGAACTCGATCTCGTGATGTCGCGCCTCGAAAAGGCCGGCAAGGGCATCGTGCTGTTCCACGACTCCAAGGCGCAGACCGCACAAATGCTGCCCGATTTCCTGCGGGCGCTGAAGGCGAAGGGCTACCGCCTCGTTCACATGGTCCCGGGCGAAGGCGACACCCCCGTCGTCGACGCCGGCCTCGGCTGGTCGTCGACGACGGAGCCGATCATCGCCAAGACGCTCGGCAAGAAAACAAAGCGCACGCCGCACGAGAGCGCCGGGGAAGCGGAAAGCCCCCACGCTCCCGGCGAAAACTGATCGTCAGCCGTTGTCGCAGACATAAAGACGCCGGCCACCCCAGCAGGAACCGCGTTTGTAGACCCTGCCGAGTTCGCGGTCGCCGAGCGCGGCCGTCCAGGCCTTTCCACGGGCATGGGTGAGCGACAGATTCCTGCCCGGCAGATCGAAGGTCACCGCGTCATCGCCGTGACGAACCCTGCAGGCGCCATTCGCCTGAACGCGGCCGCCGAGCCGGACGTAGCATTTCGTCATGCGGCCGTCGTCCTCCGCCTTCGCCTGTTCCGCAGGCTTCATGGCGTCCGTCGAAATCCCGGGAATCTTCGCGGGCTCAGCGGCGGCCGGCGAATAGGCGAGCGCGTCGGAAGCGGCGGGCGCGGCCGCCATGGAGGGCGCATGAGCCGCGGCGAGCTTTTCGCGCATTTCGGCAGTGGGCGGAGCGAGCGGCTCCGGCGCATTTTCCGGCATGGCCGCCATGTTCGCCGCCTCCATGATTGGCTTGGCGTTCAGGAGCATTTCATCGACGGCGGCCGCTTTCTTGTCGGCGCCGCCGTTCATTTCAGCCTTCGCGAGCGGCTTCGGCGCAGCCTGCTCCGCGGGCGCCGCAGCGACCTCGGCGCGGTTTTCGCTCGTTCCGCCGAACGGCGCCCCATTGCCGAACAGCGCGGTTCCGACGATCAGCGCGCTTCCGGCGAGGATCAGCGCGCCGAGAACCAGATGCACGACGCGCTCCGCTTTCTCGATCGCGTGATTTCGCTCCGCCGGGCGACCCATCTGGCGCTCCTCGCCAGGCGCTGGCTTTGACGAACGAAGGAAAGAAAGGCTTGCGCCACCTTCGCGCTCTTCGGAATTCCGATCGGTTCCGACCGGGCGCTCATGATGTTCGAAGAATACGCTCATACTCGTCACTCCGAGGCACGCTCGCGAGACCCGGAGATCATGACCAAGCCACGATCACATGGAGCGCGCCGTCGCGCCCGGCCCCGCAGAATTATCGCATTCTGGAAGTCGTCCTCCCGGAAAACGATCACTCCTCCATCCAAACCCGGCGCGAGATCTTCACGATCCTCTACATGCGCCGTTTTGACACAAAATTTGGAGCGCAGATTGTGGCTGAATTTTGTTATTACGCAAGCTGAGCCATTGACGCCAAGTCGAGACTTGCCGCCGGCGCTCTCAAAACTATCGTCGGCAGCCCGCTATTCAGGCGGCAGAACGATGAAAGCGTATGACACTGCGACAGTGTATCCGTTCTTGGTCCGGGCTCCGAAGGCGATGCTGTGCGGTCCAGGCGCCAGCGGCGGAACGAGCAGCCAGTAGCCATCCGCGACCAGCGTGTCGGTCGGGCTCGGCCCCACCGTCTTTCCGGGCGGCGCAATCAGGCCGTAGCTCGGCGGAAGCACCGTAAAGGTCGGGGACGTCGCGCGGAAATCCGCCAAATTCGTCATCAACTGGCGGCCGTCGATCGAAACCCACAGCTGACGCGTGTCGACAATGTCGATCAACTGGCCTGCCCCCTGCCTCAGCTCGGAGATCGTGGCGGCGTTTTTCGGACTGTAGGCGACGGCGGTGATCAACGGAAAGAACAACGCCTTGCCCGACGGTATTCCGGCCGCGCAGCTTCGCCGTGAATCGCCGCCGAAGTTGCTGCCGAGAAACCAGACATTCCCCGCCTGTCCACGCGCGCAATCGACTGTCCCGACAAACAGGTTCGGATTCGTCTTGGCCGGGATGGAGAAGATCCACTGCCACCATCGCGCCGCCCAGTCTCCGTAGCTATTGCTGAAGCTCGGATTGACGATCTGCGCCGACGCTATGGAAGGCGCGCCGAACGCCGCCAGACCGACTGCGCAAAACGCTGCCGCGCGCCCGGCGCCCACGCATTTGCCTAACAACTTCCGCATGTATTTCTCCGCGGCACAGACACAGCTACTATAAAAAATCTATTCCTCTCCTCCGAGAGTTGCAGAGGGCACTTTGTCACAGCGTGAAGTCAGTCCTTCGAGGGCGTCGTCACTTTTCTCGAAGCGCCGGAACTTCGAGAACCACGGGCGCCGCCAGATGTCGTGGTCAGAAAGTTGGCGCGCCCTGCCAGAACGGCGTGAACATCGGGACATGCCAGTTCGTCGGCAACGGAAATCCGCCCAACGTTCAGTGTTCTTGCAGGTCTCGGCAGGTTTCGCCCAATTGATGTCGCGCAGAGGCCCGAGCGGCCCGTTGCCCGCGCCTCTGTCGCAACGTCAGCGTCCGCCGGCGCGATAGAACGCCGGCAGAGGCCGACGCGACTTTCAGGAGACCGGCGCGCGATATCGAAGATGGTCGTCGGTTATCCTCCGTCCGCCCGAAGCGGACGAAATCGGTCCAAGGACGGGGAGCTCGCCCGCCATTTTGCAGAGCGACCAATTTTTTTGTCGCTGCGCCGCAGGGCGACGCCAACTGACGATGCTGACCGAAGATGGTGCGGTCGAGAGGACTCGAACCTCCACTGGTTGCCCAACTAGCACCTCAAGCTAGCGCGTCTACCAATTCCGCCACGACCGCCCGGGGCGCATTCGCTCGCTGCGAAGCGCCGGCGCGCAGCCTCTAACAAATTGACCGGGCGATGACAAGGGCGGGACGCCGCCGTGCGGCCCTGCAGGGCGGCAGGCCCTGAAAATGCTGTAGAAGAGGCTCATTGTGGGAAGAATCGGAGGTTGACTTGGCGATTTTCAAACTGCCCCTCTCGGGAGACGTCCCTGTCGCAGTCGCTCCCTGGACCGCCTTTTTCAGCCCTTTCGGCAATCAGTACGGCCTCATAAATATCAGTCTCGGGCGCTCCAGCGCGCCGCAGGTGGAGCAGGAAGTGCTCGAAAACGTCGGCAGTTACGGCAAACAGTTGGGCCGCATGGGCGACGCCCTGAGCGTCCTGCTCGACCATTTCGAACCCCAACGTCCGCTGACGCGGGCGGAAAAGAAGGCGATTCGCGTCCTGCGCGAGATGCTCGACGACATCGACGACATCAAGCGCGCCCGGGGACGCCCGCCCTTGCTGGAAAGGACGCCCGAATGACGACAGCCTGCCCCCTGCCCCGCGATTCGATTCGAACGCCGCTCGCTCCGCCGGCCGGGGCGGAGCCGATCGAGTGGCGCGCGAGCGACAGGCTCGTCGGCTACGAAGACGCAGTCTCCGAAATGGAGGCGCGCGTCGCGCGGATCGCCTCAGGCGACGCGCGCGAGCGCGTCTGGCTGCTCGAACATCCGCCAATTTACACGGCCGGCGCCTCCGCCAGGGACGCCGATCTGCTCGACCCGCGCTTTCCGGTGTTTCGCACCGGACGCGGCGGGCAGTTCACTTATCACGGTCCCGGCCAGCGCGTGGCCTATGTGATGCTCGACCTCACGCGCCGGCGCCGCGACGTCCGCGCCTATGTCTGCGGGCTCGAATCATGGCTCATCGCGACGCTCGCCGAATTCGGCGTGAAAGGCGAACGCCGTGAGGCGCGAGTAGGCGTCTGGGTGAAGAGGCCGGACAAGCCGTCCGGCCCCGGCGGCGCGCCCGCCGAGGACAAAATCGCTGCGATTGGCGTGCGCCTGCGCCAATGGGTGAGCTACCACGGCGTCGCGCTTAACGTCGGGCCGGACCTCACGCATTTTTCCGGCATCGCGCCCTGCGGCGTGCGCGAGACGCATCTCGGCGTCACGAGCCTGAGGGATTTGGGCGTGACGGCAGGCATGGCGGAGGTGGACGCGGCGCTACGGCGGAATTTCGAGACGGTCTTCGGCCCGGTCGCCTGACGCAGCGTCAAAGGGTCGGCGCGACGACGAAAACGCCGACGCCTCGCGCCGCGCCCAGATCGCTCTCGCCGGCGGCCTCCTGCCGCACATCGTCCACGCGCGCGGCGGGCGGGCCGCGGCGCGCGGCGTCGAGCAGCGCCCCCACGGCGGCCTCCGGCCCGGCGGCGAGGGCTTCGACCGAACCGTCCGAGCGATTGCGCGCCCACCCCTCGAGCCCGAGCGCATTGGCCTCGCGCACGAGAAAGGCGCGGAAGCCCACGCCCTGCACGCGGCCGGTCACGAAAAAGCGAAGGATGCGCCGGCTCATGCCTGCGCCGCCGCCACATTGTCGATGAGCCGGGTCGCGCCGAGGCGCGCCGCCGCCAGAATGCGGATCGGCCCCTCGTGACGCCGCGCGATCCGCGCCAGCGTCTCCGCGTGGCGCGCCTCGACGTAATCGATCTCGAAACCTGCGCCGACGATCGCCTCGCGCGCCTCGGCCATAACGTGGCCGATGGCCTCTCCATCGGCAATTCGCGCCGCCGCCTCGCTGAGCGCGCGATAGAGCGCCGGCGCGCGGGCGCGATCCTCTGCGGAGAGATAGACGTTGCGCGAGGACATCGCGAGCCCGTCGGGATCGCGCAGCGTCGGCCCGGCGAGAATGCGCGTCGGAATGTCGAGATCGCGCGCCATGCGGCGGATGACGAGCAACTGCTGATAGTCCTTCTCGCCGAAGACGGCGACATCCGCCTGCGCCTGATTGAGGAGCTTCGCCACGACGGTCGCCACGCCCGTAAAATGGGTGGGCCGGAAATGGTCCTCGAGATCGGCCTTCGCCGGTCCGTCGAGCGTCACGGCGGTGCAGAAGCCCGCCGGATACATCTCCGCCACGTCGGGCGCGAAGACGAGATCGGCCCTCACGGCCGCAAGCTTCTCGCAATCCGCCGCCAGCGTCCGGGGATAGCGGGAAAAATCCTCGCCCGGCGCGAACTGGGTCGGGTTCACAAAGATCGTCGTTATGACGCGCCCGGCGTGGCGGCGCGCCTCCTCGACAAGGGAGAGATGGCCCTCGTGGAGCGCGCCCATGGTCGGCACGAGCCCGACGCCCTCGCCGGCCGCGCGCCGCGCGCGAACGTAAGCGCGCATCTCCTCGACAGTATGGACGACGGGAACTTCTGCGCTCATCCACGCGGACCTTTCTTCTGTTCCGAGAGCAAAAAGGAAAGATAGCCGACATAGGCCGGCGGCAGACCCAACGCCTGCGCCGCCGATACGATCTCCGCGAGATAGCCCGGCCAGGCGGCGCCCATGGCCGGCGCGGTCCCGACATAGACCAGCGCGGGCGAGGCGCCGAAGGGCTCCCGCAGCACGGGGAGGATTTTCTTGGCGTAAAGGCCCTGCGCCACCTGCTCGTAACGATCGAGCGCCTTAACGTCCGAAACAGGGACATCCCACAAGGCGCCGTGGACGGCGGCGCGCGGGTCCGGCGCGACGCTCACGAAGCCCGACGGCATGACGACGAACCGCCAGCGCGCCAGCCGCGCCCGGCCGAGCAGCCGCGCGCGCGGACAGCGCCGCGCCATGGCGGCGGCGTCCATATTGGAACCATAGGCGAAATGCAGCGGCACAAGCCCCCTCTCGCGCGACGGCGCAGCCGTGCTATATCACGCCGCGCACGGAAGGGTGGCCGAGTGGTTTAAGGCAGCGGTCTTGAAAACCGCCGTGGGGGCAACTCCACCGTGGGTTCGAATCCCACCTCTTCCGCCAGCTAAGCCATAGCAAACCCCGAAGGCTGGCTGACCAGCGCCGGAAAACTTCGCCATTTCCGAAGGGTTTGCGGTTTCCGACCGAACCTCAGAGACTGCCGAGCGGACTCAAATCCTGTCTCAGAGGCCCTTCCGTCTCATTCCGAGCGAACCTCCCTCGATTTGGTTCGGCCAAAAATCCTCGTCTGTTTTCAATATGTTGAAAAATCCGCGCAAACGTCTAGTTTAGGGTCTGTACCCGATTGAACTGAACGTCGCGCCGTGATTCAAGCTCTTCAGGAGGGCTTGATTCGTGGCGGACAATTTTTGGCTCAGCGATGAGCAATGGGCGGCGATTGCGCCGCATCTTCCGATGGTCCACACCGGGCCCAAGCGCCAGGACGATCGCCGCATCATCAGCGGCATCGTCCATCGGCTGCGCGAGGGCTGCCGATGGCGCGCGCTTCCCGACGAGTATGGGCCGTATACGACGGTCTTCAACCGATACAATCGCTGGAGCCAGCGGGGCCTGTGGCAACGCATATTCTCGGCGCTCGTCGCAAGCGGCGACCCGCCAGCGCTCACCATGATCGACAGTTCGGCGGTCAAGGCGCATCGCTCGGCGAGCGGCGCCAGAAAAGGGGGGCGCAAAATCAAGCCATCGGCCGCTCGCGCGGCGGGCGCACGACGAAAATCCACGCCCTCGTCGACGAAGAAGGACGACCGCACGCCTTCCTGCTGACGGGCGGACACGTCGCCGACGTCACGGGCGCGGCGACACTGCTCGCCGCGACCGCGCCGAGCGAACAAATGATCGGCGACAAAGGCTACGACGCGGATCATTTGCGCCTCTTCCTGCAAGCACGCGGCACGACGCCGGTCATTCCCAATAAAGTCAACCGCAAGCGCCTCTTTCCCTTCGACGCCAAACGCTACCGCCTGCGCAACGTCATCGAGCGGACGTTCTGCCGGTTGAAGGACTTTCGAGCCATCGCCACACGTTACGACAAAACCGCTCGAAACTTCCTCGCTGGCCTGTGCATCGTTGCCGCCCTCCGCTATTGGATCAATTGAGTCCAGACCCTAAGGCATCCCGCTCGCCCTCGGTTTTGTTAAAACCTGTCGTGGGCATACTGATGCGCATTTCTGCGGGCGCAGAACCATGCAGTTCTATACTGGTGATGATAGGCGCGGGCAGGCCAACCTTCTTCAGGTCGCCGTGGGGCTCGCATTAGAACAGAACTCCAGCGCATCACTGCTTCACGCCGGATTTTAGGCTCAGGACTCATTGATTGAGGAAGAAAGTGACGGCTGCTGCGATGCAGATCGCGGAGAAGAAGGTGTGGGCGCAACGGTCGTAGCGGGTTGCGATGCGCCGCCAGTCCTTGAGTTTGGCGAACAGGTTCTCGACTTTGTGGCGCTGACGATAGAGCGCCTTGTCGTAGTCGAGCGGCGTTTTGCGATTGCGCCGTGGCGGAATGCAGGGTTCGGTTCCGCGCGCTTTGAGCGCGTCGCGGAAGGCGTCGCTGTCATAGCCCTTGTCGGCGATCAGCGTTTTGGCCTTCGGTAGGGCGTCGCACATCAGCCGGGCGCCTTTGTGATCGCTCATCTGGCCTTCAGTCAGCATCATGACGAGTGGTTTGCCGGCGCCGTCGCAGACGACATGGAGTTTGGAGTTCAGCCCGCCCTTCGTGCGCCCGATACAGCGGGAAAGAACCCCTTTTTTAACAGGCTTGCCGCCGTGCGATGCGCTTTCAGATGCGTCGAGTCGATCATGATGCGTTCGGGGCTTGGGCTTTCGCCGGCAAGCGCGGCGAAGATGCGATCGAAGACGCCGAGCCGGCTCCAGCGGATGAAGCGGTTATAAAGCGTCTTGTGCGGCCCGTAGCCTTTGGGCGCGTCCTTCCACTGCAGGCCGTGCTTGATCACGTAGACAATGCCGCTGACGACGCGCCGGTCGTCGACGCGCGGAACCCCATGCGCCAGAGGAAAGAATGGCGAAATCCGCGCCATCTGGCGCTGGCTCAGTAAAAACAGATCGCTCATCATCAAGGCCTCCGAATCGGAACCCCTTGTGAATCACAACTCAATCAAATTTAATAGGTCCTGAGCCTAGGCCGTGTGGACGAATTTGATCAAGCAGAGGCCCGCAGCGAAACTGACGATGGACCGGAAGTTTCGGGCTGTCTTTTCGCAGCGTAGGGCGACGCGCTTGAAACGTTTGATGCGTCCCATGCCCTGCTCGATGCGGGCGCGGGCTTTGTAGAGCGTCCTGGCGAAGAATTTCGGTTTGACTTTTTCATTGGCCTTGTGCGGGATGACGGGCGCGACGCCGCGCGCCCTCGCCGCCGCGCGATTGGCCTTGCTGGCGTAGCCTTTGTCGCAAATCGCGGCGCGCGGCTGAATATCGGGGCCGATGTCGAGAAGCGTTTCGAAATGCGGCGCGTCGGCAGCCTCGCCGCCGGTCAGATCGAAAGCGATGATGTCGCCCGACGCGTCCGACTTGGCGTGGATTTTCGTGGTGAACCCGCCGCGCGAACGCCCGAGCGCCTGCGCTTCTTGCCCCCTTTGGCGCCTGCGGCCGATACGTGCGCGCGCACGATGGTTGAATCGAACATCTGGATGAGATGCGCCGTCGAACTCATGGAGGCGAGCGCATCCAAGAAGGCTTCGAACACGCCGGCCTTGCTCAACCGGTCGAAGCGCTTCCAGACGCTGTTCCAGTTGCCGAACCGTTCCGGCAGCGCGCGCCATCGCACGTTTTCGACCGTGAAGAAATGAAGCGCTTCGAGGAAACGGCGGTCATCCTCGCCTTTGCGTCCGCGACGCGGAAGGCAGGCACGAAACACCGCGAGCGTATGCGCCCAGTCTTCCTCATCCATCCGCGTCGACATGGCTTCTGGTCTCCGACTCAGTCGGAGCCCTATGAATCATGCCTGATTCCGCGTGGGAATCCCCAAGCAATCTTCAATCGTCAATTCGTCCACACGGCCTAGCATTACAGTTGCATTATATTTGGAGTTCTGACTCGATGGGACGCCATGATTCGGCAAGGGGATCATGGGATGTCGGGAGCTTCGATCGAAACGACGCTGGAGTTGTGGGCGTCGTCTCTGCGTGACGTGAAGCGTCGGATGCGGCCTCTGTTCACGCAGGAGCGCGTGGCGCGATTGGCGGAGCGCTTTCTGGACGGGTTGCTGGGCGAAGAGCGGCGCAAGACGGGCTGGATGCGCGCCGAAGCGGCGGGCGATCCGGGACCGTGGCGGCAGCAGGCAATTCTGGGTCGCGCGCGCTGGAGCGCGGATGGGCTGCGCGACATTGTGCGCGATTATGCGCTCGAAGCCTTGGCGGACGAAGATGCGGTTCTCGTTGTCGACGAGACGGGGTTTCTGAAGCAGGGTAAGGCCTCCTGCGGCGTCGCACGGCAATATACAGGCTCGGCGGGGAAGATCGCGAATTGCCAGATCGGCGTTTTCGCGTGCTGCGCCACAGAGCGCGGCCATGCGTTCATCGACCGCGAGCTTTATCCGCCCAAGAGCTGGACCGAGGATAAAGCGCGCATGGCCAAGGCGCATATTCCGCAGGAGATCGTCGACAGCGCGTCTGGCGGCTTTGCGACCAAGCCGGCGCTGGCGCTCGCTATGATCGAAAGAGCGATCATAGCGAAGGTCCCATTCTCCTTCGTAGCGGCCAACACAGTCTAGGGCGTCGGCGATATCGAAATGGCCTTGCGGCGCGCTGGCAAAGGCTACGTGCTGGGCGTCAAATCCAACGAGCCGTTCCACTCCTGGGGCAAGTCGAAATTGATTTCGGGCGCAGCCAAAGAAATTGCGGACGGCTTGCCGGCCTCCGCCTGGCGCCGGCTCTCGACGGGCGCGGGGACGAAGGGCGAGCGCCTGCGCGACTGGGCCTATCTCGAACTCGCCGACCTCGACGCGGGCGATTACAACGATGCGCTTGCGGGCGTTTCCTGGACGCGGGGACTTCTGATCCGTCGCAAAATCGCCGACGGCGATCTTGCCTTTTTCACGACATGGGCCCCGAGCGGAACCTCAATCGAAAGGTTGACGAAAATCGAAGGCCGTCGTTGGGCGATCGAAGATAGCTTTGAAACCGCCAAGAACGAACTCGGCCTCGACCACAACGAGACGCGCTCCTGGCGCGGATGGCGCCGTCATGTTTCGCTCGTCATGCTGGCCTTCGCCATGATGGCTGCGATCCGCGCTCACGCCAATGCCGTTGCGCCGCCCCCAAAAACAATCCGCCGCACAAAGACAAGCGCGCGTCGCTTGTCGTCGAAGATTCCCTGATCCATTGGTCGATGCAGGAAATCCGCCGCTTGGCGACGCCCTTGGCGAGAAAACGCATTCGACCCGAGTTTATCATCGCCTGGTCGCTCTGGAGACGAGCCCATCAGGCCCAAGCAAGACGCTCCCACATCAAAATCCAACTGTAATGCTAGGAGTAGACAGAAGAGCGCGCCCTACTCCCCTCAGACCGGACGGTTTTCGCTTCGGTTGCGCACCGGCCCCATCCGTTTGAGCCCCTCCGTATAGGCGATTGCCTCGAAACTGTCAGAGAAAGCGAGCGCGGCGTCAGCGATCGCATCGATCTTGCCGGGGGTCGAAGCGCGTTTGAGCTGCGTCTTGTCGAGATAGAGCAATTCGAGCAGTTCGTTGTAAACGGTCGCTTCATCGATCGGCAGAATATGGAAAGTCGCGCCGTTGATCTCGACGTCATATTTGCTGAGGAGATCGATATTGTTGCAGAAGGCGAAATATTTTCCGTCCGGCGATAACAACCCTTTCAAGACGTCCGCTAGCGCCGTTAGCGATTCGAAAGAATGGAGATAACAGGCGAAGAAAGGGATTATCTCTGGGCCCGCTTCCGCGATGGCGAGAAACTGATCAGCTGAGAGTTCGGGCGGGCGCTTTTCATCGGCGAATTGCGGCGCAAATTTCAGCGCGAGCTCGCCACGAAAACCGATGCGTCCGGGCTTTTCCGTCGGCCCCTTATGCACGGCGTTGAGAAGACGCCCTTCCTGTTCGAGTCTTGCGAAAGCTGTTTCGCCGATCGTCGTCATTTCAGTCTCACCTCTATTTTAGCTAACTGTTGAAGGGCGTCATGGATCGACTGGCAAAGGCTTCCCCGCCTTATGCGCAGCGATCCATTTTTCGAGTTCCATGACATGGCCGCGTTCCTCGTCGACGAATTCCTGGGCGAGGATTTTGATTTCGGGATCGTCCGTCCTGTCGAGAACCTTCTTGTAATAGGCGTAGCCGGCGCGCTCGGCGTCGAGCGCGATATGCAGCGCCTCTTCACGCCCGATGAATGGGTCGGCGGCCCAGATCGCGGCCGTCTCGGGGCTTTCCAGGTCCGGCCAGCGATAGTCGGCGACTGTCATTTCCGGCATGTCCCGAAAGCCTGCGCGCGCCTGGGCGTCGGCGAGATGCAGACGCGAATAATCGGAAAGCCGCCGAAAGAGTTTGCCGACTTCCCGATTGCCGCAGGCATACATAGCGTCCGCCAGTTGGCCGAAGCGGTCAGCCGCCTCGCGTTCTAGTTGAATAGCGTAGGCCAGAAAAGTCTCGACGGTCTCCATCGACGCCTCCCTCCGCGTCAGCTCGCTTTCACGCTTCGCGCCGCCCATTCCTCGTGCGTGACGCCGTCGACGGCATAGATGGTGATGTCGCGGGGCAACGCGGAAAAGTGAGATTGGCCAATACGCGTCTCCTCTAGCCGGGCTTCTCCGTCGTTCCGCATGGCAATGAGCAAGACGCGGACCAGACAGGTGCGGCAAAATGCGCGCCTAGGCTTGGCGATCAGAAACGTGCGCGTAGAACCCCGCACGACATTATTGTCGTCTTTGCGACAATTGTGTCCTAATGGCTTCATTCTGAAGGCGTCAGCTAACCCGTCAAAACTTCTTCACTTTTATACCGTGCTTCTGAAGCGCATAGCTGATCTGGCGGGGCGTCAGGTCAAGCAGACGGGCGGCTTTCGCCTTCACCCAGCCCGCGCGCTCCATGGCGTCGACGAGCTTCTCGTAGTCCGTGCGCGGGTCCTTCTCGATGACGCTGCAATTTTCCGCGCCGGGGCAGGTTTCGGGCGCCGTTTGAGGGACGCTTGCCGGGGCCGCTTCGGCTGGCGCCGGGACAGGCGCCCTTCCCGCCGGGACCGCCACGATGGGGAGCGGCGTGACGCCGGCTGGCCATTTGGCGGAGGCGCCGCCCCACAGGATCGCGGACAGGCACCCGTCCTTGCGGCAGGAAAAGTCATTGTCGACGATCACGTCGCCAGCAGCGAGAGTTGCCGTGCGGTAGATGCAGTTTTCGAGCTCGCGAATATTGCCGGGGAAGCCGCATTCGTTGAGCACCTGCATGGCCGATTCCGAGAAACGACGGCTGCCGCCCTGTTCGGCGTTGAAGCGGCGCAGGAATTCATCGGCGAGTTGCTCCAGATCGCCCTTGCGGTCGCGCAGCGGCGGCAGGAAGATCGGCACGACGCTGATGCGATAATAGAGGTCGGCGCGAAACTCTCCCCGCTGGACGGCTTCCTCCAAATTGCGGTTCGTCGCGCAGATGAGCCGCACGTCGACTTTCAGGGTTCGAGCTCCACCCACGCGCTCGAACTCACCCTCCTGCAGCACGCGCAGCAGCTTCGCCTGGAACTCCGGAGTAATCTCGCCAATCTCGTCGAGAAACAGCGTTCCGCCGTCGGCGAGTTCGAACCGCCCCTTGCGGAGATTGGCTGCGCCAGTGAAGGCGCCGCGCTCATGCCCGAAGAGTTCGGACTCGAGCACGCTCTCGGAAAGAGCGGCGCAATTGAGCTTGACGAAAGGTTTGCCGCGCCGCGGCGACAGATCGTGGATGGCGGCGGCGAAGAGTTCCTTGCCGGTCCCCGACTCGCCGCGCAACAGGACTGTGGATTTGGTCTTGGCGACCACGCGAATCTTCTTGATGACCGCACGCACCGCGGGACTGTCGCCGACGATGCCCTTGAGACCTTCGATCTTCGCTTCCGCGCGGATGGGCCGCTCGGCCTTTTCGCGGCGGGCGCTATCCTGCATCAGTCTTTCGCGGTCGCGCTTGATGAGCTTGTGCAGACGCAGCGTCTGACCGACGAGATTTGCGATCATCGTCAGGAATCGGACGTCGTGATCGAAGAGCACCGACGAACGGCTGCTTCGCGCACGGTCGACCGTCAGAGTGCCGACGACCGTATCGCCGTCCTTGATGGGCACGCCGATCAAGGAGAATGACTGACCGTCTTCCGGTCCCCATTGCGAGAGATCGACACCCTCGAACAAGGGCGAAGCGGCCACGTCCTCGATCACTACCGGCATCTTGGTGGCCACGATCTGGCCGACTGCGCGCTCGGGCAAGCGGTCGAAGAAGAGTTCGGCGGCCCCTTCGCTCCAGCCGGAGCCGACGACCACCTCCGGCGATCCTTTGGCGTCGAGGAGCGCGATCAGGCCGTGGCGCATGTCCAGGAAGCTGGAGAGAAGCGTCAGAACCCCGGCAAGCACGCTCTCAAGCCGCGCCGGGGAGGCCAAAATCTTGGATATTTCGTAGATTCCAACTAGCGCAGTCTCGCCAGAGACCATGGCGCGGGGGGACGGCGCGCCCATCGGCCCGCCGAACTCAAGACCCATGACGGCCTCACATCGTTGTTATTTGGTTTTTGCAGTGCAATCGGCGCGCCAGCCGCTGCGGAACTGCGAATTATGCTAAAAAGCAATCGCTTGCGCCATGAACCGCGGTTTTCGCTCGGCCGGACGAGGGCCGCGACTGAGCAATTTATATCCGCGGCGCCCTTTCTGCCGGCGCCTTCGTCCCTCGCGAAACAAACTCCGAAAAATGTCGCGTTGCCGACATGACGCCGACGCTTTGCGACACGCGCCATCGCCGCGACTGACGCCGGAGCAGACGCCGTTTCTAGAGTGATTTCAGTCTGTTCCACGCTGTCGAGGCGCATGGCACGCTTGTTGCGGTTCTCCGCCTAACGCCAATACCGGACATTGGAAATGTTCCAGACGCCCTTCTCGCGGGGTCCAACTTCAAGCCTGTGAGGTTCAGCATGGACGACTCTCGCTCTTTCGACGCCCATGAGGCCGAGACCGCCGCGCCGCTCGACGACGTCATGCAAAAGATCGCCGAGCACAAGGGATGCGGCACGAGCGGCGGCAGCGGCAAAGCGAGCTGCGGCTCTGGGGCCGGACAGGGCGACATGCCCGCGGAAATCTGGGAGAAGGTGAAGAACCATCCGTGCTACAGCGAAGAAGCGCATCATCACTACGCGCGGATGCATGTCGCCGTCGCGCCCGCCTGCAACATTCAGTGCAACTATTGCAATCGCAAATATGATTGCGCGAATGAATCGCGCCCCGGCGTCGTCAGCGAAAAGCTGACGCCCGAGCAGGCCGCCAAGAAAGTGCTGGCCGTCGCCTCCGCCATTCCGCAAATGACCGTTCTGGGGATCGCCGGCCCGGGCGACCCGCTCGCCAATCCAGGAAAGACCTTCAAGACCTTCGAACTGATCGCCGAGGCCGCGCCCGACATCAAGCTTTGCCTCTCCACCAACGGCCTCGCCCTGCCCGACCATGTGGAGACGATCAAGAAGTTCAATGTCGATCATGTGACCATCACGATCAACATGATCGACCCTGACGTCGGCACCGAAATCTACCCTTGGATTTTCTGGGGCCACAAGCGGGTCACCGGCAAGGAGGCGGCGAAGATCCTCACCGACCGGCAATTGCAGGGCCTCGAGATGCTGACCGCCAACGGCATTCTCTGCAAGGTCAATTCCGTCATGATCCCGGGGATCAACGACGATCACCTCGTCGAGGTGAACAAGGCCGTCAAATCCCGCGGCGCCTTCCTGCACAACATCATGCCGCTCATCTCCGCCGCGGAACATGGCACGGTCTTTGGACTCAATGGCCAGCGCGGGCCCACCGCGCAGGAGCTGAAAGCCCTGCAGGATCGCTGCGAAGGCGAGATGAACATGATGCGCCACTGCCGCCAGTGTCGTGCCGACGCGGTCGGCCTTTTGGGCGAGGACCGCAGCGCCGAATTCACCACCGAGAAGATCATGGAAATGGACGTCACCTATGATCTGACGACACGGCAGGCCTATCAGGAAAAGGTCGAGGAAGATCGGCAGGCGAAGGTCGCGGCGCGAAACGCCGAACTCGAGGAACTCGCGGGCGAGAGCGTGGACCTCAAGATCCTCGTCGCGGTGGCCACGAAGGGCAGCGGCCGCATCAACGAGCATTTCGGCCACGCCACCGAGTTTCAGATCTACGAGCTCTCCAGCGCCGGCGCGAAATTCGTCGGCCACCGCCGCGTCGATCTTTACTGCCAGGGCGGCTGGGGCGAGGAGGACGCTCTCGAAACGGTGATCCGCGCCATCAATGACTGCACGGCGGTCTTCGTCGCCAAGATTGGCCACTGCCCGAAGGACGACCTCATCAAGGCGGGCATCGAGCCTGTCGATCAATACGCCTATGAGTTCATCGAGCAATCGGCGATCGCTTATTTCAAGGATTATCTCGCCCGCGTGAAAAGCGGCGAGATCACGCCTGTCGCCCGCGGCGACGCCGATATCCGTCAGGGTGCCTACGTCCCTGTCTAACCCCCCTCGCATCCAACAGGAGCTCGGACAATGGCCTACAAAATCGTTGCCTCTCAATGCACCGCGTGCTCGGCCTGCGAAGCCGAATGCCCGAATGTCGCCATCTCGGAGAAGAACGGCACATTCGTCATCGACCCGAAGAAGTGCACCGAATGCATCGGCTATTTCGACATTCCCCAATGCGTCGCCGTCTGCCCGGTGGAGAACACCTGCATCATCGACACCTCCTATCCTCGCTATCAGCCGAGGGCTTGATGAAGATAAACTTCACCCCCGCCGCCGAGAAATTCATCCGTCGCCTCGTCATGTTCGACGGACCGCCGGGCTCGGGTCTAAGGCTTCTCGTCTCGCCGGGCGGATGCTCGGGCATGTCGGCGGAGTTCTCGGTCGAGCCCGCGCCGCGTGACGGCGAGCAGACCTATGCGCATGGCCCCTTCAAGCTGTTTCTGCCGGCGCAAAGCCGCCTGTCGCTGGACGGCGTGACGATCGACTTTGTCGAGACGCCGACCTCGACCGGCTTCGTCTTCCACGATCCGAAGGCGAAAAGCTGCGGTTGCTCGACGACCGAAGCGCCCGCCTTCGAGGAAACAGGCTGAGGTCGCGGCGATGAGGCGAGACGCGGCGACGCAAAACGATGTCCCCGCCATGCAGGATTTTCCTGCGGCGGTTCTCGGCCAGGGGCTTCCCGCCGAGGCGGAGGAAAGATTGCGCGCCGCGGCCGCCGCCTACGACCAGGACGACGTCGCCCTGCGTCACCTGATGGAGGCGCGCCTGCTCGCCCCGGCCCATCCCGCGACGCTGATCGGGCTCTATCGCTTCTACTTCTACAAGGGGCGTCTCGAAGAAGCGCTCGCCATTGCGCAAGCCTGTCTCACGCGTGCGGCGATCGATTGCTCGCTGCCGCTCGATTGGCGCCGGGCTTCGCAGCAAGACGCCGCCTTCGGCGACTTCGACGCGATCGGTCCGCGCTTCTTCATGTTCTCGCTGAAAGGCTACGCCTATCTTTCCATGCGCCTCGGCGACGACGAGGAAGGCGCGGCGGCCGTCGGTAAATTACTCGAACTCGATCCCTCCGACAGGATCGGCGCGCGCGTTCTTCTCGGCGTGCTCGAAAGGCGAGGGCTCGAAGATGTCGACTGACATCGACGAAGCGCTCGACTGGCGCGGCAACCCCGTCGACTGCGGGATCTGCCCGCATCAGTCCTTGTTGGCGGAAGACCGCTGCAAGCCTCTGCGCGCCTGCGTGCGCGACCGCTATGCCCGACGCATCGATCGTTTCTTCGACTGGAATCCCGGGCTCGCGCGGGACTATGTCCATCATCCCTATTTCGAAGTTCGCGCCTGCGCCGCCAAGGCGGCCGAAATCTTTCTGCTGCCGGCAATGCTCGACGACCCGGAGGAAGCGGTGCGCTGGAGCGCGGCGCGCCGCCTGCCGAGACGCTATGTGCTTCGACTGCGCGAGGATCCGCACCGAGAGGTGCGCATTCGCATCGTCGGGCGTCTGGAGGGCCCCGATCTCCTGCCGATGATACGCGATGAAGACTATGCGGTTCGTCAAACGGTCGCAAAACGCCTGCCGCCTGATCTTCTAGCGCTGATGATCAATGACGCCGACGCCGAGGTACGCCGCGTCGTCGCCCGCCGCATCGAACAGGCGGCGCTGGCGCGTCTTGCAAGAGATCCGGATCCGGTCGTACGCCTCGAGGCGGCGAAGCGGCTCGCGCCCGCCGATCTCAAAACGCTGCTCGAGGATCCAGATTGGCGGATACGCTATGAGGTGGCGCAACGCGCCCCAGCCGAGATCATCGCATCTCTCGTCGGCGATGAGGATCCCCTCGTGCGGGAATGCGTCGTAGACCGCCGGAGAGCAGCCGGGCTCGCCGAGTCCGCGCCTCACTCCAACGTCATCCCCGTGAGAAATCGGAGCGAGTCATGACGAACATCAGCCGCGACAGCGAGATCGTTGAACTCGAGGGCCCGCCTTATTTCGATTACGGCGACCGCGTGCGTGCGCGCCGCACCATTCGAAACGACGGCACCTTCCCCGGCAAGGACATCGGCGAAATCCTCGTGACCAAGGGCGAGGAAGGCTATGTCGTGAGCATCGGCACCTTCCTCCAGCAGTTCTACATATACGGCGTCGAATTTGTCGTGACAGGCCATCGCGTCGGCATGAAGCGTAAAGAACTCGACATGGTGGAGATGTCGGAGGGGGACGAATGAGCGAGCGACCGAAATTCGACTGGGGTCAACGGGTCCGAGCGACAATGGATCTCGTCAATGATGGCTCCCACCCCGAACGCGCGGACGATGAGCTTCTCGTCAAACGCGGAGAGACCGGCGAGATCGTCAATGTCGGAATGCACGTCGAGACCGAGACAGTGGTCTATCTTGTCGAGTTCTCGCCGCGGCTCGTCGTCGGATGTCTCAAAAGCGAGATCGAGCCCGTCTGAATTATTTTCAACCGCCAACCCATGAGGCGCAACGTGAAGATCATGATCCGCAGGGACTCAGAAGGCGTTCTGTCGGCCTATGTGCCGAAGAAGGACCTGGAGGAGCCGATCGTCGAGGTCGAAGCGCCCAATATGTGGGGCGGCGCCGTGACGCTCGCCAATGGATGGAAACTGCAGCTTCCGGAGATGGACGCCGGCACCACCCTGCCCATCACCGTCGAAGCGAAGAAAATCGCCTGAGGCCGCCAATGAGTCTCGCGCCCGCGCAAGTCTCCCAGATCGACGCCGCGCTCGCGGCGGCCCACGCCGACGTCGAAACTCTCGGCGTGCTGCGTCGGCTGGCGCCCGGCTTCTCGGTAACGCGCTGCGACAGCGTCGACATGCGCGACGAGACGCCTTTTCGCGTCTACGCGCGCTGCGCCCTGTATCTCATCGATGGCCGCGACCATTGCTGGAAGATCACCCAGGATCCAGACGGCGCGACAGGTCTCGCGCTGGCCCCCAATTGAGTGAGCGCATGAAAACCTCGCTTCTGCCTCTCAACGATCCCGACCTTGTCCAGAGCGACCTCGATTCGGTCATGGAGGTTCTGCAATCGCCGCGTCTCTCGATGGGAGAGATGGTCGACTCCTTCGAAGAGGAATTCGCCCGCTACCTCGGACGCAAACACGCCGTCGCCGTTTCGAGCGGCGGGATCGCCTTGTTCCTGACGTTGAGGGCAATGGGAATCGGACCCGGCGACGAGGTGATCGCTTCGGCCCATTCCTTCCGCGAAATTATACATGCCGTAACGCTCGCGGGGGCCAAGCCGGTCTTCGCCGATATCGATTATTGGGCAGGGACCCTCGACCCGGCCAAGGCGGAGAAGCGCATAACGGAGAAGACTCGCGCCATCGTCGCCGGCAATACGAATGGCCATCCGGCCTCCTGGGAGCCGCTGCGGGCGTTGGCGACAGAACATGGCGTGACGCTCATCGAGGATTCCTCGGAAGCGATCGGCTCCGTCTACAAGGGCGCGCTTGTCGGCTCCTTCGGCGATTGCGCGATCTTCGATTTCTCGCAGCCGGGCGCCCTCGTCTGCGGTGAGGGCGGGATGATCGTCACCGACAATGACGAAACCGCCGCCATGCTCAGGCGGTTACGCAGCCGCAAGCCGCAGGAGCGCGGCTCGGTGGTGCTGGGCGCCGGGCCGCCGCTTCAAGCCGGATTGAGCGACATTTCCGCCGCCCTCGGCCTCGCGCAGTTACGCCGCATTGAACTGCTGCTGGCGAGACGCAAGCGCGTGGAGCGCGGATTCCAGGAATATGTCCGCTCCTTCGAAGGTATCAAGGACCCCTATGTCGCTCCCGAAGTCGAGCAGTGTCACTGGTTCCTCTATGTCGTGCATCTCGGCACGCGCTTCACTCGCTCGAGCCGCGACGCGATCGTCGACGACCTCCGCACGGAGAAGGTCGACGCCTGCGCCTATTCGCAGCCGCTGCATCTGCAGCGCCATTATTTCGATCTCGGCTACCGGAAGGGCGATCTTTTCGTCACCGAGAAGGTCGCCGAGCGCGCCGTCGCGCTGCCCTTCCACGCGCATCTGACCGAAGACCAGGTCGCCTTCATCGTCGGAACCATGAAGGACGCTTCGATCAATGTGGGAGCCGGAACGGCAATCTACCTCTAGTTCCAGATCGAATGTGGTCCAGGAGTTCTCTCATGCCAACTCTCACAATTCTTCCCTCCGGCAAGAATGTCGAGGCCGCAACAGGCATCCGGCTTCTCGACGCCATTCTGGCGGTCGGCGAAAAAATCGTAACAATATGCGACGGCGAGGCGAAATGCGGCCAGTGCCACGTCTATGTGCAGGAAGGCAAGAAGAGCCTGTCCAAAACGACCCACACAGAGAACGAGAAGCTGGACTCGATCGTCGGCGTCAGTTCGAAATCGCGGCTGGCCTGCCAGGCGATGATCGGCGCAGAAAATGTAACAGTGGAGTTGTTGGGATTCGACTCTGGCTTCTGATGCAGCAAAGGAGACAAAAATGACCGACAAATCCGTCCTCATCCATGTGCGCTTCGGCCCCGACGGCACTGTGTTCGAAATCGGCGAGCGGCCAACCGCGTTCACCGCGCAACAATGGTTCACGAAATTGAGTGAGAAGGCCGGCGACGCCTTCCAGACCCTTTCCGGCGGCCGCGGCGTTTTCCGCCTGTCGAATGATGAAATCGCCGCGCTGAAGATGGCTGTGCTTCAATAGGACCGTGGCTTGACGAAAGGACAGGAACGATGATGAACGAGATCGCAGCGGCCTTTCGTCAAGGCGGCGTCATTCCTTATCTAGGACCAGGCGTGACCGGCCTTGCAGGAGAAGCGGCGCCGCCATCGCTTCCCGAATCCCTCGTCACGCAGCTTGTCGCCGCCACGAGCGTGCCGCACAAGATTCGTCGAAACCTCACGGCCGCCGCGCAATATATCGAGAATTTCAAACATCGGAAGACGCTGACGAGCTTGATGGCCAAGGCCTTCGCCGCCCCGGCGACGCCGAGCGAGTTTCATCGCTGGCTGGCGGGTCAGCAGCAGATGCGGCTCGTCGTGCACGCCTGGTACGACGATCTTCTTCTCAAGGCGCTCGCCTCTTACGCCGACTGGGGCGTCGTTCAGGGCGTGACGCAGAGCGAACATTTCGGAGACTGGGTCAATTGGTTCCGCCCCGATGGGACGCTCGTTCCCTCCAGAGAATTCATCCGCGACGGCTCGGGCGCCAAGGCCCCGGCGGAAGCGCCGGCCGAGACCTTGAGCTGGCGCCGGCTCGTCTATCAGCCTCTCGGCTGCGTCGCACCCGGCGCGAATTTCATCGTGTCCGACTCCGATTATGTCGAGGTGTTGACGGAAATCGACATTCAGACGCCGATTCCCGACACTGTGCAGACGCTGCGCAAGGGCCGCAGTTTCCTCTTCCTCGGCTGTCGTTTCGCCAACCAACTCGAGCGCAGCTTCGCGCGCCAGATCATGAAGCGCTCCTCAGACAAACATTGGGCGGTGATCGAAGGCGCGTTGACGCGTAACGAGGAGCGCTTTTTCGGGGAACAGAAGATCGAGCGAATCGACATGCCGCTCGCGGATTTCGTGAAAAATCTGAGCAAAGCCCCGGTCACCGCCGCGGCCGCCTGACTCCCGGAGCCCCCAATGAGCCTCGACCTTCCGGTTGTCTTCAAATATCACGTCTTCGCCTGTTTCCAGCAGCGCCCGCCAGACCATCCGCGCGCGAGTTGCATGGGCGCCGGCGCGAAGCCTCTTTGGGACCGGCTGCAGGCCAAGCTCTCCGCACTGCCCTTGCCGGACGTCGCCATGACGGCGACTGGCTGCCTTGGTTTCTGCCGGGCCGGGCCCCTCATCGTCGTCTATCCGGAGGGAGCGTGGTACGCGCCGCGTACGGAAGCTGACATAGACGAGATCATCCAGTCGCATTTCATCGAAGGCAAGCCGGTAGAACGCCTCATCATCGTCCTCCAGCCCTGACCTTCATCCCGGTTCGCGCGAAGACCTCCCCTGCGCGTCCTTGAAGGGGAACAGACCAGACTGGAAGCAATGGGTCATATGGTTGGCGCGCGCAATGGCTTGCGCTGCAAGCGCCTCCGGCATGGTCTCTTTCGCCGTTTCGATGAAAAGCGCCAGCCAGCGCGAAAAATGTTCCGGCTCGACCGGCAAATTGACATGAACGCCGAAAGGCGTCCCCTGGTAGCGGTCCGTGCCCAGCAGCGCGTGAGACCAGAAGTCGGCGACGATCTCGAGATGCGGATCAAGCTCCGGGATGGAAGCCGCGAAGATCGGGCCGAGCAAGGGATCGGCGTCTCCTTTCAGGTAAAAGCGACGCACGCACGCGCGGATCGCGGCCTCTGAAACTTCGCTTGCGTTCGCATTCTATTTTGTTTGAACCGACATCCTACGCTCTCCGACTAAGTCAACAAAGTCAGTGGAATGGTGACGCCCTTTCCGCGCCCGAGCATGGCGTCGACTTTCTGGCGCACGAACTCAACCTTCAAAGGTTTCGCCAAAAAGCCGTGGGCCCCGGCAGCCATACATTCGCCGCCGTAGCCGCCGTCTCCTGCGTCGACCACGACCAGAATCTTCGCGTTCGGTGTCTCCGATCGAAACTTCCGCAGAAGCTCCAGCCCTTGCGCCTTCAGCAGGTCTGCCGCGATCACCACAAGGTCCGGAGGCTGCGCCTTCGCCTTGTCGAAGGCCAGCGTCGGGCTGGCGACTTCATGGGCCTCGAATTCGTCGTGCAACATGAACTGCAGCGCCGCACGGATGATTTCCTCGTCGTCGACGATGAACACCCGTTTGTTCTCCATCGCTCTCGCCAATTCGACGCCGATCTGCATCTTGCACCTCACAATTTTGCCCTCGCAGAGTGGAAGCAATTGACATGCCTCTCCTGCGTCCCCGCTATTTCAAGTGTTGGCCGGTCGGGTTGCGAACACGAGTGTCGGCTTTGGCACATCCTGAACCGATAGCCATCGTTGCACGAAAAGACCGTATTTTTAGGCGGCTAATCGCGCTTTTGGCGCTGGCACGCTCTTTGCGCAACTGCGCTCGCAAGGCTTTTGGTTGCCGGCTCAGCCGCTCTTCAGGACGATACGTCCGGCGCCCGCGCCTCATCGCAAAGTGAAGTGAACTCGGCCTGCGCGTGGCGCGCATCGGTCCATGCAACGTACAATCAAGGAGAATGCAATGTCGTCGCTTCGACAGATCGCCTTCTACGGCAAAGGTGGCATCGGTAAGTCGACCACCTCTCAGAATACCCTCGCTGCGCTCGCCGAGATGGGACAGAAGATCCTCATCGTCGGCTGCGACCCGAAGGCCGACTCGACTCGCCTTATCCTTCACGCCAAGGCCCAGGACACCATCCTGTCGCTCGCGGCTGAAGTCGGCTCGGTCGAGGACCTCGAAATCGAGGACGTGATGAAGATCGGCTTCCAGGACATCCGCTGCGTCGAGTCCGGCGGACCTGAGCCGGGCGTCGGCTGCGCCGGCCGCGGCGTCATCACCTCGATCAACTTCCTCGAGGAGAACGGCGCTTATGACGGAGTGGACTACGTCTCCTACGACGTTCTCGGCGACGTCGTCTGCGGCGGTTTCGCGATGCCCATCCGTGAAAACAAGGCGCAGGAAATCTACATCGTCATGTCCGGCGAGATGATGGCCATGTATGCGGCCAACAACATCTCCAAGGGCATTCTCAAATACGCCAACTCCGGCGGCGTACGCCTGGGCGGCCTGGTCTGCAACGAGCGCAAGACGGATAAGGAGCTGGAGCTCGCCCAGTCCCTCGCCAAGAAGCTCGGCTGCGAGCTGATCCACTTCGTTCCGCGCGACAACATCGTGCAGCACGCCGAACTGCGTCGCATGACGGTCATCGAATACGCTCCGGACTCCAAGCAGGCCGGCGAGTATCGTACTCTCGCGACGAAGATCCACGCAAACAAGGGCAACGGCATCATCCCGACGCCGATCACCATGGACGAGCTCGAGGATCTGCTCATGGAGCACGGCGTGATGGCCGCGGTCGACGAGAGCCAGGTCGGCAAGACGGCGGCCGAGCTCAACGTCGCCTAATCGACAGCCGCCCGGCCCCTCGCGGGCCGGGCCTTCACCAGACCATATGAAAGGGCTCCGTCATGAGTGTGGCGAAAGCTGAATCCATCGAAGACATCAAGGCCCGCAACAAGGACCTCATCAAAGAAGTCCTCGAGGTCTATCCGGAGAAGACTGCCAAGCGTCGCGCCAAGCACCTTGGCACCTACGAGGACGGCAAGCCGGACTGCGGCGTCAAGTCGAACATCAAATCCATCCCCGGCGTCATGACTATCCGCGGTTGCGCCTACGCCGGCTCGAAAGGCGTCGTCTGGGGCCCCATCAAGGATATGATCCACATCAGCCACGGTCCCGTCGGCTGCGGACAGTATTCCTGGGCCTCGCGCCGCAACTATTACATCGGCACCACCGGGGTCGACACCTTCGGCACCATGCAGTTCACCTCCGACTTCCAGGAAAAGGACATCGTCTTCGGCGGCGACAAGAAGCTCGCCAAGATTATGGACGAGATCGAGGATCTTTTCCCCCTCAACAAGGGCATTACCGTTCAGTCCGAATGCCCCATCGGCCTCATCGGCGACGATATCGAGGCCGTCTCGAAGGCGAAGTCGAAGGAATATGGCGGCAAGACGATCGTGCCCGTGCGATGCGAGGGCTTCCGTGGCGTCTCTCAATCGCTCGGCCATCACATCGCCAATGATGCGGTTCGCGACTGGGTCTTCGACAAGCAGGAAGGAAAGCCGGCCCGCTTCGAGCAGACGCCTTACGACGTCGCGATCATCGGCGACTACAACATCGGCGGCGACGCCTGGTCTTCGCGCATTCTGCTCGAGGAGATGGGTCTGCGCGTCGTGGCGCAATGGTCGGGAGACGGCACGATCGCCGAACTCGAAGCCACGCCGAAGGCGAAGCTCAACGTCCTCCATTGCTATCGTTCGATGAACTACATCTCGCGCCATATGGAAGAGAAATACGGGATTCCGTGGTGCGAATACAACTTCTTCGGTCCGTCCAAGATCGAGGAGTCGCTGCGCAAGATCGCCTCGCATTTCGACGATACGATCAAGGAAGGCGCAGAGCGCGTGATCGCCAAATATCGTCCGTTGATGGATGCGGTGATCGCGAAATACCGCCCGCGCCTCGAGGGCAAGAAAGTCATGCTCTTCGTCGGCGGACTGCGTCCGCGCCATGTCATCGGCGCCTATGAAGATCTGGGCATGGAAGTCATCGGCACCGGCTATGAGTTCGGCCACAACGACGATTACCAGCGCACGACACATTACGTGAAGGATGGGACGCTGATCTACGACGACGTCACGGGCTTTGAATTTGAGAAGTTCGTCGAGAAGATTCAGCCGGATCTCGTCGGCTCCGGCATCAAGGAAAAATACGTCTTCCAGAAGATGGGCGTGCCATTCCGTCAGATGCACAGCTGGGACTATTCCGGTCCCTATCACGGCTACGACGGTTTCGCGATCTTCGCACGCGACATGGACATGGCGATCAATTCGCCGGTCTGGAAATTCGCCAGGGCGCCTTGGGCCGCCTGATCCCGCAACAAAAAGGTCTCGCCTCTTCCCTCGAGACGAGACCGGCTAGCGGAAAAGAGAGGAACTCCTATGCCACAGAATGCTGACAACGTTCTCGACCACTTCACTCTATTCCGCCAGCCGGAATACAAGGAAATGTTCGAGAACAAGAAGAAGAACTTCGAAAACCCGGTCGCCGACGAGCGCCTCGAGCAGGTGCGCGAATGGACCAAGACCGAGGAATATAAGGAAAAGAACTTCGCCCGCGAGGCGCTGACGGTCAATCCCGCCAAGGCCTGCCAGCCGCTCGGCGCGGTCTTCGCCGCCGTCGGCTTCGAGGGCACCCTGCCCTTCGTTCACGGCTCGCAGGGCTGCGTCGCCTATTACCGCAGCCATTTCTCGCGTCATTTCAAGGAGCCGACTTCCTGCGTCTCCTCCTCCATGACGGAAGATGCGGCGGTCTTTGGCGGCCTCAACAATATGATCGACGGCCTGGCCAACGCTTACAACATGTACAAGCCGAAGATGATCTCCGTCTCGACCACCTGCATGGCCGAGGTGATCGGCGACGACCTCAACGCTTTCATCAAGACCGCGAAGGAAAAGGGCTCCGTTCCGCAGGAGTTCGACGTGCCCTTCGCGCACACCCCCGCCTTCGTCGGCAGCCATATCACAGGCTACGACAACGTCATGAAGGGCGTGCTGGAGCATTTCTGGGACGGGAAGGCCGGCACGGCGCCGGCGCTGGAACGCAAGCCGAACGAGAAGATCAACTTTCTTGGCGGCTTCGACGGCTACACCGTCGGCAATCTTCGCGAAGTGAAGCGCATCTTCGAGTCGATGGGCGTGGAATACACCATTATCGGCGACAACAGCGACGTGTGGGACACGCCAACCGACGGCGAATTCCGCATGTATGACGGCGGCACCAAGCTCGAGGATGTGGCGGCGGCGATCAACGCCAAGGCGACGATCTCCATGCAGGAGTTCTGCACCGAAAAGACGCTGCCCTATATCGCCACTAAAGGCCAGGAGACGGTCGCGCTCAACCATCCAATCGGCGTACAGGCGACCGACAAATTCCTGATGGAAATTTCGCGCCTCACCGGCAAACCGATCTCCCCAGAGCTCACCAAGGAGCGCGGGCGTCTCGTCGACGCCATCGCCGACTCGGCCGCTCACATCCACGGCAAGAAATTCGCCATCTACGGCGATCCAGATCTTTGCCTCGGTCTTGCTGGTTTCTTGCTCGAACTCGGCGCCGAACCGACGCACATCCTCTCCACCAACGGCGGCAAAACCTGGGCGGGAAAGGTCCAGGCGATGCTCGACGCCTCGCCTTTCGGCAAGAATTGCCAAGTCTATCCCAACAAGGATCTGTGGCACATGCGCTCGCTGCTGTTTACTGAGCCGGTCGACTACCTCATCGGCAACACCTATGGGAAGTATCTCGACCGCGACACGGGCACGCCGCTCATCCGCATCGGCTTCCCGATCTTCGATCGCCACCACAAGCACCGCTATCCGGTTTGGGGCTATCAGGGCTCGATGAACGTGCTGGTTTGGATCCTCGACGCCATCTTCGAAGATATCGACCGCAACACCAATGTCGTGGCGAAGTCGGACTACAGCTTCGACATCATTCGCTAATAAAGGCGCTCGCCGGGCCATTTCTTGGCCCGGCGAATGCATAAGGTTCTGCGCAACGCTCGCAGGAGGCTTTCAGATGACGACGCTCTCGGAAAAGATTCACGACGTCTTCAACGAGCCCGGCTGCGACAAGAACCAGAACAAGTCGGACAAGGAACGAAAGAAGGGCTGCACCAAGCAGCTCGCCCCCGGCGCCGCCGCCGGCGGATGCGCCTTCGACGGCGCGAAGATCGTGTTGCAGCCGATCACCGACGTCGCCCATCTCGTGCACGGCCCGATCGCCTGCGAAGGCAACAGCTGGGACAACCGCGGCGCGAAGAGCTCCGGCTCGACCCTCTATCGCACCGGCTTCACCACCGATATGAGCGAAAATGACGTGGTGTTCGGCGGCGAGAAGCGCCTGTTCAGGTCAATCAAGGAAATCATCGATAAATTCGACCCGCCGGCGATCTTCGTCTATCAGACTTGCGTTCCGGCGATGACCGGCGACGATATTGGCGCGGTCTGCAAGGCAGCCGCGGTGAAATTCGACAAGCCGGTCATCCCGGTGATTTCGCCGGGTTTTGTGGGCCCGAAAAATCTGGGCAACAAGCTCGCTGGCGAAGCGATCCTCGACCACGTCATCGGGACGCAGGAGCCCGAATTCACGACGCCCTACGATATCAATATCATTGGCGAATATAATCTCGCGGGCGAGCTGTGGCAGGTCAAGCCGCTGCTTGACGAACTCGGAATTCGCATCCTCGCCTGCATTTCGGGCGACGCGAAATATCGTGAGATCGCCTCCTCGCATCGCGCCCGCGCCGCCATGATGGTTTGCTCGAAGGCGATGATCAATGTGGCGCGCAAGATGGAGGAGCGCTACGAAATCCCCTTCTTCGAGGGATCTTTCTACGGCATCGGCGACATGAGCGACAGCCTTCGCCAGATCGCCCACCTCCTCGTTCAACGGGGTGCGCCAGGCGAATTATTGGCGCGCACGGAAGTCGTGATCGCCCGCGAGGAAAAACGCGCCTGGGCGCGTATCGCTCCGTATCGGGAGAAACTCACCGGCAAGCGCGTTCTCCTGATCACCGGCGGCGTGAAATCATGGTCGGTCGTGGCCGCATTGCAGGAAGCGGGGCTTGAGATCGTCGGCACCAGCGTCAAGAAATCGACGAAGGAAGACAAAGAGAAAATCAAGGAGCTGATGGGCGACGACGCCCATATGATCGACGAATTGACGCCGCGTGATATGTACAAAATGTTGAGGGATGCGCGCGCCGACATCATGCTGTCGGGTGGACGCTCCCAATTCATTGCGCTCAAGGCGAAGATGCCCTGGCTCGACATCAATCAGGAACGCCACCACGCCTATGCCGGCTATGAAGGCATGGTTGAGCTCGTCCACGAAATCGACAAGGCGCTGTCCAATCCTGTCTGGGAGCAAGTGCGGCGTCCCGCTCCTTGGGAGGAGAAAAGCTGGGAGGCGCGCGCGAACGAAGCGATCGAGGCCGAGGCCGCGGCGCTTGCCGTCGATCCCACCGCCTCCGAGACGGCGCAGCCGAGCAAGAAGATATGCGTCTGCAACAATGTCTCGCTCGGGGCGATCGAGGACGCCGTCAGCGGCGGCGCGGACAGTGTCGTGGCGATTGGAAAAGTGACCGCCGCAGGAACCGGATGCGGCGGCTGCCAGGAACGGATCGCCGCGATCCTAGACGCCGCGTCTTCATCGAGCGCGCTCGGCGCGACCCAAGCCGCGTGAGGAAACCATGGCCCGTGTCACCGTCTCCAAGAAGGCTTGCGCGGTCAATCCGCTGAAGATGAGCCAGCCGATCGGCGGCGCCCTCGCCTTCATGGGCCTGTCCGGTTGCATGCCCGTTCTGCATGGCTCGCAGGGCTGCACCTCATTCGGGCTCGTGCTCTTTGTCCGGCACTTTCGCGAGGCCATTCCGCTGCAGACGACGGCGATGAACGAAGTCGCCACCATTCTCGGCGGCCTAGATAATATCGAGCAGGCGATTCTCAACATCGTCAAACGCGCCAATCCCGAGATTATAGGCATCTGTTCGACAGGGGTCACGGAAACCAAGGGCGACGACGTCGAAGGCTACCTCAAGCTCCTGCGCAAGCGCCGACCCGAACTTGCCGATCTCCGCATCGTCTATGTCTCCACGCCGGACTTCAAGGACGCCTTTCAGGACGGATTCGCCAAGGCGGTCGTAAAGATCGTCGAGACTTTGGTCCCCGAGGAGAAACCCGCAAGGCGCGCGCCGCAACGGATCAATGTTCTTCCTGGCTCATACCTGACGCCGGGCGACATCGACGAATTGCGGGACGTCATCGAGTCGTTTGGGTTGGAGCCGACATTCCTGCCGGACCTTTCCGGCTCTCTCGACGGGCACATCCCCGAGGATTTCACGCCGACGACGCTCGGCGGCGTCTCCCGCGCCGAGATTTCGCAAATGGGCTCGGCCGCCTGGACCATCGCCGTCGGCGAACAGATGCGGGCGGCGGCGCTCGCTCTCGAGTCCCGCGCCGGCGTTCCGTTCACGCTTTTCGACCGGCTCACCGGTCTCGGACCCGCTGATGAGTTCGTGAGTCTGCTTGCGCGCGTGAGCGGACGACCCGTGCCGATCAAATGGCGCCGGCAACGGGCGCAGCTCGTCGACGCGATGCTCGACGGCCATTTTCATTTCGGCGGCAAACGCATCGCCATCGGAGCCGAGCCCGACCTGCTCTTCGCGATCAGCCAATGGCTGACGGAAATGGGCGCGGAAGTCGCCGCCGCCGTCACGACGACGAATTCTCCGCTCCTCGAAAGAGTGAAGACCGAAGAGGTTCTTCTCGGCGATCTCGAAGATCTGGAAGCCCGCGCGGCGGGCTGCGATCTCCTCATCACCCATGCTCACGGCCGCCAGGCGTCCGAGCGCCTCGGCGTGCCGCTGTACCGTACGGGCCTGCCCATTTTCGATCGGCTCGGGGCCGCCCATGAAGTCAGCGTCGGCTATCGGGGCACGCGCAATCTCATCTTCGCCATCGGCAATATTTTCCTCTCGCAAACGCCGGAGCCGACCCCCGACAGCTGGAGACATGAAGGGAAAGGCCATGACGGTTCGACGCTTGCGGCTGATCCAACCATCCAATCGAGCGCGCACTGACGGCAAAGGAGGCGTTATGAAAGTCGCATTCGCCACACAGGATCTCGAACGGGTCGACGCGCATTTCGGCTGGGCCAGGAACATCGCCATCTATGATCTGACCCCCGACTCCTACCATTTCGTGGAGGCTGTTCAATTCGCCGGCGATCTGCAGGAAGACGGCAATGAGGACAAGCTTCAGCCCAAGCTCGAGGCGATCAAGGATTGTTCGATCCTTTATGTCGCGGCAATCGGCGGCTCAGGGGCCGCGCGGGTCGTCGCCCAGAACATTCATCCGATGAAGGTTCAGCAGCCGGAGAAGATTACGGATCTTCTCGAGAAGCTGCAGGTCGTCTTGAGAGGATCCCCACCGCCCTGGCTTCGCAAGGTCTTGTCGAAGAGCGGCGAGCGCAGTTTCGATTTCGAGGAGGAAAGCGCCAATGTCTGAAGCCGCCGTCGAACTGGAACAGAAGCCCGAGGAAAGCCTCTTCATCAAGGAGCTGATCAAGGTGTGGCGCGCCCAGGACACGCATGGAACCTGGGAGAAGAAGTCGGACGTCAATCTCCTCGACCCCTACGTCGTCACCAAGGAGCAGCGACGGGAGATCCCCATCATTGGCGATCCGGACCCTGAAATTCTCTGGCGCCTGGAGCTTTTCTACAACGCCGTGGGCCTTGCGATCGAGCGGCGCACGGGTTGCATGGTGCAGCCGATGATGAAGATGAGCCACGAGGGTTTCGGCCGCATGATCCTCACGACCGGGCGGCTGATCGTCGTGAACAAGCATCTTCGCGACGTTCATCGCTTCGGCTTCGAGACCCTTGAAAAACTTGCGACCGAAGGCGCCAAGCTCGTCGACGCGGGGGTCGAGATGATCGAGAAATTCCCTGAGGTCGCGCGCTATTGACGGAGGCGGGAGATGAGCAGCGTCGATGAATTGAAAGCCGAGATCAAAAAGCTTTCGGCGAAGGCGACGAATATGAAGATGAATCTCCACGATCTCTCGGAGGAGCTTCCGGTCAATTGGAGCACCATTCTAACGGTGGCGCAGGAAACCTATGACGCTTACGCCGCGCTCGAGGCGGCGCGCAAGAAGCTCAAGTCACTGGAGGCGGCGTGATGGCTGAGTTTCACACGCGGGACGGTTCGCCCTATACCCCCCTCTATCTCACTGACATAAGCGCCGAGACCTGTATTGGCTGTGGACGCTGCTTCAAAGTCTGTCCGCAAGGGGTGATGGCGCTCTATGGCGTCGACGAGGATGGACAGATCCTCGGCGCCGTCACCGATGACGACGACGACGATTTCGACGGCGAACTCAATCGCAAGATCATGAAGGTCGAGAATCCAGGCGCCTGTATCGGCTGCAACGCCTGCGCAAGAGTCTGTCCGAAGAATTGCCAGACCCATATGTCCGCGGACTAGCCCGCAGTCTGACCGGTCATGACCACGCTCGCGCCCTCGCAAGAGTTCGCGGCCGGCGCGCGATCAGCGCTATCGACCGCAACGATCTACTACGTGCTTCGGGCCGGGCCCACCGCTTCGGCCCTCGCGGACCCCTTTTCGGCGCATGTCTTCGCCTGTGCGCTCGCCGTCGGCCTGAGCGAAGCCCGCGACAATCTGGACCCTTTATCTTTTTCCCTGGGGCTCGATCGTCCGGCGCTCGCCTCTCTCACGGAACAATGGGCGCCGGCAGCGCGCCGTTTCTTTTCTCTCGAAGCCGAGCCACTGGAAATTGTGCTCGACGAGGAGGAATCGCAGCTTTACGAGCTGCTCAACCGATTCAAGCGCGATCAGGCGCCTGTTTGCTCCTGGATGACCTCCATCGTTGCGCGCCGCGCCATGTCCCCTCGCCATCTTTGGCAGGATCTCGGACTCATCGATCGCGGCGAGTTGACGAGGCTGATGGGCGAATGGTTCCCCGCCCTCGGCGCCGCCAATGTCGATAATATGAAATGGAAGAAGTTTTTCTATCGCAAGCTTTGCGAAATGGAGGGCTTCTCGCTCTGCGCCGCGCCGACGTGCCGCGAATGCGGAGATTTCGACAGCTGCTTCGGCGCAGAGGATGGCGCAAGCCTGCTCGCGCGCACCGCCCGACGCTAGACGCCCCGCGCGACACGAGTTCCCTCGGCGACCGGAAACCCTTTTGTCGGTTCTCCGACATTGGCGCTTTGCGGACATGACGACCAGCGCAAATTCCCAGAAGATCCAAGCGTTACGCCGCTGGCATATCTGTTGCTTGCTCTCCTTCGAAACGATCCTAACGAGGGAGCTGCCGAGATGGTCCAGCTAACGGATAGCGCGGTCACCGCAGTGCGCACGGCGATGGCCAGCGCCGGCCAGCAGGTCGAAGGGCTGCGCATCATGGTCGAGGCTGGCGGCTGCGCGGGCCTGAAATACATGATGGGCCTGGTGAACGAAGCCGATCCCAACGACCATGTGTTCAATACTGACGGCGTGAAGATCTTCGTTGAGGAGGGGTCGCTCGCCTATCTGGACGGAACCAAGATCGACTTCGTCATCGGCCTCGAAGGCTCAGGCTTCACCTTCGACAATCCGCAAGCCAAGTCGAGCTGTTCCTGCGGAAAATCATTCGGCTGAGCGTGAGGACAAGGCGATGTGGGACTATTCCGATAAGGTCAAGGACTACTTCTTCAACCCCAAGAACGCGGGCGTCCTCGGTGAAGCCAACGCGGTCGGCGAAGTCGGCGCCATCTCCTGCGGCGACGCGCTTAAGCTCATGCTGAAGGTCGACCTGGAGACGGAAGTCATTCAGGAGGCGAAATTTCAGACCTTCGGTTGCGGATCCGCCATCGCCTCCTCCTCCGCGCTGACCGAACTCATCATCGGCAAAACGCTCGAGGAAGCCATTAAGATCACCAACCAGGATATCGCGGATTTCCTTGGCGGCCTTCCGCCCGAGAAGATGCACTGCTCCGTGATGGGCTATGAGGCGTTGCAGGCGGCGATCGCCAATTTCCGGGGCCAAGAGTGGCATGACGACCACGAGGAAGGCGCGCTGCTTTGCAAATGCTTTGGTGTCGACGAGGGCATGGTCGAACGCGCCATCCGCATGAACAAGCTGACGACGATCGAGGAAGTCACCGCCTACACCAAGGCCGGCGGCGGTTGTCTCACCTGCTTCGACAAGCTCGAGGAAGTACTGGCGAAGGTCAATGAGGAACTCGTCGCCGAAGGCGTGCTGGCCGAACACGAGGCGTATCGGCTCGGCGCTGCCGACGCGAAGGAAATCAAAGCAAAGGCGAAAGCCACGAAATCCGAAGCCGCGCCCCCCACCTCGCCGCTGACGCCAACTTCTCCGCTGCCGCCGCCCTCGGCTGGGATGACCAATCTGAAGAAGATTCGTCTCGTCGAAGAAGCCATCGAGGAGCTTCGCCCCTATCTGCGGAAGGATGGCGGAGATTGCGAACTGATCGACGTCGACGGCTCCAATGTCATGGTCAGCCTCACGGGCGCCTGCACCGGCTGTCAGATGGCGAACGTCACCGTCTCCGGCATACAGGAGAGGTTAGTCGCCAAGCTCGGCACGCCGGTCCGCGTCATCCCCATCAAGGCCCACGCTCATTGAGGAACGACTATGCGCGCAGTCTATCTCGACAACAATGCGACGACGCGGGTCGATCCCGCCGTCGTCGAAGCTATGCTCCCCTTTTTTACCGAGCAGTTCGGCAATCCGTCGTCGATCCATTCTTTTGGCGCGAGCGTCGGCGCCTCCGTCAAGAAGGCGCGTCAGCAGCTGCAACAGCTGCTCGGCGCGGAACATGATCATGAGATCATCTACACTGCGAGCGGGACCGAAGCCGACAACACGGCCGTTCTCTCAGCGCTCGAGGCGATGCCTAGCCGCAACGAAATCATCACGAGCGCTGTCGAACATCCCGCCGTTCTCGCGCTCTGCCAACACCTTGAGAAAATCGGCCGCGTTAAGGTCCATTATATCGGAGTCGACTCGCTGGGCCGTCTCGATCTCGAATCCTTTCGCGCGGCGCTTACCGACAAGGTGGCGCTCGTCACGCTGATGTGGGCGAATAACGAGACCGGAACGATCTTCCCCGTGGAAGCTCTCGCTGAACTTGCAAAGGAGCATGGCGCGCTGTTCCATACAGATGCTGTGCAGGCTGTCGGCAAAGTGCCGATCGTGCTGAAGGACAGCGCCATCGATATGCTGTCGCTCTCGGGCCACAAACTGCATGCGCCCAAAGGCATTGGCGCGCTCTATGTCAAGCGCGGCGCGCGCTTCAAGCCTTTGCTGCGCGGCGGCCATCAGGAGCGCGGACGTCGCGCTGGCACCGAGAATACGCCCGGCATCATTGGCCTCGGCAAGGCGGCCGAACTCGCTATAACCCATATGGCCGACGAACAAACCCGCGTGAAGGCGCTCCGCGACCGTCTCGAAAGCGCCATCCTGCAGCGCGTGCCGAACTGCTTTGTCAATGGCGATCCGCGCGAGCGTTTGCCGAACACGACTAACATCGCCTTCGAATATGTTGAAGGCGAAGCGATCCTCCTCCACCTCACCCGTCAGGGCATCGCGGCCTCCTCGGGCTCCGCCTGCACTTCGGGTTCGCTGGAGCCGTCGCATGTCATGCGTGCGATGAATGTGCCGTTCACGGCGGCGCATGGCTCGATTCGCTTTTCGCTGTCGCGGGACAATGTCGCTGAGGACGTAAATCAGGTGATCGATGCGTTGCCAAAGATCCTGGAAAAACTTCGCGCGCTCTCGCCCTTCTGGGCCGGGGCCGACAAGGGGCCGAAGGCTTTCAACCCGGTCTATGCGTGAGCGGACGTCATGAGCGCCGACCATCCCCGCATTTACGTCAACGACACGACGCTACGCGACGGCGAACAGGCGCCGCGCGTCGCTTTCTCGGCGCGCGACAAGCTGACGATTGCGCGCGCCCTGGCGGCTGCGGGGGTCGATGAAATCGAGGCGGGAACGCCGGCAATGGGCCGCGACGAAATCGAGGCCATCGCCAGCGTCGTTTCTGAGGCCCTGCCCTGCCGGGTGATGGCCTGGTGCCGACTGAACAGGTCCGACATCGACGCCGCGTTGGCCTCGGGCGTCGCGAATGTTAATGTCTCGGCGCCGATGTCGCGATTGCAGATCGGCGTGAAGTTCGGCGTGGACGTCCCGACGCTCGCCGAGCGCGTTCGCACAATCGTCTCCCATGCGCGCGAGCGGGGCCTGACGGTGGCGCTGGGCGGCGAGGACTCATCCCGCGCTGATCCACGCGACATCGGCGTGATTTTGCGCGCCGCGGAAGAGGCAGGGGCCTGGCGCTTTCGCTTCGCTGATACGCTCGGGACCTTGGACCCGTTCTCGACATTCGACGCCGTCTCCCGCGTACGTCAGGAGACCGATCTACCGATCGAATTCCATGGTCACGACGATGTCGGACTTGCGACCGCGAACACGCTCGCGGCCCTTCGCGCCGGCGCGACCCACGCCTCCGTCACAGTGCTCGGCCTGGGCGAGCGCGCGGGAAATGCGCCGCTCGAAGAGGTCGCCGTCGCGCTCGGCCATGTCGCCGCGGGACGCACTGGAATTCACATCGACAAGCTCCATTCGCTCGCCAAGCTCGTCGCGCGCGCGGCGCGGAGACGGATCGGCCGGGCCAAGGCGATCGTCGGCGCCGACGCGTTCACTCATGAATCTGGCATCCATGTCGCCGCCTTGCTGAAGGACGCGCGCACTTATCAGGGGGTCGATCCGGCGCGGCTCGGCCGGCGCAACACCATCGTGCTCGCCAAGCATTCAGGCGTCGCCGCGCTGAGGAGCAAATGCGAGGAAATGGGCCTGGCCATCGACCGCGACGCGGCGACCGCCTTGCTAGCTCAGATCCGCCAACGCGCCAATGAGAAGGCCGCGCCGATGACGCAGCGGGAGCTCGAAAACTTCTTCAAGAGCGCTTCCGGGGGGTCGGTATGAGTGACACTGCTATGGCGACCGCTGGACAGTCGTGGAGGCGAAGCGGACTTGTCGCGACGCTCAGAGGCGATGTCACCTGCGTATTGGAACGCGATCCCGCCGCGCGAAACGCGGTCGAAGTCGCTTTGCTCTATCCCGGCGTGCACGCCGTCGTCATCCATCGCTTCGCCAATGCGCTCTGGCGACGCGGCTTCAAATTTCCGGCGCGTTTCCTCTCCTGGCTCGCGCGCTTCCTCACCAATATCGACATTCATCCCGGCGCGACAATCGGCCAGCGTCTCTTCATCGACCATGGCGCGGGCGTTGTGGTCGGCGAAACGGCGGTGATCGAGAACGACATCACGCTCTATCACGGCGTGACGCTCGGCGGCACCTCCTGGTCGCCGGGAAAGCGCCACCCGACCATCGAGAATGGCGTATTGATCGGCGCGGGCGCGAAAATCCTTGGACCGATCACTGTCGGCGCGCGCTCCCGCATCGGCGCGAATTCCGTGGTCATCGAGGACGTCGCGCCCGAGATGACGGTCGTCGGAATACCCGGCCGCGTCGTCAAAGTCGAACGCCGGCGCACGCGTTACGACGGCCGCATCGACCTCGAACATCATCTCATCCCCGATCCTGTCGGGGACGCGATCTCGGTCCTCATCGACCGCATCGATTTTCTCGAGGCGCGCCTTGCGCATTTTCAGGGGCGCAGGAGTGAGACCTCAGCCCGAAAGGAGACGACGCCATGAGCGTGTTCGACGAATTGCGCAACCTCTCTTCGGCCGAGGATTTTTTCGACGCGCTCGGCGTCGAGTTCGACCCCGCGGTGGTGCGTGTCGCGCGTCTGCATATCCTGCGGCGAATGGGAGAATATCTCGCGGGGAATGATCTGGAAAGCTCGACAGACGAAGAGGCTCGCGCCGCCTGCAGAGAATATCTCGCCAAGGCTTATGCGGATTTCGTCGCCTCTTCGCCCATCGCCGAGCGCGTGTTCAAGGTCCACAAGGATGCGATGAAACCCGCAGCCGCGCCCGCCAAGCCTTTCGTCCCGCTGACGTCGCTGACCACCGCCGGTCGCTGAGGGGAGGAACCGGAATGAAGATCCTCGTCTGCATCAAACAGGTTCCCGACAGCGCGCAGATCCGCGTGCATCCGGTCACCAACACGATCATGCGGCAGGGCGTGCCGACCATCATCAACCCCTATGATCTTTTCTCGCTCGAGGAAGCGCTGCGGCTTCGGGACAAATTCGGCGGGGAGGTGACCGTTCTCACCATGGGGCCGCCCATGGCCGCCGACTCGCTGCGCAAGGCGCTGGCGATCGGCGCCGATCGCGCCGTGCTGCTCACTGACAGATTTTTCGCCGGCTCAGACACGCTGGCGACGACCTACGCGCTGGCGCACGCGATCCGCAAGATCGACGCGACCTTCGGGCCGCAGGAGATCGTCTTCGCCGGAAAGCAGACAATCGACGGCGACACGGCGCAAGTCGGTCCCGGCGTGGCGAAGCGCCTCAGACTTCTGCAGCTGACCTATGTCTCCAAGATCGCCGACTGCGATCCGGAAAAGCGCGAACTCACGGTCGAACGGCGCTCCGAGGGCGGAGTCCATGTCCTCAAGACGTCCCTGCCCTGTCTCATCACCATGCTCGAGGGGTCGAATGAAGTCCGGCGCGGCGCGCTCGAGGACTCCTTGCGCGCGGCGCGGGCCGAGATCATCACCTGGAACGCCAAGGAAGCCGGCATCGAAGACCTCACGAAGTGCGGTCTGAAGGGCTCGCCGACGATCGTGAAGAAGGTCTTCGCACCGGCTCCGCGCTCCGAACGCGCGGCTTTCATCGAGCCCGAGAAAAACGCGGCGGATTCGGCGGAAGCGCTCATCGAGGCGATCTTCGCGCGTCACCCGGCGCTGGAAGCCGACATGACCAAACTTGCTTCGGGACTCTAAAGGAGGCGACAATGTCCGCAACCCCTGCGTCCGGAAACCGCGCCGCAGCCAAAAAGGAACTGCCCGAGCATTTTCGCGACTACAAGCATGTCTGGGTCTTCGTCGAGCTCGAACGCGGCGAGGTCCATCCCGTGTCATGGGAACTGCTGGGAGAAGGCCGCAAGCTCGCCGACAAACTCGGGGTTGAGCTCGCGAGCGTGGTTCTCGGCGGAGAAGGGGAAGCGACGCGTGCCGCGGCGGCCGAATCCTTCCGCTATGGCGCCGACCTTTGCTATCTCGTTGAGCATCCGGTCCTCGCCGATTACCGCAATGAATCCTATTCGAAGGCGATGACGCAGCTCGTCAACGCCCATAAGCCGGAGATTCTGCTGCTCGGCGCAACCACGCTGGGCCGCGATCTCGCCGGCTCGGTGGCGACGACGCTGCTGACCGGCCTCACGGCGGATTGCACCGAGCTCGCGGTCGATGCGGATGGGTCGCTCGCCGCGACGCGGCCGACATTCGGCGGCTCCCTGCTCTGCACCATCTATACGCTGAACTACCGCCCGCAGATGGCCACGATCCGGCCCCGCGTGATGCCCATGCCGGCGCGCGACCCCGAGCGGAGCGGTCGGATCGTCCCCTTCGCCGCCGATCTGGCGGAGGACGAGATCATCACCAAGATCCTACGCTTCGTGCCCGACCGGGACTCCAACAAGAGCAACCTCGCCTTTGCGGATGTTGTCGTCGCAGGCGGCATGGGGCTGCAGAGCGCGGAGAATTACCAACTCGTGCGCAATCTCGCCTCGGTGCTCGGCGCGGAGTTCGGATGTTCGCGCCCGCTGGTGCAGAAGGGCTGGGTAACCTCCGATCGCCAGATCGGCCAGACCGGCAAGACAATCAGGCCCAAGCTCTATATCGCCGCAGGAATTTCGGGCGCGATCCAGCATCGGGTGGGCGTCGAAGGCGCCGACTGCATCGTCGCGATCAACACCGACAAGAATGCGCCGATCTTCGATTTCGCTCATGTCGGGATCGTCACGGACGCGATCCGGCTGCTGCCGGCGCTCACAGAAGCCTTCCGTCAGAGACTGTCGCCGCATCAGCGCGACAGGCTCGCCGGCTAACAGGAAACGCGGTCGCCGCCAGGGTTGGCCTGCGGGACGAAAATGGAGATTGCCATGATCGAAGAGAGATTCGACGCGATCGTGATCGGCGCGGGGATGGCCGGAAACGCCGCCGCGCACACCATGGCGTCCCGGGGGCTCAAGGTTCTCCAGCTCGAGCGCGGCGAATATCCCGGCTCCAAAAACGTCCAGGGCGCGATTCTTTACGCCGACATGGTGGAGAAGATCGTCCCCAACTTCCGCGAGGAAGCGCCGCTCGAGCGTCATCTCGTCGAGCAGCGCTTCTGGATGATGGGCGAACGTTCTCATACGGGCCTGCAGTATCGTTCGGACGACTTCAACGAGGAGCGGCCGAACCGCTATACGATCATCCGCTCGCAGTTCGACCGCTGGTTCTCCAAGGAGGTTCAGGCGCAGGGCGGGCTCGTCATCTGCGAGACGACCGTCACCGAACTGGTCAGCGACGCCTACGGCAAGGTGATCGGCGTGCGAACCGACAGGCGCGGCGGCACGATCTTCGCCGATGTGGTCGTTCTCGCCGAGGGCGTCAACGGATTGCTCGGCGCGCGCGCCGGGCTGCGAGACACGCCAAAGCCTGAACATGTGGCGCTCGCGGTGAAGGAAATGCACTTCCTGCCGCGTGAGACGATCGATGCGCGCTTCAATCTCCAGGGCGACGAAGGCGTCGTGATCGAGGCGGCGGGCGTCATCTCCAAGGGCATGACGGGCATGGGCTTCGTCTATACCAACAAAGAGAGCGTTTCCGTCGGCATGGGTTGTCTGGTTTCCGACTTTGCGACGAACCAGGACACGCCTCATGGCCTGTTGGAGGCTTTCAAAAACCATCCTTCGATCAAGCCGCTGCTCGAGGGATCGGAAGTGAAGGAATACGCTGCGCATCTGATCCCGGAGGGGGGATACAAGACGATTCCCGAGCTGTTTGGCGACGGCTGGGTGGTCTGCGGCGACGCGGCACAACTCAACAACGCCATTCACCGTGAGGGCTCCAATCTCGCGCTGACGTCGGGCCGTCTGGCCGGCGAGGCGATCCTCCAGCTCAAGTCTCGGCGCGAGGCGCCGACGAAGCAGAATCTGTCGCTCTACAAGAAACTGCTGGACGAGAGTTTCGTGATGAAGGATCTGAAGAAATACAAGGACATGCCGGCTCTCCTGCACGCCAATTCCCAGAATTATTTCCTAGCCTATCCGCAACTCGTTTCGAAGGCGATGGAAAATTTCCTTCGCGTCGACGGCACCCCGAAACTCGACAAGGAGAAGGCCACTATCAGCGCCTTCGTCAAGGAGCGCTCATGGACCGGTCTTTTCGGCGACGCCTGGAAGCTCGCGCGCGCGTGGCGATAACGCGTATTGAAGTGGCGTGGAATTTGCTCAAAGGGAAAAGACAGTAGCGACAGGAGAAATCCGATGTCCTTGGCTGCCCGTGTCGAAGAGAAACTCTACCAGAACCGTTACATTGTGGACGCCGGCAAACCGCATATCGCCATTCGTCCGCATGAAAAGCCGTCTGAGAATCTGCTGGCGATGACGCGCATCTGTCCCGCCGGCTGCTATGCGCAAACAAGCACCGGCCAGGTCGAGATCACGCCGGATGGATGTCTGGAATGCGGGACTTGTCGCATTTTGTGCGAATCCTCCGGCGACATCGTCTGGAACTATCCGCGCGGCGGCTTTGGCGTCTTGTTCAAGTTTGGTTAAGAATAGATGCGACGGCGCGGACCGAGTAAAATCCGGTCAGCTGGGCGAGACCGCCGAATGACCACGAAAAACGTTTTTTGCTATAGGTGGGTGCTCGAATACAATCTCGTCTTCAACAAGAACGCGCTTATATCTTGGGCTGTCGAGAGAGCTGGCTCCGGTTGTTTGGACAGCTCCCCGCGGATTTTAAGTGGATCTCTGCCGGGTGTTGCCGAACGCGGGGCGGTTCGATTTTGTCGCGGCGTCGGGAGGGCCGTAGGCCCGACCAGAGCGGCGGCAAAATCGAAAGCGACGGTCATGCGGCCATCGCCGTTTCCTTTATGCCGAAGTAGGCCTCGTCGGGCGTGCGCCCGTCAAGGCTCGAGTGCGGGCGCCGCTCGTTATAGAAGGCGAGATAACGGGCGATCGACGCGCGCGCCTCGGAGACGCTCTCATAGGCGCGCAGATAGACTTCTTCGTATTTGACGCTGCGCCACAGCCGCTCGACGAAGACGTTGTCGCGCCAGGCGCCCTTGCCGTCCATGCTGATCGAGACCTTCGCGTCCAGCAGCACGCGCGTGAAGTCGAGGCTGGTGAACTGGCTCCCCTGATCCGTGTTGAAAATCTCGGGCTTGCCGTGTATCGCCAACGCCTCTTCCAGCGCCTCGACGCAGAACGCCGCCTCCATCGTGATCGACGCGCGATGCGCCAGCGCGCGCCGGCTCGCCACGTCGACGACCACGACGAGATAGACGAAGCCGCGCCGCATCGGGACGTAGCTGATGTCCATCGCCCAGACGTGATCCGGCCGCTCGACCGTCACGCCGCGCAGGAGATAGGGATAGATCTTGTGGCCCGGCGACGGCTTGCTCGCATTCGGCCGCCGGTAGATCGCCTCGATCCCCATCCGCCTCATCAGCGTCGCCACATGCCGGCGGCCGGCGACGACGCCCTCGCGCCGCAACAGATCGCGCAGCATTCGCGCCCCCGCGAAGGGATAATCGAGATGCAGTTCGTCGAGGCGCCGCATCAGCTTCAGATCCTCGGCCAAGACCGGCCGAGGCATGTAGTAGACCGTGCTGCGGGCGAGGCCGAGCGCCTTCGCCTGCCGCGCGATCGGGAGGTCAGAGCTATGGCCGAATGTGGGTGACGGGCGCTGATCAAGCGGCGTGGCTTTCTCTGGCGTCGCTGCTTGCGACGCCGTCGACGAATTTGACGCCTTCGATGAGCCGAGGCAACTGATTTGCGCCTTTCAATCTGCGCCAGGTTTTTGACGCCGCTCGAATGAGGGTGAAGACCATGATCTTCACCGTCTTCTGGGACAGAGCGCCCTTGGTGCGCACCGTCCGATGCCGGACGGTGGCGAAGACGCTCTCGATTGGATTGGACGTTCGCAGGTGATCCCAGTGTTCGGCGGGGAAGTCGTAGAACGCCAGCAATGCTTCTTCATCCTTGGTCAGGCAGGCGACGGCCGGCGCGTATTTGGTCCCGTATTTTTCGTTGAAGAGGTTTATCGCCGCGCGCGCCGCCGCCTTGGTTTCTGAGTGATGGATCTCCTGCAGGTTGGCCTTGACCGCCGCCGCCATGGACTTCGGGAACTTGCCGAGAATATTGGAGATCTTGTGGAACCAGCATCGCTGACGCCGCGCGGCTGGATAAATCTCGTCCATTGCTTTCCAGAACCCCAAAGCGCCATCGGCAACCGCAAGTTCGGGGGAGATTGTCAGGCCCCGCGCCTTGAGATCGACAAGCAACTCACGCCAGCTTTGCGCGCTTTCCCGGGCGCCCACATGAAAGCCGAGAAGCTCCTTTTTGCCTTCGGGCGTGGCGCCGATGATGACAAGAATGCATTCCGCTTCCGGCTCCATCCGCGCCTGTAGATAGACGCCGTCCGCCCAGATGTAGACATAGCGGCGAGCCGAGAGATCCCGACGTTGCCAGCGACCATGCTCCTCCCGCCAAGCCTCGATCAGACGAGCGATCACGCCCGGCGATAGGTTCGGGGCCTCTGGGCCGAGAAGGGCCGTCAGCGCCTCCTGAAGGTCGCCCATCGAGACGCCCCGCAGATAAAGAACCGGCAACAAGGCGTCGAGGCTGCGCGACCGGCGCGCCCATCTGGGCAGAATGTTCGAACTGAAGCGAACTTTCGCCGACGCCGGCGCATCGGCGGCGCGATCCCGGACCTTTTGCCGCTGAACGGTTATCGGCCCGATCCCGGTCTGGATGACCCGTTCTGGCCCGACGCCATGCCGCACAACACGTTGGCGGCCATCAGGCAGCCGCTCGTGGGAAAACATCTCGACGAAACTGTCCGCTTCAGCCTTCAGCGCGGCCGCAAGCATGCGTTGTGCGCCTTCTCGGGCAATCTCCGTCAGGGGATCGGAGATCAGACCCCGCTGCCGGAGATGGATGATCGTGCTATCTTCTTCCATGGCGTATCGCTCCTTTGGAGGAGCTGGCAGGATTCAGCACCCCCCACGATACGCCGCCTTTTCAGGCCCAATCACCCATTTTCAGTCATAGCTCCCGCAGCTATCTCAAAAACCGCAATCAACGCCAGGCGGCCGCCGCCGGAGGGATATTGATCTGGTTCGGATGGACGTCGAACTGCTGCGCCAGCCCGGCCAGCGTCTTCTCGCCCCTGATCGCGGCCAACGCCACCTTCGCCTTAAACGCCGGAGAATGCGTCCGGCGGCTTCGCTTCGTCATCGGATGCTCCTGAGTTGCCGCGAGAATCCTCGCCGACGTCAGGCGGAAATTCCACCTATCTCACCGTCCGAATTTGCGGGGCCGGCTCTTGCTTCCGATGAGCTTCCTGGAGGCGTGAGGGGTTGCTTCCAGCGTAAGCGCTGTTCTGCTCGCACCTGTTTTGAATGAGTTGGGGCGACGATAATCGGAGCGAAAGGGGCTCCGACACATGTCGATTTCAGAGCGTAAGCATATGTCGGAGCCTGAAGCAGCTCCGATGCGGCGGATCGAGGTTTTCACGGGCGCGGGACGCCGGAGAACGTGGGGCTCCGATCAGAAGGCGGCGATCGTCGCTGAGAGCTTTGCGGAGGACGCGAGCGTTTGTGAAGTGGCGCGGCGGCACGGTCTGACGGCGCAGCAGCTTTTTACGTGGCGTCGTCAGGCGCGCAAAGAGACCGAGGCTCGCGCGGACGCAGGCGCGCCGCCATTGTTTGTTCCGGCAATCATGCAAGGGCCTGCGCCCGCGCCGCCGGCGAAGCGCAAACGCCGCGCCGTCGACCAGGAAATTGGTTCGACGCCGACGATCGAACTTGAAATTGACGGCGTTACGGTTCGGGTCGGACGCGGCGCGCAAGCGAAGACCATCGCTGCGGTGATCCGGGCGTTGAAAGTCGCCAAATGATCGGCCCGACGGGCGCGGTGCGCGTGATGGTGGCGACGAAGCCTGTCGACTTCCGCAAGGGCGCAGAGGGTCTCGCGGCGCTGGTGCGCGAGACGATGCAGTGCGATCCCTTCGACGGCGCGATCTACGTCTTTCGCGCGAAACGGACGGACCGCATCAAGCTGGTCTTCTGGGACGGCACGGGCGTGTGCCTCTTCGCCAAGCGGCTGGAGGATGGCGAGTTCCGCTGGCCGAAGATCGAAGACGGGGTGATGCGGTTGTCGGCGGCGCAATTTTCGGCGCTGCTGGAGGGGCTGGACTGGCGGCGCGTCCACAGCGTGAAGGAGACGCCGGCGCCGGCCTTGGCGGGATGATCTGCGACACAATGAATCAGGGCGTCGAAGAGCGTCGAAAGACCGCAGAAAATATGGTCTTCTGTGTCTATGGCGCAGGCGGTCGAGACGCTTCCCGACGATCCGAATGAACTGAAGGCGATGCTCCTCGCCGAGCGGGCGCGCAACGAGCGCCTCGTTCAGATCATCAAGGAGATGCAGCGTCATCGCTTCGGACGGCGCGCAGAGACGCTTCCCGATGACCAGATGCTGCTGGCGCTCGAAGAGGTCGAGCAGACGGAAGCCGGCGCAGCGGCGGAGGGGGAAGCCAAGTCCGCCGCCGAACGCGAGAAGGCGTCCAGAAAGCGCCGCACGAACCGAGGCGCGCTGCCGGCGCATCTGCCGCGCATCGAGACCGTCGTCGATGTCGAGGACTACGCCTGCCCCTGCTGCAAGGGACTGCTGCACAAGATCGGCGAAGACGTCTCCGAGCGGCTCGACATCGTCCCGGCGCAGTTCCGGGTGCTGGTGACGCGGCGTCCCAAATACGCCTGCCGCGCCTGCGAGGGCGCAATCGTGCAGGCGCCGGCCCCGCCGCGGCTGATCGAGGGTGGACTGCCGACCGAGGCGGCAATCGCCCATGTGCTCGTCTCCAAATATGCCGATCACTTGCCGCTTTATCGCCAGGCGCAGATCTACGCCCGACAGGGGATCGCCCTCGACCGTTCGACGCTCGCCGACTGGGTTGGCCGCGCCGCCTGGCATTTGCGGCCCGTTCATGAGCGGCTTCTGGAACACATCCGGTCGTCGACGAAAATCTTCGCCGACGAGACGACGGCGCCGGTGCTCGACCCCGGGCGGGGCCGCACGAAAACCGGCCAACTTTGGGCCTATGCCCGCGACGACCGGCCATGGGGCGGCGCCGATCCGCCGATCGCCGTCTATGTCTATGCGCAAAACCGAAAGTCCGAGCAGCCGCTCGCGCATCTCGCTGGCTTCACGGGCGTCGTGCAGGTCGACGGTTACGCTGGCTATCGCGCGCTGGCGCACAAGAACAGCGTGGCGCTGGCCTTCTGCTGGTCCCATGTCCGCCGGCGCTTTTACGAACTCGCCGCGGCAGGTCCTGCGCCGATCGCCAGCGAGGCGCTCGAACGCATCGGCGCGCTCTACGCCATCGAGAGCGACGTCCGCGCGCAGAACCCGGATGACCGGCGCGCGGCGCGACAGGAGAAATCCCGCCCGATCCTCGACGCCCTCGAGCCATGGCTGCGTGAAAAGCTCGCGCTGATCAGCCAGAAGACCAGGCTCGCCGAGGCGATCCGCTACGCGCTCTCGCGTTGGGACGGCCTGGCGCGCTTCATCGACGACGGGCGCATCGAGATCGACTCCAACATCGTCGAGCGCGCCATCCGCCCCATTGCCCTCAATCGCAAGAACGCGCTTTTCGCGGGCTCAGACGGCGGCGCAGAGAATTGGGCGATCGTCGCCTCGCTCATCGAGACCTGCAAGCTCAATGGCGTCGATCCGCAGGCCTATTTGGCCGACGTTCTCGTGAAGATCATCAATGGCCATCTCGCGAGCAAACTCGACGAGCTCATGCCCTGGGCCTACGCGCAGCCGGTCGCTCTCGAAGACGTGGCCTGATAACAGCGGTTACCTTCCAGCCCAAAGGCTGTAAGCGTAAACAACTGATATTTTAGGGATTTTGGATGCGGGGGCAGGATTTGAACCTGCGACCTTCAGGTTATGAGCCTGACGAGCTACCGGGCTGCTCCACCCCGCGGCATGGTTCGTAGGAAGCGCGGCGTGGAATGGGGTGTCGCGGCGCTTTTTAGAGGGGATCGTGAGGAGGCATTTTTTGTGATGTGTTTGGCAGGCCTGGCGACGACCTACTCTCCCAGGTCTTGAGACATAGTACCATTGGCGCTGAAGCGTTTGACGGCCGAGTTCGGGATGGGATCGGGTCTGATCGCTTCGCCGAAGGCCACCAGGCCGGCGAAACACATCGGAAGCAAATGGGGGTTTTATCCCTTGTCTTTCTATCGCATCATTCTTTTTGCATACGACCGAAAAGTGCGTAGCGGTTTTCGGATGAACGTATGCTCAAAGAGTGTGATGGGCGTTGATAAATGAGAGCGATCAAGCCGATCGAGCTATTAGTACCGGTAAGCTACGCAGGTCGCCCTGCTTCCACACCCGGCCTATCAACGTGGTCGTCTTCCACGGCTCTCGAGGGAGAACTGGTTTTGAGGTGGGTTTCCCGCTTAGATGCATTCAGCGGTTATCCCGTCCATACATAGCTACCCTGCACTGCGGCTGGCGCCACAACAGGTCCACCAGAGGTATGTTCATCCCGGTCCTCTCGTACTAGGGACAAATCCTCTCAATTCTCCTACACCCACGGCAGATAGGGACCGAACTGTCTCACGACGTTCTGAACCCAGCTCACGTACCACTTTAATCGGCGAACAGCCGAACCCTTGGGACCTTCTCCAGCCCCAGGATGTGATGAGCCGACATCGAGGTGCCAAACAACCCCGTCGATATGAACTCTTGGGGGTTATCAGCCTGTTATCCCCGGCGTACCTTTTATCCGTTGAGCGATGGCCCTTCCACGAGGGACCACCGGATCACTATGACCGACTTTCGTCTCTGCTCGACTTGTCTGTCTCGCAGTCAGGCAGGCTTATGCCATTGCACTCGACGAGCGATTTCCGACCGCTCTGAGCCCACCATCGCGCGCCTCCGTTACTCTTTGGGAGGCGACCGCCCCAGTCAAACTGCCTACCATGCATTGTCCCGGCGCCGGATGACGGCGCGCGGTTAGACATCCATGACGATAAGGGTGGTATTTCAAGGGTGGCTCCACACGAGCTGGCGCCCATGCTTCAAAGCCTACCACCTATCCTACACATGCCGACACGAATGCCAATGCAAAGTTACAGTAAAGGTGCACGGGGTCTTTCCGTCTGACCGCAGGAACCCCGCATCTTCACGGGGAATTCAATTTCACTGAGCTGACGTTGGAGACAGCGGGGAAGTCATTACGCCATTCGTGCAGGTCGGAACTTACCCGACAAGGAATTTCGCTACCTTAGGACCGTTATATTTACGGCCGCCGTTTACCGGGGCTTCAATTCAAGGCTTGCACCTCTCCTCTTAACCTTCCGGCACCGGGCAGGCGTCAGACCCTATACGTCATCTTGCGATTTCGCAGAGCCCTGTGTTTTTGTTAAACAGTTGCCACCCCCTGGTCTGTGCCCCTCCGATCTGGTTGCCCAAACCGAAGGCCTCCTTATCCCGAAGTTACGGAGGTAAATTGCCGAGTTCCTTCAACGTCAT